>CBDDFO010000002.1:0-3781072 GCA_965227085.1 Aliiglaciecola sp.
AAAGCCATGTTTGGCTGCTTCTTGGATGCGTTCTGTGCCATTGGGTACAGGTCGAATCTCTCCTGCCAACCCCACTTCGCCAAAGGCGATCAATTCTCTGGGCAAAGTATGATTACGGAAGCTGGAGATCATCGCCAATAGCAGTGCTAGATCGGCGCTGGTCTCATTGACTTTGACGCCCCCGACTACGTTGGCAAATACGTCCTGATCGTTCATTTGCACATTGCCGTGACGATGCAAAACCGCCAGTAACATCGCCAATCGGTTTGTTTCCAGTCCGACCGCTATACGTTTTGGATTGGCCATTTGGGAATAGTCCACCAGCGCTTGGATCTCCACCAACAGAGGCCGAGTCCCTTCCCAAATTACCATCACAATACTGCCCGGTGACTGCTGTTCATCACGACTCAGGAAAATCGCGGAAGGATTACTGACTTCTCGCAAACCTTTGTCGGTCATGGCGAACACACCCAGTTCATTTACTGCGCCAAATCGATTTTTATTGCCTCGCAATGTGCGAAAACGGCTATCACTCTCGCCTTCGAGCATCATCGAACAGTCTATGCAGTGTTCTAATACTTTAGGCCCCGCCAAGTTGCCTTCTTTGGTGACATGGCCCACTAAAAACATTGCAATGTGATTTTGTTTGGCAAAACGGGTAAGGAAAGCGGCACTCTCACGAACCTGTGACACACTGCCCGGCGCTGATTGCACATCAGCAACATGCATCACTTGAATAGAATCGATGACCATGATTTGCGGCCGGGTGGATAATGCCAGTTCACAGATAGTCTCAACACTGGTTTCCGCCAGCAATTGCAGTTTGTCTTTCGGCAAATTGAGTCGTTGCGCCCGCATCGCTACCTGTTGCAAAGATTCTTCACCGGTGACATACAAGGTGTTGCGCTGTTCCGCCAACTTACACATTACCTGCAATAACAATGTACTTTTACCCGCACCAGGGGAACCACCGATCAACATGGCTGCGCCAGGGACGATTCCACCACCAAGCACTCGATCTAACTCATTAAATCCAGAGCCAAATCGGGGTAAAGCTTGGAGGTCGATAGAATCTAGCGTTTCAATTTTGGCCGCGGTCGCTCCCGCGTAGCCGCGCAGATTTTTTTCCGGCGAATGGGACGCCGGACTGACAACAAATTCAGAGATTGTATTCCAAGCCTGACAATCGTTGCATTGTCCTTGCCAGCGAGGAAACTCTGCTCCACAATCGGAGCATACAAAGGCGGTTTTGCGTTTTGCCATAAAGTCTTAAACTACAGTATATTAGGTTAGTTATTGGCTATTATTGGCAGATGAGAATAAGCATCAAAGTTTATTCGCCCCACTGCCGATAGTAGAGTATCACACCGGCGCTCCAAACAAAGCGAACAATTGAGTGGCATGAGTCAAGACTTAGCAGAATACCAAGACATAATTGAGCACTGAAGCCCATGATCAATGAGCCTGAATTCAATCAGGTCTTGAGTCAAGTCGCCTCTGATGTGCCCAAGCAAAAGCGCTTTTTGATTAAGATGGAACTCAAACGGCTGGCGCGCCCTTGTGTGCGTCTTATCGACCTCAGAGGTCAAGTCGCCGGTGATTGCCGTGAATATGAATACGATGGCAAGCGACACTTCCTAGATGATGTTGCCATTGATGTATTCGAAAGGCAGGTCAGGTTGTTCGGCGAATACACCATGGGCGTGTATGAGGCTGTTAAGAATACCGAAAACAGTTATCGCAATATTTACGCACGACAACACCAAGATCATGAACAGGATGATAAAGCCAGTCCTCCAACGCAACCCCACGTTGCTCCTTTGGTGACTTTCACTGGCTTTGCAAAACGTCGAGAAGAGCGCATGAACTATGCGGTCAATATCGAAATGTTTACCGAATTAAATAAAAGTATCCAAGCCACTACCGTCGATATTTCGGTGAACGGTCTTAAAACCAAACTGAATAACGATCACCTATTTAAATTGGGCGAAAGGCTGGTAGTGCAATTCAGAGGCTTGGAAGGCGAATACACTCTGGACAAGAAAAATGGTGTTACCTACACCATAGTCGGCATTGAAACCATGAAAAAGGAGCAACGCCTAAGTCTGTCGCGGGTGGAGGAACTATCCTCCCCGTCCTTTGAAGATTTCATTGAACGATTTATTCACGGCAATAAACGTCGCTATAAAGTCAACATGGACAACACGCTCGACGCCATTAAGTTGAAAACCTTCGAGCAATATTTTACGCCCAATTTCACTTCGGTGCCGATTTATATCGAAAAAATCGACAATCATTATCAACCCAAATATGCGTTGATTAATGATGCCAATAAAGAACCTATGTACTTTTGGAGTGATGAGCAGTTTGAATTGCGAGTGGGCTACATGCTAAGCCACGAACGCATCGCCCATTTACTTAGCCAGCCAGTAAGTCAACAAGAAACCGTTGTCTACGCCTTCAACCACGTAAAAAATGAGCGAGTGTATTTTTACTCCGCTACTCAAGAAGAATTATTTAAGCGCCCGGAATTAATGCGTGTATTTTTGGGTTATGGCGGCAGAAAGGCCAGTTGGCGCGTGTACAAATTGCAAATCACCGATATGGATTTGGATCAGGTTCATTTGCCGCTCTCCTTGTCTGACAACATAAGCGATTCAGTAAAACGCCAGAATCAACCCCCTGCTCCGAGATTACTGGCTCGATTAAAGCATCTTACCCATATTGCATTACTCACCGATATTACCGATGAAATCAGTACCCAATGTTATGAGCGAATCGCCATTCGTCGAGAAGAAATTGCCGCTCTCAAGGCTTTCGGACATCCTAGAAACAGAGCTCCAGTAACGGTACAAATGTTCCGTTTTAAGTACCATAATCAACGCAAAGAAAACCGCTATCAGTTGCGTTCTAAGGTTGAGTTAAAGCTGGATGATGTGGTCATTGACGGAGTAAGCGAGGATGTGTCTACCCGGGGATTAAAGGTAGAATTGTCCGCCTGCTACCACGGTGAGGAAAACGACACAGTCAAATTGTCGTTTCCAGCTTTGCAAAAAGTCACTAGCAAATATACCTTGAATGAATTGCCCTACAAGGTGAAAGGCTTGTCCTATGACCGAAATGTTGTGCATTTACAAGCGGTGACTGATGCAGCCAATACCACCGCGCAACGTTTTTTTGATGAGTTGATACGCAACAATAGGTCAAAATTAAAAGCGTATAAAGAAGAAGAGGAAATCCCAGGCATCGGTGCCGCACTGCGTAACCTTTACATTAAAAACGTCATCAACACAGCCTTCTTCATTCGCAAAGACGGCGTCGATTTCACACCAGATGCAGTTGCAACCTGCTCAACCCACAGTCGACTCAACAACTTAATGAACTTCAATGCCGATAACGGTACCCAGAATCTGCATTTCTTGTACACCACCAATGGCGTCGAATTGGATTTTGTGCAATACACCTTGAAGAAAATCAAGACCAATAAAAAGCCAGTGATGCGGGAATTATTTATTGCCTTTGACCCCAGCCAAGAATCCACAGAGAAAGCCGTTAAAAGCCGTTTTTGTGATCAGTTCCATGACAACAAAGAGCGTCGTGAATTTATCGTTAAAGCCATGGCCAGTGGCCAATTTATTGCTGTCAAAGTATTTCTTGCCCGAGCGGGTCGGCCGGACACCGAGCGTCTTCAATCGGAGATCAGTTACGTCGGTATGTATGCCATCCACCGCGCTAAGGTGTTAGAAGAGCAATTGTGGAATATTATCGGCGTGGGTGATTTGCTGGATGTAACCGACGAAGTCATGATCCGTCATCACTTCAGTCAAAAGCACATTCAAATGAACCATACCGCTCCAGCACATCATAAAGTGAAGTCAGCAAAAATTGAGCAATTGCTAAAAGCCTGATTCACTGGTACACTTCGCGCCGAATTTTTGAACAGCAAGCTCCAGTTTGCTGTGTCCCGTTCTTTTATAATTGGTGGTTTGACTATGCATCCTATGCTGAATATTGCGGTGCGCGCTGCGCGTACGGCCGGAAACATTATCGCTCGCGGATTTGAAAATCGCAGTGACCTTCTTACACAAGCAAAAGGCGAAAATGACTTTGTCACTCGCATCGATAAAGAAGCCGAGCAAGCCATCATCCAAAAAATCCAACAATCTTACCCAGACCACAGCTTCGTCGGCGAAGAAGGTGGTGTGGTGCAAGGCGATGATACCTTTAAATGGATAATCGACCCGCTGGATGGCACTACCAACTTCATTAAAGGTATTCCACACTTTGCAGTATCCATTGCGCTTATGCACAAAGGTCGCATTGATCAGGCCGTTGTGTTTGATCCAATCCGCGGTGAATTGTTCACTGCCAGTAAAGGTGCCGGTGCACAATTGAATGGCTTCCGAATTCGTACTAGCAATGCTAAAGAACTCAGAGGCACCATCCTCGCGACTGCATTTCCCTTTAAAAATAAAGAAACCAGCGACACAGCCATCGCCAACTTTGGCGAGATCTTTAAACAATGCGGTGACGTGCGTCGCTGTGGCAGTGCTGCACTGGATTTAGCTTATGTTGCAGCCGGTCGTTACGATGGCTACTGGGAACGAGGCGTAAAACCATGGGACATCGCTGCAGGTGAATTGTTGGTAAGAGAATCTGGTGGTCTTGTCACCGACTACTCAGGTGGCAACGACCCTCTCCACAAAGGTGAAATCGTGGCGGGTAGCCCGAAAGTGGTACAAGCCCTAGTTAAGCAACTAAAATAAGACTGCACTGATTTACGATATCTGACTATGAGTCAAGATGAATTCTGGGTCCCTTTGGTGGGGTGCATGATAGTGCCCCATTATCCTTTCTAAAATACACTTTCCAGGCAAAATCAAGCATTTACTCATCTTGCGAGTGATGTCTCACGCAATTATGACCGGCCGCTTTGGCCTCTCTTAACGCTTGATCTGCTGCTAGCAGACTGTCAGCGATATCCCGCTGAGTATCAATAAAAGTTACCCCGAAGCTGGCTGTCAATTTGATGCCCTTATCCTCGTGGAAAAACAAAGAGGTTTCAATACCTTGGCGCATTCGTTCCGCTATTAACAGTGCGCCATTGAGACGAGTTTGCGGCAACAAAATAACAAAATCCTTATCGCCATAACGTGCCACCAAGTCCTCATTGCGGGTTTGGTGCACTATGATTCTAGCTACCTGATGAACAATTTCGTCGCCAGCAAAATATCCATATTTATCATTCAGTGATGTAAAATGGTCGACCTCACACACGATAATACTGATAGGAAACTCATGTCGCTCAGCAGCGTGAATAAACATGTTTGCTTGCTCGAAGAAATAGCGTCGATTGTATAAACCCGTGGTGGGGTCAACGCTAGCACTCTGTTTATACATCAACAGTGAGTCGAAAAACATAATGTAAAAAATAGAGCCAAACAGGAGCATCACCAATAGATTTTGCATCACTAACAGCAAACTTAAGAAGACCTGAAAATCATTGGTTGCAAAGAATGCAATCGGCAGTACCAACTCGCATGTCACTGCAATAGTGAGCGCCAAGCTCAACAGTTTTTCACCGAACACACTGGTTTTCGGCATACGGTAAAACAAGCTCAGCGCGTAGAGCAGTACCGCTGAAACATTAATGTACACCAATACGATTCTGATCACTGGCTTGTCTGGATAGTAATGACTTAACACGCCTTGTACTAACATGAGCAAACCGATATGAATCAACGCTGGGTGCTTGTACAAATGATAGCGTTTTTGACTTCGCCACAATAAACCAAAGACCACACAGTACATGGCGGTAAGAAATAAACCGTTGGAAATCACAACTGATACTTCGACTGGCCAGTACAACCGAGTGGCAATAGCGAAGTAACCTAAGCATGAAAACACGAAGTAGCCGCGAAAATAGCGCAGAGCGTTTAATTGATATCGGTCGTTATCAGAGGGAATTAGGAATAGAAATAAACAGGCAATGGTGCTGTTAATCAGCAAAGTGAGTAAAAATAGGCCTGTCGAAAAATCGAGCATAAGATAACTTGTTTTTGGTTAATTTTTGAGCTGACCATGTTAGATCATTTTTTAACCATTATCATCTCAATTCGAGCTAACCCGTTGATTGGAGAATATTTTTAACCGACTCTTCCGTAGAGTTAAAACTGCCAAATAGATATAAAAGTATATTGATGACAAAAAAGCCGGGACATTCCCGGCTATTGTTTTCCGACTAACAACGCTTGTTAAGGCATGGCATCCAAATCAGCACCTTCTTTCTCAACCACGGTTGGCATCAGATCTTCTTTTGAGATGCCCAACATCAAAGCAACCAAGCTGGCTACGTAGATTGAGCTATAGGTACCTATAAACACACCAAACAATAATGCTGTCGCAAAACCATGAATTAGCGCACCACCTTTGAAGAACAAGGCCATCAAAACCAGGATGGTCGTCAAAGAGGTAATAATAGTTCGGTTGAGGGTTTGAGTCAGTGAAATATTGACGATTTCCACCGGCTCTCCCTTACGGATCTTACGGAAATTCTCACGGATACGGTCGGAGACCACAATAGTATCGTTCAAGGAGTAACCGATAACGGCCAAAACCGCTGCCAATACCGTAAGGTCAAATTCCAATTGCAGAACAGAAAACAAACCTAAGGTAATGATGACGTCGTGAGCCAAAGCGACTACAGAGCCTAATGCAAAACGCCATTCAAAACGCATCGCAACGTACATTAAGATACACAACAATGCCACAAGCATGGCTAAGCCGCCCTGTTCAGCGAGTTCGTCACCTACGTTTGGACCGACAAACTCGATTCGACGCATATCGACCTCGTCACCTTCAGAACGCAGTGACTTAAGCACTTCATCGCCGATTTGCGCAGCCTTGACTCCTTCTCTGGGAGCCAGACGGATCAACACATCTTCGCTGCTACCAAAATTCTGTACCACTGCATCTTCGAAGCCAGCCGCAACCATCTGTTTGCGGATCTGATCCAGCTTGGCAGGCTCTTTATAGCCGACTTCGATTAGTGTTCCACCGGTAAAGTCCAAGCCCCAATTCAATTGGTTGGTGGCTAAAGAAAAGATCGAGCCTAAGATCATAATACCGGAGAAAATGACCGCAGGGATGCGCATTGACATAAAGTCGACGCTGTCTTTCATTTTAAAAAATCGCATCTGGGTACTCCTAAATCCACAGTTTCTGTAAACGTCTACCGCCCCATACGCCATTTACAATGGCGCGAGTGACGATAATCGCGGTGAACATGGATGTGGCGATACCAATCATCAATGTAATCGAGAACCCTTTAATTGGGCCGGTACCAATTGCAAACAAAATCAACGCTGCAATAAAGGTGGTAATGTTGGCGTCCAAAATGGTTGAAAAGGCACTGTCATAACCTTGATGTATAGCTTGCTGTGGGCTGCGACCTTCACGCAACTCTTCACGAATACGCTCGAAAATCAGCACGTTGGCATCTACCGCCATACCGACAGTCAGTACGATACCCGCCATGCCTGGCAACGTCAGAGTCGCTCCGGGGATCATCGACATCACCCCAACAATCATCACAAGGTTGGCTGCCAACGCAATATTGGCTACCAGACCAAAAGCTTTGTAATAGAGCAACATAAAGGCAAGAACTAAAACAAATCCCCAGACGATAGCTTGCATACCCAAGTCAATGTTTTCTTGACCTAGGCTTGGCCCCACCGTACGTTCTTCAACGATACTGATTGGTGCGATCAAAGCACCAGCGCGCAATAGCAACGCGAGGTTGCGAGCTTCGCTGGGAGAATCCAAGCCTGTAATTTCGAAACGACTGCCCAATTGCGCGCGAATGGTGGCGACACTGACGACTTCTCTGTGGGGTTCAAAAATCAGTTTGCCATCTGCGTCTTTCTCGCCCGTGGGTTTGTATTCGATGAATACGGTCGCCATGGGCTTGCCAATGTTGTCTTTAGTAGCCTGGGACATCTTGCTGCCCCCTTTGGAGTCTAGCGAAATAGACACCTTTGGCATGCCGTATTGGTCCACACCACTGTTGGCATCGATAATATGGTTACCGGTGAGCATAATGCGCTTTTGCAGCAATTGCGGCACACCACTTTGATCTTCAACAATCTCAGAACCCGGTGGAATTCGACCGTTTAACGCATCCCGCACGTCGTGTTCTAGATCCAACATTTTGAATTCCAAGGTTGCGGTGGCATTCAAAATCTCTTTGGCACGTGCGGTATCTTGAATCCCTGGCAATTGCACCACGATGCGGTCTGCACCTTGACGCTGCACCAGAGGCTCCGCCACACCCAATTGGTTGACACGATTACGGATGATGGTGATGTTTTGTTTGACTGCATAGTCCTTGGTCATCGCAATTTTTTGCTCAGACATGGTCACCTGTAAGGTCAGGTCGTCTTGTTCGGAAAAGACCAAATCTTGGTTGCGGTTTTTCAAGAAAAACTCGGCTTTGTCCAGAGTTTCCTGGTCTCGGAACTGCACCACCACGGTATTTTGCTGTACGTCAACTCGACGATAGCGCAAGCCTTCCTCGCGCAAGGAGGTTTTGAACTCCCCTTCCAAGTCTTCCAAGGTCTTGGCAATGGCGGACTTCATATCCACTTCCATCAAGAAGTGCACGCCACCGCGCAAATCCAAGCCCAGTTTCATTGGACTACCACCGATACCATCCAACCAATCCGGGGTATCAGGCGCAAGGTTCATGGCAACGTAGTAGTCGTCGCTAAGTGCTCTGTCTAGCGTTTCACGAGCAAGGCGCTGAGCACTGTCATCGTACAATCGAATGAGAATTTGGTCGTTTTCCAATACAACACTTTTTCGTTCGATCTTCGCTTCTGCCAGTTTGGCGTCCACTTCATCCAACAATTGTGCTGTTACTTTGGCGTCACGACCCGCGGAGATTTGTACAGCGTAGTCTTCGCCATACAGGTTGGGCGACGCGTATAGAGCACACACTGCGACCACGAAGATCACGATGATGTACTTCCACAGCGGAGTTTGATTTAACACAAAAAATTCCTTGATATACAAAAGCAAACAGGCAAACCGAGGTTTGCCTGTTGCACAACTTTAAATCGATTTCATAGTGCCTTTGGGCAATACCGCGGAAACCGCGCCTTTCTGGATGACGATGTTAGTAGAATCGTTCAAAGCGATTTCAATGAAGTCTTTTTCTTCACTGACTTTGGTGACTTTACCAACCATGCCACCTTGAGTGAGCACTTCGTCGCCTTTGCCAATCGAGGCAATTAACGCTTTATGTTCTTTGACGCGCTTGGCTTGAGGGCGATACAACATGAAATAGAAGATTAACCCGAAGACACCCAATAAAATCAACATTTCGAAACCGCCACCTTGAGCGCCACCGGCTTGTTGTGCATAGGCGTTAGAAATAAATAAACTCATACTTTCCTCTTTGCTTTTCTAGTTATTGTTCAGTGTTCAGCGCCGGTACCGGCATATTCTTTTGTGCGTAAAACTCTTCTACAAACTCATCCAACTGGCCTTTTTCGATTGCGTCTCGCAAGCCTTGCATTACTCGTTGATAGTAACGCAGATTGTGAATGGTATTCAGACGGGCGCCGAGTATCTCATTGCACTTGTCTAAATGATGTAGATATGACCGCGAATAGTTTTTACAAGTGTAACAGTCACAATTTTCATCCAAAGGACCGGTATCGGTCTTGTGTTTCGCGTTGCGGATCTTAATTACACCCTCGGTGACGAACAAATGTCCGTTTCGAGCATTGCGGGTTGGCATAACACAATCAAACATATCGATACCTCTGCGCACGGCTTCGACTATGTCTTCTGGTTTGCCCACGCCCATCAAATAGCGCGGTTTATCTGCTGGAATCTTGTGCGCGGTATGGTCCAAAATACGGATCATGTCTTCTTTGGGTTCGCCCACCGACAGACCACCGATGGCGTAGCCATCAAAGCCAATCTCTTCAAGACCTTGCAACGATTGATCCCGTAACCCTTCGTACATACCACCTTGGATGATACCAAACAAAGCGGATTCGTTACCTTGGTGGGCGTCCTTGCTGCGTTTTGCCCAACGCAAGGATAACTCCATTGAACGACGGGCATCCGCTTCTGTGGCCGGATAAGGTGTGCACTCGTCAAATATCATGACGATGTCTGACCCTAGGTCCCGCTGCACTTCCATAGACTTTTCAGGCGTCAACAGAATTTTCTCGCCGTTGATGGGTGAACGAAAGGTCACACCTTCTTCAGTAATTTTGCGTAAATCGCCCAGACTGAATACTTGGAAACCACCGCTGTCGGTGAGAATGGGCTTATGCCAATGCATAAAGTCATGCAAATCACCATGTTGCTTCATGATTTCCGTGCCCGGTCTAAGCATCAAATGGAAGGTATTCCCCAAACAGATGTGCGCGCCGGTTTGCTCCAACTCTTCCGGAGTCATACCTTTAACCGTCCCGTAGGTTCCCACAGGCATAAATGCCGGGGTTTCCACCACGCCACGATCAAAAATCAAGCGACCACGGCGGGCTTTGCCGTCGGTCTTATCTAATTCAAACTTCATTCAACCTTCCTGCCAATCGGAATACAGTCCGATGCCGAAAAAAAACAGCGGCGATTATAAAGGAAATCGCCGCTTGCATAAATCGCCAAATGCATTTAATTCGAACTATTTGGCCTGTTTTGTCTGCCTTTCATGGCAACACAAGGTGCCTCGAATGGGTCTATGACCGATTATTGTTTTTCAATAAACATCGCATCGCCATAGCTGAAGAAACGATATTCTTGTTCAATAGCTTGTTGATAAGCTGCCATTATATGGTCTCGTCCAGCAAAGGCGCTGATCAACATGATCAGAGTGGATTCTGGGAGGTGAAAATTGGTCAACATGGCATCTACCACTTTAAATTCAAAGCCGGGGTAAATGAAAATGTCGGTATCATCGAAGAAGGGCTCTAATGAAGTGCCCTTGTGCTGGGCCGCATTGGCCGCAGACTCTAAAGAACGAACCGAGGTTGTACCGACCGCGACTACGCGTTTGCCTGCCTCTTGAGTCGCTAGAATGGCATCCACTACAGATTGGGGCACCTCGGCGTATTCAGAGTGCATTTTGTGCTCGACAATGTTGTCCACCCGCACGGGTTGAAACGTCCCTGCCCCTACGTGGAGCGTGACATAGTCCATTTGTACGCCTTTTTCTTTTAAACGCGCAAGTATCTGTTCGTCAAAATGCAAGCCTGCGGTGGGGGCAGCAACAGCACCGGGCTTTTCAGAATACACCGTTTGATAGCGTTCTTTGTCTGCTTCTTCGTCTGGCCGGTCAATGTATGGAGGCAAAGGCATGTGACCAAATTGGTCCAACAAAGTCAGGATCGGTTCATCATTCAGCACACGTAATTCAAACAACGCGTCGTGACGGGCCACCATTTCCATCTCGATCACATTTTCGAGAATAAGTCGGCTGCCTTCTTTGGGCGACTTACTGGCTTTGACATGGGCAAGAATACGATGCTCATCTAAGATCCGCTCCACCAGCACTTCGATTTTGCCACCGGAGCGCTTTTGGCCAAGTAAGCGAGCGGGGATAACTCGAGTATTATTAAATACCAGCAAATCTCCGGGCTTGAGTAAATCAACTATGTCAGTGAATTGTCCGTGAGTCACTTGCCCATCTTGTCCCCGTAGCTGCAAAAGTCGGCTCGAAGAACGTTGTTGTTTGGGGTAACGGGCAATCAAATGCTCGGGTAAATCAAAATGGAAGTCGGACAGTTTCATAAGGTTTTCATCGCATTTAAGGTATTAAAAAAGATACTTATAGCTAGGAATGGATACCCAATATCGGTTGTGGTTCCACCCAAATAGGTTAAATTGTAATCACATTGAATTTCGACGTTTCTCCCAACAAACGCATCTTAGCTCAGCACCTTCTGCTGGGCTTTTTTTTGCCTAAAATTCGTCGTTATCATTCGAAATACGACCCGCATTAATTTTTGGGTCTTTCACACTTTCTGAACAGCGAAATGGGGGGCGTTCAGCAAAATTCAATCGAGTTCATCGTCGAAAGTCACGCCCATATCAGCAAATATTTCAACTATCTCATCCCGATCAATTTTGCGCATATTGAGTACAAACATGATTTGTAACAACAAATCAGCTCCTAATATGCCTTTATTGACTTTATTTCTTAGGTTATCTGCGCTTTGATTTACGCCTATACTCATCAACCGAGTGCTGAGATCTTGGTATTTCACGCCTCGCTTGGACATCTCAGCTTTGAGAATACGCTGTACAACTTGGCGCCAATTCGCTGATTTCGGGGTATTTTGCATGTTGTTAAACCATAACCAAATGTGACGTATAATTTACATTAATGATTTATTTTAAACAATAGTTAAAAATAAAGTTTGACTAACCATTTATTTTCTGACTAGACTGTAAACCGTACGCCAAAGCAACATAATGCGATACGGTAGCACAAAAATAGTCATAAGACTGACAGGAGAGTAGCCATGACTTGGGATCTTAACCAAATTGAGACCCTTTTCTCAGACAACGACGACCTCGTCGTGACCCGAGAAGAAAATTGTTTGATGATTGGAAATAAAGATGGATTGGACGCCTGGTTGGCCATCAGCGGAGAACAAATCATTGTGGAATCCCTATTGTTTTCCACCCGCGAAGTGAAAGACCGCAATGCCTTGAACGATGAAATTCTGCGCACCCATATGTTGTTTCCGTTGACCACGGTGGGAATTTCCCAAGTCGGTGATGAAGAATACTACACAGCATTCGGCGCACTAAGCTCACAATCAAAGGCGGAAAGTGTGCTGATTGAAATCACCACTTTGTTTCAAAATGTCGAAGCGTTCTTGGATGCCTTCCAAGATCATTTGAAGTAAGCGAGGATTAGGTTATGTCAGTATGGAGAAAATTAGTCACTGCGGTAAAAGGCGGTGCAACAGAAGCAGCACAATCGGTTGTGGACAGTCAGGCGATTCGGATTCTGGAACAAGAGATCCGTGAAGCGAAAGAAGAACTTCGCAAGTCTGACCATGCTAGAACCCAAATTTTGGCCAAGTGTAAACTCGCCCAGCAAAAGGTCGACAGCTTAAAAGGCTCAATTGCTCAATATGAAGAGCACGCTAGAAAAGCCATCGACTCAGACAAGCAATTGGCATTAGATTGTGCCCAGAAAGTGTCTGATTTGCGCGCTGAAATGGACGCTGAGCAAAGCTATTTGGATCAGTTCGTACAATCTGAAAAGCAATTGGCGGCCAACATCAGTAAAGCCAAAGCCAACTTAAAGCGCTTGGAGCAGCAAGTGGATATGGTTAAAGCTACCGAATCGGTGCAAAAAGCTCAGGTCGCAGTGTCTTCACGACACATGGGAGCCAACAGCAAAATGAAAACGGCGACCGAGTCTCTGGCACGTATTCAGGAAAAGCAAAATATGCGCAACGCAGAGTTGCAAGCTGCTGAAGAATTAGCCGCAGAAGAGTCCAGCGATGATTTGGAGAAACGCTTGGCGGCTGCAGGCATAAAAGGTGGAACGACCTCAGCAGATGATGAATTGGCGAGAATCCTTGGCAAATCGTGAGTGACTAGTCGATGATAATGGTCGCAAAACTGAAAAAGATTTTCGTCCGATATTTTGCCGAAATGCGCTGGTACACCATTGTACTGGCGCTTTTGTTTTATGGGTTAAGCAGTTGGCTACTACTGGCCTTAGCTGGTGAACAAGATCTGCTCAACCTAAATGACTTTCTCTATTGGTTGATCGTCACTGGCTCCACAGTAGGGTACGGTGATATGTCACCGGTGACGCCTGAAGGTAAATATATCGTGGCGTTTTATGTGATCCCCTTAGGCTTGAGTATTTTTGCTCTGGTGGTGGGGCGCATCGCATCTTGGGTTTCAAGGCAGTGGCAAAAAGGAGTAAAGGGCATGAAGACGTTGAATGTGGCAGATCATTTGGTGGTGATTGGCTGGAACGGCCAACGCACGTTGCAACTGCTTAGCTTGTTATTGAAGGAACGGGATGAGACAAACAACCGCCCAGACATCGTATTATGCGTGAAGGCGGAGATAGAAAATCCGATGCCGGGCAAAATCGAGTTTGTCAAAGTCAGCTCCTTCAATAATGATGAGGATATGGATCGCGCCTGTATCGAGCAGGCAGCGGTCGTGGTTATGGACAACGAAGAAGATGATGTCACCATGACCACCGCACTGTATTGCGCCAATCGCAACAAGACAGGTCACTTGATCGCCTATTTTAAGGACGAGTCCCTTGTGGACTTATTGCAAAAACACTGCCCCAATGTGGAATGCACACCTAGTGTGGCTGTTGAAATGCTTGCAAAATCGGCCTTTGATCCTGGCTCAAGCTTACTGCAGCACGACTTACTAACTGTGCAGGATGGCCAAGCGCAATTCTCCGTTGAAATCCCCGAATCGGTAGGACCAATTGAGGCAGAGCAAGCGTTTTTAGGTCTTAAAAAGAACTATAACGCCACCTTCATTGGTTATGTCTCTCCCACCGTGCCACCTACGGTAAAATTAAACCCGGAACTAACTGACACACTCCATCCAAAGTACAAGCTGTTTTACATCAGTGCCCAGCGCATTCGCAATTTGGATTGGACACGTTTAGCGCAAGCCAAGGAGTAAACATGTTTTCAAAATGGTTTGGTAAGAAGTCACAGCCCACAGGCCCCAATGCGCCAGAGATAATGGGTCTGTATTTGGGCGGTTCATTTGAATTGGATCCACTCAAACTGCGACTGATTGAACCTCAGTTAGTCATTGATAAAGCCGCATCGCAACATTTGATTCAGGCGGTTGGCGAAGTCCATTTGGACACTGGCGGTAAAATCCTGCGTTTTTATACCGACGATGATGCCTTTTTGCAGGTAGTGCTGGACGGTGGTGACACAGAAAATCACATTACAGATGTCAAACTTTGGTATTTTTATGACACAAAGACTGTTGGCAATGATGGGCAATGGAAACAGCTCATCGACCATGACATCTCCCAGCCGCTATACACCTTAGAGGGACATCAGTATCAGCGAGTTTGGGACGCAATTGGCGACGTTTCTCCACCGGTGGCGATGACTGAAAAAACTTATGAGCAGGATTCGGATGTCAGTGAAACTGATCAGTTTGTGATGTTGTATGAACGAGTGATTGACGATAACGTATCAGAAACGCTGCTGGTGTGTGGTGAAGAGAAAGTGATCGACAACCGCTTGGACCGTTGCTTGGTGATCAGCACCGGCTTTGATATTCAGCCAGCAGATATTCGAATCAATGGCTAAACCCAACTACAGATTATCTTAACGAGGATACAACATGGAAAGCGTACTGGACTCCATCGCCAATTTAGGTAACTTCGCCCTCTACTTTGGCGTATCAATTGTCTTTTTGTTTGTGTTTAAAATTGCCTATGCCTTGGTCACGCCCCACGACGAGTGGCAATTGGTGAAAGAAGAAAAGAATACTTCCGCAGCCATCGGCTTTGGTGGTGCCATCATTGGATTCGCCATTGCCTTAGGGGGAGCGGCCTCTAATTCTCTGCATTTGGTGGATTTTGCAATATGGGGCTTGGTGGCGCTCATCGCCCAATGTTTGGCTTTTGCGCTTCTGCGTTTTACCTTCATGCCGAAAGTGGCTGAGCGGATTGCCAACAATGAAGTGTCGGCCGGCATTATGTTGGCGTCTATGTCTGTGGCCGTGGGTCTACTCAACGCAGCTTGCATGACCTACTAGGAGGCCAACATGACACGCAAACGCAGTGAACATATTGATCTGGGTCGGATGCGTAAACAATTCGTCGCCAAACCAGTAGCATTGTCTGTCGCAGCGATTTTTTTAAGCGCCTGCGGTGACAGTCAAGAAGCCACCGTCTACGCAAATCCCGACGAGTGCATCAAAAACAATCCGGACTTTGTGCAAGAATGCAAAACCGCTTACGAAGAAGCGCTGGCAGAAGCGCAGCGCACGGGGCCGAAATACAACACCATGGGCGATTGCGAAAGCGAGTTTGGCCGCAACCAATGTTATCCGGTGCAACAGCAATCTGGTTCCTTCTTTATGCCCTTTATGGCGGGCTACATGCTGAGTAACCTGCTGTCACCGAATCGCTATTCCTATCAGCCATTGTTTACTTCGTATTCGCCCTACTCCCCCTATCGCTATCGTTGGATTGGTGCGGGCGGCTATGATTACGGTGACATTCGTAAGCGCAATTACCGCGTTGATCCAGACGCATTCAAGCCCAAGCCAACGGTGACCAAAACTATGAAGCGCGGTGGCTTTGGCAGTACGGTGCGTGCCAAGTCTAGTTGGGGTAAGAGCAGTTCAAAAGGATGGGGCGGCTGAGTTGTTTCGACTCCCCATCACTCCTCGTCCCCACTGGCAACAACAAGCCAAAGCCTATGGTTTCGGCTTTCATACTATGTATGGCGAACCCTATTGGGACGAGTCGGCCTACTATCAGTTTACTCTGAAGCAAATCGAAAAGGATTTGGAAGATCCCACCGAAGAGATCCACCAAATGTGTCTTTCTATTGTCGATGAAGTGGTCAAAGACGAGTTATTGTTGCAACGGTTTTGCATTCCACAAGTCCACTGGCAAGCAGTGGCTGACGCTTGGCACAAGGGTGCGCCCAGTTTGTATTCGCGACTCGATTTTGCTTACGATGGCCAAGGGCCAGCAAAACTCTACGAGAACAATGCCGACACTCCCACCAGCTTATATGAATCGGGATTCTGGCAATGGCTGTGGCTAGAAGAAAACGTAAAGTTAGGCAAATTGCCAAGACAGGCCGACCAATTTAACTCCTTACAAGAAAAGCTCATCACCCAACTGTCCCATATTGCCGATTTTTATCAACGGGACAGGCTGCATTTTGCTTGTTGCAAAGATACCGTTGAAGATCGCGGCACCGTGCAGTACTTACAAGATTGTGCCGCGCAAGCAGGTTTGCAAGAGGCCTTTGTCTACGTGGAAGATATGGGCATTGGTGAATCAGGACACTTTACTGATCTCCAAGACCGAGGGATTGAGGTGATCTTTAAACTGTATCCTTGGGAATTCATGCTTCAAGAAGAGTTTGCAGACTACTTAGCAACCTCACCCACCCAATGGGTTGAGCCACTTTGGAAATCCATACTCTCTAACAAAGCCCTCATGCCCATGTTGTGGCAACGCTTTGAAGGGCATCCCAATTTACTCCCGGCCTTTTTTGAAGAGGATTTTGCCAAAGCTGATCATCAAAAATGGGTGAAAAAGCCGATATTTTCCCGTGAGGGTGCAAACGTTAGTATCGTTCAGCAAGGCAACACCTTGCTCAGTGCCGATGGTCCCTATGGTGAAGAAGGATTTATCTATCAGGCCTATCATCCCCTACCTCGCTTTGGTGAAAACCATACTTTGATTGGTTCTTGGTTGGTGAATGACAAAGCAGCAGGTATTTCAGTTAGGGAAGACAGCAGTCCTATTACTCAGGATTTGTCCCGCTACTTACCTCACATTATTTTGGGCTAACGTTGATGAAAACTGGCTGTGTCTGGTTTAAAGGAGCATTACTTTGTCCACACTGAAGCGACAATTCAAAGTCGTCTTTGTACTGCTGCTGACTCTGATGGCGGTGGAATTGATCAATATTCTGTCGGGGCGAGCACTGCACCAATTTGGCATCATTCCCAGGGAGTGGATTGGGTTGCGAGGGATCGTCTTGTCACCTTTTATTCATGGCGGAATATGGCACTTTAGCGCAAACATCCTGCCATTGTGTATCTTTGTGTTTTTAGCGATGCAGTACGGTATGCGATGTTTCATTAGAGCCAGCTTGACCATTATGCTACTCACTGGCTTGCTGGTGTGGATATTTGCACGTGATGCGGTGCACATTGGCGCCAGTGGCATGGTATACGGTTACTTTGGTTTTTTGTTGCTAGCAGGATTGATCAGTCGTCGCTTACTGCCAATGATTATGACCTTGCTCGTGGGCGCTACCTACGGTGGTCTTATCTTTGGTGTATTACCCACTCAATCTTTCGTTTCTTGGGAATCTCACATGGCAGGCTTTTTAGTCGGTCTGCTGGCAGCAAAATGGTATGTTAGACGTACAAGCTAGTCTTATATTTAGCAACATTTTCCCCTCGCAAGGGCATAGTGCTTTGGATTGTTTGTCGGTATACTCAAATTCGTTTTTTAGTTGAGTAATGTGCATTTCATGAGTGATTCAAAACCAAGCGCAGCGCCTGTCAAGCAAAATGGTGGCTTCTTCGGTAATCTGGCCTTTAACATTGTTATTCCCGTCGTCATTATGTCCTATCTTAGCTCCGATGACAGATTGGGTCCGGCTTGGAGTATTGTCGTTGCTCTGTTGTTCCCCATTGGATACGGACTTTGGGATTTAAAACGCAGCCATAAAGTCAACCCGTTTTCCGTACTGGGGATTATTAGCGTGATCCTCACCGGCGGTATCAGTTTGCTCAAATTGCCGGCAGAATATATTGCAATCAAAGAAGCTACGATTCCAGCGCTGATTGGCTTAGCTGTGTTGTTTACCCAGCGCAGCAACAAGTCTCTGGTGAAGATATTCATTTTGAACGACCAACTGATTAATTGGCCGGCGTTAAATGAAGCACTTGCCAACAAAGGCACCAGTGCTGAGTTTGACAAAAAGGTGGCGGTCAGCACGTATATTGTTGCTGCATCGTTTTTCCTGTCTGCTGTGTTGAACTACGTTTTGGCGAAAGTCATCTTAGTCAGCGAACCGGGCACCACCGCTTATACAGAAGAATTGGGTAAGATGACTGCTCTGAGTTATCCGGTGATTGTCATCCCTAGTATGATCATGTTGTTTGCCGCTTTAGGCTATTTGTTTGTGCAAATCAAAAAGTTGACTGGGCAGGATCTCGAGTCATTTATTGCCGAAGGAAACTGATCCGCTGAGATTGGGGTCCCCCCAAAATGGGAAGCCGATGATCAAAATAGCTGCTCTGTGTAAGTCGTTTCAAGATGGAAACCACAGTCTACAGGTGCTGAACCAACTTCATTTTGAATGTCAGGCGACCCAAAGCATCGCAATCACCGGCGCCAGTGGCTGCGGCAAATCCACTCTTTTGCATCTCTTGGCTGGCTTGGATATGCCAGACTCAGGCAGCATTCAAGTCAATGGACATCGGTTGGAACAATTTTCAGTTGCCCAAGGAGATGCTTATCGTCGACAGTCAGTGGGACTGGTGTTTCAGCGCTTTAATCTGATCGAGTGTTTAACGGTCGATGACAATATCCGCTTCCCCGCGCAAGTGAGCGGGCGGCTTGATTTAAGCTATCTATCTCGCCTCAAAGCGCAACTGGGGGTCGAAGAGTTGTCACACAAGTTGCCAGTCAATCTGTCCGGAGGCCAACAACAAAGGGTAGCCATCGCCAGAGCGCTGGCACACAAACCCAGTCTGGTATTGGCCGACGAACCCACAGGGAATTTAGATGATCACAATAGCGAACAGGTTGCACGATTGCTGTTCGAGACCTGTCGCAGCAATCTAGCCACTTTGATTGTGGTCACTCACAGTACCGAGATTGCGCAGTTGGCGGACCAACATTATCAGTTGCATGGTGGTCAGTTGCAGCTAAAGCACTCTACCCATGACACAGTATAGATCTGACGTTCCATCGCTTAGATCATTGATTTTGCCGGTGCTGCACACGTTTTGGCGCAGCCACAGTCGTCTCTGGGCTACCACCGCCATCGTCTGGCTCACTTTGTTGCTGGCATGTACAGGGTTGTCGACCGTTTTGCTGATTAATCAAACCGCCAAACTCAGCTCCCAAGATACCCAACATCCTTTTATGCCGCAAAGTCACTGGCAGTTGAGTAAAACAGACCAAAGCGCGATTACCTTGGATGAATATGTGGAGCTGCGTAACGCCGGATGGTCACATGTGGTCGCAGTACTCGATACACACCTGACGCTAACGGTTAAAAACACTGAGCGGAGAGTAAACGTGATAGGCGTCGACACACTGGCCCTGCTCAGTTTGCCGGATTGGGCAACGGATGTATCGGAGACCTCAACTTCAGTTGAGATTAGTCCATTTTCATTCCATCCTGCACTGGGCTCCACAATTGGCATTCATCCCGAATTTGCCCGCCATCTTGGCTGGGATGCTAAGGGCGAAGGGGTAACCCACCGTGGCAAGGTGGTCGGTCAATTACACATTTTGAATGCGCCTGGATTAGGGCCACAAGTGGTCACCGACTTGCTTTCTCTCCTCCAAGCGACAGGGAACAGGCAGATTAGCGCACTGATGGTGTTGGGCCCAAAGGACCAGCCGAAAGTGAAAGACCTAGCCCCTCCCCTACCTGATGGCTGGTCTTGGCAAGCACTGCCTAGCGCCGAAGATCAGCAACAGCTGACTAAGAGTTTTCATCTTAATCTTCTGGCCATGGCCATGCTGATGTTTGTGGTGGGAATGTTTGTCATCATGAACGCCTTGCACCTTTCTTTGCAGGCCCGAGCAGGCTTGTTTCGGCAACTGAGACAATTTGGCGTGCCGCTGGGTATCATTGTCTTGGGTCTGATAATAGAACTACTGTTAATGTCACTTTCAAGTGCCTGGTTCGGTGCTTGGCTCGGCAGCAAGTGGGCAACATTTTTGTCGCCATCAGTAAGTCTCACGTTGCAAAACCTCTACGATGCGCCAATGTCTTTTGAGCAACCTGCTTGGTCGCATTTCGCTTTATTGAATCTTGTCGCTGCGCTGGTCGGCAGTACTCTTGCTATCAGCCTGCCACTTAAAAAGCTGCGCCAGCAACTGCTTTCTAATTCAGATGACAAGAAATCAAAACCAAAGGGCACATTGGGTTTTCACGTTATAGCGCCAGTCACACTGCTGCTCATTGCCCTGTTATGGCAATACAGCACTTTGGCATCTTCTTTCGTGTTGGTCGCTTGCCTATTGATACTGGGCTGTTTACTGATGATCCTTATTCTACCTGTACTTTTGGGATGGCTCGCTAAGTTCACTCCGCAAAAATGGCCTTTGATGCATTACATCAACCGAGACGCCGTGCGGGTTTCCCATGCCAGTCGAATCGCGTTCTGCGCCTTTTTTATTGCCCTTGCTGCCAATATTGGCATGAACTTGATGGTCAACAGCTTTCGTCACGCTACCGACCACTGGTTGACGACGCGCTTGAATGCCGATGCTTATGTCAGTACTGACCAAATGACCTTGGTGAAAGCCCTTTTAGAGCAACAATTTGCCGGGCTCGATTGGATACCGCGGATTTCACTAGATGGAGAAGCAAATCAAAAGGGGGCAGAAATACTCGATTATCCTGCAACTCCTCAGTATCAGCAAACCTTGTTGTTTGCCCGTGCAGAATCAAATATTTGGGAGAGATTCAGCCAACAACAAGGGGTTTTGATAAATCAACAAATGGCGCTGCGCAATCAATACCAGTTAGGCCAATCCCTTTTAGTTCGCTTCCCCAATAATGAACAACAAGTCTGGCCTATCATCGGGATCTATTATGATTACGGGAATCCAAAGGACCAACTGATGCTGCCTATGGAAGTTGTGCCCACACTGAATTCTGAGGAAGGTCGTCTAGCATTGCATTTCTCCGGTGCACAAAGCCTCGAACCCATCCGTTTAGCCTTAGCGTCGATAGCAGGTCAACATCAACTCTATGGCAGTGAGGACATATTACAAATAGCAATGCAAACCTTTGATCGAACCTTTGTGATCACTTCTGGCTTGAATGTGGTGACATTAATGGTAGCGGCCTTTTCTTTAGCGACCTCCATCCTGATTATCGACCGCACCAATCGACCTCAGCGGGCCTTAATCCGTGCCCTTGGGATCAGCGCGCCGCGCTTATTCACCTATTCTTTGTTGCAATATGTGCTGCTGTGTTTATTAGTCTGTTTTGTCGCAATTCCATTTGGTGCACTGCTGGCTTATGTGCTGATCGAAAAGGTAAATGTCAGCGCATTCTATTGGTCTTATCCCCTATTGATTGACGTTTTGCCCATCAGTCAAGGGATCTTGATCAGTCTCATTGTGGTGGTCATTTTTGCGTTGCTCCCCTTATATCGCTCACGAACCCGTCCACTGATGGAGCAAATTAAATGCTTAGAATAGTGTTCATTTGTGCTTGGTTAGTAGGATGCAGCGAACCCGCTAAGCAAGTCACTCCTTTGTTGTTTGACGGGCGGCTGCAAGCCTCCCCAAGAGGATTGCAGGTTGAGCCGGGCCTGACCTTGTCGTTTGTCGAAGACCATGGTGCTCATCCTCAATATCCTATTGAATGGTGGTACTTTACGGCCCTAGTGCGGGATCAGCAAGATACCCTTTACCCGTTACAATTTACCTTGTTTCGTTTTCATGGTTCAGAGTCTTCAGAGGATGGCCAGCCGAAAAGTCTTTTCGCTGCCCACAGTAAAATTCAAGCTCCCCAGCAAACTTGGTTTGAAGAGCGTTTTGCCGATCCCAATTTGGGCAATGTCGGGGTGATAGCCACACCCAATGAACCGTTTGAAGCTTTTTTAGAAGATTGGCGTTGGCAAGCGAAAAGCGATGCCTTGTTGCCAGCCACCTTGCGCTTCAACATTAACCAACGGGTCAGCGCACAACTGCAACTCACCAGTCAGCGGCCCTTGGTTTTGCACGGTGTTAATGGATACAGCATCAAAGTTCCGAACTCGTCACAAGCGTCCATGTATTACAGCCAGCCTGTTATCCAAGTGGAAGGCGTACTTAATCTGCAAGATGGGCAACGCACCGTGCGAGGTCTAGGTTGGTATGACCATGAATTCAGTGGCCAACTGGCTTCTCCCGAGACCTTGGGTTGGGTATGGTTTTCGTTACACCTCAACAACGGCGACAAGTTAATGCTTTTTGCCATGCGCCAACGAGGGGCTGCCTTTCAATGGCAAGGCAGCTATATTCATGCCAATGGCGAGCCTAAGGATTTGCACAATAGCGACATTAAGGTCGATATAATTGGAACACGGACGGTGGACAATCAAGCCATGCCCTTAGACTGGCAACTACAGATAGAAAAGTACGACCTGAACGTCAGTGTGTCGGCGTTGCAAACGGATCAATTCAATCGAGGACTACTGAGTTACTACGAAGGTGCGGTAGAGGTAGAAGGCAGTCATCCTGGCTTGGGGTTCATCGAGTTGACCGGGGATTTTACGGAAACTAAACCGGAAAACTGAACAGGTATGGCAAACAGAAGTTCTTTGTCTGCCACACCTATGCTGATCAGCAATGTGGGATTATTTGCCTAATAGTTTGAAAATGCGCTTGGGAATTTCTGTGTTATCCACATGACCGGCAAATTGTTCACTGCCCATGCCCATCGCAAAAACTTGCACGTCCACACCGGTATGACCCGAGGTTGTCCAGCCGGTGTTGGAATGGCGATCGATGATCTTTTTCAAGGTCACATAAACGGCCTTTTGGTCACCAATTGGGGTTTCACTGAGCTGCGCTTTGTCTTCTTGTGACAGCTCAAAGCCCAACATCTTCTCAGCCTCTTCAAGGGGCTTATCGCTCTGGGTTAACGCGGTTGCAATCATATAAGGTGATGCAGACAGGTTCTTCAACACATCAGGACTCCAGCGGTACTCGCCACTGGCAGCGATAGTCAAGCCACCGGTACTGTGATCGGCGGTTAGCACCACCAGAGTATCAGGATGTTGCTGCACATAGGCTTCCAAAAACTCCATGGTTTTAGCCAAATCATGCATCTCTGCCATCGCCCAAGCAATGTCGTTGGAGTGGCCGGCCCAATCGACTTGACTGCCCTCAACCAACAAGAAGAATCCATTAGGATTTTCCAATCGCTTAATGGCTGTTTGAGTCAAAGTGGGGAGTCGAAGACGATTCGGCATATCGAGAGATAAAGGCATACCTTCATCACCAAATAATCCCAAAAGAGGGCCTTCGCCTTTTAAGTTGGCTAAATCAGCGAACACGTCGATGTATTGATATCCCGCTTTTTTAAATTCACTGACTAAATCGCGATCTTCTCGTAAGAAAAATTTCCAGCCACCGCCAAGCATTACGTCTAGTGCGAATTTGCCATCCACTTTGTCATCGAAGTAGCTGTCAGCTATTTCGTTGTAGTTGTGACGGGATTCGTTGTGGGATGAGAAGGCGGCAGGCGTTGCATGGTTGATTTGAGAGGTAACGGCAACACCTGTTTTTTTACCTTGTTTTTTCGCCCACTCTAACACCGTTAATACGGCTTCTTTGTCTTCATCAACGGCAATAGCTCCGTTGTAGGATTTATGGCCGGAAGACAGGGCTGTTGCTCCAGCGGCCGAATCGGTCACATAGCCGCTAACTCGGGCGGGATAAGTGCTCGCCATTCCTGTTAGATTGCGGTCAAATACGGTTTTGGTAATTGCTGAGTTTGATTTGTCGTCACTAAAGTAGCGATAAGCGGTCGTGTAAGCTGGTCCCATACCATCGCCGACAACCATAATGACGTTTTTGGGCTTTTCGGATTGTGCCAAAGCCAAACTACTGACCACACACAATATGACTGCAATTATCGCTCTCATTAAGACTCCATCAAAATCTGTATACCACTTGGGTAACTTAGAATAGTAGGTGCTAAAAGTCCGCTATTATACCCGCTTTTTTTGATTTGGGTCATTAGTGGGCTTAATTCACCAGAAAAAGGGACCAATGGGACATAGCTCAATGGGGACTTATTCGGAATCCTCTAATACCTGTCGCATCCGCTCTTGGACAACATCCACGAGCAGGTCTGGTTGAAACTTTGAAATGAAGCGATTACAGCCCACTTTTTGCACCATGGCTTCATTGAAGCTGCCACTTAATGAGGTATTTAAGGCGATGAAAAGATCTTTCATTCTATTATCCGCACGGACTTCTGCGGTCAACCGATAGCCGTCCATTTCAGGCATTTCAGCATCGGTAAACATCATCAGAATTTGGTCCTCAATGGCTTTGCCTTCGTCGGCCCATTGCCTGAGTAATTTCAACGCTTCTAAACCATCTCGACGTTCAATAATATGGATACCCAACTGCTTCAGGGTATCGCGAATTTGCCAACGTGCTGTTGCCGAATCATCAACCACTAAGACGGTCTGACCGACTAAATGCTTAACCACATCGCTATCCAATACCTCTTCAGAAATGTGGGTGTCGTATTCAACAATTTCTGCCAGGACCTTTTCGACATCGATGATTTCAACCAATTCCTCTTTGCCATCAAAATTGATGCGGGTAATGGCGGTAAGATAATTGTTCTTACCGATTGTCGTTGGTGGAGGTTGGATATCTGACCAAGAGGTATTGACGATATTCATCACTTCACCAATCAGAAAACCTTGTACCGAACGATTGTATTCGGTAATGATCACATTCTGGCTATTTCGTTGCGCTTCTTTTGACAAGGTTACAGCCGTCTCTGGGAGCTTCATTTTTATCGCTTGTCTAAGATCAATAATGGGTATAGACGTTCCACGATAATTCGTCACGCCGCGCAGGTGTGCGTGAGAACCAGGCATTTGGTTTAGCTTGGGAACGTTGATGACTTCCTTCACTTTGAAGACATTAATGGCAAAGGTGTGCCTAGTGCCCAGTTTGAACAACAGTAATTCCAGCCGATTTTCGCCAACCAATTGGGTTCGCTGATCGACCGAGGCTAAAATACCTGACATAGTGACTCAATATTCCGCTGATATACCAAAAAGAATAGACCCTTTTCGCTATTATGGTGCAAAAAACCCGTGGTGGATGAATTTTTTAGGCTGTAGCTTACAGGTATTTTTAGGATATCGGCCAATCACGGTTTTCTGCCAGTAATAGTCCTTTTTGAATTCAAGCTGATTCGATATGGTTGCGTTCTCTTAGGTATTTGTCGCCGTGATTGATATCATTATCGCCGGCCATCATTCACATAAATTATTCCCAAAATCACTCCTATACATTTTATTTATTAAACTCCCTTCTCTAAGATGACCTCAGTCGGTACACAAAAACACAACACAGTACCTAACCATTAGTAACCCGCTGCCAACTGCTTCGGGTTGAAGCGACCCTACAAAGTGAAGGAATAAAACGATGTCTCAATATCAAAATGACCTTAACGCAATCAAACAACTTTGCGAACAAAACGGCACTCCCTGGAATGCGATCAGTCCAGAGTACGCTGCGCGTATGAAAGCTCAGAACCGCTTTAAGACCGGTCTTGATATTGCAAAATATACTGCCGCCATCATGCGCAAAGACATGCAAGATTACGACAACGATAGCAGCCAATATACTCAATCATTGGGATGCTGGCATGGCTTTATCGGTCAACAGAAAATGTTGGCTGTGAAGAAGCACCATGGCACGACAGACAAGCGTTACTTGTACCTTTCTGGCTGGATGGTGGCAGCACTTCGCTCTGAATTCGGTCCGCTTCCAGACCAGTCTATGCATGAAAAAACCAGTGTTCCTGCATTGATTGAAGAGCTTTATACCTTCTTACGTCAAGCAGATGCTCGTGAGTTGGGTGACTTGTTCAAGCAGTTGGATAAAGCCCGTGCTGCGGGTCAAGACACCACTGAGATTCAGAATCAGATCGACAACTACCAAACTCATGTGGTTCCTATCATCGCTGATATCGACGCAGGTTTTGGTAACGAAGAAGCCACTTATTTGCTAGCCAAAAAGATGATTGAAGCCGGTGCTTGCTGTATTCAAATCGAGAACCAAGTATCTGATGCCAAACAATGTGGTCACCAAGACGGTAAAGTCACCGTTCCCCATGAAGACTTCTTGGCAAAAATCAACGCTGTGCGCTACGCATTCTTGGAGCTGGGCGTTGACGATGGCATCATCGTAGCTCGCACTGACTCTTTGGGAGCAGGCTTGACGCAAAAAATCCCAGTTTCTAATCAAGAGGGCGACTTGGCAGCTCAGTATAATTCTTTCTTAGACACGGTTGACGTTAACTCTGTTGAAGAACTGAAAGAAGGTGATATGGTACTTCGTCAAAACGGTAAGTTGGTGAAACCTATCCGTCTACCCAATGGTTTGTACAAGTTCCGTGACGGAACAGGCTTTGACCGTGTGGTGTTGGATTGTGTGACTTCATTGCAAAATGGCGCAGATCTTCTTTGGATCGAAACTGAGAAACCACATGTTCAACAGATTGGTGAGATGGTGAATGCGATTCGCGAGCAAATCCCCAATGCGAAACTGGTTTACAACAACTCTCCATCATTCAACTGGACACTGAATTTCCGTCAACAAGTGTTCGATGCATGGCAAGAAGCTGGAAAAGATTTGTCACAATACAACCGTGACGAATTGATGGCAGCGAAGTACGATGAAACCGATTTGGCAGCAGAAGCTGATGAAAAAGTACGTACGTTCCAAGCCGACGCTTCTCGTGAAGCGGGTATCTTCCACCACTTGATTACTTTGCCAACCTACCACACCGCAGCATTGTCCACTGACAATCTCGCAAAAGGATACTTTGGTGAAGAAGCTATGTTGGCTTATGTTAAAGGTGTACAACGTAAGGAAATCCGCGAAGGGCTGGCCTGTGTCAAACACCAAGCGATGGCCGGATCTAACCTTGGCGACGATCACAAAGAATACTTCAGTGGTGAGCAAGCCCTTAAGGCGGCGGGCGAAGACAACACCATGAATCAGTTTGATGTTGCGGTGTAATCGTTGCCGGATTGACCACATATTGGTGATGAAAACCTAATTCAAACCCAGCTCCGGCTGGGTTTTTTATTTGCTTTATGAATCCATTGCGCTGCAACAGGTTGCATGGTTTAAATTGAGCAGTGGTATGACAAAGCCATTCACACTGGTTATACTCTGCCCGTAGTTAATTTTCTCAAGGGAGCCGCACTCGGTGAACATTGCCAAAGTGGATTTAAACTTATTGGTCTATCTCGATGTGTTACTGCGCGAAGGCAGTGTCACCAAAGCAGCCAACCAACTGAGTATTACTCAGCCAGCCATGAGCAATGGGCTGAAACGCTTGCGAGATTTGTTTAAAGATCCGCTGTTAGTCAGAACCAGCGACGGCATGACACCGACTCAACGAGCGTTGGAATTACAGCCGGTCATTCGTGATGTACTGGCGAAGCTGGAAACCTCAATTCAACCGGAAACGGAATTTGTTCCCCTTAAGAGCGATCGCACCTTTCGCATCATGGCCAGCGACTACGCCGAGTCCACGTTATTGATTGAAGTGATTCGCCAACTGGGCAGTATAGCCCCCAATATTACTCTGGATGTGATTACCCCAAGTGACGTGACCTTCCACGACGTCGAGCATGGCAAAGTGGACATGGCGATCAACCGCTTTGAAGAGTTACCTTTGTCCTTTCATCAAAAAGTCCTTTGGTACGACACCTTTTCTTGTGTCATGAAACGCTCAAATCCCATCATCCAACGTTTTGACTTGCAGTCCTATTTGTCTGGACAACACATTTGGGTCAGTAAAACAGGTTTTGGTGTCGGCGTGGGTATCGATCCCAATGAAGTGCAAAAGTTAGGCTGGGTAGATGCTGAACTCATCAAAATCGGTCAAAAGCGGGACATTCGGGTATTCACTCGTCACTATCATGTCGCGTTGCAATTGGCAAAAGCCCAAAATCTGATTGCCACCTTGCCCAGCAAAGCGGCCAACCTGTACCGCAATGACGCTGAGGTAGTCATCCTCGATCCTCCATTCGATATTCCACCCATTGGATTGAAAATGGCTTGGAGTGCGCTGTTACATCATGATGCAGGACACATATGGTTGCGCCGCCTGATCAGCGATGTGGCAAATCAACTGCATCAAGGCTAATGTTTCATTCACGAAATTTATCATTGGAATAATAACCATAAATTAAACATTATTCTCTTCAACCGTTACACTTTGCCCATCTAGAAGTCAGAGGCAAAGCACATGCAAAACTATATTCAACGGGGCACACTGAAGATCGCCAACGAACTCTTTCAGTTCATCGAGCAAGAGGCGTTGCCCGGCAGTGAGGTATCGTCTGAGAGTTTTTGGCAAGGCTTTGAATCCTTACTGGCCGATTTCCAACCACTGAATCGGTCGTTGCTGGCCAAGCGCGACCGCATTCAGACTCAAATGGACGAATATTGTCAGCGCAATCCCAACCCGGACATAGCTCAATACAAGGCATTTCTAACTGAGATTGGTTACCTGGCTGACAAGAGTGGCCCGGTACACATTGATACCCAAAATGTTGATGAGGAAATCGCAAACATGGCGGGTCCGCAATTGGTGGTACCAATCAACAATGCTCGTTATGCGCTTAACGCAGCCAATGCCCGCTGGGGAAGCCTCTATGATGCCGCCTATGGAACCGATGTGATAAGTGAAGAAGATGGCGCGGAAAAAGGCCGAGGCTACAATCCGTTGCGCGGTCAAAAAGTCATACTCTTTGCTCGCCAGTGGCTTGATACCATCGCTCCATTGCAACAAGGGAGCCATACACAATCCACCCAATACCAGCTCACAGACACAGGTCTGATGGTCACTCTTAAAGATGGCCAACAATCTGGATTGACTGATAGCGCCCAATGTATAGGGTTTCAAGGAGACAAACAGCAACCAAGCGCAATTCTGATCCGCCACAACGGTCTACATATCGAATTACAGTTTGATGCTGAGCATCCTATTGGTAAGAGCGATCCCGCCACGCTGAAAGACATTCTCGTTGAATCGGCGTTAACCACTATTATGGATTGTGAAGATTCCGTAGCCGCTGTCGATGCCCAAGACAAGACCTTAGTATATCGGAATTGGCTCGGTTTGATGAAAGGCACCTTGTCTACAGATGTGCAAAAAGGCAATCAAACCGTCACTCGTAGTCTTAATGGGGATCGTGAATATACAGATATTGACGGGCAAAAAATGAGTTTGCCCGGTCGCAGTTTGATGTTTGTCCGTAACGTCGGCCATTTGATGACCAACGATGCCATCCTAAAAGATGACCAACCCATTTACGAAGGTCTGATGGATGCGATGATCACGTCGCTGATAGGCAAGCACGACTTGCTTGGCAATGGACGATTCCGCAACAGTCGCCAAGGCAGTATCTACATCGTAAAACCTAAAATGCATGGTCCTGAAGAAGTGTATTTTGCAGACCAAGTGTTTGCCAGTGTTGAAAAACTCCTTGGCTTAGCGGCCAACACGTTAAAAATGGGCATCATGGACGAAGAACGCCGCACTAGTGTGAATTTATTGCAATGTATCGCTCAAGCAAAGCATCGCTGTGTGTTCATCAACACCGGATTCCTTGATCGAACGGGCGACGAGATACATACCTCCATGTTAGCAGGTCCATTTGCTTTGAAAGGAGAATTGAAAGCCCGTCCGTGGATCACCGCATATGAGCAATCCAATGTGCTGTGTGGATTGTCTGCCGGCTTATCTGGGCGTGCACAAATCGGCAAAGGCATGTGGCCCATTCCTGACAACATGGCTGACATGATGGAAGCCAAGCTGGCCCATCCGATGGCTGGTGCCAGTACCGCTTGGGTACCTTCGCCCACTGCCGCCACCTTGCATGCGTTGCATTACCATCAGCAAGATGTTTTTGCCCGGCAAAAGACCTTGAGTGGCGATATTGATGCCCTGTTGAACGACATTCTGTCTGTGCCTCTTTTGAGCCCAGATGCTCAACTGAGCGATGAGCAGATCCAGCGAGAAATCGACAACAATGTGCAAGGTATTCTCGGTTACGTTGTGCGCTGGGTGCATCAGGGGATCGGCTGCTCTAAAGTACCGGACATTAATAATGTTGGTTTAATGGAAGATCGCGCAACTTTGCGGATTTCCAGCCAGCATATCGCCAACTGGCTGCAACACGGAATCGTTGATGAAACCTTAGTGATGGAGTCCATGTTACGAATGGCAGGACTGGTAGACGAACAAAATGCGCAGGACCCTGAATACATTCCAATGGGTCCAGACTATCCGTCGTCTATTGCATTTGAAGCAGCAAGGTTGTTGATCTTTGAAGGTACTAGTCAGCCAAACGGCTACACTGAGCCTTTATTGCATCAAAAGCGCAAAGAGATGAAGGCTAAGTTAGCAGGATAAATACCCTGAGCTTAGAATAAACAATAAAAAACCCGCCTTGGTAGACCCAGGCGGGTTTTATATTAGTGACACTAAGTCTATTTAACTTTGAAGTAATCCTTGTACCAAGCCACAAAGTTGCCAATCCCTTCTTGGATTGTGGTTTTGGGTCGGTAATCCACATCTTCTACCAAAGCTTCAACATCGGCATAGGTGTCTGGCACATCGCCCATTTGCAATGGCAACAGTTCCTTCTCAGCTTCTTTACCCAAAGCCTTTTCCAAGGTGCCAATGTAATCTAACAACTGCACCGGTGTTTGCGCACCGATGTTGTAAACACGCCAAGGGGCTTTACTGGTGCCCGGATCAGGATTCTGGCCGCTCCAGTTAGGATTAGACTCTGCAGTATGGTCTAGTGTTCTTATGATACCTTCAACGATATCGTCGATGTAGGTGAAGTCACGCTTGTGATTACCGTAGTTGAATACCTTGATGGGTTCGCCGGCGAGAATGGCTTTAGTAAACAGGAATAAGGCCATATCAGGACGACCCCAAGGACCATACACGGTAAAAAAGCGTAACCCAGTGGTCGGTATATTGTACAAATGACTGTAAGTGTGGGCCATAAGCTCATTGGCTTTCTTGCTCGCCGCATACAACGAAACCGGGTGATCCACATTGTCATGCACTGAAAACGGCATGGATTCGTTTGCACCGTAGACTGAGCTGGAAGAAGCGTAAACTAAGTGCTTCACTTGGTTGTGACGACACCCTTCGAGTATATTCATGAAGCCAACGATGTTGGCATCAATGTAGGCATGAGGATTCTCAAGGGAGTACCGCACCCCAGCTTGGGCCGCCAAATGGACCACTTTGTCAAATTTATGCTTTTCGAATAAAGCAGGCATTTGCTCTTTGTCTTCAACACTCATTTTGATGAAGCTAAAGTTGTATGCATTTGCATGTTGCTCGACTCGCTTCAGGCGATCGAGCTTTAAATTGACATCATAGTAATCGTTAAGATTATCTAAACCCACGACTTCATCGCCGCGACTCAACAGATACAGGCAAACATGTGAACCAATGAAGCCGGCTGCGCCGGTTACCAACACTTTCATGAACTCTTGTCCTTACAGTCTTAAATCAACAATATTCTTATCAAATATGTACTTCAAATCAAAAATGACACAGTTTTCTTTACCCAAGCCTGTCAGTTGCTCTGCACTGAGCGCCTTAAACTGGTGGTGGGCTACGGCGGCGATAATGGCGTCATAGTTCCCAACCTTGGGGTTGTCTACCAAGGATAGACCGTACTCGTGTTGCACTTCTTCATTTTCTGCCCAGGGATCATAGATGTCGACATTGACATGATAGTTTTGCAATTCGGAGACTATATCGACGACTTTGGTATTGCGAATGTCGGGGCAGTTTTCTTTAAAGGTAATCCCCATCAACAAGACGTTTGCGCCGTTAACCATGATTTTTTGGCTAAGCATTTTTTTAACCAGTCTACTGACCACATATTCGCCCATATGGTCATTGATGCGACGTCCGGCTAGGATCACCTCAGGATGATAGCCAATTTCCTCAGCTTTGTGGGTCAAGTAGTAAGGGTCAACGCCAATGCAATGACCACCAACTAAGCCAGGGCGGAAAGGTAAGAAGTTCCATTTGCTGCCTGCCGCCAAAAGCACTTCTTCCGTATCAATACCAATTCGCTCAAAAATCATCGCCAATTCATTGATCAAGGCAATGTTGAGATCCCGTTGGGTGTTCTCAATGACTTTAGCGGCTTCAGCAACCTTGATCGAAGAGGCTCGGTGCGTACCCGCGACAATAATCGAACGATACAGTGCATCGACGTCCTCGCTAATTTGCTCCGTAGAGCCGCTGGTGACTTTGACAATATTTTCCAGACGATGGGTCTTGTCTCCAGGATTAATTCGTTCAGGACTATAGCCTGCGTAGAAATCCTGATTAAACACCAAAGCTGACTCAGTTTCGATGATTGGAATACACACTTCTTCAGTTGCGCCCGGATAGACCGTAGACTCGTATATCACCACTGTACCTTTGCTGATAATTTTGCCAATCATCTCGCTGGCTTTTCTCAGTGGCGTCAAATCCGGTTGGCGATTTTTATCAATTGGGGTGGGAACTGTTACGATAATATAATCACACTTCGCCAGTTCAGTTGGCTCACAACTGAACTGCAATGATGTGACACTGGCCAGCTCCTCTTCGGAGACTTCAAGAGTATGATCTTGGCCGGATTTTAACTCGTTAATACGCTGCTGATTAATATCAAAGCCGATGGTCTGATATTTTTTGCCAAAAGCAACGGCTAAGGGCAAACCAACATAGCCAAGCCCCACAATTCCAATGCATGGATTTTTTTCTATTGCAGTCAAATGATCACCTCTACAATGATGCGAATGATTTCTTTATGTCATCGATTTTGTTCAATTTCAGCGCCGATAACCGAATGCCGACCATGACCCTAAACGAACCTTTTATTATGTGGGCAACAGTTTGCCTGTAAATATGGAAAAATAGTAGTGTCTTTCACAACAAAGCTGTGTTTTTAACATTTACCAATTTGGATTATTCGGCAACTTGGGTTCAAAGTGGTATTTACCCATCACTTGATCGCGAATCGAGAAAAAGGATTTGAGCACAAAATGCTTGATTAAAATGTGCAGAGGCATCTTCATCCAATGACCTCGAAAATACACTAGATTCTTCGCCAACTTGTGCTGAGTTTGACACACCATCGAGTGATTTGGCGCAATGGCAGGAATTATGGCATTTTCGCAAAGCCATTTTTGTTTGCGGGTAAAAGGGTGTTGAGCTAAAAACTGATTCACCACGTTAGGAAACACTCTATCTTCATAGTGTTTTAAGCACGCAATACAATACAACCACTCCGTTTCAAAACCACTTTCTACAACCAAGGTCTGTAATTCAGCGTAAAAGGCTTCGCTTTCGAACTCATCCAACAGCACGCTAATATCGAATAAGTCGCGCATCCAACTGGAACTATCCTCGTTGGTAAATAGATGGATAATACAATGCAAAACAGTCGGGACAGGTTGTAACACAAAGCAACCACTTGCAGTTTTACAGGTGCGAGTTAAAAATGCCTCAATGTTCGGCGAGCGGCCACTAATGGGCAAATACACATTGTGGTGCACATCGATGACGGTTCCCCGATTGAGGTGGATCATGGGCGGAATTTCATGGGCCCACTTACGATAATACTGTTCATCGTAATCACTCAGTGTTTCCGGCTTCCACCGATTTGCCTGCAGATGTTTTTCCGCAATAGACAACTGATCTTTTGCAACCAAGATATCTAAATCAGAACAAATGCGCCCCTTGCTGTTCAGGCTATCTCGCAACGTATATCCGGCACCTTTGAGAAAAATCGCCTTAACCGATACTTGCTCAAGTAAATCTCGAATACCTTTGGCTTCAAACTCAATTTGCTGAGCCTGTCGTCGCGCGTAAACTTGCGCCGAATAGAGATGCCGCTGAGCGAAAACCGGATAGTCATCGTAACACTGGGCGCGGATAGCCATATGATATAGGCTGCTCAACAACTTGGCTTCACGCAAAATCCAGATCACATTTTGCCATTGTTCAGCAGAAAACGTACTGCCTACCTCAGGCTTTTTCAAGAGTCTAAACAGTTGCTCGGTACTAACCATGAGACCCTCCAATGATGTCCTGTGTCAGGAAATCATCTACCTCGGCGACATTGTCATAGTAAATTTCAAAATGCTGGCAGTTACGCACAATACGACTCACTGCATCAAAACCGTCCACCCCGAGCACGTTGTAATTGAAGGCATTACGACTAAAAGCTGTGAAACCATCCAGCATACTCAATTGATAAATCTTTAGAGGTTGGTTGGCGGTGTATTTGGGGAATACGATAGCCACAATGGGTACCGACTCTAACTGCTGATATTCAGTCCAATTCAACACTTTTACGTGTGCTACATCGCCTTTTTGGGTATCCCGGCACACCGGCGTGACTACAGCATTGGGATGCCATTGTTTAACTAAATCGATGGAGTTGTTCTTTAAGCATACCGGCCGAAATACGGGCATAACCTCGCAGGATTTAACATCAATAATCGCCATTTCATCAGAATAGGTGTGCCAACCAGACAGTCCCAAATAAGCAGTAAGCGTGCTTTTACCCGAACCAGGCAAGGCTGGAAATACAATGGCTTTACCGTTTTTTACCAGCACCGCAGAGTGAATCAACAGCCGACTGTACTCGTGAGCGGCAATACACCAATTCATCCCCCATTCCAACACCGCGGGTGCTTGGGACACGGGAAGAGGCTTGAACGGCGAGTGTTGGTCTGAATAAAAACTCACTTGTGGTTTAATAAAGCGACGGATGAAGGAGTCAAACACCAATCGCACATCAAAATCCAGAGGAGAGTCGCTGGCCGGAGCGTCGCCATAGATCAGATTTGCCGCACGTTGTACCGCTTCTATCTGACTGGAGACGCGAAAATGATAAAGACCCGTGTGTATATTCAAATCAGTTAACCGACTGGATTACGTGTTGCTCCTGCAAACGAGCAACGATAAATTCGACCGCTCCATTATCCAGTCTTAAATGATGTTGTAAATCGGCAATTGAAAAATTGGCAGAAATCGGAGGTGATTCAGAGGGTTCGAAAGGTTCTTTGGCATTAAGAAAAAGTGTATCGCCCGTTTGACCGCAATACACGGCGATACCACTGCCGTCAGGCAACACGTAAAAACGTGAGCCAGACGTCAATGTATAAATAGAATGATTTGGTTGCTGTACGGTCTCACCCACTGTGGATTAGCAGTTTGTCGGTTGATACCAAGTTGTTCCATCATTGTATCCGAGATCCGAAGACGAGATCGAAACTCCACCGCCATGGTGAGTACCAACATACCAATACAAGAAGATCTCGTTGATCAATTGTTCTGCAGCAACCTCGCCCTGATAGTTCGAATAAAACTCAAAGTAAGCGTTCAGGTATACAGCAGCTAAATGATAATAAATATTGTTATCGCCATCGCCGTTTGTTGCCAAAGCTTGACCAACAGTTAATACGCGTGGATTCATCTCAGAGGGTAAAACCATAATTTTACCCATCGCCACTTCAACATCATCAGAAAAACATTTCTTCGCTGCTTGGTAGGCTGGGTCTTTGGATGGTTTACCTTGAATGCTGTCTCTCATTTCTTTGAGTTTCATGAACGTGCCATGCATGTTTTTATTCCAGTTTTTCCAATTACCTGGAGAACGGCCGTTGCTCAAATCTGGAATAGTACAAGTGTGTCTATCCGTGTTAGTAGACAAATTACCCGACAGTGCACCGGATACGGAACACGCGCCCCAAACCGACTTAGCCGGCAAGCTCGCAATCACGGCGCCTGTAGCGGTCTTTTTCAGAAAGTTACGACGCTTGTTCATTGAAGACATGTCCTGTCCTTTGGTCTTTTCAAATTCATTCATTGATTTAAACCCATCTATTGCGCCGAAATCACGCAGAAACAAATACAATTAACACTAACAATGCAAAAATCAAACCAACTACACAAGCCTTTGAATTACATGGCAAAAACAAATTATACATTTGTGTAATTGTAAATTTTTTCGACAGCCTAGGGAGCCCCTATTCCGGCGGATTCCAGCAAGTCCTTGACGTATTTTACAGGTATCGCGTAGGTAATGCCACTGGGGTCTGATAAAACTGCCTCTTTTGTGGACTTTACAAACACTTTGTTGATCACTGCCACCACTTTACCATCGTTTACCCGGTAAACTGCACTGCCACTGTTTCCGGGATAAGCCGTACCGTCAAGTTGATAAACATAGTAGGGATCCCGCAAGCGTCGCACAGTATTTTTGTCTAACTGACTGGAATGCATGGTCGGAATAATGACTGGCGTTACCGCGGCAATAATCCCTCGATGAGTTGCCGGATATAAGCCCAAAACACTGCCAATGGGAAAGCCGGTGAACGCTATTTCGGTACCATCTTGTAAGTACTCACTTTCAGCAAGATTCAGAGCTGGCAGAGTAACATCCACTTTTAATAGTGCCAAATCATGCAACTCGTCAAACTCAATCAATGTGGCGGTGTAAGTTCTGGGCTGTCTGCCTGTGCCGACGAAGATCACTCGAGATTGATTCTTGGCTTCATTTAACGGTGTGGATATCACATGGTAATTAGTGATCACATATTGGCCATTTGCCACCACAAATCCGGTCCCTTGAAGGTTTGCACGAGGACTTGCTAGAGGCTCAAAAGTCCCAACCCCGACAACCGATGGTTTGACTTTCGCTATGGTGTCCACCAATGTGGCGGCGAAGCCCTCAACACTTGCTATGATTAACAGTACACTCAAAATTCTACAATTTATGTTCATGCAATCTCTAAATGAATTGATAAGGTGACAATACTAACCTATAAAAATTGTGCACACTGTGCAAATCGAGTGCATTAATCTTTGCACAATTCGAGCGTGCCTGTGATGTGATTTCCAGATGACTCAAGGATAAAGCTAGTATGAGCCAAACTTCCTCGCAACCGGACAATTCTATCGTTCCCATCTTCTCAGGTGGCGGCACGAGGCTAAGTGCCCATATTGGCATTCTCAGTGCCTTGGAGGACATGAATATCCGTTTCGAACATGTCGTGGGTATCTCTGGTGGCTCCATCGTCTCCGCATTGTATTGCAGCGGCCAGTCATTGGATTCTATTTACCGCCTAGCTCTGGAGACCGATTTTAAACAGTTCAGGGGTTACTCTCTTTTTCGCTTGCTCAAAGACGGTGGACTGAGCTCGGGCGACGATTTTGAGCACTGGATAGACCGACAATTAGAAGGCAAAACCTTTTCTCAATTGGAAAGAGACCTCAGTATTGTCGCCACCGATGTCAATGGCGGCGGCCCGGTAGTGTTCGATAAAATCAATACTCCCGATCTGAAAGTCTCTCAAGCGGTTCGCTATAGCATGTCGATACCGCTGATTTTCAGCTTTAAGCCATACAAACACCACCTACTGGTAGACGGCGCCATTTTGTCTGAGGACGCGTTGTTCAGGGATTGGACCGGCAAAGGCAGCACCAATTTATGTTTTAGACTGAAAAGCCAACAAGTGAGCGACATTAAAAAGCGCCAGGTATTTTTTCACTTGCCGGAATATTTGTACATGTTAATCCGCACCTTCATGACGGCTTTGTCTCGTGAATACGTACACGCCCAACATTGGCATAACACCATAGTGGTGGATACCGAGAATATTTCTCCTGTGGAGTTTGCGCTGTCGAGCGAGGACAAAGCCAAGTTGTATGACTTGGGTAAGCAGACCGCTTTGCAGTTTGTGCCATTTAAGCTGCAATCGGTTCAGCGCAGCAATTCACCCTCCTAGTCGAGAAATCTTTAGACTAGTGGTTAAGCCACCCCACTGATGGCTGACAATGGCAAGAGATCGATTTGTAAGCTAAATAGCGGCTCATCTTCTTCTACCAAGCCGAAACATCGGTGCATGATGCGACCATCGTGCTCTTGTTCAGGACTCACTACTATGTGTAGCTTATCATTACTTTTAAGACGAGCTAATTGCTGCTTATGCATAGAGAGTTTGTGACAGGCATAGATCATGGGCTCAGCAATCAAATCATGCTGCATATACTGGGCTCGCTCGAGCAACGCCGATGAGGTCAGGCTCATTGGATACATTTGGGGAAATTCAACTTTGTCGGCAAACTCATCGATGTAGTCCGCTTGCTGAGCAAATGCACTGGTCAGAAAATTCTTTGCATTGCCAACAATCATATATTTACGCTTCAAAAAATAGCCTGTGTCAGAGATTACTGTTCGATCTGCCAGCCCTTGTAACATCTTTGCGCCAGGGAGATTTTCGGGATAAGAGAACATCGGGGAGTCAAGTTCCCGTTTGTAGCCAATCAGAACGGCCCGGCCATTTGCTTTAATTAATAGTCGATTGGCAAAACAAGCCTTTTCGTTGTAACTACTTAGTCGACCCGCTTTGACCGAGACATCAAGAACGTCACCTGGTTTTACCACACCGGCAAAATTGAGCTCAAAATGGCTGTGAGAGAACTTCTCTGCTTCAGCTAACTCACCATTTTGAATACGCGCTTGGGTGACTTGGTCCTCAACCAGACAGCCCAGTTGAAAGCCCAAAGCGATGGGCCCGCCAAAGGGGTTTCCCTTGATCCAATCCCAACGGTTTTTATCGTGAAATAAATTGAAGTCATCCGTTGAATTGCGTGCTGCTTCAATATGAATTTGCGAGACTATTTTCTCTATCATATTCAATCTATTACACTCCGTTAGCCTGGTTGTATGGGTTATCTTGTCTAATACAGCAAGTGTAGTCCCGTTGCTAAACTTCTGTCCAATCAAAAGCTGCTACTTAATTGTTTGACAAACCAAAGGTTAACCATGAAACTCTAATGAGCAATAGCCAAATTTAGCATGATCGTTTTGTCATCGATTAAGTGCCTATAGCGTTGATTTTTCCGCTAAACTTATGATCAGCATAAAACGCCATGCAGAGAACTCCGATTCGATTCGGTTACCGTGATTAGCCTATAGGAACCTGACGATGACTGAACAGTCAGTCGAAAGCATCTCAAGCCATTTTTCAGACTATTTGAGACCGGTTTTTTCCGAAACTGAAAATCACAAGAAACATTCGTTTAAGATCCGACATCAAGTGTATTGTGAAGAGTTGGCATTTGAACCCATTTCCCCAGAAGGGATTGAACGGGACCATTTCGATGATCACTCATTACATTGCATGATCCAACATAAGCAGTCTGGATTGTATGCAGGAACGGTGCGACTGATAACCAGTAGTGATCCTACTCAGCGTCTGCCTATTGAATTGTATTGCTCTCAAGCGATTTCAAAACCTGAGCTGTTTCCGACCAATTTTGCTCGCAACGATATTTGTGAAATTTCCAGATTGGCGGTGCCAGCCGAGTTCAGACGTCGTAAGTCAGATAACTTCGATGGGGCTGCCTTGGGTGCCATCAACAAAGAAACCTATTCCGAAACAGAATTACGATGCTTTCCCTTTATCGCGGTTGGATTGTACCTTTCCGCAACTTCTATTCTATTGCAGCGCAATATCAACCATTGTTTTGTAATGGTCGAGCCACGCTTAGCAAGAAGCATGCGTTTCGTCGGTCTGCCTTTTGAACAAATTGGTCCAGTTGTGGATTATCATGGCAAGCGTGCGCCTTTCTATATCCAACCCAAAAATGTCGAAGCCAATTTGAAACCGGATTTTCAGGAGTTGTTGTCTGATATAAAAACTCAGTTGATTTCACAAATGGAAGCCGAAAAGCAAGCCAGTTAAATCAGTAATCTCAAATACTTACCGAACAACTCGGAACCTCTCAGTAACCTTGTAATTAATCGATTTTTTGTTAAATGATGGTTTTATTGTCACTGACTTTATCTATACTCTAGGAAGATTGCATTGCAAGCCCATGGCGTAAGAACAATGACGGAAGTTAACCATGTTTAATTTTAAAGAAGCATTCTCAAGGAATATTGGCTGGATTACTCAACAAGAGCAGGAAGTCTTACGAAACGCGAAAGTCGCTATCGGAGGGCTTGGTGGTGTTGGCGGTGACCATGCCATTTGTTGTGCACGGCTAGGGATTGGCAATTTTAATATCTCAGACCTTGATAAATATGACCTCGTCAATTTTAACCGCCAAGCGGGTGCGTCGATGCGTACTTTGGGCCTCGAGAAATCCAAAGTGATGGAACAAATGCTTCACGACATCAATCCTGAGGCGAATGTAAAAAATTTCGACAAGGGTATTAACGAAGAGAATTTGGACGAATTCTTGGATGGGGTAGATATCTATATTGATAGTCTAGATATTTTCGCTATGAAGATTCGACGTCTGGTGTTCCAGCGTTGTTACGAAAAGAATATCCCATGCATTACAGCTGCGCCGATGGGTATGGGTACTGCTATGTTAGTTTTCATGCCGGGTAAAATGTCATTTGAAGACTATTTTTGTCTTGAAGGTTTGAGTGAAGAAGACAAGTTCTACCACCTTATTATGGGCCTTTCACCTGCAATGCTTCAGCTAAGCTATTTAGTCGACGCCAGCACCGTCAACTTTTGGGAGGGCAAAGTCCCTTCAACGCCAATGGGCATCGCTTTAGCTTCCGGTGTGCTGAATACTAACGTATTGAAAATCTTATTGAATCGAGGATCTGTGATCCACGCTCCCCACGGCATGCATTTCGATGCATACAAAAACAAATTAAAGATTACCTGGCGTCCTGGAGGCAACAAAAACTGGTTACAAAAGTATCTAATGTTACCGATTATTCGCAAGAAACTGCAAAAGCCGAAAGCCGCCTAACCCCTGCTATATCGATGTGGAAATGCCCCACTTGAGACGTCGTCCAACGGCCGGGTAAAACTCATCCAGTCGATATTAGCCCTGAACCCTTACTCAAGGTAATAAACTATTGACAGTGTCGACAAGAACGATAGCACGCGTAAAGCGGCTATTGATTTAGGAAGATTGGGATAACAGATATCGAGCTGAATTGACTTTTAAAATGACATAAAAAAACCCGGCACCGCCGGGTTTTTCATATTTAAGTCAAAGCCTTATTAGCTTTTTCTTCTGCGGCTTACGCCTGCCAAACCCATCAGGCCAAGGCCCAATACTGCCAAGCTAGCTGGCTCTGGAATTTGGAAACTAACTGAACCGTCGTGCTCACCAGTCAAAGTGAAAGTACCGTCCATGTTGTTAGTTACAGTAACTTGACGTGGGTCAGTGTTGAAGTCGAAGATACCGTAAGCATTAACCATGTTGTCAACGATTTCAGTTACAGAGATACCACCAAACTCGTCGAAGTTAAACATGTCACCAACTGCAACACCATTTACCAAACCAGCACCGTAAGATACGATCTGAGTTCTCAAAGAAGGACCACCGAAGCTTTGCGAAGTGCTCAAAGCTTGTAAAGTGAACAATTCAGTGAACTCTGCAGTGCTCGCTTCGTTACCAGTGAAGTGGTAAAAAGTGATCATACCAGTGTTGTAATCAGTAGTCAGACCAGGGCCAAGTGAACCAGTTAGTTCGAATTGGAAAGTCAAGTTCCAGTTTCCGATACCCAAACCGTTATGGCTAGGACCGCCAAACGCTTGGCTAGGGCTCAAAGACGTGATTTGGTTTGTGCTTACTGAAGCCAAACTTCCATCAGTAAAACCACCAGTGGTTACAATGGTGTCACCAGCGTCTGGACCGTTCATGTCGCTATCAGTCACTAAAGTGCTTGAAGAGTACTCGTACAACATTTCGTCCAACCAGCCAGTAGTAGTCGCACCAGCTGCTTTATTTGCAGTACCGCCGAAATCAGCGCCAGCGTCTACGTAAAATTGGTTCGCAAATGCTGCTGAAGAGCATGAAGCCAGTACTAGGCCCGCAATCAAAGATTTACATTTCATAATATTCTCCGTCAAAAATTCTGTTTAAGAAGGTCAGCAGCTTTGTTCAGCTTTCCATGACTAATACAATGCAGACTACGTGCCAACTTTTATCCTATTGATTTTAAAGCGATTTTATTTTAATTGAAAATCTCATGTAAAAATATCCGACACAAATTAGGCTAAATTTCTACTCTTTGGCCGCTAGCGCTTTTTCATAGTTTAGCAGATAGGTTTTATTCTCTCTATCTCCCTCAAAAGCCCGCTTCGCCATCGCGATGGCTTTGTCTACTTGACCATCTTTGAGCAGCAACGTGGCGTAGGTATCCAGCATCATAGGTAGATTGGGTCTGAGTTCTACACCCTTTTCAGCCAGCGGCAAGGCTTTATCAAGCTTCCCTACCTCGCCATAGAGATAGGCCAGATTATTAATAAACGCAATGTTCTCGGGCAAGATCCGCAAGCTAATCTCGTATTGCTCAATGGCTTTATTGACATCCATATTCATATAGCGCTCAGCAAGGCGGGCACGGATATTGATATCACCCGGCTGTTTCTCTAGGTGGCTTTCCAAAAATGCCTGACCCTGCTCTGGTTGACCATTGTTGCGATAGCTATTGGCAATCAACAATGCATACATAGGACTGCGGGTTTGATTGTAATTGTCTTTAAGCAAAGGGATGGCTTGACTAAATTTTCCTTCGGTATACAACAATTGCCCTTTTAGTCCTTTCACCAATGGATTGTCTTGCACAGAATCGGGAAGCCGTGCTACCAAACGTTTGGCAACTGACGCATTACCGCTCATCAAGCTAAAGTGCGCTTCCATCACTAAGAACATTTTGTCCTCTTGAAAATACTTCAGGGCTCGCTTAACCGTATCTAGACCAGACGAGTAATCCCGCAGCCAATCTTGCAAAGCAATAGTGTGTACCCATGGATCGCGCGAATTGGGCTCTAAGGTTTGCCATTGTTGGTAGACTCGAATCGCTTCTTCGGGATTTGCCAAAAGGACATAACTGTCAGCCAAGCCTTTCCAATAGAGAACTGGCAAACCTTCTTGGGCCTCTATGGTTGTCAGCAGATCAACCACTTTTTGCGGCTCATTTTCAAGCAGTAAGATTCGAGCAAAGTTCAACTTTGCCATTAGATCCGTTGGGTTCGCATTGAAGTTCTTCTCGATCAATGAAACTGCATAACTTGGATCACCGTATTGCTTTTCGAGCAGATAGTAGTCATACAACCCTTGAATAAATGAAGGGTTTTTCTCTACCAACTGTTTCATGTATTTGATCGCTTGGGGAATGTCACCTCGCTCCACGGCAGCATCAGCAAGAAACTTCAATGATGCAGGGTTATTCTGGGCGATTGCCAATGCCGATTGGTAGGTTTGGACAGCTAAGTCGTTTTGACCGTTTTTCACATACAAACTGGCCAACAAGTTCTGAGCAGCAACATTTTCCGGCTCCTCATCTACCCAAGTCTTAGCTATCTCAATCGCGTTTTCAGCCTGTCCTTCATCATAATAGGCGTTGGCTAATGCAATTCTTGCTTGTGCAGAGCTTGGGTCGCTTTCCATCGCGGCTTGCAAATCGGCCAAACCGCTCTTGTCATTGAGAGACAGCTTCAACAAACCCATTCTGATTTTTTCTTCCACGTCTGATGGATTGAAATCACGCACCACATTTAACATCTGAGCCGCTTTCCTGTCATCACCTTGGCGGATCAGGTCGTAACTGGCTTGAGTAAATAAGGAAATGTCGTTGAGATTAACGTCTGGCAAACTTCCCAGTGTCGCAACAGCGCCCTCGGTATAGCCAAGGCGCAATTGCAATTCCGCTAACAACCGTTTGGCCGGGTGCGTGTTCGGCAGGTATTGTTGAATGGAATTAAGATGATTGTAAGCTTGCTCATACTGTCTGAGCTGATAGGCAGAAAATCCGCCGATCAAGCGCACAGGAATGGCATTTGAGCCCGCATTGATCGCAGTCTCCATAAAGGTTTTCGCACCGACATAGTCGTTCTTTTGAAAACGCACGATACCCATTAGTTGATTCAGCATCGGGCTGTTGGGCAGCTTTTTCAGTAAATCCGTAATTAGGGCTTCGGCTTTGTCGTACTGCTCACTTTGTACCAAGGTCTCAGCTAATAGCACGTTGCCTTGAGCGTCTCCTGGACGAAAATCGATATACTTGCGGAACAACTCTTCCGCTACAGTGTAGTCTTGGGAGCGCATTTTCAATTGCCCCAGCAACACAATGGCATCATAAAACTCTGGCTCATTGGCGAGTAGTTGCTCAAGTAACGCCGCTGCATCTCCAGGCTCATTTTCAATAATGGCGAAATTGGCGCGGCTAAATAGTACATAGGATGATTCAGGCATGAGTTCATTGGCCTTCTTCAACGCCAAACTCGCCCGCGTACGCTCATCGGTGCGATACAACGCTAACGCTTTGTATGCCTGGGCTGCAGCCTCAGCCTGTGACGACAAGCCCGAAACGGAATCCACGGTTTTCACCATGGTTTCGTATTCGCCCATTAAATTAAGGGTAGCCAAATAAACAGGCAACACTTCGTTGACAAAGTACCCCCCCTCAAAAGCTGTTTTCAGCTCTTTTTCAGCGTAGGGCGCATTACCTTTATTGTAATAAACTTTACCCAAAAGGAAACGAGCTTGAAGATTGTTTGGTTCTTCTCGCAATGCATTCTTTAGCACAATAATGGCTTTGTCAGGCTGCTTGGCATAGATCGCACTTTCACCTTCAGCAATATATTCTTCGGGTGTTTTTTGACTACAAGCTGTCGCTAACGACACGGCTAATACAATGGACGCAATTTTTCCAAATGACATGGGTAATCCTATACAAAATTGAAGGTCTGATATCTAAGTTACAGGCAATTAAAAAATATTCAAGTTGAGTTCTGATAGAGGGGTAGATGCCACCTGTGCCTTGAGGTTCAGGTGGCCATGGAGATGATGTAGGGTTATCGGATAAGACCGCTTGAATCTATCACCACTTTGCTATTGAGAAGTGTGCGATCAATCCCAGAAAAGGATTTATGATTCACCAACACAAGAACAATATTAGCCCTTTCCAACGCTTCATTTACACTGGTCAATTGCACATCGAGGTTGGCAAGAGAGGCAGGAACTTCGTGGATATTGGGTTCCACCGCCAATATGGTACCGATTTGGGATTCTGCCAGTTTACGGGTGATGTCCAACGCAGGACTTTCGCGCAAATCATCGATGTCGGGTTTGAATGCCAGTCCTAAACAAGCTATCACCGGCCGCTTAAACTCGTCGGCTGCCCGTTTAACTTTCTCCATGACAAACTCGGGCTTGCCATCATTTATTTCTCGGGCGGCGCGGATGATGCGTGCACTCTCAGGCGCTGAATCAACAATAAACCAAGGGTCAACCGCTATACAGTGGCCACCTACCCCGGGTCCTGGCGACAAAATATTTACTCGCGGGTGTCGATTGGCCAGCGCAATCAGTTCCCAAACGTTAATTTTTAACTCGTCACAAATAATCGACAACTCATTGGCAAAAGCAATATTGACGTCACGGAAACTGTTTTCCGTTAGCTTTGCCATTTCAGCCGTTCGCGCATTGGTGGTGATACAATCACCGCGCACGAACACCTTGTATAATTCAATGGCCTTTTCACTACATTTAGTAGACATGCCACCGATGATTCTGTCATTAGAAACTAATTCTTCCAATACCCGTCCGGGCAAAACCCGCTCTGGGCAATGGGCAACAAACATATTGGGTTCGTGGCTGCCTTGACCGGGAAAATGTAAGTCTGGGCGTAATGCTTGCAACCAACCGGAAAGCTTCTCAGTCGCCCCAACGGGTGAAGTTGATTCGAGAATGATCAAGTTGCCAGCTTCCAAGACCGGCGCAATGGCTTGTGCCGCTTTTTCGATATAACTCAAATCTGGCTGTTTACCCTCTTTGAATGGCGTGGGCACAGCAATCATAAAGGCTTCCGCGGGTTCAGGGGTCAATGAAGCGCGTAGCTTTCCCATGGTCACCGCGGCCTGCACCACCATATCCAAGTCTGGCTCTACAATATGGACTTTACCCTCATTGATGGTATTAACTGCCTTTTCCGACACATCGATGCCAACCACTTCGATACCGCGGGATGCAATCACAGCAGCTGTGGGCAAGCCGATATAGCCTAGGCCAACAACTGAAACTTTTTCAAAAGCCATAAATTTTCCTTTTAATTCTATTGTGCGTTGCGGATGGTGTCGACGATACGCTGACAGGCTTTGCCATCGCCATAAGGATTATGAGCAAAAGACATAGCTTGATAGGCCTCCTCGTCATCCAACAGGGTTTGTGCCGTATCCACGATGGTTTGATAGTCTGTCCCCACCAACTTCACCGTCCCCGCTTCGATAGCCTCTGGACGTTCGGTGGTATCGCGCATCACCAAGACCGGTTTTCCCAATGACGGCGCTTCTTCTTGCACACCACCCGAATCGGTCAATATGATGTGCGCTCGGCTCATCAAATAAACGAAGGGCAAATAATCTTGGGGATCAATCAAAAACACATCGTCGGTGTTTTTGAGCAGTCGATTCACCGGCTCTTGCACGTTGGGATTTAGGTGCACAGGATAGAGAACTTGCACATCCTCATTCTTTGCCAAGGTTTGCAGCGCGCGACAAATATTCTCGAAGCCGCCGCCAAAACTTTCACGGCGATGGCCAGTAACTAAAATAAGACGCTTATTGGGGTCAAGAAAATCAAATTTAGCCGCCAGCTCTTGATTCAACGCCTCATCTTTTTGGATTTTATCCACCACCGCAATCAAGGCATCGATCACCGTATTACCAGTAACACTTACGGTGTTGGCAGCAACATTTTCAGTCAACAGGTTTTGCTGGGCTTTGTCGGTTGGGGCAAAGTGCAGTGCAGTAATCGCGCCGGTTAATTTGCGGTTGATTTCTTCTGGCCACGGACTGTAGATGTCACCAGTGCGAAGTCCAGCTTCCACATGGCCCACCGGAATACGTTGATAAAACGCAGCTAAAGAAGCCGCGAAGGTCGTGGTGGTGTCGCCATGAACCAAAACCAAATCGGGTTGGGCTTGTTTATATACGTCTCGTAACCCCAACAGGGCGCGACTGGTGATGTCGTAAAGATCCTGCCCGGGCTGCATCAAATCCAAATCATAATCGGGCTTGAGTTCAAATAGCCCAAGTACTTGATCGAGCATCTGACGATGTTGCGCAGTCACGCAAACTTCGGCTTCAATATCTGGCGATTGTTGTAAGGCCAAAGCTAGAGGTGCCATCTTTATGGCTTCAGGCCGAGTACCAAAAACCAAAAGTACTTTTTTGTATTTCATCATAATTTGCTTAGCAACTGCGGTTAATTAACTTTTTCCGAAACGAAGGCATTCAATGCACCAAAGTTCTCAAAGATATCAGCACTGATTTCATCGTCGTCCACTTCAATCCCAAAGGTATCTTCAATGGCTGTTAAAACGGTAACCACCGCCATAGAATCAAATTCCGGGATAGCACCCAATAAGGGAGTCTCGTCATCGAATTCGGTATCGCTGGACAGTTGCAAAACGTCAATCAATATTTCTTTAACCGTGGCGGCTGTATTCATTCTCTCACTACCTGTATCATTATGTTTTTATGCTAGACAGAACAATGCTCTGTCGTCATTATGGTATTGTTCCATTATTTATTGGAATAAGAAATAGTTGCTAAAAAGATAACACGAGATAAGTATAAAAAATGGTGTCATTTTTCGACCAGCTGGTGTCTGAAACAGCAAAAACCTATCCAGACAAATGTGCATTAATATTCAAGCAGCGTCAAATCTCCTATGCCGAGCTTGAAGAGCAAATGGCCAAGTTCGCCAGAGGATTGACATCATTGGGATTGCAGCGTCACGATCGTGTCGCGGTATTCTTGCCCAAAACCATCGAAACGGTCAGCAGTTTTTTCGCCACCAGCTTGGCCCATGGTGTATTTGTCCCCGTCAATTCAGTATTAAAAGCGCCTCAGGTGCAGCATATTCTTAATGACTGCGATGTGAAAATACTGATCACCAGTAGTGACCGCCTTAAAGCCCTTGCGGAGATTATTCCCCACTGTCCGGCTTTACAAACCATCGTACTAGTCGACAAGTTCCCGAAAGAACCATTGACGGACATCAAGACGGTGTTACTTGAGGAATTAGAAGAAACTTCTATCCCCAAAATGCATCGCACCGACAATGATATGGCAGCGATTTTGTATACCTCCGGCAGCACTGGCAAACCCAAAGGGGTCGTCCTGTCTCACCGCAACTTACTGGTGGGTGCTCAGAGTGTCTCCGAATATTTGCACAATGACAGCAATGATGTGATTTTAGCTTTGCTGCCACTGAGTTTCGATTACGGTTTAAGTCAAATCACCACGTCTATGTTGGTGGGTGCAACTTGTGTGTTGATGGATTACTTTCTGGCTGGTGATGTGATTAAAGCTATGGAGAAGCATCAAGTCACTGGATTGGCTGCCGTTCCACCTTTATGGCAGCAGTTAATGAAATTAGACTGGCCGCAGAGCGCTTCTGCTCAATTGCGCTATTTTACCAACTCCGGTGGCGCAATGCCGTCAGTGACTTTGGCAAAACTCCGAGAAACCTTTAGCAATGCCAGTCCCTACCTAATGTACGGTTTGACGGAAGCATTTCGCAGTACCTACTTATCACCGGAACTGGTGGATGAGCGCAAAGGTTCTATGGGTAAAGCCATTCCCAATGCAGAGGTCATGGTAGTTCGAGAAGACGGTAGCGAGTGTGACCCCGATGAGCCGGGCGAATTGGTGCACCGCGGCCCCCACGTCAGCTTGGGATATTGGAATGACCCTGCGAAAACCGCGGAGCGCTTCAAACCGGTTCCTTATAAACAAAATGGTCTGGTCTTAACGGAAATGGCAGTTTGGTCTGGTGATACGGTGAAACGGGACAAAGACGGTTTTTTGTATTTTGTCGGCCGCAAAGACGAGATGATCAAAACCTCCGGCTATCGAGTCAGTCCAATGGAAGTGGAAGAAGCCTGTTATCAAGGAGCGGAAGAAGTCGCCGAGGCAGTGGCAACCGGTGTGCAAGATTTAGAACTCGGCCAAGCTGTTGTGCTCTTGCTGGTACTTAAAGACGGCGTGCAAGCAGAAGAAGCGGCAGTAATAGCGAAATGTAAAAAAGCGATGCCTAACTTTATGCACCCTAAACACGTTGAATTTCGCGCTTCTTTGCCGCGTAATCCAAATGGTAAAGTTGACCGCAGTTCGCTGAGCAAAGAATTAAAGGAAAAGTATCAAAATGTCTAAACCTGCCCCTGTCCATGAAACGATGGACCAGTTTGAAATTGTCGGCAATCAACTGAGATTGGGTGGCAAGACTCTGGATGATATCGCCCAGCTATTAGACAAAGAGGTCTTTTATGCCTACGACAAAGGGGTCATAAAACAACAAATTGATCGGTTCCACCAAGCTATCCCCAAACAAATTAAATTGCACTATGCGATAAAAGCTAATCCCTATGTTCCTGTGGTTTATGCCATGAGAGATTGGGTTGAAGGCTTTGATGTGGCTTCTCAAAAAGAGATGTTAATTGCCATCCAATCAGGCATGCCAACACACGACATCAGTTTTGCCGGTCCCGCTAAACAAATCGCGGAAATTCGCGCAGCTATCGTCGCCGGGGTCACCTTGCACGTCGAGTCCGAGTTGGAGTTGGCTCGTGCCATCGAGATTGGCGAACAACTGAACATCAAGCCCATCATCGCATTTCGTGTGAATCCCGCCTTCGAGTTAAAAGCATCGGGGATGAAAATGGGCGGCGGCCCAAAGCAATTTGGTATTGATGAAGAGCGGTTATTTGAGATTCTACCTAACTTAGAATATGACAAAATGACCTTTCGCGGTTTTCACATTTTTTGGGGCTCACAAAACCTCAAACAAGACGCCATTATTGATGCTCATAACAAAACTTTTGAACTGTCTCAGCGTTTATTCGATGCCACACCAGTGGAATTCGAAACCATCAATATTGGTGGCGGTATTGGTATCCCCTACTTTCCGGGCGAGCGCCGAGTTGACCTACAGCCTATCGGTGAAAACCTATCCCAACTACTGAAAGACTATCCTCAACTGGCGAAACTTGAGTTGATCATCGAATTAGGCAGGTTTTTGGTCGCCGAAGCAGGTATTTATGCCAGTAAAATTACCGACAAAAAAGTATCCCGTGGACACACCTATGTCATGACTAATGGTGGATTACATCATCATTTGTCCAACTCTGGCAATTTTGGTCAAGTCATACGCAAAAACTACCCTGTTGCCATCGGCAATAAAATGGGTTCAGATTTCGAGCTGCAAGCCATTACTGCGGTGGGACCTCTGTGTACGCCATTAGATACTTTGGCGGATAAAATGGCACTGGCTGATCCCCAAATTGGCGATTGGCTGGTGGTGTTTCAATCGGGAGCTTACGGCCCGACGGCCAGTCCCCAAGACTTTTTAGGTCATCCCCACGTCAGCGAAATATTGGTTTAACTTTGCGTTTGCCATCGACCCGCGCCCTTTTGCGCTTAGCGGCTGCACTGGGCGCAGTTTGTCTGGTTGTTCTAATTGCCTTGTGGATAGTGAAACCACCCAGCTTGATGCAGTTTTCAATTAAAGTTCACCAATATGTGCAGATGAACAAGGTGCAAAACACCGGCTGGCGAAAAAACCTACTTGCGGTGGCTGATGTGGTTTTGCAACTCAGACCACAATACCCCTACCAACCCTTGTCTGACTCTGAGTCTTTGCCTGGGTTTTCCGCGCAAGATGCAGCTCTAGCCCGCACAATTGAGGCACGATTGCTCGGTGCATCTCGGCGGATTGAAGTCAATTCTGCAGATGCACTTCGCCAAGCGATGCAAAACGCTAAAGCCGGAGATGCAATCATCTTGCAACCGGGCCGTTACGAAATTAGCAAACGCTTGGAAAGCCGCAACGACGGGACTGAACTGGAACCGATTTTATTGCTAACTCGACATCCGGGTGAAGTCATTTTAGCGATAAAAAGTCAGGAAGGGCTTTATCTCACTCATCGCCATTGGCTTGTGCAGAATCTTATTTTTGAAGGCAACTGTAGTCGCGACCAAGATTGTGAGCATGCAATTCATCTATATGGAGATGCTGACTTTGTACGCATTAAAAACAATCAATTTATTGATTTTAATGCCGCCATCAAATCTAACGGCAACTATCAATCACAACCCTACCGCTTCCCCGATGACGTGACAGTGAGCCAAAATGACTTTTTCAATCGCCGCGTTCGCGAGACCACAACTCCAGCCAGTCCGATCGATGTGGTAGGTGGCGATGACTGGAAAGTTCTTGAGAACTTTATCGCCGATTTTGCTCGCCCTGTCTGGCACAAACCCAGCGTCGTGTATGGAGCGTTCTTCAAAGGCGGCGGCAATCACGCTGTGATTCGCGGTAATTTGATCAATTGCGCATGGAAACTCCCTTTGCAAAATACCCTAGATGTGCGAATCGGTCTGTCCCTAGGTGACGGTGGGACCGAAGCGTCGTTTTGTCAGGTCAAGGATTGTCAATATGAACACAACGGCGGAGTGATCAGTGAAAACATCATCCTAAACTGCGCAAATGATGTCTCCATCTATCTAAATAAAGCACAAAACACTCAAATTCTGAACAACATCATGCTCAACTCTTTGGGAATCGATGCTCGTTTCCCAGCGTCTTCTGCCGTGATTTCCGGGAATCAGCTACAGGGTCGCATAGAAAATCGCGACGGTGCTTTTGTCCAAGCGCGAGACAATGTTAAGGTACATTGATTCGAAAATTACATTTTCAAAAATTCTTAAGGTGCATCCATGGCCCTACACTCTGGTATTTTTGCCCTCTTCCTGACAATACTCTTGGCTTGTCAAGACAAGGTGTTCGCTGCTGACTGGGTGTTCGATAATAGCGCGACCTATGAGCATGCAAGTCATCAAGCACAAATACGCTGGCCTGAAGGCAACTTCTCAAAATTTATCGACAGCAATCGCTTTGAAGTAGCTCAGTTGGAGATTCCTGACTTAGACAAAAAGCGTCCTATCACAGTGGATTTAGATGAGTTGACCGGAGGCACGCAAGTCATATTATTGGTTCATGATAGAGGTTCCAATCGTGGCGTGGCAGATTTCTACAGCAGTGAATCCGGAACCTACCAAGGACCACAACTATCCCTTTCAGGGCAAGAGAAAAGTTCCTTAATTCCAGTGGACTTAGACACCTATATTATCGCAAAAAACCGAAAACCCATGGGCAAAGAAAAAATATTAAAAGTGGGCGCTAACCACCTTGTGTTTTTGGTGTTTAAGCTCCCCAAGCAATGGCAATCCAGCACCGTTCGTTCTGCCCAACTCCTTCTCAATGTCACCGATCGACAATATGGTCCGTCTAAATTGACCGTGTCCCAACTGCGTTATGTTGCAAAACAACAAGAACGTCGGGATGATGGGATTGCCAGCAAGTATTTAGTTGACCAAGGGATTTCGAATGACAAAGATGTGTTTTATGCCGATGACTTTGATAACCGTGGCTGGTTCAGCAAAATCCAGCAGAAAACTGGACTGACCCAACCGGTTTGGGACAACACCGGCGAGCAACGCTTTATCGAGCATAGCGAAATCAATCACTACGCAAAGAAAGATGGAAAAAGTCTGATCATTCCCTTTCGCACGTCGGCGAACCTGGCAGGGAATCTAGATTACTACTTTGCCAAACATGCGGGTTTCGAACCAGAAGAAGCCTACTTTCGATATTACTCTATGCTTCAACCCGGAGCGCAAGTCAGTGGTGGCGGTAAATTGCCCGGCTTTGGCGGAACCTACAATCGTGCCGGATGGGGTGGCCGAGCCAACAATGGGGAAAACGGTTGGTCTGCCCGTGGTGCGTTCTTTAAAACCATCGGCAACGGCAACCCGGAGTTGGGTGGCCGTATGCCTATCGGAAGCTATTTGTATGAGGCCGATACCAGCAAGAAGTATGGTGAAACCTTCGCTTGGGGTGACACGAGGGCAGCCATGGAACCGGGAAAATGGTATTGCATTGAACAGCACTTGAAACTCAACACACCAGGACAAGCAGACGGCTTGCTTGAGGTATGGATTGACGGATATTTGGTCTACCGAGACAACAAACTGAATTTTCGTTCCACAGACAAGTTAAAAATCGAAAAAATCTGGATGAACTATTACTTTGGCGGCGTGGCCAAACCCCAGAGTGACTTTAATATGTATGTCGACAACATCGTCATTGCCTCCTCTTACATTGGTCCGATTCGGCAATAAGAAAGACTTGCTGCTTGTTGCAAGTCTTGACTAGGAATTAAAAGTAATATTCCAAGGTTAACTCTACGAAATCATCCCGGCGATACTGATACACAGGCTCGCTGGGCTCATCGCTGGAAAACAACCAAGCATTAAAATTCCATTTCCAATTATCATTGATACGACTGGACGCTTCGATAAATCCAGAACGACTTGATGAGTGGTCTAGATCCTGAATGATACCCAACAGCACCTGTGTGCCATCAATGTCGTTAAAGACAATACGACTGCCGACCATTAGATCGTTTTGAGCGGGCGCGAGGAGCAAGTTGTCGCGACCGTCATATTGATACTCCATCAACCACCCGATGTCGTAAATCGAATCGAACACACCAATATTGGTATATTCAAAACCGCCGACTGCAGCACTGAAAGTTTCAAATTGAGAGTCTCGGTGAATTGCCTCGAATTTCAGTAGCCATGAACCGGCGACCGCTAAAACGTCTAACCCAAGCTGCTGAATCTGTGGGTAGTAGGGCGTTAACATGGCCGTCTCGCTGGTTTCGTCAATCAGCAATAAGGGCTCTCTTGATGTACCATCAAAGTAAGACAAGCCCACTTCCCAGTCGCCAATGCTTTTTTGCCAACGTAGAGCCCAATCAATGTGCTTTTCCTCATCAGCAGATTCGTATTGGGCGTTATCGATATCTATAGGTAAGGCAAAGCGAGGACGTCCTTCCTCGCCCGCGAAGGTGCGCTCGCGAAAATAGGGCAGTACGAAAATCGAGGTGGTGCCCCAATCTCGGATAAGGCTCAGGTTCACCATCGGCTGCCCAAGTTTATCTTCGCCATCGATGGCTTCAATGCTATCGGTTTGGTTGATAATATCCACTAAATGAAGGGATTCCGTCTGTCCCCAGAACACTTTTCCAATGCCGGTTCGCAATTCCCAATCATCACCGACCCGCAACCACATCAACTCTCTAATATCACCATTGGTGCGCTCACTATCATTTTGATCGAGTCGGTAATAGGGTTTGAACAATAGGCTGTCGTCACCATCATTGAACTCGGTATAAATTTCCGCTTCGACAAAAATCGAACCGTTGGCACGATTTTGTTGTGCAAACAGTGCATCCTGCAAAAAGTAACGTTGTTCCAGACCTACTGTTCCGTTGACCTGCACCTCCGCTAGCACCGAGGTTGCACATAGGCTCAAACACGCAACTCCAATTAATCTCGATATCATTTGCTAACGGGCCCTTTTTAAACTGTTTTTGTCAAAATCACTGTCCTGCAGCCCAGTGTCAAACTCAATGCTGTGGGTAATCAATTCCGTGCTTTTACCATTTTGTTCGTTATACATTTCCGAGATCATGGGTCGCCAGTACTTGTCCTTAAAAAGTTGATAGTCTTTAAACAATAAGGTTTTCAACAAACTGTTCTTGCGGTCGTAAAACTCAATTTTTAAAGGAATGTATCGCTCTTTGTCTATCCACACTTTTTGACGGGTGTAGCCGGAAAATTGATCCACTGGTATTTGTTCCACCACATAGGTGGGAATGCCTTCAAATGTTTCTTCATTGAGAAAGCGAAACTCAAACTTCTCTAGTTCAAACGAACTCATGTCTTCATAAGCAAACTCACTGCCCATAAAAGGGCCTGATTTATTGCTCGATGAAATCCGCTTAACCCGCTTCAATGCAGGCAGATAGATCCATTGGTCGTCGGGTTCGATGGTGTGAGAAAAATTCAAAAATGCAGTGCCTTTAACATCCCCTGGCTGGTCAAAGATAGTCAGATTCTTATCGCCGTCGTCTAACACCTCCAACGCTTTGGTACGCATTTTACGTTCAGTTTGTTGACCCTGATTGTTTCTCAGCACCATGGTCAATTCTGCGACAGAATCACCCCAACCGGTATCCCGCAGTTTACGTTCTTTTGCAATGGCCAGGCCTTTTTCGTCACTGCCTGCACCTTCGGCTTGGGCCACTGAAACAGAGCCGGCAAAAACCGACAGTGCCGCCCCAAAGGTAACGAGGCGCACAAGGGAGGAAAAGGTCGTATGAATTGAAAGCAATGTCATATTTTGGCTCCTTTTGCGTAATCTTTTTTGTCAAACATCAGTAAAAATGCTGGCAGGAAGAAAAAATCAACGACTAACGCCGATACGATTATAATGCCAGTCAACAGGCCCATATCTGAGTTTAGAGCAAAACTCGAAAGTGTCAGCACGCTAAATCCTAACGTTAACACAATTGTTGTAATAAAGAGTGCTTTGCCAACACTGGTGAAACTGTAATTAACCGCCTGCTCTGCTGATTTCCCCGCTTTACGTGCGTTTTGGTATTTGGTTAGGTAATGAACGGTATCATCCACGATGATGCCCAAAGCCATACTTAACACCACAGACAAGCCCATATTGATTTCACCTGAATACAAACCCCAGATACCGAATCCAAACGCTGCAGGTAGTAAATTGGGCAATAGACTGATAGCCCCCAAGCGCCAAGACTGCAGAGCAAATACTAAAATCAGACTTATCAACACCAGCGCTAAAACAGTGCCTTTGAGCATGCTGTTCATGTTCGCTTCACCTATATGAGCAAACATTAAGTTTTGACTGCCCGCAATTAGACGCACGTCATTGCTGTGCTGAGTGACCCAAGCCTGAGCGCGATCTTCAAATTCAGTAAACTCCTTACTGCCAAGATTTTTCATGGTTACGGCAATCCGGGTTCCTGATTTGTCCAGATTAATTTGATTAGTCAAATCCAGTTTGTACGGCAACGACATTTCATACAGCAATAAAAATTGAGCGGCCATATCCTGATTTTCAGGTAGTCGATAATAACTGGGATCATCGCCATGCATGTTTTTATTCAAACGTTTGAACACATCGGCAACGGAATCAACATGGTCCACTTCTGGTTGTTGTCGCAGCCATTGACTAAAGTCCTCAACTAACTGAAGAATCTCGGGTTTATTTAGCCCCGAGTCTTGATCAGTCAGGAGGGCGAAGTCGATGGTGGACATTCCACCCAGCATTTCCGTTTGAAAGTCAGCAGCTTGTTTAAAGGGGGCAGATTCGTGGAAGTAATCCAAAGGTACATCGTTAATCTTATTGAAAGTCGATGCAAACAAGGTCAAAGCTGCAGCCAAAAGTGTCACCGGCATGATTGCTCTGTGGTGGCGTATGACCCAATGGGAAAAACGCAAGAAACCAGAGACATCAGATTCTTGCTGCACTTTGACTTTGAAGGGCAATAGCAACATCAGAGCGGGTAAGAAAGTGACGGATAACAAAAAGGCGATCATCACACCGATGGCTGTCACCGTTCCCAGTTCCGCCAAGGCAGGGACATTGGAAAAGTTGAGCATAATAAAGCCAATCGCGGTGGTCAAGCTGGTAATAAACACCGGCTTCAGGTTCAATTTCATGCTGCTGACAACCGCATCATTTTTGTTTTTGCCCTGCCCCATTTCATGCAACGCAGTGGCAATAATGTGCACGCAATCAGCAACCGCTAAGGTCATAACCAAGGTAGGAACATTAACCAAAGCGGTCGTTAATTTGAACCCCATCCAACCAGCAATACCCATGGTGCTGGCAATGGTTGTCGCCACTATCAAGAGTGTAGCTATGGTCGCGTTAATACTGCGCAGTAAAATCCACAAAACCACCATGATCATTAAGAACATGCCGGGGACTAATGTCTGGGCATCTCGTTTTGCTTCCTCTTCAAACGCAATGTTCATAAACACAATGCCGGTATGATAGAAGTTGTGGTTAGGATAGGCTTGGCGATACTCATCTGTCAGTGCGTGCAGAAACTCTGCGATTTGTGCATTAGCAGCTGATTTATCGCCATCGGGCAAATTTACCGTGACAGCGATCATAGCCACTTGTCCATCCGCAGAAACCAAACGATTGCGCAAACTGGGCTCGCTAAGAACAATCTGTTCCATTCTGGAAATCGATTTTTCGTCTAACAATTCCGGATCAGTAATTAATTGCTCAACGATCATGTCGTCATCTTTTGACCATGAATATTGATAATTGGCAATGGAATCGATACGACTGGACAGAGGCGTTTGCCAAGCCGCGTCCGTCATATTCGCTAATAGCGTAAGCGTGGTGGGATTGAAGACCGAGCCTTGTTTGGGGGCAATCAGAATGTTGGCCGTTTCATTTTTGTTAAATACCCCCTGCATTTGCTCAAAGGCGACCCGCTGAGGGTTATCTTTCTCGAAATAGACTTTGTAGTCGCCATTGAATGTCAGGTTTTTTCCTCCCATGCTGGTCAAAGCGATAAGCACGAGGGATAGCAACAAGACAGCCCAGGGGTGAGACAAGATGAAACGTAGCCAAATCTGCTTCATTGGATTCCTTGGTCATCTAATGGAAATGTTTTCGATACTTCATCATACAACAGGGTATAAGTTTCGTCTCACTAAGTCCGTCGATTTTCATCGACATCGGCTAGGTAATTGTGAGCAAAGCCACCGAATTTACTACCACTCACTGTCAAAAAATCGGTACAAAACTCATAAAATTGGTAGGAAAACCACAATTTTAATCCAACAAACCCCGTAGCCAAGGTGAATTTTTAACACCATGACGATATTCCATCTATCTGTTTTTACTCATGTTTATTAACAATAATCGGGATTTTATACCTACATATCATTAACAATAATGTGAATTTATTTTGATCTTTGACGCAAAACAGGTAGTATAAATCCCAACTGGTCAGATGAGCGGATGAGTAAAAATGAGCATTAGAACAAGTTTGAAGAAAGTATTACCTCCTATTTCGGTTACCGAGCAAGAAGCCCTCGATGCCGGAGACGTATGGATTGAGTCTTCAATTTATCAAGGCAAGCCTGACATGCAGGCGTTGCGCGACATCCCTGTTGCTAAGTTGACTGCCGACGAGCAGTCCTTCCTAGATGGACCTGTAACAGAATTGTTAAGCATGATTGATGATTTTGCATTGCAAAACAGCAATCACATTCCAGACAACATTTTAGACTTTTTGAAATCCAACAAATTCTTTTCTTTGATTATTCCAAAGAAATTTGGTGGTTTAGAGTTTAGCCCCTACGCAAACTCCACAATCGTTGCAACCATTGCAGCGAAAAGTGGCGCAATCGCGGTGACCGTGATGGTGCCCAACTCGTTGGGCCCAGGTGAGCTTTTGATGCACTACGGCACTAGCGCACAGCAAGAGTACTGGTTGCCTCGTTTGAGCGTTGGCCAGGATATCCCATGTTTCGCATTAACCAGCCCAGAAGCCGGTTCAGATGCAGGCGCAATCCCAGATGCAGCTTATGTAACTAAAGGCATGTATCAAGGTGAGGAAGTCTTGGGTCTGCGGGTCAGCTGGGACAAACGTTATATCACTCTGGCACCCATTGCCACGGTTCTTGGACTGGCCTTTAAAGTATTCGATCCAGAACAACTGCTTGGCGACAAGATGGAATTAGGCATTACCTGTGCCTTAATCCCGAAATCTCACCCTGGTGTAGAATTGGGTAATCGCCATGATCCAATGGGCGTGCGTTTCTACAATGGTACAACCCGTGGTAACGATGTCTTTATCCCGATGGACTTCATTATCGGTGGTCAGAAAAATATTGGTCGTGGTTGGCAGATGCTGGTCAGCTGTCTGGGTGCCGGTCGCGGTATCTCATTGCCAGCAATGGGCGTTGCATCAGCACAATCTGCGCTGAAATCCACAGCAGAGTACTCCTTTGTACGTGAACAATTTGGCGTACCGATTGGTCGCTTCGAAGGGATTCAAGATAAATTAGCCGACATCGCAGGCAAAACCTTTGTATTAGAAGCGATGCGAGTCCTGACCACTGAAGGTCTCGGTCTAGGCTTAAAGCCCTCGGTCGTGACTGCTATGGCCAAATACCACATGACCGAACTGGGTCGTGACGTATTGAACTCGGCGATGGATGTACAAGCTGGCAAGGCAATTCAGCGTGGTCCACAAAACACCCTAGCGAACGGTTATGCTGCGTTGCCTATTGCCATCACTGTGGAAGGCGCGAACATCCTGACTCGCAGTTTGATGATTTTCGGTCAAGGTGCAATGCGTTGTCATCCTTACTTGAAAGAGATGGTGGACTTGATCCACAGTGACGACAAACAAGCTGACGCCGAGTTCAACAGCGTACTAGGTAAAACGGTGAAGTTCAGCGTCGCGAACTCCTTCCGTTCGTTGATGAACGCTTATGCTCCCTTCGCTCGCAAGGCTCAATCGGCCATGCCTGAAGTGAAGAAGTATGAAAAGCGCTTGAATGCATTGTCAGCTAAATTGGCACCTCTAGCAGATTTGTCTTTGTTGGTACTCGGTGGTGACCTGAAGAAAGCAGAATTACTGTCAGCCCGTTTGGGTGATGTAATGAGTTATTCCTATGCCGCGATGGCTGTGATTCGCTTCTACGAGCAAAAGATTGAAAATCGTAGTGAAGCACTGCCGTACTTTGAGTACGCCATTCAATGGTGTCTGCAGCAAGGTGAGAAGGCATTGGTGGATTTCATCAACAACTTCCCGAACACCGCTACCCGTGGTTTGATGCGATTCCTGACTAACACTTACACGTCCTCTGTGCCTGGTATTTCTGATGATTTGGTTAGAGAGTTGTCAGAAGCGACCATGCAGCAAAGCAGCGTGATGGGCCAATTGACCCATTTGGTTAAGGTTCAACCGGGTGACGGCAATGACATCAATCAACAAGCCTTTGCTGCAAAACATGCGGTCATGCCATTGTTGAAGAAAATTCAATCTGCGCTACGCAAAGAGCCTGTGGTTCCGGCATTGTCCTTTGAAAATGTCGTTTTAAAACTGCAACAAAAAGGTCAGCTAACTGATGCCGAGGTTAATGCAGTATTAGACTACAACGAAAAACGCAAATTGGCAGTGCGTGTTGATGAATACACATTTGATTTGGAGCTCGTTGAAGAACAAGGCCAAGAAGCCACTCAACAAGCCAGTGCTGCCTAACGGCCACTGATATCAAATGAACTGTTGTAGCGGGCTATATGCCCGCTTTTTTGTATCTGTTAACGCGAGGTTCAACTGTTAAGCAATTTTTCTTTGTGCTCTGAAGTTGTCAGCTATTTTTACATTTTCAGTTTTTGGGATCCTGTTTAGGAAAATAAATTAACCGTTAATCAACGGTTTAACATAAGTGGTCTAATAAATGCTTATACCTAAGCTCACCGCACTTGTATGTTGTCGTTGTTAGTGCTCCTCATATAGAAAGGAGAACGTTATGATTAGACGCAGTACGAGGATTCCCCTGTTTGTAGCCCTACTCACCACCAGTGTCGGGGCATCGGCCAACCTCATTTCACTTTTTGAAACTCAACGAGATACGGATTTTGCCTACTCTGGCGTAGGTGGACTTCGGGGTACTGGAATGGGTGATATTAACCTTTCTGGTGTTACAGGCTCAATCAATCAGGCCTATTTGTATTGGCATGGCCCAACTGACTCCTCTGATCCCGCGTTCAATGCCAATATCACGATGAATGGCAATGCCATCAGCGGTACCAATATCGGCTTTTCAGACGATAATTTTTGGGGACAAACCAATAGTCAGGCCTACCGTGCTGACGTAACCTCATTGGTCACAGGTGATGGTATTTATTCCCTTGCTGGCTTTTCGCCCAACAACTCTAATGGTGCCTCCTTGGTAGTCTATTACGATGACGGCGATAGCAACAATAACCGAGACATCGTTACCTTTGACGGCAACGATGCTAACTTCGACAATGCTTTTGATCCTATTGGTTGGGATGTCTCTTTGAGCGGCATCAACTATAGCGGCGGTACCGCCTCTTTGGTGATGGGCGTCAGTGATGGTCAAGATTTCAACCTCAATGACGACGGCGCATTCTTTATCAACGGCGTGCAAATTAATGCAGCGGATATTTTTGATGGTGCTACCGTTCCCCAAACAGCTGGCTCATCCGTAGGAAACGGGGGACTTTGGGATTTGGTTGAAGTCGACATTACCTCCTTTTTGTCAATCGGTATGAACACCTTGAATATTACTCATAATGGACTTCAGGACGCACTGAGTGGCATTCATTTTCATGTCAATTTACCCCAAGGTGCTGCTCCACCCGACCCAGGCAACCAAATCCCTGAACCTGCTGGTTTATTGATATTGGCCTCTGGGCTCTTAGCATTGCGCATTCGCTGGAGTCGCAAGTAAGCACGCCAGTCTTCCCTCGTTAATTTTCAACCAGAGTATGGCAATGACGCCACACTCTGGTTTTTTCATTTCTTGACCTTCCTAGTTTGAGCCTGTTTTGTCAATGTTGTGCAATCATTGGCATGACCTGAAGAAAACGATACCATGCACCATGAAGCCTTTAAGGCACAGTTTTGCGTACTAGCTGATGGAAACAACGATGGCGACTGATCGATTTGATGACAATATCCCTAATATAGTCTTGGACAAGGAAGACAGAGAGGCTTTTCAACGCACCCGCGCGAAAGAACAAGGCAAGACAAAGGGTAAGCCAGATCCAGAGCCAAAGGGGCCGAATAGTGCCAGTTCAGGTATGGTTACCTTGGTACTTTTGCTTGCGTTGGCAGCTTGTGGAAGTGCATTTTATCTCTATCAACAAAGCCAGGAACAAGCTCAGTTACTGAACAGCGCACAACAACGTATTGCCGATTTGGAGCGAAGGTTGTCTGACACTGGTGAAGAAATGGATCAATCTGCTGGTGCGCTGCGAGTTAGAGTGTCAGAACTATCGGACAAAACCGATGAACTGTGGACCCAAATGGACAAACTTTGGGCTTCAGCATGGCGACGGAATCAAACTGAACTCCGTGAAGTCGAAGAGAAGGTTGGCAAGCAAGAGCGTGAGCTACGTAAACAACTCTCGGTACTTGAAAGTGATAACTCAACACTGACTACCAACCTAACGGTATTGCAGGAACAACTGACTTTACAATCGAAGGTGGTGTCAGACTTGCAGATCGCCATGAACGCGTTGAAAAAAGACGACAATGACGCCCAGCGCCAAGTGGGTGATATTCAAGCGAAACTGGTGGCCCTTGATCAGGTTAACAGTGCGTTGACCCGCAGGATTGCAGAACTTGAGAAATGGCGTAGAAGCGCATCTACACCTCCTGTTGTTCCCTGAATCATTCAAACAACGCTCGCGTTATCCCAACCCGAGCGTTGCCGTTTAACAACTCCAACAATACTCACTGCTAGACAAACTGCCGTTGGAGTCTTTGTCCCAACCTTTTCGACCATCGCTAAATACAAACAAACTGCCATCGCCACCTTGAGTGGTACCTGACACAGGTTTCGCTTCAACAGTGAAACTATTCCCAGAAGCTGACACCGCGGTGATGTATAGATCGTATTTTTTGTTGGAAGCAGGCTCACTTGACGGCGAATGTGTGTGGTATATCGCAGGCTTGCCTGTATCAGCCCCACCAGACGCCGCGCCACCATAGGTGAAATTGGCTATTTTGTGACGCTCGAGATTCGCCGCCAACGCCATCAAATCGGCTTGAGCGGCACTGCGATTGCTGCTCGTCATAAAGCCTTGGTAACTGGGGTACGCAATGGCTGTGAGAAGACCAATAATTGCAACTGTGATCATTAACTCAATCAAGGTAAATCCATTCACCTTTGAATTGGCCCGCATGTTTATTTGAATCGCTGTTTTCATCGTTCTATTTCCGTTTTCCAACTGCTTTTTTGTACCCGCTCAAAGCGCCCATAGATATTCTCTGCGAGACATTCAAACGCGGTACCACAGTCCTCAGGATCACCGTTTTCATCTAAGTCTATTACCGCAGATGTACACTCTGTTCCCAAACAGACAACCGGTTTAATGATATCCTCAATCAGGATTTTAGTTTCCGGCGCAATGCCCGTTTGACGCAACTGAGCGTAGCGATCTACATGCTCTCTTTCGCCATTTCTGTCCAGATCAGTAATGGCGTTGCCGTTTACCAACTCGACCAAATAAGCACGACTGTTACCTGTGGGTGGAGCACATTCGCTCAGACTCGCCGAAGCAGGCAGATAGGTGGTAAAGAACAATTTATAGTCAATGATCAAAGGAGACGCCAACACTTTTTCACCGCCACTAGCCAGGCGAATCATCCAGCCCTGTTTTTCAGCAAAGGTCGTATTTGCCAAGGTTTGGGTGTCGCGATCACTTGAAGTGAGATCATGGGAAGTGGCGTCATACATGTCTGCCATAGTGATGGTTTCTTCTGGCATGGTGTAGTTGCCGAACTCATCAAATAAGAACACCCCTTTGTCTTTGATCATGTAAAAATAGTCTTGAATTTCGCTGTTAAGCGGATGGGCACGGTAACCAGAACCCACCGCAACCGCATAATAATGCTCATCAGCCAAACTGATTTCGGATATATCTGGACCATAGAAGAACCGGCGGTTGTCAGCAGCGCCATCACCACCGAAGTTGGCCATCAGCCCGCCACTGACAAGCTCGTTTACCCCTTTACCATTATGGATATCGAGACGGAATAATTGTCCCCCCATGTCGACTACATACATGTGATCGGCATATCCATCACCTTCCCGGTCAACAACAGAAATACGCGCAGGAATGCTGTATTTCATGTCAGATAGAACCATGTCGGCATCGCTGTTGCTGGCAGACCAAATCAAGTTGCCGGTATCCGCGTCCAAGATATAAACAGCGTTACCCTTGATATCATCAGTGCGGACCAGCTTATTATCTTGATTTTCGTCATAGCCGCCACCGACAATCATAACTCGACGTGCAGAGTTGCCAACGCGGATTTTGGTGATCGTAGGACGAGACCAAGTTTGTCCCATTTTTTCAAGCCCCGGGCTGTTGGAATCCACTTTAAACACCAACGAGGGAGTTGTTTTGTTGGAGATATCAAACATGAAATAGCTGTCGCCACCTCGTCTCATACCTGCATACAAATATTTCTTCTCACCTTCATCACGTAATACCAAATCGCCGTCCATGCCGTAGATGTGATTGAATGTCGAACCATCGCGATACAAGTCATACTGATTGTTCAGCAACTCACGGGGCATCACGGCAAAATGCTCCGCGCCTGACACCGGATCAAAAGAATGCAAGTATCCGTGGTTGGTGGCAACGATAATGGCACTGTCATTGTTTGAATAGTTCACAATCACCGGTTGAGAGTGAATAGGATCGCCCATTTGCAGGCGCACATCGGTGCTGTCACCATCAGCATCGTCGTCATTGACATCAACTCCACGCATCCATTTAAGCAATGTACTGCGAGTCTCGCTAGGGTCGGGCACCGAGTCGATGGCAAGGTCAGATGTGGTAATGTTACTGTTACTCTCGTGAATCCGGTTGGATTCATTAACGATGCTACCGGGACTTCCAAAAACATACATATTGCGCCCCAAATCAAAGCGACTTGCGGCACCACCGTCACGGACATCGTTACCATCAGCCAAGACAGACCAATAACTGTGTGCGTTTTCAGAGAAGAATCCCGTTCCCTCATCGACGGCATTCAAGCCATTACGGTCGAGAATTTTGTCACCATCAATTTTGTACTTTTTCAAGTTTCCAGGCCAAATAGTCCCTTCAGCTGGCTTGAATAATGCGAAGTACAGCTCATCGTTATGGGTCAAACGGTTTAACTGATTGACCGCCACCCCAGGTGAAACAAAGGTCGTATTCACGTCTTTAACCGTTTTCAAGATAGACTGAAACGCGGTAACCAAATCGGCGCTGTTGTCCGCTTCATAGAAGCCACCACCACCGGCCAGAGCCAATTTATTCAGAAACGCGGTCGCGGCCGAGTTAGCGGCAAAACCAATAGTGTGGGTCACGATCCGAGCATCAATTACTGAATCGCCGGTATCGCCGACGTTTCTAATCAAGTCAATTCCGCATTTTTCGCCACCGGAGCCGGTGCAGCTCTCTCCCAATAAAGCTTGGATCTTAGATACACTGTGGTTATTGTTCGCTTCACCGTCGGACAACAATACAATGTGATTGTTGGTCTGACACTGCTTATCCACAATCGGCGAAATATAGGTAGCACCTGCAGGAATGTATTCCTCTTTACAGGCATCAGCGCTCAAATCATCCTCGCTACACCCATATGGCAAAACAGAATTTCCTCCCAAATAGCTCAATCTATGACTGACTCGGGTATTACGACGCACAGTCGAAGACACTGAGGAGGTGCCCCTGGCCAATCCATAGTCGACTGGACGGCCACCAAAATAATTTACCGCCTCGTACAAGGTATCGACTATGGGTGTCAAACCGTTGGCATTTAACTCATCCACTTTACTGATCAAGTGCTCTCGAACGGTTGAGGTGGAGCCTGGAGTGGCACTACCTTGGAATTCGATGACCAATTGTACGGCACCGGAGGGTTTGCCTCTGTGTGCGTATGCCCCCCGTTCACCTACCATGTCTGAGATAATAAACATCATGGCATTGCCCGACTGCCAGTCTCCACGATTAACTAGGTGCTGGACAATCGAGGCAATTGAAGGGCTCTGATAGCTGTCATTCTTGTACCACCGCGGAATATTAGACCAAGTCACTCCTGCGGTTTTGGGCGTATCTCGCAACAAATATCTTTTATACTTATTAAAATTCTTAGGATCGTTCTCATCTGCCCCAGATATTTTGAAAGAAGCTGTGTTGCCATCACTATTCTGGTAGGCGGTGAATACCAAATAGGCATTTGATACCACCGCGTTTTGGGGTATGGCAATTTTATCGAAACGGATCCCGACATACCTATTGTTTGACGAGTCGAATGTCAGTTCAGAACCCGTTGAGTCGCGACCATCGTTGCGCTCCTCAGCATTGTCTTTTTGTGATGAAACTTGATAAGTCTGAGAACCTGTCACACACCCCGTCGCAGTGGAGTCATCATATTTAATGACCAATTGGGGTGACAAACCCTGCCCACCATCAAAGGATTTCGCCACTCGTGAGCTGGCACCATCTAAACTGCTACCCTCAATGATTAAATTCAATGCGTTACCACCACACCAGGTAGATTGGTCCACAATCTCCTGAATAATGGAGCTGATATCTGGCGTAGAAACCACTTCATTTGAGACTGGGAAATCGTTATCGCTGGACCAGTTGACTTGGTTAAGGGTTTTCGGACGGGAAGATATATTGTTGGTGGTGGAGGCAAAGGCTGTGGCATTACCCACCAATTCGCCGGCAATGTTCAGAGAGGTTGTTGGTGTATTAAACTGCGCAGAGTTAAAACGGATATATGCACTGGTGATTTGTGCTCCTCTTGGAACACTAAGATTCTTATAGCGTAACCCGGTAGTCACCACGCTTGACCCCAAAGACAGCCGCAATTGATTGGAAGAGGTATTCACGATGCCGCTGATTTCGTAAGCATCGTCTTCACTGTCGACAATAGGCGTGACCAATTCAGGCACTACGTACTCGTCTATACCGGTCACCGGGTAGAGGATCGGGCCGCCGTAGTCAGAAAAGCGCATCAACCCGGCATTGATATTGGTTACACTGCCAAGAGTTTCTTTCAAGGCATTTTGCACCCGTAGCATTCGAGACTCATCGGTACCATCCATGCCGCCCATACTTCCTGAGGTATCCATAATAAATAAAACGTTCGGAAAATAGGTTTTGGCGGAATCCGACGCGCCGAGATAGATCTCGAGGTCGTCTGCAAAAGCAGACCAGGAAATCATCACACTTAACACCAGCGCACTGGCGCCAGAGACAACTTTACTTACTTTCATGCGATAATCCTCACTATTGACTGGCAGGCGCAAACACCGCTGCTGTCAGGGTGTTGGCGACGGTAAACGTGCTGCCTTGAAGTCTGCCACAGCCCTTGATTACAAAGACATGGCAAGAAATATTACTACCACCGATAACATTGCTCGAGCCCAAGCAACTTTGTTCACGGATGAATGCGGTGCGAGACCAACTGCTGGTGGCGGGGTTAGTATCAAACAAACCGACTGCCGTATGGCGAGTTCCCGTGGTCAAGCCTCCGCTGGTTAAAGCCCGATTGGTCCAGTTGACGTTATCTGAGCAATCCATTGTTTGATTGGCCAGATCCAGCACAGCACCTTGGCGAGCCTCAGAGAGGGGGTCATTAAGACCCGGTGTAGTCAACAACAACTCATCTTCAGATTCAAACACGACAGCCGCGATAGCGGCCTCTGCGGCATCAAACGCCAAGGAACGTTTCTCCAATGAAACGGCCATTTTATTTTGCATTAAACTGCTGGACACTGAAGCAACACCCAATACGGTGAGACTCAATAGCACCAATAGTGCAAATACCATCACTAGACCTTGTTGTTTCATATTTTTCTACTTCGCATAAAGTTCTTCACATTACGTAATGTGATTGTGGTTTCAAACAATTTGAATAAGCGCTTTTCACCCGGTTGCATCGCCACTTCATTGAGCAACTTGAAACTAGGAACGGGGTCAACGGTCACTTCCGCATCACCTTTGACTAAAATCGCCAAGCGAATCGACACCACTTGCCCGTTAGCAGCTAGTACCGCGGCCAATTGATCAAGCTGGAATGTAGCTAACTGGGCGAGCAGAATTATCATTTGTAACGGCTCGATCCGTCACGCCATAGAGCACTTGAAAATCTTCTAACATCGTCGACCAGGGTAATGGGATTGTGATTATCATGACCCACAGCGACTTTTTGTCCTCGCAGTACCCGTCCGTCAAAGCCGCGACATTTGAGTTCATTACCTTGTAGAAAATATTCGTTGACGACAAAAAATTCCTCATCCGCTAAATAGCCCAGTTTGTAGCCACGACAATCTGCGCTGGCCATCAAGCTGACGGCTACCGCATCTGATGCGCCGAATGCGCCTTGTTTGGAACCGACATCACCGAAAGCGACGAACTCACCCGGTAAAACAACCGGATGATTACGCACAAAGTCCGCTTCGGTGACGATGTCTTGATCACGATTTAAATTTGGGGACAACGGTTCGTAGCGCCCAGCCATAATCAAATCATGGCGTAACCGAGAGATAGCAAAGCGCCCAACTTCCTGAGCGCTAGCGATAGATCGATTGAGTTTCTGGGTGACGCTGTTGCTGACCAGCACTTGGATGATGGCACCTGAAATGATTAATCCCAGCAGTAAGCTGATCATAATTTCAATGAGGGTAAAGCCGCTTTGCTTGCGATATGAATGATTCATAATACTAAATCCACTACCACACAATCATGGGGCTCAGTCTTGTTCACGTTGCAATCTGCATTCAGGTCACGATCAATATTTTGCCAGTTCTCAACAGGCCAACTGAGCAAGATACTGATTCGAGAACCCGCACTGCAGGCCTCTCCATCAACAGCATCAATATCACGACAATTCACTTCAACATTGACACTGGGATTGGTCACCACAGCGGAACAAGACGCTTCATAGCCATCGAAGGTGGCTATTTGCGCGGCGGTACAGGTATTTTCATTACAATTCGGTATGTCGGCAGGCAATGTCAGACAATAACAAGGGTAGGCCTGACCGTTTCCATCACAGGACAAATTGGCGAAGTTATAGATCGAATCGTCAAAATAGGTGTCATCAACCACCATACCATCTCCTACCAGAGACATGCTCGCGCTGGCCCGCATACGCTCAGCCAACTGTTGAGCAACAATAATAGATTGGGTGCGGTTTAAGGCATCGGAATTGGAGAAAGAACTGACAAATTGCAACGACGCCACTCCCAATAGTCCGATGGACAAAATAAACAAGGTAATTAATACCTCGATCATGCCCACACCCTGTTGGTTGTGTCTGATGGCTTTTTTCACAGTCGGCTTTTTCACTCTGTCTGTCCAAAATATACGTTATCAGTGTAGCTTAACGGGATGAAAATGGATCTTCATCCAATTCGACAGGTGGAATTGTTGAGATTCGTTTTGGCACTCTGTCCCACCGGACGAATTCAGCGCTTTTTTACTGATACTTAGACTACCCCAAACAGAGAAATTTTGGTTATTAATGTCTACATATAGGTATTATTTGTTCTCATCACCACCGACATGTTGCGCTTTAGAAGGCTCAAAATGGGCGAGTTGATACAATGATTTCTAGTATGATTATCAAAGTCATATCAACGGGTTATCAAAACTAAAGACAAAGACAACCCACTTAGTTTAACGAAGAGGAAGAGATTGATAGGTATGCAATGCCCCCGGATAAATGAGGGCATTGAGGTAAAAATTAACTGACTTGTTTGACTCGTAATTCCTTGGGAACAGCAAATTCGATGTTTTCTTCCCGACCAGGTCGCTCAGTGGCTCGAACCGCGCCCCATTCCACCAACTTATCCACGACCGATTTAACCAGCACTTCTGGTGCCGACGCGCCGGCGGTCACACCCACATTTTGTGCATCCTTAAGCCATTCTTGTTGAATACATTGTGCACCATCAATTAAGTAGGCTTTGGCACCAATTTTCTCGGCTAACTCCCGTAATCGATTGGAGTTGGAACTGTTCTGTGCCCCGACAACCAATAAAACGTCACAATCTTGAGCCAATTCTCGCACCGCATCTTGACGGTTCTGCGTGGCGTAGCAGATATCATCCTTGCGAGGCCCCTCAATCGCCGGGAATTTCTCCCGTAAGGCATCGATGACTTCAGCGGTATCATCCACAGACAGCGTAGTTTGGCTACAGTAATACAATTTTTGTGGGTTTTTAACTTGCAACTTAGCCACATCTTCAACCGACTCGACTAAGTAAATTCCGCCTTTGGGGTTGTTATACTGTCCCATGGTCCCTTCGACTTCTGGGTGCCCTTGATGACCAATCAGAATACATTCGGTGCCTTTCTTACTCGCTCGCATCACTTCCATATGCACTTTAGTCACCAATGGACAGGTGGCGTCAAAGACTTTTAAACCTCGACTCTCGGCTTCATTGCGCACCGCTTGTGAGACACCGTGAGCAGAGAAAATAACAATACTGTCGTCGGGTACTTCAGTCAGTTCATCGACAAATTTTGCACCACGGGCTTTGAGTCCATCGACAACAAATTTGTTGTGAACCACCTCATGACGAACATAAATAGGAGGCTCAAAAATTTCCAGAGCCCGCTCAACAATGGTGATGGCTCTATCAACACCCGCACAGAACCCACGAGGATTGGCTAAATGTATGTGCATTACTGTCCTCCAGTTTGTTGAACCTTGAGTATTTCAACATCAAATATTACCGTCTGTCCGGCCAGTGGATGATTAAAATCAATGGTCACAGAATCACCTGCCAATGCCCTTACAATACCGGGAATTTCTGAACCGTCCGGTTGCGAGAAGCCAACAATAGTTCCCACTTCCAATGCCATATCGGCAGAAAAACGACTGCGATCCATATGGTGTATATTATCTGGATTCGGCATACCAAAGGCGTCATTTGCTTGCAGAGTAAAGGACTTTTTCTCTCCTTCACGCAATCCAAGCAAACAAGCTTCAAAATTTGGCGTCAGACTACCATCGCCCATCACTAGCTTAGCAGGCTTATTATTGACCCGAGTGCTGTCGGCCGCCGAGCCGTCTTCAAGCTTTAAATCGAAATGCATCAACACTTCGCTATTCGCTCCAATTACCGGATTCATTTACTTAGCTTGCTCCTTTTCATTGTTCTTGAACAGATCGAGGATCAACAAAAACGCCCCTAGACTAATTGCACTGTCGGCAATATTAAACGCGGGGAAATGCCATTGACCGTAGTAAAAATCGAGAAAGTCCACTACGTAACCGTACACCAAACGATCATAAACGTTGCCAATGGCTCCGCCAAGAATCAAGCAAAATGCCAAGGGCAACAAGATTTGCTCGCGGCTGGTTTGGCGCAACCAGCGCAAAATCACCACACTCACAACTAAAGCAATACCAGTGAACAACCATCGTTGCCAACCGGACGCATCATGCAACAAACTGAACGCTGCGCCGTAGTTTCTCACGTAGGTAAAGTTAAAAAAGCCGGTGATTTGAATTGACTGATACAGTTCCATATTCACCAAGACCAAGTGTTTAGTGTATTGGTCGAGAATGACAGCTAAGACGGTCAACCACAAAAAACGCAGTCCTGTGTTGCGAAATAAATCAAGCATAGTGTCTGCTCTCTCCAACACCTTCTACGTTTTCAACGCAACGACTGCATAGCTCAGGGTGACTGTTGTTGCTGCCCACGTCTTCTCTGACATGCCAACAGCGTACACATTTTTCACCCGCAGCCTTATCAATCTGCAACCACAAACCAGGGATTTCAGTACTTTGAGCGTCTTGCGGCGCACTGCGTACTTCTTCAACTCGGGCCGCAGAGGTAATCAATACGAAACGTAGCTCGTCTTTCAATTTGCCAAGGGTTTCGGCCAACTCAGTCTCGGCGTACAAAGTTACGCTGGCCTCTAGCGAGGCGCCGAGCTTGCCGTCTTTACGTTGTTGTTCCAAGGCTCGGTTGACTTGCTCTTTCACCGCCAGCACTTGCTGCCAGAACTCATTATTGTAAGCACTGTGACTGTTGACCTGCTCGAAGCCTGTGTACCAGGTTCCGGTGAATACAAACTCGTCTCGCTTGCCGGGCATCGCTTCCCACAATTCTTGTGCGGTAAAGCTCATCACCGGTGCCATCCAGCGTACCAAAGCTTCAACAATATGGTACAGGGCGGTTTGACAAGAGCGGCGGGCGTGACTGTCTGCTTTGGCTGTGTATTGACGATCTTTGATGATATCGAGGTAGAAACTGCCCAACTCGATGGAGCAGAACTGCATCATCTTCTGGCATACCACTAACAAATCATAGGAATTGTAGGCCTTCACTATGTCTTGTTGCACGCTTGCAGCACGGGCAACAGCCCATTTGTCCAGCTCAACCAAATCATCAAAGGCAACAATATCTGTCGCAGGGTTAAAGCCGTTTAAGTTCGCCAACAAGAATCGAGCGGTATTTCGAATCCGGCGATATGAGTCGGCTGAACGCTTGAGGATTTCGTCGGACACGGCGATTTCGCTGCGATAATCCGTCGATGCAACCCACAGTCGCAAAATATCGGCGCCCAACTTGTTGATCACCTGCTGGGGCGCTACGGTATTACCGATGGATTTAGACATTTTTTTGCCTTCACCATCGACGGTAAAGCCGTGGGTCAAAACTTGTTTGTAGGGCGCGTGGCCTTTTTCGGCAACGGACGTCATCAATGAAGACATAAACCAGCCGCGATGCTGATCCGAACCTTCTAAATACAAATCTGCAGACGCAGGAATATCGTCTCTATTGTCCACCACAAAGTGGTGTGTTACACCAGAATCAAACCACACATCCAAGGTGTCCATGACTTTGACATAGGTGTCTGCGTCGTCACCCAACATGGCGTGAGTATCAATGTCCCACCATGCTTGGATGCCGGATTTTTCAACTTCCAAAGCCACTTTTTCAATCAGCGCCTCGGTATCAGGATGAAGATCACCAGTGTCTTTGTGAACAAATAAAGCAATGGGAACACCCCACGTGCGCTGGCGCGAGATACACCAATCGGGGCGTCCTTCCACCATACTTTCAATGCGGTTTTGGCCCCACTCTGGGATCCATTGTGTTTTCTTAATCTCAGCCAAGGATTGAGCTCGTAAGCCGTTTTTATCCATACTGATAAACCACTGTGGCGTGGCGCGGAAAATAATCGGCGTTTTGTGTCGCCAACAGTGAGGATAGCTGTGTTGATACGCATGATGATGCACCAATGCGCCCCGTTCGGTCAGCACATCGACAATGTGATTGTTCGCTTTGAGCACGTGTTCACCAGCAAACAATTCTGTACCTTCCAAATAGACGCCATTGCCGCCCACTGGATTGGCCACTTCTAAATGATATTTAGCGCCCACGTTAAAGTCGTCGACACCGTGTCCGGGTGCAGTATGTACACAGCCCGTACCCGATTCGGTAGTTACATGATCGCCGAGGATTACAGGCACGGTAAAATCGTAGAATGGGTGATGAATGCGAGTATGCTCGAGCTTATCACCATGGCAGTAACCCAACGCGTGATAGTGCTCAAAACCAAAGCGGTCCATACAGGATTTAACCAGCTCAGAGGCGACAACTAAACGTTCCTTGCCCTGCTCACCCTCAACTTGAACCAAAGTGTATTCCAGTTTCGGACTAACACAGACGGCGCGGTTGGCGGGCAATGTCCAAGGAGTCGTTGTCCAGATAACCACTGACAATGGACCTTCCCCAACATGGCCTTCTGGATGCTCAAAGGCTTCTACTAGTTGCTGCTCGTTCTCGGCTTTGAAGCGCACATCGATGGATGGAGAAACCTTATCTTGGTACTCCACTTCTGCTTCCGCCAGCGCTGATCCACAATCTGTGCACCAATGAACGGGCTTAAAGCCTTTTTCCAAGTGACCCGATTGTACAATCTTACCCAGTGCGCGGATGATGTCTGCTTCCGATTGGAAGTCCATTGTTTTGTAGGGTTTATCCCATTCACCCAAGACGCCAAGACGAATGAAATCTTGTTTTTGACCGGCGATTTGCTGTTCTGCATAGTCACGGCACTTTTGACGAAACTCCGCTGCTGTCACTTTTTTACCCGGTTTGCCTACTTTCTTTTCAACTTGCAATTCAATGGGCAAGCCGTGGCAATCCCAACCAGGTACATAAGGTGCATCAAAATCTGACAAGGTTTTGGCTTTGACAATCACGTCTTTTAGAATCTTATTCACCGCGTGGCCAATGTGAATATCACCGTTGGCGTAAGGAGGGCCATCGTGCAATACGAAAGGCGTTTTGCCTTTTTTAGCATCACGAATCGCGTGATAGAGCCCCTTCTGTGTCCAGTCTTTCAACATCTGGGGTTCACGCTGGGCAAGATTTCCGCGCATGGGGAATTCTGTTTCAGGTAGATTTAACGTGTGTTTGTAATCGCTCATTCAGCCTTCAATCCAATTTTAATGGTTGTTTATTCTGATCATTCGTGGCCAGCAATTGTCTGGCCTGCTTAGCATCTTGTTGTATCTGTTGGTGCAAGCCTTCAAAAGACTCAAATTTCTGTTCATCGCGCAATTTGTTGACAAATTCGACACAAATGCGTTGCCCGTAAAGTGACTGTGCAAAATCAAATAGGTGCACTTCCAACTGACTTCGGGTGCCATTCACTGTGGGTCGCGTGCCCACATTAGCAACACCGCGAAAGGTTTTGCTGTGCCACTTCACATGCACGGCAAACACGCCATTCACTGGCGTTTTGCAACGTTTTAGTAAGACATTTGCTGTGGGAAATCCAATGGTACGGCCTTTTTTCTCTCCGTGAACCACCTTGCCACAAATGGCAAAGGGATGACCCAACATCGCTTCTGCCTCATTGAAGTCGCCACGACTCAAAGCCTCGCGTACCGCAGTGGAACTGATCCGACAATCTTTACGACGAAAACTGTGAGTACTGACCACGTCAAAGCCAAGCTGTTCTCCGGAGCATTGCAACATCGAAAAATCGCCTTGTCGACCTTGTCCAAAGCGAAAGTCGTCACCCACAACTAAAAATCGGATCCCTAGCTTATCCACCAGCAAAGATTCGACAAAGTGCTCGGCACTGCACTGGGCAAACTGGCGATCAAATTTGACACACAATAACCGGTCGACCCCCAAGCCTTCGAGAAATTCGTACTTATCCCGCAAACGACTCAAACGCGCAGGCGCTTTGTCCGGAGCAAATACTTCTTCGGGTTGTGGTTCAAACACCATCACGGTGGCAGGAAGGTTCAATTCGCGAGCCTTTTCTACGAGGTTTTTCAGGACCGCTTGATGGCCTAGATGCACGCCATCAAATTTGCCTATTGTCAGCACACAACCTCGGTGTTTGTCCCGAATATTGTGAACCCCCCGTATTAATTCCACCCGCAACCTCTTTTTGCCCTACTTCCAACCCACGCCAATACTAAATCGGCGTTGAAAAAGCGGGAATTATATCGAACTGCCAGCACAAAGAAAGGGAAATGCACGATATTCATGCAATGTCTTAAAGCACCAATGGCTTTGGTTGTTTTTTGAGCCGAAAATGATCTTTACAGGCAGATCAGCACCTACGGAGTAAAATTTTCCTACTCGCTGGCTGAGGAATTGGAAAATGCGCTTTTTCGGACGCCTAACAACAGTAACGCAATAGCGAAAGCTGCAAAGCCAATCAGTATGACAGTGGCCAATTCATAGGCTCGTTCCAAGGTCGTCAGCAACAGCCACTGATCTACAGGCATCAGCAATAATTTGATCACCACAACCATGACAACAACCGCGACTGAGACTCTAAGCAAAAACAGCAAGCAGTTCTTGGAAAGGTGATAGACCTTAAGTTGTTGTAACTTCCAATACAACAAAGCAGCGTTCATGGTAGCCGACATGGCGGTGGCAATAGCTAAGCCTACATAGCCAAAGGGAATCGCCAAGACAAGGTTAAACACCATATTGGCCACCATACAGTAGATACCAAATCGCACTGGCGTTTTCAGATCCTGTCGGGAGTAAAACCCAGGGGCCAAGACTTTTACCAACATAAAACTCAACAAACCACAGGAATAGGCCATCAGGCTGTAGGACGCCATTTGAGCATCATTAGCGGTAAAGGCTCCGCCATGGAAAATCGTTAACAACATCGGCTCGGCCAACACATAAAGCCCTGCCGCAGCGGGCAATCCCAGCAAGCAAACCATTTTGATTGCCCAATCCATATTTTGGTGAAAGGAACGGGTGTCTTGGCTGATATGGTGGCGTGATAAGTTCGGCAAAATAACTGTAGCAATGGCAATACCAAACAACCCCAAGGGGAATTCCAATAAACGATCAGAGTAATACAACCAACTCACTGAACCGGTCATCAAGAAACTGGCGATCATAGTGTCAAACAACAGATTGATTTGACTGACCGACACTCCAAACAAAGCTGGGATCATCAGTTTGCGGACTTTGGCAACTTTGGGGTCCGACCAAGCCCATTGGGGCTTAACCAACACACCCGCACGATACAAAAACGGAAGTTGAAACAGCAGTTGCACCAGACCACCGATAAACACGCCCCATGCCAAAGCAAAACCTGGGTTTTCAAAGTAAGGGCTCAGATAGATGGCGCAAGCGATGATGGAGACATTCAGAAGAACGGGAGTAAATGCCGCCACAGCAAACTTATTCAGTGTATTGAGAATGGCCCCCGACAAACCGGTCAAGGATACAAACAACAAATAGGGAAAAGTAATTTTCAACATCAAGGCGAAGGGTTCGAATTTAGCCCCATCAGGATTATCTTGCATGTAATCGATAAACCAACCGGCACCAAAAATCGCGGCCACTATGGGTGAGCCGATTACACCAACAATAGTCACCAAGGTAACCACCACGCCCAAGGTCCCTGCCGCTTTGGCGATGAATAAATTGAGATGCTCTCGGTCTCCCTCACTTTTCACTTCGGTCAACACGGGGATGAACGCTTGAGCAAAAGCGCCCTCTGCAAATAAACGGCGAAGAAAGTTTGGGATTTTATTGGCTACGAGGAAAATGTCAGCGGTCGCGCCAGCGCCCAACATATTGGCTACCACCACATCGCGGACTAAGCCCAATATTCGGGACAGCAATGTCATAAAGCTGACCACTAAACCGGATTTTAACAACTTACCTGACAAATGTGGCTTCCCTGAACGAAAGTGAGTAAGAAGATAAACATGAACGGTCGCTTCGCGTCCCGTTAGACCGGCAAACTATACACCAAACAAACGGCCCAGTTGAACTTTAAATAAATCCGGGAAGACGGAAAGTGGCAAAAAACTTTACCTATTTGAAAAAAGTAATCTCTGTCAGCAATTAGGCTTTGTTCAATAGGGTGATGGATAACTTCACAAAATCAGAGGAAGTCACCATACCAATCAATCTACCCTCATCATCAATAACCGGCATGCAACCGTGCTTGTTATCCAAAAAATAGGGGCCAACGGTCGGTCAGTAAATCGTCTTTTTTGACACTGCGAAAATCCGTAACCGCGACTTCCATGATGTTAGTATTGTTTTCTTGCTCAAGTAAGTTTTGCCCTCCATACAATGCAATAGACTTCACCACTTTGGCAATCAAGGCTTTTTGAGTGACCAACGCCATTAGTTTACCGCTGAGTTGATCTACTACCGGTAAATGCCGTATGCCCCTGTCTCGTGTAATGCGATGGGCATCACCCAATGTGGCATCGGGCGTCAACTTAACCAAATTGGTAGTCATGATGTCCGCGACAGTCATTTTCACGATCTGAACTCCTTGAAATTGAGGTTTAGCTTAATTTTAGCCCTGTTAGGCCATAGTATAGAAGCTGTGACAACAAAAACGCTGACCTAAGTCAAATAGAGCGCATTTTCAATTTGCACTGAAACCAACCGGTACCCAAAGGAGTTGCGAATGGTTTATCTCCAAAGGGCAATAAAATTGCGTTATCTGCGCAAAATCGTTTGACAATTAAGCGACGAATAGGCACAATCTGCGCCCTTGAATTTTGACTAGAATTTTTTTCGGGAGTTTCACCTTGGCTAACATTAAGTCTGCTAAGAAACGCGCTATCCAAGCAGAGAAACGTCGCCAGCACAATGCTAGCCGTCGTTCGATGGTACGTACTTATCTTAAGAAAGTCGTTGCAGCAATCGCTGCTGGCGACAAAGAAGCAGCTACCACTGCTTTGGCAACTGCTACCCCTTTACTTGACCGTATGGCAAGCAGAGGTTTGATCCATAAGAACAAAGCTGCTCGTCATAAGAGCCGTCTTACTGCTCAGATCAAAGCACTGTAATTGCGTTTCTGATTACAATAAAAAAGCGCTTCAATAGCGCTTTTTTTGTGCCCGTCAAAAATCAACGAATAAGCAAGCCCCAATCCAGCAACTGGCTTTGGTTCGTCACTAATGTTTCATAATTAATTCACAGCGATGTAAACCATCGGAATTAGTCTGTGCATCCCAAGAGCCATTTACTATGGAAACTGGGGCACACTATGAAAACACATCTCAAAACCGCGTGGATTTCTGATATCCATTTAGGCAGTAAAGATTGCAAAGCCGAGTTTCTGCTCGACTTTTTACAACATCATCACTTTGAAACTCTCTATCTGGTTGGCGACATCATTGATTTTTGGGCGATGCACAAACGTTTTCGTTGGCCAGCCAGTCACAACCAAGTATTGCATACTCTATACAAACTGTCGGAACAGGGTACACAAGTGATCTATCTGCCAGGCAATCACGATCAACCACTGCAACGCTACAACGGCATGTCATTGGGAAATATCGAAGTGCGCAGACAATGCATCCATACGACGGAAAAAGGACAGCGAATTCTCGTGTTACACGGCGATCAATTTGACCAGCAAGTGTGTTTCGGAGCGGTACAAGCGTGGGTGGGTGATAAGGCATACGATTTGCTGCTGTGGAGCAATCGCCTGTTCAACCGTATTCGAGCATGGCGAGGGTTACCCTATTGGAGTCTTGCCGGCCATATCAAACAGCATGTGGGCAGCGCAAACCAAGCCATAAAGCGCTATCAAAACGCTTGTTGTAATCGAGCTTTGGAGCTAGGACTTGACGGTGTGGTATGCGGTCACATTCATCATCCACAGATCTGCGAAGTCAATGGCATCACTTACATGAATGATGGTGATTGGGTTGAAAACTGTTCTGCATTAGTGGAAGACAATCAGGGAGAAGTGAAGTTGCTGTTCTGGAATCAATTCGCCCGTCAACTCCCCAAACATAGTGTACAAAGCAGCACACAAACCACCGGCAAAGCGGCGTAGAGCCGCACATTCATGCCCTGTCATCTGGCTGACATCAAAACGCCCCAAAAGCGTCATAAAGCTCGGATAGGCTAGCGCTGGAATCAAGTCAACGGACACCCATATGATTAGCGTAGAATCATTATTACAAACTCATTACCCTAAAGTCGCTTCATCGGGAGCCTTGAGAAAACCCGCTCATTATCTGTTGCGGCATTTGCTACACGAAAAAGAGATGCTCGATTTCGCCCAGCGCTATCCTCACGTCCAAGGCTTAGATTTTGTTGAACAAGTATTGGATGAGTTTAGTGTTAGCTATTCAGTAAGGGACAAAGAGCGGGAGAACATTCCCACAGAGGGGCGACTGGTGATCATTGCTAATCACCCGATTGGTTCATTGGACGCTTTGGCACTGATTAAAATGCTCAGTGAAGTCCGTCAGGACATCAAAGTTGTGGCCAACAATTTACTGTTAATGCTGCAACCTCTCGAAAGCGTGTTATTGCCAGTTAACAACATGCTTGGAGGTACACCTAGAGCCCATCTAAAAGCCATACATCAACATTTAAACGACGAAGGCGCTGTATTGATCTTTCCCGCTGGCGAAGTTTCTCGTTTAAGACCCCAAGGGGTTCGAGATACCCAGTGGCAAAATGGCTTTCTAAAAATGGCGTTGCGCTGTCATGCCCCCGTTCTGCCGATTTTTATCGACGGTAAAAATTCACCGTTGTTTTATGGCGTTTCGATGCTGTACAAACCGCTGGCAACAGGCTTACTGGTCAGCGAAATGTTCAAACAAAAACACACTCACTTACCCATGCGCGTTGGTCGTCTGATTCCAACGAGTAGCTTTGCCCATTTGGGACTCGACCATAAAACTACGGTCAAGCTCTTCAAGCGCCACCTTTACCGGATCGGCACAGATAAACCCGAAGTGTTCAAAACTCAAAGTGCCATCGCTTTACCTGAAAATCGTCAGGTGCTCAGCCAAGCGATACGAAATCAATGTGAGCAGCTTGGAGAAACCCACGACGGCAAGCAAATACTCTTGTATCGTCATTCTGGCAGTTCAGTCATCATGCGTGAAATCGGCCGACTCAGAGAAATTGCCTTTCGCGCCGTGGGAGAAGGCAGTAATCTGAAGCGAGATATCGATCATTACGACCAAGACTACATTCATCTAATTTTATGGGACAAAGATGATTTGGAAATCGCTGGCGCATATCGCATTGGCGAATTGCCTAAGATTGTTGCCGAAAAAGGGATATCTGGACTTTACTCAGCAAGCTTGTTCGAATACCACAAAGGCATTGAGCCCTACTTTGAGAACGCACTAGAATTGGGTAGAAGCTTTGTGCAACCCAAGTATTGGGGCAAGCGTAGCCTAGACTATTTATGGTTTGGCATTGGTGCATTTTTAAAGCGCCACCCTCAATACCGTTATTTGATTGGCCCTGTGAGTTTGAGCAGTCACTACCCATTAGCAGCACAACAACTGATTGTGCAGTTTTATCAGGCTCAATTCCCAGCCAGCGAGAATTTAGCCACGCCTAAAACCCCCTTTGTACTCACCGAAGACACCCCACAATGGTGTGAGGACCCTGATTACAAAACCGCGTTTCGACAGTTAAAGCATCAGTTGGCCTATTTGGATGTGTGTGTACCGACACTTTATAAGCAGTATGCAGAGACTTATGAAGCAGGTGGCGTACAGTTTCTTGCTTTCAACCTAGACCACGATTTCAACGACTGCATAGACGGGTTGATTTTGGCAGACATCAATAAGATGACACGCAGTAAACGACAACGCTACCTGTCTTAGAAACCCTAGCCTGTTGATTTTTGGTATTGGAAATCAACAGGTACTTTGGTTCGTAGTCGCCGCAGTTGCAAAAATAGCATAGACTGATCGCCAATGTTATTGACCATCTGATAAATCGCGCTGGAGCCTGTTTTGATCAAATTGTTGTATTTGCTACCTGTGGTACTTTGCTTGCTGTGGATCGCTTATTTGAAATCCAATGGTTATCGCATATCGCAAGGTCGGCAGGGTTTTATCTATATTCTGATTTTTTCTGCCACCATCGGCGGATTTTACACCTTGATGATGTGGTTGACCCAAAGCTAACTCAGCCGTTGAGTGTGTTCGCAGCTTAGTCAAGACCCATAAAAAAATCCGATGAGCCAAACACCCATCGGATTTTATTATATCGATTGCTCCAAAACTCAGCAGAGTGATAGAGCGACCATTCAGGCCTTAACGCAGAGTATAAATCTCAATATCAGCGTCGGCACGTAAAGCTTCGATCAAGCCCACATAGCTCGCCTGACTTTTCGCAGATGCCAGTCTTTGTTGCAGCGCTTGCAGTTGCTCCGCAGGGGCTTCTTGCGCTTCAGCAATAGACAGTACTTGCACGACCGCTGCACCACCGGATGCTAACTCTACGACTTCAGCATTTTGACCTTCAGTCGCGGGCAATTGGAACGCGGATGTCACCACAGCTGCGGGTACAGTTGAACCAAAGCGTTGTAGATCCGTTTGTTCTTGCCATGCCAATGAATGAGCAGCCAAGCGTTCCGCAACATCTTCGCCAGCTTGTAGCGCGGTCAAAGTCTCACCAGCCCATTGCTTGGCAGCTTCTTGTGCTTTGTCTGCTGTCAATTGAGCAAGAATTTGTTCTTTAACTTCGTCCAGAGACTTAGTTCGCTCAGGATTGTGCTCTAATACGCGAGCGACAATGACATGATTCTCTTCCACTTCAATCACCTCACTATTTACTCTGTCGTTGACCAATTCGTCCGAGAATGCTGCAACCACAACGGATGGGTAGTCCACCGCTTGAGGGACTGTGTTGCGATCAAACAATTCTGTGCTTTTCACTTCCACATTGGCGGCAGCAGCCACTTCTTCGAGGCTGTCGACCACTTCAAATGCCAACTCTGCCATTTTGCCACGAATAATGAAAAACTCTTCGATGGCTTTATCGGTTTTAACCGCTTCGGCTAGCTGCTCTCGCACTTCTTCAAATGGAATGACTTGCTCAGGCTTGATGTCTGTCAACTTAATGATATGAAAGCCAAACTCGCTTTTCACAACCTCAGAAACATCACCAATAGCGTTCAACGCAAACGCCGCCGTTTCAAAGGCAGGATCCATCACATCACGGCCAAAGAAATCGAGGTCACCGCCATTTTCGGCTGAAAAGGTATCGGCAGACTCTTGTGCTGCGAGTGCAGCGAAGTCTTCACCCTGCTGTACACGACTTAACAATTGCGCTGCACGTTGTTCAGCCGCATCTTCGTCTTCACCAAACTCAACTAAGATGTGTGAAACACGACGTTGCTCTTCGGTGCGATACTCACGACCTGATTGGGCATAACGATCCTGCAGTTCTTGTTCAGTTACCGTGATGTCTTTTTTCAAGTCATTTGCCGAAAATTCAACATACGCAAGGCTGACTTGCTCTGGAGAGTCAAATAGCGCTAGATTCTGCTGGTAGTACTCTTGAATCTGCTCATCTGTTACTTCAACGTCCGCCACAAACGGCGCTGCGGGTACCGACAAATAACGGATATTGCGTTTTTGCTCTTGCAGGGCAAACAACTGCTGAGCTTCACTTGGCAGAGCAAACTCGCTGCCAAGTAACGCTCTGGCTACCTGCTGACGGGTCATTTCAATACGCATATAGTCACGAAATGCGGTCGGTTGGAAACCAATCTGGCGCAAAGCGGCTTGGAAACGATCGTTATTAAACTGACCACCAATTTGAAACTCAGGCATTTGTAAAATTTGTTCACGGATCTGTTGGTCACTGACCCGTAATCCTAAATCATTGGCCGTTTGCTCAATCAACTTTTCGCCAATCAAACGCTCAAGGATATTGCTGCGAAACTGATTCAAAAACTCAGCATCGGCCATCTGTGCAGCGAATGCGTCGCCATATTGAGCTTGTAAACGGGATCTTTCGTTCTCGTAAGCGCGATCCAAGGTGACTAGCGAAATTTCCTCGCCATTGACATCTGCCGCCGCTACGCTACCTGAAGAAGATACGTAACTTCCCACGCCAGCAAATACAAAGCTGAGGATCACCAAGCCAAGGATAACTGCAGCCCAGGTTCCCTGTGCTCCCTCTCTAATTTTTTCCAACATATCAGTCTTTACACTCCGAAGGACGATTACCAAACCGTATGGACAAAGAACTCCACCCCACTACTTAGAGGCATTTTCAGCTCGGGTAAAGCGAAGATCTTTGTCAATACGGCGTGGCGTGATTACTACCTAAATTTTGCCTGCTCAATTGTAATGCCCGGAATTCCGGATAGTCGTTGTCGGGCAGGCCAAAGCGCGGGGATTATAACGCGAAAAAATGCCTGTTACCAATCCGTATAGCCATCTGATTGAGCCCCAGAGAAAACTGGCTCAACTTGCAAGCTCAAGGCATAAAAAAAGCGATGACAGAGCATCGCTTTTTCAGATTTGTTCGCTTCTTAGTTGCAAGCGTCTTTCAATGCTTTACCTGCTTTGAAAGAAGGTACTTTAGCAGCAGCGATTTGGATAGTCTCACCGGTTTGTGGATTACGACCACTGCGAGCAGAGCGCTCACGTACAGAGAATGTACCAAAGCCAACTAGCGCCACTTGATCGCCTTCTTTAAGTGCAGCAGTTACTGCATCAGTCAATGAATCAAGAGCACGACCAGCAGCTGCTTTAGAAATATCTGCACCAGCAGCGATGGCATCGATTAGTTGAGACTTGTTCACAATAAGATCCCCTTCAATTGTTATTATTTGTTGTTCCGAACTTTCAAAGTTGCGGTGTCGTTATAGCAAGCTTGAATTTTAACTTCAAGCACTGATTTACAATTAGTTAACATTTGCGGTTCGCCGCTATCCCTTTGTAGATAAGGCTTCGGGCGAAACTGAGTTAAAGGCTAACATATCTTTTAACTTAGTGAAGCCCTAAAAACCAAAAAATTCGAAAAAAATTGCCGAATTTGCCTATTTTTTCTACGCTTCTGGTGTTTCGACCGTAAAGCGCTCAGGATTTTCCTGCAACGCCAACACCAAAACCTCATCAATCCATTGTACTGGGTGGATTTCAAGGTCCCGCTTGACGTTATCAGGGATCTCTTCTAAGTCGCGCTCATTGTCTTTTGGGATCACCACAATTTTGATACCACCACGGTGTGCCGCCAATAGTTTTTCTTTCAGACCGCCGATGGCCAACACTTCTCCGCGCAAGGTAATCTCACCGGTCATCGCCACCTGTGCTTTGACTGGATTACCGGTCAAACAGGACACCAAGGCGGTACACATTGCGATACCCGCACTCGGTCCATCTTTGGGTGTGGCACCTTCTGGTACGTGGACGTGAATATCCCGCTTTTCGTAAAAGTCACTGTTGATACGCAGCTTCTCTGCTCGGCTTCTTACTACCGTCATAGCTGTCTGAATGGACTCTTGCATGACGTCACCCAAAGAACCAGTAAAGGTGGTTTTACCTTTACCTGGTACCGCTGTAGTTTCAATCGTCAGCAGATCACCGCCCACCTGTGTCCAGGCTAAACCGGTCACCTGTCCAATCTGATTACTGCTGTCTGCTTTACCATAGTCATGGCGTTGAACACCGAGGAAATCCTTCAAGTTGTCTTGATTCACCACTACGGTTTTTACTGAACTGTCGAGCAGAATGTTTTTCACTGCCTTACGACATATCTTAGAAATCTCACGCTCCAAATTCCGCACCCCCGCTTCCCGGGTGTAGTAACGAATGATACCGATAATGGCGGATTCTTCGATGGTCAACTCGCCTTTCTTCAAACCGTTTCTGGACATTTGCTTTTCCACCAAATGGCGCTGTGCAATGTTCAGCTTCTCGTCTTCGGTATAACCAGACAAGCGGATCACTTCCATGCGGTCCAATAACGGGCCAGGAATGTTCATACTATTTGATGTGGCAACGAACATAACGTCAGACAAATCGTAATCCACCTCAAGGTAGTGATCACTGAAGCTGCTATTTTGCTCTGGATCTAACACCTCTAATAAAGCGGAGGACGGGTCACCACGCATATCTGAGGACATTTTGTCTATTTCATCCAGTAGGAACAGTGGGTTTTTGACTCCCACTTTGGCCATCTTTTGGATCAGCTTACCCGGCATGGAACCAATATAGGTGCGACGGTGACCACGAATTTCAGCTTCATCGCGCACGCCACCCAATGCCATTCGCACGTATTTACGTCCGGTCGCCTTGGCGATTGACTGGCCTAAAGACGTTTTGCCTACCCCAGGCGGTCCAACCAAACACAGAATGGGCCCTTTGAGCTTTTTCACCCGTTGCTGCACGGCAAGATATTCGATTATCCGTTCTTTAACTTTTTCAAGCCCATAATGGTCTGCATCTAGGATTTCATCGGCTTTTGCCAAGTCTTTCTTCACCGCAGAACGCTTATACCAAGGAACACTGGCAAGCCAGTCAATGTAGCTGCGAACCACCGTCGCCTCAGCAGACATAGGTGACATCATTTTTAATTTGCGTAGTTCCGCATTGGCTTTATCTTTTGCCTCATCGGGCATCTTGGCTTCTTCGATTTTTTTACCCAGCGCTTCAAATTCATCAGGGGCTTCGTCCAGCTCTCCCAATTCTTTCTGAATGGCTTTCATTTGCTCATTGAGATAATACTCGCGCTGGCTTTTCTCCATCTGTTTTTTCACACGGGTACGTATCTTCTTCTCAACCTGTAACAAGTCGATTTCTGATTCCATCAATGCCATTAAATATTCTAAGCGCTCAACCACCCCATCCATTTCTAGGACTTTTTGCTTTTCAGCCAATTTCAGTGGCATATGTGCGGCCATGGTGTCAGCCAAACGCGCACCATCGTCAATACCGTTTAAGGAAGTCAGTACTTCTGGTGGGATTTTTTTGTTGAGTTTAACGTAACCTTCGAATTGTGAAATGGCGGAGCGAACCAACACTTCCTGCTCGTTCTCTGGAAGCTCTTCATCTTCTTTTTGCAATACTTCTGCAATGAAAAATTCTTCGGTTTGTAAAAAGGTTTGAATTTGCCCACGAATGTTCCCTTCAACAAGCACCTTGACGGTGCCATCGGGCAATTTGAGCAATTGTAGGATAGTGGCGATGGTACCCACCGCGTAGACGTCGCTTGTGTCCGGTTCATCGACGCCGGCGTCTTTTTGAGCAACTAAAAAGATTTGCTTATCTTTTTCCATCGCAGCTTCCAAACAGCGGATGGATTTTTCTCGGCCAACAAACAAAGGAATGACCATATGGGGATACACCACCACATCACGTAGGGCCAATACCGGCATTTCGATGCGATCGGGTCGCTGTTCTGTCATGCTAAATCTCGTCTTCGGTTACTACATTTATAGATTAGTCAATCTATATGGGGATGAGAGCGTAAAGTTCAATTAAAAATTCAATTTGTACTGTGCAGAGAGAGAAAAAATGCGCTGATGCAATTGATTGTAACGGTTTCGTCCCTCTGGGTTGAGTCTCGGTATTGGACACCCACTTTCCGTGCGTACTTTATCCGAAAATAAACCAACTCAAAATAAAAAAGGCTCCCACTGGAGCCTTTTCATACTGATGGAAATCAGACCTTCTGTCTACTCCGACGCAGCCTTTTTGTCGCTACTGTTGTCATAAATCAGAATGGGTTTGGATTCGCCTTTAATCACGGTTTCATCGATAACCACTTTGCTGACGTTACTCATAGACGGCAGTTCATACATGGTATCGAGTAATACACCCTCTACAATGGAACGCAGACCCCGAGCACCGGTTTTACGCTGCATGGCCTTCTTGGCAATCGCGTGCAATGCGTCTTCACGAAACTCCAATTCTGCATTTTCCATCGCGAACAAGGCACCGTACTGTTTCGTTAAGGCGTTTTTCGGTTCTTGCAGAATTTGAATCAAGGCGTCTTCGTTTAGCTCTTCAAGACTGGTGACCACCGGCAATCGACCGATAAACTCGGGAATTAGACCGTATTTCACCAAGTCCTCAGGCTCTACTTTCTTGAACAAACTGCTCAGTTGTTCTTTGTTCTCGGTGCTTTTCACCTGTGCACCAAAACCAATCCCTGAACCCACTGCAGCACGCTGCTCAATCACTTTATCTAATCCGGCAAACGCGCCGCCACAGATAAACAAGATCTTAGAGGTATCTACCTGTAGGAATTCTTGCTGAGGATGCTTACGTCCACCTTGTGGAGGAACGGAAGCGACAGTGCCTTCAATCAGTTTCAAAAGCGCTTGCTGCACACCTTCACCGGACACGTCCCGCGTGATAGAAGGATTGTCAGACTTACGAGAAATCTTATCGATTTCATCGATGTATACAATGCCACGCTGGGCTTTTTCCACATCGTAGTCACATTTTTGCAGTAACTTTTGAATGATGTTTTCGACATCTTCACCCACGTAACCGGCCTCAGTCAGTGTGGTGGCGTCGGCCATGGTGAAAGGCACATCCAACAGGCGCGCCAAGGTTTCAGCAAGTAAGGTTTTACCGCTACCGGTGGGGCCGATAAGAAGGATGTTACTCTTACTTAATTCAATACCTTCGTGAACATCACCGCTTCGTAGTCGCTTATAGTGGTTGTATACCGCTACAGACAAGACTTTCTTGGCGTGTTCTTGACCAATCACATATTCATCAAGGTGCTTGTGAATTTCTTGTGGCTTGGGCAAAGCATCCTGCTTTTTCTTGGGCGAAATTTCTTTCACTTCTTCGCGGATAATGTCATTGCACAGTTCAACACATTCATCACAAATGAATACCGATGGACCGGCAATCAGTTTGCGCACTTCGTGCTGACTTTTTCCGCAGAAGGAACAATACAATAACTTGTTATCGCCGTCTGGGCCTTTTTTGTCACTCATTTAATCTTTGCCTCTTGATTCGGGTCTTTTCCTGTATCCCACTTTATTACAGTGTCGTCCGAAATGACCAACATCTCAAATTATTTCTTTGTAACGGCGTCCGTTCGGCTGGTCAGTACCTGATCGATTAAACCATATTCGAGTGCTTCCGTCGCGCTCAGAAAGTTATCTCGATCCGTGTCACGGGATACTTTTTCAAAATCTTGTCCTGTATGCTCAGCCATCAATCGATTGAGCTTCTCCTTGATAGACAGGATTTCTCTGGCATGAATTTCAAAGTCCGATGCTTGTCCTTGGAATCCCCCCAAAGGTTGGTGGATCATAACCCGTGCATTAGGTAGACAATAACGCTTGCCTTTTGCTCCACCAGAGAGCAAGAAAGCGCCCATGCTGGCCGCTTGTCCGACGCAAACAGTGCTCACATCGGGTTTGATGAAATTCATGGTATCGTAAATGGCCATACCGGCGGTCACCGAACCGCCTGGGCTGTTAATGTACAAAAAGATGTCTTTCTCAGGATTTTCCGCTTCTAAGAACAACAACTGCGCAACGATAAGATTGGCCATGTGATCTTCTACCTGCCCAACCAGAAAAATAACGTTTTCTTTTAATAAGCGCGAGTAAATATCATAAGAGCGCTCACCTTTGGCGGTTTGTTCTACAACCATCGGGACAAGGGCGTTAAGAGGATCGAAAGTGGTGTTTGACATAGTTTTAATTCTTCACAAATAAAAATGCTCGGTAAGTACCGAGCATTTAATCAGTTGCTGACTATGCAAGTCAAATAACAACGGCGAAATTACGCCTGTTTGTTCATGATCTCGTCAAAAGCCTTTTTCACTTCTTTGACTTTAGCTTGGCTGACCACGTGTTCAATGGCCTGCTCTTCCATCGCCAAGTTTTGAATTTGTTGTAACAATTCTTTATTTGAACGGTAATACTCGATCACTTCTTGAGGATCTTCGTAAGCCGATGCAGTGGTTTCAATCAAAGACTGAACTTTGCCATCGTCAACCTTCAATTCAGCAGACTTGATGACTTCACCCAAAATCAAACCAACTGATACGCGACGACGAGCATTCTCTTCAAACAAATCTGCTGGAAGTTCAGGCAAATTAGCTGTGTTGCCACCAGACTGTTGTGCAAAACGTTGTTTAGCTTGTTCACGCAAAGCGTCGATTTCTTGGTCAACCAATGCTTTTGGCAAATCCAACGTATTTTTCTCAAGTAGACCTGCAATCACGTCTTCTTTCAATTTAGCTTTCAAAGTTTGGTCCAATTCACGCTGCATGTTCTTACGAACTTCAGCACGCAACGCTTCTACGTCACCGTCTTCGATACCAAACAATTTAGCGAACTCTTCGTCAACTTTAGGCAGTTCAAGGCCTTCAACTTTAGACACAGTGATAGTGAACTGTGCAGCTTTACCTTTCAGGTTTTCTGCATGATAGTCTTCAGGGAAAGTCACATCAGAGACCACTTCATCACCTTTCTTCGCACCAACTAGGGGTTTTTCGAAGCCAGGGATCATACGGTCTTTACCCAATTCCAATGGGAAGTCTTCAGCTTTTCCGCCTTCGAACTCTTCGCCATCGATGGTACCAACAAAGCTGATGGTAACACGGTCGTCTTTCTTAGCTTTACGCTTAACTTCTTTCCAGTTAGCGTGCTGCTTGCGCAACGTTTCCATCATGTTGTCCAGATCTTTATCTGTGATTTCAACAACTGCTTTTTCAATTTTGATCTTATCGATACCCTGAACTTCAATTTCAGGATAGATTTCAAAAGATGCGACGAATTCTAGATCTTCGCCATCTTGATCCTTTTTCAGTTCAAAAGAAGGCATGCCTGCTGGATTAAGCTTTTCTTTTACTACCGCTTCGTAGAAGTTGCGTTGCATAGCTTCACCAGCCACTTCTTGGCGAACGGCCTGACCATAGCGCTTCTTGATTACCGATACGGGCACTTTTCCTGGACGGAAACCATTAATACGCTGGGTTTTAGCCAATTGCTGTAAACGAGATTTCACTGCTGAATCGATAGAATCGGCAGGAACAGTAATGGTAAGACGGCGTTCTAAACCTTGAGTCGTCTCGACTGACACTTGCATTATATTACCTCAACTAAGCGCCGATTGACGCGTAATACGAAATCACACTGGCTCGGATATCAATTTCGATTTACCCGTTGTAAATCCATTGATTTTATCCATCCAACCCACCGTGTGTGGCGGACCAGTTGGCCTGCCTCGGTTAAAAAAGACGCGACAGTATACAGGTAGGGGAAAAAAGAGTCGAGAGCAAAAGCCGATTTCATTGGCCCCAATTGCTGGTTTTTTTGCTAACTATCGGTAAGTAGGTAAAAAACAACTGCAAGATATCCACTTGTTGTCACTTTCTTTTCATATGAGACCGTCCAATCAGGCAAAAATCATGCGGTTGCAGGGCCGTGCGCTTTATGGAATATTAGACAAAATGGCCAATCATCATTCAGCACTTGAATCCTAAAGACGTCCTCATCCAACAGTTACGTACCATCGCCTTACTCTGTGGTGCAGGCAAAGTGCAATTGTTGTATTCCCCCATTAACGAGATGCTAGGGGAAATTGCAATCGATTCTGTGGATGACCCGCTAATTTTGTCAGATATCCCGGAGAAGCTGGTCCCCGAAATCGCCTGCGGCACATTAACTTGGCATCAACCGCAAACTAATGAACTATTACTTGGGGTTGTCTCTACCAGCCAGAAAAATAACATTCCGCTATTTGAAACCACCGAGCAAAATGGGGCTTTAGGCAACTCTCGACGCAGTCCAATAGTCAAACACCTTGCGCCGCAATATATGTATGTGCAGTTGGGATTCGAAAAGGCCCTGCCTGATTGGTTAAACCCAACGGATTTCCAATCGCCCAGTCACAATAACTTAATGTGCACATTGCAACAGAGTCTGTTCAGTTGCTTGGTGCAAGTTCAATTGCAAATGGATTATTTGAGCTTAATGTCGGACCCACTGACAAAGCTATGTTCCCGTAGTGTGTTGTTAAGCAAACTAACTCGTCTGGGCAAAGGCCATTCCATCGGCTTAGTGATGCTGCACTGTATTGATTTTCAACATATCAATAAGAAGTTTGGTCATGACTATGGCGATCTGGTGATTCGGGAGATTGCTGCGCAACTAAAAAGTATCACTCGCGAAGATGACATTTTATGCCGTTTTGGCGGCGCATTGTTTGGTGTGGCGTTTCCTACCAATGAGACTACCGATGTCGCCAATTTAGCGAAAAAGCTGCAACAAATCTTGCAACAAAACCAGTTTTTGGACGGTGCGATTAACCTATTTTTCGACATTGGCGCGGCATTAGTGGATCACTCCGAATCTTTCAAGTCGGACGTGGATCGTGCTTCTTCACTCATCAATCGATGCGACCAAGCGTTAAAGGTTGCTCAACAAGAGCACCAGCCATCCATCATCACTTGGCAAAAAGATGACTTCAATCTATACCAGCAAGAATTCAACTATTTAGGCGGCATTTTTACAGCTGACACCGTCACAGATTATCGCAACATGTTGTTATTGTGGGATATTTCCTCTCTCATTGCGGACAAATTAGATTTCCAAAACTTGCTGCAAAGCGTCGTCCAACGCCTCGCTCAAACTTTCGATTTTATCTGTAGTGGCTTGATATCAGACGATTCCGAAGACGATGCACAATTTATGTTTACTATCGATCAAGAAGACAATGCGGTTCCTTTATCACAAAGGGACCGCAGTTTTATCCCCGAAGTGAAACAAATGCAGCAAGTGGTATTCGAGCAGCACAAGCCTTCAGAGCGCTATTTTGGTCAAGCGCGCATTCTGGCGTTACCTCTGGAAGCTGAATCACGGGATTGCTTTGTCATATGTGGTCATTCTGAACGCTTCACCGTGACTCACGATACCAAGGTACTGTTGTCTGGCCTGACTCGCCAATTAGGCAAAGCGCTTAAACGCAGTCGTTTAGAAGAAGAATTAAACCGTAAACTAGAACATGAAAACGCACAATTGCAGACCGAATTGGCGCAACTGAAAAGTGGCTTGCAAGTTTCAACCATCGTCTATCAGTCTGAGGCTATGCACAATTTGATGCGCCACGCCAAACGAGCTGCGATGACCGACACCACAGTGTTGGTTAGCGGTGAGAGTGGTACCGGCAAGGAGCGTTTGATCCATGCATTGCACCAAATGGGCAATCGTAGTGATAAACCCTTGGTGATTGTTGATTGCGGCTCGATTCCCGAAACCTTGATCGAATCGGAGCTGTTTGGACACATCAAAGGCGCATTTACCGGTGCGCAAAATACTGTAGTGGGAAAAGTGCAGGAAGCAGACGGTGGCGTATTGGTTCTAGATGAAATCGGTGAGTTACCTTTGCAAATGCAAACCAAATTGTTGCGTTTTGTGCAAGAAAAGCACTTCACCCCCGTGGGCAGCAGTAAGGTGATCGACGTCGATGTTAAAATTATCGCCGTGACCAACCGCGATCTTGCCACAGAAGTGGAGTTGGGCACGTTCCGAAAAGACCTCTACTATCGTTTGAATGTTTTAACCTTACACAATCCGCCACTGCGAGCGCGCAGCGAAGATATAGGCTTGTTATCTGCCCACTTTTTAGCCAAGTTTTCAGAACAGTTTGGTGTAACGAAAAAAGGCCTATCTTTAGAGGCTTTGAACAAAATGCAGGGCTACAACTGGCCGGGCAATATCCGCGAACTTGAAAACCGCCTTATGCAAGCCACTTTGATGTGCGAAGGCGACACCATTGACTGGCCGCTACTTAATATCCCGCAAGAACAACAAGATATTCCCCCATCAAAGGCTGTGGAACAGGTTGCTCCAAGCACTCAGGTTGCCAATGTGCATGGACCGTCAAGTTCGAACCATGAGTCCTTACAACACACCTTAGCAACAGAGCACCACGCAGATTCCATGAAACCTGTGGAACCGGTTTTTTCCGATGAGCAAAGTTATTTGCAATATCTGGGGCAGGTTTTATTGGATGTGCTTCCCGCTGCGGCTCAAAAACCACAATTTTTCCATGCGTCCTTTGGTCTATGGATTGAAGATGATTTGATTATGAAGACCTATCTGGCCACGGATCGCAAAATGCGACTCACAGCCACTCGATTGTGCATTTCACAAAGCACGGCTCGACGTAAAGTCGACAAGATTTTGGCAGACTCTGATTTCGTGCGTCCCGACAATTGGCAAGGGATTACCGAGGCACTTTTACCGGTCGCACGGGGTGATGTACCAATATACGATTGCTTTGCTCGTATCCGCTTAGTGGTATTGCAGGCTATTTTGCAGTCCCCTATGTACAGCATGGCCCACGCGGCTCAAATGATGGGTGTGAGTGAACCCACCCTATACAAATTAAGACGGGAATTAGATTCGCAAACTTCGGTCACTAGGCCTTAGTGCCAGAATCATTCTGGATAACCTGAACTCGGGATAAGCCAGGCCTCTCAGCACCGCTATTTTCGAGTCTATCTGCGTTGCGCTTTCTAGCAATAGCCAGCTATTACATACGAAAGCGCGCCTTGATATCCACAAAAATTTCGACGCTGAGGTTCTTTTTGCAGACATAAGTTAGATTAAATTAAAAATAAAGTGCTGAAATTCAAACAATATTTTATTTTATTCGACCTATCTTATCCCGAGTTCAGGTTGGATAATTTCTTTACCGTAAGACTGTTGCTAAACATGGCTGTTGGTAAGCAAATGTTTCGGTTGTGCTATTGGTCGTTTTTAATAGCTAAATCGGCGTCTCTGAATACCTTTTTCAGCCTCCCACCTCTATGCTTCGAGCAAAATTAGCCGAGCGCTCTTGAGCCTCCTATTGCCATTGAACCGAACCATGAATTTAACTCGCACATCGCTAAAAAATCCTGCTGCCATCATAGTCATTGCTGCAATCATTTTGTTGTTTGGGGTCGTTTCAGTGCTCAAGTTGCCGTTACAATTAACCCCAGATATTGAGCAACCGCAGATTTCCATAGGCACAGGTTGGCGAGCTGCTGCGCCAGAAGAAATTGAATCGGTGATCATCGAACCCATCGAAAATGTGGTTAAAAACACCCGCGGTGTCACCGACGTCACCACCAACATTCAAAGGGGATTTGGCAGCATTACACTGACATTTGATGTGGGTGCAGACATGCAACGAGCCATGCTGGATGTGCTCAACAACCTTAATCAGGCCCCTCCCCTCCCCCTAGACGCCTTTGAACCTGTGGTATCCGCCGGAGGTGGACAAGGCGGACCAAACGCAGCATCTTTGCTGATTAGGCCTGTCCCGGGTAGTACCCTGACGACCTTAGAAAATCATCAGAAACTGATTGAAGATGTGGTTGAGCCAAGGCTGGCGCGGATCAGTGGCGTTGGGCAGGTCAACCTGAATAGTCGTCGCCCCAGAGAGCTTCGCATAACTTTCGACCCATACAAAGCCGCCTCGTTGGGCATTTCCATTAATCAAATCAGCGCTACCATCGCCCGTGCAAACGACGTTTCCGGCGGCTTCGCCGATGTGGGTCGTCGTCAATATACGGTGCGTTTTGCCGGACAATACACGGTACAGAATTTACAAGATATGATTGTTGGCTACAGCGGTTCTCGGCCAGTTTTTCTGCACGAAATCGCCCAGGTTGAAGATACGTTAGTAGATCGCTTTGGATTCACGTTGCGTAATGGCGCGCCCGGTTACTACATCACCATCACTAGGGGCAATGAAGCCAATACGGTGACTTTGCTCGATGACATCAATCTGGCCATTGCCGAACTCAATGATGGACAGTTGAAAGACGCAGGTCTGATGATCGATTTAAGTTTTGATTCATCGGTGCACATACGCAATGCTCTGGCCTTGGTGAAGGGAAATCTGGGGCTGGGCGTTTTACTGGCTTTGAGCATTCTTTGGCTGTTCTTCCGAGGCTGGAAAGCTACCCTGTTGATTGCTTTGACCATTCCAATGTCCATTGCAGTTGCATTTCTAGCGTTAAGTCTGTTTGGCCGCAGCCTGAACGTTATTTCGTTAGCTGGCTTGGCTTTCTCCGTGGGCTTGGTTCTGGATGCCGCTATTATTGTCCAAGAGAATATTTTGCGCTTGAAAAGTGAAGGCATGGACAGCGCTAAAGCCGTAGTCAAAGGCGCAACTCAAGTTACCGGGGCGCTGTTCGCGTCCACTGCCACCAGCGTCGCAATTTTTCTACCAATTTTATTTATGGAAGGCATTGAAGGACAGCTTTTTTCTGATTTAGCCCTGACCTTGTCCATCGCGGTGATGGCATCATTACTTACCGCCATCAGCATTTTACCGGTTGCCAGTCATTATTTATTGAAAGGTCACTCCCTAACCGACCCCTTTGCTCATTATTGGCAACGTTTGGCAAGCCAGATCATGGTTTTGACCAACTCATCGATAAAAAGACTGATCTGGTCTGTTGGATTGATAGGTGCCTCAGTCATCCTGACAGTGATGCTGTTGCCCCGCACCGATTTTATGCCCAGAGCCCCCATCGATGGCTTCTTCTTCAGCCTAAACTTGCCACCCGGTGGCAACATTCAATTCCTCGATGAAGAATTGGCGGCACGAGTGAAACAACGTATCGAACCCTACATGACGGGGGAAAAATTGCCAAAGGTGAAAAGCTATAACTTCTACAGCTATGGCCCCAATGCCACCGGTGGTTTTATCTATGCCGACGATCCGACACGAGTGGAAGAACTGATGGAGGTGACTCGCAATGAAATTCTCAGCGGCCTGCCCGATACCCAAGTGTTTTTATTTCGAGGTTCAATGATCAACGTCTCGGGTAGCGGCAATGGGCGCTCCGTCGAGTTAAATCTGCAAGGTCCTGATATGGAAGCTTTGATGGCCGCCGCCCAAGTGGGATTAGGTGCCATTCAACAGACGATGCCAGGCACCAGTGCGCAGCCCGTTCCCGGACTTTCCATGGCAGAGCCTGAGTTGCAATTACAACCCGATGATAGACGCATAACCCAAGCGGGTATGAATCGTTTGGATGTGGCCAATGCAGTGCGGGCCTTCACCAGTGGTTTATTTATTTCTGAGTATTTTGACGGCAACGACAGAATGAACGTGATCTTGCGGGCAAGCCCCTGGGATTCACCGGATCAATTGGCAGCCATGCCTTTGTACACCCCCCTTTCTGGAGTACAGACACTCGGCGAGTTAGCTCAAGTAACCAGAACTGTTGGACCAACCCAATTACGACGCATCGACGGCAAGCGTACCGTCAGTTTGATTATCCGCCCACCCGAGAGCATGTCGTTGGATGAAGCTATGGAGCTTATCGAGGCAAATGTGATCCCACAGATTCGCGCAGTGCTGCCAGACAACGCCAATTTGTTGTTGGCAGGCAATGCCAATCGAATGAATCATGCCATTGTGGAAATGTTAACCAATTTCGCCTTTGCGCTACTGATTTTATTCTTGTTGATGACCGCGTTATTCAAATCTGCAAAGGACAGCTTAATGGTGCTCAGTGTCATGCCTATTGCCATCGCCGGAGGTGTACTTGCGCTGTGGATCCTCAATTTGTTTACTTTCCAGTCTTTGGATCTGTTGACCATGATCGGTTTCATCATTTTGTTGGGATTAGTGGTGAACAACGCGATTTTGTTAGTTGACCAAACTCGCCAAGCGGAGCATGCCGGTAGTGACCGCACCAGTGCCGTTGAGCAAGCGATCACTATCCGCGCCCGCCCGGTATACATGAGCACTCTAACGAGCTTATTTGGCATGTTGCCATTGATGCTGATGCCCGGCGTCGGTTCGGAGATTTATAGAGGCTTGGCGACCGTTATCGTCGGCGGAATGGCGGTCAGTGCTGCCTTTACCTTGATTTTGTTGCCTGCCCTATTGCGTTTGGGGGAGTCTCGAGTGCAGCAAGCCACCGCGCCTGTGGTGACACCTTCTATGCCCTTAGTCCATAAATAATTGAGTAAATCCTATGAAAACGGCTTTTCTGATTTTAACCTTGTTAGCCTTACCAGTATCCTCTTTAGCACAGCAAGCACCAGCCAGCCCAGTGCGCGTCAATACTGTGCAGGAAACACTGTTTGCGCCCACCATCGAAATCGTTGGGGCGATCCACAGCCGTCATAATGTCAGATTGACCGCCGGTGTGGCCGGTCGATTAGACTTTGTTGCAGAGCCCGGTACTTTGGTTGAGCAAGGCCAAGAAGTGGCTCGTATCGATCCGCTGCCACTGACGCTGCAACAGGCAGAGCAACAAGCCTTGATCAAACGCGAGCAAATCAATCAGAAGTATCTGCAACGGGAGTTGACGAGATTACGGGATCTGCAAAAAACCAATAGCGCGTCGGCATTTCAGGTTGATCAGATGCAATCTCAGTTTGAGCTAGCCCAAGCCGATCTGGAAATTGCTCAATTGAAATTGCAGCAAATCGAAGATCAATTGAGTCGTACCATCATTCGTGCGCCTTTCAGTGGCGTGGTTTCAGAGCGATATCGTGAAGCTGGAGGTGAAATAAATCGCAGTGAAGTACTGTTGTCATTGCTTGATACTTACAACCTCGAAGGTCGTTTGCAGGTGCCCGTAAAATATCTGGCTGTGGTGCGACAAGTGAACAGCGTGCAAGTAAAACTGGGTGATCAGCTGTTAGATGCGCCTATCAAAGCCATCATTCCCAATGCCGACAGTTTGTCGCAATCCTTTGAACTGCGAGTCACCCTACCTGCGAGCGACCAATACTTATGGGCTTCGGGTCAACTATTGTCAGCGCGTCTACCGGTAAAAGCGCCACAAATGGCGTTAACGGTGCACCGAGACGCGCTGATTTTGCGCCGTGAAGGCACCTACGTTGTGGTCATTGATGAGCAAAACGTGGCACATCGAGAGAAGGTTTTGGTCGGTGAAGGTCTTGCAGACAGAGTCAGTGTGCAAAGCAGTGGACTCAGACATGGAGACAAAGTAGTGACCCGAGGTGCAGAACGCTTACAGGATGGACAAACGGTAGTGGTTGATCAAACCAGCGCCTGACACATCAGTGCCGTTGCTCGCTCATCGACGACGGCTTTTAATCTCTAAAACTTTAGAGCCTTCCTCGTTAGCTTGCTTGACTCGCACATAACCTTCGCCGATGGCGTTATCGATGTTGCGAGTTAGGGTATTGATCACCCCAACCGGAGGCATTTGCTCAGATTGCAGCATGCCTGTCCATTGATTCCGACCGCATTCTTTTGATTTGTACAATGCGTTATCAGCCAACAAATGGACCTGCTCCCAACTCAGCGCATCTGGATAGTGATTTGAGAAGGGATACATGCTGTAACCAATGGAACAAGACAGATGTATTTTCTGTTTCAAATCGATATCGAATCCGTAGGAAGCAATACTGCTGCGCAAACGCTCTGCCAACAACTCGACTTCACGAATTTCTTCAACCCGACCCATGACTAAGAACTCATCGCCCCCCCAACGGATCACCGTATCGGATTTACGGCACACGCTATTCAATAATTCACTTACTTGCTGAATGACCTTGTCACCGGCGTCATGTCCATAGGTATCGTTGATGGGTTTAAAGCCATCTAAATCAAACATCAAGAAGAACAATCGTGGCCCACTATCGTGTGACACTTTGCCGCCACTCAAGCCTTGCTCAAAATCACGGAATATGGCGGCACATTGCTGCTCAACCACATTATTTAAGTAACGACGATTGTGCAAACCCGTCAATTGATCAGTCACACTGGCATTGAGTAATTGCTCGTTCGCCTCACGTAGTTCTACCGTCCGGCTTTTCACTTCTTGTTCGAGCTCATGACGATAGTTGGCTTCTTTTTCCAACTTGTTCAGATACGAACGATAAATCCAATACAACAGCCCCAAAGCGACCGCGGAGTATATTAGATACGCCCACCACGAATACCAAGGCGCAGGCAAGACAGTCAGCGCTACGTCAGCACCTTGCTCGTTCCAAACGCCATCATTGTTTGATGCTTTTACACGGAACACGTAATTGCCAGCAGGTAAGTTGGTGTAAGTCGCTTTGCGGATGTCACCTGCTTCAATCCAGTTGTTGTCAAAACCTTCGAGCATATACAAATAACGATTATTGTCCGGTGACGCAAAATCCAACCCAGCAAATTCAAAAGCAATTAAATAGTCCTTGTGGGAAATCTGAATTTGATTCTGCAATGCTGAAGTGGAATCAAAAGAAATCACCTCATTGAGTTTCTGGAACTTAGTCAGCACCACCGGTGGTACATGAGCATTGGGCGAAATATCTCTAGGATAGAAGGCCGTGACGCCGTTAGTACCACCGAAAAACACTTGTCCATCTGGCTTTTTGTAATAGGCGCCGGCATTAAACTCGTTGCCTTGCAAACCATGGGAGCTGTCGTAATTGAGTAGCTGACGACTGTTCGGGTTGTATTTTGTGATGCCGCGATTGGTGCTGAGCCACAAAATACCTTGCTCATCTTCGACAATGCCATATACCACGTTACTCGGCAGCCCTTCAAAGCGGGTAATGCGCTCAAATTGGTATTCGCCTTTTAGACGATTTTTGGCGCTTAATTTGTTCAACCCTGCACCTTGGGTTCCAAACCAAATATTACCGTATTGATCTTCGTGGATGGCCCAAATAGTCTCACTCCCCAGACCATTAGGAGATTCGCTATCACTGAGAATGTGCACCGACGTTGCGGTGGTGGGATTAAAAATATTAATACCTTTATCAAATGTACCCACCCACAATAATCCCTTTGAGTCTTGTAGCATGGATATAATTTTGTTGCTGCTCAACGACTGAGTCTTTTCCGGATCATGCTGGAAACGCACCACCTGACCATTTTGTGGGTCGAACAAATTCAATCCTCCATTAAACGAACCGACCCACAATTTGTCGTTGTAGGCTTTTTCAATGAAGGTAATGGCGTTAGAACCCAAGGTGGCGGGATCATCCTCTTGATGCTGATAATGGGTAAACTGTCCGGTTTTTCGATCGAGCTTACTCAAACCACTGGAACGATATCCAATGAACAGTTCTGTGTCGTTGCGCGCATGCAACGACATCACCTTTTCGCTCTTGAGGCTAGTTTGGGTATTATCTGTTGGCAGATAATGCTCGGTTTCTCCGCTTTGGGTGTTGAGCAAATTGAGTCCGTTGTATGTACCAATCCAGATCTGGTTGTCACCGCCGTCATAAAAGGCGTTTATTTGGTTGCTGGTTAGGGCAAAGGCATTGGATTCCAACGCCTTACGGAAATGACTGAATTTCGCCGTTGCCGTATTCCATTTATTCAAACCGCTGTAGCTTCCTACCCAGAACACGCCTCCACGGTCTTGAAACAATCGCGTTAACTTGTTGCCTGACAAACTATAGGGATTGGTCGCTTCATGTTGGATCTGTTGGAAGACCGCTTTTTCAGGCAACCAACGGAACAAGCCATCATCAGTGGCAACCCACACGGTGTTGAGATTATCTTCGTATATATCACGAACCACCATATCCCGATCACCACTGAGTTCGATGGTTTGCTCCCCTACATTCTTGCTGAAGTCTACGACCAGCACACCACTACCATAGGTACCAATCCACAAACGTTGTTGTGAATCCACCAGTAAGGCACGGATACGAGCATTTTCAACACCTTGCAGCAATGCAAAATCCGCTGAACTTAAGTTTACTTGCTCAGTAACCGGGTCAAATCGATACAACCCGTTACCATCGGTGCCAATCCACAGACCGCCGGCGATATCTTCGGTGATGGTGTGAATATTATTTATTTGGGTAGATTCTTGATTCGCAAAATTATAGCGAACAAAGCGATCAGACTCTGGTATGTAGCGATTTAAACCTTTGTCGGTGCCTAACCACATATTGCCGGAGCTGTCTTTGAACACCACTCTGACATTGTCGTGGTCAATGCTGTTGGGATCAGACGACTGATGCTGCTTGATGATAAAATGCTGTGTCGACTTATCAAAAATACTTAAGCCGGATTTTGTACCGATCCACAGTTTTCCGTCATTGGATTCATTGATGCTGTACACCCAATCAGAACTTAATGAGGTTTTATCGCGGGGGTTATGGGAATACACTTTGAATTGGTAACCGTCGTAGCGATTCAGCCCCTCTTGAGTACCAAACCACATATAGCCTTCGCTATCTTGGAAAATAGATAGGATGCTCTCTTGAGAAAGACCATCTTCCAAGGCAATTCGTTGAAAACGAATGTTTTCTTGACCGGCTTGGCAATAGACCGAATATATCGAGGTCAATAGCACAATACTTAGCGCTGCGAAAATCTTACGGGAAACTCGGTTTAGCATAGTTGGCTTAATCTAAGATCCGTCGTCGATACCAGTGAAATCAGTGAGGTTCAAAAACATATGACCCACTGCCGAAAAAATGAACTTTACTATACTAAAGTCACTGACCTTGCAGCGCAATATAAAGCGTGACAAGTTGACATACCCGAGCTGATCTAACCTTGAGTCAGGTAGCTAACCAGGGACATTAAAAACGCCGCTCGAGAGCGGCGTTTTTACACTCTTTCACGTCTTAGATTCCAGGACTTGCGAAGTCATCAACGGTATTTTCATTCTCTTCCGCTGCCGCTGCATTTGAAACAGCTTGGTCAGACTCAACTGAAGCTGCCTGCTCATTCCAAACTGAGCCTTCATTCCAAGTTGAACCTTCATTCCAAGTTGAACCTTCGTTCCAAGTTGAACCCTCGTTCCAAGTTGAACCTTCGTTCCAAGTTGAACCTTCGTTCCAAGTTGAACCTTCGTTCCAAGTTGAACCTTCGTTCCAAGTTGAACCTTCGTTCCAAGTTGAACCTTCGTTCCAGGTTGAACCTTCGTTCCAAGTTGAACCCTCGTTCCAAGTTGAGCCTTCGTTCCAAGTTGAACCTTCGTTCCAAGTTGAACCTTCGCTCATGGTGTTGCCGTTGCCCAAATCGATATAAAGATTTCCGGTAGGATCTACTCGAGTTGGACCTTGGAAGTGTTCAATTCCTGCAAGATCCGCTTGGATGTCTAGACCGCGGTTAGCACAACCCGTTTCACTGTTCATTACCGCATCGTAAGCATTGGTCAAACCGGCACCTTGCACAAAGGGGCTGTATTTTAGCTTGCCGTTACCGTCAACCGCTGCTTGCGCACTTGACATTAAACGGCATTTAACGTCATCAGGTGACAAACCAGGTTCGGCCTGCAACATCAAAGCCACCGTGCCAGCAACGACTGCCGAAGCTTGAGACGTGCCGGAAACACTTACGTACTCTTCACCATCCAATACATCGAGAAAGTTTGCGCTAATCAAACGTTTCTCTACCTTGGCTGCCATATGGCCACCCCAAGCAATCACGTCTGGCTTAACAAAACCTTCGTATGTCGGGCCACGAGAAGAGAACGTGGTGATTCTGTCATCACTATAATCATAAGGTGTAAAGCTATCAGTCGCAGCGCCAACGGTAATGATGTATGGCGTATTACCTGGCACGGTAATGGTGCCTGGTTCAGATCCTTTGTTGCCTGCTGAGGTGATCACCACGACTCCGGCGTCCCACAAACGCATGACCGCTTGGTTAATCGGATCGTGCCAGTAGTTTGATTGCACTTCAGCACCCAGCGATAGGTTCAATACGCGAATATTGTAACGATTGCGATTCTGATAAACCCAGTTCAATCCGTCTAGCACATCGGTATACGAACCATTTCCAGTAGAATCGAAAGCTTTGACAGAAATCAGCTTGGCATCTGGAGCCATACCATTGTAGTGACCATTTTCGTCTTGCAAACTTGAAGCGATGATGCCCGCAATATGAGTGCCGTGGCCGTTTTTGTCGTCGTTGTAAAGATTGCGAATACGACTAACTGTCGCGTTGTATTTCACTATCACACGACGTTGCCCATCGCTATCAACAAATAAATGCGCACCGTGTTTACCGCCCATGTTGGCACCACTGTCCAATGTAGCAACGGTAACGCCTCGGCCAGTTAAGCCCATTTGATGCAATGTAGACGCTTCCGTCTGCTCGGTGATATGAGTGTCAATCACGAACTTTTTGGCAACTGCGTTGATTAATCCGCCAGCAGCGGCAGCGGGATTGGTAGGCAGTGAACTAACCATTACATTGCGGTCAGCCATCAGGCGGATATTTTGATTCTTTGCAATTTCTTTAGCTTGGCTTTGGGTCAATAGTGCGCCAATGGCGTTAATAATCGGGAATTCACGAGACACGACGCCGCCGACTTTCTCAACCGCTAAGGTAAGAGTATCTGTTGCTAACCCTTGCAATATATAAGAGCGTTCTTGCTGAGTTTGAGTTTGGCTGGTCACCATATTGGCCGATGACACTGACTGAGTGAAGAATGGCGCGGTTTTGTTCTCTGGCATTTGAGATAATGCTAGCACACTCACACTGCCTAACAGTGACAAAGCCCCGACTAGTAAGGTTTTCTTCTCAGTGAAAATACTCATTGTATTGCAACTCCAGAACCCAGTGTTCGTTATGGCATACACATGAGCACTAACTGTGCCAACAATACAAAAGACTATAAGCCTTTGTTTTTATTTATCTTTTTTAAACACAATAAATTCACATCAATTTTGACTTAATTTATGAATTCATTTATGAATAAAGACTTAATATTTGAACTAAATGATTTAATTTTTGTGTCATATTTTAAGGTTGATTAAATTACCATCAATAAGTTCGGTCAAATTTTTACAGTTGCTCTGGTCGACAAACCCGCCCCAACGTGCTCAAATCAGCTAAGATTGACTATTGAAATTGGCGAAATAATGAATAAAAGCAAAGGGTTGTTGGCAATTATCCTAGTGGTGGTCATTGCATATATCGGTTATGACTTCTTTATTGGCGAAGACCAGAATCCCGAGAAAGCCCCAAATACCCAGTCAAAAGTCACTCCCCAGACTCAGCCCCAGAAATCCTTAAATCAAAAGCTACCCAGTTCTGATGAACTACCTCAAAAAAGCTCCATATTGCATGAACAACTCAAAGAAGTTCGCTTGCTGGGTCTTGTCGCAAGCAATGAGGGAAATCAGGCTTCTGCGACCATAGAATCGGGGATCCATACTCAAACTTATTATCTTGGTGAACAGATCGCATACACAACAGCCATTTTGACTAAGGTGATGAATGATCGGGTAACCTTAACGATTGCAGATGAAGACTACGTAATCCTTTTGGTCGGCAGTCCCGCAAGCCAAGGGCAAAGTGACCAAACGGCCAAATCGGATCCAATCCGCGAAGCTGAACTGGCGATTGCCCGAGAAATCGGCACCCGTCCCAAAAAACTTGAACACATAGTGACGCTCACCAATCAAGCCAATAACGGTTATCAGGTATTGCCCGGGCTGAACCCGAATCTGTTCCGCTCTGCTGGGTTCAAAGAAGGAGATGTACTCGAAAAAGTAAATGGTCACGAACTATCCGACCCGGCACAATTCGAACAAGTGGTGGCCTTAATCCCTAAAGCGGAGACATTGATTTTTACCGTACTTCGAGGCGGACGTTACGTTACCCTGTATTTGGATATCCCATCAGAAGAGTTAAAGATCTCGCGATGAATAGTGTGTTGCGTGTATCTGTGGGATGTTTTTAAAGATCCCCGCTCAAAGGCGCTGCGGGGATGACAAATACAGTGTCATCCCGGCTCAACTTCTGTGGGATGTTTGAAAAGATCCCCGCCCAAGAGCGTTGCGGGGATGACAATATAGGGTGTCATCCCGGCTCAACTTCTGTGGGATGTTTGAAAAGATCCCCGCTCAAAGGCGCTGCGGGGATGACAAATACAGTGTCATCCCGGCAATGCTCTTGGGCCGGGACCTCTCAATGCCCAGGCAATATCCAAATAACGTCCAAACAACGCCAAAAAATGCACATAATAAGAAAAATAGCAAAAAGACAGAAATAAAAGCGAAAGGATAAGAGCTTAAAAACAAAAGCGAAAAGACTAAGAGCGATCAATATTTTCGGGATACAGCACCCGACAAATATTGATAATTGGTGCGGAAGGAGAGACTTGAACTCTCACGCCGTAAAGCACTGGAACCTAAATCCAGCGTGTCTACCAATTTCACCACTTCCGCAAGTGGGGTGGACGATGGGACTTGAACCCACGACAACCGGAATCACAATCCGGGGCTCTACCAACTGAGCTACGCCCACCACTGAGAACATCCTGACATTCGCTTGTGCGTGTGTTCGGATTTTAGTACAGCAGTTGCTTATTTGCTGAGTAATTGACCCTTGTACGGTACTTATCCGTCCGTTCGCTGGCGCGTCCGGCAGGATTCGAACCTGCGACCCACGGCTTAGAAGGCCGTTGCTCTATCCAGCTGAGCTACGGACGCTCGACGAATCACTAGCAAAAAAGATGGTCGGTGAGACAGGATTTGAACCTGCGACCCCTTGGACCCAAACCAAGTGCGCTACCAAGCTGCGCTACTCACCGAACCTGATGTAACGATAAAACCTCATCGCTACGGGGGGCGCATATTACCCACTTGCCCCTACCTCGTCAAACACTTTTTTTGCCAAATTGCACAAGTGTTTAAATTTAACGCGATTCGCTCAAATATAACCCAATACGCTAGGCATTCACCTCTTCCCATCTTAATCAGCTGAGCAGAGGATGCCCTTCAGGTAACTTGTTTTTAACCCAGACTGCTAGACGATGTTTCATACTCAGTAAATCTTCACTTTCAGCACTCATGGGCGCCACAAGACGGTCGTTGACTAACAAGCGATAGATACACTCAACTTTTTCTTTTACCGACATGGTCGAAGAAAACCCCTGATAACCGCGATTTTTCGCGTAGGTTTCTCCCACTGACAATGCCAATTTTAGAAGGGCTTGTTCGTTCTTCAGCTTCTTCATGTAGACTCCGATCCACTCACCATTCTTGAATTCAAAAGTCAGTGTAGCGGTTTTGCAGCAAGTTGGTAGCACTTTGCCTGCAACAAGAAAAAAGAAAAGGATTCAACTCGAATTAGTATCGACCATGCTATGTCGACACCGCCCCCGTTACTGAGGGTCATAACTCCACACACCATTGCGTTTTGGCGAATAGCCAATACGAGATAAGTATGATTCGTGCTCGACACTGTCTGCCTTTGCCACGATGTCAGTATATTGAGTAAGCTTTTGCAAATGTTGGCCACTTCCCATCACAAATTCTCCCAATTTACAGTCTCGATAGGCGGGGATCACGAAATCGAAGTCCACCATAAAGCGACCATCCTCCATGGTGAAACCGGATAAGATGCCGACCACTTCGGTATTTTCCATCATAAAATAATATTCACGGCCCATTTTGTGGGCTTGTTTGAAAAAGCGCGGAAACAACTGATTGATTTCGTCTTGGTGATAGTTCAAAAAGAACTCCACATAATTGGACGGCAAGCTGACTTGAATAATCGAGAAATGTTGCTCGGCATTGAGAAACATGCGGCGCAAAAACACCACGTTGGTCATGGCGATAAAGCCATTGAGCAAAGCAACAGGCAGTGCACCAATAATGATGCCATAGATGCAAAAGGACGAAGCGCCAAACAAATTGAACCAGCGTAATTTGACGATAGAATCGCGAGTCAGAGAATACGCAATCAAGGCGGAAGCACAATAGCCAAACAGTTCAACGGCTGAGAAATTCAACGGTAGTCCTTGGTCAATGAAAATGGGGGCACATTCTAGCGCCTTTTGGGTGCGAAGAAAATGCGTGTCTGGATTGCCCCTAGCCACCTCTCTATGGGACAATACCCCATCATCTAGTCTCACAAGTATTTGATTCATGCCTGCACAACTTATCAATGGAAAGTCCATCGCCAAACAAGTCAGAGAGAACGTTGCTTCTCAGGTCGAAGCCATCACTGCAGCCGGCAAGCGCCCACCTGGGTTAGCCGTGATCATGGTGGGCACTGATCCCGCATCCAGTGTATACGTGGCCAATAAGCGCAAGGCGTGTGAGGAAGTCGGCTTTTTATCCAAGTCTTACGACTTACAAGCATCCACTACCCAACAAGAATTACTCGATTTGGTTGATGCCCTTAACGAAGACAACGAAGTCGACGGCATATTATTGCAACTCCCGCTACCGGCAGGCTTGAATGCCGATCAAATTCTAGAGCGTATTCGCCCCGACAAAGACGTTGATGGATTCCATCCCTACAATATAGGCCGTCTCGTGCAACGTATGCCTGCTTTACGCCCCTGTACGCCCAAAGGCATCATGACACTCATTGAATCCACCAAACGCCCGGCAAAGGGCTTAGACGCGGTCATTGTGGGCGCATCCAACATTGTCGGCCGCCCTATGTCTTTGGAATTGCTGCTCGCGGGTTGTACGGTCACCACCTGTCACAAATTCACCCAAGATTTAAAAAGCCATGTACAACGAGCAGACATTCTAGTGGTCGCTGTGGGCAAAGCAGAATTTATTCCTGGGGACTGGATCAAACCGGGCGCAATCGTGATTGATGTCGGCATCAACCGACAACACGACGGTTCATTGGTGGGCGATGTGGAATTTGACTCGGCATCTGAGCGTGCAGGCTGGATTACGCCAGTTCCCGGCGGAGTAGGACCAATGACAGTGGCCAGCTTGATTGAAAACACCCTTGAAGCTTACGTTAAATATCGTAGTCACTGACCCAAGCCATGGCTGATCCCATCGCTGCCACGCAAAACTGGGTTGAGACGGTAGTCGTTGGTCTCAACTTTTGCCCCTTTGCCAAAAAAGAGGTGGTGCAAAACACCATTCGCTATACAAACGCTTCTGGCACCTCAGTTTCAGCGGTGCTTGAGGATCTTGCCAGCGAGTGTCAGCAATTAGAACAAAACCCATCGATTGAGACGACCTTACTGATATTGCCTTGTGGCTTTGAAGATTACTTCCACTATTTAGATTTGCTCGACAGAGCTGAACGGCAACTGCAAAAACAAAAAAAGACCGGCATTTTTCAACTCGCTAGTTTTCATCCAGATTATTGTTTCGCAGGATGTGAAGAGGATGACCCAGCTAATTACACCAATCGCTCTCCCTACCCAATGCTGCACATACTGCGGGAGGAGAGTTTAGAGCAGGTGTTGCAACGATACAAAGAGCCGGAATCGATTCCGGAAAACAACATACAGTGCGCCAGAGGATTGGGTGTTGACGCACTGCAACGCTTACTCGAAAGCTGTTTTAAAGCCGACTGACTTATTGAGGTGATTCCCCCTCTTCTGCCACGCTGTCATAGCCTTGGGAAACATCATCTTCTGGCAGTTGAATGAAATCATCCAGTTGCTTTTGAATTTGCCCCGCCGCAAAACCAGAAATTTGGTAACTCAGGCCTTCCCAGTAAAATTCGCCAACAGAGATCATATTAGTCAACTGTACCCAGTGTTGGTCGCCATTTGAAAAGACCATCAACTCCAGTTGTTGCCCACCTTGCCACTCCAACCTCAGTACAGAACTGGGCGACATGCCGACAATGGCTTCGGGCAAAACAGAATCAATTGACTCAAAGCGCAAGCCAACCAGCGTTTCAATGAAGCTATCAACTATGGTGTCATAGCGCAGTGACTGTTGCGGCTCTAGATCCAACAATTGAAAAGACGCCGGATCCTCTGCATCGCGCTTTTCAATGGTAAAACTCCCTTCGCCGAGGCGGCTAACCGAGAGTAACTGCTCACTTCCAAAATGCAAAATGGGCTGTTTCAACCAATCGATACGATTGTCCGGCACAGCAATACTTTGGTCGAGCAGGTAAGTCTGGGGCTGACCGACAAGGCGTACATAGCTGCCTTGCCCACTGCTGGCCTGTTTACCCACCAGCAGCGAGATTTTCTCACCCGCTAACTGCAGCTCAATCAAGCTAGCTTGACTGTCTGCGTCACTGATGTCTCGCAACCCCAAGTGAAGGTAGTTTTCAGCTTTGCTGGTCTTTTGCTCCAGCACCCGCGCGCTGGCCAAAGCGGTCACAAGATCGGATAACTGAGTTTGCGCCAACGGATACGGTTGTTGATTCGACTCCAGTCGCGTCATCCAACCTTGTTGATCGACGTAACCATCCAACACAGTACTCTGAGCATTGGTCACTTTGACCTGTGTAATGCGATCGGCCTTAGCCTGCAAATTGGGCAACAAAAGTTGCGTTTGCAGATCTCCCTGAGGGGCTTCGTTGCGCAGCAATATCACCGCAGCCGCCGCGGTAATTAAGACCAAGCTTAACAACCATAACTGTTTTTTCACACTGCCTCTCCTTCTTTCCCGGTAGAGCGAGTTCTGAAGAGTCTGGCCAACAACATAAGCACTAACATTAGCACCAAGGGCGCTACCGCAATGTTGATGAATTTCAACCAATTGCCCAAAGTTTCAATGTCTTTGTCCAATTGATGGCGCACATCTCGCAGGCGCTTACGAATTTCGATTTTCTTGTCGACAAATTGATCGATGGCCGCTTGCTGCTCCGGCGAGATCACCAGCGCCGAGCCCTCGGATTGCTGAGACTGCAATTGAGCAAGCTGTTGCTCGGTTTCATCCAATTCTTGCTGCAGCAGTTGCTCTTGTTCCCGGAATTTGCGTTCTGCGTCCACGGTTAAGGCGTCAACGGTGGTAAAAGGACGGGCAAAGGTGCCGCGACTGCGAATGCTAATCAGTGCGTCGCTGCCCCCTAAATTTTCCACCGCATTGGTGACAAAGTCGCCGTTGTTAGCAAAAGGCGTAGCAATCATCTGACCGAAGAAGTTCGATTGCTGCACCCAGAAGCGGTCTGCCAGTAGATCCGTGTCGCCAACCACGATGACGTTCAACTGGCCAGTTTGGGTCAAATGGTCCGCGCTTTCTTTGCCCTGCGGCGCGGCTTCAAAGGCTGAGTTCGCTTTACCAGTCAAACGTGCGGCCAATACATACACCGTATTGCGGTTAACGAAATCTCTTGAGAGCGCCTGCGGGTCTCGCGACATGGCATAGTCACTGGTAGCCATCAAGCCAGCATTAATCGAAGATTTCATTAATGGGGTCATACGGGTAGTGCTACCAGATTCGCTGCTAAAGGCACCAAAAGATGCACCGTTGATGATCTCTAAACTCGCAGTGGTTACATCTTCACGGTCAAGCTGCTCGGATTCGATCCCTAAGAAGCCAAAGTGACGAGCCACGCCACCGTCTGAGGTACGAATATCCAAACCGGACTCGGCATCCATCACCACTTGGCTGTCATCAAAGCGCACGCCCCAAGCAGAGAACAATGCAGACAGATTAGATGTGTTGGGAGTCATCGCCCCCATTTGTGACATCATTGCCATGGGATCAGATTCATTGTGGGGATCAACAAACACCAATAGTTTTCCGCCATCTAATGCATACTGATCTAGATCGTACAGCAAAGACTCATTGAGCTCTTTGGGGTGGATGACAACCACCACATCACTGTCTTTGGGCAATGCCTCGGCTGAAGAGCTAAGAGTCTCGACGTCATACAACTGTTGTAACTGGGAGTAGAACACCCAAGCCGGGTCAAAGCGGCCACTCATCGGGTTTTGGCCACCACTGATGGGTAAGTCTGTGATCATCGTCACTTTCACTTCCTTGGGATGGCTCAATTGATACAACAGTTTGCTGATTTCGTATTCAAGAAACTTCTCTTGTTGGGGATCGAAAAACGCGATGATTTGTTGATCATCTAGTGCATTAGTCGCCGCCAAGCCAAGATAGATAGGGTCCCCTGCCGGACCAAGACTGGCGGCCGTTAAGCCAAATTGATTTGCCTGATCTTCCGCTTCGGAAAACGGCTCAGGATCGACCACCTTCAACTTAATTTTACCCGGCGCAGCCTTAGAGTATTCCTGCAACATGCTCTCTACTCGATTGGCGTAATTCCGTAAGGTCGTCATGCCTTTGGAAGCTTTGTCCGAATAGAACAAATACAAATTGATCGGTTCGTCGATCTCTTCGACAATTTTCTTACTGCCTAGGGAAAGGGAATACACCTGATTTTCGGTTAAATCCAACCGGTAGGATTCCAACAGTGTGTTATTGACAATCACCAAAGCAAAAAACAGCACTGCCAACAAAATCAGCATCAGCGAAGTGGATAGTTTACTCATAACTCTAGTCCGCCTTTTTCTGTTCAATGATCAAGTAACTGGCATACAACCAAATGGTCATAGCGATGATAAAGTAAGCCACATCATTGAGTGCCAAAACCCCTTTGGCCAGAGATTCAAAATGGGTCAAGAAACTGAAAGAGGCAATGGTGTCGATGACCATCGACGGTGCCCATCCTTTGAAGGCATCGAGCACAATATCGCTGCCACTGACTACGAACAGAAAACACAACACCACTGCAAGAATAAAGGCCACGACCTGATTCTTTGTGATAGCAGACATACACATGCCAATGGCTAAAAACGCGCCGGCCATCAACCAGCTGCCAATGTATGCAGCCAAGATCACGCCATTATCGGGTTGTCCTAAATAATTCACGGTAAGCCACAATGGAAAGGTCAATAGCAGTGACAATCCCAACACCGACCAAGCCGCGAAAAACTTACCCAACACCGCTTGAAAGGTGGAGATAGGTAAGGTCATTAACAACTCGATGGTGCCGCTCTTGCGCTCTTCTGACCAGGTTCTCATCGCGATGGCAGGCACGAGAAACAAGTACAGCCAAGGGTGAAAGTTGAAAAAGGGCAACAAATCGGCCTGCCCACGCTCGTAAAAGCTACCAATGAAAAAGGCAAATACCGAAGATAAAATCAGAAAAATGGTAATGAAAACGTAGGCAACTGGTGTCGCGAAAAAGCTTGACCATTCCCGTTTGAAAATCGTACTGACCATACCCATCAGCCTTGAACTCCTTGTGTCATTTCTCGGAAAATCTGATCGATGCGCCCCTGTTCAACAAATAAAGTGTCTACGGGCAAACGACGCTCCTGACAATGTTCGGTAACTAAATGCAAAATATCCGCCTCCTGCTCGGGGAACAAAGTGACGCGACCGGTTTTGCGGTCTACTTCCATTTCGGCCACGCCCGGCAACTCTGCCAGCCCGGAAATGTCCGAGGAATAACTCATGTGCAAGGTGACCGCTTTGTAATACTTGGATTTGCGTAGCAAAGCTTCTGGACTGTCGTCAAATTGCAGCTTACCCGCAGAGATGATCATCACCCGATTACACACCGCAGTGACCTCTTCGAGAATGTGGGTGGAGATGATTACGATCTTCTCTTTCGCCAGATTCTTGATCAATTCCCGAACCTGATGTTTTTGATTGGGATCCAAACCATCCGTTGGTTCGTCGAGGATCAGAATGTCTGGGTCGTGCAAAATGGCTTGGGCTAATCCCACACGGCGTTTGAACCCTTTCGATAAGTTATCAATGGGTTTGTCCAGCACCGATTGCAGTTCCACCTGTTGGATAACAGTGTTAATCCGCTGAGTTTTGTCTTTGCCCTTCAGACCACGCACTTTGGCGATAAAGTTTAAGAATTGCAGTGGCGTCATGTCACCATAAGCAGGTGCACCCTCTGGCAAATAGCCAATTTTTTGCTTGATGGAGCGGGCGTCATTGTCGAAAGACTGATCACCGATCAAAATGTCGCCATGAGTGGGTTTCAAGAATCCTGTTAGCATTTTCATGGTGGTCGATTTACCGGCACCATTGGGCCCTAGGAACCCCACTACGTCGCCTGCATGGATATTGAAACTCAATTCATCCACCGCGACGAAATCGCCAAACTGTTTGGATAGATTATTTACATAGATCATACGCATCCCAAAATGATCAATTCATTGACGAAAAATTCTGCATAGATATGGAGTTGACAGCTTGAATTTCAAGGATAAACCGCACCGATATGATGAATTTTTATGCTCGGCGCGCAAATCCTTCCCGTCACACTAAATGGCATTTTAACGCACGGGACTGTGCGACTCGTTGTGAGGGCACTATCTTACCGAAAAAAAAGGGTTAAACCGAGCAAAAATGCCACCGGTTTAACCCTAAAAAGGTCCAGGAAGGGATTCAATATTGGCTACGTCCCTTTGGCGCGGGTTATTCCAACCTCAAGTTGAATTTAAACCGCCTTACCAATGGGTCGAACTCAAAACGAATGATATCGCCCAAGTATGTAAGATTGATGTCAGTTGCAGACTAATATGTTGCGAAATGTGTTTTACCCAGAAGCACCAGCGAAATCTGCCCCATGGAGTGAACACTGGAAACGGCAATCACCAGAACTTTTTCATATCAACGTTTCGACAGACACCGCTCCTATGTATCGCTTAGTTTTTAAGGCCATGACAGTCTTGGATTAACTTTTTGTTGAGGTATTCACCACTGACAACTTTGATACAACTTACCCGCCATGCGTCTTGCTTCTTCACTACCTCGACAACGCTGATAGCATCGTCTTTTTCACCTTGCAAATGAAACTCAAACTCTTGGATTTCTCCGTAACGTAACGCTCTAAAAACGCCAAACCACCAGTCATAAGAAATACTGTACTCACCCAAGGGCTGGCTGATTTCAGTACGGTTCTCAAGTTCAGCTTTGGCAACAGTGAACGCTTGAGCCGTGTTGAAAACTTTATAAGACCAAACAGTCATCCCACATAAAATTAACACTAACCAAAGTCTACTTTTGTTCATTAGTCTGCAATTTCCTCTAGAAAGGTTAACTTGGGCTGCACAAACTGCGCCAAATTTAATTTTCATTAAAATCAGAAGCTTAGATTTGGACTGGCGATATTGACAAAACAACTTTGGCGAAATAATCCAAGAAATGGTTATACATGCGAATTTTGTCGAATAGGCAAACTGATGGCGTGAATACAGAAACTACACCTGTCTGTGCAGTTTTGTCTGCACAAAGCACCGGCTCGCAAAGGAAACTATGACTGTCTCTGTATTGTTCAAAACCCCCTGTAGTGAACAGTGAAAGCTCCGAAAATGATGAGAAACGCAAGGCAGGATTGAATTTCTCCATCAGCAAACACGGAATTAGTGCGATTAGCCTAGCACGACCATAGTACCAATCGCTCCCAATACTATGCCGACAAACAAGCCGAACAAACCACAAATCACTCCGCGCTTATCAAACAGTGATTGGCCGATAACTTGCTCTAAAGCTAGCCGCTCGGAGTCCTCTTTGGCTCCTTGTTCGACGATCGCTTCGACCTGAGGGGGTGATTTTGGGAACGCTAAAGAGTCTGAGTCTACCTTTTGATGTAAGCGCATAACCAATTGTTCAGAGGAAACCGAATCGCCCTCACTCAGCACTATATTATCGACAGTGCCATCCGAAGGCGCGACCACTTCCAGAACCATTTTATCTGTTTCAACATCAAATAGTGTTTGGTCACATTCGACTTCTTGACCAGTACTGACATAGATGCGGACGAGATATGCTTCAGAGGTACTTTCAGGGAGATTAGGAACTGTGATATCCATTTTCAATTGTCTTCCTTGGTTAATGCTTTTGAAGCACAATTTTAAGCACAAAGCGTCGATTAAAGAATGGGGTTTTAGAAATTTCCTAATCACCTCACTCTAGCAACCATCGTCCTAAAATACCCATGTCTATCTGAAAAATAAAAACGGGGCCTTAATAGCCCCGTCATTTTACTTTTCGAATTCGGTTTATCTTCAGGCTCTTTTACGAGCAAATCCAAGTCCGACCAAAGCCAAGCCAAGAAGGGCAATCGATGTAGGCTCTGGAACAGATACCGTACCGGTGGTTGCAACCACATTGTCGATTGAGGTGTTCCCCTCAATAGTTCCACCAGTGATGTTGAAGCCCCTTAGACCATTTGTAGTAGAAAAAGAAATCGTTTGATAGGAACCGGGGTCAGTTAAAGCACCTTGCATAACGGTAATCACTGTCGAGGTAATTGTGTCACCATTCATATCGAAAGCTTCGAAAAGCGCACCATTGATCCAAGTAGTAACATCGATAGAAAACTCAGTAATGGAACTGCCGAATGCAGAGTCAAACGTAATTTCGGATAATGCCCCGTTTGCAAGACCATCGGCAATCCAAAGTCCATCCGGATTGTTTCCTCGACCTTGTCCAATACCATAGTAGTTTTGCAGATTTGAATTCAAACCAAGCCAATCACTCTCCCAAGCTGGGAAGGCACCTTCAAAATCTTCGGTATAAATCACACCTGCGGTCGAAACAGATGAAAAGAAAATCATCCCACACAATAAAACCATACGTTTGAACATTTAAAACTCCAACTTAAGTAATATCTATGAACGCCACTTAGCACCCATTGTGCCAACCATGATTTATTTAGAATTTTCATACACTTAAGATTTAATTTCCATATTAAATAGTCAGCAATGTAAAAATAACTGACGAGTTTTATTAGCCAATCTACTGAAGTTGAAAGGGCGGCTGCAGCTCCTTTCATCATTGAAGACCCTCTGCATCACGCTCCTGATTAAAGAAAAATTTATGGACATCTACTAACTATTCGCACTCGTTTGTGGCGTTGGATTTAAACAGTGGCTGTCTTTGCATTCTAGTCATCCCAGCGCCCTTCCCTCAATATCCTCCCGGCGTGCCCCTCATTGTCATCCCGGCGTGCCCCTCATTGTCATCCCGGCGTGCTTTTTGGCCGGGATCTGTTGTATTCTGAGTAATGCCTTAAAAAGGCTAGAGCAATCAAGGGCAATAGCAATCTAGATTTTCGGGATACCGCACCGGATAAATCTAGATGTCGATCCTTTGGAGTAGTGAGCAAAGCGTAACAGGTAAAATTCGACTTCTTGGACTTTGGATAAACTGTATTTTAAGTAATTGACTCTGCGCTAATACTGTCCCTTTCTCCAACGTTTAGCCGTAATTTTATCCAGCTTTTTTCTATATCGCTTGGAAGATAATTCTGATACTTCTCCACGTAGAACTTTGAATATCTCCTCATTTAGGATTGCACCGATAGCATGAATAGCATCATGGCGATCAAGCCCTTGACGCATTAACTTTGATAGCGTTTGCGGTACATATTCTACATTTAAAGCTACTTGATTTTCGACAATAACATGTATTCCACAGTGAGCCGTAAGCGCTTGTTCGCTTTCAAAATCAAAGTCATCGAAGTTTTCATGAAAGTACTTTACCGAATCAATACGTTCATCTTCTGAATAGTCAAGCCATTCGTCAGGGTTTGGCTCTTCCAAAGGATTATACTGGTGGATAGAGGTTACTCCTATATTCTTTGATGATTGATAAAAATCATAGCTATCTTGGAAATATTACGCCAGAAAATGCTGAGATAACTTCTTTTTAATGTCTGCAATGCTCATGATCTAATTTAATATGAACGCCATGCTCTGGGACAAACCGAAGCGCAGCAAATGCTTGTCCCAATTAGCATTTTTGTTAGAAACCTTTCTTAATAATATTTCGGATCCGCGCCTTTACGGATGGTGCCTCATCACGCATCGCCAAGTCGAAGTATTGCCTAGTCTGATCTAAATATTTTGTGTGCTGCCTGCTTAATTCATAAAACCCATTGTATGACCAAGCTCTCACGAACTTATTTTGATCTGTGAGAGTGATCCGCAAGAAGTTGTATACATTGTTACTCTCGGCATCAGCGATTGGCATAAAGGGGATGCTTTGAAGTACATGCAACCTGGCCTCCCAGTGTTTCAACTGATCGAGTGACATATATATGTTTGCAATCTGAGATGGCTCTAGCTTATTTCCTGATTCAAGCCAAGCCTTCAACAACCAAGCAGCTCCCTTCTCACAAGCTTCTGTTAATACCAGAGCAATAATAGTGTCAGAAAAGTTGCTATCTTCATTGTGCGCATCATATATGGCCTTAATGTCAGCGGCTGACTTCCCATCCCACGATGCAATTTCTTGTTCAATGTGCATAGCTCTACCAGAGGCTTTCTAACTGTAAGCTTTGGGGCGCTGGAATGCGGGCTAAAATCCGAACGAAGTGAGTCAGTTCACGTGTTAGCGTACCAGCGAGTAACGTGAGCGAGTTTATTGAGTTGTTAGGTACGTTTATAAACATCAGAGCGATGTCCGACTTTTATCACCTGTACTACAAGCTCATTTTCTCGGATTTCATAAATTATTCTATAAAGGCCTTGCCGGATACGATACAAGTCTTGTCCACTAAGCTTATTTGCTCCATCTCTTCGCGGGTTTTCAGCTAATGAGTCAATTTGTGCAAGGATCTTTTTAATGTCTGATTTGGGAATTGTCGTAAAATCTTTTGCTACAGATTTCTTGAAAGTGATTCTATATTTTTCCATCAGCTTCCAAACTGTTTAGCAAGTCCTCATAGGAAATTTCTGGCTCTTTGGCCCTTTGTCTTACCGCAGCCAAATCTTCTTGATCTTCTTTCATGAGAAGTCTCACTGCTTCATCAATCAGTTCTGATATTGAGGTATCTGATGATGCTGCCCGCAGCTTCAGAGCACTATGAATTGCTGGCTCGAAATAGACGGTTGATCGTTTTGATAAAGTACTCATGGATAAGTCCTCAGTTGAGTAACGTTAAAACGTTATAGCGTCAAAACGTCAATTGGGCTAACTTTTACTCAAAAGTACCAACGCCCAAAGCAGCGTGCAGCGGTAGCTGTCCGCTGCCTTTGCTTGTTAAATTGCGTTTTCAAAATTTCACCGACACGATGCTTTACCATTTTTATTATTCGCATTCTGCCATCCGCATTGAACCGTTCTGGGATAAAAGAATACTTCCGCCTCCACTTGTATTAATCAAAATCTCACCTGTTTCGACAAACCATGATGTTCTGGGCGAACCTGGTAGCGCCAACCACTCTTTTGCTCGCCAATTACCATCTGCAGCTTGAAACAACTCATAAATCATCCCATTGTTCATTGTCAAATGAGCTAAACCGGTAATCGCAATATATCGATCACCTAGCTTGTAGATGTCTTCAATATTGCTATTGATGATCTCGGTAACATTCCCATTATCTGCAATGTAGACAAGTTCACCTCCCCACTCGCCACGATTACTGCCAGCTAGCCAACCGTCACCTACACGCAAAGCGACTCGGGGAACTTGTTTAATCTCCTCCCGGTTTTCAACAATATTATGCTCGTTAACTACAATGATTCCATTTGGATCTGCTTCTTGTTGTTGAGCCTCATCATTCGCTCCATAACTTAATATAACGGATGGGTACGCAAGGCTATCAAGTTCTTCTTTGGCATTTGATTTATACAGCTTATGGTCTTTGGGTTCTGGAGTAGGTGCTAAAGCTATTTTCTCGCAAGTTTCCAAACCGAATTGTTGGTAGCTAAAGTAGTCGAAAGCAAAGTTGCTTTTATGAAACTCATTCTCGTAGTTTTCGCCGGTTTTTATGTGTTCAATGGCTTTTCTAGCAGCATCCCTGACAGGTGGGTACCAATGGCCTTCGGCGGTAGCTTTTAAAGCTGGTATGGCTAATTCAGATTTCATTCGACCAAGTGATTCAGCCGCAACCCAATTAAGCTGAACACTTGAGTGGGCATCCAATAACTGAATTAATCTATGTGCTGCTGGCACGTATTCTATAAAGCCCAAAGTTCTAGCGGCCAACAATTTTATTTCAAAATCATTATTCTTTAACTGGCGAGTTATAGTTTCCCCGGCGTCATACCCACTCCTACCTAGCTCTGCCACATCTCGTAATTTATATCGATCTACTTCTTTATCCAGCATTTCAGCATAAATTCTTCCTGAGTGTTTTGATTTGATGCCAATAAGTGCATGGTTGACTGCATCTTCTAAGAGCGGTTCATTTTCCTTTATTTTTAAAAGATTGGCCTCAACGACTAACCCCGGCTTTTCTAAGTAGCTAATCATCTGTAAAACTCCTAGCCTAATAGACTCTGGAAGTGATGCATCTTCAACAACTCCGATAAGTAATCTAGCTGCTTCTTCTCTATCGCTTTCCATCTCGCCCGAGGCGTATCCTAGCAAGTAATAGGTGTTAGCATTACAGCCAAATTCACATCTAGCCGCCTTCAAAATTGCTGGAAAGGCTCTCTTTCCAAAAAGTTCGAGAGCATAGGCTTCCTGATTATGCGGAGCGCTTTTAGACACCAAATATTGCTTTACTGCAACTTCCGCAGCTTCAGGAGTGCCAATTTTTGCCAATGCAGGAGCTAACCACGAAACGTCTTTTTCCAGACCCTTGATTATGTTTGGCAAATACTTTGCGTCAATACTCTTGGCTTCTCTAAGCGCAACAGCTCCAACTCTAGAGATAAGTTCATCGTCCTCATCAAGTAATTTGATAATAAAAGGCATAGCATCATCGCCAAGCTCCAAAAGCTTTATTATTATTGATTGCTCCTTCAGTGAAGGATATTGCCCTGGAGAACTAGTTCTATCAATGACTTGGTAAATTTTTGAAATGCAATCATTAGGAGATGGGCATTCATCAGGCTTCACATCATTTCCTAGTGCAAAACTATGTGAAGAAAAAAGTAGAAAACAAAACCAAGTAAAACTTTTCATATATATATGAGAGTCCCTTCGCAATTTAACGCCTTTGTCAGTTGCGTTTTGGTTGTAGTAGATTTTTGTGCAAAAATGGCCGTAGGCCATGCACAAAAAGGAGCGTAGACCAAAACGTCAACTGGACAAACTTGTTAGGCATTTGGCACTTTCTCCAAAAATGTATTAAAGACAACTCTGCCTTTTTCAATGTTTTTATTGTAAATATCCTGGTATTCATCTGGTGAAATATTGAGATCCAGCTCTTCACGCACAGCTAAAATAGCTTCTGGCAAAACTACAGATATATCGAAAAATGTATCCATACATTTGGACGCATATTCAAGGTGCTCCTTATTCTGAACTACCCATAGAGATTCTATCTCTTTGTCATACGTTTCAACTTGACCGTTTTCGTAATCAATAGCTCTATTAATAGTGTCCCATAACCCTTGATCGGTATTCCCTTGTAGATTTAGGTTTTTCATTATTGAAATATAGCGCTCGACCTCCGCTTGTGATTTATCTCGTTGCTTTTCGTTTATCGCTATCAAATTCTTTCGGTTAATTAGAGGGCTTCTATCTAGCATTAATTTAAGAGTGGCTTCACCAATGGAACTCATGATAGCTGTGACAGCTCGGACAGTTCGACCTTCACCAACAATTTGTACTTTTGCAATTTTACCTGCTTCTGATGAGAAACCAGACGTGAGAGTTTCTTCACTGAGGTTTAGATTAGAAAAATTAGCAATCATATTAAGTGAATGAGTAAGAGCTTCTGCGGCCTCCATAAACACTTCTTTTTTTAGTGTCTTCTCTCGTTCGATTGAAGCTATTTTTATTTGATTATTGCTCTTAATCTCTTCTAAGACTTCGGCATACCCAGATTTCACTGACTCAACTTTATTTGTTATAGCCTCTATATCTTCTTGCGTAGCTAGGTTTTTACCTTTCTGAGACAGATATCCGGGAAGAAAATGTTTTACTAAAAAGAAAACGACTAGGCCAGCTATAACCCCTTCAAACCCATAGCGAAAAAGCACATTCAAAAGTGGTTGAATTTCCTCTAATGTCATGATTTACCTTTTGCTTGCCTAACGCTTCGTATTTGCGGCGCAGACTTGCTGGCTAAAATTGCGAGGCACGAGCCAAGCCAGCGAGGATGTGTCCGTAACATACGTTTGTTATTGCGCCAACCTTTGAGCTTTCGCGGCTTTGCCGCCACCACGAGTGTGCACAACAACATGATTAAAATTATTACCCATAGACTAAACCAACCTTGAACAAAACCACAACCGATATTTCGTGGTCCCCATTGGAGCAATGTTAAGACAACTGGCGCAATCGGTGTGAAGAGCAATCCCGTTTAAAAAGCCTTGCCCGATTGGCAAAACAACCACCTGTTTGCTCGGAGATTTGAGCGGAAATCCACTTCTGAATTGGACTAAGCTTTAGAGAGAACCCGCGCTATAACAATATTATTAGATGGAAAAATTCCATGATCAAACACGGAATTTTTCCTTTACTTGTAATAGAAGATTTTTAGCACATTACTCAACCCGCTGTATAGGTTAAATAATTTCCAAATGTTAAACTGCGGTAGTGTGAAAGTATGGATTTTTGCCTTGTTCTTGCGATTATCTGGTGGTTTCTAGTGGGCGGCTGATTTTTGAGCATGTTTCCAGTGTTAAAATTGCGGCTTCTCGACACTGGACTGGGTATCCCCTCGCCGTCTTTTTATGTCAAAATCCTGTCTATAGTTGCCCCGTTTTTTGGGGTAAGAGCATTTAACAGCAGGTTTTCATGTCCATAGACATTCATCCCATTGGCTATATACGCACGCCTTACAAAGAAAAGTTTGCCATCCCACGGCAGCCTGGGCAGGTGACTGCGGCGCGCGGTCATGTGGTGTTCGAGGGAAAGTATGCTCACCCAGATTTTATCCGCGGTATCGAGCAATTTAGCCATTTGTGGTTATTGTTTCGCTTTCATCAAACTGCCGACAAAGAAGCCAGCGCCCTGGTGCGACCGCCTCGTCTAGGCGGCAACCAAAAGATCGGTGTGTTTGCCACTCGCAGTACTTTTCGCCCTAATCACATTGGTTTGTCATTAGTTAAATTGGAGTCTGTCGAATCTAACGGCTTGATAGTCTCGGGCATGGATTTGTTGGACAACACCCCTATTTTGGATATCAAGCCCTATCTTCCTTATGTTGACAGTGAACCTTTAGCGCAGGCAGGTTACGCCCAGTCACCACCGACTGCCGACATGCCGGTAACCTTCTCTAGCCCGGCACAACAGCAGCTGCGCAAATTTGGGCAACGCTATCCCAAGTTGGAGGTTTTTCTGACTCAGGTTCTGGCTCAAGATCCTCGACCGGCCTACCAAAAAAGCCAAAGTGAAGAGCGAGTCTATGGCGTGCATCTTTACGACTTTAACGTGACTTGGCGAGTATCAAACGGCGTATGCGAAGTACTGTCCATCGAACCTAAGCAAATTTAGTGTATTTTTCCTGTAATTCCCCTACACAATTGAGGCTAATAGTGCTTTAGCCCGACACAAGCTACTGTTAGAATAGCCGCCAATTTTGCTAAGCCCTTTTCAACAACAGGAATTGTGAGACCCATGCGCACAAGTCAATATTTGCTTGCCACTCAAAAAGAAACTCCGGCAGATGCCGAAATTATCAGTCATCAATTGATGCTCCGTGCCGGCTTGGTGCGCAAATTGGCCTCTGGCTTGTATACTTGGTTGCCCACCGGCTTGCGTGTATTAAATAAAGTGGCGAGCATTGTGCGCGAAGAAATGAACAAAGCAGGCGCTATCGAAATTCTCATGCCAGTGGTGCAACCTGCAGACTTGTGGCAAGAGAGCAAGCGCTGGGAAGAGTACGGTCCAGAGTTACTGCGTATCAAAGACCGCCACAATCGTGATTTTGTGCTTGGCCCAACTCACGAAGAAGTTATCACCGCACTGGTTAAGAACGAGATCAGCAGCTACAAACAACTGCCCTTGAACTTGTATCAAATTCAAACTAAATTCCGCGATGAAGTCCGTCCGCGCTTTGGCATTATGCGTTGCCGTGAATTCACCATGAAAGACGCCTACTCATTTCATACCAGCGAAGAATGTCTCGAGCAGACCTATCAAGCCATGTATCAGGCTTATAGCAATATTTTTGAACGTCTGGGTTTGGCGTTTCGTCCGGTTATTGCCGATTCTGGCTCTATCGGCGGTAATGTATCTCACGAATTTCATGTGTTGGCAGAATCTGGCGAAGACGCCATCGCCTTCAGTAACGAATCGGATTACGCCGCAAACGTAGAAATGGCCGAGGCGATAGCCCCTGCCGGTCCCCGACCTGAAGCCACGGCCTCAATGGCAACCGTTGACACTCCTGCGGTGAAAACCATTGAACAGGTGTGTGAGTTCTTGAGCATCGCTCCTGAGCAAACCGTCAAAACATTGTTAGTTATGGGAGATGTAGCAGAAGACGGCAGTCAAAGTCTGGTGGCCTTGGTGCTCCGTGGCGATCATCAATTGAACGAAATCAAAGCCGAGAAATTACCCGGCGTGTTTTCGCCTCTAACCATGGCCAATGAAGATCAAGTACGACAGTTACTGAACTGCGAAACCGGCTTTATCGGCCCGGTTGGCTTGAATATCCCGGTAATGGTGGATCGTAGTGCCGCTCACTTGGCGGATTTCGTCTGTGGTGCTAACCAAACGGACAAACACTTAACGGGCGTCAACTGGGATCGGGACTGCACAGAGTATCAAACTGTGGACCTTCGTAACGTGCAACCGGGCGACCCGTCTCCTGATGGCAAAGGCACTTTGGAAATCAAACGTGGCGTCGAAGTAGGTCACATTTTCCAATTGGGCGAAAAGTATTCCAAAGCAATGAATTGCGGCGTATTGAACGAGTCAGGCAAACATCAAATTTTGACCATGGGTTGCTATGGTATCGGCGTATCTCGAATTGTTGCCGCGGCCATTGAACAAAACCACGATAAGTTTGGCATCAAGTGGCCAGAAGCCATTGCGCCTTTTACTTTGGCTATCATTCCAATGAACATGCACAAATCTCACCGCATTAAAGAGGTGGCTGAGAAGATGTATGCGACGTTAACCGACCTAGGTGTAGATGTGTTGTTTGACGACCGTAAAGAGCGCCCAGGTGTGATGTTTAATGACATGGAATTAGTGGGTATCCCTCACACTATCGTCATCGGTGAACGTAATCTGGACGATGGTCTGGTGGAATACAAGAACCGCATAACCGGTGAAAAACAAATGTTAGAAATCGACCAAGTAGGTCAATGGGCGAGCACGTTAGCTTAGTCCACTTTATCAATCAGTACTATACCACCTTGTGTTAGCCGCAAGGTGGTATAGGTTCCCTCTTCTGTTCTTATACCCTCACCGCGCAATCAATACTTATTTGTTCATTAAGTAAGTGATACGCTATGCTAATCAAATTAGACGTGCTTTGAGCAACCACCATGATGCCTTTATGGTGAGCAAAAGAGACTGTATATGCGATTAACTTTCTATGGTGTTAGAGGATCGATCCCATCACCTGGACCCGAATTCATCAAGTATGGCGGCAATACGGCCTGCGTGCATATTGAGTTGAATGATGGCACGGACATCATCTTGGATGCCGGTACTGGTATTAAGAAGCTTGGCCAAAAGCTGATCAAGCAAGAGGGCGACATTCATCTATTGTTGACCCACAATCATTGGGACCATATTCAGGGCTTTCCGTTTTTTACGCCTATCTATCAACCCAATCGCAATATTTTCATCACGCCGGGTTTAACCACTCTGGATGAAAATGACGCGATTTTGCAGCAGATGACCGGCAGCCGCTTTCCCGTAGATTACACCACTTTGCAATCGAATATCGAGTTGCGTCCAGTGCCCAAACATACTCACAAGTGGACCATCAACAGCGCCAAAATTTCACGACATCCGATGAATCATCCCGGCAGCGGCAGCTCCTATGTAATTGAAGCCGACGGCGCAAAAATCGCTTACATCACAGACAACGAGTTATATCCGCCATACAAAAAAGAGACCGACTTTTTAGATTGGGTCGAATTTGCCATGAATGCAGACATCATCATTCATGACGCTCAGTATATGTTGTCTGATATGCCTGCCAAATCAGGTTGGGGGCACTCGGTAGCAGAAGAAGCCGTGAAACTAGCTTTGGCTAGCCGTTCCAAACAATTAGCTTTGTACAGCCATGACCATATTCGTACTGATGACGATATCGCCGCCATCGAGCAACACTGTCAGGAAGTCATTGAAATCGCCCAAGACGACTTGAAGGTATTTGCTGCCGCAGAAGGCACCACAATTGAATTTTAAGGCATTTTAAGGGAAGAAAATTATGTCTATTGCATTGATCTGCATCTGCCTGTTAGCCGCATTGGTGTTACTGATGGGTTTTACCGTTTCCTTGGTGCGGGCACGCACTAAGACTCTGTATGGTTGCACTGAAGCCCCTGACTCTGCCCTGTTCAAAGCGATAAGAGCCCACAGTAATACGGTGGAATATGTACCGGTATTGTTAGTGCTGATCTATATTTTAGGTCAACAACCCCAGCCGGTTTGGGTGGGTGTCAGTATGATAGGTGTCACCTTCTGTCGGTTCTTGTTGGTCGCAGGCTTGCTGATCCCTAAAACCTTGGCAAAACCCAATGCTGCTCGCTTTGTCGGCGCGTTGGGTACCTATGTATTTGGATTGCTGTTGGTGTTGGCCGTCGCCTTACAAATGCTCTGAACTCAGTCCCCTTCCAGCAAGAAACGTTCAACCCGCTCTACCCTTCTAGGCTTGCCTGATATCACGATTACGTCACCTGGGCGCAAAGGCTCCAATGGGTCGGGTTGGGCAATTTCTACATTGTCTCGACGCAATCCTTTGAGAGACACACGCATGCTCTCCAAGTCCAAAGTCCCCAAATTTTGCCCCACCGCAAAGGCACTTTGACTGAGGATCACCGCATGCATAAACTCCAATTTGTCGGTGGTGCCATAGTTGATTTCAGTGGTCTCGCCGGGAAAGAATCCATGCATGTTGCCGTAATGACCTTTACGTTCTTTGCGCACTCGCTTCAATATTCGCGACATAGGAACGCCAGACATGTGTAAGACTTGAGAGACAAGCATCAGGCTTCCCTCCAGAATTTCTGGCACCACTTGTGATGCCCCCGCTTCATAAAGCTCTTCCAAATGGTAGTCTTTGCGTGTTCTTACCACGATGGGCAATTCGGGCCGCAACGCCCGCACCGCTTCAATCACATCCAGTGCCTTTTTATGCTCATCAAAGGTCAGCAACACCAATTTGGCTCGTTCAATGCCCACCGCTCTTAGAATGTCTTTTTGCCGAACATCGCCGAAGTAAATGGGTTGTCCGGCGCTGCGGCTTTCTTGCACTCGAATAGGGTCCGCATCCACCACCAAATAAGGGATCGCTTCGGTATTGAGCAAACGACTAACCGACTGCCCCACTCGTCCGAAGCCAAAAATCAGCACATGGTCAGTGAGATGGGTTTCTACAAAATTAAATTCGTCGGGCGACAAATTAGGTTTCGCCTGACCGCTAAGAAACTTAGCCAGAGGCAAACTCTTGTCCATTAACCATGGCGTCACAGCCATACTCATGATCCCGATGGACAATAACAAACTGGCTTGGCCATTACTCAGTAACTGATGATTCACCGCCAAGGCTGCAATAACAAAACTGAACTCGCCCACTTGGGATAGTTTTACCCCGGCGGCCCAAGCGTCCATAGCGTTGAGTCGGAATATCCATGCCCACAGACGCACTATCACAACCTTGATCACCATCACTGCCACTAAGCCCACAAGGGCCCAGTGCAATTGGCTACCCAAAATTTGCAGGTCCAAACGCATACCGACGGTAATGAAAAACAGTCCCATCAATATGTCTCGGAAGGGTCGAATATCCGCTTCCAATTGATGACGATACTGGCTTTCACCTAGCATCATCCCGGCAAAGAAGGCTCCCAATGCCATCGACAAACCAAAGGAATAAGTCAAGCCCGCCGCCATTAATGTCACCAATATAGTGGTCAATACAAACAATTCATCGGTGCGGGTACGTGCTACTTCACTGAAAATTCTAGGCAACAACCATTTGCCCGCAGACAACAGGATCCCCACAACCAAAGTCCCTTTGAGCAATGCCATCACGACGGCCATACCCAGACTCTCACTTCCGTCTCCTGCCAATATTGGCACAAGAATCAGTAAGGGGACCACAGCCAAATCCTGAAACAGCAACACACTGACGGCCAATTGGGCTCGAGAGGTGTTCAAAGTGCCTTTTTCGCTGAGCTGTTTGATTACAATAGCGGTGGAGGACAGCGCCAGCATACCGCCGACAATCAATGCGGCACCGGCAGACAACCCGAATGCCAGCGCGATCAGCATAAACACCAAAGTACTGAGCAACATTTGGCCTGCACCGATGCCAAACACCCAGTGACGCATGGCCAACATTTTCGGCAGTGAGAATTCTAACCCTAAGGAAAACAGCAGAAAAACAATGCCCAGTTCTGCAAAAAAATGAATCTCTTCTGGGTTGTCGATAATAGCTAGAAGGTGCGGACCGGCCAGCACACCACAGGCTAGGTAAGCCAAGATGGGAGGCAGATTGACTCGCTTAAACAGCCATACCGTGAACACCGCAACGGTCATGAGAATCAAAATGCTGACAAAACTTACGTGCATTGAACTTTGTCCTCCACTACGGTGATGAATAATTGTCGGGGGATATTAGGTAACCCCATCCAATATTGGCCCATGAAAACGGCTGACGCCCCCCAACAATCGAGTTGGCACTCGATTTGCAACATCCCAGCACAATCCCGAATACCATGATATTAGCGCCAAATATTTGGCAGGAGCGAACTTTGGATCAGTTTTTACCGCTTTACGATAACACAGCTTCTCAGAGCTTTGTTAATCTGGAGGCGCCTCAATCTGGTTTGAGTCAGACTGAGACCCATGCCATCTTGCAGCAGTTGATGTCGAGCATCGACCTGCACAAACTGGCGTCACTGTATTACGGCCAATTAAAACAACGACTGAATTTACAGGCGTTGTCGATTCGTTTCTCAACAGGTTGTCTCACCATAGGCGAAATGGCGCAAGCAAGCAACGTCAAATCCCTTGAGTTGATGAGTCAGCATCAACCTATTGCTACCTTGCAATATGGTTTCAATGGCGTATTGACGCTGCGGGAATCGGCTATCCTAAATGAGTTGCACCGTCTGGCTAAGTATCCCTTGAAACACGCACTGGAACACTTGCAAATCAAGCAGTTAGCCATGAAAGATCATTTAACTTCATTGGGAAACCGCGCCAATTATGAAGAGACCGTAGGCCGTCTGATCAGCCAATTTAATCGCAATGGCGAGAATTTCGGATTGTTGGTGATTGATATGGATAACTTCAAGCAGGTGAATGACAAGTTTGGCCATCAAGAAGGCGACAATGTTTTGATTGCCGCGGCCGAATGCCTCACTCAATCTCTGCGCGATACTGATTTTGCTTTTCGATTTGGTGGCGACGAATTTTGCTGCTTACTGCCCACCAGTAACGAAGACAACAACGGTATGATTGCACAGCGAATCCAACGTCAGTTTAGTCAGCACCCTTTACTGGTTCGCCATGGTGTCTCTTGCAGCATCGGCTGTACCGTGTTTGGCGATAAAGATAGTCCAAATAGTCTGTTTGAGCGAGCCGATCAGGCGCTTTACAGCGCGAAGCAAAACGGCAGAAGTTGTTGTATCGCGGCATAAATTTGCCACCCAAGACCTAGCGCCAGCTAATCACTCAGTAGTAGCAATTGTGCCTATTGCATGACATTCGTGAGTGATATGGTCATTCTACTGTCAATCGACTCTAGGGCATACTGGTCCACCAGAATACGATGATCCACTATCAGCCCAACCAAACTGTCTGCACAGTAAATCAGCGGTATTTGCGCCCGTTGCCAAGGCGGTATTTTCCACTGTTTATACCATTGCTTTAGAGCTTTACTGTGGACTTCAGTGTGGGGCTTGAATCGTTGTGCTAGCGGCTGATTGAAGCGAATCTGCACCCCTTCAACCTGTCCCGGCAGCAGCAAGGCATCTGAGCAGTCTGAGAGGACGTTTTCAAACTTGACGCCCAAACCACTAGGTAAGGTCAAAACGCCTTTAGCATCGGGAGACAGAGGGTCGAGACACACTTGAGACTCATCAATACAATACAGATGACCATCAAAGCGTCTAACTCGCTTGTGCCCCAGGTTCACTTCAGGATTGGCGTCTTGGCGGCTTTGTCCCAATTGTTCAATTTGAGTCAATTGAGCCACAGACGGTAATTCTGCTCCGCAGTTTTGCAGCCACAGACGCAAGACTTGTCGTTGCCATTGTGGCGATAAAGCTTGCAACGCCGACAATGACAAACGCTGATGCTCGTCCGCACAGACTGCAAGTTTGTCATTGCTGACTTCGTCTAGAAGAGATTGCTGCTCGGCACACAATGCAGCGCTTCTAGCGGCCGTTTGCAAGATTGACGGCCACCGTTCTGTCAGCAGAGGGATCACCTGATTGCGCAAGAAATTGCGGTCAAACCGATTATCACTGTTCGAATCATCGGTCACATAGTTAAGTCCGTGGGACGCAGCATATTCTTCTATCTGGGCGCGACTGGAATGCAGCCAAGGTCGAACGATGTGAATGCCACGCTCACTCAATTTTACTTGTGGCATCGAAGCCAGACCTTTAGGACCAGCCCCCCGTTTGATTTGTAACAACAGGGTTTCCAATTGGTCATCGCCGTGTTGCCCCAGTAACAAGATGTCTTGGGAACCGCAGGCATTGAGCAAAGCTTGATAGCGTACCTTTCGAGCCGCAGCTTCCACACCCAGTTCAGAGGCCTGCGTGACATCAACATAAACGGTTTGAAGAGGCACTTTCCATTGGTCACAGTGGCTTTGGCAATGTTGTTGCCATGCATCGGCGTGTGTACTCAAGCCATGATGAACATGCACTGCAGCTAGTTGCCAGCCAGACAGTTGCTCGCGCAAGCGGGTCAAACAGTGCAACAAAGCATGGGAATCCACTCCTCCGCTGTATGCAACTAGCAAGGTAGCCGGTGTGCCGGTCAGCAATGGATGCAGTGCGTGAAGAAGTTGCTGTGTGAGTGACATCATAGGATGATTCGCTGCCTCACTAGTTAGAGGCAGCAAAGAGTAGCGTGGGTCGGCTTGTTAGCAATACCCAAAGGACATAAGTCTTTCGTAGCGCTGGGCCAGCAAGTCGTCTTTTGACAAGGTCAGTAACTGAGACATTTGCTGCTTTATGGTGGCTTTAAGATTGGCCGCCATGCCTGAGTGATCGCGATGTGCGCCACCTAATGGTTCTTCTACGATGGTATTGATCAGGCCCAGCTCTTTGATTTGCTTAGCACTGACGCCCATGGCTTCGGCGGCCAATGGTGCTTTTTCAGCGCTTTTCCAAAGAATTGAGGCACAGCCTTCTGGCGAAATCACCGAGTAAGTACTGTACTGCAACATATTTACACGATCGCCTACGCCAATGGCTAATGCACCACCAGAACCGCCTTCACCAATAACGGTACAGATAATCGGCACTGTCAATTCGGCCATTTCTTTCAAGTTACGGGCGATGGCTTCACTTTGACCGCGCTCTTCAGCGCCAACGCCAGGGTAAGCCCCTGGTGTGTCGATGAAGGTAATGATGGGCATATTGAATCGCTCAGCCATGTGCATTAGTCGCAGTGCCTTTCTGTATCCCTCAGGTTTGGGCATACCGAAATTACGGCGAATTTTCTCATGGGTGTCGCGACCTTTTTGATGACCAATGATCATCACCGGTTGCCCATCCAAGGTCGCCAAACCACCGACAATGGCTTTGTCATCAGCAAAGGCTCGGTCCCCTGCCAACTCGTCAAAATCCTCAAAAATGCGCGGAATATAATCTAAGGTGTAAGGACGCATGGGATGGCGGGCCAGTTGAGAAACCTGCCAAGCGCCAAGATCAGCAAAGATTTTGCGCGTCAATTCAGCACTCTTTTCGCGCAATTTCGTGATTTCTTCTTCAATGCTGACATCGAATTCACCGCCTTGATTGACTAGGCGCAATTCTTCAATCTTTGCTTCTAACTCAGCAATGGGTTTTTCGAAATCCAAAAAATTTAAACTCATTCCAAACCTTATTTTTTAATTCTGTCGATGCTCAAGCATCAATGGAACTGCAAGGCAACCTGTTGTTCCGACAACATTTGCTGCAATTCGTAAATTAACTGGTCTTCCGGTGTAACATACCATTGTGCGCCAAACGCCAGCTCGGCTTCTGCATCGGGATGCACCACACGCACATTAATCGGACAGCTACCACCTTGGTAATTTTGTAAAATTGCTTGCAGTTTAGCGACAGTTGCCCCATTACACCAGTCTGATTGCACCTCAAGCCGCAAGGATTTTACGTTTTTCTCCCGCGCTTGAACGATGTCCATAGCGTCGCGGGCCGATATTGTATTGCCACCAGAGTAATCATCAAAGCTGACCTGTCCGGTAATCAGCAAAATCCGGTCTGTTTGCAGAATTTCCTCGTATTTCTCGTACATATCGGGGAAAATCCGCGCTTCCATGCGAGCACTTTTGTCATCCAAGGTCACAAGGGCCCAGCGACGCCCTTTCTTGTTGGTCATGACACGCACACCAATCACCAAACCAGCAGCCACAATCGGGTTGTCTTTGCTGGTCGGTTTTAAATCCACCAGACGCCCGTTGCTGTAATGTTTCAATTCTTTTTCGTATTGATTGATCGGGTGACCCGTTAAGTATAATCCAAGGGTCTCTTTCTCGCCTTCTAACCAGATTTTCTCTGGCCACACAGGGACATTTGCAAACGCTTGCTCCACCTGTTCTGGTTCGGTGGTCAACAAGCCAAACATGTCTGACTGTCCATGGGACTCGGCACGAGCATGTTGATCCGCTGCCGCAATCGCCTCGGGCAATGTCGCCATCAATGACGCACGATGGGGACCTAGATTGTCCATCGCACCACTGAGAACCAGTTTCTCCAATACCCGTTTGTTGACCTTTTTCAAATCCACTTTGGCGCAAAAATCGAAGAGATCGGAAAACGCGCCGTTGGCCTTGCGGGCACGAATGATCGCCTCTATCGGGCCTTCCCCTACCCCTTTAATCGCGCCAATGCCATAGACAATGCGCCCTTGCTCGTCAACAGTGAACTTGTATTGCCCCGCATTCAAATCCGGTGGCAGTATGGTTAAGCCCATACGATTACATTCATCCACCAAGGTCACGATTTTGTCAGTGTTGTCCATATCCGCGGACATAACTGCCGCCATAAACTCAGCAGGATAATGGGCTTTTAACCAAAGGGTTTGGTAAGAGACTAAGGCGTAGGCGGCGGAGTGGGATTTGTTAAATCCGTATCCGGCGAACTTCTCTACCAGATCGAAGATTTTCATCGCCAGATCGGGGTCAATGTTATTGTTTTTCGATCCTTCAGCGAATACCGCTCGCTGCTTCGCCATTTCTTCTGGCTTCTTTTTACCCATGGCTCGACGGAGCAAGTCAGCGCCACCGAGACTGTATCCGGCCATTTCCTGGGCGATCTGCATAACCTGTTCTTGATACAAGATGATCCCATAGGTCGGTTGCAGAATTTCTTGTAAACATTCGTGCTGATATTCGGCGTCTGGATAGGAGATTTCTTCGCGCCCGTGCTTACGGTCAATAAAGTTGTCCACCATGCCCGATTGCAATGGACCGGGACGAAACAGTGCCACCAAAGCGATGATATCTTCAAAACAGTCGGGCTTGAGGCGCTTGATGAGGTCTTTCATACCCCGAGATTCGAGCTGGAATACGGCCGTGGTTTCGGCATTTTGCAAGAGGCGGAAGCTGCGCGGATCTTCTAAGTCGATGGCGCTGATGTCCACCTGCTCGTTGCGCCCCTTAGCTATCATGTCGATAGCCCATTGAATAATGGTAAGGGTACGCAGTCCCAAAAAGTCGAACTTCACCAGCCCAGCGGTTTCCACATCGTTCTTATCAAACTGGGTGACCGGGTTTTTCCCTTCATCATCGCAATACAAGGGTGCAAAGTCAGTGATTTGAGTCGGGGCGATAACCACGCCACCGGCATGTTTACCGGCGTTTCGTGTGACCCCTTCAAGGATGCGCGCCATATCGATGAGGTCTTTAACGTCCTCATCTTGCTCATACAACTCTGGCAAGCGGGGTTCCACTTCAAAGGCTTTGGTCAGCGTCATGCCCGGATCGGAAGGGATCAACTTGGAAATGCGATCCACAAAGCCGTAGGGATGACCAAGCACCCGGCCCACATCCCGCACCACCGCTTTAGCAGCCATGGTGCCGAAGGTAATAATTTGTGATACCGCCTGTCGACCATACATGTCGGCGACGTGATCAATCACCTCATCGCGACGGTCCATACAAAAGTCGACGTCAAAGTCTGGCATGGAAACCCGTTCGGGGTTCAAGAATCGCTCAAACAGTAGGTCAAATTCTAGCGGGTCCAAATCGGTGATATCCAGTGCGTAGGCTACTAGTGAGCCTGCACCTGAGCCCCGACCCGGCCCAACTGGGATCCCATGGTCTTTACTCCATTGAATAAATTCCATTACGATTAGGAAGTAGCCGGGGAAACCCATTTGGTTGATAACGCCCAATTCCACGTCCAAACGCTCGTCATAGGGCGGACGTTTTTCCGCTCGCTCTGTCTCGTCGGGAAACAAGAATGCTAAGCGGCGTTCTAAGCCTTCCCAAGACACTTTCACCAAGTAATCCGCATCGGACATACCGCCGGTGGGGAACTTGGGCAAGAAGTATTCACCCAATTTCACCGTCACGTTACAACGCTTGGCAATCTCGACCGTGTTCTCTATCGCTTCAGGAATGTCGGCAAACAGCTCACACATTTCCTCGCTGCTGCGCAGGTATTGCTGAGGGCTGTATCGTTTGGGACGGCGTTTATCTTCTAAGGTGTAACCATCGTGGATGGCCACACGGATCTCGTGGGCATCGAATCCTGCAGTATCAATAAAGCACACTTCGTTGGTGGCCACTACTGGCAGATCTAAGCGCTGTGCCCAGTCCACCGCACGATGCACGTACTCTTCTTCATGGGGACGGCCTGTGCGGGTTAACTCAATAAAATATCGGTCGGCAAAATGTTGTTGGTAAAAACCACCGATTTGCTGAACCATGGGGTCGTTACCTTTACCGATCATCAAGCCCAAATCGCCCGCCATACCGCCAGAGATAATCAATACCCCCTCGTTATGTTCCACCAACCAATCTCGGTCGATCACAGCACGATTTTGTACGTGACCCCGTTGATAAGCTTTGGAGATCAATAAGGTGATATTTTTGTAGCCTTGATTATTAAGCGCTAACAAGGTTAAGCGAAACAATTCGTCGCCCAGTTCCTCACTTTGCACCCAAAAGTCAGCACCGATGATGGGTTTGATGCCGTTGCCATGGGCTTCAGAATAGAACTTCACCAGACCACACATATTCATTTGGTCTGTGATGGCCACGGCGGGCATTTTGTGCTCTTTGACCTTTGCGAGAATCGGTTTGATCTTATTCAAACCGTCCATCATGGAGAAATCACTGTGGACTCGAAGGTGAATGAAAGACTTATCCACGGGCGCGGTCTCCTGCGACATTTAAAACTCCATTGTGCTGTAACAATACCTGCTGAACAGGTTTAAAACTCATACGATACTGATCCATCGGCCCCAGTTCGGCCAATTTTTGCAAATGAAATGCCGTCGGGTAGCCTTTGTGTTTATCAAAACCATAATCAGGATAGCGTTGATGCAGCTCCTGCATCTCTCGATCCCGGGTCACTTTGGCAATGATAGACGCTGCGGAAATAGCCGCAACTGTGCCATCACCTTTGACAACCGCTTCGCTGGGATATTCCCAAACTGGGCATCGGTTACCGTCCACCTGAACAAACTGCGGCTGGATCGTTAAACCCTGAACCGCCCGGGTCATTGCCAACATGGTGGCGTGGAGAATATTCAGCGTATCGATTTCCGCAGGTGTCGCGCGACCGATGGCAAAGCACAGACAATTGTCAACGATCACATCAAATAGCCTATCACGCTTTTTCTCAGACAGTTTCTTGGAATCGTTTAACCCATCAATCGGTCGATTCGGGTCTAGGATCACCGCAGCGGTGACCACATCACCTACCAACGGACCGCGGCCAACCTCATCTACACCGGCAATTAACCTAGCATCACTTGTTGACATGGATCAGATCCAAAACCGCCAAAGCTGACTTCTCGTCGGCACCTTGACGCAGAATTTGGTGAAGCTCGGTAAACTTGTCCATCGTCTCTTGTGCTTGGCCTTGCAACATGGGTAAAAGATATTCCGCAAGCGTATCGGGATTAACGTCCTCTTGCAGCAACTCAGGTACGACTTTTTTGTTGGCGAGCAAGTTAGGTAAAGCAAAATATTTGGCTTTATAAAGCACCTTCATCATTTGGTGGGTAAACCATTTCAATCGATAGGCAACCACCATTGGCTTTTTGCACAACATGGCTTCCAAAGATGCAGTACCAGAAGCCAGTAATACCGCGTCAGATGCAATCATGGCATTGCGCGCCTCACCATCGAGAATGTCGACAGTAAAGGACTGCTCATCGGCAAGGGATTGCATAAATTGCGATACCATCACCTCAATTTGTCTCTTTCTGGCTGCATTCGCAGCCGGAATGATGACTTTTAAATTTTTCACCTGAGCCGCCAATTTTTGAGCCGTCTGCAAGAAAATGTGCAACAGCATATTGACCTCTGCTCCACGACTACCGGGCAAAATAGCCAACACTTTTTGTTCAGCGCTAAGGAAGTCTAAAGCCAATGATTGACGAGCTTGTTGTTGGTCAGGTTGCAACGGGATGTCGTCTGCCATGGTATGACCGACGTACTCGCAGGGAAAGCCATGGCGCTCATAGATGGCCTTTTCAAAGGGGAAAATACTCAACACTAAATTAGTGGCTTCGCCGATACCAAAGATGCGGTTTTCACGCCAAGCCCACACTGTTGGGCTGACATAATGTACGGTTTTAATGCCATGCTGTTTGAAGACTTTTTCCAACTTTAAATTAAAATCGGGCGCATCGACACCGATGAACACATCAGGACGATTGTTGAGAAAGTATTCCCTCACGGTTTTGCGAATGTGCAACAAACGGCGGATTCGAGACATTACCTCTACCAACCCCATGACGGACAGTTCTTCCATGTCAAATAAGGTACGGCAGCCGGCCTTCAACATATTGGGACCGGCGATCCCCTCAATGATCGCATTAGGATAACGGGCCCTAATTTGTCGAATCAAACCCGCAGCAAGAATATCGCCGGATGATTCTCCGGCAATAATGCCAATACGAAGGGGTTTGTCAGCCATGGCAGAATATTATCGGATGATGCCGCGGGCAGAGTTCGCCACGAAGTCGGCCATGATTTGAATTTCAGGTGTGTCTTTAGCCATTTCTAGCAATTGTTCTACCGCCTCTTCAGCACGATTACCATTGCGGTAAATGACTTTATAAGCGCGACGGATCTGCATGATCACGTCTTTGTCAAAGCCACGCCGACGTAAACCTTCAGAGTTGATGCCAGCGGGCGTGTTGTCCGTACCGGACACCATAACGTAAGGTGGAATGTCTCGCAAAATCACCGCACCGCCACCGCAAAAACTGTGAGAGCCAATTTTGCAGAATTGATGCACGGCGGTCATGCCACCCAAAATTACATTGGATCCCAAATGCACGTGTCCGGCGATGGTGGCATTGTTGGCCATAATGTTGTCATCGCCCACCACACAGTCGTGCGCCACGTGCACGTAGGCCATGAACAAATTATTCGAGCCGATTTTGGTCAGGCTCTGATCTTGAATCGTGCCTCTGTGGATGGTGACACATTCGCGAAACACGTTGTTGTCACCAATCTCCAAACGAGTCAGCTCACCAGCATACTTCTTGTCCTGACATTCTTCACCAATAGAGCCAAACTGGAAGAACCGATTGTTTTTGCCAATGATGGTCGGCCCTTTGATTACCACATGGGACTCCACTACCGTACCACTACCGATTTCGACCCCATCGCCAATTAAAGAATAAGCACCTACCTGCACATCGTCGGCAAGTTTGGCATTAGGGTGAACAATAGCGGTGGCGTGGATCATCGTCACATCTTCCTCATGGCACACATGAATTCTGCCGTACAAGCATCATGACCGTCGACACTGGCCACACCGCTGAACTTCCAGATCCCACGTTTTTCTTTGATCAATTGTATATGCAATTCTAGTTTGTCGCCCGGTACCACTGGTCGCTTGAAACGGGCGTTGTCAATGCCAGCGTACAAATACAGGTCGTCTGAGTTTCCAGCGGTTTTGAAACCCAGAACGCCAGCGGCTTGTGCCATGGCCTCAAGAATCAACACGCCAGGAAAAATAGGCTTGCCTGGAAAGTGCCCGGTGAAACAAGGTTCGTTAAAGGTGATATTTTTATACGCTTTAATCGATTGACCGAGGATACACTCATCCACTCTATCGATTAGTAAAAAGGGATATCGGTGAGGCAACAATTCCAATATTTCGGTAATTTCGATTTGGTTCATTTGGTCGGCCAAAGGCAGATCTCCTTAAATCAGTGATCAGCAAAGTGCATGAATCACTTGTCTTTTGTCAGTTTCTCCAAAGCTTTGACACGCTGTGATAGTTCTGAAAGCTGGCGCAAGCTCACCATATTTTTACGCCATTCCCGGTTAGGCAAAACGGGGATACCAGACGAGTACACGCCAGGTTCATCCATATTTTTTGTCACCATGGCCATGCCGGTAAAATGCAAATTGTCGCCGATTTCAATGTGACCATTGACGCCACTGAGTCCACCGAAGCTACAATATTTGCCTACCGTGGTGCTGCCGGCAATAACCGAACAGGCAGCCATGGCTGTGCCTTGTCCCAATTTGACGTTATGGGCAATTTGAATCTGGTTATCCAAAATGACACCGGCCTCAATCACCGTATCTTCCAACGCACCACGGTCGATAGTGGTACTGGCACCGATTTCGACATTGTCACCGATGATCACTTTGCCCAGCTGCGGGATTTTAATCCACTTACCTCGGTCATTTGCATAACCAAACCCGTCGGATCCAATCACCGTAGCCGATTGCACCAAACAATTTCGACCCATGACCGTTTCGTGGTAAACCGTCACATTGGCCCACAATTTTGTGTAGTCACCAATCGTCACATTTTTACCAATGAAACAGCCCGCGCCAATTTGCACATGGTCGCCTAACGAGACACCGCTTTCTATCACTGCATTTGCACCAACGCTTACGTTCTGTCCCATCTTTACGTCTGCGGCAATCACAGCAGAGGGCGCAATGCCCTCGGCGCTTGCCGGTGTCGTATCCAGTAATTGCGCTGCATGGGCGAAACCCACATAGGGGGTTTCCATCACCAAGGCAGAACAAGGACAGTGAGATAAGTCATCGGGATGCAAAATGACGGCCTGCGCCGTCGTGTCAGCAAGTTGCGTACGATACTTGCTATTGGACAAAAAGGAAATCTGACCAATGCCCGCGCTTGCCAGTGTTCCTAACGAATGAATCGCTGTATCCGCGGTATCACCCTTGGCCAAATGCAATTGCGCACCAAGGGCTTCAGATAATTGACCAAGAGTGATCACTGGCATAGGGGCCTCTGGCTAAGCTAATTACTTAATTTGGCTAACTTTTTTCAATACTTTGTCGGAAATATCGTGAGCAGGATTAACAAATACGGCCGCTTTACGGTTTAAAACTAAGTCGTATTTTTCTTCTGCTGCAACAGCTTGAATGGCTTGCATCAACACCTGTCCGATTTTTTCTTCCTCAGCTTTCATGCGCTCTTGATACTCTTTTTGCAAGGGGGCAGCTTTGGTTTCGAACTGTTTGTTCAATTCAGTCAAGCGCGCTTCTTCCGCTTTGATCTGAGATTCACTCATGGTGGGCTGATCTTTTCTGAACTTGTTAACCTGTTCAGCAAGATTCGCACGCATTGCTTCCATTTCTGCAAAACGGTCTTTGAACTCGATACTCAAAGATTGCTGTGTAGAGATAAATTGTGGCATAGACTGGAACACAGACTCTGCATTCACAACAGCAATTTTTTGTTCCGCCAATGCTACGTTGCTCATCAATACAGCGCTCAACGCCACTGTCGCGAAAATTGTCTTAACTAGTTGTTTCAAAGGGTACTCCTTAGTATTTTCCAATGGTTTGACTGAACTTATGCCAGTCTTAAATTAAAATGTCTGGCCAATGTTAAACGAGAAAAACTTCACGTCATCCCCATCTCGCTCTTGGATCGCTCGAGAGAAACTGAACACCATAGGTCCCATTGGTGACAGCCATTGTATAGAAACTCCGCCCGAAGCTCTATAGCGAGTCCAATCTGCGTAATCCGCTACATCGTCGCGCACACCCTGAACTAACTCAAGGTCGCGATAATCTTTGTATTCAAACTCGGTATCCCAAACGTTACCCGCATCCAAGAACAGACTGGTACGCACCGAGTTATCAAACTCCTCTGAGACAAATGGTGTGGGTACAATCAACTCCAAGCCACCCAGTAACATCGCATTTCCACCCAAAGAACGGCGAGAAACGATGATTCGGTCAGACTCCGGTCCCAATACGATTAGTTTTCCATCTGGTCCTACTATGGTTTGCGGGCTACGGGAGATCCCTCTGGGACCCACAGTGTTGTTCTCAAATCCACGTAGGGTATCACTTCCCCCTGCGGTGAAGTTTTGGGTAAAGGGTAAAATCTGTTCAATCCCGTCAGTGTCACCATAGCCATTACCATAGCCAGCTCGTAAGCGCGCAAGGAAAGACCAACGTTGATCCCGTGACAAGGGGAAATAGAATTTACTGTCGAATATTGTTTTGAAGTAATTCACATCAGAGTTCGGCGTGGTCACACTGAATGACGCGCTTTGCGACGAACCTGCGGTCGGGAAAATGCCTCGGTTAAGGGTGCTACGACTCCATGATACTGATGCGAGATAACTCGAATAGTTAATCGGTGCGTCCGGGTTTTCCGGGTCGACGAACTGCTTATAGAATCGGTCCGTTTGATCATAAGAGTTGCGGCGCGACAATTCGACGTCGCTGTAAGTCAGACCAAAGTTGATACGGTTAAACTCATTGATCGGATAGCCTGCATTCACCCCAACTGACCACTGCTTACTGTTGTACTGGATCAGGTTAGCACTGCCTGCATCAAATTCGCTGTAAGCAATGCTGCCCCCTAAACTGATGCCGTCGATAGTGAAATACGGATCGGTATAGGACAACTGCACACTGCGTTGGAACGAAACAGTGCTGATATTAAACGCCAATCGCTTACCGGTACCTAAGAAGTTATCTTGCTGAATCCCAGCCTGCAAACTCAACTTAGTTCGGTCACCGTAGCCAATACCGGCATTAAATGAACCAGAGGGCTGCTCTTTAACCTTGAAGATAACGTCTACTTTATCTTCTTCACCAGGTAAGCGAACGGTTTCGAAATCCACTTCTTCCATATAGGTCAAGCGCGATAATGAATTTTTCGAAGATTCCAAGAAGCTGTTTGACAGCCAGGCACCTTCCATCTGACTCACGCCCTGACGAAGCACTTCATCTGCGGTAATGGTGTTGCCTTCAAAGTTGATACGTCGCACATAAATGCGCTTACCAGGGTCTACCGACAAGGTCAGTTTTACTGTTTTGTCCTCATCATTAATCTCTGGGATCGTGGTCACGGTGGGGTAAGCATAACCAAAACGTCCCAAGAACTTAGAAATGAATTCTTCGGTGTAGGTGACTTCCGCTTGGTTGTACAACTCACCTTTGGTTAGGGGTAACACCGCATTGATGTATTCCTCATTGCCCAGCAAGTCGCCAATCAATTCCACTTCTGAGATGGTGTACTGCTCACCTTCATCCACGTTCAACGTGATATAAATGCCGTCTTTTTCGGGAGTCATCGAAACCTGCGTTGACTCTACCATGAAGCGCAAATAGCCACGGTCTAGATAATAGCTCCGCAAGGTTTCCATGTCGCCAGACAAGGTTTGCTTTTGATATCGGGTTTCTGACAAGAAGTCCCACCAAGGGCGATCGAACTTCAATTCCATCTGCTGAAACAACTCAGCATCAGAAAACACTTCATTGCCAACGATATTGATTTGTTTGATCTTCGCAGCGTCGCCTTCTTCAAACAAAAACTTCAGGTCGACACGGTTACGGGGTAAAGGAGTGATGATGGCGGTAACATCAGCATTGTACTTACCAATGCTGTAGAAGAAATCTTTCAGACCATTTTCAATGGATGTCAGAACGGTCTTATCCAAGGGTTCACCCACTCGAATATTGCTGCTATCCATACTGTCTTGCAATTGCTCATCTTTGATGTCGTCGTTGCCATCAAAAATGATGTTGCTGATCGTGGGCCGTTCTTTCACCCGCACGACCAAAGTGGTCCCATCCCGCAGCACTTCGATGCTTTCAAAGTGGGTCGATGAATACAAGGAACGGATCAATTGGGCAGTACGGAAACTGTTCATTTGATCGCCCACTTGAATTGGCATGTAGGTCAACGCCGCACCCAGTGCCACTCGTTGGAGACCTTCCACTTTGATGTCGGACACCACAAATTCACTGTCGGTGTTTGCATGTGCCAAGCTAGCACTGGATAACATTAATCCGGCTGCAACTAACTGTTTAAACTTCATTTAATATTCATCTTCCTAAGCATTCGATGTCAGTCGAAACCTTGTATTATTCTTATTTTCCGTCACAGTCGGGCAAAATCGTTAAAAATCGCGAGTGACATAAGTAGAAGCAAGACTATTCCGCCAATCTTAAACCCTACTTCCTGAACAGACTCTGAAACCGGCTTGCCTGTGAAAAGCTCTATAAAATAATAGAGCAAGTGCCCTCCATCAAGCACCGGAAGAGGAAAAAGGTTAATTATTCCCAAATTCACACTAATTAGGGCTAAAAAGCCTAAAAAGTAAACGATACCATAACTGGCACTGTTCCCTGCACCTTGTGCAATGGATATAGGACCACTGAGATTTTTTACCGAAACATCACCGGTAAACAGTTTACCGATCATATCTACACTCAGCGTCATTAATCGCCAAGTTTTCTCTGTCGCTTTGACCAAGGCATCGATAGGGCCATACTGCATCTCAAATAGATACTGCTCCGGCCAAGGGTCCGATTTGGGCGCGACACCTAGGTATCCGATCACTTGACCTTCAACCTCCCGACCACCGACTGGAACCTTCAAGGTTTGGTTGCGACCATCCCGTTCAACCACAATGTCGATGGTTTGTTCAGGACGCGCCCGAATAAACTCCACTATTTGTTCCCATTTTTGGAAACTAGTTCCGTTTAAACTGACAATAATGTCGTCTTTACGCAATCCGCCAGCAAATCCAGATGAGTTTTCATCCACAAATGCCAGTTCCAGATAGACTTTTGGTCGAAACGGCAGAAAACCCAGACTCTCAAATGAAGCTTGCTTGTCAGCATCAAACTGCCAATTCGCCACATTCAAGCGCAGATCTTTAGCAAAGCCCTTGCCAGTATCAACTCTTAAATCAATTGTCTCGTCGCCAATATGGGCAATCAACTCATAGTTGACCGCTTCCCAATCTAAGGTTTCACGACCCCCAATCTGCTCAATGATCATGCCCGATTTCAGACCAGCATTTGCTGCGTAACTGTTGGGGGTAACTTCACCCACCACCGGACGCAATGATTGTTGGCCAATCAAATACATCGCAAACAAAACTACAATGGCAAATAAGAAATTGACTATGGGACCGGCGGAGACAATGGCAATACGTTTCAGAACCGGTTGACGGTTGAAAGCCATCGGCAACTCAGCTTCGCTGACCTGCTCGACTCGCTCATCGAGCATTTTCACGTAACCGCCCAGAGGGATCGCAGCGATAACGTACTCGGTTCCCAGCTTGTCCTTGCGGCGCCACAAGGCTTTACCAAAACCGATCGAGAAGCGTTGTACTTTTACGCCACAGCGGCGGGCCACCCAAAAATGCCCCCACTCATGGACTGCGACGAGTATACCGAGCGCCACCACAAAGGCGGCGAGATTACGCACAAATTCAAAAATCAATGTATCACCTTGATGTAATCCAACGCACAGACTCGAGCTTTTTCGTCCCACTGCACGATTTCTTCGACAGTGGATAACGTTTCAATCGGCAGAGTCTGTAGCACATGCTGATTAACTTGGGCGATATGCACAAAGCCGATTCGTTCATTTAAAAAGGCTTCGACCGCAACTTCATTAGAAGCGTTCAATGCAGTAGTGGCAGATTGTCCTTGTTCGCACGCTTCGATTGCCAGTTGTAAATTGGGATACCGTTGAAAATCCGGCAGATGAAAGCTGAAATTGGTTAACTGCGCAAAATCCAGAGGTGCGACACCGGACTGGATGCGCTTAGGATAGGCCAAACAATGAGCAATTGGTGTGCGCATATCGGGGTTGCCCATCTGCGCCATCACCGAGCCATCATCGTATTGAACCATCGAATGAATAATACTCTGCGGATGCAGAACAATTTGAATGTCATCACTGTGCAGCCCAAACAGCCATTTTGCTTCAATAAATTCCAAGCCTTTATTCATCATGGTGGCCGAATCTACTGAGATTTTTTGTCCCATCGACCAATTGGGATGAGCGCAGGCTTGTGCCGGTGTGATGTTGGCAAACTCAGCGAGGTCACGATGCAAAAAAGGTCCACCGGAACCGGTAAGCAAAATCTTGCTTATGCCGCTGGCGCGCAAGTTACCGTATTGGAAGTCACTGGGCAGACACTGAAAAATGGCGTTATGCTCACTATCGATAGGCAACAACAGCGCACCGCTGCGTTGTACCTCTTGGATAAACAATTCACCGCACATCACCAGCGCTTCTTTATTGGCTAATAAGACCTTTTTACCAGCGCGAACTGCGGCCAACGTAGGCATCAAACCTGCGGCCCCCACAATGGCAGCCATGACGGTGTCGACCTCATCCAGTGCCGCGACCTGACACAAACCTTCGTGGCCTAGCAGCAATTCGCATTGCAAATCCGATTTGTTCAGTGCTTCTTGCGCTGCACTTTCGGCACTTGGGTCGGTGACAACAAGATATTTTGGCTGACAGACCTTAGCTTGCTCAATCAATTTAGCTACGCTCGAGTGTGCCGTCAAAGCCACTACTTGGTAGAGATCGGGATGCAGTGCGATAACATCCAGTGTGCTTTGGCCAATGGAACCGGTGGCTCCTAAAATACAGATCCTCTGCATCAGGCCATCCAAGTGACGTAGCAGTAGGCGAAGACGGGAAACGCCGCAGTAAGGCTGTCGATGCGATCTAACACACCGCCATGTCCTGGAAGTATTTTGCCACTGTCTTTGATTCCCGCGCAGCGCTTGAGCATACTTTCGTTCAAATCACCCAGGGCAGATACTCCGACGGTTAATCCACCGACTAAAAAGTGCAGCCAAATACGTGAGGTATCCACCTGATAATGGAGTGCAGCAAAGGCGATGATCGCGAATGACGCGCCCACACCACCTAATAACCCTTCTAAGGTTTTGCCCGGTGACACATTGGGGCGTAACTTATGGCGACCAAACTTAACCCCCACAAAAAAGGCTCCAATATCGGCTGCCCACACAATGCCGAGCACATAAAATATCAAGGACGCACCGTAAAATTCATCGACGTTGTACATATGAGAGCGCAACGATATGACGGCGACCCATGTAGGAATAAGCGTCAACATACCGAACAAAGCTCGGATCATTTTGCTGTTGCGCCAGATAGAGGAGAATCTCGGGTAGGCCAGTATCATCAGTAAAGATACTACCCACCAAATACACGCCACGCCTAACAGGTATGAATAAACCTCATTCAATTGGCCCTGGTACCAGATCAAATCGGTGGGAACGAGATGGATCAACCCGAAACAGCAAGCCAAGATGAACAACGCATAAGTGGCTTTTTGTACTCGCGGCAAAATACCCGACATATTCGCCCACTCATAAGCACCAATGGCTACAACACCAGCAATAGCAATTTGGAAACCAAATAGAGGCAAAAACAGAATCGCGAAAAGGGCCAGCGGTGCCAGGATCAGTGCAGTAATGATGCGCTGTTTTAACATAAATCGCCCCCTAAGGCCGATGTGGAGCGATTCATGACTCGCTCACTTGCTCGCCGGTCAAACCAAAGCGGCGTTGTCTTTCAGAGTAGTCTGCTACTGCATCGGCAAAAGCTTGCTCATCAAAATCAGGCCAAAGTACATCGGTAAAATACAACTCCGCATAGGCCGCTTGCCACATCAGAAAATTACTAATTCGATGCTCTCCACCGGTACGGATCAACAAGTCCAGTGCAGGTTGTTCGTGCAATGACATACATTGATCGAAGGTGGCTTCGTCAATGGCGTCCATATCCAGTTCACCGGATTTCACCCGTTGAGCGATAATCTTGGCCGCATTCACGATGTCCCACCGGCCGCCATAATTGGCTGCTATATTAAGAATCAGCCCGCTATTTTGCTCGGTTAAACGCTCTGCTTGGTGGATTTTATTCACCAATTTAGCATCGAAGCGCGATGTGTCGCCAATCACTTTCAAGCGCACATCATTCTTGTTGAGACGTTTCGCCTCACTATTGAGAACCAAGTTAAACAGATCCATCAACACACCGACTTCTTCAGCTGGGCGCTTCCAATTTTCGCTACTGAAGGCAAACAGCGTCAATGATTTGATGCCATTCTTGCGGGCAAAACGCACAGAGGCACGAACCGATTCAACACCAGCTTTGTGCCCGAAAGTACGGATCTTCCCTTTATTTTTTGCCCATCGACCATTTCCATCCATGATGATGGCGACGTGCTGCGGCATAGATTTTTGCATAATAGTAATGAGAAAACTCAATCGATGGCCTAAGCCGTCGATTAAATTTCCATCAACTCTTTTTCTTTGTCTTGCAGCATGTTGTCGATAACTTTCACAAAATCATCGGTCAACTTCTGGATCCCTTCTTCGGCTTTGCGACTCTCGTCTTCACCGATTTCCTTTTCTTTGAGCAGCTCTTTGATGTCCGCATTGGCATCACGACGAATGTTGCGCACCGCAACACGGCCTTGCTCAGCTTCGCCTCTGACCACGCGGATTAGATCTTTGCGACGCTCTTCCGTCAGAGGAGGTAATGGAATACGAATCGCCGTACCAGAGCTCATGGGATTCAGTCCCAAATCCGACTGCATAATGGCTTTTTCAACCGCAGCCGAAGCGCTCTTATCAAACACAGTCAAAGCCAATGTGCGGGCATCTTCCGCAAAAATATTAGCCAATTGCTTCAAAGGAGTGTCGGTTCCGTAGTAAGACACCATAATACTGTCCAACAAAGCTGGGTGAGCACGACCTGTGCGGATCTTACTCAACTGACTTTTCAGTGCGCTCACGCTCTTTTCCATGCGTTGTTTTGCATCTGCGTGTATTTCGTTGATCACGGTTTTCTCCCTAATTTTTAGTCGTTATTCGCTTGGTGAGATATGGTTGTGCCCTCGTCTTCGCCCAGTACAACACGACGCAGACATCCAGGTTGATTCATATTGTAAACCCGAATCGGCAGATTGTGGTCTCGCGCCAAAGTAAAGGCCGCCAGATCCATAACTTTTAATTCTTTTTCTAACACTTCTTGATAGGTAATGTGTTTGAGCAGCACCGCATCTGGATTTTTCACCGGATCGTCATTGTATACGCCATCCACTTTAGTGCCTTTGAGTACCGCATCGGCTTCAATTTCAATGCCGCGAAGACAGGCGGCCGAGTCGGTGGTAAAAAACGGATTACCGGTGCCTGCAGAGAAAATCACTACGCGACCAGATTTAAGTAGACTGATTGCTTCGGACCAATTGTAAGCATCGCACACACCATTCAATGGTATGGCTGACATGAGCCGTGCATTGACAAAATTTCGATGCAACGCATCGCGCATGGCCAAGCCGTTCATGACGGTAGCCAACATGCCCATATGGTCACCGACCACTCGGTTCATGCCCGCTTTTGCTAGACCCTCTCCACGGAACAAGTTACCGCCGCCAATGACTAGGCCTACCTGAACACCCATTTCCACCAATTCTTTGATTTCTTGAGCCATGCGGTCGAGGACTTTTGGATCGATACCGAATCCTTCTTCCCCCATCAGGGCTTCACCACTTAACTTAAGTAAAATTCTACGGTAGGCAGATTTCGGCGTGATACTCATTGTTGGATCATTCCTTCACAATTTCGTGTTTTGAGTTAGAGGTTGCTTGGCTTTACCCAACAATATCCTAGCAGCGATATTCATTGCGCAAAGCAAAACAGCCTCAATTCTAACAAACAGATTGAACTTATGTTGTATTGTCGGCACGGGTCAAAGCTGCCTACAACACAAGTTAAATATGTCTGATACCACAGGTTTGATCCAGCTGGTACAAAAAGGCACCTCTATTTGAGGTGCCAGTAGTTTATATGACAAAGGCTTTAGGCAAAAGCCAAAGGCACAATTATTTCTTAGCAGCGGCCATTTGAGCGGCAACTTCTGCTGCGAAATCTTCTTCTTTTTTCTCGATACCTTCACCCACTTCGAAACGTACGAAGTTGATAACGTCAGCACCTTTAGATTTCAGCAAATCACCCACTGACATAGAAGGATCTTTAACGAAAGGTTGACCAGTCAAGCTGATTTCGCCAGTGAATTTCTTCATACGGCCAGAAACCATTTTTTCTGCGATGTCTGCAGGCTTGCCAGACTGAACTGCGATCTCAAGTTGGATTTCTTTTTCTTTCGCAACCACTTCAGCTGGAACGTCTTCAGGCTTAACGAACTGAGGGCTTGCAGCAGCAACGTGCATTGCAACGTCTTTAGCCAAGTCTTCGTCACCGCCATTCAAGATTGCGATTACGCCGATACGACCGCCGTGAACATAGGCACCCAAGTTGTCGCCTTCTACTGAAATGACACGACGTGGAGAGATGTTTTCACCGATTTTAGCTACCAAAGTGTCGCGCATGTCGCTTACTTTAGTTCCGTCTATCTCAAGATTGTTCAACGTTTCGATGTCGTTAACCTTGTTATCAGAAGCGGCTTCAATCAGTTTTTTACCGAATGCCAAGAAACCTTCGTCACGAGCAACGAAATCAGTTTCACTGTTGATTTCCATCATGGTCGCAACGCCGTTTTCTACTTTTGTCAGGATAACACCTTCAGCAGCAATACGGCCCGCTTTCTTGGCGGCTTTAGCCTGACCAGATTTACGCATGTTCTCAATCGCCAGTTCGATGTCACCATCGGTTTCAACCAACGCTTTTTTACAATCCAACATACCTGCGCCGGTACGCTCGCGAAGTTCTTTTACAAGGGCTGCTGTCACTGCCATTTTAGTTTCCTCAGCAATAAATAGTTTCAATACAGTAATTTATGAAACAGGGGCTGTACTTTTGGTAGAGCCCCTGTTGAGATGTCTGTGTCACAGTGTTCGCCGCAGCAAATCAAAGTGACAAGGGCTGACGACCTGCGTCAGCCATGGCTTGCTTACTCAGCTGCCTCAACAAAATCATCTTGCTCGGCTTGAACTTCAAGGTTCTTTTCACGACCTTGAGTCACGGCGTCAGCAGCAGCGTTCAAATAAAGTTGAACGGCACGGATTGCGTCGTCGTTGCCAGGGATGATGTAGTCAACACCGTCTGGGTTTGAGTTGGTGTCTACAACTGAAACAACTGGAATACCCAAGTTGCGAGCTTCAGTGATAGCAATGTGCTCGTGGTCAGCGTCGATTACGAAAAGACAATCAGGCAAACCGCCCATGTCTTTGATTCCGCCCAAGCTGCTTTCCAACTTGCCCATTTCGCGCTGAAGCATCAACACTTCTTTTTTGGTCAGTTTGTCAAACGTACCGTCTTGAGATTGTTGCTCAAGTTCTTTCAAACGCTTGATAGATTGACGAACGGTTTTCCAGTTAGTCAACATACCGCCCAACCAACGCTTGTTTACGTAGAATTGGTCACATTTTTGTGCCGCTTCTTTAACCGCGTCGCTAGCTGCACGCTTGGTGCCAACGAACAAAACTTTACCTTTCTTAGCAGAAACGCTGCCGATAAAGCTCAACGCGTCGTTGAACATAGGAACGGTTTTTTCAAGGTTGATGATGTGAACTTTGTTACGAGCACCAAAGATGAAAGGCTTCATTTTTGGGTTCCAGTAACGAGTCTGGTGACCGAAGTGCACGCCCGCTTGGAGCATGTCGCGCATTGATACGTTTGCCATTATATTTTCCTCAATTGGGGTTAGGCCTCCATACATCCCATGTGTCGATCCGTTGCGGCGGCAAAACCGATTAGGACACCCCGACAAATGTGCCGATGTATGTGTGTTATTTAAAGTTAATGTGCAACATTTAATGGACGTCAATTCCACCCACTAAATTTGCGGTGCGCTTTATATCACGCTGGGGGTGTAGATTCAAGTTTTAGTGGCCATGACAGGACAATAATTTGTGGTCGTGGGCAAACTGAGATTGGATTCCGAAATCCATCGAAGACCATATGCGCGGGTATGGTCGTAAACTAACGCGTTTAGAAATCCCAAGGGACTCACTAATCAAGTAGGCAGTAGCCGAAACCGCTAACAATCGGAGTATCCAATTCGGGGAGGTTTATAACAGTGACTGTCATTGAACGCTTGTTATCAAGGGTGTAGTTGTGGAATGACAATTTGCGCGAGTTGAGCCTCAAGCTTATCCTTATATTCGATCCATTTGGAATGCTTCGACAGGCCAATATAAAGTGGTAAAGGTGCATTGAATGCGAAAGGCGCTGAGATGATCCTACCTTCAGGATCAAAGGGTTTAATGCTTGCTTGGTCAAAGCTAGGGGGTGACACGAAGACGTCAATGCGATTGCGAAGTGTCATTTTAACCATGGTTTCGATATCAGGCAGTACAACTTTTACAATGCTATCGTCATCGTCAAGTTTGGAAAAATGCTTGTATCCACGAAGCACGCCAATCCGATAAAACTTAATTTGTTGCCACTGTGTTAGGTTCAGCGCTCTTTGCTTATCCGTGAAAAAATGGAATCCGGTGTCTTGAATTTCGAATGCTGGCTGCAGGTAGGCGATGTTTACCGCTCTATCGGATGCAAAAAACAAATCGTCGATAATGTCGGCCTCTCCGGTCTCAACGGCCTTTACGCATCTCGCCCATGGACAGACATACAACTCGATTTCGATGTTCATGCTTGCTGCCAATCTCAATACGATGTTGTCAGTACGTCGGCCTTGCGCAAAGGCTTCAGCATAGGAGGGTTGAACCGCAAATATCAGTTTAGAAGGGGCAGTTTCGATCCCATTACTCAGTGGTGTGAACAACAGGAGGAAGCTGACGGTAAGCTTTGCAACGATATTTTTGAGCGGTTGATACAACTTGAATACTCCTGGGTAGCTGGATTGCTGGTAAGCAGAAACCAAAACCTGACACAATTGCTCATCAAACTGCAATGCAGCGCTTACCTGCGCGCGATGCGAACACATTGTACCACAAGAGCTAGGGTCGCCAATCGCCCTTGCAGAGGAGTATCTTAAAGCTTTAAGGCTAAGTCAATAGGTGTGTTGGCGGGATTGAATTAGTTCAATGTTACCTTTGATATCAAAGCTCAGGGCTACGTTTTTCAGTACAATCTCGTCGGAAATCGACCTAACCTTCCCGATGAGCGGTCCTTGAAGTGACGAGATCAAGCACAACAAAAAGAGGAACTGTGACTATCGTTGAACTCTAACTATACAGAAGGAGCAGGCTAGGCCTTGTAAAACGAGAATATGCTATTACATTAAGCAGTATGAGACGCGCAAATCCACTCGAATTATGGCTTAAGTTTCTGTCGGTGTTTTTGCTGACAGCGTCTGCGCATCTGCATGCGTTAGAACCAACACAGGTACTTAACAATCGTCCCGATACCTTTATTGAAGCAGAAGCAGAGGTATTCACGTTCAACGTCGATTATCTGGCACATGCGAGCAAATCTTTAAAGTCTCAGTTTATTGCAATGTGTCAGCAACAAGGGATGCTCCTTGATGTCATTGCTCCTCTGCTATGGGGTGAAATTCGAAAGGAAGCCTATTCAGATCAAAGTCGTATCAACACTTACCGCAGTATCATCACCTACCAACATTATAAGACGTCGCTAAGTTTCTTCGTTTAAACAGTAAGTTATGTGCCCCAGCCAGAGGCTGGCCTATATTGTTTAAAGGAAAAAGAAATGGAACGATTACAAGCAGCATACCTGCCTATTTTGGTGTGGCTGGTTTTCATAGCTCTGCTCGCTTTTTTTATATTAATGTACCATTGGGCAAGAAAACAAAAAGGTGCAGCAATGGCATTTGGCATGTTGATTCAAATGTTTTTACCTGACCCAAAAGTGCAGCAAACCATTGAACACGTTACTGAATCAAAGCAAGAAGAACGTGAAAAAACACCTTGTTTAAAAGCCAAGAAGAAATTTACATAACGCTAAAACTGGCGCTATCGCAGGTTTAATCTCGTTACCTGCGATAGCTCACTATTTCAAAGTAAAAACAAAAGTTCTGCTAATTGAAATACAGCTATTGGATGTCTTGTTTATCGATGGTTTTATTTCTGCCCAACGACAAATGACGTTTTGCTATCTTTTTTACGCCTTGTCCTTTTAGATAAAACAAGTGCAATCAACAACAGCAAAAATAATGTTGATAAGCTACCGCCGTTGGAAGCACTATTTGCGGGAGTTGGCAGTGGCGCTGTTGCCGGTTTAGCAAAGACGTTAATGGTGATTTTATCAGTGTCTGACAGCGCTTCGTTGTCGGTAACAGTAAGAGTCAGGACAAACTCTCCGACCGTGTCGAATGTCATGGTAGGCGAAACTCCCGCCATGCCATTTGACCATTGATAAAAGTCGATAACGCCATCTGGATCCGTTGATGCTGAAGCATCAAACTGTACTGTAGTGCCTTGTTCAACCTCCACGTCAATACCGGCATTGGCTACTGGCGGGGTAAATATAGCCATAACCGCGGCTTTGCGTGTTGTATACCAATTTTTACCACCAGAAAAATCAAAAAGTCGGTAGCTGGGCTGATTTCCCCAACTGGCTGGTTGGTCTATGATCTGCTCATTGTCGTTGGTTATGTTGTCGAGATCATTTTCAATTAATTCATGAGCCAATTGGATATATTCAAGTGCATAATCTTGCACCATTAAATTCGATTCACTCACCAACTGCTTAAGATATTTTCGATAAAGCAATCTGTACTTGTCTATTGCGAGTATTTTAGTCACTAACAAGGGTTGTGAAGATGCTCGCCCAAAAGTCATCGGGTCTCGCTCACCCACATCATCGACAAACAATGAGGTGCCCAGTGCATTGTCTAAATCAAAGGGAATGAAGTGCAACACAGCCTGTTCATCGATGTAGAACATGTAGTTATTGCCATTGCCCCAAAAACCATCCCAATGACCAAGTACCGCTTCAGCCGCTAATCCTTTGAGTAATAAAGGCATGTTAATATGCTGGTCAACATAGTCCTCAAACGCACTGCCCTCCAACTGAGTAAATTGTGTTGCCATATCGACTAATTGTGCGCGTGCTTCAGTATATTTACTGCCTTTTCCTTTATATTCAAAAGACCCATTGTCTGATTCACTCACACCTTCCCAGTCTGCAGTGATTCGAGAAAAATGAGCGATACCAAAATCTTTGTAATTTCCTTGCCAAAGAAAGCCATTGTCATTTTCTGAGCCAAATCGCTTGTCGATATACTCTTGTCTATTCACGCTTTCATTTAATCGATAAACGCCGAAATATCTGGGCGGCCCATCCCCGACCTCTATTTCCAGCTTGCAATAAACAGAAGAGTGAGCGGTCCATAGATCGAAATTCTGCATGATTTGGTTACTTAAGGTTTCGTGAACAAAGGTGCTGTCACTGACAAAGCGCTTTAACTTAAGCGCGGTGAGACCTTTCAATTGCTGATCGTCGACAAATTCGTCGAAATCCAGTGTGAAATTCGCTTGGATGTAAGGATCTGAATTTGTTTGAGGCAGAGTGAAACTGGTGTTTCCGCCTAGCTTCACGCCAATAGTGCTTAAGGAATAGGTTTGACCAAAGGTGGTAAAGCTAAAGTCCGCACTCACTTCAACTCTGTCTCGCTGGGTTGATGTCAGCAACTGTTGCCAGTGTTGCTCAGAAAATGTCAAACGTAGGGTAGGTAAGTCTTGTCCGCCAAACCAAAATTGATGGTCAGGATCCTGTAAATATGAAGTGTCTTCCACTGCGTTTGCACAAATGCAAAAACAGTTCAGAAGAAGTAACAAATAATGAGAAAATTTCAAACGAAACACCGTTAACATTCTATTTACACTTGTGCATTCTGAGACTAGATGGACATCAGGTGCAAGGACTAGACGATGAATACGTATGCAGCATTCAAGCTGGACAGAGTGTTTTAATTACCTAGCTAGGTCGCGAAACAGTGAAACAAATTGCAGTCCTAATTGCCTTGGTAGCAGTGTCCTTGGCAGTCAATCACAATCCCACTATTGCCTTTTCGCGATTTCTTACGCCGTATTCTTGATGTTTTATTAAACCAATTCTTATAATGAAACTAAATCTTCTTGGATTTAAGAAATTGTCGAGTTCTTCAAACGTTCCCACTAAAAAGATTAGTGACGAAGCGATTATTATTAAGCAGTACAAACCGCTGATTGATAAATTGATCCCTTTGCATCATGAAAATCGGCTGTTAGAAGGGTTAAACAAGTTCTCAGATAAGCTTCCAAGTCGGGTTCGCAATATCATCAAAGAAGAAGTCATTCGCCTTACCTCACTCACTGATGCCTCTGCCGACAATTCAGAATTCGCCAAGTTTCCAATAATGAAATTCAAACACTTCGGCATTCCTATGCAATTAGACAAAGTAGGAAAAGAAGTATTGATGCGCGAAACCAAGCGTTTTCTTGACCGCTATACAGTCGGCGTTTTTGAATCAGTGATGAATTCTGATCATTACCAGTCGATGGTCAAGCAACAGCAACAGGAGAAAATCGCCAAGGCGTTTAGCGTTGAATCGCAATATTTTAACGATATCGATTTTGGTCAGGACCTAGCGATCAGGCCCAATTATACTGTCTCCTGCACAACGTTTGATAAAGGCAAGAGCTGCCCACTTGCATCACTCTCATTCCAAGGGATGACGGTAGAGACTAAACGGGCTCCGGTCCTTGAGTCAGACGGGAGTCTGTTTGTTTTCACCTTTCCTAAAATAGCTGGCTTTACCGACAAAGTCTGCGACATAACTTTTATCCTTAAAGGTAGCCAGTTCAATAAAGAGATGTCGGTATTCGAGAGTAGTTTTCGCTTCGCTCCGGGGACGCCCAAAAAACTCATTGACCGCTTAACACAATATATCAAGAGCTCTGTTAATCAATTTCCCTTGCAGCGTGATCTTGAAATTGAGCGAGCAATGCAGAATCTGGAGCGAGATCGGGCGCTTGCTTATAGTCCTTGGATTCCACTTTTTCTTGGTTACAAAGACGGTGTGCTATGTCCGTTGTTTGAGTTGAAAACCACTGTGAACAGTGCTTACAACAGCGCCTTTTCGGCCTTAAAGGACTTGCCCTCAAATTTGATTTTTCATCATTTAATCAAGGAGTTAAATGAAAATAAAGAGACTTTCCTGCTGACCGGTGTGATTGAGAACAAAAAGCAACAAGTTCCTGTCGCCGCAACCCATAGGCAACTGGCGAATAGTGGCTTGATAAAACAATTTATTGAGCGGGCAACTCAATCAGATAAGTTCAGTGTCATTCAATTTAGATTGGAGCCAGTGGAGGCTCGCCACAAAAATGTGGCCTTTGATATTCACGACATTATAGCCAGTGAATACCCAGATCTTGAGAGCATTAGCCATATCCTGTTTTGTAAAGACGTAACTAGCTGGATAGGCAATTTAGAAATTAGCCATCCTGAGCCCCTGAAACGCTTTCCGAAAGCAATCATTGACGACTTAAGTCGTTGGCCTATCAATGTGGTCATGGAAGACACTGCAGACCGACGCTCTGAGGCTCGTTATTTGATCAATACTCCTGCCAAAATAAAGGTCAGTTTTCTACGAAAACATGATGCAATGGTGGAGGATTTATCTGCTCGCGGCATGAAACTGACGGTTACTCACCCAAGTGAAGTGAAGCTAGACAAACAAGTTAAAGTGTCAATCAGCTCATTGAATCTCAAAAATCAAAAATATCAAATCATAAAATTCAATCCTGACTCAGGGGTCTTGCATCTATGTTTACCGCAACAAGAGGTCAAATCGGAAGGTCAAAAGCTACGCAACCTGTTTCACAAGCATACTGAATATTTCACCCAGCGTGATCTTAGCATTCGCCAGCGCAACATTTATCGGTTCCTGTGGGAACTTAGCGTGCGAAATTTACCTTGCGCCTCCGTACTGATTACCAACAATCGATTTACCATTGATAGACTAAAAACGGTTTACCACAGGATTGATAGTTTTGATTTACAGCCGTTTTCGGTGATAGGTAATGAAGTTCCTCTACATGGATTTTTGGCGGATAAAGAGGCGGCAGGTCCGAAGTCCAAATTGCTCGACGAAATGCTTAAAGGCAAATTGCTCGACACCCATGTTGTCCATGTACTTCGAACCAAAGATAGTCAGATTATCTTCGTTAAAGAACAAGATTTTTGGTTTGGAAATGTACGCAATCAAATCAGCGACCACGTGGCAAAAGGCGGTATTAAAGCATGTGTAACTCACTTGAGTATGATCAAATGCAACCAACCAACGACATCAATAACCAGTAAACGATTAGCCCAAATCTCTAAAATAGACATAGATGTGCACACCAAGCTGACTGCGATGCAAAAAGGCTACACACATGTTTTGTACATAACCAATGTATCGGTTTTTCATAATGTGCTTTTGCAGTTTGGTATTTACCCTAAGAACAAGGAACAGGCTGATAACCAATGATAAAATTCTTTAGAAAAATTAGGCGAGACTTACTCTCAAATGGAGAGGTTGGAAAATACTTCAAATATGCGATCGGAGAAATTGTTCTTGTCGTTATTGGAATATTGATTGCTCTTCAAATTAATAACTGGAATGAGCACCGTAAGGAACGAAAAAAAGAGATCAATATATTAATTGAGATAGTTGAAAATCTTAATACAGACGTTAAAAATCTTGATTTGAAAATTGCCGAATCCAAAGAATTTCTAGAGAGAAATGTCCAGGTCTTAGAACATTTAAGAAACAGAACCCCTTTAACAGATTCGCTGAGACAGAGCTATTCCGGATTAGTGGGTCATGGAAACTTTCAACCGACTTTAATGGCGTATGAGAACTTGAGCACAAATGGTATTGAAATTATTCAGGATAAAAGCCTTAGAAAGGCAATTTCAGAGTTATACAGCTTTAAATACCATGTATTTGTAGATGACAGAAGAACTGTGGTCAGAAGGAATCAAGTCAATCAATCCGCACAGATTCAGAACAAATTAAGAATTTTTAAAGCTTATGAGTCTGCACAACCCATTGATCTTGAAGAGTTAAGAGATGACGTGCCATTTCAAAATATGTTAGCCACCAATGTTTTCTTGTTGGGATGGGTGATAAACAGGTACGAAACTGGAAAAGAACAAATTTTAGAAGTGCAGAAAAAAATTCAAAATGAAATAGAGAAAGAATGAATTTGATCATTCGCTCTCGCCAGATTCATCCTGTTTCGACATAAAAGACTACCTCAGTATTGTTCGTTGTTCCTCTGGAAAAAGTGGTTCCCCTCCCCCGTTCTATACAAGCACACGGTGAAAGGCTACAATGCACGGCTAGTGTGCCCATCATGACAAATCGATGTTGTGACCCTAGGTCAAATGTCGAACCCGGTGGGGCTTCGTATTTGCTTTATAAAAGAAGATGGGATCGAACTTGTCTGTAACAATCAAAACCCCTGAAGAAATCGAAAAAATGCGCGTCGCGGGCAAATTGGCCGCTGAAGTTTTGCAAATGATTGGCCCCCATGTGAAAAAAGGGGTGACCACGGACGAATTGAATCAGATTTGTCACGACTACATCGTTAATCAACAAGACGCCATCCCAGCGCCGCTGAATTACGGTCATCCGCCTTTTCCTAAGTCGATTTGTACTTCGGTGAATCATGTGATTTGTCATGGCATTCCGTCCGACAAAAAACTCAAAGACGGTGACATCGTTAACATCGACGTCACGGTGATCAAAGACGGTTACCACGGCGACACATCGAAAATGTTTGTGGTGGGAAAACCCAGCATTTTGGCAGAACGTTTAATTCGCGTGACCCAAGAAAGTTTGTATCTGGCGATCAAAATGGTCAAGCCCGGTGCCCGTTTGGGTGATATTGGTCACGCTATTCAGCAGTACGCAGAAAAACATAACTACAGCATCGTGCGTGAATATTGCGGGCATGGAATTGGCGCGAACTTCCATGAAGAACCTCAGGTGGTGCACTACGGCCGTCCTAATACCGGTGAAATGCTGCAAGAAGGCATGTGCTTCACCATCGAGCCAATGGTCAATGCCGGCAAGCGTTATTCCAAAGTGCTTCCCGATCAATGGACAGTAGTGACCAAGGACCGCAGCCTAAGTGCTCAATGGGAACATACTCTGCTGGTCACGGCCGATGGCGTGGAAATTCTCACCCTGCGTGACGACGAAAGCATAGACCGTATCATTCGACACTAGTGCGTACCAAGGCGCTCGCTGTCAACAGAGTGCTTATGATGAAACAGTATGGATAGCCTGAAATTGTTATTTGCCTTTGATTTCAGTGTGTTGGAAACTCCATGGGCACCATACTGAACGACGTTATCGATTGGAGTGGGGTCTAGGCCATAGCCAACCCCATTGCAGCCAATCCCTCAAGGAGTGTCCATTGCCGTTAGCCAACTTGCTCAAACAGATCGACGCCATCGACAGCATCAACCAAATCGGTGCCTTCAAAACCTGTGTTAAGGACAGCTATCAGTGGCTGAATGAAGAATTTACTCAAGTTCCTGTCGATGAGTTGGTGCATGGTCGTGCGTTGTTTGTAGATGGCTTGCTGCGCAGAGCATGGACCTTGTTGTCACTAGACAAAGTATCCGATCTCGCTTTGGTGGCCGTGGGCGGTTACGGTCGAGGTCAGTTGCAACCCTACTCCGATGTGGATCTTTTGATCCTAAGCGAAAAATCCATCAGTCGAGACGTCGAAGAAAAGATCAGCCAGTTTATTACCTTTTTATGGGACGTGAAACTCGACATTGGTCAGTCCGTTCGCACGGTCAAAGACACCATCAAACTCGCCAAAGACGATACCACCATCGCCACCAATCTGGTGGAATCTCGCCTCTTAATCGGTAACGAGAAGGTTTTTGCGGCCTTACAGAAAAAACTCAAAGGTCGCGGCTATTGGAGCAGCAAAGATTTCTTTTTGGCGAAATACCAAGAACAAAAAGACCGCCACAGTAAGTTTAACGACACCTCCTACAACCTTGAACCCAATGTGAAGGAGAATCCGGGGTGTCTGCGAGATATCCAATCCATTGGTTGGGTGGCCAAGCAGCATTTCAATGTCTGGAACGGTCGTGAACTGGTGGAACATGGTTACTTTACTGAAAGCGAGTGGCGAGAGTTAATCGAATGTCGCTCTGAGCTGTGGCGAATTCGCTTTGCGCTGCACATGGTTTCTGGCCGCAGTGAAAACCGCCTGTTGTTTGATTATCAAGCCGACGTGGCGGAAAAACTGGGGTACGGTAGCGAAGGCAAGATATCAGTGGAAAAAATGATGAAAGGTTTTTTCCGCGTTGTGCGTCGAGTCAGCGAGTTGAATGAAATGCTTCTGCAGTATTTTCGTCAAGATATCCTCGATATGCGCGTGAAAAACCTGCAACCCATTAATGACGACTTCGAACTGGCTGACGGACTGATCAGCCCTAGGCACGAAAATGTATTTCCCAGCCCAGAAGCCATTTTGTCCTTCTTATTGCTGATTGCCAATACTCCAGAATGTGAGGGTTTGCACTCCACCTGCTTACGTCAGTTGCGCAATGCCAGACGGCGCTTCCACGAACAGTATTTTTGTGAGCGCCCTGAGTGTCGAAAATTGTTTATGGAATTGGTGCGTCACCCCGAGTTTTTCGGCTTGGGTTGGGACTTGATGCATAAGCACGGCATCCTGCAAGCCTATCTCCCCCAATGGGATCATATCGTCGGCATGATGCAGTTTGACCTGTTCCACGCTTACACCGTTGACGAACACACTCACCGTTTGGTCAAGCACGTTTACCATTATCACCGCACAGACAACACCGATTTTCCGCGCTGCAAGCGCATCGTCAAAGAAGCCGATAAACCTGAATTACTCTACATTGCTGCCATCTTTCACGACATTGGCAAAGGGCGCAATGGCGACCACTCCAAGTTGGGCGCTTTAGATGTAGAACAATTTTGCATGATGCATGACATCGAGAAAGACGACGCCGATCTGATCCGTTGGTTGGTGGAGAGTCATTTGTTGATGTCGGTGGTAGCACAACGTCGGGATATCTACGATCCTGACATCATCAAAGAATTTGCCGCCGCAGTAAAAAGCCACAATCATTTGAACCATCTTTATGCGCTAACCTTGGCCGACATACGCGCTACCAACAATAATTTGTGGAACGACTGGAAAGCATCTTTGCTGCGAGAGCTGTATTTGCTCACCCAAAAAGCCTTAGAAAACGGCTTGCAATGCGGCGTTACCTTGTTAGAGCGGGTCAATAAACACCAAATTGAAGCCCGCTCCATACTCAACAAAAACGGCGTCAATGCAGAACAGATTGATCACTTCTGGCGTCGCTTGAGCACCGACTATTTTGCCCGTTTCAGCCCAGCCCAATTAGCTTGGCATGCACAAGTTGTGGGTGAAGTGCAGTTTACCCGAGACGATAAGCTGACTGTGGCCTTAAACGACAGCACTGCAAAATCGGGCACTGAGCTGTTGGTATACGGCCGCAATCGTCCTGCGTTATTTGCGCAGATTGCTTCGGTACTCGACAGTCGCAACTGTTCCATTCACGATGCGCAAATTACCATTACCGAAGACGACTATGTGTTCGATAGCTTTATCATTTTGGAGCAGGATGGCAGTCGTATTTCCTCGCCCAGCCGCCTCAAGAGCCTCAAAGAAGCCCTTGAGACACAGCTTTACAAGCCGGGGCGAGAACACAATAACAAACGGAAAATGTCACGACGCATGAAACAGTTGGATGTAAAAACCAAAGTTCGGTTTTATCCCAGCAGTTCAGATGTGACGATGATGGAATTAGAAGCGCTCGACGCGCCAGGTCTGCTTGCCAAAGTGGGCCACCTATTCGTTGCCCTACAATTGACTCTGCACATGGCCAAAATTACCACCATTGGCGAACGGGCAGAGGATTTATTTATTATCAGTAATCGAGACGATCACGCTTTAACCACCGAGCAACAGGTGGAGTTGAAAAATCGATTAACCCAACTTTTAGATCAACCGCAAACGAGTGACGAATCATGTCTGAATTAAAACAGCAAATCGAAAGCGCCTTTGAGCGCCGCGCTGAAATCACCCCCAACACTGTCGATGCTGACACCAAACAAGCGGTGTTGTCGGCTATTAGCCTGTTGAATTCTGGCCAAGCCAGAGTAGCCGAAAAAATTGCCGGAGAATGGGTTGTCCATCAGTGGTTGAAAAAAGCTGTGCTGCTGTATTTCCGCATCAATGACAACCAAATCATGGAAGCCCCCCAAGGCCATTACTTCGATAAAGTGCCGCTGAAATACGCCAATTACACCCAAAAGCAATTTGCACAGGAAGGGGTTCGCGTCGTTCCTCCTGCAACAGTGCGCACTGGTGTATTTATTGGCAAGAATGCAGTGTTGATGCCCTCTTACGTGAATATTGGCGCGTATGTAGGCGAAGGCACTATGGTGGACACTTGGGCCACAGTAGGGTCATGTGCACAAATTGGTAAAAACGTACACTTGTCTGGTGGTGTGGGTATTGGTGGCGTTCTTGAACCCTTACAAGCCAACCCAACCATCATCGAAGACAACTGCTTTATTGGTGCTCGCTCTGAGATTGTCGAAGGCGTGATTGTCGAAGAAGGCGCGGTGATTTCAATGGGTGTCTATATTGGTCAAAGCACTCGAATTTACGATCGCGAAACCGGTGAAATTCACTATGGCCGTGTTCCGGCTGGTTCAGTAGTCGTGTCAGGCAATCTGCCCAGCGCTTGTGGCAAATACAGCTTGTATGCTGCGGTTATTGTGAAGAAAGTAGACGCGCAGACCCGCTCTAAAGTGGGCATCAATGCTCTGCTTCGCAGCGCTGAATAAAGCTAAATCGCAGAAAGCTCGAGGCCAAGCCGTCGAGCTTTCTGGCTGATGAACAAGTTGTTGGTTTAACCCAATAAATCGGGAAGCAGCTTTTCCACCCAAGGCACCACATCCGCTTCAGGCTCTAAGGTTTCCATTGCATCCACTTCTAGAAACTCACTCACGGGTTTGCCTTGCAGCTCAAGTAGTACCTCATAGATCTGTCGACCCGCGCCACAATAGGTGTCGCCATAACTGCTGTCACCCAAGCCAGCGACCGCAAAAGGTTTACCACCTAGCAGCGGCATTTTGTCCCGCAAGTCGTAAATAAAACCCTCAAGATTGGGCGGAATATCTCCTTGACCTGTGGTCGAGCTGATGAACAGAAAGGCTTTGCAATGTTGGAATTGTTCTATGCTGGGATCATCATAGACTTCAACGTCATGGCCTTTGCCCGCGACCAGCTCTTCTACCTGCTCAGCAACATGTTGAGCATTGCCATACACCGATCCCACAAAAATCCCCAGGTCCACCATTCTTTTTTGCCTCTTAACGGTTAGCGATCCCCGAAGTCATCTGCATCGGGCAATCATGATTACAGGTTGTTTTGCCATCCCCATTGGTTTAGCAAGTTTGTCATTCTAGCGTCAAACCCACATTCCACAACAAGACTTTTTCCACTCACCGGATGGGCAAATGTCAGTTTTTTGCACGTCAGGGCCAAGCCTTGAAAACCAAACTGCTGCTTGATGAATTGATTCTGCTTACCATCGCCGTGGGTCGTATCGCCGACTATGGGATGGCGAATGTGTGCCATGTGTCTGCGTAACTGGTGCTTACGTCCGGTTTTGGGTGTCAACTCCACCAATGAATAACGGGCGCTATTGTAACGTCCCACCGCAAAAGGTAACTCCACTTGATAAAGGCAGCGCAATTCGGTTTGTGCCTGTTGCGCAGGTTTGTCTTGGCGCGCTTTTTTATCGGCGATTTTGTCAAGTTTCTCTTTGAGAGCATAATCAATGTGGAGTTGTTCTGGGGCGTATCCTCGAACAATGGCGTAGTAAGTCTTAGAAACCTGCCCGGCTGTAAAGATTTCGGTCATTTTACTGGCCACCTCAGAGGATAAGGCAAACACCAGCAAACCCGATGTCGGCCGGTCCAAGCGGTGCGCCGGAAATACATATTGGCCAATTTGGTCCCGTAACATCTGCATCGCAAATCGCGTTTCATGGCGATCGATCATGCTGCGATGCACCAACAATCCCGCTGGCTTATTGATGACAACTAAGAACTCATCTTGATAGACAATCTCTAACAATTCCGTTTCCATATGATCCTGTTCCGAATCGCTTAAATGAGCATCTAAGGCGCGCAATACTGGGAGGAGCTGAACAAGAGCAGGATACTGAGTCGATTGGTGTTCTGCCATCGGTGTCAACGCTATCTCAGAAGGTAAAGGCTGCTCCATGTCGATGAGTTGCTGCATTTTCGGTATGAAAATAAATTGTAGCCATTGATTGAGAGGCATTACATCATAAGCGAAAGGCACGGTACTGTGCAGCGCATCTTCGCTGGGCGATTGTTCGCTCCACAACCCACTGAGCCTTAGCTGGTGTTGTAGTTGTTCGAGTAACTCTTGGGTAATTCGCAGTCGCTGTTTGGCGGACATCTTTCTCACTTGCTCTGCACAGGATATACTTCACGCTGATTTTAAGATGATACCTTGTTTTGTCCTATGACCACGACCCAAATTTCTTCCATAAGTGAGTTTTTGCTCCACGCCGGCACCGAGTATCGGGTATTCGACATGGGCCGAAGCATTCGTCCCATGTCTGCCCAATCTTTTTTGGAAGTGGAAAATGGCGATTTGATTGCGCCCTACCCTAGGCTACAACATCAATGGATGGGGATTGTGTTCTGGGACAAGCATCGCTCGGCTTCCCATTACATATGGTTTATCAAGTTGCCTTTGGATGAACAAGGGAAAGTGGTCACTGCCAGTCGTAACCACTTCCTGCAAATCATCGTCGAAGCCCTCGGTGCACAACTGGAAAATGCCGAAGCAAAGAATGGTCACTTACCGGACAATCCCTACACTTTTATCCCTAATCAACACCAGTTAGCGGATTTTAACAGCATTTCACGAAAGGAGTTGGCGCTCGGAACCAGCTCCCACTTCGAAGCCGCACTGCGTTATCTGCAAACCCCAATGGTGATTGATTGGCAATCTATCGCTTTGCAAGGTCTGACGGACTTTGTGGCCAATATGGATGACAAATCTTATCAAGCGCTGCTGCTCAACCAATGGTTGCATTACCCCACTGCGGTGCAGCACAACCTGTTAACCAGCATGGAAAATCATCCTTTGGATGAGAGTGTGGTGAAATTGATTCGACAATGGTTGAGTGAGCGAGCCGATGATGCTTTGTCCTGGCAAGCCGGTTTACGGAGTTTGTGCCAAAGTAGTCAATACTCTCAGGTTGTAGCACTGGTGCAAGATGTTTTGAGGGGGCCACTTGCCGCGGAGCCTGGCACATTAACCGTGATTGCCGGGCGTTTGTGGCCGGTTTTAGGCGAAGATGAAATTGCTCGAGCCTACTTTGATGCCGTGGCAAAGGCCGATCCAGAGTACGCCTTGTTCCGTGGTGTATTTACCGACCTAGTCCAACAAACTGCTACCCGCCATACTTGCTTGGACATGCTTCGCTGGCCTGAAAAATCCGCTGAGTTAACACAGGCAGTCGGCAGTCTGTTCAGCCAAATGAAACAAGGTTAGGCCATGCAATTTAACTTGTTCGACATTGTATTGCTGATGATCATTGTTGTGGCTAGCATGCAGTTTTGGCGCATTCGAGCCATCTCTGAGCAGGCCAAAGCTTATTTGCAACGGTATTGTGAACAAAACGGTTTGCAATTGTTGAGCATTGCCCGACGCAAAACTCGCCTTACCCGCACCCAAGGCCGCATCGACTGGTACAACGAATTTCATTTCGAATTCTCCAGTACCGGAGAAGACAGTTATGAAGGGGAACTGGTGATGAGTGGCCTCAAAGTACTAAAAACTGAACTTCCAGCATACCGGATCAACTAGCTTAGGACGTGATCACGAGGAAACTCAACATTCAACCAAGCCATGACCTTGTCACAACTCGGTTGAATGACTCTATGCTTTAAATTCCCTTTACAGAAAAGTGAGTTTTTGGCTGTAATAAACTGGAATTTTGAGTTCATTAGATTCTGCAGGAATGAACTTTTGCGCAGCAACTGCCTTTTTTGCAACCTTGTCCCAACCATACGCTGGCTCAGATTCAATGATCTCAGGGTCAAATGTATTGCCATTCGAATCTATCAGAAAGCGCACAACGAAATACCCAGTTTGATCTGGGTTAAATGCCTTTTTGTTTGCAATACGGCTTGATGCAGGAGGTTCTTTCAAAAAACCAAAAGTAAAAGTGTTGCCGCCCTCCAACTTCCAGTATTGATGCACGGTCTGGTCGTTTACTTCTATGGGTTGTTGGGTAAGGTATTGGGTAGGTTTACTCACGCATGCAGCGAGTGACAACAAAAGTAGAGACAACAGTACAACTCTCATAAATGTCCTTATTTGATTTTGCTAACTTAAAACACTATCGCCTAGCGACCGTCAGAGTTTAACATCTATTAATTTTTAAAATCCAGATTTAAGGTAGCATTCTTTACCGAACATAGGGCGAGATGCCCTTCATCTCAATGTATCCGATTTACATAAGCTGGATTGGCTTTACCATGAGATTACTGCGAAGACGGCATAAAACACTGATCCGCATCAATACCCATAATCGTCTAGTCACCTAGTATCAACAGATAAGTGGGTGGAACGATTGATTCCCCCAATACCGGTGAGGGGAAACTATGCACGATATATCTGTATTGGCCTTAGTTTGGATATCCGTTTTTATCGCATCTTATCTTGCCCACAAAACTCGACTCACACCGGTGTTGTGGTATTTGTTCTGCGGAGCGATCATGGTCAATCTGGGCTTCTTGCCCCGACAGATGCCGGTATTTATCGTCGACTTTGCCGAATTGGGCATCATCATTATCATGTTTGCGTTAGGTTTCGAGGAAGAAACCAGTAATTTTCTCAAAGGCATCAAACGTAGTTGGGGCATAGCGTTGTTCGGTGCCATCGCGCCGTTTGCTATCGGCTATTACTGCGCCTGGTTATTTTGGGGCGACATCAATATCGCCTTATTTGTCGCCCTTGCGATGACGGCGACTGCCGTATCCTTGACCATGGTGTCATTAAAAAGTGAAGGGCTCAGCCAAACTCCCGCGGCAACCGGGATTATGACTTCTGCTGTGTTGGATGACATAGGCTCATTAGCGTTGGTTGCCATCTTAGTTCCAATTGCCACCGGACAAGCGAGCGTGTCGGTGGACGGCATTCTACTCATATTGGGTAAAGCCGTGGCGTTTTTTGTATTGGTCACCATCATGGGCGGTTGGCTCTTTCCAGCCAGTAAAGGTGTGATTAGTCGTATTCCAATACTGGGACGTTTTCATTTAGGCCAAGTGCTGGCGATGGGCAAAGGAGAGTATACTGTACTTTCTCTGCTCCTGATTGCGGTATTGGTTGGACTGTTGGCCCATGAGTTTGGATTTCATCCGGCCGTCGGTGCTTATATGGCAGGCTTGATCATTCATCGTGAATACTTCGATTTTGGCGCAGAGCAAGGTCAAGACGTGCATCATCAAGCCCGCACTATTATAGACAATGTGGCATTCTCTTGGATTGGACCGGTATTTTTTGTCACCCTCGGCGCAAAGCTGCTATTCGACTTGGACGTGTTTCTCTCAGTGTTACCCGAGTCCATTGTGCTGTTTATTGCGCTGTTTATCGGCCAAGTGGTATCAGCAGCTCTTGCGGCGCGTTACACCGGTAACTTTGATTGGGTTGCCAGTTGGATGATTGGTTTTGGTATGCTCGGCCGCGCAGAACTGGCGTTTGTGGTAATGGACATTGCCTACGTTCAACACCAAATTCTCACCTTAGAAGCCTTCTACACACTGATGATTGTGGCCTTTTTCTTGAATCTTTCCGTGCCGTTGACCATCAGTTGGCACAAACGGCGTTGGATGGATACGCCCACCTAGGCTTGAGCGCAGAGGTGACCACACTAACGAGATGATTTAGCGATCCAATTGATGTCAATATGCTCGGGCTTATTGTCCTCAAAATTTGGATCAGATAGGGACAAAACCCGTCGAGATGATAATTCGAGTCCCGATATGGCATCCCCATGATATTGCTCAAATATTTTTTTTAATTCTCCACTTTGCGCCAGCTCGGTTAACCCCTTGGTCAATAGTTGATGCAGCTTCGGTTCGGTGGATGCGACAAAAAAGGAATAGAATGATGGATAGACGAGTAACAGATCTTGCTCGATAGCTAAATTCCAATGCGGATATTCATCCAGTTCCCTCTCCACGCTTAGCACAGAGCGAGGAAAATAATCTCCTAAGTTTTCTGCTAGCGCTCGAAACATCTGTGAGTATGTCAAATCGCCTACCACTTGAAGGCCATTGTGTTGCAGCACCGTGTAATCAGACCAGTGACGATTCTGGAGAGCGACAAATTTAGCCAACTCGGACAGCGAGTTGATCTCAGAAAATTCAGATTGGCGATCGGCTCGGATCAGCAAAACTCGATTGCCATGCAGACCACCATACAGTCCTATTGGCACCATTTGCAGCGCCTCGAGCCGCTCTTTTGTGACTGGCATCCACGCCACGTCAATTCCCTCGCCTTGAACAAGCATTTTTTGCAGGCGAGACTGGTTTGCATGAATCGAATGGTACTTAATCTCAATACCAACTCCAACCTTGCGTAAAGAAGCTGTCAATACGTCTTCAAGGTAGTGATTACGTCTGATATCACTTCCTTTGTATGGCAAAATGATGATGCGGTCATGCTCAGCACCAACCGACACTGGCGACGTTAACAACGAACAGCTTAACATCAAGTAGATGAACGATCTTAATATCCGATGTAAAGGTTGAAATGCCACAGATTACCTTGCTCAAGCGATGATCATACCCGCTTCAGACTATAGCAAGGGATTCAAATAAACACATAATATCCAAGGCACGTAAATTTGCCAGGCAACTCGACAAGATCACTCAGGACGAGACCACAACCATTTCAATGCCTCCGGTAATAGCGCGCCTGGGTGTTGATCATTGTGTTCGCCATCGGTCCATACGTGGGTGACTTGATAGCGGGGTCCCTTTATGCCTTTTCTATCGGCGTCAGAATTAGCAAAAGTGAGTGCCTTTAGCATTTGTTGATTAGCTAAAAACCAGTTCCCCCATTCATTATCCAAGTCGTTCACACCGTCTTGAAAAAACACTTTAATGGGTCGAATGGGTTCTCGACGGATCAAGGCAGGATAATCCTGTCCTCCCAACTTGATTGGCTGTGAATTGGGGTCAAACCCAATCGACACAAAACTGCCAATGGCACTGTATACTTTGCCAAACACGTCTGGACGATGCCATGCCACTGTAAACGCAGCAATGGCACCACTGCTGGTACCCGCGATCGCACGCTGATTGGAGTCATCCGACAGCTGATATTGTTTTGCCATCATTGGCAGCATTTCCTCAATCAAAAACCGAGCATATTGATCATTCAGGGCATCGTATTCTTGAGCACGATGGTCAGGATTGCCCATGCCTAGATTCTTGGGATAATGTTCTGAGCGATTCCCTGGTGTGATAAATAACCCGATGGTGACTGGTATATCACCTTTGGCAATCAGGTTTTCTAACACTTGTGGTACGCGCAACGATCCTTTGGGATTCACTGCTCGCTGGCCATCCTGAAAGACTAAAAGAGACGCCGGTTTATCTGCTTGATATTGAGCAGGAACAAACACCCAGTAACGACGAACCGTGCCTGCAAATATTTTACTGTGAAACTCAAATGGACCGGCAAGACTTCCCTTCGGTACACCTGGCTGAGGAAAATGCGCCTCGTTGAGTTGTGGGGCGATACGAATTGCTTCTTTGGCGACAGTGACGCAAGACCAAATCAACAGACCAATCAATAATGAACAGGTTTTCATTCACACTTTCCTATAAGAGAAGGCGACAATTAGCCTTGTATTGCAGATTTGGAATGCCAATTCCAGAACGTGGCTTTGCGCCACAACCATTCAAAGGGACCATAGCGGAAGCCTTTTACATAAATCATTGCCAGACCCATTTGCATTAGCCACAACAGGACACCAAGGCCCAATGCATTAACCTGACCGATGTCTTGCCACCAAGCGAGTCCAAACCCATAAAACAACGGAACCAGAAATAGACTCTGTCCAATGTAAAAGCTCAAAGTCAACCGTCCAGACGGCGCCCAAAGATTTAGAAATCCCTTGCCAAGTGGGATTTGATAGATGAGAACAAAGAACATCACACCGACGCAGATCAAACTCAGATTTTGATAGTGGACCAATGTTTGATCGACACACCAACGCCCCATTCCATCGGGTAGGGATGCCACTAATGCAGGAGCTAAGTGGGAAATCACAGCATATGCGGCTGTTGCCATCAGCACTATGAACATCAAGCGCAGTATATTGTGACGGTTGCTGGCGAAAAAGCCCGTGCGACCCAGCAGCGCACCGACAAACATCAAGCCAAAGATATTCCAGATCCTGCCGGTTTCCACAAAGAAGGCCCATTTTGCCCATTGACCTTCCCAGCTATTGTGGGCAATCAATCCCATCAGATCAGCATTGGCGAATTGTTCAAAATTGGCACCTGCCAAGGCAATAAATGCAGGTTGAGTGTATCCAGATAGCGGATGGAAAAAGTGCACAAAAGCCATTGCCATTTGCGGTACTTGCAGTAAGAAAAACGCAGCAATCATCATCAGCATTCGATTTGACAAATGATGAGTCAACACCAACGTCAATCCGCATAGCGCCAGTAATTGCAGAATATCTCCTGCGTATAGAAGGCTGTGCAAATACCCAAAAAGTAATAACAAAGTGAGTCGCCAAACAAACCTGCTTCGAAAGTCGACGCCTCTTTGCCGGTAATTGTCGAGGATGATGAAAAAGCTCAGGCCAAACAAGAGTGCAAAAATCCCGTAGGCCTTGCCGCCAAATAATAAGAAAATGAGGTTATGAACCCAGCCCGGCTCGGGACGATACCAATATAATTCAAAGTACTCGACCATGTGCACTAAGAACAAACCCATTAGAGCAAAGCCTCGCAGAGCATCGGCCAATTCAATACGTTTTCGGACGATTGGGAAGGAGAGTTCCATCGCTGCGTTTGTCGACTGTTCCGTTGGCATCCCTTTGTCTCTCTATGCATTTAGCGACCGTTTTTGTGAGACACAGCTTAAGCAAAATCGAAAGGCTTTGATTTAATAAATCAAAAAACACAATAGTAATTTCACTTTCAATAAACACAGACAGAAGGGAGACTCATTGCGCCCGCCAAATTTAACCGTTCGAGACTTTACTCTGTCCCTTTAATCGCGTTCAACAAACACGTTCTCAACCACGATAAAGCAGCATCTTGTTCAGTTTGCTGGTGCCAGTACAGGTGAGTTTTCACCGGTTGCATGGGAAAGGGCAAAGTTAACAATGCTAAATCGTCGTCCAACAAACGTTGCGCCAACGATGCCGGCAGGGTCAATAAGGTCGCGGTGCCTTTGACCATCTCTTTGGCTGCATAGTAATTTTGACAGCGCACAGAAATGTTTCGTGCCAAACCTTGTTCCTGAAAAATCAGATCTTCCATTGCCGCACCGCTAGGACGATGTGACACCGCGATGTGCTGCGCATTGAAGTAATCGGTTCGGGATAGCCCATCAACCAAAGGGTGGTTAACGTCACACAACAAGGCAAACTCATCTTCGGAAACAAACTGGTGCAACACCGGGTTTTTTAGCGGCAATGCCACGTCAAAGGCGACATCAATATGGCCTGCGGCCAGTTCCCGACTCAATTGGGTGCGATCGATTTTAACGCTAGCCAATGTTATATTAGGTGCACGCAGAGCCAAAAGCCGAGCCAGTCGCGGTAAAATGGAGGGTTCTAGAGCGTCGTGCATGGCGATGCGAAAGTGATACTGACTGGTAGTAGGGTCAAACTCACCCCATTGCTGCAAGATTTGTCGCAAACGACTGAGATTATCCATGATCAGCGGTGCCATTCTCTGGCAACTGGGTGTTGGGCGCATCACATTCCCTGCTCGCTCGAAGAGTGGGTCATCCAAGCATAGGCGTAGCCTCTTAACAGCATGACTGACCGCAGAGGGTGTCAGGTGCAATTGCTCTGCAGTGCGGGTCATATTCCTTTCTTGGTAAAGGCTTTCGAAAATTTTCAATAGATTAAGGTCTAATTGTTGGATTGCTTTAAGATCAGCCATCGCCATTCCCACTATGAATTTAATTCATATATAGCAGATATTGAATTTCATTTCATTCAGCATAAAACCTTCGCTATAGTGATACTTAAATCGGCAAACCAAGAGCACAACCATGAATTTCCAGCACAGCGAAAAAACTCAGGTATTCATCGAACGTCTAAAAGATTTCATGAACCAGTATGTGTATCCCATCGAAGATGAGGTGTATCGAGAAACCCACGAAATGAATACCACTGGCGATTGGCAGTCGTGGAAATTGCACCCAAAGGTTGAAGCCCTAAAGACTCTTGCCCGCGAAAAAGGTCTGTGGAACCTGTTTTTGCCCGATGAAAAACTGGGTCAAGGTCTAACAACTTTGGAGTACGCCCCCTTGGCTGAAGAAATGGGACGAGTGCCTTTCTCTCCAGAGATATTTAACTGTAACGCGCCTGATACCGGCAATATGGAAGTGCTCTATCACTTTGGTTCGGATTATCAAAAAGACACTTGGTTGACCCCTTTGTTGGCCGGCGAAATCCGCTCGGTGTTTGGTATGACCGAACCCGATGTCGCATCCTCTGATGCCACCAACATGGCTGCAACTATTGAGGATAAAGGCGATCATTTGCTAATCAATGGCAAGAAATGGTGGAGTACAGGCTTGGGACACCCCAACGCCAAGATCACCATTTTTATGGGGTTGTCGAATCCAGAAAATGACCGTCACTCACAACATTCCATGGTGGTGGTCCCGTTGGACAGCGACGGTATCGAAATCAAACGGATGCTCAGTGCCTATGGCGATTATGACGCCCCCTATGGCCATGGCGAAATGCATTTTACCAACGTCAAAGTTCCGAAGGAAAACCTCATCATGGGCTTAGGCAAAGGATTCGCTATTGCTCAAGGACGTTTGGGTCCAGGTCGAATCCATCATTGTATGCGTGCCATCGGCATGGCAGAAAAAGCGCTGGAGTTGGCCATCAAGCGAGGGCTAAGTCGTGAAGCCTTTGGTAAACCCTTGTTGAAACTCGGTGGCAATCAGGAAAGGATTGCCGATGCCCGTATGGCGATTGATCAGGCTCGACTGATGACTCTAAACGCAGCGTGGAAAATCGATACTGTGGGCGTCAAACATGCCATGACTGAAATATCCGCGATTAAAGTGGTGGTTCCTAACATGCTAGAAAAAGTGGTTGATATGGCCATACAGTTGCACGGTGGTGCAGGCATGAGTGGCGACTTCCCATTGGCCCGCTTTGCCGCCGGAGCCCGTTCATTACGTTTGGCCGATGGTCCAGATGAAGTGCATAAAGGCATGGTGACTCGCTTGGAATTGAAGAAGTACCTTAGCAAATGAGTCGCTGTATCATTATCACCGGAGCCGCGTCCGGTCTCGGGTTAGCATTAGCAACAGAGTTTGCAACCCAGCCCTGTGATCTTTTGCTCTTGGACAAAGACATTCAGGGAGCCCAAGCATTGGCGAGTAAGCTCGCCAGTGAACAGGTAAGCTGCCAAGCCGTTGAGTGCGATATTACTCAAGATGAAGATATTGCGTCTTTTGTGGCGCAATTAGACAGCCAGGGCAAACAGATTGATGTGCTGGTGAACAATGCCGGCGTCGCCACCGCTGGCGCGCTGGATTTCGAAAGCATCGAGCAATGGCAGTGGGTGCTCAATATCAATTTATTGGGCATGGTGCGATTGACCCAAGCGTTGCACAAACGTATCCAACCCGGGGGTCAAATTATTAACATTGCGTCTCAAGCAGGGATTACCCCCATTCCTATGATGGCCAGCTACAACGCCAGCAAAGCCGCAGTGGTAAGTTTTTCGGAAACCATGCATCTAGAATTGGCCCACCAAGGGATCCATGTATGCGTGGCCTGCCCGTCGTTTTTTGCTACAAATCTGGATAAGTCATTGCGCAGTACCCAGCCTGGCGTCGATAAATTGATGCAAAAGTTTCTTAGCCGCTCAGATATCACCGCACAACAAGTTGCCCAAAGTATTATCACCCAAGCACAAGACAAGGTATTTTTGATCTTAACCCACAAAGCGGGCAAACAAGCCTATTGGCTGAAACGCCTTTTGCCTGCCCGTCGTTATCTGAATATGATAAAGCGCAAGACACAGCATTTGGGAAAGATTAAGTGAGTCAAAATCCAAAACTTATCGACACAGCCAATCAAGTTCGAGAAGGGGAAGAGCTAGACCTAGAAAGGCTGATGCCTTGGTTACAACAACAGCTCCCTCAGCTAAATTCGATACCTAAGGTGAGCCAATACTCTGGTGGGGCGTCTAATTGGACTTACTGTTTGAGTTTCGATCAGCAAGAGGTCATTTTGCGCCGTGCCCCAAAAGGCACCAAAGCAAAAGGTGCCCACGATATGGGCCGGGAATACCGGCTGCAAAAGGCCTTAAAACCGGTTTATCCCTACGTGCCCAATATGCTGGCTCATTGCGATAATGACGAGATCATCGGCAGTGAATTTTACGTTATGGAGAAGCTGACGGGCTTGATCCCTCGAAAGAACTTGCCCAGAGGTTTACAGCTCAATATCCAGCAAGTTCGCACCTTGTGTACCTCAGCGTTGGATGCCTTGATTGAACTGCATCAGGTAGATTATCAAGCCGCTCAGTTGGATCATTTAGGCAAAGGCGCAGGGTACGCCAAACGACAAATAGAAGGCTGGAGCCAGCGCTATCAAAAAGCCAAAACCTGGAATGTGCCGGCCGGCAAATACGTAATGGATTGGCTGCAGGAAAGACTGCCCACCACAGAACACATCTGCCTGACTCACAATGATTTTCGCTTTGACAACCTGGTCTTGGATCCCAATCAACCTAGCCATATCCTTGGCGTATTAGATTGGGAGCTGGCGACCCTAGGTGACCCACTGATGGATTTGGGTAACAGTTTGGCCTATTGGGTAGAAGCCGGTGACGATCGTATCGCCCAGGGCACCCGTCGCCAACCCACTCATCTCGATGGTATGCTAAGCCGAGACGAAGTGATCGCTTACTATTTGGATAAAACCGGTTTTAAAGTCGACGATTTTAGCTTTTATCAGGTGTACGGTCTGTTCCGCTTGGCGGCCATCGCACAGCAGATCTACTATCGCTATCACCATAAACAAACCAACAATCCCGCCTTTAAAAACATCTGGTTTTTCGTCCATTACCTGCTGTGGCGCTGTAAACGCATTATTAAGAAGGCAAAAAAATGACCTCAATTTATCTGATCCGTCATGGTCAGGCGTCATTTGGTCAGCAAAATTACGATCAATTGTCGTCGCTGGGCGAACAACAAGCCCAACGTTTAGGGGAAAGCTTGCGTAGTCGCATTGGTGGCTTCGACAAAGTGTATTTGGGCAGTATGTTGCGACATCGTCAGACGACACGGCACTGTTTGGCTCAATTACCCGAAGAACGCCAGATTGCTGAGTCATCTTGGCAGGTGGATGGAAATTGGAATGAATATGACCATCAAGACATTTTGGCGCAATTAGGGGAGGAGTTTCGCACTGCCGCCAGTATCGAAGCTTACGTTCGCCGTCAAACCAACCCGAAACAGGCCTTTGAGCAAATGTTTAATGCCGCAATGGACCGTTGGCTCAGCGGCAAACACGACTCCGACTATGTGGAATCTTGGAACCATTATCGTTCACGGATTACCAAAGCCTTAGACGCCGTGGTTGCCGACAGTGCTGGCGCACAACGTGTAGCGGTATTTTCGTCTGGCGGGCCGATTTCGGTGGTCAGTCAACGACTGTTAGGGGTTCCCGCTGAACAGGTCATGCAAGTGAATTGGACGCTGGTGAATTGTGGCGTTACCAAGCTGGTCAGCACGTCCTCGCGACTATTCGTCTCGACCTTAAATGACCACAGTCATTTCGAAGGCGAAGAAAAGCGCTGGGTGACGTATAAATAGACCGCAATTCAAGGGTGTTTGGAAGATGGTATCGACCGTTATCGGCGAGAGAAAGAGCGACGGAAGTGAGTAGCCTTTGAAAGACGCTTTTAACCCGTCCTTGGGCGCTCTGCGCATTCATCCCTGAATGGCAAGCTTTCAAAGTCCACTCGCTCCCATCACTCCTGAGAAATTGAAACCTTAAAAAATAATGAAGTTATTCAAAAGGCAAAAAGATGAGAGAAATACGAAAAAACATCCTAATTACCGGCGCTAGTTCGGGGTTGGGCGAAGGTATGGCGATTGAGTTTGCCAAACAAGGCCGTAACCTTGCGCTGTGTGCCCGTCGGGTTGAGCGCTTAGAAGCCTTGAAAGATAAACTTTTGAGCATTAACCCCAAGATTACCGTCTGGATCAAGCCGTTGGACGTAGACAACCACGACCAAGTATTTGAAGTCTTTCAGGCCTTCAAACAAGAAATGGGACAGATCGACCGTATCATTGTCAATGCCGGAATGGGCAAAGGCGCTTCTTTGGGGACGGGATATTTTTACGCCAATAAGCAAACGGCGATTACCAATTTTGTGTCAGCGATCGCTCAGTGCGAAGCCGCGATGGAGATTTTTCGTGAACAAAATGCGGGACATCTGGTCACCATTTCCTCCATCAGCGCCATCCGAGGTGCTCGTCGAGCCATGAATGTGTACGCTGCGACCAAAGCAGGGCTGACGTCATTAAGTGAGGGCTTGCGTATCGATGTGCTGGGCACGCCAATAAAAGTGTCCACCTTACACCCCGGCTTTATCAAAAGCGAAATCAATGAAAAAGTGAAAAAAGTGCCCTTTATCGTCGATACCGAAACCGGTTGTAAAGCCATGGTTAAGGCAATAGAAAAAGAAGGTGCAAACAGCTTTGTACCGAGTTGGCCATGGGCACTTTTCCGCTACATTTTGCCCATTGCTCCATTGGGTTGGCTGAAAAATATGAGCTAATACACGACGCAATCATCGCTGGATATCGGCCTTTGTAGCTCTATACTGTATCAAAACACGGCAGGAGAATACGCTATGAGTACAACCGAAGCAGAGTTGCAATGCCAACAAGGTCTATGTCCAGATTGCAGTAAGATCCAACATATCATCGAGCCAAGACAACGGGATTTGGGTGGATTTAGTGTTCGTCGCGTGTTGCCCTATGCCAAACATCGAATGGTCGGTCCTTGGATATTCTTCGATCACATGGGGCCTGCCGTGTTTCCTGCAGGACAAGGCATCAATGTCCGCCCCCACCCTCACATCAACCTTGCTACGGTCACCTATTTGTTCGAAGGTGAGATTCTCCATCGAGACTCATTGGGCTATGAACAGGCTATCGTGCCAGGAGACATCAATTTAATGGTCGCCGGCAGTGGCATTGTGCATTCTGAACGTGAGCGACCAGAGGTGACAGCTGTCGAACATCGTTTGCATGGCTTGCAATTGTGGATGGCGCTGCCAGAATCACAACAAGAAATCGACCCGGCTTTTTATCACTACGATGGGGCAAAACTGCCAACCGTGATGGTGGATGATGTCCCGGTGCGAGTGATGATAGGTAAGGCTTATGGGGTAGAATCGCCAGTAGTGACCTTTGCGACCACGCTGTATTTAGAAGCAGACTTAAAAGCAGGTCAATCCCTCACCCTCCCAGAAACGGAACAAGCGGCTGTGTATGTTGCTGCCGGCCAGTTGGATGCACAAGGTACTGCACTGGATACCTACCAAATGGCGGTTTTAACCGACAGTACGCAACTGACCATCACTGCACAAAAAGACAGTCGTATTGCCTTGATTGGTGGCGAGAACTTGGGTCCTCGACATATGTATTGGAACTTTGCCTCCACCAGTCTGGAGCGCATCGAACAAGCTAAATTTGATTGGCAGCATGGCCGCTTCGATAAAGTTGTGGGCGATGAGGAGGAATGGATCCCACTTCCATAGGTTCGCTCTCGTTGCGGTCCCGGCAAACAAATTATGTGCAATTTTTGCAGACGAGTCGCTCGACTCATGATATAAAATGTATACATTTTTTAAATAATGTATACAAATGAGCATTTCAAAAGACCTCTCTCTGTCCGCTATTAGTGCTGGTTTCATCGCCGTTCTGATTGGCTTTGCCAGCGCCATGGCAATCGTTTTTCAAGCGGCGACGGCCGCCGGAGCCACTGAACAGATGATCGAAAGCTGGGTATGGGCCTTAGGCTTGGGCATGGGGATCAGTAGCTTTGGATTGTCTTGGTGGTACAAACGTCCCATCATCATAGCCTGGTCTACCCCCGGCGCAGCATTGCTTGCCACATCATTAACTCAAACTCAGATTGAAGTGGCCATAGGCGTATTTGTATTTGTTGGCGTGCTGATTGTGGTAGTGGGAATAAGCGGTTGGTTTACCCGGCTGTCTAATGTCATTCCCTTACCTTTGGCTTCTGCCATGTTAGCCGGCATCTTAGTTCAATTCGGCTTACATCTGTTTGATGCATTGGCCAGTCAAACGACTTTGGTGGCGGCCATGTGCTTGATTTATTTGGTTTGCAAAGTCTGGCTCCCTCGCTATGCCATTGCTCTGGTTCTGACCCTAGGCTTAATGCTAAGTGCAGCTCTGGGACTGTTGCAACCTGCCGAGTTCAAACTAGCATTGGCGGTGCCGGTGTGGGTAACTCCAGAGTTTTCCTTTTCCGCCTTGATTGGCATTGGTATTCCTTTGTTTATCGTCACCATGACCTCGCAGAATTTACCGGGCGTCGCCATTTTAAAAGCCAGTGGCTATGAATCTCAGCCAATGTCACCATTGATTACCTCAACGGGCATCACTACTATGTTATTGGCTCCTTTCGGTGGCTTCACTTTTAATCTTGCCGCCATCACCGCGGCCATCTGCACCTCAGAAGAAGCTCATAAAGACCCAAACAAACGTTATGTCGCAGGACTCAGTGTCGGAGTGTTCAACATTCTGGCGGGACTGTTTGGTGCCACAGTTGTGGGGCTATTCGCCGCGTTTCCCACTGCAATGGTGGCCGCATTGGCAGGCTTAGCGTTATTGTCCACTATCGGCAGTAGCCTCCACCAAGCTTTGGTTCAAGACACTCAGCGGGACGCAGCGGTGATCACCTTTTTGGTGACCGCTTCGGGTATTCAGTTAATGGGGATCGGTTCTGCGTTTTGGGGCATTGTATTTGGCGCGCTAAGCCTATGGGTCTTTAATCGCTTTTCAAGGACATAAGAATATGGATAAACAACCGGCAGAACAGGTTTACCAGAAGATCAAAGCGGACATTCGCGACAACAATCTGCCCATCGCAGAACCCTTGAAACAACAAGAGTTGTCTGAGCGCTACGGTGTCAGCCGCATACCCATTCGCGATGTGCTACAACGACTGAAAAACGAAGGTTGGTTGATTACTTCTGGCAAACGGGGCGTCATGGTGCCACCTTTGAGTGCCCAAGAAGCAGAAGATTTGTATCTGATGCGTATGTATCTGGAACCTCTGATTTTAACCCACGCAATGGGCAAAATCTCTCAAGGTACCTTGACGCTTGCGGCTGACATTTTGGTGCAAATTGAGACCCAAGAGAATCTCAGTCCTCAACAGCATGGCGAACTCAATTGGCAATTTCACGGTTTACTGTATGAGGCTGCCAACCGCCCCACCCTATTCAATACCATTCAAGGGTTGCATCAACAGTGCGGACGATACATTGGCTATCACACAGTGACGTTGGATTACAAAGACCGCTCCCAAATTGAACATCGGCAACTCCTTGAGGCGCTGCAAAACAAACAACTCGGCAAAGCCAAAGCCATTTTAAAAGCACACATTAGCGAAGCAGGCGAGCAACTCGTTGCCCACCTGCTGTCACAACTGATGTATTGATTGGTCTAGCGGTTTTTCAGCTTAAATCGCTTGGTGGCTTGTTCTAAATTAGAAAAAATCTGCTGTAGTACTTTAGACGCTTCTTCCATGACCTTCGCCTCTTGTTGGGTATGATCACTGGATTTAGCAATCTGTTGAATACCCTCATTAACTTCAACCGACTGCTGTTGCTGACTCTTCACCGCTTCTTGTACTTGACGATTCAGCGTATGTAGCTGACTAAAGGCTTTGTTTAGCTCGTCAACAAATGACTGAGATTCCGTTGCCTGCTGCACACTGATGTTGGCCTGTTCCGTGCCCATTGCCATGGCTTCAACCGCTTTGTCAGCGGCACCTTGCAGTTTGGTGATGCTATCGGATATTTGTTTAGTCGACTCCTGTGTCTTATTGGCCAAGCTACGTACTTCATCCGCCACTACGGCAAAACCTCTTCCCGACTCACCTGCCCGCGCCGCTTCAATGGCCGCATTGAGAGCCAACAAATTGGTTTGCTCTGCAATACCATTGATGACTGAAACTACCGAGCCTATGCTGTCAGTATCTTGTTTTAAAGTTGCGACAATGTTTGCAGCATTATCGGTAGCACTGAGCATGTTGTTGCTGGTGGTGACGTTTTGACGAAAACGCTGTTGCCCTTCGTTGGCCATCTTCGATGACGACGCGACAAACTCACTGGAACGGTCGATGGAGTGTTCTATCGAATCGCCTTTATCCACCAACACGGCAATTTTATTCTGCAAATGACCGGCCTGTTGAATTTGCCCCTGTAAACCGCCCTTAACTTTAGTAAATGCACTGAGCAAACGCTCAATCAGATGACCCAACTCTTGCAAGTCTTTTAAAATGCCTGTTAACACTCCACTGAGGTCGCCTTGTACTTGCATAATATTGTTAGTTAACTGACCAATCTGATCACGGGTGGTGCTTTGGATTTGACCGGTAAAATCACCTTTCGCAATATTTTGCGACAACACGGTGACTCGATTCAGCGGAGTCAAAATACGGCTATCGATGAACCAAGCAATGATGATAATGCTGACAACAAAGACCACTAAAATCATTATGGCGGTGTAAGTAAATACACTAGAGGATCGGTCGTCAATTTGGCTTTGCAGCCCTTGAATTAACTGATTCATCGCCTCTACAGCCTGATTCAAATTTTCCGTAGGTTCCCGGTCTATGCCTTTGACACTTTTATCCGCAACAGAAATGTCGTATCCACTGGCGACAAATTGTTGATAACCACTTTGATAGGCACTAAACATGGCCGGATAGCCTTGGGCAAATTTAGCGAGACTCTGCCGAGAAGGATGTTCCGATGACAATGTGGCCAAAATGTCTTTGGCATCTTGTTGGATAGCCTTACCACTAGCCAGAAAACGTCCCCAATATTTTTCACGTTGTTCCTGGTCTTTGCCCCGAATCAGGGTATTTTTCCACTCCTGAACTTGGGTCTTAAAACGCACATTGAGGGTGGATATTCGAGTCAGATTGGTGACGTCTTCATTCACATTTTGGGCATAGTCATCTATTAGATTAGCCAGCGACGAAAATCCTATATAGACTGCTAGAGCCAGTGCAATGAGGGTTGAGGAAAGCAATAACAGTAATTTATTGCGAATGTTGTTGCGGATAAAATCAAACATGAATGGGTCTCTATAGCGTTAAAATCAGGCGAGTTTGCGTGGTTTTTTTGCCACTTAGGCTGAGCCACGAAGTGTGTATTTTCTTTATGACAATTCGATGACAACCCATAGTAAGTATAGAAAACTTGTGCAAAAAAAGCCTGTCCCCGCAACGCTCTTGAGCGGGGACCTATCAAGGAGACCTCTCAAGGGGACCTATCAAGGAGACCTCTCAAGGGGACCTATCAAGGAGACCTCTCAAGGGGACCTATAAAGGAGACCTATCAAGGAGACCTATCAAGGGGACCTCACAATAAGACTGGCTCACCTAAACGAGACACGACGGTCCACCATTGTCATCCCCGCAACGCTCTTGAGCGGGGACCTATTCAACTCTTTAGGGATGCGCAAATAACGCGCTCTGAACCCATATGGTAACTCACCCAACCTTACCATGGATGGATTTAGTCCACGTTCTTACAGCATTTAAGCGAAGAAATGACCTGCTATCAAAAAACTGACTCACCTAAACAAGACACAACCCTGAAAAGTGCAAGAGCGATCAAAAACTTCGGGATACTGCACCCGATAGTTTTTGATGAATTGTCACTTCGCTAAATCTGACTTGTCGGATGCAAACAGTGACTGCAATTCTTCTCTTCCTCGCTTACTGTTTTCAATCAAAGCAGGCATATCCATATTCTGCTCAATACTGTCTTTTAAAAGCTGCTCATCGTGTTCGGCAAACACCCGACACATGCTTCTCGCTTTTTCACTGCCGAAACCAAACGCACTCAAAAGGTGCTCTGCCGCCACCAAGCCAGAATGAAACATCTCCCGAATGGCAACAACGTGTTCGAAACGAGCCAAGGCCATAACCGATGTGCGATTTCGAGCTCGAACGATAATCTTCACCTGTGGAAAGTGTTCACTTACCAATTGAGTGATCTTGATGCAGTCAGCATCGCTGTCCACCGCCACCAACAAGATCCTCGCATGCTCAATGCCAGCGACTTTAAGTAAATCCAAGCGAGTGGCATCGCCATAGAAAACTTTATTGCCGAACTGTCGGACAAATTCGATTTGTTCAGCGTCTTTGTCCAACGCGGTAAACGGGATCCCATTGGCTGCCAGAATACGAGCCGACACTTGTCCAAATCGACCAAAGCCAGCAATCAGCACTTGAGGCTCATCGGCTTCTCGGTGACTATCGTACACAGGGGGGCAGTTTTGAGAGTTAAACCAAAGACTGTGCAATATGACCAAAGGTGAGGTCAGCGCCATGGAAATGCCTACAATTAAGGTGATTTGGCTTGCCATCGACGCCTCTACCACACCACCGGATGCTGCTTGTGCCATGACCACAAAAGCAAATTCCCCCCCTTGGGAGAGCATCAAGCCAACACGCATACTGTCAACATTGCTCTGCCCCGACAATTTAAGAATGGCAAAAATGATGACTGTCTTGAGCAACACCAATATTAAGGCTGCACTGAGGATAAAAAGCGGCTTATCCACTAGCAACCCCAAATCCAAATTCATCCCAATGGCGATAAAGAACAGACCAAGCAACAAGCCTTTGAAAGGTTCGATTTCCGCTTCCAATTGGTGTTTGAAGGAGGAGTTGGCCAACAGCATCCCGGCTACAAAGGCCCCCATACCCATAGACAACCCTGCTTGCTGCATTCCTAAGGCAGTAGCGATGACGATCAACAATGCCGTGGCAGTCATGATTTCGGCATTGCCGTAGTGGGCAATAACCCGCAGCAGAGGATTAATTAGATAACGTCCAATGACCAACACAGCAACAATTGCCAATACTGAGACGTACCAGGGAGGAGATGAGGCATCGGTACTGGTGGAAAGACCTTGAACCAACAGCAAAATAGGAATCACTGCTAAGTCTTGCATCAACAAAATGGCAAAACCCTTCTGCCCCGGGGGAGTTTTTAGGATCGATTGCTCAGCCATTAATTGAATTGCAAATGCAGTAGAAGACAAGGCTAAGGCCAAACCAATGACAACCGTCCCGTTGAGACTGTTGTTGGTGAACCCCAAGACCACCAGTGCGATCACCGTAGCGCTAAGCAACAACTGACCGGCACCGGTAAACAGAATTTGGTCACGCATGTTCCAAAGCTTTTTCGGTTCCAATTCCAAACCGATGATAAACAGCAGCAACACCACGCCAAGTTCGGCAAAGTGCAATATGGTTTGCGGCTCGTTCACCCAGTCCATCACCGACGGGCCAATTACTACCCCTGCAGCCAAGTAGCCTAAAATCGCGCCCAATTTGAGGCGCTTAAAAATGGGTACCGCCACTACGGCCGCAGCCAAAAAGATCATTGAAGAGCCCAATACGGTCATCGTTTTCTCGGCAAGATTTGTTTGAACAAAGGATAAACACAAGAAGGGCTAAAAGCCATTCACGAAAAACAATTTGAACCACACTGTTAACAACTGCGTAATATTTAATCAAGTATTCAGGGATGGTCTACAGTTATAGAGAGGAATTTGACTCACGGTTCTCAAAAGGAGACCCCAATGAAAAGACTTTATTACATCAGCGACGATCTCAATGATTTGAAACGGGTTGAACAGGAGTTGACCGAAAAGGGCCTCAGCGTGCCGCAAATTCATGTGCTGAGTGAAAACGATGCCGAAGTGGAAAAACATCATTTGCACGCCATCGAATCGGTACTCAAGCAAGACGTGGTGCGATCTACCACCAGAGGGGCTGTAATAGGCAGCATTGGCGCGGCAATCGTGCTGATTACAGCCTATATGATGAACTGGCACACCAGCGCAGCTGGTTGGATCCCCTTCGGCTTTTTAGCCGTGGTGGTTTTAGGGTTTTGTACTTGGGAAGGAGGCTTAATCGGTATTCAAGTACCCAATTACCAATTCAAGCGATTCCAAAAACTACTGAAAGATGGCTACCATGTGTTTTTTGTGGATATCTCACAAGAACAACAGGACGTCATTGAATCGGTAGTGAACGCTCATCCCAGTCTAAAAGTGGCTGGTGAAGGAGAAGCGACGCCGGAGTGGGTTATCAAGGGCCAAGACAAGTTCACCGAGTTTATGAAGACCATGCCTTGATGGACGAAAATAATATCGGCCGTGACACTAGAGATGGTCGCGGTCGAAACTTATCCCTAGTCTCACAGACAGTCTATGTTGGCTGTTTTACTTAATCAGAACTTTGAATTTAGCTATCGGAAATGCTGGACCGGGATCGTTCTTTCTCCCTGAGGTAATATCTGAGTGCCCCAACACATCTTCTATACTCGGATATTGTTTAACGAGAGCTGAAACCACTTGTTCCGCTGCACTGATTTGCTCTGCCGTGTAGGCATGCCAACCGTTCTTTTCGCCACTGGATGGGTCAATTTCGACTTTTACTTCATTGTCGGGAATCACTCTGCCGTAAATTGTTCTCCACTGGCCCTCTTTGAATGTCAACGGCCCAGCGTTGGAAAAACTAATGCCGATGCTGTATTTGTTCAATCCTGACAACCCTTCCCACTGACTTGCGCCGGTGTGCCAAGCCATATAATCGAAAGGTACAATCTGCGTCACGCTGCCCTCACGATCAATCAAAACATGCATACTAGCTTTGGCTTGTGCATCGGCAATCCATTTCAATGTTGCTTCAGCGGAACTACCCGCTGTAAAGTGCATGACAATATATTTGGGGTCAATTAGCTTGCCCGAGGTATTTTGTGTTTCCACAATGGAGACAGGCTCGCCGGATCTGTCTAGAAGGATATGTTGGGATATACTAAAGTCTTCTGCTTGGCCTGATGCAACCGCAGAACCCTTGTTCTTACGCAGGAAATCTACTCGCTCCGTTAAAGGGTTGCGATCGGTGGATTCAATGAGTGGCAATGGACGCTCTTTGAGTTCTTCCTTGGCATCGGCGGACAACTTCACGCTGGAGTAGTTATTCACCACATCGATGGCCCAACCCCTCAATCCTTCGGTTCCCGGTTTAGGTTCGTCTTTTAAGATGCCCACCGCAAGTTGAATATAACTTAACGACAATTCGTTTTCTTTAACGGATTGATTCACTGCATGTCCCACCAAACCAACGACAACCGGCACTAACACCGCGGCCAGAATTGTGCCCAGCGTTTGCGCCTTTTTCCAACCGAGTGGGAGTTCATCTGACATAAGCTAAACTGGATTCCAAAGTTAGGGAGAGGTGGTAATGGCTTAATATTAGCAGAACTATGCCCTTGTCACTTTTTAAGTGCTTTATTCTGTTTACATCAAGGCAATTGAGCTGTTTGGTCGTTATCCGCCGCGAAACATCATTTTGTGCTATAACCGAATGCAATCCCAAAGACTCTGTGTGAGCGAAGCGATAAAGGAAACTGTCAATGTGCTTACAAACCAGCAAAACTCAGTACCATCGCCTAGCGACAGGCTTAATCTTGATAGCAATAGCACTGCTGACAACATCCTGTGGCGGTGGCGAAAAACAACAAAGCAATACGACACCTCCACCGATTGCACCTACACCTTACTCCTATAACGTTCCAGAACAGCGTAACGATGGATGGACGACACAAGACGCTCGAACTGCCAATATTGATGTGCATCGGCTCGAGACTCTAATGGATCAGATCAATAGCCAGCAATACGGGTTTAGGCGGATTGACGGTATAGCCATTGTGCAAGATGGCAAATTGGTGTTCGAGCAGCGTGTTCGAACCAGTCTTGATATAGGCGATGGGTGGGCGGCAAACACCGACATCGAATTGCACGTGATTAATTCAGTCACCAAAAGTGTGATGTCGTTGGCCTTTGGTATCGCCCTAGATCAAGGTCTAATTAGCGGATTAGATGCATCGATTTATGACTACCTGACAGTGGACAACACCATTGAAGACTGGGATGACAGAAAAGCTGGCATATCTATTCGACATTATCTCACCATGCAGCACGGATACGATTGGGACGAATGGAATGTCAATTACCTCGACAGCAGCAATCTCAATGCAAGAATGAACAATTCTGCCGAGCCGATACAGTTTTTGCTAAACAGACCGATGGCCACCGATCCGGGCACAACATTTGCCTATTCAACTGGCGTAAGCTACGCATTGGGAGTCATGATAGCCAATGCCAGTGGCACATCTTTCTTTGACTTTTTAGATCGAGAACTTTTGCAACCGTTGAATATCACCAAATCCGACTTTTGGACCCTAGACGGTGAATTGCATGCAGGTAGTGCCTTGTATCTCTCACTCAGAGACATGGCAAAGATTGGCCAATTGGTGCTCGACGGAGGTCGTTGGCAAGGGATTCAGGTGGTGCCAGAAGCCTGGGTTTATGAGTCTACCGCCAAGCACTTACAAGTCTCGCAAGACAATGATGTTGGATACGGCTACCAGTGGTGGAGCAGAACCTATAATCGAGGGAGTGAATCCCTCCCCGTCATCGCTGCATTAGGCTTCGGAGGACAACTCATTTATATCTTTAAAGATCTCAATACCGTGATTGTATTCACCGGTCACCGGTACAATGATGGCGATGATGACGAAACCAACATTGCCAACATTTTGGAAAACTACATTTTGCCAGCACTGCCAATGCCGGAAAATTGAATAGTCGGCAATACAAACGCTTAACAGGCTTGGCTAGCGCAATCCCAGTTCTACGTCCCGAATAATATAGTTGCCTGAGTAAAGTGGATGGGGCTCTCCCGTCTGCTCAATGGCAAAACAGGATTGCTCGTCCACCGAAAGGCCTTGATAACCACCAATCACCTGATAGAGCCACGCTTCAGAATCAAACTCTAAGTTTTGCTGCTGGTAGTACTCCAAGGCAGTGGTGGCCTTGCCGCTGTCAATGACGTAGCAAAAATACTCTTCAACGGCTTTTTTCAGTTGATCTTCGATGAACTCCACCTGAGATTGATCTTCAACCTGGATACTGTGGCCCTGACGATCTGGATGGTTTGACGGTTGCTGACGACGCAAACTACGAATATTTGCCACCAACTGTTGCAAGGTCGCCTCATGCTCAACTCGATACACGTCCGCCGCCGCAGGTTGTATCACGGCATGTGCCTGATTAAACAACATCGGCACTTTGCTCAGGTTGCAGTAGTTTACCGGCTCAAAATCTGGATGCTGTTCCATATGCAGCAAAAAGCCTTTTAGCAAACGAGTGCGACCACGGAATTCCCGGAATCGTCCCAACAATGCCAGCAAGCGCGCCTGCACGATAGACAACTCCTGAGTCACCCTTGAAAACGCCTGCTGCAAAGTCACCACCAACAAATGTCGCAACTCACGGTTACTGGCGGCCAACTCACTGAGTTGGTCAAAACGGAACAACTCCAGTTGACTCAATAATTCCGACACCTGTGACTGAGCCAGTTGATTTTCACGGATCTTAGCGTCGATGGATGAGACGTAACCAAATTCGTTATTGATACGACCAAACAGCACTCGCACGTTGTTGCCTAAGGTTTCCGTCAAGCCATAAACGTGCTTGGACAAATCCGCCAAGTGCGCCTGTGCTTCGGCAAAACGATTGTGGTTGAGCGCTTCTTTATAATGTTGCGCTAAAGTAATCAGGCTCGACAAAGCTGATCCAATATTGGCGTCGATTTGACGATTACGCTCATCATGCAGACTGGACTCCAGCAGGTTGCGCACCGCATTTTTTAAGCGGATCTCGTCACTGTCTTCTGGTTGCCATAAGATCCCTTGCTGGATCAGATTCTGTACTACATTGGGACTGTGTTGACTGGTGTCCAGCGTTCCGCCCAAATACACCTGCATCACCAAATCTGCGTGGCGACTCAAGGCATTGAGCAGCTTGACGCCGGCTTGATGGAGATTCTGGTTCATATCAAGCTTCCCTGCTGCACTGCGCTGTCAGCTTGCTGCGCCAGCGACAACGCTTCGGTCTCATCGATAAACTTGATGACATCAAACAAGTACTCAATCTTGCCCGTTGCGATGTAGATCTGCTTCTCTTGATTGGGGCGTATCATGTAGCCCAAATCCGTCAGGCGCTTAAACACCTGTTTGAGTTGCCCATCCACCGTGGTACTGGTGGAACCGAAGAACCGATAATGGGAAATCTTTGCCAATTGCTCAGCAAAGGCCGGGGTATCTTCGATAGTCGACTGCAATTCCGTTAAACGAATGGCACTGCCCTGACTCACCGGCATATCATTTCCACTGGCTTGTTGTACCAACAGCAGCCACTCAACCATAGGCACTAAATGACTGGCAGTGTCTTGAAATTGCTGACTCAGCACTTTGCGCTCACTGTCACCTAGGCTTTGATAGGCGGCGTAAAACACATCGCCATCGGCGGCACTGGCTAGTGTGCGGTTGAGCATATTCAATTGGGTTTCAATTTTATCTGCGTTGCCTGAAGATTTAAGAAAGCGCCAGCCGTCCTCATCGCTGACCTGGCAAATAAAGGTGCCACTTAATAAGGCTTCTAACACGCGACCTTGTTCACTGATCATGCGCTTGCCTCCTCTGCTTCAGACTGACGTTGTTGCAACCGCGCGCTAATAGCGCTCACCTTAGGTTGCACGACTTGTAATTTCTTGGTTTGTTTATCAATCAAATAACGATTGTCGAACAAGCTCAGTACATCGGACTCGGGATTGGGGAACGCCCCAACAACCGAGATGTTATTGTTCTGACAGGCGTCGAAAATTTTCTTCACGTTTGACTGGTGCAAGGTACCCAACTCGTCGATGGGCCAGTGGATGGTGGCATCCGCTTCGCCTCTCAGCAAGCGTGTAAAAGCCAGCAAAAACTTACACAAAATCAAGTAGGCCATACCGTGACTGGAAGACTCATTTAATTGACGATCGGTGCGGATGATCAAATTCGACTGACCTTCTTTGATGTGCAACTCAATGTCCAGTAGTTTAGAAATCCCGCCGGATAACGCCGCTCGTCCCAAGATATCTAGAACTCTGCGCATGCAATGGGCGTATTCTTCGTCTGGCAACTCCACTGCGCCGGTTTCCATCCAAGCTTGATACAAACGATTGAACTGGGCCAATTCCGGCCAGAATTCCAATTCACTGATCCGAGAACGAATTTTCACCGCTGAGTCTGATACGCCGTCGAGGAACAATTCTTCGTCCACTTCTTTGCTAATCCGCTTGCTCTGGCTGACGATGCGCTTATCAATATCTTCCAATACGTTATAGTACTGAGTGAGATCCGCACCAAAAATGCGTCCTTGCTCACGCAAACCCTGGAGTTTTTGCGGCACCACTTCATTGAGTAGCAAGGTCAGGTGTTTCACCATGCGACGATGATCAATGGTGCGAATGCCTTGATCATTGATGCTGGCGCATTCTTCGCGAGCTCGCTCCCAAATATCAGCAAGACCGGTACCCGATTGGGCGGCAATCAGTTGGTCAAAATGCTCCACATAAACTTTGATGTCGGTCAGCAAGCGCTCTCGAGTTTGCAGCAATTCTTGCCCTTCAGAAATGCGCTGCGCAATGTTGACGCTATCAGACGGCGCACTGCCATCGGATGCCCCTGCCACCGATAACTTGAGCTTTTTCAACGCTCGATTGATGGTCTCCACATCTTGAGCTTGCTCTTTGCGCAGTTTTAAATCTTGTTCCAAAGTCACTTGTTGGTCTTTCAAACTTTGACGCTGTTGCTTGTACTGAGCTTCGTGTTGCGACAAAGTCCGTTGGGCTTCACTGTGAGCTTTTTTGGCCTTGCTCAAGGCTTTTTGCCACGTCAGCTTGTAGCCCATGAAATAGGTATCGTACCAACGCTCATAGTCTTTCACTTTATGGCGGTGCGCGTCAGTGTAGGTAATATCTTGCTTGAGGGTCTTGATGCGCCTTTGCAAGTCGCCAATTTCATCAACGTCTACCCCTCGATTGTCCAGCTCGGCCGCCTTCCACTGCTCGGTCTTTTCCCGCTCCTGCTTGGCGATTTCACGGGCTTTTTGCATGTAGGTGTCGCACTGGTCAATTTTCAGTTGGGTATCGCTCATCAACTGTTGCCAGTGGAACTGATGCTCAGATTGGGCCTCCAGTTGGGCTTCGCGAATCTCTTCCAACAACAGTTGATGCTGAGCTTCGCAGGTTTTCTGCTGACTCTCGATGGCACTGAGTTTCTTTTTATTGTCTTGTTTTCGTTGTGCTAGATTGTGCGCATATTCCTGTTGCAACTGCTCTTTGTCTTGTTGAGCACGACGACGATTGGCCTCAGCGGTTTTGCATTCGCTTTCCGCTTTGGCCACCAGCAGTTCTTGATTACGAACGTCTTCGCTGGCTTTTGCCAACGCCAGTTCGGCTTCGTTGTGTTTTTCAAGCTGCTCATCCAATCGACTTTGGGCATCAGCTAATTGCTGCTTCAAAGCCTGCTCACTCAGGGCATACTCAGGGGTGTCAATATGATCCAATGCCAAGGACACACCGAAAAGGGTGGTCTTGCCCTTGGCGGCTTTGCTGTCCAACGACGGTTTGAGGTCGTGACGCTTTAACAACTCGGGGTGGATCACCTTACCCAGCGTCTGCTCCCAATCGTCCACATGCCCACGCAAATATTCCAACAAGGTGTTTTGCCCCGGATACAGCAGACGCTCAACCTTCTCGACGTCTTTTTGTGCCTGTTGGAATTCTCGACGCTGCTGCTCCAGCAGGCTGTTAGCTTGCTGACGGGCCTTCAACGCCTGTTGATAGCTTTTTTCAGCCCGCTTTAATTGCTCGCGAGATGCGTCTTCGGCCACGCTGGCTTGCTTGATGGTGGCGTCTAGAATTTCTAACTGAGACTGCTCAAACTCATTGTATCCGGCGTTTTGCAGTCCAGCTTGCAACTGGGCTTGCTGAACTTTTAGCTCGCCCATTTGTTGCTGATAATCGTTACGAGCGGTGTCGGTTTGTGCCTGAAAATCCTGCTTGATTTGCTCCAGACTCTGTTGCTGTTGCTGCTTCTGCTCAGACAATTTGTCTAAATGTGCTTGCTTTTGCTCCCCGTAAGCGTCTAGCTCTGAGTTGAGCTTTTCACTCAATTCGGCGATGCGACGGTTAAAGGTGGACTCCACGTCCTGATGCTTTTCGGTCAACAAGGTGTAGCGAGAGGTAGCGGTCGCCAGTTCACTTTCCCACTGGGGCAGGTTTTGCAGATTACTTTGCAGAGTTTCAATATCTTGAGACTGCCAGTCGTCGTACTCTAGCTCGATGTGCTCCAAGTCGGATTCCAGCTTATCACTGTCGGCTTTAGTGCTGGAAAGGGTCTGATTGAGACTGTCACGCTCAGTCGTCCAGCTTTGTTCAAGCTGTTTGGCGGCCAATACCGCCTCGTCAAACTCACCTTGCAAACTGACAATGGACGCCGATAGCACGTCGGTGTCTCGACTAAACTGTTGAGTCAAATCAGCGAGTCGATGTTCACTTTGCTGCAAGTGCAGGTTGGCTTGCTCTAACTTGGCGAACTCGGGACGAATTTCATCAAATTCTTTGATCAACTGACATTCACTGATCCAGTCTTCGACCCGGTTACGGCTTAGACTAGAAGCCGGCGGCGTCACACCATCTTCTTCCAAAATGGCACCAATCATCGCTTTGATGGTTTCCATTTTGCCCTCTTTAGAGTGCACCGCTTTGGCCAGTTTTTCGATGTGGCGCAGATGATTCGCTTGTTCACACAAACTGAAAATACGGGCATAGCCGAGCAATTCACGATTGTTGGTGCTGCTGTTGAGTACCCCGCGGTCATTCTGCAAAACCGCGCGGAATTCTTTGGTATTGAGCAGATTGGTTACCAGTACATTCGAGCGTTTCAAGCCACGGGCCAGCTCGTTCATGGTGACACTGACATGCTCACCACCTTTGTTTTTGTATAAGTAGTCATCCAGTTCAAAGGGCTTGCCTATGAAACGATAGTTCACACCATTGCCGCTGGACGCCAGCACCACTTGACACAAGTCCCCTTCGTTACGAGTGTACTCGTAGACAATAAAACTCGATTCCCGAGGCAAGTACCACTTTTCGAAGCTGTCTCGCGTTGCAGGAACGACTCGGCTGGGATACTCACCATAAAATACTGGGATCAACCGTTGCAAGGTGGTTTTCCCTGACGCGTTGGTTCCACAAATGTTGGTGTGGCCGTTGAGTTTGAGTTCTACCACTCCGGGTAAATGGGTATCGATGAGAATGATGCGGTGTAAACCTGGCATGACTGTCCTATTTATTCTTATTTTTCGCAGAAATTAGATCGGGGTTTCGACTGCAGATACCGCGTCCTTGGAAACCCTTAGCGCAAACGATTTTAACGGGCTTTGGGGGATTTTAACACTGAAAAAAACGCCTTTTCGGCAACCATCTGTAAGTGATTGTTTTACCTAAAGTGACAGTGGTCAGGACTCCAGGTATGACAAGCCCTGACCGTCAAAATTGGTTAGAATCTACCCGGCCAATCGGCGGCAATTTTGACAAATACCACCCATGCTGCAAGATTCTGAGCTAATTCTTGTGGGTCGATTTTGTCAAAGGTGTCATCCGGGGTGTGATGAATGTCAAAGTAGGCAGTGTAATCCTGCACCAGACCGACCGCAGGCATACCCGCTTCAACCATAGGCCCAAAGTCCGCCGAGCCTGTGGCTACCGCACTGCTGCGCACGATGTTTAGAGGAGCCATTAGCTTGAGTATTTCGTCAACAACATGCAAAGCTGAGGGCTGTACTGAGCTGGACAATGCCAACACCTTCCCTGCTCCGCCATCTGACTCTGCACCGATAATGTGATTTTCTAACTCGTCTTTATGATCCAGTGCGTACTGTTTGCCACCGTATACACCGATTTCCTCCGCGCCGAACAGCACTACGCGAATACTACGTTTGGGGCGCTGCTGCTCAGCGATCAATTTAGCGGCCGCCATAGTAATGCCAATGCCCGCTGCGTCATCCACCGCACCGGTACCCAAGTCCCAACTGTCCAAATGCCCGCCCACGGCAACAATTTCCTGTGGACGTTCACTGCCGGTGATTTCACCGATGACATTGTAAGTCGTTGCCTGCCCCAAGTATTCTGTTTGAATGTTCAGGTGCAACTTGATGTTTTCATTGCGACGGAGCATACGATCCAGTTGGTCGGCATCGGGGTTAGAAAGCGCCGCGGCAGGGATCTTGGGATAGTCGTCACTGTATGTGGTCACACCGGTGTGGGGAGATCGCTGGGAATCAGTACCAATAGAACGGATCACGAGTGCAACCGCACCCAGCCTTGCAGCTTCTGCCGCGCCACTAAAGCGAGCTGGCCCGGCCTTACCGTAACCCCGGCCAGACGGGTGTTTTTCCATTTTGTTGGACACATAGATGATTTTGTTTTTGGCCGCACCATCATCTGCCTGTTGCATGGCTTCATAGCTGGCAAAATGCATAATGGGCGCGGTCAAGCCCTGTTTGGGTGTACTGACCGAAAAGCCCAACGCGGTCACAACGAGAGGCTGTGGGAAGGGTGCCATCACCTCAGCGTGTTCGGAGAGTCTTCGCCATACTGGGATTTGCACCGGTTCTTTCCAAACCCGATCAAACCCCATTGTTTTAAGCGTGTTCATTGCCCATTCCACGGCAAGCGCATCGGCTTCGCTGCCCGCTAGCCGAGGGCCGACTTCAGTGGTCAGCGATTCAGTAATATTCAGCGCTAAATCACTTTGCAGCGCTTTATCTCGCAGTTGAGCGGCTTGCGTGATGATACTTTGGTCCACCACTTGACCGTACACCGGAAATACCAATAAAAGTAGAACCGTGACACTCCCGACCAGCAAATGTTTCAACTTCTTTCTCCCAATCCTAACGTATTGAGCCAGTATAAAGAGAATCCCGATGGGGTCTAGGCGATTCTCGCCTTAGATTGGGCTTGGCAAGCATGCTAATTCATATTTAAGTACATAAAACAAAATATCAATCTAGTTTTTAGATTAAGCCATTCAATACAAACAATTATATTTTCCTACTCAACCTCCCTACCATAGCCTCATCAAATCGAAAACGGCAATTGTTGCCGCAACATTCACTAATCCAAAGGAGTTCTAACATGGCTTTAATTAATACTGCGATCAAACCGTTTAAAGCAAACGCATTCAGAAACGGCGAATTCGTCGAAGTCAGCAGCGATGACATCAAGGGCAAGTGGGCAATTTTCTTCTTCTACCCAGCAGATTTCACGTTCGTATGCCCAACTGAATTGGGTGATTTGGCTGATAAATACGAAGAGCTGAAAGCCCGCGGCGTAGAAGTTTACTCAGTGTCTACTGACACCCACTTTACGCACAAAGCGTGGCACGACGCTTCTGACACTATCGCTAAAATCAACTACACCATGATCGGCGACCCTACTGGTGAAATCACTCGCAACTTTGATTGTATGCGCGAAAACATGGGCTTGGCAGACCGTGCAACTTTCATCGTTGATCCAGACGGTATCATTCAAGCGATGGAAATCACGGCTGAAGGCATTGGTCGTGACGCAGACGACTTGGTTCGCAAAGTGAAAGCTGCCCAGTACGTTGCCTCTCACCCAGGCGAAGTGTGCCCAGCAAAGTGGAAAGAAGGTGAAGCCACTTTGGCACCTTCATTAGACTTAGTTGGCAAAATCTAAGGTCAATTCAGTCGCAAGACGCGGGTCGGTAACCGACCCGCTCATTGTCAACGCCACAACAGAAGGAGTCTCTCATGTTAACCCCAGATATTTTAAACGCCTTGCGCCAATACACAGAAGCGATGAAGAAGTCAGTGACTTTCGTGGTTCAAACTGGCGACCACAGTAAACGTGAAGAGCTTGTGACCTTCTTGAATGACATTGCCAGTGTCAACGAACTGATTAAGGTTGAAAGTCGCGACACTCAAGGCACTTTGCGCAGCCCTATCAGCTTTTTACTGGAAGTGGATGGCAAAGACAGCGGCATTCGTTTTTCCGGCATCCCCGGTGGACATGAATTTAATTCGTTAATTCTGGCCTTGTTGCACGGTTCAGGTACCGAGCTGAAACTAGACAAGAGCATTCAAGCGCTGATCAAAAAGGTTGACCAGCCTCTTAACTTTGAAGTGTTCATCAGCTTGAGCTGCCACAATTGTCCAGACGTGGTACAAGCGTTGAATCAGTTTGCCTTGCTCAATAACAACATTCAAACCGATATGATTGACGGTGGATTGTTCCAGAATTTGGTGTCTGAGCGAGATATCCAAGGTGTACCCAGTGTGTATCTCAATGGAGAACTGTTCGCCAACGGCAAAGTCGATGCCTCAGTGTTGATTGATAAGTTGCTGGAACGCTATCCACACCTTAAGCAAACCTCTGACAGCAGTGATTTGCCGCTGCAAGACGTGACGGTGATTGGTGGTGGTCCTGCAGGCGTCAGTGCAGCCATTTACAGTGCTCGAAAAGGCTTAAAAGTGACCATTATTGCAGATCGCTTTGGCGGACAAGTGAAAGATACCATGGGCATCGAAAACTTGATTTCGGTCCCCAAGACCACGGGGCCAGAGTTAGTGGGTAATCTGCATCAACACATGCAGGATTATGACATCACTTTAAAAGAGCATGTCCGAGTCGATTCCATTGAAAAAGGTAATATCAAAACCCTTGTTTTGTCTTCGGGCGAAAAGATTCAAACTCGCACCGTTATTGTTGCTACAGGAGCGCGCTGGCGTGAGTTGGGCGTTCCCGGTGAGAAAGAAAACATCGGTAATGGCGTAGCATATTGCCCCCACTGTGACGGCCCCTTCTTTAAAGGCAAAGATGTGGCAGTTATCGGCGGTGGTAACTCGGGAATTGAAGCGGCACTGGATTTGTCCGGTATCGTCAAATCCGTAACCGTATTTGAATTTTTGCCTGAATTGAAAGCCGACAAAGTGCTGGTAGATCAAGCCAACAAGCGTGACAACATTAAGATCTTACGCAATGTTGCGACCAAACAAATCGTCGCCAAAAACGGTAAAGTCTCGGGTATCGAATACCAAGACCGAGCCAGCGAAGAAGTTACCTTGCAAGCTTTGGATGGCGTTTTTGTGCAGATCGGTCTGGTCCCTAACAGCCAGTTCCTCAAGGGCATAGTGGATCTAACCCAGTATGGTGAAGTGGTCGTGGATCACAAGTGTTTGACTTCTGAGCCTGGCATTTTTGCCTGCGGCGACGTCACCACAGTTCCATTCAAACAGATCGTCATCTCCATGGGCGAAGGCGCGAAAGCCTCATTAGCGGCATTTGAATATCTGCTGAGCCATGAAGTACACGAGACTGAAACGGAAAAACAAAGCGCAGCAGCCTAGTTTTCAACTGCTGGCAAACAGCCAGTGTCAAATTGGTAAGGACAAAAGGGACCTAATGCGCAGGTCCCTTTTTTGTTATCTACAAGTGGATCCCTTTCATAAATTTTGACACAGCCAGTTGCTCACTGGTCAAAGATTTGCGTAACTGCCTGCGATCTCCGGCAGCGGCGGGAGAATCCTTGAACATGCGGAATGTAGTATTGAAAATGACTTCAGTTACTCTTGGCATCAAGTAATACAACACTTGAATCACAATACCCAAACGAGTAGCGATACGTTTCGGCTTGCGAACAATACCTTCGACTACCATGTCTGCAGCCTGTTCGGGCTTGAGGGTAGGGAAAAGCTGATAAATCTTAGTCGGTGCTATCATGGGGGTATCCACCAGCGGCATATTGATGGTGGTAAATCGGATCCCGGTATCTGAATACTCTGCGGCCGCACAACGGGTAAAGGCTTCCAATGCAGATTTAGACGCGACATAGGCGGAGAACCTAGGGGCATTGGTCAATACGCCAATGGAAGAGATATTGATAATGTGCCCTATTTGTCGTTCTGACATCGATGGCAACAGCCCCATAATCAGTTTCAAACATGAAAAATAGTTGATTTGCATAGTACGTTCAAAATCATGGAACCGGTCCAGTGAATGTTCCACTGAGCGGCGAATTGAACGACCTGCATTGTTGATCAGAACATCCACTTGATTATGATCCCTAAGGACATTTTTCACTAGCTCTTCGCACTTGTCGGTATTAGCCAGATCACAGCTATAGATCACTACTTTGGCAGTTCCAATTTGTTCAAGCTCTGCTTTGGTCCGTTCGAGTTTTCCTTCTTTACGAGCAACCAAGATCAGGGTGCAATCTGTCTGTGCCAGACGTTGTGCCGTCGCCAATCCGATGCCCGATGTGCCTCCCGTCAACATGACCACTTTTCCTTCGACTGCTTGTTTGAGATTCTGCGCAGTGAACAAATCCGGATCAAGGTTTCGCTCCCAATAGTCCCAAATTGGTGCAGCGTATGCAGCCAAATCGGGCAGTTCAATATCACTGTCCGCCAACGCCTTTTTGGTTTCACGATTGTCAAAACGGGTAGGATAATCCATCAGTTCCACTAAGTTTTCTGGAATGCCCATATCTTCGAATATCACTTGCTTAATTCGTTGTACTGGGGGCAGTGCCATCAGCATGGTACGCATATAACTCGGAATAAAATTAAATAGCTTGCTGTCCAAACGCAATGCCATTTTTGGAGCATGGCCTGCACTGGCAAACACATTCAACACTTCTCCCAAACGCATTGCATTAGGATCGGTCAGATGAAAGCAGCCGCCAGACACTTCCTGCTTGTGAGCAATATGATCCATGGCGTCCACCACATAATCGACAGGCACCAGATTCATCTGCCCGCCCTCTATGCCAATGGTTGGAGCCCAAGGTGGAAGCGCGCTGCGGAATTTTTGAATCATCTTAAAGAAGTAATATGGCCCATCTACTTTATCGATGTAGCCGGTCTTAGAGTGACCGATCACCATTCCCGGACGATAGATTTTAAGCGGCACCTTGCAACGGTTGCGTGCTATCGCCTCTGCTTGATGCTTAGTCTTAAAATAGGGATGTTCTAGGCCCTCAGCTTCTTCAAACATGTCTTCACGGAATATCCCAGGGTACATGCCTGCCACGGCAATCGAACTTGCCAAGTTAAAGCAGCCTGCCTGAATTTCATTGGCCAGCTCAACAACGTGCTTGGTGCCCTGAACATTTGCCTGTTCCTGCTCTTCAAATGAGGCTGTCAGATCATAGTGAGCCGCAAGGTGAAATACATGTTGAATTTTGGCGTCTTTTAGTTCCGTGAGCTGCTCTTCAGATAGGCCCAGGTTCTCCCGACTAATATCACCGGTCAAAGGTTTGATTCGTTTCCATTGTTGGGGGAATCTCTCCTTTAAATCATCCAGCTTGTGAATCGACCCCTCGCGCACCAGCAGGTATAAGTCACCTTTGCGAGTTAAGAGTTTCTCTACTAAAAATTTACCAATGAAACCGGTGGCTCCGGTAATGAAATACGCCATAGTCAAACCCTTCCTGCAATGAATAATAAGATGTGATGTATTGATTTTATGCAAATTGCGTTCACAAGCTAATTGGGGAAGTTGACAAACGAATGACGAAATGGGTCGCAGCCCCATGTATTAATAACAATTGGAACCTGGGTTAGGTGCTAAATCGGCCGTTTTGGTCCATGCTTACCCAGCAATCAACCAACACTTGTGTTGATTAATTTGACTGCGACCCAGATTATGATGTTTGATTAGCTATTCACAGAGTAAAAGGCTGAAGGAAAGATGATGACGATTGGTTTTACTCATCAATATCGAACGTTTAGCTCACTCATCATTGTCATTTCACTTGGCTTAGCAGGGTTGTCCTACACCCTTTTGAACCAAAAATCGGATGTGTTAGCCCGTGATAAAATAGACGCCGTGCTAACCTCAATCACCTTAGATATCGTGACAAGCATGCAACAGTATGCTGAAAAATTACAAGCCATCGCCTCGATTGTCACTTTCTCTGAATCTGTTACTCCGGAACAGTTTACTCGCTATGTCGATGTCTTCAGGGACCAAGATGAAACTTGGCTGATTATTGAATGGCAACCTATTATTGCAGGAAAAGACAGACTTCAGTTTGAACAGAAAATTCGCAATACCATGTATCCAGACTTTCAGTTATGGGAGCCGGACGCCAACCATGTGCCAATCCCCGCTAAACAACGTGATGAGCACACACCAGTATTGTTTATGGTGACCCAAAACGCATCTGCCAATACGATCGGATTAGATCTCAATTGGTCTGAACAACGAATGCAATCGAAATGGCAGGCCAGAGATGAAGGAAAAGCCCAGTTATCACCGTTTTTTGAGGTGGTGCTCTCGTCGTCAATAAAAGACAGTCCTCTGGGCTTTGCATTGACGTTACCGGTTTTCAAAGGTGGCGTAACACCCCAATCTCTAGAGTTACGCAGGCAAAATATTGCTGGATACATCGCTGGGGTTTATCCCCTTGAACGTTTTGTCGCTCCCATCCTAGCATCCCATCTCGCGCCTGGAATACAGTTCGAGGTTCGCAACACCGGTCAGGACTCAAAACACGTAACCTATCCACAGCGGACTATGGAAACAGACGCATCTCACTACCAAACAAAGCAAAAAAACGTTACCGTTTTTGGCCAAGACTGGCTCATTCGACTCACTGCCACTGAAGAGTTTAAAGCTAGCCAACAACAGCCTTATGGGATGGTGTTACCAATCAGTATTCTGCTTGCAGGGGCGCTGCTATTGGTTTTCGTACACATTTTGTTTAGAAAAAACCTCAGCCTGTGGGCAACCCAGACGGAATTGGAAACTGTGTTAAAACAAGTCAGACAATCGGAGCAGTACTTTGCCGAACTTTCGCGAATGGATCCACTGACCAGTCTGATGAACCGCCGCGCGTTTTTTGAACGCATCGAAAGTGAATTACTGCGCACAAAACGCTACGACATTGGCTTGGGATTGCTGATAGTCGATGTCGACAATTTTAAACGTATCAACGATGAATATGGCCATCCCACAGGAGACAAGGTACTGATATCGCTGACTCAGCGCTTTACGCAAGTTTCACGGGATAGCGACTTTGTCTGTCGTTTTGGTGGCGAAGAGTTCGCCTTCTTACTAATCAATACCTCTGACCAAGACGCCTTGGAATTTGCCCGACGATTGTGCAAAAGTGTTGCCGAATCCCCCATAGAGATTAATCATCCGGTGTTGTCACTGCCGGTAACCATCAGTGTTGGCGCAACCACCTACACAGAGGGAGATACGGTCAGCGAAATGCTGGCAAGAGCAGATAAAGCGCTCTATTTATGCAAAGGAAAAGGACGCAATCAGGCGCAAATCGTTATAAAAGGTTCGAAGGCTGATTAGACTTTTAAGCAGCATAAAGACAGTTAGCCAAGTCGTTGAGAGCCTAGCCGTGACTTATTCATCTTATGTTGTTTGACTTGTACTGGTGTTCGCTGTGAGTAGGTAATCCAGCCATTCACTGGGCGGCAAAGGCCTTGAAAAGTAATATCCTTGCATCAGATCACAGCCTATCTGTTCGAGGAACTTCACCTGCTCAACCGTCTCGACGCCTTCAGCGACAGTGGTAATGCGTAAGCGTTTAGATAATGTAAGTAGACTTTCTACTATGCCTTTGGCTTTGTAGCTCTTTTCTATTTCCAAAGTGAAAATGCGATCGATTTTGAGCTCACTGATCGGCAACATATAAAGATTTATCATTGATGAATAAGCTGTGCCAAAGTCATCGATAGAAATTTTCAAGCCATAATCTGAGAGGATTTTTAGCTTTTCACTCACGGAAGTCAGATCTTGGATCAAAGCGGTCTCTGTCAACTCTAAAATGAGTTGTTGAGGCTTCAGATCGTAATGGCGCAACGTATTCATAATAGTATCTTCAAATACCGGCCTAACAATATCCCTAGCACTCACGTTTATTGCTATTTGCGTGGTTAGACCTTGGTTTCTTGCTTTACTTAGATGAATACAGGCCTGCTCTAAAACCCATTTCGTAATTTGGTGTATGTCGTTTGACACTTCGGCGATTGGGATAAACTCATCTGGCCTTACAGGGCCTAATTCGGGTGAATTCCAACGGATCAACAACTCTGAAGATTGTACCGCTCGCTGAGAATTCACTTTTGGCTGCAAGACCACATAAAATTCATCGTTTTCCAATGCTGGCATAATTGCTTGACGGATCCGCTTCTGCCGTTCAAAGCTTTGATAATCGTCGTGGTTAATTCGATAAATTGTGCGGCATTCAGCCTGTTTAATTTCTGCACGGGTATAATCGAGCAGGGACAACAAGGACTCGGGCGTTTCCTTGTCACTGACTACTTTAAAAATACTGCCGATCGAGACACTTTTTTGATGTTGGTGGCCCTCAATATCAAAATTTCCCTCGAGTGATGCTTGGAGAGACAGTTCAAATTGGGTTAAGGAAAATTTATCTTCTGCAGTGGGCAGTGTTAACGGGGCAAGCCTTGCCACAATGAAACTGTCCCCTAACCCTCGATAGGCGGCATATTCCTGGCCGCATATTGCAGAAATACGCTGCGCCATAGTTGCCAAGACATGATCACCTTTTTCCCGTCCGTAGGCTAAGTTAACTTCAGAAAAACGGTCTATATCAATAACGGCAATATACAAATAAGAGTTGGGTGATTGAGCCAGAGATAGCCATTTGTTGCAGTCTCTGTGATAGGCCTGTAGGTTGGCCAAGCCGGTGATTGGGTCTTCATATGCCATACTGATCAAGCGAGCCTCGTGAAGCTTACGTTCTGTGAGGTCTCGCATCATGCCGACAAACCAAGTTTGTTGTTCATGTTCAACTTCGGTTAGCGTTAACTCGATATGTACGATTTCACCTGACTTGTGTTGGGCCGGCAATTCACGGGGACGGCCAATAATTTGTGCCTGTCTCGACTCGAGATAATGCTTTAAATAATTATGATGTGCTTTTGCATAGGGCGAGGGCATCAATATAGAGACGTTTCGCCCAATTAACTCGTCCTCGGTGTACCCCAAAAGCGATTTGACCATGCGGTTTGCTGAAATGATCAGACCTCTGTGATCGATGACCACCAATGCGTCATTAATATTGTCGGTGAGCTTTTGATTAAACTCGGTAAGTCGCTCGATTTGGCTGATGGTATCGCCTTGAGATGATCGCACTAAATTGCTGAGCAAGCGAAGTTCACAAAAGTCATTGCAAGATTGCAAGATATCGGGTTGCAAAGCATTGAGCAATATGCTCAGGTCCTCAGCAGATATATCTTCACTGTTGTAAAGCAGTACAAAAACACAAAACAGTTCAGGGTCTTGACTTTGAGCAAAACCGATACATTTTGCATTGTTTGCGAAGGTGTTATTAAGCAATGATTTGATAGCGCTTAGAGATTCCCTGTCGGGCTCGCAAAAGTCTCTGTCGCGAGTTTGCAACTGTGAATAAAACGAAGAATCTATAAAGCGTTTAATGTGCTGCGGAGGGTTTTGTCCGTCTTTGTTTGGTATCCATATAACGCTTGGTTCAAGTCTGGATACAGCGACAATCTGACATTGTGCGCTTGGGATCACGACTGTGATGTTGCGGACTAATTGCGATAGTTCGTGAAAAGTCAGATTTGCAATTTTGTCCAGTAGATTCTGCATGAGCATTTACCCTAGCTTATCTGTCGGTAGCTTTGGTATCAGCGCCTGTCACCACAGGTCAATTGCAGAGCCACCATATCAATCTTTCGGCGCCAATAGGAATCTTGTTGGCAAATCCGGACACAGACGATATTTCCTTGTACATTTTCTAAGTATAGACACATTAGGCAGTATGTCTTTATTGCAACTAACTTCATGCATTTTTATCGTTGCTTCGGCATGGGATCACTTCTGCTGTTGCACTCTATGCATCGCCCAGTCTTCAGCCGCCTATTGTTAATGTCGCAAAAAAAGGGACCTGCACTTAGGTCCCCTAATTTCATATCAATAGATTGACGTGGCTAGCTTTGCTTTAAGCAACCAAAGCAATATGCTCTTTTGCTCGCTGCTTCGCGCCCTGCTCGTCGATCATTAGGCCGCTGGAGTCCACCAAGCGTACATCAGTGATGCCAATAAAGCCCAAAACGAACTTGAGGTATTGGCTCACAAAGTCGATTTCACTGCCTAGTTGAGTCCCGCCAGAGGTAACAACGACATATGCAGTTTTGTTTTCCAGCAGTCCCACAGGGCCATTTTCGGTGTAACGGAAAGTCTCTCTGGCACGAGCCACCATATCGATCCACGCTTTTAACGCAGCGGGAACGTGGAAATTATAGATAGGGGTTGCAATGACCAAAATATCAGCCTGTTTCAGTTCACTCACTAAAGCATCAGATTGAGCAAGCACTGAACGTTGCTCCGTAGAGCGTTCTTGAGGATCGGTAAAATTCGCTCCAATCCAGGCCTCATTAACCAATGGAATACCATCAGCCAAATCACGTGTGACCACGTTGGTAGGGTTATTCTGGCTCAGTTTTTCAATCAAATCATCCGCGATGGCGCGACTGACAGAACCTTCGCGACGCATACTGGCATCCACTCTTAAAATTTGGGTAGTCATAAATTCATCCTCCGCAAAATGCGTGTTGTTGTATTGATACCGAGCATCCTATAACCTAACGATTAAAAGAAAAATACAACAAATAACAAATTATTATTGCGAATTTCAGAATAATAAAAGGGGCAGGCTCATGAGTGAATTGGAAGAAATTAAAGTGTTTGTAAACTTAGTAGAATCCCAGACTGCCGCTCAAGCAGCGGAAAAAATGGGCCTCGCCAATTCGGCCATCAGCCGACGATTAAAATCATTAGAATCCCGCTTAGGTGCACAGCTGTTGCAACGCACCACCCGCACCATGCATCTAACTGAGGACGGGCGAAGGTTTTACTTGCGCTGCAAACAATTACTGGATGATTGGCAAGAGGCACAATTGGAAGTGTCCCGCTCGGCGACTCAGCTCACGGGCGAAATTCGCATCTCAACCCCGCTCAGTTTTGGTGTTGCTCATTTGGCACCCGCTATCGCCGCGTTTATGCATTTGCATAGCGATATCACCATTGATCTGGATATGACTGATCGTCGAGTGGATTTGGTGGAAGAAGGATTCGACCTTGCCATTCGAATAGGCGAGCTGACGGATTCCACTCTCATTGCCCGAAAGCTAGCCAAAATTAAACATGTAGTGTGCTGTTCAGAAAGCTTTTTGCAGCAACATGGTCCTTTCGATCAGCCAGAATTACTTAAACAGGTACCCTCATTGTGTTACAGCAACCTGAAAACGCCCGATCGATGGCGCTATCGAGATACCACAGGCACAGAACATACCATTAAGGTCAATCCGAGGATGCAGTCTTCCAATGGTGATGCGTTAAAAGAGGCGGCAATCAGCGGCTTAGGAGTAGTATGCCAACCGACATTTATCGTTCACCAAGCCATCGAGCAAAAATTACTGGTGCCAATTCTTACCGACTATCAATGGTATGACATGAGCATGTATGCCATCTATCCAAACACACGGCACTTGCCCCGCCGCGTGCGCGCTTTGCTCGACTTTCTGTATCAACGCTTCGGACAAAATCCTTATTGGGACAGTTGTATGTAGTCGCCAGTTTGGCTATGGATCAGATTTATTAGCACAATGGGATAGGCTATACTCGGTACCCTTGTGAATTTGTGCTCAGTAGTGGGATTAGTCATGCCGAAACCGATCGTATTGTTTATGTTGTGGAGTCTTTCGGCTTTTAGCCTGGCACAAGATGAAGAGCCAGCCAAGCCTGCGCCTCTAGACCCTGATTATGTTGGCGTACATGGCATGGTGCTGTTTAATCATAATTCCACTCTGTTTGCATCCCACTTACCCATGTACCGCAAACCCCACAATGCGCAAATCATCTACCAAATCGAAAGCAAGGATCCCGCTTTAGTGTTTCTAGTCAGAGACGCAGACAAAGTCACCATCAAACCCGAAGTGTTCAATTTACAACGTTTAATGCGCGGAGAAGAATTGAACATTAAAGCCGATGTGTACATTGGACATTTCGAACGGGATGGACTGCTGACCTATGAAGATATGGAGATTAGCTTTACTGAACTAAAATACCTGCGCATGTTGGAAGAACTGGAAAGTCCGGTACGATTGCAAAAGTACGATTCAGTAGAGCTGAAAAGTAATAGCCGCTTGTTAGTTCACCAAATTCAAGGCGCACCAAGCTACGATCACATTTTACTGATCTACGATACGGTAAACTGTATTACGCAAATCACGACGCCAACCACGGTGCCCAAACAAGGAGAAATCATTAATCGATTGTCCTTTTGCGGCTCGATGATGCCGGTGCACTATGAAACGCGAGATTTTGCCGAAGGCGGCCAACATTCTACCTTTCGTCGTTAAGATCCATCGCCTATAGTGAATAAAGAGGTTTCATTTAGGATTCGGTGATGGATAGATTGGAATATAAAAAGTGCTTCACAGATCACCAAATGGGCTTTACCGCTTGCTTTGAGATCTGGTCAGCTCCCGTTATGCCGCTCAAAGAACCCAAAATGACGGAACATGTGGCAGCTGAATTCAAGCAATGTTTGCAACAGGCGAAGAAACAGCAATCAGTGGTTGTGCTGCTCACCGGCGCACTCCCCTCTCACAATGCTATGGCGTTGGCTAAATGCAGCTATGAACTCAAACAACCGGTTTGGTTTATCGATAGTTCGGCGTTCGAGATGACGGACACCAAACAATTGCATCGAATATTTGCTCAAGCTCGCCTAACGGGAAGTATTCTATTTTTCGATGAAGCCGACGCCCTGTTTGCAAGCCAAAGCGAAGACAGCCAAACGCAAATCGATTTACTGCTCAAGCAGGCCTCTCTACACACAGGACTGTGTCTGTTCCATTGCCACAAAGCACAAGTAATTGACAAACTAACGTTGCGCCTATCCCATCATTTCGCTCTGTAGAATTTCCCTCTCCTATCCTCTTTAGTTAGTGTCCATAGCCAGGCGCAAGGGAAATATTTTCAATATTTGCAAGAGATTCAGGGTTAGCAAGCGCCAACTGACAACCTTGTCCGGTAAATCGATGTTTAGCGGAACAATCCACCTGCCATTGGCGCAGTAGATAGGCTGCCAGCGCGGCTCTTACCGTCAATCGCTTCTGACCTTCTTGCATACCATAATCCATCTGAATGGCTTTATTGTGCTCAATACTCGGATGAGGGATCAGCACTAATTCAACCAGTGCATGCCATTGCACATCTGCACTGCGCTGCTCTTGTGAACTGATGGGTTGTTCTATCGCCTTAACATCAGTAAAGCGGGTACAAACAAAATCACGAAAACCCATGGACTTGCGATCGTAGGCCCGCACATGCCAGCGATGTCCATTATTCACCAACGCATGGGGAACTAACTGGCGCACACTTTCACCGGAGCTTAACGATACGTAGCCACATTCGATGGCTTGTTGATTATGTATGGCACGCATTAAAGCGGCGATGATTTCTGCATCGGGATGGATCAGGCGCACCGCATCAAAGCACTGCTCGGACGGTTGCACGGCAGAAGAAATGCCGTTGCCAAAACCACGACTCAAGGAGGTTAAAATGACCTCTGGATTGTGCTCATAAACCGGCTTAAACGCCGCAGTCCGATAATAGTTTTTGGTCTGGTGAACTAAAACCATATTGTCTGGTGCCAAAGACTTGTAAGCAGAAAAATCACGGGTACTGGCCGCCAACCCGGTTTTGAAACGCTGGATCAAGTCTGAACGAGAGACATGCCCAAAATACTGCAAACTGAAATCTATAAACGCCAGTCTTTCTTGCTGACCATGAGAGTAACTATCGACCATAAATCCCCCTAACTTTTTTGTCAGTGTACATCAAACCCATCAACATGCAATCATTTTGATGCCATCATATTGATTTTATCTTGTTTTACTCGATTTAGTGTCCGTATTATTTACACAGTATCCATAAACCCTGTGTTCTTAATAAGTAACTCGCTGTTTTATAGAGCTTTAATTTACTGGCCCCATTAATGCATGAATATTTTTCGAACATTTGTAAACCAAAAAGGAACCACCTATGAAAAAGCTATTGGCGTCTATGGCCTTGGTTGCTATCAGCACCCAGTCCTATGCCACCATGATCGACTTCGATTTTGATGCAAACGGTGACGCGATAGCCTTCAATACGCCCATCACTGATCAATATCAGGCTTGGGGCGTGATGTTTGCTGGCTTCGAAGATGGCAATGCCATTGATATAAATGCCGCGCCTGATCCCGATGGGGTTGTTGCTCCCAGCGCACCCAATGTATTAACCAACTGTAACAATGCCGGACTGGGTTGTCCGGGTAATCGAGCCGATGTAGTTGAAATCTGGTTTGCCTCTGGAGCGTCCAATATTTCGCTGGAGTTAGATACCTTGGGCTCAGAGTCAGTCACCTTTAACCTGTTTGATATGGGCAATGCTTTGGTTGAGTCGCTATCGATTACCTCCAGTGGTTCAATGTATGTACCTGTTTCGTTTACCGCTTCAGGTGTCAGCCGAATAGAAGCCCTTCAACCCAACGATGGTTGGGCGTGGGCTATGGACAATTTGTCATTTGATGCCACGAGAGTGCCAGAGCCTGGCACTCTTGCTTTAGTTTCGTTGGCTCTGTTTGGCCTAGGTCGAATGAGAAAACAAAACAGCTAAGCTAGGTACTTCTCGCGTCCGGCTCGAGGCTTTCCTCGGACCGGATGCGTTCTTTCCGCATCCTCCTTCAACTATCTATCTCACTCTCCCTCTGTTAGCGTACAAAGATTAATGGAATGTTCAGAATTCCGGTATAGTGGCCGGGTATGATTGAATTCTTATCCTATTCCCTGACCTACACGGCCCTTAGCATGCTGTTTTTCAGTGCGTTTTTGATTGGTATGGCAAAAACCGGGGTCAGTGGTACCACCTTATTCGCCGTGCCCATTATGGCAATGATATTTGGTGGAAAGGCATCGTCTGGTCTTTTGCTGCCGTTGTTGATTATGGCGGATTTATTCGCTGTCTATTACTACCATCGTCACGCCAATTGGCAGTACCTCTTCAAACTCTTTCCCTCTGCGGCGGTCGGCGTTGTGATTGGCACTTGGTTGGGGAATGAAATCGACGATGAGGTGTTCAAGCAAGTGATGGGCGTCATCATTTTTGTCAGTTTGGGCATTATGTTGTGGATGGAACGGGCCAACAAAGAGGTGATCCCTAACTACCTTTGGTTCGCTGTACTGATGGGGCTGCTGGGTGGGATCTCCACCATGGTGGGTAACTTAGCGGGCTCCATCATGGCGCTTTACTTGCTGAGTATGCGCTTACCCAAAAACCAATACATTGGCACCGCGGCTTGGTTTTTCTTGATCATCAATTTGTTTAAAGTGCCCTTTCACGTATTCAGCTGGCACACCATCAGCATCGATTCATTGTTACTTAACTTGCTCGGGCTGCCGTTCATTGCGCTAGGAGCATATACAGGCATGGCGATAGTCCGTCGTTTGCAGGAACATCAATATCGTTATCTGGTGATTGGCATGACGGCCGTCGCGGCGCTATTGATGATTATCTAAAAGGTGTTACTTCGGCTTGCCATTGGTGAACCTCAGTACAACATGGATTCAATGTTATTCCTCTTCCAGCATCGCCAAGGCGATATCCGTTTGACCTTGGGTGTAAGTGTTAACTTTCCAATGTCCGGGACTCCACCCCTCTAAGAAGCGCTGAAAATCGGCCCAAGCAAAGGGCAAGATTTCACGCCACTGTGTTTCGATCTGCTCAAACGGTATAGAAACCTTATAATGCTCACATGCCTTTCTCAGGTAACCAAAGTAGTCTTCAATTAAACTCTGTGCCCACTCGTGCAGCTCATCATCTTCCAGACAACTGCCAAGTAAATACATCACATCTACCGTGCCTACGCCACGCCCCACGTACTGAAAGTCTACTGCGGCAACCTGGTCATCCACTGCGAAGCAAAAGTTAGCCACTTTGGCATCGCCATGGATAAGGGTCTGAATCGGTACGGAGTTGAGCTTTTTATCTATCATCCACGCGCACCGTTTCAAATCGCACTCGGGCATGGCCTCAAGCTCTTCCGGTCGAGTCGCCAAATGCCAATAGCTGCCCCGCTGCCACAAGCCGTCAAAACCAGCATTAAGCTGTTGCCCATGAAAATAGGCCAGCCAAGACAACATGGCTTGAATTTGACCAGCATCAGGCTGAGTCTGTCTCAAGGCATAGCCGCTGGCATCCAAGTCTTCCAACAGCAACAATTGACCATTGGGAGAGGCCACGACTCCGAAGCATTGAGCGGTTCGGCAATGATTGTTCATGGACGCAACATGTTGATAAAAATATCGTTCTACTTCATAAGAGCGCATTTTGCGTTGGGCTGAAAAGTCGCTCACCCACCCTCTGGGATGCACCACATCGCGGGGAGGATCGATCACTTTAACAATGAGTGTCCGTGCCTGACTGGGTAACCGATAGCGTAAAATTGCGCCGTAGTCACTCCACAAGCGCTGCACTTTTTCAACCAGTTGCGCCTTTTCATCGTCAAAGGTTTGGCAAACCGTTTGGGTTACTTCATCGTACATAGCACTGACCTTGATTGGGTTGCATCTGATATGAAAATTGGCAAGGACACCGCCGACTATTGCTTGCAGGTAGACCTTAATTTTCCTACTCTTGGATGTGATTGTCTTTGTTTATCCGTCATGTTCTCTGAAATCGCGAGCAAAGACAAACACACCCTCGATACACATTAAAAATAGAGAAAAACAACATGTCATCGACCGCTCCGTACCCACACCTACTGGCCCCACTTGATTTGGGCTTTACCCAACTGAAAAACCGCACGCTGATGGGCTCGATGCACGTAGGCTTAGAGGAAGAAAAAAACGGCTTTGAAAAGCTTGCTGCCTTTTATGCCGAACGAGCCAAAGGCGGCGTTGCCTTGATTGTCACCGGAGGGATCAGCCCTAACATTGCCGGATGGGTAGCGCCCTTTGGCGGTCGCATGAGCAGCAAGCGCCATGCTAAAAAACACAAGGTGATCACCGATGCGGTGCATCAAGCCGGCGGCAAAATATGCATGCAAATTTTGCACACCGGCCGTTACGGATATCACCCTTTTAGTGTGTCTGCGTCGGCAGTAAAAGCGCCCATTTCTCCTTTTAAACCTAAAGCACTGAGCCACAGAGGCATTTTAAAAACCATTGAGGATTACGCAGATTCAGCGAACTACGCAAAAATGGCAGGGTATGACGGCGTAGAGATCATGGGCTCAGAAGGCTATTTGATTAATCAATTCTTCTGTCCTCGCACTAACCAGCGCGACGACCAATGGGGCGGGAGTTTAGAAAATCGTGCCCGCTTGGCCATTGAAGTGGTCAGAGCCACCCGCGAGAAGGTTGGTAAGGAATTCATTATCATCTATCGCTTGTCGATGCTCGATTTGGTTGAAGGCGGCGCAACTTGGGAAGAAGTGGTGTACTTGGCCAAAGAAATCGAAAAAGCCGGTGCAACCCTTATCAACACCGGCATCGGCTGGCACGAAGCGCGGATCCCGACAATTTCCACCTCAGTCCCCCGAGCTGCGTTTACCTGGGTCACCAAGCGTATGAAAGAGCATGTGTCGATTCCGCTGATCACCACCAACCGCATCAACATGCCTGATGTGGCCGAGAAAGTATTGGCCGAAGGACACGGCGATATGGTTTCGATGGCACGGCCGTTTTTAGCCGACCCAGATTTTGTCATCAAAGCACAGAACAATCAGGCCGATCAAATCAACACCTGTATCGCCTGTAACCAAGCTTGTTTGGATCACGTCTTTGAGCGCAAGCGTGCCAGTTGTCTGGTTAATCCCAGAGCCTGTTACGAAACCGAGCTCATCTTCAAACAAGTGGTCAACAAGAAAAAGCTGGCGGTGATTGGCGCGGGCCCAGCGGGATTGGCGTTTGCCACTTACGCCGCCGGTCGAGGACACGAAGTGCACCTCTATGATAAAGCCTCCGAAATCGGTGGTCAGTTCAATTACGCCAAACAAATCCCCGGCAAAGAAGAGTTTTACGAGACAATTCGTTACTTCAACCGCCAAATCGAACTGACCGGCGTGCATCTGCATTTAAATACTCCCGTCGAGGTGGAAACACTGAGCCAAAGCGACTATGACGAAGTGATTTTGGCTACCGGGATCCGCCCACGTCAATTGGATATCGAGGGCATCGACCACCCTAAAGTCATGGGTTATTTGGATGTGCTACGAGACCACAAACCGGTGGGCAAGTCGGTAGCCATCATCGGTGCCGGCGGTATCGGTTTCGATGTTGCCGAATACTTGGTGGAGCGGGAAGGTTTAACCACCTCGCCCGACAAATGGTTGGCCCATTGGGGTATAGATAAAAACTACCAAAACCCAGGCGCTTTGACCGAACCAAGTATTGAACCGACTGAGCGGGACGTTTATTTATTGCAGCGTAAAACCAGCAAAGTGGGCGGCGGATTGGGTAAAACCACCGGCTGGATCCACCGTACTTCCCTCGCCCACCACAAGGTGAAAATGATGGCTGGGGTGACCTATCATAAAGTGGACGACCAAGGCTTGCACATCAGCATCAACGACAAACCCAAATTATTGGAAGTGGACAACGTGATTATCTGCGCAGGCCAAGAGCCCTTGCGAGAACTCCAACAAGGACTCGAACACGCAGGCTTAACGGTTCACATCATAGGCGGAGCCGATGTCGCCTCAGAACTGGATGCCAAACGAGCCATCCGCCAAGGCGCAGAATTAGCAGCACATATATAGAAAAGTTTATCCCGGCAAAGCTCTTGAGCCGGGATCTCCTCAAAAGGCTGACTCCCCAAAAAGCAACGCTAAAAAAATGTCATCCCCGCAACGCTTAAACACATGTCATCCCCGCAATGCTCTTGGGCGGGGATCTTTCCAAATGGCTGTCTAACCCAAAAAAGCAATCCACTAAACAGCGTTATTTATCACTCTCTTTTAACAATCGGTACAGCACGTCCATGCGCTTATTGAGTTTTTTACTTTCACTATGCACCTCGGCACCGACCGAAAATATAAGAATCAACAGCACGTAAAGGATCGGTTGATCTAAAATATCAGGGTAATACCAAATCAAAAACAACATGGCTGCTAAGCTACTTACGAAGCGAATGATACTCCCTTTCCAGTTCGGTCTAAGATGCTCAAATTCCATCAATAAGGCTTCTTTCCTGCGAAGGTCTGCATACAGTACCTGAGCATCCAGTTCATCTTTATTCATCAATTTTTCCTTTTGTAAAGAATTGGGGGGTAGGTGCTCTGTGACACCCACAGCACCTCTAGGCTACATGCTCATACAGTCAACGTTTTCGCTTTGCAGGGATCTTGGGTTGACTCACGACAGACAGTTGCCGTTTACCTTTTCAGGCCCTTTGTTTACTACCATGGCTTTTAGTTTATTCATCGAGAACTTGTTCGTCGGTTCGAAAAAGCTCTCATCTTCTTGGACTACTAAAAATCAGTATAGCCAAGCCCCAGGATCGCAATTTGGGTTTTGCCCCTCTAAGCGAATAATCCAATTTTGAATCACAGACACAACAACAGTGTAAAAAGAAGTATGGCTTTAATACGCTGCGAAGTTACGGGAACCCATTTTTCCCCATCTACCGCAATGAGTGCCAGCAGTTTTATGCTAGTTGTCGATCTCTAAATAGTACCTGTACGAAGCTTTTTTAAAACCGATGCGCTCATAATATGCCTGTGTTGCTTTGCGAGCTAAAGAGGTGGTGACTTCTAATTGAGCACAGGCGTTCTCTTTAGCTTGAGACAAAGCGAAATCTATAAGCATTTTGCCAACGCCATTATTTCTAATATTCTCGTCTACCACGATAGCAGTAATGCGGCAAAGTGGCTTTTGCAGGGGAAAATAATAGAAATAAATTAGCGACATGAGTGCAATAACTTGTGCTCCAGACTTTGCTATAAAGACTTCTGAATGTTGGTCCTGTTGAGATAGTGCTGACTTTAATTCTAATTCATTGCTGTCGTAGCCCAACTGCAATAATAGACGCTGAATACAGAGAGCATTAGTCGGCTCAGCTTTACATATTTCTATCATCATCAAAGACTCCCTAAGGCAACAAACGCGGCAAAAACCTTCGCTAGCAGGAAGCAAATTCTCTTCGGTAAGTGAGAGGGAGGAAGCTTGAAAAACCGACCAATTTGCTGACTTTCCATTTCAAAGGCAAAAATTACTTTTTCAATTTAGTTCTTAGGAAGTTGGACATGTAGTAGAGTTTTGCGCTGCTCAAGCCCCAACCAAGGTTAATCCTCTTACTTCCTTCCAACGAGAGATGTCTTCTCTGCCTTGATTCTGTCTCAGTTACCCTCTCTATGCTCTTCCAATCAAACCGTCGATACCAACCTAAGGGACCTATTCCTATAAACACTAGGGCTTTCCCGTTTTCATTTGCAACAAGGGTTCGACCAAATATGCTCATCAATGTAAGACTGATTAAAACAATGCTACCTATGAGAAATGGCAGTCCGAACAGTGACTGTTGCGGATCAAACTCGCCACTTACAATTTGGGTTCCGTATATTCCGGATAATGATCCACCTGCCCAAACAAGGGTAAAAGGCACCAGAAACAGCGCGATTAAGCTTCGGTTTGATGCTTCAATTGACCACCGATAACCATCATCAGAAACACGTACTCCACTGACCGTTTGCTTCAGGTCAAATTTGCTATTTGGGGCAGACTCTAATAACGAAGATAAAGAGTTAAGACTTTCACACCCTTGGCAAAAAGCCGTATCTTTTGACACATTTATATTTTCAGAAAGAATTTTTCTTCTGCACTTTGAACAAGTTACTTCCATTTGAGAGCACGACTCCTTGAATACTCTAATCTCTGCTCTTTGAGTTAACAAGAGCAACATTCATACTTAAAAAACACCTAGCCTACATTCTACTCTGTACAGAGGCAGCAGCCCATCAGTTGCCTATTTTGCACGCATACGACTTCTTTTCTATTTCCACAGAAAAGAGGCGAATCATGTCTTCAGAATAATACTCCTGTGCGGACAGATTACCTTTTTCGTATTCAAAGGTTTGCCATAAACCATACAGGCCGTGTAACCACACTCCCAACACAATACATATAAACGAGTAAAAAACCACACTTCCCTTGCGAAGATTTGCCCGAAACAATGACATAGCCAACTTAACCAGACCAAACACAAAAAACAAAACTACGCTCACAACCGTGATAAAAAATGGATTGAAATAGGTTTCGCTGCCCAACCAAAACGTGTGCAGGCATTGACCTTCCCCTGATGCCATCACAAAGAGGACTAGAACTTTGAACAAGTAAGCGAACCCCAAGCAGACAAATCCGATTGTCAATTTGGTAAAGCTCATTTCAAATGAATGGTTACCCGTCATGAACTATCACCTCCATGTTAACTTTGTTTTGAGTCTGCGAAGCGCATTTTTGGCCCAGTCTCGAATCGGTCAAGGGAGTAACAGTTGTGTCCTCTGGCATTTGACATCCGTTACGATCCATATCGATACGTTGTTATTCACCATAACTTCCACCACGGCTTTATTATCTTTGTTTGAGACTGCGTAAGGATGACGCTTTCAGGTCGAGCTTCAACCATCTTGGAGAAAACGACAAAATCATGCGCCTGTTCATTTGCCACGTACATGAAATCCCCAAAGTTCTCAACATAGTCATTCAGATATAAACCATCATCTCCATAATACTCAGAGGCAGATTTGTTCCCTTCATAATTAAAGTCCTCGTCTGTCAGTTTGCCGTCACAATATTTGAAAAGGAATTCGGTCGCCAACCACTCCCCAGAAACTACTTTTGCAACATCTTCTGGCACGTCGTTGCTATGCATTTCTCCAACCCATCCCTGCACAAAACACCACTTCATAAAAAGCGCCATATGCACGCCACCGTATTCTTCAGGAGAATCAGATGGAAAATCGCCTCCAAAGTGCCAACTGGCATCATCATACTTCATATCTTGCCCTTCAAATGATTGGCAATATGCCCTAAGACATTGATATCTTCTTAGCAACCAACGATACACTCAGGCGAAAGCACTTGCGGACTTTACTTTGGCTGAAGCAATTGGGCCCACGAGTTTTTGTTACAGTGCGCACAGAATATTGCAGCGTTGGTTTGTATGTTCCAACCATGCTTTTCAATGCGCATGCTCATGCGTATACTTAGCTATGAAATTAGTTGGAGTAAAAAGATGCAAGATTTATATGACATCCATGCCCCCAAGAAAGCAACAAATTTAAGCCTAAATAGTGACCTATTGAAGAAAGCTCGCAGCTTGAAAGTTAACCTCTCTGCGACTTTAGAGCAAGCACTTACCGATAAGCTAAAAAGTGTTGAAGCAGAGAAGTGGAAAAAAGAAAACAAAGCTGCGATAGCTACATACAATGAGTTTGTCGCCGAGAACGGTTGCCTTGGTGATGAGTACAGGAACTTTTAATGGCTCAATTTGATGTTTACAGAAACCCAAGCAAGAATTCAAATAGAGCTTACCCCTTTCTTGTTGATGTGCAAAATTCTGTAATTGACCAACTGGCAACAAGACTGGTCGTGCCCCTAACAAAGAGCAATACCAGCAATAGCCTTTACATGAAAAAGTTGACGCCGCCGATAGAATTCGAAGGAGAGACATACTTATTCCTTGCCCAACAACTTAGTTCTATACCTCAAGAGGTGCTAAATGACCGTATTGGCTCGTTGGAACAAGCCAGAGAATTGCTGATAGATGCAATAGACTTCGCGATTACTGGAATTTAGCGATCTAATCAGACGCGCCGCTGTTAGGCGTCTGCTGTATTTGCTCGCGAGCTATACTGCCTAACCATTACAAACTTAACTGTCATACGAGAATGAAAGCAACTATTTGAAAAAGAGCAAAGAAAAAGTCAATTTTTGATTGCCCGCGAGTTTGAGTCTTATTGAATGGATTGTTAGTCGCGAACACTGTTTAAACAACGAGTCAACGTTTCAAAAACTTCTGGTTCCTGTGAATTATCCGAAATAGCTTCACTTAGCTGAGCAATAATATTGGCTTTCAAATTTTCAGGAAGTGCTTCAGTTCCCTCAAAGTGCAACGAATTGTGGTCACTGTATCCATCGTGATCTCTCAATGACAAAGTAAACCCTTTTTCATAGTCTTCTGGGTCCACAAACATAAAAATTGTATGACCGTCACCTTCTGCTCCGCAGAGGTCATAACCAGCAAAAACATAGTGTTCCATTTTGTAATTTACTCCCTTTGCGCATCACACCAAGCCAAGGGGCAATTACTTGTTGGCGAAAATGCGGAACGCGCCAACGAGTTACTCTCCCTGTGACAGCAGGGAAAGAAGTTGACTTGCTTGTTATAATTGCGAGGCACGAGCCAAAGCCAGCGAGTTTGGGTCTGGTTGATTGGTTTGCTATACGCCATCAGCAATTTAAATTGAGCTTTCGATTGCGATACCAAGCCAAACCACCAACAACTAAAAAGCCAGCGCCCATGATAAATAAGAAATAGTCTGGATGGTCATTTGAAATAGACTGAAAAATTCCAAATCCGATAAAAGTAAGTGCGAAAAACAAATACATTAGAATACCGGTTGGTGGCAGTTTGCTATCATTGTTCAAACCGTAAATCTGTTTGCTTTTATCCATAATCTCGTTGATTGCGTGAACTTCTTCAACGCACTCACTGCTACAGGCCAAACCTCTACCTGTATCAATAGCACATGCTTCACAAACAGCCTTTTGGCAAGATTTACAAATTCCAACTGAATCTGTTCCATGACTAAAACACTTCATTAAAACTCCTTTTTAGTAAATTACGCCCGCAACACCGGACAATTTGGAGCGCAGTGGAAAACTGGTCCACGTACTTGCGCTTGTTAACTCTTGAACTTTGAGAGGGTTGTAAAACAAGTTTTAATGACATTTTCTAAAACCTCTCTCATGGCACTGTAAAATTCAAATTCATTTGAAAATGCGGCATTAAATGCATTTTCAATATAGTTGTTCTTTATGAATTTATTGCTTTTATATACATCGTATATTTTCACCAGATAGCCGTAGCACTCTGGGATTTCTAGCTGCCCCATACTTGAAATGAAATTAGGCATAACCCCATTCTCAGCTTTGTCTTTCTCACTTGTTGCATTGCACTCGTCCTCGAAATATACATCTGCAACCAAGGATAGTAGGGCGACTGCTGATCCCTTCATTAGTAAATCGCATTCTCCTTCCGTAAGGAAAACAGTTTTATCTGAGCTTCCTTCAACCTCTATGAATTTAAACGGGTCAAATTCGCCTAATTCCAGCTCTGAAAAATCACCATTCTGCACGGTAGCATCAACGTACATATATAGTACGTCTTTTAGGGCACTCTCAGCTTCTTTGTAATTTCCTTCGTTCAGTTGCATTGGCCATCCGTAGAGTTAACGCTCCGCATAAATGGCGGATAACAGTTGGCTAAACTTAGCGAAGAATGAGCGCCAGCCAACTGTTAGGCGTCCACTTTAATGTGTTTGTTAACTGCACTTTACTCTGCTTCTTCATCATAGATTCTTGTATAATTCTCAAACTCTGTTCCCTTGAGATCAGCTTCTATGACTCTTTTCGCAACTTCAAAATCGACAACATAGTTGCAGACTTCCATGGTTCCACTTCCAATGCTACCACCATCGCAAAAGCCCAAACCAGTCCAACCTAAAGTTTCATTCAATCTGTCAATCAGTCTGTTACGCTTATCCAAATCTTCAGATGTTCCAAATCCATCAACGGCATATTCAACGAGCAATGTATACTCATCATCGCAAGGAGAGAACCCGCCATTAACTTTATTTTCAATCTCTTTTTGGATTACTTTTTCGGCTTTTTTAAAAAGAGAGTTTTTTACATTCTTGCTTTCGCCAGTTGTGCCCAACTCACCCCAGTGAACTGTATGGGAGCCATCGTCGTTATCCCATGTCTCCCAGTATTCTTTCTTTGAATCTGAAAATTTGTATAGTTTAAGCACTAAACCTCCTTGTGCAGTTAACAATATTATCAGATAGAAAACTTCCATGATTAAACGCAGAGTTTTTCCATATCTCGTGTTTCTTGATTTTTAGCACATTCTTTAACCCGCTGTATAGGTTAAATAATTTCCAACCAAACTCATTTAACTGTTTTCAACTGCGGCATTTTTCCTTGTTCTTGCTGTTATACGGCTTGTGTCTCCTTTTTATGATCAATTGCATAGTTGCTCTGTCATGCACTATGCAGTAGGCGATCTGTGTTGGGTGCTTATTGGTAGTGAATGTGATCGTAAATAGGGTTTGGTGTGATTTGCATGATCAGATGGGACCTGTATCAAAAACTATCGGGTGTAGTATCCTCGTATCTAGATTTATCGGGCGTAGTATCCCGAAAATCTAGATTGCTCTTTGCTCTTAGTCTTTAGAAATTCAAACAGCAAAGGAAGTTTGGGTAAGATCCCGGCCAAAAAGCACGCCGGGATGACAGGTTTGTTTTTTGTTAGGCTGATATGGCATTTCTTCGTTTAAGTGCTTTAATAGCACGCACTGAACTCGTCCCTGATGACTCAGCCAGCCACGCCATCCATGGCACGTCGTTCAATCGGCTGGAGCTGTGCTCCAGAGAGGCCCGGTTTCCCCCCTCAACACTAAAAAATATCATCCCGGCCAAAAAGCACGCTGGGATGACAGATTTGTTTTTTGTTAGGCTGATATGGCATTTCTTAGTTTAAGTGATTTAATAGCGCGCTCTGAACTCGTCCCTGATGACTCACCCAACCACGCCATCCATGGCGCGTCGTTCAATCGGCTGGAGCTGTGCTCCAGAGAGCCCCGGCTTCATCCCCGCAACGCTTAAACACATGTCATCCCCGCAATGCTCCTGGGCGGGGATGACAGGTTAGTTTTTTGTTAGCCTGATATGGCATTTCTTAGTTTAAGTACTTTAATGACGCGCTCTGAACCCGGTGTGATCTTCCTTGGCTGCGCCTATGGTGTTAAATCAAGCGATTGCAATCCTAAGCAGGGCGAGGCAACCGTCCATTGACCGAAAAGTCCTGAAAGTGAAATTTGACCGGCGGGTGACCACCGTGTTGGCTAAAGCTAATCTGATTTTTCGAGGTTAGGCAGAGCCAATTCTGCTGATTATAGGGAGCTTGAGATTGGATCACCTGTGGTCGATAAACCGCCACATTGGTGCCTTCACTGTTCCGAGCGGAACGATAGCGGATCATATGTTGCTGTTGCTCATCTACCAACCAGCGCCCTACCTGCTGACAAAAGCCATATTGGCCGGGGTCGGTCAACGCCACGTCAAAGGCAGCAAAACACGAATCGGTCAAATCGGTGCAGTGAGCCGATTCAACGTCCACCCAAAACATCAGATGTTCTGATTGGATCACGCCTTCGTAGGGCGTTTGCATATCGGTGAGAAAGACGAAGCGATAGTAGGCAACTTCCGCCAAGGTGGTGGATACTTGTTCTGAAGCATAGAAAAAGCTGGCCATGAGCCTAGAGCCAAAGCGAGACCCATGTTTTAGCGGTGGGTAACGAAATGGTGTTTTAAGTAAATAGTGCATCGACTCGGTGTTTGGCCGATATCGGGGCTTCACCTCATCTAACATTTGCTCAAGGACAAACTGCTCATCCAAATCATCAACTAAATTGGTCGTTGCCGCGAATTCTTGAGTTTCCACCAATCGATTGACCGACCCGCGGTAATGACGGGAAGGTTGATGTTGGCTGAATTGATTGACAAATTCGTCGAACAGGGACACTTATCGGGCTCCGGTTAGAGTGTGCCGCGCATCGCATCCAGATATTCGTTGGTTTGCACCAATCCCAACACCTGTTGCACGAGATTGCGAGGGCTGTCTCCTAAAGCTTGATTGGCGGTGTTAAACCAATGACGCATAAATCCCTGGTCGCCACCAGAGATTGCATACAGCGAACGATATAAACGCACAAAGTGCAAAGACAGCTCGCCCTGCTTGGTTTGCGGATCGATCCCGCCAAACCCTTTGCGTGAAAGGGTTGAGCGATTTACGCCAATGATATTGGCAGCCTCGGATTTGCTTACCGATAGCTCGCTACAGGCGCGGAAAAACGCTTTGAGCAACACTTGGTCCGGTTGACTTTGAGCTTTGAGATCGACTTGTGCAGACATAACGAATTTCCTTAGATGATGGAATAAGTCTAGTCCAATTTGTGCGAATTGTCACATTCTATATAAATTTGCATCATTTGACACAATACTAGATTACTTTTGCCGCACGAAACAATTGCAAATGCACATCGACAAGAGCAGAAATATCCCGTTGATAGCCTCCTCCGATGACTGCCGCAACTGGGATCCCTTGACGTTGGCATTGAGTCAGAACCAATGAATCTCGTTGATAAATGCCTTGGGTGGTAAGACATAAATGTCCTAAGTCGTCGTTTATATGCACGTCCACACCGGCGTCATAGATCACTGCATCTGGCTGAAACCAGCGCAAGGCCATATCCAAAGCGGATTCTACGGTCTCCAGATAAAGCCCATCTTCGCAACCTTTGGGCAAGGGAAAATCCATATCCGATTGTTGTTTGCGATGGGGAAAGTTCTTTTCTCCATGCAAAGAGACCGTGCATACCGCAGGATGATTACTGGCCAGTTTCGCTGTACCGTCTCCTTGATGGACATCGCAATCAAAAATCAGCACTCGATCTATGTGCCCATGAGCAAGCATCGACAAAGCACCCAAGTAAAGGTCGTTGACCATACAAAAGCCGGAGCCCAAATTGGCAAAGGCATGGTGATAGCCGCCAGTGAGGTTAAGCGCTAGACCATGTTGCAGCGCTAGTTCACAGGTGCGTACCGTGCCACCGACTGCCGTCAAAGTTCGTTGTATGAGTTGCTCTGACCATGGAAAGCCGATACGCCGCATGGCCTTCGGGTCCAGTTGGTTGGTTGTTAGTTGGTCAATATAGGTAGGATCGTAAATGCGCTTGAGCTGCGCCACATCAACGGGTTCGGGCTTCACAAACCGTTTCGGTGAGACCCCTCGTTCAAGCAAAGCATCGTAAATCCCTTGGTATTTCTGAATCGGGAATCGATGTCTGACAGGTAAATCCAATTGACTGTATATGGGATGGAAAACTAAGTTGGCAACATCGACCAAGATATCACTCCCAAACTAAAGGTTAGGTACTAACCGGTGTTTTAACTTGTTGTAGCTACTCAACTTCAAGACTGCATTGTTGCTGGGTTTGCTTTTGTAGATTACACACAAAGGTCTGCTCAAAATAGTGTTTCCACTGCAAAAACGTTTGCTCATCTACCGCGTTTCGCCATGCTTTTTGAAGATGATAAAAACGCTCGTCACCGAGGATCATCAAGTGCATCAACTGGGTGCGAGGCTGGTTATCGACGATACACTCGGTGTGCCAAAATAAGTAAGCGTAACCTTCGATCTTGGGATGGGGCAAAACGCGACTGACAAACTGCTGGCACTGTTGACGTCCCGGCAAATCCATTTTAATGCGCTTGTCCAATAAGGACTCATCATCAATTGCCGCAATGGTCACCGCAAAGGTGTCCGCCCAGCGTTCGCCGGGTTTTTGCCACATGCTGGCTCTGTACATTCCTTCGTTTTTGTTAAATAGCTGCCATTGCTTAAGCTGCTCAATGCGGGGCAGCATCAGGTTCTCACCCACATAAGTTGGAGAAACCTGACTCGCACAGGCGCTCAACAGTAATACCAACAGCACACAACACAATCTGATCATTAGGTTCATGGGCTTTAACAAAAACGGATGGGAATTATCTGGGGGTTATCATAAAGGGAAGGACAGCATGCATCCAGCGATTTGAACCACGAGATTATATGCTCGGCAATTGACTGACTTGTGCCACTCCTACTTGCCAGAGAGCGCGGATTGTTTTGGTTGATGTTTTGCTTAAGTCACTGCTGTAAATGCACACTGTACCTGTATCTGTTGATGGATTGAGCAGCGAATAGCGATCTAAAATCGCTTTAGTTTGCCTTGCAATAGCATCATCAGTGTCCACCAGCGAAGCTCTGCCGGCAATTAACTGTTCCAGCACATCGCTGACAAAACCATAGTGGGTGCAACCCAGTGCGATTTGGTCGACTCCTGCATCCAACAAGGGTTGCACATAAGTTTGCAGCAACGAACGGGTGGTCAGGCTGTCAAATTCACCCAATTCGATTTGGTCGGCCAAGCCATTACAGGCTTGGCTGTATACATCGCGGTTTGCCGCAACCCGTTGAATCAGATCGTGGTATTGCTTGGATTGAATAGTCAGTTGCGTGGCCAGCACGCCGACTCGACCGGTTTTACTGGCCATCAACGCTGGCTTAATGCCCGGTTCAACGCCGACAAATGGCATGCTGTATTCATTGCGGAGCTGCTGGATACAACTTAAGGTCGCGGTATTACATGCGACTACGATGAGCTTGACGCCCTGGCTCTGCAAAAATTCAACAATATGGCGGGCACGTTGATGGATCTGCTCCGGCGTTTTATTACCGTAAGGCGCATAACCAGAGTCGGCTACATAGATCAGATTTTCTGACGGTAACGCGCGGCGCACGGCGTTAGCAACCGAAATGCCACCAACGCCAGAATCGAATAATCCAATAGGGGCTTTTTGCACCGTCTGTGAATTCACAATGCGCAACTAACCTTAAAGTTCATCCAAAAAGCTTTCGAAGTCTTCCTCGTCTTCCTTCAGTTCTTCTGGTTTAGGGGCAGCTTCACCGTCGGTCACTTTGAATTCCAAGTTCTGGAAATAGGCGTTTTTCACAAACGCATAGGGGTCAAGGGATTGATCCAATTGTGCTTCTTGCTCAATCAGTTGAGCCCGAGCCTCCACCACTTTGATACCTGTGCGTAGGGCTGCCACATAAAAATTCAGATCCTGGAGTGGAAAATAGGAACTGTCGACCACATCGCCAGCCAGCGAACGCAGGTCGTTCGGTCCCATTGCCGGGATCATTAAATAGGGTCCAGTCCCCACACCATACACGCCTAGCACTTCACCAAATTCTTCTTGTTGTTGATCAAGACCAATTTCACTGGCGACGTCAATCAAACCCAATAAGCCGACAGTAGAGTTGAGCACAAATCGCCCCACACTCACCATGGTGCCGCCTACTTTTCCTTGTAATAGGTTGTTGACCGCATTTGATGGTTCTTCTAAGTTCTCCGCCATATTCAGCAGTCCACTGCGTGCCGGCTGAGGCATCACATCCACGTAGGCAACGGTGACGGGTCGCAAGATGTATTTGTCCAATACATCGTAGTTAAAGTCCCACATGGCCCGGTTAAAACCTTCAAGAGGATCCCTCGGATCCGAGTGATCAGAGGCTTTTTGGGTCGTGTCAAAGGCTTCATTGCTTTGCACTATGCTTGCTTGTTCGTCAACAGCCTGTTGCGATGCGCAGCCTCCTAAGCTGAGCATTACAATCAATACAGCCCACAAACGGCGATTTATCATTTCAATTCCTTATCTATCATGATGTCTTGCACCAATTGATTGCCGACCTCGACAGCAATCACGGTATCTCCTTGTAACTCTCCTGGCGCTTGGGCGACGTTTTCATCAAGTGAAATTCGCGCCACCAGCTTCGCTTCTTTGAGTTGCGACAATTTGTAGGATGGCAGCATGGCATTGGCATCCGACAACATCACAGTGACAGGAAGCTCCGCCAAGCGACTCTTAACTACAGCAGCGGGCATTTTAACCTGTCCAGTGGGATCTTGCGCAAACACGAACAAAAACGCATTTTCTGGCAGCTTAGCTTGCAACTCCGGCGCCAAGCTAACTGTTATTACAACAGAGGTTTCGCCTGTTTGCCCGCTTTTAAGTGTTTCAATTCGTTTATCGATTTCAGCCAACATGGGGTCTGAATCAGGTAACATGGAGCGAACCTGTTGCCAATAACTCACCGCCTGTTCTGTTTCACCCAACTGACTGGCGGTCACGGCCAGCATCCCCATGGAATTCACGTCGGTGGGATCAATCTCTACGCTTCGAAGCAACAACCGTTGCGCCTTACGAACCGATGATTCCTCGCCTGTCATCAATAACGCCTGACTGTAGCTGGATAAAGTCCCCAAATGATTGGGATCGAGCTGTAAGGCTTTTTCGAAAGCCTCGATGGCCGTTTCGAGTCGGTTTGCAGAAGCATGCAATCTGCCAAGCAATAACCAACCCACTGCATCATCGGGCTTATCAAGTAAGCGGGTGCGCATCGCCAAAGCAAAATCTTCAATATCTTGTGCAGTGACACTCGGGTCGCCTTCCAACACAATCCGCTGTGCTAGGGATTGGGTATTGTCAGTGGCCGTTTTCCAGTGCACGATGCTGGCAATCTCATTGCTAAATCCATACACCCCTATGCCCAAACCAATGGCCAGTATCGCGAACAGACTCGTTAATCCACGATGGCTGGATTGAGATGCAACCGAGGCACTTTGCGTTTCATCCAACAAGGCCAATTTTAGCTCATCTATAGCAGTTTTTTGGTCTGCATCGCTGATTAGACCTTTTTCAGCTTCGTACTCCAGTTCTTGAATACGCTGTTTGATTATCTGCACATTCGTCAGACTGTCTTGGTTGCCATTTTTGTCTCGTAAAATCCAAGGTAAACCGATGATCACGATGGCGATAATTGAAAGTAAGGCAACACCGAGCCAAAACACACTCATTCCTCTTTCTCCAAAATTGAATCGGCTTTGGCCAGTTGTTGGGGATCAATCGTTTGACCCGATGAACGCTGTCGAATGACGACAAAAACCACCGCGGCGAGTACAAATAAAACCGGTATCAGCCACAACCAAATAGTGACAGGCGTGACAGGAGGCTGGTATGACACAAAGTCACCATAGCGCTGCTTCATATAATCAACGACTTCCTCACGGCTGTACCCTTGTTGCAACAATTCATAGACTTTGCGGCGCAAATCGTGGGCGATCATGGCGTCAGAGTCAGCAATATTCTGATTCTGGCACATGGGACAACGCAGCTCTTTGGTCAGCTCCAAAAACAGCTTTTGTTGAACAGGATCATCAAACACATAGGCCTGCTCAGCCCCCATACTGGGCAAACTTACTAGGGTCGCCAGCACCCATATCACACTGATAAATCTGAGTTTCATTCGGCCACCAACTGCTGATACAAAGGCTCTATCTTGTTGCTCCAGACTCTAGGATTGATGTCACCAATGTGATGCATGCGAATAATGCCTTTCTTGTCGATCACAAAGGTTTCTGGAGCACCACTGACCCCCAAATCCAGCGAGTAATCGCGCTTCACGTCAAAAATATTGAACTCGTATGGGTTGCCCAACTGCGTGAGTTTCTGGGTGACTTCTTGCTGAATGGTAGGAATGCTTTTGATGCCAAAATCCGGGTCGGTGTCTTGATCATAATACAGACCGACAATGCGCACACCTTGCTCGCTCAAGCGGGTCAAATAGGGCAATTCGACCGCACAAGTCACACACCAAACGCCCCAGACATTCAACAAAGTCACTTGCCCTGTAAAAATATCATTGCTGTAGATACGTTCAGGCATCATTAGATCTGGGAGCTGCATTACTGGCGCGGGGTTGCCCACCACCGAAGAGTTCCTTTCCCGAGGATCAGAAAACAACCCCTGAAACAGAAACACCGCAATCAACAAGAAGAAAGCCAGTGGGATCAGAAAAATACCTATTCTATTCATGCGCTGACCTCCTGTTCTGAATCGCGACCTTTAAGTACGGATTTCACTTTAGCCACTTTCGCCAAGCGATATCTACGGTCCGCCATCGAGCACACACCGCCTAGTGCCATAATCGCAGCACCAAACCAAATCCAATTTACAAAAGGCTTCACATACAACCGCAATGCCCATGCGCCATCACTGAGTTGTTCTCCCATGGCGACGAACAGATCTCGGGAGATGCCCGAGTCGATACCCGCTTCGGTCATGGTGTTGCGTTGCACCGGATAAAAACGCTTTTGTGGATCTAAACTGGCCACCTTTTTCTGACCTTGGTAGACATCCACATGGCCAGTGTAGCCATTGTAATTTGGACCTTGTAGAGGCTTCACGGCGGTAAAGACAAACTCATAGCCCGCTACCTCAGTACGATCACCAATGTGCATACGGACATCTTTTTCTTGCTCAAAATTACTCACTAAAGTAATTCCGATTAGCGTCACAGCGAAACCCACATGCCCCAACACCATGCCCCAATGACTGGGTGTTAAAGACGTTAATCGAGCCATGAAGCTACTGCTATCAGTACTTCGATTTTCGGTCCGTTGCAGCACTTCTTGTACTGTGGTGATCAAAATCCAGACACTGAGTACCAAGCCTAATGTCGCCATGTAACGCATCTGATCATAAGCCTGCTGGATCAGCACCGCCGCGGTCAATGCCAATGCAAAGGCGATAACCAATTGTTTGAGCAAGGCCTGTGGGGCTTGTTGTTTCCAGCGCGATAAAGGTCCAATGCCCAGCATCAACACGAAAGGTACAATCAGAAACACGAACATCTGGTTGAAAAAGGGAGCCCCTATAGAAATCGACCCCATACCCAATTCTTTATGTACCAAGGGCAACAATGTCCCCAACAACACCACCAGAGTGGCAGCGGAGAGCATCAAGTTGTTACCCATCAACAACACTTCTCTGGAGAACAAACTGTAACGGCCAACACTTTTTAATTGCGGCGCGCGCATGGCGAACAAAGTCAATGAACCGCCCACGACGACGCCCAATATTCCGAGAATAAACAGACCTCGGGTCGGGTCGCTGGCAAATGAGTGCACCGATACCAAAACCCCAGAGCGCACCAAAAACGTACCTAACAGCGAAAGTGAGAACGCCGCAATCGCCAATAATACGGTCCAAGACTTAAAGATTTTGCGCTTCTCGGTTACGGCCAAGGAATGCATCAACGCCGTACCCACCAACCAGGGCATGAATGAGGCATTTTCAACGGGATCCCAGAACCACCAACCGCCCCAACCCAGTTCGTAGTAAGCCCACCATGAACCCAAGGCGATTCCCAGAGTCAGGAAGCCCCAAGCAGCAATGGTCCAAGGACGAGACCAGCGGGCCCAAGTCGAATCCAGTTGGCCGGTCATCAATGCGGAGATAGCAAAGGCAAAGGCCACAGAGAAACCCACATAGCCCATGTACAACATGGGGGGATGGATAATCATGCCAAAGTCTTGCAGCAACGGGTTGAGATCCCGCCCATCTACAGGATAAAAAGGTAATAAACGCTCAAAGGGGTTAGACGCGATGAGCATAAACAAATAGAACCCAACGGCCACCAGACCGAGAATACCCAACACGCGTGCCACCATATGTTGGGGAATGCCGCGACTCAAAAAGGCAACAGCTACAGTCCAAATCGAGAATATCAGGACCCAGAGTAAGAAAGAGCCTTCATGCCCCCCCCAAGTGGCGGTGAGTTTGTAGTACCAGGGTAACAGTGTATTGGAGTTAGAAGCCACGTAGCGCAAGCTGAAATCGTCGTAATAAAAGCTGTATAACAACGCCCCAAACGACAGCGCGGTAAAGGCGAACAAACCAAAGGCCAGAGGTTTCGCCGTGGCCATCATGGTTTGATTGCCCGTTTGTGCTCCCCATAAGGGGTAAACCGCCAGTAAAATCGACATCACCAACGCAATCGCCAGTGAAAAATGCCCTAATTCAGCAATCATACTGACTCCTATTGTCCCGGACTGATGTTTTCGGGTTTTACGTGCTTAATGCCTTTCATTTTTTCAGCCAATTCTGGCGGCATATACTCTTCATCGTGCTTCGCTAGAACCTCATCAGCTACAATCAAACTTTGCTCGGTCAATCTGCCAGTAGCAACAATGCCTTGCCCCTCTCGAAACAAATCCGGCAAGATCCCAGCGTAGGTCACAGTGACCGTGGGACCGGTGTCGACCAAATCAAAACTGACCGCCAACGTCTGTTCGTCCCGTTTTACTGTGCCGGGCACCACCATGCCGCCAATACGCAACCGTTGTCCGACCGCGGGTTTTTGTCCCCCTTTGCCTTCGACGACTTCGGAGGGCGTATAAAAATGATCGATGTTTTCGGACAAGGCTTGCAACATCAAGAAGACCGCTGCAACCATCAATGCTAATACCGACAGGACCGCCGCTAAGCGCTTTTTACGTCTAGGATTCACTGCTCTACCTCTATTTGGCGTTTTTGCTTGTGAGTATGTTCTTCAATTCGTTGCTTTCTGGCCTGCTGCGCAAGCACTTCTTCACGCAATTTTTTCTTTGCCCATAGACTGTCCACGATCAACAAAGCCATGGCCAGAAATGAAATCCCGAAGGACAACCAGACAAAAAAGCCATAGCCGCCCATCGCCCAAAATGCTTGCCAGCTTTCAAACTTCATCAGCCGTTTCCTTTCTCGTTGGTCAATATGTCTGCCACCCATGGACGATGAATTTCGCGGCGCAGAATTTCATTTTGCAGTCGGACGAGGGTGACTGCCCCTATAAATAGCGCCATGCCCAACAAATTGATCAATAAAGGCCACAACATTTCGTTGGCAATCGAGGGACGGGCAAATTTACTGATGGTGGCACCTTGGTGCAGGGTATTCCACCATTCCACCGAATAATGGATGATGGGCAGATTAACCACGCCCACTATCGCCATTAAGCCTGCCGCTTTGCCTCCTTGAATGGCATCATCAAAGGCTTTGTACAAGGCGATAACCCCCAAATACAAAAACAACAAAATCAATTCTGAGGTGAGTCTGGCATCCCAAACCCACCAGGTTCCCCACATGGGCTTACCCCAAGCAGCGCCTGTCCAAAGCGCGATAAAGGTCACCACTGCGCCAACCGGTGCAATGGCCATCATCGCCATAAAGGCTGTGCGAATTTGCCACACCAGACCAATAAACGCTGCGATGGCCATGCCTAGATAGGCTCCCATCGACAAAATGGCACTGGGCACGTGAATGTAAATAATACGAAAGGAATCACCCTGCTGATAGTCAGCCGGTGCGAACGCGAGCCCCCACACTGTTCCAATCAACAAAGTCAGCAACGCGCTGAACGCAAACCAAGGTAACAACGTTGAGCACAACTTGTAGGCTTCTACAGATTTAGCGTAGGGGTGTAACCATTTCCACATTAGTTTTGACTCACTCTTAATGCGTACGCGATGGCAAACGGGGCCAAGGCAAGGGCAAATAACAACATCGCACCAATCAAGCCTAATTGAGCGGTGTACGGGAATTGTAACGAGGCAGCGTCAACGGCAGACGTTGCCAAAATTAGCAAGGGAACCAAGACCGGCAACAACAATAGCGATAACAAAATGCCGCCTTTTTGCAACCCTACGGTCAGTCCTACGGCGATAGCGCCGATCAGGCTCACCAGGGGTGTTCCCAATAACAGAGTCCACAATAGCGCCCAATACATATCGACCGTTAAATTGAGGAAAAGTGCCAGCAAAGGACTCAGTACGATCAGCGGGAAAACACACAGTAACCAATGGGCGACGACTTTCACCAATGCCACCAGCGTAAGCGGCAAGCCACTGAGCATCATTTGTTCCAAGGTGCCATCTTGGTAATCATCGCGAAACAAGCGTTCCATTCCTAGCAATGATGACAATAGCGCGGCAACCCAGATCACACCGGGACCAATCTTTTGCAAAGTCGCAGGCGATGGGCCGACTCCCAGGGGGAACAAAGTAATGACCAATACGAAAAACATCATGGGCTGCATCAGTTCTGCACGTTGACGCATTGCCAGCAGCCACTCTCTTTCAAAGATAGATAACAATGCTGATGTCATAATTGATATGCCAAATTTAATTCCTGCACCGGGTATCCTAATTGCAGCGTTTGGTGGGAAGTGGTAATCACTGCGCCTCCTCGCTCCAAGTGCTGCACAATGTGACTTTGCAGCAGTGCAATACCGTCGACGTCAAGGGCGGTAAAAGGTTCGTCCAACACCCACAACTTGGCATGCTTTTTAAGCCATAAACGCGCCAACGCGACCCGTCGTTGTTGTCCCGCAGACAGCTTATTTACGGTCAAATCTTCCAAACCCACCAAGCCCAAATCGGCAAGCAAAGGATAAAGTTCATCGGCGCGCACGGAAATTTGATTCAAATGACACCAAAACTGCAGATTCTCCACCGCGTTGAGCGCCAAATTCAATCCCAGCTTGTGACCAAAATAGACCAGATTTTTCTGAAACTCTTCTTGGCAACTGTCGATGGGGTTGTCGTGATAATGTATTTGCCCTTCTGTCGGCGAAACAAGCCCCGTGACGATTCTCAGCAGGCTCGTTTTGCCAGCACCATTTGGCCCCTTAACATGCAAAATTTGCGAAGCATCCACGGCAAAATTGAGATCAGAAAACAAGCAGCGCTGCTGTTTGATACACGACAGATTGTGGCCACTGATGATTGCCAAACATACCTCGGTTAATGTCGAAAATTAAACATGAGGGCTCAAAGATCATATTTTAAGCGCTCAGAGTACAGATGAATCCCGCCATTATTTACTCAACGCAGCACCGATTTCCGATGCTAAACGCTCTGCTACCGCGCTCCAAGCGAGGCTTCTAGGGGAAAACAACACCCTACTAAAACGGGCGCAAATCATACCACAGCAGGGGGCTTTTTCCAGTGATAACCCCCAAACGTTCCCTTGCAATGGGTCTCGACTGGGCGACCGCGTCGAATCATATCGAGATTGGCTATTACAACGTATGAGCCGGTGAATTATTCCCGTTAGATTCTCAATACAGAACAGAGTATTCTTTGGCTATTCATCTGTGCGTAAAGCAGCCGATACAAAAGCCATGACGGATCTTTTTCTCTCTTCACAACAACAGTTGAGTCAAGCACTGACACAACTGAACAAAATTGCGAACGCCTCGCCTTTGGTGGCGCAAGCGCGAGCAGTGATTGTGGAGCAGCTATCCGGCCATCAAATCCTGCTCAATACCGGCCCAAGACAACAAAAGTTAGAGATTGCCCGCTGGGATGGACGGGATCGGGTAAAACAAGGTGACACCTATTGGATAAAGCTCAGCTCGAGCAAATCGACAAGCAGTGCTCAACTGCAGTTTTTCGCCGCGCCACCCAATACGACCCAATCCGCTGCGACTGAATTAACGACGCAGCAATTCAAATCCTTACTGCAATCCAGTGCCTCCCAATTGACTTCGGCCAATCCCAAAGCAACGGCCATCATTACAGGCAAGGTGGTTGCGATAGACAATCGGCAGGTGGAAATTGCGTTAAACATTGATGGCAAAACTCGTCAAGTGACTTTACCCATCCCATCGAGTGCATCTGCTCGGCCCCCATTTCAAGTTGGTCAGAATGTTCAAGTTTTGCTAAGCAGCAAACAGGAACAATGGCAGATTAAACTACTCAACAGCACCCTCGCTCCGGATCGAACCGCCAGCGCTAAAGCGGTCAATATCGACGCGGCCAAAGCATCAATATTGTTGCAGTCCGATGGACTGAAAAACCTTTCACCCCAGTCGAAAATTGCCGTCAACCTTCCCTTATCCAGCGTCTTGTCGATGGAAAATGTCCCTCTTAAAGCTCTGGCTCAAACGTTGCCGCAACAGGGCTCGGCTATTTTAACTTTGACGCCGGGCAAAGCGGCGCAAATGAGCGCGTCGCCCAGTGTCCCTGTGGCTACGGCCACCTTATCCAAAGGGAGTATGGAGAATCTACAAAGTTGGATTGGCAAAGACCTTACTGGCAGCAATACATCGCAGTTTGCTAACGCATCCCAAACGCCAAAAGGCCCAGTGCAAACAGCACCTACTGCCGCGTCAATGGTGACCAATACCCCTTCTTCGAAGGACCAAATCATCCAAAACACAGTGCCTGTAACACCTTCGGTCGCGTTGACGGATTCCGTTAAGCCTTTGGAAGCACGCCCCTCCGAACAGAGTATTCAAGCTCGGCTGGAGCAGATCCTCAGACACATCGCACAAACAGCATCGCCAACTGAAGTTGTGGACAATAAGGCCATGAGTCAACGCATCCAAGGGGTGCAAAATCAGATACAAATCTTATTGCGGCAAATCGCTCCTCAAAGTGCCAATCCAAGCGCAGCCCTTGTAGCCATAGAACAGGCACTTCGAGACGATATGGTGTTGCAGGAACCGAAACTGAGTAAACCGATCCTAACTGCCGTGCTAAATCAGTTAACCCAAGCTGTGCCGCAACTGGCCACAAGCGATGCAACCAGCATTCGAGCGATGCTGAGTCAAACGGCCATGCCTCTGACGCCAACCCAGTTGATTCAACCCGCACCTGCTGAGGGCCTACTCAATGGCCTGATTACGCTGTTGCAATTGTCTTTGGCAGGTCGTTTGAGTCGCATTGCGCCCTCAACGACTGAACGATTAGCCAACAGTATAGTGTCGGCAAATCTGAGCTCAGGCAGCCCCAACACTCCCTTGCAGAGCACCCGAACCTTACAAGATTTCAACCAATTGGAACAAAAGCATCAGTTGCTCAAGCAAATCGGTCGCCTGTTTGCCCAACATCAGAGTAGTAAATTAGGTAATGTCGATCAGCTGCTGCAAGGTCAAGATACCTTTCATTATGTATTGCCCACCAGTGGTGAAGGTCGAAAATCGGATATTGAATTGCTTATTCGCCGTGACACTCAACAAAAGGAAGGAAGAAAACAAAGTGTCCCTGCCAAGCACTCGTGGTATTTGACTATGAAGTTGGATGTGGGCGAACTTGGCCAAATGCTGACCAAAGCCAAACTTAGGGACAATGAGCTAGACATTGACTTTTATGCGTCTGCAGAAACCCTAAAAAATCAAGTACTGAACTATCTGCCGCTTTTGAATAAGCGACTTGCGTCGTTGGGGATCACGGTCAACAAGACTCAGTGTCAATTAGGTAAGATCCCAGACACCTTGCAGAATCGTCCTTATCACATATTCCAAACCCAGGCCTGATCCTATGAGTAAGAAAAAATCATCCGTTAAAAGTGCCGTTGGCATTCAATATCAAGAGGGTGAAAAGACCGCCCCCACTATCATTGCCAAAGGGTTTGGTGATTTGGCCGAAGAAATTATCGAAGTTGCCAAAGCTAGCGGCGTGTTAATCCACGAAGATCCCTATTTGAGTCAATTCCTTAATCAATTGGACTTAGGACAAGAGATCCCCGATGAGCTTTACCATGTGATTGCCGAATTGATTGCCTTTTCATACGTATTACAAGGCAAGTTTCCACAAAGTTGGGCTGCAAGTCACGGCAAAATCTCACAGAAAGTTTAAGACAACTTTTCAGGCTCAAACCTGCGTATCCCAGCAATTGGTTTATACTAAGTGCGAGATTGCTTGAAACTCACCGAGTTTTGACAATTAGGTATAAAAATCCACACCTTAGGACGCGCAAACAGATTTGTTCCGTTCCTAGGACAGGATACCCTTCAGGCAGAATTGTCCCTAACTTTGGAACGAAATCGATGAAACCTTGCTTGTTGACCGGGCATTTTGGAAAATTTGTAGGCCTATCACTGTTATTGGTCAGTCATCACGCAGCGGCATTTGGCGAACAATTGCAGACAATGGATGGTGCAACCCTCGAATTATTGGCTTACGTGACCGTAGGCATCTTTGCCGTCTTGCTCGTTGGGCTGGTCATTTTTAAGTTGCGCTTGAACGCCAAACAAAAGCAAGTCACTCAGGCCAAGCAAAAGTATGAGCAAGCCTCTCGCCACCTAGAAAGCTTTCAGGTGGGTATGATTCATTTGGATTTCGCTGGCAACATTCAGTATGCCAACAAAGTGGCAGCCTACTATCTGGGGAGTCGTCCGGAGCAGTTGCAAGGGGTGAATTTTGCCACCGAATTTGATCACCGTTTCCAAGAACACATTGACGCCAAACGTCAGGACAAAGTCGGCGGTGAAATTCAATTGACCAGCCCGATAAAACAACGAGAGTTGTTGGTTACTTTTAATCCTGCCTCTCAACAGGACAGCCACATTGCCACCGTCGTCAGCATTAGCGACGTTAGCCAATACCAAAACCGATTAGATGCTCTTACCCATGAGCGAGACCATGCCAATCGATTATTGGACAATACCCAATTAGGGCAACTGACTATCGATCTTGAAGCTAAGCAATTTACTGCCAACTCCCTATTTGCCGAAGCCATCAAACAACCAGAAAGCACTGCCAGCCAAGGCGAGTTGAAGCAATTACAGGATTGGATCCATGTCAGTGATGTCAATACCTGGAACCAAGGTCTGTCTGATATCCAGCAAAAGCAACAGCACCAGTTTTATTGCCGCTTTAAAGCGGGAGACGACCTTTTTCATGCCCGAGTTCACGGCATGTTGGGTAACGACCAAATACTGCATTTAACCTTAGTGGACATACACCAATGGGCCGAAGAGAAACACGCTCGTGTCGTGGCGCAGCAGCATGTGAAAGGACTTTTGTCCTCGAACCCCAATGCCGCTTATCTGCTAGATAAAGCGGGCCGATTGCTCAATTGCAACAGCGCCTTTGAAAAGATGTTCAACACCAAATTAGAGAGTGTTAAAGGACAAGATTTTAAAGGGTTGGACTGTGTGCCCGACAACCTAAAAGCTTTGCATCCCAATATGGACGGCGGCTACGGCGTGGTCTCCACGGTCACTTCAACGTCTGGCAAAGAATGTGACATTGAGTATGCCGATGGCACCAGACACAATGTCCGATTGAAACTGCAAAGCTATGCCGACAGCGACGGTAAGCGCTCGGGTATGGTTGGCTTTATCGAGGACATCTCAGAACTAAGAACGGCACAAAAAGAACTGGATGCCGCTCAACAGCGCTTCACTCGTATGTTGGATATGGCTCCGGTGGCCATTGCAACTATTGACGCCGACGACCACGTCATCAAAGCAAACGCGACTATGGTACGCCGCTTAGGTTTGTCGGAAAAAGAACTGAAACGTGGTTCTTTCTATCAACTTTTCAATGACCCGATCAATTCCGGGAAAGCAGCGAAAATCCTTCATCAAACCGGTAAACTGCATGGTTTTCAGGCTATTTTAAAAGGCAATGGTGACGAGCTTCACCCCAGTGAGCTACACATTGATTTGTACGACAAAGAGAAACAGGAATTCCTCTGCTGGATTGCCGACATCAGTGATGAGAAATACCAGCAAGACAAGTTTGAAAGCTTGTTGCAACACAGCAGTATGCCGATGGCGGTGCTGTCAGAGCAAGGCTTTACCCAGCTCAACCCCGCAGCTTGTGAGTTCTTCCATATTGAAGATCAAAGCGACCTTTACGGCTTCTTCCCCTATTCTGAGGGGCTTAACCTCAGCAGCGAAAACGCTGAAGAGTTGAAGCAAAAAGTCGATCAAATTAAGTCGGATGGCCGAGCCCTTTCTGTGGTTTGGCAACACGTTAGTGGCAATGAGACCCTAGATTGTCAGGCAACCTATGTGCCGATGTACAAAGGCAAAGATTTTGATTCGATATTGTGCATCTGGGCAGATCTGCGAGCATTAAAGCAAGCCGACAAAGAGCGTATGGAAGCAATCAACTTGCATCAAGCAGCGCAGCGATTGGTGGCAGAGAAGCAGCAATTGTTGGAAACCAGTCAGGATCAGTTGGCCAGCCAGGTTAAATCACTCGAAGATACTAAGAGCCAATTGCAAGCGGCGCAGGTGGATTTGTCTGAGAAACAAAGCGAAATCTCCGACTTGCAACAAGCCCATGAAGATATGACTGCTCACTTGCAGAAGTTGCAGCAGGATTACAGCCAAAGTCGAGCCTCTTTAGAGCAAAGTGAACGAAGCAATGCCGAATTGGAGGCTCAGCTTCAACAAACAACGTCCCGTGTAAGTGGCTTAGAAAAACAACGAAATCAGATTGCCGATGCGCTGCAGTACAGTGAGAAGAAATATCAGCGTGCGCAAAAAGAGCTGGAAGAAAGCGAAGCCAATGCCAAGCGTCTGGAAAAAGAACAGCAGTTACAACAAGAAAAGATGGCCGAATTCGTTGGTCAAATCGATGATCTGAAAGACTCCATTAAACAAAAAGATCAGCAATTGTCAGCGGTTAACGGTCAGATCAATTCATTGCAATCCCAGTTGGCCAGCTCCGGCCAAACCAGTGAGAAATTGCGTACCTTACTGATCAACCAGCGCAAAGCCAGTGAACAAGCAGAAGAGCAACGTCGAGAACTAGAACAAGCCTGTCGACGGGTGCAATCTGAACTGAGCAACAAAGCTCGCCACATTGAGCATTTGCAACACGAAATGAACAAGTTCGAGGAAATGTCGAAACAAGAAAAAGGCGACATGGAACAGCAACACGCGTTGTTGCAACAAGAACTTGAAGCCAAGCAGCAGCAATTGCAAGATACCATGCAGGCCTTGGAAGAAACCAAGCAGCAGTCGGAAAAAGAGAAAGCCGAGAAGCAGCAGCAACAAGAAAACTTTGAAAAACTGCAACGTGAGTTGGCCGAATTCGAACAGCGTAGCGCGGAACAACAAGCGAAAATGGCCGAAACGGATGCCTATTGGCAGCAGCAACAAGCGCAACTGCAACAAGAACTGCAAGCCAAGCAACAGCGTCTGTTAGAAACAGAGCAGTTGATTAACGAAGCCAAGCAGCAAACCGAAGCAGAACGAGCCGAGAAAGCCAGACAGCAGGAAATCTTTGCCCAATTGCAAGCCGAATTGACCGAGATGGAACAGCGCAGCAAGCAACAGCAGCAACAAATGGAAGAAAGCGATCAACAATGGCAACAGCGGCAAAAAGATCTCCACGCAGAAGTGGAAGCCAAGCAACGTGAACTGCAAGAAACTAAACAAAAGTTGGACGAAAAGCAACGGTTATCCGATGCTGAGAAACTGGCCCGCATGGAACAGCAGCAAAAACTGGAGCAATTGAAGGTAGAACTTTCCGACGTTGAACTGCGAGCCGAAAAACAAAAAGAAATGATGCATGGCAGTGACGAACAATGGCGTCAACATCATGCAGAAATTGAACAACAGAAGAAGCAATTGCAACAAGCGCTAGAGCAAGCTCAGCAACAAAATGCCCAGATGAAAGCTCAGCTAAGCGGAAGTTTGGATGAATTGAAACAAGCTGAAACTCAAGTGGAGCAAACTCGCAGTACCGAGCAAAAACTGCAACAAGAATTGAATCACGCTCGCCAACAAGCACAAGAACTGGAAGCACGACTCAAGCAGCAGGAAGAGCAGGAATTGAAACTGCAACAACAATTGCAAGAGCAGCAGAAAGTATTGCAATCCAGTGAATCGAACATCAACCATTTGCAAGAGCAACAGCGCAAACTCACTGAAGAGTTGCAAGCGGTTCAACAAGAATATCAAGACACCCAACAAAATCTGTCCGCCCAAGACAACAGTCAATCGGAGTTAGCAGAACAACTTAAAGCCCTTGAGCAAGAGTTGCAGGACAGCAAGAAGCAGTTGGACAGCAAAGAGTCGGCTTTGCAGGATGCTCAATCAAAACTGCAAAACAGCCAGCAAAAGCTCGCTGAACAAGAGCAAGCGTTGGTTAAAGCGCATAAAGAAGAATTGCAGCAAGCGAAACAAGCGGAAGCCAGTACTCAAGCACCTGCTCGGGTGGCCCCAGAGTTTGCCAAGTTGGACATTCCTGACAATCCCAATGTCTGGTTCGATTTACTGCCTTACCTGCAACAAAACCCCCATGCAGGCTCTATGCAAAAGGCCTTAACATCATTAATGGATGAGCTGGAAAAGCACGTCAAAGCAATGGATGAAGCGGTTAGTAATGATGACGACAAAATGATGATCATCAATGCTAAAAAGCTGGCCTTACATGCACGCAAGGTAAATTCCGAACCGCTTAGCGATTTGGCCTCCCAATTGGAGTCAGACGCCCAGCAAGGGCAAGTGGATAACCTTTCCATTTTCTGGCCCAATATGAAAACCGCTATGATGAAATCATTGAGAGTGATCTACTCCCATTTGTATGAATAACCTGCACTTCGCCCCTCACCAAAACCAGTGGTGAGGGGCAACGTTAATGGTTAAGATGACCGCCTAAGACTCAACTTTGGATTCACCGATCTCAACCTTGCTTATGTCCGATTCATTTTATTACCAGACCGTTTACACACTCGATAAGAGTCACTATGCCGAAACCTATGACGAATCGGCAACCCCTTCGCAGGGTTTGAAAGGCTACCTAAAGTCCATCATCATAATGGCCATTGGATTGGTTCTTTTGTCTTTACCCGGGGTCGATAGCTATCTGGGTGCATTCCTATTTATGTTAGGTGTAGTGGAAGCGTTGAGCGTCCGTTTTCATCGAGCCTGGTGGCTAGCTAGACAATTGATTAGCCGTGCGGCTAATAACGACCTTACCCTGACCATCAACGAACAGGGCATAGAAAGCCGCTCTAGTTACGTGACATCGCTGATAAAATGGCAGGATGTGAAGAGCATTGAAGCGACCTCTCGAGGTTGGTTGATTCACCACAATACAGGCAAGAGCTATCTTTCGAATCGCTGTTTATCGGAACAAGCTCAGCAGTATATTCGTGGCAAATCGACAACAGATCTTGAAATTCAATGAAACCTGAACGTTCGCGCTAAGATTCAGCGCTTTCTACAGACACAAAAAAGGCACTTAACGTGCCTTTTCACATGCGTTTGTAGGATCAAGGTACTTATAGATTGTCGAGTAATTCGCGACGCTTCGCTTCGTACTCTTCTTGACTGATCAGCCCGTCTTCATACAAATCTTTCAGTTTGGCCAGTTTTACCTTGATGTCAGAATCGATGGCATCTTGTTCTGCACCCACAATGGAACTGCGTTGACCCGCAAGGGTTTCATCGATGGTGGAAACAAAAATCTTCTTATAGCTGCCAGACTTTTTGTATGCACAATTGTAGTCTCCGTCATAGGCCCAAGGCGCATTGTCCCATTCTTTAATGGCTGGGCTGTCGTAGATACATTTTCGAATCTGACCTAACTGAATCAAATTGCGACCTTCAATTTGAAATTTCTCAATGACGCTCCATGACCAATGGGTAAATTCAGGGTGTTTTCTAACGTTTTGCGGTGACTCCAAGAAAAACTCTTCATGGTGACCATAGGTCAGGTACATGTAGCTGCCGTCGTAGATAGCGAGGAATTTGGAGCGTGTCCAACTGCAGTTTGTGCAAGTGTACCAACCATAAATAATATTATTCTCGTCGATTCGTTCAAACTGCAAATAGCGCCCATCACTGACGTATTGGCGGTAAATCTTCTCCTTAGGTTCGATGGGCTTGATGCTGACAAGTTTTTGGAAAACTTCGGTTTCGGTCATGGCCGATGGATAGTTTAACGTGGCACAACCACCCAACAGGAAGGCCAAAGAAAGCGTGAGTGCGACAATGATTTTTTTCATATTTATTTCACCTTTACTGCAACTGCTTAAATACTAGCCTAAAATTCACGTAAAAATAAAGGAATACAAGCAGTTAAACCCTATAAAAATAACCTTCAAAAGCTTCTTATTGGTGATCATCGAGCACTAACAACTCAGGGGGAGCATTCACATGTGGAATGGCTCGAATGATTGGTATAGGTCTGCACGGACACGTCTGTTTACGAAAAACTTTACAATACAGCCAGATCAATTCTTGCTCAGCTAATCGATTGAGTTACCATTGTGCCTGACCATATATAACCTGATAAACACATGAACCTGCTCACAAACCCACTGACTTTTTTGTTGTTGCTGTTAATCAATGTTCAAGTGAGTTGGGCATCGGAAACAAACAAGTTGGTGTTTGGCTTTGATCACAGCCCTCCCTATTCATATCTAGATGAGGATAAAGCTGCTCGTGGGACCATGGTCGATTTAGTCAAAAAACTCGCCATCGAATCTCAATTGTCGTTTGAGTTTGTATTTTGTCCTTGGGCGCGATGCATTAGCCTGATTGAGAGTGGACACATTGATTTGTTGGCAGGCTTGTCTAAGTCAGAGGAACGCCAAGCTCATTTGTTGTATATCGAACCGCCTATATTCTCTCAAAATGCGTCTCTGGGATTTTATATACAAGATCCCCGCATAAAAATTGACTCCTACGGTGATTTGGAAAACCTGGTGATTGGTAAGTTAAGAGGCAGCCAACACTTTGCTCAGTTTGATACGGACAAACAGCTAAACACGGTAAGCGCCAAAGACGTCGAGACACTTTTTTCATTACTCAAGAATGGTCGGATTGACACTTTTATTCATATGAATGAAACGATTGCTCCCTACCTTGTCCAATACGATCCCCAGAACACAGTTAAGCGCGCGGCCTATTCCCAAGAAGTGAGCCAAAAAGGTTATTTGGTACTATCAAAGCATTCTGGAAAAACAGAGCTGTTTGACACGCTTTCAAAAGCTCTCAGTGAGCTAAAAGCAAAAGGCGCATTCGAAAGCTTACAATACTGAGCTTTTGGTTTTAGAGCAAAAACAGTAAGCCTATCAAAACTAAGTTGCGGCCGTCTGCTTAGCGCTCTTTCAAGTGAGTGCAATCGCGGCTCCTCGCTACTGGATCTGGCAACCACCCAAAATGTTCAACTTCTGCAATGTGCTATCATCATAAAGGTAGAAATGGCGACAACCGGAACCTTTATGCATGTCGATGTCTTTAGAGAACAGGCAAACGAACTCGAGGAATTACGAAAACAAGTTCAGGAATTAGACAGATTGGAAAAACGCCTCAGTGAACTAGAGAGTTTATGTGGCAAATATAAAGTTTTTTCAGAGGAACTTGTCTCCGAAATTAGTAACCACAAGAAATTGCTCTCAGAGTGGGATTGGTTTTTTCAAAACTCTAGCGAAATGCTTTGTATTGCGAGTAGAGAAGGTTTCTTTAAACGAGTCAACCCTGCCTTTGCTAAAGCCTTGGGCTACTCAGAGGATGAGTTAGCATCGCGACCTATTTTTGATTTCATTCACCCTGAAGATCAGCAAGAAACGATAGACCTACACCAAAAGTTGGCTCAGGGACATGAAGATGCTGTTTACTTTAGAAATCGATATCTTCATGCAGACGGGTCTTGGCATCATATTGAGTGGGTTTGTCCATCTGTAAGTTCAGGGATCTTAAATCTGTACGCCATTGCAAGAGACATAACAGAGAGACTTCGCCAAGAGGATGAAGTGCTCTACAGAGCTATGCATGACTCTTTAACAGGCCTCTACAATAGGGCAGCATTCAACGAGATGTTAGATAGAGCAATGGCGCGAGCAAATAGGCAAAGTGGTAGCGTCATTGCACTGTATTTGGTTGATTTAAATGGGTTTAAGCAAATAAATGATACCCATGGACACTCAATCGGAGACGACGTTTTAGTTCAGGTAGCTCAGCGTTTTAGAGCTATTAGTCGAGATAGTGAGAATGTGTTTCGCATCGGAGGCGACGAGTTTGCATTTCTACTAGAAGGTTTTTCTCCCGTAAAAGTCGAACCACTTGCTAAACGGATTGTAGCCGCAGCAGAAAAGCCTCTTACTGTCGGCGACAAGGCACTCAAAGTAAAAGTAGGTTGTAGCGTAGGAGTTTCCTTTTTCCCAAATAATGCGACAGAGGCGAAAAAGTTAATCGACCAAGCTGATTCAGCCATGTACAAAGTAAAACGAACATCAAAAAGCGGGTTCGGGATTTTTTGTTGAATAAAGGGTACATGCCTGCTTTTTGTAGCTCAGGTTGACACGTTAAAGTAGACATTTCCATCGTGTAAAATGTAAACCCTGAGAAGCGATACAGGTTTGCCCTATCACGCTTTGTGTCATTTAACATAGCTTGCCAAGCCAATGCTCCCCTATGGTGGATGGATAACTTCATCTCCTGATAATGTTAGCGATTTCACATTCTTCAGGCTCACGTTTATCTCTACTGCTTAAATCTTTCGCTTCGACCATCAGATCAGAGCGGCTAGGTAAGTCACTCGGGAGCTTGATATTGGTGACTATGCCAAGGTTATGCAAAGCATTTAAAACCCACCAACCAGGGTCTGGCTCATCTTTGTATAATCCTAGCATTGCCGAGCCAGGAAACGCGTGATGATTGTTATGCCACGACTCCCCCATAGAAATAAACCCTGCAATTCTTATATTGTGGCCTTGTACTGCAGCACCCTCTACAGACCATGTGCGTTCTCCTTGATTGTGAGCGAAATAACCAATCAACCAATGTCCACCGACTGACACTACAACACGGACTGAAACACCCCATATAACCCAGCTCACGCCACCTAGCATATATAGGAAGATTGCTAGGATAAATGACTGGAGCAACCAAGTTGACTCCATAAATTGATAAAAGCGACTTTCCGAAACTCTTGATTCAATATTAAATTCCGGAGGGTCCAGTAGTTTTAAATCGCAGTTTAGTTGCCACCAACCGTCTTTGATAATATTTGAACCATGAAGCAGATAATCGTGGCATTTTGATTGACGCTGCGCCCAATCACGAAGGTCGTGCTGTTTAAGCATACCAATTGGACCAGCCATACCGACTAAGACTCCAAGATAGACAAATAGATATTCCATCCATAATGGACACTCATACGACCTATGAATAAGCAATCTGTGCATCCCCAATGAATGACCTAGACAGAGAGTCATACCCGTTAAGACCAAAAAAACGAGAACGCTGGACAATGAAAAAAAGAACGGTGCGGCAAACAACGAAATTAACAGATTTGATAAAAACCAAATCGATTTGGTTGGGCTCCAAAATACCTGTCCTTGCCAAGCACTTTCAGAATTATCAGAGAAAACTCTTTCCGTATTCTTCATACTTTCCCTTGAGATAGTGGTGTTACCTAACAATCTAAATTAAACCCAGAAAATTACTCGCTGGCTTTGGCTCATGCCTCCCAAGTATAGCCTAGGATGCTTGGGCGGTTTATAGGGGGGCCATTGAACGGAAAGTTCGTGCTGAAGCCTCAGATACAGATGGCGTAAAGGGAATATACCATTCGATATAAAAATTGAAATCCAGTATCTTTGAGTACATAGAGATATTTTGCAACCGCGCGCGGCAATATTCGAAATTGGGCTCTCTCAGCTCGATGGAATATGAAGCTCAATATGCATAAACAGCATGTCCACTTTTAGTGGGTAGCACCAGGCTCTAAGTCAGCATGAAAATACTTGGCACAGAAATAGAAGTAGTCACGAACCCGTACAGCAAGTCCGCAGCACCGATTGATTGCGAATACGATTTTGAGATTCGATCAATATTGGTAAAAGGTCCCTGGCATGATGGCATAGTTGACTTCATGAAGAAAAACCAGATAAAGGGGCTTTACCTCAATTACGCAAAAGGATTTGAGTGCCCAAACTTTGATTTTCTAGCTGATTTGCCACAATTAGAGTTGCTCAACATTATCTACACGCCTGTAGCTTCATTACTTTCCATTGAAACTTTAGTAAATCTGAAATCACTTACCTTGTCTTGCCACTGGAAAGACAAGATCGATCTAAGTCGATTGAAGAGACTTACCCGTTGTTTTATTAGCTATGGGAAAGGCGCTGAGTCAGTTTTTGAGTGCTCGTCTTTACGCTATCTATATATTGACGGGTTTAAGCTTAAGGACTTTTCTAAGCTTAAAAACTTGGCCAAAGTTGAGTATTTAACCATTGGTAATTCAAATTTCAATGAACCGGAATTACTTGGCGGTCTTCAATTACTGCGAAAGCTGGTTTTATTGAATTGTAGGAAGCTTGATAGGCTGAATGGTATAGGTAAATTGAGCAGATTAGAGTGGCTAACGATTGATGGATCACGAGAGCTGAGTAGCATAGAGGAGCTTTCAATAATTAATAGTCTAAAAGTGTTGCAGCTATCCAACAATAAAGAAATTGAAACTCTATCTGATATCAAAGAGTTAACCCAGCTGAGAGCGCTTTCGTTTTTTGGTGATACGAAAATAGTTGATGGCGACTTTGGGTTTTTAGAAACATTCCCGTCATTATCATTGGTAGGCTTTGCGGGCAGACGCCATTACACACATAAGCCTGCAAGGTCGTGGAACTGGAATGACTATGAGAGTGGAAAAATCGGGCTTTTGCGCAAGTGAGTCGGGCGTTGAACGTCTGATGTTTCGTCTAAAGCTGTCGTAAGATGATACTTAGGTCAACTTCCGCTACTTGCTCACAACAGTCTAATGCTTTCCATTTTGTGACGATTCACTTTTACCCTTTTGTGCCGTCCGACATACAAAGTAGGCAACACTGCAGCTTGTATAAAACAATCGTTCTATCGAACGAAACTCTTCCGCTTTTTGATTGAGACATCCAAGTACCAGCGCTTTGGGATCAAAAATATGAAATAGCCATAAAAGCAAAGTTTAGATATCCATGACCTGAAAATTGATTCAATGCTACACTTCGCGCAATTCAGTAATTGACGAACATTCTACAAGACAAGATGCAAGCGAAAATAGTCTACCAATTTGAATCCGCGCAGGTTGCCAACCGCTTTTTGAATGACGCGAATGCTTCATTAGACGGCAAGGTTAAAGCCCGTCTAGCGAAGGGCTCTGACACCGTATCGGTGACTTATCAATATAGCCAAGGTGCATTTGATACCACAAGCGCAGACCTCGATGACTTGGCTGCAAGGTATTCGGGTAGAGAAGTCTGAATCTGTTATCAGCCAATCTTAAAATGAAGTTTGGTATTGAGACAATCACGGGCTAGAGCCTTCAAATGTCATCCATTCAACGACTCAATGGCCGGCTAGTCGATCCAATTCAGACAGTTGAGAAGGGTTAGTCACTCCTGAGCCATTTCAGTGCGTCAGTCTCTGAAGAAAAAAATGCGTACTTGAAATGATCATATTGCTTCGGTTGAAACAGTTTTTCTAACAAATATTGTGGAGAGCTTGATTCGGTGACAAAGGCATCGCATCTGAGTCCGTTTTCCACCCCCCAATTGGTCAGACTGAGAAAAAACTCTGTTGAGTCAAAAGTCGGAAACCAATCAGAACCGATAACACACATAACATCAAAAGGTTGATTTTTACTCACAAAGGTTTCATTTACGAGTGATTGTACTTGCTGAGTAAACTCTTCAGCACACTCAACGTTCCAAGGAAGATCAACACGAATGATTAAAATGTTGTCATCAATAGTGAGTGTGAAATCGCCGTGGGCTGAAAATTCCATTATATAAACTCTTGCCTAACCTGATATTCAATCAATCTGAAGTGTATATGAAAATAGCCCACTTAGTGAACGAAACTAGTACTTGGCATTCTCATAACAGTTATTTTTCTTTGCGGTAAATCGTGACCTGAAGCAATCATTGGTTTCAAAAGGCACGTACCGATTTTGGCTGCACTTTTTAGTCTTACTTATATTGTTAGATCGCTGGGTGAAACAGTGGATAGTGTCCTTGCGCCTCAAATGCAAAAAACCCCGCAGATGCCTTGCACCGCGGGGAACACGCTTAGGAGAGCGCAGATATTTTTACAGAACTTCTTCCGAACTCGCTGGCTCTTCTGGCTTGACGGTTTTTGACAAAAGAAGCTCAGCACGAAGGCGTTTTTCCAAGTCGTTTGCCATTTCTGGGTGCTCTTTCAAGTACTTAACCACGTTGGCTTTACCTTGACCAATTCGCTCACCGTTGTAGCTGTACCATGCACCGGCTTTCTCAACGAATTTCTGCTGTACACCCAAGTCGATTAACTCGGCATGCTTACTGATCCCTTCACCATATAAAATCTGGAATTCGGCCTGTTTAAAGGGAGGAGCTACTTTGTTCTTCACCACTTTCACGCGGGTTTCGTTACCTACCACTTCATCGCCTTCTTTAATCGCACCGATACGGCGAATATCAAGACGTACAGAAGCGTAGAATTTCAATGCGTTACCACCGGTTGTGGTTTCAGGGTTACCGAACATAACACCAATTTTCATACGAATTTGGTTGATGAAAATCACCAAAGTATTGGAGCGCTTAATGTTACCGGTCAACTTACGTAAGGCTTGTGACATCAATCGAGCTTGCAAGCCCACATGAGAATCACCCATGTCACCTTCGATTTCAGCTTTAGGTGTCAATGCCGCCACCGAGTCAACCACCACCACGTCTACCGCGCCTGAGCGCACCAACATGTCGGTAATTTCCAAAGCTTGCTCACCGGTGTCAGGCTGAGACACCAACAAGTCGTCAATATTCACACCCAGTTTGCCCGCATAGATAGGGTCCAACGCGTGCTCGGCGTCAACGAAGGCACAGGTCTTACCGAGCTTTTGGGCTTCGGCAATGGCTTGCAAAGTCAGTGTGGTTTTACCGGAGGATTCTGGACCGTATATCTCGACAATACGACCACATGGCAAGCCGCCAATGCCCAAAGCAATATCGATGGTCAAAGATCCGGTGGAGATGGCCTCGATGTCCAGCGCTTGGTTGTCACCCAAACGCATGATCGTACCTTTACCAAATTGCTTTTCGATTTGCCCTAACGCGGCTGATAGTGCACGGGATTTATTGTCGTCCATCGCGATATCCTTTGAATTATGTTTGCTTGACTGTCCGGCTGTGGATGACACAGAAAACTCTGTTTGTCCCTCAACACTTTGTCAGACTATTTTGTTTTTGATGCTCAGAAGTATACTGTATGATTATACAGTTACAAGTCCAGTTTTGGTTTTTTTTATTTTTTTTTGGCTATCAATGAGATGGCGTGTTGCAGGGCTGTTTCAATTGCTTGATTTCTGACCGATTGACGGTCCCCAGTAAAAATATGCTGCTGTGCAGACAGGTCACCATTGACGTAATAGCCAAACCAAACCAGTCCCACGGGCTTATCGTCACTTCCGCCATCTGGCCCAGCGATACCGCTAATGGCGATGGTCAGGTCCGCTGCGGTTTTTACCGCGCAACCTCTTGCCATGGCCAACACGGTTTGTTCGGACACCGCGCCAAATTGATCTAAGGTACGCTTATCTACCCCCAATAGTTCAGATTTGGCTGCGTTACTGTAAGTCACAAAGGAGCGTTCAAACCATCCAGAACTGCCCGCCACACTGGTGATCCCATAGGCTAAGCCACCGCCGGTGCAGGATTCTGCACAACTTATTTTCCAAGATTTAGCCTTTAACATCTCGCCCAATTGATGGGACAATTCGAAAATGTCGGCGTGCATATTTGACCTCATTGAACTCGTTTACTCGCCCTGCTGCAACATTCCCACAGCCTGACAGAAGAATCAATCTACCTTGTTGAAATTTGACCTAGTAATCCTGTTTGTAGCTTTTATAATGCGGCTTCAACTTTTGATGACCAACGCGCATTTCGCGCCTACAACACTACTGAGTTTCGAAATTAAATGAATCATCCTGTCGACGATCTTCAACAGCATACTCCTATGATGCAGCAATACCTTACTATCAAGGCGCAGCATCCTGATATTCTTTTGTTTTATCGTATGGGTGATTTTTATGAGCTGTTTTTTGATGATGCGAAAAAGGCGGCTCAATTGCTCGACATCTCCCTCACCGCTCGGGGAAAATCTGGTGGCAATGCCATCCCCATGGCCGGCGTGCCTTACCATGCGGTAGAAAACTATTTGGCGCGATTGGTGAAGATGGGACAGTCGGTGGCCATCTGCGAACAGGTTGGCGACCCAGCCACCAGCAAAGGCCCTGTCGAGCGTCAAGTCAAACGCATTGTGACACCGGGAACGGTTTCCGATGAAGCCTTGTTGGAAGACAAACAAGATAACTTACTTGCCGCTGTTTACGCCAATAAGCAGGGGTTTGGCTTTGCGACCTTAGACATCACCAGCGGTCGGTTTGCGGTGATGGATTTGGACGACGAAGAAGCCTTACAAACCGAATTGCAGCGCGCCAATCCTGCGGAATTGCTTTATCCGGAGAGCTTTTCGAGCACCCATTTGGGCAATCGAAAGGGCATGCGCCGTCGTCCCGATTGGGAATTCGACTATCAAACCGCGGTACAACAGCTTAATCAGCAGTTTGGCACCAAGGAGCTCAATGGTTTTGGCGTGCAAGACGCAAAACGGGCCCTGTGCGCTGCCGGTTGTGTAATCCAGTATGTCAAAGACACCCAACGGGCCAGTTTACCTCACATTCGTAGCATTCAGCTTGAAACCTATAACGACTCGGTTTTGATGGATGCCGCGACTCGTCGCAATCTGGAGCTGACGCAAAACCTCTCTGGTGGCACAGAAAACACCTTAGCCGCGATTTTGGACCAATGCAAAACACCGATGGGCAGTCGCATGATTAAGCGATGGATCCATCGACCCCTTAGTGACCACAACATTCTTAAACTGCGTCAAAGTCGCATCGCTCAATTGCTTGAGCAAGACATCGACGGCTTACAAGATGTCCTCAAACAAGTGGGCGACATGGAGCGGGTTTTAGCGAGATTGGCGTTACGCTCTGCAAGGCCGAGAGATTTTTCGCGGTTGTCTAGCGCCTTGGCTCAACTGCCGCAAGTTCATCAAATTCTGAGTCAATGTGGCGAGGAATTTACTACTTTGGCTGAGCAGATTCAGCAATTCCCCAATGTGGTTGAACTGTTGCAACGAGCCATTATCGACAATCCGCCGGTGTTGATCCGCGACGGTGGGGTCATTGCACCAGGTTACAACGCCGAGTTGGACGAGTTGCGAGACTTAGCCAAAGGCGCAACCGATTATTTACAACGATTGGAAGAACGGGAAAAGCAGCGCACCGGGATCCCTACTCTCAAGGTCAGTTACAACAAAGTACATGGTTACTACATTGAAGTCAGCCGCAGCTATGCTGATCAGGTGCCCGCGGACTATGTGCGCCGCCAAACCTTGAAGAATAACGAACGCTACATCATTACCGAGCTAAAAGAACACGAAGACAAAGTGCTCACCAGCCAAAGCCGCGCATTGGCGTTGGAAAAGCGTCTATATGATGAATTGTTTGATTTGTTGATGGTGGATCTCGAGGCCTTGATGGCCAGCGCCATGGGACTGGCAGAATTGGACGTTTTGGCAAACTTAGCGGAGCGGGCACAAAGCCTCGACTATCATTGCCCAACCCTAACCCAATCCATCGGTATCGAATACCAACAAGGCCGACATCCAGTGGTCGAACAGGTGATGCAAGAACCCTTCATTGCCAACCCTTTGTCGATGGGCGATCAACGTCGAATGTTGATCATCACCGGCCCCAATATGGGCGGTAAATCAACCTATATGCGTCAGACGGCATTGATCGTGTTGATGGCCTACATGGGCAGCTACGTGCCTGCACAACAAGCGACCATTGGCCCGATTGATCGCATCTTTACTCGAATTGGTGCCTCCGACGATTTGGCCTCAGGCCGTTCCACTTTCATGGTGGAGATGACCGAGACCGCCAACATACTGAACAATGCAACCGCGCGCAGTCTGGTGTTGATGGATGAAATCGGCCGCGGCACCAGTACCTACGACGGATTGTCTTTGGCTTGGGCTTGTGCGGAATATCTGGCCAAACAGCTGCGCGCCTTTACCTTGTTTGCTACTCACTATTTTGAGCTAACAGAATTGGCCAATGGGCTTGATACCTTAGCCAATGTTCATTTAGACGCCATAGAGCACAATGATTCCATTCGCTTTATGCACGCCGTGCAAGACGGTCCAGCGGATCGTAGCTATGGTTTGCAGGTTGCACAGTTAGCGGGCGTGCCCAAAAGTGTCATCCAAATGGCCAAAACCCAGCTAATGCGGTTGGAAAGCGCGCCCACGGATCAGCATCTCAGCGCGCTGACCCGCAGGGAAACTCAATTGGAGTTGCTGGCCGAACCAGACCCGCTGCAACAACAACTATCACAAATTGATCCTGACGAGTTAACCCCCAAACAGGCATTGGCACTGCTTTACCAACTAAAAAGCTTAAGTGAATCCAGTCGTTAGCGTTATTCTAATGGCAAAAAGTTGATTGTGAGTTGGGGCGGCTTTCAGTATACTGTTACGCCGTCCAGTAGCCGAAAGTTGTCGGTGCCTTGGTCACGTATTCTTTTCAACTCCAAAACGTCTTAGGTTACACATGACACATTATATTTTCGTCACGGGTGGTGTGGTTTCATCGCTTGGGAAAGGTATTGCTGCGGCCTCACTTGCCGCCATCTTAGAAGCCCGCGGGTTGAACGTTACCATGCTCAAACTGGATCCGTATATTAATGTTGATCCGGGCACTATGAGCCCTATCCAGCACGGCGAAGTGTTTGTCACCGATGATGGTGCCGAAACCGACTTGGATTTGGGTCATTACGAACGTTTCATTCGTACCCGTATGACCAAACGGAATAACTTCACCACCGGCAGAGTGTATGAAGAAGTTCTGCGCCGTGAACGTCGTGGCGATTACTTAGGCGCGACCATCCAGGTTATCCCGCACATTACCAACGAGATTAAACGTCGTGTGATCGAAGGTGCCGAAGGTGCCGACATCGCCATCGTTGAAATTGGTGGCACAGTGGGTGACATTGAATCACAACCGTTTTTGGAAGCCATTCGTCAGTTGGGCACTGAACTGGGCCGTGACCGCTCAATGTACATGCACCTGACTTTGGTACCCTATATGGCGGCTTCTGGCGAGGTGAAAACCAAGCCTACTCAACACTCTGTCAAAGAGTTACGCTCGATTGGTATTCAGCCGGATATCTTGGTTTGTCGCTCAGAAAGCCAGTTACCGACGAATGAGCGTTCTAAGATTGCCTTGTTCACCAACGTCCCTGACAAAGCGGTAATTGGTCTAAAAGACGTAGACAGTATTTACCGCATTCCTGCCGCTTTGAAAGCTCAAGGTATGGACGAATTGGTAGTCAATCGCTTCCGCTTAGATTGCCCTGAAGCTGATCTGACTGAGTGGGAACAAGTCCTGTACGCAGAATCCAACCCAACCGGTGAAGTGAATATCGGTATGGTGGGCAAATATGTAGAGTTACCCGACGCCTACAAATCTGTAAACGAAGCATTGAAACACGCGGGCTTGAAGAACCGTTTGTCCGTGAACATCCGTTATATCGATTCCCAAGACGTAGAGAGCAAAGGCCCCCAAATCCTAGCCAACCTCGACGCTATTTTGGTGCCCGGCGGATTTGGCGAACGTGGTATTGAAGGAAAAATTGCCGCAGCGAAATACGCCCGTGAAAATCAGGTGCCGTATTTAGGTATTTGTTTGGGTATGCAAGTTGCCTTGATTGAATACGCCCGCAATGTCGCCGGCATGGAAGGAGCGAACAGCACTGAGTTTGATCCAAACTCTCCTTTCCCGGTGGTTGGACTGATCACCGAGTGGTTAGATTCAGACGGCTCCACAGAGGTCAGAGATGAAAGCTCAGATCTCGGTGGTACAATGCGCTTGGGCAGTCAATTGTGTCACCTGATCCCAGGCACCAAAGTGCATGAGTTGTACGGCAGTGATGAAATTTATGAGCGTCACCGTCATCGCTATGAAGTGAACAACAACCTACGTGATAAAATTGAACAAGCCGGATTAAAAGTATCCGGATTGTCTACCGACAAACGTTTGGTCGAGGTCATCGAGATCCCTGAGCATCCGTGGTTTGTCGCGGGACAATTCCACCCAGAATTTAACTCTACGCCACGTGACGGGCACCCTCTGTTTACAGGGTTTGTGCGCGCTGCGGGGGAATATCATAAGAATAATAATTAGTCTGTTGGGCGCTAAAAAGACAAGGTCTTTATAGCGCCTGTTTAGAATAAACATCAAAAGCAAAACAGAATAAGGCAACGAAAATGGCAAAAATCAGCAAGATTATTGGCCGTGAGGTGATGGACTCCAGAGGCAACCCCACAGTTGAAGCAGACGTTTACCTGGACACAGGTGCTTGGGGACGTGCCTGCGCGCCTTCTGGTGCATCGACCGGTTCTCGGGAAGCATTGGAACTGCGAGACGGTGATAAGTCCCGCTATTTGGGCAAAGGCGTGTTAAAAGCAGTGGCAGCGGTAAATGATGCCATTCAACCGGCTTTGTTGGGACAAGATCCACTGGATCAAAAAACCATCGACCAAATCATGATCGACCTAGATGGTACTGAGAATAAAGAAAAATTTGGTGCCAATGCTATTTTGGCCGTTTCCCTGGCAGTGGCTAAAGCGGCTGCAATGGAGAAGAAAGTCCCCTTGTATCAGCATATCTCTGAATTAAATGGTACTCCTGGACAATACTCTATGCCTGTGCCCATGATGAACATTATCAATGGCGGCGAGCACGCAGACAACAACGTTGATATCCAAGAATTCATGGTACAGCCGGTAGGTGCTCCCAGCTTCAAAGAAGCATTGAGAATGGGCGCTGAAATTTTTCATAGTTTGAAGAAAGTGTTGTCAGCCAAAGGCCTAAACACGGCTGTGGGTGACGAAGGTGGTTTTGCACCGAACCTAAGCTCGAACGAAGAAGCCCTGAAAGTGATCATCACCGCAGTTGAAAACGCCGGTTATGTAATGGACAAAGACGTCACTTTGGCACTCGACTGTGCGTCTTCTGAGTTCTACAAAGACGGTCAGTATAATTTGAGTGGCGAAGGCAAAAGCTTCGATTCCGAAGGCTTTGGCGACTACTTAGCAGATTTGTCCTCGAAATACCCCATCATCTCTATCGAAGATGGTTTGGATGAGAGTGATTGGGACGGTTGGGCAAGCCTGACAAGAAAAATCGGTGACCGAGTACAATTGGTCGGTGACGACTTGTTTGTAACCAACACCAAAATCCTCAAGCGCGGCATCGACAATGGCGTGGGCAACTCCATTTTGATTAAATTCAATCAAATTGGCTCGCTGTCTGAAACCCTCGAAGCCATCAAAATGGCCAAAGACGCTGGCTTCACTGCGGTTATCTCACATCGCAGTGGCGAAACCGAAGACGCCACCATTGCCGACTTGGCTGTGGGCACCGCTGCTGGCCAGATCAAAACCGGCTCATTGTGCCGTTCTGATCGTGTAGCCAAATACAACCAGTTATTGCGTATTGAAGAAGCGCTGGGTGATGCGGCAACTTACGGTGGTCGCAAAGAAATCAAAGGGCAGTAACCCTTGTTGCATATGCAGTGACGGCAAAAAACGTCACTGCATACTTACACCCTAGCCTAAAACTGATATACACTCGGCGTATGCCAACCTCCCAAACTCAACAGCAAGTCGATATCTTTGCTGCCGATTTACAACAGCGCCAGTTTGCTGAGCTTTGTAACGCCCTCTATGAGCGAGAGTTACAGTCCCTAGCCAAGCAATCATTCAACAGCATGAGCCTACTGCAACGGCGTTTGGCTGGTTTGACCCATCATATTAAAAATGCCGCAGAACATCTTCTCAATCACAGTGCTCCCATTGAGGTGGATATTCACAATGCCAGTTGGCAGGCGAAACAAAGCAGTAAAAGCCCGTTCGCAAAGCATGCTCAAGACAAGACTCAACAATGGTTTGCCCAGCATGTGAGAATGGGTCTGCCGGTACCAGTGTATTCTGTCGACATGGGTCAAGAATGGATGGAGCTGGATTCGATTGACCGGATCCAAATGGACAAAAACTTAGTGCATTTGAACAAAAATGGCTGGTTTTATCTGAGCGGCCAACCCCAAGTGGTAAAAGCCAGTAAACATCAACACAGTGCGATGCTAATCCCCAACAAAACCAATATGATCCCAGCGTGCTGCGGACATACCTGGAATCACAAGGGCAAAACCACTCCTCGAGCGCTGAGCTTGCGAGAACTGCTGCTCTCCACGACCATTAACTGGAAGACCTTTCGCTAGAGTCTGTAGACCCCTGACTTACCCTTGCCTAAGAAAATGCTGAATATATTGAAGATGCTGAGGAAGACCGGAAACACTTCTTTCTAAATTGGTCTCCTGCTGGCGCATAAACATGTGCAAATCGCGATCACTCATCATGTCGACAATGGGATGATATTGCTTCGGCAGTAACCCCTGCCCCATCATGACTTGCACCCAAGAATTTTCCGCAAACAGATCATCTTGCTCTTCGACAATGGTACCGTTGTTGTGGAACAGATCCATGATTTGCTGAAGTCGGTCAGACACTTTCATTTCCCGCAAGTATCGCCAAAATTCATGGTCATCGCGCTGCTGAAGATGGTAATGCAGCACGATAAAATCTCGAATCGTCTCGGTCTCTACCGTCATCTGTTGGTTGAATCGATTAACCAGATTCTGGTCAATACCTTGTGTGGGGAACAGACTGATCAGCCAAATGATGGCTTGCTGAATCAAATGGATACTGGTGGACTCTAGCGGTTCGATGAAGCCGCTGGACAAGCCAACTGACACACAGTTTTTATGCCAAAATTCTTTGCGTTGTCCGGTGGTAAAACGGATTAAGCGTGGCTCGTTAATGGGCTTACCATCAATTCCTTTGAGCAGGTCGTCAAGGGCACTCTGTTCGCTCTTAAACTGGGTGGAAAACACCACGCCATTACCCACACGATTTTGCAAAGGGATTTGCCAACGCCAACCGGCATCCAACGCGATAGAACGGGTGAAGGGCACGGCAGGTCGATGGGATTCTGTTTGCACTGCATAGGCCGCATTGGCAGGCAGCATTTCGCTCCAGTCGTTGTAGCCAACGCCAAGGGCTTGTCCCAACAGCAGTGAGCGAAAGCCGGTACAATCGATAAACAAGTCACCCTCTACGACCTGACCCGACGCCATTGAAATGGACTGAATGTGACCGGATGTGGGATCCAGATTTACTCTATCGATTTTGCCCTCAACTCGCTTAACCCCATGTTTTTCGGCTATGCCGCGCAGAAACTGGCCATACTTGGCAGAATCCAGATGGTAGGCGTAGTTTAATTTGGGTTCTTGCACGTGAGCGAATTTGCCCCGTTCTGCGGCCAGAGTTTCGAGACTGTATTGGGCATAGTCTTTGGCCATTTTCTGCCCTTGGGCTCGTACCCAAAAGTGATGGAAACCAGCTGCCCAACAAGATAATCCAGACTTACCGAAGGAGTGGAAATATTTGTGCCCCAAACGGGTCCAATCTTCGAACATAATGCCCAGCTTATAGGTGCCATTGACGGCTTTGAGGAATTCAGCTTCTGGGATCTTGAGCAGTTGATGAATCGTCAGCAAGGAAGGCACTGTTGCCTCTCCCACGCCTACGGTGGGGATATCGTCAGACTCAATAAGGGTAATGTCCAGTCGTCTACCAATGGTTGCTGATATCGTCGCGGCAGCCATCCACCCTGCTGTACCGCCGCCCGCAATGACTATTTTGTTGACTAATTTATCGTTAACCATGTTGTTTACATCTAATCCGACTATTTAAGCTGATTGATAAGTTGGGCCCGGACCTTACGTGCAGTAATCTCAGTCATTGCCGATTGCTGTTGCTTGACCCGCTCGGGCAAGTGGTCATACATTCCCTCTGGCTGATCGAACACATAGAAATTAAACAAGTTCTGCCAAGCTTTGCGTTGCCGCTCAGGCAGCCCTTTGATACTCAAAATGGCATGTAGCAAAGCTTGATTGGGCGAGCCTAAAAATGCTGGCGTTTCTCGCCACCAGTAATTCACTAAGCCATTGACTGGCTGCAATCCTTGCACCGAATGCCACCACATACTGGGAATGTATATCCCATCTCCAGGATTTAGTGTGGCGACTTGTGCTGATGCCATCGCTTGCTCAAAGCGCGGAAATTTGTCTAAATCCGGCTGGTTCACATCGACTAAACTAATCGGCTGACCAGCAGGGGTGAAATCAAGAGGACCAACATACATGTTTTCACTTTGCTCAGGAGGAAACAGCCTAAAGCGCCGCTCACCGGCTACACAGCAGGCGATGTTATCAGGGAAATCAAAATGCGGCGCAACCACTGACTGGTTTCCCAACCAAATGCCCTCGCGAACCTGAATATCTTGCCAGTCGAGCTTATTGTCACGACCAAAGTCAGGCAGATGATCTTTGATTTCTAACGAGCCAACATAATAGGTTGGCGGATGAGTCTGACCCGCTATTTCGACAATTTTGTTGAGGGCATCATCAAGGTAAACCTGAGATTGGACAAAGTTGAAACCATCCAGATTTTCATTGTAAAAGATACGGCCATTGGCATCCGCTTGAGCCAAAAACGCATTTACCGGCTTTTGGTTGTAATGCCCACTCAGGTAATCGACAAACGCTCGGTCGGATGTTTTCGCGGCTTTGACAACCGGCCAATCCGACACCAACCCTCGAAGCACCCTTGGTGAGTCTGAACCAAAGATTTCCTCGGGTATTCCGGTCCCAGAACAATCAATTTCCGGGATTGGCGATCCGTAATCTGAGCTCATCATTGCCGCAAATTAGCCGAGGTTACTATTGCGAATATCCACCAAATTGCCGAGGTTAGACATGGAAGCCATAATCATCGTAATCGGCAGCAATAGTTTCTGTTCGTTCAAGTCTTTAAGCGCCTCGGCCGACAGTGCCTCAAAGCGGTCATCGGCGATAGTACTAAAGCCGACTAACTCATAGCTGGTGCCATCTTTTAGGGTGATAGCAATGGTACTTTCTTCCAACAGGTCATACTTATCTAACGCATCCACCAAAAGCCTATTTTGTTGATGACCCGTATCAATCGACTCGAGCATCTTGATCACCTGTTCAAGATAGGGTGTGTAGCCACCGTGCTCGTTAAATACCGGCTCGCCCTCTAGCTTATTGACTCTCGGATGCTTGGGGTTAAAGGTAATCACTTGTTGCTTTTCCGAGCTTCCTTTGACTTGCTGGAAGCCAATAGAAAAGGGTTGGCGCTGCACCATGATTGGAATGTATCGCGCGTTCCAGCCGCTTTCGGTTAAGAATAGATTTTCACCTTCCTCAAAACCAAACAGCGCAATGGGGAATGTGGCATTTGTCTCCCCATCCCGGTACATCAAAATGGGGTAATGAGACATCACCAAGCGAAACTCGAATGGATAGGTCATACAAAACATCACGTCATCACCCAACTCAGGGGTTCGATCGAGTTTAATTTTTACGTCAGCGTGGGCGACATTGTTTAGCATTTCAATTTTCGACATGATTACAACCTGTTATTCCAACTGAGTTTGATATCCTGCAACAACTTCCGGTTCGTTGGGAGATGCTGACATAATTTGTGTAGCTCGGTTTGTTTCTTATTCAATAAATTCTGCACATGAGCCCGTTCTCTTTCGGCTAGTCGCCTGCCCGCTAATGCACTTTCGGTTTTAAAGCCCATACCATACAAGATGTATTGGTAGCTTGCAGGGGGAAACATCGACTCCGCTATCTCAACATCCGCATGCCAAGGAGCGCGGGTTTTCCACACCGACAGTGAGCGCTGCAACGACAAAGGTATGGTACTTGGATCACGATGATTTAACCAATAGTCGCTGTCGGTGCGTTCTGAGAGCACGTAATGTAACTTAATAAAATCAATAATATTTCGCCAATGCAAGTCCATGCGTCGATTGAACTTGGCCGCCACAACGGGCAGGTTTTCTTTCGATACAGGCAGATGATCCCGTAGAAAATTGGCGGAAAACTCAATCAGTACCATGGCAGTAGCTTCTAACGGATCAATAAATCCAGAAGACAATCCGACAGCCAAACAATTGCCTTTCCAAAAGGTTTCTAAATGCCCTGGGTCTAAGGTGATTTCGTTGGCAGTGAGATCGGCAAAATTCACATGGGGCATTTGCTGCTTGATATATTGTTCAGCGGTATCAAAGGCGACCTGTTTGTCTGCATAATCGGAGGAATACACCAAACCGATACCTTTGCGGGTAGGCAGGGAAATATCCCAAATCCAGCCGTTAGGGTGGGCGGTAGCGTGGGTGGTCGAATTAATCGGCGCGTTGTCGTGCTCATAGGGTACTTGGAATGCGATTGCTCGATCATTAAACAACACCTGCTTTTGACTTTTAAATGGCACACCTAGGTGTTGCCCAATAAGTAACCGTTTGAAGCCGGTGCAATCAATAAACAAATCGCCAGTGACTTGAGTGCCGTCAGCAAGGGTGACCGATTGGATCAGTCCAGCCTCATCGGAGTTCACTGCGCTGACATCATTGACAATATGCTTCACCCCAAGGTTCTTCACCCCATGATTTTTCAGCAATGTTGCGAACTTGCCGGCATTCAGGTGATAGCCGTAATTGACGACATTGGCATACTCTGGCGTTGACGGTTGCTTTGGCGCTAAATGCCGATTGCATACTGCTGTTTGTGCCGTGGTAAATTCATCAAAAGGGATGTTTGCACCAGACTCCAACCAATGGTCGACAATATTAATTTCACTATAACCAATAGGAAGCGAAAATGGGTGGCAATAGCTTTCGCCTTTGCCATGAAGCCAATTAATAAAGCGCGAGCCTTGCTTGAAGCTGGCGTCACATTCGCTGATGAACTGAGCTTCTGAAATACCAATGCGCCGAAGGGTGGCAGCCATAGTCGGCCATGTCCCCTCACCCACACCGATGGTTTTGATGTTCGGTGACTCGATCAAATGGATATTGAAATGGGTATTGGTATCAAAGTGCGCGGCTAACACGTCAGCCGTGAGCCACCCGGCAGTTCCACCACCGACGATAACGATGTCTTTAATCTGAGAATTCATAGGCCCTAAATTTAAAAAACTCACCAAAGCGTAGGCGCTTTGGTGAGTTTATGGCTTATTACAGGTTAATGCTAGAAGCTATAACGGAATCCAATGTTGTAACGTGGACCGGTTTGCGTAACCCCTGCAACTTGCAGATAGTCACGAGCAAAGCCTCGAGTGGTTTCGTCAGTCAAGTTAATGACCTCAAAGGCGACCACTAAACCGTTGTCAAAGTCGTAACTGGCATTCAAGTCCCATTGCTCATAGGCATCGACATAACCAGGCTGCGGACCGCTTGCAAAGGACAACCACTCATCACGCCAGTTGTAGGCTAGACGAACCTGGATGCCATCTTTGTCGTAATACAAAATCAAGTTACGAGTATCACTTAGACCGGGTAATGCGAACTGCTGAGCATTCACAAATCGGTCGAATTCACGATCCGAATTTGCAAAGGTTGCGTTGGCAATGAAACCAAAACCGGTGTCTTCGAAATCATGCTGAATAGCAATCTCCCAACCATCTATCGTCAAAGTATCACTACTATTGATTGACGTACTCAAGTCGAACACAGCAGGACCGTCCCGTCCTGGTACACCGGTGATAATACCACCACCATTACCGTCTGGCTGCACTCCCGGTGCGTCTGGGCGATTTTCAAAAATCCATGTGCGGATTTCTTGGTTGGATGGCGTTCCACCTAGTGCCGCAACCGCTTCTTCAAACAAGGAACCAAAACCTGGGAAAGCAAGGTCTGGGAAAATCGCCACGTCTTCTAAAGTGGTTCCACCAATAAAATTCGAAACGGTCTTGTTGAAATAGCCAATTGAGAAGTAACTTGCCTCATCATAGTACCACTCATAGGACAAATCGTGGTTTTCTGACTCGTATGGCAAGAGACCCGGATTACCAATACTACCCGTGGCTCGGTACAAGCCAGAGGAGTTGTAGGTAATAAAGTTAGAGATACTCAAATTGCCTAACAAAGATCCGTATGGCGCACGTGCAATCGTTTCACTATATGAGTAGCGTACCTTCATGTCGTCGTTAAGATCGACATCGAAATCAAGGCTGGGCAACAATACGTCGTATTTCCCTTTCAAGGACGACGGAACTTCAACACCATCATCTATTGCTATCCACTCAGTCGCACCAACCCAATCGACCCGGGTATAGTTACGAGATGTAGCACTAGAGAACACATCGGTTTCTTCATAGCGCAAGCCGACCTGTAAGCGGTACATATAGTCACCCCACTCACCAAGCAGCTTATACTGAACGAACGCCGATACCGTTTCTTCTTCAAAATTATTGCCAAATCCAGGGTCAAAATCTGGGCAGAAAGCATTTCCGCATGACCCGGCTAACAAAGATCCGTCTCCGTCCAAGGCTGGTGCTAAATACAGCGGGTTGCTCGGATCTAAGGATTCAAGAAATACAGCTCTGGCAGCGACTTCGGTGTAATCAAACAAGAAGAAGTCGTTGGTAACCTGAGAACCTGCATCGAACGAACTGAAAACACCTTCTAAGCTAGCCGGCGTCATTAAGTCCGTCATTGATCCTAACGCACTCGCTTGACTTTGCCCCCAAGTGTTGCGCTGTACAATACTGGACGCCTCGAAGTTTGCCACTTTCGACAATGCCACACCAAAATCAATGGTTTGGTCTTCGTCAAAGTACCATTTACCTTCCAGTTGCGTTTGCTCGATATTCATTTTTGCCCAAGCATTGTTGTATACACTGCCGGTTAAACGCATATCGTCTGGAGAAAGAGGGTCATTCGCAGTGGTGGTCGTAACCGGGATATCTCCGCGATAGTCGATGGTGGTAGAAGCGCGGCTAGCGCCCCGTAAACCTGCCACTGTCAAGAATGAATTGGTACCGCGAATCATGTCGTCGGGCTCACGCAGTGATTCCGAATCGTGGTAATCCAAGGTTAGTTCAAGGTCATCGGTGACTTGCCATTCGATGTTCAAGCCCACTGAGTTCATTTCGTTGCGTGAACCACCACCACCAGCAGCGTGGGGGAAGTCGGGTTCGCGATTAAATTCGGTATAGACCAATGGCGATACAATTGGGCCATCTGACCACAACACTTCATCAGGAACTTGGGCAACCCAGAACGACACATCATTAAAGCTAGTGGCTACTTCCTGTTCTGCATAGGTGTAATCCAAGGTGATCGTCAGTGCGTCTATTGGGCGATATTGCAAAGTCAATTGTGCGTTAATTCGGGTACGCTCAATTTCACTTAATCGGTAGACAATGTTTCTTGGTAACCCAACGATATCACCGGCGCTCGGAGCAGTTCCATCAAGACTCACACCGTCACGAATCGTGCCACCATCGACTTCCGCAAAGAAGTCCGTAGTCGCAGCTTGAGCACCATTATTTCGGTTTTGATAACTGCCGGTTAATGCCACACCAAAGGTGTCATCAAAGAAGGTGTTGCTGTAAAGGCCAGAAAACTCAGGTGTAAAGGTTTCACCGGTAATCGTTGAAGTATCATTTACGGCTTTCAAACCAAAGCTGGCATTTTGTCCAGGTTTTTGTAGCGGCTTAGTTGACAGAATATTGATGGTCGCACCAATACCCCCAGTAGGCACGTGAGCCTTACCCGTTTTGTATATCTCAACCCCAGCGACGGCTTCAGAGGCCAAGTCACCGAAATCAAACGACCGGCCTAGACCGGAGTTAGTGGGCAACTGACGACCATTTAAGGTAACTAAGTTGAAGTCTGCACCAAAACCACGGACCGTTACCCGCGAGCCTTCACCGTTTTGACGGTCGATGGAGACACCGGTAATGCGTTGCAGTGATTCAGCCAAGTTCGTGTCTGGAAATTTACCGATATCTTCTGCGTTAATCGCATCAACCACCCCGGCTGACTCACGCTTGGTATCCATGGCGCGGATTAAGCTGCCACGAATACCCGAAACTTGAATGACTTCTAAGTCAGGATCAGCAGAAGAGGTATCAGTTGCATCTTGAGCGTAAATAGGTGCCATTAAACTCACGCCTAGGGCAAGTGAAACTCCCCTCGCGACTGGGCTTTTAAGACAGTTCTTGTAGTGCATAGACGTGTGTCCCCGATTCCGTATGTTATCAGATTGTTATAAAATCATTTCAGTGTGTAACTTCGCATAGGAACGCGGCAAACAGAAGCGGGTTGCGGTGAGTTGGTTTGCGCAAGCGGTAAAGTGGAATATTGTCTCAAGCCTAGAGCCACACTTACCGCAAACAGAATTTACAACCCTTGCGGGCAAAGCACAAGAGGTGCTAGCGGCTTTCATCCGACTGCATGGCTTGCCAACGCTGGGCTTCTGCGTCATCGCCTGCAAGGGTCATAATTTGCGCCATTCGTCGATAAAGCAATGGGAACTCTTTCACTTGGTCGTTTTCGATAACTGATTTAGCGTAGCGTTTTACCGCGGCTACGTAGCTTCGAAAGTCGTTGCTCTGCTGCTTTTCTCGTGAATATTTTATTAACAAACCGTAAGCTCGAATGTTATCAGCAATTTGCTCAGGATATTGATCGACCACCTGCTCTAAATACTCTTTACCCCATTGATAGTTGCCCAGTTTCATGTAGTTGAGACCAATCCACCCTAGCGCTTGGGTTTCTTTAGTCCCATCGTTTCTGGTATAGGATAAGGAATCAATGAGATAGTTGTTGGCTTGCTGTAAATCGCCTGTTGCAGTCAAGTACTCAGCCAATTTGATGTAGCTGTCATGGTTGTGGGGATACAACTTTACCAGCTCGCTGAGATGATAATAGCTGGCTTTATTATCCCGCAGGAAACGATAAAGCTCAGCCAGTTCGTAATGTATTTTCCAATCTGCCAAGCCTTTGTCCACCAAAGGCTTCCTGCGAGCGACCACATCAGAGGGGCTGCCTACTTCTTTAACAATCGCATCTCTGCGTGCTTCGGTCGTGGCCTTCAATTCAGCGAAATTACTTTGGTTGGTAAACGGCGGCTTTTGCACCATGCTCAATAACCGATTCATCACCTGAATGGTCTCATGATTAGGGAAACCGATTAGGTCGGCGGCTTGCTGTTTAGTCAGTGGTTTATAGTCAGCAAGTGGCTTAGCATTTTCTGCAATTTTCTGTGCAAATTGTTGTGCCAGATGGTAGTTGCCGGCAAAGTCATAATGGACATGTTCATGTAACAGGTTCCAACCCGGGGCAAAGGGCTGGCTAGCGTCATCGAAGACCTTAACACTGTCGACAAATGTCAATTTCGGCCCCGCCAAATCCTGAGCTACCGAGCGAATAATGTCGTTAAGTACTTGATTGGTGCGAAAACGCTTAGTGTCGTACTCCAATGCCGCTTGATAGTGCTTTCTTGCCCCCTCAAAATCGCCCAAATTCTCAACAACCGTCGCTAAGCGAAAGTGCGTATCTGCATACTCAGAGTCTATCTCCAATAGTGACTTATACAGGGTCTCGGCCTCAGTCCAATCGGATTTTGAGAAAGCTTCACTAGCTTGCTGATTTAGGTCATCCCAGTTCGCAATCTCATTGGCCGTTAGCCCTTGCTTGTGAGCAGACCCAAAGGGCGCTGAGTGACGTAAATTCACCGGTACGGTGGAGACAATGACATGCATATTTTTACTTTGCAGCATTTCAATGATGTCGCGCAAATTATTCTCGTAGTGACTGTATACCGATTCCAGTCTGGGGTCATCGTGGGGGACACTGAATCCAGAGAACATTTGCATGCCCTCCCATTCCAATTCCTTTTTGCCTGATGCTGACTGCATGTCTTGAATCAGTCCTTCAATTGCTTGCCAGGTTCGAGTCCGTTTTAGGGTTTGCAGTGTGCGAATGAGGGTTAAGCTAGACAAAAAGTTTTGCTTAAATGTGCTTGGTCCATAAGGCCCCACCACTTCATTGTTGCCCATCAATACAATGGCGTAGTCAGCGGAATCTGCTGGAAGAGTGCGTGCCACCTCATACACCACATGAGAATTGACTGAGGTCATGGCGGTATTGATCACTTCAATTTTTTTCCCCGGGAGTGCAGCCTGCAAATGGGCGCTTAGATGGCGATCAAGACCATGATTAACATGAGGGAATCCTTGGGCCGCAGAGCCGCCCAACACGTAGACGCGAACCACATCCTCATCAGGCGTGGCCTTGAGAGTATTGTTTAAAGGCGCTACCCCCAAAGAGGGTGGATAAAATTGATTTGCAAAGGATTTGTTATCTTGAAAGTAGGGCTCTCCTTTTATCTCAATTTCATTGAAATAATCATAGCTAGTACCAACGCCAACTAACCGCAACCCTCCTTCCAGCACCAAGAAAAATACCGCAGGAACACACACGACAGCGATAAAAGTAAAGGCAAATTTCTTGGCAGGAGACATGTTGATTTTTTCCTAATTGATTACTTTGGCGAGAGATAAAGAATGTTATTTTGTTATAATTGCGCTTCTCATCGAACGCACATTAACTTAGTCTAATCGCTCAGTCAGAGTCAACGATTTACCACTTGTGGTTGTAAAATGGGCAGCCATGAGATGGTATTTTAGGGAAAGTAACTACCCATGCCGTATTCAATAAACCGAGCTGCCACCCCTTACATCAGTCATGTTGGAGAACAGAAAACACCGGTCTTCATCCTCGACAACTTCCTTGAAAACTTGACTCACTCTCTACTTCAGAATCTCGATTCTATGGTATTTGATAATGCTCCGACCTATTACCCTGGGATCTGTGCCAAATTACCGGAACAATACGTCATCAGTGTGGTTCAGGTTTTGCTGCCCTTGCTACATAAAATTTATGCTATTCCTGCTGATTATCAGGTCAACGTGTTTGACAGTTACTACTGCTTAGTGACCCGTGCACCAGAAAATTTGTCGCTGGAGCAACAAATACCCCACTTCGATGGAACTGACCCCTTTCGCTTTGCACTTTTACACTACCTAAATCCCAATGCACACGGCGGAACCGCTTTTTATCGACATAATTCATCAGGTATTGAACGAGTCAACGAACAGAATGTAGATCTCTACCTGAGTTCGGTAAGCGAGCATTTTAGTCAACACGGCAAGCCTGTGGGTCACTACATTGATAATTCAAATCAGCAATTTACCAAAATTGGCGAAATTCCTTACGCGCAAAATCGCTTGGCAATTTATCCTGGTAATTTTCTGCATTCCGGCATAATCCACCCAGAAACAGACATTGACTCAAACCCCAATTCAGGCCGCCTTACCGCAAATATTTTTTTAAACTTTGAGCCAAAGTCACTTTAGCGAATCTGAGACTCCCCAGAGAAATCACTGCATCCAAGCTCCATCAAAGAGACAATGGATGGCCCGCAGTCCGCTTCAACCCGATGCAGTCCCCTTTGACCGCAAAACGCCAAATGAGGTATTAACAATTAAATTACATCCTCTTATATTGCACCATTAACGAAATGTTTACTTTTTGTTGCACGCAGAAACATCGGAAACGAGGATTAAAATGACTAACCGTAGACGAACACTCAAGCACGGGTTACTGATAGCGTTTGCAGGGCTTGCTTTAGCAGCCTGTGACGATAACGTTGGTGACACCAATAAATCACCTGAGACTGAACCATTTTACCCTGCCCCAGCGGATGAGTGGGAGTTAGTATGGAGCGATGAGTTTGAAGGCGACAGCCTGGACACCAGCAAATGGGGATATGACTTAGGCGACGGTTCTGACCGCGGTCTAACCCGTTGGGGTAATGAGGAAGAGCAGTGGTACACCGACCAAAATGCTACGGTAGCTGATGGAAAACTTACGATTACTGCACGCGCTGAGTCTGTAGAAGACGGTTTTCCCTACACTTCTGCTCGTATTACAACAAAAGGCAAACTCGACTTTAAATATGGCCGCGTCGAAGCGTCAATAAAAACATCTACTGGCCAAGGGCTTTGGGGAGCACTATGGATGCTCTCCACGGATTCTCCGTACGGTTCCGACGGCTGGGCAGCAACCGGTGAAATCGATATCATGGAAGCAGCCAACCCAGGCGTTGCTGACACCGAGTTCTTGGGTTCAACGATTCACTATGGTTTTCCTTGGAGGCTAAATCAAAAACTTGGGGAAGCATTCCCAGATGTTATCGATTTGGATGAATACAACAAATATGCCGTGGAATGGGAGCAAAATGAGATTCGTTTCTTTGTAAACGATGTTCACTTTAAAACCATTACCTCTGATAGTTACTATTCTTATTTCTACAATGAAGAAGCGCAGACTTATCAGTTGGCAACAGAAGGTGCACCTTTTGATACTGACTTTCACCTGATTCTGAACTTAGCCGTAGGGGGTAATTTGACCGGGAATCTGGTAGAAGCATCCTCATTGCCTGGAGAGCTGGAGATCGATTATGTGCGAGTTTATCGTTGTGCATATGGTCGAGCGGATGGCAAAGGCTGTAACTCTAATGTGAATCCTGACTTGGAAGTGCCCGAGAGGATTCGTCCAGTAGTAGTTTCAAACGATATTTATATTGATGAGCCCGCACTTTACAGTTGGACGATATCAGGGGACACCTATGAACGTCCACTTGCGTTGAATTCATTCTGGAACAACGATGGTGCTTTGACTTTCGCAGAGGTTGACGGTGGTGACCGCGGCACGGTAATCGAAGTGATTACCACCAATAGCGGCAATATCTCACTCAACCCAACTGTCGAACCCATCAAACTCTTTGGTATGGGTAACAATCCAAAATATACCGAGTTGGGCGCTGGTGAACTGCGTTTCGATATCCTTGTTAGAAGCGCCGACGCCGAAAGTACATTCTATGTAAAAATGGACAGCGGCTACCCTGCCCTTGGCCAAGTAGCGCTTGCGGCAGACGATTTTGCTCGTGACACTTGGACTACCGTCAGTGTGAAAATCAATGACCTGTTGGCCTTCCGTGGTGAAGGTTTCCAACCTCTTGATACCACTGCCATTCAGAGCATGTTTGTATTTGAGCCTACCGGTGCAGCCGATGTACTGATTGATAACATCACATTATCTTGTGGCAACCCAGGTGGCTGTGGTATTTCAGCACCTGTTCCACCAGCACCACCGATTACTGGTCCATTTGCAATGGCAGGTATTTGGGCAATGGCTCCTGAAGCTGGCTCTCTTGGCGTAGGCCCTACCCCTGGTGACATCACTTGGTTTGCAATCGATGACAATGGTTTGGAACAACGTGGCTGTTTCTACGATGACACTTACGTTTTCTACGAAGACGGTTCATTCGAGAACGTGTTGGGTGATGATACCTGGATCGAACAATGGCAAAGTGGCGCAGCAGAAGCTTGTGGCGCTCCGGTCTCTCCCCATGATGGAATGGCTGCAGGTTCTTGGGAATACGATGCAGATGCAGGCACTCTGAAAATCGACGGCTTCGGCTCTTACGTAGGTATTCCTAAAGCCGTTAATGGTGGCGAGTTACCCAATGTAGCCACTCCTCCCAATGTAACTTACAACATTGAAGAAGTGGGTAATGATCGCATGATTGTGACCATCGAATCTGGTACGGGTATCTGGTGGCAGTTTGTGATGCAGAAACAGCAAAGCTTTGGCGACCCTGGCCCAGCTCCTGAGCGCACCTTTGCCGGTACGTGGCAGGTTGACCCTGTAGCAGGTTCTTTAGGTGTAGGCCCAGGTCGCGGCGATATCTCATGGTGGTCCATCGATGATGCAGGCGTTACGACACGAGCTTGTTTCTACGATGATGAGTATGTGTTTGACCGTGATGGCACTTTTGACAATGTCCTAGGTGACGATACTTGGTTGGAAGCTTGGCAGGGCCAAACGCCAGACGCTTGTGGCGCTCCTGTAGCTCCCCATGACGGCAGTGGCGATTATACTTGGACATACACCGAAGACACGGAAGACACTGGTACGCTAGAAATCGACGGTTTGGGTGGCTTTATGGGTATTCCTAAAGCAGTCAATGCCGGTGAACTAGATGGTGTTCCTGTTCCTGCAAACGTGACTTACCAAGTGACTTGGGAAAACGACAATACCGTTATCATCGATATTGAAGCGGGTACTGATGTTTGGTGGCGCTACAGAATGGTGAAAACCGTGCAACCAGAGCCAGTCGTCGTTAGCCCAGTGGTCGGTACTTGGAGAGTGGCACCAGAAGCGAACTCACTGGGTGTGGGTCCGGGAATGGGAGATATTAGCTGGTGGGCCATTGACGATGCTGGCGTTACCACCCGAGCTTGCTTCTACAACGACGACTATGTGTTTATGGAAGATGGTACCTTTGAAAATGTTTTGGGCGATGACACATGGTTGGAAGCTTGGCAGGGTCAAACTCCAGATGCGTGCGGCACACCTGTAGCTCCCCATGATGGTAGTGGGGATTACACTTGGGATCTGGATATGGATGCAGGTACACTGACTATCAATGGTGTCGGTGGTTACCTGGGAATTCCTAAAGCAGTGAACAATGGTGAGCTAGGTGGTACTGGTACGGTAACTGGCTCAACGGTTTACATGGTGGAGTTCAGTGACAACGATACTCGCATGACAGTAGACATCGAAGCGGGTACTGACACCTGGTGGCGATTCATCATGGAAAAACAATAAGCTGATGTGTTAAGGCTCGATTCGTTGAGCCTACCCAATCAGTTAGCAAAAGCCCCAAAACTTCGGTTTGGGGCTTTTTTGTTTGTCCCGCTTTCATGTAACAGGACTTCAAATCACCATATAAATGGATAGGAGATCCCGGCCCAAGAGCATTGCGGGGATGACAAAGTCATTTGCCACCTGCGGTGCAGTCCCTTCATTGTCATCCCGGCGTGCTCTTGGGCCGGGATCTGTTGAATCTAGTGGAATGTCGAAAATCTCCTTCCCAGCCACCGAGAGATGCAGAACAAGATCAAGAGAAAGGGTAAGTGCAATCAAGAGCGATCAAGAGCGATCAAGAGCAAGAGAAAGAGCAATCAAGGGCAATCAAGGGCAAGAGCGATCAAAAACTTCGGGATACTACACCCGATTAAGAGCAAAGAGCGATCTGAATCTTTGGGATACTACACCCAATAGATTCAGATAATGATCCCCGCCCAAGAGCGTTGCCCTATTTGACTGAGTCAGCCTTTTGAAGAGATCCCGGCTCAAGAGCGTTGCCGGGATGACAAGTCATTTAAAGCGGTGCGAGGAAATTGGATTGGAAAGTGTCGAATTCAGGGATGAATTCGTCAAGCGCCCATGGAAGGGTTTACAGCGGCTTTCCAAGCCAATATCTCGTGGCGCGATTGTGGTTGAGTGAGTCAGCCTTTTGATGAGATCCCGGCCCAAAAGCGTTGCCCTATTTAACTGAGTCAGCCTTTTGATGAGATCCCGGCCCAAAAGCGTTGCCGGGATGACAGAGTCAGTTGTCATCACTGCCTCCATGCCACATTTTCTGGTACGGGTTGATTCACTAGACTTTGCAAATAGCGATACAAGTCTGTTCGTTCTTCATCACTAAAGTAGGCAAATCTATCTTTCGCTATCATGGTCATCAGACCTAAATCCGCCCGACCATCTTGGCTTTGCCCATGGCGCATCAAGTTTGCAAAAGCGGTTTCAGAGTAACTTGCGATGATAGCTAAATCTGGGGTGACAAAATTGCCTTGCACGTTGCCCCGTAAATCCAAACCGTGGCACTCACTGCATGTGGTCATGGCCAAGTAGTGACCTCGTTTTAGCGATGGGTCGGTAATATCTTGCAGTGCTGGTACTTTTTTGCTCCATTGCGCCATATGTTGCTCTGCCCCCGTAGCAATTCGCCAACGGGCGGCCAAGCCTAAACTGGGGCTGGGTAAGGGATTATCCACCACTGGAGCGGAACGCAAATAGGCAATCAGAGCCGCGACATCTTCATCGGTCAAATTGACCCAATTGTAGGAAGGCATGGACCAAAGGGCTCGTCCATCTTGACCAATACCCTGACGTATCGCTCGCTCCAAGGTTGCTGAATCGAGATGCTTTGCCAACAATGCCAAATTGGGTGCTACGGCAACATCGACCCAATCCCATTGTTCGGTAAAGACCTTGCCCTGTAATTGCTGGCCATGACAACCGAAGCATCCGCGCGTTCGGGCGATGTGTTTGCCCTTCGCTAAAGTGGCGAGGTCGCCATCAAGTTCAAAGGTGAAGTCAGCGTTTGGCACAACTTGGGTCAAGCGATATTCACTAATCCCATAAAGACCTAAATAACCCAGTAAACAGAGCAAGGTAACACTGAATAGAAAAATCGTGAGAATTCGGGAGATCGACACTGTGATGCAAGCCCACTAAAAGCCCATACTTCGATTAAGTATAGGCTGTGCTGCGCTATGTTTCACAATGCAAGCGACCTTCTTGTTGGAGCAATGTCTGAAAGGCTTGGCGAATTACTTTTCTAAATGTAACGTGTTGGCCCGTTCAACCCAATCCAAATCACGGGTTTGTTCATCCAGAGTACCTTTGGCGTCTTCCAAAAACATTTGGCAGAAATAATCTACGCAAGGGTGCAATTCTCGGTATTTTGCTAGTTGAACTTCCATTTCTTGCATGGCATTGGAAAACTCACCATTGGACTTAGATAACTCGTAATCACATTTTAGATAAGCGCATAACACATCGGCCGCTTTAGCCAGACGCACATGGATGTCGTTTTTGTCTTGCTCGATCAATGGCTGATAACGCTGTTGCAGACTTTCCGGCAAGGTTTTTATCAACATGGCTTCAAAGCGACGTTCCAACTTTTTGATTGCTGTAGTGGTTTCAGGGTCGTGATACTTCACCGGACTGGGAATATCACTCATGCCGGCAATTTCGCTGCCCTCATGAAATATGGCCATTGCCGCCACCCGATCTGGTTCAACATCTTCATGGAAAACATCACAGGCAATAGCACCAAGCATGTGGGCGACAACCGAAGCTTCGTAAATGTGGGTAGAAAGCATTTCTTCTTGAAACTGGGCCATTAGCGGCCAACGTTTCACATTGCGGGCACGTTGCATCAAACCGATGAACGCGGAGTGGTTATTTGCCATAGTATTTTTCTCAATTTTTTAACGAGGGCATTGTAGCAAGATTGGGAACTTAACACTCCCCCATCTCAACCTTTATGGGTGAGTTGGGACAGTGCAGCAGTTCCCTTTGGTGATTTAAGTCACACCATCAGAATCAGACTATTCTTGATATCCCCATGGTGCGTTAGGAACATCTATTGGTTGAGTCAAATCAAAGTCGACTCGAAACTCTCGCCCTTCCCTAACCATGCGGTAACTGAAACGTTGTGGATAGATAAACATTTGCCAAACATTGGTCATCGACTGAGGGATCTCATGGGTCACGAACAACTGTTGTGAATACACGTCAGCAGGGAAAGACTGAACTTGTGGATATCCAGCGTCCAGAGTATGCCCCCCATACATGGTCACGGGATCATCGCTGCCATCAGGTTTGCGATGATCGTGTTTCAGTGACAGTCCACTGCCGGTTTTAGTAATGATCCAGGTCCGAGACGCATCATCACCCACATGAAATGGGATCTGCAATTGAGATTCGCTGCAATGCCTTACGTGCATCACCAATCTAGCATCGAATGCAGGACTGGGTTGATTATCTACCGTGACTTTTCCCTCAAACGCCTTTCCGCATAGGGCGGATATGGATGCAAAAAATTGATCCTGAGTGGGAATCGATACCAATGGCGCGGGACGGGCTGTGGCTGCACAGCTAATAAACATTGAAAGGCCAACATACAAAATTTTCTTCATTGATCACACTATTCGAAAAGAAAGACCGCAACAGTGTAAAGGAGTTTACCTGCAACCACTATAAGTAAAAGGCAGACGTTAACACCGAAACAATGACTCCTCCATCGGGATTGTTATCTGTAAGCAAGTGTTAAAGTGTTTGTTATTCCAAACAGTTATATTGGCTATGTTAACTTTGGTTGACGCACAGCAGAAATGGCGTTACAAATACCCTATTGCGAAATAAGTGCCTACAAAAATGAAAAACACTTTACTTCTGATTACCCTACTCCTTCTGGCAGCGAGACTGCACGGGTAGGTTGTAACTAGCGCAACCAGATTCACAAACCCGTGCCTTGCACGGGTTTTTTGTTTTAGCGACACCAGTAACGGGAGACAACCATGTCTAAGCAGGTCAAAATCTTTGATACCACATTGCGTGATGGCGAGCAGGCCTTGCCCGCCAGTTTAACGGTCAAGGAGAAACTGCAAATTGCACTGGCACTCGAGCGTTTAGGTGTCGACATTATCGAGGCCGGTTTTCCTGTATCATCTCCTGGGGATTTTTCTTCGGTACAAGCCATCGCTCGGGAAGTAAAAAACGCCACGGTTTGCGGTTTGTCCCGAGCCTTGGAAAAAGACATCGATGCCTGTGGCGAAGCATTAAAAGTAGCCTCTGCGTTTCGTATTCACACTTTTATCGCCACTTCTGACATTCATGTCGATGCCAAGCTTAGAAAATCTCAAGATGAAGTAGTGGAAATGGCAGTTCACGCCATCAAGCACGCTCGGCGCTACACCGACGATGTGGAGTTTTCTTGTGAAGATGCCGGACGAACACACATCGATTATTTGTGCCGTATGGTCGAGGCCGCCATTCATGCCGGCGCTACCACGGTGAACATTCCCGATACGGTGGGTTATACCACGCCTACCGAGTTTGGCGGCATCATTCACAATTTGTTCAATCGGGTACCAAATATCGACAAAGCCACCATTTCTGTTCACTGCCACAATGATTTAGGGCTGGCAGTGGCCAATTCCTTGGCGGCCGTTGAGAATGGCGCTCGACAAGTGGAATGCACAATCAATGGAATTGGCGAGCGCGCAGGCAACTGTTCGTTAGAAGAAATCGCGATGATTTTGCAGACTCGTCAAGGCCGCTATGACTTAAATACCCGTATCCGCAGTGAAGAAATTTTCCGCACATCGAAACTGGTCAGTCAATTGTGTAATATGCCGGTGCAAGCGAACAAAGCGATTGTTGGAGCAAACGCCTTTAGCCACTCCTCTGGTATCCACCAAGATGGCGTACTCAAAGCGCAGAACACCTACGAAATCATGACGCCCGAAAGCGTCGGCATCAACAAGAACAATCTGAATCTTACCTCCCGCTCTGGCCGTCATGTAATCAAGCACCGCTTGGCCGAGTTGGGCTACAAAGACAGCGACTATGATTTGGATGAAGTTTACGATGCGTTCTTGAAACTGGCCGACAAGAAAGGCCAAGTATTTGATTACGATTTGGAAGCCTTGCTGTTCTTCAACCAACAAAAGCAGGAACAGACTCATTACGAGCTGTTATATTTACAAGCTAATTCAGGTCGGGAAATCATTCCCAGCGCCACAGTCAAAATGCGCATTGGCCAGATTGAAGTGACCGAGTCGGCGATTGGTAATGGTCCGGTGGACGCCGCTTACAATGCGATTACCAAAGCTATTGGTCACGATAAGGTAGAAGTCGTCGACTTCAAGTTGGATTCCAAAGGCGAAGGTGCTGACGCCTTAGCCCAAGTGAGCGTGGTCGCCGAATACAATGGCCGTCGCTTCAATGGTATCGGCCTGGCTACCGACATCGTTGAGTCAGGGGTAAAAGCGCTGATTTACGTGCTCAACAACACTCACTTGGCCGACCAAATCGACCAACAGAAAAAACAAAACGTCAAAATTGCAGGGGTATAAATGTCAAATTATGAGATAGCGGTTTTAGCGGGCGACGGAATTGGCCCGGAAGTCATGGCAGAAGCGAAGAAAGTACTGCACGCTCTGTGTGAGACCAGCGACTTACAACTGACCCTGAACGAATACGATGTGGGAGGTTGTGCCATTGACAATCACGGTACCGCACTCCCCGAATACACCCTTAAAGGCTGTGAGCAAGCCGATGCCATCTTGTTTGGCTCGATTGGTGGTCCGAAATGGGACAGTTTGCCCTTAGAGCAGCGCCCAGAGCGAGCGGCATTGTTAACCTTGCGCAGCCATTTTGATTTGTTCAGTAATTTGCGCCCAGCGAAAATTTATCCTGGACTGGAAGCCCTATCGCCCCTACGAGCAGATATCTCAGCTAAAGGCTTTGATGTTTTAGTTGTACGCGAGTTAACCAGCGGAATCTACTTTGGCCAGCCCAAAGGATTGGAAGGCGAAGGTGAAGAACAATATGCCTTTGATACTATGCGCTATAGCAAAGCTGAAATCCGCCGCATCGCCATCAGCGCCTTTGAAGCGGCCCGTAAACGCAATAAAAAAGTCACTTCGGTAGACAAAGCCAATGTATTGGTGTGTTCCCGCTTGTGGCGTGAAGTCACCGAAGAAGTCGCCAAGGATTATCCTGATGTAACCTTGGAACACATCTACATAGACAATGCGACGATGCAGTTGATACGTGCTCCGGGCGACTTTGACGTGATGCTGTGCTCCAATCTGTTTGGCGATATCATTTCAGACGAATGCGCAATGATTACCGGCTCGATGGGATTGTTGCCCTCCGCCAGTATAAATCAAAGTGGATTTGGATTGTTTGAACCCGCCGGTGGCTCGGCCCCCGACATTGCAGGTAAAGGCATTGCCAATCCGATTGCGCAAATCCTATCTGCTTCGATGCTGCTGCGTTTTAGTCTAAATCAGACGGAGGCGGCAGATCGCATCGACAATGCAGTTTTAAAAACTCTAGCCGATGGCATTTTGACGTCAGAATTGCTCAGCGCAGAGCAAAAACATCAGGCCAAGCGCACCCATGAAGTGGGTGACTACATCGCCCAATTGATTCGCAACGACCAAGCTTAGTGACAGAGGAAACCCATGCCACATTCTTTATACGATAAACTTTGGCAATCCCACGTAGTGGAGCAAATCGGTGAAGACAGCCTTATCTACATCGATCGCCACCTAGTGCACGAAGTGACATCTCCCCAAGCTTTTGCTGGGTTAAATGACAAAGGCAGAAAGGTGCGCTGTCCGCAGAAAACCTTCGCCACCATGGACCACAGCATTTCAACTCGATCGCTGGCTCTAGATGCCTGTGGCCCAGCCAATCAATTGCAATTGCAGACTTTGGCGCAAAACTGCCAAGAACACGGTATCGAACTGTTTCCCGTGGGTCACCAAAAACAAGGTATCGTGCACGTAATCGGCCCTGAGCTTGGTCTAATCCTACCTGGAATGACAGTAGTTTGCGGCGACTCACACACCGCAACCCATGGTGCATTCGGTGCGCTGGCTTTTGGAATCGGTACCTCGCAAGTGGAACATGTACTAGCTACCCAAACCTTGAAACAAAGCAAAGCCAAAAGCATGTTGGTTACCGTGGATGGCACCTTAGGCTTAGGAGTAACTGCAAAAGATATCATCTTGGCCATCATCGGTAAGATCGGCCACGCAGGGGCGACCGGTCATGTTATCGAGTACAGTGGCACCGCGATTCAAGCCTTGTCGATGGAAGAACGTATGACCATCTGTAATATGAGTATTGAAGCGGGCGCCAAAGCCGGTTTCATCGCCCCAGACCAGACGACGTTCGAATACTTACAAGGTCGTGAATATGCGCCCAAAGGTGAACTTTGGGATCAAGCCCTAGCCTATTGGAAAACGCTCTACAGTGAAGATGGTGCACACTTCGACTCGGTGGTGGAATTGCATGCCGATGACATTGCTCCGCAAGTGACTTGGGGAACCAACCCAGGCCAGGTGACTGCGGTCACTCAGTTGGTTCCGGATCCTCAGGATTTCAGTGACCCCATTGATCGTGAATCCGCACACAAAGCACTGGCCTACATGGGGCTGACTCCCGGTCAGAAAATTGCTGAGATTGAAGTCAACAATGTCTTCATTGGTTCTTGCACCAACAGTCGAATTGAAGATTTACGCGCAGCAGCACAGATTGCGGCCAAAGGTAAAGTGGCTGAGGGCGTGACGGCGATTGTAGTGCCAGGTTCGGTCTCGGTGCGAGAACAAGCCGAGCAAGAAAAGTTACATGAGATTTTCATCGCGGCTGGATTTGAGTGGCGCTTGCCTGGCTGCTCAATGTGTTTAGGTATGAATGACGATTTGCTCAAAGCAGGAGACCGCTGCGCCTCAACCAGTAATCGTAACTTTGAGGGTCGCCAAGGTCGCGGAGCACGCACCCATTTGGTATCACCGGCAATGGCTGCCGCGGCTGCATTGACTGGTCGTTTTACTGACGTTCGCGGATTTTAAGGGGATCACATGACAGGCATTACTTCTCACATAGGAACTGCAGTACCACTGGATCAAGCCAATGTGGATACGGATCAGATCATCCCCAAGCAATTTCTAACCGGCGTCACCCGCACGGGATACGGCAAACACCTTTTCCATGATTGGCGCTACTTGGATTTGCATGAAAAAGAGCCCAATCCAGATTTTGTGTTGAATCAACCACAGTATCAAGGCGCTACGATTCTGCTGGCTCGGGAGAATTTTGGTTGCGGTTCATCACGTGAACATGCACCTTGGGCTTTGGATGACTTCGGCTTCAAAATCATTATTGCCAGCAGCTTTGCTGATATCTTTTACGGTAACTGCATTAATAACCAATTGTTGCCAGTAAGCCTTGCTGATGGGGATATGGACGCCTTGTTTGCGATGGTTAAAGACCAGCCCAGTAGCCAAATTTATGTGGATTTGCCCTCTCAAACAGTGCGTTTTGGCGATCATACTGTGGCATTTGAAATAGCCGAACATCACAAAAATAACTTGCTCAAAGGGTTAGATGCCATCGGTCAAACACTGGAATTGGATGACAAAATTCTGGATTATGAGAGCCACGCACTGGCCTGGCTGAGATAATCAAAAAAAGCAACCCATCGATATGAATTGAGTGAAGATTTGTTGGTTTCTTTAAGCTAAACTACGGGCAAAGAATGAGAGCTCGCTGGATCCGTTCTGTAGAATCATACAGACAAAATCTGCGGGCTCTGATGCACATTGTTTTTACCTTCAGGCAGTGAGACCGGCAGTAGATGCTTCAAATAATTCACATCGATGAGTTGAAAACCGGCATGTTCGTCAATGATGTTGTCGAGCAGAGCGGTACCTTAAAAATCAAGACCAAAGGTTTAGTCAAATCTTCAAAAGCCATTAAGACTTTGCTTGATCAGGGCGTGCTTAAGGTGGAGATTGACTTATCAAAAAGTAAACTGGAGTCCGATACTTCGGCTTCAGAAGCGACAGAAAAAAAACTCAAGGTAAAAAAGGCGTCTAAACCCAAGCTGTCAGACAAAGAACAACTCGAGCAGGCATCTGCGCTCTACGACGAAGCCAAAACGATACAACAACGCTTCTTTTCACGAATTCAAGTAAATGAAACACCTTCCCTGTCTGAAACAAAAGCCTTAAGCCTAAGTATTATTGATTCTGTATTAGAGATGCCAGGAGCCTTGAGTTGTTTATCTTTATTGAACAAATCAGGTCAATATTTGCTTGAACACTCGTTAAACTGCTCCATATTGCTGACCGTATTCGCTAGACATCTCAAATTGTCACGAGAGGAAATTGAAGATTTGGCGATGGCGGGATTGCTGATGGATGTGGGTATGGTCAATATGCCCGCCGACATAACCAGCAGCTCAGATAAGCTAACTGAAGCGCAGCGAGAAATCGTCACGACCCATGTTGACATTGGCCTCGATTTAATCGAGCGATGTGGCGATGTGTCTGAAACCGTATGCGATGTCGTCTTTAACCACCACGAGCGAGTGGATGGATCCGGTTATCCCGACAAGCAAACGGGAGTCGATGTCAGTAAGTATTCGAAAATGGCCGCAATAATCGACAGCTATGATGCGATGACCACAAATCGTCCTCACCAAAAAGCCGTTCCCCCTACAGCAGCAATGCGCAGTCTGTTAATGGACAAGAGCTACGATCAGGAATTGGTGCAGGCGTTCATCCAATGTATGGGTGTCCATCCGGTGGGGTCATTGGTGAAACTCACAAACAATCGATTGGCCATCGTCACCCGCAGCAATCCCAAGCTGCCTCTACTACCTGTGGTCGCTTCGTTTTACCACATTAACACCGGCACCTATGCCGAGAGTAAACTGATTAATCTTGCAAACTCAGAAATTCAGATTGAATGCAGTGTGCGTCCAGAAGAGTTCGGCATTAACTTACCTAAGTTCTTCAGGGAAGTGTTTATCTCTCAGTTGTGAAAATGAATAGGTTTGTTTGAGTTATCCAGCCTTTTGTCAGGATCCCCGCTCAAGAGCGTTGCGGGGATGACAAATTCAACCTGTCATCCCGGCAACGCTCTTGGGCCGGGATCTGTTGAACCTTGGGCATTGCCTTAAAAAGGTTAAAGCAATCAAGGGCAAGAGCAAAAGCAATCAAAAACTTCGGGATACAACACCCGATAAAGAGCGAAGAGCAATCTGAATCTTTGGGACAGTACACCCAATAGATTCAGATATAGGTCCCCGCCCAAGAGCGTTGCGGGGGTGAAATCGGGGCTCTCTGGAGCACAGCTCCAGCCGATTGAACGACGCGCCATGGATGGCGTGGCTGGGTGAGTCACCAGGGACGGGTTCAGAGCGCGTTATTTGTATATTCCTAAGGAGTTATCGATCCCCGCCCAAGAGCGTTGCGGGGATGACAAAGTAAGTGCGCTGCGGGGATGACAAAGTAAGTGCGCTGCGGGGATGACAAAGTAAGTGCGCTGCGGGGATGACAAAGTAAGTGCGCTGCGAGGATGACATAAGAAGGACTTATCGTGGTTAAAACAACCCAACTTCGTGCGCCAATCAAAGCAAAATGTGAACACATTTTGTCTTTCCCTTTTCACCCGCCTTTAAATCTTGAAGAACGAGACATTCAGGCAACTCATCTCGAGCTACAAACTCAAACCATAGTCCACTTTGAATCACAAGTTGCGGCGTACTTTGCCATGCCCAGTGCTCTGTGGTTCCCCTCTGGGACCATGGCGCAAGGGGTGGCATTGAGAATTCACGCTGATAGGGCGAACAATTACAAAGTGGGTTTGCACCCCACGTCTCATTTGCTGTTGCACGAAGAAGACGGTTATCGACATGTGCACAATCTCGAATCCGTTGAAATGGGGCAAAGCTCAAGAGCCTTACTAGCTACGGATATCCCCAAAGGAGTATCATCCATTGTCGTTGAGTTACCCCAACGGCACAATGGCGGCATGCTACCCCAGTGGAAAGAGTTTCTAGACATCAAACAAGTGGCGGCTGAACGAGACATAAAACTGCACCTTGACGGCGCTCGCTTATGGACCTGTCGCCCGCACTTTGAAAACCGCTCCTTTGCCGACATCACCCATGGCGTCGATTCTCTATATGTCTCATTTTATAAAGACTTGGGCGCTCAAAGCGGCGCAATGCTGCTGGGAGATGAAGCCTTTATTGAACAGGCAAAAATTTGGCGAGCGCGTATGGGCGGCAATTTGGTCTCTTTCGGTTCGGTAATCAATGAGGCATATCAACTATTTCAAACTCGCCAACACAAATTAGATGAGTATGTTCTTGCTGCCCAAACATTTGTCGATGGCTTGCCAAAATTCGAACAGATTTGGATCACACCCAATCCGCCCCATACCAATATGTTTCACATTCGCATGGCATGCTCTGAGTCAGTTGTTTTGCAATTGCGAGACGAGATGGCAAACACCTTCTCAATTTGGTTGGCCGATCATGTCCGCCCTATTGTGGGTCAGGACGGCTTCTCTATTGAAATCGTCGTCGGCGAACACTTTTTGGCGACGCCCAAAGACCGCTTAATGAAAGTATTGGCTCATCTAGACCAGCGTGTTGCTGAGGTGACACAGGGGAATCGATAGTAGCAAGATTACCAATCAGACAGGGCTTCCATACTAAATTCTTGACCTTTAAAGGCAAGGATCACGTGCTGAGGTTCAATGTTTACCACTCTCAACCCAGGCTCAATCTCTTGTCCTTCTGTCACCCTTTTGCCGTTTACCCGTACCCATCGCTCATCAGCCTGTGACGCGTACATATGAGTCGAAAAAGAAATGCTCGGCAGTTGCGTCAAAATCCACGCGGGTAGATCTTGAACGGGCGTGACGTCATTTTGCGGTGTTGGAGATTGAGGCTCCAAATCGCCGGGCGTTTCATCTATTGCCGCGACCGCCTTTTCAAAGCGTTTCAACAATTCAGGAGAGATTCTATTGGCAGCAGGTTGCTCTTCAGATTCCTGTGTAAGCACCTTATCCTCTGGCTGAATGCCCAGAATCAGTGGCTGTTGTGCCACCGGCTCTGGCAAATCATCTACGGAATCCGCCCTAACCTCAGCAGCACTTTGTTCCGCTTCTTTGGGTGCTACAACAGCCTCAGAGCTAGGTGCTGCTGGATTTGTCTGAACCACAGGGATTGGCGTTTGACTCGCAACCACAGGAGGCATAACAGGCTGATTCAAACGATTTTGGATCTGACTAACCGACCAACCCAAGGCAAAACCACCGAACACCAAGAAAACCACCACCGCCACTTTGCGAATGTAATATTGCCAAGCCTCTGGAAGTTCTTGTACCGAGGGTAAAAACAAACTGCGATTGAACTGCTCAGAAATACTGGCATCAAGTTCGTTGCTGCTGTAGGTCGTATCCATCAAAGCCTGGGTTTTCGATTTAACCACCCGTGTTTTTGGCATATCGACGGTAATGCTAGGGTCAATTTCAAGCTCTTGCACACCCATTTCTGCCAACGCTTTGACCATATCAACGCTGTTCACTAGACCCGATTTTTTGATTTTGACAGGGCCATTTTGGGCAGTCACTTTTATGATCACCATGCCCGGCTTTAGTTTATCAATGGAGATACGCTCAGACACTCGCCAGCCCCCACCAATAACCCAACGCCGTCGACAGCAAGAAGCACACCGCGAGCATTAAAGACCACTGTTTACCTTGGCGCTGTTTCACAACGTCGTCGCCGAGGATTTGTCGGGCCGCAGCAATAAAAATGTGTCGGCGAACTTGGTTGTGATGTTTAGTAAAGGCCAGTGTTAATGCTCTATCACAGAGCAGATTGATCACCCGGGGAATGCCACCGGTGATTTGATAAACGGCCTGCAATGTGGCGGGACTAAACAGGGGGCGCTCAGTACCGGCGACAGATAAACGGTGTGCAATGTAATGTTTGACCTCAACGGCAGATAAAGGCAACAAATGATAGCGGGCGGTGATCCGCTGAGCCAACTGACGTAACTCGTTGCGTTTGAGTAACTGTTGTAATTCGGGCTGGCCAATTAACACCACTTTGAGTAATTTTTCTCGATTGGTTTCCAGGTTTGTTAACAAACGCAACTGCTCTAAGACTTCAGGCAACAAGTGTTGCGCCTCATCGACAATCAATACCGTATTCACACCACTTTGGTGATTGGTCGTCAGTTTATCGAGAATTTTATCGGTAAAGTACTTAAGACTGGCCTGCTTTTTCAAATAACGAATTCGCAACTCATCACAAATGGTTGCCAGCAACTCAATGGCAGATAAAGTGGGATTGAGGATCATCGCTACTTGGGTATTTTCTGGCAATTCCTGCAATAACTTGCGAGACACGGTGGTTTTGCCAGTGCCTACTTCGCCAGTCAACATCACAAAACCACCACTTTCTCTAAGACCAAAGATCAAATGGGCCAACGCCTCTTTGTGCCTTGGACTCATATACAAAAAGTCTGGGTTTGGAGCGATGGAAAATGGATTATCCGCTAATCCAAAGTAATTAAGATACATAATGTGATAGTTAGCCTGCCCGCCGCTGGATGCGACCTTGCGCATCCCAAAGGATAGATTCCAAAGAGGATGGGCATTAAGGTAACGGCAATAGACAGATAAGTCAAAGACTGCAATTTTTAAACAGTTCAGGCATACTAAATTAGTGTAATTTGACCCGCGGTGAACAGTGAAACAGTATTTAGTTGGTGGTGCCGTCAGAGACGCCCTTTTGAATCGAAAAGTCTACGACAAAGATTGGGTTGTGGTCGGTGCAACAGTGCAACAAATGCTGGATTTGGGCTATCAACCCGTAGGCAACGACTTTCCTGTATTTCTTCATCCGAAAAGCAAAGAAGAATACGCGCTGGCGCGCACCGAGCGCAAAAGTGGTAAGGGTTATACCGGTTTTGAATGTGTCAGCGACCCGACCATTACATTGGAGCAAGATCTGCTGCGGCGAGACTTAACCATTAACGCCATGGCGATGGACGCAGAAGGACAATTGATTGACCCTTACAAAGGCCAAGACGATCTGAACAAGCGGATTTTACGCCATGTCAGTGATGCCTTTGCCGAAGATCCACTTCGGGTGCTTCGCGTTGCCCGCTTCGCCGCTCGCTTTGCACCTTTAGGATTCACCATCGCCGATGAAACCATGCAACTGATGCGCAGCATGGTCGACGCCAACGAGTTAGACCATTTGGTGCCAGAGCGGGTGTGGAAAGAGACCTCCCGGGCGTTACTTGAAGCTGCGCCGCAAGTTTATTTCGAGGTTTTGCGTGAATGTGGCGCATTGAAAGTGTGGTTTCCAGAGTTGGCTTGCTTATGGGGTATTCCCAATCCGGCCAAGTGGCATCCGGAAATCGACACTGGAATTCATACTATGATGGTACTTGAGCAAGCGGCTTTACTCAGTGATGAACTGGTAATTCGCTACGCGGCGTTAGTCCATGATTTGGGTAAAGGTCTGACCGACCCGCAGCAATGGCCCTCCCATCGAGGTCACGAAAAGTTGGGCATCGAGGCGGTTAAGACTTTAGGCGCACGCCTCAAAGTGCCGAATGACTGCACTGAACTTGCCTGTTTAATGAGTGAATACCACAGTCACGTGCATCGCGCGTTTGAGTTAAAGCCGTCCACTATCTTGAAGATGTTTAATCATTGTGACACTTGGCGAAAAGCGTCGCGCTTTGAACAATTGCTCCTCACCTGCACAGCGGATGCTCGGGGACGTACCGGCTTCGAACAATCGGATTATCCGCAAGCCGAGTATTTGCGTGATGCGCTCACGGCAGCTACGCAAGTAGACGTACAAGCCATCATCGCAGCAGGTTACCAAGGTGCCAACATCAAAACTCAGTTAGATGCCCAAAGAATTGATGCGATTGCGCAGGTAAAACAACAAACAAAGGCTGCACAATAGCACTTATCAGGAAAATCACTACAGACCAAAGCCGCAGAATCCTCTATAATCGCGGCAACTTTTATGGATCCAGACCATCAGCATGTTTGAGCAATTAGATTTAGACGACGCGCTTTGTCGCGCAGTAAAAACCATGGGCTATGAGGCCCCGACCAGCATCCAATCTTTGGTCATCCCTCCGGCGATGGAAGGTCGTGATATTTTGGCTGAAGCCCCAACCGGGACGGGTAAAACGGCAGCCTTTTTGTTGCCCGCATGTCAATTCCTATTGGACTTTCCTCGTCAACAGCCTGGGGCTTGCCGTATCCTTATTTTGACACCGACTCGAGAATTGGCCCTGCAGGTATATGAGCAAGCGGTGCAAATTACTCAGTACACTCGATTAGAGTGTGGGGTCATCACAGGAGGTATAAACTATGGAACCGACCGTGAGACCTTAAGCAAGAATCTGGATATCTTGGTTGCCACCCCCGGCAGACTGTTTGAGCATATTGAAAAAGAAAGTTTTGACTGTCGTGAGATCGAAAACTTAATTCTGGACGAAGCCGACCGCATGCTGGACATGGGCTTTTCAGCCATCGTCAATCAAATCGCAGCTGAAGCCCGTTGGCGCAAGCAAAGTATGCTGTTTTCTGCCACCTTGGAAGGCAAAGGCATCGAATACTTTGCCAAAGATATATTGAAAGACCCCGTTGAAGTGACAGCCAATCCGTCACGCAAGGAACACGGCAAAATTCTCCAGTGGATCCATTTGGCTGATGATCCAGCCCACAAATATGCTTTGCTCAAGCACATCCTAAGCGAACAAATTGAAACAGCGGTGGTGTTTGTTAAAACCCGCGACAGACTGAACAACTTGAAACAGTTACTCGAACGTGATGGTTTTGTGGTGTGTTGGTTACAAGGTGAGATGCCCCAAGACAAACGTATTGATGCTTTAGCCCGGTTCAAACGGGGTGATGTAAAAATTCTTTTGGCAACAGACGTTGCGGCGCGCGGTATCGATGTGGAAAACATCAGTCACGTGATTAACTATGACCTTCCCCGCACGGCTGACATCTATGTGCATCGCATTGGTCGCACAGCCCGAGCAGGTAAGAAAGGGATCGCTATTTCCATCGCCGAAGCCCACGAGATGGGAATTATCGCCAAGATCGAACGCTACACAAAACAACGACTGAAACGTCGTGTCATCGACAGCTTGCGTCCTAAAAACAAGGAAGCAAAGCCACCCACAAAGAAAAAGAAACCCAAGTCCGAGAAAAAGAAAATCAAAAAGCCAAAGAAACCGAAAAGGTGACTTTGTCATCCCCGCAACGCTTTTGAGCGGGGATCTCATCTGAATCTATTAGGTGTAGTATCCCAAAGATTCAGATCGCTCTTGGCTCTTAATCGGGTGTAGTATCCCCGTATCAAAAACTATCGGGTGCAGTATCCCGAAGTTTTTGATCGCTCTTCGCTCTCACTCTGTCATCCCTGCAACGCTCTTGGGCAGGGATCGTTATCTAGATTTATCGGGTGTAGTATCCCGAAAATCTAGATTGCTTTTGCTTTTTTAAGGCATTCCTCAAGGTTCAACAGATCCCGGCCAAAAAGCACGCCGGGATGACAGTAGGGGAAAGCCGGGATGACAGTAGGGGAAAGCCGGATGACATATTGATTTAGAATCACTCCACCAGAGCTTGGTAGGTTAGGTTTCGTAAATCATCGTGGTAACGATGGAAGCCGATGGGTATAAACTGAGACAAACCCAAAATAATCAAATTTTCTTTTGGGTCGATACGAAAATATGTTGATGCCATTCCACCCCAGCCATAATTACCTTCTGAGCTCATGAACTGAACCATACCAGTGTCGACCGTGACGGAGACGCCCAATCCGTAGCCTTCGCCTTGTGCATCAGGGGCAAAGGGTATTAGGTTAGCGGGCAGATGATTGGATGCCATATACTCTACAGTTTTGCGGCCTAGAATGCGCACACCATTCAGTTCGCCCCCATTGAGCAGCATTTGGGCGAACTTGAGGTAATCCGCGGCGGTGGACACCAGCCCGCCGCCGCCATTGTGGATAGCTGGATCAGTCAAGTAATCCCCCAGAGGTTCATTTTCCATCACGATACTCTTGCCTTGCTGATCGGCCGTATATACTTGCACAAATCTATTCACACTCTGAGCTGGTACGTAAAATCCTGTGTCAACCATCTGCAAAGGATTAAAAATGGTTTCTTGCATATAGGCACCCAAACTTTGCCCGGTTAGTTTTTCAACTAAGAAACCAATAATGTCGATGCTGATCCCATAGTTCCACTGAGTACCAGGTTGGTGATTAAGTGGTAATTTGGCGATTTCTTTCAAAATGTCTTGGCGCGCAACTTTGCCCTGCATTGCCGGAGATGCTCTGTAAAGCTTGTCGACTTCGCTGCCGGTAAAGCCGTAACTGAAACCGGCCGTGTGCATAAATAAATCAATGATTCGGATAGGAGACTTGGCCTTTTCAGTCTTAATGTTATCTCCTTCGCCACTCACATATACATTCAAATCCGCTAGTTCCGGCAGATACATGGCAATGGGGTCTTGCATATGGAATTTACCCTGCTCCCACAATGTCAGTGCTGCAACCACTGTCACGGGTTTGGTCATAGAGTAAATACGGAAAATGGAATCTTCACGCAGGGGAATTCCGGCCTCTCTATCCTGCATACCTTGTACGGACTGATGAACCACTTTGCCGTCTTTCGCAATCAAGGTCAGTATTCCAGACAGCTTACCTTCATCAATATAGCGCTGCATTGCGGTATCGATACGTTCGAGTCGTTGGCTTGAAAACCCGTCGATGATAGCGGATTCAGCCCCGACACTGGGAGATACAGAGGTCGCTTGGCAGCCACTGAGGAAGAGCCATAAAACTGAAAAAATTACTGTTCTCATGTTGCACCTATTAATCATATTAATCATTCAAGTGATTCAGTTTAACGGGAAGTATGACGACTGCAAGTGACCTCTGTATGACTATTTTGAATGACAAAACATAAACGAACACTATAAAACCATTTGTTTGCCCAGGTCACCTTGCGAGTAAATTTGAATACTTAGCCTATAAGATGACCGCATTTTTGATTGGCGATTACAATAAAAGTCATTAGACTCAAGGTGTTCAACTGTGGCTATCCAAACCGAGAGCAGGGTTGTAAGTTCAATACCAAAGAAGTACGAAAATCTTATTTTCTTTGGTAACTAAGCTAAGTCTCTGTTTTACATTATAATAGAGCTTGGAAAGTTTCCCTCATCGGGTGTTTGTAAGAAGGGCTTGAATATCAAATCGTCACAAAACATCTCTGCGATCAATGAGCGCGACACAGCTGGTGCAATGTACTCCAATGTGTTGGGCAGCATGCTGGGCAGTATTCTTGCAGCAATTTTGCTGGTTTATGGTTTCTCCGGTGAAAACAACGAGAATTTGAAACTAGCATGGCTGGTTATCATGATATCTATTTTGGCCGCAAGAATGTTAGACGGTCTGTACTGGTATGTAAAACTACGAAATACCGAATTTGATGGTCGAGCAGCCATTCATCGTTTTGTTTTAGGTTCCATTGCGACCGCGTTAATGTGGAGTGTATACGCAGTTGGCTTCTTTAAGAGTATGGACCATGTTGAATCGGCAGCCACCATGTCAATATTGTGTGCATTGGCAGGCGGGGCAAGTACCGTTTTGTCTGGCCATCGCACTGCTTCGGTCATTTTCATCGTCATCATTCTATTCCCCATGTCATCGATGGCCATGTTAAGCGGCGATGAGTTTAGAATGTACGCCGGTATTCTGGGCCTAACCTTTGGGGTTGTAATTGGGATTTCCAGCTACCGTTCAGCTCGAATGACCTCCGAAACCATCTCACTGCGCAATGAGAATATGGGGCTGGTGCGTCAGATGCAAAACGAAATTGCCCAAGTAGATGAAGTCCACGAAAAGCTCAGCGAAGCCTACAGCAAACTCAATGAGGCCAACAGTTCGTTGGAAAAAGAAGTTGAGCGTCGCACCGAAAAAATTCGACAACTATCGAATTTGGATCCGTTAACCGGGTTATATAACCGCTCTGCATTTATCGCGCAATTGCGAGAGACCGCGCAAAAAAGTACCGAACGGGGACATTGTGTGGCGCTGTTGTTCATCGACTTAAATGGATTCAAAAAAATCAATGACACCCTCGGACACAAGGTGGGTGATTCAGTTTTGATTGAAATTTCCAAGCGTCTCAGCGCATTTGCCAATGATTATCAAGCCGGACGTTGGGGCGGTGATGAATTTCTGATGCTTCTCCCCTACGCGACCCAAGAAACTGCGATGTCGGTGGCAACAGCAGTGCAAGCACGAATAGCGCAGCCTTTAGATGTTATGTCAAACCTATTGCATTTGAGCTGTTCGGTCGGGATTGCCATGCTGCCCGAGCACACGTCCAACGAATTGGAATTGATTCAGTTGGCTGACTTTGCCATGTTTGAGCAGAAAAAATTACATTTGAGTGAACCCCGCATGTTCACCCATGACCTGTTTCAAAACCTAAAACACACCGAGCGGCTCCGTGATGGACTGCAAGAAGCCATCACAAAGAAGCAATTGTACCTTTGTTATCAGCCTATCATGTGCCTGAAAACAGGCCGTCCATGGTCTTTTGAGGCTCTTTTACGTTGGAACTTCGATGACACTCTCGTCCGCCCAGACATCTTTATTCCCTTGGCCGAACAGTCAGGATTCATTCATGAGATAGGCGCATGGGTGTTAAATCGTGCCTGCATTGATGCCAGTCAGTGGCAACACAGTGCTGACGCTTCGGTTTCAGTCAATGTCTCGGTCATCCAATTGATGGACGATGACTTTATCCATATTTTAGATAAAGCCTTGTCCACCAGTGGCCTTGCGCCAGAGCGGCTGCACATAGAAATTACCGAGTCGATGTTCGCCGACAATAAGAAGAAAGTCAGAGCCCAGTTAGACGCGATCAAGTCTCGCAATGTGCAAGTCTCTATTGATGACTTTGGTACCGGCTACTCCTCTTTGAGTCAGTTGCAAACCTTGAGTTTTGATACCGTCAAAATTGATCGTTCTTTCGTACAGAACCTGTCTCAAGGGGGCGAGGCGATCATTCGTGCCACCATGTTTATTGCCCGCGAATTTGGCAGCAAGACCGTCGCCGAGGGCATTGAAACTGAGCAGGATGCATATGCATTAAATGCGTTAGGCGTAGACTATCTGCAAGGCTTTTTGTTTGCTAAGCCGATGACCAAAGACGATCTTTCCAAGTGGGTACGCAACCTAGAAGACCAACCTTTGCAATTGCGCTCGTCATAGTCTGAGGATTTTTACCGGCTCATACCGGTTTTTTGCCCATCATTGAATATTGTTGGGTATACTTGTGCCCTTTAGAAACCAGTCGGCATAGCGAGTGCCCATCACACCGACGAGAAACACATGGCTCAGTTGTATTTTTACTATTCTGCGATGAACGCAGGTAAATCCACATCATTGCTGCAATCTGCATACAATTATCAAGAACGAGGGATGCGCGCCGAAATATTTACCGCCGCGCTAGACGATCGCTTTGGTCAGGGAAAAGTGGCGTCACGGATAGGCTTGCAAGCCAGTGCCAATTTGTTTGATGAAAACGTCGACATGTATCAACGCATCGAAGAGTTAGCCCAAGAAGGCAAGATCGATTGTGTGTTTATCGACGAAGCGCAATTTTTATCGAAAGGCCAAGTCAAGCAACTGACCAAAGTCGTTGACGAGCTAGATATTCCAGTGTTGGCTTACGGTTTACGCACTGATTTTTTGGGTGAAACCTTTGAAGGCAGCCATTACTTGCTGGCGTGGGCAGATAAGATGTTTGAGTTAAAAACCGTTTGTCACTGTGGTCGTAAAGCCAATTTCGTTGTGCGCAGAGACGATAAAGGGATACCCGTCAAACAAGGTGCCCAGGTTCAGGTGGGTGGCAACGACAGCTATGAATCCATGTGTCGCAAACATTTCACCGAATTGGTGTGGGAAGACTGAGCCCCACACCCACTCGCCGCCACGCTGAATTACTTTAAGGAATGCAACCCGAACATATTGCCTTCGGTATCAAAGGCGAGGGAAATAAAGCCATAGTCACCTATAGACATTTTGCTTCGCTCGACTTTGCCACCAGCAGGGTTTACTCGCGCTTCTTCTACGGCACAGTCATCACAGGAAAAATAGACCAGCGTGCTGTTTCCACCTGCGGGAAAACCAGGCATATGTACCAGTGCTCCTGAACATCCATAAGCTTGCATATTGGAGGGAAAAGAGCGCATGGTTAGCCCTTCATTCCCGGGCGGCGTAAGGTTATCTAATTGGACTTGAAACACCTTTTCATAAAAGGCTTTTGCACGTTCCATATCATCAACGTAAATTTCAAACCACGCAATTGGATTTTCCATCATATTGTCTCTTTGTTCTGCCAAGTTTGAATAAGCATAGGCGTAACCTATCAATTAGCAAAGGCCAACCGGCGCTACTCGGATCGGTACACATTAAATATTAAGAGATAGTTATGGAAAGCGTCCTTTCTCAAATCCCCTTGTTTAGATTCGCTATTCTGATCTGTTCATCGTTTTACTCTAATGCTCGAGATTCTTAATCCAATTGACTTCTTGCACTGACGATGCACATATCGGTCAATTGCAAAATAAAATTGCTAGGGCATTAAGGTTTCTGTATTAAAATGTCGGCATTTATTCAATTTTATTTTTTTAAATCCGATCGTTATCAATTGAATGCAAACTCATCATCGGCGTTTTTTAGAACTCTCCAACCATCTTGTTCAAGCACAAAGTTTTTGGCGACCGTCTCCCTTTACCCAAACAAAGCTTGAGTGGCAACTCACACATCCTGACTTATTTAACGCATGTTTAAACTTAACTGACGAGCAGGTTGTTGAACTCGATTCCTCGCCAGAAATAGCGTTCAATTTCCTGCGCTCTTTTTTACCCAATCTAACCGAACTCAATCGACTAACGCAGTTGAACACCTTAGTGTCTCAAGATTATAAGTACCCAAGCTTTTTAACCAATGGAATACCCGGCCGTAAACTGCAGCAACTGGTTAAATTTACCAACGCGGTAACACCAACAACAGACCATTTGATTGATTGGTGCTGTGGTAAAGCACACTTAGGACGGTTGATGGTGCAGCGTTATCAAATCGCGTGTACTGGCTTTGAACACAATGAATTACTAATTCAGCAGGGACAACATCTGAGTAAAAAACAATTGAAGGATAGCGGCTGGTCGAAGCTAGCCTTGGTAAAAAAGGATGTGCTGAATCAACCATCACAATTAAATCATTCACATCATGCACTCGCTCTGCACGCTTGTGGCGATTTGCATCGCACATTGATTGAGCAAGTCATCGAACACAAAGTACAAGCTCTTGCGCTATCACCTTGTTGTTATTCTTTGTGGATAAATAATGACTTTATACCACTGTCACAACTGGCCAAGGCGTCCTGCCTACAATTAACCCGAGACGATTTAAAATTGGCCGTGCAAGAAACCGTAACCTCATCGCCGCGGGAGACGCAGCAAATTATGAAACTTAATGCTTACCGGCTCGGATTTGACTGTTTGCAGCGAACAATAAGGCAGGTCGATGACTACCTGCCTATACCTTCCATGCCCAAATCAATCACTCACAACGGGTTTGAAGAATTTTGCCATCATGTTGCTCGTATTAAACAGATCAGTATTCCCGACAATGTTGTCTTTGAACCATTCGAACAGTTAGGTTTCGTCAGATTCAAGCAGGTCCAAAGGTTGCAAATAGTGCGACAAGCCTATCGCAGAGCTATCGAGACTTGGCTGGTGCTGGACTTGGCATTGCGACTTGAAGAGTCCAGCTATTTGGTCACCATTGATGAATTTTGCGATAGAGAATTAACGCCAAGAAATATACTTTTACAAGCAAAGGCATTTTAAGTGCAGATTGACACCATCGTTCGACTCGAAAAAGTTTGTCTATAACGAAGAAAAGCCCAGTAAAGGGCTTTTCGTTAGAAAATAATAGATACTGACTATTTGTGGAATCGACGCATTCCCAATAAGCCCATCAACAGCACCAAAAGAGTAGCAGGTTCTGGCACAGGCATTGAATCTGGAATCGTGCCTTCGTTAACAATGTTGACACCATTTAGACCAAAATAATGACCGGTGATTTGCTGCACACTGCCCGCTGCGACTACGTCAAAGGTCGCGACGAAAGATTGCAGTGTAATTGAATCACCCGCTCCAAGGAAGTTATCCCATCGATAACCACCTAAATGCCATGCTGAGGATGTGTCGTCCAATAATGTGAAAGCGAGATCAATGATATCACCGTTAAGATCACGATATCCCAAAGTAGCATTCGCAATGGTATGAGTTCCCGTATTGGCTGCTAGTAACCAAGGAGTGATCCAGTTAACGCCGTTGTCGTCTGAAACGGTGACATAGTTTTCACCGAAACCAAACTCAACCATCAGCGTATCACCCAATGCATAACTTACTGGAGAGCCGACCGGTGTATTGGTCCAATATGTGGGCACGTTGTCCGCGTCCAAATCATAGTGCAGTTCAATGATGGCTGATTTAGCACCAAAAGTGGCGAAAAGACCGATAACCAAAAGTGATATATAACGTTTCATAATACTACTCCAATAAATAATGAAGTTGACCATGCATATTCAATGCCAGCCTTTATGCCTTTGTTTTTATTGCTTTTTATTGTTTTTTATTTTTACACGATGACGACAGCTGTAAACTTACCCGACATTACTTAACTTTTTGTTTACACACCCTCATCATTCAACACGAACTGTGAAATTCCCACGATCGTCTAACCAAGTGTTTGTAAAAAAGACTTTTATTCGGCTAATTTTTTCGGCAGTCTATACTTTAGATTCTGAGTATTGAAAAATGGAAGAACTTGATGGAAGTGCCAATTCACGGACAATTTCAAGTCTACTCTGATGGGGATTTGCTGTATTGCGATTATTCTGAGGGGTTCAATCAAGCAGGGGTTATCGCAATTACAGAGGAAATATTGAGAGTCGCCAGCCCTCACCGCCAATGGGTATTACTGCAAAGACCCGAGCCCAGTGCAGGCATCACTCAAGACGCAATCCCAACCATGTATCAAGGCTACCTTCAATTACAAGAAGCCGGATGCCTAGCTGTGGCTTTAGTGGAAAACAGCATGTTTGTTAGAGCCGGAAACTTCCCCAAAGAGGGTCCGCTGACCATGCCTATGTTTATCGACAAAGACGAAGGCTTATTAGTACGCAGGCTCGAAAGCATCGCACATCAGCATGGCTTGCAGTTTCCAAATGTTATTGCATCGCCAACACGGGCGGCTACGCACCCGTTTTAATGTCGTCCATGTGATACTTGTCGATTAGCGAGTACAAGGTCGGACGAGTCACACCCAGCAACTCTGCGGTGCGAGACATATTCTTTTCAGATTGATGATAGGCGCGACGGATCGCTCGACTTTCTGCCAACTCCCGAACTTCCCGCAAGTTGAGGCTCTCTCCCAAATCATCGTCACTGTCTTTGGCGACCAATCCTAAGTCATCCGCTTGAATAACATTACCCTCAGCAAGAATCACAGCAGACTTAAGTTTGTTTTGCAGTTCCCGAATGTTGCCTTTCCAAGGATGCTGCAGCATGGCTTTGATTGCTGAATCACTGAAGCCTTTGACCTTGGTATTAAACTCTTCGTTATATTGGTTTAGGAAAGTTCTGGCTAACAACACGACATCGTTGTCACGGTCACGCAAGGGCGGAATATTGATGCAAATCTCACCGACTCGGTAAAATAAGTCTTCACGAAATGTCTGCTCAGCAACCATTCCTTGTAAATCTCTGTGGGTCGCACAAATCACACGGATATCCACGGGTATTTCACTGCGACCACCCACCCTTTCAATCACTCGCTCCTGCAAAAAGCGCAACATTTTGGCTTGCAGCCCGAGTGGCATATCACCAATCTCATCTAAGAATACAGTGCCACCTTGCGCGGTTTCGATTTTACCCAAGGTGGTTTTGTTCGCACCTGTAAAAGCCCCCTTCTCATACCCAAAGAGTTCACTTTCTAGCAGGTTTTCTGGAATCGAAGCACAGTTGATGGCAACGAAGGGTTTGTCTCTTCGAAGGCTATGTTCATGGATACTTCGGGCAAATACTTCCTTACCCGTTCCACTTTCGCCGAGCAGTAATGTACTGATGTCAGTTTGAGCAATTTTTTCCGCCTTACGACTGACTTGCAGGATACTCTCACTGTTACCAATGATCCTACCCATTGCTGTGGAGTGCTTTGCCAACTGGCGATTTTCTTGTTCCAGTTTGTATAAATTGGCAGCACGATTGACCAGAATCTGAATGGTGTCAGAATCGATGGGCTTTTGATAGAAGTCGTACGCGCCCAGGGCAATGGCTTTGAGCGCATTTTCCTTATCATTATTCCCAGTTACCACGATCACTTTGGTTTGCGGCGACAAAGCGAGAATTTCTTCCAGTGCTTTGAGCCCTTCTGAGGCATTGGCTGGATCTGGGGGTAGCCCCAAGTCCAAAGTTACTACGGTCGGTTCGAAACGACGCAGTTGGGCTATGGCAGATTGTCTGTCATCAGCAAATACGACTTCGTAATCGTTGAAGCTCCATTTCAGCTGTTTTTGAATACCCAAATCGTCATCGACTACTAAAATCTTATCCACAGCTACCTCTTCCCGTTGTTATTCTATTGGTATATTCAATGTAAAGGTGGAACCTTTGCCTATCTGGCTTTTGACACTCAGCGACCCACCAATTTTCTCAACAAAGTTTTTCGCATCGTAAGCACCGATGCCCATGCCTGCATTGCCTTTGGTTGTATCAAATGGCATAAACAAGCGAGTGTCGATAAATTCCTGACTCATGCCTTCACCGGTATCAATGATTTCAATTTGCAGATTCTTCCCTGCGTTGACCACATCAATACGAACCGTGACCTCGCCGTCATCATCAGTGGCTTGTTGAGCATTACTGATCAGGTGATACATAACATTACCGAATTTTTCATCATCGATCACCAGTTGTTTTTCATCGATAACAATTAGCTCTGGTGTGGGTAAATTTCCTGCACATTTTTTCATTATCACGTCGGAAATGGTGCGCGATACCTCGCATAATTTCTGTTGATTTTGTTGAACTTCGTTCTTCTCCGTCAATTGACGCAGCATTTTTTCCATACGTGATTTGGTATGTTGCAAGGTCTCGAACGTGTCATCTATAAATTCAGGATTATGTTTATGCTGCTCGGCATTACACAGAATAAGGTCTATTTGCGCCAAAACGTTCTTCAAATCGTGTAATACAAAAGCTGACATTCGGCTAAATGCAGCAAACTGGGCATTTTCGGCCACTTCCCGTCCCGCTTCATTGTGCAGTACATAGCTAGACACTTGTGCGGTAACCGCGGATAAATAATCTCGCAGTTCCCAATTCAGTTTCCGGGTACTGTTGCGATTGCCAATGATGGCCAAACCCCACAAGGTTTTGCTGTTGTATATTGGCAATACCAACTGAAAGTCACAATCGTTCAGTAGCGCGTGATTGAGTTTCAATCCCTCATAAACAAAAGGCTTGTAACGTAACTCCTCGATATCTACAATCCAATTTTTGTGCTCACAGAAGTTACGAATCGCCTCAAGTATTTGTAATTCGTTGTCACTCAATGAAGTTCTTTCAATTGCCGCCTTCATTTGCAGCTGTTGACCCTGAATTCGCAACAGCGCACCTGAATCGTAATCAATAGCCTGCATCAAACCAGAGAGCGCCGAGTGATACACGCCGTTCAAATCCGTCTCATTGGCATCCAATGCTTCGGTTAACCTAAGCCACTCAATGCGATAGTCGAATTGATTGGCAAAGAAATGCTTGGTGATGAAAACCTTAATTCTGACCCGAAAACTGTTCGATAAAAACAGCGTCATCAGCAGCGCCAAAGAGAGTGCTATCAACACGACTTGTACTGTCGCACCCCATTCTCCGCCAATGTACCGCACAAAGTACCCAGCCAATGCCATAATGACTAAGTAGGCTCCCGCCACCATCATTAAGGAGCTGTGCATCACCACTTCTCGAGAGATGAAAATATCCACCCCCCAGTGTTTTATGCGTCGGATAGCCAATACTAGGAATGGTAATAGGGCGAAATAAATATAGCCGCGAGCAGCAATGTATGCGGGCTCCAACTCGCCGACCATAGTGGCATTAGCAAACGTAACGAATTCGAAAAGGTTGGTGGCACCCAAGAATAAGATCAGCGGTTTGAAGGCCCATTTATCTTCGCCCGCTTGTCGATAAATCAACTCCAGGATCACCATGATTTGCAAAGCGACTATGGTCAATCCCATAAATCGGGACGATAGACTAATGGGCGTCAATAGAGGAACCACTATGGCAGCAGCTGGGACACAGAGCATGGCCAACGAAAATGGCTTGGCCAATACTTGTTTGAGACTCACAAAGTCGTGTTTTAAGCACGCCAGCAAGAAGATCATCCAGATCATTTGCTTGATGTTATCAAATAGGAAAAATTGATGAGAATCGATTGGTCCAAACAGCAACTGGATATGACTCAATGACCACCCTGCTGTAATTGCTGTGGCGATGATCAGCAAATACTTGGCCAGCCCTTGCTTACGTACCGTGAATAACAACAAAAGCAGCAGACAATAGCCTGCTGTACTGAGGGCAAATCCGATATCTGAAATCATGCCGATGTTACTTCCTGTATTGGCTCAACAAGTCGATTGGCCTAAGCACACTTCTTCACAACCATTGAGCCAATGGAATAACCGGCTCCGAATGAGCAGATTAATCCGTAATCTCCTACCTCTAGGTCTTGATGGTGTAGATTAAACGCAATGATTGACCCTGCAGAGGCGGTGTTCGCGTAACGGTCCAACACTATTGGGGCCTCCTCGCGATTCGCATCACGGCCCAAAAGTCGTTTGGTGATCAGGGTATTCATGTTGATATTCGCTTGATGCAACCACCAGCGTTTTACCTGCTCCGGCTGCAAATCATGACGAGACAAATGGGCTGTGATATGGGCCGCAGCCATAGGACACACTTCTTTAAATACTTTACGCCCCTCTTGATGAAACAGCTTGTCTGCGCCATAGGGCGAAGAATCAAAGGCTCGACTCATATAGCCAAAGTTGGAACGAATATTGTTTGAGTATTCTGTTACTGCTTGAGTACTCAATATCTCAAACTGATGTATACCTTTGGCCGTGTCTTTGCTTTCGATCACCATCGCTGTTGCCACATCACCGAAGATAAAATGGCTGTCGCGGTCGGTGTAGTTGATTTGCGGCGACACCAACTCTGGATTGATAACTAACACACAGCCGGCCGTGCCAGCGGCGATCATCTCATAAGCTCGATGCACACCAAAGGTCGCCGCAGAGCAGGCAACCAACATATCAAAGCCAAATCCTTTAATACCCAATGCACCTTGCACTTCGATAGCGATGGCCGGATAAGAACGTTGTGTGTAGGCACAAGACACGATTACCGCATCCACATCTGCAGCCGTCTTGCCTGCAGCGTCGAGGGCTTTTTGAGCGGCCTTTAAGGCAATTTCCCCTTGATGTGAGAGTTCTTCATCGGCCCGCTCAGGAATTTTCGGTCGCATGCGATTGATATCCAACACGCCATCTTTGATGTAAACATAGCGACTTTTGATACCCGATGCTTTCTCGACAAATTCGGCACTGGAAAAGGGTTTCGCTTCCATCTCACCCTGTTCGATAGCCTGCGCATTTTGTTGGTTAAACTGTGCTGCAAAGGCATTATAGCTGTCTACCAATTCTGCATTACTAATGCTGTGTTCTGGCGTCCACAAGCCAGAGCCACTAATTACCACTTGTTTGGTCATATATTCATACCGCCACGTCAGATTCGACGAAAAAAAGAAACCGTTCTAGCTTAGCGGTTTAGCAAGCAAATGTCATTGTTGTACTGGGGCTGAATCAGTGGATTTTTAATGTTCATCACTCGTGCCTTTCGTTGTTTGCTTATCCGCTTTTACACGCATAAGATGACTTTACAGTTTGGCAGAGCAAATAAGCTGATCATGAGTGAAACACCATCCACGGAAAACAAACCACAAATCACCTATCGCGGTGAGAACATGTCCCGAGTCGAGACCTTTGTGGCGGCAGCCTTCGCATTTGCTACAACTATGCTGGTGATCAGCATTGGCACGGTACCTCAAACCATGGACGAGTTTGTTTTGGCCGCGAAGAACGTGCCGAGTTTTTTGGCAAGTTCTGCGATTATTCTTTGGATTTGGTACAGCCACGCCCACTGGTCCCGTTGGTATGGCTTAGAGGATGGAAAGACCATTTGGTACAGTGGTGCTTTGATATGTATCGTGCTTGTGTACATTTATCCGTTGCGTTTGATGATGCAGGGGTTGTTTATGCACATCAGCTTTGGTTTTTTTCCGTTGGAATTGAGAATTGAAACCTTGCCACAACTTCGCTTTGTTTTTGCGTTTTATGCTGCTGGATTCACTCTACTGAGTTTGAATTTTTTACTGCTTTATTTTCATGCTTTCAAACAACGGGATGCTCTTAAATTAGAAGAGTATGAATTGTTTGAAACTCGCTTTGAAATCTACCATTGGTATATGAACTTGGCAGTCTGTGCACTGACATTTATCACTACTTTGGTCATCTCAGACCGCTATCTGCAATTTTCTCCTTATCTGTACTGTCTGTTTCTTCCCGCCAACATCGTCTTTGTCAAACTTAAGAATGATGCGTTGAAACAAAGAGGTTGGACACAAGCTTAACAGACTTATGCCCAACCATTGTTCCAAACCCAGGGAGCTTAGAAAAGGTAAGCTGAAGATTTAGACATCAACTGCTCACTGGTGATCTTATCTCTCACACAATCGTTTATGTCATTTACAGCAAAGACGTAAATTCTGTCCTGCTTCTGTCCGCGCTCCTGAGTGTCAAAGCGGGGTAACACGAAGGACACATTTTCGTTTTTCGGCAACGCCTTTAAACCCGATCCGTACTTACACAAAGTCGTCGAAATATTGCTTTCGAAGCGGCTTAAAAACGCTTTGTATTGCTGCTGTTTCTCTGCGGCACGCAATTCCGCTTGCTTCTTACGCTCTTGTTCCAGTTCTAATGCGTATTTTTCAACTTCCTTTTGCTTACTTTGCAGTTTCGCCAAAGACGCTTCGAGATCTTTGCTCTCTTTCATAAGCTCTTTTTTGCGCTTTTCGTCTGCAGTGCGCATTTCGAATTCAATGTCCCGCTTTCTGCGCTCATATTCACGACTTTCCCAAGCGTATTCCCGCTCTTGATGACGTAATTCACGCATTTTCTCTCGAGCTTCTTCCATGGCTTCACGGGCTTGCTCCATCGCATCCTCAGCAATACTCTCGAAGTCTTCACCTTCGAGTTCTACCACCCACTTGTCTATTTGGTGCACATCCGGAACCGCAGGTGCGGGTGGCGCACTTAAAAACTCAACGTTACTGTCTGTTGAAAAGATAAAGTTAAAACCACCACTCAAACCCGATGTTGACACTCTAAACACCACACCTTGATTTTTCAGGTAAGTGGATTCAATTTCCCTGAATCTCAGACTGGTGTTACCCAAATCCTGTTTCAAAGCAGTTTTGAGGATATTGGACATGATTTCCAGCTCATCACTCAATTCATTCAATTTAGTTTGCGCCACGGCACTGGTGGAAATACCACCGGCTAACACCAGGGCAAACGCCGTTTTGCTCAATAACCTTTTCATCATCTACCTCACTCTTGGTTTAAGCGGTTCAAATCATCGACCCCATCCCATTGACCGGGGGCGACTTTGGAATACATGTCTTGTTGCAACTGATTCAACTGACGGGCATAAAACAATTGATCCTCGTTGCGTTGTTCGTTGATGAACTTGATAAACTCACCAAAATCTTCGCGACGTTCTTTCCGACTCGACGCCAACAGATAATTAGTCAGCTGTGTGCTGGCATCTAATTGCTGCTGTTGTAGAGATTGGGCATAGGTTGCCAACGCCTGCTGCTGATTTGTTTTAAACTCATCCAATCGTTGTTGCACCAATTGCTCCACTTGTTGGTTGTCGGTGAATTGATTAAAACTGATGGTCAGTGCCCCATCGTCTACTTTCACTTGAAATCCACTCACCACCATCACCATGGCACACAGGGAGAATGCCATGGAGGCCACAGGAAGACCTTGCCATTGCCACCAACGCGCGGGTTTTTCCTTTTTCACAAAGGTCCCTGCACGATCCCACTCTGGGACCGCTACAGGGTGATATTCTTGCGCCTGCATAGACAGACGATTAGCCCACTCAACTTGTTGAGCAAATTCACTGTCGGAGATGCACAATTGCTCAAACTGGGCTCGTTGCTCCCCTGTTAATTGGCCTTCCATAAACGCGGCCAGCAATTCACTTTTGTCTAGTTCAGGCATACTCAACCTCCAAAATACTGCGCAACTTACCTAATGCTCCATACAATCTGGACTTTGCGGTATTCACCGATATTCCCAATTGTTCTGCGATTTCTTCAAAGGTAAATTGACCAAAAAATTTCAATTCCACTACCGCTTTTTGCGACAATGGCAGGGCTTGCATCGCATTCACCAACTGCTGATTACTCTGCCCGAGGTGTAAACTTTGCTCGGGACCATCTGCACCGCACTCCACCTCAGGCACATCATCAAGCCCCTGATTTGGCTTCTTGCGACGGTAAAACTCAATACAACGATAGTGCGCAATCTTAAACAACCAGCCGCGGAAGCTGCCTTCGCCCCGGTAGTTTTGTAAGTTGCGAAAAACCGAAATGAAGATTTCTTGCATTAGATCCAATGCATCTTCATGCCGCCCTGTCATGCGGATCCCATACTGATAGATCTGCGATTCATAGCGCTTAATCAAGCTTAACCAAGCTCGCTTGTTGCCCTCGATCGCGCGGCTTATCAGCTGCTCATCGCTCTTCTCAAACACTTATTGACTTTCCATCTGAACTTCCCTGTTGATAATGTCGAGGGGGGGTGGGAAAAAGTTGTATTTTTTTTAATTTATTTTTTGCCGTCATCGCTGATTTCTCTCAGATGGCTTTGACTAGCAGTCCATGTCGCGATCCCGGTACATATTATCGCTGTGCCGTTAACACATTTCTGGGCATCAATGGCGCAATCATTTCGGCCAATAATCGGAATAATCGAACTCGCGTGGTCCCTGAGCGCCACACCAAACCGATTTCACGAAACGCGCCATCTTCAGCAGGCATGGAGACCAAAGGTGAAGCACTCAGAATATGGTGTTTGATTGCCAACTCAGGCATGAATGTGAATCCAAGCTTGCTATTGGCCAATTGCACTAAGGTGTACAAACTCGATGCGGCCAATGAATTCACTTGTTCTTGATGTTGCAAACCGCAGGCGCTCACCGCATGGCCTGTCATGCAATGCTCTTTTTGAAGTAAGAAGATACTCTCTTTGGGCAAAGCAGACACATCCATCGGCTGAGGTAAGGTTTGCACCAAGTCGCTGTGAGCGATCAAGTGAAAAGGATCATGACCGATGACCATTTGTTTGCAGCCTGGTGTTTCCATCGGCAAGGCTAAGATCAACAAATCCAGTATTCCTTCGTTTAACTGCTTCAATAGGTTTTCAGTCGTATCTTCCTGCAGTTGCAACTGAATCTCAGGCAAATTTCTATGGATAGTGGTAATCAAATCCTTAAACAAAAAGGGGGCAATAGTTGGAATAACACCCAATTTAAGTTTACCCGCTTTCCAATTACCTGCTGTTTGAGCGAAGTCGACTAAGTCGTTGGCTTCATTGAGCAAGGATTTACTTCGTTCAACCAACTCTATGCCGAACGGAGTAAACACAAAGGTCTTGTGTTCACGTTCCAACAACTGACAGCCAAACTGGTCCTCGAGGTTTTGGATTGCAGTACTCAAAGTCGATTGACTGACATGGCAACGCTGTGCCGCACGATTAAAATGCTGCTCTTGGTGAAGTATGACGAGATAATGTAAATGTTTTAGATTAGGCCATTTCATAATTATTCAAACCGATTAGAAATTAAATCCTTATCAATTTAAATGAATAAATGAATTTACACAACTTTCTGCTGATTCGCGGATTGTGTCCCATTGTTTTTTTTGAGAAACCATCACTTTCCACCAACAAACAAAAAACGGCACCCTAAGGTGCCGTGTTCGTATCTTCAGTGCAGTCGCTTTACACCACAAAAATACCTTTGAGCATAAAGAAAAACACAATGGATAAGCCTGCACCGGCAGGTAAAGTAACCACCCAGGAGATGACGATGTTTCGGATCACGCCCAAGTTAAGGGCGGCAATACCACGCGCCATACCCACACCGAGTACCGCCCCCACTAGAGTTTGGGTAGTGGAAATAGGCAGTCCTGTACCCGATGCGATTACCACGGTCGTGGCAGCGGCCAACTCAGCAGCAAAACCACGGCTGGGGGTCAAGTGGGTAATGCCGTTACCAATGGTCCGGATCACTCGATGGCCAAACAATGCAAGACCCGCAACAATACCAAAGGCACCTAAGGGTAATACCCACCAATCCAGCGCTGCGGTAGAGGATATCTCTCCGTTGTTATTGACCACCGAGACAACGGCAGCCAATGGACCGATGGCGTTGGCAACGTCATTAGAACCATGAGCAAAAGCCATACAACAAGCTGTGACCACCATCAGTAGTGCAAAAACTTTCTCAACACTGGCAAAATGCATATTCCGGTTGGCAGATTCGTCGAATTTGATGCGGTTGATGGCGATACGGCCAATGAAACCAACCAAGATAGCGATGCCTATTGCAAACAAATACCCTTCGACATTACCAATATTGAGTCCGACGTGTTTGAGCCCCTTTTTGATAGTCACCAAAGACATCACAAATCCCGCCAGTGCCATGTAAAACGGCACATAGCGTTTGGCATTTTTGAACGGATTTTCAGTGTCAAAAATCAGTCTTTGCGCGCTCATGAAAATTAAATATGCGATGAATCCTGAGATGGCAGGTGTAATCACCCAACTCCCAACGATACCGCCAACTGCTCCCCATTCTACCGAATCGGCACTGACACCCACCGCTGCGAATCCAACAATGGCTCCGATAATTGAATGAGTAGTCGATACTGGCCAACCTAGATAAGAGGCGACTGCCAGCCATATACCAGCAGATAATAAGGAGGAAATCATGCCGAACACTAAAAGGTCGGGAGAGTCGACAAAAAAGGCACTGTCTATTATGCCTTTGCGAATAGTTGAGGTAACTTCACCGCCCGCCAAATAGGCCCCTGCAAACTCGAAAATCATGGCGATAAAAATCGCTTGTTTGATGGTTAAGGCTTTTGAGCCTACGGACGTTCCCATTGCATTTGCCACGTCATTGGCACCGACACCCCAAGCCATTAAAAAGCCTACAGCGGCCGCAGTTACAATCAGGATAAATCCATACGTATTAATTATATCCATGGAGCAGCTTCTCTTTAACTTGCTAACATTAATTCGAGTCTTGCACCCACGCGTTCTGCAATATCTGCAAGATCGCCTACCCATTCAATAATGCTGTAGAGGAACATGACATCAACCGGATTTAATTCGCCTTCAATCGCCAATAGCGCTCGGCGCAAGGAAACTTGTAAACTGTCTGTGTCGTCTTCGATGGCATCCAATTCCTTGATCATGCTTTCGACTAAATCGACTTCCCGTCCTTTGAAGCCTGTTTCGAGCAATTCATCTAACTCGTTAATAACGATTCTAGCTTGATTGGTCGCGTCAAGACAACGCGCTAAATATTGACTAAATGCTGCTTGAATAGCGACAGGAATCATCAACTGACGACCTATGATTCGTCCGGAAATGTCTTTGGCTTTGTTGGCAATTTTGTCTTGTTGGGTAAGCAATGACAAAATATCTTGCCTCTGAATCGGCATGAACAAGCCGTTGGGTAGATTCATACGCAAGCCGCGTTTAATGTCATCAGCTTGCTTTTCCAACAATGAAATTTGCTTTTGTATCTCTTCTGCTTGCTCCCACTGGCCAGCGAAAACATGCTGAAAAAAGGACATTAACATCTGACTGCATTGGTCTACCAAATTGATATGGTCTTCCAAAGGCTTCAGTGGCGACTTGGCAAAAACGCCCAAGAATGAGTTTGTTGGCATGGCACTTCTCTCAAAATAATGGTCTGTGTTGTCACACAGTGCCGCGCATGATACTGCAAACTGTGCACGGTTCATATGACATTTTAAAGACAATGCAATTTGCGGATTACTAATTGGCCGCTTTGCTGACTTTCACAACGGGTTTGTTCATCACATCACATTTTATATCAATCGATTCAAACATGTGGCCTTCTAGGCGTGTTGAAAAGAGCATAAAAATATTGGCTTCACTCCAGTTTATTGAGTTTAGCTTGCAAGGACGCGAGTGAGGAGTGGCGCATATCGGTTCCTTTCGTGAGATACATCACGTACTCACACACATTTTTACAACGATCGCCGATTCGCTCAAAGGAACGCAAAGCCCATAAAACCTCTAACCAGGTCTCTAGTTCATCTGTATGTTGCTGCATCTCAATAATGGTCAAACCTAATAACTCTTTGTACTGGGCATCCACCTCATCGTCATTCTGGTACATTGCCAGCGCTGAGTCCAAATCCAAGCGGGCGAAAGAATCCAACGTGCCTCGCAACATGTCTAACACTTGTTCACCAATCGCCAACATGCTTTTTTTGAGATTTTCCGAATCAGGCACATTGCCTTTGGCAATCAACTTTGCGATCCGTTCTACTTCATCGCCAATACGTTCAATGTCGGTAGTTGTCTTTGCCACCGACATCACTAGACGCAAATCACTGGCAGTAGGGTGACGTCGAGCAATAATGCGCATGCACTCTTCGTCAATCTGGATCTCCATCGAATTGACCTGTAAATCGTTGAGAACCACCTTTTCTGCCAATCCGGCATTGTTGTTGGCCAGGGCGGTCAAGGTATCACTCAACTGCTGTTCCACCAGTCCTCCCATGGCTAGCACGGAATTCTTCAAGTTCTCCAACTCGTGGTTAAATTTAACCGAAATATGAGTATTGATTTCTAATTGAGGCATGGGTTTAACCGTATCGACCTGTAATATAGGCTTCCGTTTGTTTCTGTTTGGGCATGGTAAACAGAGTATCGCTGTCGGTGTACTCGACAATGCGTCCTTGATGCAGAAACGCAGTGTAATCTGATACACGCGCGGCTTGTTGCATATTATGAGTAACAATGATGATTGTATGCTGTTCTTTAAGCTGGTTGATCAACTCTTCAATATATAAGGTCGCCAGTGGGTCAAGTGCCGAGGTGGGTTCATCCAAAAGCAAAATCTCTGGCTTGAGTGCCAAGGCCCTAGCAATGACCATGCGTTGTTGTTGACCGCCAGACAAGGTCATTGCCGAGTCGAACAATCGGTTCTTTACTTCGTTCCAAAGCGCCGCTTCCTTGAGTGCGGTTTCTACTACGTCATCCAATAAACGCCGCTCAATGACACCTTGTAATCTCAACCCATAGCTCACGTTGTCATAAATGGACATGGGAAAAGGATTGGGTTTTTGGAATACCATGCCAACCTGAGTACGCAACTGAGGAACATTTTGTTTTCGATGATAAATGTCTCGACCTGCAAGATACACTTTGCCATTGACTTTACAGTCCGGCACCAGATCATTCATACGATTAAAGCAGCCGATCAATGTGCTTTTCCCACAACCGCTTTGGCCAATGAGCGCTGTGACTTTGTTTTTGGGGATGGACATATTGATGCCATCGAGAACTTGTTTTGTGCCGAAATGCAGGCTCAAGTCCTCGACCTCGATCGCAATATGCTCGCCACTGAGAGCTTCCAGCGGTGTCTTATTGTGTTCAAATAACTTCAACATACGGTCTGGTTTACCTAAAAGTTTTCACTGGAATACTGCTTTCTGAGTTGGTTTCGAATAGTCCCTGCAATTAAATTTAACACCACGACAATGACCAATAATAACAAACAACAGGCGAACATAAACGAAGAACCGCTGCCGATACTCTGACTGTGAAAGGCGCCATCATAGATCAATACGCCAAGGTGCATGAATTGACGCTGTAAATGGAAATAGGGAAACTCCCCATCCACCGGTAAGGCCGGAGCAAATTTAACAGCCCCCACCAACAACAAGGGAGCAACCTCGCCCGCACCTCGAGCAATAGCGAGAATGATCCCCGTCATGATGCCGGGACTGGCCATGGGCAATACGGTTTTAAACATAGTTTCTGCTTGTGTAGCCCCCAAGGCATAACTGCCTTGTTTTAACGATGTGGGCACACGCCTTAGCCCCTCTTCTGTTGCAACAATCACCACTGGCAGAGTTAAAATAGCCATGGTTAATGATGCCCAAATCAAGCCGGGAGAGCCAAAAGTGGGGGCAGGCAAATTGTGAGCAAAGAACAACTCATCGATACTACCACCCAAGGCATAAACAAAAAGGCCTAAACCAAACACACCGTAGACGATAGAGGGCACGCCAGCAAGGTTATTGACGGCAACCCGAATCAGCGACGTCATGCGATTTTTAGGCGCATACTCATGGAGATAAAGCGCAGCCCCCACACCAAAAGGAGTCACAAACACCGTCATTAACAGGACCATCAATACTGTGCCAAAAAGAGCAGGAAACACCCCCCCAGTCGTATTTTCAAGTTTTGGAGATTCGCTAACAAAGGTAGCAATGTTACGCATTGCCATACCCAGACGCTGTACAAATGACGCTTGATTGACCATAGCGACAGAATCTATGTCACTGAGCGCCAAAGACAAAGTTTGACCGTCGGCAAACGCTACCTGCATCTGATACTGCTGCAATTGTTCGTTCAATATAGCGATGCTGTCTTGAAGTTGATAGAAACGTTTTGACAGTCGTAAGCGGGCTGGCGCATCTGTGTCCACTCCCCGTTGATCCATCGACGCAAGACGATTGTGGATAACCGCTAATTCGTTACGTCGAATGTGCTCAATTTTGTCCGATAGTCTCTCAACATGTGTTTGCAATTGCTTAACGTCAGACCATGGCAATTGTTTTTCTATTTCAGAAGACAGGGATTGGGGCTCAGCCAGCACAGTATTACCATTGCTAAGACGTATTATTGCCACATTTTCAGGTAATGTTTCAGCCAACAGCCAGCCTGATGATATGGTCAATGTGCCATTTTTCGGTTGCGCCGCACTGGAGATAGAGTAGTGCAGAAGCACTTGATTGGCAGTGACGGTTTTTGCTCGGCGCTGCCCGAATACGACTTTTTCAGAATCAGTTTGTGGATCCCAATAGTGCAGTTCATGGATGGGTTTGGGCCAAAAATAATCGCCTCCTTTGGCCAGCACAAATAGCAGTAAACTGACCAAAATCAGCACCAGTAAGGCCGCCAGTGCCGCACTGAAACTGGTGACCATGGATTGCTTTTGGTTGAGGTTGAAAGACAGTTTAGCCATGTTGATAATTGCGCCTTAGCCATTGCCGCAAGATTTCAGCAAAAGTATTAATAACGAAGGAAAAGGCAAACAACAACAAAGCGGTCAAAAATAGGATTTGATAGTGACTGCTGTTGACTTCAGCTTCGGGCAACTCAATGGCTAGATTGGCGGTCAAGGCACGAAGGCCGGATAACAAACTCCAATCGGCAACCGGTGTGTTACCCGTGACCATCAATACAATCATGGTCTCCCCTAAAGCACGGCCCAGACCGAGCATAACTGCGGACAAAATGCCTGGATACGCAAGAGTCAGTACCACTTTGCGAAGGGTTTGCAATCTTGTCGCTCCCAAGGCAAAAGAGGCTTGTTTATAGGAATTGGGAACCTCATATATCGCATCCTCAGCCAAAGAATAAATACTAGGCGTTATAGCAATCCCCATTGCCAAAGCAACCACCAGGGTGCTTTTGTTGATATCGAGTAGCAGTTGATATGAGGTGAACAAAGACGACGAACTGGATAAAGTCAGATGAATCACAACTGCGGCGAGAGCAACTAAAATCAGCGCCACTACTGGTAGTTCCCACCCTTCAGAAATTTCCCAAGGCAAGCGTCGTCGAATCGGCTGGTAAATAAGTGAAAACAGAAAAATCAGCAAAGGTACACAAACCAAAAACACCGCGATGGACAATAAAAATTGTTCCGCCAATGGCGCTAACCAAATGGCAGCAATAAAACCCAGCACCACCGATGGTATGGCTTCAAGCATTTCAATACTGGGTTTCAGCCAATTTCTCAGTTTGGCAGGCGCAAAAAAAGCCGTGTACATTGCTGCAAACAAGGCTAATGGCACAGCAATAATCAGCGCCAAAAAGGCGGCTTTTATACTGCCCAACACCAACGGCACGATACTGTATTTCGGCTCTTGATAATCCTTGGCATACGTGGTTTGCCAGATAAAATCCGGCTCTTGGTAGCCCTGATACCAAACCTTTTCCCAAAACACCTTGAACGTGTTGACCGAGGATATGTTATCCACCGACCACAGATAGACAAAGTTATCATCAAAGCCATAGAGTTCATCGTTGAGTAACACACTGGTTTGCATTGCAGGGTGACCACTGAATTCGCTGATTTTCTCACCACTGCCGTGGTTAATGACAATGATTCGATTGTCCTCTAAGACCAAAAATCCTGCATTTTCATCACGATGGGTGTAAAAGTCGGTCATATCCACAGGCAAAGAAAGTGTGTATAGAGGGGCGAAAACTAAGTTGCCGTTTTGATTTAGCAGACTCCATTTTTGCACACTGCCCTGTCCGTCTGTGAGCATCAAAGAGCGCTGATTCTCGAAAACGAACACCTCGTCCACCGGCACTTCAAGTGGATGACTTTGCGTGCTGCTTTTATGCAAGTCGCGATTGAATAAGTGCCCATTCCGGGTATACACCACCTGATTCAACTCGGGCAGCATCACTACATTGGTGGCTTGTGACACTACTTCGTTTTTAATCTGAGTCGGATCCGCTCTGTCCACCCAAATCACCTGTGTTTGTTCTGGATATTGTAGGGTAAACATGATGGCCTGGTCGGCAATAGCGACATCCCAGGATAGAGAACCATGGCTAGTTTCGTCATCGTGCAAGGCCAGCGACAATACCGCAGGATGGGCTATATCGTCCCCTTGACGGTATAACCGTTCTACTCGAACAATGCCCGAGGGACTCAATCTAACCAAGAAGGTTTCATCATTAACCGATAAAATTTTAATATCATCGCTACACAATCCCGGCAAACGCTTCAGCTCGTGCAAAGTTCCAGTCAGTTGCCCATCGGGTTGGGTAAGAAAGACCAAAGTACAATCTTCTGCTTGGGTGACGATAAATCTGCCGTGAAAGACATCTTGGAGTAACAGCACTTCGTGCCCTGCAGGCAGAGCGATGCGTTTTTGCAGAGTATGTGTCGGTTCACCTAATAAGGGAACCACGCGACTGAACAAATGCCAAATCAGTAGTGCCAAGGTCAACAAAACCAACCAACCAGAAAGGGAAACTAACTGAGCAAACAGTCGATTTTTCCATTTTCTGCGGATCTGATTGCGAATGACATGTTGCTGACTATGCACTGATAATTCACCGTATCTAGAATGCCAAATCTTCAATTGACAATGACTTTGACTCACAACTGAACCAAAACAGCATCATTTTGCTCAAGCAAAACAGGCCATAGTGTAAAGGTTTTGTCTGCAAGGGCAACACTCTTGCTCACGGGACGCTAACGACTATTAACTCTCTATTTGAACAATCACTTAACAAAGACAAAAAGGTACAATTAAAATCTGAGTGCGTTAACACAATGTCTGCTGTCCAGTGAGTGTGCTTTGGGCTATGCTAAGAAAAAAGCATCAGGAGCCGTAGCGGTATGAAAACTCTCATTTTTACCTTGGTCGGAAAAGATAAACCGGGTCTGATTGATTCCTTAGCCCAGCGGGTTTACGAATTGGACGGGAATTGGTTGGCTAGCAACTTTTCTCACATGGCAGGCCAGTTTGCAGGCTTTGCGCAAATCGAAATGCCTGCGGACAACCACGAAAAACTCATAGCACTGTTTGAAAAACATCCTGATTTACGAATTTCGCTAGTCAGTGTGGATCACCATGATGCGGGGCAAACGGAAATTGCAGATATCCATGTAATGGGTAATGACAAGCGCGGCATAGTGCAAGAACTAACCTCGACTCTGAACCAGTTCAATATCAACATTGCACGTTTTGAAAGCAGCTGCGAAAGCGCTCCTAACTGGGGAAGCTTGTTGTTCAAAGCCCATGCAAAAATTGAAATTCCGGTGGGGTTTGACCTTGACCCATTGCAACAAGCACTGGAAGACATCGCCAATGATCTGGTCGTCGATATTGAATTGCGTAAATAGGCATTAGAAAGTTCGAGTGTCATCAATTTGACCCAATTTCATGCCTACACTGAATGATCTGATTGAGTTCAGTGTGCACACCATTCCTATTTGAAGATCAGTGATGGGAATGGATTAAGACTGAGTCTTTTAAACATAAGGTGAGCCCCAGTAGCTATGTCGTTATCGGAAATTGAACTGTACTACCCCAAAGAATTAAGTTGGTTGTCATTCAACCAGCGAGTGCTACAAGAAGCAGCAGATAAAGCCAATCCGATTATTGAGCGGATCCGCTTTTTGGGTATTTTCTCCAGCAACATGGACGAATTTTATCGAGTCAGAGTGGCTGAAGTGAAGCGGCAGATATATATCCAAATGGATGAAGGCGACGAGACTGGTGCCGCCAAAACCAAATTATTGATGGAGCAAATCCAGCAAAAAGTCGTGACCATGACCGATGCATTCGAGTCAGTGTATGAGGAAGTGGTCAAAGGGCTGGCCCGATACAATATCTATCTTATCGACAAACACAGTTTGACCGATTATCAACGTACATGGTTACTAAACTACTTTAAAAACAAAATATTACGTCACATTGCGCCGATACTAATCCACAAGAAAGTCGACCTGGTGAAGCGTCTCAATGACTTTGGTACCTATTTGTACGTGGCCATCAACAAAGAAGGCACGACCACACAGTACGCCACCATCGAGTTGCCCACCGAAGCCATGTCTCGGTTTATTTTGATCCCGCCTGAAAGCAGCCGGAAGAAAAAGCATATTATTTTGCTCGATGACATCATCCAGTTGTGTCTTGAAAGCATTTTCAAAGGCTTCGTTGAGTTTGATTCTCTTGAGGCATATTCTTTCAAGGTGACTCGGGATTCGGAATACTCCATCAATGATGAAATTGATGAAAGCTTTGTGGAAAAGATGTCCGAGAGCATGAAACAGCGGCTTATCGCCGAACCGGTGCGAGTTATTTATGATGCAGACATGCCGGAAGAAATGCTTAAGAATTTGAGAAAGCGGTTAAAAATATCTTCGTTTGACAGCTTGATTGCCGGTGGTGCCTACCGTAATTTCAAAGATTTCATCGGCTTTCCCAACGTGGGCCGGGCTTACTTGGAAAATGAAAAATTACCCGCCATCAACACCCGTATGTTTGCTGATTTTGACACCGTATTTGATGCCATTTCTCACAAAGATATTTTGCTCCATTATCCTTACCATCGTTTTCTGCACTTCACCGAATTTGTCCGCCAGGCAGCCTTTGACCCAAACGTCAAACACATTCGTTTGAACATTTACCGGGTTGCCAATAAGTCGCGTATTGTCAGTTCATTAATTGATGCTGTGGATAACGGCAAAACCGTGACTGTGGTGGTGGAATTGCGGGCACGATTTGATGAAGAAGCCAATATCGAATGGTCAAAAACCATGACCGACGCAGGGATACGTGTGGTATTGGGTTCGCCCTCGTTTAAGATTCACAGTAAATTGTGTGTAGTGAGCCGTGAAGAGAAAGGCGAATTGGTGCATTACGCTCATTTTGGGACGGGTAATTTCAACGAAAAGACCGCTAAGATTTATACCGATTTTAGTCTATTCACCCGCAATCAAGAACTGGCCATGGAGGCCATCTATGTGTTTGATTTGATCCAGCTACCCTATCGACGCACTAAATTTCAGCATTTGCAGGTGTCACCGCTCAATGCCCGCACCAAGATCCAAATTTTGATGCGCCAGGAAATTCAAAATGCCATCGAAGGTTTGCCGGCCGGAATCACCCTTAAAGTCAACAATTTAGTAGATCAACAACTAATTGATGACTTGTATCGGGCCAGTCAAGCTGGGGTAAAAGTACGGGCAATTGTGCGCGGCATGTGTTCGTTGCGTCCTGGCATAAAAGGCTTGAGTGAAAACATTAGCATCATCAGTATCGTAGACCGTTTCTTGGAACATCCCCGTGTCATGGTGTTTAAAAATGCTGGCGATCCCAAAGTGATTATTTCATCTGCCGACTGGATGGCTCGCAATATGGATAACCGTATAGAAGTGGGCTGTCCGATTTATGATCCGGAATTGAAGCAACGAATCATCGACATTCTTGAGATTCAGTTTAAAGATACTTTGAAAGCTCGTGTAATAGACGAATTGCAGATCAATAAGTACGTCAAACGGGGAAATCGCAAAAAATTGCGCTCCCAAGTGGAAATCTACAAGTATCTCAAACAGTTGGAGAATGTTTCTATTGAGCCCTTCACACCAGTGGTACAATCCAACCAAGCAAAATCCTAGGACCCTATGAGCAACCTTAGTGAAGCGTTCAATAATGTAGAAACTCGACAAAGTACCCAAGTTGCGGCGCTGGACATCGGCTCTAATAGTTTTCACTTGGTAGTCGCGCGAATTGTAGCCGACAATGTGCAAATTTTGCATCGGGTAAAACAAAAGGTCAGATTAGCCGATGGCTTGGATGACCAACATCGCTTGAGCGAGGAAGCCATTGAGCGAGGAGTAAAGATGCTCTCCGTTATTGCCGAGAGTCTCCGTGGTTTCGAACCGGATTCGGTACGAATCGTAGCCACTTATACGTTGCGAAAGGCCAAGAATGCCAAGGACTTTATCAAAGCCGCGCGCAATATATTCCCCTACCCCATTGAAATCATCTCAGGTACGGAAGAGGCTCGGTTAATCTATTCTGGTGTGGCTCATACTAGCCAAGATACGGGGCAGAGACTGGTTGTTGACATTGGCGGTGGTTCCACCGAGTTTATCATTGGCGAAGGATATGAAGCCAAACTGCTACGCAGTGTGCAAATGGGCTGTGTTAGCTACACCAAGCGCTTTTTCAGTGACGGTACTATGAGTAAAAAGGCGTTCAATAAGGCCATCACTTGTGCTCAACAAGAATTGGAACTGATTGAAAACAAGTATCTCAAGTTAGGCTGGCAAATGTGTATAGGGACTTCTGGCACCATCAAGGCCATTTTGTTGCAAGCACGCTCGCTGACGGAAGAATCACCACAAGGCTACATTCTTTTTGATGACTTGTTAGAGCTTCGAGAAAAATGTATCGAAGCCGGTCATATTGACCAACTGTCTCTCAGTGCCATCAGTGAAGACCGATTGCCGGTATTTGCTGCGGGTCTGTCCATTTTAACGGCCATTTTCCAAAGTCTTAAGATTCAACAAATGGAATATTCACCGGCCGCATTACGAGAGGGTGTAATCTATGAAATGGAAGAGCAGTTAGCTCATCACGACATTCGCGAACGCACAGCACAAAGCTTGGCGACTCGCTATGATGTCGACATTGATCAAGCTAAGCGGGTTCACGATACCAGTTTGAAAATATACGATTTGTGTCGAAAGGAATGGCAAATCGGTAAGAAAACGTTGCGCAGTATGTTGGGATGGGCCGCGCTACTGCACGAAGTTGGCTTACAAATCAATTCCCGTGGTGTGCAGAGACATTCCGCCTATATCTTGCAACAAGTGGATTTGTTTGGTTTCAACCAGGAAGAACAATCCTTATTAGCCCTTCTGGCGCGCTATCATCGTAAAAAGATTCGTCTAGAGGAACTACCTGAATTTTGGCAGTTTGAATGGCCTTCGGTGGTCAAATTATTGGTCATTTTACGACTGGCAGTACTGCTCAATATCAAGCGTCAAGACGACATTGTGCCAGACTTCACCGTTGAAGTAGGCGATGGGAAACTGCACATCAAGTTTGCACATGGATGGTTGGAAAACAAACCCTTGTTCTATGCGGACTTATGCACTGAAGTAGAGTATCTCGCACCTTTGAATATCCAATTAAGTTTCGAGTAGTATCCCAATGAAGCCCTATCACTTAAAAAGTGGCAGAAGACCATGAGTCTCCTGTCATTTACTTCGTTCCGGTCGATCACTATACTTTTGGTTAGACCTGACTTGTCATTTGGAACTTTCAGTGTAATGTTCACGTACTGCAAGCTGTTTTTCTTCCTCACGGCTATTGTGACAATCAGTTTTTCAGCCCATGCTCAGTGCGAAAAAACGATGGCATGGAGTGATGACTATCCTTATACCTTTAGATCACGGCCTATCGATTCCCAACCTAGCGGTATGTCAGTGAAAACGGCTCAGGCTGCCTTTTTGCAATTGAATTGCTCCATTCGCTTTGTGGAAATGCCATTTGCAAGAGCGATAAAAGAACTGGAACAAGGAGAAGTTGATCTCCTTTCTGGCGTATTTTCTACCGACTCTAGGCGTCAATTTGCACATTATTCGAGTTATGAGTTTCACTCGCCTAATGTTCTGTTCTTTCGCACAGACGATGTGGCTAAATATACGATTACAACGCTGTCTGACATTGTAAAATACCAACTTAGAGTGGGCGGACAAATTGGGGTCACCTATAGCAGCGAATATACAGATCTGAAATCTGACCCAGCATTCTCAGCACTACTGAGTCTGACCAGTAACCGAAAAGCACTCTGGAAGATGCTAGAGCTAAACAGAATTGATGTCGTTATTGCCGATCTAGAAACGGGGTTGGCTGAAATCCGACACATGGGTTTGCAAAACGCAATCGGAGTCAGTCAGTTCGAGGTTTCAACACAACCGGCGTTTTTCATATTTTCGAAAAAAACCACCGACATAGACTTTGTTCATGCCTTTGACGAGGCGATTAAGCTGCTTAAACAGCAAGGTAAGCTGAAGGAAATTAGGACTGACTATTATTGATTCAGGGTTTCAGTGAACAGTTTTTACGAATAATTAGTGACAACGATTGAAGTGCTTCTATCAGCCTTTTAGCAGTAGCGAAATACGTGGAAGGCGTTCATCGATTGTTTCGATTGAGAACCTTTAATTCACTTTTTCTTTTTAGAGCGCGCTTGTTATTGGTTCGCTGCCCCGTCCAATCGCTCAATCTCCGCATTTACATATGCCATCACATGCTCAGAATAATAATCCAATACACGTTGCCGGTTGTGCTCATATTTGTTGAGTAGACGCTCGAAGTCAGAGCGCTCAAGTTCATATTCAATATGTTCTTTTTTGCCTGTTGTGGTTTTGATCCAGACCGAAGTCATCATAGCTTGAGCAACTGCCAGATTGAAACAATCTGTCACTTGTGGAACTGCCATCAGCTTGTCCTTCAAAGTACGGAGGTATTCGCGGTTAAACTCATCTTGGAGCTGCACGCGAAAACGGCCCAAATCACTGGTACTCGAATGGCCCGTCTCCTGCTTGTGCATAGCCATACAGGTGTAGCACAAGGAACGACCACATTGGCAGTTATCGATATTCTCTACGGTAAAGCTTTCACCGCAACCAGAGCAGTAATCTCGCATTCTGGCTCCCGAATTCCGCTTTGAAAAAATTAGGCTGAGCTCTAATTTAACGGAATCATTAGGCACAGAGCAATTAAAACCACTCGTTAACTTGCCTTCCAACTGCTCAAAGGAAATCCCTAGGAACTACAAGTGTCTCAAAGGTCATTGCTTCGAAATTAGTCTTTCAGCGCTTCCTCAGCCTTCTTGAATACTTGTTTCGATTTGTACATTTCAATCAAACGTGCTTTCAATTCTGGGTGCTTTTGCACGAGTTTTTCAGCATATTGAAGCGACTTATCCTTTTCTTTTTTCAGAACCGCCTCGACTTCCTGATTAGTGGGCATAGGTGCTCCACTTTGGCGAGCCTTTTTCACCATATCAGACTTTTTCTCGATGAAGTATTGTGGGTAGCAGGCCTTTTGGGTGATCCGGTAAGAATCGGGTCTAGGCTCGTCTTTACAAGTCACTTTGTACTTCGACTTTTTCGCGTGCCTGTTGAACTCATCGTAGAACGCGACCTCGGCATTTTCCATTTGCGTACGATAATAAGATAAGGTTTTTGTGCCCACCACTTCGACTTGTTCAATGTCCTCTGAGGTTTTACCCGGGTTAGCTTGCACCATTGTAGGCGCGACCATTAAGGCAGCCAAAAAAGCCATTTTGGGCAAGTGAGATAATACTGGTTTCATGTGCTTTCCTTGTAACGTCATGTTTTGCACATCCCGATATCGGGACATACTCACTGATTGTGCAACTGGTGACTATAGGAATAGACGAATCCCACTGGGCATTCAAAGTAACACTCGTAAGAAAAGATTACAGCGACAAAGATTTTATCGGTATTCGATAAGCATCGGCATGTTTAAATCTAAACAAGTAGAATATTATTTATAAATTTCAGATAGATAGATTTATTTTCGAAGTGTAACTATAGAAACATTTGGAAATAACTATTTTCTCAATCTGGGCGCGCTTTGCTTGGAGTATCGTTTGTTTGTCGGCAGTGGGCATGCTGGCGTGGTGAGCTCAATTCAGCAAGGTGTAGGATGCATAGAGTTCTAAAATGAATAGAGAGTGGCACAGACTAACGGCCCAAATACTCATCAATGAGTTCGGATAAGCGCTCTTGAAGATGCTCTTCGAATTCGTCCAAGTCTTTACCAAACACCTGTAAATACAATTGTGCTTTTTCCTGACTTAATAATTTGTTGTTGGTTTTGTATTCCGTCTCAGCAAGAGATTTGTCATAACGAGGCGTGATCACCCAGCGCACAAAATCAGAGTCCAAGGTGGCCACTGATTTTTTCGCATGTTTGCAGAATCCCTCAATGTGATCCATGCCATCGGGACCAAGACACCCAGGTTCGACTCTAAAGGTGACGGTTAACTTTTTATACAGGGGTAACGGGAGCTCGTATTCCATTAAAATTCTAATTTATTGCGTTAGTGCATTGAATATAGTCGATCTATCAGTGGGTTATCAAAGATAATCAAAAGAAACATTGGGTAAAGTTGGGGGCGAATGATAACTCGCCCCCTCATTGGGCCTAGAAAAATCCTAATGGATTGATGTCGTAACTCACTAACAAATTCTTGGTTTGCTGATAGTGCTCTAACGCCATTTTATGGGTTTCACGACCGACTCCTGACTTTTTGTATCCACCGAAGGCGGCGTGAGCCGGATACATATGGTAGCAATTGGTCCATACCCTGCCCGCCTGAATTCCTCGGCCCATGCGGTACGCTAAATTGATGTCTCGAGTCCAAACTCCCGCTCCTAGGCCGAACTCAGTATGATTTGCCATGGCGAGGGCTTCTTTCTCATCTTTAAAGGTACAGGTGGAAATCACCGGGCCAAAAATCTCTTCTTGAAACACTCGCATACTGTTGTCCCCTTTGATGAGAGTGGGTTTGATGTAGTAGCCATCGGACAATTCGCCACTAACGTCTTCCACTTCCCCCCCCATCAGGATCTGTGCGCCTTCGTTTCGACCAATCTCCATGTAGCTGAGTATCTTGTCGTACTGTTGCTTCGAGGCTTGTGCACCAACCATAGTTTCTGTATCAAGGGGATTACCTCTAATGATGGCGCGAGAGCGCTCCATCACCATTTCAATGAATTGGGGATAGATACTTTCTTGAATTAACAAGCGTGAAGGACAGGTGCACACTTCGCCCTGATTGAAATAGGCAAGAACCGCTCCTTCAACACACTTGCTGAGGTATTCATCCTCTTGATTAAGCACATCCGCAAAGTAAATATTGGGAGACTTCCCGCCCAATTCTACGGTCGAGGGAATGATACTTTCGGCAGCGCATTGGAGAATGTGAGAGCCAACGGGAGTCGAGCCAGTAAAGGCAATTTTTGCAATACGTTTGCTCCGGGCAAGGGCTTCTCCCGCCTCTTTGCCCATACCGTTTACAACGTTCAAGGTGCCCGGCGGAAGCAGATCACCAATGAGTTCTAGTAACACCAAAATGGATGCTGGCGTTTGTTCTGCGGGCTTAAGCACAACACAATTTCCCGCTGCCAGAGCGGGTCCCAACTTCCAAGCGGCCATTAAAATGGGAAAGTTCCATGGAATGATTTGCCCAACCACGCCAAGGGGCTCATGGATATGATAAGACACAGTATGCTCATCCAACTCCGCTGCTGAACCTTCTTGAGCACGCAAGCAGCCTGCAAAATAGCGAAAATGATCCGCTGCCAACGGAATGTCAGCGGCTAGCGTCTCCCGCACGGCTTTGCCATTGTCCCAAGTTTCTGCTACTGCCAGCATTTCGAGATTTTGTTCAATCACGTCGGCAATTTTCAAAAGTATGTTAGAACGCTCAGCGACAGACGTTTTGCCCCATTGATCCTTTGCCCGATGAGCTGCGTCCAAGGCCAGTTCAATATCAGCCGCTTGAGAGCGTGGGATCTGGCAAAAGACCTTACCGTTTACCGGACTGATGTTGTCGAAGTACTCACCGCCTACAGGAGCTATCCACTCGCCTCCTATGTAATTCTGATATTGAGATTTGAAGTTGACGATTGCACCTTCAGTTCCGGGTTGTGCATAAATCATATTTCACCTTTATTGGTTGTTTTGTTGTTAGATAGATGAAACATAATTGTTAATCAGCTACTCTACTTTACTGTCAGTACCAAGTGTTTGCCTGTCAGTCCATAGTTGCGGAACCAGCCAGATGATAAGTGAAACGTTAAAAAAGAAACGCAGCCAGCCTTTGGCGCTAGTTGAAAACAAAATTAGCTTTGCTGCTCCCGATGCAGAGCTGAGCATTTACGATACCTTTGAACAAGCGGAAGGAATTGAGCTCAAGTCGGATCAACTTTTGTACTGCGGAATGATTACTGGCAAGAAAGTCATGCATGTCGAAAATGAAGATTATCACAACGCATTTTTGCCCCATGAATCTTTCATTCTGGCTCCGAATCAGGCTGTGACCATCGATTTTCCCATCGCGCAACGACTAGCACCGACAACTTGTCTGGCAATTGAGATCTCGAAACGCAAAATTCAACAAGTTGAAGAACAACTCAACCATAGTGCCCGTCTTCCCAGCCACCTCGGCGACTGGCAGTATCAGCACAATAGCCTGCATACCGCTCACACACCGGAAACTCAGGCCTTACTGGGGCGGATCGTCAATATATTTACCGAAAACAGTGATGACAGATTATTTCTTAGTGATCTGGCAGTATCAGAATTAACGATGCGCTTACTACGCCACCAAACTCGGGAAATGGTGATTGCCTTCAGTCATGAAGAGCCAGACCACAATGGGCTAAACCAAGCTGTATTGTATATTAGGGAAAACCTCGACAAGCCTTTGGACATCGACCGCTTGTGTCGACTCGCCTGCATGAGTCGCAGTAAATTCTACACCCACTTCAAACAAGTATTAGGCTGCAGCCCTTTGTTATTTCAACAGCAGCAACGCATCAAAGCAGCACAAAATTTACTGCGTCAAGGCTACTCCGTCACCCACGTTGCTCTAGAAATGGGCTTCACTAACATTAGCCATTTTAGCCGTTGCTTTAAACAGCAAACCGGCGTCAACCCCAGTCAGTGCAAGCCCGTCTATTCACACAAGTTAAATTAAAGAGCTGCAATCACGCAAAACTGATGGTCACGAAATGAGGGTTGTTTACTGTGACTGTCAAAGTGGCAATTTCTTCCAACGGAATCAAAATGTCGTGGTCAACGGCACGAATCTTAATACATTCTTCTTGCCGTTTATCCGGAGCTGTATCCATTGCGACTCCATCGGCGACACCACCCGATTTTAAAGTGAGTGAAACGGGGTATCGGAATAAGCAGACCAGTTCAACATGATCGTAAAGATTGCAACTGATCATAAACCCTCCCAAGGGTCAGTTTTTTAGCTTTCTAAATGACTAACCCAGCATTAGCTGGGTTAGTGAAGTATATTGTAACGAGCAAAAACGTGACTATCAGGTAATGGATGCCTGATAAATGCTCTCGATGGCTTCATCCAAAGCCGCGTCGAATTCCGCATCGCTTTGTTTTGCCGAGATCCCTTCGGTTAACGCACGAGAGAAGCTGGCAATCATTCCTTTGTTTTCCGATAAACGGCGATTGGCTTCATCACGGCTGTAACCACCAGATAGCGCCACCACTTTAAGAACCCGTGGGTGAGCAATCAAAGAATCATAGAAACCCGCGATTTCTGGCAGAGTCAATTTCAACATAACAGATTGGTCGGAAGGCAAGGCATCCAGATGCTTCAACAACTCTCCTTTAAGCAGCACTTCTGCGGCGTCTTTCTCGGCGCTGTTGATGTCCACTTCAGGTTCGATAATCGGTACCAAACCTGCGGCCAAAATCTGTTTACCAATGGCAAATTGTTGGGCAACCACATCGGCGATACCTTGGGCATTAGCCAATTTGATAACTGAGCGCATCTTTGTGCCAAACACTTCATTTTCGTTAGCGCGAGCCAACAAATCATCCAGACCCGGCATTGGCTTCATTAATTGTACGCCATTGGCTTCGTCTTCAAGTCCCTTGTCCACTTTCAAAAAAGGCACAACCTGTTTCTCTGTCCACAAATACACACTTGAAGGCTTACCGTCGATTGTTCTGTCCATGGTGTTTTCAAACAAAATCGCACCCAGAACCCGATCGCCACCAAACACTTTACTGGTCACAATGCGAGTACGCATTTCGTGTACTCTGGTGAACATTTCCTCGTCGTTGCTGTATTGGTCTTCATCGACTCCGTACAAACGCAACGCCTTAGGAGTTGAACCACCGCTTTGATCCAATGCGGCAATAAACCCCTGTTCTGATTCGATTTTTTTCAGCATATCGAGTTGTGCTTGTGATGCCATTAGCAACACTCCTTATTTTGATTTTGGCCAGTGAACTGGCATGTAGTTTACAAAGTTTATTGGCGATTTAGCGCACACTATATAAGCCGCTAATTCGCTTCAAAAAATTCAATGAGTGGTAACCCACTTCTTTTTATTGTTGTTTGTGAGGTTCCGATGCGCGGATACCCCCCCTAAAACCACTTACTTAAAGAGGGAGGAGAAGAGAATTGAAAGCTTCGAATTCATCGATGAATTCGCGACAGCGCCCACGGATGGGTCTACTTTCAATTCACTGCTCGAGTGTCCCAAATTATTAAACGGTCTTGATTACTTTAACAACCGCTGTGCACTCTCATTACTGTGCAGCGCGGCTTTCCAACATCGCCACCGCCGGTAGCACTTTTCCTTCGAGAAATTCTAAGAAAGCGCCTCCGCCAGTGGAAATGTACGAGACTTTGTCTTCGATACCATATTTGTCTACCGCGGCTAGCGTATCACCGCCACCGGCGATGGAAAAGGCTTTGCTGTTGGCAATCGCTAATGCCAACGCTTTAGTCCCTTCACCAAACTGGTCAAATTCGAATACCCCAACCGGACCATTCCATACAATGGTACCAGCCTGCTCAATCAGCTTGGCAAATTGCGCAGCAGTTTGTGGGCCGATGTCGAAAATCATATCGCCATCGTTCACTTCAGAAACATCCTTCAAAGTCGCCTGGGCCGTTTCCGAAAATTCGGTACCGGTCACCACATCCACTGGCACAGGAATATCGCCACCGTTGGCTTTGGCGGCATCCATCAAACGATTGGCTTCATCAATCAAATCCGCTTCATACAAGGATTTTCCAACGTTGTTGCCGGTCGCCGCAATAAAGGTATTGGCAATGCCGCCTCCGACAATCAACTGATCGACTTTGGTGGATAAGGATTCCAAAACGGTAAGTTTGGTGGAGACTTTAGAGCCACCGACAATCGCCAATAGTGGGCGTGCAGGATTGTGCAGGGCTTTGCCCAGCGCATCCAACTCATTGGCTAACAGAGGTCCTGCACAGGCCACGGGTGCGAATTTTCCTGCACCATGGGTAGAAGCTTGTGCACGATGTGCCGTGCCAAAAGCATCCATCACATAGACATCACAAAGGGCGGCGTATTGCTTGGACAAGGTTTCGTCGTCTTTCTTCTCGCCGGGATTAAAGCGCACGTTTTCTAGTACGACCAACTCGCCAGCTGAGATGTCGACACCGTTTAGATAATCTTTTTCCAGTCTCACTGGCGCTGACAGTACCTCGGCTAGATAATCGACCACTGGCTGTAAGCTGTACTGAGGATCATATTCCCCTTCTGTCGGCCGCCCCAAATGAGACATCACCATGACTTTTGCGCCAGCGTCCAGAGCCAGTTTAATGGTGGGCAAAGATGCTTTAATCCGCGCATCGGAGGTGACTTTACCGTCTTTGACCGGAACGTTGAGATCTTCACGGATCAACACACGTTTGCCAGCCAAATCCAGCTCGGTCATTTTGATAATTGACATTGTCCTTCCTCTTTTACATTTAACGTTGTGGCCTTTGGCGACATACCCGCAGTGGGAAACATCGCCATCGCCGTATCTAACATTCGATTGGCAAACCCCCACTCGTTGTCACACCAAACGAGGGTCTTAACCAGTTGCTTGTGGCTTACTCGAGTCTGTGTACCGTCGACAATACAAGAATGAGGATCATGATTAAAATCTACCGACACCAGAGGTTCTTCAGTGTAGCCAAGAATACCACTGAGTCGACCTTCACGAGCACTCTTTAGCGCTTCATTGACATCGCCGATGGACACTTTGCTATCCAAGGTGACACTCAAGTCCATGGCGGTGACATTGATGGTGGGAACGCGAACCGCTATGGCTTCAAATTTCCCAGCGAACTTAGGCAAAATTCGCTCAATGCCCCGCGCTAAACGCGTATCGACAGGAATAATTGACTGACTGGCGGCGCGAGTCCGGCGCAAATCCGGATGATAAGCATCGATCACTTGTTGGTCATGCATGGACGAATGGATTGTGGTGATGGTACCACTGAGCACTTCAAAGGCATTATCCAACACTTGGATCACCGGAACGATACAATTTGTAGTGCACGAACCGTTAGAGACAATGCGATCTTGTTCGCTCAGTTCATGATCATTGATACCGTAAATAACGGTAGCGTCCATATCTGCAGAGCAAGGCTGGGAAAACAATACTTTGCGAGCACCTTGCCTAAGGTGAACCTCACCAGCTGCGCGGTCAGAATAGACACCGGTACACTCTAGTACCAGATCCACACCGATGGCTTGCCAAGGAAGGTTCTCCAAACTCTCGTGATGCATCAACTTGATACTGTCACCGGCGACATTAAGCCTGTCGTCATCGAGTGTGACCGAGAATGGAAAACGACCGTGAGACGTATCGTATTTAAGCAGATGTGCCATACCTTGCGCGTCTGCCACTTCGTTAATGGCCACTACCTGCATGTGGGCGTTACGCCCCGTTTCATACAGTGCCCGAAGCACATTGCGACCAATGCGACCAAATCCGTTAATTGCGATGCGTAACATACTGCTTTTTTATGACTCCCGATGAAAAAAGGCGCCAAACTGGCGCCTCTTGTATTAGTCAGCCAATAGTTCGTTGGCTGCCTGCAACACCGCTTCAGTGGTGATGTTAAAGTATTTGAATAGATCACCCGCTGGCGCTGATTCGCCAAAGGTGTCCATGCCGATGATTTTACCTGACAAGCCAACATACTTGTACCAGTAATCTCGAATCATCGCTTCAACAGCAACACGCTTGGTTACCGACGGCGGTAACACGCTGTCACGGTAGCTTTGATCTTGTTTTTCAAATACATCAGTCGATGGCATGGAAACCACGCGCACTTTGTGACCTTGCGCCGTTAAGGTGTCGAAGGCTTCGACAGCTAACTGCACTTCTGAACCAGTAGCGATCAACAGCAACTCGGGTGCACCATCACAGTCTTTTAGCACATAGGCACCTTTTTCCACGTTTGCCACTTGTTCTGGAGTACGTGGCTGCTGTGGCAAGCCTTGACGAGTAAAGATCAAGCTAACAGGACCGTCGGTTCTTTCAATAGCTGCTTTCCAAGCAATCGCGGATTCCACCTGATCACATGGGCGCCAGTTGTCCAAGTTTGGCGTGACTCGCAGAGCTGCTAACTGTTCTACTGGTTGGTGGGTTGGACCATCTTCACCCAAACCGATTGAGTCATGGGTATACACGAAAATGCTCGGCTGTTTCATGATGGCAGCCATACGCACGGCATTGCGAGCGTATTCCATAAACATCAAGAAGGTTGCGCCATAGGCCTTGAAGCCACCGTGCAAGCTAATGCCGTTCATGATCGCCGACATACCAAATTCACGGACACCGTAGTACAAATAGTTACCAGACGCATCGTCTGCAGAAACCCCTTTACTGCCAGACCAGATTGTCAAATTCGAACCGGCCAAATCCGCAGAACCGCCCATCAATTCTGGCAACAACGGACCAAAGGCATTTAATGCATTTTGTGAAGCTTTACGGGTTGCGACATTGTCCGGGTTGGCTTGCAATGAAGCAATGTAATCATTAGCTGCTTGTGACCAATTATCTGGCAATTGTCCCGCTTGACGACGTTCAAACTCGGCTGCTAATTCTGGGTAGGCCCCTTTATACGCCGCGAACTTCGCTTTCCACGCTGTCTCGCGCTCTTCACCGGTTGCCTTTGCATCCCATGCCGCATAGATGTCCTGTGGGATCACGAAACGATCGTGGGGCCAGTTCAATTCTTTACGAGCCAAGGCGATTTCATCGTCACCTAAGGGAGCGCCGTGACAGTCTTCTTTGCCTTGTTTATTTGGCGAGCCAAAACCAATGATGGTTTTACAACAGATTAGAGTTGGTTTGTCGGTCTGGCTGCGAGCAGCTTCAATAGCTGCTTTCACTTGTTCTGCGTCATGACCGTCAACACCATCGATGACATGCCAGTTGTAAGCACGGAAGCGAGCAGGCGTGTCGTCAGTAAACCAACCTTCTACTTCACCGTCGATGGAAATACCATTGTCATCCCAAAACGCAATCAACTTGCCTAGGCCTAATGTTCCGGCCAAAGAACAAACTTCGTGGGAAATCCCTTCCATCAAACAACCATCGCCTAAAAACGCGTAGGTGTAGTGGTCGACAATATCGTGTCCGTCACGGTTGAACTGGGCTGCCAACGCTTTCTCCGCAATCGCCATCCCTACGGCATTACTGATCCCCTGTCCTAGTGGACCGGTGGTCGTTTCTACGCCAGGTGCATAACCATACTCAGGGTGTCCGGGTGTCTTGGAATGCAGTTGACGGAAGTTCTTCAGCTCTTCGATGGGCAAATCGTAACCCGTCAAATGCAGCAAAGAATAAATCAGCATCGAACCGTGGCCGTTGGATAAGACAAATCGATCTCGATTCGACCACTTGGGATTTTGTGGGTTATGTTGCAAATAGTCTTGCCACAAAACCTGAGCAATGTCAGCCATACCCATTGGCGCACCGGGGTGACCAGATTTGGCTTGTTGCACTGCATCCATACTCAGCGCTCGAATGGCGTTGGCGAGTTCTCGACGTGATGGCATATGTTCTCCTGCTTTTTTGACAACCCCATGATCAATGTCAGGGATTCTTCCGTAACGGATGGGTCGCTTTTTAAAGCTGGTCATTTTCCACCAGTGTCCGATGAACTGCAATGCCTAATAGTTATCGATTTGGTTATTAGTCATTACGAAAATGTGGAAACTTATCGAAACATCTGGACATTTGGACGTCTAGATGGAAAGACTGGTATTTTTTTTCAATCTCGCTAGAATGCTCTCATTAGTTTGACAACCCATAGGAATTTTTATGGCAGCACATTTATTTACCTCTGAGTCGGTTTCAGAGGGGCATCCGGATAAAATCGCAGATCAAATCTCCGATGCCGTTTTAGACGCAATATTAACTCAGGACCCTAAAGCACGGGTAGCCTGTGAAACCTTTGTCAAAACAGGAATGGTGCTGGTCGGTGGTGAAGTGACCACTTCTGCCTGGGTTGATATTGAAGAGTTGACCCGTAAAACCGTAAGAGAAATCGGTTACACCCACTCGGATATGGGCTTTGATGCCGACAGTTGTGCGGTACTCAACGCCATTGGTAAACAGTCACCTGATATCAATCAAGGTGTAGATCGCAGCCGCCCGGAAGATCAAGGCGCAGGTGACCAAGGTTTGATGTTCGGTTACGCCAGTGACGAAACCGACGTGTTGATGCCCGCCCCTATTACTTATTCTCATCGCTTGGTAAAACGTCAAGCTGAGGTGCGTAAGAATGGTACCCTGCCCTGGCTTCGCCCTGATGCGAAAAGCCAAGTGACTTTTGTGTATGAAGACGATCAACCTGTGGGCATCGACGCGGTAGTATTGTCTACTCAGCACTGTGATTCCATCAGCTTAAAAGATTTGCAAGAAGCGGTGATGGAAGAAATCATCAAACCGGTATTGCCTGAGCAGTGGTTGAACAGCAAAACTAAGTTTTTGATCAACCCTACTGGTCGTTTCGTAATCGGCGGTCCGATGGGTGATTGCGGTTTGACTGGACGTAAGATCATTGTCGATACCTATGGTGGTATGGCTCGTCACGGTGGTGGTGCATTCTCGGGTAAAGATCCGTCTAAGGTGGATCGCTCTGCCGCGTATGCCGGACGTTATGTGGCAAAGAACATAGTCGCTGCAGGTTTAGCGAAACGTTGTGAAATACAAGTCAGTTATGCCATCGGTGTAGCAGAACCTACTTCGATCAGCATCAATACCTTTGGTACTGGTGTGGTGAGCGATAGCAAATTGACCGAACTGGTTCGCCAGCATTTCGACCTGCGCCCATACGGTCTAATCAAAATGTTGGACTTAGAACGCCCCATTTATCAAGCCACTGCCGCTTACGGACACTTTGGTCGCGACGAATTCCCTTGGGAAGCAACGGACAAAGCCGAAGAGTTAAAAGCAGCGATCTAAAGATATCTATTGAACAGTAGCGCGCCGCGCTAAACTGACGCCGCCTGTTTCATCAGGCGGTTTTTGTTTGTGCAATAAACAAGGGGGTTGGTAAAGGGTTGATTGAAACCTTTTCTCTTATATTCGACAAGAACAGCAAGTTGACTAATCCGCATATCCACTGCCGATGGCACGAAAAGGCAACTCTAACCCCAGTTCGGGCACTTGTTTGGCCACCCATGCAGGAAACGTATTGCTATTTGGCCCAGGAAACACAGTATACTCGTCGGCCCAAGGATAACGGCCGATGGCGTCGTTTATTCTGGGGATTAATTCCGCCGCCTTGGCACCTTGCACCGACAAGAGCTTGTCGGGTTTCGCACCAAACCAATATCGATCAGGTGTCTGGGTTTGATATTGAGTCAAGGCAGGCAAGCCCCGTTTTACACGCCAGCCAACCACTTCATAGACGGTATACTGAGCAGCGTTTTCCTCTTTCACTGCAATCCAAGTATGGACCGCAAACCAACCTCGCCAACTGAACGCATCCGCGGCATAGACTTCGATGACCGCGTCACTGGTGAGTGCGGGATCTGGCGCGATTCCGGCCGGTTGACGAGAAGCCTTGCGCCAATCACTGTTGGCACAAGCGGCCAACATGAGGACCAAAACTATGTAAACAGCCCATCTAAGTTGAGTTCTTAACAATAATCTCATCTCGACTAATATTGCTCGTCATCCAGCAATTCACAGGCTTCTTGGGGTTGCGCATAGATTGAAACACTGCCTGAAATTCTGACCTTAACACATTGACCCGCATCGGCAGGATCATGGTCAACAATGACGGTTACCCGATCACCGTCAATAGCATCTAGATGGTATTCATAACCATCTCTAGGTCCTTCTGCAATAGCTTGAAAAAGGCCCCCGAAAAATGCACCTACCAGGGCTCCACCGATGATATCTTCTGAGTTACCGTGAGAATTTTCCAATGCTCCCCACAACCCCCAACTCGCCGCTGCTGGTCCAACATCAGATTCGAATCGAACTTCGTTTACCTCATATACATAAGCGTAGAATTCAGTCACAAACTGATTACGATCAGCTTCACTGATTGCGTCAGTATTCGCGCAGGAAGCCAACAAAAAAGGGGCGGTCAGCCCGGCAATTAGACTCTTGAGGGTTTTCACTTACTTTACTCCATTAAAACATTCGGCAATCAATCTGGGACAAATTTAAGATTAAGCGCTTGAAACTGAATATACGCTTAATAAGAATCCGGAAATTCGGTATAGTTCCAAGGCAAATCAAACCTCTAAGGAAGACCATTATGAAGCGATTGTTTACCCTTACTGCAGCCACCCTTTTGGCCACAGCATTGGCAGGCTGTGCCACGTCTCCAACTGGCCGATCTCAACTTAAACTGTATTCGAAAAGTCAGCTGGCTGAAATGGGCGCACAGGCTTTCGATGGTATGAAATCGCAACAAACTGTTTCCAAAAAACCCGTTACCAATGAATTTGTTACTTGTGTTGCGAGCTATATTACCCGTCACGTGCCTAAAGAAGTTTTTGACGGCGAATGGGAAATCGTCGTGTTTGATGATCCACAAGTAAACGCATTTGCTTTGCCCGGTGGAAAAATCGGAGTCTACACCGGATTACTCGACGTGACTGAGAATCAAGACCAATTGGCAGCCGTTATGGGTCATGAGGTGGGACACGTCATTGCGGAACATGGTAATGAACGGATGTCCAACACGGCTTTGATCGGCATGGGAATGCAAGTCACTAATCAAGTATTGGAGAATAAGCAAGTTGCAAACACCGGTATGATCATGGCCGCTATTGGTTTGGGGGTGCAAGTTGGAGTGCAATTGCCTTTCAGTCGCACCCATGAATCGGAAGCAGACTTAATTGGGTTGGAATTGATGGCTCGCGCCGGATTCGACCCCAACCAATCAGTCAAATTGTGGCAAAACATGGAAAAAGCCAGTGGTGGTAACCGCCAGCCTGAATTTATGTCTACTCACCCCCTGCCAAGCTCGCGTATTGCCCATTTACAGGAAAATATGTCAGCAGCAAACACTTTGGCTGCCCAAGCGACTGACCGGCCGAATTGTAAAAAGTAGGCTTTTAGGGTGAAACCGGGGCTCAGAAACGTTGCCCTATTCGACTGAGTCAGCCTTTTGAAGAGATCCCCGCTCAAGAGCGTTGCGGGGATGACAAGGTTTGGTGCGATACCAGGGACGGGTTCAACCTGTCATCCCGGCGTGCTTTTTGGCCGGGATCTGTTAACTCCCAAGTAATGCCTTAAAAAACAAGAGCAATCAAAAACTTCGGGATACTACACCCGATAGTTTTTGATACGGGGATACTACACCCAATAGATTCAGATAAAGATCCCCGCCCAAGAGCGTTGCGAGGATGACAAGGCTGGGTGCAATACCAGGGACGGGTTCAACCTGTCATCCCGGCGTGCTTTTTGGCCGGGATCTGTTAACTCCCTAGCAATGCCTAAAAAAACAAGAGCAATCAAGAGCAAGAGAAAGAGAAAGAGCAAGAGCAAGAGCGATCAAGAGCAAGAGCAATCAAAAACTTCGGGATACTACACCCGATAGTTTTTGATACAGGGATACTACACCCGATTAGTTTGAATAGAAAACCCAGCATATGCTGGGTTTTGTGTAGAAGAGCGATCTGAATCTTTGGGATACGGCACCCAATAGATTCAGATGTTCTAGTCATTCTTGTGCAAATGTACATCCATTTGTGGGAATGGGATACCGATGCCTTCTTCATCAAAACGTAATTTAACCGCTTCTGTGAAGTCAAATTTAACGGCCCAGAAATCCGCAGATTTCACCCATGGGCGAACCACGAAATTCACGCTGCTATCAGCCAATTCTGCGACTGCAACAGTAGGTGCTGGGTCGGCCAGAATCCGCTCATCCGCTTTGACCATTTCATTTAGAATGTCTTTGGCCTTTTTAAGATCTGCGTCATAAGCAATACCAACCACCATATCTACACGGCGAGTTTCTTTTGCCGAATAGTTAGTGATGTTACCGCTATAGATTGCGCCATTTGGCACAATGATCTCTTTATTGTCTGGCGTGGTCATCTTAGTCGTGAAAATGGTGATGTCTTTTACCACACCAGCAGTGCCACCGGCTTCAACGAAGTCGCCACGGGTAAAGGGGCGGAACACCAACAACATAACGCCAGCTGCAAAGTTCTGTAGTGAACCTTGTAGTGACAAGCCAATGGCCAAACCCGCTGCACCTAAAATGGCGACCAGAGAAGTGGTATCGACGCCCAATTTATCCAAAGACGCGACAATAACAAACAGCATCAGAATTGCGGTTAATATGGATTTTAAGAAATCCACCAGCATATCGTCATATTTTGAGCGAGACATTAACTTGCCAAATATGTTGATCAGAATGCCAACCACGATTTTACCGACGATATAAATGAGAATGGCAAACAGAATGTTCAGCCCCCAGGGAATGACGTAAGTCTCCACCATCTCATTAACATTAATATTTTCGAGCATATTACTTTCTCCCAAACCTGTAGAATGTTCCTTTGCGAAAAATTAATCTCTCCGCTCTTTTTTCTTCACTAGATACGGATATACAGCGTTAACCATTCGTCATCGGAAAGAATATACGAATCAAGTAGATATGCACCAGTTTTTTGTTGACTCCGATGCAAAAGTGTCGCTGTTTTGCGTCTTTCCAGCCCTTATCTGTCATGGCTTTGTCATTAATTGCTGTTAACTTCTCTGTGCATTAAGTTAATGGCATTCTCTAATCTCTTGATTACTGGCAACTTTTCAAAAAAGTACAGGTTTTTAGCAAAATCCCATTAATTTCACTGCTACGAAATGCTAAACTATCGCTCCCCTAACGAGGGATAACTTAATATTTTTAAAGGAATTGAAAATGTTAGTACTTTCACTATTGTTTATTGCCTTAGTGATTCTTTTGGTTTTTTGTCTTACCAAAGACACGGGCACAAACACTAAATATGCCCGCAGAAATGCGGATCTTTCCGAATCATCGCAGTACCAGCAGCGTCGTAATCGACGAGCTGTCGACTCAATTACGGTAGCCAAGGCTAACTCCTAGCCCCTACCCAAAATCAATAAGAAGTACAGCGAAGACGAATTCTTACGCTCGAGATAAATTATTATTTGCGCCCGTTACGACTTGCACAGTATCGGGCGTTTTTGTTTTTGCTCAAGGTTGAATTCTAAGCCTCCAAAACTTTTGCTATCATATTGTTTTTTATTATTTAGAAACCTTATGCGCATCCCAAGAATTTACCATCCGGGGCCCTTGTATAGCGAACAAATAGTCGACCTTACGCAAGATGCCACTAACCACTTAGTCAATGTTCTTAGACTAAATGAAGGGCACCCACTGGTGTTGTTTAACGGCGATGGGAATGAGTACAGTGGTGAACTACATACCGCCAACAAACGTCAGGCAAAAGCCAGCGTAGATGCAAAACTCTCTTTAAGTGTTGAATCGACATTGCCACTGCATTTAGGTCAAGGGGTATCCCGTGGCGATCGTATGGAATGGGTCATTCAAAAAGCCGTCGAATTGGGTGTTACTGAAATAACGCCCTTGCTGACCGAACGTTGTGGAGTCAAGCTCAGCGCCGAGCGTTGGGAGAAAAAGCTCGCTCAATGGCAAAAAATCATCATCTCGGCCTGCGAACAATGTGGCCGCAATGAGCTGCCTACTTTACACCCCTGCCGAGATCTGAACGCATGGGTAGCACAATCAACTAATCAAATCCGAGTGACCTTGCATCCCAAAGCTGAAAAAAGTATTCGCCATTTGACTGTGCCACCTGCTGGCGTGCGGCTACTTATCGGACCTGAAGGTGGCTTTTCTGAGTCAGAAGTTTATGCCACTGAGCAAAATGGTTTTCAAACCATTCAGTTGGGTCCAAGAGTGTTGCGAACAGAAACCGCTGCCATTACTGCAATCAGCGTATTTCAAGGCCTTCACGGGGATTTTTAGGTAAATTTATTGCCGTTTACAGTTTGTGAAACTGTGGTAGATTAGTGGTGATAAATTAAACAACAATCATTGTGATCAATAATAATTAAAATATGACGCATCTATCACTTGTTCAGTCTAATGACACAAACCGGTACGGTCACCTTAAGCGCCTCAATGCCATTGAGCGAGGTCGATTTAATGCGCTCGATTTATTGGTACAAGGAGCGCCATTGAGCGAAGTCTTGTCGGAAGTTGTGCTTTCTTTAGAGTCAGCAACCCCTGGCTTGAAGTGCAGTATTTTGTGGCTAGATCACAACACCCAAACTTTGTCTCCTCTTGTTGCGCCCAGCTTGCCAGATGAATATGTAGCGGCAATTAATAACATTCCCATTGGTCCAGATGTTGGCTGCTGTGGTGCCGCAGTGAGCCTCAAAAAACCGATGATTGTCGAGGATATCTGTACCCATGAAAACTGGGCAGACTATAGGGTTTTGGCAGAACGTTCTGGATTACGCTGTTGCTGGTCGCATCCGATCATATCCCCCCAAGGGGACGTTTATGGTTCCTTTGCCATGTACCATCCGCAGCCAGGCGCTCCGACCCAAGATGATCTTGACTCACTGGCCTACGAGGCTCAGATAGTCGCGTTATTATTTGAACGAGCAACTAATTTAGAAAAGCTACAGCGCACTAAAGATGAATTGGAGAGGCGGGTTGAAGAGCGAACCAAAGCCTTAACTGAATCCAATATATTGCTCAAAAAAGCGCTGGAACAGCGTAACGAAGTGCGATCTCAATTAGTTGAAATGGAGAATATGGCGGCGCTAGGTACAATGATGTCCAGCTTGACCCATGAAATTAATACGCCGACTGGAGTAGCTATCACGGCGATATCCCACCTTCGTTCTATTCAAGAACAAGTTCGAGATCTGTTTAAAGAAAATAATCTCAAGCGCTCCCAGTTGCTGAAGTTTTTTGAAGAATCGGAAGAAAGCGCAGAGATCATCGAGCGAAATTTGATCCGTTCCACGCAACTGATCAAGACCTTTAAACAATTATCTTTGGATCAGCACAGTCACGAAGCTCGCTACATTAATATCTGTGACTACATGTGTGAAATATTGCTTACTTTAAAACCGAGACTTAAACGAACTCGTCATCAATTCTGTTTGGATATCGATCCTGATTTGCAAGTGATCAGTAACCCAGGTGCTATCAGTCAACTAATGATTAATTTGATTTTGAATTCTGCACAACACGGATTTGAGACAAGCGAAGTCGGCCATATTTTTATTAAGGCAAAAGTCCATGAGGAAGTTCCGGGACAACCTTTGCTGAAAATTGTCTACAAAGACAATGGCAAAGGAATGAGTGCTCACACCATCGAAAACATCTATAAACCCTTTTTCACTCAAGCAAGAGCGCAAGGTGGCAGTGGTCTAGGCATGCATATCTGCTATAACGTCGTGGTAAAAGTGCTTGAAGGCCATATTGATTGTCGCTCAAAACTGGGCAAAGGGGTGGAGTTTACTATCAATTTTCCTGTCAATCGTCAGGCCCCCACTGCTGGCGGCGATTGAGGCCACGGCAGCTCAATTAGGGGTCAGATGACCCCAAGTTCGATAGCCTTCAACACCGCTCGAGTTCTGTCTCTGACACCTAGCTTTGAAAGCACGGTAGAAACCTGATTTTTGACCGTACCTTCTGACTTGAACATAGATTGGGCGATTTCTCTATTGCTGCATCCGGCGGCCATCAAGCGCAAAATCTCCTTTTCTTTTTCTGTCAATGTATCTGGCTGCCCCAAGCTATCAAACTCACTGGGCTGATTTTGAATACTCTGCACAACCCGCTGAGTAATGCTAGGCTGTATCAGAGTCTCTCCACGATGTACGGTTTCGATCCCTTCAACCAGAGTTTCCAACGAGACATCTTTGAGTAAATAACCTCTGGCACCTGCTTGCAACGCTTGTAGCACAAGCTGGTGATCATCAAAAGTAGTCAGCATGATTACTGGCAGGTTTCGTATTTCTTGATGAGACGAGTTTGTCATTGAAGAAACCGTTTCAATGCCATTCATTCGTGGCATTCGAATATCCATCAAAACGACATCGACGGATACATCCTGCAATTTTTCAAGAGCGCTCACTCCGTCGCTTGCTTCGGCAACCACTTGCAGTCTTTCTGAAAGTGACAACAAACTCTTTATGCCTTCTCTTACTAAAGTTTGATCGTCCACGATCATCACTCGAATGGTCATAGCGCCTCCGGTAACACTACGGAGGTGAAGAATCCAGATTGATTAGATTGAAACTGCAAAGCCCCCCCTAACTGCGTTATGCGTTCTCGCATGCCTTTCAAGCCGTTCCCCTCCTCGACCAATTGCGCCCCTTGACCATTGTCTTGGAGTTCAAGTCGTAATTTGCTGTTCTGTTGCTGCAAACGAATCTCAAACTGGGTTGCTTTACCATGTTTTAAGCTATTGGTCATCGACTCTTGAATACAACGGAGAATGACCTCGGCGATATGAACATCGGATAAAACCAAATCCGTAGGCAAATCTAATTTCACCTGCAACTCAGGAATCATCTGGATCATCTGCTGCAAAGCCTCATCCAATGCCAGAGAGGACTTTTCACGTATCTCTGATACCGCCTCTCGCACATCGCTCAGAAGCAGTTTTGCTAAGTTGTGGCATTGTTCGATACGCTGCTGGGTCTCTCCCTCTGTCATTCTTGCTGCCACTTGCAAATTGATGGTCAAGGCAGTTAAGTGATGTCCTAATAAGTCATGAATATTACGAGCGATGCGTACTCGCTCCCCTTGCTTGGTGGCTTCGTTTAATAAAACTTGTGTGGTGCGCAACTCTCGATTCAAGGCCAAAGCTTCCTCGGTCGCTCGTTTTTCCTTAATGGTAGAATTGACCATCACCAAGGAAAAAATGTTGAATGTCCAGAACAGGGCAGCACTAAGCCAAGGTAAATCAATCTCCCACCGGGCAACAAACATGATCCAAATGGGCAAGGACCACAGAGGTGAGAGTAATATTGCAGTGGAAAAACTGACAAAGTATGGAACTTGGGCACTCCAAATTGTTACCAGAATAGCAATGTAGGTGTAGGGTACAAAGTACGCCATAATCATAATCGCGATAAACTGCAATGCCATTAGAATCAAGCGCACCGTTTGATCATTTCGATAAGGTGTCTCGCGGATCGCACATAAAAAAGCGACGATAAATACCGCGGCGGCAGATGCTCCGCCCAACAAGTAAGCCTGTGGAAATTTGCCATGTGCGTGCATTAACCACAGCGCCGAGAGCGACACTACGGCCCAAGCCAATATAGCACTGAGACCTTCCACTGATAGGTAATGTCTAATGTTGTGCATGCTGTTACAACTACCCCATTGTCAATTCATCGGGTCGCCGAGTCTGACCCTAATAATGTCGGCCATATTAGCAGCCTAACGCTAGGATAGACCATAGGCCAAAAGTCATCTCTAAGACAGTGACTTTTGGCACAAGCCGCTATTGTGCTCGCGGCGTTACACTGCCAACAATTCATTAGGGAGATGCACAATGGCTTTTTTACATAGTCTATTATTTATCGCACACATAGTTTTGGGCAGCATGGCGTTGATCTTATTTTGGATCCCCATGACAACTAAGAAAGGCGGCTTGGATCATAAGAAGTTTGGACGATACTACGGTTACGTGATGTACGCCGTTGCATTATCTGGCGCGTTGATGGCATTGATGGTTATTTATGATCCCATCGCCATAAAGGGTCAAATGATGTCTGCACAAACTGATCCGGCACAGTTTCAATATGGGATCCGAATTTTTTGGGGCTTTCTGCTCTATTTGAGTTTACTCACCTACGTAAGCGTCAGACAAGGCTTCGCCGTTCTTGAAGCGCGGAATCAAATTCAAGCACTGCGCAAAGTCACTCACACACTGCCAATTATATTGTTGGCACTAGGTGGTGTGGGCATTTTTACCCTAGGCGTGTTACATGATCGAATATTACATATGGTATTTGGCATTTTAGGAGTGGTAATTGGCATATCGATGCTGCGCTACTGCTTAAAACGTGAAGTAGCAGCAAACGAGTGGGTGATGGAACATCTTGGCGCTATGATTGGTTCAGCGATTGGCGCTTATACCGCGTTTATCGCCTTTGGAGGCCGACAGATCTTTGAAAACCTGGGACAGTTTCAACTGATATTTTGGGTTGCCCCTGGCATCATTGGCAGTATCGCGATTCGCCAAATGAGTCGAAAGTACCAAACCAAGAAGCCCGCTAAACAGTAACTCATTGACTCTTGTGCCTTACAAGGCATAAGAGTCCCTTCAATGGGGTTAAAACTCGAAACTGAAGCCTTGCTGACAGAGTTTTTTATACATCACCATATCGAAGCGAAACAATTTAGCCGCCCGATGGGTAACACCTTGTTGTTTTTCGTTGCAATCAATCAATAGGTTCATCTTCATGATTTTCCGACGAAAATTAGGTTTATCTAGTGAAGTGTTAAGAATCGCTTCATAGACTTCTTGCAGTTGCAATAAGGTGAATTTTTCCGGTAGCAAATTGAAGCCTATGGGCTCGTGGCGAACACGGTAATGGAGATAGTCCAGTGCGGCCTGAACCAATTCACTGTGATCATAGATCAAATCATCGTTTTGCCGCGCGTCACGCCAAGCTAATTCGGAAACATTATTACCGGGGATCAGATGATACAACTCGGGTCGCACCAATGCGAAATAAGCCAATGTTATAATGCGCTTTAAAGGATAGCGATTGGGAGTTCCAAAGGCTCGCAATTGCTCCAGATATACATTTGATACGCCGGTTTCTTCCAACACAATCCGCTTCGCGGCATCATCAATATGTTCGTCTTCATATATCCAGCCACCTAACAATCCCCACTGACCATCAGCAGTGCCTTGGTGGTATTTCGCAGTCAATACCATCAACTTGCCGTTTTCCACACCAAACACAATATTATCGATAGAGATTCGATCCAGCGCCCCTGCAGGAGGCTCATCGGCCTGCGATGTCGTTCTGGTAAATTGGCTGAGCTTTGTGTTCAATGGCTTATCTCTGAGATGAAATATACGTAATTGTGGACGACCCCCTATGCAATAGCTATGACTATAACACGGGCATTTTAAAGTGGTAGTGCCGTAGTATATTTGATTTGCTCCATGGCAAAACTTGAAGTGACGTCAGATAGCTGCACGCCGGCAATGAGCTTTTTGTAAAATTCATCAAAGGCTTTCATATCTGCTACCACCACTTTCAATAAGTAATCGTATTCACCACTCATTCGGAAAAACTCGACAATGTTGGGCATGTCTTTGGCGTATTGGGCAAAATCTTTTAACCATTTGGCATCGTGCCGTGCCGCTTTGATTTGCACAAAAACCGTCATCCCTAGATTCAGTTTTTCTTGGTCTAACAAGGCAACACGCTTGCAAACAACCCCGTCGGCCTCCAATCTTTGAATGCGCCGCCAACAGGGTGTGGTACTTAACCCTACTCGCTCTGCAATTTCGGTCACAGATAAGGTTAAATCTGTCTGTAGAAGTCTTAGAATTTCTTTGTCCAAAACATCTATAGCAATATTTTTCATATTCAAGTCACAAATAGATTATCTTTTCCAAATATAGCCAATTTAGAGCAAAATAAAAAATCTTTTACCTTTGACCTTATTCCATACTAGTGGCCTTGTTTGCTCCCCCAAGAGGCACATCATGCACGCACTAGATATGGCTAATCAGCAGGTAACGACTGCTCATCGAATTCTGGATAACTTATCCCATACCATAGGCAATACGCCTTTGGTAAAACTGTCCAAGTTGGCTTTGCAGCACCAACTAGACGCTGAAATATTGGCAAAAGTTGAATATTTTAATCCTGCGGGCTCCATCAAAGATCGTCCAGCCATGGCCATGATCGACGCTTTAATGGCTTCCGATTGCTTTACTGAGCATACCGAAATAATCGAGGCCACTTCAGGCAACAATGGCGTGGCTTGTGCCTGGTTGTGTGCCATACGAGATATTCCATTGACTATTGTGATCCCAGAACACATGTCTGTGGAACGACGCCAATTGATCGCCCATTATGGCGCGAAAGTGATCACAACCCCCAAAGAATTGGGTACTAAAGGCGCAATTGACCTTGCCACAAAAATGGTCGCTGAGCGGCCCCATGCTGTCATGCTTAACCAGTTTTCCAATCATGCTAATCCGCAGGTTCATTATGACGGCACTGCCCGAGAGATTTGGCGCGACACGGCCGGACAATTTGACGTACTGGTCGCTGGGATTGGCACTGGCGGCACCATTACCGGCATTGCTCGAGCCTTACAAGACCTCGACCCCAACATTGAGATTGTCGCAGTAGAACCAGCTTCTTGCCCCGTATTGACAGAAGGTCGCTCTGGCATCCATAAGATTCAGGGACTCAGCTCAGGCCATGTGCCCGACATCCTGGATCTCACTTTGTTAGATAAAATCGTTACCGTGACCGACCAAGACGCCTTGCACTGTGCCCGGTTACTGGCTAAAACAGAAGGGCTAGCTGTGGGCATCTCATCTGGTGCAGCTTGTTTCGCCGCAATGCAACTTGCGCAACAGCCAGCTTATCGCTCCAAGCGTATCGTAACTATTATGGCTGATTCTGCGGAACGCTATTTCAGTACTGAGTTATTCTGCAATGAAGAGCAATAATTAGCCTTATACCCTGCTCACAATGAGCAGGGGGTTTCGCTTTGATTACTGATCAACATCACACTGCGCAGTTGCACCTTCACTGCGCCGCGTTTCACCACCAGGGCAAATGGACTAGTGATCTTTTGCATATCAGCTCCCGCGTTAGCAAAGCAGCTTAAATGCACCAGACCTGACTGCCAACCCTTGCCATTTTTGTCTGCCAAACTCTGGCTGACATCTATAGCCGCAGAACAACCTTCGCCGCACTCCATCGTCAAGTTAACCTGGGTTTCCGCTGTCCAATCAAGTACTTGATACTCCACTTGCATACTACGATTCAGAGCGGTGGCATCTGTCAAGTCAATGGCTTCTCCTTTCACTTTAAGCGCACCTGGACCGCTAAAATTCAGTACAATGGTATCTTCCTGTGTCATATCATCGGTGGCAACTGCTTCAATGGTACCTTCTGTACTGGTTTGTATGCTGGAAGTGAGTAATTGCTCACCTGTTGCATCTTGCAGCAACATATTCCACGGCGCGACAGGATCGCCAGCGTACACGTAAGAGCGCAAATACGCCGTTTCGACGGTTGCATCCACTTGTTCGTTCAACACGCCCAGAGATTTGGAATCAGCATAAGACAATCCATAACCCAGTGGGAATAGAGGTTGATAAGGCTGTTCGCCGTAATTGAGCTGCGCATCTTGTGGCGTGGCAGGCCAAGAAAAACTCAACCGTCCAGTGAAATCATGTTGAGTTGTGCCATCCGCTTGGGTGAAAAGCAGATCGGCAATACCGCCGCCCTCCGTACCTGGCAACCAGGCTGCAACAAAGGCATCGGATTGATTCAGCTCTGGGTTGACCCACATGGGTCGACCTGACAAAAATACCGCGACGGTCGGAATGCCTTGCTCGCGAAGTTGGGTTAGCAAGCTAAGACCTTTTTCCGACGCAAAATCCAAATGAGCTCGGTCACCTTGGAATTCTGCATAGGGCTGCTCACCGAATATCGCAATGGCCACATCAGGTTTGACTTTGTATTCACCCTCGACGCTGAGTTCCACTGCCCCGCCGGCAGCATTTACCATTTCAGCAATACCAGCATAAATAGACTGACCATTTGGAAAGTGGGAGTTCGCATTTCCTGTGCCCTGCCATGATAGGGTCCAGCCACCGCTTTGCATGCCAATGTTGTCAGCTCCTTCGCCTGCTACCAGCACTTTTGTTGCCGGATTCAGTGGCAGCAAGGGACCATTGTTTTTCAATAAAACCAAGGATTTACGTACTGCCTCACGGGCTACTTGGCGATGTTCCGTTGAACCCAGTAATTCAAACTTGCCAGCCAACGGGCGCTCACTGGGTTTACCCGCTTCAAACAAACCTGCGCGCAATTTAACTCGCAAAATACGCTCTACCGCTTGATCCAAGCGATCCATGCTAATCAGCCCAGATTTGACTTGATCGAGTGTATTCTCATACAGATCTTGCCAACTGTCTGGTGCCATAAACATGTCCAGTCCGGCATTGAAGGCTTGAGGACAAGACACCTTTGAACACCCTAGTACCTGTCCATGTCCATTCCAGTCGCCAACGACAAAGCCGTCAAAGCCCATACGATCCACTAAAACATCGGTAAGGAAGGCTTTGCTACCGTGCATTTTCTTGCCAAACCAACTGTTGTAAGAGGCCATAACCACCTGAGCCCCCGCTTGAATGGCAGGTGGATATCCGGCAGCATGAATGTCGCGCATTTGCGCTTCAGTGGATTGATTATCACCTTGATCAATACCGTCTACCGTACCACCATCACCGAGAAAATGTTTCGCCGTTGCCAGTACGTGTTGATCATTTAGAAAGTCGTCGTTGCCTAAAGTGCCTTGCAACCCTTCTACTAAAGGAGCTGCATACTCAGCAATTCGTTGTGGATCCTCTGAGTAACTTTCGTAAGTGCGTCCCCAGCGATCATCGCGGACTACCGCCAAAGTAGGTGCAAAGGTCCAATCAATACCGGTGACTCGAATCTCCGCTGCTGTGACTTGCCCGATGCGTTTCATCAGCATCGGATCATTAGCCGCCCCCAGTCCAATATTGTGAGGAAAAACGGTCGCGCCAACGATGTTGTTGTGTCCATGCACTGCGTCGGTACCCCATATAATCGGAATTCCAACGCCGCCATCTTGAGTATCGACAGATGCCAACCAAAATGCATCGGCAAGGGCCAACCAATTCTCCGCTGCGGTTCGGTTGTCATTGTTGGGAGCAGAGTTACCACCATTTAAAATTGAGCCCAAATGATACTTTGCCGCTTCCTCTGGAGTAACGGAACCGATATCAGCCTGAATGACTTGCCCGACTTTTTCTTCCAAAGTCATTTTCCCAAGTAACTCTTGTACTCGTGCTTCGATTTGCGAATTGCGAGGTATGGGTGAGGTGGATTTGGGCCAATTCTCGGGATTGACTTTATGCCCTTGGCTGGACGACTGCGATTCAGTAACGGTAATTGTTTTGCTCGAATCCATGCAACCGATAAGCATCAAAGTGCTAAGACACGCGAAACTCATTAAACGAAAAGACATAACCCATCCTTTATTTTGTGAATTGACGGCAAGCGTAACCTGGATGACTTTAGCATGTGTCGCCCCAATAGGTAATTAAAGGGGCTTAGCGGTAGCCAGACTACCTCACCAACAAAGTGACCAATGCATCATCGTTTGATTTCGCGCCTAAACGCCTTATAGTCTAAGTGACTTTATTGTGTTGATGCAACGATTTCAAGATCGCAAAATCGTTATGAGATTTCGTTTACTGGCTCGTGTTCGGGCTGCCAACGCATTAACGGCAGAGTTCGCTTGCTGATGGAGCCCGACGGAACTTCGCCAATGTACTGGCAATTTTGAGACTGATAGAACACTTTGGCTTGTGGATCACTGTGGATCAACAAGGTGGCATTGGCAGGGGAAAGTTTTAATAATTGCGCCGTTAAGTGCTCAAACAGCGCCTTGCCCACTCCCATGCCAATGAACTTAGGTTCAACGAACAGGGCCTCCAGTTCACTGGGTTTATTGTGATTGAGCAGTAAATCGTAGAAGCCTAAAACACCGTCTACTTCAGACTGAGCATAGTAGATAAGATGGTTCGAACTCATGATGCGCTCTGGAGTGATGCGCAATTCTGCTTCACAGGCGGCCATAAATTCTTCAGAATAGCCCCAATGAGCCTTTGATCGCATTGCCAGTGCACTGAGCAGTGGAGAGTCCGCTATGTCGGCAGACACTATCTGGAAACGGCTTTGAGATTTAATCATGGCATCCATCTTGAAATTTTCTTCGACAACACTAGATCTTTACTCATACTAAGACCTGTCGAGAGTGTTTTATGTTCTGACATCTTGCCAGATAAAACGGTCTATTTAATTAATTTTGTGCTGAATGTAAGGATAATCTTTGAGTATTTCACTTGGAATCGTGATGGATCCCATCCACTCGATAAACATAAAGAAAGACACCAGTTTCGCCATGCTGTTGGATGCACAATCCCGCGGATACCAAATTTTCTACATGGAAATGGGAGATTTGTTTCTGCAACAAGGCAAGCCAATGGCGAAAATGCGCCCTTTGCAGGTAAAGCAAGACCCACAAAATTGGTTTGAATTAGGGGAAAGTAGACACACTTGTCTGGCAGAGTTGGACGTGATCCTAATGCGCAAAGACCCACCTTTTGATAGTGAGTTTTTGTATGCGACTCACATGTTCAGTTTGGCGGAGCAGGCTGGAACATTAGTAGTCAATCGGCCCTCGAGTTTGCGTGATTACAATGAAAAACTATTTACTTCCTGGTTTCCTGAATTGATCCCCCCTACCTTGGTGACGAGCCAAAAGGAGTTGATTAAAGAGTTTCATCGGACCCACAAAGATATCATTTGTAAACCATTAGATGGCATGGGAGGAACCTCAATATTCCGCGTCAAAGAAGATGGCAATAATTTGGGGGTTATCAGCGAAACGTTAACCAATAATGGCAAGCGCTACGCAATGTTCCAACGCTATATGCCACAAATTAAGGACGGCGATAAACGCATCCTGATTGTGGATGGCCAAGTGGTGCCTTATTGTTTGGCTCGTCTACCCAGCGAAGGCGAGACCCGCGGAAACTTGGCAGCGGGGGGCACTGGACGTCCGCAGCCGTTGTCTGAATCAGACATCCAAATCGCTGAGCAAATTGCACCAATTTTAGTCGAACAAGGGCTGTTGTTTGTCGGCTTGGATGTGATAGGCGATAAGATTACCGAAATTAATGTGACCAGCCCCACCTGTGTTCAAGAAATTCAACGGGCATACAACATCAATATTACAGGGATGCTGTTTGATGCCATCGAGCGACGACTAAAGGAGCCTCATGCAAAGCTTTGAAAATCACCTTTTGATTGCCATGCCCACATTGGACGACCCTTATTTTAATCGGTCCATCACCTATATCTGCGAGCACAACGAGCAAGGTGCGATGGGGATAGTGATCAACAATCCTATTGCGATGACACTCAAAGAGCTAATCAATCAGGCTGATAGAGACGCCATCGTGTTGGAAGATAAAGCGGACAACATCGTGTTGGCAGGGGGCCCGGTCAGTCCTGACCGTGGTTTTATTCTGCACACCAGTCAACCCGGCTGGAGTGCCAGCTTAGCATTAACCCCAGAAATAATGGTTACCACGTCCAAGGATATTTTGTCGGTACTGGGAAATGAAAAAGCGCCAGAAAAGTCTTTGGTAGCGTTAGGTTATGCCGGTTGGACCGCAGGACAACTTGAGGCTGAAATGCAAGACAACGCTTGGCTTTTGGTTGAAGCTGACACCGAACTGGTATTTGACACGCCTATCCCCAAAAAATGGGAAGCCGCTCTATGCAAGCTGGGCATAGATCCTTGGCAGTTGGGTTCAGACGTAGGGCACGCTTAGTTTATGTCCTCTGATTCCCTTAAAGGCCCGCAAACCATTTTAGGCTTCGACTTTGGCACCAAAAGCATTGGCGTGGCAATCGGACAAATGGTGACCGGGACTGCTTCGCCTCTGGACGCCCTCAAAGCCCGCGACGGTATCCCTAACTGGGACCAACTGCAACACATCTTTGACCAATGGCAGCCAGATATCGCAGTCGTCGGCTTACCTTTGAATATGGATGGCAGCAATCAGCAGGTCACTTTTCAAGCCAAGAAGTTCGCTAACCGACTCAATGCCCGATATCGAGTAAAGGTTGAAACGGTCGACGAACGGCTAACCACGGCAGATGCTCGGTCTCAACTTTTCGAAATGGGCGGCTTCAAAAAGTTGGACAAAGGCAAGGTTGACAGCGTTTCCGCCTGTTTGATTGTCGAGAGTTGGATGGAGAATCAGTTTTAGTCAAATATCAAACACGATAGCGCCACGAGGCATTGACTTGGAAAGCCGCTGCAAACCCATCCATGAGCGCTTGACGAATTCATCCCTGAATTCGACACTTTCCAATTCAATGTCCCCGCACCGCCCCACAATATGTCATCCCCGCAACGCTCTTGGGCGGGGATCTTTATCTGAATCTATCGGGTATAGTATCCCCATATCAAAAACTATCGGGTGCTGTATCCCGAAGTTTTTGATCGCTCTTTCTCTTGCTTTTGATTGCTCTTGATTGCTCTTTCTCTTGCTTTTGATTGCTCTTGCTCTTGCTTCTGCTTTTGATCTCTCTTAGCTTTTTACCTCATGTATCTAAGCTCTTCCCTTTTCCTTATCAACGAGGCTAATCTCGGTTTCGTAAAACCAGAAATGCAGTATTAATTTACGTCAAATTCATTCATAGTGGCGACAAACAATCATCATACTACCCTCGAATATGAATACAGATTCCCTTTTCGAAACATTGCAAGCTGCGCTCAACGCGGCGCAAAGTTTAGCTGCAGAAACGTCGACCTACATACAACTGGCTGTGATTATTGCCAGTTATCTTGTTGCGTACTTCATCTATGCTCGCGCAGTGAAAAGTCGACTTGATGAAAGTCCTTCAGAGCCAAACGCCAAGCATCCCCTGAGCCAATTGTTTCAGCGCCTTGCCAGTGTCGTTTTCCCAATAATCTCGATTATTTTACTGCGAATTTCACTTGCTGTAGGACAAAACATTGGTTACCCCATTTGGCTGATCCAAACCGCCTTGACCATAGCCGTTCTGGTTTTTTTCTTTTCAATAATCCGAGAATTTGTCAGCAGCCCGTTTATTTCTGCAGTGCTTAGGTGGTTGGGTCTTCCCATCCTTCTGATGCATTTACTCGGCTTTTTACCCGTGGTCGTGGAGGCATTAAAAGGCGTTTCCTTGAGTGCTGGCAATATAGATTTGACGCTGTTTGGACTCGTGCGCGTCTTGTTTTTTGGTGTTTTGCTGTTCTGGCTCGGTCGGGTTTCTAGTTCCATTGGGAAAGACATTATTCGCAGTCAACACACATTGGATATCAGCACCCGCGAAGTATTTATAAAGCTGTTTGAAGTGGGTCTGTTCTGCATCGTATTTCTTCTGCTGCTCAATATTATGGGCATCAACCTGACCGCTCTAGCCGTTTTTGGTGGTGCCCTTGGGGTGGGCTTGGGCCTGGGCTTACAGTCCATAGCGTCAAACTTTATATCGGGGATCATCATACTGTTAGACAAATCTTTGACCGTAGGTGACTTTGTCGAATTGGAAGATGGCCGCAAAGGGTTTGTTCGACAATTTAATATGCGTCATGCGGTACTGGAAACCTATGATGGCAAAGATATCCTAGTGCCCAATGAAACCTTTATTTCGTCATTGTTGATTAATTGGACACACAAAGATCCTAAGCAACGTTATCGAGTTGACTTCTCCGTCGCCTACTCTACTGACATTCGTGCAATGGTCGAGATCATTAAAGAGGCGGTTGCTTCACATCCACAAGTGATCAGTGGTATGGATGTGCCTTTTGAAGAACGACCTGACTGTGAAATTGACAGCTTTGGCGATAATGGTGTGAATATGTTCGTAGAGTTTTGGATGGAAGGCGTAGACGATGGTAAGAACCGTGTAGGCGGTGATCTCTTACTGATCATTTTTGAAACCTTGCGCGAACACAATATTACGATTCCATTCCCGCAAAGAGAGGTCAAAGTGCTCAACGAACAGGCTTTTAAAGCCCGTTAAAAGAGCCATTAGCCTCAACTGGGTATTGTTACTTTTTGCCAGCTTGGGGCTCGTCAATTTGAGCGATGTCCACCAAATTCCATGGCATGCCCTGATTTCGAAAAATCCGCTTTTTCTGGTCAGGGTAGTCTGCCACATCGTGCGCGAGCCGCTGTCCCACCACGATGCATTTCAACACCTCGTCGCCCGTGTTAATCATGGTGTGGGCCTCACCACCGGCTGGATAGCCAATAAAGTCTCCGGGGCCAACCAGGTAAGACTCTTCGCCGATGACGACCGTCGCTTCACCTTGCAATACATAGGTGCATTCATCTTCATAGTAGTGCACATGCTTTTCCGTCGACTCAAAGCCAGGGGCAATCTCGATAATATGAAAACCCAGCCCCGTCAGACCGACCAAATCGCCCAGCGACTTATTGAGTCGTTGTGCATTAGGGTTCAAATAATGGGTTTTGCTTAACCCTTCCATGGATTCGATTTGGCTTTTTCTAATAATGTTCGAGTTCATTTTTAAATTCACTTGCATTATGCCTGAGACACCAGAGTAGTAAGCGACAGCAATGGTTTGAATGGAAAGTCGCTGTAAACCCTTCCCTGGGCGCTCGATGAATTCATCCCTGAAATCTACGCTTCCCATTCAAACCACTGCCATCACTTCTGTGATTACGCTTTAAACTTCGATTAAATACAGGAAAAGGATTACTTCGCTTCAGACACTGGTTCATGCCCACACTGCCAACACAACTCAAAGCTGGCTTCATTGACTTCCTGACAGTGTTCGCATTTCCAAGGCGTTTGTTCCATTGGCTGGGCAAGAAATTCTGTGATCAAGGATAGGGCTTTCTTGTGCCAATCATTGTCTGCTAACCACACTTCCGGTTGCACATCCAAAGGCGAAAGCTCTCCCATCGCACCAATGGCAAACTCATTTTTGATAAAACAAGGGATCTGATGTTCCAGTAACATTTGATTGACCTGAAACACCATAAAGCGGTCATGATGGCTGAACACTTTTTGCAAAGTCGCTCCTAGTCCAAATCGATGGACACATTTGACAATGAACCCAAGCTGGTGCCTTCATCGGAATCCAATTTGATCATCAAACGCAAGTCATTCGGTGAATCAGCATGGTGAATGGCCTGATCCAAGGTAATGCGATCTTGCTTGTACAATTCGTACAATGCCATGTCAAAAGTCTGCATTCCCGACTCTTTGCCCTTCTTCATGGCTTCTTTGAGACTGCCAATTTCATTGCGCTGAATGAGGTCGGTTACTAAGGGTGAGTTGAGCAAAATTTCGATCGCCGCCACCCGTCCGCGCCCGTCTTTAGTGGGTACCAATTGCTGCGCAACGATTGCACGTAAATTCAAGCTAAGGTCAAAGCGCAATTTGTCATGTTGCTCTTTAGGCGCTAAATGCATGATCCGTTCGATCGCTTGGTTGGCATTATTGGCGTGCAACGTCGCCACACACAAATGTCCGGTGTCGGCAAAAGACATGGCGTATTCCATGGTCTCCATTGAGCGAATCTCACCGATAAGGATCACGTCCGGTGCTTGACGCAGAGAGCTTTTCAAGGCGTCCTCGAATGAATGAGTGTCTATGCCCACTTCCCGCTGCGTCACCACACAGCCCGCGTGTTCATGAACAAATTCAATGGGATCTTCGATGGTTAAAATGTGGCCCCGACTGTTTTGATTGCGATAGCCCATCAACGCCGCCAATGAGGTAGATTTACCGGTTCCGGTGGCACCCACGAACAACAACAAACCCCGCTTAGACATGATCACATCTTTGAGTATTTCCGGCAGACCTAAATCATCGGCCTTGGGAATTTGAGTGACGATGCGACGCACCACCATGCCCGCTTGATCTCTTTGCCAAAAGGCACTGCAGCGGAAACGGCCAATGCCATCTCGAGCGATCGCGAAGTTACATTCTTTACTGGTTTCAAATTCGTTTTGCTGCTTTTCATTCATGGCATCATGAACCAGCGCCAACGCATCTTCTTCATTGAGAATGTCATCGCTGATCGGCGTCATTTGACCATTAATTTTGGCACTGACTGGAAAGCCTACGGTGACGAATAAGTCCGATGCGCCCTCTTCAGCCATCTTCTCGAGGTAAGGATTCAAATCCATCGTTTTGCTCCTTAGAATCCCACTTTGGGTTGTTTATCAATGGACTTCGCTGCTGCATCTTTGGCACTGACGAGCCCTTGCCCAACCAAACGCTGTAAGCACTGATCCATGGTTTGCATGCCATGGGCCTGACCGGTTTGGATAACAGAGTACATTTGCGGCACTTTATCTTCACGGATCAAATTTCGGATCGCAGGGATACCGATCATGATCTCGTGTGCAGCAATACGCCCGCCCCCATTCTTTTTCATTAGGGTTTGGGAGATTACCGCACGCAAGGATTCGGACAGCATGGAACGCACCATCGATTTTTCCTCTGCCGGGAACACGTCAATGATACGGTCAATGGTTTTCGGTGCCGAGTTGGTGTGCAAGGTGCCAAAAACCAAGTGGCCGGTTTCCGCGGCAGAAATCGCTAATCGAATGGTTTCCAAATCCCGCAACTCACCCACCAGAATCACATCCGGGTCTTCCCGCAACGCGCTGCGCAATGCATTGTTAAAGCTGTGGGTATCACGATGGACTTCACGCTGGTTAATGACACTCAACTTATTGTCATGGACAAATTCGATAGGATCTTCGATGGTCAGAATATGCTCACGCTTGTGGGTATTAATATGATCGATCATCGCAGCCAGAGTGGTACTTTTACCCGAACCAGTGGCCCCAGTCACCAAAACAATCCCTGTGGGTTGATTGATGATGTCTTTGAATATCGCAGGCGCACCCAAGTCGTCGAGGGTCAAAACCTTACTCGGGATGGTCCGCAGTACCGCAGCGGCACCGCGGTTTTGCACGAAAGCGTTGACACGAAAACGTGATAAATCTTTGACTTCAAAAGAAAAATCCACTTCCAGATTTTCTTCATATTCTTTGCGCTGGCGATCATTCATGATCTCATAAACCAGAGCATGAACTTGTTTGTGGTCGAGTTCAGGCACATTTAGGCGACGCATCTCGCCGTCCACCCGAATAATGGGAGGCAAACCAGCAGAGAGATGCAAGTCCGATGCATTATTCTTCACACTAAAGGCCAAAAGTTCGGTAATATCCACTTCACAATTCTCCGTCTTATTCATTGCAATATGGAAACAATAGCAGAACGTCTCCAAAGCGCACTAGAAAGCCTTAACAAGGCCGAGTTAAAGGCCAATCGTGCGCCAAATTCAGTTCAATTACTAGCAGTAAGTAAAACCAAACCTGTATCCGATATTGTCCTTGCGTATGAACAGGGACAACGATTATTTGGCGAAAACTACGTCCAAGAGGGTGTCGATAAAGTTGAGCAATTGCAAGAGCTTAGCGATATACAATGGCATTTTATCGGACCATTGCAGTCAAATAAGACCCGTCTGGTGGCCAGTCATTTTGACTGGGTACAAACCCTGGATCGTATGAAAATAGCTCAGCGTTTAAACGATCAACGCAGCCCCTTTAAAACCCTTAATGTTCTCATTCAAATCAACATAAACAGTGAGCCGAGCAAAGCGGGGATTGAGCTGAATGAATTAGAAGACTTCGCTGCACAGGTCTCAAAACTGCCGAATTTAACCTTGCGAGGGCTAATGGCAATCCCCAAAGCAGAGCAAAGCGAAGCTGAACTGAACCAAAGTTTCGCTCGTATGCATGAGGCCTTTATCGGCCTTCAACAAAGTCATTCGACTATCGATACTTTGTCTATGGGCATGAGTAATGACGCACAAAATGCTATCATGCATGGCAGTACGATGGTGCGTCTTGGTACCGCCATTTTCGGATCTCGTTAATACAACCTTCTAGGAGTAACATGACTGACAAGACCATTGCCTTTATCGGTGCGGGAAACATGACCCGTTCAATCATCTCAGGTTTAGTGAACAGCGGCTTTACGCCAAAGCAGATTATTGCCAGCAACCCTTCCCGTCCTAAATTGGATGCTCTTGAATCAGACTTTGGCATTATCGTTACCCAAGACAATCATCAGGCCGTGCGAGATGCGCAGGTCATCGTTCTTGCTGTTAAACCTCAGTTGATGGAACAAGTCTGTGCCGATCTCGCCGAAGCAGCGGACTTGACCGACAAGGTATTCATCTCCATCGCAGCGGGCATCAAAGTTAGCCGCTTGCAAGAAATGCTGGGTGGAAATTATCAAGTGATCCGCACCATGCCAAACACCCCCAGCGCATTGGGTAAAGGCATGACAGGGTTGTATGCACCGGAAACAGTGAGTCAAAGCGACCGAGATTTTTCAGGTTTTGTATTGTCAATGGTCGGTGAAATCGTGTGGGTAGAAAAAGAATCCGACATTGATTTGGTGATCGCCACAGCTGGGTCAAGTCCGGCCTATTTCTTCTTATTTTTAGAAGCCATGCAAGATGCCGCCATGGCCCAAGGGCTGGACAAAGACAAGGCTCGAAAACTGGTGCAACAAGCCATGCTCGGCAGTGCTGAAATGGTTTGTCACAATCCACAACTTGAATTAAGCGAGCTTCGCGCCCAAGTTACCTCTAAAGGCGGGACCACTGCCGAAGCGGTTAAAAACTTCGAGGCTGAGGGGCTGCGTGATATCGTGGCTCGCTCCATGCAGGCCGCGATAACCCGTGCCAATGAAATGTCTAAATTGTTCTAAGGAAAAATGACCACCATGAATGCAGTCGTATTTTTAGTTGATACTTTGTTTACTTTGTACCTTATGGTCGTCCTGCTACGACTTTGGTTGCAATTGGCTCAAGCAGATTTCTACAATCCATTGAGTCAATTCGTGGTAAAGGCGACTCATCCAGTGGTGGGCCCGCTAAGAAGAGTGATCCCAAGTTTCGGGCGATTGGATACAGCCACCTTAGTGTTTGCTATCTTAGTGGCCTGCGGAAAAATTATCGCACTACAAATGCTTATCAATGGCTACTTCCCCAATGTAGTCAGCGTATTGATCACTAGTTTCTATATTCTGCTCAGTGAATCATTACAGCTAGTGTTGTATGTGTTGATTATCCGCGCCATTTTGAGTTGGGTCAGCCAAGGACAAAACCCAATTGAATACTTGATGCATCAATTGACTGAGCCGTTTATGGCACCAGTAAGACGCGTCATTCCTCCAATGGGTGGTTTAGATTTATCACCGATGATTGTCATTATTGGTTTGTTGTTTGTAATGAAACTGTTAGGCCTAGGCTAAGGCTGTCGGTCAAGTCATTCGTTCCAGGAGTATCCCAACTATGAAAGCACTGATTTTGACATTAACTTTGATGACATCTTTTGTCTTTCAATCTCACGCCGAAATCAAAAAGACGTTAGGTAGTTGGGATGTACATTACATCGCCTTCAACTCTACGTTTTTGACTCCAGAAGTGGCTCGCGCATACGGGATTGTGCGCAGCGACAACAATACCTTGATCAATATTTCGGTGTTAGACCGTTACACCCAAGCAGCCCAAAAGGTAGAAATCAGCGGATTTGCCCGCAATCTCTTGGGCACGACGATGCCATTGGAGTTTAAAGAAGTGGTTGAGGGCGAGGCCATTTATTACTTGGCGACACTAACTACCCGAGATGAAGAGCATTTTCGTTTTGTGCTCGACATCAAGCAAGGCAGAGTAGAACAGCAGCTCAAATTTGAGCAAAAGATATACCATCAATAAACGGTTGCATCACAGGGTAGCGCAAAAATAGCGGCACAAAGACCTAGTTCAGGTTAGCTATTGTTGTAGCCGCTCAATGCCTTCTCAAGGGCTTCAAAGACTTGCTCATCTGGAAAGCCGTCGGCGATTTGCCCTGCCTTTGATTGAAAATCGCGGATACCTTTTCGGGTTGCAGGACCATAAATTCCATCTGCTTCGCCCACATCAAAGCCCAATCGATTAAGCGCATCTTGTAATTGCTTCATACGACTGATGGCATACTGCCCCGTTTCCGGTGCACTGACGGTCAAAGGAGTTGCACCGACTAAGCGATCCGCTAGATAACCTACCGCTAAAGCATAGGACTCAGAGTTATTCCAGCGCATGATCACCGAAAAATTATCGTAGACCAGAAACGCCGGACCTTCATGACCACTGGGTACCAAAATCGCGCCATCAAAGCTTAGACTGGGTACCACAGTCCCCAAAACAGTCTGCACTTGTTGGTTGTGCCAATAAGACAACGGTCGGGCGTTTTCTCTACCGGTCATGCTGTAATCAAATCCTTCAGGTAGCAGGATTTCCCTGCCCCAACGAAGCCCTGCTTTCCAACCAAGGTTATTCAGAAAGTTGGCCGCCGAGGTTAATGCATCGGCTTCACTGTTCCACAAATCGACCTTGTCATCACCATCGCCGTCTAAGGCATAGTTGAGATAAGCAGAAGGCATAAACTGAGTATGACCCATTGCACCGGCCCACGAGCCAACCATATCTACCTTGTCTAATTGTTCACGGTCCATCAAACGTAACGCCGTGATCAACTCTTTAGTAAAAAACTCGCTGCGCCTTGGATCGCAGGCCAAAGTCGCCAGCGAGTCGATGATGGGCATTTTACCTTTGTATGCGCCAAAGTTAGTTTCTAATCCCCAAAACGCCACCAGGTAATGGGCTGGAACACCATAGGTTTGAGTTAACTGATTAAGCAAGTCACGATGCTTTACGAGCATCTCTCTGCCTTTGTTGATGCGCCAATCCGTCACTCGTTTATTCAAATAACTCGCAAAGGACTGCACAAACTCTGGTTGATTTCGATCGTACTCCAATACTTTGTCAATTGGTCGAGCGGTCGCTAAACCTTTGGTCACCACCGCTTGGGGGATGCCTTGTTCAATGGCCTGAGCAGATAACCGAGTCACACATTGAGCAAAATCTTGTTGTGCTAGCTCGGCGTCCTGCGCATATGAGGACGTTGCACAGGCTGATACCGTGGTAAGCACTAAGATTCTAAGAATACCAAAGGGTAGGCGCATAAATACTTCCTCTACCGGATAAGAGTCTGGAATGACTTGGACACACAATCGTCAAAATGAGTTCGGCAGTTTATCGTTCTTCTCGGGTAAAGAGCAATTCAGTTGGTGTACTATTTTGCGCATCAAACTGGTAGCCATCTAGATTGAATCCTTTTAGCTGTTCCACTTCAGTGAGCCGATTCTGAATGATGTAGCGCGCCATTAAGCCGCGGGCTTTCTTAGCAAAGAAACTGATGATTTTGTATTGGCCATTTTTCTGATCCTTGAAAATCGGTGTGACAATAGTGCCATCCAATTTACGCCGTTTGACAGACTTAAAATATTCGTTTGAAGCGAGGTTTACCAAAACGTTATCACCCTGCTCAGCTAAAGCTTGATTCATTTTTAGGGTAATCTGATCTGCCCAAAACTGATATAGGTCGTTGCCTTTAGGGGTTTTCAGTTTGGTGCCCATCTCTAAGCGATAGGGCTGGATCAAATCCAGCGGTTTCAATACGCCGTAAAGTCCAGAGAGAATCCGCATATGACGTTGTGCAAAGTCAAAATCTTGTTCAGAAAAATCCGTTGCTTCTAGGCCACTATATACATCCCCATTAAACGCCAACACGGCTTGTTTGGCATTTTGTGGTGAAAATGGCAGTTGCCAACTGTCAAATCGGTCTGCATTGAGCCCTGCCAGTTTGTCACTGATTTTCATCAAACTAGACAAGTCAGCAGGCGTTAATTTACGACACACATCCACCAGAGATTGTGCATTGTCGAGCATTTCTGCTTGAGTAAAACGTTCAGTCACGGGAGGGGATTCGAAATCGAGATTTTTTGCAGGAGAGACAACAACCAGCATTACACACCTTTTGAAAACATTACAACGGGGTCGATCATACAGCATTACCCAAGGGATGCCACAATAGGTAAAGAGGCTCTAATGACCTTTCACGTCATTCAAAGCGGAAAGAAAAGTCTCGTATACTATGCTGTCAAAGGCACAAAAGATCACTTTTCTAAGGGTATTGGAGGTACTAACCCACTGAGCGACGGTTTGTACTGCGATTTGACAAGCTGCGTCGATGGGATAGCCGTAGACACCACAACTGATGGCAGGAAAGGCAATGCTGCGCAGCGAGTGCTGTGCGGCAAGTTCTAGTGCGTTAACATAGCAATCACGCAATTGTTTTGCTTCATCATGGTCTCCCCCTTGCCAGATTGGGCCCACTGTATGAATCACATAAGGCGCCGGCAAATCAAAGCCTGGGGTAATTTTTGCCTGTGAGGTAGCACATCCACCCAGAGTTCTACAGTATTCGAGCAACTGCGGGCCCGCAGCCCGGTGAATGGCACCATCGACTCCGCCACCGCCCAACAAACTCGAGTTGGCAGCATTGACAATGGCATCCACCTTTAATTGTGTTATGTCCTCTTGCAACAGGGTTATTTTTGCTGTCATTGCCGCTATTTATCTAGAATCCTGATGCCAACAGTTATACCCTATGGACCTTTAAAAAGCCAAGAACAAGGGAATCATGCCAAAGATGTTTGGACCCGGGTCCAGATGTTTGATGTCTTGGGTAGATTTCAATTGAACAGATCAATTAGAGGGTAAACATGACAAATCAACTTGCATCACTTAGAGAAATGACCACAGTGGTTGCTGACACCGGCGATATTGAAGCCATTCGAAAGTATCAACCTGTTGACGCCACGACCAATCCCTCACTGCTACTCAAAGCATCAGAGATGCCACAGTATCAATCCTTGATCGAAGAATCCGTAGCTTGGGCGAAAAGTCAATCAAATGATCCCGCCCAACAATTGGAAGATGCCAGCGACAAATTAGCAGTTAGCATTGGCCGTGAAATCGTCGACATCATCCCAGGGCGCATCTCTACCGAAGTGGATGCACGTTTGTCTTTTGATACTGCCGGCAGCATCGCAAAAGCGAAAAAACTCATCGCATTGTACGAGCAAGTGGGCGTCAGCAAAGATCGCGTTTTAATCAAATTGGCCTCTACTTGGGAAGGTATTCGTGCCGCAGAATTGCTAGAAAAAGAAGGCATTAACTGCAACCTGACCCTATTGTTCAGCTTTGCTCAGGCCCGTGCATGTGCCGAAGCAGGGGTGTATTTGATTTCGCCTTTCGTAGGACGCATCTTGGATTGGTATAAGGCCAGCACAGGTAAGGATAGTTACCCGTCAGCGGAAGACCCTGGCGTGGTTTCCGTAACGAACATTTATCAGTATTACAAAGCCCATGGCTACAAAACCGTGGTGATGGGAGCCAGCTTCCGCAACACCGGTGAAATCATCGAATTAGCAGGTTGTGACCGTCTAACCATCAGCCCTAATTTGCTCGAAGAATTATCCCAAACCGAGGGCGCTTTGGCGGTTAAATTACAAGATCAAGGGCAAACAGAACAACCTGGCGCGAAGATGACTGAAAGTGAATTCCGTTGGGAGCACAATCAGGATGCGATGGCGACTGAGAAGTTGGCAGAAGGCATTCGCAACTTTGCCAAAGATCAGGACAAATTAGAAAGCATGCTCAAGTCATTGCTGTCTTAAACTCAAAGGAGTCACTCGTGAGCGAAATTCATAACAGTGCACCTTGGCAAACATTGCAATCTTTGGCTGATGAACTTTCCGGTCAGCACATGCGTGATTGGTTTGCTCAAGACCCACAACGTGCCAGTAAATATACTGTCGCGTCGTGCGGCATCACGCTGGACTACTCAAAAAACCGTATCAATGAAGCGGTCCTAGCTAGCCTTTTTGACCTCGTCAAGCACGCCCAAGTTGAACAAAAACGTGATGCTATGTTTGCCGGCGACATCATCAATCACACCGAAGGTCGTGCGGTTTTGCACACTGCCCTGCGCAACTTTTCCGGTGAACCTGTCATAGTTGATGGCCAAGACGTGATGCCGGAAGTGATGGCAACGCAGGCGAAAATCAAAGAGTTTGTCGAGCGGGTTCACAGTGGTGAGCATCTTGGTTACACCGATAAACCCATCAAGCAGGTGGTCAGCATTGGCATTGGTGGCTCGTTTCTAGGCCCCAAAATCATGTCTGAGGCACTCAAACCCTATTGGTCTGACGCGGTGAAAGTGCATTTTGTTGCCAACGTGGATGGCTGCCACATCCATGATGTGCTCAGTGCCTTGGATCATGAAGAAACTTTGGTCGTGATGTCGTCTAAGTCATTCTCCACTCAGGAGACATTGCAAAACACAGTGACAGCGAAAAAGTGGTTTTTACAATCTGGCGGTACTCAGTCGGACATCGCCAAGCACTTTGTTGCGGTTTCATCCAACGTAAAAGCCGCCACTGAATTCGGTATGGATCCGGACAATATCTTCCCCATGTGGGATTGGGTGGGTGGCCGTTACTCCTTATGGTCTGCTATTGGTTTACCCATAGCGTTAGTCATGGGCTATGACCACTATCGAGACTTGTTGCAAGGCGCTTATGAGATGGACTGCCACTTCAAAAACGCTCCTTTGACAGAAAACCTGCCAGTCATTCTGGCGGCTTTGGGCGTGTGGTACGTTAATTTCCATAATGCGCAGAGTCATGTGCTACTGCCCTATTACCATTATTTGCGTGGTTTCCCTGCCTATGTTCAACAATTGGATATGGAAAGCAATGGTAAGTGTATTGCCGGTCAAAGTGAGGAAATCCACTACGCTACCGGTCCGGTGATCTGGGGAAGTGAAGGCACCAATGGCCAACATTCCTTCCATCAATTGATACATCAGGGCAATTTGTTGATCCCTGCGGATTTTATGTTGCCACTCAAGGTTCCCAACCAGGATCACACCCACCATGCGATGCTGGCATCCAATTGTTTTGGTCAGACTCAGGCATTAATGCAAGGCAAAACCTATGAAGAGTGTTTGGCCGATCTAGACCCGAGTTTGGATGAAGCAACCCGACATGGACTCGCTATGCACAAAACCATGCCAGGCAATCGTCCCAGTAACACGTTGCTGTTTGAACAATTGGATCCGAAGACCCTCGGTGCTTTGGTGGCCATGTACGAACACAAAGTCTTTGTACAAGGTGCGATTTGGGGGGTAAATTCCTTTGACCAATGGGGCGTAGAATTGGGCAAAGTCTTGGGCAATCAAGTACTAGACAAATTAATCGACGGGGACGCACCTTTGTCTTTTGATGCATCGACCAATCTATTGATTGAACGGTTCCGCAAAGCGAACCCCTCGGAATAAACTTTCTGACATTAAAAAGGCCGCAACTGCGGCCTTTTTTGAATATAAAAAAACCGACGAATCAATCGTCGGCCTTTAAATCAATTATGTTAGATGAGATTACGCTTTTCTGCGCGCAAAACCCAGTGCAGAAAGTGCTAAACCGAATAGAGCGATGCTCATTGGTTCAGGGATATCACGGGGTTGCGATAAACTCGCAGCGTACTCCAATACATTAGGCGCGTAGACATCCGCAAATGCTGCTGGTGTGCTTCCAGCCAAGTAGTAATCCATCGGTATTGTGGAATAGTAAACGTTACCCATACCGACTGAGTAGTGAAAGTCGACGAATTGACCCGCTTGACCGTTAGTAAAAATCCCCATGTATGGCATATCAATGCTGGCTTCGCTCACATAACCGTGGCTTGAAGAAGTACCGCCGTCCAATGTTGAGTCATCAATGTCACCACCAGCTACACCATTCGGTCCCACCAAATCAATGTTATCATCGAATGTGAAATCACGATTAAATGCAAAGTTGTCTGCTCCGGGGAGGTACAGGTTTCCATCTGCAACGTTTCTATCATGATACAAGAAAGTCCCGCCATTCCACACATAAGCATCGAACTGAGCGACATTATCAGTCAATCCACTAAGATGAGCACCATTACTGCCGTTCAATCCCCACACCACGTCGTACATGGCCAAGTTGTTGAAATCAGTGATAACTTCTACGTCGTAGCCCAAGCCTGATGCGACACTTGACGCAGTAGTTGTTTCATCCCCAAACACTCCAACCAGTGTAGCTTGGCTGGCAAAACTGCAAGCCAAAATGGCTGCACCGAACAATTTAGCAAGATGTGATTTCATTCTGAATTTCCTGATCCTTCAATAAACTAGTTGCAAGTGTGCATTTTTTAAGCCATAGAACATAACCATCTGAATAAATTAAACATTATAAATTTTTTACCCACCAAAATCGAACCAACTGTAAAACAAGTTGACATTTTATTTACATATCAGTTACCAATAGAATACGGTATTACTTCAATTATGAGAGTGAACCAAGCTTGACCGTTCGAACTAAGCTGCGCTCCCCATAGACAGGAGTACAGGTAACCCGCTATCTACGTAGGAAAATACTATGACTAACGAGAACTCACCGGCCAAATGGTTTTACGTGGTCGCTGCCATTGCCTTGGTATGGAATTTATTAGGAGTAGCAGCCTTTGTGATGCACCTGACTATCACTCCGGAAATGATTGCACAGATGCCGGCCGAACAGGCCCAGCTTTATGCCAGCAATCCTTGGTGGTTTAAAGCCGCGTTTGGTTGTGCCGTGTTAGGCGGGGCATTAGGCTGTGTCATGCTTTTGATGAAAAAGCGGCTTGCTTTGACCTGCTTTGTTATCTCGTTGGTCGGTTTAGTCGTGCAAAACTACCATGCCTTTTTCGTAGTGGACTCCTTTGCTGTGTTTGGCCCAGGGGGAATTATCATGCCTATTATGGTTGTGCTAATCGCAATATATCTCATCTACTTAGCTAAATCGTCCACACAAAAAGGATGGCTAAGTTGAGTAGTTCACAACAATCTGTTGGGACCAGTAACGTTTGCTTGAGGCTAGACTAGCCGCCTGTCGAGGCCCCCTCACCTTGTTTGTCTTGCATCAGAATGAGTATCACGATGGCCGTAAACAGCACCACGGCTTTTCGGTCATCTAACAATTCAATTTGGATCCGATCGCGCAGAGTCAAAACCTGAGTCGCTGCTTGTGCAATCAATGAGTCTTTGTGCGCCACAGAAAATTTCATATCCCACCCATTACCTTCGACTTTAGCACCGTCAAATGGCCCGCCTCTCACTAGATAGCGGCGTTTCCATGACCAAACTAAACGTTTGATGGTGAAATCGCCAAGCTCCGATTCAATCGTCCAACTTGATGTCCATGACCAGCGCTTTTTGTAAAAAGTCGCCAATATCTGCTTTTCATCACGCAATACCCACTTGGGCCGTAAAAATGCAAATTCGGCAACCGCTTCAAATATCACATTGCCTTGCTCATCTTGCACATCCATGCGTCCACGTAGACTCAGAAGTCGTTTGCTAACACTCATTATTCGATTCATATATCCCCCACAAGCTTGTTGCTTTCAACGACTACCTGTGCTGTTAAAAGACCTGACATATGAAGAATAAAACGACAACGAAAACCGAAAACATCGTCCTCAAAGCCAGGGTGTGTGCACTATTTGAACAGTAAAACTGTTATTTTGAGGCTTTTGTCATCAAATCTTCATATCCTGTTAATAAAAAGTAAAACTAATAGTTTTATTTTGCTCAGGCCTGTGATAAATATCCATCTAGCCGGGGCGTTGGACAGGAATAAGCCGACCCTTAGCGAAAATAACATTGCGCCTATAATAAAGGAGAACAACGTGGATCGAAACGAACTGATGTCTATGATCGACATAGAATCCCGCCCTTGTAAATCTAAGAACAAAAAGCGTAAGTGGAGAGAGATAGAAGAAATTCAAGACCGATACAGACTGCGTAAAGAATTAGAAGATATGGATTATTCTTTGGAAGCAGAACTCGAAAAGCTTTAATAAATAGCCTCGCATTTCATGCGGGGCTTTTTTATTTAAGTCACACTTGCCAATCAATGGGCGTTTGTTGTTGTTTGGCCAGTAGAGTATTGGTTGTCGAAAAATGACGGCAACCTAAGAATCCTCGATGGGCAGAAAGCGGGGAGGGATGAACTGATGTCAACACATGATGACGTTGATTATCAATGATGCTGCCCTTCTTCTGAGCATGACTGCCCCAGAGTAAAAACACTAATCCCTGACAGTGAACATTCAGCTTTTCAATCACGGTATCGGTAAAGCGTTCCCAGCCTATTTTGCTATGGGAGTGCGCCATGCCCTGTTCCACCGTCAACACCGTGTTGAGCAACAATACGCCTTGCTGTGCCCATTTTTCCAAGCACCCATGCTTTGGGATCTGAAATCCTGGGATATCACTGGCCAATTCTTTGTAGATGTTTTGCAGTGAGGGGGGTGGCTTGATGCCCTGCTTTACCGAAAAACATAACCCATGAGCTTGATCCGGGCCATGGTAGGGGTCTTGACCTAATATGACCACTTTAACTTGGTCCAATGGCGTCATTTTGAAGGCATTAAACACGTCACTGGCAGGCGGATAAATGACTTTACCGGCCTGCCTTTGTTGTGCCACAAAGTGCAAGATTTGCTGGAAGTAAGCTTGCTGCTTCTCTTCTCCCAACAGGTCCTGCCATTGCATTAAGCCTTTTCTCCTAACAGGGAAAACAAGTGAGCTTTGAGCGCTTGGTAGTCACTGGGTAATTCTACTGACAGGCTTTCTTTGCCAGCACAATCGGCTAACGGTTGTGGCAAGCTAATCGGTTGACCAAGCACATTCTCGACACTTTCACGGAATTTAGCAGGGTGTGCGGTACCCAAGAAAATTCCGATCTGACCGTCTTCCAAGACGCGAGTCAGTGACTTATATGCAACTGCAGCATGGGGTTCGCTAACATATCCCAATTGCGCCAATTGCTTCATCGCCAACTGAGTGTATTCTTCATCTACTGCGTTGCCGCTTAGATCCCCTTTGTCGATGAGCCCCATCTCCACTAACGCTTCGATGCGCGGCCAATTGTTAGGTTGGCTAACATCCATGGCATTAGATAAGGTGGCGACGGTTGACTTGGGCTGCCATTCACCGGTTTTCAAATATCTTGGAACCGTATCATTGGCATTAGTTGCCGCGATAAAATGTTTCACTGGCAAGCCCATCACTTTGGCAATCATGCCGGCAGTTAGGTTACCGAAGTTACCACTGGGTACTGAGATTACCGTGTTGTCACGCTGATCTTTGGGCAACTGGGCGATGGCTTCAAAGTAATAACAGACCTGCGCAAGCAAGCGACTGATGTTAATTGAGTTGGCGGAGTTGAGATGCAGCCCTTGACGCACTTCCTCGTCATCGAAAGCATTCTTTACCATTTGCTGACAGGCATCAAAATCGTCCTCAATAGCGACGGTATGAATGTTGCCGCCTAATGTGGTGAACAACTTCTCCTGCAATACACTGATCTTGCCTTTAGGATACAAGATAACCACGTTGATGTTGTCAATGCCATGAAATGCATGGGCAACCGCAGCCCCAGTGTCTCCTGAGGTGGCAGTCAAAATCGTGATGGGTTGACCTTGGGCAATTTCTGACAACACTTGCGCCATAAAGCGACCGCCGAAGTCCTTAAAGGCCAAGGTGGGACCGTGAAACAACTCAAGAGAATAGACTTGGTCGGTAACCGCAACCAAAGGCGCAGGAAACACAAAGGCTCTTTCAACTATGGCTTTGATTTGCTCTGCCGGCATCTCATCGCCAATTAATCTCGTTAAGATCTCGACACTTCGAGGCACAAAAGGCATCTCAAGTATTCCATCGATATCTTCGAATTTAGGAAACTGCTTGGGGAAATAGAGCCCCTGATGCTTACCCAGCCCTTTTTTGACTGCTTGCGCGAAGCTGACTTTATCGGCATCGTCTTTTAAGTTAAATAATTCCACTAATCCACTACCTATTTTCAAGCCGCAGGCTTTAAGACCTGCTGGCAACGGTTAGGACGCTGTTGCGCCCTGAGTATCCAATTTGCAAATTCGGCTAAATCCGAGTTCATTTTGAATATAATGTTCGTCTAACCAACTTTGAATGTTTTTGGCCTTTTCTAAGTCGGTACTCACTGCAAATACTGTGGGACCTGAGCCGGAAATACCAAAGGCTAGCGCGTCCTGTTGTAAGGCAAATGCCCTAGCATCATCGAAGCGAGGCAGCAAGGCTTTGCGATACGGTTCGGCTAATACATCATTCATAACACTGGCGGCTAACACTTCGTCTTGTCGATACAACGCATCGACAAAAACTGCCAATTGCTGTCCAAACACAATGGTGTCATGCATCGGCACTTGCTTTGGCAAAATTTCTCTGGCCGCGGAAGTCGACACGCTGATCCCCGAATAACACATGACCCAATACCAATTTTCAAACACCGGCAACGATAACGCCACGCGATCAGCTTGATTGGTCATCAAGGTCAATCCGCCAAGGAAGCATGGCGCTACGTTATCGTAATGCACGCTGCCACTAATTTGTCCTTCTAACTCTCCCATCATCAACAACAGGGTATTATCATCGAAGGGCTTGCCAAAGAACGTATTGAGTCCATGAAAAGCGGCGACAATTGAACTGGCACTGGATCCCAAACCGCTGCCGATGGGTAAGTGCTTATGCAACACCAGTTCGACATCACCAGTCAGTTTTTGTTGCGCTGACAGTTTCTCAACGAAGTGATGATAGCAGCGAGTGACAATGTTGGTTGCCGGATCAGCAGGTAATTTGTCCGCAAATACCCCTTTTACTTGCAAGGAAAACTGCGCTGCACTGCGCACTTCCACTTGGTCACCGAGTAAGCTGCCGTCGATTGGCTTAAGCGCAGCGCCAAGCACGTCAAAACCGAGACTCACATTGCCAATCGAAGCTGGGGCGTAGGCGGTAATCGCCTTCATGTCGCCGCTCATGCTTCTTGTTTCCACGGCATGGTACGTAATACGTCAGCAAAAACTCCTGCCGCCGTCACTGTCGCGCCTGCACCGTAGCCCCGGATTACGTAGGGTATGGGCTGATAATAATGACTGTGAATAGCCAACGCATTTTCCCCTTCTTTAATGGCATACAACGGATGTTGTTGGTCCACTGACATAATCGAGACTTTACATTGACCTTTTTCAATCGAACCGACATAGCGCAGAACCTGCCCTTGGGCCTTGGCTTTTTCCACCAGCTCTTGGTAATACCCGTCTAGCTCCGGTAACCGTCCCATAAAATCGTCGACCGAGCCAGATGCATCAAAACTATCCGGTAGTACCGACTCGATATGAATGTCAGACAACTCTAAATCCAAATCGGATTCACGGGCCATAATCAGCAACTTGCGAGCCACATCCATACCAGACAAATCGTCTCGTGGATCGGGTTCGGTGAAACCATTTTGCTTAGCAATTTGTGTCGCTTCCGACAAGCTCAAACCTTCGTCCAGCTTACCAAAAACAAAAGATAAACTACCAGAAAGTATACCTTCAAATCGTAACAATTCGTCTCCTGCAAAAATCAGTTTCTGCAAGTTGTCAATGACCGGTAAGCCTGCTCCCACAGTGGTCTCATATAAGAACTGACGATTTGTCTGTTGAGCAGTCGCTCGTAACTTTCGATAGTATGCCAATTCGCGAGTGTTGGCCTTTTTGTTTGGCGTGACCACGTGGAATCCAGCAAGCATAAAATCTGCGTATTGTGCAGCAACCGATTCGTTGCTGGTGCAGTCTACGATCACCGGGTTAACCAAGCTATTGTGCTGAACGAACTCGCACAAAGCGTCAAGAGAGAAGCTCGCCTCGGCTTCGGCAAGCTGCTGCGGCCAACCGTTGTGCAAGTCTACGCCTCCTGTCTGCAACAGCAATTTGCGGCTATTGGCAATACCAAAGACCTTTAGGCTGATGCCTCTGTCCAACAAGGGTTGTTGCTGTCGTGCTATTTGTGCTAACAACTCTTGTCCGACATTACCGCACCCCACCAGGAAGACATCAATGGAGTGGGTATCGGAGAAAAAATTCTGGTGTACCACCTTCACCGCCTCTTTCGCTCGACTGCTCTCAATAACCGTAGAAATGGACCGTTCCGATGATCCCTGCGCTATCGCTACGTTGTTTACCCTTGCCTGCGCAAGTGAAGAAAAGAACTTAGCCGCTAGGCCCTTCGAATGACGCATACCGTCGCCCACCAGCGTGACAATGGCGAGATCTTTGCGAACTTCGATTGGGTCGAGAAGATGGTTGCTTAACTCTAATGCGAAGGCATCTTCCAATCGGCTCAACGCCCGGTCGGCATCTTTACTGTGGATACAAAAACTGATGCTATATTCCGAAGACGATTGAGTAATCAAACTAATCGAGATGTTGGCATTAGACATCACCTCAAATACTCTCGACGCCATACCCACCATGCCTTTCATACCCGGGCCGGCAACGTTAAACATGGTCATATTGTCTAGGTGTGAAATCCCTTTGACGCTGGTCCAGATATCGCTGGATTCTTTACCGATCAAGGTGCCTGGTGCGGAGGGATTGAGGGTATTTCTGATCAAACAAGGAATGTGGTGCTGAGCAATGGGGCCGATGGTTTTGGGATGCAATACTTTGGCACCGAAATAAGACAACTCCATGGCTTCTTGATAGGTCAGTTTGTCGAGTAAAACTGCACCCTCCACTTGATTGGGGTCGGCGTTGTACACGCCATCCACATCGGTCCAAATCTCACAACAGCTGGCATCTAAACAGGCCGCTAAAATGGCAGCAGAATAATCAGAACCATTGCGCCCTAAAGTGACCTTTTCACCTTGTTCATTGACTGCAACGAATCCGGGCATGATGAGCAATTCGTTTTGATCGAACACCAGATCGGCAAATTTTGCTTTGCTCACTGCAACATCTGCAATGCTATCTAAATAGTCACCTTCGGCGATAATGTAGTTAACAGGATCGATAATATGGTTCTTTTGTCCAAGGGCAGAGAGGATTTCACTGAAAATATTGACACTGACATACTCGCCCATACTCAAAATTTTCGCAGTAATTTGCTCTGGGGCACAACGCAGCAGAGAGATTCCTTCGAGATGTTGATTCAGTTCATTCAACAAGTTGTCAATGTAGTCATTTAAACGTGCAACCCGTAAGGCGGTAATTTGTTTCGACAAGTCATCGACGATACCATGCAAGGTCATGCCTAATTTAGCAAACAGTTCACCATAGTCTTTCCCCTCCGCTGCGGTATCGCACAACAATGACAAAGCATTGGTGACCCCTTTGGGTGCGGACAACACAACTGCCGCGCCTTCTTCCTCATGGCTGGCTACGCTGATTTCTTTTACCCGCAAATATCGCTCGGCATCCGCCAGGGAGGATCCCCCAAATTTCAATACCTTCATACATCGCTCCCGTAATGCTCTACTGTTACTTAATCTTCATATTTCTTAACTGTGGCCCGCCATGCAGTAATCTGGCGTGGTCTGATCAACTTTTCTGACCGCCAATAACAAAAAAGCCCGCTTTGGTCGCGGGCTTTTTTTGTATTCGATACGCACTAGCCAGCGACACGCCCTTGCGGGGTGGTCATAGTAATCATCATGCCGGTAGTGCTTATTATTGTTTTCATGGGAGCAATTTGCCGTATAGACGTCTATATGTCAACAGCGACTTAGCGATTTCCTCAAAAAATTCTGTGCAATCATCAAGCGATAACCAATAGTGGTCTACCTTAAACTCACAAGCGACGAAACTAAAAGTTAACACTAAAGTAGCCAACGAAGGAGCGTTTCGTTGCATCAGAACCAATATCAAAGTTTTCACTAGGTGGATAAACCGGTAGACCGACAATTTCGTCTACGATACGAATGTCTGCCAGTCGAACTTTTCCTTCACCAAATTTGTAATACAGGCCAAAAGTTACTGGGAAATCAAATACCTGAGTGTTGTATGCCGCACTGATCCCTTTCAAGTCAATTTGCTCGGCTCTTTGAAATGGAATTTCGGTATCTATGATGGACATAGAGTTGTCGGTAAATACGCCCAATTGAATACTGGTCTCTTCATCAATTTGATAGCTCATTCCCAAAGCATAATTGATGACCTTATCCAGAGGCCGGGTGATTGGAGTACCCAACATTTCCAGCACCTCGACTTTTTGATCTACCGCAGCAAAATAGTGTATGTCGAAACTCAATTCCACTGCCCCCATCCGATAAGCGCTTCCCAAATTGACATTCAGCGGTAAACGCTGTTCACAACATGCTTCATCTACGATTCTTGATGCAGACAGCACACCGGGTACTTGCGGCGGGATACCCGCTACATTAATACTGCTGATGAATTTGTGGTCTCGATTCAGAGTAATGCCTTTGGAAATCTTCATACCCAAGGCAAGATTGTCTGCACGGTACAAGGCACCAATGGATGGAAACAGAACTAAATTGGTGTCAGTAAAGCGCGCTCCGGCTATAAATCCAGTGGTAAAGTCTAGGTCTCCCACCGTTTGCGTGATCACCGCGCCGGAAGCTTGGTATGTCTCAAACGTTCGATACTCCAATGCCAGTGACCCACCAATCGACCAATGTTCGTCGAGCTTACGACCAAAAGAAAAATTGAGCTGATAGGCGCTGTTATCAATATCAATGGTAGCAAATTGATTTTGTTGTTGCGGCGGTGTTTGAGCATCACCGGGTAAGCTAAAATTCACGTCCGAATCAGATCGCTCGCGACTATAATCGGTCACCATCAATGCGGCAGCTAAAGTCCAGTTTTCAAAAGCTTGGCTAACACCAAAAAATCCGGGCACTACCGAGAAGGCGTTGCGTTCAAAATCGTCGCCGTTACCAAATACGTTTTTAAACTCAGTGGTCTCCCACGAAAAGGTATTTATTGATGCCATGCTGGTTGAACCGATGTCAGCCAAACCAGCAGGGTTGTAATAGACAGTAGATAGGTCGTTAGCGACGGCAGTAAACGCCCCGCCCAAGCCCACTGCATTTTTACCAATCAGTAAATTATTGTAATGATATTCATCGGCTAAAGCGTGCAGCGTCAGCAGCGCAACACTAAGCCCAAGCAAACGCTTCATGTTAAAGTCCTTGTGTTTGTCCGTAACTGCATCGAGCCCGATGCGAAAATGAATATTGCATAAAAATCAGTCAGTTAAAAGGTCTAGGAAACGATAATCGGAAATAGGTAGGTTTATTATCCCAAGGGGAATTTGGGACATGTATATCAAGCAAAACCATCGACATAAAGAAGGCCCGATGGAGGGCCTTCATTGTTTGCGACAGATTTATCGGTAACAGCTAAGCAAATTCTTCTATGAGTTCCTGCTCTTTTTCAGAATTCGGTCGCAAGTCATCACGATACTCTCGAGGGGTTTTGTCGAAATGTTTTTTAAACACGGCATACATGTATTGGAGTGATGGATAACCACAAATTTTTGCCACCTGAGTCGTAGTTTCATCAGTCTGAGCCAACATTTTACAGGCTCGCTGCAATTTCTCGTTGTGGATTTCCGTATGGATACTATGGCCACGTTCTTCTTTAAATCGCTGCTCCAAATTGGAACGAGACACGCCCACATAATCTAACACTTGTTCCACCTTAATACCTCGGCACGCATTCTGACGAATATAGTGCATGGCTTGCATAACGTGGGGGTCAGCGATGGCTTTGAAATCCGTCGACTGGTATTCGGCAATCCCTTCTGGCGCAACGAGAATCGGGCGTTTGGGACCATTCATCCCTTGCAACAGTTTGTGCAAAACACGAGCGGCTTGATAGCCCATTTCGATACTGCCTTGTTTGACCGAACTCAAACTCACCCGGTTCAAGTAACGAGCAATCTCATCATTATCGATGCCTATCACCGCCATCTTGTCTGGTACTAACATACCAATATGGTCGCACACTTGCAGTAAGTGACGGGCGCGCGCGTCCGTTACGGCAACGATTCCAATCGGGGTCGGCAAACTCTTCAGCCAATCCGCCAAGCGCTTTACCGAATACTGCCATGTTTCGGGACGTACCGGATGGCCCCGATAAACATGGCAATCGTATCCCTCTTTCTCGGTGACATTGATCATGGCTCGTTCACGCTCTTGTGCCCATCTTTGATGCTCATCCACAGGAGCACCATAAAAGGCAAATCGCTCAATTCCCTTTTGCCGTAAGTGTTGAAAAGCAGCATTTACTAGCGCCTCATTGTCGGTCGCTACATAAGGCACATCGGGGTAATCATCAATGTTGCTGTATGAGCCGCCTACGCCCACCACCGGAACCTTGGCTTTTTGCAACGCTTTCTGAATGTCTGGGTCGTCGTAATCAGCGATAATGCCATCGCCTCCCCACTCATCCAGATGATCCAAACGGGCCATAAAATCTTCTTCTAAATAGACATCCCAATCCACGTTGGAGCGCTGTAGATAGTTCCCTACGCCCTCAATAATTTGTCGGTCGTAGACCTTATTGGCATTGAATAGCAATGTGATGCTGTGTTTTTTATCAAACATAACGGTGTCCTGAAGTGTCCTGATGCGAAATCGCAACAATAAAAGAAACGCAATATTATAAAAATAGTTACGTTTTTTTACATCACCACACCCAAATTTACAATCACAGGAATTAACAAATTCGTTACAAAATTTCGTAATTGAGTGAAAATCTCTTCACAATCAGCATGAAGGACAGCCTTCAAACCTTTTATTTTAAGCGGACTTAGCATGTATATTGGCATCGATTTGGGAACATCTGGAGTTAAAACCTTGTTAATGGGCTCAGCCGGCGAGGTTTTGGATACCACACAGGCTTCCCTGTCCGTATCCATCCCACAACCGCTCTATTCGGAGCAAAACCCGGAAGATTGGTGGCAAGCTTGTTGCCAAAGTTTAGACGAGCTCAGTAGCAAGCATTCTCTTGAGAATGTAAAAGCCATAGGCCTTGCTGGACAAATGCACGGCGCTACGTTGTTGGACAACAAAGGTGCAGTATTGCGGCCTGCATTGCTGTGGAACGATGGCCGCAGTGAGGCACAGTGCAAAACCCTTGAAAAGCGGGTAAAAGATGCCAAAGACATCACTGGCAACTTAATCATGCCTGGATTTACCGCTCCAAAAGTCTTGTGGGTTAAAGAAAACGAACCACACTTATTTGCCCAAATCGACAAGGTGCTATTACCTAAAGATTACTTGCGTTATCGACTCTCCGGTGACTTCGCGACGGACATGTCTGATGCCGCGGGTACAAGTTGGTTGGACACTGCGGCAAGATGCTGGAGTGAGGAAATGCTTGATGCTACAGGTTTGACGGTTGAACACATGCCGTTGCTGTATGAAGGCAACCAAATCACTGGCTATTTGAGTGATGAGCTAGCCCGTCGTTGGGGAATGAAAACAGTGGCGATGGTGGCAGGTGCTGGTGACAACGCTGCAGGAGCCATTGGCAGCGGAATCGTCTCGCCAGGTCAGGCCATGCTGTCTCTCGGTACGTCAGGTGTCTATTTTGCTGTTACCCGAGAATATCGTTACAACCCTGAGTCCGCGGTACATGCATTTTGTCATGCACTTCCCAACCGCTGGCATTTGATGTCCGTCATGCTCAGCGCCGCCAGCTGTGTGCAATGGTTTGCGCAAAACAGCGGCTATGTTGACGTTGCCGAGATGTTTGCTGATATTGAGCAAAATACCCAAAGTAACGATCCAAACATCCCCTACTTTCTTCCCTACCTAACAGGAGAAAGGACCCCACACAATAACCCCAATGCCAAAGCGATGTTTTTTGGTATTACCGGTGCAACGACCCGAGCCCATATGGCGCTGGCTGTCGTACAAGGTGTGTCAATGGCTTTGGCTGACGGCATCGATGCGGTGCATCAAAGCGGAGTGCTGGTGGATGGCATTAGTTTGATTGGTGGCGGTGCTCGCAGCGCATACTGGCGACAACTCCTGGCCGATGTGACTGGCTTGCCTATGCATTATCGCGAAGGTGGCGATGTCGGGCCGGCTTTCGGCGCAGCGAGACTGGCAAGGCTGGCCATGAGTGGTGAAAAAGCAGCAAGCGAGTGTTGTCCCATTCCGCCTTTGGTGGCGCGATACGAACCAGACAGCCAGCTAAGCACCTTTTTCCAACATCGCAGAGTGAAATTTCGCGAATTGTATTTTGCCAATGAGTCGCTGTTCTAAAAGGACTGACGAATCTCGGCAAACGGTAAAAAAACACAAGAGTTGATCAAGTTTACATAATTGAGCCTTTGGTCAACTTAACCCAATATGTGCACACAGATATTAACGGGCTACTCGGCCCTTTGGGAGCAAATTCATGTCAGATTTCTTCGGCGGCATTGCGGCAATTCAATACGAAGGCCCCGATTCCACTAATCCACTCGCGTACAAACACTACAACCCTAAGGAAATGATCCTCGGTAAAACCATGGAAGAGCACCTTCGTTTTGGTGTCTGCTATTGGCATAACTTCTGTTGGGACGGCGCTGATGTATTTGGTGGCGGCACCTTTGGCCGTCCTTGGCTGAAGCCTGGCGATCCGATGCAAAGAGCAAAAGAAAAAGCCGACGTGGCTTTCGAGTTTATGCAACTTTTGGGTGCGCCTTACTATTGTTTTCATGATATTGACGTAGCGCCGGAAGGTGATTCGGTCAAAGAATACATCAATAATTTTTCAGCTATGACGGAAGTTTTGGCCCGCAAACAGCAAGACACCGGGATGGAATTATTATGGGGTACGGCCAACGTATTTAGTCATCCTCGCTATATGTCAGGAGCCGCAACCAACCCAAATCCTGAAATCTTTGCGCGCGCTGCGACCCAAGTATTCCATGCAATGAACGCCACTAAGCAATTGGGTGGTGCCAACTACGTATTGTGGGGTGGCCGTGAAGGTTACGAGACCCTGCTTAACACCGATTTGAAGCGCGAGCGTGCCCAGTTTGGCCGCTTTATGAATATGGTGGTGGAGCACAAATACAAGATTGGCTTTGACGGTTTGCTGTTGATTGAACCCAAACCACAAGAGCCGACTAAGCATCAGTATGACTATGACACCGCGACCGTTTACGGCTTCTTAAAAGAGTTTGGTCTTGAAAAAGAGTTTGCCGTGAATATCGAAGCGAACCACGCCACCTTATCTGGACATTCTTTCCACCATGAAGTGGCTACGGCGTTTGCGCTGGGTATTTTTGGCTCAATAGACGCCAACCGTGGTGATGCACAGTTGGGCTGGGATACGGACCAGTTCCCCAACAGCGTCGAAGAAATGACGTTGATTTGCTATGAAATTCTGAAAAACGGTGGTTACACCAGTGGTGGCTTTAACTTTGACACCAAACTCAGACGTCAAAGCATCGACCCCGCGGACCTTTTCCATGGTCACATCGGCGGCATGGACACCTGTGCATTGGCACTGAAAAAGGCCGCTAAGATGATCGAGAATGACTTTATCGCAGACCTTAAACAAAAACGTTACGGTCAGTGGGACCAAGGATTTGGACAGAAGATCTTAAACGGTGAGTTTTCATTGGATTCATTGGCAAACCATACTCTGGACAGTCAGCTTGACCCGAAACCTGCTTCCGGTCAGCAAGAGTACTTGGAAAACCGTGTGAATCAGGTGTTGTTCGGTTAAACCTATCCCCCATTTCTAAGATTAAAAGCAGGTTTCAAAACCTGCTTTTGTGTTTTAAGGAGAGACTCGTGTTGCGAATGCGCCTATTGTTCGTGTTGTTTTTACCATCGATCTCGGTTTGTGCTGAGACCCTGTCAGTACACGGCTTGTTTACGGACGGTGCGATTTTACAGCGCAATGTTGAAATTCCAATTGAGGGACGAAGTGACAGCCCAGTCCAGGCGCGCATCGATGAGCAATCCTTAGAATGTACTTTCGAACAGCCAAACTGGCGTTGTTTGCTGCCCCCTAAGGCTGCTGGCGGTCCCCATCAATTACACATTCAAAGTTCTGAAGATCCTTCGAAACAAAAGCTGATAATTAGGGACCTGTTTTTTGGTGATGTGTATCTCGCATCCGGTCAGTCAAATATGGAACTGACTATGAGTCGGGTGCAAGAAGCCTATCCCCGCGATGTTGCTGAAGCAGACTTTCCATTGATTCGTGAGTTCAATGTTCCAGATCGATACGATTTTCTGCAAGCCCGTGATGATGTGCAAGGTCAGTGGCTAAGTGCAACTCAGGACAACATTGCACAGCTCTCGGCAGTCGCATATTACACGGCCCGTGATCTGTTTCTTCGCACGGGGGTGCCAATCGGTATTATCAATGCGTCGTTGGGCGGCTCACCTGTGGAAGCCTGGATGCAGGAAGCTCTGCTCAAAGACTATCCCCAAGACATGGAGACACTGGCGTATTTCCAACAACCACAAAACGTGGAGCAAACCCTTGCTCACAATGAAGAAAAAGACCGTATCTGGTATCAAGCTTTAGCCCAGGCTGACCCCGGGTTAAAAAACCAGCAAAAGTGGTCATCAGCAAAGTTTGACCACAGTAATTGGCCAACCATGGAGATGCCGGCGACCGCTCCCTTTGATCACCCTGACAATCACTATTTGGGTAGTTGGTGGCTGCGAAAAACTATTGAAGTCTCCGCCAGTCTCGCCGCCAGAGACAGCATTTTGCGACTGGGTAGAATCAAGGATGCTGACGAAGTGTACGTCAATGGTGTATTGGTAGGTAACACCACCTATCACTATCCGCCAAGACGCTACACTGTTCAGGCTGGAACCCTCAAAGCCGGAAAAAATGTCATTGCCATTAGAGTGACGGCAAATGGTTCACCAACCGGCTTTCTCATCGACAAACCCTACTATTTGGGTGATGAGCAGGAAAGAATCGCTTTAACCGGTACATGGCACTATCAATTAGGCGCGCCCCAACAACCCATTGAACCCACGGTGTTTGTCAGGTGGAAGCCCACCGGGTTATTCAACGGAATGATTGCTCCTTTGACCGACTTTCCAATTCGCGGCGTGTTCTGGTATCAAGGTGAATCCAACGTGGGTCGTGCCCACGAATATGCCGACAAACTGAGGTTGATGATCCACGACTGGCGCACTCAATGGAATCAACCTGACCTACCCTTTGTGGTCATCCAACTGGCTAATTACCTTGAGCGCAGCGAACAGCCCACAAACAGTGGTTGGGCACAACTTAGGCAGCGACAAACCGAGGTGGGCAATGACCCTCATAATGCTGTGGTCGTCACAATCGATACTGGAGAGTGGAATGATATCCACCCCGTCAATAAACGCTCAGTAGGCACTAGAACGGCTTTGGCGCTGCGCAGCCTAGTCTATGGTGATCCATTGGTACTCAGCCCTCAGATCAAACAAGGGCAGATTAAAGGTAGTAAAGTGGAACTGATTTTTGATCAACCGTCAAACCACTTGCGATTGACCCAAAAGGGTCACAACGGTTTTGCCATTTCTGGCAAAGACGGTGTATTTCATTGGGCGGAGGTGGAGATTAAGGACGGTCAATTATGGGTCTGGTCAGATAAGGTACAGGATCCTGCAACCATACGTTACGCATGGGCGGACAACCCCATCGCTGGTCTAAGTAACCTACAAGGATTGCCAGCCGTACCATTCGAACTGGATTTAAAGTAGACATCCCGGCGACGCTCTTGGGCCGGGATCTCTTCAAAAGGCTAGCTCAGTCAAATAGGGCAACGCTCCCTTTACTGTCATCCCGGCAACGCTCTTGGGCCGGGATCTCTTCAAAAGGCTAGCTCAGTCAAATAGGGCAACGCTCACCCAAACAAAACAGCGACACAAGGGCGACACAATGGATTAATTTGGAAAGACGCTGTAAACCCATCCCTGGGCGCTTGGCGAATTCGTCCATGAATTCGACACTTTCCAACCCAATTCCCTTGAATCACTTCGATATGTTGTCACAACGGCAACGCCCCCTTTCTGTCATCCCAGTAACGCTCTTGGGGTGAACGGGAGGCTTTCAGAAGCACCGCTTCTGCCCGTGAACGACTTGCCATGGATGGCAAGGCTGGGTGCGTTACCATGGATGGATTTAATCCACGTTCTTGAAGCACTTCAGCGAAGAAACGCACTGTCATCCCGGCGACGCTCTTGGGGTGAACGGGAGGCTTTCAGAAGCACCGCTTCTGCCCGTGAACGACTTGCCATGGATGGCAAGGCTGGGTGCGTTACCATGGATGGATTTAATCCACGTTCTTGAAGCACTTCAGCGAAGAAACGCACTGTCATCCCGGCGACGCTCCTGGGGTGAACGGGAGGCTTTCAGAAGCACCGCTTCTGCCCGTGAACGACTTGCCATGGATGGCAAGGCTGGGTGCGTTACCATGGATGGATTTAATCCACGTTCTTGAAGCACTTCAGCGAAGAAACGCACTGTCATCCCGGCGACGCTCCTGGGCCGGGATCTGTTGACTCCTGAGAAATATAGAAACATCTACCACACCTCACACACCAAATTGCCTTGCATGTTGTTTGGATTAGTCAGCCTTTTGAAGAGGTCCCCGCTCAAGAGCATTGCGGGGATGACATGGGTGGAGCATTGCGGGGATGACATGGGTGGAGCATTGCGGGGATGAAAGGCATTATTCTCGGGCAAGCTTCGTTTTGGCTTTTAGAACCCTACAAAGCATGGACGCTTTGTTGGAGCTTCTAGGGACGGACTCGCGCGTGTTCTGAAAGTCAAAATGACGGTTGCTCTCTCTTTTTTGACATTGCTCAGGTGTTGAGAGGTCCCCGCTCAAGAGCGCTGCGGGGATGACATTTTTTGATTGAGTCAGCTTTTTGAGAGGTCCCCGCTCAAGAGCGCTGCGGGGATGACATTTTTTGATTGAGTCAGCTTTTTGAAGAGATCCCCGCCCAAGAGCGCTGCGGGGATGACATGGGTGGAGCGTTGCGGGGATGAAAGGCATTAGCCTTCCATATCTTCTAGTTCTTTACCTTTGGTTTCGTGGACCAGCTTCACTACGAAGATCACTGAGATAAAGGCACACAAGGCATAGAAGCCATAGGCTCCGGCAAGGCCAACGCCTGCTAACATCATTGGGAATGTCCAAGTGATTAAGAAGTTTGAACCCCATTGTGCTAAACCACTTACTGCCAAGCCAGAACCACGGATCTGGTTAGGGAACATTTCACCTAACATAACCCACATCACCGGTCCCCAAGACATGTTGAAGAAAAACACATAGGCATTGGCAGAGATTAAGGCTAGCGGGCCCCAATCATTCATGATCAACTTACCGTTAGGGTCTTGATCGGCATTGACGAAAGCCACCACCATTAAAGTCAAGGTGATAGCCATGCCCACTGAACCCCACTTCAAAAGGGGTTTGCGACCAATCTTGTCAATCACCAACAAAGTAATCACACAGGCCGCGATACTGATGCCGCCACTGATGACGTTGATCAACAAGGCATCGCTCTCGGAAAAGCCAACGGCTTGCCACAACACGGCACCGTAATAGAACACCACGTTGATGCCCACTAATTGCTGAAAGGTCGCAAGGCCAATGCCAATCCAAACGATAGGACGAACTTTACCCGCTGCTTTATCCATCAAGTCAGACAAACGAGGGGCGTGATCAGCAGCCAAAGAAGATTTAATTTCGCCAATTTTTTGCTCAGCAGCACGCTCACCGTACAACTTACTCAACACTGCTTGTGCTTGGTCAGCCTTACCCTTTACCACCAAAAAGCGTGGGCTTTCAGGGATAAAGAACAACATCAACAAAAACAAAGAAGCAGGAATGAGTTCAATCCAGAACATCCAACGCCAAGCTTCATAGCCCATCCATAAAGAATTGGTTGACCCTTGTGCCACATCAGCCAACAAGTAATTGCTGACGAAGGCCGCGAATAAGCCACTGATAATAGCTATTTGCTGAACCGACGTTAGAGTGCCGCGATAGCGAGCGGGTGAGACTTCTGATATGTAGGCTGGAGCCATGACTGATGCAGCGCCCACAGCTAATCCACCCAACACTCGGAATATAACGAATTCAAAGGACGAACCCGCGACACCGGAACCCCAGGCGCTGACAATAAAAAATACTGCGGCGATCAGCAACAAAGCACGACGACCTAACGAGTCCGCCAGACGTCCGGCAAAGAACGCACCAATAGCACAGCCTAGCAACATACTGGAAACGTTAAAGCCCGTACCAGCGCTTTCAGAGTTAAATGCGCTCTGCAAGCCATCTACCGTGCCGTTAATTACGCCACTGTCGAAGCCAAACAAAAATCCACCGATGGTGGCAACAATACTAATAAAGATGATAAACGCGGTATTATTTTCTTCCGCTGTCGCAGCGATATCATTTGCGTTTTCAGTCACTTGCATGATGATTTCCTAGTCTAGGTATGGGTCTATGGTGACAATACTGCCATCCGGTCTGTGGGTCAATTCAGTCATTTTTACGCTCCGTAAATGGGTCACCCCATCGGAGAGCGAACTGTCGTGATAAAACAAGTACCATTTACCTTGGTATTGTGCAATGGAATGGTGGTTGGTCCAGCCCACGACAGGCTTTAGGATCACTCCTTGGTAGGTAAAAGGTCCATATGGATTGTCGCCTGTGGCGTAGACAATTTTGTGGGTGTCTCCAGTGGAATAGGAAAAGTAGTAAACGCCGTTATGCTTATGCACCCAAGCCGCCTCAAAGAAACGACGATCGTTGTCTCCGGCTAAAATGGGCTGGCCATTTTCATCTAGGATATCGATCTCTTTGACCTCTTCAGCCATGCTGAACATATCATCACTGAGCTTGGCTACACGAGGCTTGATGGCAGGTTGGTCATCCGCTGGATACACATCCTCAGGGTTGTATTCATCGGTCTGATAGCGCTGCAGTTGACCACCCCAGATTCCGCCAAAATACAGATAATATTGACCGTCGTCATCCGCATAGACCGCAGGATCAATGCTGTAACTATCTGGAATGGGCTCTGGCTGAGGCGTAAAAGGACCTGCGGGATCGTCGCTGACAGCAACCCCAATTCTAAAAATGTCTTGCTTATCTTTGGCTGGAAAATACAGATAGTACTGGCCGTTTTTGTGCGCCGCGTCGGGTGCCCACAGTTGTCGCCCAGCCCATGGAATATCTTCCACCGACAAAGCCACACCGTGATCTGTAACCTCGCCACCTACCGTGTCTAAAGACAATACGTGGTAATTCCGCATGTCGAAGTGATCGCCCTCTCCGTTTGACGTCACTCCCGTCTCTTCATCATGTGAGGGATAAATATATAAACGACCATTGAACACATGGGCTGACGGATCAGCAGTGTAAATATGGGTGACGAGTGGCTCACTTTTACCTGACTGAAACATGGCATCACTGGCAGCAACATCTTGTTTCGCTTGACTTTGAGACGAAGTCGACTGATTTGATGGCTGGCATCCAACCAACAGAGTGCTGGTTAGCATAAAAGGCAATAAAGTTAATCTAAACAACCGCTGATTCACTTGATTCTCCATTGACAAAAACAGTGAAAAACATCAACCGAGGATAATGCAGTGAAGCCAAGGTGACAGCAACCGGACACGGCGTCAAAACAAGATAACGGTAGTGGCGTAGCGAATAACATAATATTTACATTTCGTCTTTCTGCCTCTAACCCACTCAAATTCCTGCAACGCAGATAGATGCTCATATCAATCACCGGCCGTTAAGAATGAAGTGAGGGTAAAACGACCTGCATAGGGATCATAATTGGCTTGGTAATTCCCTGGAATATTGCCACTGTGCAAGGAGCTGCAGCGATAAATGACGGCGCGATTGAACTTTGCATCGACACTGGCGATACGTTCAAACCACTGATTATCACCATTGATGTAGCCTGTGGGTAAGGAGCTTGATCCTGCCAGCTCTGAGTCCAACAACTGCAAATACCGATCATGACGAGATGTATCAATATATTCAAAGCCACTGCTTCGATGTCGATAGAACCCCGTCCCCCCATGCTCGCCTTTACATAGGTAATGGACGACGGCGTAATCTTGCGGCCTTGGGCGGTCGAAGTGGGGCAAACGTTGTGGCACCTTCAACTGCTCGGGTGTCAATGCAACCAAAGAAAAAAATGCCTCGGTAGCAACAAATCCTGCCTTTTGGCGCAAAGACTGTTGAATCAATTCAGTGACCTTTTCCTGCACGTAAACAGCATAAGCCTCAGGCGCAGGCGAGCGCAGTCCGGGATACAAACCAGCCGCTTCACTCACTTCTCCCCGTTGTATTGCATATTCAATCAAAGACTGAGCCTGCGGCACGAAATCATCCACCACCCACAGGGGTTGAAGCTCCTGCCCTACAGACTGGAAGACCCAAGAATAATCCAATGATTCAACCAATGGGTTTAGCCTTGCAGTGCTCGTCAATAAAGCTTTGATGAGACGGCATAAAATCCGCCGATTTGCGCACTACATTGCGAATGCTCTCCAAACGATTATGTAATTCCTCTTCACTAAACACATCCACCAGCGGGTGATAGCTTTTTGGCCGAATACCTTGACCGTACATCACTTCAAACCAACTCAGATCGCTGAACATCTCATTGTTTTGACGGAAGATGCGACCGTTTTCCTGAAATTGCTCGATTTTTTGTTGCAATGAGTCGGGCACAGACATGGTGCGGCAATAATCCCAGAACGGCGAATCATTCCGTTGGGTGGCATGATAATGGAGGATCAAAAAGTCTCGGATCCGTTCAAATTCATAGTCCATCTGACGATTAAACTCATCGATATCCTGTTGATTAAATTGACGGTCGGGGAAGAAGCTAAACAACTTGGATATTGCCGCCTGAACCAGATGCAAACTTGTGGATTCCAGAGGCTCCATAAAGCCGCTGGACAAGCCAATCGCCAGACAATTTTTATTCCAGAACTGCTTGCGTTTTCCGGTCACAAAGTGGATCCGTCTGGGCTGCGAGAGAGGCTCACCGTCAAGGTTGTTCAATAAAACTTGCTCTGCTTCCTCATCACTGATGAATTCACTGCAATACACGTGGCCATTGCCAACCCGATGCTGCAGCGGAATACGCCATTGCCAGCCTGCTTTTTGCGCTGCCGCACGGGTGAAAGGCCAAGGAGATTGGCTATTGGCACTAGGCACTGTAACTGCCCGGTCACAGGGCAACCAACGACGCCAGTCTTCGTAACCTGTTTTCAAAGTCTGCTCAATCAAAACGCCACGAAAACCGCTGCAATCGATAAAGAAATCCGCCTCATGCTCGCTGCCATCATCGAGCACTAATGAGCGAATGTGGCCATTGAGATGTTGTTTTACCTCAACGACTTTACCTTCCGTTCTCTTGACTCCCCAACTTTCAGAACATTCCCGCAAATATCGTGCGTATAGTCCGGCATCAAAGTGAAATGCATAGGCAATATTGGACAAAGGGGAATTTCCTGCATCGATGGAACGCATAAACCGTCGTTCGGTAGAGGCAATCGACGTCAGCGTATACTCGTCCAATGGCGCAGCCTTACCCAGAGCGCGCATTTTCAGCCAATAGTGATAAAACTGCACCCCTTCCATGTTTTTGCCCACTTCACCGAAGGCGTGGTAGTAACTCGAGCCAATTTTGTCCCAATCGGTGAACTGAATACCCAACTTGAAAGTGCCTTGGGTCTTTTTCAAAAACTCGTTCTCGTCCAAGCCAATCAAGTCGTTATACAACAGGATTTGAGGAATGGTGGCCTCGCCTACCCCTACCGTACCGATGTCTTCAGATTCAATCAGTTGAATTTCACAGTATCGATCTTTGAGGATTTTCCCCAACGCGGCAGCGCACATCCAACCCGATGAACCGCCTCCTAATATGATGATTTTTTTGAGTTTTTCACTCATTGTACTGCTCCACTTTGTTGACTGGATAGCCATCCATCTCGCTCTAGATGGTATTCTGGCATGTGCTCAACCCAGTTAGAAATATGTGTAGAAAGTGTGGTTAGGATCTTTGATAGTTGCTGATCTGAGGTACTGGACAAGGCCACACTGTGTTGTTGAGGGTAGCATTGCAAAGCAGCGAACACCCCATACCATTGTACAGGGCGAATGGCATCGGTCTGTGCGGTCATTAAGCGTCCTGCGGCACGAAACAGCTCGATTTGCGCCGAGTACTCTGATCCAGCGCCAAATAAGGCAATCAAGAAATCCCATTGCTCAGCGATAAACAAGTCCATATGTTGTTGATAAGCTTGTTGATGTTGTCTCGCGTTTTCATCAAGACACAACACGTCCAATAAACGCCAAATAGCTTCGAAGCAAAGGTGATTTCCAACTCCCATTAGACCACCAGTGGGCATATGAATCGATAGGTTGCGCCCATGCCATTTTACCGCCCCCTGCCATGGTGCGATCTCTTGCGGTAAAGGGCTTTGATATCGATAGCATTGTCCTTGGTTAAAGTAATCTATTTCCACACTATCTGAGTTTACCCTTAATTCTTGAAAAGGCCGTACCTCCCCCGTCTCGACCATTTCCTGCCATCGGGTTGTACTTCGATCTTCAGACACATAGCTCAAATCAATATGTAGATCACATTCGGGCAGTGATGACGGGTTTCCATCAAGATTTTCTGCCCCGTGACCGGTTAAAATCGATATCCCAAAACCTCGATTCAAGACCTCAAGCCACTGGATCATAGCCTGAGTATTGAGGATCGCCCCGTACTGTAATGTGTGTCGCCATTCTGACTTTGCACTTTGAGGTCGCTGCAAGCGATTGTGCTTGGCCGCCTGTGCGGCCACAGAAAAATCTTCGAAACGGTGAGATGATGAATTCGCCAGAAAACGAAATATTCCTTGGGGCAACTCGTGTTGTGCGATACCTAAACCTAGGTCCCCGAAAGGCACAAAACCGTTAAGCTGACCAGAAAGCCTCATACCCCAACTCAATTCACCTCGGCAATGCTGCAGCGCGGTATGCATAGGTACATTGAGAACTCGGCATAAGGTTTCCCAAGTCAGCCCCCAATCGGAAACCGTTGGCTCCACTAAAGACGTGTCAACCCTGCCAACGATTTCAAAACGATAGGGCGCTAGAGTGCGATGTAAAATCGCAACGACTAGGTGCACTTGACTTGCTGGGCCGGTTACGCCGATACGATAGGTATTCATCGAGCACGCCCATACAAGCTGGCACTGCTCAGAGGTGGCGCACCATAACGGCTGGGTTGCCCTATCACCGAGGCATGCTCTGGCATCGCCATCACTTGTTGATGCAAATGCGTTTTGTAATGGGACAATTGCTGAGCTACACGTGTTGGATCGAGATTTCCCACTCTCGGATCAATCTTGTCCGGCAACAGTCCCTGACCTAGGCAAACCGCCACCCAACTGACCGGCATAAATAAGCCTTGTCGATAAGGCAGCAAATGGGCAGTTTGCCTGAAGGCATCGATACGCTGCTGCAAACTATCTGGTAGGGACATGTTTGCGCATTGCTGCCAAAAGGGTTCACTTCGCTGGTTAAGAGCGTAGTGAAGGATCAAAAAATCCCGTACCTTCTCGTATTCGGTGTCGATGACTCGATTAAACTCTCTAGCCAATATGTCATTGGGTCCATTTTGAGGAAACAAGGCAATAAACTTCTCAATGGCCATTTGGATCAAATACAAACTGGTGGATTCCAACGGCTCTAAAAAGCCACTGGATAACCCTATTGCCACACAATTGTGCAGCCAACTTTGATGTCGTTTGCCGGTAACAAAGGCCAAACTGCGCGGTGTATCGGTCGTCGTGTCACCTAGAGCCGTTAACAAGTTGTCTTGGGCCTGCTCATCGGTCATAAACTCAGAACAATAGACCAAACCGTTGCCGGTGCGATGTTGCAGTGGGATCTGCCAACGCCAACCACTTTCATGTGCCTTGGCCAAAGTATAACTCGGAGGTGATGCCATAGCTTGACTTGGCACGGCTAAAGCACGATCACAAGGTAGCCAGTGTTGCCAATTCTCATATCCACTTGCAAGGGTCTGCTCGATTAACAAACCGCGAAACCCACTACAATCCACAAACCAATCGCCGCTTAGGGTTTCACCATCGGCCAATTGCAACGAGGCTATTGCACCGTTGGTATGGGTGTTGATGGCGACAATTTTGGCATCTCGATGAGTCACGCCTCGTTGCATAGACAGGTCACGCAAAAACTGACTGTATGCGGTAGCATCCATGTGAAAGGCATATCCATATTGGCCAGTTGCCTGTGTAGAATCCCCTTTGGGATAATCAAACCGACCTGCTCTTGCAGCTTTTGCGGCAATGGCGAAGTCATCGTATGGGCCACAGACCGCTTTTCCGCCTGCCTTGAGATAGTAATGATGAAATTCGATATCGTTGATAGCATCGCCACTAAAGCCAAAGGGATGACAATAATCCGATTGCTCATCGCCCCAGCCAACAAAACGAATTGCTAATTTGTAAGTGGCACCCACCGCTTTAATAAAGGTGTTTTCGTCAACGCCAATCAGTTCATTGAACTTACGGATATGGGGTATGGTGGCCTCGCCGACACCGACTGTACCAATTTCCGCGGAAGCGACTAATGTAATACGCCAATGGCTAGGAATAAAACGACTGAGCGCCGCGGCGGTCATCCAACCCGCCGTTCCACCACCGACAATAATAAGATGTTTAGGTTGCTTCACAGTCATGACTACTTCTTTTCGCCTTAGAAACCATCATGCCCGATTTAATCGGGCATGAGAAGGTTCAAAGGCGGGGCGCAATGCCCCACTCTGCTTCAGACTGAACTTAGAAGTTCGCGCGAACCACCAGTGCAACCCGTCGGTCTGAGACAAACCAAGAGCGCCCAGCTCGTAAACCTTCATTATTTAACTGCATGATGGTTTCCGATTGAGAGTCCGTTAGATTCGTCCCTTGGATCCCCACTGTTAGATTTTCGTTGATGTTGTAGAACACCGAACCATCTAACTGGCCGTGATCGTCATACCAAAGGGGCGCTTTAGAGATGACGTCTCGGGTGGTTAACAAGTAGCTAGAACGCCAGTTGTAGGCCAAACGAGCACTCCAACCGTCTTTCTCATACATACCGACTAAGTTAAAGGTACGCTTCGACTGACCTTCCAAAGGAATGGTGTCCAGGCTCACTCGCACACCGGTATCTTCAAAGTCGTCCCCGGCCCAAGATTCGTCCTCAGCAACGATCTGGTTGTTAGGCACGCCACCGGCATCGATGTAGGTAAAGGTGGCTTGCACCCCTAATCCATCAAAAGGCGCGGGTAAGAAATCGAAGAATTGCTGATATGCCAATTCCAAGCCGTCCATTTTACCCTTACCGCCATTGGTGGTGGTATCCAACAATACGGTTTGTGTCACACCTGTTGATGGGTTGGTGAAGGACTGAGAAACCGCCCCTTGAATGAAGTAGTTTTTCAGGTTTTTATGGAACAAGGTTGCACTTAACTGACCTACGTCAGCAAAGTACCATTCCAACGCCACATCATATTGCCAAGATTCCATCGGCTCCAAGAAGGGGTTTCCACCGCTGCCCGTAAACGCCGGTACATAAGCGCGCTGGATGATGGTGTCTTCTGGATCCGGCTCTTGATTCGGATCGGGATTCACCAAGCGGATCGATTGCACCGGTTCATTACCCAGGCTGGCTTGATAACGCACATCTTCCATGTCCGGCAAAGCTACGGCTTTAGATAAAGCAAAACGTGCTATCAATTCGTCGGTCAACTCTACTTTAACGTTCAGACTAGGCAACAGAAAATCGAAGTCCGTCTTCGCCTCTTGTACCTGCTCCGCATCATTACCAAAGGCCCGGTTTTCACTCGGTAGGTAGTTCAATGCTTCACTGATCCAACGGTTTTCCGGCGCTACGAGAGCTGCAGCAAAATCAGCGTAATTGCCAGCGGTAATTTGATCATTAACCCAATCGGTGACGATTTCCGGTGTCAATTGTTGCCCTTGTAGACTCTCTGGTGGCAAGAATTCGTCGGTTGGCACCAAGTCTGGGAAGTTAATGTAACCGGAAGACTCCCGCGACAATTTCACGTAGCGCAAGCCAACATTACCGCTATAGCGCAAATCTCCTTCGCCTTCGAAGTTCAAACGCAGATAAATCGCTTTGTTGGTTTCTGTGGTGGTATTGATTTCACCCGGTGTAAATAAGCCGTATTTCCCATCCACATTGGCTCGACTCTCATAGCGAGACCAGTCGCCACCTTCGGTGCGATAAGGCATGCCGCCATTCACAAACGACCGTACATAGGCTTCAGTTGCATGGTAAGTTTGGTTGCCCGGAATATTGGCTATGCCACCGCCATGGAAATCAGACCAATCGACTAATTCAAAGTTCTGTTCGGCACCCGGTATGGTATCAAGCCAAGCTGCGGGCGCGGCACCGGAGAACTCGGGTCCCAATGAACCCCAGTTCCAATCTGTGCTTCGCACCGTCTGCTCTCGCTTAGCGTAACGTGCGCCCATTTGCAGCGATGTAACAATACCGCCATCTTCCAAGTAGTATTCAGCATCACCACGGACCGCGATGGAATCCCCTTCCGAGCGCTCGTAGTGCTCCATCGCACTACGCAGGAAATACGAAGTCATATCTTGGAAGTAGTTAGCGTCACCGGCAGGATCGCCGGTAAAGCCGGGATAATTGCCATTTGCATAAACGTCAGGATTAGCATCACGATAGCCAAAATAAGGTTCGACTAGACTCATGGTCGGTGTTGAACCAGTAATGTCATATTCCTGAGCCGCAAAAGCAGCGGTATGCATGGTCAAATCGTTATCGCTGGTTTCCGCTTTGACATATTGAATATCGCCAATTAGCACTAAGTTGTCTGTTGCCTGCCAACGAAGATTGAAGGCAAAGTCTTCCACTAAGGTATCCGTGTCTTTGATACGAGAATCAAATTGAGTTGGATAACCGAATTGGGGACGGCCACCGTTCTCCCATGAACGAATGATGCGATCGGCATTACCATCAGCAGCACGCCATCCATCTGTACCTTGAGTCAAGGTGCCAGATTCAAACAAGCCTTGATCGTCAAATTCAAACTGAGTGCCATCTAACGGACGAGTGCGGCGGGCATCAATGTTGTAATAACCACCTTGATATTTCACCGCTTGTTCATGCCAAGACAGTTTTGCGTCAGAACGGATATACTGCAGTGTACCCAACAAGGTTTCGTCAGCGTTTTCGAACTGCAATGTTGAGGCAAAACCTTCGCGCTTACGATCATCGAATTTTTTCAATAGGTTTGCCGCGTTTGGCATCCAAACCGTACCGTTGCCATCTGTTCCCACAAAAGCTTCTGCACCGGCAAGATCGCGGGCGTAGAATTCCACATAAGCGTCAGACTGGATCCCATGGGACTCTCCGTAAAGGCGAGAATTAGCGTAGTTGACTAAAAAGCCTACTTTGGCTCCGGAATCCAAATTCCAAACATTGGAATACAATGCTGAGAAGGTCGGACTGCCTTTTTCTGCCAAATCTCCATAGGAATAGTCACCACCGATGGCAAATACTTGTCCGTCAGAATCAAAAGGCTTACGAGTGCGCAAGCTGACGGTACCACCGATACCACCCTCGATCATGTCTGCCGTTTGGTTTTTAAACACGTCTACACCACCCATCAATTCAGGTGAGACATCTTGGAAGGATAAGCCGCGGCCACTGTTGGCGGTGAAGGAATCACGTCCGTTAAATTCACTTCGCGTTTGGGTCATTCCGCGAATGATGGCACCACTGCCTTCAACACTGAAGTGGTCCGGATCGTCAGGACCAGCAAAGCGCTCAACGGATACACCGGGTAAGCGTTGAATCGCCTCCAACACGCTGCGATCAGGCAGCACACCAATGTCCGACGCCGTAATGGAATCCACTACGGTTGCTGAATTTCGTTTTAAGTTTTGCGCGTTGAGTAAGTTTGCTCGTGTGCCCCGAACCTCAATCTGCTCGACCCCCTCTTCTTCAGCGGCAACTTGCGTTTCCACATCCGATTGCTGAGCATAGACCGATGATATTGTGGACATTAGTGCCAATGCTAAAACGGACCTTTTGAAGACTTTTGGTGATGGCTCCAAAGTGTAACGACTGTTAAACACCATGTTGTTGTGCTCCTGTTAGCGACATCTCAAGAAGACGAACTATTCACTTCAACTGTGTCGCGTTTGACTGACTAACCATAGCGCTTTTGTAAGCGCTTTCATTGTTATTATTTGACTATTTTTCGATTTGTCAAATGATAGTGACAGTTTTGTTAACAAAGGGTCAATTGACCTCGCAAATATCACAAGGTCAAAAACATATAACGCAACAGCTTATTAACAAATGCATTCAAGGCTTGCGTAAAACCCGGCTATACCCATGAAATGATTAATGAATTTCAAGAATTAAAAGTTATAAGGATTAACAATAATTGTTATAAATACGTTACCTACCGGGGTTGATAACGGCTTTCTGGCGATCCCAAATAGCTTGGTTTTTCGGGTCTGGTGAACAGGGTCAATTTTTGCAGTACGACACCAGGGTCGAGAAGTTCGATGAACAGTTCATGGTAGCCCGAATGCTGCACTTCTATCTCGGTTTCGATAAAGCGAACACCATTTAGCACGTCCTGTTGCCACTGTTTGTAACTGCCGTCACCCAACCCGCTCAATACAACAGGTTCTGTATCATCGAGGCGAATCGCAAACTTCAGTTTACTGTGAGGATCAAATTGCAGACTCGGGGCAAGCTGAAGCCGCAACAAATGCTTGCCTGTTGTTTCTACCCAGATTGGGAAAACTAATTGTGGCTTGGGTTGCAGTGTTTCGTATGAAACAAAGGGCGTAGTGAATGCGGCAACAGACTCGGCGAATCGTCCATGAGCAGGGATTTTCTTCCAACAGGCTTGAGGATAACAATGCTCAATGGCACCTGAGGCAGCCAACACTGAGACATAGCCGTCCGCTTCTAAATATCCCGTTGGTTTTTTGGTTGTGTCCCGTTGTTGCGCGCTGATTTCGATGGTGGCCGCGCCCCATCCCGTGCCGACTATATTCACCTGAGCATGATGTTGCCCCTCAGCCAATTGAGAAAAATCGATGGAGACTTCAATATCGACCTGATCCGATACCTGACCGGTGACACTGGACAATTTTACCCAAGGTTGGGTCGCGCTCGCCTCAAACTTAAACGGCTTTGCTTGACGATTGTAGACGGTAATCTTTCGCTGTTGCTGACCAAATGGATAAAAGGTGTCAAGGGTCAGTGTTTTGTCTTGGAACTGATTGGCAGGCCACCACAAGCGACTGCCTTCAATCGCTACCCCCATATCTGCTACGGCCGGTTCGACGGTGTCATAACGCACCACTGCCGGACGAAGATTGGCTGGCGGATTACGCCAATGCACAAAGCCAATGTGAGGTTGGCTCATCATGTGATTCCATCGGCCATCCGCCATAGAGTGATAACGTTCTGCCAGTTGAGCGTCACGCTCAAACCAGTAAAGCGCTTTGTCACCATGAAGATTGGTAACACTGCGGGTTTGTTCACCATACAAGCGGTTGAGCGCTAAATGACGATTCATTTCAAACACAGCTTGGGATGCCCACAATGGATAACTCACCAATTGAAAGAAACTATCTTGAGCCTCTTTTGCAAGGGACTGGGCGATACGCTGCGCCTGTTGCGCTGCATCGGACAACATTGCAGAGACAGTTTCAGCTTCTTGGTAATGTAATACACTGTAGGTGTCGGGTTCGACTGCCTCTGGCTTGCGCCTGCCATTGTGTCGAGTATAGATGTCCAGTAATTGGCCGATTTCTTGCGCGTGTTTCTCGCCAAACTGCTGTGCCGCCCAGGATTGATGATACGTTGCGGCACTGTTGGCATCCATAGATTCAGGATCCCATGCCATGGTCAAAAAGAAGTCAATGGGGAGTTCCATCGGTTTCAAGTCACCGACGTTGGTGATCCAAATTTGTCTTGCGCCATAGCGATAGGCCAGGTCCATTTGCTCCCATATCTTCGCCAAAGGTACTGTGTTGATCCACCTATAGGAGCGCGGACTTCCTACATAGTCAAAATGGTAGTAAACACCCGCACCACCCGATCGGTTTTGCTCATCCTGGGTGGGCAAGCGACGGATATTGCCAAAGTTATCATCGGCCCATAGTAAGGTAACATCGTCGGGCACTCTCATGCCTCGCTCATAAAAGCCTTGCACCTCTTTGTACAAAGTCCACACTTGCGGGATGTCAGAAACGTCTTTATCAACAAAGGTTTCGGCCAGAATTTTGCGCTGGTCGGCAACGATGTTTTCGAGCAGTTCTATGTTTTGCCCCTCACTCATGGGGGTATCTTCTTGACCTCGCATTCCCAAGGTAAAGATACTTTCCAACTCACGATGCCGCTTTGCACCCTGCTTCCAAAACTCATAAAGATTATCTGGGTTGGTAGAGTATTCCCATGGACCTTTACCATAGCGATTCCATTCTTTGTCGGCTCGCATCATCGGTTCGTGGTGAGAAGTACTCATGACAATGCCCATTTCATTGGCAAGTACCGCGTTCATTGGGTCGTCATCAGCGAAAGCGTTGTTCCACATAGCAGGCCACAAGAAATTGGCTTTAAGTCTGAGCAACAACTCAAATACATGACGATAGAACTTGGCGTTGTAACCACCAAATTTCTCAGCACTCCAACTGGTGAGTGCTGGGGCTTCGTCATTTAAGAAGATGCCTCGATATTTCACTTTCGGTGCATCACTGATCATGGTGTTATGTTTCAAGTAGAGTTGTGAAGCCTTATTTGGTGGTACATCTGCCCACCAATACCATGGCGAGACTCCAATGGTTTCACTAAGATCATAAATTCCGAAAATCGTACCCCGTTTATCTGCTCCGACAATCACCCATGCATGATCAATATGCTCAAAGGGTCGCTCTACATGGGCCAAAGTGTACCCTTCCCATTGGCCGATCAAATTGCTTACAGTCAGTTTGCCTGTATCCACCAAGTGCTCGATCAGCGCACTTTGTCCCCACTCGCCAATCAAAACGATAGCCTTTGCTCGTTTAGGCAGTTGGGTCAGCAGTTTAGGCTTTTGTCCTGTAACCCGTTCGATGTCCATCTGTAGGTCCGCCGCAGCGCGCTGCACACCCTTTTGGTTAGGATCTTCAACTACGAGGGTTGCCGTCCCCCACTTTTTGGTGACTAGAGGGAAGTCGGCTGCAGAGGGTTTTTCGACAAGATAGTCTGCGGCCGTGCTTACCCCACTGATTACCCAAACCACACAGAATAGCCACCAGAATCTCTTCATGTTCCTCTCCTAAGGCTCAACCCGAGCATGCAATCCCACCATCACTCCAACAAAGCCTCCCGCACTGTGGGTGCTGAGTTGGGTAGCATCTAAGCTACCTCCAACGGCGACCTGCTGCTTTTGTGCAACGGAAAATCTCAAAGTGTCCCGTTGATTTTCCACCTGCAACGTCACTGGCGGTGGTTGATCGAGTTCTACAGTCGCTAAGATTTGTGTCTTACCATCGAGTACTTGCTCCAGAAACGCGACCCACTGGTCTCCTTTCGCTTTGACGCCAAGATAATAGTGAGCTGAGCGATTTTGAAACACCACCAATCCGGCACTGGCGTTGTGTTCAGGGACACTATTCAACGTAGTTTGAGCGGTAAAACTCTGATGCTGTTGTCGGCGACCAATGAAAGCCGGTTGTACTGAATTATCGAGTAATGCTTTTCTTGGCGTGAGCTTAAGCTGTCCTTCAGCAAGGCTCAGCCAGTCACGATCCATTAGTGCAATTCCCTGCCAATGCAGATTCAGCCCGATGTCGTCGAAGTCGTCTTGCCAACGAAAATTCCCATTCAGTGGCACCGTATTGTCGGTTCGAAATGGATGAGCGGGCAGATCCGGTTTGCTTAGTCTGTAAGGTATCTCTTCTCCCGCGGGCAAAAAGTAGGGCCAGCCATCGCGCCATTCAAAAGGCAGCAAGAAGGTTTCCCGCCCGGTATTGTAGTGATCATCCACATAGGGACGGGTGGCGAGAAACACGCTGTACCATTGTCCGTCTGGAGTTTGCACAAAATCAGCGTGACCGGCTGCACTGATGGGGTTGGGTCGATCTGCTGGCATATCACGTTGGGTTAGGATGGGGTTACCAGAATATGGAACAAAGGGTTGTTCAAGGCTTTGAGTGCGGAAAATAACCACCGAGTGATTGACCGATGTGCCTCCCTCGGCGGACAACAAATAGTAGTAGTCGCCGATTCGATATATGTGTGGACCTTCAATCCACACAGGTTTGGTCGATATGTCGACACCGCCATTGACTAGCAGTTGACGACTTCCGCTAATAGGTTGGAAAGTTTGAGGATTCAATTCCCACATCCACAAAGCCCGATGGCCGTCGTATAGGGGCTCTCCGGGAGGCGCATCATTATGGGTCAAGTACACTCTGCCATCTTGATCAAAGAATAAGTCGGGGTCGATCCCGCCGACTTCTGGCAACCAAATCGGATCCGACCAAGGGCCGGCAGGGTCATGGGCAGTAACGATGAAATTGCCGCCACTGTCTACCGCGGTAGTCACCAAGTAGAATAAGCCGTCGTGGTAACGTAGCGTAGGCGCAAAAATGCCTCGAGAAATCCCCAAATTCGGTGCTTTGAACTGGCTGTCTCTGGTTAATGCGTGGCCCACTATTCGCCAATTAACCAAATCTCGAGAATGTAGAATCGGCACACCCGGAGTGTATGCGAAAGACGAAACCGCAAGGTAATAGTCGTCTCCCTTGCGCGTGATGCTAGGATCGGGGAAGAATCCCGGCAAAATAGGATTTTGAAACTGTCCTGGGGGCAAGTCGGATTCGAATATGGCATCCATTCCCTGATAAACAAATCGTTCAAATCCAGCCCGATTGTCTTGTACTTGGTGTTTGTGTGACGCACCACAACTGACAAGGCTCAGCAAAGCGATCACATACCAAACAACTCTCATTTGGTGTCTCCCGATAACCCATTGAGCATACCTTCAAGGGCCGGTTTAGGCTGGAACTCGCTATCAAACAACAAAGGCCAATCTTTACGTTTGCGAAACCCTGGGATCCAACTGTCTTGATCCGCAATACCCCATACCGTGATCCCTCCCCTTTGGGCTTTGGGCACGGTTTCCATATAGATCTGCACAACGTCTTGATAGCGTTGCTTTTGTCGTTGTGCCAACTCGTCGGTGAAGGTGTCATATTGCTCTGTGGCATTTACGGAAATGTCTAACTCGGATATCCGCACCTTCAAGCCCGTTTGCACCGCCTTTTCAAAGGAGGCTCGGATATCTTCCAAAGCCGGCTTTTCCGTATCGATATGCATTTGAAAGCCCAACCCATGAATCGGTACGTTGCGCTCTTGGAAATCGGCAATCATCTGTAGAATTCGGTCTAGCTTGTGGGGTCCAATCATGCCGCTGATGTCGTAGTCGTTGTAGTAAAGATCTGCATCAGGAGCAGCCTGATGGGCCGTTTTAAATGCCATTTCTATGTATTCAGGCCCAATATTCTTGTACCAAATTGTCTCTCTGTATTCTGATGGATTGGGGTCATCAAACGCCTCGTTCACCACATCCCAGCTGATCAATCGGCCTGCAAAGTGACTTGCGACTGTACTCACATGGTCTGTCATGACCCGCACAAAGTCATCACGAGAACCTTGCATTTCGTTCATCCACTCCGGCGCTTGGGTATGCCAAACCAAAGCATGACCATGCACCACCATGTCGTTTTGTTGCGCAAACGACACCAAATCGTCCGCATGTTCAAAAACAAAGTTGCCGGGCTCGGGTTGCAGATAGGCCATTTTCATGATGTTTTCTGCGGTGATCGAGTCAAAGTATTCAGTAGTGATCTTCTGTCGCTCGGCAGACTTTAGGATGCTGTTTTGCCAAGGGTCCGCCGGAACCGCAACGCCAACTGGGAAGTCCACCGAGTTGGCTAGCAAGGCCTTACTCGGTTCTGACTTCGATGAGGAATCTTTCTCTTGTTCTGATTTCAAGCAGCCAGATAAAGCCACGGTGGCACAAACTATCACAGCAGGGAACAGTGAACGACGCATAACAACTCCAAATTTAAGGGTTCAGTACAACAGACAGCAAATACACTAGGGGTGCATTCCAGTTGATTGTGACTTCGTTGGTTGAGTAGCTACACCAGTCATCCAAATAGGACTTGGATGGCAAGTTACTTGAATAGCTACAGCCATCTTGTTGGCCATTTTGTGGTCCTCCAACTAACCAGCCTGGTACAGGTGCAGTCACGCCATCGGCTGCGGACTGACGGTGATGGATATTCATCGGACTGCGCGTTCCAAACCCGGTGACGAAGCTCATATCAAGGGGATTTCGGCCCAACACGTAGTCCAACAAACCAATCGCGGCATCTTTATATTGTTGATTTCCAGTCCATCGCCAAGCCTGCCAGAGTAAGATCCCTTTATTCATTGCCACCGAATTGCTGCCCCAAACAAAGTCACTTTCTTCCATCGCCACGCGAAATGACGACTGCTGATGGGTTGTGACGATACTGTCGGCCAACGTTTTGAGTTCTAACACCAAATTGTCACGATCAGTCTGCGACAGCTTGTCGCCACTGTCATTGAGCAGAGAGTAGACGGCAAGGGCTGTGGTGTTGGCCCAGCTAGGCACTTGCAAACTGGGTTTGTACTGCCAAAACTGCGCCAAATAGCTGTCGTCTTCCGTGCTGAGATACAATTCCGCTGCCGCCCAAGCAAATTCATCGGCAAGATTCACATCGCCATATTGGCCAGTGCTAACGTCATCTGGGTTGGTGTAATACTGGTCTGGATTCGCTACAGCCCACTGCCATGCGGAAATGGCTTGTGCCAGCATGGCCGTTTTTTGCTCGGGAACGATTCGTGCGGCTTGGGCCACCATGGCAGCAAAGTTTAATGCTGCACTGGTCGACTGGGCCACAACATAGCGGGGTGCGGTGGCATCTTCAGGCATAACGATACCAGAGAAATTCTTATGGGTTAGTTTGTGATACACCCCGCCTTCCGGATCTTGCATGGTCAGAACCCAATCGAGATTCCAGCGAATTTCATCCAACAAATCATCCTGAGCGTTAGCCGATTCAAGGATGTTCCAAGTACGATCTTGATAGAAGGAAGCGGAATCAAGATAGGCGCGCATCAAGGTGTGCATGGAGATTCCCGAATTCACGATGTACTTATTGTAGTCACCTGCATCATACCAACCTTTGGCAGAATCTATTTCCGTATCTTCTGGTTGGCCTGCTGTGGCCGCAGAGGAGTGGACTTTGACTTTGTCATCTGGGTGTCCTGCATTGCGTTGCCATTGTCCAGCATATTGAGCGTCCAGTGATGTGCTGGCGCGATTGAAGTAAAACGCTTTTATGCTCGCGTCATGTAATGCTTCGAATGCGGCTGTGCCAATGGTAAAAGGTGCAGATTCCGTTCCATCAGCTAGGCGAACTCGGTATTCACCGGGGGTAGTAAGAGCCGATAGGTCAGCAATCGCGACTTGCTCCGCTGCAACTGGCCACACTCCTGACGCGGTAGTTGTGCCACTGAGAACAGTTTGACCGGTTTGGGTAGAGACAACCGAAAACTCTATTTGCTGTTCAGGCTCAATTAGGATGAGCTTAGTTTGTCCAGGAAGAAACCCTATCTGGTTGAAAAGAAAGGTGATGTCTTGACTAGGTGGTGGCTGTGGAATCGGATCTGGTGTGGGTGCAGTTGTTGAATCGCCACTTTGACACCCACTCAATAAGAACAAAGAAAGTAACATCAGCCCCAGTATTTTCATCGTGCCCTGCTTGTGTACAAACGAAAAGTGGACAAAGTAAACGTGAAAGTCTAAGTGGCTGCAACCGTTGCCGATTATGAAATAACTTAAGGTGAATTGCGTTTTTTAGTTTGCTTTTGCGCACTTTCCTACACCATTCAAAGGGTCTGTAATGTGCCGTCAACTTGCGCTTGGTCATTCCTCAACTATAGTCATATCCGACAGATAGTGTTCTGACAACCACATTGGATAGGTTTCTATAAAAAGGCCAGCTTAATTCAACCAGCAAGGAATCACATGAAAAATCGTCTCGCTCATCGGGCTAACTCTATCCGCGCCATTCGTTGTATTAAGTCGACTGTTCTCGCCCTCATTCTCAGTGCAATATCTGTCGTCTCTGCAAATGCTTTAGACCTGAAAATCAATCGTTCTTCTGATTCACCTACGTCATTGCATCTGTTGCTCGATGGAGTAGCGGTGAAAGAGTTTCAATTTTCTGCAAATGATAAGCGGGCAACCATTTACTTTCCGTCAGGATATTCCAATGCTGCAATCCGAGTATTCAAAGACTCAGAGCTGACTACCAAGGAAAACCTGTTGGCGACCTACACGATGTCCACTAGCAAAGGCGTCATGTTATTTGACCGACTTTGGTCCGGTGCTACCACCAGTGGCGGTGAGTTAAAATGCCCTGAATCCATAGGGGAAGCCGGCTCTGGTGCAGTTACAGTGTGCAAGAATCCGGTCGACGCCACGTTCACCAAGGTCAACCATTTCATCCTAAAGTTTGAGTATCAAGGCTCACAGTATTTGTTCGATCCGCAGCAAAGTGAACTGGAGCATACGGATCCGCAAATTCGCAATCGTACAAGATAGTGGGTGGAGTTTAGAGATTAGCCGCACGAAAGGTGGGTACGAACAGAGTTAATATAGTCCAAATTTGTTGAGAATCCCGACCAGTTTGTCTTGATCAACGGGTTTTTCGATGAAGTCGAGTGCGCCAAGTCGCTGCACTCTTGATTTCATCTCCGGTTGAATATCACCAGAGATCACAATGACAAACACTTCCAAGCCTTGCTCTTTTATCGCCTCAAGCACCCCAATACCGTCAAGTACCGGCATGGTCAAATCGAGAAACAATAGAGCGATTTGTTTGTCTTGTAACTGCTGAACCGCCTCCTGCCCATTGGTCGCTAAGTGAATTTCACTTGCAAAGTTTTCAGGCAAACTGCGCTGCACCATTTTTCGCGCTATCGCCGAATCATCGCAAATTAACACTGGGAAACTCACAAAACCTCCTTATTGTTGTTTTTTTTCGGTATTCTTGTGAAGTTTATACTGGAATTATTATAACAATCCGTCGCAGGGCCGTACTTTGACAGAATATAGCGCCACAATTCAAGAAAAAGTCGCATATAAGATACTTTTTGGTTTCGAAAAGAACTATCGCTGGTTTACACGCATTACCCGTGGAGCACAGGAAAGGTTTGAAAAAGCCCAATGGACCGAAACTCAACTGGCGATGAAAGAACGTATCAACATTTACGAGCAAAGTCTGTCGGATACGGTGGCAGAATTGTATCAATTGGTGCATCCCCACAAACAAGACATCGAATTTTGGCAAGGGGTCAAAGCCCATTTCATCTTGCAATTAGACCAACATCCTCAATTTGAATTGGCAGAGACATTTTACAATTCCGTTATAGGACGGCTGTTTAAGCACAGTAAGATCGATGACAGCATGATGTTTGTGCTGCCTAGCCGCTGTTTCGTGGCCGGCCAAGATCGCGACAAAATCCTCAATAGCTTTGACACCACCGGCACCGTGGGCGCAATGATGCAGGCTATACTTGCTCAATATCGCTTTAACATTCCCTTTGAGAACAAAGCATTAGACCTACACAATCTTGACCAAGCGCTGCGTGCTCGCTTAGACCGAGCCCAGTTAGCCAGTGTGACAGCGGTGGAATTACTCAAACCTGTCTTTTACCGTGGAAAGGCAGCATATCTGATTGGCCGAATCTGCATGCCCGAAGAAACCTTGCCGTTCGTCATCGCGCTTTTGGTAAATGACGACAAGTTACTGCAAGTGGATGCGTTGCTGACCGAGCGTAAGGATCTGAGTGTGGTGTTTGGCTTTGCCCGAGCCTATTTTATGGCCGACACTCAACATCCGGCAGAAGTGGTGGCCTTCCTCCAAGAATTGTTACCCAATAAAAAGCATTTTGAGTTGTATATGGCGTTGGGACACTACAAACACGGGAAAACGGTCTTCTATCGCAACTTTTTGGCCCATATTGACAACAGCGACGACCAATTTGAAGTAGCGCCTGGAATCCGTGGGTTGGTGATGGCAGTGTTCCATCTGCCCTCTTATGGTGTGGTGTTTAAAATCATCAAAGATGAGTTTCCCGAGAGTAAAAAAGTCACTCGGGAACAGGTAAAAGAGTGTTATCGATTGGTCAAAACCTCAGATCGGGTAGGTCGTATGGCCGACACTCACGAATACGTCAACTTCCGACTGCCAAGGGCGCGAATGTCGACGGAACTACTCGATGAGTTATTACGAGTCGCCACCAGCAGTATTGAGTTGACCGAAACCGAAATCATCATCAAACACTTGTACATCGAACGTAAAATGACGCCGCTGAATCTATTTTTGCAACAGGAAACCGATCCAGAAAAGATCCACAGTGCCATTGCAGACTTAGGCTTGTGTATCAAGCAGATTGCAGCGGCTAACATTTTCCCCGGCGATATGCTGCACAAAAACTTTGGCATTACCCGCCATGGCCGAGTGATATTCTATGACTATGACGAAATCTGTTTAATGCATCAGCGCACCTTTCGTGAACTGCCCAAGTCAGACGATCCCTTTGCCCTCGACACCTTGTCTGTTTCTCCGGAAGATGTGTTTCCAGAGCAGTTTGAGCATTTTATTGTAGGCAAACGTGAACTCAAAGCATTGCTCAAATCCTTGCATCCAGACTTGATGACCGCAGAGTATTGGCAAAAAGCCCAACAAAAAGCGGCGCGGGGTGAAATACAGCATTTTTCACCTTATGCCCAAAGTAAACGCTTTTTACGCCATCGCCAGCCCATTGAAAATGTCTGAAGCATCCTTGCAACAAATATTGGGGATTGCACTTCCGTCCCCTTTGCAATCTCTGCAACACCCGATCATTGAAGAGAAAGGGCTGCAAGTTTGGGTCAAAAGAGACGACCTGATCCACCCGATTATTTCCGGCAACAAGTGGCGCAAGCTGTCTGGCAGTTTGAAGGAGATCCTCGAAAACAAATTAACCACGGTGGTCAGTTTTGGCGGCGGATTCTCAAATCATCTGCATGCGCTAGGTTATTGTTGCCATCAGTTAGGGGTCAGTTTACACGCCATAGTTCGAGGGGATTATCGTCAGAATCCCACTCCCATGTTGCAAGACCTAGCGGCGTGGGGTGCACAGCTTCATTATGTGGATAAAGTCACCTATCAAAAACGCACCGACTCAAAATACCAACAAGAATTACTCAGCCAATTTCCTACCGCCTATTTAATACCAGAGGGAGGCTCTGATGCCTCGGCTCTGCTGGGATTAGCAGCACTATGGCGGGAATGTCCGCAAGATTTGGATTATTGTTTAATGCCTGTTGCCAGCGGCGGCACCCTAGCCGGCATGGTCAATGGGCAACACCAAAGCGCCAACCATCGTTGTCAAATGCTTGGTGTAGCCGTACTAAAAGGACAAGGCTATTTGGAGTCTTTGGTTGAAGATCTATTGCCCGATTCAATAGCCACTGCTGAAAATTGGCGGATCCTTCACGAGTATCATTTTGGTGGCTATGGAAAACGTCCTCCTGAATTGATCCAATGGTGTGAGACGTTTTCACAACACCATGACATTCCATTAGAGCCGGTTTATTCTGGCAAAGTATTTTATGCATTGTGGCAGCAGATTTTGACTGATAAATTTGCACCCGGTAGCAAGATTCTGGTGCTGCACACAGGCGGTTTACAAGGGGCACGATAAAGATGGATGAAACGAATTGGCAACAGTGGTTAGAAGGATTTGCCGGCGCGTCTGCCATTGAGTGGGTCGCCACTGTCAGTGGTTTTCTATGTGTTTATCTGATCATCCGCCGCAGCATCTGGTGCTTTTTCTTTGGCTTGATTCAGGTCACTTTGTACAGTTTCATTTTCTTTCAAGTAAAGCTCTATGCCGATATGGCGTTGCATGTTGTCTACATTGGCTTCCAGATCTACGGTTACTGGATGTGGCGCGGTGATCTGGACAGTCATGCCCAAGTCCGTGTGCATCGCGGCAGTAATCTAAGCTATCTGGCATCAATTGCAGTGGTGATCATCAGCACTGTTTTGGTGGGATACGGTCTTTCTTCCCAAACTGATGCTAGCCTGCCCTATTACGATGCCTTTACCACCTGCGCCAGCTTGGTCGCTCAGCTATTGATGTCTCACAAGCGATTAGCCAATTGGGCGTTTTGGATTGCCGTGGACATCGTCGCCATTTGGGTATACTGGCAAAAAGGTTTGTACCCAACTGCGTTGTTGTATAGCTGTTTTCTTGTGATGGCCAGCATTGGCCAATGGCAGTGGTGGCAGGCGTATCGACAGCAACAGCCTGCTGAGTCTTAGTCTCAGTATGACGTCAAAATGGCCGCTAGGATGCACACTCGGTAAATACGCCCCCTTTCATAAAGGTCATGAGCATCTAATGAGATACGCCTTGGAAAGGGTAGAACATTTGCTCATAGTCCTCTACCCCTGCATTGAGCTTCCGTGGATTTCGCTGTCCACCAGAGCCAATTGGATCCGAACATGCTTTGCTGACGTATCCGACCGCATAACTGTCATTGAAGCCATTGACGGTCCAATGGACAGTGGATATAGCGAGCGCGTGATACAGATTCAAGATCGGTTTTTACGGCAACTTTTAGCGCCTTATGCCATCGATGCCTTTTTCTGCAGTGAAGCTTATGGTAAACATGTTTCACTGGCGCTCGATTGCAGAGACATTAGGGTCGATATGGCACGAAAAACCGTGCCAATTAGCGCAACTCAGATTCGCGATAATCCTACGAGATATCGACATTTTTTATCGACTCATGTGGTGAAAGATTTGATTCAAAAAATTGTATTTCTAGGTGCACCGAGCACCGGCAAGTCGACATTGTGTGAAGCGTTGGCCCAACGACTTTCTACTGTTTGGGTTGAAGAATATGGCAGGGAGTATTGGTTAGAGCATCAAGTCGACCGACGCTTGTCACCTGAGCAGCTATTGCACATCGGGCAAACACAAAACGCATGGGAAGATGAAAAAGCCCTACAGGCCAACCGCTTATTGTTGTGCGATACCAATGCGTTCACTACTTGGCACTTTGCTTTGCACTACCACAACAGTGCATTGCCAGAGCTGGAGAAATTAGCTCGCGATAGTTGGCAACGTTACCAGCTTGTGGTGTTGTGTGACGATGACATTCCATATGATGATACATGGGAGCGATCAGGTGATGCCAATCGTGCCGAATTCCAACAATTTCTGCGGGACTACTTACAGCAACATCAGATACACCATATTGTTGTACAAGGACCGTTGGAAAAGCGTATCGAAACCGTTTTAGAGGCGATGAGCAGACTGACCGAGTCAAAAGCCATTGCCTAATCGCTGGCAATGACGACAATTGCCAACTATTTTTACAATCCTGACTTGTCAGATTGCGTAGCAATGATAGCATGCGCGCAAATCTGTTTTTAACCGGCTAAACATAGGAAACCGTTTTATGTCTCGCGTATTAATCATTGGTGCTGGCGGCGTTGCCGCAGTAACGGTCAAAAAATGTGCTCGTTTACCACAACACTTTGACGAAATTTATCTGGCCAGCCGCACCGTTGCCAAATGTGAAGCACTTCAAGCTGAAGTAGGAGCAGACCGCGTAAAAGGTGTGTTCGCCATTGATGCCGATAACGCATCTGAAGTCGAAGCGCTGATCAATCAAGTCAAGCCGGACTTGCTCATCAACCTTGCGTTGCCCTATCAAGATTTGCCCATCATGGATGCCTGTTTGGCCACTGGCACTGACTATTTGGACACGGCAAACTACGAGCCAAAAGACGAAGCCAAATTCGAATATTCATGGCAGTGGGCCTATCAAGAGCGCTTCAAAGAAAAAGGCATTATGGCGTTGTTGGGAAGCGGCTTTGATCCGGGCGTAACCAACGTCTATACCGCCTATGCAGCAAAGCACTATTTTGATGAAATTCACTATCTGGACATAGTTGATTGTAACGGTGGCGACCACGGTCAAGCCTTCGCAACTAATTTCAACCCAGAAATCAACATTCGCGAAATTACCCAACGTGGTCGTTTCTGGGAAGACGGTCAGTGGAAAGAAACCGACCCACTGAGCGTTCGTGAAGACTTGGATTATCAAAACATTGGTGTAAGAGCTTCCTATTTGATGTTCCACGAAGAATTGGAATCGTTGGTTAAGCACTTCCCGACCTTGAAGCGCGCTCGTTTCTGGATGACTTTTGGCGAAGCATATTTAACCCACTTGCGTGTACTAGAAGGCATCGGCATGACCAGCATTGAGCCGATTGAATTCCAAGGTCAAAAAATTGTACCGCTGGAATTTTTGAAAGCGGTATTGCCTAACCCAGGTTCATTGGCCGAAGGTTATACAGGCAAAACCTGTATCGGCACCTACATCACGGGTATCAAAGACGGCAAAGAAAAAACCATCTTCATCTACAACAACTGTGACCATGCAGCCTGTTATGAAGAAGTGGGCGCACAAGCGGTTTCTTACACCACCGGTGTGCCTGCCATGATCGGTGCAGCGTTGATGCTCAATGGCACATGGAAGCAAGCGGGTGTTTGGAACATGGAACAATTCGATCCTGATCCCTTCATGGACATGCTCAACGAGCACGGTTTGCCTTGGCACGTGATTGAGTGCGACAGCAGCCCATTTAAGCGATAAATCCGTTTTCACTATTCTATGGGGCCCGCAATGGCCCCCTTGTTATTTTGGAGTTCTGTGTGTCTAATCCTATGCTCAATCCCGCCATCCCCTCCCCTTGCTATGTGTGCGAAGAAGCCAAACTGGAAGCCAATTTGCAATTGATGCAACGGGTACAGGCTGAATCGGGTGTCGACATTATCTTGGCCTTAAAAGGCTTTTCAATGTGGTCTACTTTTGACTTGGTTGGGCAATACTTAAAAGGTTGCACCGCCAGTTCAGTATGGGAAGCTAAATTAGCCGCCTTTGAAATGGGCAAGGAAGTCCATGCTTATTCCCCTGCTTACAAACCACAAGATATGGACGAACTACTCAAGCTGGTCAACCATATTTCATTTAACAGTCTCGGCCAATGGCAACGCTATAAAGACCAGACCTTGGCAGCAGGGGTTTCGGCAGGGCTTCGCATAAATCCAGAACATCGAGAAGCAGACACAGAATTGTATGATCCCAGTGCACCAGGCTCACGTTTGGGAGTGCGCAGCCGTGATCTAGTCAATGCGGATCTCAGCGGTATAGATGGATTTCATGTACACAATCTGTGTGAGTGTGACTCCTTTGCCACCGAGCGCACTTTGTTGGCTGTCGAGCAAAAATTTGGTCAATACCTTGATCAGTTAAAATGGATCAACTTGGGCGGCGGTCATTTAATGACACGAGCAGGATACAACGTCAAACACCTGATCCAGACCCTAAAGGACTTTAAAGCCCGTCATCCGAATCTGCACGTTATTATGGAACCGGGATCCGCTGTGGCCTGGCAAACAGGTTCGTTAGTTTGCGAAGTAGTTGATATCGTTGAGAATGACGGTCCAATTGCGATACTGGACATCTCTGCCACCGCTCATATGCCCGATGTGTTAGAAATGCCTTATCGCCCGGTCATCACCGGCGCCGGCCAACCGAACGAAAAAGCTTACAATTATAAGCTCGGTGGTAACTCCTGTTTGGCCGGTGACGTGATTGATGTTTACAGCTTCGACCAACCCTTGCAAATTGGCCAACGTTTGGTGTTTGAAGACATGATTCATTACACCATGGTTAAAACCACTTTCTTCAACGGCGTCGAACACCCTGCCATCGGTATCATTCGCAAGAACGGCGAATACCAAACCGTTAAACAATTCAGCTACGAAGACTTCCGCAACCGCCTGTCTTAGGGCGGTGCGATACTCAACCAGTACCCAGTGTCGGTGTTGTGTTATGACGAACGCTGATAAAAAGCAATCAAGAGCAAAGAGCAATCAAAAACTTCGGGACATTACACCCGATAGTTTTTGATATTGGTCCCGGCTCAAAAGCGTTGCATTTTGGTTGAGTAAGTCAGCCTTTTGCAGAGATCCCGGCTCAAAAGCGTTGCCGGGATGACATTTCTTTGCTTGAGTGCTTTAAGAACGTAGATTAAGTCCTTCCATGGTAACGCACCCAGCTTTGCCATCCATCCTAGCCGGCGCGAAAGCCGTTTACGGGCAGAAGCGCTGCTTCTGCCCGTAAACCCCTATAAACACTCACGACCTTTATCTTTCCAACAATATTCCCAAGTTGTCATCCCCGCAATATTCCCACTTTGTCATCCCCACAATATTCCCACTTTGTCATCCCCGCAACGCTCTTGGGCGGGGATCTTGTCAAACATCGTTCAGGAGTTAAGTTTGGATCTTTTCTAGCATTACTCCGGATTATAGAGGTCCCGGCTCAAGAGCTTCACCGGGATGACATTTCTTCAAGCTTACAGGGACAGACTCGCCCAATGTCACTTTGTCGACAATTTATGTATTTTCGTCTTGAAAAAGCCGAAGAACAGGCGTACATTGTCGACACTTGAACTGGTGGACGACCGCTTTACTATGAATATTGCCGTTGAACAGACGATTACTTCCTCTGACAAAACCTTTGTTTTGTTGCGCAACCATATTGTGGAAGGTGAGATTGCTCCTGGTAGCAAACTCAGCGAAACCGAATTGTCGACAAAATACGGTGTCAGTCGTGCGGTTGTGCGTGAAGCCATCAATCGCCTCGAGTCTTGTCATATTGTAGAACGTAAGGCGAATGTCGGAGCACGAGTAGTCAATCTAACGCCTCAAGGCTTGATTGAACTCTATCAACTCAGAGAAGCTTTGGAAGGCATGGCCGCCCGTTTGGCTGCCACCAACATGAGTGATGAAGAAATTGCCGATCTGCAAGATTTGTTAAGCCAACACAAAGACAAAGTGCAAGGCGAGCAGAGCTACTATCAAGAAGCAGGCGATGTGGATTTTCACTACCGCATCATCCAAGGCAGTAAAAACGGCCACCTCATTCAGGTTTTGACCAAAGGCTTGTACCACTTGGTGCGAATGTACCGTGTGCAACTCGGCATGGCAGGGCCGAGAATCTCTACTGCCTTTGATGAACACAAACACATTGTACAAGCCATTGCCAATCGCGATGCCGAATTGGCCGAACTGCTGATGCGCAGACACATTTTATATTCCAAGAACAACATTGCAGCCAAATTGGCCGCATCGTCTCAAAATTTCACTAATATCTCGTCATGAGGAGCCCCAACATGAGTGCAGGAAAAGCTTTCCGACAAGCGCTGGCAGACAACCATCCACTGCAAATCGTCGGCACCATCAATGCCTACTCCGCGATGATGGCCAAACAAATTGGTCATAAAGCCATTTATCTTTCAGGGGGTGGCGTTGCCAATGCCTCTTATGGATTACCCGACTTGGGAATGACCTCTCTAAACGACGTATTGGTCGATGTGCAGCGCATTACCTCAGCATGCGACCTACCATTGTTAGTTGACATTGATACCGGTTGGGGTGGCGCATTTAATATTGCAAAAACCATTCGAGATATGGAAAAGGCCGGCGCCGCAGCGGTACACATGGAAGATCAGGTAGCACAAAAGCGTTGTGGTCACCGACCCAACAAAGAAATTGTTTCCACCGACGAGATGGTCGACCGAATCAAAGCCGCGGTTGATGCCCGAACTGACCCAGATTTTTTCATCATGGCGCGCACCGATGCGTTTGCCCAAGAAGGCCTGGAAAAAGCGATAGAACGCGCTAAAGCCTATGTTGCAGCGGGCGCAGATGGCATCTTCGCCGAAGCCATTCAAACTGAAGAACACTATCGGGCGTTTTCTGAAGCATTGGATGTACCGATTTTGGCTAATATTACCGAGTTTGGTAAAACTGAATTATGGAATACGAAGCAGTTGGGTGAATGGGGAGCGGCTATGGTTCTGTACCCATTGAGTGCCTTTAGAGCAATGAACAAAGCAGCGGAAACGGTTTATCAAAGCATTCTGCAAAACGGCGATCAAAAAGCCGTCATAGATATGATGCAAACTCGTATGGAGCTATACGATTACTTGGGTTACCACGACTACGAACAAAAGTTGGATGCTCTGTTCGCAGACGGCAAAAACAAATAATCGTCCGTTGCAAAACATTGAAAGCGCAATGACCTGAGTTGCGCGAATAAAACGAATAACTTTTTACCCTACAAATTATCTGGAGAATGATCATGGCTAAGGTACTTAGCGGAGCAGGATTACGTGGACAAGTCGCGGGCAAAACAGCCCTATCAACGGTGGGCAAGTCCGGTTCAGGTTTGACCTACCGTGGCTACGATGTGAAAGATTTGGCGCAGCATTGTCAATTTGAAGAAGTGGCGTATTTGATCCTCAAAGGCGAATTGCCGACTCAAGCTCAATTAGATGAATACAAAGCCAGTTTGGCCTCGATGCGTGATTTACCCCAAGCCCTCAAAGAAGTGCTTGAGCGCATTCCCGCTGACGCCCATCCGATGGATGTACTAAGAACCGGTTGTTCGATGCTGGGCAACTTGGAAATGGAACTCAGCTTCGACCAACAGCAACAGGTCACAGACCGCATGTTGGCCTGTTTCCCGAGCATCATCTGTTATTGGTATCGTTATTCCCACGATGGCGTGCGCATCGATGTCAATACAGATGACGATTCCATCGGCAGTCACTTCCTGCACATGCTGCACGGCGAAAAGCCCAATGAACTCCATGAAAAAGTCATGCACGTTTCGTTGATTTTGTATGCTGAGCACGAATTCAATGCTTCAACCTTCACTGCAAGAGTCTGCGCATCGACTTTGTCTGACATGCATTCTTGCATCACCGGCGCAATTGGTTCTTTGCGCGGCCCTCTTCACGGTGGTGCCAACGAAGCAGCAATGGAGATGATTGAAGGCTTTACCTCTGCCGACCACGCCGAGCAGGAAATGATGGGTAAATTAGCCAGAAAAGAGAAGATCATGGGCTTTGGTCACGCCATCTATTCTGAGAGCGATCCACGCAACGAAATCATCAAAATGTGGTCGAAAAAGCTGTCTGAAGAAGTGGGAGACACCGTGTTATACCCTGTGTCTGTGCGCTGTGAAGAGGTCATGAAACGGGAAAAAGGCTTATTCTGTAACGCCGATTTCTTCCACGCTTCGGCTTACAACTTTATGGGCATTCCCACCAAGTTATTTACTCCCATATTCGTCATGTCGCGATTGACTGGTTGGGCTGCACACGTGATGGAACAACGGGCGGACAATCGTATTATTCGTCCCTCTGCTGAATACATTGGGGAAGACATAAGAGCGGTCACCCCCATCGCACAACGAGGCTAATCAGCATTTTTTCTTTGCGCGGCTTGTTTAAAGTCGCGCTTTTCTCCTTCGGAGGACACATGAATACCGCATATCGCAAACCACTTCCAGGCAGCAAGCTAGACTATTTCGATACCCGACAAGCGGTGGAAGACATCGAACCGGGTGCCTATGATAAACTGCCCTACACTTCTAAAGTTTTGGCGGAAAATTTGGTGCGTCGCTGTCCCAGCGAATCCCTTACTGAATGTCTAAAACAGATCATTTATCGCAAACGAGATTTGGATTTCCCTTGGTTCCCAGCACGAGTCGTGTGCCACGACATTTTAGGCCAAACGGCTTTGGTGGATTTAGCAGGCTTGCGCGATGCTATCGCTTTGCAAGGCGGCGACCCATCCAAAGTTAACCCCGTGGTGCCCACTCAACTGATTGTTGATCACTCTTTGGCCGTTGAGCACGGTGGCTTTGAGGCTGACGCCTTTGAAAAAAACCGAGCCATTGAAGATCGACGTAACGATGACCGCTTTCATTTTATTAATTGGACCAAAACGGCATTCAAAAATGTTGATGTAATTGGACCGGGCAACGGCATTATGCACCAGATTAATCTGGAAAAAATGTCACCTGTGATCCATGCCCGTGACGGTGTGGCGTTTCCCGATACCTTAGTCGGTACCGACAGCCATACCCCCCACGTGGATGCCTTGGGAGTCATCGCTTTAGGTGTGGGCGGTTTGGAAGCAGAAAGCGTTATGCTCGGCCGCGCGTCCTACATGCGGCTGCCCGATATTATCGGGGTTGAACTGACCGGCAAGCCTCAGCCGGGGATCACCGCCACCGATGTAGTGTTGGCGTTGACCGAATTTTTGCGCAAAGAACGTGTTGTGTCTGCTTACTTGGAGTTTTTCGGTGAGGGAGCGGCTAATCTGACCTTAGGTGACCGCGCCACGATCTCCAATATGACTCCTGAATACGGTGCGTCAGCGGCGATGTTCTATATCGACCAACAAACCTTGGACTATTTGAAACTCACCGGTCGTGAAGATCAGCAAGTGGCCCTGGTTGAGAACTATGCCAAAACCACAGGCTTGTGGGCCGATGGCATGACTCAAGCCCAATATGAGCGAGTACTGCACTTTGATTTATCCTCAGTGGTGCGCAACATGGCCGGTCCATCTAATCCCCATGCGCGCTTGGCCACTAGCGATTTAGCCAGTCGCGGGATTAGTGGTGTGGTAGAAAACGAACCGGACAAAATGCCCGATGGTGCAGTCATCATCGCCGCCATCACCAGTTGTACCAACACCAGTAATCCGCGCAATGTCATCGCCGCAGGCTTGATTGCCCGCAATGCAAGAGCCAAAGGCTTGCTGCGTAAGCCCTGGGTGAAAACATCCTTAGCCCCGGGTTCAAAAGCCGTGCAATTGTATCTCGAAGAGGCCAATTTGCTGCCAGATTTGGAAGCCATGGGCTTCGGCATCGTAGCCTTCGCCTGTACCACTTGTAACGGCATGAGCGGAGCCTTGGACCCCAAGATCCAACAAGAAATTATCGACCGAGACTTGTACGCTACTGCGGTTTTGTCGGGTAACCGTAATTTTGATGGGCGAATTCACCCTTACGCTAAACAAGCATTCTTGGCGTCTCCACCGCTGGTTGTGGCTTACGCCATCGCAGGCACCATTCGGTTCGATATTGAAAAGGATATCCTAGGCTATGACCAAGAAGGCCAAGCCGTCACATTAAAAGACATCTGGCCTAGCGATGAGGAAATTGATCGCTATGTGAAAGACTATGTGAAACCGGAACAGTATCGCCGAGTTTACGAGCCCATGTTCGACCTCAAAGTTGAGTATGGTGAGCAGATTAATCCCCTTTATAACTGGCGTGAGCAAAGCACCTACATCCGCAGACCACCCTACTGGGAGGGCGCGTTAGCCGCTGAGCGAACCATGAAAGGGATGCGTCCGCTTGCGGTCTTGGGTGACAACATCACCACTGACCACTTGTCGCCTTCCAACGCCATCATGGCAGACAGTGCCGCCGGGGAATATCTCGCGTCAATGGGCTTGCCCGAAGAAGACTTTAACTCCTATGCAACCCACCGTGGTGACCATCTCACCGCCCAACGGGCCACCTTGGCTAACCCCAAGGTGTTCAATGAAATGGTCAAAGAAAACGGTGAAGTGGTGCAAGGTTCGTTGGCTCGTCTGGAGCCCGAAGGTCAGGTCGTGCGCATGTGGGAAGCAATTGAAACCTATATGGCCCGTAAGCAACCGCTGATCATCATCGCCGGAGCCGATTATGGTCAAGGCTCTTCTCGCGACTGGGCGGCCAAAGGAGTGCGTTTAGCTGGTGTAGAAGTGATTGTCGCCGAAGGATTTGAGCGCATTCACCGTACCAACCTCATCGGCATGGGAGTTTTGCCGCTGGAATTCGTTGATGGCCAAAATCGACACAGTTTGCAGATTGATGGCAGCGAAACCTATGACGTGGAAGGTGAAATCCAACCCGGAGCCATGCTGACTCTGACGATAAACCGTAAAAATGGTGAACAAGTCAGCACTCAAGTGAGATGTCGATTAGATACTGCCGAAGAAGTCTCAATCTACACCGCTGGCGGCGTATTGCAGCGCTTCGCCAAAGACTTTTTGGAAGCACAAACAGCGTAAACCGAATCGGCATCCTAAACTAAAGGGTGCCGTTTATTTGAAGGACATTCCATGACCTACTTACCTCAATTGCGGATCCCAGCCACATACATGCGCGGCGGCACCAGCAAAGGTGTATTTTTCCGTTTGCAGGATTTGCCCGAGGCCGCACAAGTGCCCGGGGCCGCCAGAGACGCCATTTTAATGCGGGTGATTGGCTCACCCGATCCCTATGGCAAACAAACCGATGGCATGGGCGGTGCGACTTCCAGCACCAGCAAAGCCGTTATTGTATCGCCCAGCACCCAACCCGATCATGACGTGGATTATTTGTTTGCGCAGGTAGCCATCGACAAAGCCTTTGTCGACTACAGTGGCAACTGCGGTAATTTGAGTTCGGCAGTGGGAGCTTTTGCCATTCACAGCGGCATTGTCGACGCCAGCTCATTGCCTGAAAATGGCATCGCGACCATTCGCATTTGGCAAGCCAACATCAGCAAGACCATCATCAGTCACGTACCGATGAAAGACGGCCAAGTACAAGAAAGCGGGGACTTTTGGCTTGATGGCGTGACCTTCCCCGCCGCTGAAATCAAGTTAGAATTTATTGATCCTGCAGAGGGAGATGGTGCGCTTTTTCCTACCGGAAATACCGTCGACACGCTTACCGTTCCGGGTATCGGAGAATTTTCGGTCACCATGATCAATGCAGGTATTCCCACGGTATTTTTGCATGCGTCCGATTTAGGTTATGCCGGCACAGAGTTGCAGGGCAACATAAACGAAGACGGTGCAGCCTTGCTGAAACTGGAGACCATCAGAGCCTACGCCTCTTTGGCCATGGGTTTAATTGACTCACCAGAAGAAGCCCAATCTCGACAGCATACGCCAAAAATTGCTTTTGTGGCTGCACCAAAAACCTACACCGCGTCCAGCGGCAAAGTGGTAGAAGAAGGCGAAATTGATTTACTGGTTAGAGCAATGTCCATGGGCAAACTGCACCATGCCATGATGGGTACAGCTGCCGTGGCCATCGGCACCGCTGCCGCCATCCCGGGTACTGTAGTCAATCAAGCAGCGGGCGGCAAAGCGCTGACCGAGCTGATCTTCGGTCATCCCTCGGGCACATTGACTGTTGGTGCAGAGGCACAATTGGTAGACGGCCAATGGCAAGCCACCAAAGCCAGCATGAGTCGCAGCGCGAGGATCCTCATGGAAGGTTGGGTAAGAGTCCCTGCTGAGTAAACAACGCCTGTCAAAGCAACGCTCACAATTGTCATCCCGGCAATGCTCCCTTCTCTGTCATCCCGGCAACGCTCACACTTGTCATCCCCGCAATGCTCTTGGGCGGGGACCAATATCAAAAACTATCGGGTGTAGTGTCCCGAAGTTTTTGATTGCCCTTTGCTCTTGATTGCTTTTTATCAACATTCGTCATAAAAGCACTGCGCCACTAGGCATTGGTTTGGAAAGCCGCTGTAGACCCGTCCATGGGCGCTTGACGAATTCTTCCCTGAATTCTTCCCTGAATTCGACACTTCCCAATCCAATTTCCAAGCACCGCCCGATAATGTCCTCCCGGCAACGCTCTTGGGGTGAACGGGAGGCTTTCAGAAGCATCGCTTCTGCCCGTGAACGGCTTTCGCGCCGGCTAGGATGGAGGGCAAGGCTGGGTGCGTTACCATGGATGGATTTAATCCACGTTTTTAAAGCACTAAAGCGAAGAAAAGCGCTGTCATCAAAAGGTTGGCTCACTCAAATAGCGCAAAGCTCTCTTATCTGTCATCCCGGCAGCGCTCTTGGGCCGGGATCTCTGCAAAAGGCTGGCTCATTCAAATAAGGCAATGCTCTTGAGCTCGGATCTTTTGACTCACAGGGAATGTTGAAAAAGGTCCCCGCCCAAGAGCGCTGCGGGGATGACAGTGTGTTTCTATTGCGGGGATGACAATGTGTTTTTATTTCGGTGATAACACCGTTGAAACGTTACGGGGATGACATAGGTGAAGCGTTTTGGGGAAGAGAGCGTGTTTGCATTGCCGGAATGATGGTATAGCGGAATCCCACCCGCCCCTTGAGTAACCAACCTGCTAGTTACGCAGTTGATGCATTCCCAACAACACAAACACCACGCCAGCTATATGTAGAGCACTAACCGGCTCACCAAGCAATTGGTTAGATAACAATATGGTGAACAGCGGGCCGACCGTTCCAACGACACCGGCTTTGCTTGCACCAATGCGTTTGATGCCTGCGCCAACTAAAAAGGACGGCACGACGGTCATCGGAATCGCCATGGTCAAAGCCCAGCCATATTGTTCATTGGTGAACGAGGTCAGGTCCTCGACGCCCACATAGGTTGCATGGGTCAACAAAGTCACACAGGCTGCTAACATTGCGATACAGATGAATTTTTGACTGCCGATTTGGCGGGAGAATCGTTGATTGGCTACCATAAACCAGGCAGTGAGAATGCTTGCCAAGAACACCAGAAAGCAGCCCCACAACAGGTCCTGCCCGCCAAAGGACAAGTCAGCAAAGAAGAACACCACGATACCCGTATAGGAAAGAGCAAGCGCCAGCCACAAACGACTCGCGGGCTTTTCGCCTAAAAACCAATAGCTAAACAACACAGCGACAGCGGGGTAACAAAACAGAATGATCCGCTCCATGCCCGCACTGATGTATTGCAAACCCAACAGATCAAGATAGCTGGCGGCATGGTAACAAGCGATCCCAGCGAGACAGCAATAGAGCAATTCCTTTTTACTCAAGTTGCCCCAACCGCTAAGCCATATGGAATAGGTTAAAACAAGGATGTAAAAAGGCATCACAAAAATCATCCGCAGCGTTTGCAGTTCGAGAGATCCCATCCCAAGCGTGTAGAGGTGTTTGACGACTATGGCTTTGCTGGAAAACAAAATGGTGCCAAACACCACAAGCCAGATTCCGGGGTCTAGACCCCTGAGGGACATTTTTGTCACAGATTGGAGCCCTTACTTGAGCGTATCAAAACCGCTGGAATGATGCATTTTTCGCTCATTATCGACGATGATTACTTCATATCCCGCAGTTTTATTGATGAGGTCAATACCTTTTTGTACTCCAAGCACAAACACCGCAGTGGATAAACCATCGTTTAAGGTACTTCGCGGCCCAACAATGGAAACACTTTGCACTTGATGTGCGGATTTACCTTCTTTGGGTGACAAAATATGGTGGTAACGCTGCCCATCCTGTTCAAAATAACGCTCATAGTCACCTGAGGTAGACAACGCGGTGTTTTCGAGCGGCAGTACAATGGCTTCGCGATCTTTGTTGCGTGGGTCACGAATTCCCACCATCCAAGGGCGTCCGCGTCGATCTCCCAATAAGCCCGTGTCTCCTCCGGCAGTCACCAGCGCGTGCTCAATACCTAAGCCTTTGAGAATGGCCAGGCAGTTATCTACGGCATGGCCTTTAGCTATACCGCCGAGATCTATCTTAACTTTAGGATGGGTGAAAAATACCGATTTTTTGTCTGCATTTAAGCGGATGTGCCGATAATTAATGGCGTCAAGGTAGCTATCAATTTGCGCTTGACTGGGCTTAACCCCAGCTCGGTAATCATATAAGAATCCGACACTGGCAAAGGTGATGTCAAAAGCTCCTTCGGTTTCTTCCGACAACCCCACTGAAAGAGACAATAAGTTAAACATTTCATCACTGACTACAACAGGATTTTGCGCAGCCAATTCATTGATTCTGGACAATTCGCTGGTTGCGATGTACGGACTCATCAACTGATTAATACGCTCCATTTCGGCCATCACTGCAGCCAATGCTTGCGCACCTTTAGTGTCCGTCTCAGCCCAGACTTGCACATGGATATTGGTCCCCATGATCCCTTGACTGTCTTCATACCATGCACTTTGTGAGTAGGTACTTACAGTCAGTAAAAAGATTGAAAATACAAGCTTAAACATCCAATTCTAAACCTAATTGATAAAGTGCATTTTTCTTTAAATCAAAGTGATTGGCAGTCACTGCAGCGGCCTTTTTCAGTGGCAAATGCTCACACAAGGCTTTGAGTAACATTACGGCCTGCTCTGGAATGGCCTGTTTATCAATTTTGACTCCTTCTACCATCAGCACAAATTCGCCGCGCTGATGATTGGTATCCTCTTGCAACCAACTCAACACCTTCCCAGCCTCATCGGCGTGAAAAGTTTCAAAGGTCTTACTGAGCTCCTTCGCTAGCACGACACGACGAGTCGTTCCTAATACATTGACTATTTCCGTCAAGGTATCCACCACCCTACGGGGCGATTCGTAGAAAACCGCTGTTGCCGGTTGTTGCGACAAACGTTCTAGAGCTTGCTGGCGTGCCAGTTGTTTGGCAGGTAAAAAACCATAAAACACAAACTCATCGGTAGCCAAGCCGGAACCGCTCAAGGCCGTAATGGCCGCACAAGGACCCGGCAAAGGCACGACCGTCAAGCCTTGGGCACGGCATTGATTAACCAAGCTGTACCCCGGATCACTGATCAGCGGTGTACCGGCATCGGAAATCAATGCAATGTTTTTCCCTTGTAATAATTGCTCTATCAGTTGTTTGGCACGTTTATCTTCATTGTGGTCATGCAACGAGATAAGTCGGGTGTCGATTTGGTAGTGCTGCATTAATCGCCCACTGTGCCGCGTGTCTTCTGCTGCAATCAGGTCGACGGATTTAAGTGTTTCAATCGCCCGCAGGGTCATGTCAGCCAGATTGCCAATCGGCGTTGGAACAATATACAAAATGCCAGTTTCTGCCACCGGAAGTGCGCCTTTGATTGTGTTACAAAGGTATCCATTTTAAACTACCTCAGACAAAATGGGTGGGAAATTTCATAGCATGGCAAAATTGAAAGGCTTGGTGATGTGCGCTGCTTTTACAGTGCTTGCAGGTTGCACCTCCACAGCGCCGAAAAAAGTGGCAGTTCAGACCAACAAGCAAAGTTCCGCACCATTGGAGCAGGAGCAGTTAGTCGAAACGCCAGATTACTATCTCGACATGGCGGAAGCGGTTTATCAGCAAACTGCAGATCCGAGACAGCGTAATCTTTGGATTTTGCGCTCTGCCGAAGCCTATTCAAAGTTGCAACAATGTCAGCAAGTAAACAAAATTGTGTCATTGAGCTTGCCTCAGATCTCTGACCCCATTCTGCTCAACCAAGCTCATCTTCTGCTGGCAGAATGTATCGTGCAAAATCAGCCTGTGGATTACCCAAAGCTCTACGCTCTACTGACAAAATTAGACCCGAATCTGGGTCTGGAAAACCGCATTTATTCGTTGCAATTACAGTCACATATTCATCAAGGTCAGTATCTTGAGGCAGCCAAACTGCGGATAAAAACCACTTTGCCAACGGATGCCAATTATGATGTTTGGTATCTGCTGCAACACCTCAGCACCAAAGAGTTGCAAGATGCTCGATTGCGTGAATCTCAATTGCAACCCTGGCTTCAGTTGAGTTTGGTGGTGCGCCAATACGGCCTCGATAAGTCTCAACTGTTAACTGCCATTACCGATTGGCAAAACCGATTCCCATCACACCCTCTCAGCACCCAATTGCCTGCGGAATTAAAAGCCATTCAAGCATTGCCTGAACAAGCTCATCGCAAAGTGGCGGTATTGTTGCCTCTGACCGGTCGTTTAGCTCCTCAAGGTCTCGCTATAAAACAAGGTGTGTTGGCCGCTTATTATGGCAATCTGGGCAAACAAGGTTTCATCGATGAACAAACTGATTCGGCTCAGATCGTACATTTTTTTGATACCAACCTGCTAACCGTCGAAGCTATGGCTGAGCAACTTCAAGATTACGATGCCATTGTTGGCCCATTGATGAAAAATGAGCTCGAGCAATTTTTACCTGTTGCGCCTTTAAGTGCTGATATTGTTGCCCTCAATCAGTTGGACACGCAGCCAGCAGAAACCTTGTTGAGCCCCCTAAAGGTTGAGCCAAGGGAGTCAATGGACGCCTCTGAGGATGTGTCTAGATCACCGACAAAAAAAGGAATTCGAGTCTATTTTGCGTTATCTCCCGAGGAAGAAGCTTGGCAACTTGCAAGTCGAGTTCAGCAACAAGGCGTGCGTTATCCAATTGTAGTAAGTCAGGAAAGTGGGGCTTCCCGTCGAATGGCCGAAGCATTTATGGAACACTGGCAGTTATTGCAAGAGCAATCGGAAGTCACCGGCAATTACGTCCCACGATTAGCTACTTTTACAGACAATAAGTCGATGCGCACCAGTGTGACAACCTTGCTGGATGTTGCTCAAAGTAACACTCGAATCAACCAAATAGAATACTTGACCAGTGAAGAGATACATTCTGTTCCGCGAAATCGCAGGGATGTGGACGGGATCATCGTATTTGCCACGGCGCAGCAAACCGAGTTGCTTAATCCCATCATTGAATCCAGCCTCAGTCCATTTAATGACAAAGCGGTGCCCGTTTTTGCTTCTTCTCGCAGTTATAGTAAAAACCTCAGCAACAATAGTTTGCGCGACCTACGTAACCTGACCTTTTCCGATATGCCTTGGATGTTACCTCAACACCCTTGGCAAGACTTGGCAAAAACCGTAGAGGTGCTCTGGCCCCAGCAAGATGATACCTTGAGACGTCTGTTTGCTTTGGGATTTGATGCATACAATCTTACTGCTGTGATTGATAGCCTGACAACCTTACCTCAACTTTCCGTCAATGGTTTGACTGGTAAGCTTTCAGTTGATCCCCAAGGCAATGTGCAGCGCGTGCTGTCGCTCGGTAGAGTTGGCGAGAGCAAAGTGGAGAGAGTCAATTCGGATGAATAAACAGACCTCCTTGCAACGGGGCAAATTTTGGGAACAAAAAGCCAAAATCTACCTCGAAGACAAAGGTCTGATATGGCAATGTAGCAATTATCACTGCCGCAATGGCGAGATCGATTTGGTAATGCGCGAGGCGAAAACTTGGGTTTTCGTTGAGGTGAAGTTTCGCTCCCACACCGAATATGGTCATGCGGCGGAAATGTTTACCCCTGCTAAACGCCAAAAGTGCATAAAAGCCATGCAATTTTATATGCATGAACAAGGTTTGAATCCCGCCTTAGTGGATCATAGATTAGATTTAATCGCGATTGACGGTGATACCATTGAATGGTTTAAATCCGTATAGAATCAAATCGGCCCATGAGGGCCACAATCCTATTTGAGAATGAGATTTTCATGATTGAACAGATAAAAGCCAACTTCACAGAAAGTATCCAAACAAAAATTGCCGCCGGTGAAGTTTTACCAGAAGCCATATTTAATGCCTCACAGATGATGGTCGAAGCCTTGATCCGTGGAAATAAGATCCTCTGCTGTGGAAACGGTGGCTCTGCAGGAGACGCACAACACTTTTCATCGGAACTGCTTAATCGCTATGAGCGTGACAGACCTAGCCTTCCCGCTATGGCCTTAACCACCGACAGTTCAACAATCACCTCAATTGCCAACGACTATAGCTATGATGAAGTATTTTCTAAACAAGTCCGCGCCCTCGGACAACCGGGTGACATTTTACTGGCCATTTCCACCAGTGGAAATTCCCGAAACGTCATCAATGCGATGGAAGCGGCCTTAAGTCGAGATATGACCATTGTGGCATTGACCGGTAAAGACGGTGGCGAAATGGCCGGCTTGCTGGGTGATAACGATGTGGAAATTCGGGTTCCGTCAAGTCGCACAGCGCGAATTCAAGAAGTCCATTTGTTGGTAATTCACAATTTGTGCGAATGTATAGACGACAGTTTATTTCCTGAAACACAAGGTGATGAATAGGAGCTTGTATGAAGTGTAGTGTTGTTGTGATCCTTGCCGCGGTAACCATGTTGCAAGGTTGTGCAGCCGTGGTAGTAGGAGCAGGTGTTGGAGCCGCCTCGGCAGCCCATGACCGTCGTACCTTGGGCACCCAAGTTGACGACCAAACTGCACAAGCTCGTTTATCCAGCGCATTGAGTAAAGACGAAGCACTCGATAAAAAGGCTAACATCAATGTACACGTGTTTAATGGCGTGGCACTGCTTGTTGGTCAAGCGCAAGATGAAAGCGTCAGACAACAAGCCTATCGCACTGCCTCGAGCGTAAAAAACATTCGCAAGCTACACAATCAGATTCGCATTGGTGCCCCCATTTCAGCAGCCTCTGCAGCAAACGATGCTTGGTTGGCCACTAAAATCAAAACGGCCTTGGTCACCGACAAGCGAATTGATGGCTTGCACATTGACGTGGCGGTTGAAAATGCAGAAGTGTTTCTAATGGGCTTGGTAAAACCAACAGAAGCCGATATTGCCGTAGACATTGCCCGCAATATCAGTGGAGTGGAAAAAGTTATTAAAGCCTTCGAAGACTGGTAAACGTTGCAAAACCCTCAATTTGCTACAAGACTTGGTTATACAACGGGTTTGAACGGGGATTTACATGAACGGCGATTTCCATATTAAACGCTCCACAGATGTCATCTTCACCCAATACGATAGCCAATGGTGTGCCAATGCGTCGGTCAAGGCTTTAGCACACACTATCAAGCAACATTCTCAGTACATGCCTACGAGCGGCTGGGCCTTTTTAGACGATGTGCGAAATTGGCCTGTCAAACCCCCTGGAGATATCGATTATTGTGCTGCGGCTGTGGAACAACTGTCTAATTTAGGTCTGACTCACTGCGTTGTATGCCACGGCGACCTAGCCATCTCACGTTGGATGATGCAGAAAATCATCCCAGATGATATTGAACTGGTATTCTATGACAACTTAGCCGATTGCTATACTTGGCTGCGAACTCAAGGATTTGACGACCAATTTGATTAGAACTAACGGCCAGTTTTATCACAAATACGAATCTATCGAACCATCGGCAATTAAGAAGATAAACGATGATGGTTTTGTTAGACTGTTTGGCAAATCAATAGAATAATAGCTTTGGCGTTACCTGTGATGCCAAAATGGGTTTAACAAAATCTTCATACACAGCGAGTTTATTATATTGAGAAAAGGTTCAGTTTTTGTTTATTGGCGAAACCTTTCAATAGTCGCCATTTCACTCCCCGCCATTCTCATTAGCGTCGTGTTGGTGTCGCAAATTGTAGAGCTGAATCAAGAATCTCAACTACGCCAACTCCAAGCCAGCGCAACAATTAAAACCGAGCAACTCGCCCGAGACATTGAGTCTCTGGTGTATCAATGGCAATGGTCAGATGTAGATTCACCTTGGTCAAACCTATCACCATACAACCAAGCCATACTAGGCCAACAGTCTTACACTAGATTCGGCGAATTACTTCACTCACAAGGAGTCGAACCGATCTCGCTGGCCAGTCGATTTCCCACTTGGCTAGCATCGTGGAATGAGAAACTCGGCAATAAACAAAGTGTTTCCATTTTATTGGCTCGAGATTCCGATCTAACTTGGCTAGATAAACAGGCTGATGGCAGAGTGTTGTTAGTCGCCACCAACATAGTGCAGGAAGATCAGAGTCACGATGGTATTAAAGTGATGTTTCTAGATTTCGAAAGAATTTTGCACGGCCAACAAGATCCTGCAAGCCAAGTCGTTATGGTTACCAGAAATCAAGAGGCTCTTAGCGAGCAGCCACATTTGCAAGAAGGAACTTGGCAAGCAACGAATTCAAATTTCAAGCTGTTTGACCAGCCACTCACGCTACACTTTTACCAACTGCAAAATGTCGCTTCTTCGCACATGACTCGTGCTCTGATTTCGGTCATCTTGTTGGTTGTGGCAATCCTGATTCCAACAACCGTAGTTACCATGCTACTTGCAAGAAAATTACTCAAGCCGCTCAAGTCTATCAATTACCTTGTTAAGCAATACGCCAAAGGCAATTTTGAAGCGACTATCCCACTGACCCCTTTTAACGAATTGAATAATCTCAAGACCTTGCTTGAGGTCATGGCTCGGAAGGTTTCTCGAGCCAAAGCAGACCTTGAACAGCGAGTTCAAGACCGGGCCATGGAGCTTGAATTGGCCAACGCTGAATTACTAAACGTGTTGGAATCGGTAGAGAAAATGCAAAAGCAGGCGATTGCCAGCGAGAAAATGTCATCTTTAGGGCGCTTGGTAGCAGGTGTTGCCCACGAGATTAATACTCCCCTGGGGGTTGCTTTAACCGCCAGTACAACCGTTCAATCCTTAGTTAAAGGGTTAGAAAACAAGAAAGAACAACAAGCATTGACCCGCACAGACTTACGTAAATACATCGATTCCACTGTTGAGTCTGCAGAGCTACTTGTATCCAATCTCACCAGAGCAGCAGAGCTTGTGCACAACTTTAAAGAGGTCGCTGTCGACCAGAGCTCTGAGGGTTTGCGGCGCTTTGCATTGGATAGCTATCTAAAAGAAGTGTTTATGGCTATCAAACCTCGATTTAAGGAATATGAGTTCGAGATAGTGACGCAGGTCGATTCATCAATCGTTCTCAATAGCTACCCAGGAGCGGTCGCGCAGATCATTACCAATCTAGTTGAAAACAGCGCGTTACATGGATTCAAACCTTATCAATCTCATCAAATTAGCATCCGTGCTGAATCGCCAGATCCATCAACGGTAACAATTATTTATCAAGACGACGGCTGTGGTATTGCCCAAGGTCTGCAAGATCGGATATTTGAGCCCTTCTTTACTACAGATAGAAAACGGGGTGGAACCGGCCTTGGCATGCATATTGTGTTCAACCAAATTACCCAAAAACTGGGCGGCACAATTGAAATGGTACCGAGTAACATCGGGGTTAAATTTAACATCACCTTAGCGGTGGATGTCACTCAACAAAGGTAAGGGTTGTTCAGACCAAGAATCACCACTGTCATCCCCGCAACGCTCACACTTGTCATCCCCGCAACGCTCCCTTATTTGTCATCCCGGCAACGCTCTTGGGCGGGGACCCTTATCAAAAACTATCGGGTGTAGTATCCCGAAGTTTTTGATCGCTCTTGCTTTTGCACCTCTTATGCAACCCTCTATGGCAGGGCAAGGGTTTTTTAACATTACTCAGGAGTGAGCAGATCCCGGCTCAAGAGCGTTGCCGGGATGACACTTTGAAGGTAATGCCAGGATGGAATTCTTTGATGAACTGGGAGAGGAATGCCAGTTAGATCAACGAACTAGGAAAGGCATCCATTTTCTTATTGAGCCACTTAGCATCAAACAATAACTCATCCACTTTGTCTTGAGCTCGTTCTATTTGCTCGCTGGTCATTTTTTCATGTAGCTTAAAATAGTGGCGGTTTACTTCGGCCTTTTCTTCATCTTTAGCGCTGTACAAACCTTGCCAGATTGCGGCTTTGAGCAATTGTTTTTTATCCAAATAGTAGCCGACATAGAATTCATATACGGCAGGTTGAATGTCATCGATGACTTGTGCTTTGGACAACGCCTTTCTGGCAAAATCGAGTGCTTTGTCCATGTCTTTCTTGGCCGTTTGCGTCATCAATGCGACGTAGACGTCTGGATGCACTTCTTTTGCAGACTCATATCCATTGACCATAGACTCCCAATGATCTTCCCGTTGTGAACGGATCCAAAGCCATAGATTGATCTCCGGCCGAGTCATTGAACGGGTGGAAGCAATCAATTCTTTCTGCAACTCTGGAATATTACGAATGGTGATAATTTGTGTTTGTTTATCCGCTTTATTACGAATCGTTTCGGAGATGTATGCATCTTCTAAGCATTGACGGTATGCATCGAGACTAATGAGTGCTTTGTATGTGTTAATGGAAGTTACGTTCTCGCGCTGAATCGCCAATTCACGTATCACTTCACTGCGGGGAATAGAACACATCGCACCTGAGTGGGTGGCATCACAAATATCGGGATAAGTATCACAGATTTGCCACATTGATGCGTCTTCAGCACTAGGCGGTGAGCAAGCTGCCAGCACAAAAACCAACAGTAAGGGCGTAATTAAACCAAGGGTGTTTTTACACATATCTCACGACACTCAACTCAACGGGACTAATATCCGTTTAAAAAGGCGCTAATCAAGCGCCTTTACGCTTATTTCACCACTTTAAGATTGGGCTTACCTTTAGATTGAGGCTTTGTGCCTTGGGAAGATGAGTCAGCAGACTTATCTTCTTTTCGTTCAGCAATACCTGACTCTTCCGGCGTAAATATCGTTCCTGCGCCATTTTCCCTTGCATAAATCGCCAACACCGCGACACAAGGTACACTGATGCGCATGGGAACTCCCCCAAAACGAGCATCAAAACCCAACCACTGGTTATCCATGGTAAAGTTTGCGCAAGCACTAGGGGAAACATTTAGGACAATTTGACCATCTTTGACATGTTGTTGAGGCACCTGAGTGCCTTCAACATGAGCATCAACGACAATATACGGCGTCAAATCATTGTCTACCAGCCAATCGTAAAAGGCTCGTAACAAGTAGGGTTGATTTGAGGTCATCGTTTTCATCATCAATAATGCTTACAGCGGATCGTGGATTTCACGTTCCTGGTCGGTTAATGAAGCTTTGAATGAACTACGCTCAAAAATCCGCTTCATGTATCCCAACACTTCTTTGCTGCCGGCACCAGAAAGCTGGATACCTAACGCAGGTAAGCGCCACAACAAAGGAGCGAGGTAACAATCAACCAAGCTAAATTCTTCACTCATGAAGAATGGCGTTTCTGCAAACAGAGGTGCCAAACTGAGCAGAGCTTCACGCAATTCATTGCGAGCAGCATCAACGTCGCCTTTACCTTTCAAGATATTGTCTGCGATGGAGTACCAATCTTGTTCGATTCGATGCATCATCAGGCGACTTTGGCCTCGTGATACAGGATAAACAGGCATCAAAGGTGGATGAGGAAAACGCTCGTCCAGATATTCCATGATAATGTGCGATTTGTAGAGAACCAATTCTCTATCCACCAGAGTGGGGACGGTTCCATAAGGATTTAAATCGATCAAATCTTCAGGCAAATTATTCGGGTCAGTGTAGCTAATTTCTACGCCCACGCCTTTTTCTGCCAATACAATGCGAACCTGGTGACTGTATATATCACTGGTGTCAGAGAACAACGTCATGATTGAACGTTTATTCGCGGCTACCGCCATTAACTATCCTCCAAAAATCTGTAAAACACGCGTCTTTGCTCTACGGACCGTCCATGATGGGAGCAAAAACAGGCAATTTAAGCAATCGCCCTATGTGAAAAAAGGGGCGCATTTGCCCCTTTCGCGATTATACCTTAGTTTTTGTTGAATTAGTGAACATCACGCCAATATTCTTTCTTCAACAAGTACACGAAGATAAACAGTACAAAGATGAACGCTAAGACCCATTTACCGGTTGCTTCAAGCTTTAAGCGATCGGGCTCTCCTACGTAAACCAAGTAGTTCACTAGGTCTAACACAGCAGCATCGTACTCCTCAGGGCTTAACTCGCCTGTACCATCGCTTTTGATGCCAACGTAGACTTCTTGCATCTCACCGTCGATCATGCGCTTTTCATAGGTCTCGCGAGGTGTGCCTTGCAACTCCTGCAACACATGAGGCATACCGACATTGGGGAAGGTTTTGTTGTTCACGCCAAACGTCTTACTCTCATCAACGTAAAAGGTTCGTAGGTAAGTATACAACCAATCCGCACCTCGAACGCGCGCAACCAATGTCAAGTCAGGGGGTGGCGCGCCAAACCATTTAGCTGCGCTCTCAGCTGGGATCGCGCTTTTAATATGGTCCGTCACTTTCTCGCCGGTGAACTGCAGATACTCCTGACCGATTTCATCGGGAATACCCAAGTCTTTAAAACTGCGAGAGTAACGCTGGTATTGCATATTGTGGCAACCCAAGCAGTAGTTATTGAATATCTTTGCGCCATTTTGCAGTGACGCTTGGTCGGTCAGGTCATTTTCAGCCTTATCCAAATGCACGTTACCGCCTGCGGCCATCGCCAAGCCAGAAACCAGAAAACAAACAATAAAAGCTAACTTTTTCATTTAGTGATCCTCTCTGGTACAGGTTTGGTTTTTTCATTCTTACTGTACAGGTATAACAGCACAAAGAATCCGAAATACATAATGGTCGCAATTTGCGAAGCCACAATTTTCCAGTTCTCTTGTGGTGTACCGCCCAAATAACCCAAGAATACGAATACGGCAGCAAAAACCAGTAGGTTCCACTTATGGAAACCACAACGGTAGCGCCAAGACTTCACTTTTCCACGGTCTATCCAAGGCAACAAGAACAACGCAATGATGGCCGCGAACATACAGATAACGCCGCCCAACTTGTCAGGCACTGCTTTCAAAATGGCGTAAAACGGCGTGAAGTACCATACCGGGAAGATGTGAGCAGGAGTCTTCAATGGGTTAGCAATTTCAAAGTTTGGTGCTTCCAAGAAGTAACCACCCATTGCAGGTTTAAAGAACATCACATAACTGAAAAAGGCCAGGAATACACAGAACGCCACCAAATCTTTCAACACAATGTGTGGGAAGAACGGTACCACATCATCAATGATGTCGTACTTTTTGGTGTAATACTCATGCATTTCAAACTTGGTTTTTTCTTCTTCTTTCAAAGAGCCTTTCTTACGTTTTACTTCAACGCCATCAGGGTTGTTTGACCCCACTTCATGCAGCGCGACAATGTGCAAGAACACGAGAATCACAATCACTAAAGGCAACGCGATTACGTGCAAGGCAAAGAAACGGTTAAGGGTCGCGCCAGAGATAACATAGTCACCCTGGATCCATTCAACCAAATCTGGGCCAATCACAGGAATGGCACTGAATAAAGATACGATTACCTGTGCACCCCAGTAAGACATTTGTCCCCAAGGCAATACATAACCCATGAAGGCTTCTGCCATTAGCGCTAGGTAGATAAACATACCGAACAACCACAGCAATTCACGAGGCTTTTGATAAGAGCCGTACATCATGCCACGGAACATATGCATATACACCACGATAAAGAAGAACGATGCACCAGTAGAATGCATATAACGCAGAATCGAACCATAAGGTACGTCGCGCATGATGTATTCAACAGAGGCAAATGCTCCTTCGGCGGTAGGGTTATAACTCATGGTCAACCAGATACCAGTGACGATTTGGTTGATTAGAACGATCGTGGCCAAGAATCCGAAAATGTACCAGAAGTTCATATTTTTCGGAGCAGGATATTGGATGGCGTGCATATTCGCGACGCGCATCATAGGAATGCGATATTCAATCCATTCAAGCAGACTTTTAAACATGTTATGCCACTCCTTCTGCTTCAGAACCAATGACTACGGTATTGTCATCAAGGAATTGATAAGGCGGCACCACTAGATTCAAAGGAGCAGGTACACCTTGGAAAACGCGACCAGCCATGTCGAACTTGGAACCGTGACATGGACAGAAGAAACCTTCTTCAACCCCTTCTACGTACTCTGCAAATGCACCATCGGTCAAATGCTGTGGTGAACATCCCAAGTGCGTACAGATACCAACGAGAATCAAATATTCTTCTTTGAGTGAACGATAGCCGTTTTTGGCAAAGGCGGGTTGTTGTTCCTGCTCAGAGTTGGGATCTTTGAGCTGATCATCGATTTTCGGCAATGTGGCCAACAATTCTGGCGTTCGTCGAACTACCCAAACAGGCTTGCTGCGCCAAATTACCCGAATCATCTGACCCGGTTCAATTTTACTGATATCGATGGTTACATCGGCACCGGCTGCTTTGGCTTTTTCGCTGGGACTCCACGAACCAATAAATGGTACGGCTGCACCCACAACGCCGACCGCCCCAACCACAGAGGTCGCAACCGTTAGGAATCGACGCCTTGGGTTATCTTGGGGTTGGTTATCGTTTACAGACGAATCATTCGTATCAACAGACACATTGCTCATCCACTTTTCTCCAAGTTCGGATTTAGTGATACTTCTTGAACAGGTAAAACCTTGATTCCGATAGTTTGTCTATCAGCAAACTTGCACAAGAAATGACGTTAGAAATATTCGTCCGAAATGATAAAAGAAAAGCCCCAATAAAGACAAGGAATTACGCAAATAAAGGACGGATTTCCTTGAATAAATTTGAGAATCAGCGGCTAGGAGAAAATTACAACAAAAAAAACCCAGCATCGCTGGGTTTTTGTATTGGTCTGTATAACTCGTACGATTAACGTTTTGAGTATTGAGGACGCTTACGTGCTTTGTGTAGACCGACTTTCTTACGCTCAACCTGACGTGCATCACGAGTAACAAAGCCCGCTTTGCGAAGTGCAGGACGAAGAGCTTCGTCATATTCCATCAATGCACGAGTGATACCGTGACGAATTGCGCCAGCTTGACCGCTGATGCCGCCACCAGCAACCGTAACGTACAAATCAAATTTTTCAGTCAGTTCCAACAACTCAAGTGGTTGACGAACCACCATGCGTGCGGTTTCACGACCGAAGAACTCGTCCAAAGGACGCTTGTTCACAACGATGTTACCACTACCTGGGCGAAGGAATACGCGAGCGGTAGAGCTTTTGCGACGGCCAGTGCCGTAGTATTGTGTATCTGCCATTTTTCTCTCGCTCCTTAAATGTCTAGAACTTGTGGCTGTTGAGCAGCATGTGAGTGCTCAGAACCTGCGTAGACTTTCATCTTGCGGAACATAGCACGCCCAAGAGGACCTTTTGGCAACATACCTTTTACCGCTTTCTCAATGATCATTTCAGGCTTGTGAGCTTGAAGTTTCTCAAAGGTTGTATCTTTCAAACCACCGGGATAACCGCTGTAAGAGTAATACATTTTATCCTGAGCTTTACGGCCAGTCACAGTGACTTTTTCAGCGTTGATTACGATGATGTAATCGCCGGTGTCAACGTGAGGCGTATACTCTGGCTTGTGTTTGCCGCGCAAACGAAGCGCGATTTCTGTGGCCAAACGACCCAATGTTTTGTCTGCGGCGTCAACCACATACCAGTCGCGTTTTACCGTCTCTGGCTTTGCAACAAAAGTTTTCATGTTAAAAATACCCGAAATATCGAAATTGTTACCTGTTTGTTTTCTGCACTCAGCTTAATCATTGCAACAAAGTGCAAGATGCGTCGCTGTGACCAGAAAACCTCATAAATCAATCATCTGACCCCTTCGAGCCGATCGATTCTTCCACTTTCCCAAAGTGGGCGTAACTGGGCAGGGCGCGAATTATACAGAAGCCTGAATAAAATGCGAGCACAAATTCATTTTTTCGTTTCCTGATTGGGTAAAAATTCTGCTAATATCCAACGGTTGCTCGGCAGTGCTAATTAAAATCAGCCTGTTTAGCGGGAACAAGTTGACATGGAGCCGGTATGTTCGTTCACTTTTGTGAACCAATCACTGCCAGGCGAATACGTCCCATATAAAGGTAAAATAACCAATGAAGTACAAAAACACCCTACTGGCAATCTCACTACTGAGCGGCAGTTTCGCTGCTCAAGCAGTTAATCCTTATGCCGAGATTCGCGAAAAATTAACCCCTACACCAAAAGCTAAAAGCAGTTTGATCCAACCCAAAATCGTCGGTGGCCAACAAGCCACACAGGGCGACTATCCCTTTATGGCGGCGTTGGTGTTCATCGGTACCGATACTCAGACCTCTGTTACTGTAAACGACGCGATCTATGACTCAGACAGTTTTACCTTTTCTCCGACAGGTTCCGCGACAGGTAATGTCGTCGATTGTGGATTAGGCGGAACAACGTGCGTAGACGTGGCAGACAGTATTTGTTTGATCCAACGGGGCGACTTTGACTTTTCTGAAAAGGCGCTCAATTGCGAAGCCGGTGGTGGAATCGGCGCGATTATTTACAACAATGTTGAAGGTGAGATTTCGGGTACTTTAGGCGAAGACTTTACTGGTGGCATTCCAGTGGTTGCAGTCACCCAAGCCGATGGTCAAGCCATATTAGCTCTCACTGATGCCACTGCCACCATCAGCGTATCAGACAATGGTTTAGCACAGGATTCGTCATGTGGTGGATCTGTGATTGGCGACAGATGGATTTTAACCGCAGCACACTGCGTGGAAGATGATGTGGCGGACTTCCTTAAAGTGAACGCCGGTGAGTACGATTTGACCGACGGTGTGGATCAGGCTTCAGATATTGCCCGCATCTATATCCATCCTAACTACGATGCCATTTCCTTCAACAATGACGTTGCGATTATTGAACTAGCAGAAGCGCTAGAAAACTTCACGCCCATCAAACTGGCTGGTGCACAATTGACTGACCAACTGGAGATAGAAGGTGCGTTAGCGACCGTTATTGGTTGGGGTGGTACAGTGGGATATGAACCGAATGGCGGACCCACTTCAGGATTTCCCGATATTTTACGGGAAGTGGATATCAACCTCATCACCAACACTCAGTGTAGTGACACCTATTTCGGCATTACCGACCAAATGATTTGTGCCTCCGTGCCAGAAGGTGGAAAAAGCTCCTGTCAAGGCGACAGTGGCGGTCCATTATTCGTTAATAACAATGGTACTTTGGAACAAGTCGGAATCGTAAGTTGGGGCGCTGGCTGCGCGGCACAAGGCTTCCCAGGTGTCTTTGCACGAGTACCTGCACTGAGCGATTTCATTAGTTCGGTTACCTCTGGTGTTTCCATCGAAGGGCGCGCTAATTTAGGTTCATTGCCTGCTGGACAGTCAAGCAGTCAAATCGTGACTGTAACCAACAACTCTGACTCAGTTATTATGCCAAGCTTTACATCCAGCAATGCTGATAACTTCACGGTGAACGCCGAGAATTGTGCTCAAGTGGCTGCAGGTCAAACCTGTGAAGTCACTGTTGAATTCAGCTCTGAGAGTAGTGGTGTTAATTCATCGATCATTTCAGTAGTCTCCGACGTGGCTGACATACCGACCAACAGTATCGAGTTTTTCGCACAAGCTATCCCTGAAGACTCTGCTTTGGCCGGTCTAGCGGGCGCGAGCAACTCTGCGATCACTTGGTTTAATGGCGGTGATTTAGGATGGCAAGCAAACCCTACCGATGCGGGCGTTGTCAGCGGTGCGATAAGTGACGATCAAGACAGCATTATGATGATCAAAATCGTCGGTACAGGCACCTTGCGATTCGACTGGGCGGTCTCTGCCGAAGAAAACACCGACGAGCCAGAGGCTCCTGACTCTGCATATGACGCGTTGTACCTGTACGTCAACGGTGAATACAATGACTTTATCTCTGGCGAAAAGACCTTTGTGAATAAAACCATTTCAATCACTGAAAGTGAAACCTTGATTGAGTGGCGTTATAGCAAAGACGGCAGTGTGTCTGAATTTGATGACCGCGGTCTGGTGCGTAATGTGACTTTCACTCCCACCCCTGTGGTCACGCCGACTCCACCACCTTCCAGCTCTGGTGGTGGCGGTGCTCCTTGGTTGCTATTGCTTTTAGCACCATTAGCGTTGATGAGACGCAAGGCAAACTAAGTCATTAAAAAACCAATAAAAATGCCTGCTTTAGCAGGCATTTTTTTATGTTTCAGTATGGTGCCATCAACAATTCTAGTCTTGCCCTTGCCCTCTAGCATTCATTATTCTTTGTTTCAAACTTGGATGTGAGGATAACAATGCTTCGAGGTTCGATTCATTTGAAGATGACATCGCAAGTTTTTCCATTGCTCGAGCAAAATCTTCCCTGCTTTTCCCAAGCGCTTCAAGTTGAGTCAAAGCATAATTGTCCGCTTCCCATTCCAAATCTTGAGAGAATTGATTTTGCACAATGGTGTTGGTCATGCCAGCAAAAAACTCAATGGAACCACCGATATCACCAAGAAAGAAATCAATCGCCATTGCGCTGGCCAGTGTCTCAGCAATGAGGCGCATCGAATGCTTATACTCAATGTGCCCCAATTCATGCAATAGTACTGCGATGAGCATATCGCGATCGCCTTCAACTAAATTGACAAATTCATCGGTGAAAACAATCGTACCATTGGGTAAAGCAAAGGCGTTTGCGCCCATCTCGGGCGCACTGTGAAACAAAATGCGAAAGTGACGCTCCTGATTGGGCAAGCGTTCAATCACTTCTAACATCGATTGGCGCAGTTCATCTTGCTGGACTTGCGGTAATTCACTGGCCTGAAGAATCTTGTACTCCATTGCTTTCATCGTATGATTAGATGCCACATCCACTACCGATTCGGGCACCAAATCAGCGAAAATTACGGCTCCGACAGGGATCATGTATTTGAAGAACCCATAGAGAAACGCAGGAACTAACAAGCACGAAAGTACGACAAAACGGCTACTTTTTTCTAATCGCCATAACCTATCATTATGGCGATTTTGACTGAGCCAAGCGTCTATATCAGGCGCACTATCGATGACAATCAAGCCCACTTTTTCAATGACGATTTCTCGAGGAGTTCGACCGATTTTGTCGCTGATATTTAACTGTGCGCGGTCAAATTGGCCCACCAGTTCATGGTCATAAACGTAAACAAACAACTGCCCGACCATATCCATGACAATGTCGACCTCAACACATTGAGACGATTGTTCAGGATAAAACTTGCCGACGACAGACAGCCGTTCTATTGTGTCCACTACGCGATGCCGATATCAAAATCAAACACGTCTGCCACTTCCTCTCCGATAGCACTGGATTGAGAACGTCTATCAACGACTGAGTCTGCCCCCGAGAGGATTTCGACTTGAGTGGCTGACGCAAAAAAATGTGCGGTGCGTACTTTGACCCAAGGAATTGCCAAACCAAGGGTGAAAATAGTCATCACCAAATTGGTGAGGCGCAAGTAAACCAGATCCATAGTTTCAACGTTGGATTCAAAACGACATACGTCTTCAATTTCGGTGTTGCCATACACATGATTTCGTATCCACGCTGTGTAGAGACTGCTAACCGTCAAAATGACTACCAAGTACATCAATATCGCAATCGTATAGCCGATTATGAAATTCGCTCCCATAGATGATGCGCCTTGAAAGGTTGCCGCAGAGACACCAAACACGACAGCCATGACGATGCCAAATACAATCATCAATCCGAAGCCCAATCCTGCAGAAGCTAAAGTAGCAAGGTAATATTTACTTGCTTTTATTTGGGTTTTGAATGGCTTGTTACCAAACATTGCGTTAGCGTAAATAAAGGTGTCAACCATCTTAGACATCAGCGGAATTAACGAAAACAAGACAAACACAGCCAAAACCATCCAACCATTATGGATCCAGCCTTGAACCGCTGCAAATTGAATCAAGCCTACTGACGCGAAAGCAATCAAAGGTAGCAGCATGAACAGCCAATAAGCCGAAAATACACTGGCTTTGAAGTTGAAAGTAACGTTGCGGTAAGCGGCCATGCGAAATTTAAACCGCAAGCTCATGCGAATGATAAATGGTGCAAATAGGGCAATAACGGCTATTGCGATTACCTGCGCAATGGGGCTGATTAGACCCATCACATAATACAATACCAACAGGCTCACTGCGATGATTCGGCCTTTTAAGATTTGTAAAGGCTGAGCCAGATAGGACATACGGTGTCCATCAATTTCAGTATTGCTGTAAAAATAGCGATTGTTTCGCACCGTTGCCCAGGCTGAGTAAATACCCAGGGTGACAATGGTCAGCAAAATATTGACGATCCAAATTTTGAAATACTCTTTGCCGTCGCCATGGAATAATACTTTAGCGGTCCTTGAAGGGCTTGGGCGAACTTGATTTTGCAGGTCGGGATTGTCGGGATGTGTGGCAATTCGTTGCGACAGCTCGTTTGCTCTGTCGGGATAGACTTCAGCATCTATATTGTTGCGTGCGTCAACCAATTCATCAAAACTGTACTGGCTGTAATCAATGTTATTTTCCATAATTTTCTCGTCAAAAAAGCAATCCGTATCTTTTTTGTTTTGCACCGAATACGGCGACTACATTAAACATTTTGGTGCAAAAACTTGCCGAGTTTAATTGAAGTTGCCGTCAAAGTGAACAATCAAAACGCGCTTATAGTTAAATGGCTGACATGGAACTAACATTCAGAACCGTCAGGAAGGATCTGCCGTCACATAGTGCAACACCCAGCATTAAGTTATCGTGAAATAGTGGTTTTGTTGCAAATTAGTAGTGAATTTGATTGGTCACAAGATAGGTTGAAGGCGATCGCCTAGACATGCATTTAAGGGTCATTGACACGATGATGGATGAAAGAACCACTATTTAAATTCGCCCGAAGGAGCACACGGGTTTTGACAAATCGCGATATTTAGTGCTCTGCAGTTCGCCAAATTCAGCGCTTAGTAGATTTCTTTTCTGATTGAAAGCTAGATATAAAATGGCACGAACTGTGACTTATCTTAAAAAACCTCAACGGGTCTGTTTTGCTGCCTGCCATAGAGCTTCCAGCTCCGCTAATGGCGATTGCTGCATGGTTTTGCCTTGTTCAGCAATTCCTTGCTCTACTTGTTCGAATCTGGCGCTGAATTTTTGATTCGCTTTGCGCAGTGCAGTGTCGCTGTCCACATTGAGATGACGAGCTAAATTGACCACCGCAAACAACAGATCCCCCACTTCCTCTGCAACTTTCTCCTGGTCCAGTTCACTCTTTTGAAGTTCATCTTGCACTTCTTGGATTTCTTCGTGAATTTTATCGAAAACCGGTTCTACGCTCGGCCAGTCAAAACCCACTTTAGCGCAACGGGTTTGGATCTTGTGGGCTTTAACGAGCGGCGCCAGACCACTGGGGATATCAGACAAAATTGATGTCGCGGGCCCGTTGCCTTTGGCTTGTCTCTCTTGTTCTTTTTGCTGTTGCCAGTTAGCCGCCAACGCCTCAGCATTTTCAAAGGACTTCCCAGCAAACACATGGGGATGACGACGCTCTAGTTTATCGGCAATGGTTTTGGCGACCAATTCAAAATCAAAAGCCCCTTGCTCTTTGCCAAGCTGCGCGTAAAACACCACCTGAAACAATACATCACCCAATTCGTCTTGAATCTCAGCCATGTCACCTTTATCAATGGCTTCGGCCAATTCATACACTTCTTCTATGCTATAGGGCACGATAGTTGAGAAGGATTGAGCTTGATCCCACGGACACCCTCGTTCAGGGTCGCGCAACCGACTCATAATATTGAGTAAGCGCGCCACCTGCGGAAATTCAGAAGTCGGTTGACCTTGGCTCAATGATCTAGCCTTACCACGTCAGAAACCCCTTTTACTTGCATAATGCGTGCGATGGTTTTGGACAAGGTATTCAAATCCTTGACCTCCAATGACAGCTTAATTTTGGCAGTATGATCTGAGGTATTACTCAAACTGTTGACCCCCAACAGGGTAATCTTTTCGTTTGCTAGTACTGTGGTGATGTCCCGCAAAATGCCGTCTCGATCGGCACTGTAAACATCCAAATCGGTTTGAAAGCCGCCACTGAGATCCGAAGCCCAATTGACGTCAATTTGTCTTTCCGGATGCTGATCCAACAGATTTTGCAATTGTTCACAATTTTCACGATGCACGCTGACGCCCCGTCCCATGGTGATGTAACCTTGGATGGGGTCGCCGGGCAATGGCTGGCAACATTTGGCTAATTGACTCATCAAGTTACCGACACCTTCGACGACGATGGCGTCTTTTGAGGGTTTACTGGGTCGATTTTTAGCGGTCTTGACCCGTGGATCAATCTCAGGAGGCGGTGCATCTTTTTGATGTAAATAGTTGACCACCTGCATAATACGGATGTCGCCGCCGCCTATGGCTGCATATAAATCCTCTAACTGATTGACATTGAATCGTTCACAAGCGGGCCCAGCGTCTTTCAAAGTTAAGTTAACTTTGTGTAACTCCCGCTCTAACAATTCTTTGCCGGCTTGCAGATTTTTGTCTTTGTCTTGCTTTTTAAACCAGGTGTGAATTTTGGCCCGGGCTCGTGACGAATGTACATATCCCAAACCTGGATGCATCCAGTCACGGCTGGGGTTTGGATTCTTGCCGGTCAAAACTTCAATTTGGTCGCCGGTCTGTAGTTGATAGGTAAATGGCACTATACGCCCGCTGACCTTCGCACCAATGCATCGATGGCCAACGTTACTGTGAATGTAATAGGCAAAATCCAGAGGCGTAGAACCGAGCGGCAAGTCCACCACATCGCCTTTAGGGGTAAATACGTATACTCGGTCATCAAACACTTGTGAACGCAATTCTTCGACAATGTCGCCAGACTCGGCCACCTCTTCTTGCCACAACAGAATTTTACGCAGCCAATTAATTTTTTCTTCGTATGCAGAACGCTCCGTTTGCACGCCTTCTTTGTATTTCCAGTGGGCAGCGACACCTAGCTCCGCGTCTTGATGCATTTGTTGGGTGCGGATTTGAATCTCAATGGCACGCCCCTGCGGACCGACCACAACTGTATGGATCGATTGATAGCCATTTGGCTTGGGCGTAGCAATGTAATCGTCAAATTCATGGGGAATATGTTTGAACATCGAATGGACGATGCCAAGTGCGCCATAGCAATCTTGCAAACGGTCCGCAATGATGCGCACTGCACGAATGTCAAACAGTTGGTCAAAAGTCAGATGCTTTTTCTGCATCTTCTTCCAAATGCTGTAGATGTGCTTGGGCCGACCGTAGACTTCTGCGCGGATCTCGGCCTTGTCCAATTCAGCCTGCAAATTACTCACAAAGTCTTCGATGTACTGCTCACGGTCTGCCCGTCGCTCATCGAGCAGTCCAGCGATTTGTTTGTAAGTGTCGGGATGCAGATAACGAAACGATAGGTCTTCCAGTTCCCACTTCAATTGTCCGATGCCCAGCCGGTTAGCCAGTGGCGCATAGATATTGGCACATTCTCGCGCCACTAACACCCGAGTTTCTTCATCTTCTTTTTTGATTTTCTGTAAGGTGCAGATGCGTTCGGCCAATTTAATTAGCACCGTTCGAACGTCTTCCACCATCGCCAACAGCATACGGCGAATGTTGTCGATTTGCGATTCGTCGGCTTTCTTATTGGAACGATTGTGTAGTGATTTGATGGCGTCCATGCGGCGCACGCCGCTGATCAGTTTTTGGATCCCTGCGCCAAATTCCAGCTCGATTTGTTCATCATTAAGTTGATGGATTTCGCAATAAGGATACACAAGGGAAGCCTGCAGGGTTTCGTCGTCCATCTTAAGTTGATGAAGAATTTCGACCATTTCTTGGCCAATGAGCAGTATTTCTGGATCGGCAGAGGTATCGCGAAGTTTTTGCTTGGTACTTTGGGGTAAATCGAGGTTGTCCAGCCATTGTTCAAAGCTGGGACGTTGTGCTTGATGTACCGTGCGTATTGAAACCATAAGGAAAACCGTTACCTGTAATTTCTATCCCGATTGTAAAGGCACAAATAATGCCATCAACTCAGTATGGGCCGTCTGGGGAAACATATCCAATACCGATATTTTATCAATTCGATAGCCCAGAGCCATCAACTTCGCCCCATCGCGGGCAAAGGTATTGGGGTTGCAAGAGACGTAAACCAAATGACTGGGCGAGATTTGCCCCAATTGTTCCATCACCTCGAAAGCCCCCTCACGGGCTGGGTCTAACAGTACTTTATTACACTGTTCTAGCATGGTTTTAAGTCGCGTTGCTGGATTGCTCAGATCACCTTGCACAAAAGAGGCATTGGTTATGCCATTTTTCTGTGCATTAATCTGTGCTTGTTGCACCATTTTGGACACGCCTTCCACGCCAACCACTTGCTGTACTCTTTGCGCTATGGCTAGACTGAAATTACCTACACCACAGAACAAATCTAAAACCTTATCCTGTGGCTGCAGATCCAGCCACCGCATACTTTGCGCCACCATGGCTCGATTCACGTCATCATTCACTTGAACGAAATCGTTGATCCCAGTGTGCAACTCCAGTTCTGGCGCACTGCTCATTTTCATCGGAGTGAAAGGCAACTTGGATAATTCCAATGGCTGGATTTCGCCACTATTGGTTTCAAGATAAATTTGGCAATCATGGTCTTCTGCGAAAGAAACGATGGACTGTTTGTCTGCGGCAGGCAAGTCTCGAGTGACACGCAAGCACACATGGGCTTTTTCATCATAATACAAACTGATGTGCCCCACCCCTTGAGGTTGATTTAACGACGCCAGCAATGCTTGTAAGGGTAAGAGTAAGCGGTCTAGCTCAGGCACCAATATCCCGCAATGATTGATGGAAACAATGTCACTGGATTGCCTTTGACGAAAACCTAGCTTTACCTTATCCGATTGCCTTGCATCTACACTCAGGCGTGTTTTACGGCGATACCCCCAAGGCTTGGAATGTATTGCACTTTGCCAAGGTAAGCTGCCTTGCAAGTCCTGTAATCGTTTGACCTTGCTGCCCACTACCACCGTTTGACGAAGCAACAATTGTTCTATGGCAAACTGTTTCCATCGCAACAATGCCTCAGGTTCACAATGCTGAGTTTGGCAGCCTCCACAGCGACCGAAATACTCGCAACCCGGTTCAATGCGATGTTCACTGGCAGCAATGAGTTTCTCCACCTGAGCACGCACAAAGCGCTTTTTCTGCTCAACAATCCGAACCTGTACGGTTTCTCCAGGCAAAGCACCCGGTACAAAAACCACTCCTTGTTCACCGCGACCTACACCCTGTCCTTGGGTATCTAAACTATCTATTTTCAAAATCGCAGTGGTCGCTTCAGCCTGGAATTGCGACTGCTTCTTTTGGCGTTTTTGAACCGGTTTAAAAAACTGCGCCATAGGGAATTAAAGACTCTCCAAAATTACCGTTGCTACGGCGTAGTCCGCTTCATCGGAAATGCTCACATGACTCGATTGAATGTTTCGCTGCTGACAAAGTTCGGCGAAATATCCATTGAAGGTTAATAATGGCTTACCCAATTCGTCATGACCCACTTCTATATGTTGCCAACTGATACCGTTACCAATTCCGGTTCCCAAGGCCTTTACTGCCGCCTCTTTAGCGGCAAAGCGCTTGGCTAAAAATCGGGCGGGAGAATTCGATTGACTAAACTCCTGCCATTCTACAGGTGTTAATATTCGCTTAGCCAATCGGTCAGAGGACTCAATCTGCTGGGACAATCGCTCAATCTGAACAATATCGGTGCCTAGACCCACTACTGGCATGCTTGGCTTCTCGCCTCCACCATCAAGCGTTTCATCAGTGCCACTGCCGTGGGCAGACCTTCGAACGCCGCACGGGCAATGATCGCATGACCGATGTTTAATTCATACAATTGCGGGATTGCCGCGATAGCTTGCACGTTGTGGTAATGCAAGCCATGCCCTGCATTGACTTTTAAGCCAATAGAGTGAGCATATTCAATACCTTCTTTGAGGATAGCCAACTGCTGGGCGATGTCCTCAGGCTTGGTAGCTTCAGCATATTGTCCGGTGTGGATTTCAATGAAAGGTGCTCCACAGTCTTTTGCTGCGTCAATTTGGCCTTTGTCGGCATCGATAAACAGGCTCACGAGGGTTCCGTGAGAGGCCAATCGAGCGCAGGCTGTGGCAATCTTGCTTTGATTGCTCAGTACATCCAATCCGCCTTCGGTGGTCAGCTCTTCTCGCTTTTCTGGCACCAAACAGCAATATTCTGGACGGATATGAGAGGCAATCATCAACATCTCTTCAGTTACCGCCATCTCTAAGTTCAGGCGTGTATTGATGGTCCGCTTGAGCAATTCAACATCACGGTCTTTAATATGGCGGCGATCTTCTCGCAAATGCACTGTGATCCCATCGGCCCCTGCCCGCTCAGCGATGTCCGCAGCATGCACCGGATCCGGATAATGGGTTCCTCGCGCGTTGCGAATTGTCGCAATATGATCAATGTTGACACCAAGATAAATAGGGTTCACTGAGATTTCTCCATAGTTTTAAATAACTCCCGACTTTTTAAGGGCTTCTCACCCAATATGGGCGACAACGCCATTCGGGTCACTCTTTTGGCACAACGCAGTGATGCCTCTGTCCAGTGGAAATCGTTTATCGCCAGCAAAGTCTCGCCCAAAAATCGGTTGGCCGTATGATTGGGCAACGGATCTTCAACAAAGCCAAGTTCGTTCACGTAAGTGTAGTACTTTTGAGGTTCAATGGCATGAGCGCTTTGCCCATCTGTAGTCCAATCTATTCCATAGCCAAGTTGCGCCAAAAGTCCCAGCTCGAACTCGCGCAAAACAGCTTCTAAAGCATCCCCTTGTGCAAGCCGCAACAGGCTAGCCAAATACAAATCAAACACTTCGGGTAATGTGACTTCTTTTGGTAATAAACGGTTGAGGATCTCATTCAAATAAAAGGCAGCGAATAGGGGATGACCATTTAGCAGATAAGGTGATTGGAACGCTTCCACCTGAGCCAGGGTTTTCAGCTCGTGACGACCACGCAGGACAACCATCAAAGGTTGAAAAGGTTGCAACAAACTTTTGCGCTCCCCCTGCTTACCACTTTTGCTACCGCGAACCCCTTTACACAGCGCAGAAATGCGACCACCTTGCTGACAAAAGAAGTCCACTATCAAGCTGGTTTCGCCATAGGGGCGTCGATGTAAAACCAACGCACAGGTTTGATTTTCAGCCAATCGTTATACTCACGCCACTTTGACACGGACGACTTTCATGTACTCAAATTCCATACCCGCTACCACTTCGGTGCTCGGATAATAGGTGAGATTGACGCAACTGCCTTGCAAATTTTTGTATTGTTTTTTACGACGAAACTTAAAGGGCACTTCACTGCCTTCAATCATCACGGTATTTACGATCCAATCGTCTTCTTGACGCTGCACATGAGAAACCACTTTGCGCATCTCGGAATGAATCAATTTGTCGTGTTTTTCCAGCATTTTGGAAATATTTGATTTTGCCATGATGAATTTGCCTGCTGAGTCTGATGTCATGATAACATTGCCGACAGGAAAAATAACGCTTATCGCGCAACTTTGCAGGAGTCTAGGTGGCAGTCTATCAAAAACCATCTTTAAGCAAGTGGCAGTGTGCCTGGTTTAAACCCAGTTATTTCATACTCATCATCATACTGACTACCCTTTTGGGATGCGACAATCAGCAGGGCAAAACCGATTCTCAATTGTTTAGAGAGAATGCTGTGGCCCAAGCTCAGGTACCGCTACAAAAAGCGTTAAACTTGTTGGACGACAAAGTACGGCAACAACCCACTGAGCACTTGGATTCCCTTGTGGTCATAGTGAGCTTGTTGCGAGATGGGGTGCAGCAATATGAATCCAAACAAATTGTTTGGCGTGACGATGCAGCGGTAATTGAACTAGAGGGCTTTCTCGATAAAGTAGAACCGTTGTTGGTCAGGCACGCCCAAGACTTGATGTTGGAATTGGTGGATAGAACGTTGCTACTGCGGACTCAAATCGAAGAAGCCAAAACCCAACCCTTCAGTGCCAAAGAACAGAGTACCGAAGGCATGGTGTCTTACCTTGCCCAACAATATAACCAGCAAATTAGTGATTGTTGCTTGCAGCCCTTGGGGCAGATTGACAAAATCCTAGTGCGCCGCGCCAAACAGCATCGCGACACTCTAGTGCTGATCCGGCGTATCAATGATGAGCTAGAAAACATCATTAAAGATAAAAGCCACGCGGTGCACCTCCGTGACCAAATCAATAAATTGCACTAGTGTCCTTTGATCATTGTGCCGCATTTCTGGTCAATAGAAAAAAAATCCGCTAACGTGAGACTAGGTCCAACCCGCCATTTGATCCTATGACTATTATTCGCATCTTCGGTTTTTTGTTCGCTGCTATGTGTTTTTCCATCAGCGCATATGCCGTCGATGATGCCTCGATTGTTTACGACCTCACCCACTCTGTGTGGGGGTACCTCGCACTGGGCCTATTTGTACTCTCCTATATTTTCGTGGTGCTGGAAGAAAAGCTCAGATTGCGAAAATCCATTCCGGTGATGATCAGTGCAGGGCTTATCTGGCTGATGATAGTGCTTCTATGTCGAGGTACCGAATACGAGCCAATGGTCATTGAAAGTCTTAGAGATTACTTTTTGGAATACGCAGATCTGTTTTTCTTTTTGATTGTTGCCATGACTTACATCAACGCTATGCTTGAGCGCGGCGTATTCTTTGTGGTCCGCGACAGACTGATCAACGTGGGTTTAAGTTATCGAGGGTTGTTTTGGTTAACCGGGATATTGAGTTTCTTGATTTCCCCTATCGCCGACAACCTTACCACAGTGATGGTGATGAGTACGGTGCTTCTGTCGGTGGGGAAAAATCGTCCGGATTTTATTGGCATCGGCTGTATCAACTTGGTTGTAGCCGCCAATGCAGGTGGTGCGTTTAGCCCTTTTGGTGACATTACTACTTTGATGGTGTGGCAACAGGGAATGCTGGAATTCGGCGATTTTTCTAAATTGTTCTTACCAGCACTGATGAATTTCTTATTGCCTGCATTGGTGATGAGTTTTGCCATTCCTAAAGGGGTTCCTGAATCCATTGACCATCAACATAGCCAATTGAAAACCGGTGGTACAATGATTTTGATCTTGTTTCTGCTGACCATCTTAACGGCGATTTTATTTAATGCTGTGTTGGGGATCCCAGCGGTGTTTGGCATGTTGATGGGCTTAGGATATCTGAATGTTTACAGCTACTTCTTAAAACTCAGATTACATCAAGAAAGCATGCACTTTGATGAACCCAGTAACATTGCTGATAACGCCGAGCACTTTGATATGTTTCGGCACATGGCTCGGGCCGAGTGGGATACCTTGTTTTTCTTCTATGGCGTGATTTTATCCGTCGCCGGTTTAGGATTTTTGGGTTACTTGAATTGGGTATCCATCACCCTCTATGAGGACTTTGGTATCACCGAAGCAAATATATTGGTGGGGATTTTGTCATCGGTGGTAGACAATATCCCTGTCATGTTCTCTGTACTCACTATGCAACCGATTATGGATCAAACCCAATGGCTGTTGGTGACACTGACCACGGGCGTGGGCGGCAGTCTGCTCTCAATCGGCTCGGCCGCGGGTGTCGCCTTGATGGGACAAGCTCGGGGACACTATACCTTTATCCGACACTTGAAATGGAGCCCGGTGATTGCCCTTGGGTATTTTGTGAGTATAGCCCTGCATCTTTGGATGCAAGATGCCTTCCCTGCGTTCTAATCCTTCATCAAGCAAACTGCGTTTGTAACTTTGAGACTATCTCCTGATTGGCCTCGGGAAAGGTCAGTGTATGAAGTTTCTCGATAGCAACCCATTGGCTAGCTTGCCCTTCCATGCCTTTGGGTTCTCCGCTAAATTGATCCACCAAATGTACATCCAAGCGCACCAATTTGTCGCCATAATCGTGTTCAATTGTGATTAAAGGCACAGAATGTTCGGTATAGATACCTATCTCTTCCAGTAACTCTCGATGCAAGGCTTGTTCTATGGTTTCCTCGGGCTCACGCTTGCCACCGGGAAATTCCCACAACCCGCCCTGATGTTGATCTTCGCCTCGCAAACACACAAAAATGTGGTCGTCTCGTTTAATGACCCCGACCGCCACTTCCACTTTCTTCATGCCTTTCTCCTAATAAAAAAGCCGGAGAGGAATAGTTCCCGTCCGGCTGGATATGAAAGCACAGTTTTCAAGTCATGCTCAAGAGTGGATTTCCTGCCACTCTGAGTTAATGGTTTTGGACTCGGCTCCAACTGCGCAGTTTGTGTCCTTTCAATGCATAGAAAAGAATGAATCCATACAACGGAATGGTCAGCCAATAGGCAGATTGACTGCCATATGTGTCCGCCAACAAACCATAAACGATGGGCAAGATAGCTCCGCCGGAGATCCCCATGATCAGCAATGCTGAGCCTCTGGAGGTCAATTCATATAAACCTTCTAGCGCAAGAGGCCAAACGGCTGGCCAAACGAGTGCATTCGCCAGACCAAGTAAAGCAATCAAACAAATGGTGTCCGGTACAGTTGCGATTCCCATCCAGCCCCATAAAATTTCTGAAATAGCACTGGATTGACTGTCAGCAAACACAATACTCAAAGACAGTACGATGCCCAAAATAGCACTGCCCATCAGGGCTTGAGATTGACTGACGAGTCGAGGAATGATGACCAAGCCCAAAAGATAGCCCAGTACCATAAATGCCATAGTATAGGAAGTTAAAGAGGTGGCATTGGCAACACCAAGCTGAGAGCCAAACAAACCGATGGTGTCACCGGCAATTACCTCGACGCCCACATACACAAACAAGGTCGCCACGCCCAAAATCAGTTGGGGATGCGCCATAACAGACTGTTGTGGTGCCACTTCCTGTTGTGAGGATTCGATAACAAGGTCTGGTAGTGACGACAGATTCAACAAGCCTGCCAATAGGGCTAGTGCTATTGCCATCATCAGATAAGGCATCACTAAGGCGTCAGACAGAGCTTGAATTTGCACCGCCTGCTGTTCCGGAGTCATCAAGCTGACTGACTGAGCGCTTACGTGAGGAAAGTCACCTAGCACCAAAGCAGTAAACACGAGGGGCGCTAAAAAGCCTGCAAATTTGTTGAGCAATCCCATAATAGAGATGCGCACCGCAGCAGTTTCTTGAGGGCCAATTTTCACAATATAGGGGTTAGATGCGGTCTGCAGAATGGTTAGACCGGTGCCCACCAAAAATTGAGCGATGATAAAGATACTAAACTGTTGCGAATAAGCCGCAGGAATAAACAGCAAACATCCCCCGGCAATCATCAATAGTCCTAAAACCATCGAACGCTTATAGCCGACCTTGTCGAGCACCCAAGACATGGGCAACGCCATCACCACGTAGGCGATGTAGAATGAAAACGCGATAAACAGCGCTTGGGTATCCGTCAACTGACAGACGATTTGAAGAAATGGAATAAGTGCACCGTTTAGCCAGGTGATAAACCCAAAAACGAAAAATAACATGCCGATGATCAACATGGGTACCACACTGCTGCGTGATTGATTTACTTCTGCTGCCGCTTGCATAGATTACCTTCTTATTATGATTGTGCGGTCATCGACCGATTGTAAATACTTTGCCCACCTTGATAGGTGGCTTCGACCTTTAACTCGTCATTCAATACCACCCAATCTGCGCGAAATCCTGGGGCAATTTTGCCTCGTTCAAGATGCAAATTGAGAAAGGTCGCGGGGGTCAAAGATCCCATCTGCAAGGCTTCCCCTAAGGGTACCTCTAAATCATTCACCGAGTTAGCAACGGCCTGCGCCATATCCAAGGTTGAGCCAGCGAGATTGCCAGCAGCAATGGTTAGCTTGTCACCTGTTTTATGAATTGCCATTCCTGCGAACTCCAGCACTTGTTGGTCGCTGCCCACGTGGGACATGGCATCTGTGACCAACATTGTACGCTGGGCCGATTTGCATTTAATGGCCAATTGACAGCTGGTTCGGCTAACGTGGTGATGATCGACGATCAATCCGCAATAGGCCTTGTCTGTCAGCAGTGCTATGCCCACCATGCCCGATTCTCTGCCAGAAAGCGGCGACATGGCGTTATACAAATGAGTAAAGCCCGTCGCGCCCGCATCAAGGGCTTGTTGGACCTGCTCAGCGGTGGCATTTGAATGGCCCAAACAGACCAGTACGCCCCCCTCTACAAGTCGTTTAACATCGCTCACCGAGACATTTTCTGGAGCGAGGGTGACACAAACCTTGCCAAGATCTTGGCGTAAGAAAAGGGCTAATTCCCCTTGAGAGAGTGGCCGGATATGATGATCTGGATGAATGCCTTTCTTGTCGACACTCAGGTGTGGGCCTTCAAAGTGAATCCCCACTATGCCCTTGTGACCTCGTTCAATTAGCTGTGAAACCGCGTCTGCCGCCTTCGTCATGATATCAAGGTTATCGGTGATAACCGTCGGCAACATGGCGGTAGTACCAAACTGACAGTGAGCATCAAACATGGTTTCGAGGGTAGCTATTTCGGGTTGGTTATTGAGCAGAACTCCACCGCCACCATTAACTTGTACATCCACATAGCCAGGAGCGACTAAGCCACTGAGTTGCACATCGGCTTGCTGGGGTTGGCCACTAAACACCGATTGAACCACACCATCAAGAACCTCAATGCACTGCCGGTGGGTAAATCGTTCGCCATCAAATAGCTGGTCGCAATAAAAGACAGTCATAGTTCAGGTCACAGTGTAATGGTTACTTTCTTCAAGCCCGCAGGCTGATCTGGATCTAGGCCCAAGCCAACAGCGATCTGCTCTATATCCATGTAGAATCGCTGTAAAACCGCTAAGGGTTCCAATCTCGGATGCCAACTGGAGTCCCGTAATTGCGCGTCAAGCTGCAAAGTCATCGCTCTTGATCCACGCTGGCGTAGGTCCGCCAAAATATGTTCATGTGCGGCGCTCGATTCATCATCAATGTTGATGGTAATCAGGCTCAGTTGCTTTTCAACCAAAGTCACCGGCCCATGCAAAAATTCGGCGCTACTGAATGCTTCAGCATGCACTCCGCACACTTCCTTCATTTTAAGTGCGATTTCTCGGCTGATAGCGTACCCAAAGCCCCGACCCAATACAACGCAGTGTTTTACATTCTCAATGTGAGCCAGACTCAGTTGTGCAGGACCAGAGATGACTGAACGGAGCTTTTCCGGTAGCTGTCCAAGTGCACTCAACAATCCCGAGTCTTGCTTCCATACTGCTACCAATTGCAAAACAGCGCTAAGGGTCGCCAAATAACTCTTGGTTGCGGCGATGGCCTGCTCTTGCCCGGCTCTAATCGGAAGAATGTGATCCACAACTTTGGCCAGGGGCGAATCCACAGTATTAACCATGGCGATGGTCATGGCTCCGCTAGCTTTGGCTGCTTCGGCCTGAGCAATGATGTCGTGACTGCCGCCGGACTGAGAAATAATAATAACCAAAGCTCGCTCGAGTTTTAGTGTCTGCCTATAGACGCTAAACACCGACGGCGCAGACGAACATACCGGAATACCAAGCTCCACCTCAATCAAATATTTTGCGAAAACGCCAGCGTGATCCGAAGATCCCCGGCCAACGATGTAAACCAAAGACGGGTCAAAGGCACGTATCTGCGCACAAAGATCCTGACAGACCGACAGATTGTCGGCTAGCTGTTGTTCGATTACGTCTGGACTCTGGGCGGCTTCTTTTGCCATTAAACTGCTCATGAATAAATTCTCTTGTCTTAATTAATGTGATTAGGAAGCCAAATATCGTGATTTGGCCAACAAAATGGCACCTTGCTCCGGACTGTTTAGCGCTGGTTTAGCCTGTGCCTGAATCCGCGAATCTAAATAAGGCAGCAAGGACGAAGACACTCCTCCGATAAAGGCTAACCGCTGTGGCTTGTGAGACAACAGTCGTTCCGAAAGTTGATTAACATAATTCGCGCCGCGCTGAACGATTTCTAGCGCTTCGATTTGACCAAGCTGAGCTTGTTGGAACACTAGAGGTGCCAATTGGGCGAACACCGAAGGTTTTGCGTTCAAGGTCAACGCCAATACCTCGTAAGGGTATTTACAGTTTAATCCGGACAAAACTGCGTCACTCAAATCATTGGCAGGATGAATTCCATCCAGGGTTTCCAGGGTGAGGCTAATTGCCTTGCGGCCAATCCAGGCTCCACTGCCTTTGTCTCCGACAACAAAACCGTGTCCGCCATACTCGAAGACTTCTCCGCCTACCATCGCGAGACCAGACGACCCCGTGCCGAGAATAACGATGGCTCCATCTTCTCCCTGATGGGCACCTAAGCATGCAATGTGGAGATCCGTTGTCATTTGAACACTGGCAAACGGTAGCAATATGTCGTTAATTTTACGCTTAACGCAGGGTAGATTGACCCCAGCCAAACCAATACCTGCATGGATTTGACTCAACTTGAGCGCAGGATCACCGTGAATTTGCAGTAACTGATTGCTAGCTTCTAACAGAGCCGCGACGCTGCCTGGCAGATCTCGTGCGGCATTGGCTGGGCCTACAGTCGTTTCTGCCAGCAGTTGCCCTTGGCTGTTTTCCAGTCGAGCTTTGCATTTTGTTCCACCACCATCGATGCCAATAAAATACGGGGTTTGATTACTCACAAACTGGGTTCCTTTGGTTGAGGATCACACATTGCAGAATTGACAACGCTGTCATTTCTCTGGGGTTGGGTGATGTAATGGCTAAAACAGACACAGCGGCTACTCGACTTTAAAGCTTCGACTGATTCGTTCGGTACCCGGTAGTCGAGCTCGAATCCAAACCGGTGCTTCAAGGTTTACGGGCCCTTGATATGCGACCCAAGCCCCATTCTCACTGCGATATTCCAGTGTCATTCCTTCGAACAGATGGTTCATGTGAAGTTCTCCACCTTGAACCTTGCCACCAGCAGGTGGGACGCGGAAATTGATTTTCTGGCTGACCAGGTGGGGTAAAACAGTATCAACCATGGTACGGCTCATGGCTCGCCAGTCAGCTGCCATTGCATGTTGCCACGTTGAGCTTTCAGTTTCACCAGCCATCAGTTCCCATTCAGGCTGATGCCAGGCTTTATCGGCAAAGCTGACCAATCTGGGGAAGTACATGTATTGAGCCACACTGTCGTGGCGCACCACTTCACTCCACAGATGAGCCTGGATCCCTTCAAAAGCAAGCTTATTGGCATATTCAGGTTTTGCATTGGCTTGGTAAGGATGATTGGTCCGATCCGTCCATAGCGAAGCCATCTTCTCCATCTGGGTACTGATAAATTGAAACACTTTATAGCTGTCAGTTTGGCGACTAGCCCAGTAGTAGCCGGGTTCGTCACCACTGGCCGCATAGGGAAAATCAAAATAGAACACATCTGGGAACGACAATATGGTGTGCCATTTATTCTGTGCAAAATGATAGGCCTTTTCTTGACCTTGGTAGACTAAGGTATCCCAAACATTCACCTGCATCGGAAACGATTCGGTGCGACTCTCATCCACTAGCAAGGTTTCCATACCGTCACTCCACCCCGCAGGCATGACACCTTTTTGTTGCACCATCTGGGCGACTTTTTGAATAAAATACGCAGTCAAATCTTCGCTTTCGTGCAATGTCTCGTTCTCGGCAATCAAGGCCTGACATGCGGGTGATCCTTTCCAAGCACCGGCCGTTTCGTCGGCACCGATATGATAACGTTGTAGAGGTACTCCAGCCTCGTCGTGAAGACTTATCAGTTCAGACAAGACCTTGTCGACAAAACGATACGTTGCTGACAAACAGGGATTGAGGGTGTTGTCGTTGTAGTGCTGCACCGAACGGTACTCACTGGTGTCATCGGCTTCACTAAGCAAGTAAAGTTCAGCTTTTTCCGTCTCTCCCTGAGCCATCAAAGTGCGATAACGGGCATCCATGGCAACAATGGCTGCTCTAGAATGCCCCGGCATATCTAGTGATGGGATGACCTGAATATGCAGCCTTTGTGCGGTGCGTAAAATGTCTTGATATTGTTGCTCGCTGTAGTAGCCATTTGCCGTAGACTCTCGCGTAGGTCCACTACCCAATTGGGGCATCAGGCACTGGGTTTCGCTTAGATCGAAACAACGGAAGCCGCCCACTTCAGTCAGTTCAGGTAAACCTGGTATTGCGAGTCTCCAACCCTCGTCGTCCGCCAAGTGCAGATGCAGAGTGTTAAGCTTTAAGTAGGCCATTTGTTGCAGTAACGACTCAACGAACTGGGCAGAACGGAAATTGCGTGCGACGTCTAAATGAACAGATCGTACGCTGTATCTAGGTGCATCTGTGGCTGTCCCAATAGCAAGGTCGGACTTACCTGCGGCCCACTGGGACAGCGTCACCAGACCATAAAATGCGCCGGCTTCAGTGCTGGCAGTAATGCGAATGAGTGTGTCTTCAATATCAATTCGATAGGCCTCGCTTTGTAACTGAGGATCTTCCGCGAAGACCACCACGACGCCTTCTTGCTCGAGCTGTAGGCCCAAGTCCTGCGCAGCACGGACAAGGGGAGCCAGTGGCAGTGAGTCCGACTCGAGTGCGAAGCCAGCGCTGATATTCAAACGAGAGTCGGTTGTTTCTTGAGACTGGACGCGAGGTACTGAACTCAAGCCAACTTTGGGTGCAGTGGCTTGGGCCGCGGCCTGCAAAATCTGCTCGTTACTGTCATACAGCGACTGTGCCGTTTGTTGCATATATCCGTCTTGACCGTTGCGCTTGATTTGTTGCTCAGAGTCAAAGGTGCCTGCGTGTGGGATGACGCTCAATCCCGAGTCAGGATCCACGTACTCACGGGTCGCTTCAATGATCCGAGTTTGACCATTTTCTAAGGCAAAAAAGTAATTTGGCAAGATATCTGAATAGGTCACCATCCAAAAATCGCTAATTAAATCAATTTGATAGGGATGATTCGCGACAATTTCTTTAGTCGCGCTTAGACGATGGAAATCGCCATTGATGCTTTCAATTTCAAAATGTTCAGAATCCAGCGACTGCACGGGCGCTAAGTGGGACAAATAAATTGACCAACCGTCAGCAGGTAATCCATGACTAAAGGTAAGGGTCAATCGCGCCTGATAGCATTCTCCCCCTGCACGTTTGGGATCGCAGGGCAAATTTGCCGTATTGCTTACAACCTGATACTGCACCTGCATATTCTGTGCGTTATCCTCAATCCCGACGGTTAAAGTATCAGGAGAGACTACCTGCTTTGAGCAGCTTGCAAGCATCACCAAAGACACTAAAAGAATGTTCGCAAATCCGATGGAGAAAGGTCTCATGAGTACTTCACCTTTTGTTGGCTGTTTGCAGAGAAATAGGCTCCCTGCAACGGAAATTGAGCAGCCATGAATTCACATTTTTGTATTGCTCTTGCATGTTTTCTGCTTGCCAAACGTAAACTCGCCTGAGTAGGGGGTTGATAGGCTCCCATCCCAGATAACAGGCAATACCATGAGGTTTTCATGTAGGCCAATGACGATACATGGCAAGCCAATATCGGATCGAAAGGTTTATTTGATTGCCATCCATCAACAATGTCGTTGAGCACTTCACTGCGAGTAGGATTCTCCCGACAAGCACTCCAAAAAGGACTGTCGTTGCGGCTATTTAATACATAGTGTGCTTGCAAATAATCACGAGTACCATCAATTAACGTATTGATAGTTTTGTTGAATTTCAGTTTTGCCGATGCAAGGAGTGCATCATCTCCATCGACACGATCGTAATGCTCAATAAAACATTCGATACTGTGTTGAATCATGTTGAGCATGGGTGCTTCCAGTGGCTCTAAGAAGCCTTGCGACAGGCCGATTGCTAAACAATTCCCTTTCCAATGTTGTTCGATGCGACCTGGCGTCCACTGCAAATGAAGCACGTCACCCTGTTCAAACTGCAATTCTTCACGCAACTTTTGTTCAGCTTGTTGAGGCGACAAATACTGGTCGCTGTACACATAACCGTTACCTGTGCGTGATTGCAATGGAATAGACCACATCCAGCCATGTTCGAGGGCTTTTGAGGTGGTGTAGGAAGGAATATTTTGACTGTCACTATTGGGTGTACCCAGCGCCACTGCGCGGTTAACGAGTAAGTAGTCAGAATAATCGATGTACGGCTCTTGCAGTGCCCGGCGGATCAATAGTCCGCGAAATCCGCTGCAATCGACATACAGATCGGCTTCGAAGCTGCCTTGATGTTGAGTTTCAATGGCGGTGATCTCACCGTGATTTGTGTGCACCTGAGTTACGGTATCGGTGATTCTTTGAACACCCAATGACTGAGCATGCAAAGACAAAAATTTCGCGAGCTTTTCGGCATCGAAGTGATAGCCGTAATCCACGCCGTGATCAAACCCATTGGAGTCCACGGGCGTACGATGTTGATAGGCCAAATGAGCCGTAACGAAATAGTCATCGGGCTGGGTGGCACAATCGTATCCTTGTCTTCTAAGTTGACAAGCATGAAAGAAATCTTCGGCGACCGATTGGTCTACCTCGCTGTAAAAAGGATGGAAGTAATTTGCCGGTGATGGTGATTGTGTCCAGTTCGGAAAGGCAATCCCACATTTAAAGGTTGCATCACAGGCTTCCATCCAGTGATGCTCCTTAATATTTAGTGTATGAAAAAATTGGCGTAGGAAAGGAGTAGACCCCTCTCCTACACCCACTGTAGCAATTGAGTCTGATTCCACCAGCGTGATTATCGTGTCATGGTTTTGCCAGTGGTGGGCAAACAAGTTTGCGCACATCCATCCAGCAGTACCACCACCAACGATAACAATGCGTTTTGGAACCATTCTCTTTTACTCCACTCAATGCCGGAGTAGTCAGTCTCCGGCGACACACACATTAGAACTTAAAGTTAGCACCAACGTAGAAACGACGGCCGTTGGCGCTCTGGGTTCCACCTAGACGCGCGCCATCAGTCGCACGCTCATAATAGTTTTCCCAGATTTCATCAGTGATGTTCAGTGCTTCGAACTTCAAAGTCACTTCGTCGGTCACGTTCCAACTAAACTGAGCGTCCATCTGAGCTTGTTCATCGCGATAGTTATCACCGATTTCAGCTGCGGCAAGGAAATACTCAGAACGATAGTTGTAGTTCAAGCGAGCACTGTAGACCTCATTCTCATAAAACACACCAAAGTTATAGGAATTCTTCGAGGTGTTCGGGAAGCGCACTACTCGCTCAGCTAGGGTTGCACCCACGATGTTTCCGTTTTCATCAGTGACCGCTGCAGCTTCATCAATGGTGGCATTACCTACATCGGTGTAGGTGTAGTTGAAGTAACCGCCAAAGCCATTGTCCATAACATGCTGAACTTGGAACTCGATTCCGTCGATTGACGTAGAGCCACCATTTTCAGGAGTTCTTAGCTGGTTGATCTGGAAGCCATTGATTTCTTTAGCCACGGTTTTAGTGAAGATGAAATCGTTAATGTCTTTCTTGAACATCGTCACTGCAACCAACGAAGCTTCATCGAAGTACCACTCTAGACCCACTTCAAACTGGTTAGCCGTCAGCGGATTCAGATTTGGATTACCTGCTGAACCTGAGCTGGTTTCTGGCGTCAAGTTGACCGCTGGAGCCAATTGGAATGGCGCAGGACGAGTCAATACTCGAGACGCAGCAACCCGCAAGATAGTGTCATCAGCCAAATCATAGGCAACATTCAAGCTAGGTAGCCATTCTTTGTAGTTGCTGTCGTAAGAGACATCGGCACCGCTGCTCAGGTCGAAACCTTTGGAAGTCGAATCGGTGTCAACGTAACGCAGACCCACATTACCCCGTAAGCCATCGGTTTCAAAGTTTGCCATTACATACATTGCGGTAATGTCTTCGTCGACTTTAAAGGACGCATCTTTCAAGAATACGTCTGAATTGCGGCACAATGCGTTGGCAGTTGTACCACATTCTGCAACCCCATAAAGCGCATCGTACATTAACTCACGGTCTGGCATGAAGTAAGAAGCTGCAAAGCCATTGGTGCTGGAGTGATCCACGTTCACCATATCGCCCGTCCAAAACTGACTAGCTGGACCCAAGCTACCTGCGCCAGTTGGATCTAGGTTAGCCAAATCCGTACGATAACGGCTTTGATCAAAACTACGACTGCGCAGTTTTAGTCCAGTCTTAATCTGGCTTACCACACCCCATTCTACGAAATGGGTGTAGTCGATTTGAGCGTAGTTTTCTTTATCTTTGGTCAAGTTTGCTTGGTCGAAGATTCCACCCAACCACATTTGATCGGTAGGATTCTGCAACCATGGGCTCGCCGTGGTGAAATCAATAGCTGGCGCTGTGCCACCTGGATTGTAAAAATCAAAGTTAGCGCGAGGGTCGTTTGCATCTACCCAAAACTCAGTGAAGAAGTCACGGTTTTCACCTTCACCTTTGGTGGTACCAATTTGCCAATGCAACTTACCCGAGGTCAAATTGTAGTTACCTTCAAAATCCAAGATCTCGGTGGACATCTCAGAACCTTCACGGAAAATGTTGTCGTATGCCATGTGGCGTGACCAACCAGGACGACTGTCTACACCGCGCACTTCCAGACTTTCTACGATGCCGTTGGAAACGGTACCTGAGTTAGTGTCTGTGCCGGTGTAAGCAATGCCACGGAAGGGGATACCAATCAAGTTAGAGTTGACGTTGTCTGCTTTCATGGTCGAACTGAGGTAATGAAGATTCATCTCCAATGCGTCTGTCGGTGCCCATTGTGCATTGATATCATAGCCAATGCGTTCACGATCTTGTTCAAACAAAGCTGAACCCATACCCCAAGGAATCGCGCCTTTTTCTGAAGCCCCTTGAGGCGCTTCGATCAGAGGATCAATACGAGCTATTGTTGGGCCGAACCAACCGAAGTCTTCGTTGGTTTCTCTGCGAACTGTGCGCTGTTGGTAGCTGACTGAGGCTAAGATACCGAAAGTTTCATCGCTGTTTTTCCAACTGTACAAACCCGAAAAGGAAGGATCGACTTCTTCAGAAATGTCGTTGTACTGAGCTTCAACAGAGAATTGTGTGGTACCTGAATCCAATTCCATCGGCTTGCGTGTGCGCAAAATGACGGTTCCACCTAACGCGCCTTCATCGATGTCGGCTTGTGAGGATTTATATACTTCCAAGCCCGCGACCATTTCAGAAGCCAGGATTTCGAAGTTAAAGTTACGGGTCGCATCAGACAATACAAACCATTGAGCGGTACCGACTGCTTGACCATTTACCAGAGTCAAGTTTTGGTCAGGTTGTACACCACGAATCGTAACACCTTGACCTTCACCGAAAGTACGGTCGATGGTGATACCAGGAATTCGAGACAAAGACTCTGCAACGTTTTTATCTGGGAACTGTCCAATATCTTCAGCAGTTATCGCGTCCACGATAGCGCTGGAGAATCGCTTATCATTAAGGTTTTGCTTGGCACTGGCAACGATGCCTGTTACTTGAATTCGCTCGACATCGCCAGCATTCGCTTCTTGGGCGAAGGTTTGCGATACGGTTAATCCACCTAATGCGGTACTTACAACGCAGGCGAGTTTGATGCCTTGCGTAATTTTATTGAACTTTGACGATTTCATAAGGTTCCCTTGGTCAGTAGTGACAGCGTTGTCATTCTTAATTAAAGAGTTCTGTTGAACTTCAATTCGCTTGTGAATGACAAAGTTTGTGCCGGCACTTGAGCTGTGTTTCCAGCCCTATCTAAGTCGCATGACAGCGTTGTCATTCATTCGATTTAAAAATGACAAAGCTGCACAAATCTTTCGAATAAATTAAGTGACAGCGTTGTCATTAGTATGTAATCTAGCCGATGATTAATCGATGTGCAACAACAATTACAAAAAAATAACATCAACACCAAGAAAATGGTGTGTCGTTAGCGACAAACTCTACTGCGATAAAAGTCTAACGATTAAATCTATCTGAATGAATAATATAGTTTTTTATAACGATTGAGAGTCTGGGAATTGTCCCCTTCAACGTTGCCAAAAAAAGTGAAATTAAATGAAAGCGACCATTAAAGATGTGGCTGAATTAGCCGGGGTATCGATCAAAACGGTATCCCGTGTGACCAATCAAGAGGGGTCGGTTAAACCCGAAACACTCGAACGTGTGCAAGCGGCCATCGCACAACTTAACTATCAACCCAACAATGCAGCTCGCAATCTGGCGGGAACGAAATCCTATTCTTTGGGTTATGTATATGACAACCCCAATGCTTACTATGTGTTGGATATGCAAAACGGGATACTGACTGAATGCCGAGAACGAGGCTATGAGTTGGTCATCCACCCCTGCTCTGCAAATAGTGACTCGGTGATAGAAGAAATCGCGACCATGGTGCGACGCTCCCAATTGTCTGGATTGATCATCTCCCCGCCCTTATCTGAAATGCCGGAAGTGTTGAAGGCGTTAGACGAATTAAATATCGTATACATTCGAATTGTCTCCGCCAGTGAACAAGGCGAGCAAACAGCGCCCTGTGTGCATATTCATGACCAAGAGGCGGCTTTTGAAATCACCGAACATTTGATTCAACAAGGTCACAAAGACATTGCCTTTCTCAGTGGAGATCCCGGTCACGGCTCAACCGACGAGCGCCGGATCGGCTATTTAAAAGCGCTAGAGAAACATCATATTCAAGTCAAACCCGAATACATTCTCGATGGCCGCTACTCCTTCGAATCTGGAGTACAAGGGGCGAAGAAACTATTGGCTCTTGAACATCCGCCTAGCGCGGTGTTTTCTTGTAATGATGAAATCGCGGCCGGAGCCCTGTTTGCTGCGCGTTTGCAAGGCGTCGATGTGCCCAAACAAATGGCCATTGCAGGATTTGAGGACAGCCCCTTTTCCCGACAAACATGGCCTAAGCTGACCACAGCGGCGCAGCCAACCAATGTCATCGCACGAAAAGCAACGGCATCCCTGATTCAGTATCTAATGCATATTCGGAATCCGAAAATGTCGTCGGTCAATATTCCAAACTTGCACTTCACCCCTCAGTTGGTGGTTCGCGAGTCCACCGATCCTACTGCACAAGCGGAAACTCTATAATGTCGAAGATACCTAATCGCATTTTGATTGTTGGCGGCGGCACCGCAGGTTGGATGACAGCGATTCGCCTCCAGCATGCATGGCCACAATGCCAAATATCACTTATCGAATCAGCAGATATTGGCACGGTGGGCGTTGGTGAAGGTGCAACTCCGTACCTGAAGCAGTTTTTCAAAACTCTTGGGATCCCAGAGTCTGAGTGGATGCCCCAATGTGATGCTACCTATAAGCTCGGTATAAGCTTTGAAAACTGGTCGCAAGTTGCAGGTTACCAAGCGTATTTTCATCCGTTTTTTTCTGCCTTGGACAAGCCTGTAGCCGATATGTTTTTTCATAACTGCGGCTTACGACGCAGAGGATTTGACGCCAACGCGACCCCAGATGAGTATTTTGTTGCATCCACATTGGCGCAACAAAAGCGACATCCAGTCAGTCCGAATCAACAGATCGATATCGACTATGCCTATCATTTTGATGCCGCAAAACTGGGTCGCTATTTGCGCCACAAGGCCACCTCAAAAGGCTTAAAGCACCTTGTTGATACAGTAGAAGAGATCCGTTTAGCAGCCAATGGTCAGATTCAATCAATCGTCAGTCAAACACAGGGAGAACTGTGTGCTGATTTCTACATTGATTGCACCGGTTTTGCTGGCAAAGTCATTCAACAATCCTTGGGTGAGTCTCTACATTCATATCAGGACATGCTGTTCAACGACGCTGCGGTAGCAATTCAGACACCCTATGAGCAAGATTCTGAGTTACCATTGCCACAAACTCGCTCCATAGCATTAAAGCATGGCTGGATGTGGCAAATTCCATTGACTCAACGCCAAGGCAACGGCTATGTCTACAGTCGATCTTTTATCCAGCCAGACCAGGCTGAGACGGAATTAAGGCGCACCTTAAATATTGGTGATAGTGACGAGGTAAAGGTTAAACACCTCAGCATGAAAGTAGGACGATTGTCACAACACTGGCGCCAAAATTGTTTGGCGGTCGGTTTGTCTCAAGGATTCATCGAACCTTTGGAAGCCACAGCGTTGATGCTGACTCAATTGACGGTGGAACGGTTTATCGAAGCTTGCCAAGACCCAGCTCCGTTGAACGAATCTCAGCAAGGTTTCAATCGTCAACTCAATCAAGTTTTTGATGGCATTCGCGACTACATTGTCGCCCACTACAAACTCAATACGCGCACGGACAGTGACTATTGGCTAGCCAATGCTAACAATCCGCAGTCACCGGAAACTTTACAAAAAATATTTAGCGCTTGGGATGGTGGTAAAGACGTGGAGCAAGTTCTGAGTGAGAATCGACACAGCTTGGTTTATCTGCGACCTTCTTGGTATTGTATTTTAGCTGGAATGGGTCGTTTTCCAACTCAGTTGGCACCGACACACCATGCTGCGCCGGTGGAGCAAGCCCGAAGATATTGTCAGCAAGTCGCACAACAATTCAACGGGCTTTGAGCACGGACTAACTTAGCTTAGCTTACCGTGACACTGTTTGTATTTTTTACCTGAACCACATGGACAAGGGTCATTGCGACCAATCTTCGGCCCCTGACGCACCGCATCTTGACGGCCTGCGTCTTCAGCTTGGTTGGTAGACTGATGCTCGTAATTTTTCGGAGCACCATCTGCCTGTCTGCGCTGCTCTTCTACCGCTTCAACATCAGATTCAGCTTTCACTTTAACCTTGCTGAGAATGTTGATCACCTCAACTTTAAGGTTCTCGAGCATCTCGGAGAACAACATGAAGGATTCACGTTTGTATTCCTGCTTAGGATTCTTCTGCGCATAGCCACGCAAGTGAATCCCTTGGCGAAGATGATCCATGGCGGCCAAATGCTCTTTCCAATGGGTATCAAGATTCTGCAGCATGACGGCTTTTTCAAATTGACGCATGACCTGCGGACCGACAACTTCCTCTTTTTGTTTGTAGGCACTGACCACTTCGTCTAGGATCCGCTCGCGAATTCTTTCTTCGTACAACTTGTCGTCTTCATCTAACCATTTTTGCACTGGAAGTTCGAGTAAGAAGTCGCCTTTCAAGCGCTCTTCAAGTCCAGCAACGTCCCACATCTCTTCCAAAGACTGAGGCGGAATGTATTCGTTGATCAGGTTATTCACCACGTCTTCACGAATGACATTGATGGTCTCGCTGATTTCACCTTCGTCTAGCAATTCATTACGCTGTTCGTAAACCACTTTACGTTGGTCGTTAGCGACATCGTCGTATTCCAGCAACTGCTTACGCATATCAAAGTTACGACCTTCCACTTTGCGTTGTGCATTTTCAATAGCGCGAGTCACCCATGGATGCTCGATAGCTTCACCGCGCTCCATACCCAAACGTTTCATCATGCTGGCCATTTTTTCAGAAGCGAAGATGCGCATCAAAGCGTCGTCGAGTGACAAATAGAAACGAGATGAACCTGGGTCACCTTGACGACCGGAACGACCACGCAACTGGTTATCGATACGACGAGATTCGTGACGCTCAGTACCAATAATGTGCAAACCACCGGAGGCAATCACCTTGTCGTGTGCTTCTTTCCACTCTTGCTTAATCTTCTCTATTTTCTCTGGCTTTGGATCGTTAAGCTTTTCAACTTCTACCTGCCAGTTGCCACCTAACACGATGTCGGTTCCGCGACCCGCCATGTTGGTGGCAATAGTGACCGCACCGGGTTTACCGGCCTGGGCAACGATGTCCGCTTCTTTCTCGTGATATTTGGCGTTCAATACTTGGTGAGGGATCTTAGCCTTCTTCAAGATCTTCGAGATCAATTCTGAGTTTTCAATGGAAACCGTACCTACCAAGGTTGGCTGTCCACGTTCGACGCAGTCTTTGATATCTTCAACAATGGCTTCGTACTTCTCCTCAGCAGTGAGGTAGATAAGGTCGGCCATATCCTTACGGATCATGGGTTTATTGGTCGGAATAATAACCGTCTCAAGACCGTAAATATGATTAAATTCAAAGGCTTCGGTATCTGCAGTACCGGTCATCCCGGCTAACTTGTCGTACAAACGGAAATAGTTCTGGAAAGTAATAGAAGCCAGCGTTTGGTTTTCATTTTGAATCCGAACACCTTCTTTTGCTTCCACCGCCTGATGTAAACCTTCAGACCAACGACGGCCTTCCATCGTCCGTCCGGTATGCTCATCTACGATAACGATCTCATCGTCTTTAACGATGTAGTCGACGTCTTTGTGGAACAACTTGTGTGCCCGTAGCGCGGCATTAACATGATGCAACAACGAGATGTTGGTTGCGGCAAACAAAGATTCTTCCGCCGGCAAAATGCCCTGCTGTTGCAAAATTTCCTCGACGTGAATTTGACCACGCTCCGTCAAATGGATTTGCTTACCCTTTTCGTCAATGGTGAAGTCACCTTCCCCCTCACGACCAGCAACATCCCCTTCCTGGTCTTCTTTATCTTGCTGGACGAGAAGAGGAATGATTTGATTTATTTTGCGATAAAGTTCTGAACTGTCTTCGGCTTGACCTGAGATGATCAAAGGCGTTCTTGCCTCATCGATAAGAATCGAGTCCACTTCATCGATTACTGCAAAGCTAAGGCGTCTTTGAACTCGATCTTGGGGGCTGAACGCCATATTGTCGCGAAGGTAATCAAAACCGAATTCGTTGTTGGTACCGTAAGTAATGTCCGCAGCATAGGCTTGCTTCTTTTGCTCATGGGACATGCCTGGTACGTTACAACCGACCGTCAATCCCAAGAACTCAAACAACGGGCGACTCCAATCGGCATCACGACGAGCCAAGTAATCGTTCACTGTGATGACATGCACGCCGTTACCTGACAAGGCATTGAGATAAGACGGTAAGGTTGAGGTAAGGGTTTTACCCTCACCGGTACGCATTTCGGCAATCTTGCCCTGATGGAGTACCTGACCACCGACCATCTGCACATCGAAGTGGCGCATTTCGAAAACTCGTTTGCTAGCTTCTCGCACCACTGCAAAGGCTTCAATTAAGATGTTATCGAGAGTTTCGCCCTGCTCTAGACGGGACTTAAACTCTGCTGTCTTGGCTTTTAGCTGCTCATCACTCAGGGCTTCGAATTGCTCTTCCAATGCATTGATGGCAAGAACGTTTTTATTGAGTTTTTTGAGAAGTCGGTCATTACGACTTCCAAATATTTTTCTGGCTATACTCGAAAACATGGATTTACAGCTTCCAATCTATCTAGTTAAACCCGGTTACCTCAATGCAACTCAGGCGTTAAAAATGACACAATCGGCTGAAAAATGTGCCGATTGTGTCTAGTTCGTGTGTGATCTCGTTTAACGGAGATCCTAGCAAATTTGCTTCATCGATATACGAAAGGCAATGGGTCTTGCTGTCGACCGTTTTTCAATACTTCGTAATGCACGTGAGCACCAGTAGAGCGTCCGGTACTGCCCATAGAGGCAATGGCTTGCCCTTTTGTCACCACGTCACCCACTTTTACTTTGAGTTCTTTATTGTGGCCGTAACGTGTCACCAAACCGTTACCATGATCAATTTCAACCAATTGACCATAGCCATATCGCTCGCCTGACCATGTTACTAGACCGGCTCCCGTAGCCAAAACCGATTCACCTTCTTTACCTGCGAAATCCAACCCTTTGTGCATGGCGGGTAAGCCACTAAAGGGATCTTTACGGATCCCGTAGTAAGAAGACAACCAACCGGATTCGATGGGACGGCCCTCTAGCCCTGCTAATTGGTTAACATGGTGATTAAGCATGATAGATTCAAGGGCAGAGAGTTGAAGTCTTTTGTCTTCGATGTTTGCTAGGAGAGAGTCGATTTGCTCTAGGAGCTCGTTAGTGCCTTGCAAGGTAAGGGATTCAGCACCTTGTGGGCCGCCTACTGGCGGTAATTCGTTAAAACTAAATTCATCTGGATTCAATCCAGCCTGGCTGACTAATTTACTTCCTAACGCATTGAGACGTTGAATCTCACTTTGCACTTCGGCCAACTTTAGCAACATACCAGTGAGTTGGTGCTCAGTTGCAGAACGCAACGAAGCTACTTCTTTGGCTTGTTGTTGCAGGCCCGATTGGGCAAACTCAATTCGCGCGTGCCTCTCTTCGGTTTCGTGGGTGGAGCGACTCGAAATCAAGCTCAACCCAAAGATCAACACCAAGCCAGTAATCAGGCGGCGCTTACCAATCGAATAGCTAAATTCGACCGATTTACCTTTGTAATGTAGGGTTAAACTCATGTATTGCTATTTCCACTTGCGCTATTTGTCGCGGCACATTCTATTGAAATGCGCCTTCAAAGGCTACCTTTAAAAGGTATTGCAGCCCTGACAACCTGTTTATTTTTTATACAAACCTTATCGGTCATCTTTGTGATAAAGATGAGTTGCGACTGGATTTATTCTAGTTATTTGTTTTATTTATTCGCTTTTTGCAATCAAACCATTGTTTTATGCAAAAAGCAAAAATGCCGCATATGCGGCATTTTATATCATTGCAAAGTTAACTCGCCAACACAGGTGAGGCGAAATGAATTGGCACCTCGTCTTGAGAATCGTAACTGACGTATTCCCAACAACTTTCATCTGCCAACATCGCATTAAGCAATTTATTGTTCAATCCGTGTCCTGACTTGTATGCCCGTAACTCGCCAACAATGCTGTGTCCGCCTAAATATAAGTCTCCAACCGCATCCAAAATTTTATGCTTTAAAAACTCGTCTTCGTAACGCAACCCTTCGGGATTCAATACGCGATAATCGTCAAGGGCTACGGCATTTTCCATGCTGCCTCCCAATGCCAGATTATTTGCGTTCATGTACTCAAGGTCTCGCATAAAACCAAAGGTTCTGGCACGACTAACTTGCTCAACATAAGAGGATGCATCAAAGTCCATGGTCACATGCTGTCGAGTCCGGCTGATCACAGGGTGATCAAAATCGATAGTAAAATCGACCTTAAAGCCATCATAAGGGTGGAACTCAGCCCACTTATCACCTTCTTCAACACGAACCGGTTTTACGATACGGATGAACTTTTTCGCTGCATTGAGCTCTTCAATGCCTGCCGACTGCAATAAGAAAATGAAAGGACTGGCACTACCATCCATGATAGGCAACTCGTTGCTGTCTACTTCGACAATGATATTGTCGATACCTAAACCCGCAAGAGCTGAGGACAGATGCTCAACAGTATGAATAGATACACCTTGCTCATTGCTTAAACATGTACACAACACGGTGTCACCCACTGCATTTGCGCGCGCAGGGATGTCCACATGAGGCTCAAGGTCTATGCGGCGAAATACAATACCTGTATTCGCCGGCGCAGGCCGGAGAGTCATAGTGACCTTTTCACCTTTGTGCAAACCGATACCGGTTTCTTGCACTGCATGTTTGATTGTACGTTGCTTAATCATTCAGATGTTGCTCATTCATCTACCAAGACAAAAAACGGCGAGCATTATACCGACCAACTGGTCCAATGTCAAAAAACTGTAATAAAAGAACAGTTTTTACTTCCTGTATGGCATAACGAGTCGATTTTTTTACCTCACAATCCTATCACCTATTGCTCATTTTGCGTCAAGGCAAGCTCTACAGAGCACCTGCCACTTGTTGTTATTATCTAACAAAGTGGCCAGCCTGTACATTTTTTAATCGGCCTGCTTGCGCAAGAACGCTGGAATGTCTAAGTATTCCAGATCATTTCCAGGTTCTACTCGCTCTTCCTGAGCCAAAGCTTTGTTACCATCGGTCCCACCACTTGAGACTCGGTCCATGCTTTCCGATTGCAAACGGAATGATTTCGCTTCCGCACTAGTACGCGAACCTTGGCTGCTGACCAGTGAAATATCTGGCTTACGCTCAGCGCCGATACCCGTTGCTACCACAGTAACTCGCAATTCATCGGTCATATCCATGTCGATTACCGTACCCACGACCACCGTAGCATTCTCCGAAGCAAAGGCTTTCACTGCGTTACCCACGGTTTCAAATTCGTCGATAGCAAAGTCAGGACCGGCAGTAATATTAACCAAAATACCGCGCGCTCCAGACAAATCAATGTCTTCCAACAACGGGCAAGCAATAGCGGATTCCGCCGCTTCTTCGGCGCGATCTTCTCCACTTGCCGCACCGCTACCCATCATCGCAGTACCCATCTCAGACATCACCGTTTTCACATCGGCGAAGTCAACGTTAATCAGACCAGGACGGGTAATCAGCTCGGCGATACCTTGCACTGCACCACGTAAAACGTCATTCGCTGCACTGAAAGCTTGCAACAATGGCGTACCACGGCCCATCACTTTAAGCAGTTTTTCATTGGGAATGGTGATCAATGAATCGACGTACTTTGACAACTCTTCAATCCCTTGGTCAGCGAACTCAGTACGCTTACGACCTTCGAATGGGAAGGGTTTGGTGACCACTGCCACGGTCAAAATGCCTAGTTCACGAGCCACTTTGGCGACTTCTGGTGCCGCACCGGTTCCGGTACCGCCGCCCATACCCGCGGTGATAAACACCATGTCGGCGCCTTCTAAACTCTGACGGATGGTTTCACGATCCTCTTCAGCTGCTTGACGGCCGATATTGGGATTCGCTCCAGCACCCAAACCTTTGGTCACACCTGAACCGATCTGCAAGGTCACATTGGCAGACGAGCTGCGCAATACCTGTGCATCGGTATTGATGGCGATGAATTCCACACCTTCAATACTGTGTGACACCATGTGTTCGATGGCGTTTCCGCCGCCTCCGCCCACACCAATGACTTTAATGACAGCTTCTTCGCTGTGACTATCCATTAATTCAAACATTATTATTCTCCGATTTTGCGCGCAATAAAGTGTCAGTCAAAATAACTGACTCCCCTAATTTCTTTCTCTGGTTGAGACAAGTTTTCATATTAGAACTCGCCCTTGAACCAACTCTGTATTCGATCCCATAAACTGTCTGCCGTGGTAGCTTTACTGCCTTGCTTACCCTGCAACGTCTCTTTTCCGTAGTGCAACAATCCCACGGCAGTGGCGAAGGTGGCATCCTCCACGTATTCCGATAAACCTTTAACGCCCAGAGGCACCCCCACTCGAACTGGCATCTGGAACAATTCCTCTGCGAACTCCACAGCACCTTCCATTTTCGCCGTACCGCCCGTCAACACGATTCCTGCAGCGATCTGTTCTTCCAAACCACTGGCTTTGATTTCGTCATGCACCAGCTCAAACAATTCTTGATAGCGAGGTTCAATCACTTCGGCCAGGGTGTGACGAGACATCGCCCGTGCAGGCCGCCCACCAACACTAGGCACTTCAATATTTTCTTCCATGCTAACCATGTCTCGAAGTGCACAGGCATAGTTAATTTTTATCTCTTCAGCATGACTGATGGGTGTTCTAAATATCTTTGCAATATCACTGGTAATTTGGTTGCCTGCCACCGGAATAACTGCGGTATGACGAATTGCACCATCCGAATAAATCACCATATCAATGGTGCCACCACCGATGTCTACCACACAAACACCCAACTCTTTCTCATCATCGGTTAACACCGCATAACTAGACGCCAACGCTGAGAAAATCATTTGGTCGGCATGCAAATCACAACGCTCGACACATTTCACCAAGTTTTTGGCCATGTCATCGGCACAAGTAATGATGTGAGCGCGGGCTTCCATACGCACACCTGACATACCGATCGGGTTTTTAATGCCCTCTTGAACATCGATGGTAAATTCTTGTGGTAGTACATGTAACAATCTGCGCTCAAGCGCAATTGGCACTGATCGCGCTGCGTGCACCACGTTGTCAACATCTTCCTGTGTCACTTCTTGATTGTTAATGGGCACCATGCCACTTTCGTTTTGACATTTTACGTGTCGCCCAGAAATAGACATAAAGACTGATGACACGCGACAATCGGCCATCAATTCCATTTCATTCACGGCCCGCTGTACTGACTGCACCAGCAAATTGAGGTCGTTCACGCCGCCCTTGTCCATGCCTTTAGATGCATGGGTTCCAACGCCGACAATGCTGATACCACCGTCATCCAAGATCTCACCCACCACCGCTTTCACTTTGGAGGTTCCCAGATCCAGTCCGACGATCAAATTTCTTTCGGCAACTTTGGACATTATTTCTTATCTCTCATTAATCACTAACTTTGTTGTTCTGCAATCGCGTCTTTCCAGCCCACCGCCATACCGGTGTCGTAACGCAAATCTACGTAATCCACTTGTTTGTCTTGCTGTTTCAACAGCGGATAAACATCCACAAACCGTTGCAACCTATCAACAAACTCGGACCGCCCCAAATTTAAGGTAATGCCGTTATTCAGGCGTACATTCCAAGCAAATCGTTCACTTAAAAACAGTTCACTAATGCGCAATCCTGTTCCCGATAACAGCGACTGCATAGCCCGAAAGCCTTGTAATGCTGTTTGCTCGCTCCCCCCTGGACCAAACAGACTCGGCAATGCCGGGTCGTCCAAGGTGGCATCAAAACTGTCACCAAACTGGTTGAGCAAGGAATCATCATTCCATTTGGCACTGGCAATCTCTTCTACCACATACACCATCAAACTGTTCGGCCAACGCTTACGAATCGACGCCCGGTACACCCAAGGAAGCCCTTCAACTTCCTGATGTAGACGATTAACGTCTAACTCGAAGAAGCTCTCTGGATGATTTTGCCGAATCATCAGCCGAATGCTCTCTTCACTCAGTTGGCTACCATTTACCGTTACCACAATTTGGTTAATAGGCGCTTTTTGTGCGTCCTCTAGATAACCGTTCAACCAATAAGCTGCGTAAACTAATCCCATCACCAAAATGGCCAGGAACACCATACCGCCAATAGGGCTCGAGCGGTGTTCTGACGGCTTCGGCAACGAGTCTGTCATATCAGTTCGCCTCACTATCCGCGAAACTGGTTTCCAATATGGCCAAAGCCAATTGCTCAAAATTCAAACCAGCTTGCTTGGCTGCCATTGGCACCAAGCTGGTTGCTGTCATTCCCGGTACTGTGTTGGCTTCCAACAAATAAAACTGCCCCGCTTTATCCTGCATGAAATCCACTCGTCCCCAACCACTGCCTGCTACTGCATTAAATGCGCGCATCGCTAGGTCGCCAAGAACCTGCTCCTGAGTCGAGTCCAAGCCACTGGGGCAAAAATACTCGGTACTGGATGACTGGTATTTAGCAGCGTAATCATAAAACGTGTGAGGCGTAGACATGCGAATAGACGGCAGCGCTCTGCCGTTTAGTATCGAGACTGTATACTCTGAACCAAAAATGAACTGCTCCAACAAAACTGTTTGGTCATATTCAAACGCATTTTGTATTGCAGTTTCTAATTGTGCAGCACTATTTACTTTCGCCATGCCGATACTCGAGCCCTCGTGGGCTGGCTTCACCATGACAGTATCCCCCAAGGCGTCCATTATAGCCTTGCATGATCCCGCTTCAAAGCCTCTTTTTTCAACAATTTGATATTTTGCAGTCGGTAGTTCTAGGGTTTGCCAAATTTGTTTGCTGCGAACCTTATCCATAGCCAAAGCAGAGCCCAAAACCGTGCTTCCGGTGTAAGGTAAACCGAGCAATTGCAGTGCACCTTGCATGGTGCCATCTTCGCCGCCACGGCCGTGTAACATGATCAACACTCGATCAAACTTCTGCGCCACCAATTCCGTCAAAGGGGCATCCGCAGGATCGAAACCCTCGGCCTGAATGCCCAAGCTTTGCAACGCTTTGAGTACCGCATTGCCGGAACGCAGAGACACTTCGCGCTCCGCTGAATGGCCACCGAACATCACAGCAACTTTGCCGTATCGATTAATATTGAGGGGTTGCACCGCGCTCATTGCCCGCTGTCCTCTTTCATAGTTTGCTTATTCAACTGTACTGCTTGTAAATACTTAGCAATCTGGCCAATGTTGCCCGCGCCCTGAGTCATCAATACATCAGAATCTTGCAGTGTTGACACCAGTACTCCCGGCAATTCTTCTTTGCTGGCCACGTAAATGGGTTCGATTTGGCCTCGCTGACGAATCGAGCGACACAGTGATTTACTGTCCGCACCTTCGATGGCGGGTTCCCCAGCGGAATACACTTCCAACAACAGTAAAACATCTACTTGGGATAACACTCTGACGAAATCTTCATACAAATCTCGGGTCCGCGTGAAGCGATGGGGCTGATAGGCCATTACAATTCGACGGTCGGGCCAGTTGTTGCGAGCTACCGCAATAGTGGCTTCTACTTCTGTGGGATGATGGCCATAGTCGTCCACTAGCGTGACCGTGCCATCACCGGTTTCAAATTCACCGAGTAACTCAAAGCGTCTTCCGATTCCACCGAAGGCAGCCAACGCTTCGACCATTGCCTTATCATCGACGCCTTCATCCGTTGCCACAGCGATAGCAGCAAGGGCATTGAGAACATTGTGTTTGCCGCCAATGTTAAGTCGTACCGATAGGGGCGTATGATTGTCTCTTAACACCGTAAAGCTGGCTTCATTGAAACCCAAGACCAAATCAATTGCTCGCACATCTGCTTGTTCTGACAGACCATAAGTCAATGTCTTGCGGCCAATTCTCGGCAACAATTGTTGGACCACAGGATCATCGATACACACCACCGCGAGACCATAAAAGGGGAGGTTGTGTAAGAAATCCAAATAGGTATCTTGCATGCGCTGGAAATCACCTTCATAGGTGTCCATATGATCTGCTTCGATATTGGTGACGATGGATACCATGGGCTGCAAGTGCACAAAAGAAGCGTCACTTTCATCGGCTTCGGCAATTAGGTAACGGCTGCTGCCCAATTTGGCATTGGTGCCCGCGCTATTAAGTAAGCCGCCGATGACAAAAGTCGGGTCCAATTGGGCATGGGCAAAAATGGTGGCCAACAAACTGGTGGTGGTGGTTTTGCCATGGGTCCCTGCCACCGCAATGCCATGGCGAAAACGCATCAACTCCGCCAACATTTCAGCGCGACGGATCACCGGGATACGATTGGCATTGGCCGCAATGATCTCAGGGTTACTGTGATCGATGGCGCTGGAAACCACCACCACATTCGCGTTATCCACATTGGCTTGTTGATGACCGATAAAGACTTTGGCTCCTTTGCTTTCCAAACGTGCCGTCATAGCATTATTTTGTTGGTCAGAACCGGTGATCTTGTAGCCCTCATTGAGCAACACTTCTGCGATACCGCCCATCCCTGCGCCGCCAATTCCAACGAAATGGATCTGCTTAATTCTGCGCATTTCGGGTACGTGATAATGCACTTTTTCTGGGCGGATCATGCTGCGTCCTCCACGATTTGTTGACAGATCTGCACGACTCTTTCAGTCGCATCGGGTTTAGCTAGCGCTCTAGCTTTGCGTGCCATTTCTAGCCGCTCTTGGGGATGACTATGTAATCGTTCGAGTAACTTCGCTAGGTGCTTGGCGTTAAAGTCCGGTTGAGGCAACAAATAGGCAGCCTCCTCTCGACTAAGCGCCTGCGCGTTGAGGGTTTGGTGGTCATCAACTGCGTGAGGCAGAGGAACAAAAATTGCCACTCGCCCCGCCATGGCCACTTCTGCCACTGTCAATGCACCAGCACGACAAATCACCACATCCGCTTGCTCATATGCTTGTGCCATATCCCCGATAAACTCAGTTGTGTTCCAACGAATGGTATCAATACCACAGGCTTGATACGCGGCATCCACTGCCGATTTGTGCCCTTTGCCGCATTGATGAAACACTTCACAATGGGGAAACTTACGTAACGCTTTGGGTACCACTTCGTTTAACACCTGAGCTCCCAAAGAGCCTCCTACGACCAAAACTTTCAAGGGCTTGTCATGGGCCTGCAATTCAGCCACTTGAGCAAATTCCGTTCTGACCGGATTACCCACCCACAAGTAGTTTGTATCTCCACTGCGCTGCAATTCAAAGGTATTGGCGAAACCGGTAAGAATGCGCGTCGCAAAGCGGGCCAATATCTTGTTCGTGATACCGGGAAGCGCATTCTGCTCATGCAAAATCAAAGGCACTTTGGCCAGCTTAGCGGCAATGCCTCCGGGACCACTGGCAAATCCTCCCATACCCAACACTAGGTCGGGCTGAATCTGCTTGATTACCCGACGGGCCTGCCACACAGATTTTAAAATTTGCCACGGTGCTTTAAGCTTTCTAATAATCCCATTGCCTCGCACTCCCGCCACATCAATGAAATGAATGGGATAGCCTGCCTGAGGTACAAGCTGTGCTTCCATTCTTGCCACGGTGCCTAACCAATGAATAGTCCATTGCTGATTCTTCAAGGCATCGGCTACAGCCAAACCCGGGAACACGTGCCCACCGGTGCCGCCAGCCATAATTAAAATAGTTCTAGCCATGATTTGCCTCCTCTTCGGACTGCAAATCCTCAAGCACGGTCTTGACCCGCTTTTTGGCCTTTTTCTGTTTGTGGCTCATAGCTTGAACACCATCTACGCGGATCTCAAAGTCGATACGCACCAACAGTGCCACGGCAACAGCCATTACGATGAGACTCGAACCACCATAACTGACCAATGGCAAAGTTAAACCTTTAGTGGGCAATACACCGGCACTGGCTCCGACATTGACGATGGTTTGGAAACTAAACCAAATACCGATTGCATAGGCCAAGTAGCCATCGAAGGGACGGTCGTTAGATAGGGCCCAGTTACCCAGTTTAAGTGCTTTGAACACCAACCAGAAAACCAGCGCTAAAACCACGACTACACCGACAAAGCCTAACTCTTCTGCCAAAATGGCCACGATAAAATCGTTGTGAGCCTCTGGCAGATATTCCAATTTCTGCAAACTGTTGCCTAACCCTTGACCCAATACGCCACCCCGCCCATAAGCCATTAGTGCTTGGGTGAGTTGGTATCCACTACCAAAAGGGTCGGCCCATGGATCCAAAAAGGACACCACTCGCTTTAAACGGTAACTTTCAAACAAAATCAAGGCGACAATGGCTAACAGGCCGGTAAAGACCAAACCAAAGAACTGCCACAATTTGGCACCCGCCAGAAACAGCAATCCAATAGTGGTAGCGAACATCACGATCACGGTACCCAAATCCGGTTGCATGAGCAGTAAAACAGCTAGAACAAAGAACACTAATAGCGGTTTAAGGAAGCCTTTTAAGTTTTCTGTCACTTCCTCGTAACGACGTACCAGATAACCCGCCAAATAGCAGAAGAAGAACAGCTTGGCAGGTTCTGCTGCTTGGATGGTGATAGGTCCTAAACCGATCGCCCGAGTACTACCATTGACACTTCGTCCAACCAGCAATACTGCAACTAATAGAAGGGCTCCGGCCAACAGAAGCCAAGGATTGCTTATCCGCCACCAGTGCATGGGGATTTGCAACACGATCGATGCTGCAATCAGTGCCAAGATAATGTAGATAAAATGGCGGATCGCAAAATGAAATGGATTGTCAAAGATACGCGCCGCAATGGGCATGGATGCGGAAGTCACAATCACCATACCAATCGCCAACAAAGCCAACGCAAGCAACAATATGGTGGCATCAAAAGGTAGAGTCGCTGGCCCATCATGACGCTGGGAGAAGCGCTCACGCAAAGACAATGGCAAGGTATTTGAGAGGGCGCTCATCATGCTGCTAGCCTCCCAATGGTTTGACGGAATACATCACCACGATGTTGATAATTGTCAAACATATCCAGACTGGCACAAGCTGGCGAAAGAAGCACAACATCACCAGAATCGACAATACGCTCGGCGAAAGCGACCGCTTCTTCTAACGAATTCACTTCGACACTGCCCGGTTTCAGAGCAGCAATTTTACTGCCATCTTTTCCTAAGGTGATGACCAGATCCACTTGTTGCAACAAAATAGGTTGCAACTCAGAGAAATCCGCATTCTTACCGTCACCACCAGCGATTAAAATCAATTTTCCACTGATTTCGCCGACGCTCATAATGGCCGCAATAGTCGCGCCGACATTGGTCGCTTTAGAATCGTTAATCCAGCGTACTTGTTTGTGAGTAGAAACCAACTCAAAACGGTGGGGTAATCCGGCAAACGCGGAAAGCCCATCAATCGCTTTTTGTAAATCCATGCCCAAACAATGTATACAAGCCAAAGCCGCTTGGACATTGAGCATGTTGTGCAAGCCAGAAAGTTGAATCTGCTTGGCGTACACCAATGGCTGATTTTGGTAAACCACAGCTTGCGTGGACGAATCAAAGCCGAATCCCGAATCGGAATAACTCAGACCAAAGCTGAATTGTTCTTGGTAGTTGGACGGCCAGGTTTTGCTGTCATCTCGATTGGCTAAACAAAAGCGAGCCCCTTGATATACATTGAGCTTCGCCTGAGTATATGCATCAAGAGTGAGATGACGGTCAAGATGGTCCTCTGATACGTTAAGGATCATTGCCACTTCAGGCTTAAGACTGCTCAGCGTTTCTAGTTGGAAACTGGAAAGCTCCAACACCAAGTAATCGGCGTCAGCATTGAGCAAATCCAGCACGGGTGTACCGATATTGCCTCCTGCAATCGCCTTAAATCCAATGTGATTGAGCAAGAAGTTGGTCAACTCAGTGACCGTAGACTTACCGTTTGACCCAGTAATGGCAATCACTGGAATAGTGTTAAAACGGGCAAACAACTCAACGTCACCAATGATTTCCACGCCTGCTTGTTGAGCTGCACGAATAGCGTCATGTCGCGGATTCACTCCGGGACTCAGTACAATTAACTGTGCTTGTAACAGAGCTTGTTCTTGGTAATCACCCAACAACACTGGGACGTCTAGATCACAGGAGACGTCTGAGCGACTATCCATTACCATCACAATTGCACCGTGGCTGAGCAAAAAACGCACGCACGACTGGCCCGTCAGACCGAGTCCGACTACCGTCACTGCTTTGTTTTTCAACTCATCCAACGTCATGCTCAGATTACCTTAACTTCAATGTTGCCAAACCAATCAAAACCAGAATCAAGGAGATGATCCAAAATCGTACGATTACACGGGGCTCTGGCCAGCCTTTCAACTCATAGTGATGATGAATCGGAGCCATTCTGAAAATGCGCTGTCCCCGCAACTTGTAGGATCCCACTTGCAATATGACCGACAAGGTCTCTATCACGAAAACACCGCCCATAATGATGAGAACGATTTCCTGACGAACCAATACCGCCATAATTCCCAAAGTTCCGCCAAGAGCCAACGAGCCCACATCGCCCATAAACACTTGTGCTGGGTATGTGTTAAACCATAAGAACCCTAATCCCGCTCCGACGATTGCGGTGCAAACAATCACCAACTCACTGGTTAAAGGGATGTAGGGAATGTTCAAATAGGATGAGAAGTTCACGTTCCCCGTTGCATAGGCAAAGATGGCCAGCGCGCCGGCAACTAAAATGGTCGGTACGATGGCCAACCCGTCTAATCCGTCGGTCAAGTTCACAGCATTGCTGGTACCCACGACCGTAAAGTAAGTAACAACGATAAAAAACAAACCAAGTTGGGGCATGACTTCTTTAAAAAACGGCACTAGCAATGCAGTTTCAGCAGGATCTTGGCTGTTGGAGTAAAGATAAAAGGCAACAATCAAGGCGATGATGGACTGCCAGAAATACTTCCACTTGGCTATCAGACCTTTTGGATCCTTGCGGATGACTTTTCGGTAGTCGTCAATAAAGCCAATGATCCCATAGCCCACAACAATGGCGAGTGTGACCCACACATAACGATTCGTCAGGTCGGCCCACAGTAGTGAACTGGTGAGGATAGCAGCCAAGATCAGCAAGCCACCCATGGTCGGCGTGCCTGACTTGGATAAATGACTTTGCGGCCCGTCATTGCGGACGGTCTGACCGATTTGCATGGTTTGCAACCAGCGAATCATCGCCGGCCCAATCAGCACAGCCATCAGTAACGCGGTTAACGTACTCAGTATGGCGCGCAAGGTGAGATACGAGAATACGTTAAATCCCGCATCAAACTGCTGCAGCCACTGAGCTAGCCAAATTAACATGCGATTCGCTCCCGAGTTCGTTCACGCTTTCCCACGGGGGATGCCTCCAAAGCTGCGACCACACGCTCCATGCGAGCACTGCGAGAACCTTTCACAAGAATAGAAATATCGCGGTGTTCAGACGCGACCAATTGCCCAACATAGGCAACCAAGTCGTCCAATTGGCTAAAGTGCTTCCCGCCAAAGGCGTCACTGGCCGCTTGGCTGAGTACACCGAGTGTCACCAAGTTATCAATGGATTTGGCTTTCGCATGCTCGCCCACTTGCTCGTGGTAATAGCGCGCTTTTTCGCCTAACTCACCCATATCGCCCAAGATCAGAATACGACGACCACTGAAACTCGCTAACAAATCAATGGCTGCCGATACCGATGCAACATTAGCGTTGTAGGTGTCATCCAGTATTTTCACTTGATTCGTTAACTGTTTAACCTGCAACCGACCACTGACTTGTTTCATGTTTTGCAAACCGAGACGCACATCTTCCAAGCTTGCTCCCACTTGCATCGCCAGTGCAGCAGCACACAAGGCATTGCTGACATTGTGCTCACCGGGAAGGGGCAGATTGATACCGATATTGCCTTTGGGAGTGCAAAGTTGGAATTGAGCACAGCCATCCAACCCCAAAGAAACGTCTTTAGCGAAGTAGTCGGCTTCGTGGTTAACAGCAAAGGTTTGTACGTTTCGGTCTTTTTGTTTAGCCGACCAAAACTCACGGAACTGACTGTCAGCGTTCATGATGGCGACACCCGAATCATCTAAACCTTTGAATATCTCTCCTTTGGCTCGGGCCACGCCCAGCAAGCTGCCAAATCCTTCCAAGTGGGCAGCCGCAGCGTTCACAATAGTAGCAACGTCTGGTTTGACTAAATTAGTAGTGTAGGCAATCTCACCTAAGTGATTAGCACCCATCTCGATGACCGCAAAGTCGTGGTTTTCCTCAAGACGCAACAAAGTCAATGGCACACCAATATCGTTATTAAAGTTGCCTTGAGTCGCTAACACATTGCCAATGCGGGACAAGATGGCGTTGACCATTTCTTTCACCGTGGTTTTGCCGCTGCTGCCGGTTATCGCTACGGTTTTTGGTGCAACTCGTTGTTTGACAGCCGCGCCTAAAAGGCCCAAGGCTACTCGAGTATCTTGCACCAGAATTTGAGGCAAGGTTGAATCAACGGGCTCAGACACAATGAGTGCCGAAGCCCCTTTCTGTTCGGCGACTTCGACAAATTTATGGCCGTTAAAATTGGGGCCGACCAAAGCCAAAAACAGATCGCCTGGCAACAAAGAGCGAGTGTCCGTACTGACACCTGTGACATCAATGGATTGTCCGATTAATTTGCCTGCCACAGAGTGTGCAACAAACTCTAAACTCACCGTGATCATGAGCGATCCCCTTGTAGCAAATTTTCAACATATTTTCGTTCATCGTATGGCAAGCTTTGCTGACCAATAATTTGGTAGGTTTCGTGACCTTTGCCTGCCACCAAAATTAAATCCTTTGGCTGTGCCTGAGACAGTGCCAACTGGATTGCCCGTTTACGGTCGGCTTGCAATTGCGCCTTATCCGGCTCTCCCATCCCCGCCAATATATCTTCCACAATGGATTGCTGAGGTTCACTGCGGCTGTTGTCGGTCGTTACAATGACATGGTCACTGTGCAATTCGGCAATCTTGCCCATTTCAGGACGTTTACCTTTGTCACGATCACCGCCACAACCGAATACACAATAGAGCTCGCCTTGAGTGTGAATTCGCGCCGCTTCAAGAGCTTGCAACAATCCATCTGGCGTGTGGGCGTAGTCGACAATCACGTTCGCCCCATGGGCATTAATAAAGCGCTCCATGCGGCCGGCAACGGGGGTGAGATGGGGTACAGCTTCAACCAACTCAGATAGCGGTTTACCCAACGCCAGTAGGGTGGCCAAGGCAGCAATGAGGTTGTCTACGTTGAAACGTCCCATTAGTGGACTGCTAACCGAGACATCACCCCAAGAGGTACAAAGTCGGAACTGTACGCCCTCTGGCGCGTATTGAATTTCAGTTGCCAAACAATAGGCATGTTCTTGAGGAATGGCGTGCACTTCCAACTGGCTCGAACACAGTACGATTTGTTGTTCTGGTAGCGCGGCATTGCACCAATTATGTGCCTCAGGATCGTCGAAGTTCAGCACCAAGGTTTTTAAATCGGGTTGATTGATAAGCAAACGTTTGGCTTTGGCGTATTCTTGCATCGTGCCGTGATAATCAAGGTGATCACGGGTCAAATTAGTGAATACCGCCACATCTGTCTTTAATCCTTCAATACGTTTTTGTACCAACGCATGGGAGGATGCCTCCAGCGCGACTTGATTTGCTCCTTGAGCGACAAAATCGGCAACTAAACGCTGAACTTGGCATGGATCTGGGGTCGTGTTGATGGTTTCCTTTAAGGCGCTGTCAGGATCAAACAAACCTGCACCTAAAGTACCAATTGACGCGGCTTTCTCCCCCAAACCATGGCGTAACTGACTGATCAGTTGCACCGTTGAGGTTTTACCATTGGTGCCCGTAACGGCCACCACATCCAAGTGCTTGGCAGGATACTGATAGAAGCAGGCCGCCAATTCAGACAATTTCTCAGCAAGACGATAGAACTGCACGATGATAGTCTGCTCACGCATTTGCAGTTGACCGTGTTCTTGCTGATTGTCAGCCTGACACAGGATCACTTTGGCTCCCAAGCTGATGGCTTGAGGGATAAAATCACGACCGTCACGATTGTGCCCCTTGACGGCAACAAATGCGGTATGCACGCCAACGTCGCGACTGTCGATCACCAAATCGCTGAGGATGACCTCAGGGCCGTCAATGGCAAAATGAGCCAATACAGATTTCATGTTAACTTGACGAGACGGAGCGCTCATGACGCACCTCCCACCTGGGCCACCGAAGAAACCTGCTTAGCATCGGGTGGTACGTTCAATAGCTGCAATGTGCTGGACATGATGGTGGAGAAAACCGGCGCGGCAGTATCGCCACCGTAGTACAGGTCACCGCGAGGCTCATTAATCAGCACCACCAGCGCAATTTGGGGGTTAGAGACGGGCCCAACACCGGCAAAGATGTTTACATATTGTTCGCCATAGCCGCCCTTGACTGCTTTACGACTAGTGCCGGTTTTACCGGCAATACGATATCCAGGAACGTGAGCTTTGGTACCCGAACCGCCTTCTTCAAGCACACTTTCCATCATTACTAACATGCGATGGGCGTTTTCGCTGCTTAGCACCCGTTCGCTGTTTTTGGGTTGCTCGCTTTTGACGATACTCAACGGCATTTTGATCCCGCCATTGCCCAGAATCGCGTACATTCTGGCTAATTGGGCGGTGGTCACAGTCAATCCATAACCAAAAGACAAAGTTGACAATTCAAATTCAGACCAGCGTTTTTGCTCATTGAAAATACCGCCCTGCTCACCAATCAGATTGGTACCGGTATCACTCATCAATCCCATGTTGTAATAGGTGTCCAACAAGAACTCTTTAGGCACAGATAAAGCCAATCGGGAAGTGCCAACGTTACTGGATTTTTGGATAATCCCAGTCAAATCCAACACACCATGATTCTTTGAATCTCGAACGATGCTGCCGCCAAGACGGAACCATCCAGGTGAGGTATCTAGAGTCTCACCAGGCTCCACGGCACCAAATTCAAGAGCACTGAGCACAGCTAGGGGTTTCACAGAAGAGCCAGGCTCAAAGGTATCTGTAATGGCTCGATTGCGGATCCGGTGAATGGACACATTCTTGCGGTTATTCGGATTGTAAGAGGGGCTATTCACCATCGCTAGAATTTCACCGGTGTGCACATCCACCGCCACAACCGATCCCGATGTGGCTTTGTAGTAGTGCACTGCCGCTTTCAACTCTCGATATGCGATAGCTTGAATGCGCTGATCGATGGTTAGGGTCAAATCTTTCGGTACTTTTCCCTTCTCTTCCAGTAAAATTTCCACCTGACGACCTTTTGCATCACGGCGAATTTTTCGTGAATCCGGGGTACCCGAAAGCCACTCATCGTAAAGCTTTTCAATGCCTTCAATCCCTTCATCATCGACATTGGTGAAGCCAATGATGTGGGCGGTGGCTTCCCCTCCTGGATAGAATCGGCGAGATTCACTGACCAAATGTACCCCAGGAATGTTGAGCTTTTCGACAAAATTGGCCATCGCCGGAGATACCTGTCTTTGCAGGTATACGAAGGTGCCGTCGTTGTCTTTCACTTTTGCGATGAGGTCGTCTACGTCTTGCCCAAGCACTTCAGCCAAGGCCTCCCAGCGGCGACTGTCTTGCAGTGCCCCTTCTTTGGCTATGGTTTGTGGTTGTGCCCAAACCGCTTTAGCCGGCACGCTCACTGCCAATTGTTCACCGTTACGGTCGCTGATAATGCCACGATGAACCATATTGTTTCGCACCCTTAAAGTGGTGCTGTCGCTGCGCTTAATCAGGGCATCAGGATTGATTACTTGAATGTAAGCGGCACGCACAGTCAAACCACCAAAGACTATGAAAATCGCACCTACAACAACCCAAAAGCGCCACTGCATCGGAGCAGGTGCGACGTTTCGTTTGGCTTGTTTGTTGGCAACGGGAGTTTTCATTTGAGACGCACCACCACTTCTTCTTCAGGCGATGGGCGGTGCATATCCAACTGCTTTTTCACCAAGGTTTCAATTCGATTGTGCTCGGTCAGTGTGCCTTGTTCTAAGATCAAGTTGCGCCACTCGACATCCAGTTTATCCTGCTCTTGCATCAGGGCTTCGAGCTGAATTGACATCTGTCGATTGAGGTGCACGCTCATGATCACTGCTATAGCGCTGATCAATACCATTAAAAACAACAAAACCCGTATCGAGTGACGGGCCAGTTCTGAGTAGATGAGCGCTACCAAATCAAAGTTGGTCCGGGTCTTCGTCATAGCTTTTGCGCCACCCTTAACACCGAGCTTCGCGCTCTTGGATTGTGCCGTATTTCCTCGTCGCTAGGCTTAATCGCTTTGCCGATCAATTGCATTGCTTTACTGGCATTGATCTGTGCTTCAGTGATGGCCATACGCGCAGGCACCTGCATGCCGCGGCTTTGTTCGCGCATAAAACGTTTCACCAAGCGATCTTCTAACGAATGGAAACTGATGACAGCTAAGCGACCACCGGGGGCAAGACAGGCTAACGCAGCTTTAAGTCCTTGAGTCACTTGCTCCAATTCGCTGTTGATATAAATGCGAATGGCCTGAAAAGTCCGTGTTGCAGGATGTTTGAACTTATCTTTTACCGGTACAGCCTGATCAACTAATTCCGCCAGCTCTTTAGTAGTGACTAAAGGTCGTTCTTGACGACGATTGACAATGGCATGAGCAATACGCTTGCCAAACTTTTCCTCACCAAACTCTTTTATAACACGGCAAATGTCTTCCTCATCGGCCTGAGCTAACCATTGGGCAGCACTCATTCCTCGAGTGGTATCCATGCGCATATCTAATGGCCCTTCACGCATAAAACTAAAGCCGCGCTCAGGATCATCCAACTGCGGCGATGACACGCCTAAGTCCATGAGAATGCCATTCACTTTACCAACCAATCCCATAGGCTCGAGTACCGTTTGCATGTCTGAAAAGGCAGAATGTTGGATTGCAAAGCGTGGGTCCTTTGCGAAACGTTGTGCAGATTCAATGGCTTGTGGGTCGCGATCGAAGGCGATCAATTGACCGTTTTCAGACAAGAAAGAAAGCAGTAACTCGGAATGTCCACCGCGACCAAAGGTCGCGTCGACATAGATACCATCTGGCTGAATGTTCAGAGCGTCAATGGATTCTTGCCGTAAAACAGACACATGTAGGGATTGGGAAGCATGATTCATTAGAGTGAGAAGTCCTGCAAACGCTCAGTCAGCTCAAACTGACCGGCTTTCTCAGTCTCAATGTCTTGATGAACCTGTTGCTGCCAAGTTTGAGCATCCCAAATTTCGAATTTGTTCAACTGGCCAACCAACATAATTTCTTTTTCCAAGTTTGCATGCTGGCGCAAAGGTGCAGACAATAGGAAACGGCCATTTTTGTCCATTTCCCCTTCCATGGCATAACCCAAAAGCAAGCGCTGCAAGCGGCGCTCATGGGGGATCATGGAAGACAGTTTACTGAGTTTTAGTTCAATTTCTTCCCATTCGGTAAGTGGGTAAAGCAGCAAACAGCTTTGCTGAGTGTCGATTGTGCAAACCAGTTGTCCCTGACAATCATCCAGCAGCAGTTGACGGTACCGTGTCGGTATCGTCACCCTACCTTTAACATCTAGATTGATTGCGTTAGCGCCGCGGAACATATCCCCTAGCCTTTTTTAATTATTTTGCTTTTTATTCTTATTATTAAGCACTGATTCGCGACACAAATCGATCATTCTGATCCACTTTTTGCCACAATTACCCACAAAATAGAGTTTAGGTTTCCCCCAACCCCATTGTCAAGGACAAAAACGGGGATTTTGAATTGGGGCCAAGCCAGAGAAATTAAGGGCTACACCGAAGCGGCTGATATCTATAGAAAAAGCGGAAAAAGCTGTTTTTTTATCCAGTGAAAAGTCATTCACAGACTGAAATCAGCTCAACAATGACACCGGAGATAGGAAGAAACAGCTATTCAAGCACAGTGATTTGCTCTCACTATAGCCTGGTGAACAGGGGCGATAGCTATAAAAAAGCCCAGTGGAGTAAATTGTTCATTGTAAATGCAACGAAACTTGGGTAGAAAAGCACATACGCTTTATGTTTTTTAATAATATTATACTATTTAAAACTAAAATCTGATTAGATAATATTCTGTACAGGCTGGTCCAAAGATAATGAAACACTACGCTCAATACCCAAGTTTGAAAAACCGGTCCGTTTTTATCACTGGCGGAGCGACAGGTATTGGTGCGGTAATGGTAGAAGAGTTTGCCAAGCAGGGCGCAAAAGTCTGTTTTGTCGATATTGACCAAGCCGCCGGACTGGCATTAGAGCAAAAGCTAGCGGACTCGTTCCCAGATAGAGTGCAGTTTGTTGAACTCGACGTCACAAACTTGGAGCGACTGAAAAGCTGCATCGACGAAACCGCAAAACACCATGGTAGTTTGGATGTATTGATCAACAATGTGGCAAACGATCAACGTCATTCACCTCTGGAAGTGTCTCCCGAACAGTGGCGAAACTGCCTTTCAGTCAATCTCGATGCCACTTTCTTTGCCTGTCAGGCTGCCATTCCCCATATGAAAGCCGCTCGGCGAGGCAATATCATCAACTTAAGTTCCATCAATGTCATGATTGGCCCGAAACAGATGCCAGGCTATGTTGCTGCTAAATCTGCGCTCAATGGCCTGAGTAAGTCCCTAGCCAATCAATACGGGGAATACGGTATTCGCGTCAATTTAATCTTGCCCGGTTGGGTGGTCACAGATAAACAAGTGAATCTTTGGCTGACGCCTGAAGCCGAAAAAGAATGGCAGAAATCCGTTGCCTTGCGAGGACGGCTGGAGCCCATTCAGATTGCCAATATGGCGCTATTCCTGGCGGCGGATGACAGTGAAATGATCACTGGGCAGCAATTTATTGTCGATGCAGGAAGAACCTAGCGATGAATCAGCAGGAAATGATCATACTTGGAGATTGGGGCACCAGTGTATGCCGCCTTTATCTATGCCGCTGGCGCAACAATCATCTTACTGTTGAAGACCGCAAAGCGGGGTTAGGTACGAAAAACAATGGTGATATGGAGTCTAGTTTCTTCCATCTGTGTCAGCCATGGTTCGACGAATTCGGCAAAATGCCGGTGTTTTTAATTGGAACCGTAGGGTCGAACATTGGATGGAAATTGGTCCCTTATGTTCAATGTCCCACTGACCAAACTCAGTTGCTATCGAGTGCTCTAAGCTTTGTGGCCAGAGACATTGAATTTACCATTTTCCCCGGTCTCTCATGTCAGAATCGCCATGGCTTGCCAGACATCATGAGAGGAGAAGAAACTCAGATATTTGGCTTTTTATCACAATTACCCGACAAACCGGCAGAACAATTAATCTGCTTGCCCGGCACTCACACTAAATGGGCGTTAGTAGAAGGCAATCAAATCAGCTCATTCTTAACCAGTCCTGTTGGTGAACTCTTTGAAGTTCTGAGTCATCATTCGGTGTTGCTCTCCCCTATGGCACCGCAAGACTGGGATCAGAACAGTTTCATGGAAGGCGTGGATTTGGGTTTGAGTAAAACCAGTAACCTAATGCACACTCTTTTTGCCGCCCGTGCTAAGCAAGTCATCAATTGTGCCTCCAATGCCAGTGCCGGTAGTTTTCTATCTGGCTTGTTAATCGGTGCGGATGTGAAAGCCGCTATGCAAGACTTCCACCTGTTTTCTCATGTGGTATTGATTGGTTCATCCCACATTAATTCATTGTACGAGTTGGCGCTGCGACGATTGTCAATTACAACCGAAAGCCACGGCAGCGAATGGGCGACCACAAAAGGATTGCAGACCTTGGCATCAGAGAGGTGGATGCACTATGAATAGCGTCCTTGAAACTCTTCTGTGTAATCCAGTTATTGCGATACTCAGAGGAGTTTATCCGGAACAAGCTGTCCACACCTGCGAGCAATTGTATGAATGTGGCATTCGAGTGGTTGAAATCCCCTTAAATTCCCCTGATCCGTTATTAAGTATTGAGCGAGTGCGTTCACACTTTTCTGACCGACTCGTTTGCGGTGCAGGAACCGTGACCCAAAACCAACAAGTCGCCCAGGTGGCAAAAGCTGGCGGTCAATTGATTCTCTCTCCCAATTGCGACCCGGATGTCATTTCCACAACCCTAGATTGTGGATTACTGAGCATTCCCGGCGTAGCCACGGCTTCCGAGGCGTTTAATGCACTCAATGCGGGGGCTCAATGTCTTAAGCTTTTTCCTGCCAAGCAACTTGGGGCGGATTATCTAAAAGCTCTCAAGGCTGTTTTACCAGAAAAAACCGTCTGCGTTCCCGTTGGTGGCATTGATTTGGACAATATGCATCAGTGGTTTGACGCGGGAGCTCAAGCAGTGGGATTGGGCAACAGTTTATATGACGCCAATCAAACACCTTGCCAGTGGTCAGCCAAACTGGAAAAGTTGAGGGGAAGTTTACAGAGGTTAGGTCATGGCAGAGTTTGACCTAGTCGCGCAAATCCCTGTCTCCAATCAGTTGGGCGAGGGCGTAATTTGGGATGACCAACTGGACTGTTTTTGGTGGAGCGATATCCTATCAAACAAATTGTACCAATGGTCTTTTGATGGACAACTGGTCGAATTTAGTACCCCAGAGGCTCTATGCTCTTTTGGTATCACTGTTCATCAAGGTTGGTTGGTCGCTGCCTTCGCCAGCGGCTTTTATTGGTACAATCCAACCACTGGAGAACGCCGGCTGATTGAGGAAATAGAGGGTGATCTGAAATACAACCGTATGAACGATGGCAGAGTAGATGGCAAAGGGAGATTCTGGGCCGGCACTATGCGAATGTCTGGAAGCGGCACCTTGGGTGCGTTGTATCGATTAGACCATCGGGGTGCGCAACCATGTTTGGATCAAATAGAGATCAGTAACGGTTTGACTTGGGGATTGAACGGCGAGTGGATCTATCATGCAGATTCCCCTACTCGATTGATTAAAAGGGCTCCATTTGATTTGCCAACCGGTGAAATTGGAGAATGGACAGAATGGGTGCATACTGAGCCTGGAGCCTATCCAGATGGTGCTTGTGTTGACCAGCTTGGCGGATATTGGAGTGCCCAGTGGGGCAGTCACAGAGTATGTCGATACGACGAAACGGGTCAGTTGACCGATGGGTTAACCCTGCCATGTAAGCAACCCAGTTGTGTTGCCTTTGGTGGCAAAGACCTAACACTTTTGTGTATCACAAGTGCGCGAGAATCCATAAGCCAAGAATACCTGCAAAGTAACAACGGCGACGGTGATGTGTTTATTTATCAAACGTCGTATGTTGGGCTACCAGAAAATAGATGCCGTTTACCTTTGTACGAAAATCATAAAATAACAACAATAGGAACCTAATATGGCTGGAAGAATGTTCAGCGGAAACTTTACCCGTCACATTGTGCAATCTTTGGGTAAATCCATTGCACTAGGCGAGTACCCACAGGGTCAACCTTTAAAAGCTGAGGCGGAACTCTGTGAGGAATTCGATGCTTCGCGCACAGTGTTACGAGAAGCGGTAAAGATGCTCACGGCAAAAGGTATGCTTGACGCTCGACCACGACGGGGCACCATCGTACTACCGGAGTCACAATGGAATTTGTCGGACCCGGAAATACTCAACTGGTTACTCGATCGCAAAGGATCGTTGCCCATCATCTCGGAGTTTGCTGACATGCGCCTGGCTATCGAGCCTGCCGCAGCCGGTCTAGCAGCGGCAAACTTAACTCCGGAAACCCGGGATACACTGCTCAAAGCCATAGAAAGAATGCGCGCAGCAGCACGTGGTGAAGATGACCATTTAGATGCTGATATCGCTTTCCATGTGGGAATTTTAGAAGCCAGTGCCAATCGCTTTTTCTGGAATATGCGTCATACCATTGAGGTGGCTTTGCGTTTTAGTATACGCATTACCAACCAGCGCAAAGGGGTCGAAAAAGCCAGTGTTGAAGACCACCAACGTATATTGGATCATATCTTGGCACGGGACCCGGTAGCTGCAGAAAACGAAATGCGTACCTTGTTGGCAGAAGCAAAAATGTTGCTCAACCAAGCCATGGATAAAGATAATCAAAACAAAAATCGCTAAGGAGGCTGCGGTGGCATTGGAGAATTGCATACTGGCAATCGATCAAGGCACGACGTCTAGCCGGGCTATCGTGTTCAATCAAAACAGTGACATCATTGCAGTCGCACAGCAGGAATTTACTCAGCATTATCCTCAAGATGGCTGGGTAGAACATAACCCTGATGATATATGGCAATCTACCTTGAGTGTTTGCCAATCGGCTCTTGCACAGGCACAACAACAAGGTGCACAAGTGGTCGGCATTGGCGTGACCAATCAACGTGAGACGACCGTAGTTTGGGACCGTGCCACTGGCGAACCAATCTACAATGCCATTGTTTGGCAAGACAGGCGCACTGCAACCCAGTGTCAAAAACTCAAAGACAAAGGCTTGGAGTCTGTTGTAAATCAAAAAACCGGTTTGCTGCTGGATCCTTATTTTTCTGCCAGCAAAATTGCTTGGATATTAGATCACGTGCCCAACGGCCGCGTCATGGCAGAGCAAGGCAAACTGGCCTTTGGTACCATCGACACTTTTCTGATTTGGCATTTAACTCAGGGCAAAGTGCACGCAACGGATGTGACCAACGCCAGCCGCACCAACTTACTCAATATACATACCCTGGAATGGGATGAAGAGTTGCTGGAAATTTTTAACATCCCGGCGTCGGTATTGCCCGAAGTGAAACAATGCGCAGACGATTATGGGCACAGCGACACAGACGTACTGGGTGTGAGTCTACCGATTTGTGGGGTGGCCGGAGATCAACAAGCCGCCTCGATTGGCCAGTGTTGCTTTGAGCCGGGTGACATTAAAAGTACCTATGGGACGGGTTGCTTCGTGCTGCTCAACACCGGCGAAGCTGCGGTGCAATCCCACAACAACTTACTCACTACTGTGGCGTATCAGATTGGCGGCAAACGAGCTTACGCATTAGAAGGTTCTATCTTCATCGCCGGTGCTGCAGTGCAATGGTTAAGAGACGGCATCAATGTGATTGAACATGCCAAGCAAACCGAAGAATTGGCAAAAAGTTTGAACTACGAACATGGCGTGTACTTGGTGCCAGCTTTTGCCGGTATGGGTGCACCCCATTGGCAACCGGATGCACGCGGCACCTTGTTTGGTTTAACGAGAGGCACTACACAAGCACATTTGGCAAGGGCTGCACTTGAGTCAGTGGCGTTTCAAACTAACGACCTATTACAGGCCATGGCACAAGATGGGGTTGCGCCAAAAACCTTACGAGTTGACGGTGGCATGGTGGCAAACAATTGGGTTTGCCAATTTATCACCGACATCTTAGATGTCCCAGTACAGCGCCCGAGAGTAATGGAGACCACGGCATTAGGGGCTGCATATCTGGCCAGCTTATACTTAGGTTTTTACCCTTCTACCGATGCTTTGAGCAATAAAAATCGCATCGACAGTGAATTTTTGCCCTCGTTGGCGGATTCGACACGTGGCAAACTGCTCGGTGGCTGGCAGCGTGCCGTCCAATGTACTTTGCAATTTCATAAGGACTAATATGATAGAGCAACGCCCGTTTGGCACCTTAGCAGATGGCCAAACTGTGGAAAGTATCAAAATGACCAACGGTACAGGAATGTCTGTTACCTTGTTGACGCTTGGTGCAACGATCCAAAAATGGCAATTGGCAGATGAACAACGCACCGATATTGTGTTGGGTTTTGATACCCTTGAGGACTACCTAAAAGACGCGGCTTATTTGGGACGAACCGTTGGACGTTATGCCAATCGCATCTGTGATGGACAATTTTCAATCGCACAGAAGTCTTATCAGGTAACAACCAATCTGCAGGGCAACGCTTTACATGGTGGCGTTAACGGGTTTCACAATCGGCTTTGGCAAGTTGTCCAGTTAGATGACGGCGATGCGCCCCAAGTCACACTGGCACTGGTCAGTGAAGATGGTGATCAAGGCTTCCCTGGCAAGTTAGAAATGCAGGTTTGTTTTACTTTGGATGACACAGATACCTTGACCATTGAATATCGTGCCCAAACGGATCAAGACACAGTCTTTAATCCAACCCAGCACAGTTATTTTAATCTTGCGGGTCATGACTCAGGGCCAGTGGGTGACCAATGTTTACAGGTATTCGCCAGTCACTATACGCCGGCTGATGACAGAGGCATACCCAGTGGCGAGATTCGAGCAGTACAAGGTGGGCCATTCGACCTCACAAAGGAACGTCCCATTACCCAAGTGAATAGTCAGGCGGATCCAGAAATTCAATCCACTGAGGGTCTGGATCACAACTTTTGTTTGGACGGTTTTGACCCAAGCCAACAGCAAAGCCGACTGGTTGCTGTGGCTCATGCACCGAAACTAAAACGCAAATTGTTGACCCGTTCGACTATGCCAGGCGCACAGATATACACAGCAAATTTCCTCGGTGCCGACCCGCAAGGCAAAAACCAAACACCCTATGGCCAGTACCACGGATTTTGTATCGAGACTCAGTTTTATCCTGACGCGCCAAATCAACCCCACTTCCCATCCGCTTTGCTACTCAAAGGCCAGCAGTTTTATAGCGTCACTTCATACCAAGTTGTCCAAGAGAGCTAGTGTGAGGGAGAGGTACACGACACTATTTCGAGGCTAAGATAGAGCAAGCTCTGTTGTCCTGGCAATGCTCAACTAATGTCATCCCGGCGCGCTTTTTGGCCGGGATCTTTTCCTACATTGCTCAGGAGTTGGAAGGTCCCCGCCCAAGAGCATTGCGGGGATGACAATTACAAAAAAAAGGCGAAACCTAAGTTTCGCCTTTGTCCGTTCAAATCCAAGATTATTAGCTGGCAGGTTGCTCAGCTGAATCTTTTTCTAAAACGGTCAATTGAATCGAACGAATCGGCTTTTCGCTTTTAGCAGACAATTGTACAAGGCGATTGATTTGTGCCAAAGACAACATAGCAGTGTAAATCGCGCCCAAGTAACCATTCTTTTTCAATTCCAACGTTTTCTCGTCAGATAGCTCATTGACACGCTTTTCGTTGATGGCAAAAACACCTGTTACATTGCGTGTTTCACCTGTCATGTACTGTACTGCCAGTTGTAGTGGATCCAATAAATCCAACTCAACTAGGGTTTTTACAAAGCGCTGAGTCATCATTTCGCTGTTGGCGATCTCGCTCAAAAGCTGTTGACGGTTTTTCAGAAACTCTGAAGGCTCTCCCGCTTCGGTAAACAAAGGTTCACCTTCTTCGCCAACCAAATCGCTGTTTTCGTCAATGAACACACCCAATTTGTCGCCGTCAGGACGCACGTCAAAAGGAAAACGTTGAATGTTCAAAGGCATGACATGGCCTTGCCACTTGTCTTCAGCAAAGTACATGTTGTTACCTTGCTCCAAACCCAACATCGCGATGGCATGGAAATTACCGCTTTGCGCATCCTTGATAAATGCAATAGGCATGCAACTGGCGATTTGAGCGAACTCACGCAAGCTTACTGATGCCAAGTGAGTTTGTTTAGCGAAGCTGAAGCCATGTTGAGTTTTGACTTTCAGTGCACTGTGTTTGTCTTTGTCCAATGGAATATAGTTAACTGTCATTACTTCTAATCTCTTGTTGATAATGCCCCGTGAAAAATCCAATTCGGAGCGGAAATACTCTCGCCTAATCCGGTTCTGTCGTCGAACTTCGATAAAGGCCAGCGAGCTGTGGGGCACGCCCGGCGAGAAAGTGTGCAAGTATCATTGATTTGAGGCGCGAAGTCACCACCCAAAGGGGATATTTATCACGACAATAGTAAAAAAGTACTAATTACCGGTGGTAAAACGATGATTCTGAATTTTTCATGGTATTTTCTTGGTGCAACACAAGTTGGCTAAGCATGAACGACAATATCCTGTTCTACGTTATGATCGCCTAGGGAATCAACGTATTCCTGCAGTTTGGCATCCGCTTCATCACCAAATAAAATTCTGCAGGCTTCTTTTAAGCCAGGATCATTGAGAATATCTTGCTGGCGTACTACCAAAGAAATCTTTGAGCGACGCCGTAAAAAGTCCTCCAGTTTGGTGACCATTTCACGATTGGCTGCATGCTCAATTTCCACTCGCAAGTACTCAGAGTTTTGGATCAGCAATTCGCCCATTTTGGGGTTTTCACGTATTTGTTCCAACATGTTGATGGCATTGCGTCCATAGCGCCGCCAAAAACGCTGTGTCAGTGGCTCTGATGAACTGGTGGGAGTCAATTCATCCAGCCCCATTAATGTGGCTCGATGGTAAAACTCCCGCTTCACTGAGTCATCGGGTTCGCCATACCACTTCTGACTTTTATAGGGCAGTTTAATCCCAAATGCTTCTACTATACTGGCCACTTCGTCGCCCACATTAATGCAATCGGTGAGCTTGCCACCAAAAATCGACATATAGCCATTTTCGAGATCTTTATCGATGGCATGCTTTCGAGACAACTGAACCCAATCTGCTTTACCGCCATTGCCTTTAATGGCCAAAGGCCGCACACCACATCGTTCGGCAATAATGTCATCTTCAGTCAAAGGTTTCTTCAAATCCAGCAACAGATTAACGTTATCCAAAATGAATTTTCGATCTTCAGGGGTGACCTGGGTTTGCGGTTTTTGCACCTGCGTATCAGTGGTTCCAATGCACGTTTTCGGCCCCATAGGGATGACAAAGAAAAGTCTCCCGTCGGTGGCAAAAAAGGTTAGAACCTTATTGCTGTCGGTCAAGCGGTCGACAATTAAGTGAATACCTTTTGAAAACACATGATGGTGCTGGGTTTTCTGCATATTTACCGCATTGATATTGTCCACAAATGGACCGGCTGCGTTGATAAAGGCTTTGGAACGCACCGTAAAGGTTTCTCCGGAAATCTGATCTTGAACTTCGCTAACCCAAACGCCATCCTCCCGGTTAGCATGATTCAACGCCACGTAATTGGCCGCTATACAGCCGTAACTCATTCCCGAACGAATGAAGTTAAACACAAATCGGGCGTCATTGTCGTGCAAATAGCTGTCCGAATATTCAAACCCTCCTACCACCTTTTCGGTGTTGACCACCTGCTCCAATTGTTTAATTTTACCCGGAGTCAAATAACGGGGCATCCGTGTGAAAAAGCGCCCCATAATCCAGTATAAAACGGTACCTAGGAATACGAAAAAAGGTGGGAAACGAAACCCCTTTTGAATACTCGTGAAGAATCGAATTTCCTTTACCGTCGAGGGATAGCTGCGCATCAAGTGGTTGCGACTTTTGCACAATTTGTTAACCAAACGATATTCGTGACTTTCTAAGTATTTGATTCCCCCCCAAGCCAAATTGGAGGAGTTTGAGCTGGTAAAACCGGCAAAATCGCCTTTATCGATTAAAGCAACTTTCACGCCCTTGGCGGCCAAAGCAGCGGCCGATACCGCGCCGTTGATGCCGCCACCGACAATCAGAACATCAAAGGTCTTTTTCGACAATTTAGCGATGTTGCTGGTTCGTAAATTACTCATAAACGCGATGGTTCCCTATTTACCAGGCGCAGCCGCTGGGTTATCCAACACGGCAGCATTTGCCCATGACAAAGATGCAGACTGTTTAAATACGATTCTATTCACCAATAGGGCCACAGTGACGCAGCTGATCAGGGTGAAAAACATCAGATGTATGTAGTGCAATCCAAAAGGCGCATGAATAGGCGAAAACTCAAAAGACAGCGCCCCGTATAGCAACACACCAAACACCACGGCGGTTATGCCCGCGTTGGCATGAACGTTCTTAAACACCAATCCAACAATGAAAATCGACAAGATGGGCATACTCAGAAGACCATACAATTGTTGCAATAAATTGATAATACTGTCGGCTTGGGCATACACCGGTACCAGTGCCAAAGATAATAAGGTCAATGCGGCAGTTACCCATCCGCTCAAACGGGCTACGTTAGGCGTTTTATTAATATAGGCTTCATGGATGTCACATACGTAAAGCGCAGTGGCGGAGTTCAGATTACTGTTATAGGTTGTCAGCACCGCCGCTGCCATGGCTGCAGCAAAAATCCCAGACAACCAAGCTGGCAGTAGATCGCCAACAATCTGGCCATAGGCCGCATCCCCTATATCTCCATAGAGTTTGTAAGAGATGATGCCCGGGACTACTATGATGGCAGGAACGATCAATAATCGAATTCCCGCTGCCGCAAACACGCCTTTTTGTGCTTCTTTGAGACTCGGTGCCGCCATGGCCCTTTGAGTGATCACCTGATTGGTACCCCAATAGAACATTTGGATAAAAATCATGCCCGTGAGCAAGGTATGCCAAGGTACGGGGGAGTTGCTGTCACCAATTAAAGTGAGTCGATCTGCAGGGATCCCAGAAAAGTCATAATCAATGGCGGCTAATGCTAAAAACACCACAAGGATCGCCATGCCCAACAGCAAAACACCCGAATAGGTGTCGGAAACGGCAACGGCGCGCAATCCACCAAAGATAGCGTACATGGCACCGATAGCGGCGAATGCAGTGGCGATGTACATTAGTGGAACATCGACTTTAAACATGGTTTGCATGAATAAGGCACCGGAATAAATTACCGCCGGACAAAAGATCAATGCGCTGCCCAAGAAGAACATCACACTGATCACCGCACGTATATTCTTATCTTGGTACCGTTTTTCCAATAACTCGGTGGTGGTAGTACAGTTGTACTTGTAATACACCGGCAAAAATACTTTGGCTAGTATGATTAGGCCTATTACGGCTGAAAACTCCCACAACGAGAGTAGCGCCATCTGATTGCCGTTCATCCCCACCAATTGATCAGTACTCAAATTGGTCAAGGTGATGGAACCGGCTACGAAGTACCAAGCTAAGCCACCGCCAGCCAAGAAGTACTCTTTGTTTTGATTGGCTTTACTGTGGCCTTTACCTTTGCAGTGCAAATACGTCAAAAAGGCGATCAGCGCCGTTACGCCAACAAAAACCATAAGTTGAATGTAGTAATCGGTCATCACTGAATCTCCTCGACGGCGCGCATTTGTAAATTGCTAACAGCCTCATACTGACTATTACCGTTGTTCAGTCTCAGCATACGATTAAACTGGGTGATTGAACTGAGCATCGAGTGGATGGGCATAAAGTAGTTTTGTTTGTGGAATTGCAACACTGTCTGTTCATCAAGAGCACGTAACTTCTCTTCATCGATAGTGTACAGTCCTTTGACTCGCTTGGTGCGATCGGTTGCAAAACGGATCAGCAATTCCATCTCTCTCAATAGTTCATGGGCGAGCAATTGCTGGACAAAATCTTTAGTGACCATTTCATTGTTAAAATATTCACTGAGTTTGTTCTGTACACCCTGCAAAAAGGCAGTCGGCTCGTCGTTATCAAACAACGCCAAACCTTCTTTTTCACTGACTTTTTTGCTGTTTTCATCAATATAAAGCGTCAGTGTCTTTTCATCGCCCGGAGCCGGGCCCAATGAAAAAGGTTCTCTTACTATCCGCTGCGGCACGTAGACCCCTTCCCAAACGCCCGTATCAGCTTGCCAATACAGGTTTTGATTCGCTTCCAACCCTAAAAATGCCACGCTGCGAAACTGACCACTTTGACCGTCTTTGAGCAGCATGACGGGAAAACTGCTCGCAGCTTGGGCAAATTCTTCAACGGTTAATGGAACAAACTGCTCGTTAGCGGTGACAGAAAAGTCGGCCTGATCGGTAATCTTGAGGTGTTGGTGTTTGGTTGGGTCTAACAATACAGGGTTTTTCATGAATTTTTCTCGTTTTTGTTTGCGCACTAAAGCTTTGCAAACCCATGTGAAATAACTTGGTTAATCAGGTCTCGATGTCGGGGCAGCCGATAAGCCATTTGCTCAAACTGACGTTGGTTGAGCTCAAATTGTTTTAAGGCTCGAGTGTCCTGGTTGATTCCATGTGCCGCTAACGAATAATCACTTCGATAGCCCGCTCCGTAGAGTACATATTGATAACTTGCCGCACTAAATGCTTCATAGTCTTGTAAAAAATCGTATTCGTTAGGCGAACCAAATTGCCACAATTGCAAGTGTTCTTGCAACGAGTCAGGGATACTCTGTGGTGCCTTATTGCCCTGCCAAAACGGCTCTGGTCGCTGACTGAGCACATAATGCAGCTTTAAAAAGTCGATCACACCTCGCCATTTCGCTAAGAATACCTCATTAAACCGACGGGCAAGAGGTAACATATGTTGTCGAGTTAAGGGTAATTGATCGGTGATAAAGGTGGCTGACGTCTCCACTAGCATTAATGCAGATGCTTCTAGCGGCTCTAGAAAGCCCGCCGACAAACCAATCGCCACACAGTTTTTATCCCAAAAGTGGGCGCGATGGCCTGATTCAAATGAAATTTTTCGGATGGGATACTCAATGTCTGAACGAGCGATGTATTGCCTGAGGGTTTGCTGAGCCTGTTCTTCTGAACAAAACTCACTGGAATAGACATACCCCACGCCACGGCGATTCTGCAAGCCAATATCCCATATCCAACCGGCTGTTTGAGCAGTGGAAATGGTTTGACAGGCAATAGGCTCGTCATCTTTTAGATAAGGCACTTGTGCAGCTAATGCGGTGTCAGCGAACAATACAGATTGTTGTGAAACGAAAGGAACACCAAGGGTTTGGCCCAGCAATAAAGACCGGAAGCCACTGCAATCGACGAAAAAGTCCGCCTCTATACGCTGCCCTTGCTCGGTTAATACCGCAGCAATGAATCCATCTTCATCCAGCTCAACGTCACCAACATCGGCGATGAGATGTTGTACCCCGAGTTTATTCACACTGTGATTTTTCAGCAGTTCAGCAAATTTGCCTGCATCGAGATGGTAGCCATAATTCGCAACAGTTTCGTATTCTTTGTGGGTAATGGACTTTGGCGCGAGCCCGGCTCGACAGAGCTTGGCTTGATAGGTGACTGCATCGCAAAAATTAAGCTGACCATCAAGGTGACGTTGCCAATAGGCTGGCATATCGAGTTTTCCATAGCCAGCGGGTTGAGTAAAAGGGTGATAATACTCATCATGACTGTCTGCAACCCAATTAACAAAGCGACTGCCTTGTTTGAAGGATGCAGCACAGGATTTAATAAATTCTGATTCGGATAATCCGATGCGTTGTAAAGTGGTGCGCATTGAAGGCCAAGTACCCTCGCCCACACCGACTGTAGGAATATTGGAAGATTCGACCAAACTAATTTTGATGCCAGAACCGTGCTGTTTGGCCAACATGGCGGCCGTCAACCAGCCCGCGGTTCCACCACCAACCACTAAAATATGCTTGGTTGCACCTGACAAAAAAACCTCCATTCAAGCGCTTTGTGCACTCGTTGAAAAGGGGGTTGCCCCCTTTTACGTGTTTTATCCACTCAATAACTTAGAAAGAACCGCGCACACCAATTGAGAAACGGCGGCCAGATCTCACTTGCTCAGTAAAGTGACTGGGGATACGACCAAATTTGTCCGTATACTCGTCAGTGATGTTAACGCCTTCGAAGATAACAGTGAAGTTCTCATTGATATCGTAGCTGGCACTGACATCCCACTGCCCGTAGGTGTCAACAAACTCAGGTTCGCCCGTGTCAGGGTTGTTCAAACTTTGCAAGAAGCTCTCACGATTGTTAAACGCAACCCTTGCTTGGAAGCCATCTTTCTCGTAGAAGCCCACAATGTTTTGTGAATCGCCCAAGCCCTCTAATGCAAAGGTTTGTGAACTATCAGAGGTATCAACTTCTGCATCACTGTTTACGATGGTGGCGTTAATTTGGAAACCGAAGCCGTTTTCCCAAGTGTGGGTCCAAGCCATTTCCAAACCGTCTACTGTAGCCGTTTCACCATTACGTGGACGGGTGACGTCGAAGGTATAGACACCGCTTTGCAGTGAGAAGTCTTCTGGCGCATTCACGTTGGTGATGAAGCCATCCACCTCCTTACTGAATACACCGATAGACACCGCACTGGCATCCGCATAGTACCATTCGTAAGACAAATCCCAGTTAGTGGACAAGAACGGCTCAAGATTAGGGTTACCGCCGCTTGCCAGCAAGATATCTGGACGTGTGGTACCTATGTTAGTAACCGGTCTCATGCTTTCCATTGTGGGACGGGTGATTGTTTCTGAGTAAGCGAAACGCAACAACATGTTTTCTTCAATTTCAAATTTCGCGTTCAAGCTAGGCAACAAATTAGTGTACTTGTTGGAAATTGAAATAGGCTGAGAAACACGCTGACCATTGGCATCTTCTACATAGAACTGATCCAAGATGGTGCCGTCGTTAGGGTTTTGACGAATGTCAATCAGGGTCGCTTGACGACCCGATGCAGTCGAGGTGGTCTCACTGTAGCGAATACCAAAGTTGACTGTCCAAGGAATATCACCCAATTCGCCTTCGAATACGAAGTCGGCATACGCGGCTACGATTTCCTCTTCGATTACAAAGCTGGTACCTAACTCAACTGGGGTGTAGCCGTTGAGTGCCGCAAAAGCCGCGATGTTTTCAGCTGCTGCTGCTGCGTCACCACCGGTAGCTAGAGTTTGAGCTGTAATGGCTTCATCACTTTCCAAGTACGCCAAATAGGCGTCCACGTTGTAACCAAAGAATGAACTTGGGATACCCTCAAACCAGCCATTGGGCGTTACTAAATAGGCCAAATCATCAGGCACATCAGAACCGTAACCACAGTAGAAACAGTTCGGCAAGCTGGGAGATTGGAATACCTTAGCGGTCTTGGTGCGATCTTGAGAGTACAAGCCAAACTTCAAACGTGAAAAGTTCGCGTTGTCAGGTAGATAGGTGAAATCGGCGCGCATTTCGGTGATTTCATCTTCACGCTCGTCACCACCACGCTCAACATAATGCGAACGCAATTTGCTTGCATCTGCCTGAGTAAACGGACCGTTTACGCCATCGTGAGACAAACCAGGCAAGTCACCGCCTTGAGTAAAGTCGTAGGTGTAACCGTTGGGGTAACCCATAACGGTAAACACGCGGCTTTGGTCACCGCTCAAATCTTCCGCTTTTGAGGTAGACAAATCGATATTGGCACTGAAGTTTTCGCGAATTTCCCACTCAGCATTGAACCCGAAACCTTTGATAGTCACGTTGCGATCCAAGCCTTGTTGTACGAAATCAGTGGCACCAGAACCACCACCATTGGGGTCAATCGCCGAGTTGTGAGACCAATAGACAACTGTTTCAGTTTCTGAATCGACTTGGAAATCACGGAAGTTGCCAGGGGTAAACCAGTTGGCGAAGTTGCTTAACTGAGATTCCACTTCAAATTTTGAGTACATGCCATCGAATGACAAGGTCAGATCGTCAGATGGGGCATATTGGAAAACCAAAGTTCCGCTAGTGCGGGTACGATTCTCAACGTTAGAAGTCAAATCCAGGTTACGAGGCACCCAAACGTTAAAAGCCTCTTTTCCGGTACCCGCATTGGCATCAAAATCGTTGGTGGCGATGCGATCTACTCGGTAGTATCCGCGAGTGTCTGCCTGGTTGATTTGCGCGTCACGTTTTTGCACTGACAATGAAGCAAGAACACCCAACTTACCATCCATGAAGGTATTGGAAACTAAGCCTGAGACGTTTGGCGTGTATTCTTCTGACAAGCTATCGTAAGTGGCTTTTGCTGAGCCAATTGCTTTAAACCCGTCAAGCTCAAACGGCTTGGCAGTTTTCAAGTTGATAACAGAGCCAATACCGCCAGTTTGATTAGAGGCAATAGAAGACTTGTAGATATCAGCGCCAGCAATCAATTCTGCCGCAAGGGTGTCAAAACTAAATTCACGGCCAGGGCGTTCAGACGCGATTTGACGACCATTAACCGTAACCAAGTTAAATTGTGGCCCAAATCCGCGAACCGAAATCAACTGGCCTTCACCACCATTACGATCAATGGAAACACCAGTGATACGTTGCAAAGATTCAGCTACGTTGGTATCTGGAAACTTACCTAAATCTTCCGCGGCAATCCCGTCGGAAACCACTAAGGCTTCTTTTTTATCTGAGAATGAGCGTTTTAAACTGCTGATCAAACCACGTACTTCGATGACTTCTACGTCATCCGATGGCGCTTGTTGTGCAACAACTGGCATGGATACCAGTGCAGCGGCAGTCGGTACTAATAACGCGGTCTTAATGGCCGCAGTTAGATAACTTCTTTTCATGAGAAGTCTCCCGTTGTCCTGTAGGTTAAATGTGTTTTTTGTTGTTAATAGTGGATTGGTTGTCCAAAACTTTTCCACTATGACTTTTATATGGCAGAACGACACAACGCCACTTTATAGTATGTTAAATACTATTAATACACCATGTCAACATGCTATTAACACTTGGATAGGCTAGGTAAGCTGCTTAAACCTTGCTAAAATCCACAATTAGCCAGCTCTTAAAAACGCGTTTAAACAAGCATTGTAAAATACAATTTATTATTTTATTTCAATAACTTAAGTTGAAATTAAGGCGGCCGCTATGGGTCTAAACAAGTTCATTATTCTTAGCTGAAAATGATAGATTAATTATTTGTAATATAAATATTCTTATAGTATTTTTAAATTGTAACAAATTGGCTCAAACAGGACACCAACAAATAACATGACCAGCACACTTGCCAACTATGTGTTTTTAAACAGTCGAGACACCACCCTCGTGATTGCTCTGAATCGAGGTGCACCACAACTCATTTACTGGGGTGCGCGTCTGAGTGAACATACTACCGGTGACATGTTGACAAGGTTGCGTACCAGACAAGAAGTGCCAGCCTCGCCCACACAGGAAGTAAAACGCTCATTGACGCCCACATTGGGTGAAGGATTTACCGGTTACCCGGGATTACAACTGTTTGGCGACTCAGATCAGTGGTCGGCACAAATGCAGGTCGTTGGATGTGAGCAACCGCAAGCAAATGTTTTGCTCATCCATAGCGTTGACGCTTCCAGAAAACTGGCGGTAATACACCACTTAAACTTGGACGCAGACAGCAATGTCGTGACCTTAACCACCGAGCTTGAAAATCAGGGTGAGCAGCCTATTGAATTGCAATGGTGTGCGGCCGCAACAGTGCCAACCCCAGCTCACATGACACAGATTTTGGGTTTTGAAGGCCATTGGGCGGGTGAGTTTCATGAACAGCGCACCGAGCAGTTTTTTGGTACCTACTTACGAGAAAACCGCCGTGGACGAACCTCCCATGATGCCTTTCCCGGACTAATTGTGCACAGCAAAACCTGCGATCAGCAGCAAGGCGAAGCGATGGGGTTCCATTTGGGATGGAGCGGCAATCATCGCATCGTCAGTGAAAAAATGGCCGACGGCAGAGGCTTTGTGCAGATGGGGGAGCTGTTATTGCCGGGTGAGATAACACTGCAATCGGGTCAGCGCTACGCCTCACCGAAACTTTATGCGGCTTACAGTGCTCGAGGATTGTCGGGGCTGTCTCGCCAGTTTCATCGTTTTGTACGCAATCATCTTCTGCGATACAGCGCGGTGCAATCACCTCGCAAAGTACATTACAACACCTGGGAAGGCATCTACTTCGATCACGACCTGTCCACCCTCAAAGACTTGGCAAACCGAGCCGCTGAGTTGGGCGTTGAACGTTTCGTGTTGGACGATGGTTGGTTCGTCGGACGCAACAATGACAAAGCCGGTTTAGGTGATTGGTACGTAGATAAAAGTGTTTACCCTGACGGTCTGACGCCACTAATTGACCATGTGAATCACTTGGGGATGGAATTTGGCTTGTGGTTTGAACCAGAAATGGTCAACCCAGACAGCGACTTGTTCCGCGCCCATCCGGATTGGGTTCTTGCCACTCCGCCCAACAAAGATGTTGGATTTCGCAATCAATTAGTGTTGGATCTGACCCGCCAAGAAGTGTTTGATTACCTGTACGAGCGGCTGGATAGCTTACTCACTGAATACAACATAAAGTATATTAAATGGGATATGAATCGCGACATCAACCAGCCCGGAGATCAATACGGCAAACCGGCCATCCATCGTCAAACTCGGGCCTTGTATGCATTGCTAGACAAACTGCGAGCAGCCCATCCTGAGGTAGAAATCGAGAGCTGTTCATCCGGGGGCGGTCGAGCGGATTACGGCGTATTGGAGCGCACAGACCGGGTTTGGACCTCTGATTCGAATGATGCTCTGGAACGGTTAAAAATTCAAAAAGGCTTTTCCTATTTCTTTCCATCAGAACTAATGGGCAGTCATGTCGGCCCAAGAGATTGTCACATCACCCATCGCCATTTGAGTATGGCATTGCGCGCTTCCGTGACGCTGTTTGGTCACATGGGCATGGAGATGGACCTGCGCGAGCTCAACGACGAAGAAAAGGTCGAACTCAAAGCCATGGTAGATTTGTACAAAGCTCATCGCGCCTTGATCCATTCTGGCGATTTGTACCGCTTGTCACTACCCGATTACGCCCATGGCTTGGGGATCGTGTCGGCTGAGCAGGATGAAGCCTTATTCTCTTATACTTTATTGCGAAGCCATACTGCGAGTCTCCCAGATCAGTTTCGATTCGAAGGTTTAGAACCTCTAGCTCTGTACAGTTTATCTGTTGTGTGGCCAGCAAAAGGCGCGGAGCATTGGCCTAAATCCTCGATTTTTGGTTTTGCCACTAACCTCCCGAGCATCGACGGACAAGTGTTCAGTGGAGAAGCATTAATGTCTTTGGGCGTACAACTGCCGCGACTAACCCCCCAAAGCAATCTGATTTATCACTTACAAAAAGTGTCCTGAGTGTGTCTCCTTCAAGGTTGCCGCACCCAATGGGTGCGCTGCCTTGAATTTTTCCTCTCCCCGAGCAAATTTTACGGTAACATAGTCGCTCCATTCATTCTTATTCGCGTTTTCACGAGGAAGTTCTGTCTATGAAAGTTCGTCTATTGGCATGTTTTATCGCCGCCGCGCTCAGCGCAAGCGTCACCGCAAAACCGGTTTTTAACGCTTCCGAGCAAGCTCAATCCATCGCTAAAAAGTACATCATGGTAGATGGTCACATTGATGTACCTTATCGCTTGGAAGAGCAGTGGGTAGATGTAACACAGGCAACACAAGGTGGAGATTTCGATTATCCCCGTGCGATCGCTGGCGGCTTGAATGCCCCTTTCATGTCGATTTACATTCCCGCTTCTTTGGACAATTCAGCGAAATCAACGGATCTGGCTAACAAGTTAATTGACTATGTTGAAGCCATTGTGGGCCGCGCCCCCGATAAGTTCGCCATTGCCAAGTCAGTGGCTGATGTGGAGCAACATTTTAAACAGGGGCTGATTTCTCTGCCTATGGGGATGGAAAATGGTTCACCTATCCAAGGTAGTCTGGACAACCTTCGCCATTTTTATCAACGCGGGATCCGCTACATTACGCTGGCGCATTCCATGAGCAACCACATCTCTGACTCGTCCTATGACTTGCGACGCAAGTGGAAAGGCTTGAGTCCTTTTGGCAAAGAATTAGTAGCGGAGATGAATAATCTTGGGATCATGATCGATATTTCTCATGTATCCGATGATGCCTTTTACCAAGTGATTGAATTAACTCGCGCACCGGTTATCGCCTCCCACTCAAGCTTACGCAAGTTTACGCCTGGATTTGAGCGCAACATGGACGACGACATGATCAAAGCGTTGGCCAAAAACGGGGGGGTCGTGATGATCAACTTTGGTTCGACTTTCGTTGACCAAACTTCTCGTGCCTGGCGCACCAAAATGGGCGAAAAGAGAAAAGTCGTAGAAGAGAAATTTGGTAAAGACAGTGAACAAGCTGAGCAGTTTGAAAGTCAGTATCGTAAGCAAGATCCCTTCCCTTATGCTGATGTGAATACGGTGGTGGAGCATATCGACCACGTAGTTAAGTTAGTCGGCATTGAACACGTTGGTTTAGGCTCTGATTTTGACGGCGTTGGCGATTCATTGCCGGAAGGATTGAAAGACGTATCGATGTTCCCAAATCTTATCCAAGCATTGTTGGACAAAGGTTACAGCGAGAGTGATATCGCAAAAATCATGGGGATCAATCTGCTTCGAGTGTGGCGTAAGGTTGAAAAAACGGCCGCAGCAACTCAAACAAAAGCTTGATAGACTGGCACTTGGCAGGTGTTGATAAACACCTGCTGAATTCGCCAAGCGTCGTTACTGGCTCGATGACGAATGGTATCCTCTCCTTGCAATTGTTTGTCGGCCTCACTTTGCCACAACTGCATTTGCTGTTGTGACAGGATCATTTCCAATGGGCTGATTCTAAAAGACATGCGCATTCCCACTGCACTGTAGAGCTTGATAAGCCACGGGTAATCCACAACCCAACCATCTGAATACAGCGTCATGCCAGCACAAAATTGATTCAACTGTTCACACACCAGCCGAGCGTCCAAGCCAAATTGGATCAACACATCCTGACTGATACCGTGCAACTGCTCGGCTTCTTCTGACCAATGCTGCCAATCAGGTAAGGGTTTGATTAATCTGCAAAATTTATTTCCAGCCGAGGTAACGATGCCCACCTCAATGGGATAGCTGTTGGCACCAAAGCCACTGGCTTCAATATCAATAATGTGAGGTACGACGAATTCGATAGCTGACAATCTGATGCTCCGCTGGTTATCACTCCTTTGGTTTACACCAGCCCCTGAATCCGGTCAATCAAATTGTGTGAATTTCACTCACTTGATTTAGGTCGTTTATTACTAATCACTTCCCCATCTTTGAACAGCACATACTCTCCGGGCACCATAGTTTGCCACCGTTCATCTTGGGTCAATGGACGTGTTGCTACCACTGTGACTACATCGGTAGGTGTGGTTTCTTGTTGAAAGTCAATAATCCAGTCAGAGTCAATCAATGTGGCTTTGCCAAAAGGCGCACGCCGAGTAATCCAAGTCAGATTGTTAGAGCAATAGGCAAGAACGTAAACACCATCGGTCAGCAACATGTTGAACACGCCTAAACGTCGCAACGAGTCCGCTTGCTGCGCTACATATCGAAAAGCGCTGGCCATATTTTTTGGTTTGTCTGGAAATCGTTCAACCAGTCGTTCCAATAACCAACAAAAAGCCAATTCGCTGTCGGTGTTCCCAACCGGTATTTGATGTTTCACTTTAAGGGTATTTTTATAATGACTCAGTTGACCATTGTGGGCATAACTCCAATGCCGCCCCCACAAAGGACGAATAAAAGGATGGGTGTTAACCAGTTTTACACCGCCCCGATTTGCTTGACGAATGTGGCTAATGACCGCTTTGGATTTCATCGGATAGCTGCGCACCAATCCGGCAATTTCCGATTCACAGCTTGGTAACGCATCTTTAAAACTACGACAGCCTTTGCCCTCATAAAAGGCAATTCCCCAACCATCTCGATGCGGCCCGGTGCGTCCACCACGCTCTAGCAATCCAGCAAAACTAAAACAAATGTCTGTCGGCACATTGGCCGACATGCCCAACAACTCGCACATTCCGAACTCTTACAGGTTTCCAAGTTTTATTTGAGTATAAAGAACTCTTGTTAAATTGTAATACAAACGGACATAAGAGTTGGGTTGAGCATGTTGCTGTTTGACCATGATGATTGGTCTGATTGCCAAGATCAGATTTGTCTTCTACTGTTAAACTGCATAAAAAGTCGAAAAAGGAATGCCAATGTCCGTCTCATTGTTTGATTTATGGCTGGCAATATTGCTGGCGGGATTTTTAAGTTGGGTGGCAAGTGCCCTGATTCATATGTTGCTCAAATACCACAACAGCGACTATCAGTCGCTAGCCAATGAGGATGAGGTTGCCGCAGCACTCAGAGCATCCTCAGCTAAGCCAGCAATGTATTCGCTGCCCCATTGTATTGATATGAAAGCGATGGGCGAAGAATCAATGCAGAAGAAGTTTCGCGACGGCCCGGTGGCAATGATTAATATCCTGCCCAATGGCATGCCTCCGATGGGCAAATTGTTGGGCCAGCAAATCGCCTTTTTCTTAGTTGGCTCGCTGCTGATTGGGTATTTGGCCACTTTGTCTTTGACCAGCGCAGCCGACTATATGACCGTATTTCGGCATGTCTTGGTCGCCTCGTTTTTAACTTACGGCTGGGCGCAAATTCCCTACAGCATTTGGATGGGTCAGCCCTGGTCCAATTGTTTGCGTTACCTGCTTGATGCGCTCATTTATGCTGGTGTCACCGCCGGCATTTTTGCCTCTTGTTGGCCAGAAATTCTTTAGTACAGGTCTAGAAACTTACGATAGTGAGTAGACGGATACCTAAGCCAAGAAATGCTGATGTTTAGATTGGTCGGCGTCCTGACTGCCAAATTGTGGTTCAGAAAATCTGCTAATGAGCCAGACTGAACTCCCAAAAACAACAAAGCCTCATCAATAGATGAGGCTTTGGGGGGTCATCGGCCACTCACTCTTGCAACACTCTGCCGATAAATCTCAATGGTGCCACCACCGCCTGTTGCCCGTTGTACCGCCTTTTCATAGGCCGCTAAAGCTTCGCTAAGTCGGCCAGCCTGCTCGTAAGCTTGCCCTAACCAATACCAACTATTGGCAAAATCAGAGTAAGCATCTGCATTGCGCTCAAACACCACCGCAGCATCACTAAAGCGCTCCTGCTCCATCAAGTCATGGGCTAGGAAAACGTAGGTTTCTGCAGATTGCTTTGCCTCTTTGCCATAGATATTTTTTATCCATGCTTCGTGTTGCAAAAAGGCAGCAGAGGTAAAGTTCTGCTTTACCTCGTCGGAAAGGAGCATGTCGGCAAAAATGTGTTTGAAACCGAAATAAGTACTAAGCAATGGCGCAGACATATGCCCTTCATTTTCAAAATGGCGTTGCTCAATACTCTGGTCAGATACTTTTGAAATGGCCTCGATAAATCTTCCCATCTCTTGTTTCATACCGTATCCGTCGTCCATGCCAATGCCGAAGAAGATTCGCTTTTGGGCAAATGTTTCAGGAGTAGCCCCTTTCACTTGGTTTAGCATTAGCTCACCGTCCCACCATAACGCCGGGGCAATAATGATGTAGCTGTCGAACAAATCTGGATGATGGATTAGGCTATGGGTCGCGAACAGCCCACCAAAGGAGTGACCGACAATTGTCTGGTGTCCATTCATTCGATACTGTTCCTTCAACCTCGGAATGAGTTCATTGCTGATAAAGCGCGTGAATTTTTCTGCACCTCCAGCCGAAGGGTACTGCTCGCTGGTAGTTGGCGTGAAATGGTAGGTACGATCTTCGCTGACGATGCCAATGATAATTGCCGGTGGCATGTAGCCGGTACGCACCAATACTTCGTGACTGCCAACAGAGTGGGACTGATTGTAATCTCCGTCCAGTACAAAAATCGTGGGGTATTGCGCTTTTGAGCCGTGATAATCGTCGGGCAGTGACACGTAGTAGGTGATGGTTTCTTTTGTTTCTTTCGACTCAATAGTAAACACCTCTCCAATACTGAGGTCCTCAACCGATTTGGCATGGGTTAGGTTTGCCAGAACTAAGGCAAACAATGCCATTAGAAAGTATTTTAAGCTCATAGGTTTCCCCTTAGGAGTATTGTGCTTCTCAGCACCATGACGGTGCATGTCGGTGCAGGCTTTCGCTCTCACGGATGTGCTCTAAAAGCGTCTGGATAATTGCAGTCCGATAACGTCGCTAAGATAAATTTCAACGTATTCAGGTAGCCTTCTGAAATGGTTCATCGATTGAAATCGGTGAGTTAAGTTGTCATCAACCTCAGAGGTAAGATGCACTATTTTCCATGTGTTGTGGGGGCTGTAATCAGAGCCGATTACGCCATGTTGCACATGGAAAATCGATTGAGCGTCGTGGGCTTTGAAACTGCCGTGTTGTTCTGAACTGGCGTGTGTTTCGCCTATAAAGGTCACCACCTGAGCCCGATGATCGATGTGGACATTCTCTATCACGGTGCCGTATTGAGTTTGATCCAACCATAGGCGTTGTTTTGAAACTCTCATAAAGGTTTCGATGCTTCCTTGTTTCTGCTGCCCCCAAGTGACAGCAGAACCTGGCTGAATAACTGACGGTATGTACAGATCTGGCCTATAGGCTTTCCTCACTTCCATGTCCCACAACTGGCTTTTTGCCATGCTAAATTCGGGGGAACAAGAATACTGTTCTGTCAGGATCTCGTTAATGTTTACAGGATCCAGTTCAATTTTGGTAAACCGAGCTGAACCCCAGGCTTTGTTAAACACATCTAAATGATTCATGGTATTTGTCCTCTTTACATTTTGGTCGCGAGCTAGGCTGACTGTGGGGACACAGCAGACTTACTCACTGTCAGCGACAAGGGTTGAAACCAAACGATGGGTAAGTGGCACGACGAATAAACTGACTGGAAAGGCCACCAGCATCGCTACAGCCCATGCCTTAGGCCAACTTCCCAGTACCTCAGTCAGCGTTGTGGATTCCAAAGCCAGTAGCGTCAGCGACATCACACCGGACATCAAAAACGACATAAAAAATGAAAACGTATAAAACCTTAGTTTTTTCGGGATCATGATGCTGGCCTCTAGCTTCAAACGTACTTTAAACCCTTGCCATTGATGCAAGTGTTGTCTGCAACTTCAACACGAGTTCTGGGTTTGAAAGTTCGCCACTTTCCAAATCAAAGTTGTCGTAAAAACTGGGGATGGACAAAGATCCAACAACATGTCCATCAAAATAGTGGGCAGAGTCACGAGCCAAAGACAATACACTGCCTGCACCACCAGGCCCCGGGGATGTCGATAACATCACGATGGGCTTACCTTGGTAAACTTTACTGTTGAGGCGAGACGCCCAATCGAAAAGGTTTTTAAATGCGACGGTATAATTGCCATTATGTTCAGCAAATGAAATCAACAAGGCATCTGCTTCGGCAATCTTGTTTAAAAAGCTATTGGCTGCATCTGGAATCCCGTGTACCTCTTCCAAGTCACTACTGTAAATGGGCATCTGGTAATCGCTGATGTCCAAAGTCTCCACTTCGTGGGAAGCCAGTAAGGTCTTTGCATAAGTCACAAGGGCTTTGTTAATCGACTTGCGACTATTGGTTGCTGCGAACGCTAAAATTTTCATATTTCTCTCCCAATTAAAAATTTCATTAAGGATTAAGCCAGTGCGCCAAGTTTTCCGGCGGAGAAGTCGGCCTCAACTTGGGCAATTTCCGCTTCCGATTCCATGATGAAAGGTCCTTTTTGGATATAGGTTTCATTGATGGGCGCGCCTGCAAACAAAGTAAAATGGGCACTTTCAGGGCTAGGGTTAACCACATGAATGTTATTGCTGTGCGCTGATGAAACATCAGATACCGCTATCGCTTGACCGGAGATGAGTCGTTCTCGTCTGCCACCAATCAGAACCATGAGCTCTCCCCTGACAACGTTAATCCACACATTTTCTCCGTCGTTGACTCGATGGGAGAACGTCATGTTTGAATCAATGTGGCCATCGAGAATCGTCATCGGTAATGCCGGAGACTGGTGACCAGTGACACCATTGGCTTTGACCCAACACCACACGAACCCGACATCCCTCGCACTCAATACGAGGCATGTCTTGCGCTTTAACATGAAGTGACTTAGGCGCACTCTTTCTGAGCTCAGAAGGCAAGTTGACGAACACCTGCAAGCCATGAATTTTTGAGGCCTGCGCGGGGAGATTCATCATGGACAACACCCGATCCCGCTTTGAGCCAATAGAGATCCCCTGGCATTAAGTCGAAGTCATTTCCAAGTGAGTCGCGATTGTGAAATGGCCCTTCACTGTCTTCAAAAATGACAGATACCGCAGACAATCCAGCATGTGGGTGTGCGCCAAAAGTGGGTTTGGTCATCCTGTAATGATCAACCATGACCAAAGGATCCATCGCCCCTGAGAAATCTTTGGCACGAAATGCCAAAGCTTCAAAGCCTTCTCCGATTTTCAATGTATTCCCCGACTTGACCGGAGTCACTCTGGGAGCGGCGACCAAGCTATCTGAATGATCAGTTGATGTTTTGATTGATGTATTCATTTTTTACCTACCCAACAGATGTGATGTATCGATGAATAGATTCTAGCGATAGAACGATAACCTTGTGTAGATAGATATTTTGAAACTTCCGTTCTATATTTAGAACGTTAATAAGAAATCGTTTTGAAGGCTGAGCGACACATGATTGATTTAAATGACTATTACTACTTCGTCCACGTAGTGGAAAAGCAAGGATTCACCCCAGCAGCAAAAGCCTTAAACATGCCCAAATCTCGCTTGAGTCGCCATGTATCAAAGCTCGAGGAAAGGCTTGATATAAAGTTAATTCAACGTACATCTCGCCAGTTTAACGTTACAGAAACAGGCCAGATGTTTTACCAGCATGCCCGAGCCCTGTTAGATGAAATGGAAGCGGCGGAAGCTGCAATAGAAAGTCGCAAAACATCCCTCAGCGGTCGCGTAGCCATTAGCTGCTCTTTGGGCGTTGCTCAATTTGCGATTAAGGATTTGCTGATCAAATTCCTTCAAGATCACCCAAAGGTTGAGGTTGTCCAGCAGGTTACAAACCAAAACATAGATCTCGTTGCCTCTGGGATAGACTTGGCAATTAGAGGCCACACCGAAGCTTTACCCGACTCGAGTATCATTCAAAGGAGTCTTGCTACAGTGACTTGGCATCTTTTCGCCAGCCCCAATTATTTAGCTAAAACAAGCATCCCAAAGTCGCCTTACGACTTGTTTAAGAGGCAGAGCTTAAAGGTTGGTTGGCAACCCACTGCGGGACATTGGACTGTTGAAAATAAAGAGGGCCTCAAAACGACTATTCCCTATAGTCCGCAGCTTTGCAGCGACGACATGAGTACTTTGAAAAGTGCCGCTGTTGAAGGGCTTGGGATAGTGAGCCTGCCTGCATATACATGCAAAACTGAGATCGCTTCTGGGGCGTTGGTCCGAGTATTACCGGATTGGATTTCGGGACGAGCGCAGTTGAGTTTGCTGACCCCTTCACGAAGAGCACAATCCCCTTCTGCTAAGGCGCTCGGTAACTATTTACTGAAGAGTTTGAACGAACAGATTGGAGATTAAAACAACCTTGCCACAGCACAAGATCAGGACAGCTGGGTAACATGACGACCTTATTAAACAGCCTAAGTTCAAAGAGTGAAACGCCGGACTCCTGAATCCATCAACATTCATTTTTGGCACACAACCTGCCTAAACTTCTATAACAAACAAGTCATGGGATTCACCTTGAGTCAGCAGGAGTTTATACAGTGATAGTGTCTCAAGCAGATTACGAGCGTTGGCAGAACACCTATGCCAAAGGAGATCGTACTGCGCAAAAATCAGCAATAGCCGGGGCAAATGAAACAGGCTCACAAAGCAGTAGGCAAGAATTTGCCCTTAGCAATCAAAATGAGGAATTCGACCGGAAATCATTTGCCGGCACTGAACGCCCCAAAAGCTTTCTAGAAGAAGCATTTGAACGTTTACTACTGAATCGTTTGGGTATTGATCAAGACAAAATGGACGAATTGAAGGAAGAGATTAAAAATACCGAAACGGCGATCGATGCATTAAATGACCAAAAGCCCCACACAAGTTCACAAAAGAAAGAGCTGAGTAGCTTACAGGATAAGCTTGAAAAGCTAGAAGACGCTCTGCAAGAATTGGTAAAGCAAGCCAACGAGCGAACCAATAAGGAAAATGCCCTTGGCAAACGGCGTGATGAAAAATCAATTAGTCAGTACCAGTCGATTTCTTCGCTCACCTGAATAAGCCTGAAGCAAACATTTGTGAATAAGCCTTAGCTTGATCTATCAGATAAGATTAACAGGATTCACAGCCACAAGCGATCATTGAACCCAGCCTAGCAAAAGATCTGGTTTTCAGACATCGCGGGCATTTCAATCGCTCTGCCCCTGCAGATTCTTTGAATCGTCAGTGGGGAGTAATTCTAGAGATTTATCTATATTACTAAGCACGTTTTCCTGAAATCTCACCAAATACCCAAGGTAGTGATTTAAGACAGTAGTGTGGGTCAGATAGGTTTGATTAGCCGCGAGGTTTACCGCGATTTGAGGATCGATTGAGCCGCCAGATGCCAAGGTTGAGTAAGAGACCATGATTCGTTGCTCCGCAAAAAAAGGCAGCACGTTATTTCTCCAGTAGAGGTCCATACCACTTCCAATTTCCTGCCAATGAGCATAATTTGCAAAGAGGTTACGCAGTCCTTCTTTCAATTTCGACGCTTTAAGAATTTTGGCTTCAGAGGTTAACTCTCTCTCAGCAACAGGCAGTCGTAAGTCAAAGGCTGCATACCCAGTTGCAAAAAATACAAGGGTTGGATCATGAATAATGTCTTCTTCCCCTAAGTCCCCTTTGACTAGCTGTGCGCCCTTGTCGAGTCGAAGGCGATTAAACGCAAGCCCTCGTTTAATTTCGGCTTTTGCTTGTTCTAACTCAGCTCGTAGGGTTAACTTTGCCGCATCCGATACAATCAAACTGGCACGGCGCTCATTCCAATTATTGACTTGCAACGCGATTAAGATACCGACCACGACTATCAATAAATCGATCGATGCAGCTAGCCAGTTTTCTTGTTTAATTCGGCGAGAGAATCGACGTAGCATCATCTAGTTGCCCCAAAAAATATCACTTCACAGAAAGGTAACAATAAAAAATAGCAGTGGCTATGATTTTACTCATCTGCAGGGACACAGCGGAAGCAGACTTTTAGTTCTCAGCTAAATCAAAACTTTGAGTTAGCTTCATTGCCTCTCAAGTATCTGGAATAATTTATATTAGCCACTTTGGGGTAGCTCAGTACTCCTGCGCTTTGCAGCAAGCGGACTCTTATCAACCCATCGAAACAGATACATTATAATTAGCTTTGTGACACCGCTAGTAACGGCTAACATCAACAGCGGCCAGCCTTCTGCTAACCCCATACTTAAAGCAAATACAATCGTGGATATATCCATCATAAATATGAACTGGCTCATCTTAAGATCGACCGCTCCAGTGTTACCGGATTTATAGATAAGCCTGATTTGATGAAAGTAGCCTTGAGCAATTAAAACTGAAACAACGAGTATGATGGTGGTCGATATCAATTTTCCCTCGTCAGAGATAGTTTCACCAAAGAAAAGGCCGACAAATGCGAGAATAAGGCTAATAGTCGCAACCGCAAAGCTTATTGCAGATTTTACTGACTTTCTATCTAACAAGATTTCCATGATGATTTGTAGCACCAGCACAGACGCTATCAGTCTGGGCCAGACAATATAGTGATTAAACGGCGCTATTGAGTAGCCGTATACGAAAAAAGATAAGTAAGCCAAAAAACTTACTGTAAGTTGATTCAAAGACAAAAGCTCCGTAGGGCGGACGCTATCGTCACTATTAGCTTTTCTTCTCCGTATTGTTCTCAACTGCGAAAATACACCATATAAACTAACGAATATGAATGCTGTGTTTACCGTCCCGGCAATGTCATAAAAATCCAAACCTTTCCCTCACATAAGCAAATAGTGTCGACAAAAATAACATACTCGATACATTTAATCCTATAATAACGCTTAATTCCGCCTATATTGTCGACAATATAGACAATTAGAGTGAGGGGTTATGGGTAGGGAAAAAGTTGCGCTTATCACAGGCAGTAGCGAGGGAACCGCGACATCGCTGCCATGCTGCGGGTTGCGAAAAATCACCCCAAAGCCGTGTGCATCTTCGCTATAAAAATCCTTATAGAATCCTATAAAAATACAGCTAACTCATTCTTTTTACTTGATATATAAAAATTATAGAGTTCGTTTACACATTCTGTGAGAACCTTCCCGCCACCCGGCTATCGAAAGCCTGGTTAAATAAACGGAATAAAAACAGACTCATGAATGTAGATTTTGCAGTAACCCGACATATCCCTACCCTTCTGCTTTTCTTTATCAGCGCAGCAGTTATCAGTAAGCCACTGGAACCGCCTATGGTCTTAGTTCCGGCGGCAGAGGTGACATTAGGACCAACAGAATTTGAAGATACGACGCCAATGACTCAGGTCAGTCTCGATGGCTTCTGGGTAGGTAAGTTTGAAGTAACGCGGCGCGAATTTGCACAGTTTGTAAAACCGGCCGCCACTACCCGCCTCCCGGCAACCATTCTGGCTGAGCACTTCAGTAATATGTCCAATGCGCTGGTATTCCCCTATGATGAACACAATCAGTTTGTGACGGGACCTCTGTCAGGACAAGGCGATTTTACTTTGCACTATATGATGAAGAGTCCGTCGCCCGGGCAATATGAGGTTCGTCTGATAGGAAAGGCGGGGGCGCCGATGTCATATACTGTGCAACACCAGGACGGAACGTCTGGTACTAGTGTACTGGGTGACGAACATCGCTTTGTTTTCTTAGCCCATGCTGGCGAACAGACGCTGACTACCGGTAGTGCTGGCTGGCAGTTAGATAGCTATTGCCCAGATGCATTAGCGCCTCAAACTGTTTGAAACAATATAAAAGGATAAGAAAGCGTGTTCCTGACAGAAGTGCACTTGCTCCCAGTAAACATTATTCAGATCCTGTCTGTATTTACCTGTTTGCTGGCCATTGCCATGCTACACGGCGAAAAACGTTATACCGGTGTAGTCTTGGCATTTTCTGTCCATGCGCTGGTGATGCTGTTTAACCTGCTCGAAGAGTTACAGCTCACCTCACACGTAATGTTAGTAACCCCAGTGCTATCGCTGACAAGCGGTCCGGCGCTCTATTTGTTTATTCGGATCCTGCTCAAGCCAAATCGTCCTTTGAGCGTGTCCGATATTTGGCATTTCTCCCCGGCCTTTATCGGGTTGATCTTTAGTCATTACATCGTCGGGGTGCTGGCAGCGGGGGCACTCAGCCAGCTTATCTACCTCGCTGTTTCACTTCACATGCTCGTCCGGTATAAGCGCGCTATTCAGGAACGGCGCTCTGATCCTGAACGACTGGAACTCAGTTGGCTTTTTAGATTGTTATTTGTACTTTCTTTTTTAATTGTCACCGAGGTTGTCAGAGTTAACTTGCAACCCTACCTACCCTATTCGTTAAGGAATCAATGGTATTTTACTGACCAAGTGATCCTGCTGCTGCTGTTAACCGGTTTAATTGTTGGCCTGGTCAGACAATCTGAGGTGTTCTCGGGCCTAAGTGAATTTGAGCAAAACGAAAAAGCTCCGGCTCCGGATTCCCATGATCAGGCGCAAAGCATTTTTTCTGAGCTTGACGACACCATCAAGCAGGCCCAACTATTTCGCACCCCCCGATTGGCGTTGCAGGATATTGCCAACCACACAGGTTTATCTGTTAAGGACATCTCTTGGGCTATTAACCAGGGAGGTAGAATGAGCTTTGCAGACTACATCAATGGACTTCGCATAAATCAGGTTATTCAGGATGCCCGGAGGGCACAACACCGAACATTACTGGATATTGCACTGGATGCGGGATTTAGTTCCAAGTCATCGTTTAACGCCGCCTTCAAAAAGCACACAGGCTCATCACCCACGCAATACTTAAAAGGTCCGGAATCATGATTCTGGTCGCAGAAATAATCGGGTTCGCTACGCTCCTGGTAATCGCAAAGACAACCTGAGCAATTACGATGAAACGTCAACATCTTCACTTTGCCAGACCAAACTGGCTGGGCAAGCTAACGCTTTTTTTCTGTCTTTTGGCAGTGACCGCACTGGCACTGTGGAGCTTTCAGGCCTTTGAAAGTGGTACAACGTCACTTAGCCGCCCTCATTCTAATAGTTTTGTACTTCGTCACGTTAATGTACTGACGATGCGTGATGACAAGGTACGGCACAATCAGGCCATCATTGTTCAGGACGGCATAATTTCGAATATTGTCAGTGATAATGCCGCTTACCCGGAAGATCTTCAGGTGATCGACGGCTCGGGACAATTTGTTATGCCCGGGCTAATCGATTTGCACGTTCACATATTGGACCGGAGTTACGCAAAATCTGCACTGGCTGCAGGTGTCACTACCGTCAGAAACATGGGTGGGTTTCCTTATCACCTCAAATGGCAAAAAGAACTCGAAAGTGGAAAATGGTTTGGCGCTCGCATCATAACGTCTTCTCCGATTATGAATAGCGTTGCGCAAGGCGATCCGTTGTCTCATTTTATGGTTGATGACCCAATGATTGCGCGCAAAGCAGTTCGAGACTTTATCCGCGATGGCTATAATTTTATCAAGGTTTATGAAGGGCTTAATGCCGCTGTTTACCAGGCCATACTCGATGAAGCAAATAAGCTTGGCGTGGCGGTAGCAGGACACCCCTCTTATGCATTGATGGCCAGTACACCGGAGCTACATTCTTCACTGCGAACGTTTGAGCACACCGAAGAGATATACGATGGCTTTTTGCATCAAACACACGACTCCGAGGGAGCACTTGCTGCTGCTCGATTTCTGTCTGAATACACTATTACGCTGGTTCCCACCTTGGCTGTGAACCGTGAGTTAACCCGGCTGAGCAATGAAAAGCAGACCTATTTATCTGAAGTTGACGTTAAGGGTATGAACCCCTTTGTCCGCACTATTTACGAGCAAACCTCATTTAAACGCTGGTTAAACGCATCGCCAGAACTGGCGCAATACAATCTGAAAACCGATGCCTACTTTCACGAGCTCACCAAACTCATGCACGAACAAGGTGTTCAGTTAGCGCTGGGCTCTGATGCCGGTGCTCTGACCGGGCTGCCAGGTCCAGCTTCGGTTGATGAATTATTGTTGATGGCCGAAGCAGGTATAGATAATTTTAGCATTCTTCAGGCAGCCACCATACAGGCCGCTAACGTTCTCTTTCTGCACGATCAGCTTGGTCAGTTAGCTCCTGACTATCAGGCCGACATGATCGTGCTAAAAGACAATCCGCTTACTTCTCTGACCACACTGCGTCAACCCGACATGGTAATCCAGCAGGGTCGCATCTTCGATCGCTACGATTTGAAAAAGCTCAGGGAAGAAGCGCATGCCCATTCCGGATGGCTGCTGAGCCTTTTGCGCCATCTGGATTATCTGCTGTTTGGCTAATGCCGAATTTCACAGCTAAATCTTTCATAATCTAATAGGAAAAATTGATGTTATATACACTAAAAAACACGTTACTTTCGGGCACCGCATTGTTTCTTTTTACCGGTTGTACATCGTCAGATATCAACAGAAACTCGCTCGATACGACCATTCTGGAATACCATGCAAGCGTAATCGCAGCAGCGCCAGTAAAACTCAAATCAGATATTCCGGAAGGGGCCATAGTAGGCGCCAGTGCCGGGCTAGCTGAAGAAATTGATGGAGATAGCGAAGATATGATTTCCGGCCTGCTTGCCGGTGTGTTGGTAGGCAGTTTGTTCACCGCTATCGAGCAAGGGTCATCTGACGCAATGCGCTATACATTGTACGCCCCAGACAAAGGCGAGTTTGACGTCATAACACAAAATACCTTACCCGAGAACACCCGGTGCGTAACCGTCCGCCAGAATGATAAGGTAACCTTAATTCCGGTCGCAATTGCGAAATGTAAGCAGACATTCTAAAGTGTGATACCAGCGCGTTATCACGGTCTAGGCATTGAAGCCTAAACCGCGGGCTACCGAGATTGCGGCCTTACTCGATCGGTGCCATAAACTACTCGGTGCCCGCCTTGATGACATAACCATATTCGTGGTGTTCGGTGCTCTTAAGGCAGCAGCAACAGCCAATCAAACAGCTGTAGTTTTGGCAATGGAGTCAGTGTGCGAGGGGCTCGGAAGCAAACAAGAAAAAGTGTCAGCAATCGTCAGCTAAGTCGCTCACGAGCTGGTGCACGTTCATCTGTGGCGCTTGCGACACAAAAAGCGCCCTGCTCGTCGCCAGAAAATCAACGCTGATGTAGCACTGCACTCGTCTGTTCCGCTATTATTGCGTCAACCTCTGAGCTCGGAAAGCCCGGGCAACACAGTTTTTCTGGAGCCTGACATTGCCATCGTTATACACACACTTCAGCCCTGATACCGGCGAGGTGACAATTGGTGAAACAACCAAAACATTGCGCCCCAAAACATTTCAGTTGGCCCAATACCTTGCCAGTCATACCAACGAAGTCGTCAGTAAGGAAGCGCTTCTCAGTGCCATCTGGTCTGATAGCGTGGTGGAAGATCAAGCAGTGTTTCAATCGGTGAACGAAATCAGGAAAGCATTTGCTCCCCACCAGGTTATTCGGACATACCCTCGCCGCGGTTATGTCTGGTTGATTGATTGCCCAGCACCTTCCGTTGAACTGGAAGCATCACCAGACGATGCGCAAAGCGCTCCAGAAGTGAGTGAAAAAACACCGTCAATGCAATGGCGACTGCCAAAGGCTATCCTGTTTATCGTGGCGATAGCTGCCGTGCTTGTTACTTTATTGTCATGGCAAAATGGCGCTGGCGACAGGGTTGATGATCTTGAAGTTGCCCACCATGCCCTGCTGGTATTGCCATTTGACACCAGCCACCTAGATGCAGAGATGCGCTGGCTGCGATTCGGCGCAATGGACGCGGTCATTCAACAGTTTCACAACCAAACCGACCTGACCGTTTTTCAGCCCGATGACACCCTTGATATCCTGACCAGAAAGCAGCCGGGTCAGGATTCTCCTGATGACCTGTTCGGTGTATCCGGTGCCTCCTTGATCGTTGATGGAAAATTCAGTGGCGTTCCTGGTGAGTATACCCTTACCTACACATTATTTGAGCGTCAGAACAGGAAACACGGCGTACTGCATGGCAAAACCACCGACCAGTTACTCACAGGTTTAGTCGCCGAATTGCAATCCAGATTCAAGCTATCGACCTCACAGCGCGATATTTCTTTTGAAACTCAATTTAACAACACGCTGATGTTCAACGCGATGCAATTGATGGCTGCTGACGACATAGTATCAGCAACATCGTTTCTCCAGAGCGCAATTATTGCAATGCCTGAACAGCCCGACGCCTATTATTGGCTTGCTAGAGTCCGCCTTCTTGAAGGGAGCATTGACGAGGCTTTAGCATCGGTGAATCGCTTGTTATCGCTGGACAATACTCATCGCAGCGATGCCCTTTTCTCCCGAGCCCTCTATTTGAAAGCCTCTGCACTGCTGGCCTTAGAGGATGCGAACGCTTATGCAGCACTCAATGATGCCTTTAATAGCGCCCGTGAAAATGAAGACTGGTTATATGTCGCCTATTCCAATTCTATGCTTGGCCACTATTACCTGTCGGTAGATAATGCTGAGCAGGCAAAATCGCATTTTTCCAGTGCGATGACGTATCAGCAAATGCTGAACTGCCCGCTGGGGGTGACACAGGGATACCTTGACTGGGCAGATTATTACCTTGCAATAGGAGATACCATTCAGGCCCGGTTGAGTCTTAATAAGGCAGAAGAACTAATACAAAACAAAGGACTATCAAAAGCGCTGCCGTTACTAAAACAAAAGCAACAGGAGCTATGAAGCGTTTATAGGGAATTTATAGGATAATACAAGGCGGCTGCTAAGCTTTCGCCGCCCCTTTTCTGCAAGATGATCGGACGTGCTTATTCAACACCCGATTTAATTGCAGGAACAACAAATGAAAACCCCCTTTTTACTGTTGCTAGTACTATTCTCCATAATAATAGCCCGTCACACTCATGCTCAGGTGGCTCCTGTGACTTATTCAGATGACACCACCGCGTTTGTCCACGCCAATATAATCACTATGCAAACGCAGGAGGCAGTGAGAGACGCTACGCTTCTGGTCAGTCACGGCAAGATCGACGCCATCATTCCCGGCAGCCAACCGGTCAACCCGCGCTACAAGCAGATAGATCTGAAAGGCGGATGGGTCATACCTGGCCTGATTGATGGCCATATTCACCTGAATCAATCAGGTTCTGCCTTTGCCAGACCCGATATCATTGATGCAACCGAGGTGACATGCTATCAGCAGGAACAGCACTGGCTAAAGGAAAATCTGCCAGAGATACTGTCCAACTATACCCGAGCAGGTGTCACCACAGTTTTCGATATGGGTGGCCCTTCAGGATGGCTTGACTACTATGGGCAGCGAATGAAGTCACCCAATGTGCCCACTATCTTTGCAGCCGCTGAGTTAATAAGCTCGACGACGGTTCCCGCTTTAAACGACTCGGGCCCCGTTTTTTTGCAAGCATTATCAACGGATGAAGCCTTAGCAACCATTACGATGCAGGCCAACTTACCGGTAAACATTGCCAAATTCGTATGGACTGGTGAGGCCGGGCTTAGTCCAGCAGAGCTAGCTTACCGATTCGAACCTGCGATAAAAGCGGCTCATGACGCAGGACTGATTGTTGCCGTTCATGCCGAGCAACTGGATTATGCTAAGGCCGCAATCAACGCTGGTGCCGATATTCTTGTCCACGGCGTCATTACCGACAGAATTGATGAGGAATTTATCACACTGGCAAAATCGCGCGGCACGGTATACATGCCGACGCTAAGCGCGCACAAACACTATAAAGATATCTTTCTTAAACATCTTGCCTTGCCAAATGACATCACCGGAGCCTATGCAGATTACGTTACATCTTCATTCAATGCGCTGTATCAGAACCCGGCATTGACCGGCCAGATGTTTAACGTAATGAGAAAGTATCTGCCTTATGTAGACACGCCAGCCCAAACGCTCTTGCTAACGGAGCAGGAAAAAGCAATTGTCGCACAGCTTGCGGGCATGTTTTCAGCGACAATTGAGCGTATTCAAAAAGACAATCTAAAGCGAGCAGCAGACGCAGGCATCAAACTGGCCTTTGGTACCGATGCCGGAAATCCTGGTACCCTTCACGGACAGGCAATATTCGCTGAAATGCAAGCCTGGATCGATGCTGGGATCCCAGCTGTCGATATTGTTACAGCAATGACAATAGGCAATGCCGTAGCCTTCCAGATTGCGGATAAACAGGGCTCGATTGCCAGCGGTAAAGACGCGAGTTTTGCGGTCTTTAAAGAAAACCCGCTCACCCCGAAACTCCCTAACAAAAGGCCCGTGTTAGTTGTAAAAAATGGTCACATTGTTTTAAACAAGGTGGAGAAAGTAAAATGAGAATATTGACCTTCGGAGCGATAACGGCGCTGGCGATAGTAAGCTTTAATGCGATGGGTATTGTTATCCGCCATGACGTTAATGACTCGCAGTACCATGCATCGCCTGCAGATTTCCCTCCCCTAGCAACTCTGTATCAGGTTGGAGCACATGGTACCCTAATCGCGCCTCAGTGGGTGGTAACGGCAGCACATACTGTATTTTGTATAGTCCCGGGCAGCTATATTGAAATTGGCGGTCATTTGAGAGAAGTGGAAGCCAGATATGCACACCACCGCTATCAACGTGGCGAAGAGCATGACATTGCGCTTATCAAATTAACGCAACCGGTTACGGATGTGACACCTGCAAGGCTTTATCACCTGCCAGATGAAGCCGGTCGGGCAGTTTGGTTCATTGGTTCGGGCGGCAGTGGTAATGGCAAAGAAGGACAAACTATCTCTTATAAGGAGAACGCGGGCACATTACGAAAAGCGCAGAACCGAGTTCGTGACGTTGACGAAGGTGAGCTGTTCTTCACCTTCGATAAAGGAGACGATGCCATGCCTTTTGAGGGGGTTTCGGGTAACGGTGATAGCGGCGGCCCTGCCTTTCTCACTGAGGACGGCCATTTCTATTTGTTGGGAATAAGTTCGCGCAACGACTCCTGGTTTAAAGGTATTGGTGAGTACGGGGTCAATGAGGTCTATACCCGGATATCGTACTACCGAGACTGGATTGACAAGGTAAAAACCGAATCCGATGCAGTGCTCGCACAGTATACGACGAACCAACGATTTCCCCAGCCGGATATTGTTAAGCGGCTACCAGAGGTTTGCAAAAAAATAAGCTATGTTGCGCCGCACAAACAGAAAGAAACAGTACAGAGTGCGCACTAGCGCGCTCAACCGACAAGTGTCCTAACCCCATTGATGTTTCTCTAATTCTCAGTGCAAGCTCGGTTGAAGCCCCTTTGATAACACCGGAGGCATTCAGACCAATACTTACTAAACCCAATTGTTGCACCACCATCAAACTCTGTTAAAGGCGCTAGTCTCTTTTCATTCTTTTCCTGACGTTATGCGAGTGCCAGGCTGCTGGCACGATAACCATGATCGCCATCGCCGCCAATGCCCATTGATAGGTTTGCGAAAACAGCGTTAATGCGCTGATTTGGGCGGCGAGTTCATTGTTTGCCTGTTCAGCGAAGGCAATGGAACCGACTGCCGCGTCCTTAGCAATCGAAAACCCGCCGCTGAAGGCACTTTCCCAACCGAGAGACGACAGCGAAGAATAAGCTTTATACCCTACAGCGGAGGCACCAAACGCAAATAGTCCAATTGCAACAGTGCCTGCACTTAGCATGCCCACACCTACCGCGCCCACGGTGACGAAGCCAACAGAGAAAATACCCACGCTGATAGGTGCGACAGCAATACCTCCCCAAGCGAACAACAGTCCATAGGCATAATTTCCGCCCGCGACCCAGCCATAAGCAGGTTTGTCACCTTGTTCAGGCATGCCAAACTGGAAATGAAAAAGTGGCACACCGAATAAACGCATTTTGCTGCGATATTCTCGCTTGCTGGCGTCCTGCAGTTCAGTATCGTTGATAAAGGCTTCCGGATGGAAGATGCGCTCCTGAGCTCTGAGAGTCTGCAATCCTCTAATCATGTAACGCACCATTAACAGGTAAGAGAGTACAAAAATTCCGACCAGAGCCTGAGAGAGCCAGGCAAATGACTTGGCAAACTGTTCGTTGGACAGCGCCAGGTATTTGAGTCCAAACATACCGGCCACAAATACAACTGCAACCAGAAGAAAGGATACCACCAGAGCGATGACGAATTTGCGCTCACGTTTAGTACGGGATTGGTCCAGTCCCGCACGTAGTCCAAAAAAGGAGCTGATAAACCCTGAGCTTGCTGCGATCAGAGGCAGCAGTGTTGCCAGCTTGAACAACGAGCCTGCGTTCGCCGCCCCTGCTCCAAACGCTGCGGCTTTTGCGGGAGGAGAAATACCACCTATAGCAGACAATACCGCGGTGGTGAATGCGATGCCGGGTTTTGAGTTTTTGAGTGCATCTTCGACAAAGGCCGACATTGCACTTTTGAGCAGTTTCCTGCCACGGGAAAGGCGCTGTTTGGTCGTATCAACAGTCAGATCCAGCTCTGCGGCAACCCGCTCTACTGACTGTTGTTCTCGGTAAAACAAAATGAGTGGTTCGCGATAAGTGGAATCCATTTTATCCAGTACCTCCCACATCAGCGCTTCATGCTGCCGTTGGATCGCCTCGCTATCCATATTGCATTCGGCGCTTTCTGGTAGCAATTGTTCTTCTATCTGCTCAGCTTGTCTGCCTGGATTATTTTCTTCCTTGCGACGGTGGTGACTGACTTTAAAGCGCAATATTCCGCACAGCCAGGCTTTGAGTTTTTCAGGGTCGCGGAGGGTATCAAGCTTCTTCCAGGCTTCGATAAAGGCTTCCTGGGCGATATCCTCACTCAGCTTGATATCTCCCACTGACGAATACGCCAGTGAGCACAGTAAGGTTTGATAACGCGTGACGATCTCACAGAACGCATCGCGGTCACCGCCGAGTGAATGCATCACTAAGGTGGCGTCATTGGCATCAATGACAGAGTGTCTTTTTTTAAACATACCTAGGCTTCATTGTTTAACTCTCCCTAACAAGTGCCGCAGTGCCAATAAAAGGTGACACATTTATTCAGATTTTCCTATGCCGAAATTTTTTTTACTTTTTTTGTCACCTTTGTGGCGCTTCTCGTCACTTAATTATCGAACCGTTTATTTCACTGCTGCACGGTAGCAGCAAATTAATTGAGACGAGAGAATAATGATGAAAAAGACAATGACGAGATTAATCCAATCACTGACGATGACCACTTTGCTGGCCGCGTCTGGTTGCGCTCTGGCTGAATCGTTAACGCCGATGATCGACGATTTCACTCATGCCACTGAAAACAATCTTGGGCAACCGAGACAGTTTATGAATGATACCTTGTCCGGCGGTCACACAACCACGCAGCAGGCAATAGAAAATGGCGTACTGCAAGTGACCGGTGACATCGTTCCACCCCGCGGACAGCCCGGCTGGGCAAGTTCTATCTTACCGTTAGGCCCAATGGGAACGCCTCAGGATGCTAGTCAGTATCAAGGTGTTCGTCTGTTGGTCAGGGTAAATCATGGCAACCTCACCTTGTCCGCTAATAGCACTGAAATCACCAATTTCGATTATCACGCTGCGCCAGTGTTTGTTAAAGCTGATGGCCAGTTTCACGAAGTGAAAATTCCCTTCGAGAGCATGAAGCGCGGCTGGTCTGAACAGGTGCAACTGAATACCAACACACTGAATAGCTTAAGCATTGTGGCCTACAGCCTGCAGCAAGACAGCTTTGATTTTGAAGTCGACGAAGTCAGCTTCTACTAAGTGAGATGGCAGCTAACCAAAGTCTAATCAAAGAGGAGTGCAGACGATGACCTTACCGGCTAAACAAAGACTGGATTATCTTGATGCAGTGCGGGGATTTGCCTTGATACTGGGGATCATTTTCCATGCCAGCTTATCGTTTATGCCGGTCTTTATAGGCTGGGCTGTGATGGATATCTCTACCAGCAATGTGATGTCCACATTTGTCCTGATTAGCCACTCATTCCGCATGGAAGTGTTTTTCCTGATCGCTGGCTTTTTCAGCCATATGACGTTTCATCGGCGTGGAATGCAAGCCTTTATCCAGTCCAGATTGGTGAGGATTGCTATCCCGTTCCTGCTCGGGTGGTTCTTGCTAAGACCGCTATTGGTCTCAGGTTGGATAATGGGTGCCGAAAGTATGCGCGGTGAGGTCGACATCATTGCTGGGTTGACGCAGGCATTCGCTTTGCTCAAAGACGATACAACTACCTGGTTTGTAGGTACTCATTTATGGTTTTTGTATTATCTAATCATGGTAGCAATCAGTGTCGTGGTGTTGAGGCAAGTGATTTTTATGAACACCACCCTAGCCAAAAAGATGCCGTGCTTTGTCGACAAGGTTGTGCAGCATATCGCTGCGACGAGGCTAGTATGTGTTGCCGTGATTGCTGCCATCGCATTGTGTCTGTGGTACATGCAAAACTGGGGCATGGACACACCAGATAAATCATTGCTTCCCCATGTACCTGTAGCTCTGGTGTATGGTGGTTTTTTCCTGTTTGGCTGGCTGCTGCATCGACAGCCACAACAGTTGGATCGGTTTGCAAAATTGTCGTGGGCAAAATCCGTGACCTGTGTTGGAACCATCGTGCTATGTACGGTGTTATCGCCATATGCAATGCAGCAGGGACATCCCCAGTATGTGTGGTTGAAGTTGGCTTTTGTAACTAACTATGCTGTGATGATGTGGCTACTCGTGTCGATTTTTATAGGTGTCTGTCAGCGATTATTCAGTCGAAACAATAGTCTGATACGCTACATTGCAGATTCCTCTTACTGGCTTTACCTGGTCCATCTGCCCATTGTCATTTGGCTACAGATTGCGCTGGCAGAATTACCGTTACACTGGTCATTAAAGCTCATTGCGATTTGCACATTGACCATTGGAATGTCTCTGCTTGTCTATGATTTGCTTGTACGTCCAACCATTGTGGGTAAGGTGCTGAATGGCAATCGTCGCCGCAGTGTTATAGTAAGTCGACTGTTTGCGAAAACCGCGTCTGAACGTCATAGCGAAATAGGGTAAGAGACCTAGTGACACCACTAAAAATGAAGATTTTAAAATTAATAGTAGCGTTATTTATTGCCGTTGGCCTTAGCGGGTGCACATCATTAGTCACAAAATACATTCAAAACGCAGACAGTTTTGATTACGGTAGTTTCACAGCTGACAGCGACATCGAAGGCCTAGGATTTAAAAAAGGTAAATTGTGCAGTGCAGATCCCAATTCCCCCTGCATCAGTTATTTCTCCGGTAAAGCCATAAGTAATAAAAAGCTACAATACACGACAGAATTAACAGATGGCACGTCTTCCACCATCGTTTCACTGAACTTATCCCGGGAATCTGTTCCACCAAACCTGAGTGGTACCGTAGTGCTAATCCACGGTTTTAGAGCATCTAAAGAATTTATGCTTAATTCTGCGTTGTATTTCAGGTTTTTGGGCTTTGATGTGCTGGTGCCAGATCTGTTAGGTCACGGCGAATCCGGCGGACGAAAAGCCTATGGCGTCAACGACCGGTACATGTTCAATGCATTAATAACCGCTGAACACGCCTCGGGGACCCCCCTATATTTAGTCGGAAACTCAATGGGGGCTGTCTCAGCAGTATATCTGGCAGCGATGCGACCAGATATTGACGGCATCATTCTTCAAGCACCAATGCTCAAATTTGATGAAGCCGTATTGCGATATACGCGCACTCATTTTCCTTACTTGCAAAGATTCATAGACGATGATGACATAGCGAACGCGGCAATTCGTGCCTTGATGGATGCCAATATAGAACTTGAGGAAACCGATATCAGCGAACAGTTATCTTCCTCTGCTGTCCCAGTATTACTGTTCGCTTCCTCTGAAGATCCTGTGGCACCTTACAACAACTTTGCGCATCTAAACGCCGAAAATATATCAGTGATTGATCTACCGGGAAGAAACCATCCCAGTATGAGTGTGGTAGGAGATGAAAGCAGTACAATCATCGTCAATTGGCTTAGTAAGCTGGCAAACTAAGCTGTAACGAAGAAACGCGTTTAAATTCGGATGTTCAGAGCAATGGAGGCTAATGATAATTTTCAGATCAGATATAAGCTACTACGTATTATGTTTCCCATGCCATCGTCAATTCAAAGGCCCAGAAACAACAAAGCCCCATTTATAAAATGATAATAAAAGTAATAAAAGGGGTCAGAATAAAAGGGGTCAGAGCCAAATTAAATTCTTCAACAAGTTTAATTTGGCTCTGACCCCTTTTATTTTTTGGGCTAAAAACAACAAAGCCCCATCACATGATGAGGCTTTGAGCGTAACGCTAATGTCTGAAACGGTGCTTAGTTCACAGCGTCTTTCAGTGCTTTACCCGCTTTGAAGCCTGGTACTTTAGCTGCAGCGATTTGGATTTCTGCACCCGTTTGAGGGTTGCGACCGGTTCTTGCTGCACGATCAGATACTTTGAATGTACCAAAGCCAACCAAGGCAACTTCATTGCCAGCGGCCAACTGCAAGGTAACTTGAGCGGTAAATGCGTCAACCACAGACGCGGCTGCTTTCTTAGAAATGTCAGCACTTGCTGCGATGGCTTCAACCAATTCCGATTTATTCATTAAGGTTTCCCCGTAATATTTTAGTTAGCGACTATGGTGTCGACTGTCCATGCTACGGATTTTGTGGGAAATGGAAAGGTTTTCTGTCGAAATTGGAGCAAAAAATTGCAGATTTTCCCAGTCTCGACGAGGTGTGTGAGCCAAATGAGCGCAAATTATTCAATTCACCTAGGAAAAAGAGTGGAGTTGGCCATTAAGCCGGGTTCTGTTGTCTCTTGCGAGATGACAATCATTCATCTAGGCCAGTGATCACTCACTGGCTCAAGCAACCTACCCGGTTCCAGCGCGGGCCACGCCTATAGGAACCCTATTTGGTCTTGCTCCGGGTGGAGTTTACCTCGCCACACACTGTTGCCAGCGGTGCGGTGCGCTCTTACCGCACCCTTTCACCCTTACCGTTCTGAGTGTCGAAACACCCAAACTTAGGCGGTCTTCTCTCTGCTGCACTTGTCGTCGGCTCACGCCGCCCAGACGTTATCTGGCACCCTGCCCATTGGAGCCCGGACTTTCCTCCCCCTGCTTGCGCAGGCAGCGATTGTCTTGGCCAACTCCGGGGCGGATTCTACGCCTTAATCCAGCTGGACACAACGATGATTGGAGGACTTATACAGGGGCTTTAACCGGTTCGAAAACCACAACCCAGTGATCTTTGATCAACGGAAAATCTAGTTGAGTGTAGATATCAAATCGTTGTTCACCACGATATTTAGTGGCCACATTAGCTTTTAGCGACACATAGGTTTGGCCGATTTCCTTGGCATATTCGAGTTGCAGTTCCCATTGGCGGGCGATAACACTTTGATATTCGATGTCTGGGTACGCCACTCCCCACCAAACCGCTTTAGTAGGGATATCCTCAAGAGTCCAACCCAACACATCGCTGAAAGCCTTGTTGATAAACACAATATGTTCCTGTTCTTGATCTTCATGATCTCTAGTCACCGCGATTGGGATTGGCAACATATCAAAGAATGTCGTAGGAATTTGCGTCAGCATTATGGTCCACCTCATATGAGATAAACCTACTATACACGATAACTTCCCATCCCCCCAAAAATCATAGTGCTTTGGGCTTTACTGTATAACCCTCTTGGATATTAGTACGGCAAGAAATTAAAGGAATAGTCTAGACTGGTGGCCGTCACGGTCTGCGCACCAAAATTGATCAGGCGAATTCTGGCCAGCAATTTTTCTTCTAGTTCCGGATAGTTCAATTCACTAGAGACTAATGTGATTTTGCTCACCGAACCATCAGGAGCGATTTCCAGATTGATGGTCACCTTGCCTTGTAAACTGGCATCGGTACGCAAGGCACGACGGTAGACCGAGTAAATAGCGCCCTTGTTGGCATCAAAGCCTTTGCGGATTGATTCAATATCTCGGGAGCCAATCACCGCATCTTCTTCAGCCAACTCTTTGGCCGCTAACGACGCTAAGCCTTCATTCGGTGCGGTGAACTCGGTGGTTTTGCGGCCGGCCAAACTGCCTTTAGCACCCACATCGCTGGTCAATCTAGAGGTATCCAAACCACCACTTTTTTGATCTACCGTTTTACCCACAAAGGACCGTTGAGTTTGTTCCGCTTGCCCAGCGCCTTGAATTTGCTGAGTGTCTGCTAAGTTATTGATTTCCGGCTGCTCTCGCATACTGGCCAAATCATCTTGAAAAGCTAGCAAACCTGACTGCTTAGCCTTTTCCCGTGCCTTTTCTGCCAGCTCGACTTGAGTCGGTGCTTTTTCCACTGGTTTGGGTTTCTCTTGTGGAGGCTCGACTTTTTTCTCAGGCTCAGGTTCCGGTTTCGGCGGTTCAACTTCTGGCTCTGGCTCGGGAATGGGTTTAGGCGCTTCGATTGGCTTAGGTGGTTCTATTTTTTGCGCTTCGATGATGCGCGTCAACTGGGGGGGGATCCGCTCTTTCTCTTCACGGGTACGCTCTGGCACTTCTTGCCACTTTACCCAGAGTGCTAACAACAAGGTCAACACCAAGGCAACGGCAGTAATCTGGTTAAAGCGCTTATTTTCCCTGTCGCTCGACGCCCATGGGAGCTGGCTGTTGAAAGGATTGCCGGTCACACTACTCATGCTTTACCCTCGCCCGGCTTTTGCTCCACTGCCAGAGAAATATTGGTGTAGCCCGCTTTGGCACAGGTTTGCATGATTTTTTTCAACAACGCATAAGGAATATTCTGATCGCCCATTATGGTGATGGCTCGGGCAATATCCTCTTGCGCTTTAGAGGGATCGGCCGACAACACTTTGCTGCGCCCTTTTTGGTAATTCAGCTCTTTTTCCAGCGCGGGGATCACATCGGACTCACTGGCAAGCACGGTAGTCACGTCAGCCATTTTCTGACCCTGCAACAAAATGTGCTGGGCGTTGACCAGCAACACCAGTGTTTCTTGTGCGGCGTTGTCAGCACTGGATTCGGGTAACTCGATGCTCTTATGGGTTTGTAAAACTTGCACATCAGATGCGTTGAACATCAAGAAAAATACCAAGATGGTGAAGATGTCCATCAATGAGACCAAGGACAACTTGGACTCTTGCCCCATGCGTTTATGATGTCGTTCCATTCGTGCTGCGCGTACGGACTTTTTCATATTCTTTCCTATTCGCCGCTACTCGGCATCTGCTGGCGCATCGCCTAAGGAGATTTGCGGAAACAACTCGGCTTGTACTACCGACGCCACCACCACTTCATCGTACGAGCGGGTGGTATCCATCAACGCTACAATCACCTGATAGGGAATGTCTTTTTCCAACAATAAGCTGGCGGCCTTTTTGTCGACCCCTTTATTGTTTAAAGTTTGCTTAAGTTGTTTGAGCAAGCTTTGTAAACTTTGAAAATCATAGCCTTCAGGCGTGTTATTGATGGTCCGCAGCAAGTACCCTTGTGGGTAAAACACTTCAACCTTATCGGCCCTTACAATGATTTCTAATTGTTGATCCGGTTCGTCCAAAGTGTTGGCTTCACTGGCTTGCCCTAACTCTGGCAAGGTCAGTTCTAACACGGTAATGCGCGAAAAGACCATCATCATCAACAACACTGGCACCAACACGATCATCAAATTCATGAAAGAAGTGATGTCGAGCTCCGCATCAGGCTTTTTTAGGCGTGTTTTTCTGCCTAGCATAATGAATTAATCCGATTCTCTTGAACGAGTATTGATGGCCTGTCTGCCCATCAGGGTGTTGAGGCATTTCACCCCTGCCATCTCCATCGAATCGATAATTTCTGTTGTTTTGGTCTGCAATACTGAATGAAACGCTAGCAGTGGTATCGCTGCGATCAAACCAAAGGCGGTCGTGTTCATCGCCACTGAGATACTTTGTGATAATAGGCTGGCTTTCTCTGATGGATCTGCGCTTGCTACCGCTGAAAACGCCGCAATCAAACCTATAATGGTTCCGAGCAATCCCAACAAAGTGGAAATATTAGCCAAGGTCGCTAGATAGCCAGTTCGCTTTTCCAATCTTGGTGTGGTTTCCATCAAACCCTCTTCCATGGCGTATTCTATGTCTTCTCGACGCTGGCTTTGGGACATTCGCGCAATCCCAGCACCAATGATACGGCTGATGGGGGCAGAATTTGATTTGCCAAAATCCAAAATTCCTTGATAGTTGGCCGCCATAAGCATGGGTTCAATTTGCTTAAAGGCTTGTTGATTGGTGCGTCTGGCAAAGCTCAAGAAGATGAAGCGTTCTAATGCAATGGCGAGGCCCAATGCCAGCACCACTGCGATGGGGAACATAAAAGATCCCCCTTCTTGAAAGAATCGGACTATGACGTTAAAGATTTCCATAAAAGTACCTTCGTTATCTGATGGGATTGAGTGTACCGCTTTTGTCCCGTCTTTTTCGTATGTATTAGAATGACGTGTTTATCATTCCTATACCAATCTTAAACCCCTCAATCTGACCCGTTTAGCGCGAGTCTGGTGATCTTAGGGTTGGCGTTTTTCAAAATGTTTCAGTTGTCGAGTGAATTCGGCTCGCGATAAGGGTGTAAAGCTTTGTTCAATGCGCTTAATGATCGGGCTGGGCAGCGCTTGTTTTTCTGACGGTGGCTGCCAAGGCACGATGGACAACACTTTAGGTTGCTCTAAACTCGCCCGAATCGTGTCTTGCAAACGTATCGGCTGATCATCAGATTGGCTCTGTACTGTGGCATCCTCAGATTGAGTTTGTTGTGCCGACAATGCTGACACCCAAAGTAAAGTGCTGGCGAGAACAAACAATAGAAGTTTCATTGACCTTCCCCTTGGTTGCTTTGCGACTGCTGTAATTGACGAGACAAATCGGCTATCCAGCCACTGACTTTGCGCTCAGGCTCATCTTGCAACAGTTGATAGGTTTCATATTGGATTAGTGCCTGACGTTTGTTGTTCAGGTACAAATCATACAGTATCCCCAAATTTAAATAGGCCGTTGCATAGCCCGGCCAACTGTCTATAGCCTGTTGATAGTGGCGCTGAGCTTGATTAAACAAGCCGGCATCACGGAATTGCACAGCCAATCGGTTATGGGCAAAGTAATTATAGGGGTTAGCCTCAATCGCCCTTTGATACAGTTTAATTGCAGTTTCACGAGCTTGTTTCCCATCTTTGCTGTCGTCCTGAGGGTCGGTTTTGGCTACTGCAATATCCCCTAAATGCAACCATGGGCCAGACAAATTGGGGGCTTGTTCGGTAATTTGGTTGAGCATCACCTCAGCTTTATCCAACTCCCCTTGTTGTTTGGCTTCAATTGCTCGGCCGTACAAAGTACGCAAAGTCTGTGGCACGGCAACCGGATTTGCCAGATAAAGGTTCGGCCTTGCTCGCAAATCGGCGGCTTTTTGCTGCAGTGGTGTCAGCACCGCTTCTGGCTCGGTTGCAGGCTCAGTCTGTGCGGTTGCATCTGAAGACTTTGTCGCAGCACTGTCGCCACTGACGGGTGTGTCAGAACCGAAATTTAAACTGGCGCAGCCACTGACCAAAGCAGTGAGTAACAGCAAGGCTAACAGATTAATAAATTTCATCGACGCTCTCCTGTTGACGCTCGACTTTGTCGTAGCGTCCCGGCAACAATTGGCTCAACGCCTGAAAACTTTGTTTCACCCAAGAATCGTAAATCCCTTTATCCGTAGCTTGAATATTGGCTTCGTGCACGCCAATAGCTTGTTCCTCAAAGGGAAAGGCTTGCTCTTCAAGCAGGATGTCGTATTGTTCCAATTCCAGCTCATTGAGCCCTTTGGGACGTTCCGACGCCATTAGATCAGAGGCCAGTTGGGCGTAGACTTGGGCGATTTTATAATTGGCTGCCGTACTGAATTCTGCGATCTTGTATTCCAAGGTGTTCTTGAGACGCGCCATTGCCAATTCAAGCGCTTGGCGTTTTTTCTTCAAGGTCGATTTCAATGGCAATTTCAGTTTGATTTTATCAAAGGCTGCCACCGCATCATCGGCAAACACCATAGACGACATCGCAGCCAGATAGCGAGATCGTTCCGTACGGTCGTCGCCTGCATCCGCATCCCCCTGGATCAATTTCTTCAACCAAAAGCGACGTTTGGCATCTTCTGAGCTTTGTAGATAAAACTCGCTCATTTGAAAACGGGCTTCGGTTGCCTCAGCAAAGGGCTTGGGGTAGGCGTGAGCATAACTGCGATAGGATTCTAACGCCTCTTGACGTTTACCGGCACGCAAGAAATAGTCAGCGGCGATGTACAGGGCTTCTCGACCCCGTTGGGTTTCTGGCTGCTGTTGCCACAACGCCTTGAGTTCTTTTGCGGCAGGTTCCCAACGCTCGGAAGATTGATAGGCGTGGATCAGCTTGTCTTCGATCCCTTGATTAAGGGGATGATTGGCAAACCGAACACGGAAGTCCTCCAGCAGTTCACTGGCTTGTTGCCATTGGCCTAACTCGAGCAAATAGGTAGCAGCATCGTATTGAGCATTAACCCGAGCCGAGCTTTGTGGTGCTTTTTCGATGATTCGCAGGAAGTCATCTATGGCTAATGATACGTATTGCTTAGCCAGATTCTGTTCTGCCTGTTTGTAGATACTGGCTGCCAAACGTTCAACCAGGTCAGCCTCTCGAAGATCTTGTTTGGGCAGCATCAACAACAGTGCGCCGTAACTTTGTTCTGCTTGCTGATACTGCTCAAGGGCAAACTGGCTGTGGGCAATCACTAGATTGGCCGCGATACGTTTCTCCAAACTCAATTGGGGTTGCCAATCGATGATCTGGTAAGCACTTTCTATGGCCTGATAGTAATCCTGCAACTCAAACCACTGTTGCATGGTAGTGTAAGCCACGTCTTTGGCACGGGGATCGGTGGTAAAGCGGCTGACAAAATAAGCCTGACTTTGCAGTTGCTTAAGCAGCCAGCTGTGTTGCTCTTGGGGCGCTATTTGAGACTGATTCTGCAACTGTGCAATATGGGCACGATAGGCCAAAATGGCCGCATATCCGGCTTCTGCAGCGTCAGGTTCTTGCAAGTATTGATAAGCATAAATTTCGTATTGTTCGATGGCTTCAATGTATTGCTGAGATTCGAATAAACTTTCGGCCAGGTTGAAAATGGTTCTTGGCGTTAAGTCGTCATGGGGAAAGGTTTGAATGAATTCGCGATAACGATTAGCCGCCAAAGCAAAGGCATTTTGCGCCTCTTTTTTCATACTCTCCGCTTGTTCAGGCTCTTCTTGCGCCACTTGTGCAGCATTAGCCAGTAATAATTGCGCTTTGCTGTGTTGATATTGAGCCAGTTCCTGCAGGTAAGCTTTCAAAAAGGGTCGTACGTCTTCTTGTAGCAATTGCCCCCAATCTGACCAATAGGGACCATTGATACCGTAGCGGTCAACAAAATCTTGTTTTGCTGGTAATACCAAACTAGGAAAATCCCCCAACAAATAGGCATCAATTTGTTTCACCGCAAAAAATGGTGCCTGACTGTGAGCAGGATGCACTTCTGTAAAGGCACGATACACTTGAGCACTATCGCGATAGCGGTCTTCATTGAGGAATTGCTGACCCAAGCGGTCATACAAGAGATATTCGTAATGCCGTTCACCTTCCTGTTGGAAGAACTGGGCAATACTCAATTCTGCTCCTTGATATGAGAACAAACGAGCCATCATACGGATACTGTCATCCACTAAACGTCGCTCTCCGACTGGCAGTCGCTCGAGCTGTTGTTCACTGGTCACTTGTCTCAACATTTGCTGATCGATAACGCTATTAGGGAGTTTGTCATCAAGCAGTACGGTAAAGGCTCGCAACGCACTTTGATAATCTTCGACCTTAAAATGACTCCAACCCAGCATGTATGCTGCGGTCATATAGTAGTCACTTTGCGACCCTTCAACCAAGACTTGGCGGTAAGCGGCAATCGCATCTTGGTACTGGGAGCGTGAAAACAAAATCTCGCCAATACGAAAGGTCAATTCAGCGCGATATAAGGTCTGCGGATATTTCGCCAGAAGTTGCTGCATGGTCTCCAAGCTTTGCTGGGTTTGACCTTGCAAATCATAGGATTTCGCCAATTGATACATGACGTCGGCGTTATCGGTATCCGTGGGATGCTGCGCCAAAATCGACTGAAATTGTGCAATAGCTTGGTCGTAATAGCCTTGTTCGATGGGCGTCGCGTTTTCTTGCTGTTGTTCGGCCAATACGACTTGTAAATCGGCCAGACGATATTGCACTATCTTTTGAGTCGCTTCGTCCAGTGGCAAAGCAAGCAGTTGCGAATACGCATCGCGAATTTGCTGTAGACTTTGCTCAGGCAACGGGTCGTGATTAAGGGTCACTGGTGCCAAATACACTGACGCCAGCGATTTTTTCGGTGCTTGAGGCTCAATATTGGGGCCATCAAAATTCAAGCTACAGCCGCTCAATATTGCGCTAAATGCGAAGACACATACCCGTTGTTTCAACACGTCAAAAGAAAATCGCTTATGGCTCATCACGCTGTCCTTGTTGGCTGTCGGCCTGAGCCTTTCTATAAGCCTTATCATTCAAGCGTACTTTCGCCAATTGTGCTTGCAGTTGATAATTTCGCAAGCGATCCAATTGTTGGTCGATGGCCAATTCAAACTCGCCATGCAATTGAGCCGATTGTTGTTGTTTTAGTCCTTCCACCCGTTGAAGTTTGTTAGCCAATTGCCTTTGTAACTCCTCGATGGCAGCCCTTTGTTGAGCATAATTTGGCGTACGTTGGAGTTGAGCAATTAATCGGTCTTGCTGAACTTGTGTTTCTTCCAGCGTCTGGTCTAACTCATTGAGCGCTTTTTGAGTTTGCCATAGTCGCCCAGCTTGCTGCTCGGTGGCATTCCACAACAAGATTCCTTTTAAACGCGCGAGGCGTTGAGCATAGCTTTCTTTTAGTGGCGTTTGCTTAAGCTCATTCTGGCGCACAAGAATCCGTTGATGGCGTTCGATGGCTCCGGCTAGGCGGTTCTGCCATGCGACTTCTTGTTCATCAGACAACAACTCCGGTTGAGTGCGAGCGTTGGCCAACACCTGGGCCAATTGTTCACGTTGTTGTTGTAGACTAGCCAATTGCTCTAAGGTTTGATCTCGCCTGAGGGCTTCGCTGCGTCGCACCGCTTCTTGCTGACGTTCATCGAGCATCACATAGAACAACTGCATTCGCTGTTGCCAGTCCTGTAATTGGGCGGCCATAAGCAGGATTTGATTCAAATCGTCCATCTGGCGAACAAAGCTATCGGTGAGCATCAACTCAGACAAATGGGCCTCAATGTCCTTTGCACTGGGGGGTTGCAAAGCCCAAGCAATAAATTGCTGGTCATTGAGTTGCTGACGCGATTCTGTCAGCAGATCGACCTGGGCCTGATATCGTTCTGAAGCCCGATCCAAAGTGGCGAGCGCTTGGGTCGGCGCAAACGCTTTTTCATAGGCGTATGCGGAAGCTAAATATGACTCGAGCACATATTCGCTGTTGTCTTGGCGACGCTGTAGTTGTTGCCAAGCAGCCAGTGCAAGCTGATATTCCTCCCGTTGAGCTGCCGCCCAGCCTATGCCCAAGATTGCCGCATCGGTATCCAAGCTGTCTAAATGGACTTTGTTAAATGCGTCAGTAGCACGGAAAGGTTCCTGCTCATTAAGCAGCGCATAACCTAAACTTAGATTGGCTCGGTCTTGCAGTGCTAGTCTTTCGTTTTGTTGCTCACTGCGCAGGGGCGCAAACCAGTCATCCAAAAAGCCGTCGAAAAAGTCAGTTTTCTCGCTGCCCAGCACCCGCAAGTTTTCGATCGCCGATTTTGTTTGGCCGGCTTGCAGTTGTTGTAACGCTAAGTTGTAACGTAAATATTGCGCGTAAATGGAATCGTCATCCAATTGGCTCAACGCCTGTTGGAACTGAGGACCATTGGCTTGATTCGACTGATGATTCACCAGTGCCGATAGGTACAACCATTCTTCCCTATCTGCCGCAGATAAATACTCTTCTGCCTGCTCTGCCGTCAGTTGCGAAAAGGCGTTTTGTGCTTCACTCAACAACCCTTTTTGATACAAAGCCTTGCCCAGATAGAACCAAGCATTGGCTCGCACTTTAGGTTGAGGTTGCTCAGACAACACCTGGCGAAACAAGCGAGCAGCTTGATCTTCCAAGCCATACACCAAGGAGATGCCGCCTTTGAGTAGTATCGGATTAAGCTTATCAATACTCACTTTTTGCCAATTACTGGGGCACTTTTGCGACGCAATTTCCATCAAGGTGAGGGTTTGTAACCAATCTTGTTGGAAGTAGTGATACAGCACGCGTTCGTGGGCCTTATCCACTTGCTGCTGAGTGCAATCAGGCTGTTGTGCCAGTGCGCCTGCCGAACATAGCGTCATCAGCCAAAGTAGCCTAATCCTGTGTCGCCAAAACGTGAGCATAGACATGGTCAGCACTATAACTGTACAACCTTAAACTCAGGTTGCTGAGCCGCACTTGAATCCACGATGGACAATTGCAGTGCGGCAGCCTCACCGTCTTTTTTAAAGGTCGCAGAGGTAGCCCTTTTGTATTCGCGTCCTTGTGGACCGATGCCGATAAAGAAGGCGCTGAGCTGATGCTCACCCTGGGCCAGATTACCGATATACAATCGTTGTACTCCACCCCGTTGCAATGCGTCCACCTGTTTGTCGGTGTAAAGATATTGGGTGACCACCTGATCGTCTATTTGCAGCTCCACCGAGTCCAACTTGAAGTAAGTGCCTACATCCACTGAAAGATACACCACCATTTGCGTAGAGGATGGAAACAACAAATCTTCTTCGAGCACAAACAAGTCCCGATTCAGGGCAATAACTTCCCGTTTGAGCTGCTGAATTTGCTTGGCAATTGAGACCTCGGAGGCATCCTCTTGAGCGCTGACGCTAACACTGAGCAACGTCATACTCAGCAATACTGCAAATACAGATGCACCCTTCAAATGAGATCGGAACTGGGAAAAAGTCGAAATTAGATTAGGCATCAGAGATTCCATTGCTTAGTACCAAAGAGACACGAAAATCCGCGTCACATTGGCAGAAAATTCGTAAAAAGGTTCTTCTCCAACAGGAGCATCAACCAATACATTGCGGAAATCGTCGTACTTGAACCGCACGTGGTCCAATTCATAGTTAATGGTGCTTTTCTTAAACCAAGAAGAAGACGAGAAGTTAAACTGATAAGTGACACTCAGCCCCAACGAAACATTGGAAAAGGTACTCATTTCTTTATCACGGGCGCGCACGTTGAACTCGCCACTGCGGGTGTACAAATCTTGGTAAAAATCCGCTTTGTCTTGCTGATATTGGCGAACACGGAAATCTAGGATCCACTCATCGCCAAAAGTGTGGATGTATCCCAACTTCACACTGGTGGCGTCAATGCCCCAAGTGTCGGTAAACCACCGTCCTTCGGCGTAGACTGAAGCTCGATATGGTAAATAGTAGTTGACGTTTATCGCAGCGGCATTGCTGGTACGTGTATTGGGATACACTTCCGTTTCAAATCGATAGCCTCGCTGGGCTTGCGGATCAATATAGCGAACTGAGCGATAAGGATTATTGAGATAACCCTCGTCAGAGATATTTTCTATCGTCAGTCCCATGATCAAGTTCTTGCTAATCACTTGAGTCAAGCCCAGTTGGAATTGTTGTCGGTCAGCATTTTCTAAGAAGCTTTCGTCGCCCCGCTTACCAATCTCATCCCAACCTTTGGAGTAACCCAAACTCAGGGTCGTCAGGTCTCCGAAAAAATCCTGAGAAATACCAAAATGCACTGAACGGGCTTCAAAGTCGTTTTCTGAACTGGTGGTGTAGTTCAAGTTCATCAAGGTTTTGTCTTTGAGAAAATCCACGCCGACACTGTGCTCAGTGCGCTCCTCAGTATAAGGACTGGCAGTGGCTAAAACATCAATGGAAGCCCCTGAAATGCTGTCGACGTAATAGTTTGCCGAGACGGATACCTGGTTACCAATTTGCTTGCGCAGCAAGATGGACGGACCGTCTATGGACATGCCACCACCTTGATAGGAGTGATACATGGCATCAGATCGGTCTTGTGGTAGTACGGCGCTATAGGCGCAAAAGGACCACACCATCAAGGCTTGCAACAGTGCAAAACAACACAAACTCCGTCTAATCATTTTAATTACACCCGCAACCGCCGCCGGCACCACCCTCTGCCCCACGAGCACCTTCACGAGCTTGAAAGGCGTGCATGGTATACGACGCAGAAACTGGGTTGCGATTCATTGCCATGATCGGATCAGCCAGATTGTCTCGTTCATAGGGCTTCACCCAAGGTTCGATTGAAGCGCATCCGCCCATTCCCATGGCAGTGATAACCAAAGAGGCAGTCAGCAACGTTTTTTGCATTTGCGATTTCATCGACTCTCCTTAACTATACGTAAGTACTTACTCACGCAGAAGCGCTTTCACTACAGTCTCATACTTTGCTTCATCACCGCTTTTGTAGCCATAATGAGTTAACCGTTTGTTGCCGTCGCGGTCCACAATCACTGTGGTCGGCATGGCTCGCACGTCATACAATTTACTGACTTGATCATTGTTATCAAACAGCACGGGGAAGCTTACTGGGATATCATCTAACAGGACATTGGCTTTGTTTGGATCTTCGTCCACATTCACCGCCAATACAGTGAAACCCAAATCCTCATATTCTTTTTGCATCGCTTCGAAGTGAGGTAACTCTTCGCGACAAGGACCACACCAAGATGCCCAAAAGTTGATCAGTACCACGTTTCCCTGCTGCTCTTGTAATCGCAAATTCTCCCCTTCTTTACTTTTCAAGGTAAAGTCTGGTGCCGGTTGTGATGCGCTTTCTGCTCGTGCAGTTAAGGCAGTAAAAAGAGTCAAAGTCACCACTAGGGCAAACAACACATAAAAATTAGAAAAAGGTTTAGAATTCATGACACACTCCGTCAGTTATTCGTTGCACATTGAACCTAAAAGAAAAACGTCGCACCAATACCGTATTCGATATTGTGAGTGGTTTTTTCTTCGCCAATGATGTCACTATTAAAAATATTGTCTTTTAAGCCCACATGCAGGGCAAAGTAGTCGGTCAAGAGGACCCGATAGCCGGCACCAATGGTGACGGTGAAGCGGTCATCTCCACCAAATTCGGTACTGCCTGCTCCTATAGTAAAATAGGTGGCAGTGTTGAACGCTAAATTGTCACCCAAAAACATTTCGCCATTGAGGTTGTAGCCCAATTGCACGTTGTAGTAGGTGTAATCCCGTTGTTCGTCGGTTAAAAATGGCGCGCCGCCACTGAGAATTTCGAAGCTGGTTTGACCGGCTTTGGCTTGGGCATAGCCCGCTTCGACAAAAAAATCTTCGTTGATGTGATAGGCAACTCGCGCACCGATAATCGTGTCAGAAGAAAAATCTTCAATACTGATTACGCCGACAAACAAACCGACTTCAACGTTCTCACTGTCGATTTTTGCGCCCTGCACATCCCGTCGCTCTAGTTTTGGCTCAACCACCGACTCGGCAGCCTGTTGTGCGGCGACTAAGCCACTGGTCAACAACAAACCTAGGCCTAGAAAAACACTGCGAATCCGAGTTTCCACTCTTCTAACTCCTCGTTTTCATCACGCTGGGTGAGCGCGAGTAAATTTTGATATTCCAATTTCACCACAAAATTCTGACTTAGGTAGTACCGCACACCTATACTGCCGGCCACCAAATCACTGGTACGGGTTTGATCCCCCGACTCCACCAAATTGGCTCTAGGTTTGGTTTGCAGTTGCCCTACTCCCAATCGGAAATAAGGTGCAACTCGCCAATCCGGAAAGGCAGTGTGAGTCACGCTGAGCAGGGCAAATCGATTCTCAGAGAAATCGCCTAATGCCTGGGAATAACTTAGCTCCAACGAAATATTTTCGGTAAGTACCCAGCCTGCAAACGCAGACAAGGAGGGGACACTTTCCAACACACCACCACTGGCACCAAATTCAAAACTACGCAGGCTAAATTGTTCAAAACTGCCATCTTCCACATCCATTGTCTGACCATTTGCATCCACGGTCTGGCGAAAGTCCGTTAAACTCACCCAACCTTCTTTACCACTCTCGGTTTTCACCTTGAACCAGTTGGTACGACGTTTCAAAACTTGAATCCATTCCTTCTTTTTCGCCACATGGAATACCGGAAAACCCGAAGCCGGTCCGGTGCGCATTTCCAAATAAGGCAGCGCCACCTGCACTTCCAACAGTGCTTCCTCTGCCTGCGCCGTCAAGCAGCACATCATCATCCAAAACCCGAAAAGGGTCTGCCTTTTTACCATTGTTCCCATCAACTAATCTGCCGGAGCCGAAAAGGGATTATTATAGTACTGGCCACCAATATCCAGCCATTCCGCCAACAGTTTAAGTTCTGTGCCACTCAACCACCCCTGATGAGAGCCGCCAGAAGAGAATGGCGCAAAGAATCGGGCACTGGAGCGTGCACCATTGGGTGACATACTGTTGTTGACTCTGACCGTGTTGAAAATGGGGATAGGATTGCCATTGGCATCCAGGATCAAATCGCCATTCTCGTCCGTCTCAAATAAAGGATCGCCGTTGGCGTCGGTGGCAGGTATCAGTACATCCACCAAAGCCCCTTGATTTAATTCTTGTTGATTATCAGGGAACATCACTTCCCGATAGCTGGTGAGTACATCAGGATCATCGGTCGACGGTTGCCCCGTCAGATCCAATTGTGCCGCTGGCACGCGAGGCATTTGCGCTTCGTCGCTGGGAGAGTGGCATGACACACAAGTATGATCGGCCAGCACCGTTATCTCGTCATCAGCCAACACTTCTCGAGACAGATCCCATAAGGGTTGAATGTGCTGCGGATAGTTAATTTGCACCCGGCACAAATCTGTCCATTGGGTTGCGCAAGCAGTCGTGACAGGCAATGGAGTGTTCAAGTCAGCGTATCGAAAGGCAAAAGACTCTGCCGGTACCGCGACAGCTGGGTCGGTCCAATGGTCATCAAATTGCAGATCCGCTTGAGGAGTGATAATTCCTTGAATGCGGCCTCGAACTTGCGCCATGGTTTCACCTAAGTCGGCAAACAAGGCCGGATTGGTGTTTGGAAAAGGTGCACCGGTGGTTGCTGCGCCTAAGTTAATTGAGGGTGCCTCGGCGTCATTTCGACCATGAGGGGCAGTGCTATTTTGGTTATGACAGCCGTTACAGGTTTTCACTTCACCCGGTGCGAACTGTAGCCAGTTTTGGTGACGCTCGCTGACGCGCATACCATTTCCATCCAGCAAGCTGAAGGCAACAGGAAGATTCGCCGGAATATCAAACAACACGGATCCATCAGGTTCAACAGGCACATATCCGATGATTTCCCGCATCAGTTGGTTGCGATTGCGCCCAAAGGCACTGGGATCAAAATCTCGGACATCGTCATCAGGAATCGACACCGCTTTAACTACACGCAAAAACTGCACAGGGCGCTGATTGGCAGGTGTTTGGGTGGGATCGGCCAGAGTGGAAATGCCCACACCTGAAAGATCTTCACCAGCAAAGTCGTAAACGCTTTTAATGTGCACTCGAGCCAAATTGGCGGAGGCAAGTTCGGCATCGAAGGTTTGTGCTTGTTGACTGTCGCCAGGAAAATCACGGGACTCCATCGCCAAAGCTTCGGTATACATCACCCCTTCTTGGGGGATCCCCAATGGCAATTGAGTGTTGTCTGCAACGTCATAGATCCACAATCCAAACAACAGTGGGGCTTCCTCGATGTCAGGATTTGCGAGCAAATTTTCATCACAAGGCAGAATAATCCGTGCTTGGCCTTCGATCACTTCTTGATTGGGATCATAAACACGACATTGGCTCCAACTGAAAATGACCCGGCCGCTGCCATCCCACAATGGATAGACACTGGCAAATCGGCCACCAGCAGAAATGCTGCCGTCGATGGCAATGTTGTCAAATAGAATAGGCTGCTGAGCAGGACCGCTCAGACCCACGTTATCAGCCGTAGGCTGGGTGTTATCGATGTAATTTTCGATATCAATTTGCACAAAATCGCCACCCACCGAATTACTTTCGAAGGGTTTTAATGCACTTAAAATCGTACCGTCAGGCAATGGACGGGTTTGCACAAACTGCAGTTCCTCGTCGGCTCTGTCGCTGTCGTGAGAGTGACGTCCGTAGACCAGTTCTAACTCCGAACCATCGGTGTTCATGCGATACAGATTGATGCTGTTATTGTTGCCAGCTTGATCCCAACGACTGAACAAAATCTTCCCACTGGCCAGAATACTGGGGTCGAGATCGTGACTTTGATTGTAGGAAATCTGTTGAATCTCGGTGCCATCATCATTCATCACGTGCAACACGGAAGCGGCCATGTCCAAGCCTTCATCCAAACCTTGATACTGGGGTTTACCTTCGTCTAACAAAACCGCTTGGTTGCCTGCTTGTCGAGTTGAACTAAAAGCAATACGACCATCGGGTAAGTAGACCGGAGCAGTATCTTGGCCAGCTTCGGCGACGATGTCTGATGCAATAACCCGTCGCAATTCATCAGTGCTACGGTTGTATTCCCAAATATTCCAAGTGGGTTGCTCATCGTCGTCTGCGTCTTCGATTTCTGGTGCACGCATGGCAAATACGAGTTTTTGCCCGTCAAAAGACACTTCAAGGTCCTTCACATCGTACCCGGGCAGCGGATTCTCAGTTGTAGCCTGGGCGATTTGTTCTTCATTGAAAAACGCTCTATCGCTGATATTGGTTTCAGGTGCGCTGGATGCAGCGCGAGGCTTCAAAAATAATGCCGCGCCAGGCAGGAAATCATAGGGAGTGCGCAAGTCGGCGGTAATTAATTGTCCATTGTCATCCAATGGCAACGGACGCTTAACATAGGCGATGGGAATATCCACTACAACAGGATCTGGCTGTTGGTCATCGTCCACCAACAGCTGATCTGAGCCACAACCACAGAGCAATAGTAAGCCCAACGCCCAAACGCCGAGTGTTTGAGAATGCAGACCGATTGCTTTGAAGAGACTCACTTTCATTCTGTAGGGTTCGCCTTAGTGTTCATTAAGGGGCTGAGCCGAGTGGGCATTATCCTCGTGAATTGTGACAGGATAAACTGTCTCAAACTGGTTACGGGCTGTTTGCTTCCCCAGCAACAAACGGAAAAAACAGCAACCAACTATTCACGCTGCCCAGTTTTCCATTTGCCCACTGCTTAAACAATAAACAAATTCATGCTTAGTAATCGATTTTAATACCTAAAAGCGTAGTCGAACCTGATGAATTCCCTCATGATGGAAGCGTCAAAAGCGGCATATTTTTTTCACAACCATACCAAGTACAAAAGACTGTCGTCACCTGATGACATATGAGTAGACGGCTGATCTTTAGAAATATTCCATAAATTTCAGATGGTTAAAAATTATGACACTCCCCCCCCCAACAATCGCCCATAAAAATGTTACCCAAAACCGACTATTTTTGTGCGAACAATCATGCCTTGCATCGTTCAGCTCGCCTCCAAGCCACAGTTTTCGCGGTCTAGTAATTTTGGCTTAGTACCTGCTATCGGGCCTTTGGCGTGATCCCAATGTGCCAAGCAAAATTGGGCAGAAATTCAAGCCAAAGACCTAACCATTTCGCAAGTCTCCAAGAATGAACTAGAGGGAATTAGGTATTAAATCGCAGACCCAAAGACCGAATACCATATTTACCCTTGCAAGCAAACTCGACTATTTTTAATACACGCTATACAGGAGTACCAATTTGAAAAGTGCAGTATCCAAAATTGGTCAGCTTCGTTTACCCAAACCGAGTATGACACCCTTTCTTGCGCCTCTTTGCTTGCTGGCAGCCTTTGGCTTTGCTTCACAAGCCAATGCGGGTCCAATTGAACAGGCAAAGCGTATGCACGATCGTTTGGCAGGCATACCGCCCAGTGAAGCCGTTTTACAAAGTATGGCGCAAGCGATAAGCGAGGGTAATCCTCAGCAGGCAGCCTACGAGGCAATGGAAAATCCGGCCTTTTACAACGTCACGTTGAAAAACTGGGTGACCCCATGGACCAATGAAGAAGCCGATGTATTTGCACCGTTAAACGACTATACCGCGACAGTCATTGGCATGGTTCGAGATGACTGGGACTTTCGAGAAATCCTCAGTGCCAATGTCTTATATGTGGGCGACAGCAGCTTGGGCCTTCCAGCCTACAGTGTGAGCAGCAATGCCCACTACCAAGCCTTAGAAGATCAAGCGATTGATTTAAAAGAGGCATTGGTTGAGACCACCCAAACAGCCGTAACCGGCCTTGCGGTTGAAGCAACGGCCGGTGTCATGACCACACGAGCAGCGGCCAAATCTTTTTTTAAAGATGGTACTAACCGCGCCATGTTTCGTTTTACCTTGATGAATCACATGTGTACTGACTTGGAGGGTGTAAAAGACACCAGCCGAGTACCGGACCGCATTCGACAAGACGTGAGTCGCAGCCCAGGCGGAGACAGTCGCATTTTCTTAAATTCCTGTGTCGGTTGTCATGCGGGCATGGACCCTTTGACGCAAGCGTTCGCCTACTATGAATATGAGTATGATAGTGAAGCTGATCCCGATGGTAATAATGGTCGTTTGCAGTACAACGCCAGCGGCCAGTTAGATCCTGAAACAGGTAGCCGAGTGCAGGCTAAATATCACATCAATGCCAATAACTTTCCCTACGGTTTTATTACCCCAGACGACAGTTGGAAAAATTACTGGCGCGAAGGCATCAATAAAAACCTGGGCTGGGATACAACCCGACCCGATTCCGGCCAAGGTGCCAAGACCATGGGACAAGAACTGGCTAACAGTGAAAAATTTGCCCAATGTCAGGTGAAAAAAGTCTTCAAGAATGTCTGTCTTCGGGACCCACAGGATGCTCAGGATCGCAGTCAAGTTGACACCATGGTGGGCAACTTCCAATCCAACGGTTATCAAATCAAACGTGTGTTTGCAGATGCTGCAAACTACTGCAAGGGAGACTGATTATGAACTACAGTCAAATGACCACGAGAATCATCCCTGTCATCCTTGCCTCACTCATTTTACTCGGTGGCTGCGGTGGCAGCAGCACAGAAGTGGTGGAAACACCCAAACCGCCCCCCACAGGTGGCACAGGGGAAACCTACAGTGGGCCGCCGGCCAACACCGAAGATGTGCAGCGTTTTAAGCTCAACCTGTGGGACAACATTAGCACCAGCGAGCGTTGCGGAGCCTGTCACATTGAAAACGGTCAATCGCCCAATTTCGCGCGCCGTGATGATATCAACCTTGCCTACACAGCGACCAACCCGCTAGTGAATTTGAACGAACCTGAGTTGTCAACACTGGTAACCAAAGTGGGCGGTGGGCACAATTGTTGGCTGACTAGCGATGCTGCCTGTGCGGATATCATGACCACTTGGATAAGCAACTGGGCCAATACGGAAAATTCAGCCAATGCCATTGTGCTGGAAGCGCCAGTGCAGAAAGACCCAGGTGCAAACAAAAACTTTCCTGCTGACAGCGCCCTGTTTACCAGCACGGTATACCCAGTTTTGAACACCTATTGTGCCGATTGTCATACCAACTCCGCGACCATCCCAATTTCGCCCTACTTTGCTTCTGGGGATGTGGACGAGGCATATTTGGCAGCCAAAGAACGGATCAATCTGGACAATCCACTCAACTCGCGTTTTGTCGGACGGTTAGTAGATGAATTCCACAACTGTTGGAGTGATTGTCTGTCAGACGGTGAAACCATGGCGGATGCGATTGCGGCGATGGCTGATGGTATTGAGGTTACCCAGTTGGCTCCGGAATTAGTCAACAGTCGCGCACTGAATTTATTTGACGGAACCCTAGCCACTGGCGGCGGCCGATTTGAGAATGACTTGATCGCCAAATGGGAGTTCAAAACCGGTTCCGGGAATGTGGCATTCGACACGTCGGGAGTAGAACCCGCTATCGACCTGACTTTCAGCGGTGACGTCAGCTGGATCGGTGGATGGGGTATCCAAATGACCAACGGCAAGGCACAAGGCAGTACCGCCAGCAGTAAAAAGTTGCATGACTTACTCACCGCAACGGGCGAGATGAGCATTGAAGCTTGGGTGGTACCAGCCAACGTCACTCAAGAAGGGCCAGCGCGCATTATCAGCTACTCTGGTGGCAGCCAAGCACGCAACTTCACCTTGGGTCAGACCCTGTATAACTACGACTATTTATTGCGCAGCAGTAGCACTGATGGCAACGGTGAACCTGCTCTTTCTAGTGCCGATGCCGACGAATTGTTACAAGCTAGCTTGCAGCATGTGGTGGTGACCTACGACCCAGTTAATGGCCGTCAATTGTATGTTAATGGTGAACCTGCCGGGGTCAACGATCCTGTTGATGTGGGGAATTTCAATGAATGGAACGACACCTACGCTTTTGTACTGGGCAATGAGGTTTCCGGCGACATCCCCTGGGCAGGCTCCATTAGGATGGTCGCCATACACAACAGAGCATTGCAACCGGACCAAGTCATGCAGAACTTCGATGTGGGTATTGGCCAGAAGTTTTTCTTACTGTTCGATGTGTCGAATCACATCAGCATTGGGCAAAGTTACGTAGTACTCGAAGCCAGTCAGTTCGATAGTTACAGCTATTTGTTTAGCGAGCCGTTTTTCATCTCTTTAGACAACAATGCGACCATTACTGACACCCCTATACGCGGTATGCGAATCGGCATCAACGGACGAGAGGTCGTATCGGGTCAGGTGTTTCAGAATTTGAATATTACCATCAACAACACAGATTATATGCCCGGTGAAGGTCAGGCTATGTCACGCTTGGGGACCACGGTAGCCATTGAAAAAGGCCCAGAAACCGATGAATTCTTCCTCACTTTTGAGCAACTTGGAAACGCAACCAACGTTGTAATTGAAGCGGATCCCCCTGCCCCTGCAACACCGGCAGATCTGACTCCTCAGGCACAAATTGGTATGCGAGACTTTGCTGAAATCAATGCAAGTATGTCTGCCGTCACCGGCGTACCGCTGAGTAATCCGCAGGTTAAAGTGGCTTTTGAAGCACTCAAGCAACAATTGCCAACGGTAACAAATCCCGGCAGTTTCTTGGCAAGCAACCAGATGGCCATCACGCAAATGGCGATTAAATATTGCGATCAATTAGTAGAGACAAGCAGTCTGAGATCTGGGTTTTTTACAGGTTTTGACTTCACAGTGCCCGCCAGCGCAGGTTTTGATGCCCAGCAACGAAGCCTGATGATTTCCCCCTTGTTAGATCGTGTGATTGGAAACAGTATCGCCACACAACCCCAGCGCAGCGAAGTTGAGAACGAACTCAATCGATTGATCGATACGCTGAGTGATTGTTCAGGCAACAAAGTGTGCGATGCAAATTACACCCGTACCGTTGTCAAAGCGACCTGTGCAGCTACATTAGGCAGTGCAGCGTTGTTGGTGCAGTAAGGCAATGAGTCGAGGAATAGAAATGAAACAAAATAAATTCAATAACTTATCTGCTGATGCACCGCTGTATCATGAGGATCACAGTAAGCCCGTCACCCGTCGAGAGTTCATCGCTCAAGGCTTTACCGCTGGCGTGGGTACCGTCATGGCAGGTTCGGTTTTTAGCCTGTTTGGCAATCCCGGTAAAGCCCATGCCACTTTATCCCCTGACCTTGAGGCACTCAAAGCCAGTTGCGGTATCGCCACCCAAGGTGCCGGAAAAATCCCCTTCATCGTATTCGACTTGGCAGGCGGGGCCAATATTTCTGGCTCTAATGTCCTAGTCGGTGGACGGGGTGGACAATTAGATTTTTTAAGCACAGCCGGATACAGCAAATTGGGACTGCCCGGCGATATGGTTCCATCAATCATGAATCCAGCGACTGGATTGAGTGACTTTATCAACACCGAATTGGGCTTGGCGTTCCATTCCGACAGCGCCTATTTGCGCGGCATCTTGGAAAAGGTCAATCCAGTCAACCGAGCCAATATCAACGGGGCGGTGATCCCGGCTCGTTCTGAAAACGATACCGGCAATAATCCCCACAATCCCATGTACGGTGTCAACCGTGTTGGCGCTGATGGCTCATTGTTGACATTGATCGGCTCACGAAATTCTGATTCTGGCGGTAACAGCATGGCACCCGCCGCCATGATTGACCCAACTAAACGTCCAACCAAAGTGGACCGTCCGTCTGATGTAACCGGCCTCGTGGATACCGGCGATTTGGTGGGTTTGCTCAGCCAACAAGATTCGGTCGCGGTGATGGAGTCGATTCAACGCATCAGTGATATGAAGTTGGGTCGTGTAAATACGCAAATCACTACCGATGAAGTAATCAAAGATCTGGTTCGCTGTGGCTACGTAAAGAGCGCTGACATAACCGATCGATTTGGCGACCCAACCACACTCAATCCCGAGTTAGATACCGACATCGTTGGCCCTTCAGGCATCTTCAGCCAAGCAGAGTTTGACTCTGACGGTGAATTCCGCAAAACCGCAGCCGTGATGAAATTGGTCATCAATGGATTTGCTGGAGCAGGCACCATCACTATGGGTGGTTTCGACTATCACACCGGCAACCGCATGGTTGGTGAAGTCCGTGATCTGCGGGCCGGACGCTGTATGGGGGCGTGTTTAGAATACGCCGCTCGAGTTGGTGTGCCACTGATGATGTATGTGTGCAGTGACGGTTCGGTGGCCAGCAATGGCATGATCGATGACTCATTGGATGGCCGAGGCAAGGGCGTGTGGACTGGCGATAATTCCTCCACTGCAGCGTCTTTCTTTTTAGTTTATAACCCTAACGGTACTCCTCAATTGATCGGTGCGACGCCAGAACAACAAGCTCAGCACCAACAAATTGGCTATATGCGACGGGATGCCTCGGTAGAAACCGCTGCAACGCCCGCCGCCAACAACGTCAATTTGCTGGTAGAAACCGTCATCCTGAACTACATGGCGCTGCACGGTGAACAAGGCAATTTCTCCACCTTATTCCCGCAAAACGGTCTGGGAAATAGCACATTAATGGACAGCCTGACCGCGTTCGAGCCCATCGTTAACGGAATCATCTCATAGAAAGAGCGTGTTGATATCGTTCGTCTCCCCCAAGTTCCCACACAAAAAGTCATGTGTGTGGTGAACTTGGGTCTCCCATTGCAATTATTTTTATTCACTTAAGTTTCCGTTAAGGATAAATCTCTACCTTTGAACTAAACTCATTCCAAATCATAAGAATATTGTGACGAAATCCCGTCAAAAGTTTGGATCGACAGTGAATAAGAAGCAGTACAAAACAACATTGGCAACCCCAGACAGCCCCATGCAATGGCATTGGTTGGCTGTGGCGTTGTTGCTGTGTTCAGTGGTGTTTCAGGACAAAGGCTATAACAGCAACACTGAAGCCTCGGTCAGTTATGTTTCCAACTTTATTGCTGACGTCGATGAAGAAGTCAGTGAAACTTACGATGTTGATGATTTCACCTTTGAAGCCCCACATTCAGTAATCACAAAGGTCAGTAATCTAGCTACTACTGGCACGGTTATTGGGACCGTAAAACTGCTGCGTCACGACAGCCAAGCAAGGGCACCGCCTGCATAACTTCAAAAATCACACTTTTTACAATTGAATTATTTTTGGAGTTATTATTATGAACAAATTTAAAATTATCCCTTCTATCAGCGTCAACAGTAAAGATCCACTGGGTGTGGATGACCTAGCAGAAACACTAGACTTGAGCAGTCCAGCCACCTTTGTCATGACCGACTTTACTCGTCGCAGTCCGTTGTTGATCGACCAAGACGTCAGCATCGATGAAACGCTTTTGATTATGCGCAAAACCCACAGCAAAACCCGCATTGTGGTCAACGAAAAGATGCAAATGCTCGGCATTGTTAGCTCTGCAGATGCCATGAGTCGTAAGGTTTTAATGTCGGCACACCTAAAAGGGGTGACTCGCCAAGATATCACCGTTCGTGATGTTATGAACGACTTGAATGAAGTGCACGGCGTCAAGTACAACAAGGTTGTTAATTCGAGTATCGGTGACGTGTTGGAAACGATGCGCGAATTGGGTGAGCAATATTTGCTGGTGATGGACGACAATAATTTTGTTCGGGGATTAATTTGCGCTTCCGACATTCGTCGGGCATTGAGTATCCCGGTGGAAATTAACACCACTGCTCACAGCTTTAAAGATGTGTTCAGCGTCATTCATGGACATCGCGAACTGGCCTAAATCCTACAAAGAGCTACGAAAATTCCGAAAGGAATTGCAGTACAAATCAATAATAAAAAAGCCGCAAATGCGGCTTTTTCGTTTAGGAGATATCAGGACTTAGAAGTCGTACTTGTAAGACAAGCTAAAGGCAATCCCTTTGGTCTCTGAACGAAGCAAAGTATTTTCAAACTCCAATTCTTTGCTTTGATCTAACATGTTTTGAATCTTCAATTTCACTGTGGAGTTGAAGTCAGGATAGTAGGTATAAACCAAATCCAATGAATGGAATGGTTGTTCATAGCTATCGTCAAAACCGTCGATACCGGGGATCAGAATACGCTCGCCGAACACGTTGTACACCAACGAGGCAGAGTGCTCGCCGTTGTCTGAGTCAAAGCCCACTTGCATGTTCACTACGTACTCAGAATGGCCCGTCAAACGACGAGTCAAATTGGTTACTGAGGTTGACACACCCGTTTGCTCAACGATGTTTTGCCCATTCAACTGAATTTCCGAATCACTTAAGGTCAAGTTACCGGAAACGAATAGGTTGTCCCATACACCATCACCGATGAATCCCAAACCTTTCAGGAACTCCATCTCTACACCGTATAGCTCACCGGTTTCTGCGTTAGCGATACGCACTAAAGGCGGACCGTCCTGAGCAGGAGATTGCACCGATTCTATGGGGCTGTCCATGTCTTTATAGAACAAGGCTACAGACAAGTTATCGCCATCATCCAAATACCATTCCCAACGGAAGTCGTAGTTCTTGATTTGCGTGGTACGCAAACCCGGAGTTCCACCAATGGGGAAGTCAGTCAGTGGATCGATGTAAGTGGAAGACGCCAATTCCCGAGTATCGGGACGTACCACAGTCTCACCATAACTGGCACGGAATTGAACCTTTTCACTCATGATGTAAGTCACGGCCAACGCAGGATAGAATTCACTCTCCTGGAAGGATAACTGAGAACGATCCGCTTCATCAGGTAAGTCGATTTGGTTGGTGCGCGGATCAAACGGTACGACTACTTGGCGATAATCTTCCCAACGTACCCCGCCACTGACGCGCCAGGTGTTGTCGAAAAACATGTCTGCCTCAAAGTAGTAAGCATCGACTTTTTGTCCCGCTGCATAATCATCACCGGCGATAGTCGTATCTGACAACAAAGCGACCGAAGACAACTCCGCGGCATCCAAGTTAGTGTCACTGAGGATGTCATTGTAAACACTCCCAGTTAGGCTTGAGTTGCTAGCAAAACCCCGAGTGTTAACGTCGAAACGACGGTTTTCTGCGGTTCTGACTTTGGTGACAAAGTCAGCACCGACTTTCAATTCCACTTCAGTGCGCTCAAAGGTCAGAGGAAGATTCAAGTTCCAACCGTAGTTCTCAACTCGATCGTGCAATGTTTGGAATTGATAACGGGCCGCAGTGGTGGCATTGGTCAAGGCACTTTCAGTGGTTTTGTCAAATACACCATCTTCATTTTGGTCGGTCAAAATAAAGCGGGTCTGAATATTCCCCGGCGCATTTCGGCTTGAACGACTCTCTGAGTACTTCCAATCAAACCCAAGGAAATTCAGATCCGTAAAGGTATGCTGACCACGTACCTGATTTGACCACATCTGACGTTCTTCATAGATCACTTCGAAGTCGCGGATACGTTGACCGTCACTGATCTGAATGTTGTTCGAGTTACCCACTTTTTCGCGGATCTGATCGCGGGTATCGTTCAACGCAATAGAGGTGAAATCGATGCGATGGTTACGATTATAATCGATACCAAAGTTGAACATTCCTGACCATTGAACCGTATGTTCTGTGGTGTCTACCTCGTCAAAATAACGAGGGAAGGTAATGTTGTCACCGCTACGCTGAGCCTGTTCACCAATATACTCTTCACTAACGTTCCAAGCATTGTTGTAGCCCGCAGTAATTAAAAAACCGTAGCGAATCTCATCGTTAAAATCAAAGTTGTTACCCAACGACAAGTTCATACCAAAATCAGGATCTACACTTTTGAGCATAGGATCATAATCTTTGTAAACATCTTTTAAGACGGTACGGGCTTCGTCGGGAGTCAGGTTATCTAGAAACGCTTTACTTTCCCAAAGCGAGGTAATAGACGCAGGAGCGGCACGAGTGCCATCGTCTTCACCCATCCAGTCGTCGCTACCACCATTGTATTGATAGGCATCGTCAAAATTTTCACTGTTGCCGCCGATTTTGCCTGACAAGTTGAAAACAAAATCAGAAGGAATCGATTTCAGTCGAATATCAACATTACCGCCACCAAAAGCAGCAGGCATGGAAGGTGAGTAAGATTTTTGTACTGAAAGACTTTCAATAATGTCCGCTGGAAATAAGTCCAACGGGATTACCGAACGAGTCGGATCGGGACTGGGAACGGACGCACCGTTTAATTGGGTACTGGAGTAACGTTCACCTAAGCCACGAACATAGATAAATTTTCCGTCAACCAGAGTCAAACCGGTTACACGGCGCAGAGCCGATGCGGCATCGCTGTCACCTGTGCGAGAAATTTGTTCTGCACCCAAAATATCCGCAACAAAGGCTTGGTTCTTACGTTCTTGTAAAACCGCAGTCGCAGTTCCTTTAAGTCGCGTACCTGTCGCGACCACTTCCTCGATCACGTTATCCTCTTCTTGAGCCAATGCTTGGGGCGCGGTGATGGCTGCCAAGATTGCGAGACTCAAGGGTCTGAGAGGAAATCCGTTAAAGGGCTTGTTCATTATTAACCTCATAATTCATGCACAATGACAAGATGTCGCGTTATACAACGCATTTGTCGACAAATTGTGGTTTATTTTGCATTCTCTTCACACCGAAAATGCGCTGCTTGCCAATTCCCATCGGGTTGGTTAACAAACAGCGCATCACAGGGAACTAATAAAACCAGTTAATAACGAGCTTTATTCCAAGCCAACTGTCCAACCAGCAGTCCAGTCATCACTTTCTTTAACCGCACCAACAAAGTCAGCGTTGTCGAAGAAGGTGTCGCCACTGAAGTCTTTTGGAGTCGCAGTGGAGATACTGTAAATACCGTTAAGTACTGTAGATGCGTCAGCGGCTACCGAGTTACCAGTTTGGGTATTGGTGAACCAATCTTCCAAGTCAACGATAGTGTGCGTAGCGCCATCTGGCAAAGAACCATTCTTGAAGTTTTCGCCATTCGTACAAGCCATTACAGAGTTGGTAAAGGTAATGGTACCGTCACCCAAGTTAGTTTGGCTTTCTAATGTACCCTCTACTTCGAAACACTCACCCATACCGGCAGAGCCAGAGATGATGAAGTTAGACAATTGAGCACCAGTGCCTTCACGTAAGTACACACCCTCCGAATCGTCTTCGCCATCGAAGTCGTTACCAATGATGGTGACGTTCGCAATTGTAGGATTAGACTGAGGTTGTTTGTCTGGCGTTGAGCCATCGTTATCCGCTTCGATAGCACGGTTAGCATCAGAGTTGTCTTGAGCGGCTTGAACCAATGCATACTGAATGCGACCTTGGTAGCCGTTATCCCAGTCAATGGCGTCATCTTGAATACCGGTCAGGACCAAGTATTTCAGGCTAACGTTACCACCGAAGAATTCAACACCGTCATCTGCGTTTTTGTGCACTTGCAAATATTCAACCGTTGTACCTGAACCAACACCACCGAAGGTCACACCGTTCAATTCGTTGTCAGGTGCCACTTCGAAGCCACCGTGCATCACGCGCACATAACGCAGTGTACCGGAATTATCTGCAGCGTTAGTTCCGCCGAATACTGCACCTTCCTGTACACCTTCAACCTGAAGGGCACAATCTGCATCAGCAGGACATTTGTTTGATGGCGCATTACCTAAGATAACCAAACCGCCCCATTGACCAGCGGCACCGGCATCCAAACCACCTGAAACGGCAGCAGCAGAAGTAAGGGTTATAGGCTCAGCAGCCGTGCCTTGTGCATCGATTTGTGAACCACGGCTCACAACCAGGTAATCGTTACCAGAACGACCAAATACTGTTACGCCTGCATCGATTGTCAAAGTTGCGCTTTGCTCGTTGTCACCGCCAACAAATACCGCACCAGATAGGGCATAAAGATTGCCTTCAGTCAGCGTCAAATCTGAAGTGATGCGACCACTGACTTCACACGTGTTGGTCACGCCATCCGCTGCAGCAATAGTCGTGGTTCCTGCAGGACAGCCTGATTGAGATTCTTTAACCTGTACTGTACCGCCACCGAAGCCAAAGGCCCAGCCTTGACGCCAGTCGTTGTCTGCACCAACGGCGCCGACAAAATCAGTAGCATCAAAGAAGCCATCGACAGTAGAAGCATCGATACCACCTTCCAACAATGGTGAACCGTTCATTGGCGTACCATCGTTGTTCAACATTACCGACTCAGAAACACGGTTATTGCGCGCAGCGTCTAGGAACCAAGTTTCTAGGTCTACGATGGTGTGCGTCGCGCCATCAGGTAACGAACCATTCTTGAAGTTTTCACCGTTATTACAACCCATAACCGAGTTTTGGATAGTGATGGTACCGTCAGACAAGTTGGTCTGACTTTCCAAAACCCCTTCCACTTCCAAACACTCACCCATATCGGCAGGACCGGTCACAACCATGTTGTAGATTTGCGCACCGGTACCTTCACGCAAGTACACACCCTCAGAATCATCCTCTCCGTCAAAGTTATTACCAATGATGGTTAGGTTTGAAATCATAGGATTGGATTGAGGCTCAAGATCAGGTGAAGAACCGTCGTTATCCGCTTCGATACCACGGTTAGCATCGCCAGAAGCACGGTCATGTTCAATGTAAACATATTGCATTTTACCGCGGTAGCCGTTATCCCAGTCAACGCTGTCGTCTTGGTTACCGGTTAAAACAACGTGTTTCAACTCAACGTTACCGCCGAAGAATTCAACACCGTCATCGGCGTTGGCGTGCACTTGAATGTAGTCCACTTCTGTACCTGAACCCACACCGCCAAAAGTGATACCGTTTAATTCGTTGTCAGGAGCCACTTCGAAACCTGCATACTTAACAACCAAGTAATTTAGGATACCGGAGTTATCTGCTTCATTGGTTCCGCCGAAAACGGCACCTTCTTGTACGCCTTCCACTTGAAGAGCACAGTCTGCGTCAGCAGGACATTTGTTTGATGGTGCGTTACCCAGGATAACCAAACCGCCCCATTGACCAGCGCCAACTTGATCACCAATGACGTCGTTATAAGAAGTCATGATGATAGGAGCAGAAGCCGTGCCCATTGCTTCGATTTTCGAACCACGGCTGACGACCATGTAGTCGTTTCCGGTGCGACCAAAGATGATAGCGCCATCTTCGATTTCAAGTGTTACGCTGTCAGCGTTGTCGTTACCAACAAAAACAGGACCTTCAAGAGCCCACACTGTATCCGCTGTCAATGTTACTTTGCCGTTAGTTCCGGCATCGGCATCAGTCAAACGACCAGACAATACGCGAACTTCAACATCTTTACCCAATGCCGTGCTCACTTGTCCAGACAAGAAAGTGCTGCTTTCGCCAGGCAAATCGGTACCAGGAGTTGGCGTAGGGGTAGGCGTAGTTGCAGGAGGGTTATTAATAACCGTGCTGTTATCGATGTCGCCTTCGGTGATATTGATATCACCACCACAGCCAGCTAGTACAAGTGCCGTTGCAATTGCGCTAGCTTTAAAGATGTTACTGAGTTCCATTGTGCTCTCCAAATGCGAGTAATAGGTATTATTCAAAACGCGAAGAAGAGTACCGAAGCTCGGTGACAGTTTTGTTACATTACAGTTCTGTCACAAAAGTTTCATAAATTAGGGGGGATGCTAAGTAACCTGAACTCGGGATAAGATAGGTCGAATAAAATAAAATATTGTTTGAATTTCAGCACTTTATTTTTAATTTAATCTAACTTATGTCTGCAAAAAAAACCTCAGCGTCGAAATTTTTGTGGATATCAAGGCGCGCTTTCGTATGTAATAGCTGGCTATTGCTAGAAAGCGCAACGCAGATAGACGCGAAAATAGCGGTGCTGAAAGGACTGGCTTATCCCGAGTTCAGGCTAAGTAGGGCAGACACCAAAAAATTGCGTAGTAGAATACTGCCCTGATGACAGGTTTTACACTAATTTTTTCGACAAGGGCTCGTAGGCGTCCTCACGAAACCACTTGGTAATAACGATTTTTTCGCCGGAGGTAATAGGATGTGCTTGATGCAAGGTGTTTGGATTGGGTGAACCATCGGGCAACAAGTTATTCCATATAATCGCAGTGCCTTGCTTGGGTGCAAAGGATTTACCCAAACGCAGAAATTCCGTCTTACCGCCCTCACACTCATCATTGAGGTAGATCATAAAGGTCCAAGTGCGTTGCCCGCCTTGTCGAGAGTAAACTTTATAGTCATCACTGCCGGGTACGAAATAGTCGTAATGGGACTTAAACTCTTGACCAATTGCATAATGCTGAGCCTGGATCACTTCTCGCTCACCCAAACCCAACCCCAAAGTATCAATAATTTTTTGATCCACTTGTTTGGCAGCATTGTCACCCGTATAGGGCAGATCACAGGTAGAAGAAGTACGATAGCCTTTGTAGGTGTCGCCTTCTCGCTTGGGCAGTTCGCTGGGTCGCAAGTGTTGTTTGGTTAACATCACCAAGTAGTCACACTCTTGGGGACTTAGGAAATGATCGATCCGCAGTAACTGAGCTCGTTCTTGCTCGATGACCTGCCCATCGTATTGAGCCAAATTATCCAACAATTTTGGATGGGCCAAGCGAGCATAAAAGGCTTCATCTTTATTACATGCGATCCCTTCAGGCAGATTGTTGCCTAAGGCCTTTTTGGCTGCTTCGAAAGTGAAGCCATTTTGTAACAGAACTTTTAAAATAGACATGCCATCACTGCCACTGAGCAGCGAATCCAAAACCCATTGTTTCCATGCTTGAGGTAAACTCGACATTCGACTCTCTTTCTCGTCAAGACGTTATTATTTGAAGAATTATCTAGGTATTGCGACAGTCTGCAAAATCCCATAGCTCGGGTCAACAGGCTTAAGTATTATTCCGATTGACTAATGCGTTTACGTTGCTGTTCCAACATCAGGGCAGTCATGCTGACATAGCCTTCTTGTTCTACTACGGCTTGCCCTGCTTTGGACAATACAAATCGGATAAACTCCCGCTCCAGCAAGGGTAACGCCTCATTGGGCTTTTTATTCACTACCAGATACAAAAAACGACTCAAAGGATATTGGCCCGAACGAATGGTTTGAGCACTCACAGGAATGGCTTGTCCGGCACTGTTACGCAATGAAAGTGCTCGAACCGCTGCCGTTTTATGACCAAAGGCGGCGTAGCCTATTGCCCCATTTGAGTAGGCAACACTTTGAATCACCGAGGCAGAGCCCGGCAATTCATTGACCTCCGGACGATAATCGCCATCACACAATGCCAATGTTTTAAACAATCCATAGGTACCGGATACGGCATTCCGGCCAAATATCTTGATACTCTGATATTGGCTATCCGATGCGACTCCTAGCGCTTGCCAATTTCGGATGGCACGGGCTCCTCCGCAATAACGGGTCGACGAGAATATCCCGTCTACTTGTTTGAGACTGAGTGTTTGGATTGGGTTACTGGCATCCACATAAATGACGATAGCATCCACTGCCACTGGGATGGCCAAAGGCGCGTACCCGTGTTGTTGCACAAAATCATTGATTTCACTGGCCTTCATTTCACGGCTCATGGGCCCCACATTCGCTGTGCCCTCGGTCAAAGCGGTCGGTGCGGTAGACGAACCCGATGCCTGAATTTGAAATTTGACTTGAGGATAAAGGTACTTAAATTCACCGGCCCAATTACTCATTAGGGTGGCTAAGGTATCAGAGCCTACTGAAGTAATGCTGCCAGCTACGCCCGGTTGTTTGATATAGTCAACGGTCGGCTCCGCTCCCCATGCGGACACGGAAAGGATAAGCAGTGCGCTGCAAAGGAATCGATTGAACATATGCGAAGTCGGTATCAATGGGTTACATGGGGCAACGGATTGTCCGAGTTTACACTTAATTCCGAAGAAAAGGTGAAAGAAAACAAACTGCCCGTACCCAATTGACTCTGAATTTCTAATTTCGAATTATGATGGGTCAAAACATGCTTCACAATAGACAACCCTAAACCTGAACCGCCGGTTTTCCGAGAGCGAGCTTTATCTACTCGATAAAAACGTTCTGTCAGACGATTCAAATGTTTCTCTGAAATTCCCTCGCCGTTATCCTGAACTGAGAAAAAAGCTTGTCCAGCGACGGGTTTCCAAGTAACCACGATTTCGCCGGGCGCAGGGGTGTAATGAATCGCGTTAAAAATCAGATTCGAAAAGGCACTGCGCAATTCCGTTTCAATGCCGTAAATCTTCAATTTAGGGTCGACACTGAAAGTAATGCTGTGCTGCTTTTGACGATTCAGGGCGTCCGCTTCTACCTTGATGGCATTGAGCACCATAGGCACATCGACAATCTTCTCGAATACCCGCTCTGAGCTGGCTTCGATTCTCGATAGGACCAACAGCTCTTCGACAAGATTGCGCATCCGCTCAGACTGAGCGCGCATTTCACGAAAGGCTTTGTTCATAAAAGCCGGCGGCACCTGTTCCGCATCGGGCAACATTTCCAAGTAGCCATTGAGTACAGTCAAGGGCGTACGCAACTCGTGTGAAACGTTGGCAACGAAATCCTTACGCATTTGCTCCAATTGGGTTAAGCGAGTGACGTCTCGAGCAATTAGTAACAAATGCTTGTCACCGTAGGGCATCACCCGATATTCAAAGATTTTTTGCACGTTTGATGGTGACGGCACTTCCACCGGAAAGTCATAGTTACCACCGTGAAAAAACGCAATAAACTTAGGATGGCGAATCAGATTGTCGATACGGCGACCCGCATCTTGGGGCCAGCGTAAGCCCAACTCAATCCGAGCCAAGCGGTTGCACCACACGATGGATGCGTTCGCATCGACCACCACGGTAGCGTCAGGTAACGCTTCAGATCCTTCCCGAAAACGCTTAACCAAAGTAGTCAATTCTTTACGTTTACGTCGGTTGCGACGTTGTATCGAGTAGACCCCTTCGTAGATTTGCTGCCAAAATCCGGCGGACTGAGGCGGCGTCATTTTCTTCGAATACCACACCCAACGATTGAAGCGGTAAAGTTGCCATCCGTACCACAAAAACAACCATGTACTGCCAATGGCAATTGCCAAAGTCACATTGTCGAAGTACCAGCCGAAGATCAGGACCAATAAGTAAAACCCAGCAACCCGTAAGGCGCTTTTCAACCACGAAAAGGGATAATACATAGATTAGTCCGCCGTGCTGCTGGGTTTGAGCATGATGTTATTCTAGACCTTCGCTGAAAAACGATAACCGGCACCCCGTACAGTTTGAATCATATTGTCATGCTGGGATGGCGAAATCGCTTTTCTCAGACGACGAATATGCACATCCACAGTGCGATCCTCGACATAAACATTGGTCCCCCAAACGTTATCGAGTAGTTGTTCCCGCGAATACACTCGTTCAGGATGGGTCATAAAAAAGTGCAACAATTTGAATTCGGTGGGGCCCATATCCAAAGGGGAACCATTAGCGCTCACACGATGGGATACAGGGTCTAAATTCAAACCATTAAACTCAATGGGTTGCTCTGAGCTTGTGGGCGTGACCCGACGCATTACAGCCTTGATCCGTGCAACCAATTCCTTGGGTGAAAAAGGCTTGGTGATGTAATCGTCGGCCCCGGAATTGAGTCCTTTCACCTTGTCTTCCTCTTCTCCTCTGGCGGTCAACATGATGATGGGAATGTCACGGGTAAACTCGTGCTGTTTAAATTTCTTCGCTAACTGCACGCCACTGCCCCCCGGCAGCATCCAATCGAGCAAGATAAGGTCAGGATAAGGTTCCTTGACCATTTCAAGTGCCACTTGGTAATCCTCTGCCTGGATTGTTTCGAATCCTGATTGCTCTAAAACGAATTCCAACATTTCTCGAATAGGAGCTTCGTCTTCAACCAGCAATACCCTTTTCGCCATGAATTTATTCCTAGTCATCTAAAAGCTCGCAATTATTCGCACAGGTTATGACACTTTTATTAAAGTTATCACAATTCTGTCAATTAACTTAAATTTGGCTGTAAAGATAGAGAGCAGATTCTGTTCAGCGTATTGCAACAATGGGAGTGCTGCGGCACCATCCATTGCATCAATACTGTTGCTGAGTCCCGCGTTTTTGGTTTTTTAAATGATAAAGCTAGCCCGTTGTTTTCACTCGTTAAACTCGCTTACGTAATATTCTATTTACCGTTACGCTTTATTATATTGGATTCTTGTTTATTCAACCGAATGCGCATATTCTTATTCAAGCCAAGATGAATCAACAAAGCTTGTGGGTGCGTGGATGCCAAAAGTAAAAACAGGATTGTCGAAAAAGTTACTGACTCGAGTGCTTTCAGTTTACTTTATCCTGACTCTGATCGTCACTGTAGGACAGATCCTCACTGAGTACTTAAACGCCAAAAATCACATTGAGAGTGAACTGCAAACCCTCAAAAACACCTTCAGTTCAAGCTTGACCCGTGCGATTTGGGAACTCAACAAGCTGCAAGCCAAATCCATCGCTGAAGGTCTGATGGAACTTCCTATTATCGAAGGGGTTCAAATCCGCGATGAGAACGGTGAGTACATTTCTGACATCGGTCGCACCAGTGTGCAAACTATGGGGACGGTCACCACAGGCATCATGCAAGACCATCCAGGTGGCACTTTTGGTTATACCTTTCCGTTAATCTTCGAATTTTCCGGTCGCACCTCCAATGTCGGTGATGTGACTCTGTATTCCAGTGCGGGGATCATATTTAGTCGGATTGAGGTTGGTGTGTTTTTCTTGATTGGTAACGCCATCATCAAAACGGCCTTCCTTGTATTCTTGTTCCTCAACGCATTTAGGCAAATGCTCACAGACCCACTGGCCGAATTGACTCAACAAATCAGCGAGTTTGATGTCGATAGACCAGAATCTTCTAAGTTGCATTTACACATCGATGACGACAATGAATTGAAACTGTTGCAAGCTTCATACAATGAACTGATCGATGATCTGATTGACTACCGGCAGAAGCTTCGTACAGCGCAAAATGAACTGACCGATGCCAATCAAAAGCTGGACGATCAGAATATTCTTTTGGAGCAGGAAGTTGCCAAGAAGACCGCGTCGTTGAGCAAAATCATGTTGGATTTGGAACAGCAGAAAGATGAGCTAATCATTAACCAACGGGAACTCAGACAAGAAAACGAAAATCGTCAGTACATCGAGGATGAACTACGCAAGCGCAATCGGGAATTGGCGGAGTCCATGGAAACATTGCGGATGGCCAAAGATCAGTTAGTTGAATCAGAGCGCATGGCATCTTTGGGTGGATTAGTGGCGGGCATTGCGCACGATGTCAATACTCCACTAGGCGTTGGTGTAACCGCAGCCAGCTTCCTGCAAGAAAGAATTCGTTCGTTGCAGCAAGCATACGAAGATAAAAATCTCACTGGAAAAACCATGTCGTCGTTTTTAGCCGAAGCTTCGCAAACCACAGATTTTCTGCTCGGCAACCTGAACCGAGCGTCAGACTTAATTTCCAGCTTTAAACAGGTCGCAGTCGACCAAACCAGTGAAGCAGAGCGGGATGTTGATCTAAAAGGCTACATACAAGAAGTCATTCTTTCATTAGCGCCGAGCTTCAAAAAAACCAAGCACAAAATCGATGTGCAATGTCCCGATAATTTGGTCATTAAATGCGCTCCCGGCGTTATCGCGCAAATCTTTACCAATATGATCATGAATTCGCTGATCCACGGTTTCGAGTCTAAAGAAGCGGGCAACATCAAAATCACAATACAAGAAAAAGATGGCGAAGTGATGATTCACTATGAGGATGACGGAAAAGGTTTATCTCAAGACAATCTCGATCGTCATTTCGACGCCTTTTTTACGACTAAGCGAGGAAAGGGTGGCAGTGGTTTAGGTACGCACATCATGTATAACCTTGTGACACAAACCTTAGGCGGGCGAATTAAGGCCAGTAGCGTTGAGGGTAAAGGCTTGTCATACGACATTCAATTCCCGTTTAAATCAGCCTAATCAAGGATTTGGTTGTAACCTGAGGATCCCACGTTGGGCGGCATAGAGGTGCTGCCCAAGCACAGCAATAATTCCAATTTATCTCATTAGGTAAACCATGATAGTCTAGCCCCCCTTTATGCCGCGAACCCAGTCGCGTGCCCTTTGCAAGTCAACAAAGAAGTCATCATGTGGTTTAAAAATTTAAAAATGTATTCAATTACTCAAGATTTAGATTGGCTTGAGTCTGATATTGAAACCCAGTTACAACAGTTCGCATTCCGGCCTTGTGGTTCTCAAGAGCTTTCCACTATGGGATTTTGTTCTCCTTTTAATCAAGGAGAAGGACTATTACACAGTACTCAAGGACGTATTTGGATTACCTTAAAAACTCAAGAGCGGATTCTACCTGCGGTGGTGGTAAATGCTGAATTAGCAGAAAAAGTCGCTAAAATTGAGGCGGAAACCGGATCTCCAGTGGGTAAAAAAGCGCAACAAGACCTTAAACAAGAAATCATCCAACGCTTGTTGCCCCAAGCGTTTACCAAAAACAGTTTCATACATGGTTTTATCTCTACTCGCGATAAGTTGGTGGTAGTTGACAGTTCTGCAGATGGTAAGGCTGAAGCGTTTTTGGCTATGGTGCGCAAAGCAACCGGTACCCTACCTGTTGTGCCACTTTCTCGCACCAGTATCCAGGGTGAACTGACAGCTTGGATAAAAGATCAGAAACTGCCTGAACAACTGACTTTGGGTGAAGAAGCAGAGTTTCGTGAACAGTCAGAGCAGGACGCGGTGATACGCTGCAAAAATCAAGATTTAAGCGCCGATGAAATCATTCAACATATTGACGCAGGTAAACTTGTACAAAAAGTAGCGATAGAGTGGGATGAGACCTTAACGGCAATGCTCGAAGCAGACTTATCGGTTAAACGCCTGAAATTTACCGATGTGCTCAAAGAACAAAACGAAGACATTCCCAAAGATCAGATGTTGGCTCGTACGGACGCGGATTTCGCGTTAATGTCAGGTGAAATTGTAAGGTTCGCCGACTGGTTGCGTAAAACCTTTGAATTAGATGCACAAGATTAGTTGCTAAGTTGACGGTTCTGCGTCTCAATGTGATATAGACAAGGATACCCAGTTTACCTACCGACGTTGATTCAAGCCGCTTTGATGCGGCTTTTTTTGTTTCAGTTTGCGCCGTAGATGAAATCGTATTTAACCTGAACTCGGGATAAGATAGGTCGAATAAAATAAAATATTGTTTGAATTTCAGCACTTTATTTTTAATTTAATCTAACTTATGTCTGCAAAAAAAACCTCAGCGTCGAAATTTTTGTGGATATCAAGGCGCGCTTTCGTATGTAATAGCTGGCTATTGCTAGAAAGCGCAACGCAGATAGACGCGAAAATAGCGGTGCTGAGAGGCCTGGCTTATCCCGAGTTCAGGTTATTTATTTAACGGACGAAACTTGCGGGATCAGTAATCAGGTGGTTTACTCTATGATAGATAAGCGAAAAATAGGCTTTCAGTATGGTGGACATAGCCCCACTGACAGAACTCACCATAAAACTCAGCAAACAATCGCTGTCTGAAGAGGATAAACGCTTTGCCATTTGTCAGTGTGTACGCAAAGTGATTCCACATGTAAACCGAATTAGCCTATGGCAATTCGAAAACAACCGCAGTGCCATCCGCTGTTTGTTGCTTTGTGAAGAACAGGAAATAACCGAAGCTCGCGATATAGTACTAGCTGAAGCTGACTACCCAGAGTACTTTAGAGCCATACTGAATAAAGAAGTGGTTGTCGCTTCAGATGCCCGTAATCATCCAGACACCCAATGCTTTAACGATTCCTATTTCCAGCCCAATGAGATTTACTCTTTACTCGACTTTATATTTCACAATGATTTTCAGCCCATCGGCATTATTTGCTGCGAAAGTCGTTTTAGTAAAGTGGATTGGGACAAACACGATGAAAGCATGTTACGCAGAGTGGCTAACATTACCTCGATGTTTTATAGCACGTAAGCGGTTCGAAAAGACACAGGAACAAAAATCAAATCGAGACATCAATATGACCCAAGCTTGGCTTGAATCATATTGATTGAGAGAGGATTAAGCAAACACGGCTTTCGCAGCGTCTCGGGCTTCGATAAATTCATCGGAGTCCAAAATGCCAATGTCGGGCAATATGCCTTTCTTTTGGCAAATGTTGTAGACCGCGTCTTTCTGACTCGCAAAGGTACCGGCCAATACTGCCCCTAAGCGCACAAAATCCACAAACGAAGGGTTCTGTGGTTGATATTCCATATCACGCCATTTTTCAGCGACAACAATAAAGCTATCGTCAAACCCCCATTGAGTCATAATTTTTGCACCAATCTCACCAGACAAATGTTTAATGGCCACATTCAGAAAAGTCGGATTGGCAAACACTTCCTCGTGGCGCTCGGCTTCGGTCAGAATGGGTAGTACCCCGATGTTATGAACTAGGGCGGCAAGAGTAAAGCTATCGAGGTTCAAGCTTCTTTGCTTAGTTTGTTTGCTCCATAACTGCATCGCAGCCATACCATTAGATACAACATCGATAGTGTTATCCCAAATCTTATTGATGTAGCCTTTTACTAACTGGTTTTTGGAAACAAACAATTGTTCCATTGCCAAAGCAGTGGAAATATTTTTGATTTGTGAAAGGCCAATGCGCGTGACAGCCTGTGACACCGACGCCACTTTGATGGTGCGTCCTAGGTAGGCGCTGTTGGCAATCTTGATAATCCGTGCTGACAAAGACGGGTCTTGTCCGATGATGTCACCCATGGCGTGTAAGTTGATGTCTGGGTCGTCCGCCGCTTTCCTCACCTTCAGCGCAATCGCTGGTAAAGTGGGAAGGACAATTGTATCGTTTTTGATTTTTTCAACCAGAATGGTTAAAAGGGCGTTCTCTGTAGACATTTTCCTACCTTATTTTCACAGCGAAGCATCCGTAATCCTCACCCATTTCAGGGGTATCGGTGCATTTAGATTGGCGTACTTCTATGAAGTTGTTTTAATAAGCATTAAGATACCATGATTCGACGTTAGCCAGTTTGATTGGTTAGCGTCACCAATACAAACGCGTATAAGCTACGCAACCCGAATAAATTTTGCAATTCAATTATTGATAGATTCCAAGAAAAAAAGCAAAAGGAAAAGTAATGTTTAAGAAAAATGTTTTGCTCGCTGCTATCGGTTCCGCTTTTCTGTTGGCTTGCTCTCAAGCACCACAGACTCAAGATACCGCAAATAGTGATGCGGCCACGGCGAAATCACAATCTCCCCAAGTCCAATTAATCGATTCAGCTAAAGACCGTTTAGACATTTATTTCCCTGTAGCATTGACGGCCGACTTAGCCCATTTGTCTGACAATCAAAAAGAAATGTTGAAGCTACTGATTGACGCCTCGGTGATTATGGATAACTTGTTTTGGGCCCAAGCTTATGGCGAACACCATGAAGCGTTTTTGCAAAGCATTGCCGATCCGAAAGTACGGGAGTTTGCCAGAATTAACTACGGTCCTTGGGATCGACTCGATGGCGACAAACCCTTTTTGACTCAAACAGAAGAGAAACCTGCTGGTGCGCAGTTCTACCCGGCCGACATGAGCAAAGAAGAATTACAAAACAGTAATCTCGACTTGAAAGATGACCTCTATTCGATGATAAGTCGTGACTTGGAGGGCAAACTGGTCGCCATTCCCTACTCTGAGTATTTTACAGAAGAACTCAATCACGCTGCGGACATTTTAAAACGAGCTGCAGATCTGGCTGACAATCAGGAATTTGCCAACTACTTGAGACTTCGAGCAGAAGCATTTTTGACAGACGACTATCAACCCTCCGACTTCGCCTGGATGGACATGAAGACCAATCCAATTGAATTGGTGATTGGTCCTATCGAAACTTATGAAGATCAGTTATTTGGTTATCGTGCCGCTTTCGAATCTTATGTACTACTGAAAGATTTGAGTTGGAGTGAAAAACTGGCCAAGTACGCTCAGTATTTGCCTGAATTGCAAACTGGTCTGCCAGTCCCTGCTGAATATAAAGCGGAAATGCCCGGCGCTAATGCCGATTTGAACGCTTATGACGTGGTATTTTATGCGGGTCACTCCAATGCAGGCAGTAAAACCATCGCCATCAACTTGCCAAACGATGAACAAGTGCAATTAGAAAAAGGCACGAGACGCTTACAACTGAAAAACGCCATGCGCGCTAAGTTCGATCATATCTTACTGCCCATTGCAGACGTATTGATCGCGCCGGAGCAACGCAAGCATATTACCTTTGACGCTTTTTTCGCGAACACCATGTTTCATGAAGTCGCTCATGGATTGGGGATCAAGAATACTCTTGATGGAAAACAAACCGTTCGCGGTGCTTTAAAAGAGCATGCGTCTGCATTGGAAGAAGGTAAAGCGGATATTTTAGGCTTGTACATGGTAGAACAACTGCTGGCCAAAGGGGTTATCACAGAAGGTCAATTGGAAGACTATTATGTCACCTTTATGGCTGGTATCTTTCGCTCCGTGCGTTTTGGTGCATCCAGCGCACACGGCAAAGCTAACATGATCCGTTTCAACTATTTCGCCGAGCATGGTGCCTTCTCTCGCGATGAACAAGGCTTTTATAAGGTCGATATGGGCAAGATGGCCGAAGCCATCGAAGGACTCTCTCGAGAAATTCTGACATTGCAGGGCGACGGCAATTATCAGGGTGTCGCGGATCTCGTGGCCGACAAAGGTATCATCAAAGATACCCTTTCCATGGACCTACAAAAACTCAGCGATGCTAACATTCCTGTCGATATCACCTTCGAGCAAGGTAAAACCGTTTTAGGGTTGTAGCTTATGCAGCGCGATGACACCGACTTTGATGTTATCGCGCTCCTACCACCAACCCATGACTTAAATACATTCAGAGGTATAAGTCATCAAAAGCCAATATGATTTAGAAACACAGTCCAAACGCGATGCAGCGATGTTGCTCTACGATAATGGATTCGCAGGAATTCTCATCAGTATCATTGCGTCAACGGGATTAGTCTTTGGTTTTGATGATCAGCAAACACGTTCCTTCAAAGTAATTTGGTGGGGTGTGATGATGACTTTGTTATTGGTTCGGCTCGCGGACACAATCTGGTGGAACCGCAAGCTTCGCGACACCGATTTTGACGGTCCAAAATCCATTCAGCGATACATCACCGGCACCATTGCTACAGGTTTTATGTGGGCGACTTACTGTGTCACCTTGTTTGAGCAGGCAGGCAATCTGGAATTGACTTACATGATTGTCATCGTGTCGGCCATGGCTGGAGGAGCGGCAACGGTTCTGGCAGCTCATAAATACACCGCAATGTTCTATTCGGCGCTGATGCTCGCGCCATTTTCGGTGATGCTGCTGTTTTCACTAGACGACTATAAATATTTGTTGGGTATTTTGGGGATCAGCTTTGCTGTGGTGATGGTGGTCACTGCACGGAAGTCGGCGGATTTTACCAAACAAGCAATTATGCTCAAAAACTACAATGCTGTTTTGGTCAATCACATGGAACAAGAGGTCGCCCATCGTACCCGTCAAATCTATGAATTGTCCAACATTGACCCTCTAACAAAGTTGTATAATCGGAATGCGTTTTTGGTCAATCTTAAACGCCAATTGTCCACATGCGAAGAATCTCAAGGTCGTCTTGCGTTGTTGTTTATTGACCTCGACGGTTTCAAGAAAATCAATGACAGCATTGGCCACGAGACCGGTGATATGGTGCTCAAGCAAACCGCCAAACGTCTAAAACATCATTGTCCTGACGAACAGTTGTTATGCCGTTGGGGCGGTGACGAGTTCTTAATGGCGATGTTGTGTGATGAGCCGCAACAAGCAGTAGAATGTGCTAATCAAGTCATCGCCAAAATTTCCGGTGCTTATAGCTTTGAAAACAATCGTTTGACGCTGGGCGGCACAATCGGCATCGCCATTTACCCCGACCATTGCGAATCTGAGCTTAAGCTTATTCAATTGGCTGACACAGCCATGTATTATCAAAAGAAGCGCTCGGCTGGCTCAGCTGGGCTATTTTCAGAGCATTTGGGGCGGCAACTGAGTCGAGAACAAAAGCTCAAGGATGCTTTGGCAGAGGCCATTGAAAATAATCAACTTCATTTGGCTTTTCAACCCATTGTAGATGCCAAAAACTATCGGCCAGTAGCATTTGAAGCTCTGCTTAGATGGCGTCTGGACGACAAAGAAATCTCGCCTGTTGAGTTCATTCCATTGGCAGAGCAATATGGACAAATTCGCAAAATCGGCACTTGGGTTCTGCAACAAGCCTGTATCACTGCTGCCAAGTGGCCCAAACATTTGGCCATCAGTGTCAATGTCTCTGTGATCCAACTGCAAGAACCCGATTTTGTCGAGCTGGTCAAACAGGCCCTAGAGCAATCCCAGTTGTCACCCCGTCGGTTACATATCGAAATCACTGAATCGGTGTTTGCTGCGGACAAAAGTGCGTTGCTGGATACTATCCGTGCATTACAAAACATGGAAATCGCTGTGTCTATTGACGATTTCGGTACCGAGTATTCTTCTTTGTCGGTATTGCAAGAACTGTCCGCAAACGTCGTGAAAATTGACCGCACCTTCGTGCGTAGCCTCGAAACCAATGGTCTGCCTATCATTAAGGCCGTTTTGAATATCGCAAAGGCGTTCAATTATAAAGTGGTGGCAGAAGGGGTAGAGATGCAAGAGCAGGCCAGTATGCTGACCTACTTAGGAGTCGACTACTTGCAAGGTTATTACTATTCCAAACCGATGGACGAAATGGCCTTGCAACGTTACCTAACCGAACATTGTACTACCGCTTAAGCCATATACTTAAGGTAGAGGTTGTTTTTGGGTGTTCTGATAGGGTGGCCAACCCATTGGCTTACCCGCCAAAACATGCAAATGAATATGGTAAACTGTTTGTCCCCCATCTGGGTTACAATTCATCACGGCGCGATAACCAGACTGGTCAAAACCCTGTTCCCTGGCTAACTTAGCCGCCGCTAAATACAATTTCCCAACGAGTTCTGCGTCTTGTTCTTCAATATCGTTGATGGTGGCAATGGCTTTTTTGGGGATCACCAAAAAATGCACCGGGGCCTGCGGATTGATGTCGTTGAAGGCTAACACGTCATCATCTTCATAAATGATGTCAGCCGGGATCTCCCGATTTATGATTTTAGTAAAAATGGTTTCCGCCATATTCATATTCTCCGTTGATTCAGATCTGGACTCACCAGAATACAAAGCCTAACAAAACTGCACCTAAAATGAGTCGATAAATCACAAAGGGCAACATGCCAATTCTCGAGATCCAAGATAAGAACAAGTAAATACAGGCATAGGCACTGACAAAGGACAAACCAATTCCATAAAATAACGATGCCCAGTCGACTGCTTGATCTGCTTTAACCAAATCCAGCGTTGCCAATAATCCGGCACCAAGAATAACCGGTATAGACAACAAAAAGGAAAAGCGTGCGGCACTTTGACGATCCATGCCAAGCATTAAGCCTGCCGTCATAGTGATGCCCGAACGTGAAGTACCTGGGATCAAGGCGATAGCTTGGGCCAAACCGATAAACAGTGCTGAGCGCCAAGTTAGCTGGTAGATATTTTTGTGTTGTTTGGCTTTCACGTCCGCATACCACAGCAATAAACCAAAGACGATGGTGGTACAGGCAATCACTAATGCCGAGCGCGCATAAACCTCAATAAAATCTTTCGCCGCAAAGCCAATCATGACCGCGGGTAAGGTGGCGATAATGACCCACCATGCTAATCGGCTATTGTCTGTTTGTTGTTTGCTAAAACCCGATTGGAACCACGCCACCAGCATATTGGCGATGTCTTGACGAAAATAAATCATCACCGCTAACAGGCTGCCCACGTGCACTGCCACGTCGAATGCTAGGCCCTGATTGTCCCAACCCAAAAGTTCAGAAGGTAGAATCAAATGAGCAGAAGACGAGATCGGTAAGAATTCAGTTATCCCTTGAATAATGGCAAGGATGATAATTTCAAATAGGGTCATAGCTGCGGCGCTCTCCAATTAAATTCAATTGGCCAAAGTTGTTGGCTGCTTTGGTCAAACTGCTGCCACATGGCACGCAGACTCAAACCAGTCAGCGGATGGATAATCTCCCCCGCAATTTCTTGCAATGGGAGTAAAACAAATGCGTTATATTCAATTTCTGCTCGGGGTAACTGAACGCCATCCTCGGTGATGACGTCATCATAAAGTAGTAAGTCCAAATCTAAGGTTCGAGGAGCAAACTTCTTTTCACCCCGAATTCGGCCGTTTTCCGATTCAATTTGTTTTAAGGTCTGACACACTTCTTCAATAGTTTGCTCGGTCGTAGCGCCCACAACGAGATTGTAAAAATGGCTACCCGAGAATCCAATGGCCTCACTCTCATATACCGTGGAAAGTGTGATCGCACCGTAAACTTGGGCTAACCCGTCCAAACCGGCCCGGGTATGTTTGTCTCGATCAACATTGCTCCCTACGCTGATGTAGATTTGGTGAGTCATGCCACGGCACCGCGGCACAACTGAATTGAGACTGCATCAACATTTTTTAGAATACCGGGCTTGGTGAGAGTCAAACACACCTGTTTAACCCCTTTGTAGGCGAACAATTGGGAGATCATACTGTCGGCTAAGGCTTCCAGTAGTTCATATTGGCTGTTGCCGGCAAGTATGGAAAGGTCATTGCAAATGGCGGCGTAATCTAAAGTTTCGCGAATGTCGTCGGTCGTGGCGGCCTGATGCAAATCTAAGCCGATCTCAGCGTCGACTCGAAGATCTTGCTTTTGTTCTCGTTCCCAATCGTAAATGCCGATGAGAGCTTTGACTTTCAGCCCCTGAATTATTATTTTGTCCATAACAGATCCGCGCAGTTAAATTGACGAAATACCGTAAAGTGGTTGCCCACAACGGTGCAAGCAAGCGCTCATTTTGCGGGTAAGTTTACCCTGTTCAAAAGGTCAAGTACATGACAGCTACGACAATTTTACTGCTCGCAGTAGCCTATCTGTTAGGGTCGGTTTCCAGTGCTATATTGGTAAGCAAACTTATGTATTTGCCTAACCCTCGAATGCACGGTTCTGGCAATCCTGGGGCGACCAATGTATTGCGCTTGGGTGGCCGTTTTCCCGCCGTATTGGTTTTGCTGTTTGACATATTGAAAGGCACGATTCCAGTGTGGGTCAGTTACAAGCTAGGTTTAGACCCCTTAATGCTGGGTTTTGTGGCAATCATGGCCTGCCTAGGTCATATTTTCCCGCTGTTTTTTGGCTTCAAGGGTGGCAAGGCGGTAGCGACCGCTTTTGGGGCTATGTTGCCCATTGGCTGGGAACTGGCTATCGGTTTGATTCTATGTTGGGGCCTTGTGGTGTTTATTACCGGCTACTCTTCTTTGGCGGCAATAATCGCCGTAGCACTAGCCCCTCTAGTAACCCATTTTGTGAAACCCCTTTACACCATTCCAGTTGCCATGTTGGCATTGTTGATTATTTTTCGTCACAAAGACAACCTCATTCGCCTTTTTCAAGGCAATGAGAGTCGCATATGGGATAAAGGTAAAACCAACGAATAGCGCTAATTAACCGGCTCTAGCTCCTCGAGCGACCACCGGGGTTTGGCTTTACTCGACAAACCTTCAATCTGATTGGCTTTTAGTCTCTGCAACCCCGCATAAGCGATCATCGCGCCATTGTCTGTGCAAAATTCCATGCGCGGATAGAAAACCTGTCCACCAATTGACTGCATTAACTCGGCTAGTTGCTCTCTGAGATGCACATTGGCACTGACGCCTCCGGCGATGACTAGGCGCTTCAAGCCGGTCTGTTTCAAGGCGCGCTTGCATTTAATCGCCAGGGTATCTACTACCGCTTCTTGAAACGCATAGGCGATGTTCGCCTTGCTTTGTTCACTGCCATCGGAATCGCGAATGGTATTGGCAGCGAAGGTTTTAAGGCCGCTAAAGCTAAAATCCAATCCTGGCCTATCGGTCATTGGACGTGGAAATTTATAGTGCCCGGCCTCGCCCTGCTCCGCCAATTTTGCCAATAAAGGACCGCCAGGATAATCCAGCCCCATAATTTTGGCGGTTTTGTCGAAGGCCTCTCCGGCAGCGTCATCCACTGATTCACCCAAGACTTCATAGCGGCCGATGCCATCAACACGCACCATCATAGTGTGGCCGCCAGAAACCAGTAAAGCCACAAAGGGGAATTGGGGTTTGGGATCATCCAACATAGGGGCCAGTAAGTGCCCTTCCATATGATGAACTCCCACCGCAGGCACATTCCACGCATAGGCGAGACTGCGGCCAACGGAAGCGCCAACCAATAAAGCACCCACCAATCCTGGCCCTTGGGTGAAAGCCACCCCATTGATTTGTGCTGGGCTACAGTTTGCTTGCTCCATTGCGGCATTAATCAGAGGCACAATCTTTCGCACATGGTCGCGAGACGCCAATTCGGGTACCACACCACCATAGTCGGCGTGCAATTTGACTTGAGAGTACAATTGGTGAGCCAACAAGCCTTGTGTGTCATCGTAGATTGCGATGCCGGTTTCATCGCAGGAAGTTTCGATTCCTAAAATTCGCATGGAAAGAGTGAACGCTCGATTCAATTAGATAGACCTGCAGTTTACCTTTGATTGAACAGGGATTCCACGCTTGTGAAAAAGCCCGTAACACCGTAAACTTCGCGCCTTTGTCAAATAATGATCAATCCAGACTTTACATTAGGGTCGGATATGATTAAAATTCCGCACCATTTTTAACAGTACCGGCTAAAAATTGGGCTGGTAGAAGCAGTATTTACTATTTTTGAGGTGAGATTTTAATGCCAATCGTTAAAGTTAGAGAGAACGAACCATTTGACGTAGCTTTGCGTCGTTTCAAGCGTTCATGTGAAAAAGCGGGTGTACTTTCTGAGGTTCGTCGTCGCGAATTCTTCGAAAAGCCTACTTGGGAACGTAAGCGCAAGAAAGCTGCAGCGAAAAAACGTCATTTGAAGAAGTTGGCTCGCGAAAACGCACGTCGTATCAAGTTATACTAATCTCGCCTTAGTCGCTCGGCCTGTTAGGCTGAGCGCTACACGTTCAGTTTGTATTCCTTTCGGGTAACATCATGACTCTTATTGATCAGCTCAAAGAAGCGCAGAAAGATGCGATGCGCGCAAAAGATAAGTTGCGCTTGGGTACAATTCGAATGGCTCTGGCTGGTGTAAAACAGCGAGAAGTGGATGAGCGGATTACCTTAACCGACACCGACGTTGTCGCTCTGTTGACCAAGATGGTCAAACAACGCAAAGACGCAGCTAGCCAGTTTGAGCAAGCCGGTCGACAAGATTTGGCGGATACTGAAAACGCTGAAATTGTGATTTTGCAGGGATTTCTTCCCAAGGCCCTCAGCGAAGACGAACTCAATAGTTTGATTGAGCAAGCCATGAGTGAAACTGGAGCCGCAGGCATGCAGGACATGGGCAAAGTCATGGGGTGGTTAAAACCCAAAGTGACGGGCCGTGCCGATATGGGTAAGCTCAGCGGCCAGATCAAGGCCAAACTTGCGCCTTGATTTCCGGTAGGATTTGCAGACTGACATCAGCCGCTTTAATGCGGCTGATTTGTTTCTGGCACAGGTAATTTTTCCTTTATCAACACGCTTTTTTAGCGTCGATTGTGCTACATTATTCGCTTCCATTTTAAAGGCGTAATTTGATTCATGGCTGGACGAATTCCAAAAGACTTTATTGACGATCTCATTGCACGAACCGACATCGTTGAATTGGTGGACAGCCGAGTAAAATTAAAAAAAGCGGGTAAGAATTATCAGGCTTGCTGCCCCTTTCACAGCGAAAAAAGCCCATCTTTTACCGTCAGCCAAGACAAGCAGTTCTATCACTGTTTCGGCTGTGGTGCCCACGGCAACGCCATCTCTTTTGTAATCGAATTTGATCGATTGGAGTTTCCCGAAGCGGTTGAGGAATTAGCTCGCTTCCATGGTTTAGAAGTGCCACGGGAGCAAGGCACTGGCAAGCCCGGCCCTACCGCCGAACAAAAAGCACAGATTGCCGACGACTACGAATTAATGGAAAAGGCCGCTCGCTTTTTTCAACACCAACTTAAACACCATGCCGACAAAGCCAAAGCGGTTGATTATCTCAAAGGTCGTGGTTTGAGTGGCGAAATCGTCAAACAGTTTGGTATCGGATATGCGCCGCCAGAGTGGGATGGCATTTTCAAGAGCTTCGGCACCACTCCTGAGCGTCAGCAACAGTTGCTCGACTTAAAACTCATTACAGAAAACGACAATCGACGACGCTACGATTTTTTCCGTGATCGCATAATGTTTCCCATACGCGACAAGCGGGGAAGAGTGATTGGTTTCGGTGGTCGCGTTCTTGAAGATGGCGGACCTAAGTATCTCAACTCCCCTGAAACGCGAATTTTCCACAAGGGCAATGAATTATACGGCTTTTATCAAGCCAAACAGGCCTCCCGTAAATTAGAACGGATCATGATCGTCGAAGGCTACATGGATGTGGTGGCACTCGCCCAATTCGGTATCGATTATGCCGTTGCTTCTTTGGGCACCTCAACGACGCCAGAACACATTCAGATGCTGTTCCGCGCTGCGCCTGAAATCATTTGTTGTTACGATGGCGACAGAGCAGGACGCGATGCCGCTTGGCGTGCACTTGAAAACGCCCTGCCCTATCTCAAAGATGGCGTTCAAATGAAGTTCTTGTTTCTGCCAGAGGGTGAAGATCCTGATACTTTGGTGCGAAAAACAGGCAAACAAGAGTTTGAGGCTAAGCTAACCCAAGACTCAGTACCCCTGTCTCGATTTTTCTTCGATACCTTGGTTCAACAACACGATGTTGGCAGTAGTGAAGGTAAAGCGGCTTTGGTGCAATCGGCCAGTCAGTACATGGAACAGATCCAAGCTGAAAATCTCAGTGAGCTGCTGCAAGAAGAATTGCGCAAGGTCACCAAAGGCAGCAGTTATAAAGCCGACTTTTTACAGGATGTGCAAAAAGCCAATGCTCGCCAGGGAAGTCGCAAAGTGGATCACAGTACACCCAACAAAATCACCATGTCACCGGTGCGTAAGTTATTACGGTTGTTGCTGTTGCACCCCAATTTGGCCAGCCAATTCCCCGTTGTGGATCCGTCAGCATTGGATCCAAACCTAATCAAGGGCCTCGATATTCTCATTGCCTTGCATGGCTATTGCGCAGAGAAGCGTCCTCGCAACACGGGCCAAGTGTTGGAATACTTTCGCGACCATCCCCAGGCAAATTCTTTGCACAAACTGTTGCAGATTGACCATGAAGCCGATGATGTTCGCCCCGACAAAACTTATCGAGACAGCTTTAATCGTCTGATAGAACAGCAACTGAATGCTCGATATGAGCAGCTAAGAGCGAAACACCAACTTAGTGACGACGAAAAACAAGAATTTAAATTACTCACTCAAACAAAAATGACTTACAGCGCAGAGTAGTCATACAGTGTACCATTTGGGGACATTGACAGACGAGCTTGAAACAGCAGGATTCGTCCCCATCTTGTGTCTATGAAGAAATTCTCTCTCAACTGTACAAAATCTTTGCATTTTCATGTGAAGTACTGGCCTACAAGGCAGCATATCTGCTATACTGGCTAATTCGCAAACGCCTCAGTGCGCGCAGATTTATCCCGCTTTCAACCCCAAGTGGTGTTGGTAGGGTGGGCACTTTTTAACTGATTTTTGAGAAACGTAGGTTATATGGCGCAAAGCAAGCAGTCTCAGATTAAACTCCTTATCAGCAAAGGAAAAGAGCAAGGGTATCTCACTTTCTCTGAGGTCAATGACCATCTTCCCCAGGATATAGTCGATTCAGACCAAATCGAAGACATCATTCGCATGATTAATGACATGGGGATCCAAGTCTTTGAATCCGCTCCCGATTCTGACGAACTTTTGATGCAGGAAACCACTGCGGATGAAGAAGTTGCTGAAGCCGCTGCACAGGCGCTTGCAACCGTAGAGAGTGAAATCGGCCGTACAACAGACCCCGTACGCATGTACATGCGTGAAATGGGCACCGTTGAATTGTTGACGCGGGAAGGCGAAATCGAGATTGCCAAGCGCATTGAAGATGGTATCAACCAAGTTCAGTGCAGCGTTGCAGAATACCCAGAAGCAATTACCTATTTGCTTGATCAGTGGGACCTATACGAAGCAGAAGAAATTCGCTTGAGCGATATCATTATTGGTTTCGTAGATCCAAACGAAGTCGATGTTGCACCCACTGCAACTCACGTTGGGTCCGAATTGTCCGACGATGATTTGGACGACGAAGACGATGACGGTGATGAAGACGAGGAAGAAGAAGACGATTCAGGTGTCGATCCTGAAGTTGCTCGTGAAAAATTCCGCGCTTTGAGAGAACAGTACATCATCACACGTGATGTGATTGCGGCCAAAGGTCGTTCCCACAAGGAAGCAAGAAAGCAAATTGAAGGGCTAAGCGAAGTTTTCAAAGAGTTCCGCTTGGTGCCTAAGCAGTTTGACCGCATGGTGAAAAACATGCGTGGCATGATGGATCGTGTTCGAGTCCAAGAGCGCTTGGTCATGAAGTATTGTGTCGTCAATGCCAAGATGCCAAAGAAAGATTTTATCAAGGCATTTGCTGGCAATGAAACTAGTACCGATTGGTTGTATGAGTTGTTGGAAAGCAATCAACCTTACGTGCCAGCATTGCTTGAGCTAAAAGAAGAATTAGAGCGCAGCATCAACAAAATGAATCAGGTTGAAGAAGAAACCGGCCTGAACATTGCGGACATTAAAGACATTAACCGCCGCATGTCCATTGGTGAAGCGAAAGCTCGCCGCGCGAAAAAAGAAATGGTGGAAGCCAACTTACGTTTGGTTATCTCTATTGCCAAAAAATACACCAACCGTGGATTGCAGTTCTTGGATTTGATCCAAGAAGGTAACATCGGTTTGATGAAAGCGGTAGACAAGTTCGAATACCGCCGTGGTTACAAGTTTTCAACCTATGCAACATGGTGGATTCGTCAGGCCATTACCCGCTCTATTGCGGATCAGGCACGTACAATCCGTATTCCAGTGCACATGATTGAAACCATCAACAAGCTGAACCGTATTTCCCGCCAAATGTTGCAGGAAATGGGCCGTGAGCCAACGCCAGAGGAACTTTCTGAGCGTATGTTGATGCCAGAAGACAAGATCCGCAAGGTACTGAAGATTGCTAAAGAGCCCATTTCAATGGAGACCCCAATCGGTGATGATGAAGATTCACATCTGGGCGACTTCATTGAGGACAGCACTATCGTGCAGCCTCTAGACTCGGCTACTGGCGGCAGTTTGAAGGGCGCAACACAGGAAGTACTCGCCGGCCTAACTGCCCGTGAAGCTAAGGTACTGCGGATGCGCTTCGGCATCGATATGAATACCGATCATACTTTGGAAGAGGTAGGTAAGCAGTTCGACGTAACCCGCGAGCGGATCCGTCAGATCGAAGCCAAAGCGTTAAGAAAACTTCGCCATCCAAGCCGTTCTGAGCAATTGCGTAGCTTCCTTGACGAGTAAGCTTTGACCTATCGAGTGAGATCAATAAACCCAGCAATGTGCTGGGTTTTTTTATGTCTATTGAAAGGGTGAAACGCAGGGACTACAGCGCGTCACCCTTCTTGTATGGAATTTCCTCTTGTAAGGTTTCCACTTCCTTGGCCAATTGCTCTGGAGAGCCTGTGTGGCGTGCTAACCAATAGTAAGCAATAGGAACCACATACAAGGTCAATATTGCCGATAACAACACCCCTGAGAATATTACCACACCGATTACGGCACGACTTTCTGAGCCTGGCCCAGTGGCGAGCACCAAAGGCAATGCGCTAAACACAGTAGTGAAGCCAGTCATTACAATCGGACGCAGACGCTGTGTTGCAGCTCTTTTCAATGCATCTTCGAATGCCATCCCAGCATCACGGAGTTGGTTGGCAAATTCCACGATCAAGATACCATTCTTGGCCGCCAAACCGATCAACATTACCAAGCCGATTTGACTGTAAATATTCAAACTCGCCCCGGCAATGTAAAGACCGATAAAGGCTCCTAGCAACGCCAAAGGCACCGTCAACATGATCACCAAAGGATGTATCCAACTCTCAAACTGGGCCGCCAAAACTAAGTAGGTTACGGCTAACGCCAGAAGGAAGATAAACACGATACTGTTGCCCGACTCTTGGTACAACTGAGACTCGCCCTTGTAGTCAATCGATGCCGTATCCGGCAACTCAGTTCTGACGATTTCTTCCAAGTAAGTTAGCGCTTCACCTAGGGTGTACCCTTGGGCCAAGTTTGCGCTGATGGTGATACTGCGCATACGGTTATAGCGATTCAAACGGTCGGACGTTGCTCCTTCATGCACCTTTAACAAGTTGTCCATCGGAATGAGCTCATTGGTACGCTGGGAACGGACGTACAAATTATCAATGCTCTGCGGGCTGCGATAGTCCTCCTCCGCGCCCTCCATGATGACATCGTACTCTTGTCCCCGGTCAAGATAGGTCGACACTCGACGTTGTCCCAACATGGTTTCTAAAGTGCGCCCAATATCCGAGATAGACACCCCTAGGTCTGCTGCACGGTTACGATCGATGTCGACCAACAACTGGGGTAAGGTTTCTTTATAATCCGAATCCAAACGCAGCAAATTGGGGTTTTCTGCGGCCCGCTCCAACACGATGTCGCGCCACTTCACCAACTCTTCATAGGTATTACCCTGCAATACGAATTGCACAGGTCGCCCTAACCCGCGCCCCCCTAAGCTACTGCGCATGATGGCAAAAGCTCGAATATCTGGGATTTGAGACAGCTTGCCGCTGACCTCATCCATCAACTCAAAGGTTGAGCGAGTCCGGTCTTTCCAATTTGCCGCACCCACTATAGCAATACCAGCCGACCCGCCAAACCCGGGTGTGCGCACAAGCACTCGCTCAACTTCCTTGGTTTCAAGGTACGGCAACAACAGGTCTTCAATTTTCTTCAAATTAGCTGCATTGCTCTCAAAACTAGCCCCTTCAGCTGCTTGCATGGCGACAAAAAAGGTCCCACGGTCTTCTTGGGGAACAAATTCGCTAGGAATTTTTTGGCTTATTTGCACCAATGCCACCACGCTAACGATCAGCATAATCACAACCAAGACGGGTTGATGCAGTGTTTTACCCAAACTGGCAAAGTAGCTGCTCTCTACTTTCTTGAAGCTGTTATCAACCCATTTGCCAAAACCACTGCTGCGGCTGCGCTTTTCTAGCAACTTAGAGGACAACATGGGTGAAAGTGTTAACGCAGTAAAACTCGAAAATGCCACAGCGGCCGCAATGGCCAGTGCAAACTCGGTAAACAAGCGACCTATGTTACCTTCCAGAAATACCAATGGTACGAATACAGAAATCAACACTAGGGTTGTGGCGATAACCGCAAAGCCCACTTCTCGTGCACCCCGATAGGATGCTAATAAAGGCGGCTCGCCCATCTCGATACGACGATAAATATTTTCAATTACCACCACGGCATCGTCCACTACCAAGCCGATAGCGAGCACCAAAGCCAACAAGGTCAACAAGTTAATGGAGAAACCCAAACCATACATGACAATAAAGGCCGCCACCAATGAGACAGGTACAGTGACCGCAGGGATAATGGTAGCCCTTACGTTGCCCAGAAATAGGTAAATCACCACGACAACCAACACCATTGCAATACCCAAGGTATTGTAAACTTCGTTGATGGACTCCTCGATAAAGATCGATGAATCATAGCTCGGCACGATAAATATGTTGTCTGGAAGAGATTCACTGATCTTTGCTATGGCTTCACGAGCTTCCCGCGCCACTTCTAACGTATTCGCCTTGGACTGCTTAACAATCCCTAAGCCGATCATGTTGACCCCATCACCACGAAACTCAGTCTCATCGTCTTCGGCAGCCAATTCGACCAACGCCACTTCTCTGAGTTTGACCAGATAGCCGTCAGAACCTGCTTTGATGGTCAAATCAGCAAAATCCTCGGGGGTCAAAAAGCTGCGGGATACACGAACTTCAAAGTCACGATCGACAGACTCGACTTCACCAGCAGGCAATTCCACGTTTTCAGAACGGATCACACGCTCAATGTCAGCGACGGTAATGTCTCGGGCCGCCATCGCATTACGATCGAGCCACACTTTCATGGCGTAGGTTCGTCCTCCGCCCAAACGCACACGCGCCACACCATTGACGATAGACAATCGGTCAACTAGATAGCGGTCTGCATAATCCGTCAACTCCATTACTGACAAGTTGTCGCTTCGCAAGTTATACCAAACGATAACGTCTTCGTCGGAATCGGACTTAGAGACTTCAGGCGGATCGGCTTGATCAGGTAAGTTGTTCAGTGCCCGACTCACTCGCTCACGCACATCGTTGGAGGCCGCATCAATGTCGCGGGATAACTCAAACTCAATGCTAATAGAAGAGCGTCCATTTTGGCTGGTTGAAGTGATGTTTTTGATCCCTTCAATGCCGGAAATGCGATCTTCCAACAATTGGGTTATCCGGGTTTCAACAATATTGGCAGATGCACCAGGATAGGTGGTATTGATGGACACAATGGGAGGGTCGATGTCTGGGTATTCACGCAAAGACAATAAGCTAATCGCAACAATACCAAAGATGATCAACAACAAATTTACGACCGAGGCAAAAACCGGTCGTTTGACGGAAATATCAGATAACAGCATAGATGAACTCCTGATTAGCCTTGGCTTTGTTCAATGACGTTCACTTTCGAGCCGTTGCGCAAGCGCAAGGCTCCCTCCGTTATCACTTCGTCCCCATTTTTCAAACCAGAGGTAATCTGCGCCTCACCAGGTCGACGTAAACCGACTTTCACTTCCTTTTGCACCGCTTGACCATCTACCACTACAAACACGAATTGTTTGTCTTCATTGGGGATCAATGCTTTTTCTGGTACCACCAAAGTATTGAGAACCTCTTTTTGCAAATCGATTTGCAGCAACATACCTGGACGGAGTTGCAAGGCCGGATTTTCAATAATGGCGCGTACTTGTACTGCGCGAGTCACTGCGTCAACCCGTGAGTCTATACTGCTAATGACGCCCTCAAAGACTTTGCCCGGATAAGCTACCGACTTGGCGGCCACTTTTTGTCCCAGTGAGACAGAGGGCAAGTGGTTTTCCGCAATGCTAAAGTCAACTTTGATGCGAGCCAAGTCATCCAAAGTAGTAATGACATCATTTGGACCAATCAACGCGCCTTGACTGACTTGCCGAATCCCCAACTTACCATCGAAAGGTGCTCGCACTTCCAGTTGAGCTAGACGGGAGTTGGCCACCTCTAGTTGTGCTTTGAGTGCTTTTACTCTTGCCTGCTGCTCATCAAGCAACTGTTCAGATGCAACACTCTCGGCGGCCAGATTGGTGATCCGCTTAAGCTGACGTTTGGCCTCATCTAGATTGATTTCCAACTCATTCACCCGGGCTTTTTCTTCACGATCGTTGAGGGATATCAACAATTGCCCTTGCTTGACCACATCACCATCATCGAAATGTATTTTTTCAATAATATCAGACTGTTGGGCTGTCAGAGTGACCGCCTCGTTGGCTTTAGCGGTACCTAATGCTTCAACAATAACGGGAAAATCTTGTGCACTGGCAAGATAAGTGACTACCGGCGTAGCGCCACCTCGTGGGCCATTGGTCGCCGCTTCTTCGGTGCCAAAATTGAGATAAACAACCAATCCTATCATCGCCAGAGTGATCAACATCAAAGGTGAAAGCCATGCTGTTTTCGACATGTAATTTGGTTCCTGAATCTTAAAAGTGAGTGTAAAACAATTTGTTTTCCACTTTGGTTTGAGCTTGTTGTTCGTTATTTTATAAAACAAAATTCAACAGGCTTTTACTAACCATAGTAAACTGTTTTTAGAATTTAACTGCTAATGATACGACAAACTATGACAATTAGATTGTGCAGCGGTCTGGTAATATCGGCAATTTACCTCATCGGCTGCAGTCAACCGGCCCCTGAAGCTCCCGCATGTCGAATCGCCAGCGAGCAGTTTGACGATGTTTCAGCCAATGCTGCCTGTGTAATCCGGTTGGACTCAAAATTATTAGTTATTAGTCATCGACTCAGTAACAAATTTGATGTGCCTGGCGGTACCGCAGAGTCAGAAGAACAAGCCCAGTGTGTTGCCCATCGAGAAACTTGGGAAGAAACCGGCTTTAATGTGGAAGTCGGCGGTTTTTTGGGTCAAAGCCAAAACGGGATGCGATTTTATGCTTGCACTTTAGCAGGTAATTTTACTGGAAAGATTACTCAATTTCCCGTGCCTGACTGGGCCTCGATGGAAGTGAAAGGGATTGAATTGGTGGATCCCTATACCCTGCACTATAACCAATGGCGTTTCCCAGATGAACTGGTATCAATGCGGGCGATGTTTGATCAAGTGCAAGATTCCAAGACAATCCAGCCATCGATACCAGAAAAGGTCGATATTCACGCAAACAATTAAACTTTTCGGCATGACGGGTTATACTGGTCGGAACAGTTGAACTCGAGATAGGATGAAACATGCCACAATATCAAGCACCGTTGACGGATATGCAGTTTATGCTGCATGACTGGTTAAAACTACAAAGCCATTATGAAAAACTTGGGCTGAGTGATTTTGATCAAGAATTGGTTAACGAAATATTAGCCCAAGGAGCAAAATTTGCTGAGCAGGTGATAGCGCCATTAAACCGTGAAGGGGATGAGCAAAGCTGCACCTTGAAAGATGGCAAGGTCACCACTCCAGAGGGCTTCGCCCAAGCCTATCAGGAATACATTGCAAATGGATGGAACGCAATGTTGGGCAGCGCAGAATATGAAGGCCAAGACCTACCCTATTCCATGGCCGTACCTGTGCATGAAATGCTCAACTCGGCGAATGTCAGTTGGCGCTTGATCTGCATGCTCACTGAAAGTGCTGTTTTGGCGGTTACCAAACATGGTGATGAAGCCCTGAAACGCACCTACCTTGCCAAATTAATCTCTGGAGAATGGACCGGCACTATGTGCTTAACCGAGCCTCATGCCGGTACCGACCTCAGTTTATTGTCCAGTAAAGCCGAACCCAAAGGCGATGGCAGCTACGCTATCACGGGCAGCAAGATATTCATCTCAGGTGGTGACCAAGATTGGACCGACAACGTGATCCATTTAGTGTTGGCTCGCTTACCCGATGCTCCGGCTGGCGTAAAAGGCATTAGCTTGTTTTTGGTACCTAAAATTCAGGTAGACGAAAACGGCCAATTGGCACAAGCCAATAGTTTGTCCGTTGGCAGCATAGAGAAAAAAATGGGGCTGAAAGCTTGCCCCACCTGTGTCATGAATTTCGATGGTGCCACCGGTTATTTGGTGGGCGAAGAACACAAAGGCTTGGCCTGTATGTTCACCATGATGAACGACGCGCGCTTTCAAGTGGGCCTACAAGGATTGGGCATTGCAGAAGCGTCTTATCAAGGTGCTTTACAATACGCTCGCGAACGATTGCAGTCCCGCGCTCCCCAAGGAGTTCAAAACCCGGATGGCAAAGCGGACGCCATTATCGCCCAACCCGATGTTCGCCGGATGTTGATGACACAAAAAGCATTAACCGAAGGCTGTCGAGCTTTGTCGTTACTGTACGCGACACAGATGGATGTTGAAAAATACGCTGACAGTGCAGAGCAACGAGAAGCGGCGAAGCGGGTACTTGCCTTCTTAACTCCCATTGCCAAAGGGTTTATGACTGACGTCGGGCAAGATATGAGTCAATTGGGCGTCCAAGTCTACGGTGGCCACGGCTATATTCGTGAATGGGGTATGGAACAGTTGATCCGTGACAGTCGCATTACCCAATTATATGAAGGAACAAATGGTATTCAGGCGGCAGATTTAATTGGCCGTAAATTATCTCGCGATACAGGGGCTATGCTGAACGATACTGTGTTGGTGCTAAAGCAATTGATAGACGGTATTCAGTCAGGTGCGCTAAAGTCTATTGGCAATAACATCTTGGACGAATGGCAAACGACTTCAGAACAATTGCGTTCGAAAAACACAGTGGATTTAGCCGCTGCTGCCTATGATTACATGCACTACAGTGCCTACTGTATATTAGGTGTTCTGTGGGTCAGCATGAGCGATGTAGCCAGTTTAAATGACAACCAAAGCCTATCAGATGGCAAGTCAGCGACTTGTGATTTTTATCTCAAGCGTCTGCTACCCAGAAAAGACCTATTCAAAGCCAACTTAATGGCTGACGCTTCCGACTTAGTAGATGTCGAAGACTCCTGGTTTGATTATCAGTGAGCCTTACAAATGTTTAATAAAAAACTCTGTCATCCCGGCAACGCTCTTGGGGTGAAGGCGGAGCTTTCTGGAGCGCCGCTCCAGCCGCCTGAACGACGTTACATGGATGTAGCGGCTGGGTGCGTTACCAAGGATGGGTTTAATCCACGTTTTTAAAGCTCTTAAACGAAAAAATAACCTGCCATCCTACCTCAGGTTCCCGTTGAAGAGCGTTGCCCTATTTGAGTGAGGCGGTCTTTTGAAAAGAGCAAGAGCCAAGAGCAATCAAAAACTTCGGAATACTACACCCGATAGTTTTTGATACAGGTCCCCGCTCAAGAGCGCTGCGGGGATGACAGAAGGGGAGCGTTGCCCTATTTGACTGAGTCAGCCTTTTGTTTGAGTGAGTCAGCCTTTTGAAAAGAGCAAGAGCGAAGAGCAATCAAAAACTTCGGGATACTACACCCGATAGTTTTTGATACAGGTCCCCGCTCAAGAGCGCTGCGGGGATGACAACAATGGAGCATTGCGGGGATGACATAAAAAAAGCCCGGTGATGCCGGGCTTTTAAGAAACTAAAACATTTAGATGTTAGCGACCACGAGTGGCGCAACCACGGCGGGTACACAACGAGCGCATGGCGTTGATATCCAAGCGATCAACTGTACCATCTAAGTTGAAGTCGTAGGCAAGGTCGTTGAAGTTAGGCATTCTTAGCATACGCATAAAGGCCACTACGTCAAAATTATCCACGTCTCCGTCGTTATCCAAGTCACCAGAACTCAAGCCTGGTAGCAAGTCAAAGCTCATCACCACAGGATCATGGTCCGACATACGGAACATATCTGGGGCATAGAAGTCGTTGACCTGCTCTGCTGTCTTAGATTCAACGTTGTAATCTAGTGCACGCGGCTCGTCAGCATTGATATGCCACTCAATTGCGTCAACAGTCTGCTCGAACAAGCTGGTTGATGCCAACGCATGGTCAAGATAGCCTACTTCGCCACCAAACAAGTAAGAATAGCCTTTGGCACCTTGGAATGCTTCGATCAAGTTAGTGAAACCCGCGCTCTCAATTGCAAGGATTGGGTCTTCTTTACCGTAGGCGTTTAAATCACCCATGATCAGTACATTCTCTTCAATGCTCAAATCCGCTTCGCTAGACAACCAAGCAGTCAGTGCTTGCGCCTGAGCAATACGGGTCGCATTGTAGCAACTTTGACCGTCGTTTTGATCCGCATCTGCACCAGACGCTCCGCCACAACCTTTCGATTTGAAATGGTTCACGACAACAGTGATCTTCCCTTGGTTCGATGCTTTAAACGTTTGCGCCAGAGGTGGACGGTTGAAAACACTGTCCAAATTCACTTTTGCACTGCCAAAGGGTGTTACGTTTGCTGTTTTGTACAACATCGCAACCATAATCTCATCGGTACCCGTTTGGCCATTAGCGTCAATCAATGCGTAAGTTCCAGCACCGGCTTGATTGTTCAAACGAGCAACCAACTGGGCCAGTGTGCTATTTACGTCCACACCGTCATTTTCAATTTCCATCAAGCCGATGATATCAGCATCCATCGCCAAAATAGCTGAAACAGTTTTGTCGATCTGACGCTCAAACTCCAACACGCTGTCAGCACCACGAGAGGTGGGGAAACCGCCGCCCATGCCGTCACCGTTGAATAGGTTCAACACGTTCAAACTGGCTACCTTCACATTACCTGAAGCTAAAGCTGGCGAAGTTTCGCGAGGGTTTGATTGCACGAATGTCGGTGCAACAGTTGGAATAATGCGATAATTGCTGAAGCTGTAGTCCATCACACCAACAAGAGAAGACACTTCATCACCAATACGCAATGTATTGGCAGCAGACAATCCACCGGTAGGATAGATGACATCTGCTGGGTTGCTGCCATTCATTCCATCATCCAACAACACACGGTCACGGCTGTTTTTCTCCGCCAAGGCAATGGCTTCTGGAGAATTGGCTGGGAACTGGTTAGTTGGAATGAACAAACGCTCACTGGAAAGTGTCACTTCGCCAAAACGGGCCAAGTTGTAGTTGTCGGATACGACTAAGCTGGTGCTGGCTTCGACCAACATACCTTCTAGCGGCTCACGATCATCGAGACTAGCAAATGGCAAAGTCAGAGCAACGGGTGCTACTGTATCAGTACCACAGATTAATCCATCTTGTGCGACTTCAATCTGCGTTTTACCAAAGCTTTCAGAAACCGTACCCAATACTCGAACTACATCGCCTACTGAAGGCATAGTCTGGCCGCTGTATGCAACGAACAAGCCTTCTGATGTTTGAGAGTCGTTATCTTGGTCAGCACTTTCTTCTTGAACGAAGAAACCACCTAACGCTGGGAATTGACCTGTCACTACCGCTTCAATGACATGGTCTTCGCTCACTACAGGAGAGCTGTCACCGCTGCCTTGAATCGCGCTGATTAGCGTTGCAGGACCAGCACATTGTCCCAATTCTGGACCTTCACCATCTCCTGGACCACCAGTGTTGCCGTTTCCAGCATCGTGGCTTCCTAAATTATCAAAGGTATTGTTGGCAAAACCGTCCCACTCAATGGCAGGGTCAAATACGTCATCAGGAATGGTGTCACCGGCGGCAACAGTAGATTTTCTCACTAAGGTGTTGTTGGCCGTACTTTGGTCTCCAGTACCCCACTCAGAACCTGGATCGAATCCCCGTTGACCGAATGAATCCACAACCACGTCACCTTTAAACAATACATAGGCGTCGTCACCGTTGTGGTTGATACCACCTGCTGTTTGGTCAGTTTCAGCCAAAATAGCAGGATCCGCAGACGGGTGAGCCATCACAAACACATCTTGGCCGGTGACTGTACCCACCAAGTCGGTGATAAAGTTGGCTGAAGTGCCGCCATTGCTATACAACGCCAAGCGATAGCCTTCTGCACTCAAATCCACACTGATGCCGTTCGGGTTGTAGATTTCAATCGCTTTGTTGAAGCTTGAACCCTCGATGTACTCAGAGATAAACAACTCACGGAAGTCGATAGTATGAACACCCAAATCGTCAGAATTGTCGTTGCCAATGCCAGTCCACTCTTGTGAGGGATCAAATTCATCGGTTTCATTGGTGTCGCCAGAGAACACATTTGAGTTGCGGATCAAGGTGTTGTTTGCAGTTGTAAAACTGCCGGTACCCCAAGCTGAACCTGGGTCCTCGCCTACCCGTCCAAATGAATCAATAATGACGCCATCGGCAGTCAACACATAGGCATCATCACCGTTGTGATTCACGTTATTGCTAGTTGCATCGGCAACCGCCAAAATTGCGGCATTGGCAGAAGGATGAGCAATAACATAGGTACCATTTGCAGGGATGACACCGGTCAAGAGTTCAAATGAACCGTTGGTTCCACCGTTGGCAAAACGACCAAATTGGTAGTTACCAGCTGCCAAATCAATGTCATTTGGCGTAGGGTTATAGAATTCAAGAGCTTTGTTGAAGCTGCTACCTTCGATGTACTGAGAAATAAAGATCCCACCAGTAGTGCTGGTTGGACCGTCACCAGGACCCTCTCCAGGACCGTCGCCCGGGCCATCACCTGGGTCAGTCACATCACCACAAGCAGTGGTATCAAACAACATTTCAACCCACTCTGGGTGATCAATGAAGGGGTTACGGTTACCTTGGTATTCATACAAGGTATCGTTGCGCTGACGCTCCAAATCAGTTACTGGGAAGCTAACATGCCATTCAACTAAACGGCACAGTTTACCCAACTCAGGCACGCCAGTCGTAGTTAGCGCGTTCACTAATGATAAGTCAGGGGTCACATCACTGCCTGCACCTTCATAGCGAGCGTCCATATAGAACATCATACGAGCCACTTGGCCTTTCACTTCGTCTCTAGGTTCGAAGGAGTCGCCGTCAATACGGTTTTCTGGGGCTTCAGCCAGAGGCGAATCGCTGTTGTCGAAATCCAGGTTTCCGCGATCGCCGTTCACCGAAATATCTGAAGGACGCAAATGATGTATATCGGTATAGGCCTCATAACCATCATTATTGAAGCCGTGGCTATTGGGCCACACATGTTCACGATTCCAATTGTCTGGATTCTGGCTTTGCACAGGTCCACTGCCGTTTGACAGTTTGGGCAGAGAGTTACCTTTATAAATCAACACAACGTTGTCAGGATTGTTAGGATCTTCGTCGGATTCCGTCAACGCCGTCCAAACTTCAGAATAGGTTAGCACTTTGTGATCTTGTGAAATCACGGTAGACAGGACATTTTTGACTACCGACGCCGGACTGCTGTTAGCTACTTCTGCCAATACTGGAGCATAGTAAGTCGCATCATCAAACAACGATGCATCTGCTATTTTTTGCAAATCTGGGCAATTTAAGCAGACCCCTTCTAAAGAGCCATCATCACCACCGTCACCGGGGTCCGTCGCACCGGAACTGACAACCACATCGTCAAATCGAATGTATTCGGTACCTGCGTTGTTAAGCATCGCCAATTTTATGACAAGGGTAGAACCAGAGCCCACATCCACACTCATTGCTACGCTTGTGAAATCGTCGATCAAAGTGTGGCTGGCATCACCTTGACCATTGTAATTTTCAACGCGAACAAATGCGCCGCCATCAATGGAATAGTAGAAATCGAAATAGTCTTCAGGTTCGTGCGTGCCATTTTCCGATACGTTGACTGTTACATTGACATTGCCAGCTGCGCTGATATCAACGGCCTCGGTCAACCAAACGACTTCGCCGTCGGTGTCGCGGGCCTCCATGAGTCCACTTTGAACTCGGAAGTAGTCGCTGGTAGCTGAAAGGTCTGCATTGCTGACGTCAATACTCCAACCTGTCACACCATCCATGTCGATGATGTTAAAGGTGGCACCTTTTTGATCCAATTCGGGAGCGTTAAAGTCTTCAGACCAAACGGTTTCCCCATACGATGAGCTGGCGAACGCTGCACAACAAAGTGCCGCGATCACGGTAAGGTTGGATTTCATGATCTCTCCTAAGTGAGTACTACAAGTGCCATTGATTGGCTTATTATTTTTTATACTTCCTTTGAGCTCGCTTCTCCTTCAACGTTTCTCCACGATACAACGAACTGGTTCGGTGCAATGTCTCAGAGCGACGCTAACTCGGATGGGCAATACCCTTGGATTTTAGTGGTCGGATCATAGAAGGGAAGTGTGACAGTGCTGTGACATTCCCTTGTATAGCTAGACCTTTTTCTGACCAGATAGTCTCAAAATTAGTACAGATATTCAACAACTCAGAACCAGCCCAAACAGGCCTTTGCGAATTTTATTTCACCGTTTTGATTATGAGAAATGTGTTTCACATTGATTTTAAAGGGATATTTATTTTTAAGAATCGTGAAAATAAATCAAAAAAAAAGCCGCCGAATTATTAAACAAATAATTGGCGACTTTGGATGAAACTGGACTTTTTGGTCAGTGGTTTTTCGCGATCAAATCAGGAAACTCGTCGGCAAACCACTCTTTGAGCATATTTTTCTCGTAGCGCAGCGTTTCACTCGTGAAAAATGGGTTGTGTCGGTCTTGAAAAGACATATCTTTGAGCTTGACGTCTTTACTTTGTACCACTTCACCATCAGCTCCTTTTAAGCTGTAGCTAAACTCCATTCTGGGAATGTACAAACGCTTAATCAACCTAACATCACTAGCAGAGTGACCCAAACCGACGAAAGAGGCAGGCCAAACTTCACCAGCCAAATCGAGATTGGTCACTGTCATAGACAGGGTTTGCCCGTCAGGAAGTGCTTCCGCCAACTCTGACAGATACTCTTCTAGCTTCTTGAAGGTTTGTTCGCGAAAAGCTGAGCGAGACTGGGAGGTGGGTTTCACATCCCGATATTCAGTAGGGTTTTTCCACTCTACTTCGACAGTGGCTTTGGCGAATCCATCGGCGGAAACACTCAACAGGAATGCCGCAGTCACTAAGCTTAACGTTTTCATTTGCTTCTCCTGTCATTACTAACGGTTAGCAAATAGCTGACCGTTTAAAATAAGTTTAGGTCTTACTTATGTTTGAGACAAATTAGCACAAAAAGTTCACCATGGTGATTCTAGCCAATCTGAGTTTGGCACGATTACCACTCTAGTTTGAGCACCTGAACCTAGACTGAACAGCACTTTTTCAGCGTTACATCAAAAAGGCCCTGTCGGAAGTTGGGCATCAGACCAAACGCCTTTCCATACTAGGTTGCCTCTAACATAGTAGTAGAATTCCGGGTGCAAGATACTGCGGTCATCGCCGCTGTACACATACGAACTTTGCTCCACCTCAACGTGAGTCTTATCCACCAACTGCAACTGTGGCTCGCTCGAATTGGTATCCACTTCAAGACGCATGAGCCTTGTTTCCGGTAAAAAGTAGCCGTCAATCCCTTCGCTGTTCCAAGATTCAAAAGGCAATGCAAACTGATACTTACCCCCAACATTGAGCACACTTAAGGCTTTGTAGTTATATTCTACGGGAGTGTAAGCAAAAGGTTCGACAATGCTTGCTATTGTTTTTGGCTGTGCGGGGTCTCGTACGTCAAACAAACTAACTTTCATGCCGGATGTTACCGGTGGTTCGGTTGGTATTGATCCGTCTTGAGGAATTTGCGTGACATCGACTTGTTGACCAATGCCGAGTAGTAAATCATTTTCCAGCGGATGCAAGTAACTTGAGAAGCCAGGGATCTCCAGTGCGCCCTCGATGAAAGGTTGTTGGGGATCGGCAAGGTTTAAAACATACAAGGGGTCGATGTTCTCAAAAGTCACGATATAGGCTGTGTCACCCACAAAACGCACGGCGTAAATATCTTCACCCGGCTTGCCGATGGCCTCGGGGGCACTTTGATTGGGTAGTTTAGCCAACTCGGACAACTGGTCGCCTTGTTGGTCAAGCACAGTTAACTGGTGAATAGGGCGCTCTCCAGTATAATCCGTTGAGACAATTCGCAGCTTGCCCTGATGTTCATCCAAGCGGAACAAAGGGTTTCCACGCCATCCCAAAACACCGTGTACTTTACCACTGGCTTGGTAACTTAAGTCGTGAAGCGCAATTTTGTGGAGCAAAGTGTTGTGTTGGTCTCCTTGAGTCACTAAGTACAAGTTTTCTTGGGATACGTAGGTTAAGTAGGCATAAACACTCATACAAATCGACTCGACTTGTGTCGGTGCCGTTAGATCGATTCGTGTGATGGTGAGGATCTGAGCAAACCCATCCTGTGAGCTGGCATTTTGTGGCACTAAACACTCTTGCATTTGATTCAAACTCAAGCTTTGTCCGTCTCGATGCATTTTGGGCATCAATTGAGAGTTCGGTGTTTGGGCCACGGCCAAGTAATTTGCCAATCGACTCTGCTCATCCTCCGCTCCCGGGGTAAGATTGTCGACGTGTGGCACGTAGGAGCTGATGACATACAGCTTGTCATCAATGCGTCTAGAATCGAGCAGGGCCCCATCCACGGTCATGTTGACCAGCGAAGTCGGCATGGATTCAGCGTCTACCCCATAGATTGATACAGTAAAGCTTGGGTTGAGCGGCTCCCACGGAGCGAAGCTGGCGGTGGCCAAGGTATAGATTGGGTGGTCGGAGCCGATCACGGCGAGCCGTTCATCACTGAGGTACAAACCGTTTATAACATCAAAGTCCAATTCTGCTTCGATGCTGGCAAACTCACTCAAACTGTCATCGGCTTGTCTCTTGAGCACTCGGACCTTTGGTGTGACGTAGTCATCTCCTTGCCATTGGGAATACTCAGCAAGATAAAGCATGTTTCCGTCGTACTTGATTCGATCGGCTTCATCAACACCTTGAACAACCGTGTTAGTTCGTGAAAAATCATCACTTGCAGACATCGCTAACGAAGGTGAAACAGCGTCGTCGGTCGTGCCCCCCTCAGCAATACTGGCGGCATAAATACCGTTTTTGATAAATTGCTCGGCTCCCGTGTTTGTTAGTGGGCCATCTATTGGCCGCGCCATATTTACCTTGGGTGCCCGAGTCAGTTTCTCCTCTTCACTGTCGCCACCACAGGCGGTTACCACGAATGCGCACACACTGATCACAACCGCTTGTTGCAAAGATTTGACATGCATTTTTGCTGTTCTCCCATCCATTTTCAAAAATTGCCGTCGCGTATACTGCTATGAAGACGGTTCATGCAGTAAATGCTAGTCGAGCAAAAGCTGCAATTCTGCTAATAATTCATTCGATTTGTGAATATTTGTAATCGACTAGTGTTCGATTTACTGCCCTTTGCTACTCTACTGGAGTGCAAGTAATCAGCTGAGAAATTTTGTGAAATTAAGGTCAGTCATCGGACTGTGTTTAACGTTGTTGTGGAGCCTCCCCGGCAGCGCCTGTGAACAACAACAAGAGTGCATTGAAACCGGACAATGGGAAGTGGCCGTTGCCTTTGGCCTAGGGGCGCGTTCTAATCCATTAGAGGACGGTGACGCCATCCCTTTGGTGGTGATTGCTGATGTTGCTTATTACGGCGAGCAATTCTATCTAGACAATGCAGAGATTGGATTTCGCTGGGTTCAAAGAAGAGATTTTGGCTTTGAAACCTATTTGGCCATTGACAAGGAACGTGCATTCTTCAGTTTTTGGCACCCCAACAACCTTCTCATTCCGGTTGGTTCGGCGTCTCCGGGAACAGACGATGGACTCACCAAAGATGTTTCCATTGACGAAGTGGCTTCACGTCGCTGGGCTGCTCATGCCGGCGGTCGTGCTCATTGGTATGGTAACGATCAACAGTGGTTGCTTGCCATCGAAACTGACATTACTGGAACTCACAACGGCCAGAAAATTGAACTAGCGTACCAATATCAATGGCACGGCGACGACTGGCAACTGAGTTTACGTCCCAGTATTACTTGGAAAAGTACCAACTTACTCAATTACTACTACGGCATTGCTGAAGAGGATGACGTGGCGGAAGAATATTGGTACCGGGTTAAAAGTGGCTTCCAACCCGCTGTGTCCGTCCAATATGTTAAACGTATGAACGAGAATTGGCAGGGTTTGTTGCATTTCTCCTATCAAAAACTCAATGACTCTATGACCCAAAGCCCTTTGGTTGAAGACAATCAAATCACAAGCTTTTTTATCGGTGTGGGGTATCGATTTTGATTTGGCCAAAACGGACGCTGTGTTGGATTTTGACCTTGACAATGCTGGGCATCTCTTTGCAAAGCATGGCACAACAACGTTGGACTGTGCAGCCAAGCAGTTGCATTGTGGATACCCTAGGCGATGAGTGCGAAATGCAATTGAATATAATGACCCGAGATCTGACTCCTGGAGATTATTGTTACTTTCAGGATCAGGTTCAGTTGAGCTGCTGGCATACTGATGAGCCAATCACACAAGTGCACTTGCGCTTCACACAACCCACAGTTGTGTTGCTAAAGAATGCCCAGGGACAAATCATGCTAACACATTCCATCGACATTAAATCCCGAGAAAGCAGCCGCAAGACTCGCCGGGTAAGGCAGCCATGGAGTCTATTTTGAACAAGCGCATATTACTGGTGGAAGATGATCTGCGACTCAGTCAGTTGATTCGCGACTTTCTCTGCCAACATGACTTTGTTGTAGATTGTTTAGCACATCCCAAACAACTATCCAGTTATTTGACAAAGCATGCTCCGGATATCGTACTGTTGGACATTATGCTACCAGGGGAAGATGGATTCAGTTTGTGTAAATCCCTGCGCAAGAAATTTCACGGCCCCTTGCTGTTTTTAACCGCCAAAAGTTCAGACTTTGATCAGGTATTGGGGTTGGAACTAGGGGCCGATGATTACATCATCAAACCGGTTGAACCTCGAGTGCTATTGGCGCGGATCCACGCAGTCATTAGACGTAGTGAAAATTCGGCAACACTGTCAGCCGACACGCCAAACACTCTGCAATATGGACAATTGTTCATTGACCGGCAAGCTAGGCGGGTCACCTTAGCCGGTGAAATCATCAGTCTCACTAGCCATGAGTTTGATATGCTCTGGATGTTAGCCAGCCACCCAGCCACCTTGGTCGAGCGAGATACCTTGTATACCCAGCTGATTGGGCGTGAATACGACGGTTTGGATCGGTCAGCCGATGTGAGAATTTCTCGCATCCGTAAAAAGCTGCATGACAATCCACAAAATCCTTTTCGGATTAAAACAATCTGGGGAAAAGGTTTTTATTTTGTCCCAGATGCATGGCAGTAAGTAGACATTATCCATGACGCGAATATTCTTCAGTCTCTATGTTTTTATCGTGCTGACCTTAATTGTACTGAGTGCCATTCTCAATCAGTTGTTTTTCGCATCGGAAATGAAACAACAACCGGCTATGCTGCAATCCTTGGTCTTGTCTCTAGAAACCCTTAACCAGCAAGAGCAATTGAATATAGAGCAGTTAAACCGTCTGGAATTGCGGGCACATCAGACTGATTTAAACGGCGTAGCTTGGAGTGAAGACGATCAACAGCGACTTGAAATGGGCCATGCCGTGATTCTCTATGCTCAAGACGGTAGTGCTTTAGTTTACTTACAAACCCCAAGTAACAAGCTGATGGAAATCGCCCTGCCCAGCACGAGCATTGATACCTGGAAAAACACACTTTACAGTAGCCTGTTTTTTGCCTTGTTGGCGGCCGGAATTGCATTGTGGGTGTGGCCACTTTGGCGTGACCTGAGAAAATTGCAAGAAAGTGCCAAGTTGATCGACCCCAACGGCCAGTTTAACCCAATCGAAGTCGAGTCCCACTCAGTTGTCTACCCGATAGCTACCGCCATCAATGAATTGGGGACGCGAGTCAGGCAATTGCTCGCGACACAGCTAGAATTGACCGGCGCTGTGGCCCATGAGTTACGTACGCCATTATCCCGTTTGCAATTTGCTTTAGCGGCGATTTCCCACCAATACCCAGACCAATATGAGGCCATTCAGACCGATCTGGACGAAATGGAAAAGCTACTTCATGAAATGCTCAGTTACACTAGTTTGGAGAGTCAACAGCATGAACTGAGTGTGGCAGAAATCCCGATACTCCGATTGTGTGAAGATCGAATAAGCAAACTGCCGGAACAACACATCCGAACGAAAGAAATTCTGCTTAGAGGACACGAATGTACTATTTTGGCAGATGAACATTACGTTCAAAGTGTGCTCGATAACCTGCTATTGAATGCGGTTCGATATGCCAAATCTCGTATTGAGATATCCATTTGCCAATCTCAAGACTATTTGACTATCAAGATTGAAGACGATGGAAAAGGTCTAAAACCACAGCACTACGACCGCGTGTTTGAGCCATTTTTTCGTTCTGACCCCTCTCGGGACCGCAAAAAAGGTGGAGCGGGATTGGGCTTGGCGATAGTTAAGCGCATTATGCTTTGGCACCAAGGAAATTGTTGGGCAGAGGCGTCACACCTAGGTGGCGCTCGATTCTGTATTGCTTTCCCCTTGCGAGCTAGGGGTGCTTAGCACTTTGGGTTTGTTTCTATCAACCCAGATTAATCGTCATGTGATACTTTCTCGGCCAGTTTTGTGGTCTCAATCGCCTGGCACACCCAAATCAAATTTGCGCCGTTTACGTATGGATTCACATTCTTTTGCGCACAATAACGCTCGTGGAAGGCTTCCACTTGGGCTTTGTTAGAAGTGATCTCAAACAAGTAGTCTTGTTGGAATTCTCGCATGCCCGCCATATGTGGAGCCAAAGCGTGGCGCAACGAGTTAAGTTGGGCCTGATCCAGCTTCATGGAAATTTCTGTCAACAAATCTGTAGCCCCCCGCTGCACGTCTTCCAGCAAGTACTGGGCAAAAGACGAACGCAAAGATGCAATCAAAATAACAATCTCAGCGGCAACGACGAAAAACTTAAGCATGGTTCTACCACTCCTATTACAACTGTTCGAATTGTAATCACTGGCGCTACATTTGGGAACGAATAGGTATTATCTGGGCAAATACAAAAGTCTATGAATTGATACCCAATACTTTACTCCTTTGTCTTTGATCCAGATTAAGCAAATAATCTTCGCACTGTGGGACAATTCGACCAATTGATTGATATACTATCGACTACCTAGTCGATAGTGTGTGCCCAACCGACCTTAGCAAGGATTTATTAAATGAGTGAGCGTATTCCGGTTAAAGACATCTCACCAGTTAAAGTTCACCAACCCGACCCCAGCAAACGCGAGAACGCCTACACTCCCAGAAGTCGCATCTATGTGCGTGCTGTTGAAGGTACTCTGGAAACCTTTCGACGCTTCTTTGGACTCATCTTCGTCGGTATCTTCGCGGTCATTCCATGGCTTCAGTACGACGGCAACCAAGCTATATTGTTCGACATTGGTGCGCAACGATTCAATATCTTTGGATTAACCCTATGGCCACAAGATCTGACTTTGTTAGCTTGGATTTTCATTATTGGCGCTTTTGCTTTGTTCTTCGTGACCACCTTCGCGGGTCGCGTCTGGTGCGGCTTTATGTGTCCTCAAACCACTTGGACTTTTATTTACATTTGGTTCGAAGAAAAAATAGAAGGTAACCGCAACAAGCGGATCAAGCTCGATCAACGTAAAATGGATTTCGACAAGTTTTGGCGCAAGTCCCTGAAACACATTTCTTGGGTGTTGGTGGCGCTATTGACCTCACTGACCTTTGTCGGCTACTTCACACCAATTGACAGTTTGTTCGTTGACTTTTTCACCTTTAGCACGTCTTTTTGGGCAGGCCTTGCGGTTTTATTCTTTACCTTCTGTACCTACGGAAACGCCGGTTGGATGCGCGAAATCATGTGTACCCACATATGCCCCTATGCACGCTTTCAATCAGCGATGTTTGATAAAGACACCTTGACTGTCGCCTATGATCCTCGGCGCGGAGAAAAGCGCGGTCCCCGTCCCCGAAAAATCCCTCATGAAGAGTTGGCCAGTAAAAATTTGGGTGATTGCATAGACTGCAACCTGTGCGTGCAAGTCTGCCCCACCGGGATTGATATTCGCAACGGCCTTCAATACGAGTGCATCAACTGCGGTGCATGCGTGGATGCCTGCAACGGGGTGATGGAAAACATGAAGTACCCCAAAGGTTTGATCAGCTTCACCTCAGAACATGAACTCGCGGGCGGCACTACCCATATTTTGCGTCCTAAGCTAGTGGGCTATGCCATCGTTTTGGTGATCATGGTCTCTTTACTGGTCATTGATATCGCAACGCGGGTGCCTTTAGAAGTGGATATTATCCGCGATCGCAATGCGCTGTATCGCGAAACAAATGACGGTTTAATTGAAAACGTATACACCTTGAAAGTACTCAATAAGTCACAACAGGCTCGTAGTTATCGAATCGAATTTCTTGGCCTGGAAGATCATCGATACATCGGTGAAAGGGAAGTTACCGTGCAGGGCGGCGAAGTATTCAATTTACCGGTGAGCATAGCGGTTGACCCCTACGCAATAAAGCAACAAGTCACTGAAATTGAAATCCATGTCTATTCAATAGATGAAGGTCACGACCCGGTCGAAACGACTGAGCCTAGCAAGTTTATCTATCGATGATGGCCCATACCCAAGCAGAATTTAATTTCTCTAGCTTAGGCCCTGACCTCATATTAGATGCCATAGAATCAGTAGGCATTCGTGTTGAGTCAGGGTTGTTGGCTCTCAACAGTTACGAAAATCGTGTTTATCAATTTCTGGCCGACGATCAACGTCGTTATGTAGTGAAGTTCTATCGACCCAACCGTTGGAGTCAAGGACAAATATTAGAAGAACATCAATTTGCGCTGGAGCTGCAGGAGCATGATATCCCGCTCGTTGCACCCTTGCATTACCAAGGTGCGACTTTGCATCAATATCGCGGGTTTTGGTTTGCTTTGTACCCTTCGGTAGGTGGCAGACAATTTGAGGTGGACAATCTTGACCAACTGGAATGGATGGGACGATTTATTGGCCGTATTCACCGTGTCGCTAATGCCAGTAAGTTTACCCTGCGTCCAACCATAGGTACCGATGAATACCTGACTCAGCCCATAGAAGTCCTGCAACAAGGCAACTTAGTCCCCGAACGCATCCGTGAAGCCTTTATGACCATTGCAAACCAAGTGAGCACGGTTGCGAGCCAACAGTATCAAGCAATCAATAGCATTCGTTTGCACGGAGACTGTCACCCCGGCAACATTTTATGGCGCGACGGACCGACCTTTGTAGACTTGGATGATTGTCGCATGGGTCCTGCGATACAAGATTTATGGATGATGCTCTCTGGAGACTTGCAGCAACAGCGAATTCAGTTAGACGTATTGGTCGAGGCTTATCAAGAGTTCAGTCATTTCGACTCTAGGGAACTCGCCTTAATTGAGCCTTTGCGAGCCATGCGCATGATCCATTATATGGCTTGGTTAGCACGTCGCTGGCAGGATCCTGCTTTTCCACAAGCGTTTCCGTGGTTTGCCGAGGAAAAATACTGGGAGCAACAAACCCTTGCGCTCAAAGAACAACTATCTGCTTTGTACGAACCATCGATTACGTTGTTTTAATTACCTTCCGAAAGAATTGCTCGCCTTTTTATAACCAATCCCTATAATAGCCGGATTACTCGGTGACCCCTTTATGTATATCGCCATTTGCCAATGGTGGTCCAAAAAGTGGGTTTAAACGGGAAGTCAACGCTCCGCTTTCAACAGCGGTGTAAACTGACGCTGCCCCCGCAACGGTATGCAAGTGTAAATTTGTCCAGATAGAGCGTAACCAGCCGCTTTACTGCTAAGCCACTGTGATCTTTCATCATGGGAAGGCGATAAATTCGACCCATGGTCACTTGTGAGCCCGGAGACCGGCCGAGTATAGGCCGTCAGTGGTTCAACTATAAGCTGCTGACAAAATACATGTGCTCGGGTGGAGCACTTACTAGGTATACAAGCAATGAAAAACACGTCACTGTGCATCGCACTGGGTGTCACTTTCCCATGGGGATTTGTAAACGCCCAAACTTCGCCACCAGCTTCAATAGAACGTTTAACGGTGGTCTCCAGTCAAGTTCCACAAGCCTTACGTCAACTCACAACCAGCGTGACATTGATGGACCAGGGAGATCTGGACAATCAATTGCATTTCTCTTTGGCAGAGTTACTCAATACAGCTCCAGGAGTAGGTATTTCTACTTCAGGTGGCTTAGGAAAAAACACCACGATTCGAATTAGAGGTGAGGAAGGGTTCCGGACTCGTCTTTATCTCGATGGTGTTGAGCTGTCCGATCCTTCGGCTCCACAAGTCGGCCCTATTTTCGATGACCTACTCAATAGCCAACTGACACAGGTTGAAATCCTACGGGGAACCCAAGGTCTTACCTACGGAGCAGATGCAGGCGGAGTCATCCTAGTCCAGTCGCGCCAGCCGCAAGCAGGCATCGAAGGTCAGATAGAGGCAGCTTTATCAAGCTACAACACGCGTAAGTTGGCAGGCTATGTTGGAGCCGCCAATGAGCATGGTGGATTATCACTAGGGGCAACTCATATACGCACCGATGGATTCAACGCGCAAACCTCAGATACATCAGGTGAAAAAGACGGATACGACAATCTGACTATTCACGCTAAGGGGACATGGCAGTTGGATGATCAATGGTCTGCCAATGTGGTGGCTCGTAGCGTCGAATCCGATAATCAATATGACGGGTGTTTTAACTCATTGGATTTCTCCAGTACCCACAATTGCAGCAGTGATGCTCAATATACTACGGCCAAAATGAGTCTAAATTATCAAGAGGGCGACCAACAACACAGCATTGATGTTAATCACAGCAAAGTCACTCGAACCTTCTTTGCTGATGAGCTGTTTGGCTTTGAAAATCAAGGCAGTTTGCGTCAATACAACTACCTGGGCAATAGCCAAGGAGACAGGATCGATTGGGTTTATGGTGTGCAACTCAAGAAGGAATCCGACCACCAGCAAAGCCGCTGGCAGCGTGGGGGCTTTGTCGAGCTATTGGGACATTTCAACGATGAACTCTACACCAGTTTGGGGATGCGGTTTGACGACAATGAGACTTTTGGTCAACACATCAGTTACCGTGCAGGATTAGCCAAATGGTGGTTCTTCTCATCCGGTGACCAGATCAAATTCAATATCGCACTCGGCACAGGCTTCCGGGCACCCAGTTTGTTTGAACAAAACTATAACGATGGACCCTTTGCCTTTGGACTGGCGGCAGGTTTGCAGTTAACCGAAGAAACCAGTGAAGGTACTGATTTGGGCATAACCTACCTAACCGAATCAGGAATGCAGTTTGAAGGCGTGCTGTTTTGGCAGAAAATTGACAATGAAATCCTCTTCGACCCCGAAAGCTTTCAAGGATACTTGCAATATTCAGGTATAAGTCGATCACAAGGTTTAGAACTCGTCACCCAAATACCGTTGAGTGATTCAAGTCAGTTAAACGCAAATTACACCTACAACGACGCCAAAGACAGTGATGGACAACCTCGGCTGCGTCGTCCCCGTCACCTGCTCAATGTGGGATTGCAGAGTGTCTGGCTGAATGAATCCCTCCGCACGTCCGTAATGTTGAGTGGCGCACAAGATGCTATTGATATTGGGGGGCAACCTCTCGACGACTATTGGTTGCTGGGTGTTTCTGCCCGTTATGAGGCGTTTGACAACATAACCATACAACTGGCCATAGACAATGTCCTCGACCGTGACTATCAAACGGTGATTGGCTTTAATACGCCGAAACGAAGCTTCTCCCTCTCTTTTCAATACGATTTTAACTAATCAACAAGGGGCAGCGGTTTACCGTTGCCCATTTCTAGAAATTCAGTTAAGCCACGGTTTAGAAAGATTTTTTTCGCAAAAATTCGATCTATTGCCATTCCCCGACTATTTTTAACGAAAGTGGTTCACTGAGACTAATCTTATGCCAAAAATACCTGTGCTATTCCCGCTTTTCTTTTTGTTACTTTCGAGTGTTTGGGTTTCGTCGGTGCATGCGGAACTGGTGATAGTGGTTCACCCAGAAAATTCCGCGAGTCTGTCAAGTAAAGATGTCCAACGAATTTTTTTGGGAAAAGAAAAGAAGTTTCCCGACGGCAAAGAATCTCTGCCCATCAACCAAGCAGTGGATAACGCGGTTCGCAATGACTTTGACACAAACGTGTTGGGCCGCAGCACAACACAGGTTGCAGCGTATTGGTCCAAGCTGGTCTTTACCGGCAAAGGCATCCCGCCCAAAGAAGTGGACAGTGATGCAACGGTCATTGAAATCATAGCGAACAATAAAAACGCAATCGGCTATGTTGACAGTACATCAGTAACAGGCGCTGTCAAGGTTGTCCCTCTGTCTGACTGACACTGACTAGCCGTATGAATTTTGATACCAGACTATCAGAAAAGACACCCTTTAAATCCAAGGTTGAGTGGAAAAAAGCTATAACTATCTATATGTTACGCGCACTTTTGAACTATTGTTCATTTAACACACAGACACGAGAGGCACTATGAATCGCAAATTTTTACGAACGTCCTGGATGGCCATGAGCATGGCCATGTTGTCCGGCGTAGCGGCAGCTGAAGTAGTGGTGGTGGTGCACCCAAGCAACGGCAATGCTATCGACAGTAAAATGGTACAACGGATATTTCTAGGGAAAGAGAAAAAATTTGGCGATGGAACTGAAGCGAATCCGATCAATCAAGCCACCAACGACACACGCAGTGATTTTGACTCCAATGTACTGGGACGCAGTTCCACGCAAGTGGCTGCTTACTGGTCAAAACTGGTATTCACTGGTAAAGGTATCCCACCCAAAGAAGTGGGCGGTGATGCAGACGTTATTGCAGCCGTTGCGGCTGACCCCACAGCCATTGGCTATGTGGACAGCAGCGCAGTTACCGGCGATGTCAAAGCCATCACACTAAATTAAGCATTGGGAGAATAACTATGAACAAATTACTGACTATTTCTGCACTGGCTTGTGCAACCGCGTTTTCTGCTAATGCTGAAGTGAGAATCAACGGTTTTGCGAATTTAGTAGGCGGGGTCACCAGTAGTGACGACTCATTATACGGATACGATGATCAAATCTCATTTAGCTCTGAAAGCCTCTTTGCGATACAAGTTAGTGGCGACGTGAATGACAAAACAACCGCTACAGCGCAGTTGGTCGCCAGAGGAAACAATGATTATGAAGCAGACTTTGAATGGGCATATTTGACCTATCAGGCAAGCGATAATGTATCCGTATCCGCCGGTAGATTACGATTGCCATTATTTAAATATTCAGCTTCAAAAGACGTTGGCTACTCGTACCACTGGGTCAATGCTCCAAGAGCGGTGTACGATGTTAACTTTAACAATCTAGACGGTATCAGAGTCGACTACAGCAATTATGCTGGGGATTGGGAATATAACTTCCAAGGTGCTATTGGTACTCTGGGCACCGACCTGAACACCGCAGTGGGTCCTGCTCGTCTAAGTGGTAAAAATGTGATGCTAGTGTCTGCTGAAGCAGCTCATGGTTTCTTCAAAGCCCGAGCGGTTTATGTTACCGCTAAAGTGACACTTGCCAATGCAACGATAGATGGAACTCTAGACGGATTAAGACAAGCTGGTTTGTCCTCATTGGCAGAGAATCTAGCATTTGATGACGATACAGGTACCTTTCTTGGGTTCGGTTTAGAATATGACACTTTCGACTGGTTTGTCGGTGGCGAGTGGACCGAAATTGACATTGAAGATACGTTCAATCCGAAGAATACAGCGTTCTATGTCACCGCTGGATTTCGTTCTGGAAAATGGACTCCGTCAGTGACCTATGAAGCGTTAGACGGCAACCATGGGTTTAAGTTCTTAGACAAAGTCGCTGCGCTACCCGAAGCAGTACAACCTACCGCAACCGCTGTGACAGTTGGCTTACAAATGCCCTTTGTTGACGAGTTTAGTGTTATATCAGTTGGAGTGCGGTATGACGTGGACACCAATTTAGCGCTTAAAGCTGATGTGAGTAAGTACAGTGATGATGTTGACAGTGCATCCGACGCAAACTTACTTAGATTCGCCGTAAACTACGTGTTTTAATCTCGACATCACGCTACAACCTGCCGAGTCAGGCAGAAAACTTATGAAACCCAGCCTCGGCTGGGTTTTTTATTGTCAGAATATGACGACCGTTGTTGGGGAGTTTGATATTTACAAAAGATGAACTAAACCACCTTTAGGACTTCAAACGTAACAGAATCGGTATTTCTATACCTTTTAAATATCGAGCTGTGATAGTCTTTGCAGCATAAATTTTTATAGATTGGATTCGCTGATGAAAAAATTGTATTTATTTGCCGTAGCATTTTCATTGTTCGCTTTACAAGCTTGTTCTCAGGAGCAAGCTAAATGGGTAGAGGGTACCCACTATCAGGTGATTCGTAGCACTGCTACCCAAACACCTGAAATAACCGAATATTTCTCTTTTTGGTGTCCCCATTGTTTCGCCTTTGAACCCATTGTTGCCAACCTTAAAGGTCGTTTGGACAGCAAGGTGGAGTTCAAAAAAGTCCATGTTAACTTCATGCGATTTACCTCACAACAAATCCAAAATGACGCCACTCGTGCACTTGTGGTTGCGCGCCAGTTGGGTATGGAAGAGAAAATGGTCGAAGCCATCTTCAAATACATTCACATCACCCGTGGCACTGTTACTGGGTTTAACGACCTCCGTGATTTGTTCATTGCAAACGGTGTAGCGCCAGAGGACTTTGATAAAATGGCCACGAGCTTCAATGTTAACAGTCAGTTGATGAAGAACAACAACACTGTTGAAGAGTTTAAAGCGAACTTAAACGGTGTGCCCAACTTTATCGTCAATGGCAAGTATCAGGCGACCTTCACCAAAGATATGACCAATGATGACGTCGTTGAATTACTCGTTTATCTAACCCAATTAAAATAAATTACTGAGGAACATACTTGATGCGTAATCTGTTTAAAACCGCACTTGTCGCCATCCTGCTAACGCTTCCGGGTCTAAGTTTGGCTCAGCAGTGGGAAGAAGGTGAACACTATGAAGTCATTAGTGAACAAGCCAGTCCGAGCAAAAATGTGCGAGAAATTTTCTCATTTTGGTGCCCTCACTGTTTTACCTTTGAACCCATTGCCGCTCAGTTGAAAGAGAAACTACCCAAAGATGTTGAGTTTGTGAAAGCTCACGTGAATTTCATGGGCACAGCATCACAACAGGCACAGAATGATGCCACTGCCGCTATGCTGTCAGCGAAAGCTATGGGAGAGGAACAACGCTTCAATACAGCCTTGTTCAGCGCCATACATAAGGATCGCGCTACCATCTTAGGTATGAGCGATATTGCTGACATTTTTGCCCGTGCTGGCGGTGACAGAGAAAAGCTGATTAAAATGTCGAAAAGCTTCGGTATTAAAGGACAAGTCTCGAAAAACGATAAACTCATTCGTGGCACCAACCGAGTCCCGGCCTTTATTATAAATGGTAAGTACAAGGCTAACTTTACTCGCGATATGACCGCTGACCAGTTTGTTGATCTGTTAATTTGGTTAACTAAGCAAGATTAAGATCGCTTACAGAATAAAATAGCCAGTCAATTGACTGGCTTTTTTTTGCCTTGTCTTCAAGGGCTTGAGTAATTAACCTAGCTTGTCCGAGGCAATGCGATAGCGGGGATCTTCGTTGACGTTCATTTCAACGTATTCTTGCGCTTTGGTGAGTAAGACACTGCATTCTGGGCTGATATGACGAATATGCAACTTCTTACCCTGTTCTTTGTACTTATCAGCAAGGCCATCGATGGCATCCAAACCAGAAGAATCCCATATGCGCGAATCCTTAAAGTCGATTACCACATCTTCTGGATCATTTTGCGGGTCAAACAGATCTTTAAAGTGCAATACGGAGCCAAAAAACAGCGGGCCGTCTAACTCGTAGACTTTCCAACCATCACTGTCGGTGTGAGTGCGGGCTGCAATATGGCGCGCATGCTTCCAGGCAAAAACCAGTGCAGACACTATCACACCCACCACCACAGCTATGGCGAGATCTTTGACTACTGTAACCGCAGTGACCAAAAACAACACGAAAGCGTCTTCTTTGTTAACACCCCGCATAATTCGGAACGACGCCCATTCGAATGTGCCGATAACAACGATAAACATCACGCCCACCAAAGCGGCTAAGGGGATCATTTCGATCAATGGCGCGGCAAACAGAATAAAGCCCAACAACACGGTTGCTGCAGTAATCCCAGACAACCGGCCACGACCACCAGAATTGATGTTGATCATGCTTTGGCCAATCATGGCGCAACCGCCCATTCCACCGAAAAATCCATTGACGGTATTAGCCACACCTTGGCCAACACATTCCCGATTGCCCCGACCACGGGTGTCGGTCATCTCATCAATTAATGACAAGGTTAACAATGATTCAATTAATCCCACCAGACACAAAATCACCGCAGTGGGTAATATGATATAAAGGGTTTCCAGGGTCATCGGTACCATAGGAATGGCAAAGCTCGGTAATTCACCGGCTAAAGTGACTGTGGCTTTTTGCTCAGCTGGCACCATATCTCGCACAAAATCAATCACTGTGCGGGCTTCTAGATCCAATCCATGCACCAATAGTGTTACGGTAACAATAGCGGCAAGTGAAGCTGGGATGGCTGTAGTCAGTTTGGGCAAGAAGTAGATAATGGCCATAGTCAAAACAGTGAGACCGAGCATCATGTAAAGCATGCTGCCCTCCATCCACACTTGTTCACCCAAAGCGTTGACCACCTTAAACTGACCTAACTGAGCTAAAAAGATCACAATCGCTAAGCCATTGACAAAGCCTAACATCACAGGATAGGGCACTAAGCGAATAAACTTTCCAAGCCGAAATACGCCTGCCAGTATTTGAAGCACCCCAGCGAGGATCACCGCAGCAAACAAATACTGCACTCCATACTGAGCAACTAGGGCAACCATAACCACTGCCATTGCACCAGTAGCACCAGAGATCATGCCAGGGCGACCACCAATTGCAGACGTGATTAAGCCCATCATAAACGCTGCGTACAAACCAACCATGGGTTCAACACCCGCTACAAAGGCGAAAGCAACGGCTTCCGGCACCAAGGCCAACGCCACCGTGATCCCCGACAAGACGTCGTTTTTCACATTGCTGTCGCGATTTGTTATTAAGTCAATCATTCAACCAACCTCAATGTTTTGAGTAATTTATATTTTTGTAGTGTTGCAAGTTTAGCATTTGCCACTCACATGTTCTTTTAACAGTTTGTAAATATTGGAATGAGTTCGGTTAACGAAATTCCGAACAGAGGGTATCGGTTATAGGTTCATTGAGAGAGAAATAGAAGAGCATCGCTTAGTTTCTAATCTAAGCGATACTCCCATTTGTGCTAAGCGACGATATCGAGTAACTCAACATCAAATACCAAGGTGCTATAAGGACCAATTGCACCGCCTGCGCCTTGCTCACCATAGGCTAGATTATGGGGAACATATAGACGCCACTTTGAGCCCACTGGCATCATTTGCAACGCTTCTGTCCAACCTTTAATCACTCCTGCAACGGGGAATTCAGCAGGTTGTCCGCGCTCATATGAACTGTCAAACACGCTGCCGTCCAAAAGCGTGCCATGATAGTGTGTACGTACTGTCGACGCGGCGCTCGGCTTTTCACCTTCGCCTACCGTCAATACTTCATATTGCAGACCTGAAGGAGTCACTTTGACATCTTCTCGCTTGGCATTGGCTTCCAAGAAAGCCGCTCCCTCTTCGATAGCGCCTTTATGCTGTTCTGCTTTGGCCGCTTGCATGCGTTGATGAATCTCATTGAATGCCGCACCCAAAGTCTGGTTGTCGACCTGCGGGGCTACTTTGCTGAAAGCATCGGCGATGCCGGCCTGCACTGCTTCAACGTCCATTCCCTCGAATGGATTGCCGGCAAGCTGCTCGCCCATCTGATAACCAATACCGTAGCTTGCTTGCAATTCGACTGTTGTGTATTTATTTGTCACATTGACTCCTGACTTGGTTTATAAAGCGGGCAAGTCTAGCACAAAGGGACCCAAACAGGCGAATTCAGCGATTCAGATGCCTTTGACATATCGCAGAACAAATGGTTTTGGACAAACTCTTTGTGTCACAGTATGGTTTATATAAATAACCTACTCTACGCAACGCTGCCACGATTCCGATCACAGAGATGATCACTGCACTAGATGTAGAAAAAATGATCCGGTAGCCCAAACAAGTGGTTTGAACGAATTTGACGGAGGCATTGTGACGGTACAGTTAGAGCATCAATTGAAAGAGTCAGTACGATTTCTGGGTACCACATTAGGCGATACGATTCGCGATCAGATGGGCGAAGAGTGGTTACAACGCATTGAAAAAGTGAGAATTTCCGGGCGTAAGTCCCATGCTGGAGACGAACATGCCAGCCAACAATTGGTGGAAATGTTCGGAGAATTGAATAACGAAGAGTTGCTGACAATTGGCCGCGCGTTTTCCCAATTTTTGAACCTTGCCAACATCGCTGAGCAAGAGTTCAATAGTGCATTAAAACAAGATGACCCGGTGAGCCATTTATTTGGTCAATTGGAAAAAGCAGACATTTCCCATAGCAGCTTTGAAGAAGCGCTGGCGCAATTGAAAATTGATCTGGTGTTAACGGCTCACCCCACGGAAGTCACTCGCCGTACCTTGATCCACAAACACAGTGAGCTGGCACAGTGTCTTAAGCATCTTCACCAAGACAGTCTCTCGGAACAAAGTCGTGAAGAGATTAAAATACGCATTGCCGATTTAATTTCCCAAGCTTGGCATACTCAAGAAATCCGCTCGGTGCGTCCAACACCCGTGGATGAAGCCCGGTGGGGGTTCTCGGTCATTGAAAATTCCTTGTGGGAAGCGGTACCCAAATTTATTCGTTCTTTGGATAAGAAGCTTACCAGTCACTTTGGGATTTCACTGCCCATTGATGCATCCCCTGTACAATTCAGCTCTTGGATGGGGGGAGACCGGGACGGTAATCCATTCGTAACGGCCAAAGTCACTCAACAAGTTTTACTACTGGCTCGCAAACGGGCGGCGAAATTGTTCGCCCAAGATTTGGACCAACTGCAAGTGGAGTTGTCCATGAGCGATTGCGATGACAATCTGCGCGAGCAAGTCGGTGATCATTTGGAGCCCTACCGCGCTATCCTGCGACCACTTTTAGCCCGTATTACGGCAACCAACGAGGGTATCGTTGAACACTTGGCAGGTAACCAGGTGGACAGCAGCGACTGGATCCAACACAAAGATGAACTCTTAGTACCTTTGATGGATTGTTATCGTTCCTTGCATGCTTGTGGCATGCAAGTGATAGCTGACGGCAAGCTTTTGGATACTATCCGCCGAGTACATTGCTTTGGCGTGCATCTACTAAAACTGGACATTCGCCAAGATTCTGAGCGTCATGCTGCGGTGTTTGGTGAATTGACCCGCTACTTTGGGCTGGGTGATTACACCGAATGGAGTGAAGCAGACAAACAGGCATTTTTGCTACGAGAGCTAAATTCCAGACGGCCTTTGATCCCGCACAATTGGCACCCTTCTGAAGAGGTTCAGGAAGTATTAGACACCTGCAAAGTGATTGCCATGAACCGCCGTGAAGGCTTTGGAATTTACGTAATTTCTATGGCTAGTCTTCCCTCCGATGTAATGGCAGTGCAGTTGTTGTTACAAGAATCCAATGTCTCTTGGCCTATGCCCGTAGCGCCACTGTTTGAAACCTTGGACGATTTAAACAATGCTCCGAAAGTCATGAACGATTTGTTGAGTATTGATTGGTATCGGGGTTACATCCAGGGCTCCCAATACATCATGATTGGTTATTCAGATTCGGCCAAGGACGCAGGTGCATTGGCCGCAGGCTGGGCACAATACCAATCCCAAGAAGCTTTGGTCGCATTGACGGATAAATTCGATGTCAAACTGACGTTGTTTCATGGACGTGGCGGCACCATTGGTCGCGGAGGATTACCCGCTCATGCTGCCATTCATTCCCAACCTCCAGGTTCACTCAAAGGCGGTTTTCGCGTAACGGAGCAAGGCGAAACCATACGTTACAAGTTTGGCATGCCTGAGCTTGCCCAAGGCAGCTTAAGCCTTTACGCCAGCGCGATTCTAGAAGCAATCTTATCTCCCCCACCCGCTCCTAAGCAGCAGTGGCGCGATGCGATTCAGCTAATGGCTGATCAAGGCCGCGACAATTACCGACAAACCGTACGCCAAGACCCCGAGTTTGTACCCTACTTTCGTGTTGCTACGCCTGAACAAGAACTGGGTAAACTACCTTTAGGTAGTCGTCCTGCCAAGCGTAAGCCGTCTGGCGGTATCGAGAGCTTACGAGCGATTCCATGGATCTTTGCTTGGGCACAAACCCGTTTGGTTCTGCCCTCATGGCTTGGAGTAATGAAAGCGGTGCAAAGTGGCTTGGATGCAGGTCAGCAAGAAGTTATCGAGGATATGCTAGAAAACTGGCCGTTTTTCCATTCCCGCCTATCTATGCTCGACATGGTATTCAACAAAGCGGATCCGCGGATCAGTGAGGCTTATGATCAAAGGTTAGTACCGTCTAATTTGCAACATTTTGGACAAGCCTTGCGCGATGAGTTGAAGTCCAGCGTTGAATTGCTGTTGGAACTACTCAAGCAGACTTCAGTTATGGAATCCGACCCGCGAGGCAAAGAATCTATGACCATTCGTGCAGGCTACCTACAACCCCTCCATTATCTGCAAATCGAGTTGCTGTCGCGGATACGTCAATTGGAAGAGGACCAGCCAGACCCAATATTGGAAAAGGCGATGATGGTCACCATTGCCGGAATTGCCGTCGGCATGCGAAACACCGGTTAAGGTGTAAGAAATGATAAAAAAGGACAGGTTGACCTGTCCTTTTTTGTTGCAGCGGTGTAGTCTAGCGCCAAAGAATATTGGTCAAATGTAGTTAATGAGCTGGAAATTCCCAAGCCACGGAAAACTCAACGCCAAGAGAGAAGGTAATATCCTTTATCTAGAAGGTACCGGACCGTGGAATCTAGAAAGTCTGCTAGAAGCCGGAAGAGGCGTCAAAGCTGATTTAGAAGAACTTTATCAGGCACCCTGGGGCGTGTTATCAGTGATGCATGGTGAGGCCGCCTATTTGCCTGACGCTCAATCCCATTTGGTAGAAGTTATCTCGGCAGAAAAGTCCAAAAATCGTATCGCTACAGCACTTGTGGTGATCGGTTCTTCAATGCCTACTTTTGCTCGGGGTCATCTGAGCCAAATCTATCAGAAAGCCAATGAACACTTTGCCTTTTTCGACGACATAGACACAGCCAGACAATGGTTGCTGACTCAGATTGCTGAGCATAAGGAAGAAGTGCTAGGGCAAGGAGATTAAAAAATAAAAAGCCAGTTCATAACTGGCTTTTTCGTTTCAGGGTTTTCTCAGCGGATTAACCGTTGACGAATTTCACGCCCAATTCGATGTCACCGCGCAGGCCTTCTAACATAGACTCTTTGGCATTGCTTTCAAACTCGCTTAGCTCGCCATAAGGCAGAATTTCTTCAACACCATTCTTGCCCAAGCGTACAGGATGCGAGAAGAACACTGCATCGTCACTGTTGGTTTCAACGTAGGTGTACTCTACAACATTGTCTCCCTTCATCGCTGCAACAAGTGACAAACAGAAACGCGCTGCAGCCTGCCCCATTGACAAGGTTGCTGATCCGCCACCGGCTTTTGCTTCAACTACTTCAGTACCGGCGTTTTGAATACGGTGAGTCAAACTGGCCACTTCTTCATCGCTGAAAGTCACACCTTCGACTTGTGACAACAACGGCAGGATGGTGGTGCCAGAGTGGCCACCAATCACAGGCACATGAACACTGGCCGTGTTCAACCCTTTAAGCTCAGCGACAAAAGTCTCAGCACGGATCACGTCCAAGGTGGTGACGCCAAACAATTTGTTTTTGTTGTAAACGCCCTTAGCTTTCAAGGTTTCTGCCGCGATAGCAACCGTTGTATTGACTGGGTTGGTGATAATACAAGTACAGGCTTCAGGGCAGTTGTCTGCGATGGCTTCAACCAAGTTTTTCACGATGCCAGCATTGATATTAAACAAATCAGAGCGGTCCATGCCTGGCTTACGGGGGACACCCGCAGGGATTAATACGATATCACTACCAGACAATGCCGTCGCCAAATCGTCCTTACCAAATCCTTCAACTTTGACATCCGTAGGAATGTGGCTCAAATCCACGGCTACACCGGGTACCACCGGAGCAACATCGTACAACGCTAACTCAGAACCCGCTGGAAGCTGGGTTTTCAACAATAGGGAAAGGGCTTGTCCAATACCGCCTGCGGCACCTAATACAGCTACTTTCATCATGGTCTCCTGTTGGATGTTTTAAATAGGTCGGCAAACACATTAGGGTGTTTGTCTTGGCAGATGCAACATGCTGCACCGTAAAGCGGGCTATTTTACTCGGAAAATGACTTTGAGACTACCTAGCTTTTGCGCTTTATGTCACACTATAGCAGCTAATATCACTGGCGATACATAGAACCATAGAATAATAACCCTGCTTGAATATTCACTATAGTAAGCGTGAATATTGACTGTGATGAGGACACCATGCCCAGCAACAAACAAGAATCGTTAGTAAAAGCTTTCAAAGAGATGCTTAAAACCGAGAGTTACGGCTCTCAGGGCGGCATAGTCGACGCGTTAAAGGAACTGGGTTTTGGTAGCATCAGTCAATCAAAAGTGTCGCGCATGCTCAGCAAATTTGGTGCCGTTCGAACCCGTAATGCTCGCGGCGATATGGTCTATTGCTTACCGCCGGAATTAGGCATGCCTACGGCCAAGAGTCCGCTGCGTCAGCTAGTTTTGGACATTGTCCATAACAACGTCATGGTCATCATCCGCACCAGTCCGGGTGCCGCCCAATTGATTGCTCGTTTGTTGGATTCCTTGAGCCAAAAAGACGGAGTTTTAGGCACCATCGCCGGAGACGACACTATTTTCATCGCCCCCGCTGATATCAGTAATATCGAGGATACTCTGAAGAAGGTCGAAGCGCTGTTCGAAAACGTCTAGACAACGCAGCTTGTCGGTTCGTGTTAGTCTTCGCTGGCGACGATTTCCAACCTACGCCAGACTAAGCGATGATCCGAAGAGGCCTCGCGGCTTGCCACCAAGTCGCTTCCATCCTGACCATTAGTAGGCCAAAAAATACCGGAATTGATGGACACAAAGCCAGCTTTTGACGGTATCACGTAGTCCACCGCCAATCCCCACGAAGCCGTATGAAAGCGCCCATTGGGATTATCGGCGCGATTCTGTGCTCCACCATTACTATGGGGAAGCTCCGTTTGTAACACTCTAGGGTGCTTGAGCAAATCGGCCATCATAGTGCGTTGCCCATCGCCTTCGCTTGCAGAGGCGTTAAGATCACCCACTATCACAAAGCGTTCGCCAGCAAGCCCGCCATAGCCGCCATTGTCATCGTAGATGTATGCAGCTTGTTTTGCGGAACCGATGTAATCATTCCAAAAGCGAATTTCGTCGTGGTTGCGCAAGCCATTTCGATCTTCCGGCCCATCAAAAACCGGTGGTGTGGGGTGACTGGCGAGAATGTGAATGAGTTCTCCATTGACCCGCACCGGAATATCCCAGTGCGACTTGGAGGATAAACGCATAATCTGTTGGGCGGCGTCGTTGTACCAAAGATCACCGCTGGCAGTACGAACCTGACTCATCAGATTGTTGGGCATGTCTTGCCATAAAAAGGTTTGAAAAGTGCGAATCTGCTGATGTTCTATCGGAAACCGACTCAACAAGACCATGCCATATTGCCCCGGATACTTGCCGTATCCAAAGGCATCACCTTCTGCTTTGCTTATCTTGCCGTCACGATTCAGGTCTAAGCCACTGCCCACTCCGGTATTGACTGGTGCAGTATAGAAATAGGGATAGTCAATGGGCTGTTGGTTGCCCTGCGGCTGATTCAAGTAATTGCGGACAAAGGCCAATACACCACGTTGTTCATCATCGGTGTAGTCAAACTCATTAAGCAGAATGATGTCTGGCCGGACCCGTTGGATGATTTGTGCAATATTACCTATTTGCGGATGATCGCCCTGTGCAAGCAATGTGAATAAGGTGTCAGGGTCAACCGTCTGCCCTTGTGTTGTGTAATTGTCCGCTTCCATACTGACATTAAAGGTTGCCACCGTAATATGCATATCAGTGGTCATCGAAGTCGTTGCACAGCCCATCAGTCCCATACTTAGCAATACACTTACCAGTAACTTAGTCATCTTTACCCCATAAAAAAAGCCGGTCACAAGGACCGGCTTTATCTTAAGTTTAATCGGTTTCGATTAGAACTTGTATTTCACACCGATGCGAACTTCCCAAAGAGAAGGTGCACGTACTACGCTTTGATCAGCACGATTGAACTCTTCGTAAACGTACTGACCGTTGTCATTGATTGTAGCACTGATCACGTCATCCGATACGAATGAACCTTGTTTAAATACACCCCAATCGTCGTTCAATAGGTTACCTAAGTTTTCAACTACGATGAAAGCACTGGCTTTGTGGCCTTCCATGAAGCCGGGCAATTCTTGCTCAACGCGCATGTCAAACTTCACCCACCAATCGGCTTGCACTGAGTTACGACCCATGATGGAACCGCGGCTCAAACCTTCGTCTTCGATGAACTGGTTGAAAGCTGCCAAATCGAAATCTGGACCGTAAACCACGTTTGCATCGTTCTCTTCAGGTACGTAGATCAAGCTTCTAAAGTCGTTAGAATCAGGCCACATGTCTGAAGAATCAGTGTAAGTGTAAGAAATTGGTTTACCTTCGTTGGCGGTACCAAACAAGCTAAAGCGCGTATCCAAACCGTCGAAGAACTCGTGCTTGTAGCTCAAGTTCAAGGTAAAGCGATGACGTACTTCGTAATCAGAAGTGGCAACGCCAGGGTTGTTCAGGTCAGAAACCGCAACGTTGTTGAAGTTAGAGCCAGCCGTTGAACTGGTCATTGGGCTAACGTCAGTGGCACGAGTAAAGGCGTATGCAAAAGTAGCATCCAAGCCAAAGTCATACTCTTTGCTGATTGCCAAAGACAATACTTTAGAATCACCTGCAGAGCCTTTAACGTTGGTCAATAACAAGTCGTTACCTTCGAAACGGCCGTTAGACTGATAGATTGGACGACCGTCAGGCGCATTGGCACCAGAATCAGTCAAACTCAAATCTCTCAAGATTGGCGCATTTTTCTTCTTGGAGTACAAGAAGTCAGCGGTCACTACGTAGTCATCAGGCAAGATGTAAGTGGTACCCAAAGCCAACTTCCATTCGCTTGGTACTTCGAAGTCTGGGTCAGTTGCGTTTACGCCACCATCACCAGAAGTGATAGAGGTGTTTTGTACCGCATCAAACATCGCTTGCGGGATGTCATAAATTGGACGACCTTGACCAGTCAACTGAGTGGTGAACAAAGTGTCAAAGTTGGCGATTTCACGTTCACGCACACCGATGTTAGTTACACCGTCGTTAGAGTAGGCATTTGAAATCCAAACGTTAGGGTTACCACCAGAGTAACGTCCCAAACCACCACGAACTTCCATTACGTCAGACACAGCCCAGTTAAAGCCGATACGCGGCTGGATCAAATCCATGCCATCAACCGTACCGGTGTTAGCAAAGCCATAACGGTTTTGGAAGTTTTGGTTCAAAGTAGGTTCGTCATCAGTAGACCACTTGTCATAACGCAAGCCCACCATCAACTGAATGTCATCGGTCAGATCGAAATCATCTTGAATGTACACTGTTGTGGTCTTGGTAGAGAACGAAGCCGCAGCGTCATCTGGGTTGTTGGTACCGGCAGAGTTGTTGTAGTAAATACGATCTACTGCGCCCGCTTCGAAATCTTCGATTGAACGGAAACGATACTCACCTACAGTGTGTTGCATAAACAAGTTAAAGATGTCTAGCTTCTTGTACTCGATACCACCGGTGATTTTGTGGTCGCCCAAGTAGTAAGTGGCAGCCAACTTGGCACTGAAGTTATCCCAATTCAGGTCGTTTGATTGACGAGAATCATCTGGACCGATGTAAATAGTACCACCGTTGTCAGTTCTGATTTGCGCTTCAGCAAAACCAGAGGCTGCGTCTAAGGAAATTTGACGGTTGTCTAATGTGGATTTTTCCAAGCGCACTTCAGTACTGAAATCTGCGTTCCAGTCTGAATACAAAGACAATACCGTTGTTTCTAACTCAGCGCCACGCTCATAGAAGTGATTAGACAAAGACAAGCTGCTTGAACCACCATCTGACTGGCTGATGCTGAAACCATCGTTCCAGTTGTAGACCAAAGATGCACGGTGATCGTCGTTGATGTTCCAGTCCAGTTTTAACAAGACCTTTTCGTCTTCCACTGGCGCACTGCCTGGTAAACCACCTACATCGTAGTTGTATAGGCTAGAGGCAATAGAGGTCACGCGAGCGATATCGTCAGCAGTAACACGGCTGCCTAATGCATCGTAACCAAACAATTGAACCCCTTCGACTTTCTCGTAAGAACCGAAGAAGAACAAAGTGTCTTTGATGATAGGCATACCGATGTTTACACCGTAACGTTTCTCGGTGTAATTGCCGTTGTCTTGCTTTTGACCTTCAACTTCGTCACCTTTGTATGAATCGCTGGTAAAGTCGAAGAACGCGCTACCGTGAATTTCGTTAGTACCGGATTTGGTAACGGCGTTGATGTTACACGCAGTGAAACCACCGTACTGAACATCAAAAGGTGCCAATTCAACGGTAACCTGCTCAATCGCATCGAAAGAGAAAGGCATACGCTCAGTTGGGTAACCGTTGCTGTTCAAACCGAAGTTATCGTTCATTTGAACACCGTCCAACGTCAAGCTGTTGTAACGGGGGCTTGCGCCGGCACACTGCACTGCATCGTTGAAGCTTTCGTCGATGTAGATACGTGGGTCAGCACGGATAACGTCGTTGATGTCACGGTTGATAGCTGGTGCGTTTTCCAAATCAGCCAAGTTAAAGTTAGCTGCAGGACCGGTGTCACCGAACACAGAAGTACTTACTGAAGAAGCAGTAACAACAATACTCTCTAGGTTTTGGTCTGCCTCAAGAGACAATTCCAAACCGTACTGTTCACCCAAGTTCAGGTATACGTCGTTTACCGTAGTATCTTGGTATGCGTCAGAATCAACGATGATGTTGTAAGGACCACCTACACGCAAACCTTTTGCAGAGAATGCACCGTTTGCACCCACTGTTACACGCTTGGTTGTACCTGAAGGAACGTGAATGATGGTAATGACAGTACCTTCAGCAGGTGCGCCTGCTGGAGTCAGGATTTTACCTGCAATACCAGATGAAGTTTCCTGAGCCATTGCTGCGGTTGACATGCCAACGGACATAGCAACTGCAATCGCAATGCGATTCAGTTTGGTTTTTTTAAACATTGTGTGTTTCCTAAGTAGAGTGTGTTCTTTTCTGTCTCACTATTTATTTTCGACAGTCTTATCGTGCTGCTTCAAAATAAGTAGGTACGAATAAATCAGGCTGATTGTACCAGCTCAATTATTACACTTTTATGACCCGCTTGTCAGCATTAAAGTAAAATCCAAGAATTAACCGCCAAGTCACGATTTTGTAACTTTTCCTTTACTTTTTTGACCAAATGGTCTGTTCAATAAATAATCAAGTCTTGAGATTATTTGACTAAACAGTCATATTCATACTGGACTATTTAGTCTAGGTCAAATAACAATCAATTTTTGTTCCTGTGACTTTGGTCATAAGAGAATAAAAGTTTCCGATGAGGAATGAACCATTTACGCATCCTAACGATTCGATAGAAATGTTTTGGGTACGGAGCGTCAGCAAGATTTCAGTGAACATAGCGATAGGATTTTTCGGCCAGAAAATTACAACTGGTAACTGACTTTTTCAGCGATGACTGGTATCTTTCGCTCAGTCATCATTTCGTTCAGGGTCAACATGTCTTCGCCACTTATTATCGCTATCGCTGGAGCCTCAGGGTCAGGTAAATCGTTATTCACAGAAAACCTGCTCAAGGAGTTCGCTCAAGAAGGTCGGCCAGTGCAGATTTTGCGTGAAGACCACTACTATCGTGCGCAGGATCACTTGCCTATGCATGAGCGAGAAAAGAATAATTATGACCATCCTCGCGCCTTTGAGCATGAGTTGTTGGTAGAGCACTTACAATTGCTCAGAGAGGGTCAGCCAATAGAATATCCTACCTATTGCTACAAAACCCACACTCGACTGAAGCAGACGGAAACCCTCCATTCTGCGCCGGTCATTATTATTGAAGGAATCATGCTGCTCGCCAGTCCTGAACTGGAACCTATGTATGATGTGAAGATTTTTGTCGACACACCTTTGGACATCTGTCTATTGCGCCGCATTAAGCGCGATATTGCAGAGCGTGGTCGCACCTTGGATTCGGTGGCCACTCAGTATGAAAATACGGTGAAACCGATGTATCACCAGTTTATCGCACCCAGTCGCTTCACGGCCGATGTGATCGTGACTCAAGGTGGGGAAAATAAAATCGCCTTGGATGTGATCAAATCTCATATCCAACAAGCGTTACGAAAAAATAAAAAATAAAAAAAGGGATCCCCTATGTTTAGTTTGATTGGCATTGTGGCGCTGATTGCCATTGCCTTTGCTTTGTCTGCTCATCGAAAGTCTATCAATTGGCGCACTGTAGGTGGCGCGTTTGCAATACAAGCTTCCCTTGGAGCCTTTATATTGTATGTACCTGCGGGTAAAGAAGCGCTTCTGAAAATGTCGGAATATGTCAGCTTGGTCTTAGACAAAGGGCAAGAAGGCATTAATTTTATTTTTGGTCCAGTCGGTGATAAGTCTTTGGGCTTTATTTTTGCCTTTAATGTGCTGCCGGCCATCGTATTCTTCTCAGCGCTGATTTCGGTTTTGTATTATTTGGGCATTATGAGTTGGGTAATCCGCTTAATTGGCGGTTTTTTGCAGTTGGCACTGCGCACCAGTCGCCCAGAGTCTATGTCAGCTGCGGCCAATATTTTTGTAGGTCAAACGGAAGCCCCATTAGTAGTAAAGCCTTTCATCCCACAAATGACTCGTTCGGAATTGTTTGCCGTGATGGTAGGGGGTTTAGCGTCAATCGCCGGTGCGGTGATGGTGGGATACGCACAATTAGGGGTCGACATTAAGTTTTTGTTGGCAGCCAGTTTTATGGCCGCCCCCGGTGGCTTGTTGATGGCGAAGATCATTGTGCCTGAAACCCAAACGTTCAAAAACGAATTGGATGAGCTCAACACGGACGAAAACAAGTACGCGAATATATTTGATGCAGCAGCCACTGGTGCAGCTTCAGGCATGCAATTAGCCCTCAATGTAGGTGCCATGTTGTTGGCGTTTATCGCTTTGATTGCCATGCTAAATGGTCTAATTGGCTGGGTCGGCGGATTGCTTGGTTTTGAAGACCTCACCTTCCAAGTCATTCTTGGTTACTTATTTCAACCCCTAGCTTGGTTGCTTGGAGTACCTTGGGACGAGGCCAATTTAGCGGGCAGTTTTATTGGTCAGAAAATGGTGGTCAATGAATTTGTCGCTTATCTCGACTTTGTTAAATATCAAGAGGAGTTGTCGGTAAAATCGCAAGCCATTATCACTTTTGCCCTGTGTGGTTTTGCGAACTTTTCCTCCATCGCCATACTGATGGGTGGTATTGGTGCGATTGCGCCAACTCGCCGTAAAGAAATCGCTCAGTTGGGTCTAAAAGCCGTAATCGCAGCGACCCTATCAAACTTAATGAGTGCTGCATTAGCAGGCTTGTTTGTTTCGTTGTAAGGGCAGTTGATTTAGATCACATTGAAATGCGCCGAGCTGAGATACACTGCGCGGCGCACACACATTTGGGACAGAGTTGACTCTGTTCGTTAATCCCAAGCCGCAGTCATGGTTTGGGCTGTTAGAAGGACACACTATGAATTTAATCGCCGTTGATTACACTGCCAAAGATGCAGACAAATTATTTGTTGAATCCCTCCACAAGACGGGTTTCGGTGTTTTAAAGAACCACCCTATTCAACAAAGCAGGGTTTCGAGTATCTATGCTAATTGGCAGAAATTTTTTGATTCACAGCACAAGCATGATTATCTGTTCGACCGGGAAACCCAAGATGGTTTTTTCCCTATTACTGTCTCTGAAACTGCCAAAGGCTTCAAAAAGAAGGATATCAAGGAATACTATCACTACTATCCTTGGGGTAAGTGTCCTGAAGAGCTAAAGCAAGAAGTTGCCGAATACTACAAAATGGCTACTGATCTGGCCGCTGAGTTATTGACCTGGGTTGAAAAGCACTCCCCATCTGACGTGGCAAAACTGTATTCACAACCACTGTCAAAAATGATCGAAGACAGCCAGCAGACCCTGCTGCGCGTGCTGCATTACCCTCCTCTAACCGGTGATGAAGAACCCGACGCTATCCGTGCTGCAGCCCATGAAGACATTAACTTGCTGACCATATTGCCAGCGGCAAACGAGCCTGGCTTGCAGGTTAAAGGCAAAGGTGCTGATGAGTGGATCGATGTACCCAGTGATTTTGGTAATTTGATCATCAATATTGGCGACATGTTGCAAGAAGCCTCAGGTGGGTATTTCCCATCGACACCTCACCGGGTGATCAACCCCGCAGGTGCCGATATGAGTAGATCCCGTATTTCTCTGCCCCTGTTCTTACATCCACGTCCAGATGTTGTGCTATCTGAGCGCCATACTGCCGACAGCTACTTAAAAGAGCGCTTACGGGAGTTAGGTGTAGCCTAGTCAGCCTGTTCAAAAGATCCCCGCTCAAGAGCGCTGCGGGGATGACACAGTCAACTGTCATCCCGGCGTGCTCTTGGGCCGGGATCTCATCAAAAGGCTGGCTCCGTCAAATAGTGCAATACTGTTGGGCCGGGAAGACATTATTGTAACGCATCGATTTTTCGCAAAAGTAGTAAACTTGTCTCCGTCGCGGCATAGAAAAACTCCGGTCGAATATTCTCAACGATGTCCTTAGGCGTATGATAATCAGGGTGATCACTGACGCCGATATATACATAGGGAATACCCGCATCGGCAAAGGAGCCATGATCGCTGGCTTGTTTCCAATTTCTTCTCGATGGGGACGCATAGCTTCGCTGGCTGCTGCGGTGCCCCTTAACCAAGCATAGACCGGCCTCTTGAATGGTATCCTCAATCAGGTCATCTAATCGACTATCCAGTTTCGAGGATGACGCATAGAGACGGTGACGTCGTCCTCCCTGCGCCAACATATCCAAATTGAGATTAAATTTGATGTTGTCGTTGCCAAGCCAATCGTCTGCTAAAAACGCTTTGGAACCAATCAGGCCCTTTTCCTCAGCATCGGTTGCCAAGAACACCACAGAATGCCGCAAAGGCGTCGCCTGAATTGCACTCGCCAGAGCTAACATGGCTGCGACGCCAGAAGCGTTGTCGTCCGCACCCGAGAAGATATCACGGCCCTTTTTACCCAAATGATCATAATGGGCAGTAACCACGATAAATCGCTCGAGGTAATCCGTACCCGGTAAATACCCCGCAACATTTACCCCCTCAACGGACGAAAAGGTCATCTCATAGGAAAATGGAATGGTGTACTGAGTTTGACCGGGCAAATGACGCAGTTTTAAATCGGAAAATCGCCTTGCGATAAAATCTTGGGCAAGCAGGGCCCCTTCTGACAGTGTTTTCCTGCCCTCAAGGGCTTCAGAGGCCAAATATTCAATGTCTTGCCACAACTGCTGATGGTCAACGCTGTGTCGCAATTGCACATCTTTACAAGCTGCATGACCGAGAACAGGCGGAAGAATGAATAGTAATGTCAGAAATCGTTTCAATTTCGGCTAGTACCAGCGGCTGATCAAATCGAGTTTATCTTGATATCGTTCTTGGTCCTGCTCCATCCGAGATTTATTGCGCGCTTTGACAAAGTAAAGCTGACTGCGCCGGACGTCGCCCATTTGGTAGTAGGTTTTCGCTAAGCCAAAGTAGATTTCATGTTTAGTTTTATCCAATTTCAGTGCGTCGCGATAATGGGCTAACGCGGCATCCAAATCCCCTTTCTCGAATTCCTGTTCACCCAAGATATAATGGTAGTAGGGGTTATTTTCACGCTTATTCTCGACTCGAGTGATGATGTCTCTCGCCTCTTGTTCTTGCCCGGTTAACTGATACAAGTAAGCAAGATTTTCCCACCCGGTGAGATTCTCCGGATCAAGATTCAAAGCATATTGGTAACTCGTTTCTGCTTCCTCGTAGTGCCCTGTCAATCGATACAAAATACCCAGATTGACAAAGGTCGAGTCAAATCTGCCATCCAATGTGGCCGCCGCTTTGAAATAGGCATAGGCGCGGTCATAATCTTTGTTCAACAGGGCGTCTGCGCCTTTATTGTTGTAGAACATTGCTACCACGCGCTGTTCATCTACGAAAACACGTTTAAAATGCTTCCGCGCCGCTTGTGGGTCGAAATCCACTTCTAGGCCACTGTTGATCAGATGGATCCGTTGCAAGTTATCTTTTGGGTAAATTTGCAGGTTAATGTGACCATTTAAAAGACTGTAACCTTCACGACGAGTCCAATATTCAGGGATTTCAACGTCTTGAAAACGCACGCCCAACCCGGCTTCTTTGGCCAGGGCGTAGGTCATAATGGATAAAGACAGGCAATTTGCGGCGCGACTTTCGAAGGTTTCCATTGCGGTGGTATTCGCACTGCCTAGGTATAGAAGATTCAGATTTGAGCGGTCAAATATTTTCCGAACAAGAGTTTCCATACCATCAACGGGGTCTTCCATGGAGTTGACGGATTGCCGCACAAATCGTTTCGCTGGCGTGCCTAAGTAAAAGATTTGCTCCATGCTCTCTACTTCGATGTACTTGGCATCGGGGAACAACTTGTCATTTAATGCGGTGGTGGGGTCACCTTGAAATACAGCGGTAGACTGACACCCTGCAACGAATGCGAGCATAGACAAAATAAGTAGGATTTTTTTCATAACAACCTCCCCCCAGTATTGCAGTCTATGACATCTGTTCCTTTTTGCCATACCGCTTGTCCTGCAGAATCGACATGTTAACGATTTGTTATTAACTATAGACCATGGCAACCTGAGTTTAGTTGCAATAGATACTCTGCCGGCATCTATACAAACCAAAACCGAGTCAGGAGCAAATCCATTGAAATTAGGTTAAAGTTGCGAAACTAAGGTACTTTGACCTATCTGTGTTAGTGCAAGATTGTTGCTTTTAAAGGGCTGGTGTAAAGCTCATTTGCAGTCTATCTTGCCAATCGATTGAACAACTGGGTCCTCAGGGGCAATGGAAGTAAAGCTATGATACGCAGCGTTTTGCCCGGAATATGGATTTCTGTGATTGTCGGTCTAGCCGCTTTATTTTTAAGTGAGCATTACGGCGCACCGGCCATGCTCTTTGCCCTACTATTAGGCATCGCATTGAGTTTCGTTTATGAGGAGACCTCCTGTAAAGCCGGTATCGAATTCACCGCCTGCCATATACTCCGCATCGGTGTCGCATTGCTGGGGCTACGAATTGCCTTGAGTGATTTAACCGTTCTTGGCTGGCAAACGGCAGTTCTGTTACTTCTCGCGATACTATCCACTCTTCTTGTCGGCAGCATTTTAGCGAAATGGATGGGATTGCCAGCTCGTTTTGGTGTCCTCACCGGAGGTGCCGTGGGCATTTGCGGCGCGTCAGCGGCTATGGCCATTTCTGCGGTGCTCCCCAAGAACGCTGAAACTGAGCGCGACACTTTGTTGACCATTATTGGTGTGACCTCGTTATCCACCATTGCTATGGTGATCTATCCCATGATTGCTGGCTTTCTAGAATTGGATGCAACGGCAACCAGCATATTCTTAGGTGGGACAATTCATGATGTGGCACAAGTAGTAGGTGCGGGCTATTCAGTGTCAGAACAAACCGGCGATTTAGCCACCTTGACAAAACTGGTACGCGTAGCGTTTTTGATGCCCGTTGTCATCGCCATCATTTTAGTGTTCCGGGCACAAATAAAACGCCAATCCGCTTCGTCGAAAATTCACGACGCCTCCTTTGCTATTCCGGGCTTTTTGATCGCATTCGTTGTGTTGGTCATCGTTAACAGCTCTGTAGACCTGCCAACGAGCATCACCCAAGCTGCCTCGGAATTTTCACGATTTGCCTTAGTCGTTGCCATCGGGGCTATCGGTATGAAGTCGAATTTGAGGCAACTGCTGACTGTCGGCGCGAAGCCAATTTTGATTCTTGTCGGAGAAACAGTCTGGATTGCAGGCTTTATTCTAGTGGGCTTGAAAGCTCTCTAGGAGCAGACTGACCAGTTTTATTTTTGAGGCCCTGTTTACGCAAAAACTGTGATGCAATTGTCGTATTGATGGTCAAATCAATTAGCCGGAAATGGGGTTAAAAACCTTCAAAGAACCTGTACCGAACAGACTTGTCACAGGCTCGTCTCCATTGGGGTCCAAATCGTTCAACTGTGCGAAGAGCAATTCCAATGTCGCATGGGCATCATCTAAGGCATTGTGGGCAGGAGCCAAGGGTAAATGATAACGTTGCCGGCAAGAAGTTAAGGTCGCTGCATTCGGGGATGGGATCTGCTGCTGCTTGTTGAGTAGATACAGAGCCAATCGTAAGGTATCCACTGTAACCATTTTAGGCATGGAAATGCCCAGTTTAACGAACAGCCGTGTTAACACGCCCATATCCAAGTCAGCATTATGAAATACCCAAACATGGCTTTCTGCAAATTTGGCAAGCTCCTGCAATGCTGCGCGAACCGATTCGCCTTTGGCGATGTCCTCAGCCAAAAGCCCATGGATCACAGGACTTTGGTTTAGATCGGCTTGCGTAGTTATCACTCGGTAATCATTGCGTTGCAAAGAGATGCAATTGCCTTGCCCCTCCACCCATGCGATGGAGAGGATGTTTGCAATGCTTACATCCAAGGAGGTCAGCTCCAAGTCGATGGCCAACCAAGGAGTACTATTAAAAGCGCTATTTTGCCATTGCTCAGGCAATTGGCTAGCAGGAAACAGCCACTTTTTCATCCGTTCTAACACAGTTACCCCATGCCTTGGGCAAATTTTATCAACACCCCTTGTTGAGCGCGTTTGATGGATTTGAACGCGGCTTTGAGCTGGTGTTTTTCGATGGAGGACAGGTCATTGATACAGACGTAGTTGTCGGTGACGGAATTTTGTAATTGATGACGCCACCGCAGGCGATTTAAGAACAGCCAAATATCCCGCAGATTTTTGACATCGGACTGACTGAGCTGCCCCTGCTCAGCAAGGGCATCGAGCCTCGCTAGAGTTGAAGGCACTTTTAAACCCACGTCCAATGCATAGATACGAACAAGATTGTTAATGATGGCAATGGCGTTCACTTTGAGGTCGATGCAATCCTCTCTTGAGTGACCTTTTTTGAAGACAAATTTCTGGAACATGGACAGGGGAACATTGGCTTGATTGGCGTGACGAGCCAAAGCAGCCAAGAAGATTGGCTGTTTCAATAGCGGCGTTCTTTGTTCTTGAAGTCGATTGAATAAATCGGTGTTTCCTGCCACAGCCCTAACGTCGAGGAAAATATTGAAGTGCAAAATGGCGTCATTAGTGGGCTGAGAAACCCAACCTCTGGCTTCAGCTACAGCATCTTCCAAACTCATACGCAATTCTGGATTCGACGCCATAATATTGCCATCACACAGCTTGATTCCACACTTCCCCAAACCTTGGCAAACATAGTCAGCCAGACGAGCAAAGTATTCACCCTGCTGTGCATCAGGCTTACGTTCCAGCAGCAATGCGTTATCTTGATCTGAGCCCATGGTTTGGTCGGCGCGAGCTCCTGAGCCATATACCAACCAGCAAAAATCAAAGGGAGCTTCGCCATTTTGTTGCAAGAAGAAAGTAATCAACTTACGGGTCATGATATCCGTAGCCTGGGACAGTACCTTACCTGCCACATCGAAATCACCTAAGCGTTTTGCGTGCTTGGCGAAATAATGGGGAAGCTGCCAAGACAAACGAGTTAGATCATAAAGTGATTGGGCTTTGGCCAGTTCGTCAATCAGAAACAGTACATTGCCCCGTTGATGCCGAATCATATCGCTGGCACTGAGCATGCCGACTGGCTTACCGGTTTTCGCTTCGATTACCGGCAAGTGGTGAATGTTTCTTTCCGTCATAGAACAGAGTGCATCAAACAGGGTGCGATGATGAGCTATCCTTGCGGGATTTTCAGTCATCACTTCGACCACTGGCAGTTGCAAATCAACTTGATTGGCGACGATGCGATTGCGAATGTCCCGATCGGTAATGATCCCCACCAAAGTTTCTTGATGAGTGATCAACAGAGATGACACATGATGTTCAGACATGCGTTTGACGGCATCCAAGATTGAGGTGTCTCGTTCACAACTGATCACATTGCCAGACAATACCTCACTGATAGAGCGATACAACCACATTGAGCGGGAATCGCCTACCACGTCCTCGTGTAGCGCTTCGGCATGATAGTGCTCGAAAAATGTCGCGACTTTCGGATAAGTGTCAATCAAATCCAAAATCTCTGATGCCGGCAAGCAATAAACTAACCCGGGGCTGTCAACGGTGAGTTGAATTTCATGTTTGAGCCCCTTGAGCAGATTCTCGACATTGAAGAAGTCGCCCTCACTCAGATGTTTTTGCGGACCTGCAGAGTCTTTCACAGAGAATTGACCACTGCTGATCAGAAACAAACAATCTGATTTTTCAGCCAAAATTGGCTGATGATTTTCCTGACTTAGATAGGCCACCGTAACCGACTTAACCAGTTCGCTTCGCTGCGCGATATCAAGTTGGTCAAAGGGCGCCGAAGCACTGATAAAATCGAAAGACTGCTGTGGGATTTTGGTCATACACTCACTCAACAATACCCAAACTTACCGTCGTGGGTGCGGCTCAAAGTCATAGACAGCATCACAACGGATTCGAGCCTCACCGCAAACATCATTACGTTTGCTGGGTTGAAACAAACCGCCCGGCATAAACCGGGCGGAAAACTAAAACACGGCACTTATGTATCGATTAGTGTGCTTGTGCTTCACCTGCACCTTTAGGGAAGCGAATGCTTTCCACCATCTCTTGGATGTCTTCTGGTGCTTCTTGAGTCATCTTGAACACAATCAGGGCAACAGCAAAGTTAACCAACATACCTATTGTTCCAATGCCTTCAGGTGAAATGCCCAAGAACCAATTATCAGGCACATTCGCCGCGGGATTGATGAACTTAAAGTACACGATATACGCTGCGGTAAACACGATACCTGAAAGCATACCGGCGATTGCACCTTTGTCGTTCATACGCTTCATAAAGATCCCCATAATAATCGCTGGGAAGAAGCTCGACGCGGCTAATCCGAAGGCAAATGCCACCACCTGAGCAACGAATCCTGGTGGATTAATACCGAAGTATCCAGCAATCATGATAGCAATACCGGCTGCCAATCGGGCAAAGAATAGCTCCTTGCGGTCGGTAATATTGGGCATCAGATTTCGCTTAAGCAAATCGTGGGACACCGAGGTTGAGATAACCAACAACAAACCCGCAGAGGTGGATAATGCAGCAGCTATACCACCAGCCGCGACCAAGGCAATCACCCAAGCAGGTAAGTTGGCAATCTCGGGATTGGCCAAGACCATGATGTCACGATCCACTTTCATTTCGTTGCGCTCGTCACCTGAATAGAACATTTTGCCGTCGTTGTTCTTATCTTCCCAAGAGATCAAACCGGTTTTTTCCCAGTTGGTGATCCAGCTTGGCGCTTCGGCGTAAGGCGTTCCGGTTTGCTCTGACCCATTGATTGTTTCAATCATGTTGACCCGAGCAAAAGAAGCCAAAGACGGAGCTGTAGTGTACAGGATAGCGATGAACAACAACGCCCAGCCCGCACTGCGACGCGCATCACGAACTTTGGGTACGGTGAAGAAGCGAACGATAACGTGTGGCAAGCCAGCAGTACCGACCATCAAAGCGGCAGTGATACAGAACACGTCGATCATTCCTTTGGTCCCCGATGTGTACTCGTTAAATCCGAGTTCCACCGAGAGGCCGTCGAGCTTGTCGAGCAAGTACACCCCCGAACCGTCAGCGAGCGTTGCGCCGAATCCCGTTTGCGGGAAGAAGTGACCAGTGACCATAATAGAGATGAAAATAGCAGGTACCAAATAAGCAAAAATCAGTACGCAGTATTGTGCGACTTGCGTATAGGTGATGCCCTTCATGCCACCGAGAACAGTGTAGAAAAACACAATGGCCATGCCAATAACCACACCGGTAACGATGTCGACTTCAAGGAAACGACTGAATACCACGCCCACGCCACGCATCTGACCAGCAACATAGGTAAAACAGACGAAAATCGCGCAGATAACCGCAACGGTTCTGGCAGTTTGCGAGTAATAACGGTCACCAATGAAATCGGGAACCGTGAACTTGCCAAATTTACGCAAGTAGGGTGCAAGGCACAGTGCCAGCAATACATAGCCGCCGGTCCAACCCAGTAAGTAAACCGCACCGTCATATCCCATGAAAGAGATTAGTCCTGCCATAGAAATAAACGATGCCGCGGACATCCAGTCGGCTGCCGTCGCCATACCGTTTGCGATAGGATGTACGCCGCCACCGGCAACGTAAAACTCATTAGTGGATCCTGCTCTGGCCCAAATGGCGATGCCAATATAGAGCACGAAAGATGCACCAACGATGATGAAAGTGAGTAATTGCACGTCCATTAGTCTGCCCCTTATTCTTCGTCAACGCCGTAGCGTTTGTCCAATACATTCATTTGTCGTACGTAGACAAAAATCAACGCCACAAATACGTAAATCGCACCCTGCTGTGCAAACCAGAATCCCAGTTTAAAACCGAAAAACTGAATGTTGTTGAGCACGTCAACCAACAAAATGCCGCATACGAACGACACCACAAACCACACGACCAGGAGCTTTAGCATTAACGAGAGGTTGTCCCGCCAATAGGCCTTTTTATCTTCTTCTGTTTTAAACGCCATTTGTAAATCCTCAGATGTTCATTGAGTTTCGCTCTGGTATGGGCAGTACTGTCAGGAGGCAACCTGAACCTTAGGTATCACACCCAATTTGGTGCCTTGACCAAAACGCTGGGATAACTCTAGCCCTGTCAACCGCTTTGTGAAATGAGACCATGGTCGTAGATGGTCTTAAATTGCATTTGAGCTGATATTCTATGTGCTATAAGTTATTCTGATTAAAACGTTTTTACTGAGTTTCAGGACACGGCCTTTACCCCTTCCTGAAGGCACAATTGATAGGACATAACGCATGGCTTTAGGCTGGGTCGCACTTGCATTGGCATATTTAGCCGGGTTGTTTTGGTTAGCGCGATGGGGCGACAAAGATGCCCCGTTGGCAAGGAAACTCACGTCTCATCCGGCCATCTATTCCATGGCGTTAGCTATCTACTGCACCGCTTGGACGTTTTTTGGTGCAGTTGGGGAAGCCAGCCGCGACAGTTGGCAATATCTACCCATCTTGTTAGGACCCATACTGGTCTACGTGATTGGCTATCGTTTTATTTATAAATTAACCCTGGTCAGCAAAAAGCAACATATCACCACCATTGCCGATTTTATTTCGTCACGCTACGGCAAACGCCAGTCTGTGGCCTTGTTGGTGACCATCATTGCACTGCTGGCGACCATTCCATATGTTGCACTGCAGCTCAAAGCCATCAGCGCTGCATTTCAATTAATTGCACAGCAACAATCCAGTGAATTGATTGTTTTGATTGCTACGGTGTTCATCGGCCTATTTTGTATTTATTTTGGTACTCAGCGCTCCGATGTTACCGAATATCGACGGGGCTTGATTCTCGCCATCGCCTTTGAGTCGAGCATCAAATTATTGGCCTTGGTGGGTGTCGCGATTTTCGCTTTTGTATTGGCCAAATCAAGTGAGTCGCAGGCCTTTAATCAAGCCTTATCGACATTCTCAGACACCCAACACTTATTCAGTTTTCCCTTTATCGCACAAACTGTGATGGCGGCAGCCGCAATCATTTGTTTGCCCCGACAATTTCACGTTGCGGTTGTGGATAATTTGAGTTTAAACCATTTGAAAACGGCCCGTTGGCAGTTCCCTTTGTACTTAGCCGTCACGGCTGCGGTAATTCCCGTAATCGCAGCAGCAGGACAAGTATTACTCTCTCCAGCTCAAGAACCTGACACCTATGTTTTGACCTTAGCCATACTATCAGAGTCATCTGTTTTGAAAGTGTTGGTGTTTGTCGGCGGTTTGTCGGCCTCCACAGCCATGATCATCATTGCCACTTTGACCTTAAGTACCATGGTCACCAATGACGTGATCTTGCCCAAAATGCTGTCCAGCCAAAGTACCCAGAAGCAACCAAACTATTTGCGGACGATTCTGTTGATACGTCGGGTGGTCATCGGATTATTGTTAATGATGGCGTATTTCTACCATCAACAAATGACAGGTAGCCGTTCCCTTGCGTCCATCGGACTCATTGCCTTCTCTCTTGTCATTCAGCTATTGCCCTCGATTGTCGGCGGTTTATATTGGAAGAAGGGACACGCTCATGGTGTCTACGCAGGATTATTGACCGGTGTGTTTACCTGGATCCTGTGGTTGATGCTGCCTCTGATGGGAGATGGCTTCAATGGTCAGTCTCAATCAGACACCATCAGCATCGGTGCGATGTTAAGCCTTGCCACCAATACCCTTGCCTATGTGGTGTTTTCCTTTTTCGCTCAGGACAGGTTAGTTGACCGAATTCAGGCACAAGCTTTCGTACAACCGAGGGAAATTCAACTCACCGATTCCCAAAAGCAATCCACTCAAGCCACAGTTGGCGATCTAGCAACGCTGCTTGCTACCTTTTTAGGTGACAGTCGACGCGACAACTTGCTAGAAGAGTTTGCCCGGCGCAGTGGAGATCCCCTCAAAGACCATCAGCCCCCCAGCCGTGAGTTTTTGGCGTTTTGTGAAAAGGCATTAGGGGGTGTGCTCGGAGGTTCAAGCGCTAAAGCCTTGTTGGATAGCGCATTGAGCGGCAAGAAGCTCAATTTTGAGGAAATGGTTAACTTCTTCGATGACACCACCCAAGCCATTCAATTCAATGCTAGCGCCCTGTTTACCTCCATCGAAAACCTTGAGCAAGGGATAAGCGTGGTTGACAAACATTTGAATTTGGTGGCGTGGAACAAGCGTTATTTGGAATTGTTCAACTATCCAGACGGTTTGGTTGCTGTGGGCACGCCTATCGAAAAATTGGTACGTTACAATGCCTCCATTGGTGAATGTGGTGTGGGCGAAATCGAAACACTGGTGCGCAAGCGCTTAGAACACATGAAAGCGGGTCACCACCACCGTTTTATTCGACAGCGAAGTGACGGTCGCATGATTGAGATGGTGGGCAACCCCTTGCCTGGTGGTGGTTTCGTCACCAGTTTTAACGACATTACCTCTCACATTGAAATTCAACAAGCGCTTAAAGATGCCAACATTGACTTGGAAAAGCGCATTGAAAAACGCAGTGAAGAAGTCCAAGCTATCAATGCGGAATTGCGCAGCGAGATCGCACGGCGAGCCCAATTGGAACAAGACTTGGTCAAAGCCCGCCAATCTGCCGAACAAGCCAATGCCAGTAAAACGCGTTTTTTGGCCTTGGCCAGCCACGATGTATTGCAACCGCTCAATGCCGCCAAGTTGTACTTAAGCGCATTACAAGAAGCCAGCTTAGACGATGAAGCCAAATCCATCGTCAATAGGCTCAATGACAGCGTCACCTCAAGTGAAGCTTTGATCGCCACTTTGCTGGACATCGCACGCCTGGATCAGGGTGAAATGCAACCGAATATAGAAGCGGTTTCTTTACGCCAGCTTTTGCTCGGGCTAGTAGATGAATTTGCTATGAAAGCCGAGTCTAAAGGTATTCAGGTTAGGGTAAGACTGCCCGACATGTGGGTCAGTAGCGACAAAGTCTATGTTTATCGCATCGTACAAAACTTACTTTCCAATGGCGTAAAGTACACCCAAAGTGGCAAGGTATTATTGTCAGCTCGTAAAAGGGGTGAGCAAGTGTTGCTACAAGTCTGGGATACCGGAATTGGCATATCGCCAAACGAGCAAGATTGCGTGTTTAACGAATTCTATCGGGTCGATGGCAGTGAAGAACACGGTGTAGGTCTGGGATTGAGCGTAGTCAGTCGCCTCGCTACCCAATTACGGGCTAAGATCCAAGTACACTCTCAAGTAGGCCGAGGAAGTGTTTTCTCTATTGCATTGCCGAGATGCGAACCTGTGGTCAGTGCAATTTCACATAAAGGAAACGTTGGCAATTCATTGGAGAACTTATCGGTACTGTGTATCGATGATAAATCGGAAAACCTTGACGCAATGCAGACCTTATTGTCCAAGTGGCAAGTCAAGGTTTCACTGGCACAAACAGCCCAGCAGGCATTAACTCAAGTGGAAAACCATCGACCGGATATCATGTTGGTGGATTATCATTTAGGTAAAGGTGTAGACGGTATATCGCTCATTGAGCAAATTTGGCAGCAGTTTGGTCAAGGCATCCATGGCGTTTTGGTTACTGCCAATCAGGATGACCAAGTTGTGCAGCAATGCAAAACCAAACACATTGATTACTTGAGTAAGCCTGTTAAACCCGCAAAACTGAGAGCCTTGCTCAACAGTTTGCGGGCAAAACGCTGAAAATCGGCTTAGCTTTTAAACAACGTAATCATACCTATGATGATAAAGCCTGCGCCGGCGACATAGCGAAGGTACTTTTCGTTGATGTATTCCATCAACAGGCTACCGGCCAACACACCTAGTGCTGCGGCAACCACCAGTGCTGCGGATGAGGCGAAAAAAACCGTGAGTTTGCTGACCTGTTTGTCGGCAGCAAACAACATGGTTGCCAGTTGGGTTTTGTCACCCAGTTCAGCAATAAAGACCGATGCGAAAATAGTGAAAAAGACTTTCCATTCCATCTGTATGACCCTGTTGTTGATGAAGCGGCGAGTATATACCCGAGCGAATCATAATTGCACGAGGCGACAAGAAGAAAAGAGTCTATTTCATTACGGTGCCTTGGGAAGGCGGCTCCAACTGCAGTTGTGAGGCGATCAGTACCGCTTGGGTGCGATTGTTAATGCCGAGCTTTTTGAAAATCGCAGTAACATGGGCTTTAACCGTTGCTTCTGCAATGTCCAATTCAAAGCCAATTTGCTTATTCAATAATCCATCACGCATAAAACACAGCACTTTGTATTGTGCAGGTGTCAGGCTAGAGACTTGCTCGGCTAATGCAGCAAACTCGTCATCTTCTTGGTCTACTTCATTCAAAAGCGCTTCGGGTACCCAGGTATCGCCACCCAAAATGGTTTCCACGGCCTGCGCTATATGAGCGGCAGATGTGGTTTTCGGAATAAACCCCATAGCGCCAGTATTCAATACTTTAGAAACAATATTCACGTCCTCCAATCCGGATATGACTGCTACCGGCAAATCAGGGTGAAGTTTGCGAACGTGGATTAAACCGAATAGGTCACTACTACCGGGCATATGCAAATCAAGCAACAACAAATCGATGTCTTGCTCGTCAACAATCGCCAAGGTTTGATTTAAATCGGAGGCTTCAAGTAATATGATATCGGGCAAGGATGCGCTTAACGCTCCACGAAGTGCGTCTCGATATAGTGGATGATCATCGGCAACTAATAACGTAAACATCAGGTAATCAACTTGTTACAATTCTGTGCCAATTCAAGCAGGCTATTGAAAACAAATCAATGAAAAATACCAATTCACACTGAGGTACGCAATACGGAGGCTAGAAAGGTGGGTAAAGCAGGTGCAGGAGCACCTGCTAGGCTGGTTAACGATTCAATCGATTCGCCACCAAACTTTCAACTACACCAGGATCGGCGAGCGTAGAGGTATCACCCAACTGATCATGCTCATTGGCGGCAATCTTACGCAATATACGACGCATGATCTTACCAGAGCGCGTTTTGGGTAGCCCTGGAGTCCATTGCATTAGATCCGGGGTCGCGATAGGGCTGAGTTCCTGCCGAACCCATTTCTTCACCGCAGCAGTCAATTCGTCATTCACCACTGTTCCTTCAACAGGTGTGATATAGACATAAATGCCCTGCCCTTTGATGTCATGGGGATAACCCACTACAGCGGCTTCTGCAACAGCTTCGTGAGAAACCAAAGCGCTCTCAATTTCGGCGGTCCCCAAACGGTGACCCGATACGTTCAAAACGTCATCCACCCTACCAGTAATCCAGTAGTAGCCATCTTCGTCACGTCGACAACCGTCACCGGTAAAATACACTCCATCATAGGTGCTAAAGTAGGTTTGAATAAACCGCTCATGGTCGTTGTAAACTGTGCGTGCTTGGCCCGGCCAACTGTCTTTGATCACCAAATTTCCTTCAGCGGCACCACTGAGTTCTTTGCCGTCACCATCAAATAAGGCTGGCTGCACACCAAATAGAGGTGTCGATGCCGCGCCTGGTTTCATGTCAGTCACACTTGGTAAAGGCGAAATCATCATGCCACCGGTTTCAGTTTGCCACCAAGTGTCAATCACTGGACAGCGACCCTTACCAATGGTTTCGTAATACCATCCCCAGGCCTCTGGGTTGATCGGTTCCCCTACAGAACCCAGTAAACGCAATGAATCCGTATTGCAACCTTGGGCAGCAAAATCACCGTGGGCCATCAACGCACGGATGGCTGTTGGTGCCGTGTAGAGAATGTTAATCTGGTGCTTCTCTACCACCTGACAGATGCGGCGGACATCAGGGTAAGTAGGCACCCCTTCAAACAACACCGTTGTCGCACAGTTGGCTAAAGGCCCGTAAACCATGTAGGTATGACCGGTAATCCAACCCACATCGGCGGCACACCAATAGATTTCACCTGGCTTATAGTCAAACACATATTTGTGGGTCAGGCTGGCGTACACTAGATAGCCGCCAGTGGTGTGCACCACGCCTTTGGGCTTACCGGTTGAACCCGAAGTGTACAGAATAAACAAAGGATCTTCGGCGTTCATTACGGTAGGTTCACACTGGGATGCACAATCGGCAGTTAACTCATGCCACCATACATCTTTATCGTTCATGGCCACCTGACCACCGGTGTTTTTAAACACAATGTTGTGGGTGATGGTGGGACAACGATCATTCTTAAGCGCTTCATCCACATTGACTTTCAACGGTACGCACGCGCCTCCACGACGCCCTTCATCTGCGGTGATCAATACTTTCGCGTCGCAATCGTTGATTCGGTCTGCAATGGCGTTTGGTGAAAAGCCACCAAAGATAATGGAGTGAACCGCACCGACACGGGCACAAGCCAGCATGGCGTATGCCGCTTCCGGTACCATCGGCATGTAAATCGCGACTCGGTCGCCCTTTTCAACTCCGAGCTTTTTCAGGCCGTTTGCCAATTTACAAACTTCAGCATGCAATTCTTTGTAAGTGATCTTTTTATCTACATCCGGTGAATCACCTTCCCAGATAATTGCGGTCCTGTCGCCATTGTCCGCCAGATGACGGTCGATGCAGTTATAGCTGATATTAAGCTCGCCATCTTCAAACCACTTGATGTGTAAGTCGTCTTTTTTGAAACTGGTGTTCTTGGTAATGGTGGGGGCTTTAAACCAATCCAGCAACTTCGATTGCTCCAACCAAAATGCATCTGGCGACTCGACAGATTGTTGATACATCTGTTGAAATTTTTCAGGGGTTAAATGGGACCCAATCTTTGCCTGCTCGGGTACAGGATAAAGATGCTTTGTCATGGTTCTCTCCAGCTCGATTTAATAGATGTCTGTACTTTACCCCGATGCAAAATTATCGGAATGAGACTTTGGTCTTAATCACCTAGCGTATACGACTTTCGTCTTATAGACCAACCGCTTATATGAAAATTCTAAAACATGGTCCAGAGTATTTCTCAGCATTCTCTGCTTAGGACACAAACATGAAAACAAAAATTGCAGCAGCCCTTACACTGGCAGTTTCCGGTTTAACCATCGGAACTGCACAAGCCAATGTTTTAGACAAAACCAACGTCACGTTTTCTGGTTACTTGAAAGCCGACGCCATATCCAGCACTTACAGTGATGGTACTTTGCCTTCGGGTAATCTTAATCGAGATTTCTACATCCCAAGCTTAACGCCCGTAGGCGGTGAAGATGAATCCAGCCAGTTTGATGCACACATCAAGCAAACGCGTTTTCGCTTTACCACCAACACCGATCTGGCAAACGGTGAAAAAGTTACTGGCGTTTTAGAGTTTGATTTCCAAGTCACTTCCAATGGCGACGACCGAATCAGTAACTCTTACAGTCCACGCATCCGACATGCCTTTATTAAGTACAATAACTGGCTGATCGGTCAAACCTGGTCTACCTTCCAAGACGTCAAAGGCTTACCGGAAACCTTAGACTTTATCGGTGCCACTGACGGCACCATATTTGCCCGTCAGGTCATGGTGCGTTACACCAATGGAGCCTTTGAGATCGCCTTAGAGAATCCTGAAACCACGGTGACGCCTTTTGGCGGTGGCGGCCGCATTGTGGCCGATGACAATCCATTGCCTGACCTGATTGCTCGCTACAGTTTCTCTGGAGATTGGGGGCATTTGTCCGTTGCCGGCTTAATTCGACAACTCTCCTACGAAAACAAGCAGGGCGGGGCTAATATTGATTCTACCGAGAGCAGCTATGGTGTCAGCATCACCGCTAAGTTCCCTGTGGGTAAAGATGACATCAGAGTGATGGCTAACTTTGGTAGCGGTCTTGGCCGGTATCTGGGATTGAACGTGGTCAACGGTGCGGTGTTGGATGCCAATGGGGAATTGAATGCGATTGACTCATATGGCTATGCTATTGCATATCGACACGTATGGGATGACCAGTGGCGCAGTAACTTCACCTATTCCGCGTTTAAGGCAGACAATGATCTTCTTCTAACGGGAACAGGGGCTATTAAGACGACTTACAGTGCCCGTGCGAACCTGCTTTATTCGCCTAGCAAAGAACTGACCTTTGGAGCGGAATATGCCTTTGCCAAGAGAGAGTTGGAAAGCGGCGCAGATGGCGACATGAATCGTCTCCAGTTTTCCGCTAAATACGCATTTTAATTCTTAAAACAAATCAAACAACCCGGGCTAGCCGGGTTGTTTGGTTGGGTTGGTAACGATTGTCGAAGTTGGCAAACCTAGGGTTGACGCAGTACAAGCTTGTTGCTCAGCGCCTACGGCTTTATCTCGACCCGTCTGCTTACCTGCGTACAATGCCTGGTCTGCTGCACTGATCAAACCCTCCAAAGTGCAGTGTTCATGGATGGGCTGACTGACATAACCGATGGTCACTGTTAGGGGCAAAGCATGTTCATTGACCACCATTTCGATGTTTCTCACTCCCTCCAGTAACAATTGGGCAATTCGGCGGGCCGCACTTTGGTCTGCATCGGGAAGCAACAATACAAACTCTTCTCCACCATAACGACCAACCACATCTACATGTTTGCGGATACTCCTTTCCAAAACCGCCGCTATCTGACGCAGGCATTCATCGCCAACCAAATGTCCATAAGAATCGTTTATCAGTTTAAATTTGTCGGCATCCACCATCATAACAGTAAGCCATTGCTGCTTTTCTTGTCGTTGTGCTATCTCCGCTTCCAGCCTTTCAAGTAGTGCGCCGCGGTTAAACAGTCCCGTTAAGGCATCGACAGAAGCCTGATGCTGTAGTTTGTTTCCCAATTTGCGACTCAGACGATAGAACTCGTGTGCAAAGGTCGCACTGAGTAAGGTGGTTATACACAACCAAAACGCTCTGGCATTGGTCTTCTGCATGTCCACCTGTTCCAATGTCATATTCGGTAAATATGCTTCCAAGCTTCGCATTGCGATAACAAGTGCGAAAATAACAGCTGTCGAATACCAAGCCGCCCTAGCACTGCTCAACAAACACACCATCACCGGTATAATCGGCAACACCACGCTGAATTGGCTATTGACTCCTCCAGAAATTATCATCAATGGGATCAGCGTGATAAACCCACAGACCACCACAAGGGTGGCATGGTAAGGTTTTGGCTTAACATAACTGACAAAAGCATAAAGGGTGCCCATCAGCACCGAGTTGGCGACGCCCACCAGTGTAAACACTATGGTTTGTTCTGCGACTAAAGGCCGAACCAAAGTCGCAATTGAAATAACCAAAAATGCGAACAAGGCCGATTTTCTCACTAAAACGTGTTGAGTAGCCTCTAAGTTCATGTAACTCCTTTCTTGCCTACCTGAGGTTGTTGCTATTTCCAGCCAAGCGACTGTTCAAAATCCATATCGAGTTGCTTGGCAAACTTTTTACCGTGAATAGCGACTCGTTCGAGCAAGATGTCTTCATCAGATTCGGGCTTAAATTCAGGCACCACAACACTTTTGCCATTTTCGTCTACCGCCATAAAGGTAATAAAACAGCGATTGGTTACGTGAGTTGTTTGTTCAGTGGGGGCCCCAGCACTTACCACAACATAGATGTGCATACTGGTATTTCCGGTGTGCACGATTCGGGCGTTGATGGTCACTAGCTGCCCAACTAATATGGGCTTGATGAACCTGATAGCGTTCGCCGATACGGTGACGCAATAGTGTTTACTCCACTGAGCTGCGCACGCATAGGAGGCTTGGTCAATCCACTTCATCACCACTCCACCATGCACTTTGCCACCAAAGTTTATGTCGGTGGGTTCAGCGAGAAATCGAAACTCAGTTCTGTTTTGTTGCACCTTAGATTTACCTTCGACCACGAAATAACAATGCTTTAAGATTAGCCTTGTGTGTTTGATTAATCGACTTAATTCACTGAGTTAGATGTGTTTTTTTCTAATTTTGCGGAAAAACTAGAGGTTCTAAGTGTAATACCAAGTTATCGACACAAAAAACACCAGCATTGAGTCTGCAAATGTCCTAAACTGCGGGAAAACCGCCTGAGAGACACATAATGAATCATAACGACATTCTCCGTCGTCTGCGCTACGCCCTGTCTTTGGATGATCAAGCAACCCTTAACCTGTTTAAACTCGCAGACCATGAAATGGATCCTGAGTATTTAAGTGCGATGATGAAGCACGAGCAGGAGAAAGGATTTTTACCCTGTCGGGACAAAACCTTGTCCTTGTTTCTCGATGGTTTGATTTATTCCAAGCGTGGCAAACAGGGAGAACCCGAGCCCTTGACTAAGCAACTTTCAAACAATGAGATTCTGCGTAAAATTCGAATTGCCATGAAGTACCGTGATGAGGACATTATTGCCTTATTGCAACAGGCGGAGTTTCGCATCAGCAAGGGTGAATTGTCAGCACTATTTCGTAAACCAGACCATCGTAACTATAAAGAGTGCGGTGACCAATTGCTGCGTAATCTGATCAAAGGTATGACGCTCCGCTATCGCGCAGCGAAGAAAGGTAGCGGCAAAAACGTTGCGAAACCTCAAGATACACAAAAGCCTAAACGCCCCACTAACAAAGAATTCTCGAAGGCAGAAAGGGCCACTGAAAAAGGTCCGAGAAAGCCTCAAAAACCGGTTCGCAAGCCACAACCCAAACCCGAATCCAAGCCTTCTGCGAAGCCGGACACAACGCCAAGTGAGTCGGTTTGGGGTAAGGTTTCGGTCAATAAGAAATAGTTAAGGGAATACGGGTGACAACGTCACTGTCATCCCGGCGCGCTTTTTGGCCGGGATCTTCTAACTCCCGAGGAATGACAAAAAACCCTTGCCCAGCCACCTAGAGATGCAGGAGAAGTGTAAAAGTAAGAGCGATGTGTCTTGTTTGAGAGAGTCAGCCTTTTGATTAGATCCCCGCTCAAGAGCGTTGCGGGGATGACAGTGAAGGAGTGTTGCGGTGTGACAAAGTCATTTTGGAGTAAGCTTCGTTTTGGCTTCCAGAACCCTACAAAGCAGGGACGCTTTGTTGGAGCTTCCAAAGATGGACTCGCGCGCGTTCTGGAAGTCGCAATGACGGTTGCTCCTGCCCTTTTCAAACATCGCTCAGGTGTTGCGAGGTCCCCGACCAAGAGCACTGCGGGGATGACAGTGAATGAGTGTTACGGTGTGACAAAGCCATTTTTGGAGTAAGCTTCGTTTTGGCTTCCAGAACCCTACAAAGCAGGGACGCTTTGTTGGAGCTTCCAAGGATGGACTCGCGCGCGTTCTGGAAGTCAAAATGATGGTTGCTCCTGCTCTTGTCAAATATCGCTCAGGTGTTGCGAGATCCCTGTCCAAGAGCGTTACCGGGATGACATTTTTTATCAAACACAAAAAAAGGCCACCTAAGTGACCTTTCTTTATTTGCTTTCGCTTAAATCATTATTCGATGATTTTTGCTACAACACCAGCGCCTACAGTACGGCCACCTTCACGGATTGCGAAGCGCAAGCCTTCGTCCATCGCGATTGGGTTGATTAGCTCAACTTTGAATTTCAAGTTGTCGCCTGGCATTACCATTTCTACGCCTTCTGGCAATTCTACTGCACCCGTTACGTCTGTTGTACGGAAGTAGAACTGTGGACGGTAGCCTTTAAAGAATGGCGTGTGACGGCCACCTTCGTCTTTTGACAATACGTACACTTCTGCTTCGAACTTAGTGTGAGGAGTGATTGAACCAGGCTTAGCCAATACTTGACCACGCTCTACTTCTTCACGCTTCGTTCCACGCAACAATGCACCAACGTTCTCACCTGCACGACCTTCGTCAAGCAACTTACGGAACATCTCTACACCTGTACAAGTTGTAGTCGTAGTTTCTTTGATACCTACGATTTCTACTGTGTCACCAGTCTTGAGAATACCGCGCTCTACACGACCCGTTACTACCGTACCACGGCCTGAGATTGAGAATACATCTTCGATTGGCAACAAGAATGGCTTGTCGATGTCACGCTCTGGCTCTGGAATGTATGTATCCAATGCTTCGCCCAACTCTACAATCTTCGCTTCCCACTCTGCATCGCCTTCCAACGCTTTCAACGCTGAACCTTTGATTACTGGCAAGTCGTCGCCTGGGAATTCGTATTCTGAAAGCAATTCACGTACTTCCATTTCTACCAATTCCAACAACTCTTCGTCGTCTACCATGTCACATTTGTTCATGAATACGATCATGTAAGGTACACCTACCTGACGACCCAACAAAATGTGCTCACGTGTTTGTGGCATAGGACCATCAGTGGCCGCTACTACCAAGATTGCTCCGTCCATCTGCGCAGCACCGGTGATCATGTTTTTAACATAGTCAGCGTGTCCAGGGCAGTCTACGTGCGCGTAGTGACGTGCAGGTGTGTCGTATTCAACGTGTGAAGTTGCGATTGTGATACCACGCTCACGCTCTTCAGGCGCATTATCGATTTGATCGAATGCCTGTGCTTTACCACCATAAGTCTTTGCTAGAACAGTAGTGATTGCCGCTGTTAGCGTCGTTTTACCGTGGTCAACGTGGCCGATTGTACCGACGTTTACGTGGGGTTTCGTACGTTCAAACTTTTCTTTTGCCATTTTTCTATTTTCCTAAGTTAAAAGTCCGACCCAATATAGACCGGACCGAACCTTCATTTAGATTAAAGTCTAGCCTCAATTATCGCCTGCGCTACATTGTTGGGCGCTTCCGAGTAATTGAAGAATTCCATAGAGTATGATGCACGACCCTGCGTTGCAGAACGCAAGTCAGTGGCATATCCAAACATTTCTGATAACGGTACCTTGGCACGTATTATTTTAATACCTGCTACGCCATCATCCATGCCTTCGATCATACCGCGACGGCGATTCAAGTCGCCAACCACGTCACCCATCCAATCTTCCGGAGTGGTAACTTCAACTTTCATTGTGGGTTCAAGTAGTACAGGATTTGCTTGCGCAGCCCCTTTCTTGAAACCCATTGAACCGGCTATCTTAAACGCCATTTCAGAAGAGTCAACATCATGGTAAGAACCGTCAAATAAAGTCACCTTTACATCCAGTACCGGATACCCGGCTAACACACCATTTTGCATCTGTTCTTGGCAGCCTTTGTCAACCGCAGGAATGAATTCTTTAGGAACCACACCCCCAACGATATTGTTGACAAACTCATACCCAGCCCCTTCTTCATTGGGCTCAACTTTCAGCCAAACGTGGCCATACTGGCCTCGTCCACCGGATTGACGAACGAATTTGCCTTCCACCTCCACTGCTTTTCGAATGGTTTCGCGGTAGGCAACCTGAGGTTTACCTACGTTGCAATCCACGCTGAATTCGCGCTTCATTCGATCCACGATGATATCCAAATGAAGTTCACCCATTCCGGATATGATGGTCTGGCCCGTTTCTTCGTCGGTTTTCACTCGGAAGGACGGATCTTCAGCAGCCAATTTCCCGAGGGCAATACCCATCTTCTCTTGGTCTGCTTTAGAACGAGGTTCAACAGCGATGGAAATAACCGGTTCTGGGAAATCCATACGCTCAAGTATTATGACATGGTTCGGATCACACAAAGTGTCTCCGGTCGTCACATCTTTCAAACCAATTGCAGCAGCGATATCACCCGCCCTTACTTCCTTGAGCTCTTCACGGTCTTTGGCGTGCATCTGCACAATACGACCAAAGCGCTCTTTTTTGCCTTTCACGGAGTTGTACACGGCATCGCCGGTATTCACTACACCCGAATAACAACGGAAGAAGGTTAATGTCCCTACGAAAGGGTCAGTAGCAATTTTGAATGCCAAAGCTGAGAACGGTTCGCTGTCGTCAGCATGACGCTCATCTGGCGTTTCATCTTTGTCGTCCAAAACACCCTGAATTGCTGGGATATCAACTGGTGCAGGAAGAAATTCAATAACCGCGTCCAGAACCGCTTGCACGCCCTTGTTCTTAAAAGCAGAACCACAGGTCGCCAGCACAATCTCGTTGTTGAGTGTGCGAGTTCTTAAACCGGACTTGATCTCTTCCTCGGAAAGCTCTTCGCCTTCCAGATATTTATTCATCAAATCATCAGAGGCTTCCGCTGCAGCTTCAACCATTTCGGTACGCAAAGCTTGCGCACGCTCAACGAATTCAGCAGGAATGTCTTCATAAGTGAAGGTCATGCCTTGATCTTCGGCGTTCCAATTGATCGCTTTCATTTTGATCAAGTCGATAACGCCGCGGAAGTTCTCTTCAGAACCGATGTTCAACTGAATGGGCACACAATTGGCACCCAAACGTTTTTCAATTTGACTGACGACACGTTCGAAGTCAGCACCTGCACGGTCCATTTTGTTGACAAACACCAAGCGCGGAACTCGGTATTTGTCAGCTTGGCGCCATACAGTTTCAGATTGAGGTTCAACGCCCGAAGAACCACAAAAGACCACCACAGCTCCGTCAAGTACTCGCAAAGAACGCTCTACTTCAATGGTGAAGTCAACGTGCCCAGGAGTATCAATGATATTGATTCTGTGCTGTTCGTATTGTTGTTGCATCCCCGACCAAAAACAGGTGGTGGCCGCAGACGTAATGGTAATACCCCGCTCCTGCTCCTGTTCCATCCAATCCATGGTGGCTGCGCCATCATGGACTTCACCGATCTTGTGAGACAAGCCAGTGTAGAACAGAACACGTTCAGTTGTGGTGGTTTTACCTGCGTCAACGTGCGCAACAATACCTATATTGCGATAACGTTCAATCGGGTGCTTACGAGCCATTTAATCCTCTTTCTGACGCTCTGACTACCAACGGTAGTGTGCAAACGCTTTGTTTGCTTCGGCCATACGGTGCACGTCTTCACGCTTCTTAACCGCAGAACCACGGTTCTCAGACGCATCCAGCATTTCAGCTGCAAGGCGTTGAGCCATTGATTTTTCACCACGTTTACGCGCAGCTTCTACCATCCAACGCATACCTAATGCATTACGACGAACGGGACGAACTTCTACAGGTACTTGGTAAGTAGAACCACCAACACGACGAGACTTAACCTCGACCGTAGGGCGGATGTTGTCCAACGCTTCTTCAAATACATCAAGGTGTGCTTTGCCGGTTTTTTCAGCAACAATATCTAGCGCGCCGTAAACGATTTTTTCAGCAGTAGATTTCTTGCCGTCCAACATGACGACGTTCATGAATTTAGCAAGTAATTGTGATCCGAACTTAGGATCAGGTAGGATTTTACGTTGACCTACGACTCTTCTTCTTGGCATCTTAATATTCTCCGTGGAATTCAGGGATTACCCAAAACTCAAATTAATCTCAGTTTGGCCTTACTAACGGAGAACCGTTAAGACTTAGGCCTTTTCGCGCCGTATTTAGAACGGGCTTGACGACGATCGCTCACGCCTGCGCAGTCCAATGTACCGCGAACAGTGTGGTAACGAACACCTGGTAAATCTTTAACACGACCACCACGGATAAGAACAACACTGTGCTCTTGCAAGTTGTGGCCTTCACCACCGATGTATGAAGAAACTTCAAAACCGTTGGTAAGACGAACACGGCATACTTTACGTAATGCAGAGTTTGGTTTCTTTGGCGTGGTGGTATATACACGAGTACATACTCCACGTTTTTGTGGGCAAGCCTGCAAAGCGGCCACGTTGCTCTTGGCATCGGGCTTTTGGCGTGGCTTACGCACTAACTGGTTAACTGTTGCCATTAACTAGCTCCTGGTTAAAAAATACTACTGAAATAGCCTTTTTAGGGGCTCTAAAAGCGAAAAATCCGCGCCCAATTTTTGGTCTACCAAAATTCGGGTCGCGGAATTCTAATGATCAAAGCCCAGGCTGTCAAGTACAGTCTTTAACCAGCGCTCTGATTAAAGCCCCTTTCGGCCTGGGTTGTAGCGCCTGGCAAATTACTCGTCAGAGGCGGAAGTGTCACTCACCTCAGCATTCAATGCTTCGGTTAATGCCTGCTCAGCTTCAGCAGCAGACACTGACGGGTCTTCTATCACCACAGCTTGTCTGTCTTTCATACGTTTTTGGTGGTATGCAAAGCCAGTACCCGCTGGGATCAAACGACCTACGATAACGTTTTCTTTCAAACCACGTAGTTCGTCTTCTTTGCCCTGTACTGCCGCTTCGGTCAACACTCGAGTGGTCTCTTGGAAAGAAGCCGCTGAGATGAACGATTCGGTCGACAAGGACGCTTTGGTGATACCCAACAATTGGATTTCATACTGAGCAGGGAATTTGCCCTGCTTTTCCAATTCACGGTTAGCGATTTTCACGTTGGCAACTTCCAACTGCTCGCCTTCTAGGAATTGGCTGTCACCAGCATGGGTAATCATACACTTACGCAACATCTGGCGGATGACCACTTCGATGTGCTTATCGTTAATTTTTACCCCTTGCAGACGGTAAACTTCTTGTACTTCATTCACAATGTAGTTGGCAACCGCGCTGATACCACGTAGACGCAAGATATCGTGTGGTGACTCTGGACCATCGGCGATAACTTCGCCTTTTTCCACAGATTCACCTTCAAACACGTTCAATTGACGCCATTTAGGGATCATTTCTTCGTAAGCTTCGCCTTCTTTCGGCGTAATCACCAAGCGCTTCTTGCCTTTGGTTTCTTTACCAAAGCCAATGGTACCAGAGATTTCTGCCAAGATAGCAGGCTCTTTCGGTTTACGAGCTTCGAACAAGTCAGCAACGCGCGGAAGACCACCGGTGATGTCCCGTGTTTTCGAACTTTCTTGCGGGATACGGGCTAACACGTCACCTTCACGAGCCACTTTACCGTCAGCTGCTTCGATGGTGGTGAAGCTAGGCAAGCGAATTTCTTGCAGGCCAGTTTCTTCACTTTCCAAAATCAGCTTAGGCTCTTTAGCATTCGCTTTAGTCAAGTCTTTAACCACGATACGGGTAAGACCAGTCAGCTCGTCCTGCTGCATTTCTGTGTTACTGTCGTCAACGTCGGCGAAGGTGATCTTCGCTGCACGCTCAGTCACGATTGGGTGCGAGTGCGGATCCCAAGTCGCCACGATATCGCCAGCTTGTACAGATGCATTGTCATCTACTGACAATACTGCACCGTAAGGAACCTTATAACGCTCTTTCTCACGACCCTGATCATCGATCATAGTCAATTCGGTTGAACGAGACACGATCACAACTTTGTCGTCAGCATTGCGCACGTATTTAGCGTTGTGGAACTTCAATGTACCCGTGGTTTTCACTTGAACACTGTTTTCCGCAGACGCTCTTGATGCCGCACCACCGATGTGGAAGGTACGCATCGTTAACTGTGTACCTGGCTCACCGATTGATTGAGCTGCAATAACCCCAACCGATTCACCGTGACCAACCATGTGACCACGAGCCAAGTCACGACCGTAACATTTAGCACATACGCCAAAGTCATTGTCACAAGTGATTACTGAACGCACCATGATTTGGTCAACGGAGTTTGACTCCAACATGTCTACCAAAGCTTCGTCCAACAAGGTGTTACGTTCAACCAAGATCTCATCAGAGCCAGGCTTCACTACGTCTTCAGCGACTACACGACCCAATACACGTTCGCGCAATGGTTCAACAACGTCACCACCTTCGATCAACGGAGTCATTTTAACCCCCTCGAACGTGCCGCAATCTTCGTTGTTGATAACCAAATCCTGAGCTACGTCAACCAAACGACGAGTCAAGTAACCAGAGTTGGCTGTTTTCAATGCCGTATCGGCCAAACCTTTACGAGCACCGTGAGTTGAAATAAAGTACTGAAGTACGTTCAAACCTTCACGGAAGTTCGCAGTGATAGGGGTTTCGATGATTGAACCATCAGGTTTTGCCATCAAACCACGCATACCCGCCAACTGACGAATCTGTGCAGCACTACCACGAGCACCAGAGTCAGCCATCATAAAGACCGAGTTGAAAGAATCTTGCTCTTCCATCTCACCATCTTTATTCATCACTTTCTCTTTAGACAAGTTAGACATCATCGCCTTAGCAACGTCTTCGTTAGCACGAGACCAGATATCGATAACTTTATTGTAACGCTCACCGGCAGTAACCAAACCAGATTGGAACTGCTCTTGGATTTCAAATACTTCTTCTTCCGCTGCGTCGATGATTTCTTTCTTCGCATCTGGAATAACCATGTCATCAATACCAACGGAAGCACCAGCGATCATCGCGTAGTGGAAACCGGTATACATGATTTGGTCAGCCGCAATAACGGTATCTTTTAGACCCAACACACGGTAACAAGTGTTCAGCAACTTAGAAATTTGCTTCTTGCCCATGGCTTGGTTGATGATTTCGAAAGGCAAGCCTTTAGGCAAAATCAAAGAGAAAATTGCACGACCAACAGTAGTGTCTGTCAAAGTCACTTTTTCAGTCTTAGTGCCGTCTTCTGCTACATCGTATTCAGTGATACGTACTTTAACCCGAGCGTGCAGTTCTGCGTTACCTGTGCGGTACGCTTTCTCTGCTTCGTGGGGGCTGGTGAAAACCATGCCTTCACCCAAACCATTAACACGGTCACGAGTCAAATAGTACAAGCCCAGTACAACGTCCTGTGAAGGTACGATGATAGGTTCACCGTTAGCAGGTGACAAAATGTTGTTGGTTGACATCATCAGAGCACGAGCTTCAAGCTGAGCTTCGATAGTCAATGGTACGTGTACCGCCATTTGGTCACCGTCGAAGTCAGCGTTATACGCAGCACACACCAATGGGTGCAACTGTATCGCTTTACCTTCGATCAGAGTCGGTTCAAATGCTTGGATACCCAATCTGTGCAGAGTCGGTGCACGGTTCAATAACACCGGGTGCTCACGGATAACTTCGTCGAGAACGTCCCAAACTTCCGGCGCTTCACGCTCAACCAACTTCTTAGCGGCTTTGATAGTGGTCGCCAAACCGCGGCCTTCTAATTTGCCGTAGATGAAAGGCTTGAACAATTCCAATGCCATTTTCTTCGGCAAACCACATTGGTGCAAACGCAAAGTAGGACCAACAGTGATAACCGAACGGCCAGAGTAATCTACACGTTTACCCAAAAGGTTTTGACGGAAACGACCTTGCTTACCTTTGATCATGTCAGCCAAAGATTTCAGAGGACGTTTGTTTGAACCGGTGATGGCGCGGCCACGACGACCGTTATCCAACAAGGCATCAACGGCTTCTTGCAACATACGTTTTTCGTTGCGAACGATGATGTCAGGAGCAGCCAAGTCCAACAAGCGCTTTAAACGGTTGTTACGGTTGATGACTCGACGATACAAATCGTTCAAGTCAGAAGTCGCAAAACGACCACCGTCTAGGGGTACCAACGGACGCAAGTCAGGCGGTAGTACCGGCAATACAGTCATGATCATCCACTCTGGCTTATTGCCAGATTGTTGGAATGACTCAAGCAGTTTCAGACGCTTAGTAACTTTCTTACGCTTGGTTTCTGAGTTGATAGAAGGCAATTCTTCACGCATTGCCGCAACGTCAGAGTCCACGTCCAACAATTTGAGCAATTCGAATACCGCTTCGGCACCCATTTTCGCGTCAAACTCGTCGCCGTGCTCTTCCAAAGCATCCAAGTATTCTTCTTCGCTCAACAACTGTGAACGCTCAAGAGTCGTCATGCCAGGTTCTGTGACCACGTATGATTCAAAGTACAATACGCGCTCAATGTCACGCAAAGTCATATCCAACATCAAACCGATGCGCGACGGCAATGATTTCAAGAACCAGATGTGGGCAACTGGACTGGCCAATTCAATGTGACCCATACGCTCACGACGTACTTTGGTCAATGTCACTTCAACACCACATTTTTCGCAGATTACTCCGCGGTGCTTCAAGCGTTTGTATTTTCCACACAAGCACTCGTAGTCTTTTACCGGACCAAAGATACGGGCACAAAATAGACCGTCACGCTCTGGTTTAAAAGTACGGTAGTTAATGGTTTCAGGTTTTTTAACCTCACCAAAAGACCACGATCGGATCATATCCGGAGAAGCAAGACCGATTCGAATATTATCGAACTCTTCGGTTTTGTTCTGTTGCTTAAGAAACTTTAATAAGTCTTTCACATTTCTCTCCCAGCGGAGTTGTGTTACTCAAGCCTGATAGCCGACCCGCTATCAGGCTCTCCTGTCAATTTTCAATCGTTTTAGAAACGCAGACTAGTTCTGCTCTTCCAGTTCGATGTTGATACCCAGTGAACGGATTTCTTTCAACAATACGTTGAAGGATTCCGGCATACCAGGTTCCATACGATGGTCGCCATCCACAATGTTCTTATACATTTTGGTACGGCCATTGACGTCATCTGATTTCACCGTCAGCATTTCTTGCAAGGTGTAAGCAGCACCGTATGCTTCTAGTGCCCACACTTCCATCTCTCCGAAACGCTGTCCACCGAACTGAGCTTTACCACCCAACGGTTGCTGTGTTACCAGACTGTACGAACCGGTAGAACGAGCATGCATCTTGTCGTCCACTAAGTGGTTCAATTTCAGCATGTACATGTAACCGACCGTGACAGGACGTTCAAATGCGCGGCCAGTACGACCATCAAACAGGGTGATCTGTCCGCTTTCAGGAATATCAGCCAACCTCAACAGTTCTTTGATTTCCCCTTCTGTTGCGCCGTCAAATACTGGCGTTGCAACAGGTAAACCTTTACGTAAGTTGTCTGCTAGACGCTTGATTTCGTCATCAGAGAAACTGTCCAGATCCACTTCTTGGTGAGACGTGCCCGAGCTGTATACTTCTTTCAAGAAGCCGCGCAGCTTGGCCATTTCTTCCTGCTCTTTCAACATCCGATCGATTTTCACACCGATGCCGTGAGCAGCCATACCCAAGTGAGTTTCAAGGATCTGACCGATGTTCATCCGTGACGGTACACCTAGCGGGTTCAATACGATGTCAACCGGCGTGCCGTTCTCATCGTAAGGCATATCTTCAACCGGCTGAATGGTTGAGATAACCCCTTTGTTACCGTGACGACCAGCCATCTTATCACCAGGCTGGATATGACGTTTCACTGCCAAATACACTTTTACGATTTTCAGTACACCAGGTGCTAAGTCATCACCTTGAGTGATCTTGCGACGCTTCACTTCAAACTTGTTGTCGAAGTCGTGCTTGATCTCGCTGTACTGCTGAGCAATCTGATCGAGATCGGTTTGCGCATCATCGTCTTTCAAAGTGATATCGAACCATTTCTCGCGAGGCATGCTGTCCAACTTGGCTTGGTCGATGCCGTTTTTCAGCAACAAGTTTGTTGCACGGGCAAAGATACCGTCAGCCAAAATATTGAATTCGTCAGACAAGTCTTTCTTCACCTGACGCAACTGCATGTCCTCAATTTCCAATGCACGCTTGTCTTTCTCAACGCCATCGCGGGTAAAGACTTGTACGTCAATAACCGTGCCGTGAACGCTGTTAGGTACGCGCAAAGAAGTGTCTTTCACATCAGACGCTTTTTCACCGAAGATGGCGCGCAAAAGTTTCTCTTCTGGCGTCAATTGGGTTTCACCTTTAGGCGTTACTTTACCGACTAAGATGTCACCGCCTTTCACTTCAGCACCGATGTAAACTACGCCAGACTCATCCAGTTTACCCAACGCAGACTCACCTACGTTCGGGATGTCTGAGCTGATTTCTTCAGGACCAAGCTTGGTATCACGAGCGATACAGCTTAGCTCTTGGATGTGAATGGTAGTAAAGCGGTCTTCCTGAGCAACACGCTCAGAAATTAGGATTGAATCCTCAAAGTTGTAACCGTTCCAAGGCATGAACGCGATACGCATGTTCTGACCCAGAGCCAATTCACCCAAGTCAGTAGACGGGCCATCGGCCAATACGTCACCGGTTACCACAGGCTCACCGACATTACAGGTAGGCTTCTGGTTGATACAGGTGTTTTGGTTTGAACGGGTGTACTTGGTCAAGTTGTAGATATCGATGCCTGCTTCACCGGCAACCATCTCTTCTTCGTTAACCTTAATTACGATGCGGCTTGCGTCGACGTAATCCACTACACCACCACGTTTGGCAATGATAGTTACACCGGAATCCACCGCGACGGTTTTCTCCATGCCCGTGCCCACTAGCGGCTTATCAGCCTTCAAAGTCGGTACGGCTTGACGTTGCATGTTCGAGCCCATCAATGCACGGTTGGCGTCATCGTGTTCCAGGAACGGGATGATGCTGGCAGCGATTGAAACGATCTGCTGTGGAGAAACGTCCATATATTTGATGTCTGAACTTGGCATCAAAGTGGTTTCACCACGATAACGACAAGGGATCAGATCTTCGGCCAAACGACCTTCTGCATCCAACTCTACGTTCGCCTGAGCGATTGCAAATTGGCCTTCTTCAATAGCAGACAAATAGTCGATATCGTCAGTAACAATGCCGTCAACGATTTTACGATAAGGTGTTTCCAAGAAACCGAAGTCATTGGTACGAGCAAAGCTCGACAATGAGTTGATCAGACCGATGTTCGGTCCTTCTGGGGTTTCGATTGGACAAACACGACCGTAGTGAGTTGGGTGAACGTCACGTACTTCAAAGCCAGCACGTTCACGAGTCAAACCACCGGGGCCCAAAGCAGAAATACGACGCTTATGGGTTACCTCTGACAACGGGTTGTTTTGGTCCATAAACTGAGACAACTGGCTCGAACCAAAGAACTCCTTCACTGCAGCAGAGATAGGTTTGGCGTTGATCAAGTCCTGAGGCATGATGGCATCCAAGTCACCCAAGCTAAGGCGCTCTTTCACCGCACGCTCTACACGTACCAAGCCAACACGGAATTGGTTTTCAGCCATTTCACCAACAGAACGAATGCGACGGTTACCCAAGTGGTCGATATCGTCCACTTCGTCTTTACCGTCACGGATGGTGATCAATTGCTTCATAACAGCGACGATGTCGTCTTTGTCTAAAGTGCCTTCGCCAGTCAATTCTTCACGACCTAAGCGACGGTTGAACTTCATACGACCTACTGAAGACAAGTCATAACGATCTTCGGAGAAGAACAAATTACCGAACAAGGTTTCAGCAGCGTCTTTTGTAGGTGGCTCACCAGGACGCATCATGCGGTAGATTTCTACCAAGGCTTCCAAACGGTTTGTTGAACTGTCGATGCGCAATGTATCAGAGATATAAGAACCGTGGTCCAAATCGTTAATATACAAAGTCTCGAAACTGGTTACGCCAGAGCCGATCAACGCTTCGATGTTATCCAAAGTCAATTCATCGTTAGCATTAATAACGACTTCACCGGTCTCTTCATTCACGTAAGTACGGGCACACACGCGACCAACTAGGTATTCTGCAGGCACTTCTAACTCGGTTACTTTGGCTTTTTCCAAAGCACGAGTGTGGCGGGCAGAGATACGACGTCCGGCTTCAACCAATACTTCGCCTTTGTCATCTTTGATGTCAAATTTAGCGGTCTCACCACGCAGACGGTCTGGCACGATGTCCATCATCATCTTGTCGTCAACGATGCGAATAGAATCGGTGTCAAAGAATAAGTCCAGAACTTCTTCTGTGCTCATGTCTAATGCACGTAAGATGATAGTCGCAGGCAATTTACGACGACGATCAATACGCACATACAAATTATCTTTAGGGTCAAATTCAAAGTCTAACCACGAACCACGGTAAGGAATGACTCGCGCGTTATACAGCACTTTACCTGAGGAGTGAGTTTTGCCTTTGTCGTGATCAAAGAATACACCAGGTGAACGGTGCAACTGAGACACGATTACGCGCTCGGTACCGTTGATAACAAAAGTGCCGTTTTCAGTCATGAGCGGAATTTCACCCATGTACACTTCTTGTTCTTTGATGTCTTTAACTGTGCCAGGTGCCGCTTCTTTATCGAACAGAACCAGACGCAATTTCACGCGCAGAGGGGCAGAATAAGTGACACCGCGAATTTGACATTCTTTGACGTCAAATACTGGCTCACCTAAACGGTAGCTCACGTATTGTAATTCAGAATTACCCGAGTAGCTTTTAATCGGAAAAACTGAGCGGAATGCAGCTTCAAGACCATACTGACCATCGACGTCTACGTCGATGAACTTCTTGAAAGAATCGAGCTGGATTGAGAGAAGGTACGGTATTTCCAATACCTGGGGGCGTTTGCCAAAATCCTTACGGATACGTTTCTTTTCGCTATAGGAGTAAACCATGGGTTCCTCAGCCTGCTGATTTTTGACCCAACTTGTTCGGTAAAGCGCTTTTACCAAACAAACTTCAAGCACCCTTTAGATCGAGCGCAGTTTTTAAGCATACACCAATTCAGCTCAACCACTACAGATAAACCGTAGTTAACTTATTGGTTTTATTTCTCTTTTATACTGCGTTTGCGCTTTGACGTCGAGGATAGATAAAAAGGGTATAAATGCCCTATCCTACAGCGCAAAAAGGCTGGTGATCAAATAATCACCAGCCCGAGCCTTTTCAGGCAAGTAATAAGTCGTTAGACAAATTACTTAAGTTCCACTGTAGCACCAGCTTCTTCAAGCTCTTTCTTAAGTGCTTCTGCTTCTTCTTTAGATACGCCTTCTTTGATAGCTTTAGGAGCTGCTTCAACAACTTCTTTAGCTTCTTTCAGACCTAGACCTGTTGCACCACGTACTGCTTTGATAACAGCAACTTTGTTTGCGCCGAATGAAGTCATTACAACGTCAAACTCAGTTTGCTCTGCAGCAGCTTCAGCAGCAGCGGCAGGAGCAGCAGCAGCAACAGCTGCAGTTGCAGTTACGCCGAATTTTTCTTCAGCTGCTTCGATTAGCTCAACCAATTCCATAACTGGCATTTCAGCAATCGCGTTCAAGATGTCTTCTTTAGTTAGAGCCATGTCTCTAAACTCCTGGGTAATGTTGTTAAAAATTCAAATTTACAAAAACGAAAATTATTTTTCGTCTTTGATCGCCGCCAATACACGCACAAACTTGGAAGGCACTTCGTTGATTGTTTGAACGAATTTGCCAACCGGTGCTTTGAAGGTTGCAAGCAATCTTGCAAGTGCTTCGTCGCGGGTCGGTAGTGAAGCTACTGCGTCCAGTTTTTCTGGACCCAACAAACCACTGCCGATAGAAAGTGCAGTAACTTTCAACTTGTCATTTGTTTTTCCGTAGTCTTTGAATAGACGAGCGGCTGCGCCGGGAGCGTCTATAGAGAATCCGTAAATCAAAGGACCAGTCAAAGCACTGTCAAGATCAGAAAACTTGCTGTCTGCCAAAGCACGCTTTGCAAGGGTATTTCTGACAACTTTCAGATATACGCCCTGATCACGAGCTTTAACACGCAGGTCAGTTAGTTCTGACACTTCCATGCCACGGTATTCAGCGACGGCAATAGATAGAGCTCGAGATGCAACTTCGTTAATCTCCGCTACGATCTCTTTTTTTGCTGCTAAGCCTAGTGCCACTGAGTTCACCTCTTAGTAACTGAACATAATCACTAAATCTCTTCATATGTTCAGAGTTCCAGATTGATAAAACGCCCTTGTTGCCAAAGGTATCTTACCGCTCTACGGTGTTCGTATTCCCAGAGAGTCTGAGTCGAAACCACCGTCTGCGCAGGCATTTTAGTATTAAGCGAACCGTTAGAGTGAATGCTCTCTTACTTCATTCACCAGTTCGCACCTGCGGTCTTGGACGGGAACTTGTCTTGTTTCACTGAAACAACCAAGCTCCAACCCATAACCATCAGAGAGATGAGCCTTAGCTCATAAGTGGGATGCTAATGCATCACCAAAAATCTATTTCAAGCCCAAGCTAGCTTGATCAAGAGCAACACCGGCACCCATAGTGGTGCTCAGGCTTACTTTCTTGATGTAAGTCCCTTTTGCAGAAGAAGGTTTAGCTTTTTTCAAAGCGTCCAACAATGCGTCAAGGTTTTCTTGGATTTGATTTGCTTCAAAAGCAATCTTACCGATGCTTGCGTGGATAATACCGTTCTTGTCGTTTCTGTAACGAACCTGACCTGCTTTAGCGTTTTTAACCGCAGTTGCAACATCTGGAGTAACAGTACCCGTCTTAGGGTTAGGCATCAGACCACGTGGGCCTAAGATTTGACCTAACTGACCAACAACGCGCATCGCATCTGGAGAAGCAACAACTACGTCAAAGTTCATTTCGCCTTTCTTGACCAAATCAGCCAAGTCTTCCATGCCAACGATATCAGCACCAGCAGCTTTAGCCGCTTCTGCGCTCGCGCCTTGAGTGAATACCGCTACGCGAACGTCTTTACCTGTACCGTTTGGTAGTACAGTTGCACCACGAACGTTTTGGTCAGATTTACGAGCATCAATACCCAAGTTCACAGCAACATCAACGCTTTCAGCGAATTTTGCAGTAGCTAATTCTTTCAACAAAGCAACGGCTTCGTTCAACTCGTATTCTTTAGATGCGTCAACTTTCTCGCGGATAGTGCGCATACGTTTAGTTAATTTTGCCATGTCTTAGCCCTCTACTACCAAGCCCATGCTGCGCGCGGAGCCAGCGATGGTGCGTACTGCAGCTTCAAGATCTGCAGCAGTCAGATCTGGTTCTTTGGTTTTCGCAATTTCTTCCAACTGCGCACGAGTCACCTTGCCCACTTTTTCAGTGTTAGGACGACCAGAACCACTCTTGATGCCAGCTGCTTTCTTCAACAAATAAGAAGCAGGTGGAGTTTTGGTTTCAAAGGTAAAAGAACGGTCTTCATAAACCGTGATCTCTACAGGTACAGGAGAACCTTTTTCCATGCTTTCTGTTTTTGCGTTGAACGCTTTACAGAATTCCATGATGTTCACACCTTTTTGACCCAAAGCAGGACCAACTGGTGGACTAGGGTTAGCAGCACCAGCCGCAACCTGTAGCTTAATCAAGCCAGTAATTTTTTTAGCCATTTTAATACTCTCAAATTTGGGTATAACGCCTCGCAAGACACTGAGAATGCTTGCTCAATCGGCTTCCCGTTAAAATAAAGGGTCGCGAATTATAGATTAGATAATCAACACACGCAACCCTTAATATTGACAAATTTCAGATTTTTGACTACTCATCGAAAAGTGAACAGTAATAAACTGCAAAAGCGATCAAAACCATTGGGCTACTGCGCCCGATTTAGAGCGAAGAGCGATCTGAATCTTTGGGACACTACACCCAATAGATTCAGATAGAGGTCCCCGCCCAAGAGCGTTGAATTCGTTTGAGTGTGTCAACCTTTTGATAAGGTCCCCGCCCAAGAGCGTTGCGGGGATGACACAGTCACTGTCATCCCGGCGTGCTTTTTGGCCGGGATCTTTTCCAAACATCCTTAGCTGTTTGAGTTTCCAAAGACCGCGAGCAAAAGGCAATCAAAAACTTCGGGATACTACGCCCGATAGTTTTGATGGTAAGCCCCAAAATAAAAAAGAGGTCGTATTAGACCTCTTTGTTTTGATTTCTTCGTGCACATCCTGTGGCTATGTCCAGCCCGGCATCCATGCCGGTCGTTCAATCGGCTGGAGCTGAGCTCCAGAAAGCTCCGATTTCACCCTCTTTGTTTTGATTTCTTCGTGCACATCCTGTGGCTATGTCCAGCCCGGCATCCATGCCGGTCGTGCGAGCGGCAGAAGCGGTGCTTCTGAGAGCCCCGCTCTTACCCCTTTTCCACTTGGCCGAATTCTAGTTCTACTGGAGTAGAGCGACCGAAGATGAGTACAGATACTTTCAGGCGGTTTTTCTCGTAGTCGACTTCTTCGACTACACCATTGAAATCGGCAAATGGACCGTCGTTGACACGAACCACTTCGCCTGGTTCGAACAAAGTCTTTGGTTTTGGCTTGTCTACGGACTCTTCCAAACGATTCAAAATGGCGTCGGCTTCTTTCTTTGAAATCGGCATGGGGCGATCAGATGTGCCACCAATGAAACCCAGTACTCGAGGCACGCTTTTCACCAAGTGCCAAGAATCTTCGTTCATTTCCATTTCAACTAATACATAGCCGGGGAAAAACTTGCGTTCACTTTTACGCTTTTGGCCCGCACGCATTTCAACGACTTCTTCGGTAGGTACCAAAATCTCGCCAAAATATTCTTCCATGCCGTGCATTTTAATATGCTCAAGCAAGGTTTTTTGCACTCGTCCTTCGTATCCAGAGAAGGCTTGTACCACGTACCATTTTTTTTCAGACATGCTTAAATCCCCAATCCGGTCACAAAGGAAACGAGCTTAACGATGATCAAATCCATACCGTAGAGCAGAAGTGACATAACCGCGGTCGCTGCTAACACAATAATGGTGGTTTGTGTGGCCTCTTGTCTGGTCGGCCATACAACTTTACGCACTTCGGTGCGAGAATCCTTAGCAAAGGCAAGAAAAGTCGCGCCCTTAACGGTTGTCGAGGCAATGAAACCTGCAACGACTACTGCCGCTACCGCTGCTAACGCTCGGTATAATACGGATACGTCTTCATACAAGTAGTTTGCCACGATGATTCCCCCTAACAGGGCAATCACCACCAACCACTTGAGCATATCCATTGGATTGGATGCGTTTTCTGTCTTCTCGCTCATGCTTATACTTCCGCTATGGATAGCCATCATTGTGTAGCTATCGCAATTCAAGTCAATCTGGCAGGGGTGGAGGGATTCGAACCCCCAACCATCGGTTTTGGAGACCGCTGTTCTACCAATTGGAACTACACCCCTAAAACGTTCAGCACATTTGTTATTGCTGGTTTTTAGTTACACCTTCCTTGTGATTTCGCGTTTAGCTTTTGGAAAAAGTCGGAGTCACATAGGAGGGACGCGTATTATACTCATCACTTGTGCTTATACAAGAAGGAATTGTGGGTAAACTGCTTAAATTCAACTCTAAAAGCGCGTTTTCTCAATATCCACTCACAAGTGACTGTCCATTTATTATACACCTCAAACTTTGAGCGCATTGTTAAAACTTCCTTTTCAATTAATTTATTTCATTATTAATCAGTTAGTTATGTAATCTCAAACTCAACAAAAAGAACAATAATCGTTGAACTAACGATCATGTTATCCAGCCGTCGACGGACCTCGACAAATTTATTTCTCAACCTGTCAGTTTTTTTAACACAGACAGGAAAAAAACGTAAAAAGTTGCAGAAAACTCATCACGCCGCGCATCTAACCAACTGTTAAATATAGCTATTTTATTTTTGGTTCAAATTATGCTTTTGCTCAACAACTTTGCTGTGGGCGAGATTTATTCGAAATTCACAACCAATGCCACCATCACCAAGCAGTCTAGTTAAGGTGTAGTTTGTCCTTTCTTGTCGGTGTTTATTTGTTCAAAACATGCTTATTCATCAACTTTCAAGGAGAATTATTAGATGAAAGCAACAAACTTAAACAAACGTGCTACTAAGTCATTATGCAGTTTTGCTCTGCTATCTACGTTAGGGTTGGCAACATCGTCGGCCTATGCAACAACTTTGTATTTCGATTACAACCGCAATACCTTGGGAGGAAATGAGAGGGCGTCAGTATTTTTGTTTGGTGACGCAGGCCAATCTGCCACGGTGTCCAATTTGGCAGGCTTCAACCAAAATGTAATATTGAATGCGGATGGCTTTTTTAACTTGGATATACCTACCACCTATATGCAAGGTGGTACTGGGATAACCAACACAGGCTTTAGAATCGATTCAGCAGAGTCTTTAGCTGGTTACTTTGTAAACCGAGCCGACGCTTCTACAGATATGACATATTTGTTTGAAGAAAGCTCATTGGGTAACGATTATGTTGTTGCGAGCCAAAATGCAGGTTTCGGAGAGGGCGCTCAAATCACCATTCACGCTACCGAAAACAATACTGCTGTCACCCTCAATCCTATTGGTGGCGCACCGGTTAACGTAGTGCTGAATGAAGGCGAAACCTACACCTATAATGCGTCTGCAAATTTGACAGGTTCTCGGGTGACCACAGATAAACCTGTAGCAGTGTTCTCCGGTCATGAATGCGCTCAAGTACCGGGTGGCGTTACCTATTGCGATACCTTGGTTGAGCAGATGATCCCTGTAGACAGATTGTCATCATCCTATCTTTTGACCGCTTCTGAAGGTGCTTCTATAGCTCCTCGTGGTTACGATTTAGTTAGAGTCATTGCCACTGAAGACAATACTCAAGTCACAGTGGGTGGTGTTGTTGTGGCGACCATCAACAGTGGCCAGTTCCATGAGTTTCAATTACCTGCGGATTCAGGCGAGTTTGTTGAAACCAGTGCACCCTCTTTGGTCGCTCAATACCTAATCGGCGGGCAAGGAGCGGCCACCGACCCTGCTATGAGCGTTGTACCTGGCATCGACACATGGTTAGACAGCTACCGTTTGGCGACACCCAGTGGTAATCAAGCATTTAATATCAATTACGCTTCTGTTGTGTTAGCGACAGCTGACTTGGCGAGTTTGATGTTAGACGGTGTGCTTGTGGACACCAGCAGCTTCTCTGCAATTGCGGGTACCATGTTCAGTCAAGGTATCGTCAACCTACCTTTAGGGTTGTTTGATTTGACTGCGGCATCTGAATTCCTAGTCATGTTAGGTGGTGGTTCCAATGCGGACAGCTACTTTACCTTCGGTGGATCCACCTTCGCCCCTGGTATTTCTCCGGTTGACCCAACTACACCTAGTATTCCAGAGCCAGCCGGCTTGGCCTTATTTGGCTTGGGCTTAGTAACCCTAAGAAGATTCATGAAGGTTAGATAAGAATCCGTGCGCTAAATCGTAAAAAGCCCAACTCAGTTGGGCTTTTTTGTGTCTCTTCGCTTTTGAACAATCAATCAACGCCGATAAATCCACCGGTCTGATGTTCCCATAGTTTGGCGTAAATCCCATTTTTCGCTAATAGATCAGCGTGAGTACCTGATTCAACGATACGACCTTGGTCGAGCACCAATAACCGATCCATCTTCGCTATGGTCGACAAACGATGAGCGATAGCCAAAACCGTCTTGTTTGCCATCACTTTGTTTAGGCACTGTTGAATCGCGTCTTCAACCTCGGAATCCAAAGCCGAAGTGGCTTCATCCAAGATTAAAATAGGCGCGTCTTTGAGCATGACCCGTGCAATTGCGATCCTCTGCCGCTGTCCCCCGGATAACTTAACTCCCCGTTCTCCAACTTGGGCATCATAGCCTACCTGACCCTTTTGGTCAGACAGTTGCTGGATAAATTCATGGGCTTCGGCTTTTCTTGCTGCAGCAATCATTTGCTCTTCACTGGCATTCAGTTTGCCATACAAGATATTTTCTCGAACCGAGCGGTGCAGCAACGAGGTGTCTTGGGTCACCATACTGATGTTTGCTCTTAGGCTTTCTTGATCCACGTGTTTGACACTCTGTCCATCGATCAAAATATTGCCTTGTTGCACATCAAAGAAGCGTAGCAACAAATTCACCAAGGTTGATTTCCCAGCCCCGGAGCGGCCAACCAAACCGACTTTCTCGCCTGGTTTTATCGTCAGGTTTAAGTCTTCAAATACTGGGATTTGCTTGCCTTTGGGACCCGCATAATGAAAATAGATATGCTCAAAACGAATTTCGCCACCACTGACTTGCAGGGTTTTGCTATTCGGGTCGTCCTTCACCTCAATGGGGTGTGCTAATGTATTAATACCATCTTGAACCGTCCCGATATTTTCAAATAACGACGACACTTCCCACATAATCCATTGCGACATCCCGTTGAGGCGCAAACATAAACTGACTGCGACCGCCAAGTCGCCTGGACTGACTGCATTGTGCAACCAAAGATAGATTGACAAAGCACTGATACTAAAAATCAACAATGAATTGCTAAACCAAACACATCCGTTGAGCAAAGTCACCAAGCGCATTTGCGGATACACCGTGTGTAGAAAGCCGCTCATGGCATCCTTGGCATATTGAGATTCTCGATTGGTATGAGCGAACAATTTTACCGTCATGATGTTGGTGTAGCTATCAACAATGCGGCCGGTCATAATGGAGCGCGCGTCCGCTTGTTTTTGCGATACGTTTTTGAGTCGTGGGACGAAGGTGCGCAATATCAGCAAATACACCGCAAACCAAACGAGTAATGGCAAACTTAACCGCCAATCAATCAAAAAAACCAAGGTAACAATAGAAACAAAATAGACGCTGACATAAACCATCAGGTTGAACAGCTTCATCACCGTTTCACGAACTGCCAATGCGGTCTGCATGACTTTGGTGGCGACCCTACCGGCGAATTCATTTTGGAAAAACGCCAAACTCTGTCCCATCAAATAACGATGTGCCTGCCAGCGTACTTTCATTGGATAATTGCCCAGCAGTGACTGGTGCGACAACGTTGTTTCCAAAAGAACCAAGCACGGCAAAATAAGCAACACGACGAGGGACATCCACAACAAGGTACTGCCTTCCTCTTCGATGAAGGTGGCTCGTTCTCGCTGCGACAACCAATCGACAAGTTGTCCAACAAAACTAAACAGCGACACTTCCAAAATTGCAATGGTGGCGGCTAAGACAGAAACACTGAGGATGACAAACCACATGCCTTGAGTGTAGTGACGACAAAATGCCACCAGCGACTTGGGAGGCTCAATAGGGTGTTCGACAGGAAAAGGATTGGTTAATCGTTCAAACCAAGAAAACATGAGGTTCCTTTTTGATGTGTTAAGGTTTGAGCTTGTGCAAAAGCTCTTGAATATTTGCGTGATGATTGGCTTGCCACTGCTCCAACGAGGTTGCCGCATCTTTCTCAGTGCGCGCTAAAGCAATTTGATACACCTCTTCCAATTGCTCAGAGGGGATCACCGCAATGCCCTCTTCATCCGCGACAATCCAATCTCCCGGATTGACCTTTACTCCACCACACACTATGGGTTGGTTTAAGGGTGTGTAGGATTTTTTAGCGCCGGGCTTTGGGATCACACCACGAGCGAACACCGGAAATTGTAAGCTTCTCACTTCTGCCAAATCACGGATTACGCCATCAATTACAAAGCCAGCCACACCGCGCTTCTGTGCAATAGCACACACGTTTCCACCTGCCAGAGCGTAATCCGAGTCGCCTTGGGCAACAATAATATCACCCCTTTGGGCCTCATAAATTGCAGCATGGAGCATCAGATGATCGCCCGGTTCACATTGTACCGTAAAGGCACGTCCCGCAATCCGTGGAGGCTGCGGCCAAAGACTTTGAATGCCACTATCAATAAATTGACTACGAGGTAATCCATCAGCGTATTCACACGGGGATATTTGCTTAAGTAATTCTGCATTCATCACTTTTTTATCCGTAGAATTTAACAAACAACTGAAATAACCAATAAATGCAGATAACAATCTGTACCACAAACAAGACAAATCTAACCTGCACCGCGAGCACAGAAGTCGAAGCAATGTGCACTAGAGATTGGCCAATTCTGGCCGCTAGGAAAAAATAAGCCAGACCATCGGTAACGGCAGAGGACCCCGTCGCCAGAGCTAACAATAAGATCCCGACGGTGAATCCCAAGCTTTCTGCACAGTTGGCTTGAGCTCGAGTTAAGCGTTGACCGAATTCTGGGGCATCAGACCCATCTGACTTGAATTGATTTGGCTTTCGCTCTCGTTTCATCACCAACAGTGTGCGGTAACTTGCCAACAACAAAAGCAATAGAATTGTCCAGCTGATATATCCAATCACGACCAAAATAGTAGCGTTCATATTTGCCTCATTCGATTTTCTGGGAATGCTTTACAGTAGCGTACTTTTTGCGCCCTCTAAACTTGTATTTTTCTGTTACAGTTTTTTTGTGCAGAAAATCTTCGTTTCAGGCTATGGTAACCAGCCAGTTTTTGTCCGCTTCGCCAAACAACCTGTGGAAGTGCCCAACAGGGCAGCGAACATTATAGTAGTGATAGCCGACATCTTGAGCGAGAGCTTGGATATTGTCTTCATGGCGTTGAACAATCTTGATCTGTTTTTTTACACAGATGACGCAAAGTGGCAAACTATTGGAAATACGCAGTGCGCCGGTGGATTAGTTAAGTGCTTTGGCCGGGGTCCACAGGGTGTTAAAAGACTACGGCATTTTTGTCACCAACGACCATGCATCAAAAGAAGGTACGGGGCAAAACTGACCGATTTATTTATAAATTTGAGAATAAAACCATAAACACGGAAGCTTTTAATTAGTAATTAAGGTGAATCAATGAAACTCTACCTAACGACCCTCGCGGTAGCCTTGGCCTTGGCTGGTTGCTCGCAACAAAATACCCAAATGACGGAGAAACCTGCTGCAGAAGCAAAAGCGACACAGCTGGTTTCTGGGATCGTCAAAGAAAATATGGATACGTCAGTCGCTCCAGGCGAAGACTTTTTCCTTTATGCCAACGGTAAATGGCTCGAAACAGTAACCATTCCTGAAGATAAAGCCAGTTACGGTTCTTTCGGCATCTTACGTGATGAAGCGCAAGAAGACGTCATGGATATCATCAAAACTTCAGCCGAGGGCGATTTTCAGGCTGGAACAGATGAACAAAAAGTCGGTGATCTTTACAACTCTTACATGAACAATGAAAAGCGCGATGCGTTGGGCGTAGAGCCACTGTTGCCTGAGTTTGCCAAGATCAACGCCATCGAAAACAAAAAAGAATTGGTGGAATATTTTGCATACGCCAACAGATACAATTATGGCACCCCCTTTAGTATCAGCCAGTACGTTGACTTTAAAGATCCCAATTCATACATGATTCTGACTTGGCAAGGTGGCTTGGGTTTGCCTGATCGTGAGTACTACTTCAAAGAAGGTGAGGCGTCTGAAGAAATTCGGACTCAATATTTGGCTCACATCGAGCGCATGTTTGGCCTTGCTGGTCTGCAAAATGCCAAAGAACAAGCGAAGATTGTTTACGACTTGGAAACCAAGTTGGCTGAGCAGCACATGAAGAAAGAGAAGACCCGCGACATGGTGGCTCTGTACAACAAAATCCCGGTGAATGAGTTGTCAGAACTGATGCCTAGGTTTGATTGGCAAACCATGCTCTCTGAAGCTCAACTTTCGGACATCGATGGATTGGTGGTTACCCAATTAGACTACATGAAAGCCTTAGATGGCATCATAGCCGAAACCGACCTTGATACATGGAAATCCTTTTTGCGCTGGGGCTTGATTAACTCAACCGCAGGCATCTTGTCTACCGAAATGGACAAAGCTAATTTCGAATTCTACGGCAAAACACTCTACGGTACTGAAGAGCAGCGTCCCCAGTGGCGTCGTGCGGTTGCTACCGTGAATGCTCACCTAGGTGAAGTGATTGGTAAGGTGTATGTGAAAGAACATTTTGCTCCCGAGGCCAAAGAACGCATGATGGAATTGGTGCAAAACTTGTTGCGCGCTTACGAAATCAGCATTAAAGAACTGGACTGGATGACCGAAGAAACCAAGAAAGAGGCTTTGGATAAATTGTCTAAGTTCACCCCTAAGATTGGGTATCCTGACAAGTGGCGTGACTACAGTGCCTTGACCATTGACGAAAGCGACCTGTTCGGCAACACCAAGCGCTCTGCTGATTTACAATATCAGCAGATGTTAGATAAGCAAAAAGGTCCTGTTCAAAAACACGAGTGGGCGATGAACCCGCAAACCGTAAATGCTTACTACAACCCACCGATGAATGAAATCGTATTCCCTGCGGCCATTCTGCAACCTCCGTTTTTTAATATGGAAGCTGATGATGCTGTTAACTACGGTGGAATCGGTGCAGTCATCGGCCACGAAATTGGCCACGGCTTCGACGACTCAGGCAGTACCTTCGATGGCGACGGTGTATTGAGAAACTGGTGGACCGATCATGATAAAGAAGAGTTTAAAAACCGTACTAAGATGCTGATTGACCAGTACGACGGTTTCCAAGCTCTTGAAGACTTGCATGTGAACGGCGAATTCACCTTAGGTGAAAATATTGGTGACTTGGGCGGCATTAGCATCGCGTTGAAAGCCTATGAGTTGTCCTTAGAAGGTAAAGAAGCGCCGGTTATCGACGGTTTTACTGGTCGCCAGCGGGTGTTCTTAGGCTTTGCTCAGATTTGGGCTAACAAATATCGTGATGAAGCCCTACGCAATCAGATCGAGACAGACCCACACTCACCGGCTCATTTCAGAACCAACGGTCCGTTGCCAAACGTGCCCGAGTTCTATGAAGCATTTGAAATCAAAGAAACCGATAAGATGTATCTACCGCCAGAAAAGCGGGTTAAAATTTGGTAATTTGAATTTACCGTTGCTATTCAAAGGCGCCTCTTGGCGCCTTTATATTTTCTGCAGCAAGCAACTTGCGACAGCCTCTTTCATTGATTAGTTTTTCTAATCCCAAACGAACAAGAAATGTACATTGCAATAGCGTAAAACTGAGCCTAGAATCCGCGCAAAATTAGTCCATACTGTATACAACTGAGCATCCAAAATCGTCTCCAATCAGAGCCGTATGATTGCGCTCTGTGAGAGCAGTTTATCAACGTAAAAGGCAGTCAACAGATTCAATGAACAAGTCGGAATTTATCCAAATACGAAGATTTATCCTAAAGTTAGGAAAAATGCTGCACAAATATGGAACCCCTTCGTTTCGGCTTGAAACCTATCTGACGGAAGTCGCCACCTATTTGGGGGTGCATGCTTCATTTATCTCAACCCCAACCTCTCTCTCCATTGTGTTGTGGAGCGATCGCCACGAAGATGAATACAATCATGCAGCTCGTATGCAACCGGGTGAATTGGATATGAACTCCTTGTCACTCACCGACGAGTTGGCGTTCTTACTGCTGCAAGGCGAGGTGACCCTCGAAGAAGCGGACAAGCGCTTAGACGAAATCGATGCAATGCCCAGCCCCTATGGCAAAACACTCACCGGCGTTGCCTTTAGTTTATCCACCAGCGCCTTCGCTATGTTGATGGGAGCAGGTTGGTATGAGATTTTCTGGTCAGGCGCATTGGGCTTGTTGGTCTATTTGTGGATGCTGTGGGCGTTAAAATCCAAACGCGTCAATTTGATGCTTGAGCCGGTTGCATCTTTTACCGTTGGGCTATCAGCGTGTGCCATCACTCATTTCTTTACGCCCGGTATCAACATTTGGCTGATCATTCTCTCCTCTTTGATCATATTGGTACCGGGTTTGGCACTGACCATGGGATTGGCGGAGCTGTCATCTCGCAATCTAGTATCCGGCACTGCTAGAGTGATGGATGCGAGCATGCAATTATTCAAACTGTATTTTGGTGCCTTTTTGGGGATTAGCCTGGGTTACCATTTGTTCGGTGAACAGACATTAGGTGCCGCTGAAACGTTGCCCTTCTGGGTAAACTGGCTGGGTGTATTGATGCTTAGCGCGGGACTGGTAGCCATTTTTAGAACCCGCTTAAAGCACGTTCCATGGGCTATCGCGTCGACTTTTATTGCCTATGCAACTTCGACCTTTGCGTCAGCTTACCTTGAACATGGTTTGGGGGCCTTTGTGGGTGCGTTTGCCTTGGGCGTATTCTCGAATCTGTTCTCTCGGCTTTCTAATGCTCCGGCTACTATCGTGGCGATGCATGGACTCATTGTTTTGGTGCCGGGTTCAAAAACCTATATTGGTTTGAACTCGCTGATATCAGGTCAAGAATTCATTAAGGCCGACCATATTGGTCAAGAGACGTTTTTGATCTTGATGTCACTGGTTGCAGGATTGATTTTTGCCAACGTGGTCATGCCGACTAAAAAGGCGTTGTAATACTGCGTATCACTCTAGATACTCAGGTTTAGGCGGTAGACTCAATCCGAAGTCTTCCGCCGTAAACCAAAAAGTCCGGTCATCAAATTCGGTATCCACAGGTAAGGTGGGATTACTCAACGGCAGATAGATCAAGTCGGATTGCTTCTTGATGGGCAAGGAGTCTCGTGTCAAAGGATGAGACAGTAACAACTCCATCATTTTGCCGTTATCGACTAAAACATTCAGCCCTTTCTCTATCCATTGGCTCAATTGGATATCGTCTTTGTTAGTAAAAAAGTAAACGGCGAAAGGATAATACAACAAGATGCGATCATAGCTCATCAAGTCTGGATACTGGCTGCTACGAGAAGCTAGTTCTTGCCGATAGTCATGATAACCCCGCGGGAAAAAGTCACACCGTCTAGCATCTAGCATGGCATACAAGCTATCCACTGTAGCCGTAGTTGCCACTTCAAACCCTTGCGATCGAAGTATGGTCGTATCGGGCCAATTCGCTCCTTGGCAAACTACAAAACGGCGCAAATCGGTTAGTGTTTCAATGCGATCAAAGACCACCTTGTCTTGTTGGCGAATAATGAATTTTCGAAAACCGATCAATCCTCGTGTCGTTGGGATTTTTATGGCCTTAAGAGTCCGCTCTTTCTCGGCATCTGTGCCCATCCAAAAAACATCGATCAAGCTGCCTTTGCGAAGCTCTATTGTCGCTCGGCCCTCCTCCATTTCAAACTCAGCGTTTATGCTGGGCACGGGCCTGCCATCCGCGCCAGCGGCAAGTGCCAGCTTGAGTAATTGAATGTGATAATCGTGAGACAAGTCGCCATTGAAACGAGGCTTGGGCACCATCAATTCACCCCGTTCTGTCCCCTGCCCATAGCAAGGCATGACAAAGTCGAACACCAGTGAAGCGACTATGATGAGAAGTGCAATTCGTTGAGCAGGATGAAACAACGGTAATTATCCTAACTTGCGTGCCTTAAATTTTCGGCCTTTCATTTTTCCCTCATTAAATTGTTTGAGACTCCGTTTCACACTGCGGATTTTCACCGCCACATAGCTGTGGGTGGCCGTAACGTTAATCTTACCCACATCCTCAAAGGGCACATCGGCATCTTTGGTCAATGCACCGATAATGTCGCCGGGACGCAATTTGGCCTTTTTACCACCGTCAATGCACAGAGTTTGAAACTCTGGTGCAATGATTCTGTTTTGATGGAATCGCAGTGCCTGAATGGATTTCCAGCGCACCTTTGCTTGCTGATAGTCCTCAATAGCATTGGCTCGTGCAATTTCATTGGGGGCACACAGGGTCAAGGCTAAACCCGTAGCATCCGCTCTTCCTGTGCGGCCAATACGGTGTATATGTACTTCTGGATCCGGGGTGATTTGGTAATTGACGACCGCATCTACGCCTTTTACATCTAATCCTCGGGACGCTACGTCAGTTGCGATCAAAACCCGAAGACTTTTATTGGCGAAGCGCACCATTACCTGATTGCGATCTTTTTGCTCTAGGTCACCGTGCAGCGCCGCAGCACTGAAGCCCATTTCCAACAACGCGTCCAATACTTCTTGGCAGGCGATCTTGGTATTACAAAATACGATTGCCGATTCAGGTTGGTACTCTGAAAGGATGGCGGCCGTGGCTTTGATTCGATGGGCGTCTTCTACTTCGAAAAACAGTTGTTCGATTTTGCTGGTGTCATGGGTTGCCTCCACCGTAATTTCGATGGGATTTTTCTGCACTCGAACACTAACCTGTTTAATTTGCTCAGGATAGGTGGCACTGAATAACAAGGTTTGTCGACTGCTAGGTACCGCCTTGATCACCGCTTCCATTTCGTCTTCGAAGCCCATGTCCAACATCCGGTCGGCTTCATCCAAAACCAACGTGCTGACCTCTTTGAGGTCTAGCCGACGTTTAAATAGGTGATCCATAATGCGGCCAGGGGTACCCACTATGATGTGTGCTCCATGGGCCAAAGAACCAATTTGAGGCCCCATGGGTGATCCACCACATAGGGTCAACACTTTCATGTTTTCTATTTGCCGACCCACTTGACGGATTTCCTGAGCCACTTGCTCCGCAAGTTCCCGAGTAGGGCACATTACCAACGCCTGCACTCGAAATCGCTCTACCTGCAAGTTGTTCAAAAGCCCTAAGGCAAAGGCCACGGTTTTCCCACTGCCGGTTTTGGCTTTGGCCAACACATCCTTGCCTTGTAAAATTTTGGGTAAGCTCTGCGCTTGAATTTCAGTCATGTGACTGAACCCTAGAGTCTCCAAATTCGACAGCAATTCAGGTTTTAGTGGCAGCAGCGAAAACGCCGGCAAGCTCCCTTGTTCATCAGTCATTAAAGGGATCCGTTTCGATCAGCTGCAATGGACTTGTCTAGCAGTTCTAACAATGCTGCACGAGCCTTAAGTTTGGTGTTGCGATGGGCTTGCATGTCCAAAGAACTCATGACCTTAGCGATTTTATCAACGACCTTTTCAAACTTTTTGCCTTTCACGACCAAGTCAATAAACCCAGCCTCTAGCGCACCCTCAGGATTAAAAATTTCAGCATTGATCACACTGCGATTGAAATACACCGGAGCGAGTCGAGCTCGGGCAAGTTCAATGCCCACATTGTGCATGGTCATGCCAATAGCCACTTCGTTGAGGCCAATTTTGTAATCACCATCCACACAGATACGATAGTCGGCGGACAACAACATGAACGCACCTTTAGCTACTGCATGACCGCTACAAGCCACAATCACAGGGGTCGGGAAAGACAGTAATCGTTTTGACAAAGTGGAGCCCTTTTCCACCAGTTGCATGGCGGCTTCCATACTTTGTTTCATCACCGATAAATCGTAACCTGCAGAAAAAATCCCTTCTCTTCCGGTGATTACCACTACCTTGTTGTCTTTTTCAGCTTGATCTAGGCATTGATTGAGCTGATCAATCACATCGTGAGATATGGCGTTGGCTTTACCATTTCTAATAGTCAACAAAGCATATCGGTTCTTTTCCGAGTAACTTACCAATTCAGTCATGTTTATCTCTTCTCTTATTTTGTAGGGTGATTATTGCTGCCATAAATTCAACGTACCGTTATCCAAATGCATTGGTATTGGTACTTCTTTTCGATACTGAGCTAACCAGCGCTGACTTATTTGATGATATTCAACGCTCTGTTTGTATTCTTTTGCTGCTGTTTTCAACCTCGTGGCCAAAGCCAAATCTGTACCGGGCTTTGACAGCACTAAAAAACTCTCGGTCTTTTGATAAATCATCGCCCGTTGTAACTTGGAACAATCATTCTCGTCCAAACTACAATAAAACGCCAACCCAGCGTCAGAAAAGAAAATCGCATCGGAATTTTTTTCGATCACAGACGAAAGGGCCTTTTGCCAATCTGGGAACGTCATTATCGAGTTTGTCCCTGCACGCTGCAAAATATGATGGCGCACATCATTTTCCAATACAGCGACCCGCCGAAACGCTGTGAGGTCATTGGGTGCGGATGAGGCCAGTGGAGATGACCCGTTGACAAAAACCGACAACACATTTGCCGTTATGGGTGTAATCCAATGATAGTGAGCTTCTCTTTCTGGTGTGCGGGCCAAAGCAAATACCAAAACATTGGCTTTTTCTCTGGCTTCTTTCTCCACTCTGGGCCATGGTGCGGTAAGAATCTGTTGGTGAATATTGGCATGAGCCAACACCCCGTTGACCACATCCACAGCATAGCCACTGAGTTGGCGCTTATCATCAATTTGCACAAATGGCGCTTCGGGATTGGTAAGAATCCAAAAGTCTTCACTCATCTGCGCCCAACCTACATCACAATAAAATGTCGCGAGTAAGAAGAAGTAACGTTTCAACATAAAAAAGATGGTTCACCTAGTACTGGAACACAAGTTTACGACATTTATATTACAGTAGCTTCCATTGCAAGGTTTGACCGGCAAAAAACGGGACTATGGGGTTACCATTGGGTAAGCTAATTTGCTCGGGTACCTGCCATGGTTGCTTAATCAAGGTCACCTGACCTTCATTTCTGGGCAAACCATAAAAATCCGCACCATGTTCACTGGCAAACCCTTGTAATTTGTCCAATGAATTGAGCTCTTCAAATACCTGAGCGTACAACTCCAATGCACTCCATGCGCTGTAACAGCCAGCACAACCACAGGCATTCTCTTTGCGATGTTGTTCATGAGGAGCAGAATCAGTACCCAAAAAGAACTTACTTGAACCGGTGGCAACCGCAGCACGCAAAGCTTGCTGATGAGTCGAGCGCTTAAGCACCGGCAAACAATAGTTATGAGGGCGAATTCCGCCCACTAGCAAATCATTCCGATTCAGCAGCAAATGTTGTGGTGTAATAGTGGCGGCGACATTCTCCGATGCCTGTTGCACAAATTCCACGGCGTCTGCAGTGGTGATGTGCTCAAAAACCACCTTGAGTCCGGGGAAAGTGCGGACAATGGCACTGAGGTATTGATCTATAAAGGCCTTTTCGCGATCAAAGATATCTACATGGGACTCCGTGACCTCACCGTGCACCAATAGCAACATACCTTCTTTTTGCATTTGCTCAAAAACCGGATAAAGGGCTTCGATTCCATTTACCGCCGCATCCGAATTAGTAGTCGCGCCCGCAGGATACAACTTCGCTGCAACGACACCCGCCGCTTTGGCTTGGCTGATATCTTGTTGGGTTGTTTGGTTGGTTAGGTACAGTACCATTAAGGGTTCAAATTGACTGCCCGCGGGCCTTGCGTCCAGAATACGCTGCTTGTATTCCAAAGCCATTGCCGCGTTGACCACGGGAGGTACTAGGTTGGGCATCACAATGGCCCGTTGAAAGCATCGTGCGGTCGCGGGAACGGTCTCTTTAAGCATATCGCCATCGCGAAAATGTAAGTGCCAGTCATCTGGAGTGCGAAGGGTTATCTGTTGCATGCAGTACCTTTTTATTTCATCTTGTAGTGAAATGACAATGTGAGTAACGCTGTCTATTATACCCAACCATGGGCAGAAGTACTCCCTCAATTGACTGGGTTGTGAATCTAGATCAATTTTAAGGGTCGCAACGCTCCTGATCCTGAATTCAGGATCCGATTTTGTATTGCATAGGGATTACATGTCGCAAACCATTAGTATCGGCAACCTACTGCCAAAACCCATCTCCTTGCTGCATCGAGCGATTGCTTGGATACTGGATCATCTACTAGGCGTGGCCAAGATGAATCAACTCTATCAAGAGCACGAGATGGCGGGATTGAGTAAAGAAGCCTTCGCTCAACGATTGTTGGATATATTAAGAATCAATGTCATCGGTGGGGAGGAACTGCAGAATCAAATCCCTCCAAGTGGTCCTCTAGTTATCGCCAGCAATCATCCTTTTGGTGGTATAGAGGGGGTAATTCTTGCCTTACTAATCGGTCAAGTCCGGGGCGATTTAAAAGTATTGGCAAACCAAGGCTTACGCTTGTTTCCTGAATTGAGTGATTACTTCATCTTTACCAACCCATTATCCGAACGTGACCCGCGCAATACGCCCTCAATCCGAGCGGCGACTCGACATGTGCAAAATGGTGGAGCTTTGCTGATTTTCCCAGCGGGCCGCGTGGCCTACTACCACAAAGACCGAGATCGGGTTGCCGACCATCCTTGGAATCGGATGGTTGCTCGTTTGACACAAAAAGCCAATGCCACCTATCTACCGGTGTTTGTCAGTGGTCAAAACAGCAAATGGTTTTATCGCCTTGGACGGGTTTACTTTCGCTTCCGGTTATTAATGCTGGCGCGAGAATTACTCAACAAGGTAAACCACCAAATCGGTCTATCGATTGGCACTCCAATTGCGCCTAAATCATGGAATAAGTTAGCTGAGGTCAACACCATGGCTCAAGTTTGTCGGGGGATGAGCTACGCCCAAGATCCAGCCTGGCGAATGGTTTGGCCGGCGGACAAAACACAGCATCTTAAGCCTCTACACCGAAGTATTTCCTATCGTGATATGGCGAATGAATTGGCGAAGCTGCCTGCCAATCAGTTGCTGCTCCAGCAAGGTGACTACTCGGTTTATTATGGCTATGCCAGTCAAATTCCCCTGACCGTGATTGAGATCGCGCGGCTACGAGAAAGCGTATTTCGAGCCCATAACGAAGGCAGTGGCGAGCCATTAGACACTGACAATTTTGACCAAACCTATACTCAGTTATTTGTAGTCAACCATTCCCAAGGCAAGATCATCGGAGCCTATCGAATGGGACAAACGGACAAGTTGTTAGCACAAGGGGATGTGAACCAACTTTATCTATCGCGGATGTTTGAATTTAAAGACAGCTTTGTAAACCGCCAGCAAAGTTGTTTGGAAATGGGGCGCTCATTCCTGATCCCAGAGTATCAACGCAGTTTTCAAGGGTTATATTTGCTGTGGCGAGGCATTGGCGCTTTTGTTTGTCAGTTCCCGCACTATCGGACCTTGTACGGCACCGTTTCCATCAGCAAACTCTACGATCCACGCAGTGTTGCATTGATCCGCGAAGCCTTGGTCACCACCACAGAAGCGGTCAACGCTAAAACCCCCTTTTCTTTTGAATTGCATGGGGAGTTGGCTGATCTCGCGAGAAAAATCGATCTGAAAGAGCATTTGAGTGCGCTGCTGGCGAGTATTGAAAGAGACGGAAAGGACATCCCAATCCTCGCCAAACACTATCAAAGATTAGGCGCACAATTCCACTGCTTGGGAATCGATAGTAATTTCAATGACACCCCGGGACTATTGTTAAGTGTTGAGCTTTCCAAGGCCCCCGAAAAACAACTCAAGTTGTATCTCGGTGACGCTTGGCAACAATATCGGGATTGGAATGGGCAACCTAGCCACTAAGATTTTTTGGTGTAGGCGCTGATGATAACAATCCGCTGACCGTTGACTTTACCCTCAATATGTTCAGGATTGTCACTCAAACTGATCCCCCGCACCGCAGTGCCACGCTTGGCGGTAAAGTTTGCGCCTTTTACGGTTAAGTCTTTGATCAAAGTGACGGTATCACCGGCCTGTAGAATGGTTCCATTGACGTCTCGGGTGGGTTCGGCGTCCATATTCACCATGCCCTTTTCTGCCCACTTGAGCATCTCTTCATCGAGGTACATCATATCCAATAAATCTTGCGCCCACCCTTCGTTGGAGAGTTGCTTTAACATACGCCAAGAAACGATTTGAACAGCGGGTACCGTGCTCCACATGGATTCATTGAGACAGCGCCAATGATTGACGTCCAGCGGTGCTTCGCCGGCGATTTGACTCTTGCAGGTGTCGCAAAGCATCACACATTTGTCGGCGTGGGCTTCGGCTGGAGGTACTTCGTAAACACTCAATGGGCCACTGGCACCGCACATTTCACATTTTTGCTCGCTACGAGCCATTAGGCTTTGCTCTATCGACATAAGAACTCCTGAATACCGAACGGGAGACGGCATTATCCACAGATTGTAGTCGAAAGCTATGGGTTGGAGGTAAAAACCACATATTTTGTCAGGTTATAGTTCAAAAACCCAATTCATCAGGCTTGTTGGCGGCTGAAACTCGCGGTTGCCGGCGCAATACCGAACTTTGCAGGACACTGCTTTCCTTGCAAGGTGCGGATGATCGAAAGCAATGAAAAGTGGTGAATCGCATGACTCGACACAAACAACATTTCCCGAGCCAAAGTACTTCTGACTTCTGTAGAACGTTGAGAATGAAGTGAAATTTCGCTGCTTACGGTTAATTCCCGCTCTAAGTCCACCTCTTGCAATTGCTGCAACCACAAAGCGATCTCTTGCCATTTCTGTATCGCCACTTTAGGACAGCGTTCGACTTCACTGTAGCGACTGCGCACGTTGTAATCGATGTGACCAGAGGTTGCGCCAGTTATCATGGCTTGATAATGATCGAGAATGTGACGCATGTGCATTCCCGCACTGCCGCTCAAATGTGGCCGACAAATTTGGGTGTAATCTTGAGGGGCGATCTCAGATAAAAACTCGGTGGCTTGTTGCACAATTTCCGATTGGCTGCTGAACATGAGGATCCTATTTTTATTTTCACTGCGCCACTATCTAGTGACCTCAATCTTCTAGACCTTGGCACAGTGATTTTGCTTTCAGCGTTTGCGATCGTGTTCCACATAAATGAGCTCGCCAACGGCATATCCCAATCCACGAGCCTTATCAAGTAAACGATTTAATAGTGCGTCAGGTAGTGTCGGTTGTCTACTTAATATCCAAAGATACTCACGATCGGGACCGGTCACCATGGCAAATTGATAACCCTCTTGGTCCAACTCAAAGATCACATAGCTGGCATAAAATGGTCCGAAAAACGAAACCTTCAAATGCCCAGTATCTGAGTTTTCCACAAAATAAGCTTTCCCTTGTGCCTCTTGCCACTCTCCTTCTTTGATATCAAACCCAGAGTTCAATACATTAACCCCGCCATCGTCGCGCAGAGAATATTCTGCGGTGATGTTGTTCAACCCTCTTTCAAATGGGTGATCCAAGCGTGCAATTTCATACCAGGTACCTAGGTAGCGTTGCAGCTCGAAACCAGTGACCGGTTTGATCCCTTCAGGAACTGAAGTACATCCCAACAAAAGGTTACTGAGTATGAAGATCGCCGCGAGTTTAATTCGTAGGCTCATTTTTTTATCCTAGCCAATGATTTGTTGCCTTATACCCTTATTGTATGGATTGTGATCAGAATTGACTTTTACTCAATCTCTTGGGGTTTCAACAATGTTTGAAAAAAAGTCAGCCCATCATAGTCCGGATCCAGACTAAATCGGCTTAAAAGCTCATAGTCTTGCTCTGAAACCAGTGGCTTTACTTGCAGTAAAAATCCCTCGATGGACGCCCGTTTTTGCTGTCTAGCGTAAACAATGTATCGATTCCAAAGATCAAATATCTGCGCATTTCTCGTCCCTTCTGGTAACGATTGAGCGATATGTTGGAACACCAAGAATCCGCAACTGTAATGCAATCCGGGATTCGTTTGCACCGCCTTGGCAAATTGCCGATTTTTTACTAACCCCTCTAAACATTGGCGCTGTGCTGTTTGGTTTTTTTCATTCATCACACCACTATTGGGGGCGACTTCGATGCTGGCGAGCGCCGCAAAATAGTCTGCCGAGCCCTCGTGGACCCAATTGAATCTGGGTTCAGGGATAAAGGTCTCATCTCGCTGGAAAAGGTGGGCAACTTCGTGGGCAAATAAAAAATAGGTACTGTTTGGATCCATTTTTTCCAACGCTGACTTGCCATTCCAATGAACAAATACTTGACCTGGCAGAGTTCCCCCCTGATGAGAGATTGAGTTTCCTCGTTCACTGTAAGAGGCAAACAAAGCGGGACGAAAATTCAGCACCCCAAAATGGTTGGCAAAGTAGTCCATCAAGCGAGGGAGATCTGTGGCAATAGCCTGACGAAAACGAAGGGGTAATTGTGAGTCAACAATACTCACGAAATATTCACTTTCAATGGGTTCAGCGCGGCCTATATAAACCTTAAAACCTTCGCCAGAATCTAGCCAACGTGCTCGTTGTGAAAAGCGCTCGCCCCTAACAATGACGAATTCGTCGGCCAATGCAATGATTTCAATAGGAAATTGGGCAGGGTCCTCATCACATTGATTGGCGCACACGAAGAAGCGACCGGTGTAGATCAACACACTGTCATCAGAAAATGGCGCGAAAGTCGCGTACTCTTTTGAGATCGGAAAATACTCGGGGCGCAATTCAAAGGCTACGCGGGTAAAAGATTGTTTATCTTTTCGCACAATCCATTCCTGCTTGTTTTGATAAGTGATCTCAAAATCTGAAGATAATGAGCGCCATTTATGACCTCGGGAATTGTCTGGATTGCGCTGAAACACCAGCCGCTGAACAGGGTTTGCAATCTGGTATGTCACCCACCACAAGCCACTTTCTTGCTTACTCAGCACGGTATCTATCTCAGTTGCAAATACGGCGCTACTGTAGAGCCAAATCAACAAAAAAAATGGTTTCTTAAACATGACCACATCTTCCTTTTTTGCACTACTTTACACCGTTTTGGATTGGTTTATACTCCCGCGCGCTTTTTACCACAAGGACTTCAATACAATGAATCGAAAGCTACTCGTAATTTTGGGGGCAATGGCGACTTTTTCTGTCTTTGCACAAGAAGCAGAACCGGTAGGTGAATGGAATTTTGCTGGCCACATTGGATTCGTCAATATCGACGAAGCAACCGCGACCCGTGAGGGAATTGACTCTTCTGCCCTAGGTTTAGGGGCACAGGCTGACTATTTACAATCCAACTGGGTCACAACTATCGGCTTGGATATAGTCATTTATGACGACAAAAACGAATTCAGACAAACCGTCGAGGGAACCGGACCATTCAATGATGGTGATATTTCCAGCAAGTCCTCAGATGCGTCTGGTGTCGTGCTGTCGGTCGCGACAGGCTACCAGTGGTATTTAGGGGAAAAGGGAGATGTCGCTGTGCGTGCTCAGGGCGGTATTGCCGGAATGTTTGCCTCCGAGCGGGGTATCGATAGTTGTGAGAACTGCTACAGTGAAGATATTGATGTCGACGGCGGTTTGTTTGTTAAAGCCAGTATTCTGAGAGATACCGGCAGTTTTGCTGTCGGTTTGTACTATCAGCAATTTTTAACCGGCGATGGATTAGACAATTTGTTCGGTATCACCTTCTCCAGCGGCTTCTGATATGCCGTTTGATCATCGGCGAGATTTCACTCGTCGATGATCTTAACGCCTTGCTTTTAACTTCGTCGATGCATTTTGTGTCACTATATATCATCTGAAAAGCTAAATACGGTTGACCTACCACAACAAGGTGGTAGGTTATTGGATCATTCATTCCAAACCCCAAGGAGAATCCCATCATGAAAAAAGGACTCACTATCTTCGTTCTGCTAATCGCACTGGCTGCAGGTGCAGCATGGTATTTTCTTTCCGGCGCCGGGGAATTTATTCGCGCGCAAATAGAGCAACAAGGCTCAAAGTTCCTGTCCACCAGCGTATCGGTTAGTGCCGTCGATTTAGCCTTAGCAGACGGACGATTGACCATCTCAGGTTTGGCGGTGAAAAACCCCAGTGGTTTTAGTGACAATAATGCCTTTAGTTTGAATGACATTACCTTCGACATCGGCGATGTGATGAGTGAACCTTATGTCATCCAAGAAGTGTCAATCAATGCACCACAAGTTTTATATGAAGTCGACGAAAATGGTAAAGGCAACCTGTTGGTGCTCAAAGACAACCTCACTAAGCAATTACCGCAAAGCACCGAGCCGCCTGCCGACACAAAGTCTGATGCCGCCAACCCGTTATTGATGATCGAAAATGTGACTGTCAGTAACGTGCAACTGAGAATCAATTTTGAAAAACTTTCTACTGGTGACATCCAGTTGGAACAAAAGGCTTATGACGTGACTTTGCCCACATTTAAAGCCGGCCCCATCGGCAAACCTAATGGGATCCCCGCAGACCAAGCGGGAGCCGCCATTACCAACGAGATGCTCAGCAACATTATCAAGCAAGCCAAATCCGAAGCGAAGAAACGTTTAGAGGAGGCCGCAAAGGCGAAAGCGAAAGAGAAGCTAGACGAGAAAAAGGACGAGCTGCTCGACAAAGCCAAAGACAAACTCAAAGGGATTTTTAACTAGCTCAATCATTGGCATCATGGTCAATGGCATGCTCTTTTCGCCATTGACCTGGTGTCACGTTCTCTTGCTTTTTGAACGCATTGTAAAATGCCACTTTTGAATTGAACCCGGCGTCAAAGCCAATCTCAAGTATGGACTTGTCAGTGCTGTGCATTAGTCTTTTGGCATATTCAACTCGCTTCTCACTGATAAACTCGTGATAGGACATCCCAAAGGTTTCGTTGAGCAACTGTGACAAATTGTGTAGACTTAAACCTACTAAGTCGGCCAGCACCCTCAAGCTTAACTCATTGTTTGTATAAGGTTTTTCCTTTTCCAACAGCGCCATTAGTTTATTTCGATAATGCTCAGATAGGGAAGTGTTCATCCCAGAGTTTTTGTATTTACCCCCCAACAACTGTGCACTAAACAGCAACTGAGGTTGACGAATCCCGTGGTGCATCAAGATCATCAGAAACAGCACCATGAGCAAGTTTGCGATAGCACGATGATGGGACAAGTCAAATGCAAAGATGGCTGTAACAAGTGCCCCAGTGCTGTCTAAAATCAGCGCTGCGCCATTGATCAAACACAATATCGTTAAAAACTGCACAAGTTGTGCTGAGTAACTTTTAGGATCCTGTTGTTGATTGCTTAGGCGTATTACCCGATACGCCAGCAAAACATAAATTAGCTCAATAGGTGCAATCAACAGCAAGGTTGTTTGATGACTAGGCCAGCCACTAGGGATCCAATCAATAAATCGCAGCAAATTTAAACCCAGCAAAATCATTGCAGGAGAAAACCATATTCCCAAGGATAATGTCGGTATTTTCCTTGGCTTGATTTTATACACTATGTAGCAATAAAAAACCGGCCCTAACGCCGCGGCCAAAGGTTCGATCATCAAGTGCGCAGGCGAGCGAGCAGAGAACAGTAAGTCGATAAGTTGGATCAAGCCAATCAGTACGAAATACACCACAATAAGGAGCTTCTCAGTGGATTTACTTTTTGGCGACAACCACACAATCAATGCAAACAAGCAACAACAGGTGGCTGTAATCACCAGCAATGCGTCATAGAATTTCAATTCTTTTAATCCATAAAAAGTCTGGCAGCTAGCAATTGTGACATCACGATGACGGACATTCACAGGCTGAAATTAGGGTGATTATACTCGCACACGGAATATGTGCACGGTATCCAAAATACAAACATATACGCGCTATAAAATATTTTCGCGAAAAGAGGTAAAAGCCGTTCGGATGGGCCTAAACGACTTGGCTTTTGGCCTAGATTGCTCATTTTTACACTGTAGTAAGGATGAGAAATATGAAACCGATTTCTAACACTTCTAGGATCACATTGCTTGATTTGAGCCGCGGCATCGCACTGCTGGGCATCCTAATTATGAATATTAGGCTTTTTTCGGAGCCCTACTCCGCCTATTTTAGTCCCAGCGATCTCAGCGATTTTTCTGTCTTGGATAAGACATGGTGGGCGTTTCAATATCTTTTTGCAGATCAGAAATTTATGGCCATGTTTTCCATGCTCTTTGGCGCGAGCGCAGCTTTAATCATTGACAAATATGATGGCGCATCATTCGCTGGAATGCGCTATTTTCTGCGTCGACAAAGCATCCTTTTGTTGATTGGCCTGTGCCACGCCTATTTGATTTGGCACGGTGATATATTAACTTACTACGCTGTATGTGGCTTACTTTTGCTACCCTTCATCAAAGCACCAATCTGGTCAGTTTTGCTCTGTGCACTTGCGCTACTGACCGTCGGCAGTGTCAAAAGCCTTCTCACTTACAGCACCTTGGTTGAGCTTGCGCCTCGAACCCTGCATTTTGTATTGCAGCAAAATTTTGCCAACCTAGTTCACCCAGATAAACAGGAGATCGTTGCGTTTACAGGTTCTTGGATGGAGCAGATTGCAATGCGCAGTCAACTCGCATGGCACTTTCACTCCAGCACCTTTTTCGAATGGGGCATTTTTAGAGTAGGCGGTCTAATGCTCCTTGGCTTGGCACTCTATCGAATCGGCTTTATTCGCGGCGCTTGCAGTTTAAATCGGTACAAAGTCATCGCGGCACTGTGTCTTACTATTGGCATATCACTCTCTGCCATCGGCTTCTATTTAAACTGGCAAGCTGAATGGCAATTTATCTATCATTTCTTTAAAAATAGCCTGTGGAACTATTGGGGCTCTGTTGTCACTGCCTGTGGTTACTTCGCTATCATCGCACTACTGCATGCATATTCTGGTCTAGCCATGATTAAAAATGCTTTGCAGAATATCGGTAGAATGGCGCTTTCAAATTATCTGTTGCAAAGCGCTCTTTGCAGCATCCTTTTTTATGGCTTCGGCTGGTTTGGTCAAGTGACTGGCGCCCAGTGCCTGTTAATTATATTACCTATGTGGATACTACAAATTGTGCTGTCTAATTTGTGGTTGCGGTTCCATTCCATGGGACCTTTGGAGAAAATCTGGCGGGACTTGAGTGTAAATGGACGTGTACAAAAACAGACTGTAAGTGATTGATATATCATGCATCGCAGATCAAAAAATCCCTTCAATAAACTGAGCCAATTGGGTAATTTCATCGTTATAGTCTCAGCATAATTCATATATAGGAAAATAATATGGGAAAAATGATTCGAGCGATCGCTATGAGTACAGCAATTTTGTCGTCTGTGGCATTTGCGAAAGTGAACTATCAATTTGTTGAACAACCAAGCGAGGATAGCAAGCAACTGGTGCTTTTCGCAGCGAATGCGGATTCTCTAACAGGGCCCGCTGCTGCACTCGAACAAGAATCTGCCGGACACCTGAGCAGAGCGCTCAAAGCCCAGAGTTTTGGTGCAGATGGTGTTAATCAAGCGGTGGTTTATGGTGTGGCAAAGTATGACAAGGTCATTGTTTTACATTTATCCGAAGAGGTAATGAATGAACGTGAACTCCACGACTTAGGCGGTAAAGTTGCCAAAGCCGCCGGGGCCAACTTAAAAGGCGAAAGCTTAGTCGTGTATGCAGAAAACCTGCCGACCTCAGTCGACGCACCTCAAGCTCATCTTGCCTTTGGCTATGAGCTGCAGAACTACCGCTTCGATAAATACAAATCGAACCGAGAAGTGCGCGAAGGAACTGTGGCGTTTGTTACTTCGAGCCCAAATAATGCCCAGAATAAATATGAAAACGACCTCGCTTACCTAGCAGACGGCGTGTATCTGACTCGGGACCTGGCTTCTGAACCAGGCAAAACCATATATCCTCAATCTTTTGTCGACCGCATCAAAGCTCAATTTAAAGGCATTAAAAATGTTGATATTGACGTGCTCACTCTGCGGGATATGAAAAAGCTCAATATGGGCGCTTTGATGGGCGTCGGTCAGGGTTCGATCCACGAGCCCAAATTGTTGGTGATTGAATACCAAGGCGACAAAGGTGGGCAAGCTCCCATCGCCTTAGCCGGTAAAGGCATCACCTTTGATACCGGCGGCATTAGCATCAAGCCTAGTTCTGGTATGTGGGCGATGAAGTCGGACATGTCTGGTGCAGCAGCGGTTGCCGGAACCTTGTATGCGGCAGCCAAGCGTGGAGAAAAAGTAAACCTGGTGGGCATTATGCCATTGGCTGAAAACATGCCTGCCGAAGATGCCATTCGTCCCGGTGACGTGCTCGAAACCATGAAAGGCACGACCATCGAAGTGATGTCTACGGATGCAGAAGGAAGACTCATATTGGCTGATGCTGTTTTTTACGCACAAAAAACCTTTAAACCGAGACTACTGGTTAACATCGCGACTCTAACCGGATCAGCAGCCCGAGCTCTAAGCGATGAATATGCAGCAGTGATTACTCGTGACTGGGCGCTGTCGGAGCAGATGATGGAAATTGGCAAAGTAAGTGGTGAAGACGTATGGCCTTTGCCCTTACACCCAAATCACTTTGAGCAAATCAAATCGGATATCGCCGACATTAAGAACTCAGATGCTGGTAACCCTGGAGCAAGTATTGGTGCGGCGGTAATCGGCACGTTTGTGGCACAAGATCAGCCATGGGTGCATCTGGATATCGCCGGCGTGGATTGGTTGACATCAGCAACTGACACCGTCCCTGCAGGTTCTTGGGGTTGGGGAGTCAGGTTTATGGATCAATTGGTCAGAGAAATGAAGTAATCATGCTTCCTCACACCGCGCTCGCGGTGTGAGGTCATGCCCATTTACTTAGCGTGATTCCACATAACCACTCAATGTAACGCTTACCCTCTTTTTAGTGTTACTGAAACCTAATATTACCTATTTCGTCACTTTCCTGTGGAGACAAAAATCAAAGTGGGCAAACTAGCTCAATCGTCCTCCCAATCTATGTAGTGCCATGAAGTTTAGATTTTATTTGTATGCCGTATTGTTCGTTGTTTTGGCGTTTGTCACTTTTACCTTGCTGGATGCTGGCGATGTCCCTGACAATCGCAATCAATTGAGCGTGAAGCATTATCCTGTACTAACCCAATGGGAAGAATCCACCCGCCGCAGTCGCTCCGAATCGTTTGAAGTCACCACCACAGACAATATCAAGTTACGTTTTGCCGATTGGCTGCCAAACTATCAATCTATAATCGATTCGATTAAACAAGGAGAGATTGTCGAGAATGTTGGCTTCGCGAAAAGTGGCATTGTCTACCAAGTATCTTTGCAAAATGGCCTTAAAGTAACCTTCGAGTCTGCGGCAGAGGCTAAACGCTCGCAAAATGAAATCGTCAAGTATGGTTTCCTTTTGTTTTGCTTCGGCGGGATTGTATGGTCGGTCAGAAAAGCCAAAGGGGCGTAAAAGAGCGTGGACAATCCATGCTTTACCACGGACTTCTATCTCCTGTGTCAGAAGTTCGTGAACTCCCCCCGTCATACTCTTAGATCGCCACCTACTCTTCCTTTTTAGGTAAATCATTGCACAGTGCACAATGAATATTTTGGCGGAAACTGTAGGCCCGTCGGGCAGCAAACACGGCGACCGAGATAAAAGACCAAACTAACCCGAACTCGATTGCGTATTCAAGACTTCGACCTTTTGCGTACTGCACAGCCGCGAGCAATAAAAACACTAATGGCAGAGCAATACTGTATTGAAAAAGCCATTTTTTGATGGGCACAAGCGTCTGATCTTCCCCCGCAAAAATGGACACCTCCATTTTTTAATTTGCTGCCAACTCAAACTCGGCAGGTGTTTTATATCCTAAGCTCGAATGCAAACGCTGTCTATTGTAGAAGTAATTCAAGTACCCCTTTAACCTAGAGTGCAAGTTTGTTGCTTTATCGAACCTATTCCCTCGAATTAGGTCTGCCTTTAATGAATGAAAAAAGGACTCCACTTCAGCGTTGTCTGTGCAGCATCCAGGACGGTTCATGCTGGCCGTAATATTGTGGCTCTCCAAAAAGGTTTGAACCACATGTGCTCGGTATTCAGCGCCTCTATCTGTATGAAATACAATGGCATTCATGGGTTTTCGTTTTTTCATAGCAAGCTTAAGTGCTTTAAGAGTCAACTTAGTGGTTTTATTGTTCCCAAATGCCCAACCGACAATACGACGCGAAAACAAATCGATGACGACCGCCAAATAGTGCCAGCTCGTCCCCACCTTCAAGTAGGTTATGTCACCTGACCACTGTTGGTTAATTGCCGTAGGTTTACCGATTTCTTTGCGTCTGTTTTCAATCTCGCTGTAGAAGAGCTTAACCTTTGCAGGCTTGCTGTAAGTCCTCAATGCTCGCGCTTGTAATCCATTTTCCTGCATCAAACGCGCCACACGCTTTCTGCTCGTTCTAACGCCTTCTCGTTTAAGGGCCTGGAATATCCTAGGACTGCCGTACGTTTGATGATTTGCATTAAAGACTCGCTCTATTTGAGATAGCAAATCAATGTCAGAAATAGCACGAGCCGATATTGGACGATTGCACCAAGCATAATAGCCGCTGCGAGAAACCTTCAGCCAAGAGCATAAGTATCTGACGCCTAGCGTTTGCCCGAATCTTTGGATGAATCCAAATCGTTCTGATGTACTTCCGCCAGATACCGTTGCCACTTTTTTAGCAGGTCATTCTCCTGCCTCAAACGTTCGTTTTCTTTTTTGAGCTTTTGAATTGAACCAAGCTCTCTTTTAATCGGGACTTTACTCATTAATTCATTGCTGCTTTGGTAGCGGGACGTTTGGGAAAATTTACCTTCTCGATATTCTTTACGCCAACGGCTTAGCATTAGCGGGTGAATATCAAGTGCTTGAGCAACATCCTTGGACATTACATCGTTCTGTAAGCTTAGTTCGACTGCCTTAATTTTGAAATCTATCGGATAAAACCATGTCTTTCTTGGTTGTGTATATCGAGGCATTTTGCCCTCCTCATTGTAAAGAGGAGGTGTCCACTAAAACGGGGGAGGAACAGTCTCCTGATGTGTTCCCTTGTTAGGTCAAATCGTATAGTCTCAGACAAGATAAGTCACAGGTTTAAAGTCCGCAGAGTTTGCCGTATAAGAAGGATTCAGACCATGCAATCAATCGCAATAGTGGGTGGTGGTATCGGCGGCTTGGCCAGTGCCATTCTATTGTCAAGAAAAGGGTTTCAGGTCACGGTTTTCGACAAAGCCCCTTCCCCTCAACCGGTTGGCGCGGGATTTCTACTGCAACCCCCTGGCCAGGCTGTTTTGAATGAATTAGGCGCTTTAAACAAGATTCTTGAGACTGCCGTTCCGATTTATAAATTGCAGTCACAAACACTATCTGGTCGCCAGTTGCTCGACTTACATTATCATCGCCTCTCGGAAAATGCCCGCCACGGCTTGGGTGTGCAAAGGAGTACTATCTATGACGCACTATTAAGTCAGGCAACAGCAGCAAAGGATGTGCATTTTGTTTGGAACAGTGCAATCAAATCGTGCACCGAAGAAAAAAGCACCGTAAAGATTACCGCTAAAGAAACTGAGTACAGTTTCGATTTGTGCATTTTGGCCAGTGGTTCAAACAGTCATTTAGCCGAGCCCCATTTCAAAAAGCGCATAAAACGGCCCTATGGTTGGGGTTGCCTATGGACGACGATTGCGCTGCCTGCATCTATGTCGCCTAATGTGCTGCATCAGCGTTGTCAAACATCCCGGAAAATGATGGGGATTTTGCCCGTGCGCAAAGAACAGGATGGCTGCGAGGCAGCACTATATTGGAGCATGAAATCCTCTGACCTTGCAGCACTTGATGAGGCAAAAATACAAGCCATTAAAAAAGAGATAATGCTGTTTTGGCCTGCGGCCAGCGCATCCGTAGCAGCGCTCAACCATGACGATTTTATTGCAGCGCAATATAACGATATTTGGACAGCAAAACCCTTTAGCAACAGGATTATTGCGATTGGAGATGTCTCCCATGCCACCAGCCCACAGCTTGGGCAAGGATGCACAATGGCACTGCTTGATGCTTGGCATCTGGCTCATCACCTCGCCAACCAATCAGAAAACATGGCTCACAACCTCGAGAATTGGTGGCGAAGTCGGCGTAGTCAACTAATGTATGTACGCTATTTAAGTCGCTTTCTGACCCCTCTATTTCAATCAGAAAGCAAGATGTGTGAGGTAATCAGAGACTATTTCATAGCGCCAATTGGGCGACTCTCGATTGTGGATAAAATTCAGTTAAAGACCCTTGCTTCGGAAATACTGTTGACACCCAACGGACCAAAGCTCAAGTAATACATTTGTGTTCTAATAGCAACGTTGCGCTGTTTTGTTTAGGCGGCCTTGTTGTCGTTTCACTCGTAGCACTAACAGATATTTCAATATGTTTGCTGGTGCACGCTCCACCGCATATCAAATCTATACAGTGACTTGGGGGTACACCGCACTTCATGCCTTTTGGCATTTGTGAAATATGCACCGGCTTATTGATCATATACTTAAAGCTACATGGAAAACCTCAACAGGTTCCCCATGCAAGTTAGTGGCTGTTAGTTTCAACAACTAGGAAGAACAAAACTTATGAAAAACAAATCTGTTCGAGAAAATGCGGTGGCCATTGGAGTGGCGTTGGGCGCAGCCATTGGTGCCGCAATCGGAAGCTCATCAGGTAACATGGGGACCAGTATCGGTGTGGGTATTGCCATCGGTGTCGCTATAGGCGCAGCTTTGCAGACAAGCAAAAGAGACTAAAGTCACAAACTGTTGCTTTGGTAGGGCCGGGCAGGGCTTGATTTTTCATGAATGGTGCTCGAAGGGATCTGTGCCGTAATTTTGCTGCCGATACTTTATGCCATTTTTGATCAAATGGAATTAATCTCTGCCTGTAGCAAGGGCAACATTTCTTGAGTTAACAGGTTTTAACTTTTCAGCATACCAATGCGGTCTTTGTGTATATCCAACATGTCAAAAGGCTGCCATTCAATGCTTTGTCCGCACGAGAGGTATCGAGATCGTAGATTATTAGGTGATCGCGATGGATGTTATTGACTGATCGGGATCGATGAAAATATGCAGGTTTTGAGATCTTCTTTTAATTGTGAAACAACCGAAGGGGTTGGATGGAAACTAATATGCTTTTTCGCTGCAGAATACACATACAGAATTCCATCTTTAACGATTGCGGGCTTACCCCATTTTAGCTCTTCACTGCCATCAGGACAGGCTTCAATCAAATAGCTGCGCAACTCATTAAGTCTTGCTTGTGCATCATCGGGTTTGGAACAAATATATTCCTGAACAGTACTCGGTTTCACAGAATCGCGGCTCCTTTAGCTCGTGAAAATTTTGCCCTTTGTCAATTGACGACAACATTGTTAGCAGCTCAGTGTAGACCATGTTGTTGTTAGTAGAAACGAATTCAGGCACCTCCTGTGCAAACAGAGACTCGCAAAGCCTTGTGCAGGAGCGGCTCTACAACCCCTTCAATACATTCGACCATACAATGAATACGTAGAGTATTAGAGCACTGTAAAGCTTCCCAGATTTCGAGCCTTAGTCCCTTTGAAGCAACCTTTCCACCGAAAAGAGTTGATCTACATCAACAAAGCTTTATAATTTTCAGAAATTTCTGAAAGTTCAAACAAACCAATATCTGGAGAGACTAATGACCACTATGACCCCGATGATCGAGTCGTTTGTAATGCATTTTGGCGAGATGGGTAGTCGCTGGGGATTCAACCGCACGGTGGGGCAAATGTATGCACTGTTAGTGGTTTCACAAGAGCCGATCAGTGCCAACGACATTGCCGATAGTCTTAATATCTCTCGCGGCAACGTCAGCATGGGTCTAAAAGAACTGCAGTCTTGGGGATTGGTGCAAGTCCAACATGTTCCAGGCGACCGCAAGGATTATTACAAAGCCCTTGGCACCATATGGGACATGGCCAATAAAGTGTTTGAACAACGCAGAAAACGGGAGATGGACCCCACCTTAACACTGCTTCGCGATTTGCTACTCGACAAGCCGGCCAATGAACAAGAGCAATATGCCCAAGGTCGTTTACAGGAAATCCATAACTTGCTCGAGTCCATCACCACCTTCTCAGAAGAGTTGCAGCGTTTGTCACCTGAAAAGTTGGCCACCTTGATGAAACTGGGTTCCGGCATGGGCAAAGTTCTGGACATGAAAGATAAGTTCTTGGGCAACAGTAAAGCAAACAACTAGGGGGTTTTATGGCCGATGTATTCATGTTGTCTCGAATCCAATTCGCCGCCAACATCAGTTTTCATATTCTGTTTCCGACCATCACCATCGCAATGTGCTGGTTATTGTTTTACTTCAAATTGCGCTTTGATTTATCCGGCCACCCAGTGTGGATGCGGATCTATCGTTTTTGGGTAAAAGTATTTGCTTTGACTTTCGCATTGGGCGTAGTTTCGGGCATTACCATGTCCTTTCAGTTTGGCACCAATTGGCCGGGATTCATGGAAACCGTGGGTAATATTGCAGGCCCTTTATTAGGTTATGAAGTGCTCACCGCGTTTTTCTTAGAGGCCACATTTTTAGGGATCATGCTGTTTGGCATGAACCGGGTACCGAATTGGGTGCATACCTTGTCTACTTTGATTGTGGCTCTGGGCACTTCGCTGTCGGCCTTCTGGATCCTGGCCCTGAACTCATGGATGCAAACGCCCGCAGGCTTCGAGATGCGTGACGGCGTAGCCTATGCCACCGATTGGTTGGCAATCATATTTAATCCGTCCTTTCCTTATCGCTTTACCCACATGCTGATCGCTTCAGGGATCACCGCCTGTTTTGTCGTGGCGGGTCTCTCAGCTTATCGGATTTTGAAAGGCGACAACAAAAAAGCGCCCAATTTGGCGCTGCGTACCGCCATCTTTACCGCCGCCGTTCTGACTCCCTTGCAAGTGTTTGTCGGCGACTTACATGGCTTGAACACTTTTGAACATCAGCCACAGAAAGTGGCCGCAATGGAGGGGGTTTGGGATACCACCAAAGGTGCGCCCCTATTGTTGTTCGCCATTCCCGATGAAGAACAGCGCACCAATCATTTCGAGCTGCCCATTCCGAATCTCGCCAGCGTGATTTTGACCCACGATCCACAAGGTGAGATTCGTGGTCTCAATAGTTTTGAACATCATCCACCAGTTAAACCGGTATTCTTTGGATTCCGCATCATGGTGGGGCTGGGTATGCTGATGCTGTTAGTCAGTTGGGTCTTTGCCGTACAACTATGGCGCAACAAAACCCTCAGTCCATGGCAGCTTAAACTGCTGATAACGATGACTTTTTCTGGCTGGGTCGCGACCTTGGCCGGTTGGTATGTAACGGAAATTGGCCGACAGCCCTATTTGGTGACAGGGGTGTTAACCACAGCCGATGCAGTTACTGACATTGCGCCAGGTAATGTGATCATCAGCTTGGCACTTTACCTCACCTTGTATGTGGCTCTGCTGGTTGCCTACATCAGGACCTTGTTTTACATGGCGGACAAGTCGGTGCAGGTAGAGGAATACAGCTTTGCCAACAGTACACCTGATTTGAACCTAGACCAGCACCAACCTGCGGAGGGTAAAGCATGATTAGCGACGCAATGTTACCGGGCATCTTCGCCGGTCTGATGGCTCTAGCCGTGGTGATTTACGCCATCCTTGATGGCTATGATCTGGGTGTGGGTTTGTTGTTGCCCATGGACAACGAAGCTCAGCGAGACAAGATGATAGCGTCCATCGGGCCTTTCTGGGATGCCAATGAAACCTGGTTAGTTTTGGCGGTTGGCTTGTTGCTGATTGCTTTTCCTAGCGCCCATAACATTATTCTCAAAGCGCTTTACCTACCTGCGGCCGTACTGCTGGTCGGCTTGATATTGCGGGGCGTGTCTTTCGATTTTCGCGCTAAAGTGATCCAACATAAAAAAGATCGTTGGGACCGACGCTTTAAAGCGGGCTCACTGATAGCCACTGCCGCCCAAGGCTATATGTTGGGCATGTTTGTGATGGGCTTTGAAACCAGTTGGCTGGCCTTTGGTTTTGCTATGTTAAGTGCTTTTGGTGTGACGATGGCCTATGCCTTAATTGGGGCATGCTGGTTGATTATGAAAACCGAGGGCGAATTGCAGCTTCGGGCAATCAATTGGGCGAAAAAAGCCGGATGGGTCAGTGTTGTCGGCATCTTGGCAGTGAGCTTAACCAACCCTCTTATCAACCAGTTTGTGTTCGCTCGATGGACACAGTTGCCTTGGGCGTACTTGTTTGCCCTTATTCCAGTATTATGTTTCAGTTTTTTCGCAGTCGGATACGTGGTGTTAAAACGGTTACCATTGGTGGATGATGCTGGCTGTTGGCTGCCCTTTGTGCTTTGCTGTCTCATCTTCCTGTGCAGTTTCAGTGGATTAGCCTTAAGTTTTTATCCTTATGTGGTGCCTGGTCAGTTAACCATTTGGCAAGCTGCCAGTGCACCCGAGTCATTACGCTTTATCTTGTATGGAGCAATCGTTGTTGTACCCACTATATTGCTGTACACGATTTTCACCTACCGCGTATTTTGGGGCAAAGTAAGGGATCTCGAATACTACTAAGCCATTGACGCCAAGGCTTCAGCCTTGGCGCTTTTCTGCGCTGGGGTTAATACGACTCAAACTGTGCCCCGCAGGACCTGTTTTACTCCTCAATTATTAAGAGTCGACACTAAATAGTGACTTTTGTCACTTGTTATCCTTTTGAGTTGCGACAATCATTGATTACTGATTCTGGCATCTTGGGTTTTAAAAGGATAAACACATGGATAAAAGCACTTCAAGATTGTTTGCTAAGGGGCTTAAGAAGTCTTATGGCAACGTGCAAGCCATAAAAGGGGTAGACCTAAATATAAGTGATGCGGGTGTTTACGCCATTTTAGGTCAGAATGGCGCTGGAAAGACATCGTTAATAAAGTGTGCACTAGGACTTGAATCGGTATCTTCAGGTGAATTGCTGACGATGGGACTAAAGCCAGGCTCACTACTTGCTAAACAGCAAACTGGCGTCATATTGCAAGATTCTGATCTCCCCGATTCTCTTACCATAAAAGAGCAAATCCAACTATTTGCAAGCTATTACCCAACCCCTTTGTCAGTCAATGAAACCATCGAAATGTGTGAGCTATCCGATTTTGCCGAAAAACGATATAAAAAGCTTTCTGGCGGACAAAAACGACGAGCTCAATTTGCTTTGGCTATTGTTGGCAATCCTCAGCTTATTTTTCTCGATGAACCAACCACTGGGCTGGATATTGAGGCACGGCGCAATCTTTGGACGGTTATCCGAGAGTTCGCAAAGAAGGGGAAGACTATTGTGCTCACCACCCACTACCTTGAAGAGGCTGATAATCTGGCTGATCGGATAATGGTAATGAAGGCCGGCAAAATAGTGGCAAATGCGACTCCAACTGAAATTCACGAACAGGCGAGTGGCTCGGTCATTCGATGTCAGACTACATTGACTCGCGAACAATTGCTGTCAATACCGAGCATCAGCCATCTGAGTATGTCAGGACGGTTCAGTGAAATTCGCAGTACTGATGTCAATCGAACCTTAGTGCATTTGCTCAGTCTGGACCCAGAACTGTCTGATCTATCGGTAGGCCAGCCCAAGTTGGAAGATATCTTTAGTCAAATTGGCGAAACTGAGGTGGCAGCATGAATCACATCATTCGATCTTTCTCACTCGAAACAGGTGCTGAGTTATTGAAAGCATTTCGCGCCCCCGAATTCATCATTCCCACACTGGGAATGCCGGTCGCATTCTATGCTTTGTTCGCGATTGTGATCCCGGCAAGCAACAAAACTGCAGGGTACCTTTTGGCTACTTATGGTGTATTTGCCGTTATGGGCCCAGCGATCTTTGGATTTGGTGTCAGTGTTGCCAACGAGCGAGACCGAGGGTGGTTAGATTTAAAGCGAGCGGCACCAAGCCGTGGTTTTAGCTACATCAGTGCCAAAATATGCAGTACCTTGCTGTTTGCCAGTATTTCGGTTGCAATAATCTACGCAGTTGCAGGGTTTGCAGCTGGAGTGGCAATGCCGACTGCGACTTGGGGTCTATTATTGCTTACCCATATATTGGCAACATTCCCATTCATTTTATTGGGTTTATGTATTGGTTTTTTATGCAATGGAAATGCAGCAGTCGCTGTTTCCAACCTATTTTTCTTAGCCTTTTCCGCCCTCGGTGGATTGTGGATACCAATCATGGTTTTTCCACAAAGTATGCAAACTTTTGCACACTTTTTGCCAACCTTTCATCTGAGTGAATTAGCACTAGCCGCTGCTGGTACGGTGGGTGATCGTGATGTCGCCTACCATTTGAGCGTTATTTTCATCATGACGCTAGTTTTATTCGGCGCGACATTATGGGCTTGGACCAAGCAACGCAGTCGCTAGTCTCGAATCCCTGACCGCTGAATATTTGAAGTTATGCACCCAAGAAATTAGTTACTACGGAGTAATTAGATGATCCGCTACATATTTGCTACTACCGCTGCTGCAGTGATAATTGGGCTGGCACTGTTGGTTGTGATGCTTCCCACGCAAGCTCCTTCAACAGGAAAGTTAGAATCTTCAAACTCATCAGAAGCTAATTTGGCCCCCACCACCAATAGCTTTTTGATAACTGACGTCAAACTATTTGACGGCAATCAGTTTCTTGACACCCACAGCATTCGTGTTGAGGACGGTTTGATTACACGTATTGAATTGAACATTGCGCCTAAGCCCAATGAACATGTAATTGATGGCAAGGGCCTAACTGCATTTCCAGGTTTAATTGATGCTCACACCCACAGCTATGGAAACGGACTAGCGGATGCTTTGAGATTTGGCGTCACCACGCATCTTGATATGTTTACAAGCGAAAACACTTTGAAAGCCACGAGAGCGGCAAGAGAACAACTTAGCAGAACGGATGAGGCGGATCTATTCAGCTCAGGAACACTGGCCACAGTGAAAGGAGGGCATGGCACCCAGTATGGCTTCGCCATCGACACAATTGATAGCATCACCGAAATTGAGTCTTGGGTTTCCAGCAGAAAACAGGCCGGAGTTGACTACATAAAATTGGTGTATATGCCACACCAACAGAGAATACCCAGCCTTGATAAAGCTACAGCCTCTGAGGTGATCAAAGTGGCGCAATCTCAAGGCTTACGGGTGTATGCACATATTTCCACACATGACGCAGCAAAGGATATGATAGAGCAAGGCATAGACGGCTTAGTACATATCTTTGCGGATGCCCAAGTAAGCGACGAATTGCTGGAATTGGCGAAACAAAGACAGGTCATTATTATTCCTACCCTTGCGGTCATTGCTTCTGTTGATGGCTCACAACAAGCGGCTCAACTTGCAATAGATCCGCAGGTGGAAAGCTACTTATCTGCACAACAGATCTCCACTCTAAAAGCCAGTTTCGGATACAACATTCCTGGCTTCGACCTCGCCATAGCCAAGAGTAACGTAAAGCGATTCTTCGATGCGGGTGTACCTATCCTTGCGGGTTCTGATGCACCCAACTCAGGCACAGCCTATGGTATAAGTGCCTACCACGAAATGTTTCTATTAGTGGAATCAGGATTAACCCCTGCGCAAGCGATGGCTGCCGCGACCAGTATGCCGGCCAAGTATTTTAACTTGCCAGAGCGCGGTCAGTTGCGTGTGGGAAACAGAGCTGATTTAGTCTTAGTATCAGGCGACCCGAGCCAAGACCTTCGCGATCTTCTGGCAATTCAAATGGTCTTCAAAAACGGCTTTTCGATTGAACGCAGATTGGCAAGCAGTAGCAAAGTAGGTCCATCGATTCCAACTCCCATTTTGGGTGACTTTGAAGATCCGAATCGACTCACTGAAATTGATGATTTCAAATGGAGTCTTTCAGACGATACAGTCGCCAACGGCAAGTCTTCTGCGACTATCACCTTCATCCGAGGAGGCGCGAACGATTCGAAAGGGGCGTTAGGAGTAAATGCCAAGGTTAACCCAGGATTTCCTTTTCCTTGGGCGGGCGCTGCGCTGGGTGATTTTGTGGCACCAATCAATGGTCTAGACATCTCCAAGTATTCAAAATTGATGTTTGACATAAAAGGTACATCGGGAACGTACAGAGTCCTGTCTTTCAGTGCTGATGCATCAGGAGTCCCCCCAAGTCAGTATTTCAAAGTGAGTGAGCAATGGCAGAGGATCACGATATCTCTGAGTGATTTTCGAGGTTTTAACACAAAGCTGTTTTCTGGATTTGCCTTTATTGCCGGGCCTGAACACGGCGAGTTTGAATTTATTCTGGATAATGTCCAATTGGTCGAAAATTAAATTGAGTTACCGTCTGCTCGTAATAGGTAGTGGGTTTTATTAGATTGATAGCCGAATGACTAAAATCCGACTTTCAAAAAAGCCAGTTGCCTAACCGGTCAACAAGGCCAAGGTCAAAAGTCTTGGTCCTGTGCCATCTTGTGTGCTTCGCATACGTATTCAGTGTAATTCATCGCCAAACTCATTAAACTGTTGTTAACATTTTTACAGTTGATGAGTACCTATGAGTAAACCTTGTCCAATTACGGAATATTTCCCCCAAGCAAGTACACTGGCATACGGATGTATGGGATTAGGCGGCAGTTGGGGCAATGCTCCATTTCAAGGGGAACATGTGGAACAGGCCCATCGGGTAGTCGATGCCGCATTGTCCAACGGCATCAATTTTTTCGACCACGCTGACATCTACACTATGGGCAAGGCGGAACAAGTGTTTGGCGAGGTTCTAAAATCTCGTCCCGACTTGCGTGACCAAATCCTATTGCAATCGAAATGTGGGATTGTGTTCGAGGATGACAAGGGCCCTAAACGTTTCGATTTTTCCGCAAAACACATCGAAACGTCAGTAGAACAAAGCTTGCAACGATTGCATACAGATCATCTGGATATTTTATTGTTGCACCGTCCCGATCCTTTAATGGAACCAGAAGAAGTCGCAGAGGCTTTTTCGCGCCTCAAACAAAGCGGAAAAGTCGCCCATTTTGGCGTTTCAAATATGAATGCCCAACAAATGCAGTTCCTGCGAAGTTCCCTAGATATGCCCTTGGTGGCCAATCAATTGGAATTGCATTTGCTCAAACTTGATTGGCTCGATGACATTGTTTTGGCCAATCACGATTTGGGCGTAAATGTGAATTTTGGCTCAGGCAGCATCGAATATTGCCGCACCAATAATGTACAAGTGCAATCCTGGGGCAGCTTATGCCAGGGGTGGTTAAGTGGTCGTTCACTTGACGGACAGACGCAGGTGGTACAGCAAACTGCCCAGCGTGTCGCTCAACTGGCGGCAGAATATCAAACCAGTGCCGAAGCCATCATTCTGGGATTTTTACGCCGTCATCCAGCATCAATTCAACCGGTCATCGGTACTACAGATATCGATAGAATCGCCGCTTGTGCCAAAGTCAATGACATCGAATTGAGCCGTGGACATTGGTATTCACTTTACGTGACAGCCCGTGGACAAGAATTGCCTTAACGAGAAACCAATATGATTAAATCAATGAAAACTGGACTGGCTCTGGCCACGGTCACTTTTGCGTTAATGGGTTGCAGCCAACAACCCAGCTCTGAGCAAACTGAAGCGAAGAGCACCTATCAACCCATAGAGTTTCCAGAAATCTACAACGATTACTTAAATCGGGATGTACGGGATGATGTATTTTATTTTGTGATGCCGGACCGTTTTTACAACGGTAACCCCGATAATGATAACGGCTCAGAGAGTATCCCAGCATCCCAAGGCGGCTTTGTAATTGACAGTAAATGGGGCTTCCACGGCGGCGACTTACAAGGCATCGAACAGAAGCTCGACTATTTAAAATCATTAGGGGTCAGTGCTATCTGGATGACGCCGATTTTGCGCAACAAGGCCATTCAACAAGATGGCTACGCTCACCATGGTTACTGGATCCTCGATTTCACCCAAATCGACCCACACTTTGGTAGCAATGAGAATCTAAAACAGCTGATCGATGCGGCACATGCGAAAGGGATCAAGATTTTCTTCGATATCATCACCAACCACACTGCGGATGTTATCAAGTACAAAGAGTGCCACAACCCCGATGGCACCACTAAGGGAAATTCGGGCTGTGCCTACAAATCTACTGAACAACTGGCTACGGGCGATGTGTATACGCCGTTTATCTTGCCTGGTGAGGAAAATTTAAAAACCCCGGCATGGTTGAATGATCCTAAGTATTACCATAATCAGGGGGACAGTTTTTGGGAGGGCGAAAGCGCCATTAATGGCGACTTTGTCGGCTTGGACGATTTGAACACCCTGCATCCGGATGTGATCAATGGCATGATCGACATCTACAAAAACATTATCTCTGAATTCAAGCCTGATGGTTTTAGAGTGGATACGGTAAAACATGTTCACATGCCATTTTGGTCTCAGTTTAGTCCCGCCATTATGGAGCATGCCCGAGACTTGGGCATTCCCAATTTCCATATTTTTGGCGAAGTCTACAGTGCTGACCCAGTAGAGCTTAGTAGCTATACCACCGAAGGTAATATGCCCTCGGTGCTCGACTTTGGCTTTCAACAGGCGGCGGCTGATGTGTTTTATCGCCAAGGCTCAACGGTGAAAATCAAACAACTGTTTGAAGCAGATGATTTGTATTCAGACGCCGACAGTCAGGCGGACCTGTTGATGAATTTCCTTGGCAACCACGATATGGGACGTGCCGGCTTTTTTATCCAGCAGAGTAACGCTGATGCGTCCGAGCAAGAAAAGTTGCAATTGAGCAAGTTGTCGCATGCCTTCATGTACCTTTCTCGTGGTATTCCGGTCATCTATTACGGTGACGAACAAGGCTTTACCGGAGATGGCGGTGACATTGACTCAAGGGAAGACATGTTCCCGTCGAAAGTGGCTGACTATAACGACAATAATCTATTGGGCACAGACGCCACAACGGCGCAGGACAACTTTGACCAAAACCATCCTCTGTATATTGAATTAAGTCAGTTGGCCGAGCTGCGAATGCAGCACAAAGCACTGCGATATGGCGTGACTTTCAATCGATATTTCGACGAGCGGCGCGGCGTGTTTGCCACCTCCAGAGTCGACTCGGACGAGCAAGTAGAATACTTCGCTGTGTTTAACCGAGACCGTCAGGAGCAGGTGGTGACGGTGGATGCCAGTGCTGGCGATTATCAACTTGTCTATGGTGAAGGCAAATTTGTGGTAGCCAAAGGCAAACTGGAAGTGACCGTACCACCATTGGGATATGTCTTACTGAAAGCCAACGAAACCTTACCCAACACCGTCCAATTGGACGCTGAATTGGCGGGTATAGAAAATGTGCAAGACCGGGTGAGAATCGATTACAACTTGTCTGCACAGCAGCAGTTATTGCCGATGTTAAAGGTACGCACCGAGCTTATGGACAGTAATGGACAGTACCAAGTGGTTGCCACTGATATGACTCCGCCTTACAGCGCCATAGTGAGTTCCTCACGGTTTGAAGCGGCCAACCAACAACCCATCCGCGTCACTGTGGAAAACATGCAAGGCCAATCTCAAACCCATGTTTTTCCTTTACCTAGCGAAGGTGTGCTGGAAAAAGTGTTAGAACAATAGCCTCGCAGCAATTGACCCTACCGGAAGTGTGTCCAAGCGACTCACTTCCGGATACTTTTTTTGACTTACCTCTTTATCGCTGCTAATTTTTCGGCCACATCTGATAAGGACTCTTTGATTATGGATTATCGTGTTTTTTACCTTGTGCTTATAACCTGTTTTAGCTCGCTGAGCATGGCAACGCAAACCGACAGCGAGAACCCAACCCCATCAATCCAACAACCCAAAACCTGTTTTCGCGGTGTGTTTGCCAGTTATGAATCTTGGCTCGATACACTCAAAGCCCAAAAGAAAAACTTTAACGAACAGGCGTTCACAAAGGCATTTCCAAAATCCAAATACGAAAAACGTCAACAACAAGTTGAGTGTGTAGACTTTACCTATCAGTCGGACGGATTTGACGTTGAAGGTTATTATATCAAGCCGAAAAACGCTCAGGGCAAATTGCCTGTAGTGATCTTTAACCGCGGCGGCAATGGACCCTATGGATACGTTATTTTCCCCAAAAAGATGGGCTTAGTTGCCGATATTGCCGCAGCGGGCTATGTGGTAGTGGGCAGCCAATATCGTGGCTCATCCAAGCACATAGACAACAACGGCCAAGACGAATTTGGTGGTGCTGATGTCAACGATGTTGTGCAACTGCTTACGTTGCTTGAGCAGATCCCCAATGCCGATGCCGACAACGTGGTGTTGATGGGTTGGAGTCGTGGGGCAATGCAGGCTTATTTGGCTGCGCGACAAATGCCAAAGATAAAAACCATCGTCGCCATAGCGGGCAATGCCGATGTGAAACAAGCCCTCGAATGGCGACCTGAGATGGAAAATGTTTACCAAAAGCGAGTGCCCGATTTTGCGCAGAACCGAGAATCCGCGCTACAACAGCGTTCCGTGATCCACTGGATTGATGCGTTGCCTAAGGTGCCAATCTTGCTGGTTCATGGCGATCAAGATGAGCGGGTCAACGTAGAACAATCACGAATATTGGCCACTGCATTAGCGCAACAAAACCGTGCTCACAAGTTGGTCATCTATCCGGATGACGGGCATAGTTTGCGCCGTCATAAAAATCAGTTGGTTTCTGAAGTATTGGCTTGGCTTGAAGCCACCCTCAAATGAGTGGCTCAATCCAAATCGCGCGCCAGTGCATAGGCTCCCATCAATCCCGAGTGTTGCCCTAATCCGGGCAACACCAGAATCCTTTGCAGAGATTGTTTCTGAGGCATCACCAAATAGCCTTTTAAAGACGCTTCGGTGTAGGCAATGATCTTGTCCAGCAACCCTGGCTTATTCATCACGCCGCCACCGAGAACGATTTTTTCGGGACTGAATGACACCAGCAAGTTATGACACAGTGAGGCAATAACTTGAGCTTGCACATCCCAAGCACGATGATCGTCGCCCAGCGTTTCCGCAGGCTGACGCCAAATTTTCCCCATCGCCGTACCTGAGGCCAACCCTTCTACGCAATTCCCATGGAACGGGCAAACGCCCTCAATTCCTTGTGGTGCTGGGATCAGCATATGGCCAATTTCGGGGTGAATAAGGCCATGTAGCGGTTTTCCGTGGATCACTACTCCGCCTCCGACTCCGGTTCCTATAGTCACGTAAACACTGACCTGTGAGTCTTTGGATGCTCCCCATCTGGATTCAGCCAATGCGGCTCCGTTAACGTCGGTGTCGACTTTTACTCCGACATCAAGAGCATCCGCTAAATGTTTAACAATGGGGTAATTTGACCAGTGAGGTTTGGGCGTTTCCGTCACGCAGCCATAATGTGCTGAATCAGGGTGTAAATCCAGCGGACCAAAGCACGCAAGACCCAGGGAGTGAAAATGAAAGCCTTGCGCCCTTTGGGACTGAAAAAAGCGCACTACTTCATCCAAGGTCGTTTGGGGGGTCGTAGTGGGTACACGGGTTTGAGCCAATATCTGCTGGTCTTGATCAAAAAGGGCACAATTGAACTTGGTTCCTCCACCTTCTACAGCAGCATAACAAGTTTGGGACAAAGTAGGTGAAGTGCTCATAACATCAAATTCCTAAAAAAACTTATACCGTACCGTATTCAGTGCGCTCAACTTCAGCCAATCGCGCTTGTGTTGGATTGCGTAAATAATTATAGAGCAAACCCACAAACAACAACGCGGTAAAGCCCGTTGCCACCATAAAGCCATACTTCGCATCGCCGCCGTAAGCGTCACTCACGATGCCCATAATCAATGGTCCGGCAGCAGCACCCGCTGCAGTGAAGAATAAAATGACACCTGCCACTGTGCTGTGTTCATGTTTGGGAAAACAACTGATCCCTTTGGAGTTAAAGGTGGGGTAAATGACTGACATAAAAATGCCGGTCGCTGGGAAAAGGTACAATGCCCACTGCTTGCCACCCACTAATCCACCGACAAAACAGACCATGATGGCAAAGCTAAACAGCAATAAAACCAACGCCCAATTAAAATGCTGCATCATCCATATTCCCACAAATCGACCAAGTGCGCGCAGGGAGAAGAATATCGAAACCGCATACATCGCCAACGTCATATCGAATTCATTTTGGTAACAGGCAAAGGTTTGTTCGAGGTTGGTGGCGTCACACACCAAATAGCTGGGCATCCAAACATAGATGGCGCTTTCCGCCGCCACATAAAGAAATGCGCCAATACTGAACCCCATGGCATAGGGGTCACCCAGTAGTTTCAAACTGCGCATCACATTAATGGGTTCTTTCGGTTCGGCTCCTTTGGTGTGATCCGGATAGTCAGCGCGCCATGCCATCACAATCAAAATAGTACAGAGTACGCCCGCCAACACATACAAGTACTTCCAATCGACTCCTTCTCGGATGAGCCACGCAACGATGAGTGGGCCAATGATGGCCCCTACCCCGAAAAAGGCTTCTGCTCCGTTCATAGTGCCAGTGTGCTCTTTAGTCGAACGAGAAATATCACCAATCAATGCCAGTGCCGCAGTTTTAAATACTCCTACCGCCAAACCTGACAGAGTGATCAAACCGAGGATGAATTCGAAGGTTTCGCCCACCAAAAACAAATAGCACGAGGCTGCAAACATGGCCAACCCCATAATGATGGTTTTCTTGCGGCCAAACTTGTCTGCTAGAAAGCCAAGAAACAGGCCTGAAAACGCAATCCCCACCATGAATAAGGAATGCATCAAACTGGCTTGAGCGTTGGTGACTTCAAATACCCGTTTCACTTCCTTGATGATTTCACCGACCGAATCGGAGGTCATCGCAAACATCATAAACATTAAGTAAGTTAGCCACCGAATTAGGGTGTGATTGGTAACCTGAGATTGTGGATTCATAGTGATTCCTGATGAGTCGTTAACACCTTGATTGGGCGTTAACGGTAAGTTTCAGCCTCAGTGAGAAAGCAAATTTTTCGAAATGAAAAATAATCTTTGAATTACTCACTTAATCGTTTAAGATAAAGTTATCAAACAATTTCATTTGTGTAAATACTTTGTTACCCGCATTCATCTTAGGCACTGTATTTCGAGTAGGAAACTATCGACTCGTTTTGTAGGATCGAATACGGCTACACTTTTCTTTGGTGGATACTATGAACCTCGAATTCGAATGTCAGCGCTCTTTGCAAAGGATCCTCTCAGGCATGGATTTGTCGAAACTGTCTCAGTCCGACAAAAAGCTGTTTATTGCTCGTCTTGAACAGCATTTCGAGCGATTATTTCACCTTTACTACGAGATCTACGGTCATCGGTATGACATGTTCTATCAGTTGCAGCAACTGGTTGGCGTTCTACTGGAAGGATTCGCGCAGCGAAGCCGCCCGTTGAAAACTCACGATAAAAAGCGTTTGGATGATCCCCATTGGTACCAACAAGAAAATATGTTGGGTATGGCGGTCTATGTAGACCTGTTTGCCGGAGACTTAAAGGGATTGATCAACCGAATTCCTTACCTCAAATCCCTTGGCATTACTTACCTGCATCTTATGCCTCTCTACGATTGCCCTGAAGGTGACAGTGATGGTGGCTATGCCGTATCAGATTATCGCAAGGTGAATCCGACTCTTGGCGACATAGAAGACTTGCAAGCCCTCGCCAAAGCTTTGGCTAAAAATGACATCAGTTTGGTGCTGGATTTTGTATTTAATCACACCTCCGATGAACATCGCTGGGCCATCGCGGCGCAAAAAGGCAACCCGGTATATCAAGAATTTTACTATATGTTTGATGATAAGACGGTGCCTGACCAATATGAGCAAAATTTGCGGGAAATTTTCCCACAAGTACGTCGAGGCAATTTTAGTTGGAACGAATCGTCGCAGAAGTGGGTTTGGACGACGTTCAATAATTTCCAATGGGATTTAAATTATTCCAATCCGGCGGTGTTCAATGCCATTACCGATGAAATGTTGTTTCTCGCGAATCTGGGCTGTGAAGCGCTGCGGTTGGATGCTTTGGCGTTTATCTGGAAAGACATGGGGACCAGTTGTGAAAATCAACCAAAAGCCCATCGTTTGATTCAAGCTTTCAATGCCTGTTTGCAAATCTCTGCGCCGTCGGTGGTGTTCAAGTCCGAAGCCATTGTGCATCCAGACGAAGTGCTTAAATACATTGATAAGCAAGAATGTCAGCTTTCCTATAACCCTTTGTTGATGGCGCTCATCTGGAACAGTCTTGCGACGCGTAAAACCCGATTATTAACAGAGTCGATGCGTAAAAGCTTTGCCATCTCTGGGGATTGCGCTTGGGTCAACTACATACGCTGCCATGACGATATTGGCTGGACATTTGATGATGATGTGGCGGCGCAGCTGGGCATCAACGGCAATGACCATCGTCATTTTCTTAATCAGTTTTACACTGGACGCTTTGAGGGCTCTTTTGCCACGGGCGTGGCCTTTGGAGAAAACCCAAGTACAGGTGACTGTCGGGTCTGTGGCTCATTAGCCTCTTTGGCGGGTTTGGAGCAAGCCATCGAAAGACAAGATGGACAGTTATTGCAGCATGCCATAGGTCGCATATTGTTGGTTCACGGCATTATCCTGAGTATCGGTGGCATCCCACTGTTGTACTCTGGCGATGAATTGGGACTACTGAATGACTATGGCTATGAGCAGCAAGCGGATAAACAACACGATGCACGCTGGGTCAATCGTATTCCGGTGACCCATGACGACATAGCGCGAGCCAAAGACCGAGCGACGCCCCAGTATGCGATTGCGCAAGGTCTGCACAGAATGATCCAGATACGTCAGCAACATGCCATATTTGGTCAGGCACAAACGCAGATTCTGTCGAATCCTAATGATCATGTTTTCGCCTACATTCGCACCGATGGTGAGGGTAACAGCCTACTCTGTTTAGCGAATTTCAGTGAGCATAGTCAACATATTGATGCTCAGATACTCGACTTTGGCGGGATCGCTCACAATTGGGATTTGCTCACTGAGAGTGAAGTGGATAGGGCTGGATACAACTTGATGCTGACACCATACCAAACATTGTGGTTGCAACCTAAACCCTAGGTAAGCAATGCAACGATAGCGGTGGACTGTCTCGGTGACATGTAGCATGATCTAACAGTCACCGAGAATCTGTTTGCACCCTATTTGCTCTCACTTCGAGTATTAAAAAACGCTTTCAGATGGTGATACTGGGTGGTGACTTTACCCCAAAGAAATCACCCCACGCCAATCAAGCTGGGAGCAGATATGCAAAAAATTGTGGTACTGGGCGGTGGAGCCGGTGGTTTAGAATTGGTCAGCCGCCTGAGTCGGAAACTGGGTCGCAAGGGGCTTGCACAGATCACCTTGGTAGACCGTAGCCGCACCCATGTGTGGAAACCACTGCTCCATGAAGTGGCCGCGGGGGTGATAGACAAAGCTTCAGATGGCGTAGACTACCCCATTCACGCAGCGCGATTTGGATACCACTTTCACCTTGGCAACTTTGCTGGCTTGGACCGCCAAAACAAACAGGTATTTTTGGATCCGTTACTAGACGACGAGGGCAACGAATTACTACCCCGCCGCACTCTGGAATACGACATTTTGGTGGTGGCCATTGGCAGCGTCAGCAACGACTTTAATACGCCCGGCGTTCGCCAACATGCCTTTTTTCTCGACTCATTGAAGCAAGCGGAACGATTCCATAAAGCATTGCTCAATCAACTTTTGCGCATAAACCAGTCAGAAGATGTTCAAGCCAGCTTGAAGATAGCCATTGTTGGCGGTGGAGCAACGGGCACAGAATTAGCCGCAGAACTACACCACGTGGCAAACTTAGCCCGTTCTTACGGTATGCCTTCCATGTCAGCTAAGCGACTATCGATTTCCATTATTGAAGCCGGCGAGCGTATTTTGCCAGCCCTACCCCAACGTATCGCCGATTCGGCTCGTAGGGCACTGAATAAGCTTGGCGTGAATGTCATTGAAGGCACTCGCGTGGCCAGCGCTCAAAAAAACGGTTTTATTACCAGTGAAAAGGAGCTGATCGAGGCCGATTTGATGGTTTGGGCCGCGGGGGTAAAAGCACCCAATGTGTTACTTGAACTGGACACGTTCGAGCTAAACAAAGCCCAACAGATTTTGGTCAAAGATACCCTTCAAAGTACCGTTGATGAGCATATTTTTGTGATCGGTGACAGCTGCGGATTCAAACAAGAAGACGGTTCATGGGTACCGCCCCGCGCTCAGTCAGCCCATCAAATGGCCAGCACCTGCGCCCAGAACATTTTTAGACTACGCCATGGAAATCGCCTTAAAGCTTATCGCTATGTTGATTACGGGTCTTTGGTTCACCTGAGTAAATATAGCACCGTCGGCAGCTTGATGGGTTCATTGGTCAACAGCAGTATGTTTATTGAAGGCCACTTGGCGAGGTTGGTTTATATTTCACTCTACAATATGCATCTGTTTGCAGTGCACGGTTGGCTAAAAGGAACCTTAGTGCTGTTGTCGCGAAAAATTGGAAACATAGTAGGAAGTAAACTTAAGCTACATTAAAATTGCGGATGCCCAGCGCCATTACCCCCACGAATGCAGGTTATAAGCCCCTTCAGATCATTGGGCGCGGTAAATATTTTTGACTTATTTTGTCAATTTTATAAGACAAAGGTTGCAAGCTTCTCAAAATCGCGCAAAATAGCAGCGGTTTGAAAAGGAGTTTTCATGGACAGCAACACTAAAATGGATTTTTTGTGCCCCCACTGCAAGTATGCCAACCAATCACGGTTGGATTGCCTTCCTGCATCGCAGCCCCAATCAGTAGAATGTAACCGATGCTTGCGGAAATTTGAGATAATCGTTGCCAAAGGTTTGAATGGTGATCACAATGTGATCGTTGACGATTTAGCCTTAGCTCAAGCCAAAGTTTCTTGAGTTGGTAGGTTAACAATCGATTCGTCACATCCGAGTGTTCAAACAGTCAGAACAACCGTTGAGGTAGTCATGATTTATGTGTTTCACGCATTATCGAAACTGCAACAGGCGATGACCCGAGTAGACAACGAGCGAGCCTTAGTACAGTTGGTCTACGGCCATCTCGAACATTATGATTTTGCCACTCAGGTCAAGCATTCCGAACTAGATATTGCCTTTGCCGCAACCGGCGGACCCACTGCATGGGTCAATGTCGACAATATGACTGTCGCCTTCAACCCCGTGCCTAGCCGCTCCAGCGATTACGGCGACATTTTGGTAGAAGGGGCCAATGGCTTCGTCAATTTATCCACTCCCGCAGGATTTATTCCGTTGGTCGATGTAATAGAAAGAAATGGCAAATTGTTGCGCAAGCAACTCAACTAGGAGCCCATCATGAGGCTATATATTCGCCCCCTTCTGATGAGTTTGGTCATCGTCAGCACATACAGTAGCGGTGTTACCGAACAAGATTTTGTCTACGATAGTCTCAGCCGACAACTATCAGAAGAAATGAAGTCAAACTTGGCTGTGATGAATGATCCGCAGATTGTGGAAGCACAAGCCAAGTATATTCGCGCGCTCTATCAAGCTCTTATCAAGCAAGGTTTTAGCAAAGACGAAGCGCTCACCTTAGTGGCGGCGTCTCTGCAGAATAAATCCTGACTGAGTAGAGTCGAAAACCACTCAAAGTTCGTTCAAAGACGTCGAGCTCAACACAGCTAATTTAGCGTGGTAAAGAAAGCTTTCTTTTTCTTTTACTGCCAGTTCAAGGGCTTGTTCAAGATGAATTTTGGCCTTAGTTGGCTCGCCGTTTAGGTAATAGCTTTTTGCCAAACCAAACTGAGCTTCATGAAGATAGGGCGCTTTTTCCAGAGCTTTTTCGAAATATTTTCTGGCTCGCAGCAAGTGACCATCTTGCAAATCGGATTCGGCCTTGTCTAACCAACGATAGGGGTTGTCGTCATCGATGCTGCCAGCCCGTTGTTCAAATTGCTCTGCTTCATCCCAGCGTTGTTGCCGTTTGAGCATTTGCACAAAATTACTCAACAGGTTGAGATCGCCCGAGGTATTCTCTAGAGCGAATGAGTAAATCTGCTCGGCCTTGCTCTCTTTGCCAGTGCGGGTGTATAGCACCGCTAGAGAGTTGAGCGTCTGCGGATTCTGCGGGGAAATCTGCATTGCTTGGGACAACAAAGCATATGCGTAATCATACTGGTGCTCGATCAACGCCTCGCTGGCTAGATTTTGGTAATACATGGCAATGAAGTCTTCTGTTGATATCGTTGCGCCGGTTTCATCTTTTTGGCCGCGAAAATAATCGATGATCAACGAAGGTCGGAGAACCACAATCTCATTTTTACGCTTCTCCCCCTCTGGCTTGAACACACGAGTTTGGACATGAGAAGACAAGGTCATTAAATCACCATAGCGTCGATAAATAGGCGCACTATGCACTTTCCGATAGTGGGTCTCTATGTCGACAAGTTGCGCCAACGCATGGGTGACTAACGCCAGAGACAAGCAATTCCCTGACTTTTTGTCGAGAGCTTCTCGAGCGCTATAGGTGTTGCCTTTAAAAGTAAAATTGCTCACCCTCGAGTCCAAATAATTGAACAATCTGACGTGAGCTTCCACATCGGCTCTGATGGGATCATTGTAGTAGTCAAGAAAGGCTTGAGCTTGCTCAGAAGAAAGCGTAATTAAGTCATCTACGGCCGGAACTTGCACCGGAGTAAATCCCTCCGATTGCCAGCGGAATGAGTTCTTTTCAGTCGATTGAACGATAACAGGTTCCGATTCAACCGTTGCACACCCTGAAATGGATATCAGATTCAGACCAACAATTAAACAAGCGAATCCTTTTGCAACAAGGTATTTACTCAATGCCATCCTTGATTTCTCCATGAATTCTACCAATAGCGCTCCACACTAATCTGTCCCGGCGAACGTCGCAAATGCTTTTTGAGCCCAAGGTTTTCCAGCACCAGATGAGTGTCTTGGATCATTTGTGGATTGCCACACAACATCACCTGACAGGTATGGGGACTGATGGGATGTTGGCAGTGTTGCTGAATAGCATGGTCAGCTAACAACTGTGGAATGCGACCTTGCAAACAACCCTCTTTTGTTTCGCGACTAATAATAGGCACATAATGAAATTGCAGTGGATGCTGGGTCTGTAATGATTCAATCAACGACTGGTAGGCCAAGTCTTGCCCATAGCGAGCAGCATAAACCAGCACTATGTTGGCGTATTGATTCCACACGGCGTCGCCCTGCAGAATTGATAAAAACGGACCAACCCCCGTACCGGTTGCCATGAGAAATAAGGTTTGTGCATCCGGTACCTCGTCTAACACCAGGAAGCCCGTCGCGGGCGTCATCACTTTGAGTGAGTCTCCCACCTGTAACAAATGCAATTGAGGAGACAAACTACCCTGCTCAACGGGCACCGCGATAATTTCCAGATAATCTACGTGCTCTGGATTGACTAAAGAATAGGGACGGGACAGGATTTTCCCGTCTTCGGTTTCAATGCCGATCTTGGTGAACTGACCGGCTTTGAAAGAGGGAAATCCCGGACATTGAAAACGCAAACTGAATAAGTGATCGTTCCAATCGGTTCGTTGTACAACCCTCGCATCTAGCCACTGAGCCATAGTTACACTCCCTCTGTGCAAGTGAGTCGGTTAGTTCAACGCTACCACGTTTAGCGATGGGATCAAATTCAGTCTGCGAAAAATTCCCCGCGCATTGATTTGTCGTGCTTGAAACAGCCACCTAACGCGCTGGTTTTGGTGTAAGACGTAGTGTCTCGAATACCACGGGCTTTAACACAGTAGTGGGTCGCATTGATGGTAACTGCCACATCTTCGGTGCCGACCAGAGTTTGAATGGCCACCAGCACTTGTTGAGTCAGACGCTCTTGCACTTGCGGACGCTGAGCGAAGAAATCCACCAAACGGTTGATCTTAGACAGACCTAATACGGTGTCTTTTGGCACGTAGGCGACGGTTGCTGTACCGTCGATAGTCACAAAGTGATGTTCGCAGGTACTGGTTAGACTAATGTCACTAACTTTCACCATTTCATCGGTGTGCATCTTATTTTCGATAGTCGTGATTTTGGGAAAGTGACGATAGTCCAGACCACTGAATATCTCATCAACGTACATCTTGGCGATGCGATTTGGGGTATCTTGGAGACTGTCGTCGGTCAAATCCAATCCTAGAGTCGTCATGATTTCCTGCATTGCAGCAGTGATCCGTTGTCTTTTCTCATGATCCGTCAGACCAGTTTCAGTCATTGGCGTTTCCAAGCCCTTTTCACGAAGCGCTTTACGCACCTTCAGTGCTTGCTCCGTTAAGGCTTCGTGAACTTTAGCCAGGGGTTTTGTCAGCATAATTCAACTTCCGTTCGGTTTTGTCCATTATACGTATAAAATGGTCATAAAGGTTTAATAGTCAAAGAATTATTTGATCGCAGCTTGTTCATGTACGTAAACAACAAGTCATGATTAAACTGAGGTGTCTGTGAACAATCCCATTATTATTACCGGCGGAACCCAGCGTTTGGGTTTAGCCATGGCCCTGAATTTATTAGATCAAGGCCATGAGCTGATTATCAGCTACCGCACAGAAAAGCCGTCTTGCGAACAGCTTCAGCAACTCGGTGCGAAATTGATCCAAGCCGACTTCGCCAACCAACAGGGCATTGAGGATTTTGTTCAACAAGTGCGCAAAGCCAGCCCAAGCGTGCGTGCCATTATCCACAATGCCTCTGATTGGGCTGCTGAAGGTTCAGACGTCGCCCCAGCTGTTCTGATGGAGCGGATGATGCAAATCCATGTGCAAGCGCCTTATCAGATCAACTTGGCGTTAGAATCTCACCTGCTGGCAAGCGAAGCAGGCGCAGACATTATTCATATGACCGATTACGTGCAAGACACGGGCAGTAAAAAACATCTCGCTTACGCGGCCAGTAAAGCAGCGCTACATAATCTTACCCTTTCATTTGCAACCCGATTCGCGCCACAGGTAAAGGTCAATAGCATCGCCCCCGCCCTACTTATGTTCAATGAGGATGACAGCGAAGAATACAAGGCAAAAGCGTTGAAAAAATCCTTACTGGAAATCTGTCCCGGTGCGCAAGAGGCGGTGGACGGGATGAACTACTTGCTGAACAGTTCTTACATCACGGGTCGGACATTGCATCTAGACGGTGGCCGTCATCTCAAATGATCGCAAATCCTTAAAACTGACTTTGAAGGTCTCACCTTTCGCGCCCGGCGGTAGTTGGCGCAAAAGGTGAGGGGTTGGAACGGTTAATGGGTTGTCTGCACGTCAAAGTCGCAAAACAAAGCGTGTTGCACATTGGGAGGTAACTGTTGTGCAATGATTTCATAGTGGGGATGGTCAACCCCAGCAAACACTTGGGCACCGCTCTTCCAGGCTTGCAACATGTCCGGGCTAAACTCAAATCTCAAAAAATGCACCGATGAGGTTTTTTCATCTGTCTCCCGCTCAAGATCTTCGTTGGCGATGGGATGGATTTTTTCAAACCCTTCCACTTGCAGATAGGTGACTTTTTCAATCCCGATCAGCTTTGCCAACTGCACTTTGCGCTCGCTGGGATCGTCGTACTCTATCATCATGGTTGCTTTGAGATTATTGCCATCGGGGATCAAAGGATTGTAAGCCTCCAGTTCCTCTTCAATACCCTGACGTTCAAAAATACGTTCGATTCGTAGCATCTCCTGTATCTGGTACTGAATGGTCTTGCTGTCTTCAAACAACAAACGCAGGTGGTCTCCCAGCAGCACTTGTCTATTCTTTTTGTGGGCAATCACCTCACTTCGAAAAGCGGGCCGATGTTCGGCATACTCTTCCAACGACATCAATTGTTCTCTACTTAATTTGTTCATGATTATTCTCTTTAAGCATCACAGTCCATAAGCCTGACGAAGCAAGCTCATCGGGTGACTGGGTTCGCTCACCGATTCGGACAAATTGACCAAATGTGTGGTGGCCATTGGGCAATCGCTGGCTAGGTAGTCTGGCTTGAGTTGGTCTATTTTTCTCACCACTGGGCGGGCGATTTTCACGGACTTGTCGCGAGTTTCTTTTTTCACCGCATAGGTTCCATCGTGTCCAGAGCAGCGTTCCTGAGGATGAATCTGGGTATTGGGGATCAGCGCCAAAACGTCACGTGTTTTTAAGCCAATGTTCTGAACCCGAAGATGGCAGGCCACATGATAGGCCACTTCCCCCAACGGGCCAGAAAACTCGGTATTGAGCAACCCCTCTTTGTGTCTGAGCATCAGATATTCGAAGGGGTCAAACATGGCGTTTCGAACCACTTGAACTTGTTCGTCATCGGGATACATCAAAGGTAATTCTTGCTTGAACATCAATACACAGGAAGGGACGGGTGCAATAATGTCAAAGCCATCCTGCACCATTTTGTAAAGGGTTGGAATGTTGGCTTTTTTGGCACGATGCACGGCATCCAAGTCGCCTAGCTCGAGTTTTGGCATGCCGCAGCACTGCTCGCTTGTCACCAGTTCGATGTGGATTTGGTTGTGCTGAAATACTTTAACAAAGTCGTCGCCAAGATGAGGACTATTGTAGTTACCATAGCAGGTCGCAAACAGAGCAACTTTGCCGGTTGTGCGCCCTGCTGCCACAGGTTCAATGGGTTTGATCATTGGTGCAACACGTTTGCGAAGGGTGTTGCTGTGGTATTCGGGTACCGGTGCTTCTTTGTGCACGCCTAAACTGGATTCCAGCAGCGAACGGAAGCCCGCGTTTTTGTTCAATGTATTCACGGTGACGTCAACGATGGGAATGCTAGCAAGCTTTCCTATCTTGTCGGTGCTGGTGATTATTTTGTCGCGCTTGGAAGCGCCATGTTCGCGAAAATGCTGAGCTTTGGCTCGCAACATTAAATGAGGGAAATCCACGTTCCATTCGTGTGGCGGTACATAGGGGCATTTCGCCATATAACACATATCACACAAGTAACACTGTTCAACAACCTTGTGATAATCCTTTTTGTCGACTCCATCGACCTCCATGGTGTCTGATTCATCGATGAGATCAAACAAAGTGGGAAAGGCGTCACACAAACTGACACAACGTCGACAGCCATGGCAAATGTCATAAACCCGCTCGAGTTCTTGGTTGAGGGAGTCTTTATTCCAGTAATCGTCGCTTTGCCAATCAATTGGGTGTCGAGTGGGTGCTTCTAAACTGCCTTCGCGGGTAATTTTTCCTGAACTCATGATGTCACCGATGCACTAGGCTCAAGTCGCTCGACACGAGCGGCTAACACTAGACCGCTCGAGCCGATGGATTGCGTCACGAAAAGTGTGACTGGCTGTCCCTAGGGACTAGTTGTCGAGGTTATCCAATGCTTTTTGGAAACGGTTGGCATGACTGCGCTCGGCTTTTGCCAATGTTTCAAACCAATCAGCGATTTCGTCGAAGCCTTCTTCACGAGCGGTCTTGGTCATTCCCGGATACATATCGGTATATTCGTGGGTTTCCCCGGCGATGGCTGACTTCAAATTGTCTGCCGTTGAACCAAAGGGTAAACCTGTGGCAGGGTCACCTGTTTCCTCCAGATATTCGAGATGACCGTGGGCATGTCCCGTCTCACCCTCTGCGGTGGAACGAAATACGGTGGCAACATCATTATACCCTTCAACATCAGCTTTCGATGCGAAGTATAGGTAGCGGCGGTTTGCTTGGGATTCACCAGCAAATGCATCTTTGAGGTTTTGTTCAGTTTGAGTACCTTTTAAAGACATGACTTTCTCCAATCATGGTAGTAACGTTAAACCTGACACTTACTGCGTGTTTTAAAAGCGTAGTTTTTAATCAGCAAATCGCTAATCAAATATTTCGATTAGATTGATTTATTGTTCAGATTATAAAACGGTGTGTCACTGCGGGTTTTAATTCGATCTAGAAGGGACAGTTACCGAACGGGGAACACTAAGATGTAAACTTGATTTCGATCTATTGCTTTTCTTTTCCCGTATTGGACCCTTTTGTTAATTCTTGAACCTATGAGGCTAATTTTTGAGACCCCTTATCCAGACTTTTATCAGTGTCTTTTTTGTCCTCGCCTCCCATGCAACCTATGGAAATGAAATAGAAACCATTACCGTAACAGCAACGCGACAATCAGAAACCTTGGAATCCATCGACCGGTCGCTATACACATTAACGGCACAAGACGTCGCACAAATCAACGGACAACACGTTAATCAAACGCTATCTCGCATCCCGGGGGCTTGGATTAGTCGTGGTAACGGTCAGGAACATTTAACCGCCATTCGTTCGCCGGTGCTCACCGGCGCAGGCGGCTGCGGCGCTTTTTACATTGCACAAGACGGCATTTCGGTGCGAGCTCCGGGCTTTTGTAATGCCAATCAATTGTTTGATATCAACACCGAACAAGCAGCGAGTATTGAAGTCCTGAACGGTCCAGCATCGGTTTTGTATGGCTCCAACGCTGTGCATGGTGTGATCAATGTCCTAACGCCGAGTCCCTTTGATTCGACTGATCAGCAGTTAGGCTTGGAACTGGGCCCCAACGATTATCAAAGACTGCGCTTTGTGCTGAGCGACCAAGACGCCGAAGACGCTGTGATGCTCTATGGTGTTGCCACTGATGATGGCGGATACAAGGATTCCAGCGGTTACGAACAACAAAAAATCAATTTGATCTACCAAACGAACTGGCGAGACTGGCGGGTCAAAACCGTCGCGGCTGCGACTAACTTAAATCAACAAACCGCGGGCTTTGTTGAGGGATTTGAAGCCTACAAGGATGCGCGACTAAAGCGCCAAAATCCTAATCCGGATGCCTATCGAAACAGTCAGTCCGTGCGCCTCTACAGTCAACTTGAAAAGAACGTAGAAGACCAAGGTAAATTGTCTCTCACTCCTTATATTCGCTGGGCACAGATGGATTTTCTGCAGCATTTTTTACCTTGGCAATCCAGCGAATTGAATCGTCAGGTCAGTGTTGGTGTGCAAGGACAATTCACTCAATCGTTTGAGTCCATTGAGCTGCTCAGTGGTTTTGATGTTGATTTGACCCGAGCGGCCCTCGTGGAAACCCAAGCACAGCCGTTTTCACCCACTATCCCTCAAGGGACCCACTATGACTATCGAGTTAACGCCCTAGTCTACTCACCCTTCGTCCTTCTGAAATGGCACTTGAATGACAACTGGCTGGTTCGGGTGGGCACGCGCTATGATCGAACTCGCTATCAATATGATAACCGCCTAATCGATGGCAGTGCCTGCGCAGACAATGTCGAAGGATGTCGATTTACTCGCCCTGAAGATCAAAGCGTCAGTTATGCCCAATGGTCATCCCAAATGGGATTGCAATATCAGCTCAACGACTCACAAAATCTGTATGGACAAGTCTCGTCGGGCTACCGAGCACCTCAGGCCACCGAATTATTTCGACTTCAATCAGGGCAGACAATTGCAGAACTCGACGCCGAGACGGCCATATCCTACGAGCTGGGATATCGCTTTTTCGGGGAGTCAGTCTCCGCTCATGTTGCCTTTTATCAGATGAAAAAAAATGAGGTCATTTTCCAAGATACCCAAAGGCAGAACATCAGTGGTGGAGAAATTGTTCATCGAGGTGTAGAGGGGCAACTAAGGTGGCAGATTCACCCAAACTGGCAATGGACTGCGAATGTTAGTCATGCAAACCATCAGTACGGTTCTGACTTACCTTTATCCAATCAAGCTATTGACGGTAATGAAATCGACACTGCTCCACCTTGGCTTGCCAGCTCTCAGTTGGCCTGGCTCAGCCCTGCGGGACATCGCATCGAACTCGATTGGGTATATCAGGGAAAATACTATCTGGATCCAGAGAACAGCGCTCGTTATGACGGACATCAGTTACTTAATTTACGCGCCAAGTTCGCGTTATCCCAGCAACTCGAACTGAGTGCGCATATAACCAATATATTGGACACAGACTACGCTGAGCGGGCAGACATCGGCTTTGGAGAATATCGATATTTTGTGGGCGAACCACGCTCCTTGTTTTTAAGTGTGAATTGGCAGTGGCAACAGTAGTAAGGTTGTGACCAAGAAAAAACAAGACGAACCCTGCACATACTTTTATAATGGTTGCGCTTGATCGTAAGTTCATCCTCGCTCATATCTTAGTCTTTTTGGAATCACACTATGTCACATGCTTTGCAATTGCTCGCCGAATGGTATCCTCAAGAAGCCATCGTATTGGCTTGGCCCGATGAGAAAACCGATTGGGCGCCGTGGCTACCCCAGGTGCATAACACCTACTTAAGTTTGATTGACGCCATTACATCGAAACAGTGCGGCGTCATTTTGTTGGTCAGAGCAGAGCGGATTGATGAGGTTCAGCGACGACTGAAAGATCGGCAAAATGTCATGTTAGTCAGTGCTAACTATAACGATACCTGGTGCCGAGACTATGCTTTTTTAACCTGTCGTGATGAGCAAAAGATGGTTCCGGTTGAATTTACCTTCAATGGATGGGGAAACAAATTTAACGCCAGCTTGGATAACCAGATTAATCAAAAAGTACTTGCCCCTTTGTGCCAACAGCCTTTGATCACCTATCCTTTAGTTTGTGAAGGCGGAGCGTTAGAAATTGATCAAAAGGGACATTTGTTGTCTACCGCACTGTGTTTATCTAATCCAGAGCGCAACGGTAATAAGTCCCTATCAAGCTACCAACAGGATTTTGCGCAGATGTTAGGCGCAAGCCAAACGACGATTTTTTCCGACGGACATTTAGAAGGGGACGATACCGATGGGCATATCGATACCTTAGTGCGATTTACGCCGCACAATGGATTGGTTGTACAAAGCGCCTTCAATCGTCCTGATGACGGCCATTTCGAGGGTTTAGCGGCCTTAGTACAGGCCTGTCAAAGTGCCTTTCCACAGCATAAGGTGTTTGAGTTGCCACTGCCCCATATCGTCAATGAGGAAGGTGAACGTTTGCCTGCTTCCTATGCAAATTATCTAATTAACAATCAACAGATATTGTGCCCAACCTACCAGCAGCCTGAAGACTCTGCCGCTTTAGCGATACTGGCTCAGGCCTATCCAGATTTTCAAATAGTCGCCATAGACAGCCTGCCTTTGGTACAACAATTTGGTAGTATTCACTGTATTAGCATGCAAGTACCCAAAGGGACCTTGAAGGCCCAAGTGGTTGAGCAATTACAACGAGGAGTGTCTATTTATGAGCACTAAGACCTTACGGGTAGGGCTTGTCCAACAAGCAGTGAAAAGCAACGACAAGCAAGAAAACTGGCAAAAAAGCGCCGATCAAGTGGCTAAGTTAGCCGAGCAGGGCTGTGAACTGGTTATGCTGCAAGAGCTGCACAGCACCTTGTATTTTTGTCAGAATGAAGACACTGATGCTTTTGACCTTGCCGAGACCATCCCAGGACCGGCAACCGACTACTTTGCAGACTTGGCCGCCAAACACAATATTGTCTTGATCACTTCACTGTTTGAGAAGCGAGGCTCAGGGCTCTATCACAACACCGCCGTGGTGTTTGACCGAAAACAAGGCATGGTGGGTAAATATCGTAAAATGCACATCCCTGATGACCCTGGATTTTACGAAAAATTCTACTTTACACCTGGCGATATGGGCTTTGAGCCAATCGAAACTAGTGTAGGTAAACTGGGTGTGTTGGTGTGTTGGGATCAATGGTATCCAGAAGCAGCTCGACTGATGGCCATGAAAGGCGCGGACATGTTGTTCTATCCAACTGCGATCGGCTGGGATATGCGCGATTCCGAGGAAGAACGCGCCCGCCAACATGGCGCGTGGCAGACCATACAGCGGGCTCATGCCGTTGCTAACTCAGTACCTGTGATAGTGGCCAATCGCACTGGATTCGAGCCTTCACCTGATGATGGCGATTCTGGCATTCAGTTTTGGGGGCAAAGCTTTATTGCCGGTCCGCAAGGTGAAATTCTGGCAATTGCAGAATCCGACCAAGAACAAACACTAGTGGTCGATCTGGACATGGAACGCACCGAGCAAGTGAAACGCATATGGCCTTACTTCCGCGATCGCCGTATCGATGCGTATCAGGATATGACGAAACGCTGGCGAGACTGATTTTTATTGAACTACCTAATATTCAATAGGTTACACATGATTATTGGTGTGTGATTTGTAGGATAAATCAAGTTCTGTAGTCTACGCTTATAGCACATGTGTTGAGGAGTTTATGATGGGCAAGCTGGTTACTTATGTCTTTTTGATCGGTTTATTGGCAGTAACTGGCGATGTGTCGGCCCGCACTATCCGACATCTGGACACCGAAGATACCGTTGACAAGCACGGCATCTACTTTGTGCAGTTGTTGGAACTGGCATTGCAAAAGTCCGCTCCCAAGTATGGCCAATATAGCTTGGAATCAGTTAGCGCCCAGTTACGTCAAGATCGTCAGTTTAAAACCTTAAACGCCGGTATGATCGACGTCATGTGGACGGTCACCACTGAAGAGCGTGAGAAAATGGCGATGCCGGTGAGAATCCCGCTCCTCAAAGGGCTAATTGGCAATCGTGTTTTGGTGATCGACAAGAAAAACGCAACAAACTTCGCCCAAGCAAAAACCTTAAGTCAACTGGCTCAGTTTACTGCCGTGCAAGGTCATGACTGGCCTGATGCGGCGATACTGGAGGGCGCTGGCCTAAAGGTCGAGCGAATTGTGTGGCATTCCACCATGTATAAATTGATAAGCAGTGGCATCGTCGACTATTTCCCGCGCTCGATTTTGGAAGTACTGGATGAAATTGAGGCGGCGCGGGATCCTAATATTATTATTGAACCTACCCATTTACTGGTTTACCCAAGTGCCATCTACTTCTTTGTTAATAAACAAGACGAAAAGCTGGCTCAGCGGCTGGAATACGGATTGAGAATGGCCATTGAAGATGGCAGTTTCGATCGTGTTTTCTATGGATTTGAAGGTCATTTACAAGCCATCAATGAAATCAAGGTTGAAGGACGAACAGTGCACCGCTTAAAAAATCCGTTGTTTCCCCAAAGTGCGCCCATCGATGAGAAGAACCTTTGGTTCACCCCAATTGAATCTCTTTAAGCTTTGGCGCTAGGTCGATCCGCAACGCGCTGATACCAATCCATAAGATGGGTTTGGCTGTCGTCAATACGAATCTTAACCACACGGGCAAAATCGATAGCACACAGCGCAGTGATATCGGCAATAGAATATTGCTCTCCGGCGATATACGGCACTTCAGCCAATCGCTTATTAAGCAGTCTGAGGTACGATAATGCTGCTTTGCCTGACACCGCCCCGTATTCAGGAACCGGCGTCATTCGATCTTTAAAATATCCGGTGGAGTGCTGAAAGCACATGCCAACTTGCATAAATAGGCCAAACTCAACCTGACGCTGCCACATTTCGATTTGCGCTTGCTGCAGGGCATCTTTGCCCATTAAATAGGGTTCTGGATGCAACACTTCAAAGTAGCGACAAATTGCAACGGATTCACTGATACAGGTGCCGTCGTCTAACTCCAGCACTGGAACTTTTCCAATAGGATTCTTGGCACGCATCTCTGGACTCATGTTTTCGCCTTTTTGTAAGTCTAATTCTACATATTCCATCTCGATGCCTTTCTCGGCCAGGAAAATTCTCACCCTTCTCGGTGTCGGCGCAGTGTGAGTTTGGTAGATTTTCATCTTTTGATTCCTCCCCTTGATCTTTTGCTTTGAGCTAGTTAGTTTGACTTTCAAACCACATTGAATCGAACTGAGCCAACTAATATTAAGTTGGCAGTCTCATAGCATAGGCAGGAAATTTCTGATTCGACAAATCATTCTGCGCGTTTGAAACGTATAAACAGAATTGATAAACAGGAAATAAGTTCATGGCAAACGCATTAAACGTGTTAGACAAACCACTCAAACTTTGTTGTGCAAATGGAGGCTTCACTCGTGAAGGCTTTTGTTATGTTCCGGAATCAGACCGCGGTAATCACAGCGTTTGTGCCATCATGACCGACGAGTTTCTGAGCTTCTCAGTGTCCGTCGGAAACGATCTAAGTTCGCCAAGACCCGAGTACAGTTTCCCTGGTCTCAACGCTGGCGATAAGTGGTGTTTGTGCGCGATTCGCTGGGAGCAGGCTCGATTGGCAGGTGTAGCGCCTCCAGTGATTCTAGAGGCCACCAATAAAGCCTGTTTGAGTATCACCAAACTTGAGTACCTCAAGCAGCATCAATATCAGCCCTGAACTCTTCTGTGAATTTTGCCGATCAAGCTTAGCGCTCGGCTCCTAATATTTTCGCCAATTCTTCGCGATTACCAATATCCTGAATCTGCCAGCCTTGAGTATGCTTTAATATTAAGGACTCGAGCATAGCAATGTGCTCTGGATCACTATTAAGGGCTTCAATATATTGGTAATCATCGCCACCAGCATGGATAAAATATTCACGATTTTCTTCGCCAATCTCTTCGATAGTCTCTAAGCAATCTGATGAGAATCCGGGACAAACAACCTGAACCGAACGAACGCCTTGTGCTGGGAGCGCTTTGAGGGTGTGGTCCGTATAGGGCTTCAACCACTCCTCTCGACCAAATCGAGACTGGAAAGTAGTGAGATATTGGCCTTCCTGCAAACCCAGATTTTGTGCAATCAGACGAGAAGTTTTGTGACATTCGCAATGGTAAGGGTCGCCATTGAGTAAATACCGTTTGGGTATTCCGTGGTAAGAAAACAGAACTTTGTCTGCTCGCCCATGGGTGTCCCAATGAGAACGTATTTTATTGGCAACGGCTTCGATGTATTGGGGCTCATCGTGATAATGGCTGACAAATCGAAGCTCAGGTAGCCATCTGCGTCGTTGAAAATCTTCGGCCAAGGCATCGAAGGTTGAACCGGTAGTGGAGGCACAGTACTGCGGATAAAGTGGCAACACTAACAATTGACGCACGCCCTGTTGCAGCATGGATTCAACAGTATTAGACACCGATGGCTGACCATAGCGCATTGCAAATTCCACCACCACTTGGTCGCCCCAGTGCTGCTGCAACTTCGTTTTTAATGCTTGCGCTTGGTTGCGGGTGTGGATCAACAACGGCGAACCGTCCTCTTGCCACACGGTCTGATAGGCTTTGGCGGAGCGCTTTGGACGTATGTTCAAGATGACTAAATTGAGAATCATCCACCACAACAACTTCGGCACTTCCACCACTCGTGGGTCGGATAAAAACTGTTTCAAATACGGTCGAAGCGCCTTTTTGGTAGGCGCTTCCGGCGTTCCCAAATTGGTGATCAACACGCCGATTTTGTCCCCCTGACGGTGGGAGAAACCCGAATTTGAGCGATATTTCATATTCTCTTTTACCTGAGCGTCAATTTTCCAACAAGGCTATACGTATTTGAGCTGGAAAAGAACAACCGCAAGGCAGAATTATCCGCCCTGCGGTTGAGCCATTAGGATGCGAAATAAGTCGCTGCACCCGGTCCAACTGGCATACCGAACAAAAATACCCAGATGTAGAACAGCAAAGTCCATCCAAGCATAAAAGTCAGAGAATAGGGCAACATGGTTGCAATCAGGGTGCCCATACCGATGTCCTTTTTATATCGAGCTGCCATAGCCAAAATCAATCCAAAGTAACTCATCATCGGTGAAATTACATTGGTAACCGAATCACCTATTCGATAGGCCGCCTGAATCACCTCAGGAGCAAAACCGATTAACATCAACATGGGAACAAAAATGGGTGCGGTGACCGCCCACTGCGCCGATGCGCTACCCAATGAGAGGTTGACAATCCCACACATAAGAATGAACAGAATAAACACTTCCGGTCCATCTAATCCCAGGGTTTGCAGTAAAGTAGCCCCTTTCACCGCCAGTACGGTACCCAGATTGGTCCACTTGAAGAACGCCACAAACTGAGCAGCAAAGAACACCAGAGTGATATACAGTCCCATCGAACCCATGCTTTTTGACATAGCATTGATAATGTCACGGTCATTTTTCATTGTCCCAGCCACACGGCCATAGACGAATCCGGGGATAGCAAAGGTGATGAAAATGAAGGCGACGATGCCTTTTAAGAAGGGCGAACCGGCGACTTCACCAGTTTCAGGGTTCCTAAGAATTCCGTTCTCTGGAACAATAGTAAGTGCTAACAATCCACAGAGGATGACGAAACTCAGACCGGCCAACTTCATTGCTTTGCGCTCTTGCGCTGATGGCGGCGTCATATCTTGTTTTTGCAACTCAACCGAAGCTTCACTTGGATCATATTTGCCCAGTCTCGGCTCAACGATTTTCTCAGTGACAAAAGCCCCCATGGCCGCAACCACAAAAGTACTGACAAACATAAAGTACCAATTCACCTCAGGACCCACACTATATTCTGGATCAATCATGTGCGCAGCGGCTTCGGTTATGCCAGACAGAAGTGGATCCACTGTCCCTAACAATAAGTTTGCGCTGTAGCCACCAGATACACCGGCAAAGGCCGCTGCCAAACCCGCAAGTGGATGACGTCCTAATGAGTGGAATATCATCGCCGCAAGCGGTATCAATACTACATAGCCCAACTCTGAAGCAGTATTAGACAAGATACCAGCCAGCACGATTGTGACGGTTACCATGCGCTTTGAGGCGTTAAGAACTAAGGCGCGCATAGCGGTAGAAAGTAATCCTGAGTGCTCTGCCACTGAGACGCCCAACAGGGCCACCAAAACCGTACCTAAAGGTGCGAAGCCGGTGAAATTTGTGACCAAACCAGTGACGATTTTTTGTATTCCTGCAGCATTTAGCAAGGAGATGACTTCGATCATGCCATCGGGGTCCCGACCTTTGGCATCGAGGGGTCTAGGATCTGCTACCGCTACGTCAAAGTAGCCGAGAATGCCACTTAGAATGACAATGAATACAGCCAATAAAGCAAAGAGTGTTACGGGGTGAGGTAACAGGTTACCAAGCCATTCTACCCCAGCCAAAAAACGCGCAAACCAACCTGTAGGTTGGCTATCCGGACTGTTAGCCAATTTATCTGATTGCAAAATACTTCCTCTGTCGTGTCATTATTTTGATGGTCGGTTTCCAATCCACTTTTTCTAGTTTTTAACGGATTGAATTGGTTTCGCTTCTAGAGTCTTACACTTCCCCACCCAGATAATGATTAAACATCAAACAAATGTGAGTACTTACTCTTTCCGAAAAGCTTTATTTATGATTTGCGGACAAACCGAACCACGATTTTTTGCCTATAGTACCCAATTTGTCCGCCGAAGGGCAGTCCTGCGTGATTTTTGGCCTTGATAACAGCGCTACAGAGCAACAATAAATATCGCCCCAGACAAGCGTAATTTTGTTGCAGACTGGATTTCTGATTTCCAAAAAAATCCCATTGAATCAGTTATTTCCACTACCCATGAGGAATTTTTACGCTATTATTGAGCAAATATGCATCAACACGGGATGACTCTTATGTGTGCCAACAAAACCGCAAAGGCAGTGGAAGCTGAACAAGCCGAATCCACCAGCAACGAATTGGATACTTTACGGGACATAGTTTTCGGTCAGGCGAATAGGGATATACAGAAACAATTGCAAGCGCTGAGGGAGCATATGGACCAGAGCTTTGACCAGTTTCAACAAAATCTAGCGAAGCAAGTCAGTCTGTTGCAGCAACACTTGGAGCGTTCCGAGCAAGCCTTCGCTCAACAACTCCAGCAGTTGGATCAGAAACACGAAGATGCCGAGCAAGCATTGCAGCAGTATGCCGACAAGTTATCGTCTGAGCTGGAGATGTCGGACACCAACAGTCGTCAGGACGCCGATGAATTGCATCAAAGGGTAGACAAGGAAGTGACAGCGTTAACCGAAAAATATGACGCTAAGTTTGTAGAAACCTTGGCTAAGTTGGAACAGGTTACTCAGGAACTCAGTTCCACTAAAACCGACCGAAAAACCCTTGCCAAATTATTGGCTACCATGGCGGTTAATCTGGAAACCGACGATTAAGTGGCTAACGGATGAAACCCACGCCTTCGAATGAGGTAGCCGACTCAGCGGTACAAATGGAAAAAGTCCGCTCATTGATTTTGGGCCCAGACGACCAGCGCATTAAAAAAGTCATGCATGACAATGCCCGAGAATTGGTTGGTAGTGTGGTTATTGAAGCCCTGCATGATCGGCAAAAACAAGACGACGGTTTGTCCTCGGTGCTGGTGCCCTTGGTCGAAAAATCAGTGGAGAAGTCGGTAAAGAGCCACAGCGATCAGTTTGTCGGCTATTTATATCCCTTGGTGGGTCGATTGGTACGCAAATCGGTCACCGCCTTTATCTCTGAATTTTTGGAAAAAACCAATCAACTGATTGAGAACAGCCTCACCCTCAAGGGTCTCGGATGGCGTTTCAAAGCGTGGCAAGCCGGTGTGAGTTTTTCCCAATATGTTGCCAGTCAAACCTTTGTTTATCGGGTCGAACAAGTACTGTTGATCCACTTAGAAACCGGCATCTTACTCAACACCGTTTCCAACGACAGTCATCGGGGAGCTGATGCGGACATGGTGTCAGGAATGTTGACGGCCATTAACGACTTCGTCAGTGATTCATTTCAACGGGATGAACCGGGTCACGAACAAAATTTGGATGTTATCAAGACAGAAGACTTTTCTTTGCTTATCAAACGGGGACCAAAAATCATGCTGGTTGCTGCGGTGACTGGTAACGTCCCACAACACATTTCCACCAAATTACAATTAACGTTGGAACAGATTCACAGCCTGTACGCTGAGGAAATAAGTCAGTTTGAAGGCGACACACTCCCCTTTGAGGCCACTCGTAGCCATTTGCAAGAGTGCTTAGTTGCCGAATTAAAGGACGAATCCTCTGCGACCAAACGTAAGCCTTGGATGGCGATTATGTTGGTGTTGTCTGCCCTTGCCGTTGCCCTGTTTTTCACTTTTAAAGAAGTTCAACAGTATCTATTGGCAGAAAAGCTACGACTGATTGACGAACAACCTGGCATTCTTGTCCGTCAACTCCACACTCACGGTCAATCCACGGTACAACTGCATCTACTGCGTGATCCCAACGCAATTGAAGTTCAGCAATGGCTCGATGAACATCAGATCGAATCCGACCAAGTAGAAGTGGAAGAACGCGCCTACTTATCACTAGAACCTGAACTGGTGCTGTTAAGGATCAAGGAACTAGTCAGTCGCTACCCTGATATAAGTATGGAAATCACCCCACAAGGACCCGCACTGAATGGTTCGTTGAATAATGCCAACAGGCAGATGTTAGTGCGCCAATTATACAATATCCCTGGCATTGAAAACCTCTCGCAACTCGTTGAAAATATTCAAGTTCAGGAGTTACAGACCTTAACCGAAGACAGTCCAGAGATATTGCAAGCCCTGTTCCAAATCAACAGTGCCAAAATCGATGTCACCCAAATTGAATTTGAACAAGGCAAAAGTGAATTAACGAAATTGGCAAAACAGCAGATAAGTATATTATCTGAGCAGTTGAAAACCATTATTGATATTTCTCAGAAACTGGAGCTAAATGTAGGTCTGATCATTATGGGCGCGAGCGACTCGGTCGGCTCCAAAGTCTATAATCAAAGACTCAGTTTACAACGAGCGCAGGCTGTACAGGCTTATCTCGTTGAGTTAGGTATTGAACCCGGTTACCTCAACGCCATAGGGTTAGGTGTTGTGGAAATACAGGCGGTGGGTTCTGGTGCCAGAAAGGTCATATTCAATATCGTCGACTTTAAAACACAATAGTGTTTCTGCGACAAGGACAGCCATGATCCAGAAGAAGATTTGCCTCCTCGGTGCATCCGGCGTAGGCAAAACCAGCTTAGTCAAACAGTTTGTAGAGGGAATGTTCACTGAACGTTACCTGACAACTATTGGCGTGAAAGTGGATAAGAAAGTTGTCGACCTTGGTATTCAAGAAGTTCAACTGATGATTTGGGATATTGAAGGAATTGACCGCTACTGTGGTTTTCAACCCAAATATCTTCGTGGTGCTTCGGCCTACATCATTGTCACCGACCAAACCCGCTCACAATCGCTCATCGAAGGCATGGAAATTCACAGAATGGCCCGAGAGGTCACTGATGTGCCTGCCATTTTGATCATCAACAAATCGGATCTTGACGTTGCTTGGCATTGGAGCAAGAACGAAATCAACGGCTTCAGCAAAGAATTCATTAACTGCTTTAACACCAGTGCAAAAACTGGTGAACAAGTTGAACCTATGTTTCAGTTTGTCGCTCAAGTCTGCAACGCGAAGCCATGACCGTGCAACAGTCTCTTATTCAAGCCCTAGGCATCATCAACTGTACCATCATCAAGTGTTTGGATGAGGGTAACTTCGAACTGCTCCACAGCAATGAACAGTGGACTTTCGACCTACTACCCGAAGCCCAAGGAACAGAGCAGTTTCAATTCAGTGGTAACAGTGCTTACCTGCAAGACTTTCTAATTGATGCAGAGCATTTTTGGAAAATTGGCAACGAAGGGCAAATCCAATCAGGCATCTGGACTGAACAAACGCCCAACAGCCTATTGCGACTGGAAGCCATTGCTGCGATTTCTAAGGGCGAACGCTATCTGGTCATCAACAACTTACAGCAGGAATACCACCGCCAGCAAAAAACATTACAGGCTGCTCGTGAGCTGTTGATCACCAACGATAAAGTGATGGCGCAACAAGAATACATGCATGAGCGCTTGCAGCAGGTACTGTCGCAAAACAAAGGACTCCTGACTAGCCAAGGGCCGATCAACAAAGCCATTGAAAATGCCGACATCGCGGTGATGATTTGTGATCACGAGATGCATGCAGTTACGGAAAACTCCAATGCCCACCGATTTTTCGAGCTAGACCCAAAGGGCAAACAGCAACCCTTTGCCATTTTGCTGGACCTGTTTAAAAAGCAATATCCGGAATCCGAACGCGTCTTTGAAACACAGGACCGTTGGAGTGGAGAGCTGTATTTTCAGGACCCGAAGGGCATGGGAAAGTGGTTCCAATTGTCACTGCATCCTGTCCATGACGAAAATCAGACATTAACTCACTGGGTGTTCATTGTAAGTGACGTCACTCGAGTCAAGTATTTACTGGAACGTAACGAAAAACTCAGCATGCATGACCATCTCACTGAACTCCCGAACCGACAGTTCTTTTGGGGAGCGGTGGAACGCGCTATCGAGCAACAAGCCCCCTTCTTTGTGGTTTATGCAGACGTGAAAGGATTCAAACGGATTAACGATCTTCATGGACATCACGTCGGCGACCAATTATTGATAAACCTGACTCGCCGATTAGCGCCACTTATCGGAGAAGGCGATGTTTTGGCTCGCATTGGCGGCAACGAGTTTGGTTTACTACTCATGCATTGTTCAGAGCAAAGCCAGTGTCAGAACATGGCTAATAAATGGATAGAGGCTGCAGAGTTGCCCTTTTATCTGGATCCAGACATTCGTGTACAAGTGGGCTTAAGTTTGGGCGCTGTGCGCTATCCGTCTGATGCCCTTGATTGCGAGGACTTGATGAAATTCGCAGACATGGCCAAATATAACGCCAAGCGGGGTGAAAAGAGTCAAATCATCTTCTATTCCAAGTCCTTGAAAGAGGCTTCAATGAAGCGTTTGGCCTTAGAAGCTTCGCTGCGCAAAGCCATTGAGGAAGAGCAATTTGAGCTGTATCTACAACCCATCCTCGACATGGATAGTGCAAGGGTGGTCAAAGCTGAAGCGTTACTTCGTTGGAACTTAGACGATGGACGTTGCATTAGTCCCGATGTGTTTATTCCGGTCGCAGAGCAAACAGGGCTGATCATCCCCATCGGCAAATGGGTGCTTTCTCGAGCCACGGAAATGCTCAAAGCCTTAACTACCTTTGATGCCAATATCACCCTTTCCGTCAATTTGTCACCCAAGCAAGTTAGCGACCGCCATTTGTTTGATTTCATTAAACAGAGTATCGAACACAATGGAATTGCGGCTGATAAATTGGAGTTAGAGCTAACCGAAGGGGTACTGATTGAAAACTTTGATCGGGTACAAGCGTTACTTGGGAAGGTACGTGAGCTAGGGATCAGCATATCCATCGACGACTTTGGAACCGGTTACAGTTCATTACGCTATTTGCAAAAGCTGCCCATCGATTATGTCAAAATCGATCGTTCCTTCGTGCGCGATTTGGAGAGCAATGACAGCGATAAAGCCATCGTATTGGCAGTGATTGCCATGGCCAAAAGTCTCAACCTTGGTGTGATTGCCGAAGGGGTTGAGAACGTTGCTCAAGAAACCTTTTTGCGCAACAACCAATGTCATACGGCGCAGGGCTTCCTTTTCAGCCGTCCCATCCCCTTTGACGCTTTCTGCAATTTCTTAGTAGCACAAAAGCAATAGAACCTTCATTACTGTCCTTTGCCACACATAGCCAAAGCCGTTGTAACGATTTGTTCGGTACTGGGTAAAACCACCTGAGAAGCCGTACCCAGTGGGATAAAACTATCTTGGGCGGTAATGCGTTGCACCGGCTTAGTGTATTGATGCTCGCTTAGCATTGTCATCAGTGCTTCACTGATGGAACCGGTTTTACGACATTCATCGACAATCAGCACGCCTTGGCACTGTCTCGCTTGCTCGACGATCGCTTGCTGATTGAGCGGCGCTAACCAACATAAATCCACCACGCGCACGCGGATATCTTGGGCCAATAATTGTTGTTGTGCCTGACTCGACAAATACACTCCGTTGCCATAAGACAAGATACACAGATCGGTTCCCTCTCCACGGGTAATGATTTGGCCCACCTCAACAGTAGCATCCAGCTGCTCGGGAACGTATTCAAAGGACCAACCTTGGTCACCCTCTTCGATCAAATCTTTTTTCATGTACAGCGCGATGGGCTCCAAGAACACCACCACCCGACGTTCCGTTTCCGCGATACGCACACAGGTACGTAGCATACGCACGGCGTCAGCACCGTTTGACGGGCAAGCGATTATCAACCCGGGTATGTCTCTCAATACAGCAATGGAGTTGTCATTGTGAAAGTGTCCGCCAAACCCTTTCTGATACGCCAAACCGGCAATACGAACCACCATTGGGTTGGTGTACTGACCGTTCGAGAAAAACGACAAGGTAGCAGCCTCGCCCCGCAGTTGATCCTCGGCGTTGTGCAGGTAGGCTAAAAATTGGATCTCAGGGATGGGTAAATAGCCATTGTGTGCCAAGCCGATCGCTGCACCAAGAATGGATTGTTCATCTAACAAGGTATTGACCACCCTATGGGGTCCAAACAGACTACTGAGCTTACTGGTGACATTATATACACCGCCTTTTTTACCCACGTCCTCGCCAAATACAAGGGTATTTTTGCGACTGGCCAAAATATCAATCAACGCCCAATTTAACAGTTTCGCTAAATGTTGCTTCTTCCCTAAGTTGTGTTTTTCATGGGCAAATAGTTGATCCCTAACGACCGTTTCAACTTGTTGCTGTGAGTCAGGTTGTCGAATCGATGGGATCAAGCTGGCCATCACTTTTTCGGCACTGTCGAGTCGCGGTTGTGCGGCGGCTACCTCGCTTTTTTGCTCGATTTGCTGTTCTATGCGCAAATACAGTTGCACAATTTCGTCAGCAGTGGCGATACCGTTTTCAATCAACAGCCGAGCGCTGTGAAGTAACGGATCGGATGCTTCGTTTTGTTCAATTTGTTCTTCACTCAAATAGGCAAACTCTGAATCAGATCCGGCATGACCTAGAAGACGCACAGTGCGAACGTGCAAAAACACGGGCTTGTGTAGGGAACGGGCAATTTGCGCTGCCTGTTGGGCATTGCGATAGGTATCCAACAGATTCAAACCGTCACATTCGAGATAGTGAATACCGGGGCGATTTTGGAAATTGGCTTTTACCCACCCTTTGGGTGTCGAAGTCGAGATACCTATGCCATTGTCCTCACATACAAACACCAAGGGCAAAGGCACCGATTGATAGGATGCCCATGCGGCAGCATTAAATGCCCCCTGCGCCGTGGAATGATTGACCGACGCATCACCAAAACTGCAAATCACCACAGAGTCTTGAGGCAGTACATTTTCCACCGGCGATTTATGGGACAACGTGATGCTGTAGGCCGCGCCAACAGCTTTGGGCAAGTGCGAAGCGATAGTGCTGGTTTGAGGTGGAATAAACATGGATTTACTGCCTAAAACCTTATGTCGTCCACCGGATACCGGATCTTCACTGGAAGCACAGAAACTTAACAACATGTCATAGGCGGGGTCAGAATCGGCCTCTCCCTTGCAACGCTGGATGACAAATGCACCGCTGCGGTAATGCAAAAATGCCATATCAGTGGAGCGAAATGCGGCAGCGATAGCCGCATTACCTTCATGTCCGGCACTTCCTATGGTGTAAAAGCTATTACCTTGCTTTTGCATCTGTCGTGACCGTAAGTCCAATACTCGGCTGGTCACCTGAGACTCAAACCAATCAAGTAGCTGCCCAGGCTCAACACCGAGCGCCTCACAGGTCAGCAAAGAATCGCTTGGAGCAAATTGCTGCGCTTTGACACGATACAGAAATTTTTGCCGCAATAACCCATTTCTATCCATTACGCACCATCCTTAAGTACTTGGCATTATTGACCGGTGAACGCCTGAATTCCCGTCTGAGCTCGCCCTAGAATAAGCGCATGAATATCATGGGTACCCTCGTAGGTGTTGACTGCTTCAAGGTTCATCACATGGCGAATAACATGGTACTCATCCGCAATACCATTACCGCCGTGCATGTCTCTTGCGACCCGTGCAATATCAAGCGCCTTGCCACAGGAGTTGCGCTTTATTAAAGAAATAGACTCAGGTGCCAAGGTATTAGCGTCCATACTGCGGCCAGCACTTAAGCAAGCAGACAGGCCAATGGCAATCTCAGTTTGCATGTCGGCTAATTTCTTCTGAATTAACTGATTTGCCGCCAAAGGACGGCCAAACTGACTGCGATCCAAACAGTACTGGCGCGCCGCATGCCAACAAAATTCAGCAGCTCCAAGCGCACCCCAAGCAATGCCATAACGTGCCTTATTAAGGCAGCCAAAGGGGCCTTTTAAGCCGGATACGTTAGGCAGCAGGTTTTCTTCAGGCACCATCACGTTATCCATCACTATTTCTCCGGTGATGGATGCTCGCAAAGAGAATTTCCCTTCGATTTTTGGCGCACTGAGGCCGGCCATGCCTTTTTCTAGTATAAAGCCTCGGATTTCGCCATCGAGCTTTGCCCAAACTACAAAAACGTCCGCGATGGGCGAATTGGTGATCCACATTTTCGATCCGGTAAGTAAATAGCCACCGTCAACAGCTTTCGCTCGGGTACTCATACTGGCAGGATCGGATCCAGAGTCTGGTTCGGTAAGCCCAAAACAGCCGACCCATTCACCAGTTGCGAGTTTTGGCAGATACTTCTGTCGTTGGGCTTCGTTGCCGTAAGCATGAATGGGATGCATTACCAAAGAAGATTGAACACTCATTGCACTGCGGTAACCGCTGTCTACCCGCTCCACTTCGCGTGCAATCAATCCGTAGGTGACATAGTTCACCTCTGCGCAGCCATATTCACTTGGAAGGGTCGCGCCGAGCAATCCTAACTCCCCCATTTCGTTCATGATCTGCCGGTCAAAGTGTTCGTGTCGATTTGCTTCTAACACTCTGGGCAGCAATTTCTCCTGACAATAGTGATGAGCCGAGTCGCGTACCATACGCTCCTCTTCACTGAGCATTGCGTCGAGATTGAGTGGATCTTGCCAATTGAATACCGGCTTGGATGACATGCCTTTCTCCTGCTTACAGCACTAGCATTTGGGTTGACTAATAGCCCCACGATGAGGCGAACTAGTATTACGCTAGCATGTTAAAAAATAGTTAACCAGAAAACAAAATGAAAAAATGTAAAGGGCAGAAGTAAACAATCCGCTCCACTGTGGCAAGGGAGATGTAAGACCTTAATTGGGCTCAGTTTGACCTTAAGGCGCAACGAGAACTTGGTTACGACCTGCACTTTTAGCTCGATATAACGCCTGGTCGGCGTCATGCATCAAACTTTCAATTGTACTGTTGGGTTGTCCATCGGCGATGCCAATGCTGGTTGTCATTGTTAAGGTGGCATTTTCCAAGGATATCTGTAATTTGGACACCACTTGTTTCAACCTTTCGGCAGTCTGTAATGCTTCGGGTGCAGATTCACAAATCAATAATCCGAATTCTTCACCCCCTAAACGACCAAACACATCGGTTTCACGAACATGTTGACTGATGCCCTGGGCAAAGGCTTTCAGCGCAGTATCCCCGACAACATGACCAAACTCATCATTAATTTGTTTGAAGTGGTCTAGGTCAAACATTAGCAGACTGACCGGCTGGGATTTGCGTTGACACAACTTGATCCTAGATTGAGCCTCTTGGATAAAGCGACGTCGGTTGAAGATACCGGTCAGGTAATCCGTCGATGCCTCTTTCTCTGCCGCTTGTTTTGCCAGTTGCAACTCTTGGGTACGTTGTAAAACCTGACGCTCAAGTTCGTTCTTTGACCGCTCTAAGTGGGCACGATAGGTTTGCTCGACTCGTTCTTTTTCTTTTCGCAAGCCTCTGACTCGTAAGCCCATAGCAAACATTATCGTCAACATCTCAACAAAGGACGCCACAGGGGGGCCGAAGTAATTGACTAAGTTGTGCTCCACCACGCCCAAATCCCGCAGTGCTTGGATCACCAAACTGCAAACCAAAATCCCCCATGCGATGGCAAAAATCCCTGCTGCTCGAGAACCTTGTCGCCAACGCACAAGTGAGGCCACGACAACCACGGGGTACAGAAGCAATGCAAGAGTAATGGAAACATGCGCAATGGCTTTTTGTTCAAAGATTGCAGCGACAAACAGAATCGCAGCATTGCTCATCATGGCCAGTAATAGCCAATCGAGTCTGGGCATATGGCGGGCGGACTGCAAAAACATGCGGGCAAACAATAAACCACAAAAAATCGTCACCGCACCACTGATGGACATGTAATTCCATTGGAAATGGTCGGTGAGAAGGTACTGATGGGTATAGCCAAAAATGGTCATCCAAACAGCTATTTTCGAAGCACAATACAAACTGTAGGCATAGAATATTCGCTCCCCTGCCACCAACCCAGAGACAAATGCGAAAAGGGCCATTAAGAAGAATCCGCCCACCAAGAAAGCCATTAAACTGGTTTCTTGAGTGGCTTGTTTGGCTAAGGTCGCCGGCGTCCATATACGCATAGATGGGAACACAAAGCCTCTACCAGAAGAGCTGAACTTAACCAGTACAGCTTTTTGTTCCCCCCCGTTCAATTGCAGTGGCAATACTAGGCGATTGTGGTTGACCAAGCGCTTCTCAAACACCCCTTCCATGGTGACTCGCCCAAAAGAGCGAAATTCACCGCTGCTCTCTTCGGCAAAACCTTGCAGTTCAATAAGCTGATGATCGACATACTCTAGGTGCAGTGTAATGGGTTCAGATAAGGTATTGCGAAGAATAAAGTAAGACCAGAACGCCCCAGGCTGCAAGCCCGTAGAACCTGCTGTTTCCAACGCCACAAATTCACCGCGCTCTAGTGCTATTTGCGCATCAGCAAGGGTACTGGTTCCTTGCGCATCGTGCCAAATATGAGTTGCGCCGGTTTGCAATTGGCCTTGCGGGATTTGCGTTATTGAAATGACATCCGTTGCAAATGCAGGCAGCGTATGCAACAAAAACAGCACGCTAAAACGAATCCAAATCCTCAACATGGCCAATGCCTCAGTAACCGCTGGCTCATCGTCAAGCCAAATGAAAGTATATCGTAAAACCGTATTCTGTCATGCCGACGTCAATTTTTATGAATATTAAGTAGACCTCTTCAGATATGACTTTGGAGCTCCATATACAAAAAAGCCGCTTGTCTGCCTGGGCAGAAAGCGGCTTTATCAAAAAAGGCGAGCACTACTTACTCGGTTGTCCTTTTGAGTCCTTCATATAACGGAAGAAATCATTGTCTGGTTGAACAACGATCACGTCCTGCTTGCTGTTGAAGCTGTCACGATAGGCGTCCATGCTGCGCAAAAAGTGATAAAACTCTTGGTTTTTGGCGTAAGTCTCTGCGTAAATTTGTGCAGCTTGCGCATCACCCTCACCTTTTATCTGACGTAAGTTACGCTCAGCGTCGGCAAGCATTACCGTCACTTTGGCATCGATGTTAGCACGGATGATTTCAGCTTGTTCTTTACCTTCAGAACGGTGTTCACGAGCAACCGCTTCCCGTTCAGCACGCATCCGTTGGAAAATAGAGCTACTAACTTCTTCAGGAAGGTTGATCTGTTTAACCCGTACGTCAACAATCTCGATACCTAGCTCATCCGAACTACCAGACGCTTGTTTCATCGCCTCATCCATCAACTCGGAACGTTCACCGGAAACAATCTGCGGAATGGTGCGAGCACCAAACTCTGAACGCAAACCGTTGTTCACTTTCTGTTTCAATAGCGCTTCGGCTTGCAATTTGTTACCACCCGTTGACAGATAGTAAGTTGCAAAGTCTTTCACCTTCCATTTCACATAAGAGTCAACGATCAAGTCTTTCTTCTCTGAGGTAACAAAGCGGTCTGCCGAATCGTCAAGAGTTTGAATCCGAGCATCTAGCTTGATGACAGTATCGATCAGAGGCACTTTAAAATGCAGACCAGGAGCAAACACTACGGTTTGCTCTTGGGCATCACGTTGTACTTTACCAAAGCGAATGACAATCCCTCTTTCACCCTCGTCTACGACGAAAAGGGAGCCGAAGCCGAGTAGGATAAGCACCAAAATTAGGCCAATAGTAAAATTCTTCATGGTCTAGTTTCTCCCGCCAAGTCGTCTGTCACCGCGCAAAGTAGTCGGTGTTGAGTTACTGCTTTGTCCAGTGGTAGGCGTATTGCGCAAACCTTCTAGGGTGCTGCGTGAATCCGTATTGGGCGACATGGTTTGTTGGCGCTCAAGGATTTTATCCAATGGCAAATACATCATGTTACCAGTGCCTTCGTTGTCCACCATAATTTTACTGGTGGAGCTGTATACCTGCTCCATGGTTTCCAGATAAATACGGTTGCGAGTGACTTCTGGCGCAGCCAAGTACTGAGGTAACAAGGCTTCAAATCGAGCCACTTCACCCTGAGCTTCCAGCGTGACACGTTCTTTATAAGCTTGCGCTTCTTCATTCATACGATTGACTTGACCCCGAGCACGTGGCTCGATTTCACGGGCATAGGCCTCTGCTTCTCGAATAAAGCGCTGTTCGTCTTCTTGTGCCGCGATTGCATCATCGAAGGCTTGACGTACCGCGTTAGGTGGACGAGCATCTTTAAAGTTGATGTCCACAATGCTCAAACCCATATCATAGGGTTCGATGATGGATTCCAGCTCTTGCCATACTTGTTGGCGCACCACTTCACGGCCACTGGTCAGAACGTCATCCATTTTTGAATGACCGACTACATAGCGAATGGCACTGTTAAGGGCTTGATTTAAGCTCTGTGTAGGATCTGTCACCGCAAAGGTATACTTGTAAGGCTCAACGATGCGATATTGAACTTCCATTTCAACACCCACAACGTTTTCATCTTCGGTCAACATGCTGCCGTCGGATGACATGGATTTGATCGACTGAACGTTGACCGGAATTACCGTATCTACGAAAGTCGGTTTCCATTTCAAACCCGGACCAACAAATTGACTGAATTGACCGAACCGTAGCACTACACCGCGCTCCGCTTCACGAATGGTGTAAAAACCGCTGATAAACCAAACGATCAGCAGTAACCCCAATACCACGGTAATGCCGATAGTACCGAAACCTTTGCCACCAGAAGAACCGCCGTCAGAGCCACCATTTTTGCTGAACTTTCCAAATAAATTTTTGAATATTTCATCCAAATCTGGCGGACCTTGGTCCCGTCCCCCTTTGTTTTTCCAGGGGTCATTGTTGTTGCCACCAGGCTCATTCCAAGCCATGTTTACTCTCCATTAAGTTGATTCTAAAACTCGTCGTGCCCGTCCCGCCGCAGCGAAACAGGGGAAATAGATTTCATTAGTGTTTGATCACGTAAGCGGACAAATCCGAATCAAGCCGCTTTTCAAGTCGTTTCCAATCGCTGCTGGGCATGCGAATGTCCACCAGCCAGTCACCTTCTTCTGTGTAGGACTCGGACGCGATACAGTTCATACGAAACAAAGCGCCTCTGAGTTTACCCTCTTTAGGTGGAATGCGTAATTGATATTGCACCATGCTCTTCCCTAAACACTCAGTGAGGGCATTTCTCAATAAATCAATCCCCAACTGTTGTTGAGCGGAAATCCAAACCCGCACCGGCATACCATTTTCATCCCGATCAATATGGGGCTCCACTTGCTCCATCTGATCAATTTTATTGCAGATCATTAATTGAGGAATCTCGTCAGAATCAATTTCCTCTAACACCTCATTGACCTGTTCTATGTTGTCTTGGTGTTGATCGTCCGAGTAGTCTACCACGTGCAGCAATAGGTCAGCTTCTTGGGTTTCTTGCAAGGTTGCCTTAAAAGCAGCCACCAAATCATGAGGCAAGTGTCGTATAAATCCAACCGTATCGGCAAGTATTGCAGGCCCAACATCTTGTAACTGAATTTTACGTAATGTTGGGTCCAAGGTGGCAAACAGTTGGTCTGCCGCGTAAACCTGTGCGTCAGTAATGGTGTTAAACAAGGTCGATTTGCCTGCGTTGGTATAGCCTACCAGTGACACAGTGGGGATCTCAGCGCGCTTTCGTGCTCGACGCCCTTGTTCACGCTGTTTCTGAACTTTTTCAAGACGCCGAAGGATAGATTTTATCCGGGCGCGCAATAATCGACGGTCAGTTTCTAACTGGGTCTCACCAGGACCGCGCAGACCGATCCCACCTTTTTGTCTCTCCAAGTGAGTCCAGCCGCGAATCAAGCGGGTGGATATGTGCCGCAATTGGGCCAACTCAACTTGCAGCTTTCCTTCGTGGGTGCGAGCTCGTTGGGCGAAGATATCCAAGATCAAGCCGGTACGATCTAATACACGGCATTTACACAGCGCTTCTAAGTTACGCTCTTGCGAAGGCGACAAAGGATGGTTGAAAATAACCACGTCCGCTTCGCTTGCGCGCACAGCGTTGGCAATTTCTTCTGCTTTTCCACTGCCGACAAAATATTTGGGATGGGGGGCATAGCGGGAAGCGGTGATGACGTCCACCGCATTAACGCCTGCGGATGACACTAACATCCGCAGCTCTTGAAGATCTTCTTTGCTCGATTCGTCAGAAAAATCTATATGAACGAGTACCGCCTGCTCACCTGCTTCATAACGGTCAAACAAGCACTTCTCCTATATTTTTCCTATTCTGAGCCATCTGAGTCCGATTGCATTCCAGATGCCATATTAATGGCTCGTGAAGGCACAACCGTAGAAATAGCATGTTTGTAAACCATTTGGCTTACCGTGTTTTTCAAAAGAATCACGAACTGGTCGAACGATTCTACTTGTCCCTGTAGTTTTATCCCATTCACCAGATAAATTGACACAGGAATGCGCTCTTTGCGTAGTGCGTTCAGAAATGGGTCTTGTAACGATTGCCCCTTAGCCATCACTTATCCTTTTATTTTTATTATGGTTTTCACCTGTCAGCAAATTATACAGTAAAACTTAGGGCTGTACATAAATGCATTTGGGTTGTGCGCTCATTTTTTGAGTATTTTTCAGTCAGTCCAGCTTGTCCTGGTAATATTGTAGCTGAATGGACTGATTGTTTTACTTCCTTGAAATGGTTTCTCAAAGCAGCAACACTTAGTCAGTATTGCTGAGTTTCATCATGCTAGTCAAACTCTGTTTAACTGATCCGTCCAAAACTGTGAGATTTTTCCAGCTTCTCAACCAAGTATATTGGCGTTTTGCCAATTGTCTGGTGGCAGCGATGCCTTTGAACACCATTTCGTCGCGACCGTATTGGCCATCTAAGTACTGCCACATTTGACGATATCCAACACAACGTATAGAAGGCATATCCTCATTTAGATCACCACATTGCCGTAATTTTTGTACTTCTTGTTCAAATCCCATTTCTAACATCAAATGAAAGCGTTGTTCGATGCGTTGATGGAGAATCTTGCGATCTGACGGCAATAATGCAAACTGCCGAACTTGATAGGGAATGGGGGCGCTTGTTTGCTCGGTTAATTCAGTCATCGATTTACCACTGATCAAGAACACTTCCAGGGCACGCATTAACCGTTGCGGGTCGTTGGGATGGATACGTTGAGCAGAAATGGGGTCAACTTCCTTCAACCATTGATGCATTTTATCCCAACCTTGTGCATCTGCTTGCTCAGCTAGAGATTCTCGCACTTTTTCATCCGCCGCAGGCAAACTCGATAACCCATCCACCAGACTCTTGAAGTACATCATAGTCCCCCCAACCAGCAACGGAATTTTGTCGCGGGCCGTAATGTCTGCCATGACCTGCAGGGCGTCGTGCCGAAAGTTGGCAACAGAATAGGACTGGGCAGGGTCAATAATATCGATTAGGTGATGACGAACTTGAGCGAGCTCTGTGGCACTAGGTTTCGCCGTGCCAATATCCATTTGCCGATAGATAAGCGCCGAATCGACACTGACTATCTCACAAGGCAAATGTTCACACAGCTCCAAAGCCAGTTGTGTTTTGCCCGATGCAGTGGGCCCCATTAGGAAGATAGCTGGCGGTAATGTGGCAGCTTGCATAGATTAGTTTCCCATCTCGAGCCAAGAGACTAAATCGATTGGCTCAAGCCATGACTTCGCGGATGAATTGCTTGTTAACTGTACTTCGGCCCATTGGCTCAAAGACTGCCATTGCTGTGCAAGAAGCGTCGAATTCATCCCAAGTGATTGTGCACAATGCCATAGCAACCGTCGTGTCTCCCAGTTTAATTCAGATTTCCCGTCATGGGCTTGGGTTTGTTGTTGTTCCAACTCAGTCAGCCAATGATTGATAGTATCGGCCCAATTCAATGCCCGGGTACCGGCGGGCACTTGTTTGACCATCAGTTTGCGCTGTCCCAGAGCGATGTCAATCCCGAGTTGGCTGGCACTTTCTCGTAGAACATTAAAGCGACTCTGGCTCGTGTTTCCCAATGCAATGGATATGGGCATCAACAAGGGTTGGCTTACCCGTTGCGCTGCGGTCCAATCCTCTTCAAGTTTAGCTTGCAACAAGTTAATCAAGCGGCTTTTGTAAATCTGACTATCAACTAGAACCAAGACCCAATCTGCAGATACCTTGACCACCTGTACTTTGCTCTCATGGCCGACTTGGTGAGGCTGCATCAGGGCTTGATAGTGTTTGGCAGCTCGAGGGTCTATTGCCGTGCGCACAGGCGTGCTCGAACCGACACTGCTGCGCGGTGAAGATTGTTGCTCTGGTGCGCGAGTATAGTTGTGTAGCCCCTCGCGTCCTGTTTCAACTCGTGCCAGCGGACGGATATAGTCATGATTGACTGGACTTGGTTCCTGCACAGAAACGCCCTGTTGGCTCTCCGAATACAGCTGAGATAACGCCTCATTTAAGGCTCTAAATATAAAGTCATGAACCAATCTTGACTGATGGAAACGCACTTCGTGTTTGGCTGGATGAACATTCACGTCCACGTCAGCAGGATTGACCGTCAAATACAAAACAAAAGCCGGCGCAAATTGTGGATCAATCAATCCCTCGTAGGCCTGACGGACCGCATGCTGAATCAGTTTGTCGCGCATCATCCGCCCGTTAACGTAAAAGTACTGCAAGTCAGTCACTGAGTTGACTTCTGTCGGCGATAAGATCCAGCCAGACAACTGCATATCTTGATACTGACTTTGTACTTCAACGGCGTTTTCGGCAAAATGCGGCGAACACCATTGAGCCACTCGCTCAATGGCGCTCTTGTCTTGGCTCAATGCGACACATTTCCGTACAATTTTGCCATTGTGCTTGAGGACGAAGGCGACATCGGTGCGGCTCAATGCAATGCGCCTGACCACTTCATCAATGTGTTGAAATTCGGTTTTCTCGGTGCGTAAAAACTTTCGTCTTGCAGGAGTATTGAAAAACAAATCGAGTACTTCGACACTGGTGCCTTTGGGGTGTGCGGCGGGCTGCACTAACACTTCCATATCGCGCCCTTGGGCACAGGCCTGCCAAGCGGCAGCCTGATCACTGGGTTTGGACGTCAAATTGAGTCTTGAAACGGAGCTAATACTGGCCAGCGCTTCACCGCGAAATCCCAAACTAACGATACGTTCAAGATCATCTAAATGACTGATTTTACTGGTGGCATGACGACTCAGGGCCAATTGCAGTTCAAACTTGGGGATACCACTCCCGTTGTCTCGAATACAAATGCGCTTGTGACCGCCTTTTTCGATCTCTACTTCGATTTGGGTCGCCCCTGAATCTAGACTATTTTCGATTAGCTCTTTGACAACCGATGCCGGGCGTTCCACCACCTCTCCAGCGGCGATTTGATTAGCAAGTTGCGGAGACAGTATTTGAATTGGCAATGAGCTAACCCTTACGATGAATGTTGAGTGTGCAGACTAAACCACACGAATTGAGTGAAACCACGACAGTGCTTAGATACTGGGAATAGTCAGTACCTGTCCGATTTTGACTATGTCGCTATTGAGATTATTAGCTTCTTTTATCTGACTAACACGCACATTATAACGCTGGGCGAGCAGCGAAAGCGATTCTCCGCTGCGGACTTTGTGGGTACGACTTTCAGCCCGGGCATTGTTCGCCCAAAGGGTTCCATCTGGTGGCAAGCGACGGAAATGGGCTTTTATGGCGTTGAAGATAGACTCAGCAAGCTTCTGACGATGGGCTGCCCAGTTTAAGTTTTTCTCTTCTTTGGGATTGGAGATGAATCCGGTTTCCACCAAGATGGAAGGAATATCAGGTGACGTCAAAACCGCCAAACTGGCTGCTTGGGGCAAGCGTTTATGCAGTTTGGTGACCTGTCGCAATTCGTCTATGACCTTTTTGCTGATGTCGTAACTGGTCGTCAACGAATGGTCCATCGACATATCCAACAGCGCTTGTGCCAAATAACGTTCTGAGGCGGTATCTTGAATCACTTCCGCTGCTCCACCGAGCAGTTCTGAATGACGTTCCGTTCTTTCCATCCAGCGTCCCAACTCTGAATTGGCCCGTCCCATCGACAACACCCACACTGAAGCGCCACTGGGTTGAGGTGTCGTGAATGCATCGGCGTGGATAGAAACAAACAAATCGGCCTTATGTTTGCGCGCTAACTCGGGTCTTTGGTTTGGAGAAATATAGTAGTCGCCGGTACGTGTGAGGACTGCGCGCATGCCCTTCTCGTTGTCAATAAGTGCTGCCAACTTTTGGCTGATGCTCAAGGTGATGTTCTTCTCATAGGTACCTCCCCCGCCAATGGAGCCCGGGTCCTCTCCACCGTGGCCTGCATCGATAGCGATGATAATGTCTCGATCTCGATTTGAGCTTTGGCTGGTCAACACAACGTTTTGGCTGTTAGCTTGTGCGTCACTCAAGTCAATCACTAGTCGATTGTTATAAGGCGGTGTGGGCGGCAGTGCAAAAATCTCGGTTTGCACTTTTTTTGTTAATTCTATGACTACCCGAACTGACTGGTTATCTTTGGGATTGCTATGGCGTACCTTTTTCACAAGATCGCTGGTGTTGCTGGCCGGATCGAAATTCACTTTGCCTTTGGTATTGGCCAAATCGATCACTAAGCGCTCAGGATTAGACAAGGTGAAATAGGAGTATTGGGGTTGCTGGTCAAGGTCCAACACCACTCGGGTATTGTTGGGTGAAGGCCAGATACGCAAGCCTTCAATTTGGTTTTGCGCCGTCGCGCTGCCGATAAACCCTAGGTTTACTAGCACACAACACAGCACTATCAGCAGCTTCGACAACGTCTTTTTCATCTTTTTATTATCGTTAAATCGCTCCGCTTGAGCGGCACACATAACGCATTCGTATACTCTGTATTAGACAGAGAGCGCACTCACACTTTCCGTCACTATTGTCATTGGAGTTTGGCCAAAATCTCCTGACCTTTAGGGCTGTTTGCATGGATATGAAACCGCCGCCCTTCGGGTTCAAATTCTATACTAATCTCTAAATCCGCTGTTGCCAACAGTTGTGCACCCTTATCCGGCCATTCAATCAAGCATAATGAATGTGGAGAAAAGTAATCTCGGATACCAATAAACTCCAACTCTTCCGGATCGGCCAATCGATACAAATCGAAGTGAAATATGCGCAGCCCATTCACTTCATAGGGTTCAACCAAAGTGTAGGTCGGACTCTTAACCCGACCAGCGTAACCCAAGGCACGAATAAAACTGCGGCAAAAGGCGGTTTTCCCAGCGCCTAAATCGCCCTGCAAGTAAATCACGATACCGTCAACGCATAGTAGCGCGAGTTTACCCGCCAAAACACCGGTGTCGTCTTCGCTGGCTAATAGAAATTGCTTTTCACTCATAATTAATTGATTAGTTGTCGAATTGAATCAAAAATATCCGACGCGAGCATACCACGCATTCCCTGCTGCTGGGCAGTCAAATCCGCCGCATAAGCATGTAAACAAGTACCATAGCGAGCCGCATCTGTGCGATTCATTCCTTGTGCCAACAGCCCCCCCAAAATCCCGGCCAATACGTCACCCATACCGGCGGTGGCCATGCCTGGATTGCCGTCTGCACAAATGTAGGTTTGTTCGCTGTCGCGGATCAAGGTCCCGGCCCCCTTTAAAATACAACTGGCTTGATAACGTTGACTCAGTTGTGCTACCGCTGCAAATCTGTCCTGCTCAATTTCAGCGGTCTTACAACCTAACAGTCTCGCAGCTTCTGCCGGATGAGGGGTGATAATCATGTTCTGCAAATGGAGTTTGTGCAGATGCTCACTGAGTAAATTCAGACCATCGGCATCCCAAACCACCGGCTTGTCTTCATGGATCAGATAGCTGATCACTTGTGAAAAGCACTGCTGACTCCAACTGTCTTTGCCCAAACCGGGACCAAACACGATACAATCGGCCCAATTGAGATGCTCCAACAAATTATCAGAAGCGATCATCAACTCTGGACGCCCGTTGCTCACCAGAGTACGACAATCCGAATGACAATAGACTTTGACCAAACCCGCGCCACAGCGCATTGCTGCCTCACCACTCAATCGGATAGCGCCTGCCATGGAACGATTGCCACCGATACACAAAAGCCGCCCAAAATGGCCTTTGTGAGCATGAATGGGTCTGCTAGGCAGGGCAAAAAAATCGTTAAAACTCAAACACACTCCCTGTGCCTTAGCCAATTGGTGAAACAGGGCACCTATCGAAAGAGGGGCAAAAATCAATTGCCCACAGTGATGTTTACCAATACTAGTCACCAGCCCCATTTTGGTCCCAACAAAGGTGACCGTCGCATTGGCGTGAATACTCGCACCCAATGGCTGACCGGTGTCTGCATGGGTACCAGATGGAATGTCTAAACTGACCACATCAAGACGGGTATGGTTGATTCGATCGATGACTTCAGCGTACGGCGCTTTGACTTCACCAGACAACCCCGTACCGAGTAAGCCATCAACAAGAAGTGCACAGTCCTGTAAGTCATGTTGTTGCAAATCGGCCACCGGTGCTCCCGTTGCAAGCCAAGCAGATTGGGCTTGCAGGGCATCGCCAGAAAGTGGTTTTTGCGGCGCAATACTGGCCATAGTCACGGCATATCCGGCCTGTTTTAGCAATCGAGCCACCACGTAAGCGTCGCCACCGTTGTTGCCAGTACCCGCCGCCACAACGACCTTATCGCGAGTGCTGTAGTGACCAATGATGTAATCAAATGCCGCACGGCCGGCTTGTTCCATTAAGGCATACATGGGGCAATCGATTTGTTTGGCGGCGAGCGGTTCTAGCTCCCGAATGTCCTGAGCACGATACACATAGTGTGATAAACTCAACTTGCCGATGGATACAGAGAAGGATGAGGATGGCACAGTTGTCTCCCAAAAATCTTGAGCAGTTAGCCCAAAATATCAAGGAGTGGGGCCAAGCGCTAGGTTTTCAGCAAATTGGCATTTGTGATACCGACATTTCGCAACATGAACGATACCTGCAGGCATGGTTAGACAAAGGCTACCACGGCACGATGTCGTACATGGAAAACCATGGAATGAAGCGTGCCCGCCCCGACGAATTGGTCCCCGGCACGATCAGAGTCATCAGCGTGAGGATGGACTACTTACCACCTGACGCCCAGTTTGCTCGTAATCTTAAACACACTCAAAATGCTTACATCAGCCGCTATGCTCTAGGTAGAGATTACCACAAACTAGTGCGTAAACGGCTTAAACAGTTGGCTCAGAAAATTGAACAACACTGTGATTCGTTGCAGTATCGTCCATTTGTCGATTCCGCCCCAGTGTTGGAACATGCGCTGGCACAAAAAGCAGGAATTGGCTGGACAGGTAAACATTCATTAACTTTGAACCGCGAAGCAGGCTCGTGGTTTTTCTTGGGGGAATTGTTTATTGATCTGCCCCTGCCGGTGGATCAGCCTGCCGAAGACCACTGTGGTAGCTGCACCGCCTGCATTACCATTTGCCCGACTCAGGCGATTGTTGCCCCCTATCAGGTTGACGCCCGTCGCTGCATTTCCTACCTCACCATTGAACTTGAGGGAGCTATTCCCGAAGAATATCGTTCACTGATCGGCAACCGGGTTTATGGCTGTGATGATTGTCAGTTGATTTGTCCCTGGAACCGATTCGCCCATCTAACACAAGAGAGTGACTTTCATTCTCGCCCGTGGCTCAAAGACCAGTCTTTATTAACATTGATTGCCTGGGATGAAGCCACTTTTTTAGAAAAAACCGAAGGCTCGGCTATTCGTCGCATTGGTTACGAAAAATGGCAGCGCAATTTGGCTGTAGGGATTGGAAATGCGCCATTTGACCCTCGTAACATCGAAGCTTTGGAGACACAAAAATCCAGGGTGTCAAACATGGTCAAGGAGCACATTGACTGGGCGATCGCCCAGCAACGCAATAAGCAACAACAAATTGATGTGGTGGTCTTGGAGCGACAGACCTTACGACTGACACGCAGTATCGAAAAAGGTCTGCCTCGCGACGCTTAGTTTTGGTGATATTGGCGGCTGTAATGATGTACCGCATCGACAAAAACTTTGGCGTTCTCTGGTGGCACATCCAAATGGATGCCGTGGCCTAAATTGAATACATGGCCTTCGCCGTGGCCAAAACCGGCCAAAATGTCCTGAACTTCTTGTTCAATACGCTCAGCCGGTGCATAAAGTATCGATGGATCCATATTGCCTTGCAGAGCGACTTTGTCTCCCACTCGACGCTTTGCTTCGGCAATGTCAATGGTCCAGTCCAGTCCCACTGCGTCACAACCGGTTGCGGCGATGGCTTCGAGCCACATGCCGCCGTTTTTGGTAAACAAGGTCACTGGCACCCTCATGCCTTCTGACTCTCGGGTCAAACCTGCAACAATTTTTTCCATGTAAGACAAAGAAAATTCTCGGTAATCGCGAGGTGACAACACCCCACCCCAAGTATCAAATATCATCACAGATTGGGCACCCGCAGCAATCTGAGCATTCAAATATAGAGTCACAGAATCAGCCAATTTGTCCAACAACAGGTGCAAGGCTTTAGGGTCGGCAAAGGCCATCTTTTTAATCTTGGTAAAGGCTTTGCTTGAACCGCCTTCCACCATGTATGTAGCCAAAGTCCAAGGGCTGCCGGAAAATCCAATAAGAGGAACCTGACCCTGCAAATTCTTACGAATGGTGCGAACGGCGTTCATCACATAACCCAATTCGTCTTCTGGGTCGGGGATTGGAATCGCCTGAACATCTGCCATCGAAGACACAGGCCGCTCGAACTTAGGACCTTCGCCAGTCTCAAAGTACAACCCTAAACCCATGGCATCCGGAATAGTCAAAATATCGGAAAACAAAATTGCGGCATCCAAGTCGAATCTGCGTAACGGTTGGAGTGTCACTTCGCAGGCTAAGTCCGCGTCTTTACACAGAGACATAAAGTCGCCAGCTTCGGCACGTGTCGCTTTGTATTCTGGTAGGTACCGCCCTGCTTGGCGCATCATCCAAACTGGCGTAACGTCTACGGGTTGGCGCAACAATGCACGAAGATAGCGATCATTTTTAAGAGACATGAATTTCCTCGGATTTTGCCACTAGTGAGGAATGGGCCTCATCCCTTGTGGTCTTGGTCTGTATTTTTAAAGTGGGCATTCTATTAAAAAACGGATTAAATGGCATGTTTATTCGCAATAAAATAAGGCGGTTAGGGCTCTACGCCTGATTTTCACTTGCCAATTGGTAAAATTCTCTGCTATAACCATATTGCGTTAAGCAAAACAACAATCAAGAAGCTCGTTACACGAGACCTCCACGCTAAAAAAATTATAGCCCTGCTTTTGCAGGGCTTTTTTATTTGCTCAGTTTTAAACTGCGCCACCTAGCCATTTTATTCGCCGCTTTGAGTACTTTGGATTTCTCCCAGCATATGCTCAATCAATTGCCCAGCAATGGACAAATTGGGTGGCACAAAAGGTAAGTTGTCAGCAGCATACCAATCGGCTTCGAGGATCTCTTTGCCATCGACTTGAATGTGACCAGACTCGTAGTCGGCGAGGAATCCCATCATCAAGGAATGAGGGAATGGCCAAGGTTGGCTGCCGAAATAGCGTAAATTCTTGATTCGAATTTTGACTTCTTCAAAAACTTCCCGATGCACGGCCTGCTCTAAACTTTCGCCGCTTTCCACAAAGCCCGCCAGCACCGAATGCATTTTGCGAGATTTTTGATTGGGTCCTTGGGCTAACAGTATTTTGTCGTCTTTTCGAATCGCCACAATAACGCAGGGCGAGACACGGGGATAACAGCGATGATCGCAGCGGCTGCACTTAACGGCCATCTCCCAACTCACTTGCTCCATAGCAAATCCGCACTTTCCGCAATATCGATGGGTTCGTCGGAACAACACATATTGCCAAGCTCTGGCTGCGAGAAAAAACAAAGACTCCTCGTTTGCCAGAAACAAAGCTCGGAGGCTGAGGGTATCAAAGCCATCCAACTCAAGTTGTTCATTACCCACATCCACGGCATAACAATCCAAGCCTTGGTGTTGGCCAACACAGATTAACTGATCAGAATAAGCTTGTAGAAAATTCAAGTCGTCCCAGCTCGCCTTTATCAAGTGAGGCTGCTGTGGATGAGCGACCACACGATCATTGGAGAAAATTAACCAATATCTAGGCTGGTCAGCACCGATGTCGTAGATGTTTGTAAGCATTGTGTAGAGACAATTCGATTTTTGGATAATCTAACATACTTTAGTTGAACCATGCACAGCAAACCCTTGCAAAACGATTTACAAAAGGGATTGTTCAGTTAGCATAGAGGGAATGATATACTCACCGAACGATCGTGATGATCCGGATTAACGAGGCAGCTATGTTAGGCCAACTAGAACAAGCGAAGCAAAAGTGGGGCGGAGCGCACAGTGCCATAGATAATTGGCTCTTGGAGCGTCAGAAGTTGCTAGTGCAGTACTGCGAATTGGCTGGCTTACCCCCTTATGAACACAATAAAGGGCAATTGCCAGATGGGAAAAGCATACGAGCATTTTGCCAGCGTCTGGTTGATTATGTGTCAACAGGTCATTTTGAAGTCTACGATAAGATCGCTAGCCAGTCTGAAGACGAATCTCAACAAAAGGCCGTTAGCGAGCGTATTATTCCGAAGATTAGTGACACCACCGAACATGCATTGGCGTTTAACGACAAATTTGCCAGCATCGACAACGAACAGCAATTACAAGATTTTGATTCGACACTATCGTCTCTGGGGCAAATTCTTGAAGATCGTTTTGAATTGGAAGATCAATTGATCCACACCATTCACAGGGAGTACCTCTAGTTTTGACCCTGAGCATCGAGACACAAGTAATGAAAGCTCGCGATTATTGCGAGCACAAAGGGGCCCGATTTACTCACTTGAGAGAGAAGGTGTATCAACTACTCCTCAGCAAGCAAGGCTCTGTGGGTGCCTATGAGTTGTTGGATGAGCTCAAAGAAACAGAAAGCACCGCCAAACCCGCTACCGTGTATAGAACTCTAGACTTTTTACTGGAGTTTGGTCTTGTTCACCGCCTAGAATCAACCAATGCATTTGTTGCTTGTCATCATTTTGATTGTTCCCACCCGGTGCAATTTTTGATCTGCGATCAGTGCGGACAAGTAAAAGAAATACAATCTGACGGATTAAAAGAAACTTTGGATAGGCAAGCGCTTTCCCATGGTTTCAAAGTATCGAAACAAACCATCGAAGCCCATGGAGTTTGCGCTGATTGCCAATAGCGGTTAGGTTACAGATAGTAAGATGAAAGTCGTTAAACGCAGCAAACAAGAATGCTAGTACGCTAAGGATTAATAACAACAATGAACGTGGAATTCATCAACCCTTTTATCCTCGCTTTCACCAATGTCATTAAAACAATGGCCCAAACCGAGCTAAAGCCCGGGAAACCTCAAAAAAAATCGGATTCAACCGCACGAGGCGACGTGTCAGGACTGATTGGGATGGTTGGACCGCAAATGAAAGGATCTCTATCGATTACTTTTGAAGCCTCTTTAGCCCTGGAAATCATGGAAAAGATGCTCGGCGAAAAGCCATCTGAGATAAATGATGACGTGACCGACATGGTGGGTGAAATCGCCAATATGATTTGCGGGGGGGCAAAAAGTGAACTGGGTGAAAAAGGCTATGATTTTGGGATGGCTAGTCCAGTAGTGGTATCAGGAAAAGGCCATACCATTACTCACAAAGTCGATGGTCCAAAGTTGATGATGCCTTTTATTGGCGAAGCTGGAAACGCCTACCTCGAAATCTGCTTCGATAAATAGTGTCGCTATGTGGCAACAGAATATCGTCACCTTAGAAGCTAAACCTCGGGGTTTCCACCTCATTACAGAAGAAATACTCCGACAGTTGCCACCATTGCGTTCATACAAAATGGGCGTGTTCCATGGTTTTATACAGCATACAAGTGCCAGCTTAACCATTAACGAGAACGCAGACCCAACAGTAAGACAGGACTTTGAGAGTCACATGAATACAATGGTTCCAGAAAACGCGGCATACTATTTGCACACGTTTGAAGGTAGCGACGATATGCCAGCGCATATCAAGGCAAGCTTGCTTGGCAACAGCATAACCATTCCGATCTGTGACGGTCGACTAGGGTTGGGCACCTGGCAAGGTATTTATTTAGGAGAACACCGTAATCACGGTGGCAAACGCAAAATTATAATAACAATACATGGACAGTCTGATTGAGAGGTGTGGTAAATACACCCTCTTGGACTGATAAAAAAGTAACACTATCACTGGGAATCTAGAATATGAAAAAATCAATTATCGCTTTGTCTATGATGGCAGCACTTTCAAGCGCAGCTTTTGCTGACCAAGAACCACCTTATAAAGGTTGGTCAGGTGTGTTTGGCGACAGTTACAACCCTGATGACGAGCGCACTTTGAATGGCTTCGATTTTTCTTCTGACTTCGGTTTGGGCTTGGAATTAGGTTATCGCTTTACAAAAGAGTGGGCTCTACGTGTTGAGTGGGCAAGCCATCATTTCGGTCACCGTACCCTTGGAGAGCAGAGCACAGACCGTCAAGGTATCGACGCCATGTACTTTATGGGTGAAAACGAATGGTACTTGTTTGGCGGTGTGAAACGCTTCACCTTAGCAACCAACGAAGTTATGGCCAACGTAGGTGTGGGTAAACACTGGGCTATCAACGATGAGTATCGTGTAATTACTGAATTGACCAATTACCACGACTTGAGCAATAGCTACTCAGACTTGGCATTTAAAGTGGGTATCGCCTATACATTTGGCGCAACCACCACAACCCGTGGTCCTCAAGATTCTGACAAAGATGGTGTATACGACAGTGTTGACCAATGCCCGAATACGGCTTTTGGCGTGACCGTAGATGCAAAAGGGTGTAACACCGATCTTGACAATGACGGTGTTGAAAACAGCTTAGATCAGTGTCCGAACACGCCTGTAGGCACTAAAGTTGATGAATTTGGCTGCGATTGGGATAAAGATGGTGACGGCGTAGCAAATGCAATTGATGCTTGCCCAGAAACCCCTCCAGGCACTCAAGTAGGCGTCAAAGGTTGTGGTCTTGAAATTGACAGCGACCAAGATGGCATCCTAGATTCTGCTGATCAATGTGCCAATACTCCATTGACCGACAAAGTTGATGCAATGGGTTGTAGTATCTTTATGGAAGTGGAAGTTCGCGAAACGTTGAATGTTTTGTTTGGTAACAACAGTGACGTGATCCAAAACCCAGACGATCCTAAATTCCAAGAATTTGCTGACTTTATGAATCGTTTCCCTAATACCCAAACGGCGATTGAGGGACACGCTTCTGCACCGGGCAAAGCTGAGTACAACATGACCTTGTCACTGAAACGCGCCCGCGCAGTTCGTCAGTTGCTGATTGACAAGTACGGTATTGATGCAGACCGTCTAAGCGCTGAAGGCTACGGAGAAACCCGTTTGTTGGATCCAAGCAATACGGCTGAAGCACACCGTGTGAATCGTCGTATCGAAGCTCGTGTTACAGCAACAACACAAGAGAAAGTTCTGAAAAACTAAGACTCTTTGAAGAATCAAAAAAACCAGTTCTTTGAACTGGTTTTTTTATGTCTGACAGACAACCGTCTTAAATTTGCAACACTTGATTGACTGCAATAAACGACAAACTTACCCAATCTTGTTTAAGACCGAAGAATATAAATTAACTTATTGATAAGTATATATTAATTGACTTTTTGATGACGAAGATTGAATGAACTATTGCGCTATTGCATCTGTTAATAAGACAGAACTCGCTACCCACAATGAAGAATATGTTGCCAAAATCAGACAGTCAGAATATCGCCACAGTTATTCATCAGAATATGCAGGGCCTGCGTAGTTATCAAAACGAGAGTACTGCCCTTGGAAGGTCAATCTCACAGTCCCAATGGGACCGTTACGCTGCTTACCAAGGATGATTTCAGAAATCCCCTTTAACTCAGAGTTTTCGTGATAAACCTCATCTCGATAAATGAACATGATCAAATCGGCATCCTGCTCGATAGAACCTGATTCACGCAAATCGGAATTCACCGGTCGTTTGTCAGCTCGTTGTTCTAAGCTCCGGTTTAACTGTGACAGAGCGACCACTGGAACTTCTAGTTCCTTGGCGAGGGCTTTTAATGAACGAGAGATTTCGGCGATTTCCAAGGTACGGTTATCGCTCAATGAGGGGACTCGCATTAACTGCAAATAATCCACCATTATCATGCTAATACCGCCACGCTCACGCGCCAACTTACGGGCTCGTGTGCGCACTTCCATTGGCGTCAAGCCTGAGGAATCGTCGACAAACAAATTGTCTTTGTCTTTGAGCATCGCCATAGTGTTGGAGATGCGCGCCCAGTCTTCATCGTCCAATTGTGCAGTTCGAATTTTGGTTTGGTCGACCCGTGACAAGGATGCCAACATCCTCATCATGATTTGCTCCGCGGGCATCTCCAGTGAAAACACCAAAACAGGTTTGTCTTCTAATAGCATGGCGTTTTCACACAAGTTCATCGCAAAGGTAGTTTTTCCCATCGAAGGTCGAGCTGCGACAATAATCAAATCTGAAGGCTGCAAACCACTGGTCTTTTTGTCCAAATCGGTGTACCCGGTAGATACCCCGGTGACTTCTTTGTTCGTTTTGATCAGGGCCTCGAGACGATCAATGGTTTTACCCAAAACCGACTCTACATCTTTAGGTCCTTCATTGCTGCCTGTGCGCTTTTCTGCAATTTCGAACACTTTGGTTTCGGCTAAATCCAGTATTTCACTGGCGTCTCGACCTTCCGGATTGTAGCCCACATCGGCGATGGTATGTGCCACACCAATCAATTCTCGAGTCACCGCACGTTCTTTGATGATCTGAGCATAAGCCACTACGTTTGCGGCACTGGGGGTGTTTTTTGCTAACTCGCCCAAATACGCAAAGCCACCGGCTTCTTCCAATTCGTCTAAGTTCTCGAGATCTTCTGAGACGGTTATAATGTCCACTGGTTTGTTGGCAGACAATAATCGTAGTATTGAGCGATAAATGGTGCGGTGGGAACGATTATAAAAATCTTCCTCGATGACGATTTCAGCAACTTTGTCCCACGAATCAGGTGCAATTAACATACTTCCGAGCACAGATTGTTCCGCCTCCATGGAATGGGGAGGTACTTTGAGCTTCTCTACTTTGCTGTCAATTTGTCTATCGGGAACCGCTTTCACTTTGAAACTTGACCACTAAAAATCGGGCCGTCTATTATGCGTGATTTTTTCTAGAGGCGAAAGATCTTATCTGCTCACCGGGGGATCAGAACATTCGCTGTACTATGCCTTGAACCAGGATATTTTCTCACCAACGCCCCATTCAACGGCTGCCAGTCCGTTTTAGTCGTAAAGCCATTTACAAGCTCACTTAAGCCGACCATGCTTAAGGCCGTGATCAGTTACTAATTGAGTCCTATCAAGGTTTGCTTATGTCTTTTTACAATTATGTCCGTAATCATCGATCCTCTCGGCTCTCACTTTCAATTATGTTTTGGGGGCTTTTTATTGCTCTGGCCGCGGGCTGCAGCCCCGCCAGTGATAATGCGCAAACCAGTCAAGCTGGTGTACAAACACCCAAGCAACAGGAATACGAAAATCTATTTTATCGAATGGATTTTGAGACCAAGCCGTTAACTCTAGACGAAGTTTCTAACACCTTTTTCACTACCTTCCCCCATGATGATCCTACTGAAGGCGATGTCGTCTACGACCGAAAGCAATGGCAAAACGCACAGATGCTTGAAGTAAAGCCAATGGACGGATTGTATTTGTACATCAAAGAAAGAGGCGACCAAGTTGCCTTCGATTCGGTCAGAATGACCTCAAAAGCCTATTACAACCTGCATGAAGAGACTGATAAGTTGTTGTTTGTATTCAAGGGAAAACTGCCTTCACAGCTGGGGCTATGGCCTGCGTGGTGGTTAAACGGCAGTCATCAGGCTAAATGGTTGTATCAAGCCCAAGGACAATCGATGACCGACAGAGAACTGGACGCGTCTTCAGGAGTAGGACACTTTTATGATACTCCCAGCGCAGTCAATGGAACCGATTGGCCGGCAGCGGGTGAAATCGATCTCATCGAGACCATCAACGGTGAGAAACAAGTCCACAACACCCTGCATACGTGTCCACAGATGTACGATTCCCTTTGGAATCAAAGCAGTCAGCGGATCAACTGCGCAAACGGCAAGCCCAGTGATCCCAATGCCGGTTGCAGTGGCCAAGCCTATCCTGTCAGTCAACCAGCAGGGACCTTTGCAGTGACTTGGAGCAAAAGCGAAATTGAATTTTTCTATTGGCCCGAAGAGACCGAGGTTCGATTTACCGGAGGCCCTTTGGATACCGATCCGGATCCGTCGTTATGGGCGTCCCAACTGAAGAATCGTGTGACCTTACTGGCCACCGATGCCACATGTGACCCGGATTTGCATCAGCCTTGGCAATGCAACAGTTGTCAAAATAGCCGAGGCAGCGAGTTTGCCAACATGAAGATGATTTTCAACATGACCCTTTGTGGTAAGTGGGCGGGCAATCAATTTGATGACTCGCCAAACTCGTTGCAAAACTGCCGAGCGTTTATTTTCGATGAAGGGCGCTCTCTTATCGATCAACAGCACATTAAAATCGAATATGTCGCGGTTCAGAAGTTGAATTAGCCGTTCATAGGTTAATCTTGTTGTTGTTTATTGAGCGATTCGCGCACTGAATTATTTAACCTGAACTCGGGATAAGATAGGTCGAATAAAATAAAATATTGTTTGAATTTCAGCACTTTATTTTTAATTTAATCTAACTTATGTCTGCAAAAAGAACCTCAGCGTCGAAATTTTTGTGGATATCAAGGCGCGCTTTCGTACGTAATAGCTGGCTATTGCTTGAAAGCGCAACGCAGATAGACGCGAAAATAGCGGTGCTGAGAGGCCTGGCTTATCCCGAGTTCAGGTTATTTAGGTTAGACTTGAACTTCGTTTAAGCACTGTTCAAGCAGGAAGACCACGTGAAGATTCGCCAAGGGCAAATACAAGATTTTTTGCAATGTGCCGCGTTGGACCGACGTGCCTGGTTGGATAATGCGCACCCCGAATTCATTGCCGATGGTGAGCATGTTTGGCGGATATGGGTGGAGCATGCCTTGTGCTTTTGCGCTATCAATGAGCAGCAAATTGCAGGGGTGATTCTCGCCTTTGCATGTGAAAGCGACTCGCCTTTGTACTGTGTCCACAAAGTGATGGTGGATAAACCGTTTCGCGGCAAGGGTGTGGGCAGTGAGCTGTTCTCCGAGCTATTGCAACACTTGGATCGCAAAGGCGCTACCAGCTTTTTGACCGTCGATCCCCAGAACAAGCATGCTATAGCCTTGTATCAAAAATGGGGCTTTCATGAACAAGTGCTGCACAAAGGGTTTTACCGAGACTATGAGGATCGCTTGGTGCTCACAAGGCGACATAATGGTTTTTAGATCATCAGTCGCAATATCTTGCTGCTAGACCGAGCATCGGCAATTATCCCGAGTTTCCGTCGCTTTAACGGTTGGAATTTGCCATATAAAGCCATTTCCGCTAATAAATGGGGCAGAAGTTCTTAATTAGGATTGAAGATGGATTTTGTGCCCCACGCCCCCGATGAAAAACTGGCTCCATATATACAGTCAATCTTCCATTTCAGTCATTTTTGTCCGGACCACTCAATTGAACGAGTTGTTCCTGATGGCTTCATTTATTTGATTTTTGAACTCGACGGATTTGAACGTCACACCTTTGACAACCAAACCTTAAAGCCTAATGGCACTTTTACGAGAGTTTGGCTTTCGGGGATGCACAAGCACTACCTCTCCATAAGTGCGCATCAAAACAGTGAAATGTTTGTTGTTCAATTTAAACCGGGCGGCTTCCACCCTTTTATAAGTAGTTCAGTGGCCGAAATGAATAATCGGGTTGTTCCAGCTCAGCATTTATTTGGAAACGATGTTTTGGACTTGCACCAGGCGCTGCATAAACACAAAAGCGACAATTCTAAAATGTTTGAACTGGCTGAGGCATTCTTGACCCAAAAAGCTGACTTTTCTATAAAGCCTGCCCGAGAACTAGTGGACAACATGTTGCTTGCCATTATTCAAAACAGTGCAGCGCTTCTGCAGGACGTAGTGGAAAAGTCTGGCTACTCACACAAGCAAGCAATCCAAGTTTTCAAAGAGCACGTTGGACTGAATCCAAAGTCTTTTCAACGTATCGTTCGTTTTAACGAGATTTTGCCGTTGATAATGAAAAAGCAATCCATTGCTTGGAGTGATATTTGTGCCAACTGCTATTACTATGATCAATCTCACTTTATTCGGGAATTCAAAGCGTTTTGTGGTTACAGCCCAAAGGAATTTCTCTTACATCAAGGTGACCATCCAGAACCTAACTTTTTTCCTCTGGACTAGGCCCCCCCCAATTCCGAACATGTAAATTTTTTACAATACCGCAAACTAAAAGAACACTATCTTGAATTCAAATCTCAACAGGAATAGATGTGATGGAATTCATTCAGCCAATTTACAGCGTCAATTTTGGAGCCGTTGTTTTAGCCGCTTTTGCAGCTTTCTTTGCTGGCGGAGTTTGGTACGGGCCACTTTTCGGAAAACGATGGATGAAAGAGTGGGGTTTCAATGAGGTAGAACTGAATAATCGTAATCATGTGAAAATATTCCTCGTGACCTTGCTTTTAAATCTGATCATGGCTACGACTTTGTCAGTGACAATCGGACATGAAGCAGACTTCGGGGAATCTGTCCTAATCGGCTTTTTTGCTGGCATTGGGTTAGCTTCTTCGATCCTTGGCGTGTTTTACTTGTTTGAAAATATTTCAATGCAACTTTTCGGTATCAATGGTGGGTTTGCTGTAATCAACTTCACCATCATGGGTGCGGAGTTAGGCGTGATGAACAGTTAGTATTAGGAGCAACTTATGGAACAAAATCTATTAGAAAAAACCGGCAAAACCTTAGAACAGTGGAAGCAGGAATTAGCCACCTTGCCGTACAGTAAGCACGGCGAATTCATGAACTACTTGAAGAAAGAGAAAGGCATTTCCCATGGCTATGCCAACTTAATCACCCTAAAGTTTCGAGAAGCGGACGCCGGTTCTTCCGATGCAGAGGACTTGGTGGCTGGTCAATACCACAACAAAGAAGCCTTGAAGCCCATATATGATGCACTGTTAAAGCACATCAATCAGTTCGGTGATGACATCGAAATTGCGCCCAAAAAGGCTGCCGTGAGCCTGCGAGTAAAGCGTCAATTCGCACTCATTCAACCCAGTACCAAAACCCGCATTGATTTGGGCCTAAAGTTTGATGACAAACCCCATCAAGGTCGCTTGGAGACATCCGGCCCTTTCGGCACCATGTGTACCCATCGGGTACAATTAACTGACGTGAGCCAAGTGGACGACGAATTAATCGCTTGGCTCAAAGAGGCCTATCAGCAAGCCCATTAGCAGATCCCGGCCAAAAAGCACGCCGGGATGACAGGTGACTTTGTCATCCCCGCAGCGCTCTTGGGCGGGGATCTCATCAAAAGGCTGACTCATTCAAACGACCGCAACGTTCTTGGGCCGATGACAGTGCGTTATTGCGAGGTAAGTTTCGTTTTGGTTTTCAGAACCCTACAAAGCATGGACGCTTTGTTGGAGCTTGCAGGGAAGGACTCGCGCGTGTTCTGGAAATCAAAATGACGGTTGCTCCCATTCTTTTCTGACATTGCTCAGGTGTTATGGGGTACCGGACCAAGAGCGAACGAGTTGTTTAAACATCATCTTGAAGCGCACACCGAGGATGTTTTGGGAGGTCCCCGCCCAAGGGCACACGAGTTGTTTAAACATCGTGTTGAAGTGTATGTCGAGGGTGTTTTGGGAGGTCCCCGCCCAAGAGCATTGCGGGGATGACAAAAGGGGGAGCGCTGCGGGGGTGAAGGCGGAGCTTTCTGGAGCACCGCTCCTGCCGCCTGAACGACGCTGCATGGATGTAGCGGCTGGGTGCGTTACCATGGAAGGGTTCAGACCTTGTTCTCACGCTGTAAATCGAAGAAACGTCGATAAAAAGCAATCAAACACTATCGGGTGTTGTATCCCGAAGTTTTTGATCGCTTTTGCTTTTTTCCAACGTCGCAGTGACCACGTAACGCCATGGCGTATTAGGCATGGGATCATCAAAGGGATAACAGGTAATTAAGGTCAACCTGTCGTCTTGAGTCTGTTGGGTCAACAAAATCTGGTCCTGATGTGCAATACGCATCTCCGAAACGAGGTAAACGCTATCTCCATACTGTGTTTGAGTGTGGATCTCATCGCCCGCTTTTAGTGATTTAAGTTGGGAAAAGTGGGTATCACGATGGCCAACCAGTACCACATTGCCCGCCTGTCCGGGCAATGGTGTATGCACCATGTGACCCGGCCCAAAGGCTAGCACTCGACCACTGGTGCCAGACAATACATACAAAGTCTCTTCTTTGAATTGTAACTTGGCGACGGGATACGTGTCTGCCCAAGACCAAGGAGAGACGGGCTGATGCTGATTCAAACTTTGTTGCCAAGCATCGGCAATCAAATACTGAGCCAGCAGAGCCTTGGCATGCAGATACCCTCCTGCACTGAGCATGACTGCCCCTATTGCAAGGAGCAACAGGGGTAATCCATAGCGCTTCAACCCTCTCGAGGATTTTCTTGAACCAGAGAAGTTTAACGTCGTTGAATCAGAAGCAAACATGCTGCCACTCCGATAAACAGGCCACCTAACCAAAAATACAGACTGGCGAAGGTTGCGGTTTGGGGTAAAACCCCAGCTTGATGCTGCCCCGCAGGTGTTGGACTTTTCACCATTGTGTCCTGACTGATGGCTTGGGCGGTGGGCGTGATATCCACGGCTACCAAACTGGTTTGCGAACTGACTAAATGATGGGTCATGGCAACCGCCTCAATTTGCTGATCGATCTCCAGGGGATCAGCTCCTTGTCGCTTGATTCGCTCCAACTCGGCAATCTTATTGCGGGCCCATAAAACGTCCAAGCCTGTTGCTTTGGCACTGCCTGTTAGAGCCAAATGTTGGTCCCAATATTGATGCTTTAGTTTGCCAGACACCTGTACCGAATTGAGAGGCTGTTGGGCTTTGTAGCTTATGACAAGTGGCTCTGAGCTATACAGATCGGGGATCTGTTTTGGATAATATTCCACTTTATTATTGAATCTAACTAACAGATCAGCCAGAACAGGTCGTTCAAGTTTATTGAACAAGGCCTGCATCTTTGTTTGCACCTCATCAACATTGCCAATATAGGTGTAGGTGCCTCTCCCTGTGCGCGCCGCCTCGGTCATAAAGTAGGAATTGGGCGCAGAGCCAATACCAATAGTAAACAATCGGCTTTGCTGCAAATTGTTGCGAATATACTCAAACAATTGTGCTTCGTTACCCACCGCTCCATCGGTAATAAAGATGACTTGCCTTACTCGTTCCTCGTTACTACTATCCTGCTCCGACAAGGCCATTTGTAGTGCCCCAAGCATCTCAGTACCGCCGTCTGCTTCAACGCTTTTTACAAACGCAATGGCCTCATCTTTATTGGCTGCATCGGCAGTTTTAACCTGCCGCCACAGACGACGTGCCGAAGAGTCAAACTCGATCACATTGAATCGGTCTTGAGGTGAAAGTGACTCTATTGCGGTCGACAAAGCCAGTATTGCCTGGCTCATGGATTGCCCCTGCATCGATCCAGAGGTGTCCAAAATATATATCGTATCCTTTGGCAATGGGTCTACGGAAGCATCGGGGTCAGGGGGTAGGATCATCAGTAGGCCAAACTCACCGGTCTCATCCGATTGGGAAAAATGCGCTGCCCGTGGACTTTGTTCAGCCTTGGGTTGCCAAATGAGCACGAAATCTCGGTCAGTGATCGCTCGATTGCGCAGGCTGACTCGATAGCTTTGGTCCGACAGATTTTCAGTACGGATAGCGTGCGAGGGGCTATCAATGGACTCTAAAGTCATGCCCGCAGCTATGTTTACCTCAATGGCCAGACTGCCCGAACTCGCATCGCCTTGTTCTTCTAATGAATCGGCAGAGGCCTCCCCCAATGCACTAGGCGGCGCAAAATATTGAGGCTGGGCAAACAACCAACCATCGGAAGGAACGGAAGTTGAAGAAGCCATATCTTGAGGTTGATAACGGGGCGTCACCGCAGTAGGCAGGCGCAAATGAAATTGGCCATCATCAAACTGCACACTTTGCTGAAATTCGATAGTCACCACAATCGACTCACCCGGGCCAATATTAGCGACGGAATTGGTGAATAAGTTAGGCCGTTGTTGGGCGACTAGGCTGGCTTTTTTGCCCTCCCGCTTCGCTGTTTCAAAAATCGCTTTGGCTTTCTGTTTAGGGTGGATTTGGCCCTCTATCGTGCGCTGCCCTATTTGCATGGTCATGTGATCAACGGCAGCATTTTCGGGAAGCGGAAATACGTAGAGTCCGTTGACCCATTGATCCGATTGATTCACGAAAGTCTGTTGAACCTTGGCGCGAATCACCATTCCAGTGACATCAATATCAAATACGGTACTGAGCAGTGGTGATATTTGGTAACCATCATTTTGGTCGGAGTGAAAATATAAGCTACCGCTTTGTGCGTCCTGATAAGACTTTGTCCAAATAGGCTCTTGGGTTTGCTCTGTCCTTTCGTAGCTAAAACTGACTTTGGTGCTATTGGATTGTCCCCCGGATTGGGGTTGGCTGGCCACCAGGGGTATGACGTGTTGCCACACCCCAATGACGCCCAGCACAAACAACACCAGAATGAAGCGCATTGACTGGTTCACCTGGATTCTCCTGTTAGTTTGCTGCAGTCATAACCGAGGCACTTTTTTCGACCCGCATCATGACACGACGGTCAAAGAAATAGTCCTCGCCATTGGCTTGAGCAGAGACGGGTTGGGCTTCGCCGAAGGAGCGCGTAATCATTTGACTCTCGTCAACGCCTTGGTCAAGCAAATAGTCTTTAACGCTCAAGACTCGCTGCTCAGACAAGGCTTGGTTGTAGTTTGAATCGCCTCGGCTATCTGCAAATCCAGAAAGACTGACTACCCATTCGGGGTTAGCCTTTAGACCTTTAGCAATCAAATCGAGTTGTGGTTTGAAATGTTCTTCAAGCTGATAAGACGCCGTTTTGAATTGAATGTTGGATTCAACCTCTTGCATAACTCGTTCAATTTGTTGGTCAATCGCAACTAGTTGAATTTGTTGCTCTTGCACTGCAGCGTCATATTGGGCTTGTAGAGCGACTAATTGACTTTTCTGACGATCCAACTGTTGCTTAGCCGTGTCTAGCTTGTCTTTATCGTTGACGTCGTCAGCAATCAACAGGCCAAATAAACCACCAATGGCAGCGCCCACCGGTCCCGCAATGATGGCCCCGGCAGTTGCGCCCGCACCAAAGCCAATCATTTCTTGTTTTTGTTCTTCGGTGACTGATTCCCCAGCTTTTGCCGGAGCAGCGACAGACAATGCGATAAGGGTTGCAGAGGTAACAAATAGTTTTTTCATGGTGTACTCCAAAAGGTCGTGTTGGTTTGAATGATGTGAGCGGCTCTGTAATGTCCGTCTCAACTGAGGTGTAGTAAAACAGGGGTTGATGGCAGATTTGCGCCGCAAAAATGGCAATCTGGTGAGCAATTGTGGCGAAAAAATGGAAATTGACGTGCAAAGCCGAAAAGCCGCTTAAACCGGCGAGATTTTCCGATATAGTGTTGGCAAGTGAAGTTTGAGTTAGCTAGACATGTCAAAACGCATTGCCATCATTGAAGACGACCCGGCCATTCGAGAAAACTATGCGGCCGCATTACAAAAACAAGGATATGAGGTCGCAAGCTATGGGAATCGTCCCAGTGCAGAGGCTGCATTTGCTGTGCGATTACCGGACTTAGCGATTGTCGATATTGGTTTACAAGACGAAGTCGATGGCGGCTTTGCCCTTTGCCAGCAGCTACGCTCGCTATCCAAAACTCTACCTATTATCTTTTTCACGGCTCGCGACAACGACTACGACACTATTTGTGGACTGCGTATGGGCGCCGATGACTATCTGACCAAAGACATCAGTCTGCCCCATCTCTTGGCTCGCATTGCGGCCTTGTTTCGGCGCACCGAGTTGCTCAATCAACCCCAGTTGGAAACGGATCTGATTCAATCAGGGGCATTGTTGATGGATACCAATCGTATGACTGTCAGTTGGCAACAACAGACCATTGAATTGACGGTAACTGAATTTTGGATGTTGCACGCCATCGCCAAACACAGTGGTCACGTGAAAAGTCGCCAGCAGTTAATGGATGAATCGAAGATGGTGGTTGATGACACCACTATCACTTCCCACATCAAACGCATTCGTAAGAAATTTTTGCAAGTGGATGGACAATTCAACTGCATTGAAACGGTATACGGTATGGGTTATCGCTGGAAGACGAATTAGTTCATGAGCAATATTCGCATTGGGATTCGACTCAAACTGTTGTTTTTATCTCTGTTCCTTTTTGCCATTCCTTGGTTGGGCTACAAGTATGTGTGGGAATTGGAAAGCTACCTGCGTTTGGGACAAGAACAAACCATGGTCGGTACAGCTCGCTCGGTTGCGACCGCACTCCATGAACGACCTGCGTTATTCGACTATCAGTCTTCCTACTTGCAAGATGTGCGTCCCGGAACCGACTTGTATGCCCATAAAATTGTTGATCCAATTCAGTTGGATGGAAAATTGGATGATTGGCAAGACTATCGTCATTTAGCGGTCAATTACGCCGAAGATCATCTCATCGAACAGCGGGTAGACTACGACAGCCAAAGTTTGAGCTTTGAGCATATGGTGGGACAGTACAAACAGTATTTGTATGCCATGTTTGATGTGATAGACGACAACCTGCTGTATCGCCCGACTAACTCCTTACGGGTTGACCGCAATGATCACTTGTTAATTGCAGTTACCAATCCTAATGGCGATTTTCGACGCTATATTGTGGCCCCCAAAGCATCAGGTTGGGTGAATGCTTATGAGTTGAGTGAAGACCCGGAATCCATGCGTCCTGGTGCACTGCAAACTGCCATTCAGGGTTATTGGATGGAGTCGCCCTTTGGCTATCGTGTGGAATTGCGTTTGCCACTGGAGATGATGTCGAGCAAGATCGCCTTTGCCATTGCGGATGTGGATGACCCGATCACTCGCTCGGTTAAGTATGTAGTAGGCACTGCAAATCCAAACTATTCGGAAGGATTAGGCACCGTTTTGGTCCCATCCCCCGAGATCCAGAACATCATCAAAGGATTGCAATATTCCAATGCTCGAGTTTGGGTGGTAGACAAACACCGTCGTGTGCTAGCCCGCTCAGGAAATATTCAATCGGCGACCGGTTTCAAAACCCCGCCACCGCCTAAAACCGATTCTTGGTGGGAAACCTTCGAAAAAGAGGTGTTGTTGCCTCTGTATTATCACATTCTTACCAAACCGCCGGCAGATTTTGTCGACGAATTGGAAAACGCCTATGCGCTTCAAGGCAATGAACTGACTCAAGCATTGGCGGGGCAAGCCAGCTCGTTGTGGCGACTGAGTCCAGACAGTAAAGCCGTGATCCTATCCGCCGCCCATCCGATTTTCATCGAGCAACAGGTGATGGGCGCGGTAGTGGTCGAACAAACCACTCATGGTATTCGTACGCTGCGCAACCGGGCCTTAGAGCAGTTGTTTCATGTCATCTTGGCGGTGGTATTTTTGGGCTCAGCGGCTTTGTTTTTATTTGCTTCAAGAATTTCGCTACGGATCCGTAACTTGCGTAATGAAACTGAATCGGCCATCGACAACCACGGAAAGATTTTGGCCAACATTCAACCGTCAAGAACCCAGGATGAAATCGGCGATCTGTCTCGCACTTTTCACAACGTTCTAGACAAGCTACAACAATACAATAGCTATTTAGAAAACATGAGTTCACGTTTGTCCCATGAACTACGAACGCCGGTGGCTATAGTGAAGTCTTCTTTGGAAAATTTGTCGATGGTAGATGCAAATGATAACCAACAGGACCAAAGAACCTACATAGAGCGGGCTCAACAAGGCATCAACCGCCTAAGTCAAATCTTGACCAACATGAGTGAAGCCACTCGCTTAGAGCAAGCTATACAAAGACACGAGAAAGAACGCTTTGAGGTTTTGCCTGTGCTTTCAGGCTGTTGTGAAGGGTATCGAATTGCCTATCCAGACCATCAGTTTGAATTTCATGGTCAGGGGATCACCCACCATTTAGAGGGCTCGCCAGAGTTGTTCGCACAGATGCTCGACAAAGTGATTACCAATGCCGTTGAGTTCAGTTCACCTAGCACACCAATCGTTGTGACCTGTGTGCAAAAGTCAACGCAACTGATGGTCACCATTGTCAATCAAGGCCCTCACTTACCCGAAAATATGCATGAGCAGTTACTCGACTCGATGATTTCTGTTCGCTCTCAAACCAATGTTGCCGCTGAACATCAACAAACCCACTTGGGCCTGGGTCTTTACATCGCCAAAATCATAGCCGAGTATCACCACGGCAAAATATCCTTGAATAATACCTATCAACCCGACGGGGTTGCCGTGACGCTTAATTTTTGATTTGAAGCCATAGGCTTGGATAGCCATCAATCATCAAAGTGGACGTTGGTTGTCAACTAAAAGCGGTCCATGCCTAGAGTTGTGAAGTCAGTATGGCCGACTCCTGCGGTTCAGGACGGGCAGAGCCAACAGCTAAGCCGTCGCCATCACCAAAGCAAACCATATCGCCAACATGCACAAAGAAATAATGCTGGATGCCGAACGTCTTGAAAGTTTCATAATCCCTCCGTCTAATCTCAAAATCGTTTCAATACCTCTTGATTACCTTAGCCATTCTTATGCCAATTTTAATTTATATATAAATTTCAAACACTTAAAAATTTGACGTTTTCGTTGGACTCGCAAAATCCACCGAATAGTGGTCAAAAACACAAACCAAGGACACTGTCATCCCGGCAAAGCTCTTAGGCCGGGACCTCTATACTCCTGAGAAATGCTAGAAAAGATCCACATTCAGCTCCTGAACGAGGTTTGAAAAGATCCCCGCCCAAAAGCATGCGGCGATGACAAAGAAAAATGATCTCTCCCCTACTCCAACCAATTTACCTGTTTAAACTGCTCCACAAACCATTTTAGCGCTTTGCCTGCTTGTTCACTGCGCCAAGCAAAATAGATGGGAATTGGGGGGCGATGGAGTGCTGTGGTGAGTCCGACTAACTCCCCCCTCTCCAATGCCCCTTTAACTAAATGAAGCGGCATAAAACCAACACCCATGCCCTGTTTCAGGGCATCCAATTTGGCCATCATGCTGGGTAGACGCAATATTTGTTTACTCTCAAACAGGCCGCTTGAACGTTGTGGCAAGTGGCGGGAACTGTCTGAAACTACGATGGCCGGATAATTACGAATTTGCGCGGTTTCCAACAAACCACCATATTGGGTCAGAGGGTGCTGCGGACAGACACAGAATACGAATTCAATTTCGCCAATTTGATGTAACTGGTATTGGCCTTTGGGCAGCTCTCCCGTCACACCAACGGCAATGTCTGCTCGTTGAGAATGGAGGGCATCCCAGCCGCCCCCGAGGGCTTCCTCGAGTATTTGAATATCAACTTGCTTGTCCAATTGACAAAACGCCTGAACCAAAGATAACAGGGCGGGTGTGTTGATCACCGTATCTTTGGCAATCACCATACGAGTCTCCCAACCCGATTCCAATTGCCGCACTCCATCTTCGAGTCGACTGGCTGCACGCAATAAATCAGCACCTTCTTTGATCAACAGCTCTCCCGCTTGGGTCAAGACCGCTCGCTGCCCCTGGCGGTTAAATAACGCCACTCCTAAATCCTGTTCCAGTTTCGAAACGGTGTAAGTTAATGCTGAAGGCACTTTGAACAAGGATTTTGCTGCTTCAGCAAAACTGCCTTTTTCGTGAATGGCCAAAAGGACTCTTAAGGCATCCAAGGTAATGGCTGGGTGCATTCTTCCTCCAGAAGTTGAAACCCGATTTCAAAGTTTATCGATGGCACACTAGCGGATTCACTATCCCACCGCCACCGAACTGCAGCCCCACCAGTACACAGTAGGTGGGGCGTGCTTTTAAGGTAGCTCAAAAACTAACGCAGTGAGGGGTTCCTGTCCCATGTTTTGCATCTCCACCGTCGACGTCTGGTCGATTTTCACCCCATCTCCTGGGCTGAGTGTCACGCCATTGATTAGCAAGCTGCCGGTTACCACGTGCACATAGACTCTTGGTAAATCCGTTACCGCCATCGACAACTCTTGGCCATCAGACAAAATTAATTGGCTCAAGCGCGCATTTTGTTTGATCCGCAGCGTACCCTTCTCACCCGTGGGAGTCGCTACTGGAGTCAACCCAGCTTGCTCGCCAAAGTGTTTCTGTTGATAGCCCGGCTCTCCACCGGTTTCATTGGGCACAATCCATATTTGTAAAAATTTCAGCAGGTCTTCTTTAGAGCCGTTGTATTCACTGTGATACACGCCTTTTCCGGCTGACATCAACTGAAATTCCCCTTTGGGCAAAACTTGCACATTTCCCATGCTGTCTTTGTGCTCGATCACCCCTTGAGTGACAAAAGATATGATTTCCATATCTCGGTGTCCATGGGTACCAAATCCAGCCCCACCTGTCACCGTATCATCATTGATCACTCGAAGTGCCGAGAAACCCATATGATTCTCGTCGTAGTATGAACCAAAGGAGAAGGTATGTTTACTGTCCAACCAGCCAAAATTGGCTCGGCCACGATCATCAGCTTTTCTGATCTCTAACATGATGCTCTCCTAATATGTTCTAGAGCGATACCAACGAGTGGTTGCTCAAAGTTTATTACGCAAAAGATTGTCTAAAGCTATTCTTCCCGCACCGCTAAACGCCAGCGACACTGACCCTGCCAATAAGGCGAGACCAAACTCATAGCCGTTATTAGACATAAACAAACCGTTTTGGAAATGTACTGCGAATATGGCGACTAACATTGTGACCGCCAATACGATTGCTGCTGGACGGACTAAAAGTCCAATCAATAGAAACAATCCGCCAAAAAATTCCGCACTGCCGGCCAGTAGAGCCATCAAGTATCCTGGTTCTAAACCGATGGATGCCATCCATTGGCCAGTACCTTCCAATCCGTATCCACCAAACCATGCGAACAATTTTTGCGCGCCGTGGGCCATAAAGATAATGGCCAAAGGAACGCGCAGTGCCAAAGGCGAAAATTGTGGGTCTGAGTGCAAAGTTTTCTCGATTAATTGACGCATAACGCCTCCTTAAAATTAAATATTCTGAATAAAAGAAAAGGCCTTAAATTGCATATTTTTAAGACGATAAGAAGTTTATTAGAAACAAACCAAGAAGAATAACGGAATAAAATGAATTTTTAGTTCAAATATTTTGAATCTATTAATTTTTACTTTTTTAAACTTTTTTCGCCGTCATTGCGACTCAAGAATAAAGAGCTGACAAATTATCTTTCACTATGATTCGAACACATGCAATTTGGCTAGGATGGTGCCTTTATGCCTTGGTTATGGCGGCGCATGCTCAAAAGATGGATCCGAATCAAAATCGATTGCAAGTACAAGAAGTATTAAAGGAAGTTCGTTCGCTCCGAGGTCACGGTCAGTTTGAACAAGCCTTAGAAAAATTGATGTGGCTACAAGAAGTGTCACAGCCTGGACAAAGAGTGGCTTTTTTCCGAGACGGTGTTGGTTATCTTGAATGGGCTAAATTGGCTGAACTCTATGCTCCTGCACAGACCCGCTTGCAAGAGAAGAAAGAGCGTCTGCTGGAGTCACTTTGGTCATCCAAGGGCGACCGAACAAGCTCAGAATTATGCTTTGAAATTGTGCTTATCGACCGCATGACGAAGCGCTTGCCAGATACCTTAGACTGGTTTGTCACTTTGGATGCCAAACGACCTGAACTGGCAAAGGCATGTTTCGACCACTTAACCGATGTGCTATTGACCAGCAAACACTTTAAGTTGATGCACAAGTATGAATTTGACCCTATGAAGCATTTGAGTCATCTGCAATTTAGTCATGATTTGACCATAAGCTCGTTGAGTAGCTCACAATCGAAATACCGAAATAAACTAATAGAGCAAACTCAAACCAAGTTTGTGGATACCGTGCTAGCGCTGATCAATTTGGCTTTGGCATGGCAAGATGACAGCTTAGCAAAAGCCATTTTAGCAAAGGCGAAGTGCAATAATGATGATGAACGCTTCCAATCGATGAGCATTTAAGGCATTAATGTTGTTCCAATAAGCACAACGGAGCAATCCAATGGAAACCCTGAAAACGGCTCTCATTACCGGCGCATCAGAGGGCATAGGTCGTAGCTTAGCAGAAGCCTTTGCAAAGCATGGTCACAGCTTGATTTTAGTGGCTCGAAATCAGCAAAAACTAAATGAGTTGTCGATGTATCTCAATGCTAAATACCGTGTAGATGCTACTGTTGTCGCAATGGACTTAATACCTTCTAATGCGCCACAGGAACTGTATGAGCGCTTGCAGGCTGAGGGGATAAAAGTCGATATTCTGGTCAATAATGCGGGCATGATGCAAGTTGAGAAGTTGGCAGAAGCGGATCTGGGCCAGTTGAATAATTTGCTCGATCTAAACATAAAAACACTGGTCAATATGACCCATCAGTTTTTGCCGGACATGCTGGCTCGACAAAGTGGCAAAATCATGAATGTCGGCTCAATTGCCAGCTTTATGCCAACACCCAATTTTAGCGCCTATGGTGCCTCAAAGGCCTTTGTGCTGTCTTTTAGCGAGGGAATATCCCAAGAGTTACGCAATACTGGGGTATCTGTGACTTGTGTATGCCCAGGCATGACTGAAACCAAAATGCTCAGTCATGCCCAAGGGCTAGAAAAATATATTCCCGGTTTCTTGAAAGCGCAACCGGAAACCTTGGCGGAACAATCCTACAAAGCATTGATGAAAGGAGACGTGGTCTTTCTCGACAAGCTGGCCAATAAGTTGCTGGTTCAATGGGCAACCCACTATCCCAGATGGCTTGTTCGCTCAGTGAATGGATTGTTCAGTCGATTTACTTAAGACGTTGGAAAACAGGCAAAGTCGGCGCTTCAAAATGGCAGTTTAGGGCGCTATTGAATCACACCGGCGCGAACAACAAGAATACTGAGTATAGCCTCTTTGAGTTAACAGGAACTGAAGCGCAAAATTACAAAGTACGTAGATATGACGAAACAATTGACGGAAAAACACAAATTGCAACGAGTTCACTTATTGGTTGCTGGCTCTGCCTGTTTGGGCTCGGCATTAATGGCAATCGTTGCCTACAATCAGATAACAGCCTTTGAAGGGCCAGTTGCATTGCAGTCGATAAATAGGCTGATCTATCAAGACCAATATCGATTTGCGCCGGCACCGACGTATTTGGAACACGAAAGTTATGACCATTCTCAAGCGATCATTCCTATGACTGAAACGCTGTGGATGGATTTCAACGAAATGATTTTGGCTCGCACGTCAATCACCGATACCGCATTTGTCGACCAACAACATAAGGATCGGTCGAAGCGCGGGCAAGAAGCAGAACACAACCTGGAAGAGTAAAAAATTTCTTGCAAAAAAAAGAAAAAGATCCGATATATGATCTTGGAAGGGACAAAAATTAATTTATCATCACAATGAAAATTTTTTGTTTCACTGACCAACCGTGATTTGCATAAGATAGAGGCTCGTTTTAACGAGTGAAAGATCCATGAGTAAAGACTTTAGACGTGACAAAAGAGACTGGGACAATGAAGATTGGGTTCCAGAAGGTGCCAAACATTACGGCGATGCCGGCAAACAGCGCGACGATATAAACCGTCGTAAGCGTGCCAGCAAGAAAATGAGCCGAGCCAGGAGCAACAAAGACGACTTTCATTAAAACTCGCTCGAAACACTAATTTCTTAGACAAGGCAGGCCCAAAGCTTGCCTTGAGACCTCCTTTAACGTCATACTTTGTCCATCATTACCCCGTGGTAACTGCTTGTGGACATACGATTCTTAACCACTTTTCTAGAAGTTGCTCAGACTCGGCACTTCGGCAAGGCCGCCGACAACCTGTATCTGACTCAATCTGCGGTCAGCGCCAGAATCAAACTATTGGAAGAATATTTCAATACCAGTTTGTTTATTCGCAATCGCAATAGTATCCGATTAAGTGTCGCTGGTGAGAAGCTAGTGCCTTTCGCACAGATACTTGCCTCCACTTTGTCAGACGCCCGAAAGGCGCTTAATGAAGACAACTTTAAAAGTATTACTTGTGCCAGCACCCCCAATGCTTTTTCGTTGGGCGTGGGTGAGTTGCTGTCAGAGATTCAAGGCCGCTTTTCCGAGTGGTCTTTGCGCACTGAGTTGGCCACGATTGGACAATTGTCTCGGCAATTGCATGAACGCAGCATTGATCTTGCCTTCACTACCGAGTTGTTAAAATCCGATGATATAGAGAGTCTCAAACTGACCCAAATTCCGTTGGCGTTTTTTAGTAAAGAGCCTCAGCGCAAAGAACTAGACCCTCAACAATATGTGCACATTGACTGGTCGGCAAAAATCAGCGATGCGCTGATCACAAATGTACCCGCGGTGAAATCTGCACGCCTCAAGACCAGCAGCCACCACGTTGCGCTGCAATATCTTCAAAAAGAGGCCAGCATCGCGCTTTTACCTATCGACAGTGTTGACGAATCTTGGCATCTTATGCCCATCGAACCCCATTACACCCTTACCGTGTACGCCAGTTACATTAAGGGCACCAGTCATCAGGGCTTGATTGAATTGATCGAACATCTCAAAACAGTTGAATTATGGGGAAGCCAAAAACGTGACCAAGCACCATCACCCAAAAGCACGCGCTAGCACTTTACCATCGAGATTCATTGAACTTCTTAAGGTATTGATACGCCAACCTAGCGTGGTGGGTGCCGAACATGCCTTTTTCCGAGTACTGCAACGTGAACTTGAAGAACGAGGGGCACAGGTCACGTGGTACGAAGGGGTATTGGTGGCCCAAGGTTCCCAGCCAGATTCAAGAATGTTTTCAGCGCACATCGACCGTCATGGACTGATATGCACTGGACCCAATGAATTTCAATATGCGGCATTCGTAGCAGGTGCTCGCTCAGATCTGTTGGGGAATTCCGTCAGCGAATCTCTGATGCACAAAATCGTGGATCGGTTCGAAACCGAATCAGTCTATGCTTACGAGCCCTGGTCTGGTGCTTATCGTGGCAAAGGCACCATAACTGACATAAATATATGCCCCTATCGCAACAACCTGATCTTTACGGTTGAGGGCTTAGAGTACTTGATTGCAGGTACTCCAGTCGCATTCACTGACAATTTACAGGTCACAGATGAGGCCCTCATCGGTCAACTAGACAACGTGTTGACTGCCGCAGCGCTGGTCTACTTGTTTGAAATTGGTTTCCAGGGTACCGCGTTTTTCACGGCACAAGAAGAAGCTGGCAAAAGTTGGCGATATTTGCTCGAATGGTTCCGACGATTTGGCGGCACTACAAACCAATTGGTGGTAGTGGACACCAGCCCATACCCCGATTTTGCTACCGCAAGCAATCAACAATTGGTGTTGCGCAACAAAGACGCAAATGCCTCGTTCAATGCAGGCTTGACCCAAGAGCTCAAAGCAATCTGCGAACAGTATGGTTATGCTTATCAGTTCAAAGACGAATATGTCGAAAAGCAGAATGAGTTACTCGCCTTGCAAGGCGAGCCTCCGGCATCTCTCGGATCCACTGAAATGGGTCGTATCGTGGCCGCCTCGGGTGGACTAGTTGATGGCACAACTTTGCAAATCCCCTCATCGGGCTACCATACGATGGCAGAATCAGCGCCACTTTCTTCGGTTTCTGCGTTCTTGGAAGTGCTAAAGAGTCTGTCCGGAATTAAAGGGGCCTAGAAGCAACAAAGTCACCTGTCATCCCGGCGCGCTTCTTTCTTGTGTCATCCCGGCAAAGCTCTTGAGCCGGGACCTCTGTACTCCTGAGTCATACTAGAAAAGATCCACATTCAACTCCTGAACGAGGTTTGACAAGATCCCCGCCCAAGAGCACTGCGGGGATGACAGCATAATATGTCATCCCGGCGCGCTTCTTTCTTGTGTCATCCCGGCAGTGCTCTTGGGCCGGGATCTGTTGAATCTTGTGGTATGCCGGTAAAGAGCGAAGAGCGAAGAGCGAAGAGCGATCAAAAACTTCGGGATACTACACCCGATAGTTTTTGATAAAGGGATACTACACCCGATAGTTTTTGATAAAGGGATACTACACCCGATAGTTTTTGATAAAGGGATACTACGCCTGATAGTTTTTGATAAAAAAAGCACCGAGTGGGTCGGTGCTTTTCTAATATTGAATATTCGAGCTTGAATTAGGGTAATTTCTTCAGCGGCTTATACCCTTCTGACTCCAATTCTTCGTTCACACAAGTCAACAGAAACATCTCCATAGGCATACCCTCTGTGCCGTCTTCTGCCGCAATCTCCATGCAGTATTCTTTCAGCTCTGCAATGGTGTCAGCATCGGCTTCCATCGCGTCTTGAGCAAAGAGTGCGGTGGATGCAAACAGGGCGCTGACAAGTATCAATTTATTCATAGTGTCCTCTAAAAATGGATGGCATTTTGCGAAGCAAAGTAGACCTCAAATCTGCATTTTCAGATAGCGAATTTTATTGTTCGTGAGGACAAAAATAATTCGTATAAAAGTTGTACTAATTTGCTTGCCTATCCCACAATAAAGCCTATATTCCGCTCACTTTTATTGGTTCCTAACACAGGCTTAGCCTGGGAGCATTTTTACCATGTTTAAAACCATCATTGTGGTGGACGATCTTGCTGAAATCCCGGTATTGGGTGCGACAGTCATTGACTTCCCTCAGTATTTAGCGGATTTCCCGAAAGCCGGTGAGCCGAAAACTCGGATCATCAACTTGTGTGCGACCGATCAGTACCTGAGTAAAGGTTACTATTGCTCGTTGTTAGCCGAAGCGCGGCAACACAAAGTGCTGCCCAGCGTAAACACCATCAACGATCTTGCCCAACTGAGCAGCGATAGTTCTGACCAACGCCAATGGATCCCATTGCCGAAGAACTTGTTGGGTGACAATGTGCCAAAACAGCCCCTTACATTGGTATTGTTCTTTGGTTGGACCGAACAAGAAGGTTACAAGCGAGTGGCTAAACACTTGTTTGAACGTTTTGCAGCGCCGTTAATGAAAGTGGAATTGGTTCCCGATGGCAATCAAGTGAATGCGATGGTCACCCTGTTAGGCTTGGCCGATTTGGAAGCCAACTTGTTACCGTTGCTGGCCCAGCGTTTGGAACACTTTACTCAGACCACTTGGCGTAGCAGCTCCAGTAAAAAGCGTTCTCGTTGGGACATGGCCATATTGGTTAATCCAGAAGAAAAGACGCCGCCAAGCGACAACAAAGCCATCAAAAACTTTGTTAAAGCGGCCGAGCAGGTAGGAATTCATGCAGAAGTTATTGAACCCAAACAGCGTTCTATGATTTCCCAATTTGATGCGCTATTTATTCGTGAGACAACAGCGATTGATCACCACACTTACCGATTGGCGCGCCGCGCCGAACAAGAGGGCTTGGTAGTCATCGACGATGCAAATTCGATTCTGCGCTGTTGCAATAAGGTGTTTTTGCACGATGCCTTTAGTTACAACAAAGTTCCATCGCCAAAGAGTCGTTTTGCCTTTGACGGCAGCGATGCGACTTGTGAAATGCTTGTGGCTGAGTTTGGCTTTCCAATGGTTCTGAAATTGCCGGAAAGTTCGTTTTCTATGGGCGTTTTCAAAGTTGAGAATCCTCAGCAACTGAAAGAAAAGTTGGCAAAGATGTTGACTCAATCTGCGCTGGTATTGGTGCAAGAATTTGTCTACACCGATTACGATTGGCGCATTGGCGTACTCAATGGACGGGCAATATATGCTTGCCGCTACTTTATGGCGCGCAATCATTGGCAGATATACAACCACGATTCGAAGAAGCACTTTTCCGGCGCTTTTGAAACTTTGCCGACCTTCGAAGTCCCCAAACCGGTTTTGGATGCTGCGATTAAGGCCAGTTCCATCGTGGGTAAAGGCTTGTATGGTGTCGACATTAAGCACCACAACAGTCAAGTCTACGTTATTGAAGTCAATGACAACCCCAGTATCGAATCTAAAGTGGAAGACCTCTATCTGGGTAAAGAGCTGTACATGATTATCATGCAGGAGTTCGTCAATCGTCTGGAAAATCGAGGACGCTAAGGTGAACACTGAGAAGGAATTAGCGTTTCGTGAAGCAACGCTGTCCGATCTTGATGCATTGCATATCCTTGAGCAAAGCAGTTTCGATTCGGATCGCTTGAGTAAGCGACGATTAAAACACTGGATCTCTGCCCCTCAGGGCATCATGTTAGTCGCCACGGTCAACGGCAAGGTTGCAGCCTATGGTTTGGTGATCATGCGCAGTGGCACTCGCTTGGCGCGCCTGTATTCTATTGCGGTCGACCCGAACACCCGAGGTTTAGGCATCGGTAGACAACTGTTGCAAGCACTAGAGCTTAAAGCGGTAGACGCAGGAAAACTGTTTATGCGTTTGGAAGTAGCCAGTAACAACGAATCCGCTATCGCATTGTATAACAATCAGGGCTATCGAACCTTTGGTACCTACGCCCGTTATTATAACAATGAAATCGATGCAATTCGGATGCAAAAACCCATTCGTCAATTGCTGTCAGCTAAACGTTGGGCGGCCTACCCTTGGTATCAGCAAACCACGGAATTTACATGTGGTCCAAGCGCACTGATGATGGCTATGGCCAAACTCGACCCGTCGATAGTGATGAGTCAAGCACTGGAGCTGGATATCTGGCGTGAAGCCACCACCATTTTTATGACCTCAGGACATGGCGGTAGTCATCCCTTGGGTTTGGCTTTAGCGGCCAAGCGCCTTAATTTTTCTGCACGGGTTTACATTAATACCCATGCGCCTTTGTTTATTGACGGCGTACGCAGTGAATACAAAAAAGAGATCATGCGTGCCGTAGACAAACGATTCTTAGAGCAAGCTCATCAAGCAGGTATTGAAATCCATTATCAGGATGCCGACATTGCCACCCTCAAATCCGCCTTAGAGGAAGGATGTGCAGTGGTCAGTTTGATCAGTACATACCAATTGGACGGCAAAAAGATCCCTCACTGGGTAACAGTTACCCACATTGATGAGGACTGTTTGTATCTGCATGATTCGGATCCAGAAGAACAAGATCATCCGATGGATAATCAACATATCCCCATTGCGCTTGATGACTTCTACAAAATGTCTGGATTTGGTAAATCCAGATTGCGGACAACCGTGATCATCAGTGGGCCTGTCAACTCAACAACTGAGACTTTGCTATGACCACTAATTTTTCCAACCGCTTAGTGTCGATGATTGCGGTGGGGCAAAGTGTCGACTTGCCCGCAGCTACCGAGCATTTTGCTGGCCGATTTGTAGTCAGTCGCTATCGAGACGCCATGCATATCGACTTGCCCAAAGGTCAGGCCTTTGTGTTCGATTACGGGGTGCTGGTCTGTTGGGGCGTAAGTGATCAAAAGAAGCAACTTTTGATACAAGAACTCGCATCTCTCGTGAACAATCCTCAGCAAGGGCAATGGGAGAACTATGCTTTTGAAGTCCTTGAGCAAGGCAACGAAAGGCCCGGTTTGTTGTTTAGCAATGATTTGCTCACGCTACACTCCAGTCGAGTTTTGGATTTATTAGCATTGAGTCACGCCTTTGCCCAAGCGTGCAAATTGGAGGGCTTTGAAGCCAAAGCCGCCAGCAGTATTGTTGACAACCAGTATCTAACCCAAAAATTGGCAGAAAAAGGCAAGGTCGATGCCACCCGCAAACAATTGGCAAAGGCGCGAGGCACTTTGTTTCAAGTCAAAAGTGACATCATGTTGAACTTTAACTTGCTGGATACACCAGAATTTTTCTGGGATCACCCTGCTCTTGAGAATGATTACCAGAATGTTTGTAAATATTTGGAGCTCAAGCCGAGAATCGAACTGCTCAATTTAAAGCTGCAAACCATTCATGAGTTGCTCGACATGTTAGCGACAGAGCAAAACCACAAACACTCTTCGTTTCTCGAGTGGATCATCATCATTTTGATTGCAGTGGAAATCGTCCTGTACTTTGGTCACTAAGGGATATAGATAGGCTTCTTGCTCTCTTCAAAGACATGGGCACACTGAGTGCCCATGGAGACATACAGACTACTTTGATTCCAAGCGCTCGATTCCCAAGGCTTTAAGTACATACTTCTCATACACCGGTTCACTGGTTCCGGTTTTCATTTTACGCATAAAGTACTTTTCAAAGGCTATTTTTGCCAAATGCACCCATTTGCCTTTTTTGAACCAAGTGACATTGCGAGGTGGTATTTGCGGCATGGCCACAAAAGCCGCACCAGTATCGCCCATATCGGCAAGACAGATGGCATGCCAGGTTCCCTTACTGTGTGGTTCTGCGCCATCCACAATGATGGATTTCAGATTATGGGCAATGGCTGTCATCATGGTCTCGATCATGTAGCCGGTTTTTGGCGTTCCCGTTGGCACAGGAGTGGCCTCCACTGGCGGAATAGCAACACAAACCCCGCCTGAAAATATATTCGGATAGTTTGGCGAGCGTTGATACTCATCGGTGATCACGAAGCCTTTAGGGTTACATAATCCCTCCACATTCGCCACCGCATCAACACCAGCAAAAGGTGGGATCAACATGGAATGGTGAAATGGCAACTCATGGCTAAATTCCACCTCAGCTTTACGATTCAGTTCGCTCACGTGCATCACGCCATCACTCACTTCATCCACAGTCGCATTGCAAATCCATTTGATATTCCGTTGGCGCAATTCCGATTCCAACATAGTTTTCGAGTCACCCACGCCACCCAGGCCCAAATGGCCTATGTAAGGCTCGCTAGTAACAAAGTGGATCGGCACCTTATGACGTATTTTGGCGTCTCGTAACGCTTTATCCAGAATGAAGGCATACTCATAGGCAGGACCAAAACAACTGGCACCTTGAAACGCGCCCACAACAACGGGCCCTGGATTTTCCACTAATCTTTCAAAATCGCTGTAGCACTGCTTGGCGTGATCCAAGGTACAAATCGACTGCGTAAACCCTTCAGGCCCCGCGCCTTTGATATTTGAGAAGGCTAATTTGGGCCCCGTCGCGATGATTAAATAGTCATAATCGATTTGCTCATCGTCACTAGTAATCAACACATTGTTCTGTGCATCAATGCGGTCAACTCGTGCACACTTAAATCCTATTCCTTTTTTGCTTAAGTATTTTTCAATGGGTAAAGTAATGGCTTCCGGCTCTCGCCAGCCCACTGCAACCCATGGATTGGAGGGAACAAAGCGAAAGTCTGGACGTTCATTTACCATCAACACTTCATGATCTTTACCAAGGATTTCCTTCACCTCATAGGCAGCAGGCATACCACCTGTTCCTGCCCCCAACACCACAATTTTAGCCATAACGTTTCTCTCTTTTTGTTTTACTGACGCAATGTGCGCCTGATGTAAAGAGAGTGTTAACAAGTAACGTGCCACTCTATAATGATATGCTATCCAATTGTTTTTATTAAAGTTATTTTCAGCCCACTAAAATAAGACTTGTGGTTCAATAAAAGCTATGCCATTTTTGACAACAGATGTTAGACATTCAGTCAGATATGACTCCAGGGGTCGATGTGAACGCGTCAGTAATTCAATCAATGATCAATGCCATAGATCGGCCGGCTATCTTTATTACGCCAGATTATGTCATACAGGCTGTGAATGAGGCGTATCGAGAGACTTACCAAACAGAAGTGATTTTAGGCTCAAGCAAATGCCATCAAATCTCCCACAACAATGACCTTCCTTGCGACAAACATGGCGAAGATTGTCCGATTCAGCAGTGCAGCCAATCGCAGCGTGCGACCAGCGTGGTACATATCCACAATACCTCCAAAGGCAAGAGTTACTGCGATATCTTGATGAAGCCCATCAAAGATGAAGATGGCATGGTGATGGGATTTTTAGAAATTCTCGATCGCATTCGTTATGCATCGGCGGACTCCCAAAAAGACAAAATGATCGGCAGCTCACCGGCTTTCAAGACCTTGCTTAACCAGATCAATCGAGCTGCACAATCTGACATTGCAGTGTTGTTACAGGGAGAAACCGGCACAGGCAAAGAACTGGTCGCTCAGGCATTACACGACTCTAGCCGACGAAAAGACAAACCTTTTGTGGTAATTGAGTGCACGGGACTGAATGAAAACCTATTTGAATCTGAATTATTTGGTCATGAAAAAGGTGCCTTTACTGGCGCAACTTCGAGCAAAAAAGGCCTGATTGAGGTCGCTAATGGCGGGACGGTTTTCTTCGACGAGATTGGCGACGTACCCCTGAATATGCAGGTGAAATTGTTGCGCTTACTGGAAACTCAAAGTTTTCGAGCCGTCGGTGGTTTGCAACAGAAAAAAGCCGACTTTCGTCTGATTTGCGCCAGTCATAAGAATCTATTGGATTTGGTCGACAAAGGACTTTTTCGTCGAGACCTGTACTATCGGATCGCGGGCTTTCCTATTCACCTACCCAGTCTCTCAGCAAGACAATCGGATATTCCGGTTTTGGCTAATCACTTCCTCAAACATTCAGAGCATCGACATAAGTCCTTTACTCCTGGCAGCTTAACGGTGCTCAGCGAATACCCTTTTCCTGGCAATATTCGCGAGCTGAAAAGCATAGTTGAGCATGCAGCGTTGTTGTCTGACGACGACCATATCGAGGCCAATAACCTACCTCCACAGGTATTGAACCACAATGTCAAAACCTCATCGGATCAAGTGGGCCTAATGACATTAGATGAAGCGGAGGCAGCCTACCTAAGAAAAGTCTGCGCATCCATGCAATGCCGCCCCGCCCAAGTCGCGGAATTATTGGGAGTAAGCACCCGCACTTTATACCGTAAACTACAACGGTACGGCATTAAGGCAGATACTTCCGAGTAAGAACTTCATCCCGGCGACGCTCCTCTTTTCTGTCATCCCGGCGACGCTCTTGGGCCGTGATCTGCCAACCCCTGAGGAATGTCAAAAAAACCCTTACCCAACTATCGAGAGATGTGGAATAAGTGCAGTAGCAATCAAAAACGTCGGGACACTACACTCGATAGTTTTTGATAAAGATCCCCGCTAAAGAGCATGCGGGGATGACATTTTTTAGGCGATGATTGGGTGGTGGGCTTAATCTGTCATCCCGTAACGCTCCTCTTTTCTGTCATCCCGGCGACGCTCTTGGGCCGTGATCTGCCAACCCCTGAGGAATGTCAAAAAAACCCTTACCCAACTATCGAGAGATGCGGAATAAGTGCAGTAGCAAAAGCAATCAAAAACTTCGGGACACTACAACCGATAGTGTTTGATAAAGATCCCCGCTCAAGAGCGTTGCATTCGTTTGGATGAGTCAGCCTTTTTGATGAGATCCCCGCTCAAGAGCATGCGGGGATGACATTTTTTAGGCGATGCTTGGGAGTTGGGCTTAATCTGTCATCCCGGCAACGCTCCTCTTTTCTGTCATCCCGGCAACGCTCCTCTTTTCTGTCATCCCGGCGACGCTCTTGGGCCGGGATCTGCCAACCCCTGAGGAATGTCAAAAAAACCCTTACCCAACTATCGAGAGATGTGGAATAAGTGCAATAGCAAAAGCAATCAAACACTTCGAGACACTACACTCGATAGTGTTTGATAAAGATCCCCGCTCAAAAGCATGCGGGGATGACATTTTTTAGGCGATGCTTGGGAGTTGGGCTTAATCTGTCATCCCGGCGACGCTCCTCTTTTCTGTCATCCCGGCGACGCTCTTGGGCCGGGATCTGCCAACCCCTGAGGAATGTCAAAAAAACCCTTACCCAACTATCGAGAGATGTGGAATAAGTGCAATAGCAAAAGCAATCAAAAACTTCGGGACACTACACCCGATAGTGTTTGATAAAGATCCCCGCTCAAGAGCATGCGGGGATGACACCGAGAGAGCGTTGCATTCGTTTGGATGAGTCAGCCTTTTGATGAGATCCCGGCTCAAGAGCGTTGCATTCGTTTGGATGAGTCAGCCTTTTTGATGAGATCCCGGCTCAAGAGCGTTGCCGGGATGATAAATCACTTTTGAAGGGCTAGTTCTTTTTCGGTTTTGAAGCCAAAGACTTTGCGAAGCACAATGGTCGCGGGGCAAAAGCCCGTAAAACTTTGTTGGAAAAGGTTCGCGCCGATGAAAACGGTAAACCAAACAAAATACTCGTGAACCCAAAGGGTTAAAACAACCGACAACAACACCATAAAACCAGCAAAGGCCGTTAATGCGCGCTCAGCAGACATAAAATACTCCTCAAAAATTCCAAGAGCCGCACACTCAAAAGAACGAGCGCGCGGCGGGTTCGTTAAAAAAACATTCGGTAATTGGCGAACACATTGCTCGCATCTTCAAATTGGTTGAAAAAGGTGTGGCCTTTTTCCCCGTAAAATAGATTTGCCCCGACCGACACGCGCCAGGTATCTACCGGGCTATAACTCACTCGCATACGCATGTAGCCATCGTCGTCACTGGGCGAATAGAAATTGAACCAGTTCACTGTCAGGGTTTGCTGCATGGCTCGGTAGAACAACTGGGTGGTCAGTACCTGACGATTTTCTTTTGGCTCCCACTGAGGCCAGGGGGATGCCGCCAGCAATGCATCGTGATCATGGGTATGTTCAAGATACCATTGCACTGAACCGGTCAGATTGGCGATCAACTCCTGCTCATAGCCCAGCAAGAATCGGCTTTGGGAGTTACTGATGTTCGGTAGGTCACCGCTCTTATCATCCACCGAATCATGAAATCCATATTCCGCTTTGAACAAACCTGCGCCCAAGGGCGAGACAACACTGGCTCCCCAAACATTCAGTCTTGCAAACATTGGGCGACCCATAGCATCGGCTGAAGCGGGTGTTTTTTGATAACCGCGATAGCCATAGAAAGCCACCTCAGTCGTGTCGAAACTGCGGTAAGCACGCAGGGCAATTTCGGCAGAATCAGGCTCGTTTTGATCTATCACGTCAAACTCAGGGGCGACATTACCGCCCACCATCGGATTGAAAAAGGAAAAATACTCTCCGTTGATGTATGTGTCTGAGGTAAATCGTGGAGTCACCACCAAATCAATATTCGCCCAATCGAAATAACCGGATAACTTTGCAGACAAAGACGGTGCCTTTAAGTATTCGTCGTCTCGACCGGAAAAGAATGATTGATAGTCTTTGGGAAACAAATCATTGATAAAAACATAATCTCCCGTTCCCCAAGTGAGGACCTGTTGGCCAACTTTTAAGTCGAAATTATCGCCCCATTCTCCAAGGCCACTCAAACGGCCTTGCCAAGCCAGTTCTCGAACTTGCAACTCAACGCTGTTTTTAACCCCATCGTAATACACATCCGTTGTCGTTGAGAGCTTTCCGTGATCTAAAGCCCAATCCCACTGAAGCTGTCCGCGCACATCTTGCAAGGTCTCCTTGCCATCAATCATCGGATCGGTTTGCAAACGCACACCCGCGGCGATCTCGAAAAAACCGCTAAGAGTATGATCACTAACTTGCTCTTCCTCAGGCCAATCGTCCATGGCCCATTCGTCTTCACTGTCTTGTTGTCCCTGCGCAGCAAGGGACAACGAAAACAATAAGGCGGTTGTGACCATTCGAAACTGCGATGTCATGTTATTTCAACCACTGTGTAGGGGGAGTACGCAAGCTACGTTCAGAGAACAAATCATCGGGTAAGCCTACGTCGTACTGGGGATTGCGAAATTCCATCAAGGTATAACCCCCGGATTGTAAATCCGACACTTTTGAGCGGGTTACCGTTGGGTGGCCTTGAATGGTTTCAACTTGCACTGCTTCAACTTTGCGATAGGCACTTCCATCGGCTTTAAAAAAGTCGATAGCCATTGGAATGGCAGTGGTCTTATCGATACTGACGATATAGTGATGGAATTCCACTGAATCAGGGTTTTTCGGCTCTGCTCGTAATACGAGTTTGTCTGGCGTGTCTTCCACCAAAGTGAAGTTGTCTTCCTCGGTAGCACGACCTGACACGTCTTCATAGAAGAAGTGGGATCCCACAAAAGAAGTTCGCTTGTCACCAGCTGAGATGCGTTTAACTAAATCTAAGGCCGGCAAGTAAAGCCACCGATCGTCATCCTGCTTAGGGTCCGTGTGTTTCTCGACTCGAAATACCGTGTCTTTCACGTCAGTGGGGCGAGAGAAAAACACCAACATTTTTTGGTCGCCATTGTCTTGCACATCTTTGCGTAAAATAGTGAACTGGCGAAGCTGCTTACGGCCTTGACTGTCAACAATCATCATTCGAGCTTCGCTACGACCATCATCACCGGCGTAATAAGCGGCCTTTTCGGCCTTGGTGACCCAAGCTTCAATGTCCACAGCCAGTGCAGAGCTGCTGCCTAGTAATAAGGCACTCGCAATAAGAGATTTCATTAATTTCATCATGTACTCCTGATTATTTCGTCTTAAACACCCAGCGCTGAGCCTTAATCATCGCGCCTGGTAGCACCAGCAAGGTAACCAAAGCCGAAATGGCCATGATTGCCGCGAGGAAAACTCCCACAGTGATATAAGGAACAAGGGGCGCAAACAACAAGGGCGTAAAGCCTAAGGCAATGACCAGCGCATTGCGTGTAATGGCAGTGGCGGGTTCGTCAAACATCAGCTCAAAAGTCGCTTTGATGCTTTGGGTTTCATCAAACATCGCTCGGGCTCGCTCGAGGAAGTGAATCGCAAAATCCACCGACAAGCCTAAAGTCAAAGCAGACAAGACTGCGATGGGCATGTCGTAGTCTTTACCGACAATGCCAATCAAACCGTAGATAAAGGTGATGGTAATGGTCAGTGGCAACATGGCCAACAGGCCATAGACCAAAGAGCGGAACAGCAACACCATCATGATAAACACGATGATAAAGGCGCTGAGCAGGCTGTCGAGCATACCGGCCACCATGTTTTCCTGCCAAACCACATTTAAGTAGGCCTTACCAGCCCAATCCAGAGACAATCCAGCAGGCAAAGGATTTGCTGCGGTGTAATCACTCACCAAATTCACCACTTTGGTCATGTCTTGATTGTCGCCGCTGGTCAACTGCAACCAAATTAAGCTGGCACGATAGTCTGGGGTGACAAAATGCCACAAATCGTTGGGACGGTGAGACGACTGATACTGTAATAAAGTTTGCGCAACGGCGTTGCTGCTGTTGGGCAACTGGTAGTCTTTGGCCTCGCCAGAACGTAGCTCACGATTGACTACTTTTACCACATCGGCAAGAGAATTGGATTTGCCCACCAGCCCTGAGTCAGCTAAAAACTGTTGCAGGTTCTCCATATACTTCAAAACTGTAGGCGACTGGAAGGTTTTTGAACCACTGGAGGCCGTCTCAGCCTGAGCTAAAATCGATTCTAGCCAGCTCACCTCACTATCTTCGCTCACTTCAAACAGTTTGTCGTCAATAAGGGTAATCAACTGTTGCAATTGCTCGCTGGCAGACAACCCCTGTAATTGCTCAAGGGTCTCCTGCTTCCAACCCTGTAATGAATCAGGCGTACTCTGAGCTAGCAACTTTTGTGCGTCTAAAACTTCGCTGTTGTCAGTCATCACCAAATAGGCATTGTAAGTTCCGGCAAACTGTTCGTTGAGGACTTTGTCGGCAACCCGGATTTCATGGTCAGACTTAAACCAACGTACCGGGTTGTCGTTGATTTGAATTTGCGTGATCCCCCATACCGAAATAGCGAACACGATAGCAAACCCAGCTAATAAGCCATTTTGTGCTCGGCTGGCAAAGCGACCAATGGCCTTGGCAACACGACTGATTCGAGAGCCACCTTCGTGTTGATGATGAAGCACGTCCTGCAGTTTTTGCAACGCTTCAGGGCTCATGCGAGTCAAGTAAGCTGGCATAAAGGTAATGGTGATCACAAATGCCAACAAAATGCCTGAACCCACGAAAGCACCGAAAATCTGCACCGGCGGAATGGGCGTAAGCATCAAGGAATAGAAACCAATACAGGAGGTCACTGAAGTGTATAGCATGGGCGTGAACAAGTGGCCAATGACCTGCTTAACCGTGCCTTTAAGATCTTGACCCGGTTTATAGCGGTCACTGAACTCCGATAAGATATGGACAGAGTCCACCACCGCAATTGGCATCAAAAAGATGGCGATCATGGAAGACATGATATGCACCGTGAAACCCAAGCCAATCAGCATGCCCATAGTGATGATCACCGTCGCCATGGCAACTATCATAGGGGCAATGATCAGAGGCAAGTTACGGAAGAACACAAACAGTAAGATAAAGATGGTCAGCCCAGCCAAAGGCGCAGAGATACCCATTTGCACAAACATCTCAAAACCAAATTGATCTTCTGCTACTGGCAAGCCGGTGATATACCAATTGTCTTGTGAACCCAAGCCATCGATTTTTGCTCGAATGGTTTGGGCAATTTGATAACTCTGGTTTTTGTCCAAGATGGGTACATAGATGGCCGCCGCTTTACCGGTTTGTGAAACCAGTGTGTCGTAGAGTAAAGGCAAGCGTTCGATATTATGCTGAATCATCAGGGCTTCAGCATCGGATTTGACAGGCTTGGGCATCATATATTCGAAACGAATTGCGCCATTCCCCTCTTGGGCAATATTATCTACCGTAGAAATGGACATGACATCCGCAGAAACCACCCCATCTATTGCCAATATTGTCTCTGTTACGTCAAATATGTCAGTCAAGGTACTTTGCTGATATACCCCTTGAGCAGCGGGCTCGGAAACCACTCCCACCACAATGGCATCATACATACTAAACTGTGCTTTAGTTTGATTATGAAAGACACGGGCTGGATGACTTGCATCCAGCATATTTTCTGGGTCGGTGTCGATTTGAATACGAGGAATCTGGCTGCCAACCAAGAGGGTAAGCAACAATAAAATCAGGTAAACCGTGCGAGGTTTTTGGGTGCAAAATGAGACTAATTTTGTCGATAATGTATTCATTTTTCTACTTAATCCATGGCGGACAATCACATCTAATGGACAAGATAGGCAATAATCAGACCAACTATCCAAATCACGGTTTTGTGTTCAACGATTTTGATTTAAAGCATAGTCAAATCGGATCTTGGTGTCGTAACTTTTACAATCAAAAAATAATGTGCTTAAGTGAGCACTTCAAAAATGAGGAAGACAATATGACCCTTCGCTTGATTGCCCCTATCTTTGTAATGATGTTAGCCAGTGTCACTCATCCCATTGTTGCCGCTGAGGCGACAGAGACAAAATCGGCACCGTCGATTCCCGATCCAACTCGATTTGTGACTGAGCATAAGGGACAATTCAACGGAGAAAACATTCGCTATCAAGCGATTGCTGGGGAAACCTATTTACGCACGATCAAAGGGGAACCCAAAGCCAGTATTTTCTCCTTCGCGTATCTTCGCAAAGACGTCAAAAATACCGAACAGCGCCCCGTAACCTTCATTTGGAATGGTGGTCCCGGCTCTGCTTCAACCTGGCTGCATATGGGGGGATATGGTCCTAAACGTATTGTGGTGCCCTCCGATGCGACCCATCCAGGATTGGCTCCGTATTCTTTGGTTGATGCTCCTGAGACCATACTGGATGCGACGGATCTGGTGTTCATCGATCCGGTGGGTACGGGGTTTTCCCGTGCGTTGGGAGAGCACAAAAGTACTGAATTTTGGGGTCTGTACGAAGATGCCCAATCCATGGCGGAATTTATCCGAGCTTGGGTCACCGAAAACCAACGATGGAATTCCCCTCGCTTTATCATCGGTGAAAGCTATGGCACCACCCGTGCTGCGGCGGTAGCCAACATTCTAGAGAGCGAAATGTCTCTCAGCGTAAATGGCCTTATCTTTGTCTCACAAGCGCTCGATTACACCGGTTCGACACCCTATGTACGGGACAACTTGATCGCACACATTACCTATTTGCCCACCATGGCTGCCACCGCGCTCTATCATAAAAAGGTCCCGACACAATTGAGTCAAGAGGCATTTTTGCAGCAAGCACGCGCATTTGCCACAGATGTTTACCTACCGGCACTGTTCAAAGGTAACGGTTTATCCAAACAAGAATTCAATAAAGTGCGTGATGGCTTGGCGGCATTTACCGGCTTATCGCCAGAGTACATTGCTCGCGCCAATCTGCGGGTGCAAAGTAATCGCTTTCGCAAAGAATTGCTAAGAGATCAGGGTCTGGGAGTGGGCAATCTAGACAGTCGCTATACCAGCGACGATATCGATGATCTAAGTGCTGACTCGGAACGAGACGCCTCTTCCGAAGCAATAGGCCCAGCCTATCTCAGCGCATTGATGCAACATATGCAGCGTAACTTGAACGTTAAATGGCAGCGTCAGTATCTAGATCCTGCCGACCCAGAACTGAGCCCAAATTGGCGTTACCGCACGACGCCCGACGGCAGCGGATACGAACCCATGTTCGTCAACACAGCCCATGACTTGTCCCAAGCCATGCACACTAACCCTAACTTAAAAGTGTTGGTTGCTTCAGGTTACTTCGATTTGGTGACGCCCTTCTTCGATGCCGAATACACTTTGAAACGACACGACATCCCAGCCCCTAGAGTTCAGTTTGAGTATTATCAAGGCGGCCACATGATGTATGTCAACAACGACGCACGCCTGAAACTGTTGGAAGACAGCCGCAAATTTATAGAGCAGCAGGCTCGTTAAGGGAATCATCTAAACTTTGGAGAGCCAGCGCATAAAGTAAAGTGATCCGACCAAACTTAATCGTTTAAGTTTTTTCTTTACCTAAGCAGCAGTTTGGTCAATAATCACATTTCATTAACAATAACGGGGCTCTGTGTATGCGACACTTATTAACCTTCCTTCTTCTAATCTTCATTTTTTCCAGTGGCGTAGTGTCGGCCAAAGATGTAACAGTGACCTCTCCAGATAAGTCCATCAAATTGGTGTTTACAGACCAAAATGAATTGGCTCAATATCGTGTTGACTATAAAGGCAAAGAATTGATCAAGGCTAGCAAACTGGGGTTTACCTTTGTCGATCAGCCCGCCTTTTATCGCGATTTCAAAGTAACAGAAGTCAGCCGTAATACGGTCGATCAGACTTGGGAGCAACCTTGGGGTGAAGACCGATTCATCCGCGATCATCACAATGAACTGCTGGTGAAATTCACCCACATTAACGATCCTAAAGTCGCCTTTTCAGTCCGTGCACGGGTGTTTGATGATGGTATTGGTTTCCGTTATGAAGTGGAAAACGAGGGCGAGATAGCCATTACCCGAGAACTGACCGAGTTCTTCTTAGTCGATTCTCACGTAGCCAAAGCCTATTGGATCCCCGGCCATGGTCGAGAGCGTTATGAGTATCTTTACCATGAAACTTTGTTGAACGAAGTGGCCACCGCCAATACGCCCATGACGGTCGAGTATCCCGATGGCGTGCATGTGTCTATCCACGAAGCGGCGTTGGTAGACTTTGCCAGTATGAGTCTTAAAAAGCAGCAACTGGGTATGTTTACCGCCGATTTAGCGCCCCGATCAGACGGTGTCATGGTGCGTAAAAGCGGTGATTTTATCACGCCTTGGCGGACCATCAATATCGGTGACAGCGCGGTCGACTTAGTTAATTCTCACCTTGCTTTGAACTTGAATGAACCCAACAAACTGGGTGATGTGAGCTGGGTCACGCCAGGTAAATACATTGGTATTTGGTGGGGTATGCACATCGACAAGCTCACTTGGGGTTCTGGCGAAAAACATGGTGCGACCACTGAACGAACCATGGAGTACATGGATTTTGCTGCCAAGCACGGATTTGATGGTGTTCTGGTGGAAGGCTGGAACATAGGCTGGGATGGCGACTGGATTGCCAATTCCGAGTTGTTTTCCTTTACCGAAAGTTACCCCGATTTTGACATTCACAAGGTGACTGACCACGGTAAAAAAGTCGGAGTCAAACTCATCGGCCACCACGAAACCTCAGGTGGTATATCCAACTACGAAAAACAAATGGAAGAAGGCTTTGCGCTATACCAGAAAGTGGGCGTGGAACAGATCAAAACGGGTTATGTGGCCCATGGTCAAAATCTCAAGCGGGTCGATGACAATGGCATCATGAAATACGAGTACACCGACAGCCAAGACGTGGTGAATCATTTCATTCATAACGTGAGTACTGCGGCAAAGTACAAATTGTCTATTAATACCCACGAATCAGTCAAAGACACCGGCTTACGTCGGACTTATCCAAACTGGATATCCCGCGAATCCGCCCGCGGGCAAGAATACAACTCTGGTTGGGCGCCACCCAATCCTCCAAATCATATTCCTTTGATGGCTTTTACTCGCATGTTGTCAGGCCCGATGGACTTCACTCCCGGCATATTTGACTTCGACTATGTCCGCATTCACAACGGCGGTCCAGAGTGGGGAGAGAAAGAGTTTACTCGTCCGCTCAGCACGCTGGCGCGCCAACTTGCACTCTATGTGGTGTTGTACAGCCCCATTCAAATGGCAGCAGATTTGCCAGAGAACTATGAGAAAAACCTGAAGCCCTTCCAATTCATCAAAGATGTACCGACGGATTGGGAGCAGTCTATTGCTTTGCAAGGTGCAGTAGGTGAGTTCATAGTAACCGCTCGGAAAGAGAAAAAACATCGTCATTACTCAGGCGATGACTGGTACTTAGGCGCAGTCACCAACGAAGATGAGCGGGTAGTGGAAGTGGTCTTGGATTTTCTTGACGACAAAGCAAAATATCAAGCTCAGATCTACCGCGATGGCGACAAAGCCGACTTCCGTACAGCACCTTATGACATCATCATTGAAAACAAGACCGTTAAGAAAGGCGATGCCTTAAAGCTTCGATTGGCAGGTGCCGGTGGTGCAGCGGTTCGATTGAAAAAGTTGCAATAAGCAATTTTAAACCAGACGCAACATAACGCCCTTTTCTAGCGAACGTTCCGCGATTAAAGGGCTGCGGGGAGTCCAGAGGGGGCGGCACCGCCCCTTCTGGTCGCTGTCGGCGACCCGACAATTAAAACCACGGTTTCAAGCCGTTCTAAAGGGCACTCTCGACCAGAGATTCAGTCCGTTACTCCTGCAGAGATCGAAGAAAGAATCAACTTTGTGTCCTTTTTTAGCGGAAAATCTAAACACTCAGAACAAGCAAAATTGAGACACATCAAGGATGATGTGGCAGCTCATTCCGGCACAGGGACGTGCCGTAATGAGTGTTCAATTTTGCCTGAGTGTTGGGATTTTGCTTTCCGCTATTAAAGGGCTGCGGGGAGTCCAGAGGGGGCGGCACCGCCCCTTCTGGTCGCTGTCGGCGACCCGACAATTAAAACCACGGTTTCAAGCCGTTCTAAAGGGCACTCTAGACCAGAGATTCAGTCCGTTACTCCTGCAGAAATCGAAGAAAGAATCAACTTTGTGCCCTTTTTTAGCGGAAAATCTAAACACTCAGAACAAGCAAAATTGAGACACATCAAGGACGATGTGGAAGCTCATTCCGGCACAGGGACGTGCCGTAATGAGTGTTCAATTTTGCCTGAGTGTTGGGATTTTGCTTTCCGCTATTAAAGGGCTGCGGGGAGTCCAGAGGGGGCGGCACCGCCCCTTCTGGTCGCTGTCGGCGACCCGACAATCAAAAGCACGTTTTCAAGCCATTCTAAATGGCACTCTCGACCAGAGGTTCTGTCCGTTACTCCTGCAGAAGTCGAAGAAAGAATCAACTTTGTGCCCTTTTTTAGCGGAAAATCTAAACACTCAGAACAAGCAAAATTGAGACACATCAAGGACGATGTGGAAGCTCATTCCGGCACAGGGACGTGCCGTAATGAGTGTTCAATTTTGCCTGAGTGTTGGGATTTTGCTTTCCGCTATTAAAGGGCTGCGGGGAGTCCAGAGGGGGCGGCACCGCCCCTTCTGGTCGCTGTCGGCGATCCGACAAATAAAAAGCGCGCTATCAAGCCATCCCAAAAACATGAAATTTTCCATTCTTCGAAAATGGAATTCCGTTATCAACCACTTTGGGTATACCGCTCCAAGAACTGGTCATGACTCAACATACTCCCAAGGGGTTGCTTCTTAGCCTCCAACACCTTTTTCATTACGTCTAGCAAGGCTTGATCACCCATGGCTTTGGGCCCAGGATGAGCGTCTTTGGGCATCATTCCCTGCCCCATCATCACCTGTACCCATGATGCATCACGGAAAATATCGTTGGTTTCATTGAAAATCGCTGCGGATTCTTCAAACAAAGCGATCTTTTGCGCCAATCGGTCCGGAATGGCCATGTTACGCATATCGCGCCAAAAATCAGAATCATCTCGATTGTTTACGTGATAATGCAAAATGATGAAATCGCGAATGGTTTCAAACTCGTTTTTGGATTCCGAATTGTAAAAATCAATGGTGGTTTGGGAGATACCATTGTGGGGGAACATTTTCATCAAGCGCACAATGCCCGACTGAATCAGGTGAATACTGGTGGACTCCAAAGGCTCCAAAAATCCACTTGATAAACCAATAGAAACCACATTTTTATGCCATTGCTGCTTGGTTCGGCCCGTCTTGAAATTGATTTTACGTGGCTCATCGAGGGCTTTGCTGTCTAAGTTTGCCATCAAGGTTCGCTCGGCCTCTTCGTCAGACAGATAGCTCGAACTGTAGACAATACCATTGCCATTGCGATGGGTAAGTGGAATGCGCCACTGCCAACCGACTTTGTGGGCGATACTGCGGGTGTAGGGTAAGGTATTCTCGAATCGCTCACTGGGCACCGCTAAAGCGCTGTCTGCCGGCAAGTAGTGGCCCCAGTTTTCATACTCAACACCTAAGGTTTTTTGAATCAACAGACCTCGCAAGCCTGTGCAGTCGATAAACAAATCACCTTCGATTTGCTGTCCACTTTTGAGTTGCAAGGCGGTAATAAAGCCACTTTCTTCATCCAGTTTCACATGCTCAATGATGCCTTCAGTGCGTTTAACCCCTGCGACCTCGGATTTTTTACGCAAAAAACGGCCATACAAACCCGAGTCAAAATGATAAGCGTACTGCATTTCATAGACAGGATTCTGAGTGTTGATTTTGTTAAATTTACCTTGTTCAGCGCACAAGTAATTCAAGTCAAAATCCCACAGACTTTGGGTCATGCCCAACGCTTTTGCATGCAGCCAATAGTGATGAAAACCACAAAAACCCAGCTGTGCACCCGGTGCGCCAAAGGTGTGGTAGTAGGAAGTGTCTGGACGATCCCAGTTTTCAAACTTAATTGCCAGTTTGATGGTGCCGTTGGTCTCTCTTAGGAATTCCTTTTCATCAATACCCAGATAATTATTAAAGATATGAATGGGCGGAATCGTCGCTTCGCCGACGCCAACGATGCCGATGTCTTCCGATTCCACCAATTCGATCTCAACATACTGCTGGAGCACTTTTCGAAGTAGTGCTGCGGTCATCCATCCTGCCGTGCCACCACCGGCAATCACGACTTTTCGAACTGGCTTTTGCATGGTTAATTACCTAATTTTGCTGCTGATTTTAGAAAGGGTAAAAGGTATTACATTCAATGTAAAAAAAAAGACCTCACAAGCCTTGTGAGCAAGTGAGGTCTTTGGAGGAGTATGCACCCACACTCCAACCGGGACTCGATCAATAGAACGCGTAGTTTAGGTTCAACATATAAGAAGGTCCGAATTGACGACGCAGTGTTACGATACCGTTACCATCCACGGTTTCTTCGTCTACGTCGGTCAAGTTGGTTCCTTGCAACGAGATACGCAACCCTTGTAGATACTCGTATTCGGAATCTTCAAAGTCATAGCTGATTTGCGCATCCACCAATCTCACACCGTTGCGAGTTGCCGTTTCGATTTTGTTTGAACCACCACGCTGATAAGTGCTGAAGCCAGAACGGTCGGTACCCGCAACACGAATCTCAAAACCACCCACTGCATAGTATGCGGTTAGAGAGTAAGTGCGATCTGATTGACCAGGGATTGCTGAACCATCATCGACTTTTGCATCAAGCAAAGTAGCAGATGCTGCAATACCAAAGCCATCCAAAGCATCAGAGAACATGTTAAATGGCACGTTTGCAGTCAACTCCAGACCTTTGATAGTGCCTTTCAAACCATCTTCAAAAAACGAGAAGGTACCGTAGTCTGGCGGAGTCGCAAGATCTCCTGCTGAATAGAAGATATCTGCAGGACCATAGGTACCGTCCTGGTCTATGATACGGTCATGGAAGCCTGGGATATAGTAGTCTGCACCGCTGTTAGTTTCGTCGTTTCGGAAGTTGATTAACAAATTACCGTCACGAGTCAAGTTCACCAAATCTTTGTAGAACAAAGTAGCCGATACATAGCCTTCGTCTTCAAAATAGTTCTCAAACGCCAGGTCGATGTTGTTAGATTCCAATGGCTTCAACAGTGGGTTACCGGCGAACTTAGACCATGGTGAACCATATTGTTGAACAGCAGCGGTTGAGTTTGGAATCGCAATTAAGTCGATGTTTTGGTCGAACTTAACGAAACCTGACGCTTTCATCTGGTCGATTCGAGCACGACTGATGGTTTTGTTGGCAGCAAATCGAACGAATTGATTGTCACCCACTTCTACCGATACGTTTAAGCTGGGCAATACGTGGCTGTAATCAGTACTTGCTGTGGTGATACAAGCCGCATCGACTTGACCATCGTTGTTGTCATCACACACCGCGAAGTTAGAACCAACCACACCAATATAACCACTAGATGACTGGTCAGTCTGAACGTATTGTAGACCAACGTTACCACTCACAGGGAAACCGCCCAGTTCCGCATCAAAGTCACCTTGAACGTAAACTGTCAATACTTCCTCATCGATGGTGTAGGTGTCACCTAAACGGTCCGGCTCAAGTAGGCCCGCGTCATTCAACGTATATTCGCCATCTTCATAAGGGGCAAAACCGTCATAAGCCACTACATAACCTAATCCCGCCCAAGTCAAATCGGCTAAGCCGTTATACAAGTACTGAGAAGGAATTGAAGTTGAGTTTGGATAAGAAGACGAAGTGGCAAAGAAGCCTTTGTTTTCTTTATCTTTGTAGCGATCGCTGTAGTTCACACCGGCAACCACTTTGGTGAACACACCCTCTTCCAAAATACCGCTAACTTCCACTTTAAAGGTCGTTAACTCTTCACTGAAATCGGCGTAGTTCAAGAAGCCATCTTGAGCATTGAAATAGCTGTAAGGTTCGCCATTGGCTTGTAACACAGTAGTTTCGAACTGTTCTGCGATGTTTGCCATACCGCCACCCCAAACTTGTGGACCGGTTAATTGCAATGCATTTGGATCAGCAAAGGCATCTAAGCCAGTTGAGCCTGTGAAGAAAATACCATCTTGGCTCATTTCAAAGGAACGAGAACCCAACTGCGACGAATCAAGGGCACCAGAACGAGCCAAACCCGCATAGGATTCACCGCGCAAATCGCGCTTACTGGACTCGCTGCGGGCAACGTCGAGCTCGACGCTCCAGTTATCATCAATATTGTATTGAACATTCAAACCGAAAACTTGTAAGTCACCATCTTTTTGTGCCGGGTCAGTACGCAATACTGGGTTAGCGTTGATTTGAGTACCGGTTGAATTGATGCCGCTTCCTGTAACATTTTCCGAAGAGAAGGGTTCGATAAAACCACGGATTACACCGGAATCTGAGTAGCTGATATCCAATGCATCGATCACGATGTCCAAGTTATCAGTAGGACGGAATTGCAGTACTGCAGAAATAGTGTCGCGCTCAAGTACGGTACTGATGGCTTGAGTATCCAAACCAAAAGGTAGAACTTGTCCGTCATCGTTTGCGCCATATCCCCAAACACCGTATTTACGCTGGTTGTTGGGCGACTCAGTGGTAGCTAATGCAACTGCCAAACCGATGGTATCGTCAGCAAACTTTTCCACGAAAGACAAAGATAGGCGATTACCTTTGTTGTCGAATTCTGGGTTATCTGAATCGCGACCAGAAATTTCGTAGTTACCGTTAATCGTTAGAGTTTCAGTTGCATTCAGTGGACGCACTGTTTGCAAGTCAACTGTACCACCAATACCCTGAACAAGTAGGTCTGCTTGTGTGGTTTTGTAAATGGTTGCCCCGGTCATAATTTCCGAAGGATACAAGTCGTACTCCACGCCGCGGTTATCACCGATACCAATTAATTCACGTCCGTTTAATGACGTACCAGTGAAGTCTTCTTTAAATCCGCGAACAGAAATACCTGAAGTACGTCCGCCGACACGCTCACCTGCCAGACCAGGAAGTCGAGCTAGAGATTCTGCAATGGATGAATCGGGAAGTTTACCAATGTCTTCCGCAGAAATGGCTTCTACGATTGAAGAGCTGTCCATCTTCACTGCCTGCGCGCGAATAAGTGAACCACGGATACCGCTTACCGCGATGACTTCTACATCTTGGTCGCTTGGTTGCGCAGCTGCTTCTTGTGCCATTGCATTGTTGGAACACATTGCTGCAGAAACAGCAAGTGACAACAATGCAGGTTTAAATAAATTATTCTTGGTCATAATGTGTGCCCTATGTGTCTGGTAAAGCTAATCAAGTGTTACATCGATGTTAATAATATTGCAGAAAGTTTAATCGATCAAGAAATTTCTTAATTGATTAAGTTTATTTTTACATTGAATTTACTGAATAGTTTTGAATTATCTTAATTTTAGACTTAATCGTTTTTTCTTAATTTAAGAAAGAGATAATGTTGAAATTGTGTAAAACTCAGGTGTGTTAACGCTTCGCAACTTACATTTAAGGTTGAGTGAGTACTTAAAATTTTTCAATCCTTGTTGAAATCGAGTAAGTGATTAGGACGAGTCAACAGCAAAATAAATCTCGTTTACCGAAGAAATTGTGAATTCGAAATGTGAAAGCCCCGTAAAAATCTCACTTCATTTAAAATCTTCTAGAGTTAAAACTGATCAAATTAGGTGTTGCACTAAAAAATCAAATACAAGTCTAAGTCGGCGACTGGTATTTAGCTCTCGATGCACAACTAACCAAAGCTCGACATCAAAATCAAATTGGGTTGGTAACACAGATTCCACTGAAGGTTCCATATCCCCCACCTCGCTGAGCATAAAACCAATACCTAAGCCTTGTTTCACCATCTCCCACTGTACCAAATGGTTTTGGCTAACAACGGGAAAGTTGTTTGAGCTAACATTAAATCCCCGTCGGTTTAGCTCTTCTATCATCGTATCGGAGTGATCAAACCCTAAAAATGGCGAAGCTTGCAGGTCTTTGGGAGAGTCAACTTGGCCAAGGGTCCGCACCAATGATTTACTGGCATAGAGTCGGGCTTTGCGGGATGGTATTTTTCGAGCGATCAGATCCAACTCCTTGGGCTGATAGGCGCGGATTGCTATGTCGGCTTCGCGACGCATTAGGTCGCTGCTTTCATTGGTCGCAATGACCTCAATGTCAATACTTGGCACTTGGGCGCGCAAGCGCGCCAAAACCGGCGGTAGAACAAATGCCGCCATCGCCTCAGTAGCCGAAATAGAAACAAGCCCTTCGATAGCTTCACTGCAACCTTCCGCGCTTAATGCCAAACTATTGGCAGCATCAGCCATGTTTCTGACGTGTTCCAACAACGCCGAGCCATTTTGGGTAAGTACTAATCCACCTCCAACACGCTCAAACAAGGTCACGCCCAATGCGGATTCCAAAGCCGAGACCTGCCTGCCTAACGTTGGCTGAGTGGTATTCATCACCCGAGCAGCGGCTGACAAGGAGCCATACTGGGCTGACGCCAAAAATGCTCGTGCGTGATTCCAATCAAATGTTTGCGCTTGCCAATCCATACAATTTTGCATACCTACTAACTACTTTTTGTCATTGTACATTAGTTTTTGCATAGCCATACTCCTATCAACAACAGACTATGGGGAATATTGTGAAAAACGACGCCAAATTTTGGGACAAGATTGCGCAGAAGTATGCAAAACGTCCCATCAGTGACCAAACCGCCTATGAGCACAAGCTTGCTAAAACTCGGGAATATTTCGATGAGCAAAGTCGAGTACTCGAACTCGGGTGCGGCACCGCCAGCACTGCACTGCTCCATGCACCTTATGTAAAACACATCACAGCAACAGATATCTCTCAGCAGATGATCAATATCGGCCAGCAAAAGGTTGCCGAATCACAATTTGATAATATTGAATTGCGTTGTGGTTCAGTAGAGGCATTGCAGTTTGACGAGCCATTTGACGTGATCCTCGCCCTGAATTTGTTTCACCTATTGGAAGATGTTGATGGGGCTCTATCCAAAATCCAACAATGGTTAAAACCCGGTGGCGTATTGATCACCAGTACCGCGTGTTTGGGTGATTCTTTGGCGTGGTTCAAGATTGTCGGTCCCATTGGGCGATGGCTTGGCTTTTTCCCCTATGTCAACGTCTTCACTGAAGCCGCCTTACAATCAAAACTAAGTGACAAAGGCTTTGAACTGGAATACCGCTGGCGACCTAAAAAATCGCCTGTGACCTTTCTCATTTCGCGCTACCACTAGTGCCAGCCTTGTAGAATTGCTTTTTGTTCTTGCACTGCGTCGAAAGGAGCACCTTGAATGTGTTTGTCCAAAAAGATTTCAACTTCCGGCTGTTCCTCTCCATTAGCAGGACGATATCCTTGAGTGGTCGACAGTGGTGACGTTTCAGTTTGAATCTCGATGCCCCATTGTTGGCCTTTACAAGCAATCAAACGCTGAGCATTGTCCCCTTGCTGAAAGATATAATCTCGGCACAACCGACCATCCTGGTGCTGAAAACTCAGAGCAATCCAAAGTCCCGTTCCCTCTTCAAATTGTATCCATTGATTGGAAGGTTGGCTGTCTAATGCCTGATGAACCCAATGCTTTGTTGCGTCTTCGGACTGGAAGCTGAAGGTTGTCGTGAACAACAAGGCTACGGCCAATAGTGACGCGGCCAAACCATAGTGCAGTGCCAATGGCTTTTTCTTTGGGGCATTCAATTTTTGTAAAATCGATTCAGGCACTTCACCTTGCAAACCAATGTCTAGGGACTGCATATACTTCAGATCAGCCTGCTGAAAGTCTGCCAGCAAAGCGGCAAACTCCGCGTCGGATTGCAGCCGCGCTTCGACCTCAGTAGTTTGTTCTTTGCTCAATTGATTGTCTATATAAGCACTGATCAATTCGAAATCGTTGAGCTTATTCATTCTGTCTCCTGTTACCGCTTTAGGATATTTGACAAAGCGTGCCGCGCTCGAGCGATACGACTCATTATCGTTCCAACGGGGACGTCCAATACTTCGGCGGCCTCAGCATAGGACAATCCACTGACAACAACTAAACTCATCACTTCTCGGTGAGCGGGTGAGAGTTTGCTGAGTGCACCTAGAACACTGTCCTGCGAATCTTGTTCACTGATGCTTTGCTCTAAAGTCGGGGGTCCTTCTGTTTCACTAACTAATGCATCAAGATACTGGTGTTTAACCTTGCGTTTGCGAAGCTCATCAACCCACATATTCCGACAAACTTTAAGCATCCAAGGTAACGGTTGCACATCCGATGGAATAGATTGCTTTAACAAACGTTCTACCAAAGATTGCAACAAATCATCAGCATCGGTCGAATTGGCGGTAAGCGAATAGGCATAACGTCGAATAGTCGGCAACGCAGACAAAATAATTTGTTGAACTTTTGCTTCGGATAATACTTGTCGTTGTTTCAGAAAGAATACGTTCTTCAACTGAGTTTATTCCATATAAGAGTAAATTTGAAAACAGCAGGTAATGGGTACATGATTATTAACCGATTAAGTGCACATTAACAATGACCACTTCAACAAAGAGATAGCTACATTATTATGTACAGACCTCGGAAAGCCGCAGCTATGGCAGTATTTATCGCGACGACCTCAATGCAGGTCAACGGCCAAGCTGTGCCCAAAAGTCTGATGGAACTGACAGGCCGAGGCATCGAGTTCAGGTTTCCCTCGTTCCCAGATCAGCCTTTTTGGCGGAAAGGATTCTTATTGAAAGGACCCGAAGACGATATCGAAGGTGATATTGAAGATGACGTTGAAGACCAGGTAGAGGATGAAATCGAAAACGAAGTAGAAGACCAGGTCGAGGATGAAATCGAAGACGAAGTAGAAGACCAGGTCGAGGATGAAATCGAAGACGAGGTAGAAGATCAGGTCGAGGATGAAATCGAAGACGAAGTAGAAGATCAGGTCGAGGAGGAAATCGAAGACCAAGTAGAAGACCAAGTCGAGAATGAAATCGAAGACGAGGTAGAAGATCAGGTCGAGGAGGAAATCGAAGACCAAGTAGAAGATCAGGTCGAAGAGGAAATCGAAGACCAAGTTGAAGATCAGGTCGAGGAGGAAATCGAAGCCGAGGTAGAAGATCAGGTCGAAGACGAAATTGAAGACGAAGTAGAGGATCAAGTCGAAGACGAAATCGAAGACGAAGTAGAAGATCAAGTCGAAGACGAAATCGAAGACGAAGTAGAAGATCAGGTTGAAGACGAAATTGAAGACGAAGTAGAGGGTCAAGTCGAGGATGAAATCGAAGACGAAGTAGAAGATCAGGTCGAGGAGGAAATCGAAGACGAAGTAGAAGATCAAGTCGAAGACGAAATTGAAGACGAAGTAGAGGATCAAGTCGAAGACGAAGTAGAAGATGAAATCAAAGATAAAGTTGAAGACGAGATTGTAAAAGAAATAGAGGATAAAGTCGAAAGCAAGATCGAAGATGACATCGAGGATGATGCCGAGGATAAGGCAAGAGAAAAGTTACAAGATGATTTTGAAGACGACCTAGAAGACAAAATCAAAGAGCAAATCGAGCAAGAGGAAGATATCAACGAAGCCCTGGAAGAGGAAGCGGAAGACCGTGTGTCTGAAGCGTCAGACAAAGTGGATACTGAGGATGCCGACCTACCACAGTTAGAGAAAGTTGGATTTGACAAGATGAGCCGCGACGTTGAAGAAACTGTGCGTCAGGTAGAAAGACAAGTGGAGCTGGTTAAAGAAATCGATGGTCATAAAGTTTTTACATCGGATTGGCAGGTATTGTCGGATCAGAAGTCTTTAGATGAGCTTGTTAAAGACGGTTTCAGTGTCACTAATCGTCAGTATCTAGCAGGCCTTGATCTTTATTTAGCGCAATTGGAAGCCCCTGATTCCTATGACATTGACTTTGGCCAATACGACCAAGTAATGGCTCTGAACACCAATGACCTAGCGATAGACTTAAATCACTTATACTCCCATGCGCAAAGTGCCCCAGCAGACCAACAACTCCGCTCGCCAGCCATCGTTAAAGATTCAAGTGCTGCAGGTCATACTCACCCCATCGGTATTATTGACTCGGCAATCATGACTGATCACGAAGCATTTCAATCGTCTGAACTTTACAGCAAAGACTTTACTGGCTCGGTGGGCAAAACGAATGTTGCACACGGTACCGCCGTTGCCTCAATTCTGGTTGGGCAAAGTTTACGATACCAAGGTTTACACCCTGGTGCGCCACTGTGGTCTGCCAGTGTGTTTTTCAATGATTCTTCTGGGCAATCTCTAGCGGCGACCACCAGCATAATTCAGGGCTTAGATTGGTTGATGCAAGCTAATGTGCACATCATCAATATGAGCTTGGCGGGACCAGAAAACAAGCTCCTGGAAATTGCTATTAAGCGGGCCTGCGATAAGCAGATTCTTATTGTGGCGGCAGCCGGAAATGCTGGTCCCACCGCCAAACCTCTTTTCCCGGCCGCTTATAGCTGCACCTTGGCGGTCACCGCTTTAGACAGCCAACACCAAATATATCGTCGGGCCAATCGCGGCAATCATATTGTGGCGGCGGCTTACGGCGTGAAGATTCGCCATGCCGATGGTAAAAATAGCTACCAATACTCATCTGGCACTTCCTACGCAGCCCCATTGTTCTCTTCGTGGCTGGCCGAGAACCTTCCCGCAGACAACACACTTTGGCAATCTTGGCTTGACGAACAGCTACACCACTTCGAAGACTATGGTCCCAAGGGCAAAGATGAAATTTATGGATTTGGTGCAATTCCAAACCAATTTGGCAAGCATTTACTTGAACCCAATTGATACTAAACCGCGACCCGAAACACGATAGGTGCAGGATGGGCCTCATTCATAGGTATATTCTAAGCCGACTGTAGTCATCCACTGGCTGTAAGAGAGCGATGGGAGATTCGATTCGTTATCAAGGTATTCTGCCTGAACTTGCCAATTCCAACTTTTTGACCACTCCCATTCCAATCTTGCACCTATGGTGTGCCGAGAATCTTCTCGCTCTTCACCGATGCTTGGATTAATGACTTCATCGTAATTACGCTGGCGATACTTCCAGTCTAGGGTCGTTTTTAACGGTGCACCGGCCAAATCAAAGCGGAATTGATATCCCAATCTAAATTGTACCGAACGATAGTCAAATACATTATCCTCAGCATCCTCCTGACGCACTTTGGCAGACGCAACCCAGTACCGATTCAAGCCATCAGCAAAATAGTAGTAATCGCCTCCCAACTCATGTTGTTTACCATCTCGACCAGGGTTGTTTTCTAGCGACTTATCTTGATAGCTGTAAGCCAGTCGAACATAGTGCTGTTTGGTAATAAACCAGGATACCGATGGAGACAGTTGCCACAAATCGAGAAAGGCCTGACTGTCTAAACGACTGCTCACATAACGATAAGCCATAGTAAAGGTCAGATCTTCACCTTTGTAGCTATAGTTAGCAGTGCCCATGTGATTTTGCAGGTCAAATTGGCCGTAGTCTGCATAGCGCTTATCGGTTAGTCGGTAGGCTAGTTTTATATTTTGGTTTTCTGCCGTTTCCCACTCATAACCTAGCCCAAAGGAACCGGTGTAAAAGCGGTCACTTTGTTCTGTAGTCAGGTCAATTTCATCAACGGTAACATCGGTATCATAGCCCAACTCGAGTCCTGCCGAGAGCTCTAATTGAGCGTAACAGAGAGGGGTACATAGCAAAATTAAAAGGCTCGGGTAACCAAGCCGAGATGTTCTTATCATGATGAAGCCTGCAACAGTGAAAATAAAATGGAATAGCTTTTGTTCTCGTCCGTCTGCTTAGTGAGTCAACGAGTTGAAACCATGCAACAAAGTTGATCAGGATTAGCCATAGAGCGAGATTCTTTCAGTGTAGAGGCAGTTTTCAAAAATACTAGTCACCTGCACGTGGATTGATCATCAGCGCAAAAACGTGACGATTGAATCCAGAAGATAAGAAAGATCGAACTCCAAACTCACTGATTGCGAGAGGTAAACAAGATGAATACAAAGTCGAGCAAATTAATAGCAATGGGATCGGTTGTTTTTTATTTGAGTGCATGCTCGGGTGGAGGTGAAGAAACACCAAAAACCACGTCCCCTGCTCCTGGAGCCATGTCAATTGACATTACTGGGCTACCAATTGATGCTGCAGCACAAGTCAAAGTGTCTGGTCCACAAGGATACAGTCAGACCCTAAGTGAAACCACCAACCTATCTAATCTTGTGGCAGGCTCGTATACAATTGAAGTGAATCCGGTCAACGTGCAAGACTTGACCTTTGATGTTCTTCCGGCAACACAGTCGGTTACTGTAAGCCAAAAGAGCACCACAAACGTGTCTCTGACTTATATGACAGAAGTCGCAAACTCAGGGGTGATCAGTAACTTCGGTAGCGTCTATATTAATGGTGTGCGTTACAGCACTGACGACGTTTCGGTACAAACTGATGACGACGATTTCGCTACGGAAGATGATTTGGATGTGGGCATGCAAATCACTCTCAAAGGCAGAAGCACATTTGATGGCTCGATAAACGAGGCATTAGAAATTGAATATCGTGTGAATGCCAAAGGCCCGATTTCGAACATTTCATTGGCAGAGCAAACGTTGAGCGTCTTGGGACAAAGCTTCTCTGTGGACGACAACACTGTGCTCATCAATACGGATTTCGCTTCTTTGCAAACCGGTGATTTAGTGGAAGTTAGTGCGTTACAAATCAACGAACAACAGTGGTTGGCAACTCGCATAGAGAAAGAAGATAGTATTAGTACTTATCGCCTCAAAGGCTTGGTATCCAATTTGGATACTGCCAATCTTATCTTCAACATCGCCAATACGTCAGTCAATTATGCCAATGCCGAAGTGGAAGGTGCGTTGGTTGACGGCGCTCAAGTACGCATTGCCACACGCCAAGACATAGTCGACGGTGTGCTAGAGGCTGATAAGGTTGAGGTAAAAAACTCATCGAATGATAGCGATTCAGGAAAGGTGAGTGTCGACGGTGTTATTCAGTCGGTGTCGGTAAACCAATTTATGTTATCCAACCAGACCATTCAATGGAGCGATAGTACTGAATTTAAAGGCGGCGACGCCGACCAACTGGCACCTCAGTTGCGCGTCAAAGTACGGGGCGTAATGGTTGATGAAGTATTAATGGCAGACCGTGTGCGTATTGATAAACCTGGGATAATAAAGCTAGAAGGCGCAATCGAGTCTATCGACACCGACTCCCAAACCATAATTGTACTGGGAAGCACCCTGATCATTGATGAATTCACCCAGCTAAAAGACGACTCAGAGGCAGATGTCCGTCGGTTCAGTTTGGATTTACTCTCTGTAGGAGATTGGGTCGAAGTCAAAGCCTTCGCAGGTGACAACGGCCTAGTAGTGAAAAAACTTGAGCGCGAGGATTTGCAAGGCGAAGACTCAGCAGACGATGCAGAAGTTAAAGTTGAGGGACTGGTGAGTGGTATCAACAACCCACTCATTGAGTTGGCAGGCACCACGATTGAGACCTCCGAGCTAACCAAATTTGAAATCGATGAATTCGAAGTTAGCGCAGAAGACTTTTTCGCCAAACTTCTTACCGGCGATAGAATTGAAGCAAAAGGTGTGACCCTGGAAAATGGCAACATCATGGCGATCAAAGTGGAGTTGGATGATAACGAAGGCCGAGGCTTCGGCGTTGAATTCTCCGGTGTGGTGACTGAGATTGAATCGCTAGAGTCATTCGAGGTAAACGGACGGGCGATTTTAGTTGATGAATTTACTCTGTTTACTAACGGCAGTGCCGAGCAACTCGCGCTGAATTCGATAGTTGAAATTCATGGCAGAGAAGCGAACGATGGCAGTATTTTGGCTACGCGTATTCATTTTGAAGACGAGGGTGAGTTTGAAATTGAAGGTACCATCTCTGTCACCGCCCAGAACGGTCAATTTTCCATTGGCAACCGCAATATTACGTTCAATGAAACCACAGTGTTTTTGCGCGGCGATGCTGCGGACTTAATTGCAGGCGCAAGAGTTGAAGTCAAAGGCAACTTGCAGGCAAATGGCACCCTTATTGCCACCCGTATCCAGTTTGAAAATGAGCTTGAGAATGAAAGTGAAATTAGTGGTGAAATCTCAGCATTGTTAGAAGACGGGTTCGTGGTTGAAGGTGTTCGCGTGATCTTGTCCGACACAGCCGAATTCAAATTCGGCAATAGTACACGACTCGCTGTGGGCGTTTGGGTGAAAGTAGAGGGTGTTTATGACGCTGAACAAAATCTGGTGGCTCGCGAAGTTAAATTCGCTGAAACGACTCGGGTAGAGCGTGAAGGAAACATCTCAGCTATCAATGGCGAAAATGAATTTGCTATCGGAGAACAGGTCATTCAATTTGACCGATTCACCGAGTTTGAAGATGGTACTGCGATGGATTTAGCCTTGGGGGTATTTGTTAAAGTCAAAGGGATAATCAACGACCAAAATGTGCTTGAAGCTCAGGAGGTGGAGTTCGACGATTAGTCCATCATTGTTATCTTTAACAAGAAAGCAAGCTGGGGCTTGCTTTCTTGTTTTGGCCCATTGCTGACAAACACCAACTATCTGAAAAATACACACTCTTTCTTGCCTTCATTGGCAATTAGCAGCAACTTGCAGTGGCGTTTGATATTGGGTCAGGTGGTCGAAGAACAGACTGAGGCACTCAAAGTAATTAACCCCACAATTGGGCGCAGCAGACTTGCGCAATTTGATGGTTGAGGTACAGTGCGTAACGCAGAGTTTTTCGATGAACCAATCTTAATGGCAATAGGCAGATGAGAAAAAACAAACTGACATTGAAGGATGTTGCCCTTGAACTAGGCGTATCCACCGCGACTATATCTAATGCATTCAATCGTCCTGATCAGTTGTCTGCGAAAAAGCGAGCCGAAATTCTCACTGCTTGTAAAAAAATTGGCTACGACGGCCCCAACAAAGCGGCACAAATTCTACGCAAGGGGCGTTCTAACATCATCGCTTTGGTGACGGCTGATAGCATCGACTATACCGTGAGTGATCCGGTTGCCAGCACCTTTATTCGCGGCGTCACTCAGATCCTTCGAGACGAAAAAAAGCACATGTTGTTGTACGCCGGTGACTCAGAAAGTATTCGAGATGTGGTGGATTTTGTAGACGGATTCATTTGTTATGGGGCACCAAGAAACGAGGCTCTAGCCGATGAAATCAATCGCCAGTATAAACCTGTAGTGGCGGTAGATTTTGATATGCCCGGTCGACCAACAGTGAACATTGATAACGAAAACGCAGCCTATGAAGTAGCTAAGCTAGCTGTCAAGGCGGGTGACAGAGCGGCGATTTTAGGCCTTCGACTGATTGATTCAGCCACTACCTGTCGAGTTTACGATACGCCTCTGTTGGATGTGCAACATTCGATTTCACATCGTCGTCTAGATGGCTACGTAAAAGCATTGAGTGAGGTGGGGATCGAGTTGAGCAATGACTGGGTTTGGCACATTCCGGAAAGTGACGGACAATACGCCCGGCAAGCGGCCCGAGAGGTACTGTGCAGTCAACCCAGACCCAATGTCATCATGTGTATGAGTGATATTATCGCTTTGGAATTGCTGCAAACTGCCATTTCTATGGACATTCGTGTACCAGAAGAATTACGTATTACCGGCTTTGATGGGATTGAAGAGGCCGCCCGTACTCGTCCAAACCTAACAACGGTTTGCCAACAGAGCGTAGAAAAAGGTCGCGTCGCGGCACAAATGCTTATAAACGAAGAGCAAGCAAGCCAAGTTTTACCATACGAAATCAGTCACGGGGAGACTGTTTAGGCTTCTATTTGGGTTTTCGCTAAGTCCGGCAACCAAATGACAAAACTGGCACCGCCAAGTTGAGATTGCTGAATACTCACCAAACCCTGATGCAACGAGATATAGCGTTTGACAATTGCCAATCCCAAACCAATGCCTCCTGATTGCCTATCACGACTTTGATCCAGCCTGACAAAAGGCTCAAACAAGGTCGCCCGATCCACCTCAGGTATGCCCGGACCATCATCATTCACTGCGATGCGCAGCCCCCCGTTATCTCTTGACAGACTAATTTGCACTTGGGTATTGGCATAACGCACCCCATTGCGCACTAGGTTATCCAGTACCCTTGTCATGGCTTCCCCATCGCAATACCACATCATTGCTTGGCTAGCACATTCGAGGTGAAAAGACAGCCGGTCGTCTGTCAATTCAAACTTAGCTAATACCTCTGAGCTTAATTGACACAGGTCATGGGCACCGATATTCAACTGCAACTCTTCGCGATCAAAGCGAGCGTACATCAGCAATTCATCCACCAAGGAGTCGAGCTGTTCGATATTGTCGTCCATGTTCATCAGGTACTTTTCCCGCACCTGTGACTCTTCCACCTCTCTGACCATTTCCATAGCGAATCGAATACGAGCAATAGGGGTGCGTAACTCGTGCGAAACCGCGTGAGATAGTTCTTTATGAGAGGTAATGAGCCGCTGAATTCGGCTAGCCATGGCGTTAAAGCGCAATGCCAACACCCGCAGAGGTGTGGTTAACTCAGTGTTCACCCGTGCCGTTAAATCACCTTTACCAAAGGCTTCCGCGGTTTTCGTTAAGGCCAGAATGCTGCGAGAAATCGGCCAAACCCAAAAGAATACCGCAATCGCAAGGACGGCTAAAAAAATCATGGAAATCAACGTGTCAGCCTGATTCGGCAGGTCGTAAACAATGGGTCCAAGCAAAATCACTTGGTCAGATTCAGGCCGCTTTTGTAGGTACCAACTGATGCTCTGTGACTCATCCAATACAGATACGATACCACCTTGTTTTAAGTAGGCCTGTTGCGACGGTGTCAATTGTTCTCCCACCTGTGGCATTCGCAACACTTCTTCCACCGTCGCAAGGGCAATCGGATAGCCAAAGGATCCTCTAATGGCCTTGAGATAATCGTTTTGCTCGTGAGCCGGATATCTCGATAGCTCCCGGTGGATCAGGAATAAGCTGCCTTTGTGCAGATCAATATCACTGGTCAATTGGGCTTGTTGAGAATACTGACTGTAAAAGGTATCGATGCTCCAACCCAAAGCCACAAAGGTCAATGTCGCGAATAGGTAGAGGCGAAAAAACAAATTTCTCATGACCAGAGGACTCCCAAACGACTACCGTTCCCAGGCATCAACAACGAATAGATAGCCCTTTTTCCAGATGGTTTTGATCTTCTCAGGTTTGCTGGCATCGTCACTGAGTTTTTTTCGTAACCGTGACACCAAAGTATCGACAGTTCGATCCATACCATCGTAGCTGAATCCCCGTAATCGGTTAGTTAGAGTTTCTCTGGATAGCACTTGACCGGCGTGTTCAGCGAGTAACGTCAATAACGCCATTTCACTGGTGGTCAGCTCAACTTCTTGTTGCTTGAAGGTAACGACTTGATTGGCAAGATCGATGTGTAGCTGGCCAAAATGATACTGACTGGGTGCTTGCTCTACCGTCGTCTCGACTTCTGTCACATGGCTGCGGCGCAGCATGGCGTTGACCCGCGCCAAAAGCAATCTTGGTTGCACTGGCTTGCAGATGTAATCATCTGCGCCCACTTCCAAGCCGACAATTTGATCCACATCGTCGGTGAGGGCCGTTAACATCAAGACCGGCACATCGCTTTGTGCCCGCAGTTCGCGGCAAATATCCAAACCATTCTTGCCTGGCAGCATCAAATCCAAAATCACGATATCTGGGTTCGCAGCTAGAATGCAATCCAACGCCTTGTCGCCGCGACCTTCGTGACTCACCTTAAAGCCTTGCAGGGTAAAATAGTCCGTCACTAGCGAAGCTAAGTCGGCGTCATCTTCCACTAAAAATACATGGGCTCGGTTGTCTTCGCTGCTCAATGCTTTGCTGCCTTATTGCTGATCACTTTGGTTTTGGATAACGACGAAAGCGGACTAGCCTGACAATCAGACTAGCCCTCATAACTCGCGATTAGAAACGATAGGTCAGATACATTCCTACGCTTTTTTCTAATGTTGAGTCGACATCATACTGATTTTTAAGCGGATTGAAATCGGTGTAAGATGCAACAACCCCAACGTCCATCTGCTTGCTCAACGCATAGTTCAAACCCAGATCCACTGAATACGCATCATCCTGAGTAAAATCCTTAAGGTCGCGATAGGTGTAACCCGCACTCAAGGTTACCTTGTCCATAAGATTTTGCATCACGCCCACGTGGTATTGATACTCCTTTTTGTTATCCAGATTATCTTCGTTCCAGAAAATATATGACGCTCCGAAGGTCAACGCTGTGTCAGAGGTCAATACGTACTTACCGTAAACATCGGCTCCGTAGCCCAAGCTGTCACCGTTTAACTTGGATTCGTACATACCGCGCAACCCTGCGCCAAATGCCATCTCCAAACCGGTTTCGTCATCTGCTCGTTCAATAAAGCGATAGTGAACGCCACTCAATCCAATCGACAAGTTGTCGGTCAAACCGTATCGCGCTGCTAATCCTGCTTTCCATTCCTTGTCACCATCGGTAGTGCCATAGGCTAGACCCGCACCTAACAACACTTCGTTGTCTTTCAAGGTCAGTGAACGCATCACTGGGTTGGACTCACTCAATGAATCTGCTGCCACAGCACTCATTGAACACACTAATGCAATTGCGGTTACTAATGTTCTCATCTGCTTTCTCCTTTGAAATCGTTTTGCTTTCGAACGAGCTCAGATTAAGCAGATTGTGTGTCGAATTCCTGCGGTGTTATGTAGCAATGTTTAGTGTAAATGTGAAAAACTGTGAAAAACCCAAGTTGGTTATGAGCAAATGTGTCTATGGGTCGCATTTGTAACATTTAGTCATAGCCAAATTCAGCAATTCCGGTCAAGCACAAGATTTTCGGGAACATTAACATGTGCTTATAAAGGAGAGTTTACTCGATGCAAAATCGCACAGACCGGTTCAAGCTTATACTGGAATATATAGAACGGAATTTGGATTCGGAACTTCAAATAGAGCAATTAAGTCAACTTGCCTGTTTGTCGAAATACCACTTTCATCGACAATGTTCCGCTTTTTTCGGAATACCGGTCAAACAGGTGATCAGGTTGATGCGGTTGAAGCGTGCCGCCTTCCAACTAGCTTACCGCCAAGATCAGAAAATACTCGATATCGCCTTGGTATGCGGCTACGAAAGTCATGAGGCTTTTTCCCGCGTGTTTAAAAAGCATTTTGACCAAAATCCGATGGAATTTCGGCAGTCGCCAGATTGGACGTTTTGGCAAGAAGCTTACCAACCCGTTTTGAACTTGCGAGTCCAAATCATGAATCATCAAAACAGTCCAGATGTAGAAATTATCGATTTCCCCGAAACGCCTATTGCGGTTTTAGAGCACAGAGGTTCCCCCCAATCTCTAAGCAGATCCATCGGTCAATTTATACAGTGGCGAAAGAGAAACCAGCTACCTCCCAGCAAAAATCGAACGTTTAACCTTGTCTACGATGATCCACAATGGGTTGAGCCGCAGAATTATCGCTTGGACCTATGTTGTGAAATCCATTCACCAATATTGGAAAATGACGTTGGCATACAAACAGCCACTATCCCCGCGGGCAAATGTGCTCGCATTCGACACATTGGCAGCGAGGATACCCTTGGCCATGCCGTAGAGTATCTTTATTCGACCTGGTTGGAGCAAAATGCTTACCAATTGCGAGACTTTCCTCTTTTGTTTGAACGAGTTAGCTTTTTTCCAGATGTGTCAGAGCACGAAACGGTTACCGATGTCTATTTGCCAATAAAGTAGTGTCAGGATATGACTGAAACATCATTCTGTTTCCGATTACCCAACTTTGTTAAGAAATATCCCATCGGTAAAGCCATATACCAGATAGAAAGCCACATAAAAGCAATTAGGGGACCGGATTGGTTCAGAGCAAAGCTATTGAGATAATAACTATTATGTAGTTATTATTTGGATTGGAGTGCGGAGATCACCCTTGAACCGGTGTATAGAATCATTTAGAAGAAACTCAATTTCTGCGTTAGCATTAGAACACCCGCCAGAATCCGCTGCGGCGGCGGGCGCGAATTCGCTGCTCAAGGGCTCCCATCACACGCACAGAAGCGCTGACCAATGTCTCTTGTTGGCCCCTGGTTAAGATGTAGGTTCGGTCTTGCTCACCTTGGAAATTTATCTGCAGTGTACCGTTCCAACTGCCTTGCCAGCACTGCAATGGTTGATTGGCACCTTGTTCCCAAACACAGAAGTTTCCACTTTGAGGCACCTCCCAAATTAACACCATCTCCATCTGACAACTCTCTTGCTCATCTTGCAACACACAAATACCTGGGCTGGGCACCAAACTCGCCACTTTAGGCCTAAGGGCTGGTTCAGAGTCTTCCGTTTGTTGCGCCCATGCGTGAGTGACACTCGATAATCCAAGTAGCAAGCAGAGCAAACCTAGCAGGGATAGTCCATTAGCCATTGCGTTAGTGTTTCTCATCAGAATGACCACAACACACCGAACCCAATGTTGTAAGCGTCCTTTCGTGGCTGAACTATCGGGCTATCGGTAATGGCACTGTCAAACACGGAATAACCTGCAAAGCCAACAACAGACCATGATTCACTCAGTGGTCGCTCTAAATAGACCGACAAAGTCGCCATCATCGCGCTACCCGGGTGGTACTCAGGGCGTTGGGGTGTTGACTCGAAGTTTTCTACGCCAAAATAATAGTCGGTCGCATCATTGGAAATGTAAGTCACCCCCAAGGTGGGTAGTATGAATACATGGCGGGTAAAGATGGGCCTAGCGACTTCAAAACTGGCGATGATGCCGCCATGATTGGATAGCAGGTCATGCAATACCCGTGTTCGAAAATCATATTTTCCCCACTGGCCAACATACTCAATTCCGCCTTCAACTGAGTTTTCCCGGGTGCGGATATCTTGCAATTGCTCAGCACTGCCAGCTCGGTCATCGATGGTAAAAAAGAATGATTCCACGACCAAATTCAACTGCGAATCACTGTCTCTGTGCAACACATATCCCAGTGTAAGGGGATGCTGAGTAGTGGGATTCGATTCAATAAAAAAGTCTTTGTAGTAAGCCCCGCCGGAGAGCAGCACAGATAGGTTGAGACCGTCATCCTGCTCGTACAGATTTTCTAATAAAGCCCTGCGAGAATTGAGCGCGAGTCCCAAATCGAGTTCCCAATGCCAGCCCTCTTCTTGTGCCACTTCAGCTTCTTGTGCTGTTGCCCTGTGCGGCAAATGCAGCAAAACCAAAACGCTTAAACAAAGCATGGTCGTCAATAAGTAGTTACTTACTTTCAAAATTTGTGTCCCTTTTCCAGCGCTGGCTTGTTTTATCACAAATAGTGAAAAAACGACAACTGAGGTGTAACTGTGAAATCACAGCAAAAATGTAGTGGATATCGATAACCCTTGTTTTGAAGTATGGGGTATTATTAGTGCCCCAGCATGGAGCATTCAACACAATGAAACGATTTTTTATGGCACTTTGCATGATGGCAACCGGTATACAATCGGCATATTCCATCGACGCAAAAGACATCCACAACTTTACTCTCGACAACGGCATGCAAATCATGGTGCTGGAGGATCACTCGATACCCAATGCCAACATGTACTTGTTTTGGCGTGTGGGCTCACGAAATGAATACCCGGGGATTACCGGTTTATCCCATTTCTTTGAACATATGATGTTTAATGGTTCGAAACTCTATGGCCCGAAAATGTTCGATCGCACCATGGAAGCGGCAGGTGGCAGTAACAATGCCTACACCACAGAGAATTCAACGGTCTATACGAACTGGTTCCCCACCGAGTCTATAGAGACGATTTTTAAGCTCGAAGCGGACCGTATTGAGAATCTCGCCATCGACCCTAAGGTGGTTGAAAGTGAGCGTGGTGTGGTGACATCTGAACGTTCCACCGGCTTAGAAAACAGTAATTTCCGCTTTATTTGGGAAGAAGTAAAAGGCGCAGCGTTTCGTGCCCATCCCTACAGTTGGTCCGTTATTGGTCACGCCTCTGACATTGCAAACTGGTCGCTAGATGATTTAAAGCAGTATCACAAAACTTACTATGCGCCAAACAACGCGCTGGTAGTTATCGCTGGTGACGTCAAGCTTGAAGAAGTCAAAGCCTTAGCGAAAAAACACTTCGAGCCCATTCCTGCGCAAGCGCCGCCGCGAGAAGTACATACTGTCGAGCCTGAACAAATTGGTGAGCGTCGGGTATATGCGCACAAGCCCTCGGTTTCGACTCCCAATCTGCTAATGGCATTTCACGTACCCCAAACGCAGCATGAAGACTATTATGCGCTTTCAATGCTTAGCGACATTCTGGCCACGGGTAACAGCTCGCGATTAATGCGATCCTTGGTGTTTGAGCAACAAGTTGCTTCAGAGGTTTTTACCTATTTTCCGATGTCGATTGATCCTAATTTGTTCTACATATATGCAGTCACCGCACAAGGAGTTGATGTAGCGGATTTGGAATCGGCTTTGATTGCACAACTTAACGATATTGCAAAAAATGGCGTCAGTACAACCGAGCTAACAAAAGTAAAAAATGCACGCTTGGTGAGCTTCTATCAAGATATGTCGACTATCAACGGTAAAGCAAATACCTTGGGCAGTTATGCTTTCTACTTTGGTGACTACAAAGCTTTGTTTGACGCCCCTAAGCAGTTTGAAAAAGTAACTGTGGAGGACATTAAGCGAGTAGCACGAAGCTATCTGCGTAAAGCCAATCGTACCGTAGGTATTCTTGCCGCTCAGGAGGACAGTCATGAAACGGATCTTTAATCGGTTTTTACTTACCCCACTTTGGATGATGGTGGCCACATACTCCTATGCGGGATTTACTTTGCCTGAATACCAGCGAGTCGAATTGGACAATGGTTTGACAATCATGCTCATGGAGCAAAAGGAAGTGCCTTTGGTACACGTCACCGTCGTAGTAAAAACAGGAGCTATTTTCGATGAGGTTTCCGGTCAGGCTGCGCTAACCGCAGATGCCATGCTACTAGGCACCGCCAGTCTCGACAAAGCCAGCTTCGAACAGACACTGGATTTTGTCGGTGCGAGTTACTCCACCTATGTCAACCAAGAAGCCAGTCAGTTGTCATCCACCTTTGCCAGCAAGGACATCTCTACCGTGCTGCCGTTACTGGCAGATGCAGTACAACAACCGGCTTTTGACCCACAAACTTATCAGGATCACAAAACCCGATATGTTGCAGGCCTAAGGCAAAATCAAGAAAGTCCTCGCTACGTTATCGGAGACTATTTCAACGCATTGGTGTTCCAACATCATCCGTATGGCAAAATACAGGGCGGTACACCAGAAAGCATTGAGGCATTGCCTCTGGCAGACATCAAAAAATTTCACCAACGCTGGTATACGCCAGACAATAGTGCCGTCATTGTAACCGGTGACTTTGACCGCAAAGATATGCTCAAAACCCTAACAAAACTGTTTGGAAAATGGCAAGGTAAGCACCCCAACAAACCAAGCCTGCCTGGCATCACGCCGGCCAAGAAAGCCCGAGTATTGCTGGTCAATAAAGATGACGCCCGAGAGAGTACCTTCATGATCGGTGGTCTGGGTATCGCCATGAGTGATCCAGACTTTGTCCCCGTTATAGTGGTCAACACGGTTCTGGGTGGTCGCTTCACCAGTTGGCTTAACGACGAGCTGAGAGTCAATTCTGGACTGACTTACGGCGCACGAAGCCGATTCGATAGAATGTCCAAAGGCGGTAGCTTCGCCATGTCTTCCTTTACTCAACAAACCACCACAAAAGACGCCATAGACTTGATGTTAAAAACCTATCAACGGCTTTGGGAGAAAGGCATTGATGAAGCAATGCTCGCCTCCGCAAAAGCCTATGTAAAGGGCCAATTCCCCCCCGATTATGAAACCGCAGAGGATCTTGCTGGTCTGTTGTCGGATATGTATGTTTATGACGTCAATGAGGATTTCATCAACCAATTCAATGAGCGGGTAAATACACTTGACGGAGAAACGGTCAAATCGATAATTCAACGGCACTTCCCTCGCGAGCACTTGCAGTTTGTGGTGATCGGGCAAGCCAGCGCGATTAAAGATGTCGTCAGTCAATACGGCGAAGTCATACAAACCGATATACGTGCGCCATTGGCACTCTAATTACCCAGAATCAACAGTCATTTGCGGATGACTGTTGATTTATTCTAAATCGTGCGCAATCTCATTTTCCGATGAAGTGGCGTTGGGCATGCACAGTACACGACCCAACATACTGTATATACACACCTCTGATTAATAGTCCAAATTCTTACTTGCCCTTCCATTTTAGATCCTGATCCTGGGTCATTTAAGCGGCCAGAAGGTCCCTTTTTAGAACATTTTTCATACACTTCCCCTTCACTTCCAAAAAGAATATAAATCATAAATATCATGTACTTATGTTTTCTATATGGTCTCAAAATAGAAACCAATCACACAATTTTACATGTCAAACGACAAAAATATCTTGCAATTGGATAAAAATCGAGCAAACTGTATATAGTGTATATATACAGTAAGAAAAACAGTGACTGACGGATTATTTTTATCACAGGCAGATTCACGCCCGATGTATTTACAGATTATTGAGCAAATCAAACTCAAGATCGTATCGGGCGATTGGCCAGCGGGGCAGTCTTTGCCCTCAATACGGGAACTCGCCGCCTCCACAAAGGTGAGCGTCATTACCGTGAAACGTGCGTACTTCGAGCTGGAGCGAGAAGGAGTCATTGTGACTCGGCAAGGCAAAGGATCCTTTGTCGCCGAATCAGATGATTTGGCAGCCGCCCTGACCTACGCGCAATTGAATCAACATTTGCAGGGTTTGTTTGATGCCGCGGATAAAACCGGTTTGAGCAACGATGAACTAATGACGTTTTTTACCGACGCGCTAAATAAGCGCAATGCAGAGTGAGATCGACAATGGAATACGCAATCGAGCTAGAGGGAGTGAGTAAACACTACTCCGAATTTAGCATGGACAATATGAATTTACGCCTCCCGGTTGGTGAGATCATGGGCTTGGTGGGCGTTAACGGTGCCGGTAAGTCCACCACCATCCGCATGATCATGGGGCTGGTTGCGCCGGATGCCGGTCGGGTTTCGGTGATGGGTTGCGTGCTACCTGAACAGCAAATTGAAGCCAAGTATCGAGTTGGCTATGCATCAGAAGATGTGCGCCTATACAAGCGTCAAACACTTGCTTGGCATATGCATTTTATGGCGCAAATTTTTCATGATTGGGATCAGAAATACGCAGATCACTTGGTCAGCAAATTCGATCTAAAAGCCCATCAAAAACTCGCGGGCTTTTCTCACGGACAACGTGTCAAAGCCATCTTAACTTTGCAGTTGGCCAGACGTCCCAAGCTATTGGTGCTGGACGAGCCAACGACCGGATTAGACCCCATCGCCCGTAGCGAAGTGTTGGACGAATTGGCAGAAGTTCTGCGGGATGAAGAACGGTCCGTATTATTCTCATCGCACAATACCGCTGACATCGAATTACTTGCTGACACCATCAGCTTTATTCATGAGGGTAAAGTGTTGGCTAGCCAAGACACCGAGTCCTTTGTTGGCAGTTGGCAATGTATTCGTGGTCATCTGCCCAATGATAGAGAGTTAGTTTTGCCTTTTGACGGCTTTCTTCGCCGCAGTGGCACCCTATGCAGTATAAGCAGCAATGAAGTCAGCCAATCGAACATCACATTGCTGCAAGCTCAAGGCTTGGAAGTACTCGAAGTCAAACGAATGAGTCTGGAAGAAATCTTCATCGCCACGGTCAGAAAGGAGAAAGCAAATGCAAATTAATTGGCCTGCCGTGAAGCAGTTAGTCATCAAAGACTGGAAACTGCGACAAAAAATGATAGCTGGATATATGGGTGCGACCGTACTTTCTTTATGTTTATTGGGCTATCCCCATTTGTACACATTCTACATGGGCTGCATATTGCTCTTAACTGCGATGATAGGCGCGGGACAGCAAATGACCATGGAGTCCACCATCACTGAACAGAAGGAACAAACTCTGCCCTTTATTTTGAGTTTGCCAATCAACCCTGCGACCTTTGCCATCGCCAAAATTTTCTCAGTGATGAGTGTGTATCTAAGCATCTGGACCGTCATGGTGGTAACCCTAACATTTGTGGTGATGACGACACATATCAGTAACGGTATCTTGCCTATGTTCTGGTTGATTTGCGGTTTCACCTTGGTCGGTGTGGCAATAGTTTTGGTTGCTGCCATGGTCACCGAATCCGAAGGCTGGACCATTTTCATTCTGGTGACCTGCAACATCGCAATCAGTCCATTTATTATGATTTTTACCCGCAGCCCAGAGTTTTATCCGTATTTTGAGTCTCAAACCATCGTTTGGCCCACCACAGCCACCTACGTGCTTTTGGGTGAAGCTCTGCTCGTTGTCACTTTGTTAACGGCATTGTTGTTTATTCAAGCACGCCGTAAAACTTTTATCTGAGTAAAAATCATGAACATTCAACGATTACATTACATGGATAACCTGCGGGCACTGATTATGCTGCTGGGCGTATTCTTGCACGCAGGATTGGCCTACAGCCCCCACATGAGTCAAATGTGGCTCACCGCCGACCAAGTGAACACTCCACTGATGGACATTTTCATTAGTTTTGTGCATAGCTTTCGTATGCCGTTGTTCTTTTTGATTTCGGGCTTTTTCACCGCCATGCTGATCCAAAAGCGCGGTTTTGTTCAATTGGCAAAAAACCGCGCGCTGCGCATTCTATTGCCCTTTGTGCTGTTTTTGCCACTGGTCATCGCTGGCATCATTTTCCCCCTTGGCTGGGCACTGGAAAACGTTGAACATCCTTCGGCAATTATGCAGTTTATTATTGCCATGAAAGACACTCCAGATGCACCACAAGCGCCTCCAGGCACAGCCCATTTGTGGTTTCTGTATTATTTGCTGTGGTTTTACCTTCTAACTTGGATTGGCCATATATTGTTGCCCAAATCGTGGCTGAGCAAAGTGCAACAGTTGCCCTCTAGTGCGCTGTTTATACTACCGCTGCTCATGACACCTGCACTGCTATTGGGTCAGGTTCCTTTTGCGGCACCCGAATCTTTCTTACCGCAATTTTGGGCAATCCTGTTCTTTGGCGGCTTCTTCGCCACCGGCATGTTGTTGTATCACAATTCCCATTGGTTGCAGAGTTTCGTGCCCCACACCAAATGGTTGATTTTTGCCGCAGTCGTTTTATTCGTGCCTTTTTACTGGCTCTCGCCTGAGCAAGCTAGCTTTATGCCTGTGCAACAAAGCTTAATCACGACTTTGGTGTTGGCGGCATGCCTAGCGGGTTTGTCGTTGTCTATCTCATTGATTGGTTTGAATCTGGCTCAGAGATTCTTATCAAAGCGCAATCGACTGATGGGGTTTGTGTCCGACGCCTCCTATTGGATTTACATCGTTCACTTTCCGATTGTGTTGATGATTCAATACGTATTGTTAGACCAATCTGGTGGTGTGTTACAAAAGTATTTGATTACTTGTTCACTGACCTTGTTGATCTGTTTTTTAAGCTATCTGATTTTAGTGCGCTGGACACCTATAGGCTGGATGCTTAACGGCAGACGAGCAGCCCTTCGAGTCGCCCAATGACACACAACGGGCGTTGCATTGCCTTATTGGTAATGCAAACGCCGTTCGAAAGCTTGTAACCCGGCGGGTGCCATTTTGCTCTGAGCAATCAGTCGTTCAGCAAGATCAATATTGGTTTGTGTCCATTTGCTTTTGGCTTTTCGTGGCGTGAAGCGGTGCATAAACCGCTCTTCGTCCAGCCCTTTTTTCATGCCATCGATCCAGCCAAAACACAGGGCCTCTTCGACAGCTTCGGCATAGGTCGTCGATTGTTTGTTGGCGGATTTTTTATAAAATACCAACCACACTTCCTGTTCCGATTGGTGATGAGTCTCAAGCCAAGCCCGCCAAACAGCGGGGGTTTCAGCAAATAAAGGGGGATTCATTCCATGACCTTTTTGAATAGCTTTTACTGTTCATGTTAGTTGACTGCTTTGGATTGCACCACATCGCCCAACGCCAACTTGAGTGGCTCAAGAAAGGGCTCAAAGTGTTTCCATTGATTCATCGCATTGGGGTTGATGGGTTGGCGAACTTGCTCAGAGCTAGGCGTCTTGATGGTTCGGTTGGTTTGATAAAATTCCAAACAGCTTTGCTCAAATGGTAAGCCGCAATATTCTAAAATTCTTCTAACTTGACCTTCTAGATCGTCAATCACCTGCTCGTGTTGCACGGTCAGTATGGCTCCTGGAAGCACTTCATTCCAATGTTCCATCATGCGCACATACTGGCGATAGTAGTGGCCAAGATGAGTCAGGTCGTAGCTAAATTCCTGTCCTTCGCCAAACAATTGTTTAAATCCGCTAAAGCAACAAGCCATAGGATTGCGACGGGCGTCTATGATCTTTGCGTTTGGCAAAATGAGTTTAATCAGCCCGATGTGCAAAAAGTTGTTGGGCATTTTATCAACAAAGAAGGGCGCAGCGCCTCGATAGACCTGAGTATCTTGCAAATACTGAGCGCCAAACTTTTTAAAATAATCTGGTGCAAGTTCTGACAGGATTTTTGGATAACGATTGGACTGCCCGCGTAAGCGCGAGGCGAGCCCTAAAACATCATGAAGTTCCATCGTACCATCCACAAGTGAGTGGGATGCGAGGATTTGTTCAAGCAACGTCGATCCCGCCCGGGGAAGTCCGACGATGAAAATCGGGTCGGGTCTAGGATCGCCCCAAGTTTCTGAAGATTCAAACAAAGCTTTACTGCAGAATTCTATTTGTCCGTCCACCTGTTTTTCTACAAACTCAGGACGGTATCCCAATTGTTGCTGCTTCAAGGCATTACCCTGTGCATAGAAATCAAAGGCTTGCTCGTACACACCCGCATCTTCGGACGCCTTACCCAACGCAAACAACATGTGTATTTTGTCGTCCTGCGCCGCTTCCTGATTCGAAATCCAGCCCTTCATCTGAGTCAATTCGGCCTCACAGAAACGATAGGTTTTGGTATTGGCTAAGCTCCAAAAGGCGTCGCCAAAATCGGGTTTATGGCGATAAGCCGATTGATAGGCGCTAATGGCTTGGGGAAAATGTCCCGCCGCCTTAAAGGCATGTCCCAAAAGCAAATGTATGTTCGGTTGTTGGGGGTTGTGTTGCAACAAAGCCTGATAGGTTTCAATCGCTTCATCAATTTTGCCAATTCCAACTTGGGCTGTGGCTTTTGCAACTTTGAGGTGCAGGTCATTGCCTGTGCTCGATAAAAACTGATCTGCAAGTGCTTCGGCTTTGGCGAATTTGCCCATTTTCGAGAGCAATTTAAGATAAATCATAGCCGCGGCTTTATAGTCGGGGTAAAGGGCTAAACAGCTCTCCAATAGAAACTCGGCCTCACCATAAATTCGTAGTTCGATACCAATTTCTGCCAATAAGCAGATCGCTTCTTTGTGATGTTTATCTCGTTGTAGATAACGTCGGCAAATTTGGTCAGCTTTAAGTAACTCGCCTTCGTACATTAAATCACGTGCACCTAATATTTCACGAGGCAGAGATTCTAGAAATTGGATTTGCTGATCGGCGAGCTTGACTGCATCGCTATGGCCAGCCCTTTTATGATGATCTCGTAGTTGCTTCCAACTGGCCAAAAGCGCGGGGTTGTGCTGCACGGCTTTGTGAAATGCAATGGCCGCTTGTTGGAATTCGCCCTGGCGATGCCACAAGTAACCCAATTCTTGATGCGCACGGCCGTGTTGGGGACTGCGCAAAATCAAACTATTCGCTAATTGTATTGCATCGACAAGTTGGCCACTCAAACGCTTGGCCACCACTTGTAAATAAGTGAGTTCTACCTGCTGAGATTTTGAGGCGTCAGGCATAGCCTCATCCGCCAGCGTTATGGCATCGTGGAAGCGGCCTTCGGATATGGCTTTTTTAATGTTTTGCATCATACCAACAGATGAAAAGCTGTAACAAAAAGACCCTACTGTGCCACGAATAGATTGGCGTGAACAAGTAAAAGACCCCCACTAGGAGGGTCGCTTCTGTTCAATTAATAGAAGTCGTAGGACAATCTTAAGCCCACTGTGCGTGGCCGATTCGTCACGACTTTGGGAGTAAATTGCTGATTGTCGATGTACAGAATAGCACTTTCGTCAAACAGGTTGTCGATGTACAACTCTGCCTTCCAATCATTTTTCGTCACACCTACCGCCAAGTTGGCAATGGTGTAACTGTCTTGCACATAACGACCGCCTTTAAACACTTCACCGTTACTGTCGGTGTAGGTCACCCCATCATAAGTTGCAGCTTCTTGCTTAATGGTCAGACCGGTGCCGGTACCATAGACTAGTTGTGTCGTATCCTCCAACACATAGGCATCCATTTTCATGCTCGCCAGACGATCGCCGGTATAAGCGATGGAACCATTGACGTATCCCGTCATACCATCATCTAATTCGAAATAGTACCGAGCCCGCAAGTTGCCAGAGAAATCGGCTGAGTATGGCAGTTCACTGCCGACACCAGGAGCAATCCCCTCCAGTTCAGGATTGATGCGCGTCAGCTCAGTGTCGATCATGCTAAAGGAACTGTTAATGACCAGATTATCGGTCGCTAACCAAGTCAAGTCAGCATCCAACCCACGGATTTCGGCATCACCCACATTGTCAGTAAAAACCAAGAAACTAATATTGGTTGGATCGAAACGAGAGGTTTGCAGGTCAGTAATTTCCGAAAAATAAGCAGTGGCATTGACTCGCAAGACACCGTCGAAGAAGTCGCCTTTCATGCCTACTTCATAGTTTTTCAAAGTATCGGTAAGAGAGTAAACCGGAATGCGGAAGCCTTCGAATGCCCCATTTTGATTGGTGGCTTGGCCGCCTCCAACCCGGTTGGTAACCGGTGGACGGAAGCCCTCGGAGTAGGTGGCAAAGAGTAAAACATCTTCATTGGCTTTCCAGTCTATGGAAGCTTTAAAAATCACATCATCTACGGTCAGTTTACCGCCATCGTCCAATAGTCCAACTTGCAACTGACCGTTGTCTATCGCTTGTTGAATCAATCCGGGATCTTCGCCTACCGCTTCGAGCTCTGACGGATCAAGGGTACCAAAGGCGCGTACCCGACGACTCACGTCCACAGTCGTGGTTGAACCCTTAAACACATCTTCAATTTCATACCAGCGAGCGCCCAAAGTAGCGGTCACTGTGTCAGTCAAATCGTATTCAAATTGGCCAAACAAGGCAATTTGATCGATGGTGTGGGTGACGTCATTTACAAAGCTGACTTCTGATTCGAACGGCCCGCCATCGGAGTTGATTCCTTCTGTGCCTACCAGAGTCCGTTGTAAGTCATTGAAGAAACCCAAGTCGGTATTACCTATATTGAATTTTCCGATGGTTTCCAGATCTTGCTCGTCGTAGAACACACCGGCGGTTACACGCCAATTGTTTTCTGCAGGCGTATTGATACGAAACTCATGGGTCATTCGTGTTGTGTTGGTTTCTTCTTTGTAATACTTGGTTGGGTCCAGGCAGCGTTCATCTGCCGGTGTCTCTGCCTCATAGTGATTACACACATAGTAGGCAGCAAACAAACCACCATTGGTGTATCCGGTGTAATCAATGGTCGAATCGATATCACGATTTAGGTAACCACCGGTATAGACCATTTCTAACTTGTCCATTCTGCCTTCGAGGGTCCACGTGGTGAGACCAAACTCATCATCGTTGTCTTCAGGCACGAATCGGTTGGTGGAGCTTTCACCCTCAAGGTTTGGATCGTAGGCAAAGACGCCTTCCGTCTCCAGAGTTTGCTGGGTATGTTGCAGCAGCAGTTTCCAGTCTTCGTTAATGTGATAAGACAAACCGAAGCGCACACCCGCATAGGTGGCGCTGTTGAAGTCGTCTTCCACCAGCGCATCATTTTTGGGAGAAACGACAGGGGTATTTTCCGGGTCGGTCAAAGGTCCGCCGGAGATCCGGTCTATGACTACTGCGCTGCCAATGTAACCGCCATTACCCGGCTCGTTCAGAATATTATCAATCCAGCCACCTTGATGATCGTTGTAAGCTGCAACACGAACAGCAAGATCATCCGTTAATGCGAAGTTTAAGTAAGCCTCAACGGAGTTACTCATTTCCCCACCACGAGTAAAACCTACGTTGGTGTCAACACCTGCACTGAATCCACTGTGGTCAGGCTTTTTAGTGATTAGGCGCACCGTACCGGATTGGGAACTGGCTCCAAACAGAGTGCCTTGAGGTCCCGGCAACACTTCGACTCGTTGCACATCGGTAGCATAAATATCTAGATTTCGACCTTGCATAGAGACAGGTTGCTCATCGAGATAAAAGGCGACTGACGGTTGCAAAGCTTGTACAGAAGACACCGAAATATTGGTTTGCGACGTGGCCGCGCCACGAATGTAGATCTCGTTTTGCCCGGGGCCTGTTCCTTGAAACACAACATTGGGCAAAAACTCGACGTAATCTTGGAAATTATCAACCCCAAGGTTTTCTAGGGCCTGACCATTGAGCGCCGTGACCGATACGGGAATATCTTGAATGGATTCGGTACGTTTTGTCGCGGTGACTTCGATGGTTTCGAGTTTGGCTTTGTTCACTTCCTGTTGAGCGTGAACGGAATGGGCGGCCAGTGCAGCAATGACCGCACAACTTATCTTAGCTCTTTTCATTATGTGCGCCTTTCGATTTCTATGTTGGATAGATTTTCGTCTTTCTCAATCTTTTTAAGGTACCGCAAGTTCAGACAAATGTATAATTTGATTCAACTCTAAGTATACAACTAGTATGTAGTAACTGTTTTGAAAGGATAAATAGATAACACGCAACCAATTAGATCATTTTATATTTTGTATACGAATTATTTGTATTAGTTTAGATTATATGCATTATTGAAGTGCTCCATATTGAGTAAAACAACGCCACATTTATTAGTGACGATCCCGAAAGGAAGTTTTGTGCAACCGAACAAACCTCAATCTAGCTTGAACCCGATGGTGTTTTATCCAGCTTCCGCAGCGATTCTTGTGCTCTTGCTGTTTGCTTTCGTTGCGCCAGAAAGTGCGGATCAATTGTTCACTAAGGTACAAGGCAGTATCGTCAACAACGGCAGTTGGTTTTATGTACTGAGCGTTGCAGTCATCTTGCTTTTTGTGATGTTTTTGGGAGTGTCTCGGTATGGTGATGTGCGGCTAGGGCCTGACCACGCTACGCCTGACTATTCCATGCTCACTTGGCTTTCCATGTTATTTGCAGCGGGCATGGGGATCGGCTTGATGTTTTTTGGCGTAGCTGAACCCCTCATGCATTTTTTAGCGCCTCCAACCGCCAGTCCTGAATCTGTAGAGGCTGCACGTGAAGCCCTCAAGACGACGTTTTTCCACTGGGGTCTGCATGCTTGGGCCATCTACGCGGTGGTGGCACTCGTCATGGCCTATTTCAGTTTTCGTCACGGATTGCCGCTCACGCTACGTTCGGCTTTGTATCCTCTGATCGGCGACCGAATTTACGGTTGGATGGGCCACACCGTCGATGTGTTCGCAGTCACCAGCACTATCTTTGGTGTGGCAACCTCGCTGGGCTTAGGGGCGTCTCAAATCAACTCTGGCTTGAACTATTTGTTTGATATTGAAGTGAACAACACTAATCAGATATTGCTCATGGCAGGTGTTGTAGCCATCGCAGTGGTTTCTGTGGTTTCAGGGTTAGACAAAGGCATTCGTCGATTATCTGAGATCAATATGATTCTAGCGGTTGCGCTATTGATTTTCGTTTTGGTACTCGGCCCAACGGTATTTTTATTGCAGGCTTATTTACAAAATACGGGAGCGTATTTGTCAGATATCGTGCGCAATACTTTAAACTTGTTCGCATATGAGAAAACCGACTGGATTGGCGGCTGGACCATATTTTATTGGGGTTGGTGGATAGCTTGGGCTCCTTTTGTTGGGTTATTCATTGCACGCATCTCTCGCGGACGTACGATTCGTGAATTTGTGTTGGGCGTATTGCTCATTCCCTCGGCGTTCACCCTATTTTGGATGACGGTGTTTGGAAACTCCGCCATTGACTTGGTGCTCAATCAGGGTCAACAAACCTTAGCAGAGATGGTCAATGAGAATACTTCGGTTGCCTTGTTTGTGTTCTTAGAGCATTTTCCAATGGCGAGCCTACTCTCGGTGATCGCCATCGCTATGGTAGTCATATTCTTCGTAACGTCCTGTGACTCAGGTGCAATGGTAGTAGACATGTTATGTTCCTACGGCCAGAACGACACACCCGTTTGGCAGAGAATCTATTGGGCCGTAGGAGTGGGCGTTGTGGCGTCAGTTTTGTTGGCGGCTGGCGGATTGAGCGCGCTCCAGACAATGACCATAGCTGCGGCATTACCCTTTGCTATCATCCTATTGGTTGCTCTTGTGGGCTTGTTGAAAGCACTCAGGGTTGAGAAGTTCAAACGAGAAAGTTTGCAAATGAATGCGATTCCTATTCACCCCAGCATCAGCACCGAGAGTTGGCGAGGTCGATTACAAAATATCGTCAGTTTTCCCAGCAAAAGCGCAGTCGATAAATTCATTCAAAGTGTAGTCACGCCGTCACTGGAGGCGGTTGCAGAAGAGTTTCAGGCCAACCAAATTCAAGTAGAAGTTCGCAAACATGAACGGGGCGTGGAGTTGTTGGTGACTCACAGGGAGGGGCATGACTTCGTCTATGGCGTGCATCGTACCCAGCATACCCAACCCAATCTAACCATCGAACAACAAGATGATGATGAAGAGTCTTCTTATTATCGCGCCGAAGTGCATTTGCAAGAAGGCGGACAAGACTACGACATCATGGGCTGGTCAAGTTTGGCAGTGAGCAATGATGTCATTGATCAATACCAGAAACATATGCACTTTATGCATCTATTGAGTTGAATTCCTAAACATGGAGCTTAACCAAAAGACTGGGAACTGAACCTCCATAGCGATTTTCATCGTATTGTCACATATTGTCGGTAAGCTTTTTGGTCGCTCCAGTGTGGTGAGATCGATCTAATCATCACAGCTATCCTTGGAATGTGTCAGTGAATTTAAAAGTTAAGCTCTATTTAGTTGTTGGTTGCTCAATTTGTATTTTGTTGGGACTCGCCTTTGGTATTTTTCATGTTCGCCAACAAGCCACCGATCAGGCTATTGGAACCCAGCAACTCGCCTACTCTCAGATTATTCTAACCAAAGAAGCCCAAGTGCACTTTAAAAAGCAAGTACAGGAGTGGAAGAACCTGTTGTTGCGAGGACACGATGGTAAAGACTTCGTGGTGTACCTTTCCCAATTTGTCGAACAGGAGCAACTGACTCAACTAAAGATCCAAGAATTAATCGATAGCCTAGATCCCCAATCCAAAGCGTTTGAATTGGCTAATGAGTTTGAAACTACGCACAAAGAACTGACTGAGCAATATCGCATCGCTCTAGTGCAATTTAATGACAGTCCAGAAAGCAGTATGTCCGTTGACGCCCGGGTAAGAGGGGTCGACCGCAAACCAACGGATTTATTGGATGCTATTGTCGAAGAAGTCGCAAAAAGTGAAGAGAAAGTGTTGGCTGAGATGAAAGTCACGCTCATTCGAACCCAGTGGATCATCATTATTTTGATTCTATTGGCTGCCACCATTTCCTGCATTCTGATTATGGTACTGGCCAACAAATTGGCTGAAGAACTGACGAAGGACCCAGTAACGGGTCTGTCGAATCGACGAGAACTGCTGCGTATTATGAAGCGCCATATCCAGCAAAAACGTCATGCTCATTTGCTGCTCATCGACATCGACCAATTCAAACTTATCAACGAAGTTTGCGGGCACTCAGGGGGCGATTCGTATCTGAAAGAAGTCGCTGAACAGTTGCAATACATCACTCGTAAACACGACCGGTTGTTCCGCTCTAATGCCGACGAGTTTGTAGTGATTTCCGATCGACTTTGTACCGACAAAGCTATCGAAGTAGCTCAGCGGATTCGAGAAAGCATTAGCAATATGAAATTTGAGTGGCAAGGCAGCCACTTTTCTACTGCAGCATCCGTCGCGATAGTGGCGATAAACAAACAATATTCAGATGTGGAGTCGGTGTTTAATCACATCGACATTGCTTTGCAAAAAGCCAAAGAGTCGGGCCGCAACCAAGTTATTGTCTACGATGACAACGACCCAAAGTTCACCGAATATCAGCGCCAGATGCGCATGGTTCATCAGGTTAACCATGCGATTGCACACGACCGATTCAGACTCTACAAACAAAAAATCGCCTCGATAAAGGCCGGTTCAAATGGCCACTATGAATTGCTCATCAGAATGCTGGACGAAGAGGACAAGCTAGTTTCGCCCGCTTTGTTTTTGCCTGCCTCGGAAAAGTACAACATCATTGGTAAAGTAGACAGATGGGTTGTGAAGACCACCATATCCTACTTAAATCTAGCTACGGACGATACGGACTGTTACAGCATCAATTTGTCTGGTGCCAGTTTGAGTGATCTCAGTTTTAACGAATTTGTTGCAGAGCAATTCTCCAATGCCAAATTCGATGTTCGCCGTTTGAGTTTTGAAATTACTGAAACCGATGCGGTTAAATCTTTGGAAGTGGCGTCTTCAATCATTCGAAATTTAAAGGCTTTTGGATGCCAGATCTCTCTCGATGACTTTGGTAGTGGAGTTTCTTCCTTTAGCTATTTGTTGGAGTTGAACATAGACCAAGTGAAAATCGACGGCGTGTTTATCCGCGATTTAGTCAAACACGAAGCCAATCGAGCGGTGGTGCGCTCGGTGGTCGATATAGCTAAAACACTTTGTATTACAACCGTAGCAGAATTTGTCGAAAATCAAGAAGTATTCGACGAATTAGCGCGCTTGGGCGTGGATTATGCTCAAGGCTACGGTGTGCACCAACCCGAGCCCTTGATTCCAATCCAATCAAACTTAAATCTCTTGAAAAATTAGCCAATACGGAGTCTCAGATTCGATTGTTGTTCTGAAGTTCGGAAGTTATCGCTGTAACCTTACAACTACCACTACAGTTTATTTTTTCATCAAATAAGTGCCGTTTATTCCATATATAACAGTAAGTTATGGATAACAATAAACTAATCTGTAAAGAATAAATGCCATTATACCCCGCGAAAAACCTCGATTTTGACCAGTTTCTATGCCCAACATAACCAGACTAAATGTTGTTTGCGCCGCAACTTCGTTTACAATCCGCACCCTTAACGAACTTGTAATTTGATCTGTAAGTTTTCAAAAGGGGTTTCACACCATGACCGTCGCGCCAGCTTTGAGTAACAACAACCAAGTTGCTCCCCACATAGATTTAACCACACCACAACTGATTGAGCACGCTATTGCAAACCAGGAAGGCATTCTTGCTGACAACGGAGCTTTGGTAGTGGAAACCGGTGAGCGCACAGGTCGTTCTCCCAAAGACCGCTTTATAGTCAAAGAACCCAGCACAGAAAATGATATTGATTGGGGCAAAGTCAATCGCCCCTTCCCTGCCGACAAGTTTGACGCGTTGTGGGACAAAGTGGAAGAGAAGCTGACCAATTCCCAACACTACCTTTCTCATCTCCATGTAGGTGCTGACGATGAGCACGGCTTAACGGTTGTGGTGCGTACTGAAACCGCTTGGCAACATGTATTTGCGCGCAATTTGTTTATTCGTCCTGAGGTGTTTAACCCGTCCAATAAGGCTCAGTGGCAAGTCATCAACGTGCCATCGTTTACATGCGACCCGCAGCGTGATGGCACCCATAGTGACGGCACCGTGATCATTAACTTTGCTCAGCGCAAAGTATTGATTGCCGGTATGCGCTACGCCGGTGAGATGAAAAAGGCCTTGTTCTCAGTACAGAATTTCTTGTTGCCGGCAAAAGATGTATTACCGATGCACTGTTCAGCCAACGTTGGTGAACAAGGCGATGTGACTTTGTTCTTCGGTTTGTCTGGCACCGGAAAAACCACCTTGTCAGCGGATCCTAAACGTTTCTTAATCGGTGATGATGAACACGGATGGGCCCCTGGCAGCGTATTCAACTTCGAAGGCGGTTGCTACGCCAAATGTATCGATTTGTCTGCCAAGAATGAGCCTGTCATTTTTAATGCCATCAAGTTCGGCACCATCTTAGAGAACGTGGTGTTGGATAAGGCTCGTCACCCTGATTACACCGATACGAGTTTGACGCAAAATTCCCGCGCCGCGTATCCGTTGGAGCACATCGAGAAGCGCATTGCTGCCAATCGTGCTGGTGAACCCAGAGCAGTGGTATTCCTAACCTGCGACGTCAGCGGTGTTTTGCCTCCAGTATCAGTATTGAGTGAACACGCAGCGGCCTACCATTTCTTGAGTGGCTATACTGCAAAAGTGGGATCTACCGAAATCGGTTCAACGGCTGAGATCGAATCTACTTTCTCAACCTGTTTTGGCGCGCCCTTCTTTCCTCGTCCAGCGGGAGTGTATGCAGAGCTATTGATCAAACGGGTAAAAGAGTTTAACAGCAAGGTTTTCCTAGTGAATACCGGCTGGACTGGCGGTCCTTACGGTATAGGCCAGCGCTTTGACATCCCAACCACTCGTGGCATTGTTGATGCCATTGTCAGCGGTGCATTGGATAATGTGGAAACTCAACACATTGACGGTCTGAACCTTGACGTGCCTGTGGCTGTGCCAGGTGTAGACAGCACTTTGTTGGTTCCCCGCCAAACTTGGGCCGACCCCGCTGAATACGACCGCTACGCCGAGCGATTGATTGAGCAATTCAATCAAAACTTCGAAAAGTACGACGTCAGTGATGCTATCGTCAACGCAGGACCGAAGAAATAAGCCTAAGCTAGATTGAACAAGCCCGCCAAGAGCGGGCTTTTTATTTACCCGTTCAGATATGGGTGTCCACCGCATTCTGTGATAGCATTTGTCGCTGCTTAAAAGGTACAAAACCAAAGGAATGGGCCAAATGCGAAAGTCGACGAATCTCTCTCCCAAATGGTACAAGAAGCCACTACCGCTAGTACTCATCTGTGCTGTTGCGATTTGCATCGTGATTTGGCTAAACCGCACAGTTGAAGAAACGCCACCACAACAAAATTCCGAGATCCAAGCGAACGACAATAGTCTCGAATCCCTTGTAGATAGAGACGAATCACAGTATGTAAAAGCAGCACAGCCGGAAATCACTTATCAAAACTGCAAAACCATCACAAGCCAACTGGGAGGTTTACATTTCAACTGGGCAAGGAAGAATTATCATCAATGGATTGAGTTTATGGAACAAGGGTATAGCTTTGACGAAATTACTTTGGCGATTGAGTATTTCACCAATTCCAATTTCGCGGCCAGTTTCCGGATTGAGCATTTGCAAAAAAATGCCCAACTCACCAAGAAAAACCAAGAGCTAAACCAGACAATATTTGAAATGTTGCCGTCCTTGAAGGAGGTCAGCGGCCTTTCTTTCGCCCAAAAAGTGCCTTCGGACAGCTTGGCTCAATTTGCACAAATGAACGACGAAGATCGGCAAATAGTCCTCGAAAGTGCCTCAGTTAGCGTCGATGATGTGGCTTTCTTTATTTATGAATCCGACATGTCTGACGAGCTCATTCTGGAGTTGCTCACAGCACTGAAAGACCCTAAAGGCACCTTAGGGTACGCAAAGTTAGAAATAGTATCATTGCTGGATTACGCCGTAGTTTCAGGCCGAAATTCGGTCGCAGAGGCATTATTGGATAGGGGGCTGACACCGACTCAGGACTTCTACTTGGGCTCAACGATGGAGTGGGCTTTGGTTCGACTCTTCAGGTCAAAAACCAAACCACAACTCAGCGCTGCTATTGAGATGATTCAGCGTTTGCAAAACTTTAATGCTACTGCGCGTTTTAGTCAGCGGGATGAGAATCTTGTTGAAGGCTCATTTCCGAGATTTTTTTATCAGTTTGATGCGCAGAAAATTGACCATTTGCGCACAGAATTCGGCTTTGACTTAACCCAGCTAGCGGAAAAGCCTACGCCAACAATCGATACCGATCACCCACTGATTTCTGAGTTAGCCCAGCAAAGAGGAAGCTATGTTACACAACAAACGGATTTTTCTGCTTCCAATGAAACGTTAGAGGCCTGTCATAACAAATTGCAAGAAGTAAACAATGCATGGAACCCCGAAGATCCCAAAAATCTACTAAACCGATTACTCGAAAGATACCACGATTCGCAACAGGATGTTGAAGCTGCATTGCTCGATTTGGATCCACGTATCATGGATGAGTATCGTCAGTCCCAGCGTTCTGAATCATGGAAGATAGAACCAGTTGATGGCATGGGACGTGTTCACAAACTGCTGACGAACGGAGAAATCAATCAGGCCATACAACAACTGCAGAATTCGCCATTGAGCGAAGGCAACAAAAACTGGTTTTCTGAGCAAATTTTGATGTACAGCGGCTCTTATTATGATGAATTACAACAAACAGGCATGTTAGAGCAGGATTTGCCCTACTCACGCATCAATGTGATCAGTAAGTTCCAAATAGCCTCGCTGGAAGCTTTGCTTGCTGCCGGCGCACCGATAAAAAGCAGTGACATTTATGGCAAAACCTTGATGTATTATGCGGTGAAACGAGCGAATCCAGAGGTGCTGCGATGGATGATTGAGAATCAGTTTCCTTTTTATGGTGAAGCCGGAGGAGAAGATCCCCTACATACTGCGATTAATCCTACCCTTTATCGCAACACACCTCCCATCTTGTGGGAGAAGATTGATGCTTTAATGCAGCTTTCTCCTCGGATTGACCAGTTTCATTTGCAACGAATGGCACTAGTGAAACATCAGCATCCTGAGTTGTATAAAAAAGTTGTTTCAAAATACCCTCAATTGACCGTTGGCACAGACACGCCATTGCCGACTGTGACTTTAAACGCCTTTTGATGTTGCGTAAAAACTAGGCAAAACCGTCTGTTTTTTGCGCCGCTTTGCGCCGTTGTTCCCTTAGTACACAAGGTCCGCAGTCGCTTGTGCAATGCCAACAGCCTAAACAATAGCAACTAAATTCTTTTGCGTTCCAACACGTTGAAGAAAATACCCGAAATAGCCATTGCCAAGCTGGCGGTTTCGACTAACTTTTAAAAGTCAGATCCCGCTTCACGATCAGGAGGGCGCATGCCAAGAAAGATCCGCGGCGTCGTTTCTGGAAAAACAAGTCGTATCCAGAGTGCCACTCAAGCTACTAAAGCGACAATCAGAAAAACATCGGTCACGGGCACATCTCGGCCAGTTGTCAAAAAATCGAGTAACTCTAAAGAGTCTTTGCATGCCAGCACTGTAGAGGCGGTAAATGTCAGTCTGTCTGCTTCATTTTGGCAAAACTTCAGACCTGTCGAGATCAAATTGGAAGGACGTCGACCTGACGATTTATTGGTGTATACCGTCCGTGCTCAAAATCTCAAAGTCGCCACTGGTTCCCCTCCTCGATTAATCAGAAGCAATAACAATAAAGACGCTCTACTGATTATTGAATTGCCACCCCAGCATTTTGGCGAAGAGGCCTTTTTGGATGCAACTGGGCCGGAAGTCTCGCAAAGTAACTCAGATCCAAACAGCAAGCCATTTAGTGAAACAGACCCGTTAGGGCAAGCGCCAGATAAGAACGTTCCCACCACCAGCAAGGAGCCTATCGGGCCTTTGCCAGCAGTAAAAATGCGCATGTCAGGGCCCAGCCGTTTGGCCTTTTTGATGCCCGCAGAGGTTGATTCGCTGAAATTGACCCATGAAGACATTTTGAATGCTTGTAAAACGTGGCCGATGCATTTAAGCAGTCTCGCAGTCCCTGCTCCAAATAAAGTCCAGCTTGGTCTTGCCCAAGATTGGTTGCAAGAATTAGCGATCTCTCCGGTATGGCAAGGGGCAACTCAAAATGCCCAAGATTTCATCAGCCAACTGGTATCTAGTTCGGCGGTCAGTGCCATAGAGCAAAGTGCTAAACGCATCACTCAACAGGTGATGACGGACAACAATCGCACAGGACGCACCTCCTATAAACGGCTACCGACCCTGATCAACCAAGAGCTTAGTGCTATCCAAAAGCGCTTTGCCAAGCTTGGTCAGCCTGACAACCAAGAGGCAGCAAAGGTACTCATTGCCCTGTATCTCACTCGTGATTTAAGCGCCGCAAGAGGCAAGCTGACGGCCGAAATCATTGATATTTTAGACGGCTTGAAATTGGTGTTAAAACCCCACCAGCCGCCGAGTAACACCACGGCTTTAGAGCTTCCGTACCGAGTAACAACGACACCGCTGCCCAACAGTTATTGGCGACATAGCGAATCATTGGTTACTCACAATGAACGAACTGAATTGTGGCACACTCGTTTGTCACGTCACCCTGACGATGGGAGAACCAGCAAAGCACCGATACGGGCTATTTGGTCTCCCGACTACGAACTAGACGGCATTATCGATGCGGTCAATGCCAATCCCCCCAAACCTTTTAGAATGAGTCTGGACCCCGTTGATCGGGAAATGTTGGTCAAGGTTATGGCTGGATTCCATTTAAAACAAGCCAGTGATCAAAGGGTTAAGCCAGCGTACTTGCCTTTGCCTGCTTACGCTGACCGTTTAATGCTGTCGGCAATGGGCGGACTGTTAGATGCCGAGGGCAGTTGGGACGCCGATCACCTTCCATATGGAGTGGGTTTGGAACAATGGCGGCATTTAGCCGCGATGGGACGGGACCAATACGTGCGAGTGGTATATCGCGGCTTCTTGTTTCCTTTTGGCCACTCAGCGTCACTGATTAAGGTCACCGAGCGAAAATTCGAAAGTCATGGCGATAATCTTAAACAACGTGTTGCCGTGTTGCGGCAGCGCTTTTTCATCGTGATACGGGAACCGGTTCGCCATTTTGACGGAGCTGGTCACCAACATGCTGGGCGCAATTTCCCTTTCACTTCGGTCACTATAAAGACTCGGGTCACCCCGAATTTGCGCCCCCCTGAGCAAAGCGCCGCGACCCCAGCGCCCAATTTTGACCTGTTCGATACGCTACCAAAACGCACCTGCTTCTGGCCCATGTTAGGAGCCAGCGTTGATTTTGAATTCGATTTACAGGCAACGGATATCGCTGGTAAATCACTGAGTTTTTCAATGCCGCTGTTGTTCGTTGGCCTTGAAGCGAATCAGACCAAACCCGCAGCTGTACTTGAAGCCTATAACTTCGTTGTCAAAACTCGCAGAGAAACCGACCTGCACGGTGGCAATTTGTGTTTCGCCCCCCTATCTGAAGTCGCCGATGCCAAGGGTGATCCCCGTTTACCAACGGGGAAATTGCAATTTCTTGGTGCTCAAAACAGTGTTGCAGGGATCAACGACCCGCAGATCTATCCGGAAGTAGAACAAGCTGAAATCGGTATTCAAACAGTGCAGCGCATGCTCAATGATCCTTCCGCTACGCTAAGCGTTCGATATCCGCAGATATATAAGGAGCATGGATTTCCGACAAATCCCAATAACCCTAACGCCAAAAACCTCGGTGAGGTATTTTTAGAGGCTATCACCCCCTTTAGCTTAGGCTTTGGTGACAATGCCGCGAAAAGCGACGCTTTAGGGGCCATCGCTGCGCCTTCGATGGACATTGGGGGACTGTCGAGGGTGATTGGCAGCACCGCAGACGTCATGAAAGTAGCCAATAATGAGTTTGACCCAATTGCCTTTTTCAAGGATGCCAAAATCTTAGGTGGCATCAGCGTGGCAGACTTGCTGTCTTTTGCCAGTCATTTGGCCGATGCCCCCAAAATGCTCAGTCGCGAATTGCCTGACCGAATCGAGGCAAGTTTTGAATGGCAGACCATCATCAAGCAATCGGATCCGCTGGGATTGTTTGTCCATAGCCCGGCCAACAAAACCACCGAGTTTTTCATGCACGGTCGCATGACCACTCCCCTTGGCCAAGCGAATCTAACCACCTATCAAACTGAAGCGAGCTTAGTGAATTTTAAGGTCAATCTGTTTGGTTTTATCCTCATTTGGTTTGACCATCTCAGATTTAGCTCCACTTCAGGCAGCAAGGCCGACGTCATAGTCGAACTGCACCCAGACAATGGTAATGAAAAGGCCGTTGAGTTTGGCGGGCCATTGGAGTTCGTCAATCAACTCAGTGACATCATCCCAATGGATGGATTCAGTGATCCACCCAATATAATGGTGTCACCAAGCGGACTCACCACCAGCTATTCTCTGGCAATTCCTTCCATTCAAGTGGGCATTTTTGCCTTGAGCAACATGTCCATAGGAGCAGGATTCTCGTTGCCCTTCAATAACGAACCCATGCAAGTTCGATTCAATTTCTCAGAGCGGCAGAGCCCCTTTAGTTTGACCGTTTCTTTATTCGGTGGCGGAGGCTTCTTTGCCATCGGCGTAGGCACTGAAGGGGTCAATGAGATAGAGGCCGCATTGGAATTTGGCGCAGCCATCTCCATCAATTTGGGAGTGGCCAGTGGTGGCGTGGAAGTGAAAGCCGGAGTGTATTTTCATTGGATGCAAGATTCGGTAGAACTGACCGGCTATGTACGCTTACATGGTGAATTGTCCGTGTTGGGACTGATCTCGGCGTCACTTACCTTTAACTTGCAATTGTCTTACCTCAAACAAGGGAATGAATCACTGGTTTGGGGAGAAGCAAGCTTAATTGTCGAAGTCGAAGTTCTGGTGTTCAGCGCCAGTGTTGAAGTGCATTGCAAACGTGAATTCGCTGGCTCAGAGTCTGACCCAACCTTCCTTGACCTGATCCCCAATTCGGGTGTCTGGGCAGACTACTGCGGAGCCTTTGCACAGGAGGAGGCAGCATAATGGCAACCCAATCGATTCTACTGACCGCTCTGCCCAATGGCATCGCCGACACAGGGGATTTGCGAGTGTCGATACTGGTATCACCTCGTCTGGATGCGCAAGCCGCACCGCAATTGCTGTCGACCTTCAAGGACTTCGTTGACTGGCCAACTACATTGATGGCCAGTACCTTAAGTCTCACTTTGGGCAGCAACCACCTCAGTATAGACCTTGGCAAAGGGTCTAATAATGTGATCCTTGATACGTCCAAAGGCGCGCCGGACAGCGCACTTTGGCAAGCCATGCTACCTGCAAATACCCATGTCAGCGGATTTAGTTTCGCCGATATGAGCCAAAGAAAGATATTGTCTTACGACACCGCGAAGTTTGCCGAACGTCAGCAACAATTGTATGCAGAGCTAGCTAGGAATGCAGACGATGGGTTGCCGATGATCAAGACCCTCAGAGACAGTGGTGCCTGGCACAACTTCATGTCCGATGTTCAGCAGGTCGATCGGTCTTATATGGAGAGTAAAGAAGGGTTAGCTCGCGATGTTAGCGCTCAATTTGCCGACTTCATGGCAGGTAAATTGGCTACCAACCAACCCAGTGCGCAACGTGATTTGGCCTATTTTCAACTTTTTCATACCCCGGTTGTACCACCCAAAACTCAGAGTTATGCCGGTCTACCCGTTGAGCAAGCCAAGCTCAAAGCCAAGTGGCAGAGCTATGAAGCAACGGCATTGCCTAACGAAGCTCAGCTCGCCAGCCAATACGACTTTCATCAAGTGGTCGCCGCAATGAATCAATATCCACTGATGTTGCGGCAAATGGGATTGGTGGTTGATTTGTTGCTTAACCCGAGGGGCTTGAAATTCACCCAGGATGATTTGCTCAGCGCCAGTATCAAACTGCCCAAGCGGGCACGAGCTGGTGAGCGACAAGTCAGCGCAACCCCAAAAGTGCACTGTCGAGTGCAAGACCGTCAATTTTACACTCTGTCAGATCCTCAACAGAGTATAAAAATCGAAGGGGGTCTGATAGACATCAATAACGATCATTTTGCCCTATTGCAGCACGATGTTGACGGGACTGGCATCAAAGCGATGAATGCTGCTAGGACGTTAGCTCGCCAAAGTACAGACAAAGTGCGATTGGATCCAACCACCCGTCATGAAAGACACAGTGGTGTGCCTTCCTTGCGAAATGCCGGATTGATGCTAGTGCATCGGCATCGCGCAGAGGCACTACAAGGCCGATTTGTGCAGAATAAAACCATCCAACAGAAGATCATTAATGCCCAGCAGGGACCGACTAATCAACTGCAATCAGCCTCTCCTGAACTTTATGCCCAAGACGCACAACGGGGCCTGCGTGTTGATATTTGGGACAATCACAGCAAACAATGGCATTCCCTGTGTCGCCGCAATGCGCAATTTCAAATTAAAGGCTATGGCCTAATCAATAGTGTAGACGAAGAAGGCGTCGTCAGACTGGCTGCCACCCAATCGGCCAACCGCAATTACTTGCCCGATTTGTTGGTTCTGCATGAAATGATCCTGTCTTGGACAGGTTGGAGTCTGTGTGCCCCTGCGCCGGGAAAAGTCGTGGATGAAAACGATACCGTAGCCGACCAGCTCACGGACGTACCCAATGGCATGCCGTTGTCCAGTGTTTTCACCCCCACAGCAGGCTCACTGCCCCGGTTACGCTTTGGACGTTCTTATTGGGTACGCGCCAGAGTAGTTGATTTGGCTGGTAATTCTTTACCTTTCCAAAGCTCTGATATGGCGCAGGAAAAGCCCCAACAGTTTGCACAGCCCTACTGGCGATTTGAGCCAATAAAGCCACCGGTGTTGGCATTGTATAAACCCAATGGGACGCAAACCGAAGCCCCCCAGGAAGGGGAATCCATGTATCGTATGGCGGTGCGGACGTTCAATGCCACCCCCGACCTAAACACAATTGATACCTTGGCACAAACCCATCGCTTTGCGTTGTGTGACAGCAGTTCTGTCAAAGACGCCGAGTATCATGGCATGCTCGACAGCGCGGGCAAAGTAGATCCAAGTTTCTTCGCGCTGCTGGCAAGCAAAGACGCTCCTTTGGCGCAGGAAAAAATCCCCTCCATTCCTCTTCCTGTGCCACTGGAAAATGGCAATCCGCCGGGAGAAACTGACTATGCGGTGCTGACAGAAGGTAGCGTACATCCGTATTTACCTGATCCACTATGCATCGAATTTGCTGCTCGCCTATTTGGACATCCAGACATTGCTGACAATGTTGTTATCCCAATTCGTGTATATCCACCAAACGGTAGTTGGCCCCACGCCTTACCTTTCAAGATCACTTTGTATGAAAAGACGGGTGAGTTGCCCCATTTCAGTGAACAAGAGCGGACCTTATATGTACCTCTTCCCAAGGCTTTCCGAGTTACCTTGCGCTTGAGTGTCAAGCCGGAGCCAAGAGCTTTGACGCTAATGGGGGTATGGAATTGGCTCAGTGCGCAAGAGCGCAAAAAGCTGCGCAGTCGTGCGCTCAACGGACAACACTGGATGCTCACCCCTTGGCGTGAAATTGAGCTAGTGCATGCCGTGCAAAAGCCGTTAATCACTCCGGAACCTAAGCTGCAAGTTATCCGTTTTCCAGGCCATACGTGGGCTATTCCCCGCTACACTGCGCCAGTGAGTTTACGCAGTACCGAAGTTGTCGACTTGTTAGCTCACTGGCATGAGCCGACTTTGGAAGCGTCCCAATCAAATTTAGAGAAACGGGCATTGGCATTTCGGGTCAAGATTCACCATGCTCAGCGCTATGCTGGCAAGCCAGAACATCAGACACTGAAACCCGATTTGATCCGTGCTGGTAGCAAAGACCATCCAGCTTTGGTCGACAAAGTACAAGAGTTTGGCGATACCCGATACCGCCGAGTGGAATATTGGCTGGAAGCCACCAGCCCGTTCCGTGAGTATATGCCTGCGGCAGTTTTGACAGAGTTGGTCAATGGAAAGCCAGCCTACAGCGACGAACAGATTAAAGTGGTTGGGCCCAAAGTGGTTGATTGGATACCCAATACCGCTCCGCCGGCTGCGCCAGAAGTGCTGTACGTGGTGCCCACTTATCAGTGGTTTCGCAGCCGAGCCGGTGGCAAAGCGCAAAGCTCCCGGCGCGGTGGGGGCTTACGGGTTTACTTGGATGGCCCATGGTATGACAGTGGCTATGGGGAGATGTTGGCGGTGGTGTTACCCTGCGACGCTATGGCTAATTTGGATCCTAATGACCAACCAAGCTCCCAGCCAGTGAAAAATTTCGTGACTCAGTGGGGTAATGATGCCGTTTGGACTACTCCGTTTATCTCAGGACCCGCGCCTAAAATTAGCGACTTTCCGTTGCGTCGCACTCAAGCCGATGCCACTGGCAGTTGGTTACCGAGTTTTGCACCGGCGAGTGAAGCGGATCAACCCAGTGGCAATTTCGTGATCAAGAATCTGCCCCATCCACAAATAAAGGATGTTGGGGGAGCTAAGGGCAAAGCGGAGAATCCCCTTAAACGAATTAACATCGCGCCCCACGATGTGCAGTACGACGAAGAACGAGGGCTTTGGTACTGTGACATCGAGTTGAATCCCAATTCCACCTATTATCCCTTTGTGCGCCTTGCTCTGGCGCGCTATCAGCCCGTGTCACTGGAGAATTGCCACTTATCAAACGTGGTTTTGAGTGACTTTATGACTCTAGCAAATGATCGGCATTTGAGTCTTAGTCACACGGCCAAGGGTCAGCAATACTCATTGCATCTAATGGGGAACAGCTACAGTAATAACAGTGGTTTCGAAGAGTCTCCGAATTTGAGTCAGCCACTGCCGGGAGGACAAACCAAATTGCCGGACATTCGCTCTAGCACAGTGGTCAAAGTATGGGTCGAGAAGCTCAATCCAGCGCTGGGTGAAGATCTCGGTTGGCAACCAGATGATTCTGCGCAAGTGAGTGAAAACAGTCGTAGCATTGGCCCTGTAAAGCGAGTAGCTAGCAAGATAACGGCAACCGATCGCAAATTAGCCAAGCAACTGCTAAAGCAAAGAGACTTTCAAGCGCTGCAGTCCCAAGACCTATTGCAAAGCGCCTTTGCCGCACCGGCGTTGTGGAAAGGTACTGTGCAATTGACCCACAAAGACTCAATGAAGCGGCGACTGGTGATCGCGGAATACGAGCAATATTTGGTTGACGAAACCAACCCTTACGACGGATTCGCCTCGAAACGAGGAGAAAGACTGGTGTTCGTCGAGCACATTAATTTGCACGAATAACGAGCACTAACACCCCGTGGTGGTCTGATTAAACGCTGGAGCCCGAGTGGCGCGCGCTGATACATAGCGAATTTTGCAGTTGGCCGGGTCTGGAGCATCGGCGAGACGCACTTCCACAGCGCCCAATTGCCCAGCACAATTGCCACCTACCCAGGTAAAGTCTTCGTCGGTCTCAACCGCTTTGGCAATACCGTTGGGATGGGGACAAGGATAACCGCAGCGCAAGGTAATGACCTCATTGCCAACGGTGATTGTAGGGTCAGTGGCGCAATCGGTCTTTTGTTCGATGACCGCTTTGTAGTGCACCAGCTCGGTGGCAGAGCGCATGCTGCCTTCCAATGCTTCTAATTTGGCCAATCGAGCATCGGTACCAAGATCGATATATCTAGGGAGAGCAATCACGGCGAGGACACCCAAAATCACGAGCACAATAATCAATTCAATCAGGGTGAATCCACGACTGCTTTTTTGCATGTTTATCATTCCCACTTCGCTAAACACAGCTTTGCGCAAACCTACTATTAGAAACAAGACGTTAAGGGATCCAAGCGGCAAAGTAAATGGCTAATCCACTGTTCATATTGATCTCTTTTTCGGCCGTCGCGATGGGAATCGGTGCACCAAAAGGGATAAAAACATAGGTTTTAGCCCAATTAACTTACCAACGGATCGAAAACAGCTAAATCTCTTGCCTTCGGCCTTGTTGAAAGGCTGACAAGCGACTATCTTTTGTACAATCTCCTACAATGGAATTCAACGGAAATGAACAGGTTCTTCAACCCCATAGTGTTGTTCTTTGTTGTAGTGTCAATTCACGCCTCTGTGGTTCAAGGCAGAATTATCGGAGTCCTCACCGAATCAACAGCGACTGGCACCTTTCGCGATGATGTCAACGGAGATCCCATTGTAGCGAGCTTTTCTGGCGCGCAAATCAGTGAGCAGTTTGGTGATGTTGATTTTGGCTCTGCGGCAGTTTTTGATACCACATCTCGGGTAGGCGAGGGCGTGGTTGAATTTCAAAACGGTAACGCCTCTTATGGCAATCAGGTGACGTCTGTGTCTCGCACGGTGGTCGATGTGTCCTTTGAAAATACCGGCGACTTAGCGATTCGACCAAGCCTGAACTCACAAATTACACCAGCCGGTTTGGGAATCTATGTTTCTGGCTGTCAAGCCAGTAATTTGCGCTATTGCTCCCTTCGCGATGACGGCGACTACGACTGGCAAGATGTAGGCAATCTCGTTGCGCCCGGCGAGGCGGTAGTGGGTACGCGTTTTGATTTTAAGGTGGTCTCTGGTGAAGATGTGTTGTTCTCTTTGAGCGGCGGTTTGTCATTAATCCGCGGTGATAATGCTCCCAATTACATGTTGCAAGAGTTTGATGGAATAGAAAATGTGCTGACTAATTTTCGTCAAACTTCCCCCGTGGACAGCATTCAGCAGATCAGTTTTGACTGGGAGGCAACCGACTTCATCGTAGAGTTTCCCGATGAGCTTATTCTCAGCCCTGGCGAGATTGGCACCATCTCCTATATCACTGAAGTCACTACCTTCTCTAATGCATTTTGTTACGATACCGGGCGCGTAGCCTGCCCGATAGCCTATGGTGCGTTTGGGGATCCGATAGGAAGAGGGGGCGGTTCCGGACCGCGCGAAACCACAATGTTAGAGCGGCTTTTTGCAGCCCAAGCGGTTACGGCCGCTAGCCTAGATGGCGTTTTTGCTAGCCAAGCGATTACAGATACCAGTATCGATGGTATTGAAGCGGGTAAATACACCTTTAACCTGCCCACCTTTGATAACGGCGTGATTGGTTATCGTGCCATTCAAGGACCGGGGATCACTTCGCAAACGGTGGCTTCTCCGAGTTCTTTGTTGTTGAGTGCGCTAGGTTTAGCTTTAGCCCTGTTTACCCGTAAGCGATACCCATATTAATAATCCAAAATGAACGCCCCTACAAGTGAACCCCCAAAAAGCTATTTGTATCGGGCGTTTATCAGCTATTCTCACAGCGATAAGTCTACCGCAAATTGGCTTCACAGCGCTTTGGAGCGCTATCGCCTGCCCCAAAAACTGGTGGGCTCACCAACATCCCTTGGGCCTGTGCCACAAAAGCTATCACCTATCTTTCGTGACCAAGACGAGCTGCCTGCCAGCGGCAATTTGGGAGCAGAGCTTCATTCAGCTCTTGCCCAATCACAATTTTTAATTGTTATCTGCTCCCCTGCTTCAGCGCGGTCTAAATGGGTGAACGAAGAAATTCGCCAATTTAAAGCCATCCACGGCACAAACAAAGTGCTGGCCTTGGTGGTTGACGGCGAACCGAATGCATCAGCCGAAAACGTGAAACAGGAATGCTTTGCACCGGCATTGAAGGTGGAGGTGGATAAAAACGGCACGCCAACTGACATCCCTTGCGAGCCCATCGCCGCCGATTTGCGACCGCAAGCCGACGGTAAACGTCTGGCCAAACTAAAACTTATCAGCGGGTTAACCGGTTTACGCTTGGACGACTTGGTACAACGGGAAGCCGCGCGGCGTGTGCGTACATTAGTGCAGATCAGCATTGCGTCGGCGACAGCGGCGATTTTTGCCATTGGTTTGGCAATCTATGCCAATCAGCAGCGATTGGAAGCCAACGCACAACGGGAAATTGCCGAGCAGGAATCGGCTACTGCTACCGCTGTTTCAGATTTTCTTGTGGATATTTTTGCCAGTGGCCAATCCGTCAATGTCAATCCAAACGAAGTGACGGCAAGATCCATTTTGGATAGGGGGGCAACAAGGATAGCAACTGAGCTTCGTGGCCAGCCAGTCATACAAAATCGATTGTCCAGAACCATTGGATTGGCCTACAGCAATTTGGGCTTATTCAGTCAAGCAATAGGCGTTATCGACAGTGCTACAGAACTCTCTTTAATTCAGAATCCATCAAACTTGTTGGTAAAAGCATATGCTTTAATGCGTATGGGAGAACTGTCTGACTCCTTGGACACTGTTAATTTAGCTCTGAGTCTATCTAAACCCGACGCTATAAACTCCTCGGTCTCAACTAGTAATAAAGACATCGCTGGTTTGTATGGTCTTAGAGCAATGATTTACTATTATTCGGGAGAACATAAGCTGAGTATGGATGATTACGCTAATTCGCTTAGAAAGCTAGAGAGTGAGGACAGTCCCGATTACGTTCAAATAGCAAAAACGCTTCTAAACCGGTCTCTACTCTTCTCTGATACCGGAGAATTTCAGCGAGCTATTGAAGACCTTGATCGTGCAATGAAGTTGGCAATAGAAAATCTCAAACCTGAAGACACTATGATTGGCCAAATCTATCTTGCCCAAGCCCAAGTCAACTTTCTCAGTGGCAACCTAGATCCGGCAAAACAACAGATTGATTCCGCCATTGCCAATCTATCGCGTATTCTGGAAGAGGATAACCCATCCTTGGCTGACGCATATTCCATGCAAGGTCAAATTCTGCATGCCTTGGGAGAATTGAACGCAGCCCATGATGCCCTGACCCGCGCCGTTGAGATTTATACCCACGCTTACAAGGGGCGTCATTATCTAAGTGGCATTGCCGAGGTGTATTTGGGTCTAATAGCTGGGGATCAAAACGATCTTCCATCTGCCCTTGCCCACTTTGAACAAGCCAAACAGCATTACGATGCAGGTTACGGTGAAACCCACGCCAACCACGGCGATTTGTTGGTCAATCAGGCCACTGTGCTAGCCAAAGCAGGTGAGATTAAGCGCGCCCAACAGGACTGTCTAGCCGGAATGGAGATACTCAATACAACACTGGGTAAAAACGCCGCCTTTACTCAGCAACTGCAAGCCATTTGTGACGACATTCAATCCCGCGAGAGTGCGCCCAGCACCTGATCACTGCCTTCCTGACTCAAATTCACAGCCCGAATTGGATAAGGGATCACAATCCCCTCTTGAGCATAGCGTTTGTGCAACGCCTTAATAAATTCTGAGCGTATGAAAAATCGATTAAAGTACTCTTGGGCCCGCAACATCACCGTGAGGTTGATACTGGAATTATCAAAACCGGTAAATATCACAAAGGTTTCGTAATCGGCCACGCCCCATTTGTGGGTTTGTAGGATCTCTTTGGCCACTTCTAGCGTAACCCGCTCTACATGTTCTAAGTCCGAGTTGTAGTGCACACCGACGTCAACGGGCACGGAAAGTTGCTTCTCTGGATAGTAATAGTTGATGATTTTAGACTGGGCCAACACACTATTGGGCATCACCACAATGTTGTTAGGCAGCATTTTGATCCAGGTCGAGCGCCAACCGATTTTTTCCACAAATCCCTGCTCACCGGAATCCAATTCGATAAAATCACCCACACGGATGGGCTTGTCCGCCAGCATCTGAATGCCCGAAAAGAAGTTCTCTAGCGTGGGCTGCAATGCCAAAGCCACTGCCAGTGAACCGATGCCCAGTGAGGCAATCAAAGGCGTAATCGAAACTCCCAAGGTGCTTAAAATGATTAGCAGCCCTATGACGATGATGATTGCCCGCAACACCCCTCGAAGCAAATTGCCACTACTGCGCAATCCGCTGCCTTGGGCGGTGATCCGTGTAATGCTCATACGGGCAAAATGGTCGGCAAATATCAGCAGCGCGATGATCAGGCACAACACGGCTACCAATTGCAATTGCTCTACCCAGGTAGAGGCAATTTCATCATAGAAATGCATGGCTTTGGCTGTCGCCGTCAAGCTCAAGGCGATGACCACAAAATTCAGAGCCCGCTTCGCTGCTCGAACAGTAATTCCCGACCAAGTGTAGTTCTCGGGGTGATTCCAATGACGCAGGTAAACGTACAGCAGTCGCTTTGCCAGCCATAAGGGCACAAAAAACAGTAAAAACAGCGCTGGGCCCGTCGCCCAAACCGGCACCCATTGAGCCAACCAGCTTGGAATATCGTGAATTGCTTCCATCATCAGGCTACCTTATCCGCCAAATACAAAGTTAAAGGCAGCAAGGATCGCACCAATGGAAAACAGTTGATTAAACGGCATTTTCAGGGTGTTTCAGGGAATAAATGATATGCAGATGCACGGCAAATGCGCGCATTGCACCAAATTATTGCTTCATTTGAGTCATCGCCCTAGGAAACTAGGGCGAAGCGTTCTCCTTTAAAGATTTTAACTGGATTCCCACGTTGAATAGTCCAATGTTGCTGCCATCGCTGTCGCTCCTGTTGGCTCATTTGCTCAAGTTTTAATGCTTCGAGTTTTTGGAACAGTAAAGCGGTAGCTAACCGTTTGTTGGCATGTTGGCTGCGCTCACTCTCGACACGCACTGAAACACCAGTTTGATTGTGAGTAGCTTGTACAGCTGAGTCAGTAGTATTAACGTGCTGACCACCAGCCCCCGAAGATCGACACGCACGAAAGCTAATTTCGTTATTGAGCGATTGCTCGTTCACATCAAACATCTCGCCACTAAAGAACCAATTCTTACGTTTATGATGGGGCCGATAGGGGCTTTGACATACCCACAGCATCGCCCCTCGCCAAGTTTCAGCATACCGTTTTGCACTTTGATCTGTAGATTCCAGATTCAGCAACACCGATTTGAAACCCTCTGCATTTGGCGATTGTACAGATTCTACCAAGCGCAACTTGATGCCCAAAGCACGGCAATCTTGCTCAATCACTTTAAAAGCAAAGCCAATGGCTTTGTTGCATTCCAAAGGTCCTTGACCTGCTGACAATTGAAGCAAGATCATAAGCCGCACTCCCCATTCGTTTTGAACGTCAAAACCGGCTTCAACTTAGCGACTATCTCAATCAAACCAGCATCTTCTAAATCCTGTATGATTGACTCACACTTTTTGTAAGCTTGTGGGGCTTCGTCATACAACAGTTCTTTGTTCTCACACACAACACGACTTCCGAAAGAGGTGCGTTGCAGATCCTCACGCTTGTACTTGTGACTCAATCTTCCTTGGCAGTCACCCCGCTTCCACTTGCGACCCGCGCCATGTGCAAGAGAATATAAACTGACGTTCATTGCCTCTTCATTGGCTAAACAAGGTTTGACTAAATAACTGTAGTCTCCCCTTGAACCTGGAATAACAACATACCCCTGATCCGCAGGGGTAGCGCCCTTTCGATGCAACCATCCGGATTTGCCATAGATATGAGCTGCACATACAAGATTGTGATTGATGTCCAACACTCGCTGGCCAGTTTCACGAATCGAATCGAGAAAACGCAGTGCAATCAGTTCACGATTAAGTTCTGCCCATAACACCGCATTTTGGTGTTGTTGCAAATAGGACTGACACTCAACACTATCAGCATTTAAGCCGTCATGGTTATATTTGCCGACGTGTTCCACCAAGATAGATTGTCCCAATCCCCGAGAACCGGAGTGCACCAGAAGTTGAAGATGACGCTTGTTGAGACCAAGTTGTTCGAAACTTTCCAGGTTGTACACCATGTCAACTGCCTGAAACTCAGCAAAATGATTGCCACCACCGATAGTGCCCAAAGACCTATCGAAGGCTCCATTTGTGATGCCTTTTTCCCATTTACGCTTAGCAACCAGCGGCTGCCAGCATTCGTCTAACGGCAACTCAATGTGTGCAAACTTTTTAACGAGTTTATCCAGATTCACTTTGGCAGCCACGCAACTGGTTTGCCAAAATGACATGCCACAACCAATATCATTACCAACCAACGCAGGATAAACCCGCTCGGTGCTAAAAAAGGCTGCGCCAATGGGATAACCTCTACCCGGATGCAGATCTGGCATACCAGCAACACTGTGCATGGAAACCAGTTCGGAAGTTTTAATCAGTTGTTGAAGTGCGAGCCCCTCTATCCACGTGTCTTTAGAGGCAATTAGATGCACTTTTTCTGTAATTTTTTGGACGGATTTGCCCATAGTACCAATTCCTAAATATAAGGATTTAAAACAAAAGATGAATTGGCAGGTCGATCGACCAAGGGCAGCTTCTAGCGAAGCTCAAAATGTATTGTGGAGCTTCTTGCTACGCGCGGAAGAGACCTGCAAAGGACAAAGCGATATAAGACATGTTGACTATCCTCCACAGTGAATGAGTAAAAACGGCGTTGCCGAAAAATTAGGCGCGCATAATAAATCGGTGAAACAGGAATAGCAAGGGCCAATCGCTCGTTCAGTAGGAAATCTCATAACACTGCCCCCTCAGCGAAGCCGGATATATTGATCGATAAGGAATGACGCAAGGTGCAGCGGAACAATCTTTTTAAAGTCAGGCGATGAGAAAATGTCATCGCCTACTGTTCTTAATATGCGAGATCCAGCAAAGCCTTGCTGGGTTAATTCAGCGTCACCACCACAATCGATTTTGGTGGCAGATTGACCGTGAGATTCTTGCCCTTGCGAACCAGATTTAACTCACTGGGCTCAACATTGCGAGGGTTATCAAAGGTATTGTGGGAATCAATCTTATCAGCGGTCAGTAAGCTGCCTTTGGCCTGTTTCCAAGCGCCCTCAAGCACCACCTCAGCATCCTCATCCGGGTTCACGTTGGTCAATGCCAGAATAATCTTGCCGTCTTTGGTTTTCGCCGCACTTGCGCTGACTTGCGGCAGAGCGCTGTCGCCTGAACCATACACAGGGTTGTTAGCCAGTTCGATAGGAAGATAGGTGGCGTCCTGGAACTCTTTATACATATGAAACACGTGATAAGTCGGAGTCAGAAGCATTTTTTCTTTGTCCGTCAATATCATAGCTTGAAGAACGTTGACCATTTGAGCGATGTTGGTCATTTGCACCCGTCTTGAATACTTGTGGAAAATATTCAAATTCAGCGCCGCTATCACCGCGTCCCGAATGGTGTTTTGCTGAAATAAGAATCCGGGGTTGTCACCTTCCTCGGCATCATACCAAGTGCCCCACTCGTCGACATAAAAGCCTACTGTGTTGTCCGGATCGTGTTTGTCGAGTATCGCGACATTGGCCTGAATATAGTCTTCAATTTTAACAGTGTTAACTAAAGCCGATAGCCATTCTTGTTTAGGAAAGCCGGTCGCTTTGCCTTTCTTCTCCCAATCATTGGTGGGCAAAGTGTAGTAATGATGCCCGATGGCTTGCATTCTGTAACTCCAGGTTTTGGGAATGTTTTCCATCAACCCTTCAGTCCAGGTCGTCAACTCGTTATACCCGCCACTGGCGATCATCACCGGACGGTTGTCTTCTGGAGTTTTCAAGAAGGTCGCATAGTGTTTATAGAGATTCGAGTAATACTCTGGTGTCATGGTGCCGCCGCATCCCCATGATTCGTTGCCGATGGCAAAATAGTCCACTTTCCACGGCTCTTCTCGACCATTTTTACGACGCAGGTTTGCCAATGTAGATTGGCTCGGAGAGGTCATGTATTCCAACCATTCTGCCATTTCTCTGGGTGAGCCGGTTCCCAGATTACCGTTGATGTACACTTCGGCATCAAGCAATTCTGCTAGCATGAAGAATTCATGGGTACCAAAGGCATTATCGTCTGTCACGCCTCCCCAATTGGTGTTGACGGTTACCTTTCTTGACTCTCTAGGACCGATACCGTCTTGCCAATGATACTCATCGGCAAAACAACCACCGGGCCAACGCAAAAGGGGGACTTCGATAGCCTTCAATGCCTCAATCACATCTTTCCGCAAACCGTTGATGTTGGGGATATCCGAGTCTTCACCAACCCACAAGCCCTCGTAAATCCCCCGTCCTAAATGCTCGGTAAATTGCCCGTAGATGTTTCGATGAATGGTTTCACCTGGGTTGTCGGTATCAATGGATAAGCTCACTTGCGCCAAAGCGGATTGGGATACCACTACCCCCGAAAAAACAAACATGGTGAGTAAAGATCTAACTTTGGAAAAACGATTCATTACCTTTCCTCGTAATAGTTCATGCAAATTGAAGAGCGACTGAATTTTCGCAATGAGCAAGACTGTAAGCCAAGGTGATGGGGAGTCAACTGGGTGAAAACCCGATCACGTAGCGGATTTTTCGGAAAATGAATTGTGCAAGCGTAATCGTATGTGGCGGAAACGCTCGTCTTTAAAGGCACTGGCTATTATTGTCGTGCTCAAGAAGTGTGAAGATGGGTTGAACAAAGGTACTATTTTTTATAAAGACAAAGAGATGAATAATAAATCGATAGGTAGCGCTTTAGCTCAAATTTGAACTGCTTAGCTCTGTTCTCACTTTGCTAAGTGAATGCTTAATGTCTCATAAAGTTGCTTGGCTTGAATGGGTTTAATTAAATGCCCATTCGCACCAGCGTCAAAACTTTTTTCAATTTCACTGGGTAAGGCATGGGCGGTCATTGCGATGATGGGGATATCTAACTTTAGCTCTTGGCGAATTTTCTGTGTGGCCGTCAGGCCATCCATCACCGGCATCTGCATATCCATCAACACTAGATCGTAGCTGTTGGACTTTGCCAACAATTCCAGAGCAATGGCACCATTTTCTGCGGTTGAAACTTTAATCTTGGTATCTGCCAAAAAGAACTTTGCAACTTTCTGATTTAACTCATCGTCCTCCACCAATAATACATGGGCATGAGAAAAATCTGGGACTTCTTGCTCATCTGCTTTATCGAATATCATTGCCGGTTGGGTCTGTTGTGCCACGTTTAGCAGACAATTTAGTAAGCTGCTGCTATTGACTGGCTTTTGAAGGTAATCCTGAATGCCCAATGGCTGTCCGAGAACTTTGAGAGCATCGATATCAAAGGCCGAAAGCATAATGATTCTGGGTAGTTGCGCTGCAAACTCTTGTTTAATGATGGCGGCCAACTCAATGCCATCCACGTTATCCATCTTCCAATCCAAAATTAAGGCATCATATGGGACATTTTTAAGAGCGGCACTGCGTATCTGTTCGAGTGCTTGTTTGCTGTCTTTTGCCAGATCAGGGCTCATACCAATTCTTACCAGGGCTTCGCCAATAGCTTGTCGAGACAGCAGCACGTCGTCCACCACCAACACTCTGAGCTGCGATACGTTCATCGCCCGAGACACTTGGTCACCTTGGGGTTGTTGGCAGGCTTCAACTAGCACAGTAAAGTAAAATGTTGCGCCTTGTTTGGGCTTGCTTTCAACCCAGATCTCGCCCCCCATCAGAGAAACCAAGTTTTGGCTAATGGATAAACCTAACCCTGTTCCACCGTATTCACGAGTGGTGGACTCATCAGCCTGTGTGAAGGCCTCGAATAAGGTTTCAATTTGCTGCTCAGTCAAACCAATCCCCGAATCTTTAACGGAAAACTCCAGCATGACGCCCTGCTCAGAATACTTTTTATTGACTGAAATCGACACCAAACCGGAATCAGTAAACTTAAGGGCGTTACTCAACAAATTATTCAACACTTGCTGTATACGAACCTCATCACCAGACAAATGCAAAGGCACATCACGGGCAACGTATTGAATCAGTTCTATGCCTTTTTCACGGGCCTTGAGTGCATGCATATCGATGGTTTGTTCAATGAGTTTATCCAACTCAAAGGGCGAAAGGGATATGGTCAGCTTACCGGCTTCAATTTTAGAAAAATCCAGAATGTCATTGATAACCGACAACAGCGTCTGCGACGATTGTTCAATTTGTTTCAGATTGATTTGCTGCTCTGCATCGAGCTGGGAGCGTTGTGTCAGCTTGGTCAGGCCAATAATCGCATTCAGAGGCGTGCGGATCTCGTGACTCATTCGAGCTAAGAAGTCCGACTTAGCCTCCGTAGCCAGCCTTAAACTGTCGGCCAATTCTGTGAGTTTACGTTTTTGTTGGGTGGTTCGGACGAACAAAATCAACATTAGAGTTGCTATGGTGACCGCCGTGGCGATCACATAGAGCTGAAATCGATTTTGTTGCAGCGCAATCTCCTGACTAAAGCGCAATTCTGCAATCTGCTGAGTTTTTTCTTCTGTTTCTAAGCGAGCTCGGTTAAACGCCAACTGTTCGGACTGACGTGTATCAAAGGCGTTTTTTTGTACCTCCGCATACTGTTTTTGATATTGGTAGGCGGCTTGGAAATCTTTCTCCGCAACCGCTAAATCGATCAAACCTTGTAAAGCTTGCAATTGAAACCGTCCAAAATTCAATGTTTGGGCTATTTTGAGCCCAAACCCTAACGACTCTTTAGCTTGATCGGTTTCACCAAGTGCCAACAAAATCTCAGACTTCAGTGCACTAAAAGCTACTTGTTGAAACTTGTAATCGTACATAAAGGCAGAGCGAAACAACTCGTCCAGTTTCGCCAAAGCTTCTTTGCGTTGTCCGGTTCTAAATAGAGTTTCCGCTTGATAATACTTCAATACATCATGTGGATTTTCAAATTCCTCCAACAAACGATCCAGTAGCACTTTGGCTTGGTCAAATTTCCCTGATTTCAAGTAACCCGATAGGATAAATCCATAGCCAAGTTGCTCATTTATGCTATCGCCTAATTTGATGGATTCAGCGACCATCGACTCGCCTGTTTCAATTAAGTCGTCCAGCCACTCTTCAGAGTTGTTATACACATTACCAATGGAAAGTAGGTTTTTCACAACGTATTTACTGCCAATGGATTGATGCATCAGCAAACTCTCACGCAACAACTCAAGGGCTTCGCCGTGAAGATCTAGTAAGCTGGTTATAATACCTTGACGACGAACCGCCTCAGCTTGTTGAACTTTATCGCCCGCTTGAATGGCAAATTGTTTTGCCTGTGACACTTTTTCGAACGCACTATTGTAGTCTCCTTGAAGGATATCCAAATGCCCTTTCAAGTTAAGTAAGTGCGCTCGGTATGCCGGATAAGGTTGGTCGCCTAAAGAGGATTCGACTTGCTCAAGCAATTTGCGACTAAGAGAAGAATTGTCGACTATGTGTTTTTCGGCGGTGGCGAGCAAATTGTCAATTTCGCCGATATTTTGCGCCATAGCGGTTAGGCTAAGCATCATCAAGCAAAGGACAAAACCACATTGGAAACGAGCAATTAATTTTTTCACCGAAAATGATTCTGGTTTTTAATTTGGATGATCAATGTGCACATAAAAAGCGCCAGAGGAATCACAACGTTTTTTCATTGTTTCAAAATCGTTAGACACGCAAATTTGGATGTCCGCTTCAGACAAGCCGAAGTCTCTAGCGGTTTGCGCAGGATTTTCGAGATACATCTGTTTCAATTTCTCATCTTTGTCCATTGCAATAAGAAATTGCACCAGTAAATCCGCCATTTATCTCTCCTTTCTTGTTGGGTTCTTTTTTTAAAACTCTCAACAACTGCAGCCCGGCTAGGCTTCAAGCATCTGTCGATATCGAGTCGGAGTCAAATCCAATTTCGCCATACTTTGTAGATCAAAATCCGGTAACCCAAGGGCAGGGACCACTAACGTACTGATTCCAGAGGGCCTGCAGTGAGCTAAATCTTTGAGTGGAAAAGACTCAATTCGAGGTGGCACGATAGGCAGGGTCGAAGCCTCATACAGAATCACACTGTGCTCTGGTGGATACCACTGCAACAAGCGTTCCCTCAGCATCGCTAGCCTGTCAGCCGATACCTGTGCATCTGGTTCATGCCCAAACTCGCCAATGCAGCCAATTTGCCAAATCACCTGCATCATATGAGGTTCTAACGCATATTGGCGCAGCAAGAACTGGGTCGCTTCATAGGACTGACAGCCGTAGTGGGAAGGGTCGAGCCCTAGATCCGCAAAAAGACAGTCTTCGGCCGAAATGCCCGGCAACATCTGTGCTTTGAAACCTTGTTTTTTCAGTTCAGTGATTGCCTTGTTTGCCGGGTTTACAAACACGCCGGGATGGCCATAGAAAGCGGCCACCACGTTTTTCCCCTGTTTTACTTCATCGATGATACGCTGGGTCATTTTTTGATAGGTATTGAGGCGAGATTGCCCCGTTTGGTAGTAGTGACGCATGCAGTGGGTGTTGTCATTGAGCCCCTGCAAATTAACCAAGGCTGATTGGGTCACCACGGCCAAAACCACATCTGCGTGTTTTAAGACACTCTCGGTAATCAATGTCATCTGGCCTGAGACGGAAATGCCAGTGCCAACTACGATTAGTGAACCTTTCGAGGGAGTATCCATTTCATCCATCCTTTGATCAACTCGACCACGGAGTCTTGCCAGTCAAGACGTTGATCACACTATAGAGGAGTTTACCCAGATTGTTAATGGCTGGACGGCCAGAAGACCAAAGAGAGGGGCGCATCTCGGCGATTCACCCTGCATTCTGCAGTGATAGAGTATCAGTATCTGCAGGGGGTTGGTTGTGCTTGGCGCGCACATGAAGTTTACAACTAGGTGAGCAAAATCATCGGCTCAAAGCGCAAGTAGATTTGCATTATTAACATTTGCACTGATACTTATATAAAGTCAAAATCGTCTCCGATGCCGCAGCTTTTGTTTAGCTGAGTCAATAGACAACATTCTCGTAACCCCAATTTAAAGCAGTGTATCTATTTTTTGCTGAAACAAAATACAACTCAATATGACAAAACCGAGTTTATCAATCGTTCTCTCAATGCCTTATTCGTTGTAGCACTGGTTTCTTTTCCCATTGCCTTTTTCAGGATCCAAAGCAACGGTATCATCAGCATATTTGGGTTTCACTTAGTTTTGATTGCCATTGCGATTACTACCGCCCTGTTCAGAAATAAGCTAAGTTACACCTTAAAGTCCTCCACGATTATTTTAATTTCATCGAGTATTTCAGTCTCTAGTCTGTTTACCTTTGGTTTTCTCGCCGCCGGTGTTCCCTGGTTGTTAATGACCTTAGTGTTTGTATTTACGTTATGGCCAAGGCACATGCGCGCCGCGATGGTCATCGCCATAGCCATATTAGTAGTCGCAGCACTGGGCTTTATTAGTGGCCTTTTAACAACTCCGATCGATCCAAACTTGATGCTAACCCAGCCTGCATTTTGGCTGGGGTTAGCACTTCCAACATTTACCTTTATGGCAATACTGTTGTTTGAACTCGACGCCAATCAAAAACGCCTAAAACACCAAAAAGCGGAACTTTTGGAAAAAAACGAGTCGTTGACGTTTTCTGCAAGCCGGGATCATCTTACAGGGGTATTAAATCGCAAAGGATTTGAAGACGCGGTGAGCTATCTGTTTAATAGCAGAAGCCCGATAGATATCAGTTTGATTGCTATCGACATCGACTACTTTAAAAAAATAAACGATACCAAGGGCCACGATGCGGGCGATTTAGTATTGGTGAAATTTGCAGAAATGTTAACCCAACAGCTCAGGAGCCAAGATATTCTTTGTCGATTTGGCGGTGAAGAATTCATCGTTGTTACGATACGTGAAAACAATAGATCGGTTGAGAACCTATGCGAACGACTTCGCAAGGCAACGGAGCAGATGAAAATCCAACTGGACGATGAAGAAATAAACATTACCGCTAGCTTTGGCGTCACGCACAGTAATACATCGAATAGCCTAACCCGATTATTTCGGAATTCTGATAAAGCGCTGTACCAAGCAAAAGAACAAGGAAGAAACTGTATTGTGTTTGATGAGTTAGCCTAAGCTCGTTCGCAGCTTCAATGACACAAACCATCTAAACTCTGACTGCGAGTTCTTACAGCGCAGCTCAGATTGAATCGTAGGTCTTACTTTTCCACTACCTTACTCCCAAGTAGTGAAAAGGGAGGCTAATGACCACCCATTGGGCAAACTGGTAATTCTGTGTGTGAATCCGCATACTGAAACAAAAGCCTGTGGGAGAGCGCAGTGAATTGGATTGACTACACCATAGTGGGCGTCTACCTGATTGGCCTTTTGATCATGGGCATGGCTTTTCGCCATCAACGCAATAGTCAAGATTACTTTCTGGGTGGCCGCAGTCTACCATGGCCAGCATTGGCGCTTTCGGTCATGGCAACACAACTTTCAGCCATCAGTTTTATCTCGGCACCGGCATTTGTGGGGCTGCGTGAAGGGGGTGGCCTAATTTGGCTGTCTTACGAACTGGCCTTGCCGATCGCGGTATTACTCATGCTTTGGCGCTTGTTGCCGACACTTCACCAAAGCGGAGTGGTGAGTGTTTATGACTTTCTTGAGCGTCGTTTTGAGCGCTCTACCCGGCTGCTCATCAGTTTTGTTTTTCAGCTAAGTCGTTCCTTTGCCACGGCCATCATGATCTATGCGATATCCCTAATTTTACAGGGCACAATGGGGTTAGAGCAGTGGCACAGTATCGTGCTGATTGGCGTGATCACCCTGATTTATTCCGCGGTAGGTGGCATAAAAGCCGTGGTGTTCGGCGATGCCTTGCAGATGATCATTATTCTGGCCGGGGCATTAACCTGCTTATTTGTGGCACTGGATGCCATCGGCGGAGTCACCAGTGCACTTTCGTCAATCGATGGTGATCGTTTCAACGCCATCAATATTGACTCCTTCGGACTTAAGGGTAACGACTTTGGCCTGCTTCCCATGTTGTTTGGCGGTATTGTGTTGTACGCGTCCTATTATGGCTGCGACCAATCTGAAGCCCAACGATCCCTTTCCGCTCACAGCATTAAAGACCTGCGTAAAGTGATGTATGCCGTGGCACTTTGTCGCTTTCCCATCACGGTAATATACTGCGCAGCAGGGCTAGTTATCGGCGCATTGGTGATGCAGTCGCCCGAATTACAAGCCCAAATCCCCGCTGCAAAGCCTGACTGGATGATGCCGGTGTTCATCGCTAACTACCTGCCACCGGGCGTGATTGGTTTGTTGGTGGTTGCCATTATGGCTGCTGCCATGTCATCACTCAGTTCTGCCATTAACAGTTTGGCCGCCGTGACAACTGAGGATTTTTGCCGATACAAAGGGCATGAACTAACGGATGAGCAGTATCTACGTTTTGCTCGATTTGCGGGCGTAGGCTGGGGCTTGGTGACACTGCTGCTTTCATTATTTGCCGGAAATATTGCCCCCACTATCATTGAAGCCATCAACAAAATTGGTTCGGTATTTTATGGCCCGGTCTTGGCCACCTTCCTCGTCGGAATTCACAGCAAAACCATCACCGCAAAAGCCGCAAATATTGGACTGATGATGGGTGTTTTGATCAACACCTATTTATGGTTGAGCGACAATCCGATATTTTGGTTCTGGTGGAATGCCATCGGTTTTGTGGTCACCGTGTTAAGCGGCTTTGTCGCCAACCGGTTCGTTCCGACCAGTGACACGCCAACCCCGCAACCATCTTCCAGCGGGCTTACATTGCGTATGGTAGGGGTTTTGGTTGCATGGTCACTGATATTACTGTTTATCACTGCTAACCTGTCGACCTGGTTGAGTTAAAGTGGTGGCCACGCTTCATGTGCAACAAAGCCAGCATAGGAGGGTGAACCGTTCCATGCTGCACTTTAGAGGTTTATGGGAGCAAAAATGGGAATGAACCAAGTCAGAACAAAGACATTTTTCTTAACAATGGGATGGCTGTTTTTGCTGGTCGCAGTCATTGGTTTTGGGCCCTCTTTTATCTTCCTTTTAATTCAGGGTGATTTCGATCATCCTACGCATGTTTATATCCACGCTCTATTCACTTTCGGCTGGTTGATTCTGTTCATTGTTCAGGCTTCGCTGATTGGCTCCAGGCGATTAAGTCTTCACAAGAAACTAGGAATTGCTTCAACAGGGCTCTTTGTAGCTCTGATGCTCTCGGCGATCAGCGTTTCAATAAATGGCCTATTGAAACCCCTTCCCCCTCGCATCGAGCATTTAATCGACAACATATTTTTCTTACAGTTGTGTGTTTTCGTATTGGCTCCTACATTTTTTGTCCTTGCATTAAAAGAAAGACATAAACGGCCGGAGCATCACAAACGTTACATGTATTTGCTTACTTTTTTCCTGATCGAAGCGGCTGCCAGCCGAATGACTTATCTTCCAGGGGTTGGAAATGAAGATACGTTCTTAATTGCCCAATACCTGTATCTTGATCTGTTGCTCATTCCTTTGCTTGTTTATGATTTGCGCACACTTGGCAGGCTGTCTCAGGCAACGATAATTGGCATTGGGATCCTCTTGTCGTATCAGACTTTAGCCGTACTGGTTTGGGATAGCCATTGGTGGATTTCGACTGTGAACAGTATAGAGGCGGTGCTTGGACAATTCTTTGGGTGAACCACCCAGATGGATAAATCAGGATAGGTAGATTGGTCTTAGCTTCTAACTGTTGAATTCGTTGCTGTTCAACTGACAATGCTTTTGATTTAGGCGTGACGCCATTACGCTCAGACTCAAATTGCTTTACCCAAATTTACTAGGTGTTTTCATGAACATCTTTCGCTCGACTTGCTTGTGCACATGAATAGTCTTGATCTGTGCCTAAACGGGCTGCATCGTTTTTTAAATGTATGACTGAGACCCTCTATGTCTCCTCATTGGACACCTCGTTATTAAATGTAATGCTACTACTTAAAGCAGTGTTCGGGTTTTATTAACCACTACAGATTGCCAAACGAGAACGTCCTTTTTCAAAAACCTAATTTGGAAATTAACAATCGAACCATTGCAAATTCGCTTGCTACATACTGATTCATTGCACTTTTTTCAGTTTCAAACATTAATGTCTTGTTTAAAACATTGATATACACGTTCAAAAAAGGGGCTTTCGCCCCTTTGTTTATTCTACCGTAACGGATTTCGCCAAGTTCCTTGGCTGGTCCACGTCGGTGCCTTTGATAACGGCTACGTAGTAGGACAATAGTTGTAGTGGGATGGTGTACACAATGGGCGCGATTGCAGGTTCGCAGTGGGGCACATTGATGACACGCATGGTTTGGTCACTGGCAAAGCGGGCGTCTTTGTCGGCGAATACGTACATGATGCCGCCACGGGCGCGCACTTCTTCTACGTTCGACTTGAGCTTTTCTAACAACTCGTTGTTAGGTGCGACTACGATGACTGGCATTTCGTCGTCGATCAAGGCCAATGGGCCGTGTTTTAAACTCGCCTGAGGCATAAGCTTCGGCGTGGATATAGGAGATCTCTTTGAGCTTCAACGCCCCTTCCATGGCAATTGGATATTGGTCGCCACGTCCAAGGAACAGACTGTGATTCTTGTCGGCAAACTCTTCAGCCAAATCTTCGATGCCGGCGGTTAGACTCAAGGTTTCTTCTAACTTCGACGGTAGGCTCTGCAAGCCAGAAACGATCGATTTTTTGGTCAGCTTCTGACATGCCGTTGTATTTACCCAATGCCAATGTCAGCATCAAAAATCCAGTTAACTGGGTAGTAAAGGCTTTGGTGGAAGCCACACCAATTTCTGCTCCGGCTAGGGTCATAAAGGCCATGTCCGACTCGCGCACCAAGGATGAGCCCGGCACGTTACAGATAGTCAAACTCGACATGTAGCCCAATTCTTTAGCTAGGCGCAGCGCCGCTAAGGTATCAGCGGTTTCGCCAGATTGGGAAATGGTGACCAACAAGCTGTTTGGGTGCACTACCGACTTGCGATAACGAAACTCAGAAGCGATCTCAACGTTACAAGAAACGTTGGCGTATTGCTCCAACCAGTAACGGGCTGTCATGCCGGCATGGTAACTTGTGCCACAGGCAATGATTTGTACGTGTTTAATGTCTTTAAGAATATCTTCAGAGCCCGCACCAAAGATGCCATCTACCACACCGGTTTCGCCTAAGCGACCTTGCAAGGTGTTGCGCACCACAGTGGGTTGCTCGTGAATTTTCTTTAAGCATGTAGTGGCGGTAGCCACCTTTATCGCCCGCATCGTGCTCAACCTCTGAATCGAACACTTCACGTTCTACCAAATTGCCATTGGTGTCATAAATTCGCACAGAAGTACGAGTGATTTCCGCTACATCACCTTCTTCGAGAAACATAAAGCGGCGGGTAACTGGCAACAACGCCATTTGGTCGGATGCAATAAAGTTTTCACCAATGCCCAGGCCAATAACCAATGGACTACCAGAGCGTGCTACAACCACTCGTTCGGCATCTTCTTTGTCCATGATGACCGTACCGTAGGCACCGTGGAATTGCTTGACTGAATCTTGCACCGCGCGCAACAAATCTTTGCCTTGCTTGATATGTTCATGGACAGTATGGGCAATGGTTTCGGTATCTGTGTCTGAGCCAAAGTGATACCCCTTAGCACTGAGATCTTGGCGCAAGCTTTCGTAGTTTTCGATGATGCCGTTGTGCACTACTGCGATTCGTTCATTAGAGAAATGGGGATGGGCATTGGCCTGAGTAACTCCACCATGGGTCGCCCAACGTGTGTGGGCAATACCAGTAGAACCTTTAATGGGGTTGGCTAGAATGGCATCACTCAATGCTTTGACTTTGCCGACTTGGCGTTCACGGGTTAGATTGCCCTCGCCATCGAGTACTGCAACACCGGCAGAATCGTAGCCACGGTATTCAAGTCTTCTTAGCCCTTCGAGCAAGATCTCTACCACATTACGTTCGGCAATAGCGCCTACGATCCCACACATACTATTCTCCTAATGCGTTCGCTTGATTGGCGGCGCACATTACGGTTACGCCGTGTTGTTCAATTTGCTGTTTGGCATCTAAGCTGATGCCGTCGTCTGTGACCAAAATGGAAATGTCTGCCCATGGCAGTTCCACATTGGGGATTTTTCGTTCCAGTTTTTCAGCCTCAGCCATGACAATTACTTGGGTGGACACTTTCGCCATTGCGCGACTGACCGAGGTCAACTCATTGAAAGTGGTTGTGCCTCGCTGAGGGTCTAAGCCTGCTGCACCCAAAAAAGCTTGGTCGAAATTATAGGCCTGTAACATCTGTTCAGCCATTTGACCTTGAAAAGAATGAGATTGAGCATCCCACGTGCCGCCTGTCATCAAGACTTGCGGTTCATTCTCACTTTCCAAAAGGGTGTTGGCGACGTGTAAAGAATTGGTCATTACCACCAGACCGAGTTTGCTAGGTAAGTGGGGCAGCAACGCTGAGGTGGTGCTGCCACCGTCGATGATAATGCGGTTGTGATCTTTGATCAGGCTTGCAGCAAGTTGAGCAATGGCTTTCTTTCGAGTCGAAAGTTTTTCACTGGACAATTCAGACGATTCGCTGGGTAATTGCACTGCACCACCAAAGCGGCGTAACAGTAAGCCATTGTTTTCTAACTCTGCCAGATCTTTACGGATCGTGACTTCCGAGGTAGCAAATAGCTTGGACAGCTCATCAACCGCCACTTGCCCATTAGCATTGAGGCGTTCAATAATCGCTCGGCGGCGTTGCTGTGTGTTTCGTTTTTGCATACTCGAAAGGCTTTAAATTTCAAACCGAAAGCAATTCTAGTTTCTATATTTCGTTTTGCAAGTATTTCTTTTGATACGTAAGTATTATTTATCAAAAACTATCGGGGGTTGGAAGATCCCGGCCCAAGAGCGTCGCCGGGATGACAGTTTTTTTGTACCGGGATAACAGGTGAAATTGTCATCCCCGCATGCTTTTGAGCGGGGATCTTTATCAAAAACTATTGGACGTAGTATCTCTACATCAAAAACTATCGGGTGTTGTATCCTCGCATCTGAATCTATTGGGCGTTGTATCCCAAAGATTCAGATTGCTTTTGCTCTTCGCTCTTTGCTTTTTCCACATAACTCAGGCGTTGAATGATCCCGGCCCAAAAAGCGTGCAAGTTGTTTAAACATCATGTTGAAGTGTATACCGAGGATGTTTTGGGAGGTCCCGGCGCAAAAGCGTGAGAGTTGTTTAAACATCATGTTGAGATGTATACCGAGGATGTTTTGGGAGGTCCCCGCCCAAGAGCGTTGCGGGGATGACATTAGGGAAGCATTGCCGGGATGACAGGTTTTTTTATGTGCCGGGATGATAGGTCATTTTTTCGTCGGCCTTTGCCATGTATCAATGTTGCGTTGCTTGCCCCGCGCAATGGCCAGCTCGGTATCGCCAACATCTTTAGTCACGGTTGAACCTGCGCCTACTGTGGCCATTTTGCCAATATTGACAGGGGCGACTAAGGAGCTGTTGGAACCGATAAAGGCACCATCGCCAATTTGGGTTTTAAATTTGTTCACACCGTCGTAGTTACAAGTAATGGTACCGGCACCAATGTTCGCACCTTCACCGACTGTAGTATCGCCAAGGTAGGTTAAGTGATTCGCTTTGGATCCTTTGCCTAAAGTGGATTTCTTCATTTCCACAAAGTTACCGACTTTAGCGCCTTCTTCCATCACTGCGCCTGGACGCAAACGGCCAAAAGGCCCAACGGTACAGTTTTGTTTAACCTGAGCTTGTTCAAGGACCGAGTTGGCTTCAATGATTGAACCGTCGCCAATTTCACAATCCGTCAAAACACAATTAGGACCGATTTTTACGTTGTTGCCCAACACAACCTTGCCTTGCACAATGACGTTCACATCGATTTGGCAATCTTGTCCAAAACTCAACTCGCCGCGCAAATCAAAGCGGTTGGGGTCTAGTAAATACAAACCTTCTAACAAGAGTTCCTGAGCTTTGTCCAATTGGTAGGCTCGCTCTATGGCGGCCAATTGCTTGCGATTGTTGATCCCTTCCACTTCCACGGGGCTGGAGGGGTGAGCAGCCATAATCACTTTGCCTTCACTGGCTGCCATTTCTATGACATCGGTAAGGTAGAATTCGCCTTGCGCGTTGTCGCTTTTCAGTGCGCCCAACCAGCGTTTCAGGTCTACACCGCCCATGATCATCATGCCGGTGTTGATTTCAGTGATTTTGCGCTGCTCATCGGTGGCATCTTTATGCTCTACAATGGCTGTGACTTTGTCTCCGTTACGGATAATTCGGCCCATACCCGTTGGATCATCCAGATTCACGGTTAGCAACGCCAAGTCAGCCTGTTGTTTCACCGCGATCAACTGTTGCAGTGTTTGGGCTTTGATTAATGGCGCGTCACCGACCAATATCAGCACGTCCTCATCATCATGAATATGGGGAACTGCTTGTTGCACCGCATGTCCGGTACCGAGCTGTTCTGCTTGTAAACACCAAGATAGAGTATTGTGGGCCAGTGCGGCTTGCAGTTGATCACCCCCGTGGCCATAAACCAAATGGATGTTTTGCGCACCCAAGGTGTGCACGGTGTCAATAATGTGCTGCACCATGGGTTTATTTGCGATGGGGTGCAATACTTTTGGGAGCTGTGATTTCATCCGTGTGCCTTTGCCGGCAGCCAAAATCACCACTGAGAACGCCATAAGGATTCCTTACTATTCAGAATGTTGCGTTATTCTACGTCAGAGATTGAAAAGGTCTAGTGTCATTTTCGTCAGGAAAAATACAACCTCCCTTGATAACCTAAGTTATCTCAAGGGTTTTTTAGCATGGAAGTCTTGTAAAGATAAGGTTAAAATACGAACTAGTGACACAAAGGAACTGCACTGAGACTTACCATAGTGAATATTTTTCGGACATTACATCGTAGCATTCTAATCCTGTTCGCCGTGGTGGTCATGTCGATTGTGACACTGGTGCATTTCAGTATCTCGAAAATTGTTGCAGAACAAAGCCGAGCCCAGCAGCAATCCATCTCCCCTGCCTTGAGTCTGATTGTCGAACAACTTCTCAAACCGTTACATGTTTCTCAAACCTTGGTAGAAGCCAAAGAACTTAAAGATCTGATGAAAGACAAAAACATCGATCAAAGCGCCATGCTGGCAATGCTAAAACGCTTAGAGTCGGAATTTGGAATGGCATTTTTTATCGCCAGTGAAACCAGTCGCATGCAGTACAACTCCAATGGCACTATGCTGGAACTAAAACCAGAGAAGGTCGACTGGTACTTCCGTTATAAAGAGTGGAAGCAAGATGCTATCGCCGACATTGGCCAGTGGGAAAACCCACATTTTTATATTGATTTGAAGCTCTATGATGAAAGCGGCGAGTTTCTCGGTTTTTTCGGAACCATGAAAAGCCTCGACAGCTTCGTGGAAGTGTTTGACAAATATAAGACTGAACATGGATACGATTTTGTGTTTGTTGATCAAGATAACAACATTGCCCTGTCCTCTGACCCTAGTTTAAACGTTGCGGGAACCACGTTTACCACGGTTGATAGCCTAGACTGGTATCAACAAGCCAAGCGAGATAATCGCTTGCAAAACTCATTGAACAACGCCTTGGTGCGCGTTGATGGAAAAGATGTGCTTATAGCGGAGGTTAAAGTCGATCCTTTCGGCTGGACTATGTACTTGTTGACGCCTTTAGAGGCTCGCCAAACTGAGATCAGTCGTAGCTTTATTTTCAGTGTGGTGACATTATTGGTGATTATCTTTGCGCTGTTTTTGCTGATCTACCATTTGTTGTACTACTTCAAGAAAGACATGCAAAAAGGCTATCAGATAGATCCCCTGACTCAATTGCCCAACCGCAATAAGGTGGAACTGCGCTACGCGGAATTTCTCGATCGTAAGCAACAAGTTGGCGTGGTGTTGATCGACATTGATCACTTTAAAGCGGTCAACGACACCCATGGTCACAATGCTGGCGACCAAGTGCTTCGTCAAGTAGCAAACATGCTTCGCAATGAACTTCGAGAAGGCGACATCATCGGCCGTTGGGGCGGTGAAGAGTTTGTATTATTGCTTCCAGACACCTCGCCGGAACAAGCTTTTGAGGTCGCACAAAAGCTCCGTCATCGCATGGCGAATATGACGACTTCCACTGGCACTCTATCGATCCAAATCACGGCCAGCTTTGGGGTATCCCACACCAAAACCGATCGCCCTCTTACCGAAGTGCTGGGGTATGCAGACGACGCCCTATATCAGGCCAAGCGGGATGGTCGCAACTTAGTGCGGATGCAGTTAACTAACGCGGCATAGGTGTCGCATCAGTAATTAAACAAATTTCGCGGCCAACTAGGACGAATGGAAAAGGCTGGTTGGGTTCATGTCGCGTTATTTAGGCATTCCTAAGGAGTTATGAAGATCCCGGCCCAAGAGCGTTGCCGGGATGACAACACTACCTGTCATCCCCGCAACGCTCTTGGGCGGGGACCTGTTGAATCTTGAGTAATACGGATAAAGAGCAAGAGCTAAGAGCCAGGAGCAATCAAGCCAAGCGTGTTCGAAAGCGTACAATGCCGGTTGTTAAGCTCACTCCCGTTAAAATCATCGCACCACCGACCATCATGGTCGGGCTGAGGGTTTCTTGCAAAAACAGCATCCCCCACAGTACGCCGAATACAGGTACCAAATATCCGACTGTAATGGCCTTCGGTGCACCGATATTCTCGATAAGACGAAAATACATAATGTACGCCAACCCAGTACAAGCCACTCCAAGCACGATCACCTGCCACCAAGCGGTGCTGCTGGGCATGGTTTGTGGCCAATAGAACACTGCCAAAGGAAGTAGTGCTAAGGTGGCAAACACCTGACTACCTGTCGCAATCGCCAAGGAATTAACCCCAGACAGTCGCTGTTTGATATAGCAAGCCGCAATCCCATAGGCACAGGTAGAAGCTAAAGCGCCCAGCACCGGCAAAACAGAGGCACTCAAAGTAATGCCGCTTCGAGAAAAAGTAAGTACTAACACACCGGCGAACCCAAGAAATAATCCCATCACAGCCGAAGTAGAAAGTCGGTCTTTTAGCCATAGGAAAGCCACCAACGCACCAAACATGGGTGCGGTCGCATTGAGAATGGCCGCCAAGCCAGCGCCCAATAAAACCGTACTGTAGCTAAACAAACAAAACGGAATGGCGGTGTTCACCAAGCCAACAAACAACAAGGGTCTCCAATGTTGTTTGATCATCCCAAGTTTGCCCCTGAGCATTAATAGCGGCAATAAGCAGGCCGCCGCGATGCCGGTGCGTATAATTACCAATGCGATAGCGCCAAACTCCGGCGTGGCCTCACGCATAAATAAAAAGGATGATCCCCAAATACTTCCTAACACCAACAGTTCCAAAAAATCTGACCATTTCATCGATTGTGCGCCTTTTGTTCCCACTCCAATAACCACGATTTACGGTCTAAACCACCTGCATAACCTGTCAGTGTGCCGTTAGCGCCAATGATACGATGACATGGGATAACAATGGCAATTTTATTTTTTCCATTTGCGCTGCCTACTGCTCGCACCGCCTTAGGATTATTAATTTGCAGCGCTATTGACTGATAACTGTCGGTTTGACCAAAGGGCACTTCCAGCAATCTTTGCCAAACTTGGCGTTGAAAATCCGTGCCTTGAATTGACAAAGGAAGATCAAATGCCTGCCGTTGCCCGTCGAAATATTCCCCCAGTTGAACTTTGGCCATATCTGTTAAGGGATTGGCTACTGGACTTTGCTCTTGCTCAACAAATCCCACTCCAGACACGCCCTGTCCGTCTGCCCGAATCTCCAACATGCCAATGGGGGTCTGCATATAATCAATAAAGATTTCGCAATTACTCATGCCAAACTCCAAAGTTGAAATGTAAGATAGCTTCGCCACGGCGCGGCTGCATCAGCATTCAGCGTGTGGCGTTGTATTTGCTGTTTGATGATTAAATCCGTGTCCAACCAAACATCAGGTTGTGATTGGCCACGCATTTGCGCATAAGCCACTGTCCAAGGCCCAATTCCCTTTATACCAAGCCACTGAGCTAGATTGATTTGCTGCGGATGGGCCTGGCAGTACTCGGCAAAACGTTGCAAGGTATCGCGACGAGACTGGGGCATACCCAAAAAACTCAAATCCGATTCGGACACCGCCTCGGCAGTTGGGAAAAGAATTCCATTTGTACTGTCATGTCCTAACTCATGTGCAAGTTTGCCGACTAGTTTTACTGCAGCAGAAACGGAGATTTGCTGACCCAAAATCGCTCGACAGCCGGCTTCAAATACATTCCATATACCTGGTATGCGAACACCCACTTGCAACGACTGAGTGTCCAAACCTGTGGCCAAAAGGCCAGTTTCAATGGACATGGGGTCGGCGTCTAAATCCAGTATTCGACGTATTTCATTCACGACGTTGTGCAGCACTCCCATTTCTTGCATGCGCAGTTCAACATCAAATCGATGTTGCTGGTGACAATATCGAGCTTTAAACCAACCATGGGATTGGTTGATAGTGAAAGTACGGGCGTAGCTTTCTGCATCAACCCATTCGATTCCTTCAATCGCTCTGATGGCTAGGAAGTCTCTTACCTGAGGCCAATTATAAGGTGGGCGAAACGCCAACTGCAGGCGAATAATAGGCTCACTTGTAACGGATATGTGTTCTTGGGCTCGACTTTGTTTGCGAATCTGGCTGGGAGTCAGTTTCAATGTAGATTTGAGATTTTCCTGCAAACGTCGAGCACTGCTAAAGCCGCTGGCTTGTGCCACGTCTTCCACACTCAGAGACGTTTGATGCAACATGTGTTTTGCAAATAGCAATTGGTCGTACAAGCGAAAGCGCTTTGGCGAGATGCCAAGACGTTGTTGAAATAGCTCTCGTAGATATCGATCGCTCACGCCCAATTTCTCTGCAATATCCTGCAAGCGAAGATCAGCGCAGGTTTTTAGCAGATGAACCGCACGATCCACTGTGGTGTCGACGCCTCGCCAAGCACAGGAGCCAGGCGCACTGTCTGGACGACAACGTAAACAAGGCCTATAGCCTGCCTCAATGGCACTTTGCGCCAGTTGAAAATATTCTACATTATGCTCTTTTGGCGATGGGGCAGGACAAATTGGCCGACAAAAAATGCCAGTACTTTTCACGGCAACGAAAAATTGCCCATCGAAGCGACTGTCGCGGGCAATTCGTGCAGTTTGGTAAATAAGCCGTTCCGTATTCATCATTCGAGCTTCGACTGGTGTTAATGGGGCAAGTTTAACGGGTTTGTCGGTTGAAAACGCGCGGTTTTCGGAACTGTATATAAAAAAGTGCGTCACAATAGGATGCAAACTAGCGCCGTGGCTGGAAATCATCTGATCAAATGTTTACTATGCTGCTCCACATGAAGACGTTGATATACGCCCTTGGGGCCTTCCTGTTTCTGCTTCCCGATGTCAGCTTGGCCACTCCCCCGAATTGGCTTCGTGATTATGCCGCAGACACCCAATCTCAAGCTCGAATGCGCAATATTCCGGGCTACGTTTTTGTGTTCGTGAAAAATGGCGATACCCCCATAGTGTATACCTATGGACAAACCGAGCGTAATGGCGCGCCCATCGATGCTGATACGGTATTTCGATTAGCATCCGTCTCCAAGACGTTCACCGGTGTGCTGATGGCGAAGCTCGTTGAGCAAGAACAAATGAGTTGGCAGACGTCCATTCCTCAATTGGTGCCAAAGTATGGATTTCAACAGCAGCCCGATGCCGCGATGAATCTAGAGCATTTGCTGAGTCAATCCAGCGGTTTTACCCCCAACGCTTATGACAACTTGATTGAAGCAAACTATTCACTAAAGCGTGTTTTGAGCCAATTGGCCAAACTTAAACCTTTGTGTTCTCCTGGCAGATGTTATACCTATCAGAATGCCTTGTTTGGTGTATTGGAAGACTACTATCAGGATCAAAAAACCAGTTACGGACAGATTCTGGAAAACCAATTGTTGCGTCCATTAAAAATGCCTCACGCGAGTGCCGGTCGTGACGGTTTAGTGGGCTCGGATAAATGGGCTAAGCCACATATTGCGATAACCCGGGACAAGTGGCGTCAGGGTAAAGTTCAGCAAGATTATTATCGCTTTACACCCGCAGCGGGAGTCAATGCCAGCATTTCTGATATGGTCATTTGGATTAAGGCCATGTTAGGTCAATATCCCAATGTGGTTAGCCCTAATGTTATAGAGACAGTGACCACTCCCAGAGTGAAAACCCAAAAAGAACTGCGTAGACGGGACTGGCGACAGTTTCTAAAGGACGCACATTACGGATTGGGTTGGCGAATCTACGATTTTCAAGGTCACAAGCTGAACTATCACGGCGGATGGGTTGAAGGCTATCGTGCAGACGTTGCTTTCGCTCCTGAGCAAGGAGTGGGCTTTGCCATGTTGATGAATGCCGAATCAAATCTTATCAACAGCTTTACCGCTAAGTTTTGGGAAACCTACTTTAAGCAAGTGGAAAAAGCTCAACAAACTGCTGAATTGTCAGCCAAATAACGTTTGTCATCCCAGCACATAAAAAACCTGTCATCCCGGCACATAAAAAACCTGTCATCCCGGCGCGCTTTTTGGCCGGGATCTGTTAAACCCTGTGGAATGTGGAAAAGAGCTAAGAGCTAAGTGCAATCTGAATCTTTGGGATACTGCACCCAATAGATTCAGATACGCGGATACGACACCCGATAGTTTTTGATATAGGGGTTACACTCAGAGTTTAGGCGTTTTCAAGTAGGTGTAACCACGCAAACAGTCTTCGTAGAAATCGGTCCATTTCACCCCTTCTCTGGGGTTCATCTTGCCTTCGGCAATGTTCTTGTCGATTTCCTTTTTGACCGTTTGAGCCATAGAACTCGGGTGATACTGCATGATGGTCAAAACGTTTTCTACCGAAGACCCCGTCACAACCTCTTCAATGTAGAAGTCTTCAGGATCGTCGTCGTAGCTGAAAATATGCACTTCGTTCAAACGACCAAAGAGGTTGTGCATATCGCCCATCACGTCCTGGTATGCGCCAGTGAGGAACAAACCAATGTAATAGTCTTCCTCTTTCTTCAATTTGTGCATCGGAATGACATCGGCTATGCCCTTTTCCATGACAAACTGGTCGATCTTTCCGTCACTGTCACAGGTGATATCCACCAACGAGCAATTGACTGTGGGCTCTTCATCCATTCGCGTTAGCGGCACAATCGGCAGAACTTGATCAATAGCCCAGGTATCCGCAGCGGACTGAAATACCGAGAAGTTACATAGGTATTGGGAAGACAGGTCGTAGTCCAATTCTTGAATATCTTCAGGAATAAACTCTGCATCCTTCAAATGATGCTGTAGTTTTACCATCACTTGCCAATACATGGTTTCGATCTTAGCCAATTCTTCAAGGCTAATAACCCGCAGCTTAAAAGCACTGGCGGCTTGTTCTTTGTAAGTCGTCGCGTCGTTGAAAACTTCTTGGATATTTTCTTGCTTATCAACCTCATCGATCAATTCGCGCATATTAGTAACCAAAATATGCTCATCGTCCACAAAGGAGATGTCCATTTCAGAACTGTTTGAGCGAATTTCTCCGACAATTTCCGCAATTACGCAGCTATGGTGCGCCGTAATGGCCCTGCCACTTTCACTGACCAAATGAGGATGGGGAACGCCTTCTAGATCGCACACTTCTTTCATGCCAAACACGACGTCGGCAACGTACTCGCTCATGCTGTAGTTGCGAGAAGAATCACTGGTCGATTGGCTACCGTCATAGTCAATACCTAAGCCACCACCAACGTCAACATAATCGAGCTTGAAGCCCATATGGTGCAATTCAGCGTAAATCATAGCGCCTTCGTTGATGGCCTCTTTGACGGCACGAATGTCTGTCAACTGACTGCCAATATGGAAATGCAGCAACTTGAAGCAATGGGCCATATCGTGTTCTTCAAGCAAACGGGCCCCATTGATAATCTCAGTAATGGTTAAGCCAAACTTAGCGCGATCACCACCTGAACCTTCCCATTTACCTCTGCCTTTCACCGTCATTTTTGAGCGAAGACCGATAATGGGTTCGATTTTCAGTTGCTTAGAAATCTTGATCAACATGGTCAATTCAGAGAACTTCTCTATGACCACAATAATTTTTCGACCCAATTTACGCGCCAGCAAAGACAAGCGAATGAATTCTTCGTCTTTGTAGCCATTGAGAATTGTAAGGGCGTCTGGATTAGAGTTGTAGGCAAGCACAGTCAGTAGCTCAGCCTTAGAGCCTGCCTCCAATCCGTAGCTGTAGGGTGTCCCTGCGTCAACGATTTCTTCAACCACTTCACGCATCTGGTTCACTTTCACGGGGTAAACACCGTAATATTTGCCCGCATACTCTGCATCAATAATGGTTTTGTTAAAGGTCTCATTGAGCAAACAAACTTGTGAACGCAAAATATCGTGAAATCTTAAAACGACAGGAAATTGAATACCTTCCTCTTTGATTTCGTCGATTACCGATTTGAAATCAATGCGCATATCGGGATTAGTGCTGTCGGGAGTGACATGCAAATTACCGTTTTCACCAATTTCAAAATAGCCGCCGCCCCAGCGGGATACGCCGTACAATTTCTCGGAATCCTGAATTGTCCAAGATTTGTTTTTGCTCATTTAGGTACTCCAACCTTGCCGCTACACCAATAAAATAGGGCAATTCTACGAATTGCCCCAGATCACCATAGCAGGCAATAACTATGGTTTTAAAAACATAGCGGCAATTATACTAAGGACTGCCGCAGTTTGCTTTGGATTTTTTAAAAATTGTCCATATCTTACGCTATCTGGAGTAAATTTTCAGCTAATTGTGCTCTTTCGGCACATACTGAAATACTTCTTCCAAATGGCAGCCAAAAACTTCTGCTATACGAAAAGCCACTTCTAAAGAAGGTGAGTACTTACCTTTTTCAATTGCCATGATGGTTTGACGGGTCACACCTACCAAGTCAGCAAGCTCTTGTTGTGTCATCTCATCAGCAAAGAAGCGCTTTTCTCTGACTTTATTGATTATGGGTAAGTCTGCCACGATTACGCGCTCCTACGGTACTGGTAAACTAACGCAGCAAAACGGACCACTTCGGACAATACAAAACTAAACATCAACATATGGGCAGTCAACATCGGAATCTGCAATGAACTTTCGCCCTCTTGCCAACCACTATTTAACTCAAGCATGATGATGCGACCAAGTACTATCAACACACCCACCGCCAAAACCGTATAGCCTAAGTTGTTACTTTTGTACTCGAGAATTTTGTCTCGCTCGTCGGCTCCCAATTTTGCTGCTTTGTGGTTGGTTGCAGCCAACATACCTTGAAACAGAGTTTCCACTACGACAGTGAGAATAATCACGTAAATGATCAATTTCACAGCTTGCTCATTGGCTTGTTCTGCCGGGAGCCCCGACAAACCCCATATTTGCAAGAAGTAATAACCAAAAATTGCCAAAGTCGACACCAATGAAATCCAAGTGCTTTTTTCTTTAAATGACATATCCATCATAATCTCCTACCAAGTTTGGATAGGAGAAATGTATATCAAAGCAAACCCAATGTCTAATATTTTTAACTTTATGTAATATTTTGAAACATTATGAATAGATAAACATACTTAGATATTATGTAGATATAGCTCTCAAAAGCACGGCCAAAGCCCGTTGAGCAACGTTTAAATACCACTACACATCGACGTGCGTTTTATTCGGTTCCGATGTCTTCGTTCCACAAACTGGGGTTTGCTTTAATGAATTGGGTCATGAGTTGATAGCAGGTCTCATCCTGCAAGACCTGGAGATCCACACCCCGAGATATCAACAATGATTCTTCCCCCATAAAGGTGCGATTCTCACCAATCACGACTTTGGGAATTTCATACAACAAGATAGCTCCGCTGCACATGGAGCACGGTGACAAGGTAGTGTACAGCGTGCATTGCCGATAGATGCTGGCAGGTTGCCGTCCGGCATTCTCAAAGGCATCCATTTCGCCATGCAAAATCGGGCTACCAGACTGAACTCGTCGATTATGGCCTCGCCCGATAATCTCACCTTGGTAGACAATCACCGAACCAATGGGAATTCCGCCCTCCTGTTGACCTTTGATTGCTTCATCTATGGCGGCCTGCATAAACTTGTCCATGGTTCTATCCTATCTAATTCAAATGCTGTGAGTATTCCTTTTTAGCATCGAATAGGACAGATTACCAAGTAAGCCCAAGTCAAAGTGACAGCACGGATTTACGGATCCGCTCCAATTCTGCTTGGGTGCCTGGCACATCCCCTGTCAAGGCAAACTGATCGAAAACCGGCATGATGGCTTCGGCAAACGCTTTTTTCCCGTCACGATCAAAAAACTGGCTGACGCCCTCTGCGGAACTCAATACTTGATATGCTTCCTGAACCAACTCACTGGTCTGGGTTTGGGCCAATCTATGGGGCGAGATGACACCTAGCATACGATTCAGTTTTGACTGGTTTTCAGCCAAAGACATGAACTGCAAAAATCGCTTGGCCAAAGCTTTGTTGTCACTACTTTGGGGGATCACCAATATGTCTAAAGGCGCTTCCTCATAGGCTGGAACTGTATTATCAATAGTCGGAAAGGCGAAGAATCCTATGTCATCGACAATGCTAGCTGGAATCTCCTGAATCACATAATTCCCAATCAAAGACATGCCCGTTAATCCACGGAATAAGAGCGGTAGACCTTCTTTCCAATCTAAAGTGTTATGTTCGGAAACAAAGCATCCCTTGGTAATAGCTTCTTTCCAGGTCATCAAAACTTGAGTGATACTGGAGTCAGTGAACGCTATCTTTCCAGATGTGACTTGTTGATGAAAATTCAGTCCATTGATGCGCAGATTCAAATAGTCAAACCACGCTGTTGCTGGCCAGTTACTCGCCGTGCCGATAAAGATCGGTGGGACACCCTTTGAGCGCAAAGCCCCGCAGATGTCCATCAAATCACGCCAATTTTGAGGTTCTTGAAGATGGTGTTTTTCAAACAAGGTTTTAGAATAATAAAAGCCGATTTGATAATAGGATATGGGCAAGGCATACAGGTTATCATTGCGTTGCAAGGTATCAATGATACTCTGATCGAACAATTGAGCGAGATTTTGGCTGACCCAAAGGTCGTTAATTGGCGTAATTGACCCTTGATCAACATATTCAAACAGGCGTTCACCGGCATGCCAATAAAGAACGTCAAATTGATTTCGCCCTTGTAAAAAATCGGCAAACTGCTCTTTGTATACTTCACTGGTTAGGGCTTTAAATTCGACTTTGAGACCGGGGTTTTCTGCTTCAAAACGTCGAGCCATGGTGTAAAACGCCTCTCGCTGGGCACTGGTCGAGATGGACACACCGAAGTGCAAGGTGTCTAGTTTAGGGTTGGCCATGGCAATTGCTGAGAGCAATGTGGCACAAAATAAAAGGTATCTCATAGCAGTAGTACAGCGTTCCTGATGCTGAGCATGTACGAGCCATCTTTGCGACTCGCTTCGATGCATGACAGCCGAAAGGCTATCATAATTTATAACTCGCTGTAATTTATACCTTAGTTGAAAGTTTTAAATGGAGAATCATGAATATACTCGTCGACACCCATTCCCACACAATAGCCAGCACCCATGCCTACAGTACCGTACATGACTACTTCGTACAGGCAAAAGTCAAGGGCATGCAAATGTTTTCCTTAACCGACCATGGCCCTGAAATGCCTGATTCCCCCCATCCTTGGCACTTTGGTAATCGCCATGTGATGCCTCGCATCGTGGATAATGTGGCCTGTCTTCGGGGGATAGAAGCCAACATCATGCCTCCTGACGGTGGACTGGATGTGCCCCGTGGAATGTTGCCTTATTTAGACTTTGTGATTGCCAGTTTTCATGAACCTGTATTCGAGCCCACCAATCGTAAAGAACATACCCAAGCATTGATCAAGACAATGCAAACCTGCGATGTGCAGATCATCGGCCATCCCGGAAACCCTAACTATCCGATTGATGTGGAAGAGGTGATCCGTGCAGCAAAAGACAACAACGTGGTACTGGAAATCAACAACAGTTCTTTCACTTACTCTCGACAAGGCAGTGAACGCCATTGCATCGAAATTATGGAGGCAATCGATAGACTCGACTGGCAAGTGGTGTTCTCAAGCGACGCGCACATTGCCTATCATTTGGGCGACTACACCCAAAGCATCGGGCACGCTCAAGGGATTGGTTTCCCAGTTGAACGCGTTGTGAATCGCACTGCCAACACCTTTTTGGCGTTTTTGGCCCAGCATAACAAACCAGTGGCCCATGAGCTAAAGGACTGGGCAAGTCAATTTTCAGAATAGTCAACTTATTGTAACTAGTTACGGTAAAGCATAGCGACATTACAACGCTCGTATGCGGCACCAAACTCTTGCATTATGGTTGTGTCATGGTGAAAACCATTTTTTTCATACAAGTGAATGGCCGCTTCGCATTTTGCGTTTGTGAGCAAGAATAGTCGTTGAATGTCCATCCCTTGAGCTTGCTCAATCACAAATCGCAAGAGCTGCTCTCCGATCTTTAGCCCACGAGCGGCATCCAACACGCCCATTTTTGTCAGTTCAAAATCGCCGTTGCCATGATTCAAAAGGGCACAGGTCCCGACTACACCCAGTGTGGCGTGCCGAGCAAACCAGATTTGGCCGCCTTTGGAGAGGATCTTATCTTGGGGATGTTGCAACACATGCAAATCAATGTCTTCCAAGTGAAACATATTCTCAATCCACTCGCGATTAATGGTTTCAAAATGCGGCGCGAGCGATTCGTCAAAAGGCACAAATTCCAATTCGGATTCTTGGTTTTGTACCTCTGGTTTAGCTTGTTCGAGGTAGTCTTGAGTGCGTTGTAATAGGGAGCGTCTACTGTGGGCTTGTTCAAGTTGTTGCAGCGCAGGGTAGAAATCATAACCACTCTCAGCGCATAACTCCTCGGCAGCACGTTTAACCGCTTGCCACATCGGCCGCATGAGCTCCACTTGTTGTTTTCCCAAGGCACTTAGTGCCACCACTCGCTTGCGCGAGTCTTGCTTATCGACAGTAAAGGTTACCAGTTTCTTTTGTGCGAGCTGACGACAAAACTGGCTCAGTGCGGGCTGACTGAGCCCCAAAGACTCTGCAGCTTCTACTACGCTTACCTGTTCTTTGTGATCCAACAAGGCCAGCAAAGTAAACCATTTAGGCTGAATATCGATACCAAAATGTTGGTAAATCTGAGCGGCATCGGCAAGCATGCGCTCGCTCATACGCTTAAGCCTACTGCCCAAGGCCAATTCAGCCAAATCATCCAAAAAATCTCGATTCATAGCCACTCCCAGCACTTTTAAAAAAGCATTTATATAATTACTTATATATATTTGCAAATGATTAATTTGATATTGATTGGGAGGTATCTAAATTAGGAACTATTTATCCAAGAAGGCTTTGATCACGTCGCGATAATTGCGACTCACTTTGACTCGCTCATGCTCGCCTAACAGCAGGAAAAATTCGCCCTTAGTATGGGGGATCACTTTCTCGATAAAATTGAGATTGACGATGGTTGAACGGTGCACTCGCTTAAAACAAACGGGATCCAACTCTTGCAACAATTGCTTCAGGGTCACTCGTTTGATGTGTGTCTCACCCTCTGCATGCAAGCAGCAATAGTCACCGGCTGCCACAACCCATTCTATGTTGGCCTGCTTGAGCAAGGTGATCTCTTCGCGGTCCTTGATGACAATTTTACGATCAATTAAATCGTTTTCGTGCTCAGCAAGCTGCGCATCTCGAGACTCTCGTTCATTGATATCATGGATGGCCGCGATGATTTGCGGCTTTGACCCCGAGACATCACCACTCGCCCGACGATTCAAAGCCCGTTGCGCTGCTCTTTGGATCCTATCGTCATCGATGGGTTTGAGAATATAGTCCACAGCATGAACATCGAAGGCATCCAAAGCGTATTGTTCGTATGCGGTGATGAATACCACCAAAGGCACCACTTCGTTCTGCAGACGCTTGATCACATCAAATCCATTTAGGCCTGGCATTTGGATGTCGAGGAACAATAGATCCGGTTCTAAATCCAACGTAGCCTGGATCGCTTGACGACCATTCTGGCACTCTCCCACGATTTCAATCTCAGGGATCTTTGCCAATTTCGCCTTCAGCAAACTTAGCGCTAAAGGTTCATCGTCAACAATTAGGGTTCGTAGTTTTTGCATAGAACGTTACTCATATTGGATTCGCTGCGCTTTGCATCAGAGCATAGTCAGTTTGCGGTTCATAGGGAATACTGATGGTGGTCTTTAAACCACCTGAGGGCATCAAATTTAAGTCGAACGAATAGTTTGAGCCATATAACGCCTTCAAACGTTCACCCGTGTTGCGCAAACCGACCCCCCTTCCGTTTGAACTCATAATTTTGGTGGTGGCTTTTTTGATTCCGGAGCCGCTGTCACTTAACTCGATGACCAGACGTTGCCCGTTAACATGGGCGCGCAAACCAATTGTGCCGCCCTGCTCACTCTGTGCGATCGCGTGCTTCATGGAATTCTCAATGATCGGTTGCAGTAACAAGCTTGGAACTTTGGCTAATTTGGCCTGATCATCAATATGAAAATCCAACTGCAATCGCTCACCAAACCGAGTTTTTTCGATCTCAAGATAGAGATTCAAGGCCTTAATCTCATTTTCTAAAGTTAGTTTGGTGTCGGGGTTGTTGTCCAACGAGTATCGCAAGAAACGGCTGAGTTTCACGGTCATTGCTTGTGCCGTTTCAGTCTCCTGCGCCTCCACCAGTGAATTGATAGCATTGAGAGTGTTACACAAGAAATGAGGATTGAGCTGATAACGCAGCATTTTGATCTGCGCATCCCGAGCCACAGTTTGGGCAATCATCCGTTTAATTTGCTCTTCTTGAGCTTCGGCCTCAGCCTTGAGCATAATGTTGTGTTCCGATTGCAGCAACTGATAGTAGCGGATGCCATGGAACATACCGGTCCAACACAAAAAGATGAAGATACTGCCAAAATACCAACCACCAAAGTCAGCCCACACATCGAGTTCACCTGTCATCCGTAAAAAGGCTTCTATGCGCAACATGGTCCACACCAAAGAAACAACGGCGACTAACAGCATGCCAAGCATTAAGCGAGTCGTCACAGAACGTTCCCATATGCGCATGAACGCCCAGTACAAAAACAGCGTCAGAGCTAAACCCAACACGGCTTGAAAGAACGTATGAGCGATATATGGCCAACCGAATTGGCGATACCAAAGAGTTAAGGTAAAAAAACTAACGACACTGAGGAACACCCAGAAGCCTGCCTGCCAGGCCCAAAATTGATAGTTTTGATTTTTTCTGATGATGCTTTTTAACTTTTGATACACCTAAGTGCCCAGTGATAGTCACGAACTAGTGAGGTAGTCTACACTTGCCATAGCAGCAGAGCTAGCCTGCCTTTCCAGCGTGTCGCAAGTTACGCCCACTTGGTCGAATTAGTTATTTATTTTCATAAGGATAAGTTATGTTAAGCGGATTATCCAATGCACCCTGTGCGCCGGAACAATACGGAGCATCGCCACTGTGAAACACTCTTCTTCAAATGGATTTTATACTTTTTACATCAGTTTGATTGTGGCCCTAGGTGGCTTTTTAATGGGCTTTGATGCCTCAGTGATATCGGGTGTGGTCAAATTTATAGAGCCCGAATTCGCCTTGACCAAGCTACAGTTGGGCTGGGCAGTGGCTTCATTATCCTTGACGGCAACGCTGGCAATGATGACAAGTGGACCCATTAGCCAGCGCTTTGGGCGCCGACCGGTACTGATGTGCGCCGCATTTTTGTTTTTTGTTTCCGCGTTACTTTCCGCCATCGCCAGTAGCTTTACTTTATTGGTGTTGGCACGCATGTTGGGTGGCTTAGGCGTCGGTGCAGCTCTGATTATTGCTCCCATGTACATCGCCGAAATCGCGCCAGCCGCCATTCGGGGTCGACTGGTTTCATTGAACCAATTGAATATCGTATTGGGGATTTCTGCAGCTTTCTTTTCTAACTATCTGATTTTGCAATTAGCCGAAAGCCCAGCTGAGTGGCTCAACGGACTGAATATCCAACAGTGGCAATGGCGATATATGTTGGGAATTGAAGCGCTTCCTGCGTTGCTGTATTTGTTGTTTCTATTCTGGGTGCCTGAAAGCCCTCGATGGTTAGTCATGAAAGGACGAAAAAAAGAGGCCATGGCGGTGATGACGCGCACGTTAGGTCAGACAGAAGCCAGCCAAGCAATGATCGCCATCGAAACTGATTTAAATGCCTCCAGCAATCAAGCGAAGGCCAGCGTTGGCGAGCTCTTTAGTCCAAAATTACGCCTCGTCTTGCTGCTAGGCATCAGCATAGCCGTCTTGCAGCAAATAACCGGTATTAACGCTGTATTTTTCTATGCACCGATGATTTTTGAACTCAGTGGTTTGGGTACTAACGCTGCATTTATGCAAGCGATCTTTGTAGGGCTCATCAATATCGTTTTCACTCTTGTGGCCATTGCTTTGATCGACAAAGTTGGCAGGAAAACGTTATTGACCGCCGGTGTGGCTGGGATAGTAGTGTGCATGTTCAGTTTGTCCCACGGATTTGCCAACGCCAGCTACACTCTCACACAGAGTGTTTTAGACAGCGCCGAATTGAGCCAACACCGAGATGCGCTGACCTTGATCCTGAATCAAACCTTCACCAGTGAATTGGATTTTAAACAAGCAATACAAACCACTTTGGGACCGGCTGCTGCCGCTGTTGAAAGTCAATTGGTGGCTGCGGCCATAACGATTAATCAGACTCAAATATTACTCTGCATTCTAGGTTTTGTGGCTTGCTTTGCAGTGTCCCTTGGCCCCGTGATGTGGGTACTGTTTTCGGAATTGTTCCCCAACCATATTCGGGCGCTAGCAATTTCTTTTGTCGGTTTGATTAACTCAGGCGTCAGCTTTGGCGTGCAGTTTATTTTCCCTTGGGAATTGTCTGTGCTGGGCTCGACACTAACCTTTATGATTTACGGCATCTTTGCCGCACTGGGGCTTATCATAATTGTTCGTTATCTACCTGAAACCAAAGGCAAGACCTTAGAACAACTAGCAACAGATTTGGCGTCTAAGTGACCTGTCATCCCGGTATTTAAGAACCTGTCATCCCCGCATGCTTTCCCCTTGTCATCCCGGCGTGCTTTTTGGCCGGGATCTTTTAAACAGGCTGGCTGACCCAAAGCAACAAACACTCAGGGACGAATTTGTCAAGCGCCCAAGGAAGAGTTCACAGCGGCTTTCCAAACCAATCCCTTATGTCACTTTTGTGTTTGAGTGCGTCAGCCTTTTGATGAGGTCCCGGCTCAAAAGCATGCCGGGATGACAATAGGGGGGCGCCGCGGGGATGACGCTGCTTTATTGCGAGGCAAGCTTCGTTTTGGTTTTCAGAACCCTACAAAGCATGGACGCTTTGTTGGAGCTTCCAGGGAAGGACTCGCGCGTGTTCTGAAAATCAAAATGACGGTTGCTCTTAGTCTTTTCAAACAACCCTCAGAAGTTGTTAGGTCCCCGCCCAAGAGCACACGAGTTGTTTAAACATCATCTTGAAGCGCACGCCGAGGATATTTGAAAAGAGCAAGAGCAATCAAAAACTTCGGGACACTACACCCGATAGTTTTTGATACAGGTCCCGGCCCAAGAGCGTTGCCGGGATGACAGTTGGGGGAGCGCTGTGGGGATGACAAGTAGGGAGCGCTACCCGATAGCTTTTGATATTGATCCGCGCAGTAATACAACCTACGCGGATCTTCCACCGGGACAGGGTGAAACGGGGGTTACAGCGCTCTTGCCAATTTGGGCTGGTTATTAAGAGCTGCAACTACAGACTTAGGAGTACGATCTTCAAAGTAGAATCCCCAATGCTTCTCTGGTTCTAGGGGGTCGTCTGAGCCTTTCCAAGGCTCATCAAAGGCTTCAAAAACAAAGGTCAAAATATTGTTTTTGGTCGCCCAATCAATAAGTTGCTGGCAGTAAATGGCTTGAAAATCTTGCCCCGCGTTGTCGGGTTCGATTCCTCGGCCATTGGAAGCGGTCGTCCAACCTGCCTCAGTAATTACAACCGGCATATGCGGGTGAGTGTTGGCGACGTCATAATAGTTCTGTTTGGTGTAATCCAATGCGGTATCCACGCTGTGATATTCCCAGACAGGGTAGGTATGGATACTGATGAAATCGATTTCGTCCACCAGCGGTGCGAGTTTTCCAAGCCAAGGAACATAATTTTCGCAAAAGGTAACTGGCTGAGCTACGCTGGCCTTCACCCGGCGGGCATAGTGGGCCAAGCACTCCACAGGAACCATGTGATCGTTCCAATCGACACTGGCTTCATTGCCAATCGACACCGCAAAGATGATTTTTGGGTATTGATTGGCCAGTTCTATCAACCGATCAATTTGCGCACTGTTGGCTTTTGAATTTGCCTGCAACTCGGATTTGGGATAGTCAGCACCCCAAGGACAATCAGGGTTGTTCACTTCTGCCCCCAAGTCCGCTCCGAGCATCACTTTAAAATGTAATCGTTCATCTTCGATAACTTGCAAAACCAGATCGGCGTGTTTACTGCAGTCGTACAAACGCAAGACAGACCAATCAGGCGCAAGCAACAGTAAATCTTCTTTGACTTGCTCGTAACTGGGATAAATTTCTTTGCGGGGATCTTGCCCCTCTCGGTAACCTGAGTAGCAAATTCCTTTACCTAACCCAGCAAGACTCTGTTGAGTTAATGGTCTGGGCGCTGCCGCTTGTTTAACCATATTTAAGTTTTCCATTTTTATCCCATATTCCCCAATAGGCTCCCACATCGCCTTCTGCATCGACTTTCCATGCCTCATCAAAGGATGAGAAATAAAAGATATCGACGCCTTCTTCTTCTGCCCATTGGTAACTGTTGACCAAGTACTTCACGGCATTTTCATAAGACGGGATGGCTTGACCCACCGCGGTGCCTAAGTTGGGCCAACCGGTTTCGCTAATGATTACCGGTTTTCCGTTACCTGCTTTTATTGCTCGGTGATACATGTCTTTCATATACACCAGAGCGTGCTCGGCAGGATAGCCTTCCCAAAAGGGATAGCAATTGGCAAAGATCACATCACACTGTGCGGTAATTTCTGGATAATCGACAAATTCGAAATAGGCATCGACATAACCTACGGGGATTGGATTTGCTCCAGCCTTTGCCCGTTTAAGGTAATCAATCAATTGATCTTGGGTTAAATCGCCTCGCAATAGCACTTCGTTGCCTACGGCTAACAAGTCAACGTAACCTTGCTTAGCCAATTCCAATGCATTAGACAGCTCCAATTCGTTGTTTTCCAAGTCATCGTCCAGCCACACGCCCACTAAGGTTTTCAAGCCCATTTCTTTGGCTACTTTTGGGATCAACTGATTACCTTCGGTGCAGGAGAAAGAGCGTATCCAATTCACATAAGGCGCGATAATTTGCATACGCTCACGAATTTGCTCTTCGGTCATGGTCGTACCCGGCCCTTGACCTTCAACGTAAGGACTAAAAGAAATACCGTGAATTTTGCCCTGTAAAAGGCTCCGCACTAGCTCCTTAAGCTCATCAACGCTGTAGTTGGTGATGTTAATGCCTGATAAAGAACGATAAGGATTGTATTTTCCAGACACAGTGTGTTCCATCCATTCAAGGGCCTGATGGGTTCCCCAATCAGGCCGAGGTTATTGTTTCTATTAGTGGCCAAATAACATGTCAGGATGCAAATTCACCTTAATCAGGCTGATTTCTCCTGTGCGATTGAAAATCTTTTCGCTAGTTTGCGACGATATCGATAACTCGTCATTGTGTTCCAACAGTTCGCTACTGGACATCACACTCACCCCTGTCTGGTCTTCAGACAATTGGTAAATGATGGGAACTTGACACCAACTAAAGGCGAGCCCTTTCGCAGGCACTTCAACTGTTTGCCAATCGCCGCGGGTATCCAGATATTTAAAGTGGTTTGTTTGTGTTAAAAACTCTTCCCCTTTAAGTAGCGCAGGAAGGAAACGTACCGCTCCATCTTGTACATGAACACCCAGCTCAGCGAATCGACTCAGCACTTCCTCTTTCACCTGACCGGTCATGCCCGGCTGTTGGGCTCCAGCATGCTTTGGAGTGTGGGAATAAGGGTCAGTGGGAAACGCACCATACTCTTCTGGGGTTTTGTTAAAGCCGATGCCTTTACGCACTCGGTAATAGAGATCGCCGAGCTGCTTGACGGTTTTGTTGTCAACGTTTTGGTCAATGGCGTGATAGAAGTTTTCGGCCACCGCCAACAATAATTTCGCCACCATATGCCAGTAAATACAGCCCAAACCTTCGAAACCAAACATTCCGCCAGAACGCCCGGTAAAGGCTTGATGATTGAACACCGACTCGTAGGTCGCAAGAATGTGACCGTGGTCTGATTCAAAAGCAGAATCATAGTCTTGAGCCGCTTTTGCCAGCGCCGCCTTAAGCTCACCTGCATTGCGAATGTCGGGATTAAAACGATACTGACCACGGGCATCCTGGTTAATGATGCGCTTATCTTTCCCTTCGATCATCGCCATCAACATAGGACTATTTTTTACCGCAGCATCGGGTACCTTGTTTTTATCCAAGAAGCGAGTTTGCACCCGATCTGGGTAGAGCATAAAGGTATGTTGATCAGCTCGGAACACATCACTATTAAATAGCGACTCCAATACATTGACCGCCTCTTCAGGCGCGATGGCACCGGAGCTAAGCAGGGCAACCTGGCCTTCTAGCATGGGATACAAATGATCAACCTGCGCCAAACTGCTTTTCAAATCCAGCAAATTATAGGCATGGTACAGCCCATCTTCGGCCAGGTTTGCGCGAATGCTGTGGTCAATGGCCACCTGTGCATCGCTGAGCATCTGTTTGATTTGTTCTATATCGGTTTCAGTTTTGCCAGACATGCCCTGCTGTTGGTAAACCTTTTTACGATATTGGCTAGACGCCAATCCCAATGATTGTAAAAACACCATGCGTTGTTCGTCATCGATGGTTCCCTGCTTCAACTGTGGCAACATATTGGCAACAATTGCAGCCGTGTCATCAAGCCAAGTAGCGACCTCTTTGGATAAGGTCACTTTGCCTTGTTCAGTCGTCAACAAAGTTTGCATGAAATCAATATAGCGACGCATGTAATACAAGGTCACCATAGACAAACCTTGTCCTACCAGAGCATTGTTGGCGTCATTCCACTCGGGGCGTTGGGCGTTAAGCCAAATACCACCGTCGACAACCAAGTTACCCAGTTTGCAAAGTAGCGGCACTATCAGCTTTTCCAAAAGGTTAACTTGATAAACCTGCCCTTCGCTGTCCAAAACTAATTTGCCGTCGGAACCCATTTGCGCCACGCGAGTATCAATTAAATGGGCCAGCTCTTCGTCAAAATCGACGGTATTTTTGGCATCCTTAACCAACGCATCAAAGGAGCGGATGCGATAAGGCACGTTTGCGTAACTGAATACCGATTCGTGCAACATATTCGACAGTTTTTGCGGGTGAAACTTCTTCGACAGCTCCAACATTTTCAACAAGTAAATAATTTGGTGATCGCCCCAGTATCCGATGTAACTCCACGGGTCATCCGGCTCTTCCACTTCCCAATCGATACCTTGTTTGGTAATTCGATAGGGGTTGTAGCCATCCACAGTGGAAGCGTTGACAAATTTCGCCACTACGCTCTCAACATATTGGGGATAACTGAAGGTTAGGGCTTCCCAGTTTTGGAAAATATCCCGCCAGTTTCCTTGATAAGACAGCAAAGGTTCGCCTTTTTCGTCGGTCAAGTTGATGGCAAATTGGTTCCAAGGTCGGCTGGGATCACCATGTCGTCGACCAAATGTAATCGGCAAATATTCCAGACTCAAGCGGGTCAATTGAGGGTCATTTTGCTCAACCACAGCGGCCATTAAATCATTGAGATCCATGCGTGGGGGCAGTTGAGCCAACCAAGCCTGATGGCGGTCAAAGACGGTCTTGTTAAACGTTTTAATGGTGACGGAAAAGTCACGAGTACACAGATGATACTGGTTTTCAAAAATGCCACCGCGCAACACGTTAAACAGCACGTTGGCGTAATGGTGAGCGCTGACATTTTCCTGCTCAGTACATTGCATACCATCCGCAGATGCCATGATTTTCGCCAATGCATCAGTGCCTCGGTCGATTGAATCTTGGATCTGTGTGGCAATGGACCGATCAGACTGCAATTGATCCAACAGCGCTACCGCTTGAGATTGGGACTGCTCTAGGTTTGCGACAATATCCCAAGTGTGTCCTTGACCCGCAGCTAGGCTAAGGTTTCCAGAGAGCAAGTAAGCGCCTCGAATACCGCGAGTAAAGCTTGTGCTCTGTGGGTCCATACCGGCTTTAAAACGCTGCACTTCATCACTGTTGAGAATGACTTTTGCAGCATCCCAACCGTTAGCAAACAGGGTGGTTGCACGCAAGGATTCACAAGGCTCGGCTCGGTCAGTAATACCTGAATAGAGGCTAAACAAAGCCAGTTTGCTGTCTTCCACCAATTCACTGAATTTGTAAGCGTCGACCAAGTTGCTGGAGATGGTTTGAGTGTGTCTCGGCGTACCGGCGGGCAGAATATTCTGTAAGCCATCCAACACTGCAATGGATTGTTCTGTCTCGGCCAAGTTGAACACTTCACTGCGGCGCACAAAACCATACACTTGGCTGGTCATCCAAGTGTAGCGAAAGCCTACTTTTAAATCGTGATTGATCTCTTCAAAACACAGTTTGTTACCCAACACGCTCTTGTAGAGATTGCGAGACAAAGCATAGCGTCCATCGTGCTCTCGATTAAGGGGTTCCCATAGTTGCGAACCCACGCGGATCAGAGTTTTGCACCCCGTATGCAAGGGGCTCTCGTGGATACGATCTACGGTCACATAAGGAAACAATGCGGTTTCAGGTGACACCCGTCCAGCTGTCAGGCCACCGGTGGAAGAGGCAAACAACCAATGGTCACTGTCAGACACCATTGAGGTGAAAAACGGTGCCATGTTGTCGACGTTTTCGATGGCATAAAAGCGCTCACCGTTCAGATCAACAAATTTTCCGTTGACCGTATTAGAGTCTGTCATTGATTGCTCTGCCAGTTGGCTTCTCAGTTCAGTCATAAAAATACCTGTTTTGCTACACTGCTTCGCAGCATGGGTTATTCGTTGCTCGTCGATTTCTGTTGGTAGACTCGAACATAGTCCACCTGCATATTGACGGGAAAAATGCTGTCATCGATAGGCCCCCCTGCTCGACCCCAAGCTCCGCCGATGGCGAGATTCAATATCAAATGATAGGGATGGTCAAACGGCCAGGACTGCCAGCCGGTGTGATCATTTCGATAGTAAAAGTAAGGCAGCTCATCGAAGGACACAATGATGTAATCTGGCGTCCACTCTAATCCATAAACATGAAAATCTTGGTCGACGTCTTGCCCCTCTATGCTGGCTTTACGCTGTTGCCAGTTTCGCCAGTAGTAGGCCTTATTGTGTACCGTACCGTGAACCGTCTGCATGTCATAACCTACATGCTCCATAATGTCGATTTCGCCAGAGTTTGGCCAAGCATCACACTCACCATTGCCTTGCCAGTCGGTTCCAGCTGAACATTTACTGGCGTACTTAAATGGGTCGCTGGGCAACATCCAAATCGCTGCCCAAGTGCCTTGGCCGGCCGGCACTTTCGCTCGCACTTCTACCTTGCCGTATAGGAAATCCAAGGTGCCCAAAGTGTGCAAGCGAGCAGAAGTGTATTCGGCGTTTTTGTAAGTCTCTTTATGGGCTTCAATGATCAGTTTGCCGTCTTCGACTCGCGCATTCTCCAAGCGGTCAGTATAGGCTTGATCTTCATCATTTACCTTTCTGGCATCCCAAAGATCGAAGCGCCATTTTTGCGGGTCTGGTTTGCCTTGGTAATCAAATTCATCGCTCCAAACCAACTGCCAATCACGGTCATCTTGCACCTGCTTGCGAACCACCAAAGCGTGCAACACGGGTTGGTTTTTCTTTGCCGCAAAAGCGATGGAAAGTTTGCCGTCAATCACCTCCACGCCTTTCACTGAGCGCACTAAATCAGACAGTGGATTACCATCGCGAGCCAATCGAATGTCTAAATCGGCGATCACCACTTGCTGTTCAGCTAACACATCGAAAACCCGTTCGCCAACAGCGATGTTGCTGTCGGGCTCGGCAAATTTAAAAGTGATGTCGTAGGTACCGTTGTCCAAAGGTATTTCGAGCCGCACATCGCCCTGCCGATAAGTTTCGAAAAGCGCAGGATCTTGACTGCCGAGAATATCAGTAGAAGTGCCAGCGTCCCCGCTGATGCGATTTGCATCCCCTTGGTAGTGAATGCCATCAACGCCGACATAGGTGTCACCACCTAAATTGAGGGCGTAAACCACTGAGCGAAGATGAGGCGGAAGGCTATCAGCTATAGTCATAGAAGCAGAAGTTTCTTTTTGAGATGCAGGTTGGCAGGCGGATAAACCCATCATTGTGATCACAGTGTATAAAACTGCCAAAGGCTTGTTCGGCTTGCATAAAAACATTAACTGCCTCTCCCAAGTCTGCATGAGTGAATTAAAACGGAGTAAATGGCAGTAACCTTAGGATATTATCTCGCCCGTGCAACGTAAAAAAGCCCAAGCGGACTGGCTATGCGACCAACCGATCTGTTTGTAAAAATCCCCTTTCAACGGAAGTCTTAAGGGGGTGTTCTTGCTTTAAACTAGCAATAGATGAGGCAAGTTCGATGCCTATTTAGGCAAGCAAACCCTAGACCGATTAAACAAGCGGATACAACGCTAAGGTTGCGCTATAGGCAACAGGGTTTTCGCTGCCGGCTTAGGTGAGCGATCTTCAAAAAATATCCCCCAGTGTTTTTCCGCTCCTGAGGCATTGTTGGGATCGCCTTTCCAGGGTTCATCAAAAGCTTCAAAAAAGAAGATAGTGACATTAGCTTGTTTGGCCCAGTCATTTAGCTCTGTAAGATATCGGGTTTGATTGGGTTCGTTTGCCTGCTGCGGAAATTCCACAGCCGTCGTCGCCCATCCGGCTTCGAGCACGACTATGGGTTTGTCTGGCAAGGCTTTGTGCACGCCTTGCAGATTCTCGATGGTGTATTCCAGCGCTTCATCTATGGTTTTGTTTTCCCATGCTGGATAAGTATGCACACCGAGGAAATCCACCTCAGCGGCGAGAGGCGCACCATCTCTTATCCACCACTCATAGTTGTCTGCCACAGTAACAGGCTGCTCAATAGCGGCTTTTACTTGGCGCACATAGGCAATCACATCGTCCAATGGCACCATATGATCGTTCCAATCCACCAGCGCTTCGTTGCCCACATTTACTGCGACCACAATATCTTTATATTGGTTGGCCAGTTCAATACCGCGAGCAATCTCTTGCTGATTCTTGATCGTATTGCTGTCCAGTTTGCTCTGTGGAATGGGTTCATCCAGCCATGGGCAACCTTCGTGGTTACTCACCTGTGCGTCTAGCCAGATGCCCAACAACACTTTTATGGGTAGCTGATGTTGTTTAATCAGACGCAGAGTCGCTTGACTGTTCTCACCTGAGTCATACAGTCGAATCAGTGTTAAGTCGTAGTCTACCAATATCTGCAAGTCTTCAAGAATTTGCTCATCTGATGGATTCTTCGCCCCTTGACCGCGATCTGGATGTTGTCCTTTGCGAAAGCCTGAATAGGCGATCGCCAAGGTTTGACCTTCCATCAACGCGCTTTTGTCTTGTTCAAAGTGTGGCGTTGCGCTGACCGCACCAAAAGAAATGATTGCTGCCAGCAACCCAATAAAAAATACTCGACTTTGCATCAAACCCTAGCCTCCCCATTTGCCTCTTCTACGTTAGCGACCACTTTTCCTCGACGTTTTTCCAAGGCTTCACGGGTCTCATGGGCTTTTTCTTCAGTAATTGGGTAACCAGCAATCATCCATATTGCCAATAATGAACACAACATGGGAATGACAGCATCGAACAGACGCATCATAAAGATTGCATGCTCAGTCTGGTTGCCTCCTAGAGCCACGTCAAAGCCGGTCACACCCAGTAGGATGCCACCCAACGCCAATGCAGCAGCCATACCCAATTTCACCACCCACCAGAAGATCGAGCCAAACATACCCTCGCGACGCTCGCTGGTATTGAGCTCATCTAAATCACACACATCGGCAATCATTGATCCCATCAGGGTAAACAGCCCACCTAAACCGAATGCGATAAACGGCACGGGTATCAGCATCATCATCGGGGATTCCGGCGTGTAGCAAAACCATTTCAGGCCATAACCGATCACGGACATTCCAGTGGCAAAGAAAAACGCCTTGCGCTTACCCCAAATGGTCGACAAGTGGGACACTAGGAAAATCACGCAGAAAGTGGAAATAGCGGACAAGGTACCAGACTTGCCAGCCCATTCAGCGCCCATGCTGGTGTCGCCGCCAAACACATAGTAAATAATGACGTAGGACTGGAATGATGAAACCATCATAAAGCCGTTGAACACCAGAAAGGTGGCGGCACACAGGCGTAAGAAAGGTGAGAACTTTAAAGTGATCACAAATCCCTTCAAGAAGCCTTTGATACTGCCAGAGAAATCGTCTTGTTGTGCGGCTGTTGGGGCAACCGAAATGCGCTGATTTGGCTCTTTTAGAAAAATCGCAGGTAGAATGCCCACGAAAATGGTAAATGCACCAATGATGACAGCCAACCAAGCCGCCCCTTCTACCATATCGTCAAACATGGCGTCGTTGTTCATAAACCAAAGGAACCAAGGCGCAATCAAATAGGGTAGTTGCCCCATAAAGTTTTGCAGGGCCATCAAGCGAGTGCGCTCATGGTAATCGGGAGTCAGTTCATATCCCATCGCCACCCAAGGTGTAGCAAACACGGTGTAAGCAAGGTAGAAAAACAAAGAGCCAACGAGGAAGAACCAAAAGTAAAAACTTTCACTTTGACCCCGCGGCAATTGCCATATCAGCGCAAATACGATGCCTGCAGCGATTGCACCCCAGAAGATATAAGGCCGTCTGCGACCCCATTTTGAGCGAGTATTATCAGAAATGTAGCCCATCAGCGGGTCTGTAATGGCGTCGATCAATCGGGGTAAGGCACTCACTAGCCCCACTAGTTCTGGCCTCATGCTCAAGCCCAGATTTAAGACGATCATCATGCCGCCAATTGCTGCACCGAGCATATTGTTGACGAATGCGCCAAAGCCATAGATAAATTTTTGCGGTAAGGGGATGCGATCTTGTGGTGCGGTTTCGTAGTGTTTTTCTGCACTCATGGGCCTGTTATCCGTCATCTTTGACAAGTGAGCAACGAGGACACCGCTCAAACAATAACGCGACGCGCTCATTTTTTAGCCGTTGACGATACCTGAGTCACACATCAAGGCAAGTTAAAAACGGCAAGTCGGTAACTTTAATGCGACAAAATGGTCGAAATTTATTAACAATATCAAAAAGTACCATCCCGGTGCGCTTTTTGGCCGGGATCTTTTGAACACCGTTAAGGAGTTGAGAGGTCCCGGCCCAAGAGCACAAAAGTTGTTTAAACAATGTGTTGAAGTGTATGCCAAGGATGTTTTGGAAAGGTCCCCGCTCAAGAGCGTTGCGGGGATGACATTATTGAGGCGATGTGAGGGCATTGGGTTGGAAAGTGTCGAATTCAGGGACGAATTCGCCAAGCGCCCAGGGATGGGTTCACAGCGGCTTTTCAAACCAATCCCTTATGTCGCTTCTTGGTAAGGAACTTTTGCGCGTTACCTAGTTGTAGAGAGGTCCCGGCCCAAGAGCACACAAGTTGTTTAAACAATGTGTTGAAGTGTATGCCAAGGATGTTTTGGGGAGGTCCCCGCTCAAGAGCGTTGCGGGGATGACATTATTGAGGCGATGTGAGGGCATTGGGTTGGAAAGTGTCGAATTCAGGGACGAATTCGCCAAGCGCCCAGGGATGGGTTCACAGCGGCTTTCCAAACCAATCCCTTATGTCGCTTCTTGGTAAGGAACTTTTGCGCGTTACCTAGTTGTAGAGACCCCCCCGCCCAAGAGCACACAAGTTGTTTAAACAATGTGTTGAATTGTATGACAAGGATGTTTTGGGGAGGTCCCCGCCCAAGAGCGTTGTGGGGATGACAGTGGTGGGAGCGTTGCGGGGATGACAGAGTCACTTTTTTCGATATGCTTGAATGTAGTTTACTGACTGACTTTGGGTACAACGCCATTGGCGTTTGATTAGGCTGTACTTCATACCGGTGTCCGCAACCAATTGGCAACCGTGCTTTTCGGCCATTACCCGCAGCTCGTCTGGTTTGACAAAGTAACGCCAGTCGTGAGTTCCAATGGGTAAATATCTCATCACATATTCAGCCCCAACAATCGCCACGACAAAACTCGTCAAAGTGCGATTCAATGTCGCTAAAATCAGCAATCCACCGGGTTTGACCAGTTGACAACATTCCTCAATCAATTGTGCTTGGTCAGGAACGTGCTCCACTACTTCAGCGTTGATAACCACGTCGTATTGGTTGCCTTGTTGAACCAATTCTCGGCTTAAACAATGGCGATACTCTACCTGAACCTGACTTTGCGCAGCGTGTTGTCGAGCCACTGCAACACTGACTGGGCTGGCATCAATGCCCAGTACCTGAGCGCCCTTTTGCGCAAGTGATTCGGATATCAAACCACCCCCGGAGCCAACATCTAAGATTAACAGTTGACTCAAGTCGGCGTCCGCCATGTTCGAACGACCGTAATGAGCAGCGATTTGCGGAATCAACCAATTTAAACGCGCTTGGTTAAATTCTAACGCAGTTTTAAACTTCCCTTCAGGATCCCACCATTGCTGTGCCATAGCATCAAATTTGGCGATTTCTTCCTCATTCAAAGTCGTGTTTTTGTGACGATCTTCAATCAATTTGCTTTTATCCAGCATGATTTGGATTTCCTCAAACTGTGTCAATTTTAACGCGCCAATGCAGACAAATTCCCTGTTGTCTTTTTATACGTCCGCTTGGGCTTATTTTGCTTGAATCGCGCAAACAGATGATTATGTTTAGTGTTGCAGAAATCACTTTACAATTTACGCATCAGAGAAGTATCTGCACTTTGTCTGATTGTCGTTACGGATTTACTTCATGCCAGCACAGCGCCAACTCAGTCTCAATGCTGAAACCGACATTCGCCGACGAGCGCTCGATTTGCTCTCACAAATGACCCTGCAAGAAAAAATTGGTCAAATGTGCCAAGTCGCAAACTATGGTGAACCGGTATGCCCGAATGTTGCCAATGATATACGTCACGGGTGGGTCGGGTCGATCATCAATGAGGTGAATTTAGAAGCAGTGAACGAGTTGCAACGAATCGCCATCGAAGAATCTCGCTTAGGGATCCCACTGCTGATCGGGCGAGATGTAATCCATGGTTTTAAGACCATTTTCCCAATTCCGCTAGGCCAAGCTGCCAGTTTTTGCGCGAAAACCGTCGAGATGGGTGCTCGTATTGCGGCTACAGAAGCCGTTACTGCCGGTGTCAATTGGACCTTTGCGCCGATGATGGATATTAGCCGTGACCCACGTTGGGGAAGGGTTGCGGAAAGCTTTGGTGAAGATCCCTATTTGTGTGCCGAGTTAGCCTGCGCCATGGTTAAGGGGTTTCAAACCCAGGACCTGTCTGACCCTACCGCCATCGCCGCATGTGCAAAGCATTTCGCTGGTTATGGCGCATCAGAGAGTGGCCGGGATTATTGCACCACCAACATTCCCGAGAACGAACTGCGTAATGTCTATTTGCCACCGTTCAAAGCAGTTGCCGATCTTGGTGTCGGCAGTTTTATGGCATCCTTTAGCGATTTGAACGGCGTACCATGTAGCGGCAATCAGTGGTTGATGAAACAAATCTTAAGGGAAGAATGGCGCTATGAGGGTATGCTGGTCAGTGATTGGGAATCCATTTCCCAGTTGAGCATTCATGGACTAACCGAAAGCGACCAAGAGTCTGCCTTTGAAGCCATAAACGCCGGCATCGACATGGAGATGGTCAGCAATACCTATCGCCATCACGCACAACAATTATTGGAACAAAATCGCATCAGTGAAGCTCAAATAGACGAAATGGTACTGCGAGTCTTAATCTTGAAGTTTAATTTGGGCCTATTTGAAAACGCCTACATCGATCCCAAAGCATCGGCTATTTTAGCCAACGACGAGCACTTAGCCGCTGCTAAAATTGCGGCCGAAAAAAGCTGTGTGCTATTGCAAAATCATCATAACCGATTGCCGCTTAGTGCATCGACCATGACTAAAGTTGCCGTCATTGGTCCACTGGCCGATGACGGGTATGAGCAACTAGGAACATGGATTTTTGATGGTGACGCCAGCTACAGTGTTGACTGTTTGACTGCCATAAAAGACAAATTACCGGATCATGTGCAGTTGTGTTTTGCAAAGGGATTAGCCACCAGTCGAAGTCACGACACCAGCGGCTTTGCAGAGGCCGTTTCCGCAGCACAAGGCGCAGATGTGGCGATTATGGTGATGGGGGAAGAATCGATTTTGTCAGGCGAGGCGCATTGTCGAGCCGAGCTGGATCTTCCCGGCGCACAAGCTCAACTGATTGAAGCCATAGCACAAACTAAAACACCGATCGCACTGGTGATCATGGCCGGTAGACCACTCACCATTGAGAGCCAACTCCCTCACGTCGACAGCGTTTTATATGCCTGGCATCCGGGCACCATGGGTGGCCCTGCGATTCGTGACATCCTATTTGGCGATGCCGCACCGACCGCGAAATTACCCATCACATTCCCACGAAAAGTAGGCCAAATTCCTATTTACTACGGTCAGAAGCATTCTGGAAAGCCCGCCAATGAACACAACTATGTGCACATGGATGATTTTCCGGTGCGCGCGCAACAAACCTCTTTGGGGATGGCTGCGACCCACATGGACACTCATTACAGCCCGCTATTTCCCTTTGGTTTCGGCTTGACTTATAGTGATTTTGACTATACTGATATCAAGGTATCTAAATCCGATCTTGCGCCCAATGATAGCTTGCAAATCGAAGCAACCATACGCAACATAGGTGCTCGCGATGCCGAACAAACAGTGCAGTTGTATATCCGCGACTTGCACGCCAGCGTAACTCGACCGGTAAGAGAACTGAAAGGGTTTAAAAAAGTGCACTTATCAGCTGGCGAATCTCGGGTCGTGAGTTTTACTCTAGCGACTGATGCGCTGTCGTTTTTCGACCGCTATATGCGTCGAGTTGTCGAACCGGGCCGATTCCAAGCTTGGATCGGAGGAGACTCGCAAGCGAATTTAACCATTGAATTTGAGATAGAAAAGCCAACGTGAAAACCGTCCCTGCCGCAACATATAGTCCTATGCAGGACCCGACCATCCGAACTCGGGTGGCGGAATTGTTGTCGCAGATGACCTTGGCTCAAAAAATCGGCCAGATGACTCAAGCAGACCGTTTGACCTGCACGCCTGAAGATGTCCGTAAGTATCATCTTGGATCGGTGCTCAGCGCGGCAGGGTCTTGTCCCGTGGGAAATCGGCCCGAAGACTGGGTCAAAATGAACGACGCTTACTGGTACGCCTCAACCCAAAAAGACAGCAAACATCTTGGCATCCCCATTCTCTATGGACTTGATGCGGTGCATGGCAACAATAATGTGCGCGGCGCCACCATCTTTCCACACAATATTGGCTTAGGTGCGGCAAATGACGCAGACTTGATGTCACGGATTGCGCGAGTCACAGCCCGGGAAATTTTAGCCACAGGTGTCGACTGGGCCTTTGCACCCAACCTTGCGGTGGCAAGAGACTATCATTGGGGTCGAACCTATGAGAGTTTTTCCGAATTGCCAGATATTGTCAGTCATTATGCTTCAGTAATAGTCAGTGCATTCCAACAAGATCTTGGCTCTGAGAGCGTATTAGCCTGCGCAAAACATTGGGTTGGTGATGGCGGTACCGCACACGGTATTGATCAAGGCGACACCAGTCTCAGTTTTGAGTTGCTAGAACAGCGACACATTCGTCCTTATTACGACGCCATCCGCGCCGGTGTGATGACCATAATGGCCTCATTTAGCAGTTGGAATGGTGAAAAATGTCATGCTAGCCGGTACCTACTCAGTGAGGTATTAAAAGACAAACTCGGCTTCAAGGGCTTCGTGGTCTCGGATATGCAAGGCATCGATTATATTTCTGAAGATTTTTATTTAGCTGTGGCCAAAGGAGTGAACGCCGGCATTGATATGTTTATGTTGCCTGAGAACTGGCTTGAGTTCATAGACTGTCTGCAAAGCCACGTTGAAATGGGCACGGTACCGATTGAACGGATCAATGACGCGGTGACGAGAATTCTAACGGTCAAGTTTGCTTTTGGCCTGTTTGACAAGCCCCGTCCAGCAATGCGCCCTTGGTCAAATGATCCTAAATTTGGCAGTGAAGAACATCGCGCTATTGCCCGTGAAGCAGTCAGAAAATCCTTGGTCTTGTTGAAGAACAAAGAGAATGTGCTGCCACTTAGCCGAGATCAGCGCATTTTTGTTGCCGGCAAACTGGCTCACAGTCGCGGCAGTCAATGTGGTGGCTTTACCTTGGAATGGCAGGGGGTTACTGACAATGACTCCATCGAAGGGGGAAGTTCAATTTGGGAAGGGATACAGCAATTCTCCCCCTACGCAACCTTGAGTGAAAAGCCGCTCGGCAAAGACGCCGATCCAAAGCTGCACGATGTCGCCATCGTGGTGATAGGCGAAGAACCCTACGCTGAAGGCATGGGCGACATTCGAGATGGTGACAACGTGATTGTCGAAGCCGGCTCATTGGTCAACGGACAATTAAACGTACTCGAAGCCTTCGGCTCGTCCTTGGAACTCGCGCAGTTGTATCCAGACGATTTGAAAACACTGCGTAATATAGTCAAGAAAGGGATCCCAGTTGTTGCGGTGTTGGTATCGGGCCGTCCTCTATTGATCGAGAACGAATTAGATTTGGCCAATGGGTTCGTCGCCGCATGGTTGCCAGGTTCAGAAGGGCAAGGGATCAGTGATGTTTTGTTCGGCGATTATGATTTTGTCGGCAAGTTGTCCTTCAGTTGGCCCAGCAAAGCTCAACCTAAAGTCAATGCTGATGAATCAGACTATCGTCCGCTATTTCCCTATGGCTATGGATTAACCTACGCCAAAGTTCCCGCAAGAAAGCATCGCAAGACCGCAATTTAGTGCAAGCTGTGTAGGGGCATGAGTCAAATTTAAATGACCATGAGCCAACCTCGTATTTTTAGTCTCTCCTACTGATGTTACCTTGATTGAAGATTTCGATCGGGAAACGACTATGAATAGACCAACGCTGGCCCTTATCACACTGATTGCAAGCACTTTTCTCAACGCCTGCAGCAGCCAATCTGACCACAAACAAATCCAACACGAAAGCGTCACTGGCGCTTCTTTTTGGCAGGATGCTACGATTTATTTTGTAATGTTAGACCGCTTCGCAAACGGTGATCCCACAAATGACCAAGCCTACGGAAGAAACAAACCGTCCGCGTTTCAACGTGGCATACACGGCGGCGACCTCAGAGGGCTAATTCAAACACTAGAAGAAGGCTATTTTAATGATCTGTCTGTTGACGCAATTTGGATAACACCCGTTGTGGAACAGATTCACGATCAGGATGTAGGTTGGGGAGCCACCTATGCCTACCATGGCTACTGGCCCAAAGATTGGACCGCGATCGATGCCGCTTTTGGCTCAGAATCAGACCTGCGTGAGCTTATAGATAAAGCTCACGAGCGAGGTATCAAAATTCTTTTGGATGTGATCATTAACCACACGGGACCCGTGACCCCAAGCGATGAGAAATGGCCAGATGATTGGGTCCGGATGACACCAGAATGTGCATGGGACAGTTTTGAAAACAACGTCTCATGCGGATTGAACAACAATTTGCCCGATATTCGCACCGAGATCGATCATTACGTATCACTGCCGCCTTTTTTAATCGAAAAATGGCGAAATGAAGGACGCTTGGACACTGAATTAAAAGAGCTCGATGCATTTTTTGCTCGCACAGGCCTTAGTCGAGCCCCCAAACATTACATTGTGAAATGGCTAACAGATTGGGTAAAGGAATACGGTGTGGATGGCTTTCGTGTCGACACAGCAAAGCATGTTGAGCCCGAAATTTGGTCAGTACTCAAAGAACAAGCACAATACGCATTGGAGCATTGGCGTAGCGCTCATCCACAAAGGATGAAACACACCTTACCCTTCTTTATGGTAGGCGAGGTAATGCACTTTGGTGTCGACGGGTTCAAATCAACCGTAGCCGGTAGCCGCCTTTACGATTTCGGTGATAAGCAAGTGGACTTTTACCAGTTTGGCATGGACAGCTTGATCAACATGGGCTTTGCTCATCATGCCCAACTCGACTATGAATCGTTGTTTTCTCTCTACAGTCAGCAGTTGCACGATGGCCCTCTACAAGGCGTGGGAATTCTTAATTATGTGATTTCTCACGACGACCCAGAACCCTATGATCCCAAACGTGGGAGACCATTTGAGACTGCAAATAAATTGATGCTCAGCCCTGGAGCCGTACAAATTTATTATGGTGATGAAATTTCTCGCCCCATTAATTTTAGTGATCCCAGTGACGCTCGACTGAGACTGCCTTTTAATTGGGATAGCCTAACCGACACCGCAACCCAAGCAATTTTGCTCCATTGGCAAAAGCTGGCGAATTTTCGTAAACAAAATCCGGCACTGGGTTTAGGGCGTCACAGACAATTGCAGACTTCTCCCTATTTGTTTAGCCGAACCCTTGAGGGACACCATCCGGTTCTAATTGCTCTCGATTGGCCGAAAGGCAAAAAACAAATCGACATTTACAACATGTGGGCGGACGGTACTCAGTTGATAGATTTCTATTCCGGTCAACAACTCGAAGTAAAACATGGCCAAATCACAATCGATTCAGAGTTTAGCTTCGTTCTGCTGGGAAAGAGTGAGTAGTTGCCCGACTAAGCAACAAAGGGTTCTCTCTTTAACCTATTGTGAGCTTGGCGATATAGTGACGGAGATTGACCGACAATTTGTTTAAAGCGATTGGAAAAATTATATGGGTTGTCAAAACCAACTCGCTGAGCAATCTGTTTGATCGCCAAATGGGTAGTGCGCAAAAGTAATGCTGCATGGTTCATCTTGATTTCCATTACTTTCTGACGGGGGGAAGTACCTAAAGATTGTTGGAAAATTCGATTTAGTTGCGCTCTGGAATAGTGACTAAAACGACATAAGCATTCGATATTCCATGGCTTGGATACCGACACTTCAACTTCATGAAGAAGACTCTTTAATCGCTCATGAGGTCGGCCAGGCTGGCTCGATTGCTCAATTAAACGGGTGATCAACAAAAATATTTGCTCGGCATATAAGCGTTGTAAGAGTAGCGAATTGGCATCCCGATTGTGGACTTCGTCGGCGAGATTATGCAGGACATTGACCAGCGAACTTTGACCGTCACATTGACTGATTAACGTCAGGTGTTGAGGAAAGGATTGCCAAATCGGATCGGGATACAACATGAACCAAGCCATTTGCCAAGGCCGTCCCTGCTCCAGTTCATAGTGAATACTTGAATACGCGGGCACCAACAAAACACTTCCGGGAAGCAATTCGGTATCAGGATAATTTTCTCGTTTCCAAATGCCTTTTCCCCCAGTGGTCATCACCACCATGTGATAACCACTGGTTTGCTTGCGAATGACGTATTGCTGACGCAAGTCGGATAAGCCGCCGAGAAAAATCTTCCAATCTTCAAAACGGGCAAATTGCTGCTGATCAAAAAAACGTTCGCGGCACTGCTTGGAAATGATTACGTGGTCCATTATCTATTTTTTACCCTGTGTGTTTGGACACGAGCTTTGCACGTATCGACAGCCCTTGAGCACAAGCTGGATACGCAAAGGATAAGTAGTCGGTCGACCTTGCAGATCCGAATCAAAGCTAAATCTATCCGATTCAATTCGATATTGCCTACTGAATACGTATTCACTTATTCTGGAACCATGAAGCTCATCGATTCTCAATTTATTACACGTATTTCACACGCTGACTATGCCGAGTTGACGCTGCGCGGGCTAAACACCAGTGATGGGCCTGCCTTAGCAGATTACTTTGCACAGATGTCCACACAAACCCGAAGCTTCTTTGGTCCTCATCCTATGGATGCTAATCATGCCCATTTGCTTTGCCGGACAGTCGAATCAACCACAGATTTCAGCCGCGTAGTATTGGTAGATAAGGCAAACAGAATATTGGGCTACTTTATTCTGCAATGGAAAATCGATCCTCGAGAAGTTCTTCGTTACAGTGGCTACCAAATTAATCTTATGAATCAGCCGAGTGTCAGCTTCGCCCCAAGCATTGCAGAAGAGTTGATCAACAAAGGGATTGGCAGTCAGGTTTTTATGGCTCTCAAACAACTGGCGCAGCAAGCAGGAATGCAGAGCATGATCTTAATGGGTGGCGTGCAAGCTAGAAACCACCTTGGAGTGCATTTCTACAGGAAATTAGGATTCCAAACCGTTGGAGGCTATTACAACGAGGTTGAGAATATTGATATGCTTTTGCCTTTAGACACTCAATCTGTTTAATCCGCTGCTCTGCCGTTCATCAACACACACCTTATTTAAAAACGCGCCATCTTTATAGTTAGCATATGAAGACTTCAAATTAGGATGTCGTGCACTTGATACTTTGTCATTTACTCGAAGAAAACGAACCAACCTAACGTGATATGAATTCGATTTCAAACCTTCGCAAAACACCTTAATTGATTAAGATTTGTTATATTTGTGTAAATATTAAACGATATGAAAAAATAATTTTTCGCCCTGAATTTTCTATCTGTCTGTAAATATTGATTTTTTTCTATTTTGGTATTGAACGGCATACTCATGTATTAACCTGCTTGTTTTTTAACCGCATTCTTTAGGGTTTAATGCGCCCCGTTGAGACACAAACCCCAAAACTTAATAGGAAATAACCATGTTGAAAATTGTTAAAACTTCTATCGCCATCGCCGCCGTTTCTTTCGCTTTCGCAGGTACTGCACAAGCCAGTGTTGAAGAAGCGTTGCAAAACATTTGCACTATCGTTCAAGCTGATGACAAGAGTGAACTGCGCAAAAAAATGAAGAAAGTGGAAGAAGACTTCCGCTTGAAGTTGCAAGACTACTACAACGGCATCAGCTGTGGTGGTGAGAGCTTGATCCGCACCGCTTTCTTGGCAAACGCAGTCGAATCTGGTGAGTTGTTGGTTAAGAAAATGCCAAAGAGCCAGTTGAACGCGCCTGAAGCAGACGGCAAGACATTGCGTGCTTGGGTATCTGAAAAAGGTTTGATGGAATCTCCTATCGCTGCTGCTCTAAACGAGCGCATCTAAATTTATCGATTGGCAGAGTCACTGACTGCCCAAAACAAGGCTCCTTCGGGAGCCTTTTTTAGTTCTCCCCGATTCACTTGTTCCCCTTGTCTATTTATCGCCCAATTTAACTAATTATTGTTCTCGTGTTGCTATAAGACCCCCTGTTCACAGCGCCACAGTTTTGCAACAAAACCCTACTAGACTGGCGCAGTGCTCAAAAATTGATGTCACGCATCAAGGCACTTAGAAAACTCAATAACAATAAAAAGAGAATAATGATAATGATAAAAAAACTCTCAATAGTTTGTGCGGCGCTGGCTTGCTCTCAATTTGCGCTGGCGGACGTGACCAACGGCGAATTCGACAGTTGGACGGCAGGCACTCCCGATGGATGGACTACCATTGATTCGGGGATCAGCGTCAGCCAAACCACCTCGGTGACCCAAAATGGTTCAAGTGCGGCTGCGGTTACCGTCAACACGGCCTCTCAAGCGTCGACTGACTTTCGCCAAAGTGTCAATGTTACCGCCGGCCAAACCATAAGCTTCAGTACCTGGGTATATCATACCGAAGGACACATGCGCGCGCGGTTGTACGTAGATGGCTATCGTGACTATTCCAATCAAAATCTAACCAATCAATGGCAGCTACTTAGCTTTGACTATACGCCGTCTGTCACCGGTAATATTGAAGTTGGGATCCGCTTTTATGACAGTGCCGGATTTGATGGCAGCGAAGTGGTTTATGTAGACAACTTTCAGCCGAATGATGGCAATACGGGTGGCCCTGGAAATGGGACAGGATGCAGCACTAACAGCGGTACATTTGAGCTTACTACAGACAACTACGGTTACGAAACCAGCTGGCAAATCTTTGATGCTCAATCTTCCGTGCAAGCATCAGGTGCTAATTTAGCCAGTAACACCAGTTATTCTGAAGAGCTTTGCTTGGACGACGGCGACTACACCTTAACGATTTCCGATAGCTACGGTGATGGGATCTGTTGTTCCTATGGCGCGGGTAGCTACCAGTTGGTCATAAATGGCCAAACCCTCGCCAGTGGTGGTAGCTTCACAAGTCAGGATATTACTAACTTTACTTTAGGAACAACAACTCCACCGCCGGTAAGTGGTTACTATTCAAGTGCCAGCGGGCTATCGGGTATGGCCTTAAAGAGTGCATTGTACAACATCATTAAAGATCACAGTGTGCAAGGTTATGGTGCGCTGTGGACCTTCTACTCAGCCTATGAACTCGACAGTTATTACGAAAATGATGGCACTATTTTGGATATATACTCAGAGCGACCCAGCGCGTCTGACAGCTATGTCTATGCTCCTGTGAGTGACCAATGTGGCACCTATTCGGGTGAAAGTGACTGTTACAACCGTGAGCACTCCTTGCCTCGCAGCTGGTTTGGCGGTGCTGTTGAGCCGATGAACTCAGATGTGCATCACATTTTTGCCACCGACGGCTTCGTCAACTCAAAACGTTCTAGTTTTCCCTATGGCGAGGTTGGCTCTGCGACCTTTACCAGCATGAACGGATCGAAGCTGGGTAGTGCGGCAAGCGGTTTGGGTTACAGCGGTACGGTATTTGAACCCATTGACGAATTTAAAGGTGACTTGGCAAGAGCGTATTTTTACATGGCGACTCGCTACGAAAACGTGATCGCCGGTTGGGAAACCAATTCGACCTATGGTGATGCCGTTCTCAATGGCACCAGTAGCACCGTATTCGAACCTTGGTTCTTAAATTTACTCAAGTCTTGGCATACTCAGGATCCTGTCAGTCAAAAAGAACGGGATCGCAATGAAGCGGCTTACAGTCACCAAGGTAACCGCAATCCATTTGTCGATCACCCAGAATTTGTCGGCGCGATTTGGGGCAATTAACCCTCGTGACAGGACAATAAAATGAACAAGCCGCCTCGAATTTTTTCCAGGCGGCTTTTTTGTATTCGGTTTTCTGACATAATCACTCAACCACTAAGAATGCCGAGAAAACCATATGAATCCTTCTCCCCGCACTACTCTCGAACAGGAGTGGTGTGTATTGCAAAATCAAACCGACAGCTATGAAAAGCATTCGTTACTCATCAAACTGGTGAGTGTCGTACTGTGTAGTCTTTTGCTTTTCCACCAACAATTAGACTTTTTAATTGTCTTGCTTTGTGGTCTGTGCGCATTGCTAGATGGAATATGGAAAACCTTCCAAAGCCGAATTGATGAGCGCTTGCTAGAGATTGAATTAGCGATCATTAATCAACAATTCGACCAAGGGATGCAGTATCATACCCGCTGGCAAGCCAAACGAGGGGGCGTGGTTGCATTATTGATGGGATACATAAAATCTCTTCTAACACCCACGGTTGCCTTGCCCCATGGTCTCACAATCGGAATTGCAGCGTGGATAGCATTGCTTGTTTAGAAGGCTGTATGTCGCGAATTTTATTTCTTTTTTACAGATACAGTGTTGAAAAAACACCAAAAAACCCGAATATCTCCGAGTGAGTCTCAGTTGTATAGCGTAGGGATAGCTGGTAATTTATCACGGCGAACTATGCCAAGAATGAAGTTGATATATCATCAGAAAAAGTAGCGATATTGACCACGAGTTTCTGCGGAGAAAATATGCCTTTCGAGGTCTGGAATGGTGGCGCTCAAGGGAGAAAAGAGTGTCTTTAACAAGAGATCCCTTGACCATTTTAATCAGTATTGATTATCCAATACCCTGTGCTAACGATAAACCATTGAGCTTCAATCAAAGAGTGCAAGTTAAACGTGAAACCTTCATGCGGAGCAAAGTAGACTCATGAGCTTATTTTCAATCTCAGCAATGATGCTGGTGAGTGTCTTTATTCCATTGCTGACCGAGCGATTCGGACGCACAGCAAATACTATTGCGACTATGGTGGTCCCTGCCATTGCGCTGGCCTATATCGTCAGTCAAATCCCTGTCGTCCTTGCGGGCAACGTAATTACCGAGACTCTTGCCTGGATCCCGAGCGCTGGCCTTACTCTGTCGATGCGATTAGACGGACTGGCATTGATGTTTGCGTTTGCTCATATTGGGCATCGGACTACTGATCATTCTCTATGCCCGCTACTATCTATCGGAAAAAGAAGCCATCGGACGATTCTTTTCCTATTTATTGCTGTTTATGACAGCCATGCTGTCCATCGTATTAGCCAATAACGTGTTGCAACTTTGGATGGCGTGGGAAATCACCAGTATCAGTTCATTTTTGGCTTATCAGTTTTTGGTCGTCTAAATCTGAGTCTCGAAAAGGCGCTCGAATGGCGTTGACTGTGACCGGCGCGGGTGGCTTGGCCCTGCTGGCAGGATTACTGATAATTTCAGACATTGTGGGTAGCTACGACCTAGGTACCATTTTGGCCAGCGGTGACCTAATCCGCGAACACAGTCTTTATCCGGTTGCGCTGATTTTGGTGTTACTGGGTGCTTTCACCAAGTCAGCCCAGTTTCCATTCCATTTCTGGCTTCCCCATGCAATGGCAGCACCAACTCCAGTGAGTGCTTACTTACATTCGGCTACAATGGTCAAAGCAGGTATTTTTCTGCTCGCTCGATTCTTCCCCGTATTGTCCGGTACCGACATGTGGTTCCTTATCGTCTCCATGGCTGGCTTGATAACCTTGGTGATGGGTGCCTATATCGCCATGTTCAAGCATGATTTGAAAGGCCTATTGGCGTACTCAACAGTCAGTCACCTTGGCTTGATCGTATTGCTGTTGGGGATGGACACAAAGTTGGCCACCGTTGCCGCTCTGTTTCATATCATGAACCACGCGGTGTTTAAGGCGTCATTGTTTATGGCCGCTGGGATCATCGATCATGAGTCGGGCACTCGAGATATGCGCAGGCTCAATGGCTTGTGGCGCTTTATGCCATACACAGCGACTCTGGCTATGGTTGCAGCCGCATCGATGGCCGGTGTTCCCTTGTTTAATGGATTCTTGTCAAAAGAAATGTTCTTTGCTGAGTCGCTGCACCAAGAGACCCTAGGATTCCTATCCTGGATGATACCGGTATTGGCGACCGTTGCCGGTGTGTTTGCCGTGGCTTATTCACTGCGATTTGTCCATGACGTGTTCTTCAATGGCGACCCTATTAATCTGCCAAAGACTCCCCATGAGCCGCCGCGATACATGAAAATTCCAATCGAGATTCTGGTGGCGCTTTGTTTACTAGTGGGAATTTTCCCAGCATTTATGGTCGGTGATTTCCTCGCCGCTGCTGCGTCATCGGTATTGATGAGCGAGTTACCTGAATACAGTCTGTCTATTTGGCACGGCTTTAATCTGCCCTTGTTGATGAGTGTAATCGCCATGGGCGGCGGTATTATCGTTTATGCCTCGCGCAACCACATTTATCGTTTCCAAGCACAATTCAAAGAAACCGATGCAAAACTGGTGTTTGAAGGGGTGATGCAATCGGTCGTGGCTTGGGCAACGCGCACTCATGAATACATCAGTAATGGTTCATTGCAGCGCTATGTCGCATTTTTGCTGTTGTTTATGATAGTCATTACTGCCATACCGTTGATTGATTTAGACGTTGCCGCCGCACACTTACCTGACCAAGGAGTGAATGGTGTAGAAATCGCGGCAGGGATCATTTTGTGTATCAGTGCGCTGGCCACCATGATATTCCATCGCCAGCGGATGCTTGCCCTCATCACCCTTTCGGTGGTTGGGCTGATAGTGTCGATTGCCTTTGCGCGGTTCTCCGCGCCAGATTTAGCTCTGACTCAACTGGCTGTTGAAGTTGTAACGGTGATCCTATTGATGCTCGCATTGTATTTCCTTCCGCAAAAGACACCCGCGGAATCGTCGCCAACTCGGATCGTGCGAGACTTGGGCATTGCCGCCATTGTGGGCGGACTAGTTGCCACCATTAACTACGCCTTTATCACCCAACCGCTAGACAGTATCTCCGACTTTTACATTGCCAACAGCAAAACCGGCGGTGGTGGCACCAATGCGGTGAACGTCATTCTGGTCGATTTCCGTGGCTTAGACACCTTAGGTGAAATACTGGTGTTGGGGATTGCCGCCTTTGGTATTTTTAAATTACTTGCCGGAGTTCGATTGGCGATGCCAACCGCTAATGAAAATGGCTTAGCCTGGTCGGAAGATCGTCATCCACCCATTCTGGCTATGATCTCTCAAAGCCTTTTGCCTTTGGCATTGCTGGTGTCTTTTTATATCTTTTTACGGGGTCACAACATGCCAGGCGGTGGCTTTATCGCAGGCTTGATAACGTCCGTAGCACTCATTCAACAATACATTGCCCACGGTGTAGACTGGATAAAACCTCGATTGAAGGTCAATTATCAGTCTTTGATTGCTTGGGGTGTATTGATTGCCGCATTTACGGGCATTGGAAGCTGGTTCTTCGGTCGCCCCTTCATGACCACCTGGTTCGACTATTTTGACATTCCAGTCATCGGTGAAATCGAACTCGCCAGTGCGTTAATCTTTGATTTAGGCGTTTATTTAACAGTAGTAGGGGCGACATTGCTGATTTTGGCCAATCTCGGTAAGCTCACTTCTGTTCACCGCCCGACCGCGGAGGAATAATGGAAACTTTATACGTAATTTGTGTCGGCGTGATGACCTTTTGTGGCATTTTTCTATGCTTACGGGGACGGACATTTTCTGTGGTCGTAGGCCTCACCATGCTGTCTTATGCCGTCAACCTATTCTTGTTTTCCAGTGGCCGTTTAAATCTCAACGGCGCCGCTATCTTGGGTATGTCTGAAGACTACGCCGACCCTCTACCACAAGCCCTGGTGCTTACTGCAATCGTAATTGGTTTTGCGATGGTCGCCTTCGTGGTGATTTTGGCTATTCGAGCTCGAGCTGACCTAGGGAATGATTTGGTGGACGGAAGAGATCCACCCGATATGGATAAGTTCATCAAACCGACGAAGAGCAAACTATGATGCAGCATCTGCCTATTTTGCCCATCTTGATCCCTCTATTGGGCGGTCTTTTGATGTTAATCCCGCCTTTCACCGGCGCTGAGAGATATCAGTACCGCAGAGTGGCAACTCTATTGTTACTGCTGGTACAGTTGGTATGTGCCGGCTATTTGATTCTGACAGTGAGCCAACAGGGTCCGCTGATGTATGCGGTTGGCGACTGGCAAGCGCCCTTTGGCATCATTCTTTATGCCGATTTATTAGCCGCCTTATTGGTAGGGTTGACGAGTTTACTGGGGCTAGCCATTACATTGTATTCCTTTGGTGGCACTGACCGAGAAGGGAAATACTTCCATCCGCTGGTGCAGTTCCAGTTGCTGGGAATCTATGGTGCCTTTTTAACTAACGATTTGTTCAACTTGTTCGTTTTCTTCGAAGTATTATTGATCGCATCTTACACTCTGCTGATCCATGGTGGAGGAAAACAAAAAACCGGTGCAAATGTGCACTACGTTATCCTCAATTTGATAGGTTCGAGTCTGTTTCTAATTGCTTTGGGTACCTTGTACGGCACCACTGGCACCTTGAATATTGCCGATATGTCATTGCGAGTCGCGACCTTATCCGACAGCCAAAGCATCATCGCGCAAGTGGGCGGGTCGCTTTTGTTGGTTGTGTTCGGTCTCAAAGCTGCAATGTTACCGTTGCATTTTTGGTTACCCAAAACCTATGAAGCGGCAAGCGCCCCAGTAGCAGCATTGTTTGCGATTATGACCAAGGTAGGCGTGTATTGTATCTTCCGTGTATACACCGTTATTTTTGGTGATGAAGCCGGGTCACTGGCCAATATGATTGAACCGTGGATCTGGCCCATCGCGATACTGACTATTGCATTGGGTTCTGTTGGGGCATTAGCCAGCCCCAATCTCAGAACCCTTGCTGGCAACTTAGTGATTGTTTCGGTGGGTACTTTGCTGATTGCCTTTGCACTACGAACCCCTGAAGCCACGTCGGCAGGGTTGCTGTATCTAATACACAGTACCGTCATTTCCGCCGCCCTATTTTTAATAGCTGATATGCTAGGCTCACAGCGGGGTAAGGCTTTCGACCGCTTTGTTATAGCCCGGAAAATTAATCAGCAGGCGGTGTTAGGGCTGGCATTTTTCATCGCCGCAATGGCAATCGCAGGCCTACCACCGTTGTCAGGGTTTCTTGGCAAACTGTTGATTCTGCAGGCCGTTGAGGGTGCTAGTGAACGTATTTGGGTATGGTCTGCCGTGTTGATTTCCAGCTTGGTGACCATAGTCGCGTTGTCTCGTGCCGGAACAACCTTGTTCTGGCGTTATGCGTCCAGCAAAGAATCTCCAGACAACGTTAAACTCTCAAATTGGCAGTTGGGTGGCACCTTTGGCTTGCTGGCAACATCTTTAGCCATGGTCGTATTTGGCGAAAATATGATTGCTTACACCAATACGGCAGCAAACCAACTGCACAATGTTGCAGATCTCATTCAATTGATGGGCTTGGGGGAGTAAAGGGATGACACGAATTTCAAAAATCATTCCCATGCCAGTGCACAGCCTGATTCTGGCGATAGTGTGGTTGATGCTCAACAATAGCGTCAGTCCCGGTCATATCCTGTTGGGGGCTGCTTTAGGGATCGTTATCCCGTTGTTATGTGCTCCTTTGCGAGTCCCACAACCTCACATCCAAAGGCCATTAAAGGTAATCAGCTACATATTGCTGGTGCTCATGGACATTGTTAAAGCTAATTTAGAAGTCGCCTTACTGGTTGTTGGCCCAATGCGCAAAATCAATCCAGGCTTCGTCGCAGTCCCGCTCGATTTAACCGATACTCTACCCATAACCGTTTTAGCAAGCACCGTCACTATGACGCCCGGGACTGTGAGTGGAGAAGTCTCAGCGGACCAGAAATGGCTCTATGTGCATGTTTTGAATATGCCAGAGAATGAGCAAGAGGTAATCGATTTGATAAAACAACGATACGAATCTCGTGTTAAGGAGATGTTCGGATGTTAGACGTAACCGTTCTCGTCGTGGCCGCAATGATCAGTGTCGCATTGCTATTGAATTTGTGGCGCTTAATGATCGGCCCCCATATCGTCGACCGTATTCTGGCTTTGGATACCATGTACATCAACAGTATCGCGTTGATTCTGTTGTATGGGATTTACCACAGAACACCTTTGTATTTTGAAGCAGCCTTGCTTATAGCGATGCTGGGATTTGTCAGTAGCGTAGCCTTTGGCAAGTACTTGCTCCGTGGCGACATAATAGAGTAGAGCAAACCATGAATTTTTATGTTGAATTGATAATCTGCGTTTTGTTGCTGATCGGTGGCCTTTTTGTGTTGGTGGGTTCAATTGGTTTGCTGCGACTTCGCGATCTTTATGTTCGTTTGCATGCACCAACCAAAGCAACCACCCTTGGGCTGGGCGGCTTGCTAATCGCATCGATGGTGTTTTTCTACTCACACAGAGGCTACGTGAGTATCAATGAATTACTCATCACTTTGTTTTTGGTGATTACCGCGCCGGTGACAGCCCATATTTTGGCAAAAGTCGCCATGCATCATCAGGTAGACGTCATGCCACGCACCCGCAACAAAGAGCTAGTAGAAACAGCAAGAGAACAACTTCCACCCAATCCCAAAAAAGACGCCGATGAAGGCGAGTAAAAATTGAAGTGATTTGAACCGAAAAAAACCCGGCGTTGCCGGGTTTTTTCGGTATTGTGCAGATCATATGAAGAAATCTTCGCTCCTTCGGATTAGCGGATAGAATAACCTGGTAGTTCAGTGGCTTTAACAGCAAAACACTGCTGGGCCCGCTCAATGCACAACTCATGTGGTCCAGCAATGGAGGCGATGTCATTGTACTCACTCAGTGATAGCAAGGATGATGGCCGGCCATTAACATGAGTCACTATGTCTCCAACCATTATGTCTGTTTGACTCGCCGGTAGCGAAGGAAACACATAGCGAACGACAAAGTCGCCACTTCTGATCTTGCGAAGTTCTAGCCCCAAGAGATTATAATCTGTCACAAAAGGCTTTTGCGGAACAAGATAAAATGCGTCGTTTTGATAATCAATCACCGTTTTAAATTGATTCATTAGCGCGTTCCCCAATACCCACCAATCGTCTTCGTCATCGCTAGGAATTAGATTCACTTTTACGTATTCAATCTCAATTTCACCCAGTGATAAGTTAGGTAGCGTTACCCGATCGTGCTCAACTTTTCCACTTAAGCCAAAATCTGCTGCACGCACCCGCGTTGAATCAATGGTGATGTCGTTTGATTCTGGATAAGCGGCACTGAGTTTGACGTAGTGCCGACTGCCAGTATCAATAATAAATGACTCATCAACGGTAACCCTGTCATTAAATGTCAATTTTCCTTGCACGGAAATTTTGTTCAAAAAACTGCTCATAGCGAGTTTTTGAGCATTCTCTTCGGGCTGATAAGCGTCGGCCGATAGGTAGATAGTATTGGCGTTGGCATCAAACTCCCACGTGAAATGGCGCATCATGTCGTGTCCTATAACTCCATCGTAGATGGCCTCGTCATCTCGAAGATAGTAATGGCTTTGAGAGACGGGAATCAGTGCAGCCTTCATATCATCAAAGTACACGCCGCCTAAATCGATGCGGGCAATGTCCGTTTGGTATGCTTGACTTTGTTTTTCTTCTCCCCAACCATTCAAAGCTAAATCAAAACCTCGATTTAACTCCATGCTTTTAACTTTTGGGGTATCCATCAAAATTAAAAATCTCGCTCCCGTATCCAATAAGAACAGTAACCTTTCGCCATTCACGGTGGCATAAACATAAGGCTTCTCACCCTCATACAGAGCGTCTAATTTAATCCGAGTGTTGCCGGTAAAAACCGGTTCAACGTCTGAATTAATTTGCATCATTCGCAATGAATTAGCGACACTGCAACCACTTACGGATGTCACGAGAAATAACACAAAAGCCATTGTGCGAATAGAGTGTTTGTCCATGAGTTAAATCACCTTGTTAGAGAAAGTGCACAAGGTTAATCAAGGAGTTGTGAAGCCGATGTGAAATACAGTCTGACGGTTAACGTGTTTGAGGATGGTTTGTGTGGATAGATGCTTTAGACAAGAAATATTGATACAAGCAAAGCGCCTCGTTTGACAAAAAAGACAACTGCGACGCTTTACACCTGAATATGGCGATTAGATGATGCCGGATTCGACAAGAGGCAAGATCCAATAGCGTATGCTGGTCATTGCGCTGACTTTACCGAGTAACGCCCGCAACTCGGCAGTATCTGATGGTTGATGCAGTAACTCGAAGCGAAAAAACTCTCGATGCCCTTCCACTTGCTCCCTAAGACTATAGCGACTGTGTGCCCGGCTGTAGCCTTGTATCTTGGACAGACTAAATCCGGACAACTTTTCATATTCCATCAACGCATCGACCAAGTCATCTTTCACTTCGCTGGGCACGATAGCAATGAGTAACAGTTCATTTTGGGCCTGAGTCACGGCGCTTCTCCAACCAAATATAGAATACGGGAATTAAAAACAGAGTTGTGAAGGTGGAGCTGAACAAGCCACCTATCACCACAATCGCAAGGGGCTTTTGGATTTCCGCACCGGGCCCTGTTGCAAATGCAAGGGGAAACAGGCCAAACATAGCGGTAGAAGCCGTCATTAGAACCGGTCTGAGCCGCCGCTTGGCACCAACAACCACACGCTCAACCAAATCTTCAACCGTAAACCTGATTTGCTCGAAATAGCTGACCATTACCACCCCATTGAGCACGGCCACACCCAAAAGCGCTATGAATCCGACGGAAGCAGGAACCGACAAAAACTCGCCACTGAGATATAAAGCGAGAATGCCGCCCATTGTAGCAAAAGGAATATTCGCCAAAATCAACCCAGCCTTGCTCAACGAGCCGAACGTGGTAAACAGAATAATGCCAATTAGACTCAACGAAATGGGCACAACAACCATGAGATTGGCGGCTGCTCGTTGTTGATTCTCAAACTCACCACCGAAACTCAATGTATAACCGACAGGTAAGTCAACTTTTTCTGCTAAAACAGCTTTCAATTCATCTACATAACCAACAATATCACGGCCTTGAACATTACTCGTTACAACCGCAAAGCGACTGCTATTTTCACGCTCGATCAATACTGGCCCTTGTTTGAAAGATACATTGGCAATACTGTTTAATGGCAACAGGCTCGCGTCTGGCATGAGAATTCTCAAAGACTGCAAATCCGCTATCGTTGCCAATTCAAGTGAACCTATCCCCTTCACACCAAATACAATTGGAGTTTTCTTTTTGCCTTCTATAAGAGCAGAAAGAGTCGAGGTTTCAATTTGTGATTTCACGTACGTCGACAGCTCTGCCACAGTCATTTTGTAATGACTGGCAATTTCAGGTTTCAAACGAATGTTGAGAAAATCACCACCCTCAATGACCGAAGCATTAACGTCCACACTGCCGCTGAGTTGTCTGGTTTGCTCACTGATCTTATCTGCTAGATGAGCGAGGGTCGCAATGTCACTACCAAATATTTTAATCGACACATCACCGGTGCTGCCGGTGAGCATCTCTGAGACGCGCATTTGTATGGGTTGTGTAAACCCAACATTGATGCCCGGAAACCCTTCCAATACAGAACGTATTTCGTCTATCAACTCTTGTTTACTGCTGAATCGCCAGGTCTCTACCGGTGTCAATTCCATAAAAACATCAGTTTCATTCAAACTCATTGGGTCTAAACCGATTTCATCTGAACCCACTCTGGAGACAATCTGTTTGATCTCTGGAATTTTGGCAATTAGCGCGCGTTCCAATTGAATGTCCAAAGCGGTAGAAGCGCTCAAGGAAATATTGGGCGATTTTTCCAGTTGCACGATGATATCCCCCTCATCCAAAACCGGCATAAACGTCTTGCCCAATAGGGTATACATCAATCCACTTGCAACCAGGACGGCGAGAGTTACCCCGATCACCGGCAATGGTTTTTTAACCGTATGATTGAGTGCCAATGCATATTGGTTTTGCAGAAAGCCGACAAAGCGCGGTTGCTGAATGGTTTCCGCTTTCAAAAGCATTGATGCCAATGCGGGAATGACCGTTAAAGATAAGATCAACGCAGAGACCATGGCAAAAACAATAGTTACCGCTACCGGTTGGAACAATTTGCCCTCTAAACCAGTGAGCGTTAACAATGGAGAAAAGACAATGATTACGATGATCGTGCCCGATACTACCGGTACCGCGACTTCTTTACTCGATCGAAAGACTAGGTGTAGTTTGGGCAATGCCGCGTTGTTTTTTAAACTGTTTACGGTATTTTCGACCACCACCACAGACGCATCCACCAACATGCCTATAGCAATGACTAATCCACCTAGACTCATCAAATTGGCTGACATGCCGAAATAATTCATCAAAACAAAGGTCGACAACGCTGACAAGGGCAAAACCAGCGAAACCACTATCGCCGCGCGAACGTTACCGAGAAACAATGACAGCAATACGATGACAAGCACCACTGCGATGATAAGAGCTTCTTCAATGGTTCCAATGGCGGTATCAATTAGATTCTTGCGATTATAGAACACATTGATTTGCGTTCCTTTAGGTAAAGTACTTTCCAGCGACGCCAGCTTTTCCGTCACATTTTCAATGACTTGAGCAGTGTTCGCGTCCTTGAGGGCGATCACTATGGCTTCAGTAGTTTCGACTCCATTGCGTGTCACCGATCCGTATCGAGTGAGATGACCCACTTCGACTTTGGCTACATCCTGCAAACGCACCACAGTATCGTTGTGATTGGCAATGACCAATTGTTTTAACGCCGAGAGGTTTTCGATACGGCCTTCGGAGCGCACAATCAGTGTGTCATTGCCAATGTTAAGCCGTCCAATACTGCCGTTTTGATTGTTGTCTTGAATCACCTCACTGAGCGAGTTAAGTGTCATCCCAATACTGGCCAATTTAGTGTGATCAGGGCTGATTTGGTACGTTTTGGCAAACCCGCCTAAAATATTGACATCCGCGACCCCATTAATGCTTCTTAATAAGGGGCGAATTTCCCATTCCAACAATTGTCTGCGCTCAATCAAACTCAAAGACGGATTTTCAACCGTGAACATGAACATTTCGCTCAATGGAGTACTCATTGGTGCAACACCCCCTTCGAGCCCTTTGGGGAGGCTGGGAAGCACATTAGCAAGTCGTTCTGATACTTGTTGACGGGCCCAATAGATATCTGTTCCCTCTTTAAAGTCCAGAGTGATATCCGTTATTGCGTATTTCGTCGTTGAGCGCAGTATTTCTTGATTGGGGATCCCCAACAACTCGGTCTCTATTGGCAAAGTGACCTGTGCTTCAATTTCTTCGGCGGTCATACCTGGCGCTTTTAGAATGACTTTAACTTGAGTGGGAGATATGTCGGGAAATGCATCTATGGGTAGAGAGAACCAAGCTGAAGCCCCTGCCAACATAAGAAAAAGCGCAACAATTAGAATAAATATACGCTGTATCAGTGAAAACCGTATGACGCTACTTAGCATGTTATAGACCCAACCCTTGGAGTATGCCTTGAACGGCACTCACCGAAGAAATCAGCACTTCCTTACCGTCTAATGAGTCTTCGGCGATTAAAATGTAGTCATTGTTGAGTGACGTTAACAAGCTTACCGGTGTGGCTAGATATCCTTCGGGGCGCTTTATGAAGATATGATTTTCACCCTGCAAATTAAACACCGCTGACTGGGCAACTTGGTATGCTCGAGTGCTGTATTGAGGTTGTGCACTCAGCATTTGCCCGGTTGTAAGATGGCATTCTTGGGGTATAGCTTGGGTCCAGGCCGTTTCAAAGAATCCTGAGTTGGCATTCTCAATAAAATCAATATCCAAAGTGCACGAGCCAACCTTCACCGAAGCTGGAGTAAGATGACGGGCAATTGGCAGATTCACCTTTAGCCTCAGCGCTGTAAACGGGATAAATGAGGCTATCAGGCTATCGGTGTTAAGTGATTCGCCAATGCTGTATTGGATGATGCTTTCGATTGGTGCCGCTAAAGTCAATGCATCATGTTCATCATCCACCGATACCACCAACTCAAAAAAGTGCTTCATTTCGTCCAATGCAAGCTTACTTTGCTGATAGCGATTGCTCACATCCAACCAAGTTTGCTCACTGATGGCCTTTTTCTGATAGAGACTTTTTTGGTTTTGATAAAGGGCATGCTCTTGCTCATGAAGTACTTGTTTAGTCTTGTAGGCTGAGTAGAAATGATGAACTTCTGGACCTTGGATTACCGCAAACGCCTGACCTTGTTGCAATCTTTGTCCGGCGCCGACTAAAAAGCGAATTTGCTGAATGTTAATGGGTGATTTTAGGACGTATGATTGGCCCGGTAGAGCCATCACTTTGGCGGTCAATTCGGGACCGAAAAATCGCTGTACGGTCACTATTGGTTGAGTCTGCAGTGCTAGCTCTCCAAGCGCATCCTGTTCGACTGAATTTTCTTGTGCCGAGACGCAAAGACAAACGGACGTCACTATTAGAGTGAAAAGTGCTGCTAATTTCATAATACGATTCCTGCGGCTTGTCTAAGTAAGGATTTTTGTCGTTGAATGAAGAGACGATTTACCTCTATCTGTAAAGCGGAATCGAAACTATCGAGTAAGGTGCGGATAACGAATTCATGGTTTATTGCGTTAGCATCACGCAATTTTTGCAGTTCCGCCCTGAGTTGTTGCAAGGTAGCGCTGCCTTCATCCAGCAGGCGCTGCTTTTGCGTTAAGTGGTGGTACTCTTGAAATCTGTCAGCGACTGATTCTCGCAAAGACAAGATCTGTTTGCCCACTGAAAGTTGGTATTGAGCCTGTAACTTTTGGTATTCGCTACGCTGGGACGGGGTGAGTCTGTTGCCCACCCCAATGGGTATCTCTAAGCCGATGCCAATTTGGTTTTCAGTCAGATCCGCATTTTTTATGCGCCGCCCTGAAACTTGCACATTCCATGGTGCCGCCTGATTGCTCTGGGCCAGCAACTGCTGTAACCCATGCTGGTATTCTGCCTCGGCCAAAATAATATCGGGATGCCGTTCGATTTTGATTTCACCGGGTGTGATCATGGCTTCCTCAATGATCGTTGGAAGCACCTTCAGACCCGTTAATCTTGTATATCGGTCTTGCAGACTAGCCAGTTTTTGTTGATGTTGAAGCAGACTCAGGTTTAAGTCGTTAAGCTCTTTTTTAATGATCAACGCTATGTATTCCGGGATAGCAGCGGCTCCCGCCATCATCTGATAGCGCTCAGAAAGCTCTGCCATGGCCTGACTTTTGTCTTCAGCAGAAGAGGCATAGGTTTTCTCAACCTGGATTTCCCAAACAAGTTGGCGAATAAGCCCTGAGAGATACAGCTGATATTTTTGTTGTGAGTTGGCTCTCAACAACTGCAAGTTATTGTTTAGATTGTCTTCAGACTGTTTAAGAAGTGCAGACTTAATCGGCAAATTTAGCGATATCTCACTCTCATTGGAGCCCATTCTGTCTTGACTATCGTAGTGGGAAACCGACACTGACGGAGCACCATCAAGCCAGTCAAAATAGGAGCGTTTTGAATCCATTTGTTGTGCATTTAGAAAAGCGTCAAATGAATGCTTTTCCAATGCAGCGGCCAAACTATCATGTAGGGTCAATTCGTGTCGCTCACTCGACTGTGCCTGCACACAAGTACTGAACAAAAACAACAGAACAAATTTAAGACGAATTAAGGACACAGATTTCTCACCAAAGAAAATACTCGGCAAAGGTTGTAGTAAAACTACCCATACTACAACGAACATATGTATGATAAGGCGTCGTACATATGTGCTAAACCGCAGCAATTGGTCATTTAGTTTGCAAAAGGAGATCCGTTTTTGAGGAATATCATCGTAACCGGCATTTTAATTTTGGTGATGCTACTAAATGGATTGGACGTATTTGTCGACCGGGGATTGGGCATGCCATTGTGGCATATCGCCCAAGAAGCTGCCCTTATGCTGTTATCAGCCTTTGGAGCTGGGCTCTTGATTCTGCACATGCGCAAGAAAAACCATGAGTTAAAAGAGCTGGCAGCAAATTTGGCTAAGGCAAACAGCCAGGTGACCGCTCTTAACAGCAAAATAAGCGAAGAACGGAAACACTACAGCGCCGTCATCAAAGAGCAATTCGAAGCTTGGGGGTTGAGTGCCAGCGAACAGCAAGTTGCTTGGCTCTTGTTGAAAGGACTGAGCTTAAAAGAAATTGCCAGCGTAAGAAAAACCAAAGAAGTGACCATTAGACAGCAAGCATCCAGCGTCTATTCAAAAAGTGCATTATTAGGAAGACACGAATTTTCAGCTTGGTTTTTAGAGGATTTCTTAGGCCAATAACTAATCGCTCGCGGTAAAATATAGTTTTCGGCTTCGTCTGCGACTCTGGTAAAAAATGAGTTGAGATTCGGTATTGTTGAATCTTGCCTCGACTAGCAGATTGCTAGACTTAAAAAGAAAAAACCCACAAACTTTGCAGTTTGTGGGTTTTGAGTGGTTACTCTTTTGGCAAATGGCAGATTACATCATGCCGCCCATTCCGCCCATGCCACCCATGCCGCCCATATCAGGCATTCCGCCTTCATCTTTAGGCGCATCAGCGATCATCGCTTCTGTGGTGATCATCAAGCTGGCGATAGACGCTGCAAATTGCAATGCTGAGCGAGTCACCTTAGTTGGATCCAAGATACCCATTTCTAGCATGTCGCCGTAAGTGTCGTTGCCAGCGTTGTAACCATAGTTACCTTCGCCGTTTTTCACTGCGTTAGTCACGACAGAGGCTTCTGCACCTGCGTTAGCAGAGATTTGACGCAGAGGCGCTTCCATTGCACGTAGTGCCAATTTGATGCCGTGTGTCTGGTCTTCGTTGTCGCCAGTCATGTCTGCCAATTTCGCAGCAACACGTACCAAGGCAACACCGCCTCCAGGAACCACACCTTCTTCAACCGCGGCGCGAGTTGCATGCAATGCATCTTCTACGCGGGCTTTCTTCTCTTTCATTTCAACTTCGGTCGCAGCACCTACTTTGATTACTGCAACACCACCAGCCAATTTAGCCAAACGCTCTTGCAGTTTTTCTTTGTCGTAGTCAGAAGAAGATTCTTCGATTTGTGCACGGATTTGGTTGCAACGACCTTCGATAGCGGCTTGCTCACCTGCACCGTCAACCACAGTGGTGTTGTCTTTGCTGATAACAACGCGCTTCGCAGTACCTAGGTCTTCCAACTGAACTTTTTCCAGCTCCAAACCAATCTCTTCAGAGATTACCGTTGCACCAGTCAAAGTGGCGATGTCTTGCAACATGGCTTTACGACGGTCACCGAAACCAGGAGCCTTAACCGCAGCTACTTTAACGATACCGCGCATGTTGTTCACAACCAAAGTGGCCAACGCTTCGCCTTCTACGTCTTCAGCAATCAATAGCAAAGGCTTAGAGGCTTTAGCAACGGCTTCCAATGTAGGCAGCAATTCACGGATGTTGGATACTTTCTTATCAACCAAAAGGATGTAAGGGCTGTCCAATTCAACGGTGCCATTTTCTTGGTTGTTGATGAAGTAAGGAGACAGATAACCGCGGTCAAACTGCATACCTTCAACCACTTCCAACTCGTTTTGCAGAGCCTGACCTTCTTCTACCGTGATCACGCCTTCTTTACCTACACGATCCATAGCGTCAGCAATCAACTGACCGACTTCTGAGTCAGAGTTCGCAGAGATGGTACCAACCTGCGCGATAGCTTTGCTGTCAGCACAATCAACAGAAAGAGCTTTCAATTCTTCAACAGCAGCACTGACTGCTTTGTCGATGCCGCGCTTCAAATCCATTGGGTTCATGCCCGCTGCAACGGATTTCAAACCTTCAGTGACGATGGCCTGAGCCAAAACGGTTGCTGTAGTCGTACCGTCACCAGCTTCGTCGTTAGCTTTGGACGCCACTTCTTTGACCATTTGAGCGCCCATGTTTTCGAACTTGTCTTCCAGTTCGATTTCTTTGGCTACCGATACACCGTCTTTAGTGATGGTGGGCGCACCGAAAGATTTTTCCAAAACTACGTTGCGGCCTTTTGGACCCAAAGTCACTTTAACCGCGTTGGCTAGGATATTGACACCCGCCAACATTTTGGTGCGAGCGTCATCAGAAAAACGTACTTCTTTAGCTGCCATGATTATTTCCTCTTTAAATTTTTTTCAATGAATGTGGCGGTTATTCTACGACTGCAAGAATGTCGCTTTCGCTCATGATCAGCACTTCTTCGCCGTCGAGCTTTTCTGTTTTCACGCCATAACCATCGTTGAAGATCACGATATCGCCGACTTTTACGTCAAGTGCTTTTACTTCGCCATTGTCCAGAAGGCGGCCATTACCAACGGCAACGATTTCGCCGCGCGTTGATTTTTCCGCAGCAGAACCGGTCAGAACGATACCACCAGCCGATTTGCTTTCTATTTCTTGGCGTTTAACGATAACGCGATCGTGTAAAGGACGGATTGCCATTTTCATTTCTCCTGAAAATTCCAATAGTAGATTTAAAACCCCGAACCTTCGGGAAGTCTGTCGATCAACCACTTACGCAGTTGGCCATTAAAATTTGTCTGGCAGCAAAGATGGGGATAGCCATATAGAACTCAAGGCTAAAATGGAAAAAAAATGAAAAAAAAGTGTTTTTTGCAGCAATAGCAGCAAAATACGCGGTTAGTTGCGATACAGCACCTTGATCAAGTGGTATCCGAAGCGGGTTTTGATTGGGCCGTGAACGGTGAGCAAGGGGCGTTTAAACACCACATTTTCAAATGCTTTTACCATTTGACCAGGACGGATTTCACCCAAATCGCCTCCCCTTTTACCCGATGGGCACAAAGAATGCTTTTTTGCCAATTGTTGGAAATTAGCGCCCTTGGCCAACTGCTCTTTTAGGCTTTGGGCTTGTTGTTCTGTTTTGACCAGAATATGGCAGGCTCCTGCTTTCATGTCATTCCTATAAAGAGTTTGCTAAAGGCTCATTGCCCCTGTCATTATAGGCGCATCTGACTGGCTTCGTGAATGGCAATGAGAAAAATCGTATCCCTTTCGTTTCAAGGCTTAGCGGCGGTGCTGCCGCTGTCGTTAACTCTGTATTTTATATATTGGTTTATGTCGGGCGCAGAATCTCTGCTCACCCCATACGTACCGGCGCAATATTACTTTCCCGGTATGGGGATCCTAACGGCCTGCATACTCATTATTGCCCTTGGCTTGTTGGTCAATCTCTTCTTTGTGCAATGGCTAATTGGCACGTTAAATCGACAGATAGAAAAAATACCGTTGGTAAAATCGGTTTTCGGCGCAATTCGCGACACCTTAACGGTATTTAAAATTAGCGACCGTGAGAACCGAAAAGCCGTGGTCAGCATCGAGATTAAACCGGATATGCACCTCATTGGATTTGTCACCGCCGACCAGATAGGTACCGAATTATTTAATGATGAAGAGAAAGTTGGCGTTTACATACCACTGAGTTATCAGATTGGTGGTTACACCCTTTATGTAAATCGAAATCAACTCACCAAACTCGACATCGGAGTGGAAGAAGCCATGCGCATCGCACTGACTGGTGGAGTGAAGGCCAAAATCAACTAACACGCGTATTCATTGTCACGATAGCGATAAACTAAATTAAAGGAAGCTTACTATGAAAGTTACACTCCTCTCGTTGACACTGGGTTTGACTCTAGGGCTAAGTGCCACAGTCGAAGCTCAACAAACTGTCCAAGCCAGTGACATGATTGAGATTTTTGAAAAGCTGGGTGGCAGTTTTGCAGGCCATCGCAAAGCCCACGCCAATGGCGTGTGTGCCCAAGGGCAATTTGAACCCGCGGCATCAGAGCATTTTGCGGGTGCGAAATTGCTGACGCAGGGAAATTTACCAGTCACTCTGCGATTTTCTGTTGGTGGCGGCAATCCCAATTCTGACGAACGGGCACCGGGAACCCGTGGAGCGGGAATTCAGATTAAGCTGTCTGACGGCAGTTTGCACAATTTCACTGGCAACAACTTCCCCGTTTTTGCTGGGAAAGATGTAGAGACCTTTCATGGGTTCTTGTCGACCTTACTGCCCGATGAAAACGGCAAGCGGGATCCACAAGCAACCTTAAAATACATTCAGCAACATCCCAGTGTGCAGGCTCACGCGGCGTGGCAACAACAAGCCCAAACCGCAGCGTCTTACGCTAATACGGAATTTTTTGGGATCCACACGTTTTTCTTCAGTGACAAAGATGGGCAAAAAACCAAGTTCCGTTGGCATCTGGTTCCCGATTTGGGTGTCGAAACCCTCAGCAAAGAAGAAGCAGCACAAAAGCCTGAGCAGTTTTTAGCCTCGACTCTGCAAGGCCAAGTAGAACAGGGTAAAGTAAGCTTCACCTTACAAGCGGTGATAGGTGAGGAACAAGATAGTGATATCGACCCATCGCAACAGTGGCCCGCTGAGCGCCCCGTTGTGTCTTTGGGCAAAATCACCCTGACTGAGGCGGGAGGGGATGCGTGTACACCGATTAACTTTGACCCTAATGTGGTGTCCCAAGGGTTTGCATCGAGCGACGACCCGGTGCTAAGAATGCGCAGCCCTGCCTACGCAATATCTTTCGGCAAACGTTTGAGCAATCAGTAGAGTTAAACCAGCAGAAGGCCCCAAACCCTCGGGTCCTTCTGACCTTTTGCGAGTAAGAGTATCGCACTGCTGGATTGCACTTATTTCGGTAGGATCTTGCCTATCGTGACTACTCTTTTGGACCGCCTATTCGGTCCTTTGGGTCAGATTTGGTTTCATATTCTCCCTCAATGACATCGTCATCCTGACTCGGTGGTGACTGCCACTTGGCTTGCCACTGCTGTTGATGAAAATGAGCCCCCCCTTGACTGCTTACCTTAACCGCAACCCGTGACAATAGTTGCTTAGCAATGTAAGGACGGGTCATCGGTAGACTCAACAGAAAGCCCAATCCGTCGGTAATAAAGCCGGGGGTTACCAATAACACACCAGCAATCAACAACAACACCCCTTCAGCCATTTCTTGCTCTGGCACCGCGCCGCTTTGCATTTTTTGCTGAGCGGCAGTCAAGGTTGCAATTCCTTGGTGTCGAACTAAATAGGCACCGATAAACGCAGTGACAAGGACCAGAAAAAAGGTATTCCATCCACCAATTTCCTGAGTTACGTTAACCAAAACCATGATTTCGATAATGGGAAGAATGGCAAAAATAATAAATAGTTTGGCGAACACGACGTCTCCTCTTTTTAACACAGATGGGGGCAACCACCGGCTTTACAAGCTAGTCTCACCTAAGGAATTCAGTAAGATCCACTCCAAGCGTATTGTAAACCATACCCGTTAGACAGAATTTATTGCTCAATAATGAAAGAGTTCCTTTAGAATACAGGTCTTCGACCACTGAGTTTAAAAGAGTTTCCATAGTATGAGTGATTTGGTTGTAGTGTTAACCACTTGCCCTACCCGAGCAAATGCAAGACGCTTGGCAAAGGCTTTGTTGGATGAGCGATTGGCGGCGTGCGTGCAAGTTTCCCAACCGATTGAGTCGTATTACATTTGGGAAGATGAAACCCAAAGTGATCAGGAATACCAAGTTGTGATCAAAACTCGCCAAACACTCATAGAAGCTGTGTTTAAGAAACTGTTAAGCATACATCCTTATGATGTGCCTCAATTTGTGGTCCTTGATAATGTGTCGGCCAGTCAATCGTATTTAGAATGGATGAGAAAGAGTCTGTAATGAAGTATAAAAACCTTGTGTTGTTTGCCTTGCTGATGCTTTTGGCGTTTCCCTGGGCATGCAAAGCCCAAAGCCAAGACCCCTTTGCGGATTTATTTGCCGATCAACAAGAATTTTTACCTATAGAACAGGCCTTCCAGTTTCAGTTTGATCAGCAAAATGGTGAGTTAATCTTAAGTTTCGACATAGCTGACGAATATTATCTGTACAAAAATCAATTCAAGACAGTCGTCAAAGACGCTCAATTAGGCGACCCCATCTTCCCAAAAGGAAAAATGAAAGAAGATGAGTTTTTCGACGAGCCCCAGGAAGTCTATTATCATCGCGTCGATATCCGCTACCCGGTTATTTGGGCGAAAAAGGACGCAGTGGTAAAACTTCAGTATCAAGGCTGTGCTGAGGCCGGACTTTGTTATCCGCCGACCATTAACGTCGTCTATCTTGATGAAGTCGCAGGCAACGCTCAACAGCAGCAGGGGGCGCAAGAAAGTCCCGAATCCTCTAGTGCTACGGGTGTAAAGTCAGAACAATTTGAATTGGCAGAACTGCTCAGCGGTGAAGATGCATTGATCATCAAGCTGCTGATTTTTGTCGCCATAGGTATGGGTCTAGCCTTTACCCCTTGCGTGTTTCCAATGTATCCCATTTTGTCGGGCATCGTCATTGGCCAAGGTAAGTCCATCCAGCCTGCAAAGGCATTTAGTTTGTCGTTTGTTTATGTACAAGGCATGGCCATTACCTATTCTCTATTGGGCTTGGTGATCGCTTCGGCGGGCGTGCAATTTTCTGCGGCACTGCAACACCCCTATTTATTGGGCGCTTTGATTGTCATCTTCGTAGCGCTGGCGCTGGTGATGTTCGGTGCCTATGAACTGCAATTGCCTTCTGCGTGGCAAGAAAAGCTCAATAATCTGAGTAACAAACAAAAAGGCGGCAGCTACTTTGGGGTGTTTTTGATGGGCGCGATCTCCGGTCTTGTGGCCTCGCCTTGCACTACGGCTCCGTTGACGGCCATCCTGTTAGTGATTGCCCAAAGCGGCGACTTGGTCTTTGGTTTTACCGCACTCTATGCCCTGAGTCTCGGAATGGGCATCCCACTGATCCTGTTCGGTGTAACCGGCGGAAAATTGCTGCCAAAAGCAGGAAACTGGATGAACATCGTGAAAGTCACTTTCGGCTTTATGATGTTGGTTGTAGCGTTAACCTTTGTTGAACGCATGGTGGTATCCATTTATACCGACCTTGCCTGGTCGGCGCTGGGACTGGCTGCTTTCAGTTATTTTTATGTGATGAATCAAAACAGCGCCGCGACATTTTTCAAAGGTGTGCGTACTCTGATCATCTTCTTAGGGTTGTTTGTCAGTGCACTGTATGGCTATCAGCAGCTCTTCCCAAGCCACATGCAAGCCAATAACGCCGAACAAAGCCTGGCCCACCCAGAATTCATGCGGGTCAAAGACCTAGCCGATTTTAAAACCAAGTTGGCAGATGCAAACGCGCAGGGTAAAACGGTAATGGTCGACCTTTATGCTGATTGGTGTGTCGCCTGTAAAGAGTTTGAAAAGTACACCTTCCCTGATCCTATGGTAGTTAAGGCGCTCGAAGGAACAGTATTGATGCAGATTGATCTCACCGACCCCACCACCACCAATCTGGAGTTCCAAAATCATTTTGGTGTGCTTGGCTTACCCACCATTATGTTTTTTGACGTTCAGGGTAATGAGTTGGATTCAGCTCGGGTCACTGGCTTTATGAAAGCACAAGCCTTTGCCGAACATATCAATCGTTTGTTTTAAGAAAAAGGTCAGAATAAGAGCAAGAGGGGAGCGTTAGTCTCCTTTTGCTAACCAACTGTATTCTATCAACGCGGCGGTGTCCGTTTCTGGAACCGGTTTAGAGTAGTAATAGCCTTGCAAATAAGTGCAACCATGGAGTTTGAAAAACTCAATTTGTTGCGCTTCTTCTATCCCTTCGGCAATGCAGTACATGCCTAGACTCTCTGCCATACGTAAGGTGGTCAGCACTAAAGCTTCGTTGCTCTTATTCTTACCGATGTCATCTACAAAGCTTTTATCCACTTTCAGTACCTGAATGGGGAATTCTTTAAGGTACTTCAGTGACGAATATCCGGTGCCAAAATCGTCTAGCGCAATTACAAAGCCTTGTTGTTGCATTGACTCCATGTATTCCAACGCTCGCTCGTAATCACGCATCAAGGCACTTTCGGTAATTTCAAAGCGGACACTAGAAACTGGCAGATTGTACTGCTCGAGCAACAACACAATATGCTCGATAGATATTTGCCGTTCAAAGTGACGGGCTGACAGATTCACCGACAAATAAATCTCACGCCCATAATTCTGCCATTCACTCAGTACCGGCATGGCCCGTTCCAACGCGTCCCAGGTCATATTTTCGATAAGTCCTAACTCTTCTGCTATCGGGATAAATTGATCCGGTGGCACCATGCCTTTTTTATCTGGCCAGCGCATCAGCAACTCGAACCCTTCAACTTTCCCGGTATTGATATTCACAATGGGCTGATAATAGTTAATAAAGCCTTTGAGCTGATGTGCCTTTTTAATTCGATTTTCCAACAACAATCGTTGTTGGGCTTTCTGGTTCATGTGCTGAGTAAAGTACTGGAAGTTACTGCGGCCCTGCTCTTTCGCGTGGTACATTGCCAAATCAGCATTTCGCAGCAATTCTTCGGCGTTTTTCGCATCACCGGGATAAATCGCAATGCCAATACTGGATGAAACGCTGACAGTTTGATTACCCAGTTGAATGGGTGCTTCAAGGAGGTCGATCAATTCTTTCGCCAGAGTACTCAAGCGATCAGGATCTTTCACTTCCTCGACCATTACCACAAATTCGTCTCCGCCAAGACGGGCAACCGTATCGTCTTTGCGCAATAAATTGGTCAGTCGTTGGGCGACAATTTGCAGAAGTTGATCGCCCGCTTTGTGACCGAGGCTATCATTAACTTGCTTAAAGCGGTCAAGATCGATAAAGAAAAGCCCCATACGACTGCCGTGACGATCAGCGTGATCTATGCCATGATTGATGCGATCTAACAGTAGAGTTCGATTGGGCAAATCGGTGAGGCTGTCGTAGTTTGCCAAACGTCGAAGTTCGTTTTCAGCGTCTTTTTGATCGCTGATGTCTGACATAATTACCAAATAGTAATCGACATCCCCTTGAGCCCGCATACTGGCTATGGCATTCATGTTTATCAGTACGTTGCAGACACGACCTTTTCCAATAGTAAGCTGATCCTCTCCCTTCCAATGACCCAAAGTAGATAAATCAGCGAGTTTGCGCCAGAATTTCGGGGGATACTCTGGGTTTAGCTCAAAAATCTGTTTAAGCTGACCGTCTAAATTCTGTGACTCATCGATCCCAAAGGCATCAATAAAAGCTGCATTGGCCGCCACTGCGCGCATGTCTTTGGTAAAAATTACCACCCAATCTCGGGTATGCTTGAAGGCTTCACCGAAGAGGCGAACTTTTTCCCGATCTGCGACGCTTTCAGTTATGTTACTATAGGTTCCGGCCACCACTAGGTCATCTGAAAGGCCGATATCGCCAACCCGACTGCCAACATCACGATACCAAACATAGCTGCCAGCCCGACTGCGCATACGATAAGTGATGTCTAGCGCCACTTCTGGGTTTTTAATGAAATCGTTCCAATTAACTTCATATAGATGGCGATCATCACGGTGTATCAATTCCAGATGTTTCTCAAAATCTAGCTCTGTTCCATGATGTTGGTAACCCAATTCATCGCTAATTCGAGGAGCAAAAATCGTATTGGTACTGGCGCGCCATTCCCACACATTACTATTGCTGGCAGTCAGTGCTAAAGACAGACGGTTTTTACTCTCTAACGCTTCAGCATGGGCCAATAAGACCTTCTTGTTTTGAATATCCCGTCTGTACCACCACAACATGGAAATCGAAACAAACACGAAAATATACATGCCATAGGCCAATGGCGATGACCACCAAGCGTAATGCACGACAATGTCCACAGTGGCCGGTTCGCTCTCTAGGCCGCTAATGGGGTCAAATGCCACCGCGCTAAATGTGTAGTTTCCAGGATCTAATTTCGGGAAGGTAACCTGTGAATCCGTAGTGGGGGGATATTCGTAGTTGCTCGCGCCCTCCAGCCGATAGCGATACTGGGTTGAAGCTTGGTGTTCAAATGACAAAGTGGAAAATTCAATCGTCAAGCCGCTATCAAAATGGCGTAAAACAATTTTTTGGCCAGAAAGATTTTGCAAAGGCATCGACAATTCACGGGAAGCCAAATCAACCGAAGTGATGGTTACCTTAGGCAGCTTGCCACTAAGCGCTTTAAAATCTTGGGGATCAATAATGGTAAAGCCTTTTTGCGAGCCATAAACCAACTTGTCATCAAGCATGACCAAGTGTGCCAGCGCATTAAACTCTTTGCCATCCAACCCTTGGGGAATGCCATATTGTTGTACAAATGGGCCAACACTATCAAATTTGAGCAATCCTGCGTGGGAACTCATCCAAATCGAATGGGCCTTATCTTGATACAAGCCATAAATCATGTTGCTCGGCAAGATGTCTTTCTTAGAGTAATAGTACTTTTCGGTGTATGTTGTAGCGTCCAAACCAACGACACCTGCGCCGGGATAAGCGATCCACAGATTATTTGAATCATCTTGCAGCACACTTTCTGGATACACCTGCTCACCGACACTGGTTCGATTCAACTTATGGACATTTTGCACGGTTTGGGTTTCGACGTTATAAGCCCAGACCTGCTCTTGATCGCTGATCCACAGAACATTGGGGTGCAACAAATTCGAACCAATAAAGCCATACGCCCTGCTGGCAGAAACGGTGTCGTTTAAAAAATTTAGCTTGGTCAACTGCTGAGTAGGCAAGTGATATTGGTAGAAGCCATCAGCGTTAGACAGCCATAAACTGTCCATCGGGCCGGAGATCATACTTTTTACACGGTTGTGTAGAATGTCACCATCGATATTATTTTTTGCCGGCAAAGGCGAATGCTTCAAGGTCTTTTTGTCAAACTGGACAATACCCTTTGCTGTATTGGCGATAACCAAATCACCCCAAGGCGCGAGGTGACGGATGTGGGATTTATTGATGCCTACGGCGTTTTCCGTCAACCAAGAGCCAACTATCTCGTGTTCCATGAGATCAAACAAATTAAGGCCATTCTTGGTGCCAACCCACAATCCTTCACTATCGGTCTGGGTGAAGCTGGTAATGCTGTTGTTGCTTAACTGCACATCATCTGAGCCATTGCGACGAACATTTTCAAATTTGACACTTTGGGTTGACCAATATAATGCGCCGTCAAAGCGCGTTCCCAACCAAAGGTTACCGCTTTGATCTCGCTCTATACACAAAATGTCATCGGACGATAAATAATAGCGACTGTCAGTCGGACGGAAAAAATGTTGTAACTGGATGCCATCCCCACTGTAACTAAACAACCCCTGATCGGTGGCTAAAAAAAGTCCTCCTGACCCCTGATAGAACAGATCTTTGATTTTCAAGTTGCCCAGGGAATGGCTTAAACGATTGGCGGCGATATCTTCTAGCGTGCCTTGATACATACCTTGTTCGGTGGCAATCCAAATTTTACCCGCGGGATCTTGCAACAGACTTCGGACCGTAGAAGGCAGTTCGTCACTGCCCAACTTTTGGGTATGACGAGCACCAGATCGTAAGTCTAGGAGAGAAAGCTTATTTTGACTGGATAAGATGAGATACTCTTCGATCAGCATCGATTCACTGATGCGAAAATCCTTTTGTTCTGCCTCTGGAATTTGGTAGATCAGTTCGATTTCAAAAGTACGAATATCAACAGAGACCACTTGTCGCGCAGAAGTGACTAACAATTTACCTTCGGACAGGGGCGCAATACTGACGAGTCTATCGGACCATTTTTCCGCTTCATCAGGCTTAAACGAATCGACTAACTTTACAGCGTTTTGCTGCGTATTGATGTGAAACAGACCTGAGCGAGTGGATGCTACCCAAATATTTCCCAGCTCATCCTCATACAACTTTTGCACTGACATATCGGAAAGTTGTAGGTCGGTACGATCAAATTGGGAAACACGATAACCATCGAAGCGATTCAAACCCGATGTTGTCGCGACCCAAAGAAAGCCGTATCTATCGATCAGCAAATCGTTGATGGTATCTTGTGACAGGCCCTGAGCGGTGGACAGTTGTATAAACTTGGGTTCTGATATTAATGGCGCGGCTTGCGCGGTCATAGCCATTGCCAGCATGCTGACATACATCAACCTACCGCAAAAACGACTGAGAATCGCTTCCCGAACAAACCTGACCAATTTAATCAAACTTATTTAGCCTTACACACCAGGAATTTCTTACTGTTTTAATCAGCTATCCACAAGCCACCTAATAAAAATGAGCTTACACCTTTTATGGTTATTCCCAAAGCCTTGTTTGCCCTTTGACGTGCTCATTGGAGCAGTTGCTGGACTGATTTGCTTGTATTGAGTCAGCTTTGCCTATCGAGTGCCAAATATTTTATCCCCAGCATCTCCTAATCCGGGCAGAATATAGCCTTTTTCGTTGAGGTGGTCATCGATGGCCGCGACATAAATGTCCACATCAGGGTGCTTCTCTACAACGGCGGCAATGCCTTCCGGCGCAGCCACCAAAAAAAGACCCATAATGTGTTGGCACCCCTTCTGTTTTAACAAGTCAATGGTGGCGATCAGCGTCCCCCCTGTGGCTAACATCGGGTCGACAATCAGCGCTGTGCGCTCTTCCACATCTTTTACCACCTTGTCGAAGTATGCCACAGGTTGCAGTGTCTCTTCGTTTCGATACAGACCAACCACACTTATCTTGGCATTGGGGATTAAGCGCAGTACGCCGTCGAGCATGCCCAAGCCGGCCCTTAAAATGGGCACAACAGTGATTTTCTTACCTTTGATCTTACGTATGGTAATGGGCTCACCGGTCCAGCCCTGAATTTCCACCTGTTCGGTAGTCAAATCTCGCGTGGCCTCATAGGTCAACAAATTCCCCACTTCGCTGGCCAACTCACGAAAGTCTTTACTCGATACACCATCGGCGCGCATCAGTCCCAACTTATGTTGGATTAATGGATGTTTAATTTCATTCACGGACATGGTTGGATTCCTGTGTTGTCACGATAGAGTGGACGAATTTCACGAGTTCAGGATAAAAGGTTAAAAACATCCCTTCAATGCTTTCGTGGGATTCCTGTAAGAATTCATAAGACGCTTTAGCATAGCGGATTTCCCGTCGAAAGCGTTGCTCCGTTGCTTGAAGTGCTCGATATACACTTTGTGAATGCTGATAGTCCGCTAACCATCGGTAGTTTAGCAACCGAGCCCTGACTTGTTGATAACGCTCAGAAACGCGCAACTCACTGCTTTCAATTTGCTGATAAAAATCTTCCAACACTGCGTCTAATGGCGTGGCACAAAAGGTTGGCCAGTGCTGAGTCAGTAAGTGATCAAAATAAATGTCTAGGCTAATGCCAGAAAAGCGGCGCAACGAGCGGGGAAATTGAGATTTCAATTGCAAAACTGCAGCGTGTTGATCGGTAAAGGTATCTATTTGCCGGTGCAGTCGAACGCCATTAGCTATCGATTCGGGAAGATGGTCTAGAGCCGCTCCTTTCACAAAATCACCAAGAAAATTTCCCTCCAGACTGGTTTGGGATTGGTAAGCCAAGTGAATGTGCGCTAGATAATTCATCTATCCAAAGCCCCACTGTAACGGCCAATAGCAAAATACCATGTCTCTATCCCAGCCCAAACAGGCAGCACAACAGGCGTTAGACATAGGGATTAGGTACAAATTTCGAGACCATATCATGCTGAACTTCCAGAAACTTTGTGCCAAACTTCGCTGATAAGACCAGTATTTTGCTGCGAATTAGCAGTTTGTCTCTATAATAAAGAAAAATAAATGGTCGAAAAGCATAAACTGGCGTTATTTTGAGCAGAACATCAAACAAACTGAACAAAAATCGTCTACGACATTCAAATAGCAGAAGATAGCGACAATTTAGTGAAATTTTTAATTATAAATGGCCCAAATTTGAATATGTTGGGCAAACGTGAACCTCAAGTTTACGGTTCACGAACCCTAGACCAAATCATAGACGATCTGGACCAGCAGGCAAAAGCAATGGGGGTGCAACTCGAGCATCTGCAAAGTAATGCCGAACATAAGATCATTGAGGCGATTCACCAAGCAATGGGTTTTGTTGATTTCATTATCATCAATCCAGGTGCATTGACTCACACCAGCGTGGCATTGCGAGACGCTTTGCTTAGCGTGTCGATACCGTTTATTGAGGTGCACCTGTCGAATGTGCATGCCCGAGAGCCGTTTCGCCACCACTCGTATTTATCTGACGTGGCACAAGGGGTAATTTGCGGCTTGGGAGAGCAGGGTTACCACTTTGCCCTTAGTGCGGCAAAACAATATTGTGATAATCAAAATTAAAACTGCAAAAGAGAACAAATAATGGATATTCGTAAAATCAAAAAACTCATCGAACTGGTTGAAGAATCCGGGATCGCAGAACTAGAAATCACTGAGGGTGAAGAATCAGTTCGAATCCACCGTGGTAGCAGTGCCAGTTATCAACCTATGCCTGTACAGTATGCAGCACCTGCACCCGCACCCGCTGCTCCAGTAGCGGAAGCGCCTGCTGCACCCGCAGCTCCAGCAGAACCTACTGGACACATCGTTCGTTCGCCTATGGTCGGTACCTTCTACCGTTCTTCTTCTCCCGGTTCCAAGGCGTTTGTTGAAGTGGGTCAAAAGGTCAACGTGGGTGACACCTTGTGCATTGTTGAAGCAATGAAAATGATGAACCAAATCGAGGCAGACAAAGCCGGTGTGATCAAGCAAATCCTAGTGGATAACCAAGATCCTGTGGAATTTGATCAACCCATGTTTGTCATTGAATAAGCGAGTGATATCTCATGCTTGATAAAGTCCTGATTGCAAATCGAGGCGAAATCGCACTGCGTATTTTACGCGCGTGTAAGGAGCTGGGCATCAAAACCGTTGCTGTTCACTCCACCGCCGACAAAGATTTGAAACACGTACTTTTGGCTGACGAGTCCATTTGCATCGGCAAAGCCTCGGCAACAGAAAGTTATTTGAATATTCCTCGCATTATTGCGGCAGCAGAAGTCTCTAATTCCATCGCCATTCATCCTGGCTACGGTTTCTTGGCAGAGAACGCCGAATTTGCTGAAGCTGTTGAGCGCAGTGGATTTGTTTTCATTGGTCCCCGTCCGGAAACCATCACCTTAATGGGTGACAAGGTATCGGCCATCAATTCAATGAAGAAGGCCGGCGTGCCCTGTGTACCGGGTTCCGATGGTCCGTTGAGTGATGATCCAGACAAAAACAAAAGTATTGCTAAGCGCATTGGCTACCCAATTATCGTCAAAGCGGCCGGTGGCGGCGGTGGTCGCGGGATGCGCGTGGTTCGTAGCGAAGGCGAATTGATTAACGCCATTGCCACCACCAAGGCCGAAGCAGGCGCTGCCTTTGGTAACGATGTGGTTTACATGGAAAAATTCTTGGAGAACCCGCGCCACATTGAGATCCAAGTTCTTTCTGATGGACAGGGTAATGCCATCCACTTAGGCGAGCGTGACTGTTCGATGCAACGTCGCCACCAAAAAGTGGTGGAAGAAGCACCGGCTCCTGGGATCAACTCAGAAACCCGCGAGCGTATTGGCGAACGCTGTCGTCGAGCTTGTATCGAAATCGGTTATCGTGGTGCTGGAACCTTTGAATTCTTGTACGAAAACGGTGAATTCTACTTCATTGAAATGAACACCCGTATTCAGGTAGAACACCCGGTATCAGAAATGATTACCGGCGTGGATTTGATTAAAGAGCAATTGCGCATTGCCGCGGGTCAACCGCTGTCTATTGAACAAAAAGACATTCAAATTCGTGGTCACGCCATCGAGTGTCGTATCAACGCCGAAGATCCGGAAACCTTTATGCCTAGCCCGGGTAAAATTACCATGTTCCACTCCCCTGGTGGCTTTGGCGTGCGTTGGGAATCCCATGTCTATGCCGGTTATTCTGTACCGCCCAACTACGACTCTATGATTGGCAAATTGATTACCTACGGTGAGAATCGTGATGTGGCAATCGCTCGGATGCGACACGCGTTGGACGAATTGGTTGTTGAGGGCATCAAAACCAATATTCCTCTGCAAAAACGCATCATGGCAGACGAAAACTTCTTCAATGGTGGAACTAACATCCACTACTTAGAGCGAAAACTCGGCTTGTCATAATTTGCTACAAGGCCTCTCGATTTCGAGGGGCCTTTTGCTTTTGGGTCGAGATAATTAGGGTCTTTGGTTATTCCACCAGTGTACAACTGAATCCGATGCAATTAGGTGCAATCTTTCAATTCCTTTCCTATCCAACTCGCATTGACATAATCCAAAACGCCTAGTTTGTTCGTAAACAATAACGAAGATTGCTATGGAGACCACTTCTTCGATGAAATTCCTACAGAAGCTTATGCTTGCACTGTGTTGCTATGGACATTTGGCTTGGGCCGACACTAACGATACACAAGCGAGCCTACCTTTGTGGGAAGCAGGCATGTTTGCCGCCACATTTAACGGCCCCGACTATCCTGCCGCTAATACCCGTCAAACCAATTTCATTGCTGCGCCTTATTTTATTTATCGAGGGGAAATATTTCGCATCGGAGACGGCTCGGCGCTGCGCGCCGTTGCCGTTGACACCGAGCGCTGGGAGGTCGATTTGTCCCTAGACGCCGCTTTCAATTCCGATTCTGATGGCGATTCAGCTCGACAGGGCATGCCCGACCTCGACTATGTTTTTGAAATCGGTCCTCAAATTAAATATCGATTGAAAGACTACAATTTTGACCAAGGCGGCAAGGGCAAACTGACCCTCAAACTGCAAGCCAGAGCAGCATTTTCTACAGACTTCAGCGGGCTTACTCATCGAGGCTATGTTTTCCATCCAGAGATCAGCTATCAACACACGAATTTTCATTTCCCAAATGACAGGTTGACCTTAGAAATTGCGCCGATTTGGAGTACCGAAAAACTGCAGGATTACTTTTATGAGGTTGCCAATGACTATGCTACTGCACAAAGACCAACTTACGACGCAAAAGGCGGCTACTTAGGTACGGAGGTAGGAGTTAGCTACGGGCTAGATTATGATCAAAATATCCGTTTGTTTTTTGGCGTGAATTTGCGTTTTCTTCATGGCGCAAAGAATCAGCAAAGTCCCCTTTTCTATGAATCGAACACCTACTCTTTGGGTGTAGGGTTGTTGTGGCGCTTTTACCAAAGTGAGCAAAGGGTGTCTTACATGTCTCAGTGATAGACTGCGCAAGGGTTCCATAACCCTGTTTTTGCGGTAGTTATCAAATCATTGATTTACATCAAAGAATGTCCCACCGCGGTTTGCGCTGGATCAATATGTCTCTTATCAGCAAATTTACACTATAGGCAGTGAAATTAACTTGCATTAAATAAGAGAGAACACCATGAAAAAAACCACCCTTTGCGCTGCTTTAGTCGCTGCTCTATTTGCTGGCCAATCACTGGCTTATGAAACCGGAGACTGGATCGTCCGTGGCGGCTTGACCAATGTTGCACCCGATGAATCCAGTTCAAATGTGTTTGTTGATGGATCAGATTTAGGCGTTGGCGTGAATGTTAATAACAACACTCAATTAGGTCTAAACGTAGCGTACTTTGTTACGCCCAACTGGGCGGTAGAATTACTCGCTGCAACCCCTTTCTCACACGATATAGGTTTGAACACAGTCGGTGCATTGGGCAGTACTAAGCATCTTCCCCCTACAGTGACCGCGAACTACTATTTCGCTGACAGCGGCGCGACATTCCAGCCTTATGCAGGCATTGGTTTAAACTACACTGTGTTTTTTGACGAAGAATTTACCGCTGCCAACAAAGACGCCGGGTTCTCTGATCTGGATTTGGATCCGTCTTTAGGACTATCTGCACAATTGGGCTTTGACTACATGCTAAATGATGGATGGCACCTCAACGCATCTGTCCGTTACATCGACATCAGCACTGAAGCGACATTCAAACTGGGTAATGCCAGTGGCAAAGTCGATGTTGATATCGACCCCTTTGTTTACACACTCTCCCTTGGCTATCGCTTCTAAGCTTTAGCAACTTTGTGTGCTCTACTGTGCCGGGCTCTGTCCCGGCTTTTTTGTTCATCGACATAAAAATCTGATTTTATCAAAGATTAAGGTTTCCTTAAGTTTCCAGCGTTAGTCTTGGCACAATATCATTCACTGTTGATCTGAAATGAAGTCTATTTTTGTTGCCCTGTTGTTATTTTCCAGCTCCGTGATGGCTGCTCCAGCACCGGATTTTACCCTTGGCGATGTCTCCTTAAGTCAATACCGCGGAAAAGTGGTATATCTCGACTTCTGGGCCTCGTGGTGTAAGCCCTGTCGCAAATCCTTTCCATGGATGAATGAGGTTCAACAAAAGTATGGTGATCAAGGGTTGGTGGTTCTGGCCATCAATTTGGATAAAGAACCTGAACTTGCCGCCGCCTTTTTGCGGCAGGTACCTGCCAAGTTTACTGTTGCCTATGACCCACAAGGCCAAGTTGCGAAACAATACAAGCTGCCCGGTATGCCCACCAGCTATCTGATTGATAAGCAAGGGCAACTAAGAGTCGCCCACAAAGGCTTTTTTGAAGCTCAGGCACAGAAATACGAATCTGAAATCAGCGCATTACTAAACGAATAATTTGCTCGGAGTCCTTATGTTGAAAAGTATGAAAAGAATTGCTCTGGTGCTGTGCATCGCCCAGTTGGCAGGATGTGCGTCTCTGGGTGTGCAGCCCTGGGAAAGAGATTTACTGGCCAAAGAAGAAATGGCCTTAGACGCAGAGGGTGTCGACTTAGGCCTTGATGATCACATTTACTTTAGTAAAGAAGCCACCAGCGGTGGTCGCTCATTCGCGGGAGGCGGCTGCGGATGCAACTGAAAAACACTCGTAATTTAGGCGCGGCATTAGCTGCGGCTTCCTGTGCTTTGCTAGGACAATCTGCCCAGGCTCAAGAAACAGAAAGTGAATGGCAATTTGATACCGCGATTCTCTACTATGGAGAAACCGACCGAGTACAGTTACTTGAAGGAGTTTTCAACGCCAATAAAGACTTCGGCGATGAACACATTTTCAATGGAAAACTGGTGATTGATACTTTAACTGGAGCATCCGCTTCCGGCGCTGTGGCGCAACCGGATGTACAGACCTTCACGCGTCCTTCTGGCAATGGCAGTTATTCTGTGGCAGCGAACGAAACGCCATTAGATGACACATTCAAAGATACCCGTGTTCAAGCCAGTGCTCAATGGACACAGCCCTTGATGGAAGACGCACGTGTCAGTACAGGTGCACAATTTTCTAAAGAGTACGATTACTTGTCATTGGTGGCTAATGGTTCGTTAGCCTATGACCTGAATCAGAAAAATACCACTTTATCTGCTGGGCTTTCAGTGGCGTATGACAGCATCGATCCCGTCGGCGGCAGACCCGTTGATTTTGCCAGCATGGTAGTAGACCGCGGACAATTTAGTGACGAAGACGCCTACGAGAGTGCCTTTGATACCACTCGACAAAGTGGTAGCGAAGACAAAACCACTGTGGATCTGTTATTCGGCGCTACGCAAGTGATCAATCGCCGTATGTTGATGCAGTTTAATTACAGCTTTTCTACCTCAGACGGTTACCACAATGATCCTTACAAAGTCCTCAGTGTGGTGGATCAACAGGGACTGACCCAGGATATACTCCATGAGTCCCGTCCAGATAAGCGCACAAAGCATAGTTTCTTCTGGCAAACCAAATACGCCCTAGATGAAGGGGTAGTAGACGTGTCTTATCGCTACGCAATGGACGACTGGGAAATCGATTCTCACACCATCGACACTCGATTGCGTTTTGATTTGTCACCTACAACCTATATTCAACCCCACTTTCGCTATTACAGCCAAACTGCCGCAGAGTTCTTCCAGCCGTTTCTGCTCGAAGGTGCGCCACTGCCAGAGCATGCCAGTGCCGACTACCGTTTAGGGGAAATGACTGCTTACACCATAGGGTTGAAATACGGTATGAAACTGGATAATGGTGATGAATTGGCATTCCGTGTGGAATACTATCAACAGGATCCAAAAAATGCTGGCTTCACTGCACCTGGTGTGCTGCAAGACCAAGATCTTTATCCTTCGGTTAAAGCAGTGATTGCACAGGTGAACTATCGCTTCTAAGATGCAAAGACGCCATTAGCGCAGGAGCCGTTACCGTGTCCCGCCCATTTGAAGTCATCAATAAAGGCGACCACTATTGTGGTCGCTTTTCTGCTATGGCAAGCCCTTGTGAATTACTTATCGACAGCACTGACTCACAGTTAGCAGAGTCCCTGACCGAACTGGCTCAACAAGAAGCAAAGCGGATTGAAAACAAGTACAGCCGTTACCAAAAAGATAATGTGATGGACCGAATCAATCACAGTAATGGCAAGCCAGTTGATATCGACGTTGAAACTGAGCGCTTACTAACCTTTGCTGATACCTGTTATCAATTGAGTAACGGTTTGTTTGACATTACCTCAGGGGTACTTCGAAAAGCGTGGCGATTTGATGGTTCAGATAAGGTTCCCAGCGACGCCCAAGTACAATCTCTGTTGCCCTTTGTGGGTTGGCAGCACGTCACCTTCAGCGATTCGCAGGTTACCCTACCGCCAGGGTTTGAACTGGATTTGGGTGGCATAGGCAAGGAATATGCGGTGGACAGTGTCGCCAAGCTCTGTCATCAACACAGCCCCAAACTATCGATTCTGGTCAATTTTGGCGGCGATATACAAGTGACGAGACCCCGTGAGCGTCATCCCTATTGGCAAGTGGGAATTGAAGACCCGTCCCATTCCGAACGCGGTCAGGCCATCGTAAACATCGCCAGTGGTGGATTGGCCACCAGCGGCGATGCACGTCGGTTTTTACTCAAGGAAGGGCATCGCTATGGACACATTCTCAATCCCATCACTGGATACCCGGTAGACAGTGCGCCACGCTCGGTCACAGTGGCTGCCAGTCAATGCATTGAATCCGGTTTATTGGCAACTCTCGCCCTATTGCAAGGCCCTCAAGCTGAGCAATTTCTAGCCGAAAACGCCAAGACCTACTGGTGCTTTTGGTAATCTTGGTCATTGACCGAATTATTTACGTTGTTCGTCGCTCTTTTTGACATCTGCTAAACACATCCTCTAATCTGGCGTTTTGAGTTAAGACATCCCATCGGAGGACTTTGTGCGTTCAGGTATTTTCAACCCCGTTAGACAAGCTGGTCGCATGACCGTGATTTCTGCTTTGCTGATTTCTTCATTGGCAGGGTGTTCGAGCTACGATACGGCAAAGCAAACAGCCGCGCCAAAATCATCAGAGATGCTGATTGAAGGCATCGACCCAAAGCTTTCTGCCGAACAATATACTCAATTGTGCGATAACCTGATGAACCAAGCACAAGCCAGTTTTGCACAGATTGAAAGAGACACCGGTCCTGCCACCATGCAAACCGTAGTTGCTGCGGTTGACCAAATCGCCTATGACTTGCAGCCAGTTCGTCACTCCTGGTACATGAAAGCGGTGCATCCCGATGAGGGCGTGCGCAATGCAGCGACTCAGTGCAGTCAGCAGTACTCCGATTTTTATACCCAAATGGGGTTGTCGCGAGCTTACTATGACCGCCTTGCCGCCATTGACAAGCAAACACTTGGTTCCACAGAACAGTACGTGCTTGAGCAAATCATTAGCCAATTCCAACGGGCAGGTGTCGATAAAGATGAAGCCACTCGAGAGCGAATTCGTGCTCTTAGCAAAGAAATTACCGAAATAGGCAATCAGTTTGACAAGAATATCCGTGACGACGTGCGCTATGTCGAAGCAACAGTGGAGCAACTGGTGGGTTTACCGGAAGATTACCTGAGTCAACGTCCCGCCGATGAAAAGGGCGTTATCCGCATTTCCACTGACTACCCAGACTTGTATCCGGTAATGACCTATGGTGAGAACGATGATCTTCGCAAAGCACTACGAGTGGCATCTCGGGCACGGGGATACCCGCAAAATGAAGCGGTGCTAAAAACGCTACTGGAAAAGCGCTATGAGTTGGCGCAAATTCTCGGCTTTGAGAATTTTGCGGCACTGTCGATGGACGACAAGATGATTGGCACTCCCGAAAACGCGGACCGCTTCTTAACCACAGTCGGGATGGCCTTAAAAGGTCCGGTCGAAAAAGAATTGCAATTGTTGTTAGCTCGGTTGAAAGAAATTGATCCCGATGCCCAGCAGGTCAATGTGTGGCAAGTAGACTATTTAAAGAGCCTTATCCGTCAGGAAGACTATGCCCTGGATTCCAAAGAAGTCCGTCAGTATTTTCACTATGACAAAGTCCGTGACGGCATCTTAAAATTAACGGAAGACCTGTTTAATGTTGAGATTCGTCCCTGGCAGACCACCACTTGGCATGAAGATGTTGAAACCTATGAGATTGTCGAAAATGGCAAGATCATCGGTCGTTTTTATATGGATAATCACCCCCGTGAAAACAAATACAAACATGCGGCCCATTGGGGCTTGCGTACCGGTATCAAAGACAAACAAATTGCCTTGTCAGGTCTGGCACAAAACTTCCCCAAAGGCTTAATGGAGCATGGTCAGGTGGAGACCTTCTTGCACGAGTTCGGTCACCTTCTGCATAACATTTTTTCTGGCAACCAAAAATGGTTGGCTATTGCCGGAATGAGTATGGAGCGTGACTTCGTTGAAGCGCCATCACAAATGCTAGAGGAATGGATTTGGGATTACGACACACTCAAAACCTTTGCCACCAATGACAAGGGCGAACCTATCCCTAAAGCTTTAGTGGACAAAATGGTAGCTGCCCGTGACTTTGGATTGGCCACCAGCACGGCGGTACAGATCTATTACGCCAATTTGTCGTTGAACTACTACAATCGCGATCCTAGCACCTTTGAACTAGAGCCCATGATGTTGAGTTTGATGGAGCAGTTTTCGCCGTATCCTTACGTTGATGGCACCCACTTCTATGCTAACTTCGGACATTTGAATGGCTATTCATCAAATTACTACACCTACCAGTGGTCTTTGGCCATTGCCACAGACTTGTTTAGTCGATTTGAAGAAATGGGCATGCGTAACCCAGAAGTGGCAAAAGAATACCGTGAAAAAGTATTGGGTGCGGCTGGCAGCAAGCCTGCCAAACAATTCGTTGAAGATTTTCTTGGCCGTCCGTTTAACCCTCAAGCGTACATAAAGAAATTGGAATCGTTGTAATCCTCTTACCCCGCCAGTCCAAGGGGCCGGTGGGGTATTACTTTTGGGTTGTTTGACCTGAATCACAACAAGTTTACCAATCCAAGGCTACACTCAATTCTGTTAAGTCATTGCTGGGTAGTGGTAAATGGAATATCTGCACTTGTTCATGGCGGGTGTCACTGCGGTCATCTTGTTTGTCTTTGGCCTTGAGAACTTCTCAAAAGAAATCGAGCGTCTGTCCGGGGAACACTTCCGCAAATCCTTAAGTCGCGCCACCCGATTACCCATTGTTGGGGTCATCATCGGCGCATTAGTCACTATGGTGATCCAATCCAGTTCGGCGACTTCGGTGATCGCCATCGGTTTGGTCAACGCTGGAGTGCTGTCCTTTAAAAACAGTGTTGGGATTATCTTTGGTAGCAATGTGGGCACCACCATTACCGCCCAGTTAATCGCGTTTAAACTGACTAACTTCGCGCCCTTTTTCATTATATTTGGCTTCGTTCTCTCGATTTTACGCACCCGCTATTCCATTTTTGGTAAAGCCATTTTCTATTTTGGCTTTGTGTTTTTCAGCCTCAATCTTATTGCGACGACCTTGCAACCGTTGCAAGCCAATGCCGAATTTGTTTCATGGCTGACCACCGCGCAGAATCCGATCTATGCCATCCTCGCTGGTTGTGTATTCACTGCGATGGTGCAATCTAGCTCGGTAACAACGGGGCTGGCCATTATCTTCACCCAGCAAGGCTTGATTGGCTTAGAAAACGCAGTGCCTTTGATCATGGGTGCCAACATCGGCACCACTGCCACGGCCTTAATTGCCGTCTTTAATATGGACATCGCAGCAAAAAAGGCCGCATTGAGTCATTTTCTATTTAACGTAGGAGGTGTGGTTCTTTTTACACCTGTCCTTCTCATCTTTGGCCATCATTTGAGTGACTATCAAACCAACCCAGCTTTGGTATTGGCGAACATTCATTTGATATTTAACCTCACCACGAGTTTGCTTTTCACCCTCGCTATCAACCCATTCACCCGCTTTGTGGATATGATGCTCGGCGAGGGCAAAATGGACTTTGAGCGGATCAGCTTGCCCGTCTACGATGCACAAGACGACTTTCCCGCCGTGAAAACCAAGCTTCAACAAGGTGCTGTCGAGCTATTTGATTTTCTGCAGGAAAATTACAGCACGGTCACCTTGAGTGTGGAGACCAACTACCAAAGTGTCTTTGACGCGGCAGGAAAGCGTCTTGAGTACACTCAGTTTGTGAAAAAGGAATATCAGCACTATTTTTCTGAAGTGGTTTCTTTGATTAAACAAGAAGAAGATTCTCGACAATTGATGAAGCTCATTAATCAATTCGATTACTTATTTCAGATCCACGACTCGATCAATGACTTGTTTGCTGCAAAACGGGTAATGAAAGAGCAGTATATCGAGCTGAAAAGCGACGTTTTACTGATCGTTCGTTCACTTTCGAGCCAAACTTTGCAGTTTTTTGATGAAATTGCCAATGAACTCAAGCAACAAGGTCCTATGAACGTGCGCAGCGAAGCCCGGGACCTGCAGCATCATATCGACAATGCCAATCGCGACTTACTGCTATTGCTCATCGACCCCAAACGGGAGGATGCGGGTGCATTAACCAACTTTGTCACCTATTCTCAACGTATGAAAGACAAGTTGTTGAACTTTGCATCTTTGTCTGCCCAAGACATAGCCCAAGAAAACGAGAAAAATGAGCCAGTCGGAAATTGAAAAGAGACAACTTGAAGAGCAAGCCGCAAAATTATTTTGTCAGTGGTACAGTCAATCCCAAACCACACCCATGGAGTTTCTGCACTTAAATGACCCATCGCGACCCGACACAACCTGTGCCCTTGGTCAGGAGACAGTAGATATTGAAATCGCCCATTTGTATGGGAGCCAACAAGATGCAATGCAAATACTCGGCAAAGATCTCGACAGCAAAGTCAGTGAAGAATTGGCGACCTTGGAACAAACCACTAGCACGGCACAACGTCTGCTGCACGCCCTAAACCGGATCCTCTACAACAAGGCGCAAAAGCACTATGACTCAGAACGAGTTTGGCTGGTGATTCGCAATGCTCATCCGGCATGGCAGGCTCATGACATACGACAACATTGTCAGCAAATACAACTCGCAACAGAGCACCCATTTCAACAAATCTGGATATTGGGTGATTGGCAAGGCAACAGCGGCGCAGTGAAAATCTTTCCTAATTCAGATTTACAATCTTCAGGAGTCGTCTGGGAAAGCGACCTCAACATAAAACCATATTACAAATGATAATTATTATCATTTGTATTGAGATCTGAAAAACATCTCGTTATACTCCCTGCTCGTTTTACATATCAGGGAGACACACATGACCACCGACACGAAGCAAAATTCCTTTAATCATCGTCCTTTAGGTGCGCAGCTCATTGTTACTGCACTGGCATTAGGCAGTCAGCAAGCCTATGCACAACAAGCCCCTCTTTGCGAAGATCAACAGAAAGCCTGCCAAGAACAACAAGCCATCGAAAAAATTAAGATCCACGGTGTACAGCACTCGATCTACAATTATGCTAAATCCGGTGACCCTCGACGGGTAGCCGACTTGGTGGACACACCGCAAACCCTGACCGTTTTGACTCAAGATCAAATCCAAGAATCTGGTAAAACCGGCCTCCAAGAAATCCTCGCTGCTCAGTCTGGTGTGACCTTAGGTACCGGAGAAAATGGCAACGCCTTTGGTGATCGCTACATCATTCGAGGCCACGAAGCCCGCAGTGACGTATTTGTGGATGGTTTGCGGGATCCAGGTATGACAACCCGCGAAAGTTTTGCCACCGACCGTATTGAGATCACCAAAGGTCCCAGCTCAACCTTTGCTGGCAGAGGATCTTCTGGCGGTGCGGTAAACAGTATTACTAAAAAAGCCTCAACCTCATACAACTTTGGGCGAGTCGATGCCAGTGTCGGCAGCGATGAGCATCACCGCTTAACTCTTGACTATAACCTTTCCCTGTCTGACAGTGCAGCAATACGTATTAATGGTCTCACCACCGAAGAAGACAAGCCGGGTCGGGAAGGTATTGAACGAAGCCGCGATGGCCTGCAATTGTCCGCCGTTTTGCATCCAACCGATGCGTTGTCCTTCACCGCCGACCTATATTACATTGACGCCCATGATGTGCCAGATTTAGGAAGCTACTTTGATACCGTGACTCGTAAGCCGTTACAAGACATTGCTGTCTACGCCCAAGAGTCGGATTTTATGGATTCTGAGGTCAGAACCTTTACCTTGCGTACCGAATACACCATTTCATCGGATTTGCGGTTCTACAACGCCACCCGCATGGGCAAAACCGAAAATGGCTATGTGACTACGGGCGTACGTGGCGCGCAACGGGATGCCACTGATCCGATTGCACCTGGCGCTGATACTATGACCATCAGTACCCACCAAGGCTGGCAAGAAGTTGATTACGTGACCAGTCAGTTCAATCTGTTTTGGAACAATCAGTTTCTTGGACTAGATCATCAATGGGTATTTGGCTTGGAATACACCGATGAATCGGTAGACAACGGCGTTTACAACATCGATTTTAATAATCCCACCAACTGTTTGGTAAATGGTCGTCGTGGCGTATCTGGTACCTATTGCATCTTAGATGGCAACGGCAATGTCTTGGACAACGTGGATCAGCTAATGGGTCGCTCAATCAGCCGTGGCAATACAGACGCCGAATTTGCCATCGAGACCGTATCCCTTTACGTCATGGATACGGTGAAATTTAATCCTCAATGGAGCCTGTTCTGGGGCGCCCGACAAGACCAGTTTGACTACTCCAACCTCACCAATGGTCGTGACGGCGAGCAACTTTATGAGTTTTCTGACCGCATCTACAACGGACATTTGGGATTAGTCTACGCCATCAATGATGACAGCAATCTGTACGCCACCTATAGCACTGCGACAAACATTAACGGCGGTGAATCCGACTTGGGTGCCAACTGTGGTTATGGGGGAATTTGTGGTGACCCTGAGCAAGCCCAAAATGCCGACCCAGAGGTGGTAGAAAATATCGAATTAGGCGCTAAATGGACGCTATTTGATGACTCTTTGCTGGCAACGGCGGCGATTTTCCGTATGACAAAAAGTGATGTGATGGAGAGTGTCGGCGATGCCTACTCCACCTTAGGAACACTAAACACCGGTAAAAACCGAGTACAAGGATTTGAATTAGGATTAGTGGGTGATATCACTGAGCAACTTAGCGTGCAGTTCACCTATGCCGATATGGAATCGGAAGTGTTGGCTTCTATAGATGACAGCAATGTGGGTTTGGCCTTGTCAAACTTTGCTGATACCAGCGTATACTTGCAACTGCGTTATCAAGTAAATGAACAGTTTGTGTTTGGTGGTGACATAGCATACCAAGGTGAAATGTACGGTGGTCAGCCGGACACAGCGGCAACCTTTGACACTACGATCGGAGACTATCGCATTGTGGTTCCCAGTTACACGGTGGCCAATCTGTTTGCCAATTACCATTACTCTGAAGCCTTAACCTTCCGATTGAACATCGGTAATGTTACCGACAAAGAGTATTGGACCGCGGCTTATCGTTCTGGCTCCTTTATGTATCTTGGCGACGGACGGAATGTACGTGCCACGGTAACTTACGAGTTCTAGAGTTGAATCAAGAGGGGAAATAGCATGGTAGTCATTGAGGCTTTGCTGTCCAAAGAGGAAGTCAGCCAGTTTCGTCATGGGTTGCAAAACTGCACTTGGCAAGATGGTGGTGAGACGGCAATGGGCATGGCTGCAGAGGTCAAACGCAATCTGCAGACGGATGCTCAATGTCCTCAAGTACAACTACTCACCAATCAGTTGTTGGCGCGCATGGGAAACTGCCCCAAATTGGTATCGGCAGCCTTACCTCAGCATATTTTCCCACCTTGTTTTAACCGCTATGAGCAGGCACAAGAATACGGCTTCCATGTGGATGCCGCCATCATGCGCCTGCCAGGTACTCAAAGTGTCATGCGCAGTGACCTGTCTATGACGATCTTTCTCAGCGAACCCGAGGAGTATCAAGGCGGTGAGCTACTCATTCAAACGGATTATGGTGAACAACGGGTCAAGCTTAACGCAGGTAGTGCGGTACTTTACCCTTCCAGTAGCTTGCATCGTGTAACCCCAGTGACCCAAGGTCAACGGCTTGCGGCAATCACTTGGATGCAAAGTATGGTTACCGATGCGCAGATCCGTGAGTCACTTTTTGAACTCGATCAAACCATTCAAAGTTTGATCGCCAGCAACCAATGTGAGCGCCAACACCTTGACCGCTTACACAATGTTTATCACAACCTCGTCCGCAAACATGCTGTTGTGTAAACTATTGCCATAGTGCTTCTAATCGATGGTTAAGAAACACTATGGCATCACTCTTCCACCCACGTTGGCCGAAATAAGGTGGAAGAAAAACAACAAGTCATTGTCAAATTTAATTTTTGTAACAATTTAACCCTGCCGTTTTCGAGCCCTAAATTTGCTTCTTTTGGCATCCGAATGAGGTTGAATCTCGGCAACAATCTTAAACTTCACGACCCACAGAAAACTTCACATAAGCAAAGCTCAAAAATGTAAGCAAGCACTCACTTATAAACATAAAACAAGGCGCTGACGCAACCAAAGCTAACTTTTCAGCGTAGAAAATACCAACCCAAAGCACAAACCAGAAACGACAGTCGGCCTCTGTATGCGGTGAGTTCCGTTGACCCCATTTGCAAATTAAGACACCTTAACAGGGTTAACTATTCCCAGTTCCCAGTGCAAAGGAAAAACCAATGGATAGACGAGGTTTTATAAAATTAGGTGGTGTCGGTGTGAGTTCATTGATGCTGCCAGTTTCGGGTATCGCCGTGAGTGCCGAGCAGTTGCTCGATAAGCCTATGGATGTTGCCTACAAAAAGAAGCTAGCTGATATCGCTCTTAATGCGGCAAAAGCCAAAGGCGCTACTTATGCAGATGCCCGCATCGGCCGTTATCTCAACCAATTCGTAACTACCCGAGAAACCCGAGTCGACAATATCGTCAACACCGAATCCGCAGGCATAGGCATACGTGTGATTGCCAATGGCACTTGGGGCTTTGCGTCGACCTCAAATATGACACCAGACAGCGTAGCGAAAACCGCTGAAAGAGCGGTTGCGGTAGCCATGGCCAACTCTAAATTCCAAACCAGTCCTGTAGTATTAGCACCTGTCAAAGGTGTTGGGGAAGTCAGTTGGAAAACTCCGATTGTTAAAAATGCAATGGAAATTCCAATTAAAGAAAAGGCCGATTTGCTGCTTGCTGCCAACGCAGCTGCAATGGAAAACGGCGCGAACTTTATTACCTCAGTGATGTTTTTAGTCAACGAGCAGAAATATTTTGCGTCTACCGATGGCTCCTACATCGACCAAGATATTCATCGTTTGTGGGCTCCCTTCTTCGCCACGGCCATTGGACCGAACGGTTTCAAACAACGTAACGGCCTCGGTAACCCGGTAGGAATGGGCTATGAATATCTGGACGGCAAGGAAGAAGACAAAATTCGCATCTCTGGTGCAAACGTAGGTTATAAGAATTCCTACGACATCGTTGAAGATGCCGCGGCAGCCGGTAAACAGCTCAAAGCGAAATTGGCGGCACGTTCGGTAGAGCCAGGCAAGTATGACTTAGTCCTAGATCCAGCTCACCTGATGCTGACCATTCATGAATCCGTAGGTCACCCGCTGGAATTAGACCGCGTCTTGGGATACGAAGCAAACTATGCAGGTACCAGCTTTGCTACCTTAGACAAATGGCGCAGCGGAACCTTCCAATACGGCTCTGATATTGTCAATTTGTTTGCTGACAAAACCCAACCTTATTCATTGGGTAATGTGGGCTATGACGATGAAGGGGTGAAAACCAAAGAGTGGGATTTGATCAAAAACGGCGTGTTGGTGAATTACCAAGCCATCCGCGACCAAGTGCACATGATTGACCAAAAAGAATCCCACGGTTGTTGCTATTCACAAAGCTGGGCTGACGTTCAGTTCCAACGTATGCCAAACGTATCATTACGCCCCAATGAAAAAGACATTTCTGCAGAAGATGTGATCAAAGACGTGGAAAAAGGCATTTATATCGCTGGACGGGGTTCCTACTCCATCGACCAGCAACGCTATAACTTCCAGTTTGGCGGACAGCTGTTCTATGAAATCAAAGATGGCAAAATTGTCGACCAGATTGAGGACGTTGCATATCAATCCAATACCCAACAATTCTGGAACAGTTGTACACAGATTGCCGGTAAATCTGACTATCGACTCGGCGGGTCCTTCTTCGACGGTAAAGGCCAGCCTTCGCAAGTAAGCGCAGTCTCTCACGGGTGCCCAACGGCACGATTCGACAACATCAACGTCATCAACACTGCGCGCAACGTGTGATTAGAACCGCATTAGAAGGAAAACAACTATCATGACCATGATAACCGAAGAAACCGCAAAAAAGTTGCTGAGTAAAGTTTTGTCATTTTCCAAAGCGGACGAGTGTGAATGTAACCTCGACGGCAGAACCGCTGGCAATATCCGTTATGCCCGCAACACGGTATCCACAGCAGGTGAAGAAAGCGATGTCGTATTGGCTGTGCAGTCTTCTTTTGGCAAACGTACGGGTGTAGCAACCATCAACGAGTTTGATGATGCCTCCTTGGAAAAAGTGGTTCGTCGCTCTGAAGAGTTGGCTAAATTGGCTCCAGAAAATGACGAGCGCATGCCGGTATTTGGCAAACAAAAATATCTGTCTACTCCCTCCTACAGTGCCGCAACCGCCAGTGTGACACCTGAGGATCGAGCCAAAGCCGCTGAGGCGAGCATTGCGCCATCCAAGAAAAATAAACTGGTAGCATCAGGCTTCTTGGAAGAAGAAGTGACCTTTACAGCCATCATGAACAACAAAGGCTTGTTTGCCTACAACACCGCCACCAATGTTGACTTCAGTGTCACTATCCGCACCGAAGACGGTAAGGGTTCTGGTTGGGCAGCACGCAATTTCCACGATGTCACCAAGCTCGATACGGGCGAAGCATCGAAAATTGCGATTCAAAAAGCAATGAGTTCTGTTGACGCGAAAGAAATGGAGCCGGGCAAATATACAGTAATTTTAGAGCCTGCGGCGAGCGTGACGCTTATCGAGAACATGATCAATAACTTTGGCCAGCGTAACGCCGACGAAGGTCGCAGCTTTTTGAGTAACAAGTTGGCTGAGGGACAAGAAGGCCCTACCAACAAGCTCGGCCAAAAAATGTTTGATGAGCGTGTGAACATTTATACCGATCCTCAGCATCCTGTATCGCCCACCGCGCCTTTTGCTGGCGATGGTTATCCTCGGGTGCGCACAGATTGGGTGAAAAACGGTGTTATTGCCAATATGCCCAACACGCCTTTCTGGGCAAAAAAGACCGGCAAACCTTACATACCCGGTGGTGCTAATATCATCATGGAAGGCGGCAACGAGTCGTTGGAAGAGATGATTAAAAATACGCGCCGCGGTATTTTGGTGACTCGCTTGTGGTACATCCGTAGTTTGGACCCACAAACCTTGTTGTACACCGGCTTAACCCGTGACGGTACCTTCTACATTGAAAACGGTAAAATTAAGTATCCAATTAAGAATTTCCGATTCAATGAAAGTCCCATCGTCATGCTCAATAACATTGAAGCACTGGGTAAACCCGAACGCATCGACCGGCACATGATTCCGCCGATGAAGATTCGTGACTTTACCTTTAGCAGTTTGTCTGACGCTGTATGATGAATCCCCCCAAGGAATCGCTTTCCTTGGGGGGCAATCGCCTATGAAGTACTCTCGTCGACAGTTTCTACACTACTCCAGTTTACTTGGAGCGGCGTTAGCGTTTCCGAAAGAAGGATTCGCGGTTCAGCTTCCTCAATACGATTTTTACTTTACTCGTTTGAGTTACGAATCCGGTAACTGGGAAGTGGACGAACGAATGCCGGCTAATGTACTTAACTCTTTAATTGAGTACACCAGCCTGAGAGTCGACCTAAAAGAACGTATCATTCCGCTGTCGGATCCGGCCATGCTCAGCGCGCCGTTTTGTTATATGGCTGGACATCGATTGGTGCAATTTACCGATCAAGAGCGGGAAAATTTTGAACAGTATGTGAAAAACGGCGGCTTTGTGTTTGTGGACGATTGTAACCATGACATCGACGGCATGTTTGCTCGTACCTTTGAAGCACAAATGGCCGAGATTTTCGGTGACCAAGCGTTACAGAAAATCCCTAACGATCATGAAATTTACCGTTCGTTCTTCGAATTTGATGGACCTCCTCGCACCTCCATTGAGCTCAATGGATGGGGTGATGATCTGGTCCATAACTATCTCAAAGCCATCGAAGTAAACGGTCGCATCGGTGTGCTATACAGCAACAAAGATCTGGGCTGTGAATGGGACTATGATTTTCGCAACAAACGTTGGTTGAAAGTGGACAACACCCGCTTTGCTGTAAACATTGTGGTTTACGCCATGACCGCCTAACTACTTGAGGAACCCTTTGACGTGGACAACGAAGCCCAGCAGCAACTCAATCATCATCTCAGTGCCTTATCAAAAGTAGGCGATGAACTTGGCCAGGTTATTGTCGGCCAAGAACAAGTCGTTCGACAACTGCTGATCAGTCTTCTTGCAGGCGGCCATTGTCTGCTGGAAGGTGTGCCTGGATTGGCAAAAACTCTGATGGTGAGTACTTTGGCTCGCACCCTTGAATTGCAGTTTCGTCGGGTACAATTTACCCCAGATCTGATGCCCAGCGATATTGTCGGTACTGAGATTCTTGAAACGGATCACGACAGTGGCAAGCGCTTTTTTAAGTTTCAGCAGGGGCCGGTATTTACGCAGATCTTGTTGGCTGATGAAATCAACCGAACACCGCCAAAAACTCAAGCTGCCTTGCTCGAAGCAATGCAAGAGCGTTCCATCAGTTACGCAGGGCAGCAGCATCAACTGCCTCGCCCATTCTTCGTGCTAGCCACTCAAAATCCAGTTGAGCAAGCAGGCACCTATCCCCTACCCGAAGCCCAACTCGACCGGTTTTTGATGTATGTCCGGGTGGACTACCCCAGTGCCGAGGAAGAAAGGGAGATTTTGCGGCGCACAACGGGCAGCTATCAAGGTTCGGCCAGCCCAGTGCTCACTGCCGAACAGATATTGAACCTGCAAGGCTGGGTTCGGGAAGTCGAAATGGCCTCGCCACTGTTTGACTATGTGACCCGTCTGGTCCGCAATACTCGCCCAGATACGGCATCGCAAAACAATGCGACGACCGCCATCGATCAATACGTGCAATGGGGGGCCGGTCCCCGTGCTGGACAAGCCTTGGTTCTGTGTGCCAAAGCTTCTGCCTTGTTAGACGGTCGATTTGCGGTAAATGAAAAGGACATCAAAGGGGTATGCCACAGTGTTTTACGCCATCGCATCTTGCTGAATTTCCAAGCCGAAGCACAAAATATCACAACCGACCAAGTGATTGATGACTTGTTAAAAATGACCGCACGACCTTCCAGCCCATTACAAGGTAGCTAATGGAAAACTTTGTTGACCCGCTCACCCTATCACGGATAAAGGATTTGCCTTTGGTGGCCAATCGCACTGCCCAGGGGTTTTTGCATGGTTTACATCGCAGCATTCAACGGGGGACCGGCATCGAGTTCAGTCAATATCGAAGTTATGAGCCAGGGGATCCTTTGACTCGCATTGATTGGAAATTGTTTGCCCGCTCCGATCGCTACTTTGTGCGCGAAGCCCAACGTGAAAGCGACACTGATTTGTATCTTGTATTCGACAGCAGTGCATCGATGGCACAGCAAGGCAGTGCTAAGGGGGCTCACCCACAGTGGCGAAAGTTTGATTTTGCCCGCTATTTCTTAGCGACCCTAGGCTGCGTTGCCCAGCAACAAGGCGACCGGGTCGGTATGCTATCGCTGTCAGGACAGTCTCCTCACTTTGTCCCGGCACAGAGTGGCTCTCAACATTGGAAAAAGCTTTTGTTGCAAATGGCAAAGTTGGATTGCCAAGGCAGTGTGCCCGAAAGCGCCATACTCCAGTCTCAGCTCAGTCGTATGCGTCGACATGGGATTATCTTAGTGCTGTCAGACTTCTATCAGCAGCAAGACGAATTGCTCGAAATGATGGGCCAATTGGTCAGCCCGAGGACTGACGTGATTGCACTTCACGTGGTCAATAACGATGAGCAGCAGTTTCCCTTTGAAGGACAAATTCGTTTTGAGGATCGAGAAACCCACCAGCAGGTATTAGTTAATGCCAAGCAAGCGAGAAAAGCCTACTTGCAGGCATGGCAAAGGTTCGAGCAAGAATTGCAACAACAACTTTTGACTCGTCAAATTCAGTATCATCAAGTCAATATGGACCAGCCATTGGACACCAGTGTTTTAGGATTCTTGCACGCTAGATTGCGGGGCCGCTAATGATAACAGGCGCTGCAAATGTTTAGCGGTTTAAGTTTGCTCTATCCTCTGGCGCTTTTGAGCGCTTTAGCCATCGCCATACCGCTGGCAATTCATCTATTTAATCGCGCAAAGCCGAAAACCCTATTGTTCGGTTCAGTGCATCTCATCCCTCGCACTGCCCAACAACCTATCAATCAACTTCATCTTCAGCAACGTCGATTGCTGGCTGTGCGCATTGGCTTAATTGCGCTACTAGCACTATTCCTCGCGCAGGTTTTGAATCACAACCCTGCTAAGCACGTCACACCAAAGCCCATTGTTTTGGTTACTCACGATTGGTTGGTGAATGCATCAACCCAAGATAAACAGGCGTTAGCAAAAGTCATCGAATCTCAGCAAAGCTATGTTTTAGCACGTGAGCTGCAACCGCTCGCTGTGGATGACATGCAAAGTGGGGCCACCTTTGAACAAGTGAGTCCGCAACAGAATATCAATCTTTGGGCAATGTTGGCACTGCATCTAAATCGGTGGCCGCCAGAGCAACAATGGCAAGTCTATACCACTGATCATGCCCGTCAGTTTGTCGGAGCAAAAACGCCTCTATACGACAATATCAGCTGGCATGTTCTGCAATATCCCAAGACGGATTCGGTCAAAACATTCGAAACCGACTCGCCCATGTCAGTTACCCTCGTTTATGATGATGACAGTCAAGACGCGCTGCAACATTGGCAAGGAGCTTTATCAATTTTAATGGAGAATGGCTTCCATAGCCTTTCTTATCAAGCAATATCGGCCAATCAAACGCCAGAAGAAGACTCCCAATCATGGGTTGTAAGTTTGACCCAATCTGGTTCGTTGTCTCTTTTGCCTGAGCCAGCACTTTCAGCCATCAAAGCCAGGGCTCAAGAGCCTGAGTTTGTGTTGACCTTAGCACAAACACTGTTGAACCTAAGTCAACAACAAGAAAAAAGGATTACTGGGCATCTTGATCCTCAGCAAATTGCCGCCCTCGTAAAACCGAAGGACGAGGCAATGGCCAGTGTAGCGCTGGCGAATACTCCCAATTGGTGGCCCTGGCTGGTTCTAATGATTGTCATAATGTTTTTCTTAGAGCGTTGGCTGAGTGAGGCTTCAATCTCAATGAAAAAAGATATTGAGGATAAGTAAGTGATTACTTCAGACTCAATTTTAGCCAATCTGAACAAGCTCTTAGTCAAATCCAAGGTGCAATGGTTAAAGGCGACTTGGCTCAATACCTTACCGTTGGCAGTCACCTTGGGCGGGCTGGCTTGGGTGTTGCGTGCGCCTTTAGCTGTGATATTCAGCCTAATGCTCGTCGGCTCTTTAGTGGTCTTTGCCTGGTTATGCTTGCGCCCAGAGCGGCCTCGTTTTGACTTACAAAACCTGTGTTTTCACCTCAACCAAAAGTTTCCTGAGTTGCAGCACAGCGCGCATCTGTGGATAGACAATCCTAAAGAGAACGCCTCGCTTTTACAGCAAATGCAACGACAATCCATAGCGCCAACGTTGTCACTACTCTTACAACAACCGGCCAAATCGTTGTTGCCAAACTATCCCGTGTTGAGGCCCTTGATCGTCAGTGCAGCGCTGGTAACGATCTTCACTGTGTTACAAGCCATTGATCCCATGGGGCGATGGCAAGCCTTGTTAAACAGCTCATCACCACAAACGTTTGGGTCAGACGCTAAGCGTCTTAACATCGAGCAAATACAAATAGAAATTGTGCCACCAGAGTACACACAGCAGCCCAATGCGTCCCAAGGACAACTCGATATTCAAGCACTGCAAGGATCAACCGTTTCTTGGACCCTGACTTTAGACGGAGAAGCCGATCCTGATGCACAGCTGATGATCCGATTTGCAGATGGCAGCGGTATGCCTTTCTCCTCTGTAGGGGCACGTCAATATCGAGCGCAGCTAGCAGTGCACAACTCGGCCATCTATCATTTGAGCGCACACGGCGAAGCATTAAGTCAGTTGCACAGCATTGAAATGCGCCGAGACGCACGGCCTCGAATTAAAATTCTGTCTCCCAAACTCACCATTACAGAGTTGGCCAAAACCGATCCCCCTCAAATCGAGACTCAGGTTCTAATCGATGATGATTTTGCTCTAAGTAAGGTAGAAATCATCGCATCAGTGGCGAAAGGCTCAGGAGAAGCGGTCAAGTTTCGTGACCTTCGTTTTGCCTTTGATAATCAAAGCGAACAAGGCTCAGGCACGCTGTTTATCAAAAGTTGGTCTTTGCCAGAGCTGGATATGGAGCCCGGTGATGAGTTGTATTTTAGTATTGAGGCATGGGACAACAAAGCGCCTCAGCCTCAGTCGTCCCGTTCTCAAACCAAGATCATCCGTTGGCTGGACGATGACATAGAAGGCATCGCCAGCGAGGGAATTCTAATTGATTTTATGCCCGAGTATTTTAAGAGCCAACGCCAGATTATCATCGAAACCAAAGAATTGATTGCCGACCAAGACAATCTCGAAAAAGAGCAATTCGATGCTCTGTCGCGGGCACTGGGTCAAGCGCAAAGTGACTTGAAAACGCGCTACGGACAGTATTTAGGTGACGAAATCGACACTGGTGGAGCCGAGATCAATGCAAACCGCAGCGAGGGTCAACCTGATGTGCACCTTAATGACGGTGATCATAACGACGGACACGAACCTCATCAAGACGATCCTCAGTTAGCTGCAGGTGAACATTCCCATGAACACAATGACGCTCAAACTGAGGGTTCTGAAGATAAGTCCGGATTCAGTGATGTAATTGCTGAATTTGGCCATAATCATGGCGACAGCGAGATAGGTATTCTGACAGAGCAAAGCCCCACCGCATTAATGAAACGAGCCATTGCTTATATGTGGGATGCAGAATTGCATCTTATGTTGTCGGATCCCCAATCCGCTTTGCCTCATGAAGAAAATGCTCTGAAGTTTTTAAATCGCGCCAAAAAGGCCGAACGCATCTATGTAAAACGGCTTGGCTTTGAACCGCCGCCGGTGACAGAAGCCCGCCGCTATCAAGGTGATCAAAGTGACATTCGCCAACAGCAACTAGAGTTGTCACCCGAACATCCCGATTCCTTTGCGGCACAATTGGCCTTGTTAAGGGCCTTGGTAGAACAGCAGGCAAAACCAGACAACCTTCTACAATGGTCGGATTCTTTGGCAGAGCGGATCGAACAGGTGAAACAAAGTTTTATCCTAGAAGCTCAACAGCGCCCCGCTTTGATGAAACCCGTTGCAACCATGGAACGCATGTTACTGCACAAGAAGATTTGGCTAGAAGATTGCGAGCAAACTCAATCTCAATCCACAGAACAAAGCTGCATGGCAACATTAATTCAAGTGTTATGGCAGCAGTTGCCGGAATACAGGGCTCAGCCAACGCGACAGCAGCCAAGTTTCAATCCTAATCACCCGTGGATTAAAGCTTATCAGCGGAAGCTCTCGCCCCAAACACAAGGGGTGCAAGAATGATCCAGGTTACTCTTGGAAGTGTGCACATTTCATTTTTGCCGAATTTAGATCACTCCCTCGCCTTGACCATTTTGTTTCTGGCGGTGGTAGGCACACTTTTACTGGCATTCAAAACACTCAGAAACCGAGCCCATTACAATATTATTCAACGTTACAGCATGGTTGCAGTGAATATACTGTCTGTCGTCTCACTGCTGTTGCTGTTAAGCGATATCCAAATTGCCAGCTCCCAGCCACGAGCGACTGTAATGGTTACTGCTGGCACCCAAGTCACAGAGCTGCAACAAATCAAGGAGCGTCACACTGTACCGGACGAGCGCATTTATTGGCTCATCGATTCCGAGGGTAAAGGCAATCAGATTAGTGGGCGTCGAATTCATGGTGTTGAACAACTGGCGATACTGGAAAAGGATTTGGGCACACTCATTGTATTGGGAGAAGGACTCAGTCAATCTCAATGGCAGACTTTAGACACCTTGAGTCAACATCCTTTCCAAGTGGACTTTATCCCAGCTCCACTGCCCTCTGGCTTGATTAACATGAATTGGCGCACCTCAGTGGTATTGGGAGAAACAGTCAAACTCTCCGGACAGATTGCTCCATCACTGATGCCAGCAGCAAATCTGGCGGCTTCTATTTTCACTGTTGTACTGCGCGATCCAGGAGGACAAGAGGTATCGCGCCGTAGAGTGAAAGCCGGTAGTGGTTTCGAGATGTCTTTTGCTCCACCGTCGGCAGGACGCTGGCTATATCAGTTATCTTTGCTCAATCACCAAGATCAAGAAATAGAACAACAATCGCTGGCGATTTCTGTTCGAAAAGGCGATGAGTTGACCTTGTTGATACGTCAATCTGCCCCTTCTTTTGAGACGCGCGCGGTCAAAGATTGGTTTTCTCAGACATTGGGAAGCGTTCGAATAGAGACCCAAATCGGACAACAAAAGTGGATGGCACAGAATATACGCTACACAGGTCTGGAGAGTTCCACCTCGAGCATACTCGATAGCCTAGAGCTTCTGCAAAGGCTGGATTTGGTGATCCTAGATGGCCGGGCATTAAACTCGTTGCAACCGCTGCAACGTGAAAACCTCGCTCAAGCCATAGAGCAAGGGTTGGGTTTGCTGGTGTTAGCCGACCCAAGCTTAATCGCGGATGATGCTGCGCTGCAATTATTCACTGATTTGAGGGTACAAGGAGATCAACAAACTGATACAAAAACCACCAGACTCAGTTGGGATGGGATGGTTTCTGATCAGCTCATGTCCGTCTTCGCTGCCACCATTAGTGGAACGCCTCAATGGGCTCTGGTCATTGGTAAACCGGATAGTAAGACTTTATTGGCCATGCAAAAAAGAGGCTTAGGAAGCATCGGACTGTCCTTGGTCGGCACCACCTATCAATGGCCTACTCAAGGCGAAACGGGTCAGTTTGACCGATATTGGCAGTATGTCATCCAACAACTCGCAAGACCCTTGACACAATCCAACTGGCTAGAAAATTCTCTGCCAAATTTCAGCCAGATATTCGATACCTTGACTCCCTGCGCGATGGTCTCCGGTCAAAATCCAGAATCAGCGACGCTAATGTCACGTTATAGCGATCCTGCGGGGCATTCCGTATCAATACCTCTCGAATCCAGTACTTTGGACCCAATGCGCCGTTGCAGTGTGATTAAGCCTGCCCGTTCAGGTTGGTATCAACTGCAGCTGGGTGATGGTGCAACGCCTCAATCCACCCTAGACCACTACGTATACGACAGCAATCAATGGCAGAATTGGCAACAACATGAAAAGCATCAGGCCAGCCGTTATCGACAAAGTCGGAACAACCGGGCATCAATGCCAACTGCGTATCGTTCATTGGATAAATGGCTATTGTGGAGTAGCTTTATAGTGTTATGCAGCCTATTGTGGTGGGAGCAAAAACGGCTACGCCAGTCTCGATAATACTTTATTGGGCAATCAGATCGTGGATAGCTTTGAGTGAAGGAAGGCGAGCATCGTCTTGGTAGAACAAGCGGTTCAGTCTACCCAATAGATTAATGCTGCGAGAGGGATCATGCTGTTTGCGTCGATGGTGACTTTCGGTTTTCAGAAACTCCCAAGGTTTTAAGTTCCAATGGAGGATTTCATGGTCTGTGACACCCAAGCCTGCCAGAGTACTTAAGATCCGCTCAGTTTTACTCTCTTGAACCGGTAGAATCGTATCATGATAGTGCTCAACCAACGGGGCGCTGATCGATTCAATGCTGGCATTGATAGCGCTCCATATCTGTGACTGCTTGAAATGCACACCTTTGGGCGCGTAGAACCCCATGACTTCCCATTCCAACTCTGCGTTACTCAACGCAATAGAACTGCCCACTTGATGAGAAAAGGACAAGTCGGGACGGGCTCCGATGTTATAGGCATCCACCGATAAGCCCAGAATGATTGCAATTTCTCCCCAATCGGATGGCCGCCAAAGCACCGCCTCAAAGGCGCTGCGCTTCACCCCCATCCAACCATGCACCACCGGCTCTTGCGCGGCGAAGGCTCGCACGTCATCAGGCAAATCCTCACCGTATTTTTCGACAAACAAAGGCGTAGGATCCAAGGTCAGATTGTCATCTGGAACCCACACCTCATACTCCTGCCGATTATCTCCCTTGCCGCGGCTTTTTATGCCATAGGACAAGTTGAGTGGGCGACAAATATTGCGATGCTCACCGGTTTTGTGGAAAAACTCCGATCGAAATCGCTTGATAAAGGGCGCGTCGGCACCTGCTATGGCGGCGGTAGGATAGCGAAAGCCAATATCGCTTTTCGGGATAAGGTGAAAACCCTCAATAGTCTTTTCCAGCAAAGACTTAACCCCTTTGAGACATTGATAATCCCTAACGACAATGCTGCGTTCCGGTTCTATGGTCAGCCTTTGACCGTCTTCAGTAACGAATTTGGGCACTTTGTGGTAATCGTAGTTTAGCAACCCTAACTGTTGCACAAAGTCGTTTCGCAACAGCGCAAGCTCACTAAACAGTGCATCATGATCACGAATATGTTGAAACAGCGGTCGTTGTGGATCCATATACTTTTCCGGTTTCTGTCAGTCAATACCAAGGTAACTTTATGTTTGACCCGTAACTAGGTTGCCTCATCTTTTCACAAGCGTGAATCATGGGAAAGCACAAAGCGCACTCACTAACCAAAACGGCTCGGTTCGAAGCCATCATATCGAGGTAAATCTGCATCCAAGTCGTCCCAATTCGCTTTTGATGAGACAAAGTTATGGGAAACAGGCCGCTCAGAGATGTCCGAGTCAAGTATTCCTAACCGAAGTCTTAATTTGCTTGGATTGTCGCTATTAGAACTGAAGATTGGCGAGGCACACACAGAGCAAAAATGCCGTAGCTTGCCGGGTTTGAATTCATAGCTTGCAAGCTTATTACCCGGGTCATGGATAAGGAACTCATCGGTATTAATAAACCCGTTGGTTGCATAGGCTGTACCACTGTTCTTTCTACACAATGAACAATGGCAGTGGATGATATCGCTAATGGAGCCGCTAATTTCTATTTTGATCGCACCACACAAACAGGAGCCACGGTACATGATTAAATCCTATTTTCTAAAAGTTAAAACGGCACTAATAACACAGCAATTATTCTTTCCATCACTGATCCACACAGTTCAATTTCCAAGGCAACCCGAACCGATCAATGACAATCCCATAGCAGGAAGACCAGAAGGTTGTCTGAGGAGCAAGAATAACTTCGCCCTCGATGGCGAGCTGACTAAAAGCGTCAAGCAACAGAGTTTCACTAGAAAAGCTAAGCAACAAGTAGAATCCCGATGGCTTCTGATATTGTTCAGGCTTCACATCCGCACCGGCAATATTCACGCCTTGTAGTGATAGGTTGCCGTGTACGATTTTGTGCTGCCATGAGATGGGTTCATGGGCTGACATGGGAGAGTCTTTTACTTGCAGCATATGACCCAAAGTTGCCGGCAGCACGTCCGAGTAGAATTGAAAGGCCTCTTGGCAATTACCGTTAAAAGCGATGTGAAATGACAAACTCATGGTTCTGTTGTCTCCGCAATTTTTCCCATCTAGAGTAACCCTATCTTGATGCCCATGTATAGCCAAAGGATTCTCAATCTGTGACCAGAAAAAAGGGGCCCTGCATAGAAGGGTCGGTGACCTACACTCAACTTTACACAACCTTTACGTTGGCTGACGTTCATTTTACAAATCCTTAGCTACTATGATTGCCACCTTTTGAATGAGTTTATTGGACGTTGTGACTCATGAAGATTTTTTATCGAAAAAAAACAGTTTGTGTATGCTTACTTACCCTTTATCTATCGGCATGTGGTGGGGACAGAAAAACATCGGAAGTACAAGTAAATTTGCAGCTGACTACTTCCTCGACAGAAAGCGAAAACAACGAAGATCCTTTTGTGGCATTAAATCTGCCAGATACACCTTTTTCTTACAGCAGTCCTATTTTACCTGAGCACTTCCGAATCAATCAGTTTCCAGGTCAGACTGGGTTTCAAAGAGCTGCGGCAGATCTGGATAATACCCCCTCAGACAACCCGACAACAGACTATGGTGCAACCCTAGGCAGAGTATTGTTTTACGACACCAAACTCAGTGCTAATGGCACAGTCGCCTGCGCTTCGTGCCATCTTCAGGCCAATGGCTTTTCTGATCCCCGACGACTCAGTGTAGGCTTTGATGGAGAGCAAACCCGTCGCCACTCGATGAGTTTGGCCAACGCAGTTTACTATGCCAGTGGCAAGTTTTTTTGGGACGAGCGCGCTGAAACACTGGAACAACAGGTTTTAATGCCCTTTCAAGATCCTGTAGAGATGGGGCTAGTATTGGCAGAATTGGAAGAAATCGTCGCCAACCAACCCTACTATCCGATTTTGTTTGCTAATGCTTTTGGTGACCAAGTGATATCCAGCGACCGAATTGCTAAAGCGCTTGCCCAATTTGTCCGAAGTATGGTCAGTACCGGCGCTAAATATGATCTCGGTCGAATAGAAGTTGCCTCCCCTATTCAAGACTTTCCAGCCTTCTCGACACTTGAAAATCAGGGTAAAGATCTGTTTTTCCTGGCCCGCGAATTACCCAGTGGCGAACGCATTAGTTGCGCCAGTTGCCATATTTCCGAAGCATTCGTGGGCCCAGTACCCAATGGCCCATTGAGCACAACCACCGCCACCAACAATGGCTTGGACGCCGAGTCTACAGATGACTTCGGGGTCTTTGAAACATCCCTAAACGTCACGGATGCAGGCAAATTCAAAGTGCCTTCGCTGCGCAACATTGATGTCACTGCACCCTATATGCACGACGGACGATTTGCTACTTTAGAGGAGGTCATAGAGCACTACAGCTCTGGGGTGCAGAACCATGTGAATTTATCACCCCAACTGCGCAGTAATACTGGCACCGCCCTAAACTTTAACTTTAGCGAACAAGAAAAATCAGCATTAGTGGCGTTTTTGCGTACCTTAACCGACGAACAGATGCTTTGGGACGAGAAGTTTAGCAATCCGTTTCGATAACGATGATTGCACTGGCTGTGATTTGCTCGCTTTTAGGCACACAAAAAAGCCCACGCAATGGTGGGCTTTTGAACTCAATCAAGAGATTAGTTTTGGCGACGGCTCGCTGCCAAGCCTAGACCACCAATCAACAATAAAGCGAGAGTAGCTGGAGCCGGAACTTGCACCCCTTCTAGCTGCACATTGTCGATACCAGCGTTGTTACCAGGGCCTTGACCAAATGCAGTGATGCGAATGGTGTAATCTTCACCACCGGCCAAAGACAAGCCACTCAAGTCAAAGCTAACATTGCGTGCTTGTTTGTCATAGTTACCGTTAGCGGCGAAGATGTTCACTTGATCTTGGGCAAACAATTCATTCATCGCGCTGTCATACAAGCTCAAGGAAATGTCCAAATCGCGCTGAGACGTTTGAATAACGCCAGAGTTATTAAAAATAGATGCGTCCAACGAGAAGCCATCTAAGATAATTGAATTTAAGTTGGCCATAACACTGAAGTCTAGATCGACAAACCAAGCACCTTCATTGTGCAGGTTGCGATCAACAGCAAAAACGTTTTGGGCATTTGCCGTGTTGAACAATGAAAGCACTGGGCTAACCAATGTTACGTTTTCTTCTGCGGTCAAATCACCTAAACCACTCACACCGTCTTGGGTCCAAACAATGTTACCCATGTCTGCACCACTGGCAGAAGAACCATTAAAATCGGTTGAGAATATGACTGCGGCGTTAGACATTGCTGCAGCAGATGTCAAAGACACTGCTAAAAGCAATTTTGCGACGTTTTTTAGAGCCATGATACTGCATTCCTTTTACTGCAAAATAAAAATTCGAACTGATACGACCAGCCAAAGCAAAAAACAAGCCATTTTTTAATTCACATATAAATCATTAAGTTACAAGCACATCACTGTCTAGAGCGTTTGATTTGTAAAGTTTTTTGACAGCATTTTCAAAACCACATCTAATGAATGAGCAATAAAAAAGCCCACCTAATGGTGGGCTTTTTCGAAAAATCGAATGGCAGTATGATTCAGTGACTGCGGTTCGTAATCAGCTTAGATTACAGAACTACGATGTTCTCAGCTTGAGGACCTTTTTGGCCTTGGCCAATGGTGAACTCAACTTTTTGACCTTCTTTCAAAGTTTTGAATCCGTCACCAACGATTGAACGGAAGTGAGCGAAAACGTCTGGACCAGACTGCTGCTCAATGAAACCAAAACCTTTATCTTCGTTGAACCACTTAACGGTTCCTACTGTTTTATTAGACATTCTAAAATTCCTGTAAATAATTAATATTGCCAATAATTTGGCGGGTTTAGCATAAAAATAGATCGAGACTTAAAAACTACAGGACGAAGAACAACGATATAACAACGAAATGGAGATCTTTTAAAAACTAGATGCTTTCTTAGCTGCGCGCAGAATACAGTAGTTGCAGTGGGAGTCAATCTATTTGTCGTTTTATTTCACTGGTCTGCCCAGGGCCACCCCAATTTCAGATCATTTGATGTGTTGGTCTTTTATTGGGTCGAACCGATAAATAGGGTACCGCGCAAATAAATTTTGATAGTCAGAAGAAGACTTGAATTTAGCGAGAGCAACATTGAAGCGGTCTCGCAGTAAACGATCTTTAAATCCAATCCGATAAGGACTGGTACGAAACACCGGATGAAATGCAAATTTATCTGCTGTCATTTGCTCAAGAAGAGTTTGGCTGATGTGCAGAAAAATGTTTACGTCCATCACCGCTATCTGGAAGTTACCCTGCAGCAGCATCTCAACCTGTCGGGTTTGATCCGGGACTTCAATATAGTGAGGGCTAAGTTTACTCACTTGGGTGAATTCTTCACTTAATACACGATGGGCATTTTGAAAGGCGACAATCGAATACTGCTGTAAATCTTGTACCCTTTCGATTTGCGCATTTGAGGTCGGTAAGCTGATTGCCACGTTTTGATATTCGATATAGACGTCACTTAGAAATACTTTTTGGGTTTCTACTTCTGTGCTCAGCGTCAACGAGGCATCCACCAGTCCTTGATCGACAAGGGTGTATGACCGACCATAAGGGACATAGATGAAATGTATCTCGTTGCCAAGTAATTCAAACACTTCGCGAACCAGTTCCAATTCAAATCCTGAATCACTCTCTTGCTCGACATAGGGCGGCTTGTGCCATCCTACTGCCACGGATAGCTCGCGAGCACAGATTGGTATCGCAACTAGTGCAATGCAAACAAAAATAAGCCGTCTTAGTGAATACATCTAATCTAAAAGCCCTTTTAATAGGAGTGATTTTCAATGTTATCCATACTGGAAGTTGCTATAGTATACGCGTTTTTTTAGAGACTTTGATATGCCTTGGATCCAATTAAAAATCAGCACAAAAGCAGAATACGCGGAACAGATCGGTGACATGTTATCGTCAAATGGCGCACAAGCGGTCACTTTCGTAGATGCCAAAGACACCCCCATGTATGAACCGAAACCGGGCGAAGTGATGTTGTGGCCCGACACTCAGGTTGTGGGTTTGTATGATGCACACCATGACATGGCGCGTGTGGTCTCCCAATTAGAGAAGTCAAAATTATTAGGCAAAGGCTTTGCCCATAAATTGGATCAACTAGAAGACAAGGATTGGGAACGAGAGTGGATGGTGAACTTTCACCCCATCCAGTTTGGCAAACGTTTATGGATATGCCCCAGTTGGACGCCGGTGCCTGATCCGACTGCTGTGAATGTTATGCTCGACCCAGGATTGGCTTTTGGCACTGGCTCCCATCCAACCACTTCTTTGTGTCTCAAATGGCTAGATGGTTTGGATCTTGACGACCAAACCGTGGTGGATTTTGGATGTGGCTCTGGCATTTTGGGTATTGCCGCTTTAAAGCTTGGGGCAACAAAAGTTATCGGCATAGACATCGATCCACAGGCATTGCTGGCCAGTAAAGATAATGCTCAGCGCAATCAGGTGGAAGATCGCTTAGACGTTTATTTACCCCAAGACCAACCCAGTCTTGAAGCCGACGTCGTGCTGGCCAATATTCTCGCAGGTCCGTTGCGCGAACTTCGGTCAATAATTACTCAATATTGCAGGGCCGGTGGGCGCTTGGTGTTGTCGGGGATTCTTGAATCCCAAGCTCAAGAAATAAACGACCTATATAGCCAAGACTTTGTCATGGAACCTATCGCCATTGAAGGTGAATGGGCACGAGTGTCTGGAATGAAAAAAGGCTGATGGAAGCGCTTCCTCGCCTCCACTATTTATAACGCTTTAGATAGTTTTTTGTTAAAAATTGTTATCAGAATTTATGCCTTTTTTACAAGATAATAACCGTTGATTTTGGGCCCTTCAATTTTCCGTTTCATCGCCCCTGATCCCTTATTCCTATTGACATTTACCAAAATCGCCATTTTGATATTGACCAATTAGTCAGCGTCATGGGAATCCCTGAAAGTCAAGCCCAAAAACGCAAATAAAAGTAAAAATTGTCTATTTATTAGCCTTTTCAAAACGGTAAAAAAACCGTAATATACCGGCCGTTTTGGCGAGCCGAACATTTTTTGTGCAATTAAGGGCGTGAACTCCATGCAAATTGGTCAATACAAGCTGGACAACAATCTGATGCTTGCACCAATGGCGGGGGTCACAGACAGACCTTTTCGACAAATGTGCAAACGTTTGGGGGCGGGTCTGGTGGTCTCAGAGATGTTGTCTTCTAACCCTCGGGTTTGGAATACAGAAAAATCTCGGCAGCGCATGGATCATACTGGTGAATCGGGCATACGCTCGGTGCAAATAGCCGGTGCTGATCCAGAGCTGATGGCCCAAGCGGCACAACTTAACGTCAGCAACGGGGCACAAATTATTGATATCAATATGGGATGCCCGGCCAAGAAAGTGAACAAAAAACTGGCAGGCTCCGCCTTGCTGCAACAGCCTGACTTGGTGGAAGCCATTGTCAAAGCCGTCGTCAATGCAGTGGAAGTACCTGTCACATTAAAAATACGCACCGGTTGGGATACCGAACATCGCAACGGTGTCAACATCGCGAAGATCGCACAAGACAACGGTATTCAGTCGTTGGCTGTGCATGGCCGCACGCGGGCATGCATGTACAAAGGAGAGGCTGAATACGACACGATTGCACAGATTAAACAAGCGGTGTCTATACCCGTTGTAGCCAACGGTGACATCACTGATGCAATCAAAGCCAAGCAAGTGTTGGATTACACTAAGGCAGATGCCTTGATGATTGGGCGTGGTGCCCAGGGTAATCCGTGGATTTTTAGAGAGATCCTGCACTACTTGCAAACCGGTGAACTATTACCGGCACCTGAAATGACCGAAGTACGCAGTGTGTTGCTAGAGCATGTCAGCAACGTCCACCAGTTCTACGGTGATTTTATGGGTGCAAAAATCGCCCGCAAACATGTGGGCTGGTATTTAGCGGAGCACGACGAGGAACGTGTGTTTCGCAGCGTTTTCAACACTATCGATGATGCCCAACAGCAACTTGATATGTTGAATGAATATTTCGACCTAATGGCGCAAGGCAATGAAGCTAAAACTTCATTTCACCCTGCAGCGTAAGTTTTCAATAACCAAAGAGCACGATGTTTATGTTCGATCAAAATGTTACTTCTCCGTTCACTACTACAGTGACCACTCCTTCTCAAACTCAAGCGCAAAAGCCTTTGAGAGATTCTGTTAAACAAGCGGTTAACAGATACCTCAAGCAACTAGACAACACAGATATCGAAAACATCTATGAATTGGTGTTGGCAGAAGTCGAAGCACCTCTGCTTGAAGAAATCATGACTTTTACTCGTGGAAACCAAACCCGCGCTGCTATCATGATGGGAATCAACCGTGGTACTTTGCGTAAAAAGCTGAAACAATACGGCATGAACTAATCGAAGGGTGTATACCTTTTCGTTTAAAAAGAGCACCTACACGGGTGCTCTTTTTGTTTGGGGACAAGCTGACCATTTAGTCAAGCAACACCCCAACCTCCTGGTAATACGACTACTCAAGAGACTTTAAATGGAATCTGCAAAACCTATTCGTCGTGCGCTGCTAAGCGTATCTGATAAAACCGGAATCCTCGATTTCGCCAAAGCGCTATCTGCACAAGGTGTTGAACTGTTGTCTACTGGCGGAACCGCCAAATTATTGGCCAGCGCAGGCCTGCCAGTGATCGAAGTCTCAGACTACACCGGGCACCCAGAAATTATGGACGGACGAGTAAAAACTCTTCATCCCAAGATCCACGGTGGTATTTTGGCTCGTCGCGGAATCGATGAGCAGGTTATGGAACAAAATGGTATCGGTCCAATCGATTTGGTTGCAGTGAATTTGTATCCCTTTGCAGCGACCGTAGCTAACCCAGACTGTAGTCTTGAAGATGCCATTGAGAACATCGACATCGGCGGACCCACTATGGTTAGAGCAGCCGCGAAAAATCACAAAGACGTGACCATTGTCGTCAATGCTTCTGATTATGGCCGTGTGTTGGCCGAGATGGAGCAAAACCAAGGCTCTGTTACACACCAAACCCGCTTTGACCTGGCTATTGCAGCGTTCGAGCATACTGCAGAATACGATGGCATGATTGCCAACTACTTTGGCGCTCGTATCGATTCCCATGGCTGTGAATCTGACTGTGATCATCAGCACAGCGAATTTCCACGCACCTTTAATGTGCAAATGACTAAAAAACAGGACTTGCGTTACGGTGAAAACAGTCATCAAGCCGCAGCCTTTTATGTGGAAAACGACATTCAAGAAAATTCAGTCGCCACTGCCCGTCAGTTACAAGGGAAAGAATTGTCATTCAACAACATCGCCGACACCGATTCCGCCCTAGAGTGTGTTAAAGAGTTCGATGAGCCAGCGTGCGTGATTGTTAAACATGCGAATCCTTGTGGTGTCGCGTTGGGTTCCAACTTGCTTGAAGCTTACGACCGCGCTTACAAAACCGACCCGACCTCGGCCTTCGGCGGAATCATCGCCTTTAACCGCGAGTTAGATGGAGCAACGGCACAAGCCATTATTGATCGCCAGTTTGTCGAAGTGATCATCGCACCAAAGGTGTCTCAAGAAGCGTCTGACATCATCAGTGCCAAGCAAAATGTACGATTGCTCGAATGTGGTGATTGGCATGGACAGCTTACGGAAGGTTATGACTTCAAACGAGTCAATGGTGGCTTGTTAGTGCAGGAGCGTGATTTCGGCATGGTAGAAGCTGACGATTTAACCGTAGTGAGTAAGCGCCAACCGACTGAGCAAGAGTTAAAAGACCTGTTGTTCACATGGAAGGTTGCAAAATACGTTAAATCCAATGCCATTGTGTACTGTAAAGACAGTATGACCATTGGTGTAGGTGCTGGCCAAATGAGCCGAGTGTATTCAGCAAAAATTGCCGGTATCAAAGCGGCCGATGAGAATCTTGAAGTTAAAGGTTCGGTGATGGCTTCAGATGCATTCTTCCCATTCCGTGATGGCATCGACGCAGCGGCAGCGGCTGGAATTACTGCGGTTATTCAGCCTGGTGGGTCCATGCGTGACAATGAGGTGATTGCTGCAGCCGATGAACACAACATTGCTATGGTGTTTACCGGAATGCGACACTTTAAACACTAAGAGTAAAGGAAACCGGTTGTGCCTGAGATATTCAGGCGCAACCAGATTTGCCTTTTACGTCCTCTGGGCGTATTTTTTGAGCTCTAATTTGCTCAGCACAGAAGGAAGCTTTGGATGGAAATTTTAATCCCAATTCTGGTGGCATTTGTGTTGCCCATCACCATTGTTGGCATGGCCATGTCCCACAAGCAAAAAATGGCGGCACTCAAGCAGCCACCGGCTCAAGATGAGTCACTCAAGCAAGAATTGGCTGCTATTAAGGAACGCCTCAACGCCCTTGAAGCCATAGTGACCGACGATAAATATCAATTGAGCAGGGAAATCGATAAGCTGAAAAATGCCATCGAATGATGCTCAGCTCGTTCATCTGCAATTTTATCAATATCAATAAAAAGTGAATTCATGAAAATTTTGATCATCGGCGGCGGTGGCCGCGAACATGCATTAGCGTTCAAAGCAGCCCAATCAGCATCAGTAGCTGAGGTTTTTGTCGCACCTGGCAATGCTGGCACAGCCAGAGAAGAGAAGTTAACTAATGTTAGTGTTGCAGCAGAAGACGTAGCAGGTTTGTTGGAGTTCGCTAAGCAGAATCACATTGACCTCACTATTGTCGGCCCTGAAGCGCCACTTGTGCTGGGCGTAGTTGACCGCTTCCAAGAAGCGGGACTGGCGATTTTTGGCCCGACGCAAGCGGCAGCGCAGCTAGAAGGATCAAAAGCCTTTACCAAGGACTTTCTCGCCCGTCACCAGATCCCCACTGGCGATTATCAAAACTTCACCGAAATTGATCCGGCCTTAGCCTATGTCCGCGAAAAAGGGGCTCCCATCGTCATAAAGGCAGATGGCTTGGCAGCCGGGAAAGGCGTTATTGTTGCGATGACCTTGGATGAAGCAGAAGATGCCATTCGCGACATGTTAGCAGGCAATGCTTTTGGAGAAGCTGGCAGCCGGGTAGTCGTCGAAGAGTTTCTCGACGGCGAAGAAGCCAGTTTTATTGTAATGGTAGACGGTGAGCATGTTTTACCCTTTGCCACCAGCCAAGATCATAAACGGGTCGGTGATGGTGACACCGGTTTGAATACCGGAGGCATGGGTGCTTATTCACCTGCCCCTGTAGTGACTCAAGAAATCCACCAGCGAGTGATGGACGAAATCATTATGCCAACGGTTCGCGGCATGGCGTCTGAAGGTATGCCTTATACAGGATTTCTGTATGCAGGCTTGATGATCATGGCAGATGGTACGCCTAAAGTGATCGAGTACAATTGTCGTTTTGGCGACCCAGAAACTCAGCCGATCATGCTGCGTTTGCAATCGGATTTGGTTGAGTTATGCCAGTTAGCGACTCAAGGTAAGTTGGATTCAGCCACCATTGACTTCGATCCTCGGGCTGCAGTAGGTGTTGTCCTTGCAGCGGGTGGTTATCCCGGTAGTTATGCCAAAGGTACGCCGATCCATGGCCTTGATGAAGCCCAAAACCATGCAGGCAAAGTATTCCATGCTGGCACCACTGACCAAGATGGACAGGTGGTCACCAATGGTGGCAGAGTTTTGTGCGCTACGGCTTTGGGAAATACGGTTACCGAAGCTCAACATGCCGCATACCAACTCGCAAAAACCATCAATTGGGACGGCATGTTTTATCGTAACGACATCGCTTACCGAGCCATTGCCCGAGAGCAAGAAAAATAAAGGTAAGTTGATGACTCAAGCCCCCACCCCACAAAGCAAATCCGCTGACCCCTTACATGGGGTCACACTCAAAATGATGCTCGAAGCATTGATTAAGGAATACGGGTTTGATGGTTTGGGGTGGCGCATTAAAATCAAGTGTTTTACCGACAACCCCAGCCTAAAATCAAGCTTAACCTTTTTGCGCCGCACACCATGGGCAAGGGAAAAAGTCGAACAATTGTATCTGACGACCTTTCATAAAAAACCATAATGTCATCCCGGCAATGCTCTTGGGGTGAACGGGAAGCTTTCAGAAGCACCGCTTCTGCCTGTGAACGACTTGCCAGGATGGCAAGGCTGGGTGCGTTACCAAGGATGGGTTTAATCCACATTCTTAAAGTACTGAAGCGAAGAAGCACACTGTCATCAAATGGCTGACTCAGTCAAAAAAGGCTTTAATTGGAGTCAATCAGCCTGTTCAAAAGATCCCCGCTCAAAAGCATGCGGGGATGACAGCATAATATGTCATCCGGTAGCGCTATGTCTTTTATATCAACAACAGTTTGAATCTCTCGGTTGTGCATTTATATTAAGCACTGACTATTTAGTAAATCGGATAATAAGCATGCTGACTCAACTGCTGCTAGGCGCTGTAATCATCACTCTGACCATTGTGGTTCAAGTGATTTTTATGGGTACTCTTGCTGCTTTTTTTGGCAAGGTAAAGCACCTAATCACTACCGGTAGACGAGCGGTCAACAACATTATTATCATGAGCGTCTCGGTATTGTGGCTCGTGCTAGGGATTACCATCAATACCTGGATCTGGGCTTTCACCTTGATATTAATTGGTGAATTTCATGAACTGGAAGGCGCACTGTATTATGCCATTACCTCATTTACTACTCTGGGTTATGGCGACATTTTATTGTCTGAGCAATGGCGCATTTTTGGCTCATTGAGCGCAGTGAATGGGCTAATCGTATTTGGACTCAATACCGCATTTTTAGTGGAGTTGATGCTAGCCACTTGGGGAAAATCCCGTACTCTTTAGACGCACTCAGGTCGTAAACCCCTTGACCATTGGCAGCAGCTTGCTTATAACTAGTGCTCCTTTCGCTTCAAGCAAGAAACTATGTCTGTAAAACACCCTATCATTGCAATCACTGGTTCCTCTGGCGCTGGTACTACGACGACCACAAATGCGATCCGTCATATTTTTCGCAATTTGAGTGTGAACGCCGCGTCCGTTGCAGGCGATAGTTTTCACCGTTTTACCCGTCCTGAAATGGAAGTAGAAATCCGTAAGGCACAAGAACAGGGACGCCACATCAGCTATTTCGGTCCCAAGGCTAACGATTTTGAAATGTTGGAAAAATTGTTTGCTCAGTATGGGGCAGAAGGCAAAGGTAAGCATCGCCAATATTTGCATACCTTTGACGAAGCGGTGCCTTTCAATCAGATGCCCGGGACTTTTACCCCGTGGCAGGACTTGCCTGAGAATACAGATTTATTGTTCTACGAAGGCTTGCATGGCGGAGTGACTACGCCCGAGGTCGACGTGGCTAAGCATGTGGACCTGTTGGTGGGCATGGTGCCGATTGTGAACCTGGAGTGGATCCAGAAAATCATTCGAGATACCACTGACCGAGGACACACTCGAGAAGCCGTGATGGGCAGTATAGTTCGTAGTCTTGATGACTACTTTCAATACATTACTCCGCAGTTCTCCAATACCCACGTGAATTTCCAGCGCGTGCCTACAGTGGATACATCTAACCCCTTTAGTGCAAGAGAGATCCCCACTCAAGATGAGAGTTTTGTCGTAGTGCGATTCCGCAGGGAAATGAAAAACGTTAACTTCCCTTACTTGCTGCAGATGATCGACGGTGCCTTTATGTCGCGCATCAATACCTTGGTGGTACCCGGGGGAAAAATGGGGCTGGCGATGGAGCTCATACTTACCCCGCTAATCGAAGATCTGCTGGATAAAAAGCGCCGTGCCGGTTTTCAGGTAGATTGGGTCGAAGGCAAGTAATCGTGGGAGATGCCTCTCTCATCCGTTGGGGCATGATCGGCTGTGGAGATGTGACCGAGCGCAAGAGCGCGCCGGCTTATCAACAAACGCCAGGATTTGAATTGTCTGCGGTCATGGCTCGCAGTCTTAGCAAAGCACAGAATTACGCAAATAGACACGGTATTTCGCGGGTCTTTGACGACGCATATGCACTCATTAATGATCCCAATATTAACGCCATATATATTGCTACCCCACCCGATAGCCATTTAGATTATGCTCTTGCCGTAGCTGCAGCGGGTAAACCCTGTTGTGTAGAAAAACCTATGGCGGTGACCTATTCACAAGCCTTACAAATGCAACGGGCCTTTGAAGCTGCCCAAGTGCCACTTTTCGTTGCCTATTATCGCCGTTGCTTGCCCGGTTTTATCGGCATTAAAGGGTGGCTTGAACAAGGCTTGATAGGGTCTATTCGCCATGTTGATTGGCAGTATCACCGCACACCCAGCGAACTGGACCGCAGCGGTCAATATAACTGGCGTACAGATGCCAGCATTGCCCCAGGAGGCTATTTTGATGATTTGGCTAGTCATGGGTTAAATGCGCTGACGTTTCTACTCGGGCCCATTGCCAAGGCACAAGGCATCGCTACCAACCAACAAGCACTCTACAGTGCCAAAGATGCAGTGGTAGCCAACTTGTTGTTTGAATCCGGTTGTACCGGCAATGGTTGTTGGAACTTTGCTGCCAACCACTACCAAGACTCAGTGACTATTTATGGTGAGAAAGGCCAAATACAATTCGGTATTTTTAGTGACAAAGACGCTATTCTAACCTCAGATGAGAGACAACAATTCTGCGCGATGCCCAAACCAGAGCCCATCCAAGGGCACTTTGTCCAAGCTATGGCCGATCATCTTGCAGGCAGAGTTGACCATCCAAGCCTTGCCGATAGCGCTGCCCATACCAATTGGGTAATGGAGCAGATATTAGGCCCTTCAGTTCACGCCATTACTCGCATTTAGGCCAAAATCGCTTCCAACTTAGGCAACCACATAAATAAGGTTGCAGCAATGACTCCGCCCAAGGTGACCAAGGCACCGAGACTCACCACCAAAGTAATAGACCACTTCTTACTATGGCTCTTGTTCCGTTGAGCCCACCAAACCAGCTCCGCTATTAGCATCGGAATGCCGTAACAAGCAAAGGACAAAAACACGTCAAAGGGTCCATCCATAGTGGCCGTGTTACCGTTGGGCCCTTGATTGGCGATAAACCAAGCCATGATGTACAAGCGGAAAAACCAAACTCCATTGATCAGCAGGAAAGCATGAACGGCGAGGCGTTTGTGCAGTGCAATCCGACCTTTTATTGCGAAATACCAAGCACTGGCAGCAAACACTAGAATCAATAACCCGTTTAGAGTCACTCCTAATGCGCCAATGTCACTCAGCCGTGAACCGCGGACCCAAGTTAGATAAAGACCCGACGCCGCGCCGACTAATCCCAAAGCCAAAAATAGTCTGCCGTTGTAGCGATGCCATTTTGGATGGTGTTTGCGGATCCAGGGGATAAGCTGGAACACCCCACAGATACTCAAAATCGCGGCCGGAATAACATGGGCGAATAGCATCCCATTGCCGAAGGTATCTCCGTTGACATACCCGGTTATCGGCTTTGCCAAGTTGACTTGCTCAAACTGGCCCGTTGTCACTGGATAGGCATAAACGATCAAAATGTAGGTCGCAAAAAGCCATTGGCCTATCATGGCGATAGCGACCCAAGAGTTCACGCTGTAGGTTAATGCAAGATCAGCCCAAACTGATCGAATTGGTGGAGATAGAGAGGCTGTTTTCATTGGTTGATCCTTGATGTAACGAATACCCAACGAGAATCGCCTGAACGATATCAAGTGTCGCGCCGAATTCAGAATTCGGTGCACGAAATAGTGATAGAAATATCCCGAAACACTCCACTTTTGACCCTTATCCCCCTAGCTCGCTACACTAACCTCATCTCCAATTAAATTGAATGAACAATGCTGGTATTTTGGTTGCAAATTAGCATGCTCGCCGTTGGCATCACATTGTTGCTGGTGCAATTAGGCGTGCGCCAAAAACAAACCGTTCATATTCTATTCGCCATTTTCTGTGGCTCTATTGCCATGGTTGCTGCGCGTCGTTTGGGGGCGGAGCAATTAGGGATGTTTGAATACCTAGTAGCCATGGGGGCCTGTGCGACGTGTAATGTCTATTGGTTGATCGCGCGCGCGCTATTTCGCGGTGAGCAGGGTATTTCCAAAGGCCACATTGGAGTCGCGGCTTCAGTGAGTGTGTTGCTGATCTTGGCTCATGGGCTAGCAATGCTGCAAGATATCTATCCTAGCACCTCGGATTTTACCATAGGGGCCAAAGGTGCCACTTTCGAACTGATCAGACTGTTGTCTTCTGGTTTGTTGGTGCTTACGGCTTGGGAAGGCTGGCGCGGTTTACCTCAGTCTTCTGGCGCAGAGCGCAAGCAACGCATCCTATTTTTAGCCAGCTTTGCCACGGCACTATTGTTAAACACCGTTGCAGACGGTCTTTTTGCGGGCACACCCTACGTGCAGCAGGCTAATTATATGCTGGCTGCGATATTCAGTGTTCAGGTCATGCTGGTGACTCAATTTCTAATTTATTGGCGAGGCAACACGGCGGTTGAGAAGGTTTCAGTTTCACCTGGGGTGCTACCTGTTGAGCATGACGGAGACCGACAGTTGGCTGAAAAACTTAAAACGCATTTGCAACGAAAGGAAGTGTATCTGCAGTCGAATCTGAAGGTAGCGGATGTAGCGCAAGTGCTCGGCGTATCTGAGTACCGCATTACCCGTACATTACGAAACCATTTTGATGCTGCGAATTTTAATCAGTTGGTTAATGCCAAACGGATTGATTACGCGCAATCACTATTGCGTAACAAAGCCATTCAACATTGGCCGATACTGGTTATAGCGATGGAAAGTGGTTTTGCTTCTGTGGGACCATTCACCAGAGCGTTTAAGCAACATACCAACTTAACTCCAGGTCAATATCGACAGCGACACCTTGCGCAACCAGAGCTGAATTCAGAAAGTTTGGTTAGCTAAAATTGAGTAGTGCCAAGATAATGGGGCGATGTTGGCAGAAAACATATTTTCCGCCAAAGCGATATCCCCTTCAGAATACAAATTTTGTAACAAACATAAGTGTCGGATTCTTCAGTGAAAGTTTGGAATCTGGGCGGTTTGATTTATAGTGAATAAACGAAAAGCAGATTCGAGTAAGACATGGGACAAGAAACGCAAAAAGTGTTGGTAGTAGACGATGATATGCGTCTGCGCAGCCTATTGGAACGCTACTTGGTAGAACAAGGTTATCAAGTCAGAACCGCAGCGAACTCAGAGCAAATGGATCGCCTACTTGAACGTGAAAATTTCCATTTATTGGTACTGGATCTTATGCTACCCGGCGAAGACGGTTTATCTATTTGCCGCCGTTTGCGACAAAAAGAAAACACCATTCCCATTATTATGTTGACCGCCAAAGGCGACGAAGTAGACCGCATCATCGGACTTGAAATGGGCGCTGATGACTATCTGCCTAAACCGTTTAATCCGCGAGAATTGCTTGCTCGGGTCAAAGCCGTCTTACGACGTAAAGTAACTGAGGCACCGGGTGCGCCTTCGATGGAAGAACAGATCGTCGAGTTCGGTCAATACCGTCTAAATCTAGCTACTCGTGAAATGACCGCCGAGGGTAAACCCCTTACTTTGACCAGCGGCGAATTTGCAGTACTCAAATCCCTCGTCACACACCCTCGTGAGCCTTTATCGCGGGACAAGTTAATGAATCTGGCTCGTGGCCGCGATTACAGTGCACTTGAACGCAGTATAGATGTGCAGGTGTCCCGCTTGCGTCGTATGTTAGAAACCGACCCCGCCAATCCCAGATATATTCAAACCGTGTGGGGCTTGGGCTACGTTTTTGTGCCCGATGGTGAAATGTAGTTGCCAGAAAATTTGTGAAAATTTTACCCAAAAGTGCCTTCGGTCAAACCGTCTTACTGATCGGCGTTTTGCTGCTGATAAACCAAGTCGTGTCCTATGTGTCGGTGACCTATTATTTTATTCAGCCTCACTATGAGCAGATAAATTCTCTGGTCTCTTCACAGGTCAAAATGCTGTTTTTAGAGGGGGTCGATATAGACGACCCCAAACAGCGCGAAGTCATTTATCAGCAAACCCAAATCCGCATCTATGACGGTCCAGAGGCGATGGAAAATGGCTTAGACCAGGCCGCATATTATGTCTTTTTCTCCCGTCAAATTTCCCGCGATCTTGGTGGTGAAGCCGATGTACGCATTTCGGCACATTCGCCTTATTTAATTTGGGTCAATCCGCCGCAAAATCGAGATATCTGGATCAGTGTGCCATTGGCCAGTTTTAGCGAAGGAGATATTTCTCCCTTGACGGTTTATTTGCTGGTGATTGGCATACTCAGTGTTGCCGGTGGCTGGTTGTTTGTTCGTCGATTGAACAAACCGCTTCATGCTCTTCAAAGTGCCGCATTAGAGGTGGGTAAAGGCAACATTCCAGAACCACTTCGCGAGCAAGGCACCAGTGAATTGATTTCGGTCACACGAGCCTTCAATCAAATGTCAAAAGGCATCAAGCAGTTGGAAAACGACCGTGCTCTGCTTACCGCTGGGATTTCTCACGATTTGCGCACACCGTTAACCCGCATTCGACTGGCGAGCGAGATGTTGCCAGAAGATCAGGATTGGATAAAAGACGGCATCGTTCATGACATTGAAGACATGAACGACATCATTGATCAATTTATTGATTACGTGCGCCAAGACAAACAAGAGCGCCGTGAAAAATTATCGCTCAATGCTCTTATCGAAGATGTGGTGCAGGCGCGCAATATTGAAGAACACCATCATATTGATACCGATTTGCAAGCCATACCCGAAGTGCTGCTACGTAAGGTGGCAATAAAACGAGTATTGGATAATTTAATCGAGAACGCCTTTCGCTATGGCAGCAACAACATTGTCATCCGATCCGGTGTCCTGAACCGGCCCAAGCGGGTGTTTTTCTCAGTTCGGGATTTTGGCCCGGGTATCCCTGAGGATCAAATCGAATCTCTCTGCCAACCTTTTACCCAAGGTGACAAAGCGAGGGGAAGTCTCGGTTCAGGCTTAGGTTTGGCGATTATCAAGCGGATAGTAAGCCATCACTCCGGTGAGATTGATATCCAAAATCATCCGGAAGGTGGCTTGATTGTTACTGTCAGTCTACCGATGAAACGGTAGACAGTACTGGGTATCAGTTTTTCTTCCAATATCGAGCTGTTGCATTCTCATAAAATGAAAATACCTCTTGCTGCAATACGATTTCGGTGTGGCGTTTCCAGGCCTCTTGATCTTCTTTAAGAATGCTTTCTAAAGCCAACATAAAATGCCCTTCGGTGACGTTGCATTTATCTTTAGCACGTCCCAACAGTTCAGTTGGAGTCAAGTTTCCCAAAGCATAAGAATATAAGGTATCGGCCCAAGGATCAGATTCGTACTTATTCTGATTAGTTAGCAAGAAAGTATTTGCGACATCTTTGCCCTGCAAGTGCTCCAACACCTTTGCTGTATAAACCAACGCATAGGGAGCGGGCTTTTCATCAGCTTCAATTTCAGGCACGTAACTAATGACCTTTTGCCAATCTTGTGTCATCAAGGCGGCATACATGGCTCCATAGTACCAACCGGGATCTTGTGCTTGATACTGGGGGTCGTCAAAATAACTCTGCGCTTGATCGACTTTTCCGCGCCAAAGTAAGGATTCGGCATAATCGCTTTGGTAGCTGGGGTCTCGTTGAGCAACACTTTTCAAGGTAAATTCCATCAAGCGATCTTTACCCGCCAATTGATAAAGTAAAGCCAAACTCATCTGCCAAAAATCGTCGTTAGGCCTACGTTTGACTAGTGTTTGCAGGGTCTGAATGGCTTTTTCTGCAGATATTTGACTCGTGGCAGCACAGGTATTGTCGTATGCCAAGGACCATTGCGCATTTGCCAAACCCAATAAGTATTCTTCATTATCAGGGGTTTGGTTCAATAAACCTGCATACAAGTAGGCTGCCAATTCAAACTGCTCTTGATCAGAGTAATAGTCTGCCAACATTTTGCGGTTACCTGGAAACACCGGATTTTCAAGAATGGACTCTAACAGCCAGGAAAGTGTCTTTGGATTAAGCTGCTGGGTCTGTTGCGATAAGTTGCTGTTAGCAAGGACTCTTACAAAACTAGGCGATGCCAAATCAAAAAAGCGCAAACTTGGCCAACGCCTATAGAAACTCGCTAATTCTTGCCATTTTTCCTCGGTGGGGATAATGAAGTAGTCGAGCATTTTAATACGGTAAACCTTGGCAACCTCTTCGTGCTGATGAGGTTGCAACTCAATCAACCGCTCACCCAAAGCCAACGCAACAGGCACGTTGAAGTATTCATTGTTGCTATCAAACCTTTCTAGCGCTCGATGAAATGCCGCTTTTATGGATACCGCATCATCTTGTGACAGTCCGCTATGATTAGCACGGTCGGCCTGAGGCGAGGTTGTTTTACAGCCGGCCAGCACGGCGACCAGAATAAACAGCCATATCGATTTTTTCATCATATGCCGTCCTCGACATAACCTAAGGTATCGGCCTGATCGAAGGCGGCTTCGGATTTTTCTGTTTGATTGTTAAAGCCCAGAGACAATCCATGCAAATAAAACGCTTCACCATTTTTGGGTGCAAGTTCTATCAAGCGCTGTGTTTGCTCTAGAGCTTTGCTAAATTCACCTAGATTGAGAAGTTTTCGGGTATGTTCAATGATTGCCTCAACATCCTGCCCTTGGTCTGCAACGAGGGGATCCACAGAAAAATTCTTGGCATACACAAAATGATTTTCGCTGTCCGATTTAAGCTGAGCAAACTCATTAAAAAAGCCCTCGTATTGCTCATGACTGAGCATGGTGAATTTGACCTCCATCGTGGTCGAAGTCTCAATTCGCTGGTCATTCATATCGATTTGGTGAGCTACAGAAATATATTTACCTTCAAACTCAGTAGCCAATTGTGTTCCTACCAGATCGCCTTCTTTCACCACATTGGGATAGGCACGCTTAAGAACTAGTTGAAAGGGATAAGCCAAACTAAAACCGTTGAATTTGTCTTTTGGAGCAGGCAAATAACTAAAATCGGTGAAACTGTTCACTAACGACAGCAAAGTATCCGAGTAGTTGAATTTGCCGAGGTCCTCCGGCAAAACCATGCCTTTGTCATAAACCATGGTGATGCGAAAAGGTACCGTCCAGTCTTCAATATTTGATGTGGTAAAGGACGAGAGTTGCTGCTCTCCTGAAAAGGTAGACATCAATCTACGCAGGAAGTCCATGCGCACAGGCGCGGCAATGAACATGTTGCGAATGCTGGTATCCATATGACCAAACAAAGATAAGGTCGCTTGCATCTTCAACTCTTGACCGTCAAGCAAGTAGGCTAACTCCATCTCAACACGATTGTCTGAAGGTTTCGAAGGCTCAATGGTTAACAATTGGCCTTGCTTGCCATTTACCACAAAAGCAGTTTGTGATTCTAAGTTGCCGAAGATACCTGGGAATTTGCCGGTGTCGCCACTGGTATCCAGCCAATAAGATTGACCGTCAACCATAGGTACATAGGTGATCATATGACTAAAACTGAGCATCGGCAGAGACTCAACCACCGGCACATCCGGTCCCGGACTGATCAGCGCTGGGAAGGCATCAATGCCTACGGCTCTTAACAAGGCAATAATCAGCACGGTTTGATCTTTACAATCACCATAGGCCTGAGCCAATACATCAGTCGCCTTGTGTGGTACGTATCCACCGCGCCCAACGTGTGCACCAATGTATCGAATGTGTTGTTGCACGTAGTAGAAAACGGCAGTTAGTTTCTCTCGTTCGGTGCTCGCGTCTTTGACAATCTCTTGCGCCAAAGCCTGAAGGGTGGTGTCGCTGTTTATTTTCTCTGACAAGAACGCCCAAGCCCATGTATCAATTTCCGACCAGGTTTTCAGTGAAGTGAAGTAGACGGCTTTCATTTGCGCGCGGAAGTTACCCATATTGGCTTCGACCGGAATGGACGGCACGTTTTTCATAGTCCAGCGGTACAAGGTGTTTGTACCCTGTTCTGTTACCTTTGGTTTTTGCTCTACACTTTGTGCACGCCAATGGATGTTTAAGTCGTTGGCGACACTTACCTGCAATTCGACTTCCAGCAGGGGGTCAATGCGGGCCCAATTGCGATCTTCAACGCTGTGGATGTAATGAAAAGTAAACTGTGAGAACCAATGGTCGTCAACCATGGGTCTAATTTGTTCGGAACGATGCTGCAATTCAATAATGCTGCCAGCTTTAACCGATGGCAAAGCAAAACGCATGGTCTGGACGTCATCAAATGAACTGCCATTAGCCCCAACATTTGACACCTGAAGTGCATCTTCAGAGATTGGCTTCACCTTACCATCGGGCAAGATGACCTGTGCGAAGTCCAAACTGCGCTTGGTATAGTGCGCGTTATAACCTGATGACAATTTGGTGTAATCTCGTTCACCTTCCTCGTCGAGAATTTTAATCGCCACGTACATTACGTAGGTTTCAAATCCTTGGCTGTCCACTTCACTGCGCATGGTCTTATTTAAGATCACCGCACCACTGTGCTTGCTTTGATCTATTGAGTCGGCTAGATCGCGAAGATGCTGATGATCGGGTCCGATTCGTGGGGTAGCCATGGCCTGTTGCATCCACAATAAGCCAATGAGGAAAAGAATACGCATAACACTTCCTGTTGTTTTGGTTGAACTAAAATTACTGAGCTTGGCTGGGTTGCTCAAAACTACCGCTATGAATGGCTTCCACATCAATGGCATCGAAAGCATATTCGGTATGACAATATTGGCAATTCAATTTCACCGCCCCTTCTGTTTCGATGATATCCAATAATTCTTGTTTGTCTATGGATGCAATCGCAGCAGCACTGCGTTCGCGACTGCAAGAGCATTTAAAAACCACATCCTGTGACGGGTAGTTGGAACGCTTTTCCTGATGATAAAGACGGTGTAATAAGGTTTCAGCAGGTAAAAACAGTAACTCTTCATCGGTCAAGGTTTTGGTCAGCAGACACAAATGCTCAAATTCAGGTCGTTGCTCCAAGTTACTCACCTCACTGCTAACAGGCAGGATTTGCAGCAACACTCCCCCACAAGCGGCTTTCTCTGCCGTCACATCGGTAGCAAGTTTCACCATGGTGGGCAATTGCTCTGATTGCTCAAAATAAGCCTCAACACATTCCGCCAAAGAGGGTTTATCCAAGGCCACCATACCTTGATAGCGTTCTCCTACTTTGGGAGTAATAGTGATGACCAAGACGCCTTTATCGAATAGATCCGCGAAGGTTTCCGGCAACTGAGCCAATGATTCGTCCCATCGGGCAACGCCACGCAATTTTTGGTCGTGAGTACCATTGACCACAGCGTATTTAATAAAACCATCACTTTGCAGTTGCAAGGCAATGTCACCTTCAAACTTCAACGTCGCCGTCAACAACGACGAGGCAGCCATCAACTCGCCCATCAACTTTGCCACTATGGGAGGGTAGTCTTGGGAATCCAGAATGTCGCGAAAACTCTGATGAAGTTGTACTAACTCCCCGCGCACATTGGCATCGGTGAAAAGGTAGCGGTGAAGTTGATCAAATTGGCTGTTTACCATTGTGTATATTTCTCGTTTATTACTGCTGTTTAAATTGAATGATTTTACGTCGTTGTTTTTTGTCGGGCCGAGCGTCAGGACGGGGACTGTGAAAGGCGTTGAGTTTTCGAGCCTCAGCATTTTGTTCCCGTTTTTCAATACTTTGCTTTGTTTCAGTGTAGAGGGTTTGTGCCAATTCGGCACTTCTGCGTTGCTCACTCAACTCCTCGACAATGACTTCTTTGACATCATATCCAGAAGGGCACACTATAGTGGCACCTACCTCAACCGTTCGACTGGGCTTGCATCTTTGGCCATTATATTGCACCTTGCCCGATTGCACCATGTCGCGGGCCAACGAGCGGGTCTTAAAAAAGCGGGCAGCCCAAAGCCATTTGTCTAGGCGCACGCTGGTGTCAGATTGAGAAGATTTGCGGTTATTCATCGTAAAGCTGTGTAATTTTTTGGTAATGATACCCGATTAGTGTTGTGACCCCCTAGTCTACTCGTTATCATTAGGGCGGTTAATTATAATAAGTCGAACTGGAAGTACTGGGTAATGACAATCGGCAGTGTAAGTCCGGGTCAAATATGGATCCAAATCAGCAAATATCAACGGCAAATCCACTTGCTGATTGTGATCGTGTTGGCGGCGTATTTGCTCGCCTACGCAGCGGATTTAACTTGGCGCTTAATACCCAAACCTGATGCTGCAAATTCCCAACAAAGCCACTCCCTCAATGCCTCAAACAGTAAATCCAGTAGCGCTTCACAGAAAGCCAATTTGGCAGCTATTAAACGCTTGAATTTATTTGGCGATTTAGCTGCCAAACCCGCGGTAGTGCAAGAAACCGTTACAGATGCCCCAGAGACTCGCTTGAACCTCACATTAACAGGCGTGGTAGCAACAAATGAACCTTCTATCGCGGCAGCCATCATAGAAAACCGTGGGATGCAAAATACCTATGGTATAGATGATGAAATCGAAGGGACGAATGCGACCTTAAAACAAGTATTTGCCGACCGAGTGATCATTCAAAATGGATTGCGCAATGAAACATTGATGCTTGACGGCGTGGACTACAACAAAAGTGTTGAACAACCAAAGACCGCGCGAGTTGAAGTTGATGACAGAAGCGATGTGGAAGAGAACGAGCAATTCAAGATGCTGTCTCAAGAAGCCGCACAGTCAACCCGTGAACTTCAACAAAGCCCGGCGAATTTTACCGATTACATCAATATTTCGCCCCACAGTGAAGATGGGCAATTGGTGGGATACCGGATTGCGCCGGGGAAAAATCCAAAACTATTTAAAGAGGCCGGATTTGCAGCAGGCGATATTGTCACCGAGATAAATGGCCTGGATCTCACCGATCCTCAACAAGCTTTAGAAGCGATGGCGGAACTTCGCACCACGCAGGCGTTGCAGTTAACCATCAACCGCGAACAGCAACTTCTTACTTTGTATTTAGAGTTCCCTCAAGGGAATGACGAACAGGATATATAAGGAATTCTCTATGAGGCAAACAAGCCGTAGTAAAGTGAAAGGCTTTTGTTTGGCAGCGTGTATCTGCGCCAGTACTGCACTATTGAGCGTATCGATCTCAATCAGTGCGGCTGAGTATTCACCTAATTTTAAAAATACTGAAATTACTGAGTTCATCAACATTGTTGGTAAGAATTTGAAGAAAACCATCATTGTTGACCCAAATGTACGGGGTAAGATCAGTGTTCGCAGTTATGATTTGTTAACGGAAGATCAGTACTATCAGTTCTTTTTGAATGTCTTGCAGGTGTACGACTACGCTGTGGTAGAAATGCCCAATGGCATTCTAAAAGTCGTGCGTTCCAAAGATGCCAAGACCTCCAATATTCCGGTGGTTGAGGGCACTGCCTTTGATGGTGACGAAATGATCACCCGTGTTGTGCCGGTGTACAACGTTCCGGTGCGAGAACTAGCCCCAATTTTGCGTCAGCTAAACGATCAAGCCGGCGGCGGTAATGTGGTCAGCCACGATCCTTCTAACGTGATGATGTTGACAGGTCGCTCAGCCGTGGTGAATCGCTTGGTGGAGATCATCGAGCGGGTCGACAAAGCCGGTGACGAGGAAGTTGAAATAGTAAAACTGCAATATGCGTCCGCCTCAGAAATGGTTCGCATTATCGAGAACATCAATAAAAATAGCGCCAAGCAAGCGGGTTCAGGCAAGTCCGAGCCTCGCGTAGTGGCCGACGATCGCACCAATAGCGTGATCGTCAGTGGCGACAACAAAGCCCGTCAAAGATTAATCAATCTGATCAAAAAAATGGATCAGGAACTGGAAAGCAATGGCAACACCCGCGTAATTTTCGTCAATTACGCCAAGGCAGAAGATCTGGTGAAGGTGTTGCAAGGGGTCAGTGCCAGTATCCAAGCTGAAGAACAAGGTTCAGGAAACAACCGTTCTAGAGGCCCTAACCGCGAAGTAAGCATTGACTCACATGCAGATTCCAATGCCTTGGTTATCACCGCTGAACCAGACATGATGCGTTCTTTGGAAGAAGTAATTCGCCAATTAGATGTACGCCGTGCGCAAGTTCAAGTAGAGGCGATCATTGTCGAGGTGTTCGAAGGCGATGGCACGACTTTGGGTGTTCAGTGGGCATCAGAAAGTGGCGGTGGTCAGCAGTTTACTAATGGCGTCATTGGAATCGGTTCATTGGGCGTAGCTCTGCGTCAAGCAGAAGACCGTGAAGTCAATCGCACCGACACAACTGCCAATGGTGAAGTGGTACCCAGTGTCGAGACAGTTCAAGGTGATTTAACGCCGCTGGCAAATCTCCTGGGAGGTTTGAATGGATTTTTGGTTGGCGTAGTCAAAGATGGCTGGGGAGCTGTTTTGCAAGCGGTCAGTACCGACACCAATTCTAATGTGTTATCAACGCCTCACCTGACCACTATGGACAACGAAGAAGCCTTCTTTATCGTCGGTCAGGAAGTGCCTATCATTACCGGCTCTTCAACCGGTTCGAATAACGCCAACCCGTTCCAAACCGTTGAACGTAAAGAAGTAGGTATCAAACTCAAAGTTACTCCGCAAATTAACGAAGGTGACGCAGTACAATTGTTGATTGAGCAAGAAGTATCCAGTGTCAGCGGCGCAACAGCGGTGGACATTGCCATCAACAAACGTGAAATCAAAACCACGGTGATTGTCGACGACGGCGGTACTATCGTGCTGGGCGGTTTGATCGATGACGAGGTACAAGAGAGTGTCTCAAAAGTGCCGCTGTTGGGTGATATTCCGATTTTAGGCAATTTGTTCAAGTCGACTACCACCAGCAAACGAAAGCGGAATTTGATGGTCTTCATCCGTCCAACCATCGTCCGTGATGGCGTGACCATGAACAAAATCAGTCATCGCAAGTATAACTTTATTCGCGCAGAACAGCTCAAACGTCAATCAGAGGGCGTACCTTTGATGCCGTTTACCGAGCAACCTTCGCTACCTGCTTGGGACGATGCCCTTGAATTGCCGCCAACTTTTGAAGAATACCTGCAAGAAAAAGAGCAGGAAGAGCTGAACAAATGAGTGAGCACGGCCAACAACAGGGAGTAGCGGAACAGGATCCTCAAATGCAACCGGCATTGGATCAGGAAACGCCTCAGGTAGACGAGTCAGGGCACAAGCAGCTCGCATTTAGCTTTGCTAAGCGGCACAAAGTGTTGTTGGACACTGGCACGACTCCCGCCACCGTATATCACACAGCATTGACCGATTTTGCTGTGTTTGTCGAGGTGCGTCGCTTTTTACAAGCTGAGTTCGTGTTAAAGGAAATCCCGGAAGATCAATTTGAGACCCTATTGACCAATGCGTTCCAGCGGGACTCTTCTGCGGCAAAGCAGTTGATGGAAGACATCGGCAATGAAAGTGACTTGTTCACCCTAGCCGAGGAGTTGCCCGACACCGAAGATTTGCTTGAAAGTGAAGACGACGCTCCTATCATCAAGTTGATCAATGCCATGTTGGGGGAAGCCATCAAAGAAGGCGCTTCTGACATTCACATCGAAACCTTTGAAAACCAGTTAGTAGTGCGATTCCGCGTTGACGGCGTTTTGCGAGAAATTTTGCGACCCAACCGCAAGATGGCTTCTATGTTGGTATCTCGTATCAAAGTTATGGCGAAATTAGACATCGCCGAAAAACGGGTACCTCAAGATGGCCGGATTACCTTGCGTATTGCCGGTCGTGCGGTGGATGTGCGGGTTTCAACCATGCCCTCCAGTCACGGCGAACGAGTTGTATTGCGTCTGTTGGATAAAAACAACGCCCGCCTAAATCTGCAAGACTTGGGCATGACGCAAAAAAATCGCGAACATTTTTCGAAACTGATACGCAAACCTCACGGTATTATTTTGGTCACCGGCCCCACGGGCTCGGGTAAAAGTACCACTTTGTACGCAGGACTTTCGGAGATCAACTCGAAAGACCGTAATATCCTGACCGTCGAAGATCCCATCGAATTTGATTTACCGGGGATTGGCCAAACTCAGGTGAATCCGCGAGTCGATATGACCTTCGCCCGCGGATTGCGCGCCATATTGCGCCAAGATCCAGACGTGGTGATGGTGGGCGAAATCCGCGACATCGAAACTGCACAGATCGGTGTACAAGCTAGTTTAACTGGTCACTTGGTACTGTCGACTTTGCACACCAATACAGCCGCAGGTGCCATTACCCGCTTGGAAGACATGGGCATTGAGCCATTTTTGTTGTCCTCTAGTTTGTTAGCGGTGTTGTCGCAACGCTTGGTGAGAACCTTGTGTCCCGACTGTAGAGTCCCCCACAAACCCAATGAACAAGAATGCGGTATTCTAGGCTTAGACTACGCTACCAATGAGCAGGTGATCTATCATCCAACGGGGTGTGCAGCCTGTAATCAAACCGGCTATCGGGGGCGAACAGGTATTCACGAGTTACTGATAGTGGATGAGATGATTCGCGACATCATGCACAACGGTCACGGTGAGCAAGCCATCGAAAGACACATCCGCAAAACCACCCCAAGCATCCGCGAAGACGGCTGTGACAAAGTGCTTCTGGGCTACACCTCTTTAGAAGAAGTGCTGCGCGTCACTCGAGAGGATTGAGCATGGCGGCTTATGCGTACAAGGCGCTCAATGCCAGTGGCCGAAACAAGAACGGCGTGCTAGAAGGCGATAACGCCCGTCAAATTCGCCAGCAATTACGTGATCAGGGGTTAATTCCTCTGGAAGTAGAGCAGGTAGCAGACAAAGAGCGGAAAGCCTCAAAAGGCAATTTTCGTTTATTCCAACCGCGGATATCGGCCAGTGATTTAGCGCTGTTGACTCGGCAAATTGCGACTTTGATAGAATCAGCACTGCCCATTGAAGAAGCGCTATTTGCAGTGGCCGAGCAATGTGAAAAGCCACGTCAAAAAAACATGATGATGGCAGTTCGCTCAAAGGTAGTAGAGGGTCACTCGTTGGCCGATGCGCTGAGTGAATTTCCCCATGTGTTTGACGATTTGTTTGTGGCAATGGTGGCTGCAGGAGAAAAATCCGGTCACTTAGACACAGTATTGAACCGTCTAGCCGACTATACGGAAAAACGTCAGCAAACTCGCAGCCAGATCACACAAGCGCTGGTCTATCCGATGATCATGTTGTTCTTTGCCTTTGGTATTGTGATGTTGCTTCTCACGGTAGTAGTGCCGAAAATCGTCGGTCAGTTTGACAACATGGGCCAAGAGCTACCCACCATTACGCAAATTTTGATTTCCGTGTCTGATTGGATACAAAGCTACGGCTTGATAGCCATGGTACTGGTTATAATCCTCGTCATCATCATTAATCGAATGTTGCAACAGCCGGTAATGAAAATGCGTTATCACAAAATGATTTTGCAGTTGCCGTTGATTGGAAAAGTCTCCAGAGGCTTGAATACCGCTCGCTTTGCTCGTACCTTGAGTATCTTGACGGCCAGTGCGGTGCCGCTGTTAGAGAGTATGCGAATTGCGTCGGATGTTCTGGAAAACCTGTTCATCAAAGAAGCCGTTAGCGAAGCCGCCGTGAACGTGAAAGAAGGCTCTAGTCTGCGAGCTTCGTTAGAGAAAACCCGAATGTTCCCCCCCATGATGATGCACATGATTGCCTCTGGGGAGCGCAGCGGCGAATTGCAACAAATGCTAAAACGGGCCGCAGATAACCAAGACAGGGAATTTGAGGCCTTAGTTGGTGTCTCACTAAAAGTCTTTGAACCCATTTTGATTGTGACTATGGCTGTCATCGTACTGTTTATCGTACTGGCCATACTGCAACCGATTCTCGCATTAAATAATATGGTAGGTGTGTAATGAAACAAATCCCTCGTCGTCAGCTTGGCTTCAGCTTGATTGAAGTCATGGTGGTACTGCTGATCATCGGTATTATGGCCAGTATGATTGCGCCTCAGATTTTGGGCAATCAGGAAACTGCTCAACTTAAAAAGGCCGCCGTGGACGTGAAAGCGTTGGAAAACGCGATGGAGATGTACAAGCTGCGCAACAATGTCTTCCCTTCCACAGAGCAGGGATTAGACGCCTTGGTGAATGAACCAACTATTGATCCCATTCCCCGCAATTATCCCCAGGGAGGCTTTATCAAGAGTTTGCCCAAGGATCCTTGGGGCAATGACTATCAGCTGCTCAGTCCAGGTGAGTTGGGTACCGTTGATATCTTCTCTTTTGGTCCAGATGGTGAACCGGGCACAGAAGACGATATTGGCAACTGGAACGTTAACGAATACCTCAATTAAGCCCTAGCTATGGCCCTTGATTCTGCTTATCAACCTTGTAAACAAAAGGGCTTTACCCTCCTTGAAGTGATGGCCGTCTTGGCCATCATTGGCATCGCGGTTAGTGTAGTGGTGTATCAAAGTTTTAGTTTTAGCCCTGCCAATGCATTGGAAGAGCAAGCGAGGCGTTTTCAGGTAGTGGTAGATATGGCTTCTGACTACGCCGTATTGAATCAAAGACAATTGGGCATCCGCATTGAGCCAAAAAAGCGGGAATATTCCTTTATGTGGCTGGATGACGAACAAAAATGGCAACTGCTCGATGGTGAAAAAGCCTTCGCGCCTCACAGTTTAGATGAGGTGTTCGAACTTACCTTGGAGTTAGAAGATCTTCCTTGGCAGGAAGAAGACAGTCTATTTGATGATAGGATCTTTGATGAGGAATTGTCCTTTGATGAAAATCGAGTGTCCATCGGCGATGAAGAAGACAAACCCTTACCGCCACCGCAAATTCTGCTGCTATCCAGCGGTGACATCACACCTTTTAGTTTGATCATGGTCTACGAGCCCGATTACGGCAATGACGACCCCACCTACTTTCGTTTAAATGGCATCGATTTCGCCCCCATTGAACGACTAGGCCCCTTGGACCAATTGTGATGACTTGTCATAAATTCCAGCACCGAGGTTTTACCCTGTTAGAAGTCATGGTGGCGCTGTTGATCTTTGCTTTGACTGGCATGGCTGTAATGAAGGCGGCCACCGACCATCTTACAAGCGTTGGACAAATTGAAGAAATTACCTTGGCGACTTGGGTGGCCAACAATCGCTTAACCCAGCTTTCTTTGAGCAACACTTGGCCTCTGAAAAATAAGCAGAAAGGTATGCAGGAAATGGCGGGGCGCAAATGGTATTGGCAACAAGAACTACTCAAAACCCCAGACGAAGGTCTTATCGGGGTCGAAATTTCTGTCGGGCTGGATGAAAACTATCAAGACCGCGTCACTTCCGTCACTAGCTATTTTGCCAAGCCATGAAGAACCGAATTGTAAGCAAAGGGTTTACCCTGATTGAAATCCTTGTCGCCATGGCGATATTTACCCTGATTGGGCTGGCGTCTACAGGTTTATTGACGTCGGTTATTCAAAGCGATGAGTTGTCTGAACAACGCTTCGATCAATTGCAAATTCTACAGCGGGCCATGCTAACCATTGAGCGCGATATTTTGCAGGCCGTGCCTCGTCCCATTCGAGTACAAGGGGAAAGCACCAGCATAGTGATAAGCGGCCAAGAAGGCTTGTTCAATAGTGAGTTTGGTGGATTAGGCTTGGTTCGTGACGGTTGGCACAACCCTCAGATGCTTTTGCACCGCAGTACATTGCAGGCTGTGGGTTATCGAATCAGTGAAGGACGATTAGAGCGATTATATGGAAACTACGTGGATAACGTGGTTGGTTACGAGCCCAAGGTCAAAATCCTGTTGGAGAACGTAGAAGATTTTCAGGTACGATTCTTTGTCGATCAAGAAGAAGACCCTACGGACCCCGAAAATTGGGAAGAAACCTACGTAGGCAGTGCTTTGCCCAGAGCCGTCGCGTTGATCATCACCACTAAGCAGTTTGGCGAGATCCGTCGTGAGTTTTTGCTCGGAGGCGTGCAGTGATGGTGACTTACCGGCAACAACAGGGTGTGGCCCTCATAGTGGTGTTGCTGATTGTGGCATTAGTAAGCATATTGGCCACACAAATGGGCTCAAGATTACAGCTCAATGTCCTGCGCGCCAGCAACATCAAAGATAATAATCAAGCTTATTGGTATGCCATGGGTGCGGAGCATTACGCGAGGAAATCCATCGCTCAACTATTAGAAGCCAAAAAAGGCGTGTTGAGTTTGGAAGGTGATTGGTCCGAGCCGTTGGCTTTTCCATTGGAAGGTGGCGGTATACAGGCCCAACTGTTGGATATGCAAGCCTGTTTTAATGTCAATGGTTTGCGCCCTGCAATCGATGATCAGAATCAGAGTAAAGCTCCTCTGCCCTTGGGTACGCTATCAGATTCGGCTCAAGCGTTTAAACAACTATTGGAATTGGTGTTGGAAGACGCTAATGATTATGACATTGAGGTGGCCGTTGATTCCTTGGTGGACTGGCTCGATGGGGACGACCGTATGAGCCAAAGTGGAGCCGAAGACGCCGATTACGAATCCTTGCCCAAGCCCTATTTGGCAGCCAATGCTCCGATGATCAACATCTCAGAACTGCGTCTGGTCAATGGCTTCTCCCCCCAGTGGATTGAGCAACTCAAACCTTACGTGTGCGCCATACCTCAGTACACCACACTAAAAATCAATGTAAATACGGTCACAGAAGAAAATGCCGTGATTTTGGCTGCCATGACCGGCGTCCCTCTGGCCGATATGCAAGCTTTGGTGGCTTCTCGAACACCTGATGGTTTTCAGACCCCTGCGGATTTTTTTGCCGATCCCCGAGTCGCCAACGCAAATATCGATCCGAATCGGCAACCTTGGTTCGACGTTAAAACGGAGTATTTCCAGTTGCGCACCAAGACTCAGTACAATAATGCGACATTTAATATGTTAACTGTATTCAAAGTAGATAATAATACGGCTTCTGTCGTAAAGCGTGAATTTGGAGGCGCGGGTTAATGGAAAATCTTATCATTCGATTAGGTTCCAATCGCATGGATCCCGTACATTGGTTGGTTTGGTCTGGCCAAGAAAAAGAAATTATCGCCTCTGGTATATTGGACGATGCTGATCAGTTAGCCTCGCTGACAGAGCGCGCTGGTAAACGTCCCATTACCGCTCTTGTCCCTGGCTGCGACTTTTATTTAAAGTGGGTAACCTTGCCCGCCAAAGCCTCTCGTAAAGCCCTAACCGCGATCCCTTACATGCTCGAAGAAGAGCTCAGTAGTGATGTCAACGAGCAATTCTTTGCAATAGGCGAACGTCTAGGTGACCAACAATCAGTAGCAGTTGTCAGTCAAAGCAAAATGCAGGACTGGTTAGACTGGATTGCCGACGCCGGCCTCCATTGTGACAAACTGCTGCCTGATGTGTTGGCCGTACCACACAACCAAGATGCCTGGTCAGTGCTGGCCCTAGAACAACAAATCATTGTGCGCCAAGATTTATGGCAAGGTTTACAAGGTGACAGCAGTTGGATATTTCCGGCCATAGAACACTATGCAAAACAGCAAACCCAACCCCTTGTGATTGCCAATTACAGTGACGTGGAACTCGGCCATTTGGCTAACATCAATATGCAACAGCAGCCCATTGAATTGCCTATGCAGTTGTTAGCCACGGGGGCAATGAATACCCCCTTTAATTTGCTTCAGGGCCAATTCAAAGTTAAGAAACAAAATACGGGTCAATGGCAGAAGTGGCGATTAGCGGCGATACTAGCGGCCATTGCACTGCTGGTCAGCTTGGTGGACAAAGGTATCGAGTTGCACCAGCTGGATCAACAAAAGCAATCATTGCGTGCACAAATGCAAGCAGAATATAAGCGGGCGTTTCCCAACAGTCCGGACGCCCGACTCATCCGCCAACAAATGGAACGCAAACTGGCCGAGTTGGAAAGTGGCGGCGGCAGTGCCTCAATGCTGGTCATGCTAGATCAACTTGCCAACGCCTTCGCTCAAAGTCAGGTTAAACCGCAGACCATGCGCTTTGATAGTGCCCGCAATGAGTTACGTTTGTCCGCCGTAGCCAACGATTTTGAAGCCTTGGAAATGTTCAAACGTTTAGCCCGTGAAGTAGGCTTCGATGTGGAGCAAGGGGCGATCAATAATCGTGAAAACCAAGTGATTGGCTCACTGACGGTAAGGAGCTGATCATGAATCCAATTTTAGAGAAGTATCAACAACTGACAGACCGCGAGAAGCTGCTGGTGAGCGTCTCTGTAGTGGTGGTCGTCATAGCCATTGTGTATTACGGATTGTGGTCACCGATGAATCGTTCTTTGGAAGCCAGTCGAGCAGCGGTGGAGAGTCAAAAAGCCGATTTAGCTTGGATCCAACGTAACGCCAACAAGGCAATTCAATTGCGCAGCGGTTCTAACGTTGCGGTGAATTTTCGTGGCTCATTGACCCAGGCGGTCAACCAAACGGCCAGTCAAATGCGTATTGCCATTTCACGCATGCAGCCACAGGGCGAAGAACTGAAAGTTTGGGTCGACGAAGCGCCCTTTAATGATGTGCTCAGTTGGCTGGGCAACATGGAGTCCAAAGGGATCAAAATCATCAATCTGGACGTGGTTCAAGCGGACGCACCGGGATTGGTCAAGATCCGCAGTTTGCAATTAGGTAAATCATGATCAAAACACTAAAATGGGCCCTATTAGCATTACTGGTCTACGTCATTTTCTTAATTGCCAAATTACCTGCCTCGCAAGTGCTTTACCGTTTCGATTTGGCATCAAATATGAGTTTGGAGGGCGTATCTGGAACCATTTGGCAAGGTCGCGCTGCCACTTTAATCAACAACGGTATTGAAGTTGAGAACCTGAAATGGGATGTCTCATTCAGTTCCTTGCTACTGGGCAATATTGACGCCGATGTATCCGGTGGCAATCTGCGCGCCAGCGAAAAAGTGTCTTTCACCGGCACTCTCGGCGCTAGCCTATTTGATTTGCATCATGTACATGCTGACAATTTCACTCTCTATATCCCAGCCAATATGATTTTGGCGCAAGTAAACCTGCCTATCGTGGCCGACGCAACAGGTAGACTTAAATTGGCTATTGATAGCTTGAGCTATCCGTCTCAATGCGAGCAATTACAGGGCAGAGCCGATTGGCGAAATGCCGGTATTGAAGGCATTCAAGGCATGCCTCAACCTTTGGACTTAGGCAATTTTTCCGCTCAGCTAAGCTGCGTTGAGCAAGACATTGCGCTGGACATTAAAGAACCCAACCGATTTGGCTTAAATGCCCAAGCGCGGGTCAGCAAAGAGTTTAAAATTTCATTAGAGGGCAAGTTCAAGCCCGACCCAACCTTACCCAAACAAGTGCTTGATGCCGCCGTGTTTTTTGGTCGTACGGACGACCAAGGCTACTACAGCATTAAACTTTAAAAGGTTGATTTTTAATATCTTTTAACAAGACTCGATAGTCTTCTACGGCGGGAAAGTGGTCGATTTCTCGTGCTGCTAGTTTGCTGTCGGGGTTCTTCACCGCCAACAAGTGAGCGATGCCAAATTCTTTGGCAGCTTGCAGAATATTCAGACTGTCATCCACAAATAGGGTGGTGTTTGGGTCAAATCCCAAGCGGGCTTGCAATTGTATCCACAGCGATTGAGACTCTTTAGTTACGCCAAATTCATGGGTCGAAATCAGAGTATCAATATGCTCATCTAACTTAGTGTGCTCGACTTTCAATGATAAGCTGCCGGGATGGGCATTAGTCACTAGAATCACCTCTCGACCACTCTCATGGAGCGCATCAAGAAACGGCAACGTATCCTCGCGCATGGAGATCAAATGCTCAATTTCCCGTTTTGCTTGCACAATATCCATGTCCAACTTTTCTGCCCAATAGTCCAAACAATACCAATTTATGGTGCCTGTGACCTTCTGATATTCCTGATGAATATACTCGTTAGCCTGCTCAACAGTAATGTTACGCATCTGGGCGATTTTTTTAGGCAGGTGATCCAACCAGAAATGATTGTCAAAATGTAGGTCAAGCAGTGTACCATCCATATCTAACAGTACGGTTTTGATTTGCGTCCAGGGCAGAATTGGCAAGTGAGTAGTCCTTGGTATAAAGTAGTGAATAATGTCGTAATCCTCAGAGTATAGTAGCGCGATAGGTTGATGAGTAAAATAGATCCGGACAAACCCTTACCCCAAATTCACCAGCGAGAAATTGTCGCAAAGAGCCACTTTTTTCGAGTCGAGCGGGTTGATCTGGAATTTGCTAACGGCGCAAAACGCCAGTTTGAGCGAATGGCTGGTTCGGGACGAGGCGCTGTAATGATCGTGCCTTTTGTGGATCCAGAGACCTTTCTACTCATCAGAGAATACGCCGCGGGTACCCATTCTTATCAACTGGGATTTCCAAAAGGCTTGATTGACCCAGGTGAAACCGCATTTCAAGCTGCCGACAGAGAGTTAAAAGAAGAAGCTGGGTATGGTGCCAATTCGCTCGAACACTTGCACAGTGTCAGTATGGCACCGACCTTTTTTGACGCCACGATGAATATCGTTATTGCCCAAGATTTATATGAGTGTCGATTGGCTGGTGACGAACCAGAGCCGTTAGAAGTCGTGCCATGGTCGATTCACAATACCGATGCACTGCTGGCCAGAGAAGATTTCGTCGAAGCCCGATGTGTCGCCGCCTTATTATTAATGAAGAAATGGTTGGGAGAGAAGTCATGAGTGAACACAGCATTGCCGAGCTATTAGAAATCGCTAAGCAAGCGGCTGTGAAGGCTGGCATAGAAATCATGGCTATCTACGACAGTGGCGATTTCAAAAGTTTTGAAAAGGACGATGCATCGCCGGTGACGACCGCCGACTATCGGGCCAATGAAATTATCATGGAACAATTGCAGCAGTTAACGCCAGACATTCCCATCATGTCCGAAGAGCAAGACAACGGAATGCTAGCCGATCGCGCACACTGGCAACGTTATTGGCTGATTGACCCCATCGACGGTACACAAGAATTTATCGCTAGAAGCGGCGACTTTGCCGTCAACATTGCATTGATTGAAAACAACCACCCCACAATCGGAGTAATCTATTGGCCACCTGGAGAAACTCTTTACTATGCCAGTCGTGGACAAGGGGCCTATAAATCTTGCCCCAGAGAACATAAGCAAATTCAGGTTCGTACCTTAGAAGATCCAAGTGAGGGGGTGGTGATGATAGCCATCAGCCGCCGTCAATCACGCGAAAAAGTCATGTCGCAGATGAGTGGGCATCGCACCTATCAAGCTGTACCTTTAGGCAGTTGCTCTTTAAAGGCCTGTTTTATCGCAGAAGGGAAAGCAGATGTGTTTTTGCGTATTGGCGTGACTGGAGAATGGGATACGGGAGCGTCCCAATGCATCGTTGAAGAAGCAGGCGGCAAGATTTTATCTGCTCGTTTTGCTCCACTTACTTATAATCAACGTAACAGTACTGAGAACCCGGATTTTGTCGTTATGGGCGACCCTCGGGTGAATTGGCAAGATATCGTACTGTACGATCTCAGCAAATAGGATATCAAATGAAATCATCATTATTCTTCGGCGTGTTCGCCGCAATGAGTCTGCATGCTCAAGCAGCATGGCAATTGGACAATAGTGCGTCGACACTCAATTTCATTTCAACCAAGAATGCGCAAGTGAGCGAAACCCATCATTTTAAGCAGCTCAGTGGCACCTTAACAGATGACGGGATGTTGCAAGTTGAAGTGTCAGTGGCACAGGTAGAAACGGCTATTCCAATCCGCAATGAGCGCATGCAAAAGCACTTATTCGAGCAAGGTTCGGTGGCAACACTGAAAGCCAAACTCGACTCTTCCGTTCTAAAAATGCAAGCCGGTCAAAGCCAACGCATCGAAGTTGATGCACAGGTTACTATCAATAATGTCACACAATCCCAATCCGTAATGGTGACTGTCAGCAAAGACAGTGGCGGAAATTATGTGGCAACCACCACTAAGCCATTTTTTATTGATGCGAACGCCTATGAGCTCAGCGCAGGTATAGATAAGTTACAAGAGTTAGCGGGCCTGAAAAGCATCACCCTAAGTGTGCCGGTTACCTTTAGTGTGACATTTATTCAGCAGTAACAGAGTGACTTGGAGTCTTTTGCCATTTCCAGCAATAGCGCACAAACATCAATATTGAAACAGCAGCTTTTAAAGTAAAAGTTTTAGAGGAAGGAAGATGAACCGATAGTATTAGCGATACTTTCGGTTCATCCCATTTAGGTTATTTTCTTAAGTCTTTTACAAATTCGTTAATGCCTTTACCATTGCACTTCACTTTGTTGTAATCGTCGTAATTTAGCGCTCTGGCTAGCGAAATCAGCTTTTGTCTGCCTCCTGCAGCAGCAATGCATAGCTGAGTCTCTTTATCTTCGTTTGTGGCTTCAAGCTGAAAAACCACGACTTTTGTTTCAGTGGCCTCAAGCATTCTGGGTCGGTATTTTTTTGCAAAGTCTTTGATTGCCATTCCGTTACAGGCAATTTTTTCGTTCTTAGCATTAAATTCAAAACTCTCATCCAAAACCGCATCAATACACATATTGGCTTCTTGTGAGTTATCGCCATTTTCTAACTCTACGCCAGCAAAGGCATAGACAGAAAGAAACGACAGACAAAGTGTGAGTGCTTTTAACATAGTTAGATTCCTTATTCTTTTGTCACAGTGACAAAACAAGTATAGATATAAAAAAAATCGTTGATGTGTTTTTTTCTGCGCTATCTTTGCTCGACCACGAGAAAGAAATTATCCACTATCTAACTGTTTGTACTCGGCTTTTTAACAACGGCTGTGTAGCGTTGCTATGTTTAAGGAGTCCCGTAGGTGAATACCAACAGATCAGTGGCATGGGGTATGATTGAGGCAATATGATGAGTTTTGGTTCAACATAGTTACTTGACTAAGGAACGGTTATTCCGTTCCTTGATGCAATGACAATTGGTCTTTGCTGATAATGTTCACCGTTTCGGTGAGTTCTGAAAATTGTACGAAGGCTTCCTTGCGACGGAGTTGTGCCATGACGTGTTCAACTTTTTCCTCTAGGGAGTACTCTTGCTCGCCGTAGTCCGTTCCTTCCTGCAATACAAATGACTCAACCAAGTTTCTCAGTGTTTCTGGGGCGATTTCTGATATAGGAATAATCATTCTTATACTTCCACTTGTGCATATGGTGCAAGATAGTCGCTGATCCGATTGTGCATCCAAGTAATAGGCCGCCATGGTGTGCCTTGCATAAAACCAACGTGCCCCCCTTGTTCACTCAATTCTAAAGTTACCTGAGCTGACAAGTCGTGGGCTTCTGGCAAAACTTTTTCATTCATAAAGGGGTCGTCGATGGAATGTAAGATCAAGGTTGGCGTTTGTATGTGTTTAAGGTAGCCAATCGCGCTGCAATCTTGATAATAGTGATCGGCGCTAGTAAATCCATGCAATGGCGCTGTCACTAATTGGTCGAACTCTTTAAATGACTTTAATTGGTTTACCCGTTCAGGCAAAACTTCAGGCCATTTGGAATAATCCAGCGATTTCAATTTCGCCAAAAGAGTGCGCTTCATACTGCCCAGCAAATGATGCTGATAGACCCGCGAGAACCCTTTGTTAATGCTATGGGCACACTCCGCCAACTTCAGCGGCGCGGAGACCGCGACAGCTGCATTGAGCAATCTTTGACCCGGTTGCTCTCCCAACCATTTGAGTAACATGTTGGCTCCGAGCGAGAAGCCCACAGCGACTTTATTAAGATCAGGAAAGCGTGTTTGCAGGTGTTGTAAGAAAAACGCCGCATCTTCTGTTTCACCTGAATGATAGGCTCGGGTTGTGCGGTTTGGTTCTCCGCCGCAGCCACGAAAATGCATCAAAACCGTTTGCCAGCCTAAACCTTGCAGATGGGCCATTATATCGTTGGCATAATGGGATTTTATTGAACCTTCAAGGCCGTGAAAGATAACCGCAAGACCTTTACTTTTTTCAGTATGCTTTGGCTTACCCCAAAGTAAATTGACGAAATCTCCATCTGGTAAATCCAATCGCTCTTGTTCAACCTGCAAGGGCTTGCGCTTTTGAACGAAGCGCGGCCAGATGGTTTGAACATGCCGATTACGAGCCCAAAAAGGCGCGCGAAATTCACTCTTAATAATCTTTCCGAATGCCTGTGCAACAGGCGCAGGTATATGAGACTTGTCTGCCATTGAGTCGCTAATTTTCTGTTGATAGTAATGAATACGAAGCACTTGCCAAGCGGATCGTTTGCAACGCTTCGACTTGTTCATGGTGTAGCGATTGACCGCTAACCCAGCAAGAATATAGGGACAGATTATCAGAATTACTACTGGTTAGTTGCAACGAATTGAGACATTCAACAATGCTCTGCTGTTGTTGTTTTTCCAGCTTCAATTCGTCTGACAACAACACCTGATATCGTTGCGGTTCTTTAAACTTTGCTTCTTTACGCAATCGACGCATGTGTTTAAGTGGCACTTCCGTTTCACTAATACACTGGTCCATTTGTTCCAGATCAGCAACGCTTATCTTCAGAGCAATTCTATCCAAGTAGGCACAGGACAGAAGTATATTGACGTTATGTTGCCATCGGTCTTGCAACATCAGACAGCTATCTTTTACCTCAGGCTGCGAATAAATTGCCAAACTGAACTGCCATAGATCACTCGCTTTCAGCATATTCTCGCTCAAATGCCTGCTGCTTTTGTTCCAATTCTTCTTGGCTCTCAAGCCATAGCATCTCCGCCTCTTCGGCCTCGGATTTCAACTGCGCTTGCTCCACCAATAAAGGTTTTAACCGATCTTTATTGGCCTGTTCATATAAACTCGGGTCGGCGAGTTGCAACTCTATTTTTTGCAGTTTTTCAGTACATTGACCCATACGCTTTTCTGCTTGCTCTATTTGTTTACGCAATCCTTGGGTAGATTGCCTGAATTGGGCTTCAAGGCGTTTGATGTCTTTTCTATCCAGTTTTCTTGTGGTGCTTGGTTGACCTTCAGCTTGTTGGCTTTTGCGACTACGATCACGATTATCCGATAAAAGCCAATCGCGATAGTCGTCTAAATCGCCATCGAAGGGTTGCACTTTTCCGCTGTCGACCAAATAAAAATCATCACAAACCGAGCTGAGTAGAAAGCGATCGTGAGACACCAAAACCATCGCCCCTTCAAAGCCTTGCAATGCCAAGTTCAAGGCGTGACGCATCTCGAGATCCAGGTGGTTTGTGGGTTCGTCGAGTAGCAGCAAGTTGGGTTTTTGATAGACAATCAACGCCAGTACCAAGCGCGCTTTTTCTCCACCTGACATGGGTGCAACCTGACCTAAGGCCTGGTCGCCATGAAATCCAAAGCCGCCAAGGTAATCTCGCAGGCTTTGCTCGGTAGCCTTTTTGTCCAACCGCTGTAAATGAGCCAGCGCGGTATCCTGTGGTCGTAAGTACTCTAGTTGATGCTGTGCAAAATAACCGATGCTCAAGCCCGCCGATGTTTCGTATATTCCTTGCATGGGTTGTTTATCTTGGGCCAGAAGCTTGATCAAGGTGGACTTACCGGCACCATTGCGCCCCAGCAATCCAATGCGGCTTCCCGGTACTAGATTCAACCGGACGTCTTCGATAATCACCGTTTCGCCATAACCCACTTTAACCTCTTCCATTTTAACCAATGGATTAGGCAGCTTACCCGGTGCAAAAAAGGAAAACGAGAATTGGCTTTGGCCGTGGGCAGGTAACAGATCCTCCATTTTCTCCAATTGTTTAATGCGACTTTGGGCTTGCTTCGCTTTACTGGCTTTAGCTTTAAAACGATTGATAAAGGATTCTAAATGGGCAATTTTCGCCTGCTGTTTCTGATACTCGATATCTTGCTGTCGCAACCGCTCTGCTCGTTGACGTTCATAAGACGCGTAGTTGCCGGTATAGCTGAACAACTGTTGCTGCTCGACGCTGACAATTTCAGTTACGGTGTTGTCCAAAAAAGCTTTGTCATGGGATATAAGAATAAGAGTTCCTGTATATCTAGCCAACCAACGCTCGAGCCAGATGACAGCATCCAAGTCCAAGTGGTTGGTGGGCTCGTCCAGTAATAGCAAGTCTGAACGGCACAGCAAGGCCTGAGCTAAATTTAAACGCATGCGCCAACCACCTGAAAAGTGCCGCACCGCCAAACCCATTTGCTCATTGCTGAATCCCAATCCGGCCAAAATGGTGGCGGCTCGCGATTCAACATCATAGGCACCGGCCTGTTCCAAGCTATTGTGTAATTGTGCTATCTGTTCGCCATCATGGGCCTGTTCAGCTTCCGCTAATTGGCGCTGTAATTGGCGCAGAGGCTGATCTCCATCGATGACGTAATCGAGGGCACCACGGTCACTGGCGGGGGTTTCCTGCGCAACTGAAACGATTTGCCATTGCTTTGGAATGTTACAGGTGCCTGTATCTACTTGCAGCTCTCCCCGAAGCAACGCAAATAAACTGGATTTACCGCAGCCATTCGCGCCGATTAGACCGACTTTGTGGCCTGGATAGATCACGGCTGAGGCGTTTTCAAGAAGGAATTTGCTACCCCGTAACAAGGTAATGTCAGAAAGCTGTATCATGCAATGCGCAATGTAATCAAAAATGTCATAATGCCCGTAGTATATACCCAAGTGCGTTTGACCACTATCGGCCGAGTTAAGGATCCCATCTGTTTATGACCAAACGAACCAAGAAACGCTTTGTTGCCGGTGCGATTTGCCCCAAGTGCAAAGCGATGGATACCATCATGTTGTTTTTCGAAAACAACGTGGAAAAGCTCGAATGTGTAGCCTGTGGTTATCATGAAGCTCAGACTGACGACAAAGTCAAAAGCGCTGCTCGCCCCAACGAAAATGTGATCGGGGTTTTCAAACCAGAATAGTTAGTCTTGTATGAAAATGTCATCCCTAAATGTTGTTTTGGGTCAGCCAGCCTGTTCAAAAGATCCCCGCCTAAAAGCATGCGGGGATGACAACGCCACCGGTCATCCCGGCAACGTTCTTGAGCGGGGATGACGCAGTTAAAATGGCACGGACGCCGAGTGTACGTTCAATAATGAGGAGGCGGAGTTTCTTCTGATGCATCGGCGATATTGGACGGTTGCAGCTGTTTCACCCTATCCACCAAATGCTTAACCTGAAAGGTTAGTTTATCCATTTGCATCTGCTGGTCTGCCAAGGCGCGATTTAGCTGTTCTATTACGTCTTCCTGAAATGCCAATTGGGTTTCAAGATGGGCGATTTGCTGTTGCAACTCGTGACTCATAGCGTTTGTCTTTTTCCTATTCTAGGGGTTGATTTGCCAGTACTCAGCCAAGCCACTGCTACTCAGGGTCATGATCTGTTGCGGGTTCACAAACCCGAGACCGTATACTACCGCACTTTGGGGCTGGGTTCCGGCTTTGGGTGCGACTTTCCATTCTTGTATCTCTGCCCCACTCTGCACAGACCATAAATTGACTCTGCGCGCGGGCGACCCTGTTAGCAACATAGTTCCGTCCTCAGAGAAGCGAGCGGCACTGAAAATCTTCTGTCGTTGAAGGTAGCGCAAGTTACTGATTTCCTCGCCTGTGGTCAAATCCCAGACCCGTGCATCTCGCTTACTGTCGGCGGTAAAGGCGTAGCGGCCAGCATCGTCCAAGGCAACTTTGGTCACCCTGCTGGTATGGGTAAATCTGTGAATGACTTGGCCTGTGCGGGTATCCCACAGATAGGCCACATAGTCATTGCCGCCCGTTAAGGCATAGTATCCGTTGGGAGAGAGGTCCACACTATTGATCTTTTCCTGATGACCCAAAAATTCCAAGCGACGGCCCGTTTCTGGTTCAAAGAACATCACCTTGCCGTTACCCCGTCCAACAAGTAATCCTCGCCCGTTGTTGCATACAGCAATATCGCGAATTGTGGATTCATCGATGCGCCAGAAACCGATGGGTTCGCCATTGCTTATGTCCCACAAAGCGAAGGCTTCTCTGTCAGATGTCGCCACAAAGCGGCTATCGGCGGAGATATGCACATTAGTTACGGTGTTGACACTTTGTTCCTCTGTTGAATGACGCCATTGATACAACTGTTTGTCTTGCTTGAGGTCCCAAACTAGCACGCCCTGCTCAGGACTCGATACGACGCTCAACCCCATGTCTGCCGATATATCTGCGGCATAGATCCCATCAATTGCGTATGGCGTCATCTTAACGGGTCGATATTCACTTCGATCACAACCCAGTAGCACAAAAGTAACGCAGACCCAGATTATTAGCGTTCTCAGAAAACAACGGTTCATTCGTTTATGCCTCGGCTCATCATGTTGGCCTGATTGGGAATCAAACTTTGTGTATTGACTAACATGGTTTAGTATAAGCGCGGTAAATCTATCATGCCTAGTCAAGTTTTGCTTACCTGTGTCTGTAAGTGCTTTGATTTAATTACGTTTTGGAGAACTATAATGAAAAAGGCGGGAATCGCGTTGATCGTCGCTTCGGCATTTGCGTTAAGCGCATGTCAAAAGCAGTCCGATCCCATGCAAGTGGAAGAATTAAAATTAGAAACGGAACAACAGAAACAATCCTACGCATTGGGTGCTAGTGTTGGCGGGTTTGTTGAGATGAAACTGCAAGCTCAGCAAGAAGCTGGCATTGCACTAGACAATGAACTGATTGTGAAAGGCTTTATCGCTGCATTGCAGAAGAAGTCACAATTGGAACAAAATGAAATTATGGTTCTAAACAAAGCGTTAGAACAGTCGTTCCAAACTGCAAAACAACAACAAGCTGAAAAAGCCGGCGTTGAAAATATACAAAAAGGTGCCGAATTCCTTGCTAAGAATGCAACTCGCGAAGAAGTCACTGTCACTGAATCGGGACTGCAGTACGAGGTACTACAAGCATCAGAGGGTGACAAGCCCAGCGCCACCGACACGGTGAAAGTACATTATCGCGGTACCTTGTTAGACGGTACTGAGTTCGATTCCTCATACAGTCGCAACGAACCCGCTGTGTTTCCTTTAAATCGAGTGATTTCAGGTTGGACCGAAGGCGTTCAATTGATGAGTGAAGGTTCAAAGTTCAAGTTCTATATCCCCTCAGAACTGGCTTACGGCACCCGCTCAACTGGCAAAATCACACCTAACTCTACGTTAATTTTTGAAGTTGAATTATTGGATATCGTGGGTAAACCCGAAACCAATTAATTCTCTTTCCAAGTTAACGGGACATAAAAAAGCCGGAAACTCTTATGAATTTCCGGCTTTTATTTTTCACAATCAGCTGTGTCCATGCTGAACCTTATTCCTCGATTTTGTCGGTCTTTTCAGTCGACCCATAAGCCCAGAGTCTATCCGGGTAATCATATCAATTTTGCCGCCTGATTTTTCATCGTTATTTCGTATATCAACAAAGGTTGTTAACGTTACGTATGAATACACTGTCACAGACAAGGCGGCGCAAAGCCAGTAACAGCGCGGTTTTAAGCAAGCTCGGTAAACGCTAAGGGTGATTTAAGTAAGCTTGCTTATCTGAGTTTAAGGATAGTTCAAATGGCAAAAAATGCCGCTCCGATCCGCCGCTTTTTTTGGAACAATTTCGACTAATAATGGCCTGTTTATAATCAATGATTTCTAGACATTTTCACGTCTTCGAATCCCATCGATTAAGTCCTTGTTTATGCTGTTTTTCTTCCATGGCCGTCTCATCTAGCTTGGCGATTTACAATCTATGGATTTTGGCTATTATCTGTGGCTGATTTGTTGTGCTGTCAAATAAGGAACCCCTGAATGCGTACGCCACTCATTACCAGAAAAGGCTACCAGCAGTTGAGTAAGGAGCTGGATGAACTTTGGCGTATCGAGCGACCCGAAGTCACGAAGAAGGTCACTTGGGCCGCCAGTTTAGGTGACCGAAGCGAGAATGCAGACTATCAATATAACAAGAAACGACTGCGTGAAATTGACCGACGGGTGCGCTATCTACAGAAGAGCCTCGAAAATCTTAAAGTCGTTGATTACTCGCCAGAGCAGGAAGGACGAGTGTTCTTTGGTGCTTGGGTGGAAATTGAAAACGAACGAGGCAAAACCCTGCGCTTACAAATTGTTGGTTACGATGAGATATTCACGCGTAAAGATGCGATTTCCATCGATGCACCAATGGCCCGCGCTTTATTGAAGAAGGAAGTGGGTGACGAAGCTGTCGTGAAAACCGAAGCGGGCGTATTTTATTGGACAATCAACGGAATTGAATACGAAAAGTAGACCTGCTCCGCCCCACCAGCCTTACACGTATAGATTTCAATCTGGCCACTCTCAGCGAATGACGACCTCATTCTTGGTACGCTTCAGAATGTCCTTGTGTAAAACCGAATAATGCTTGCTGGACAAGTTTGCTTTTTTGATGATTTCGTTGAATATTCCTTGTGCCTCTTCATGCTGATTTTGGGATTTCAGGAACAAGCCATAATAGAAAGAAGCCTCCGGACCAGAAAAATAGTCATGTAGCACCTCATACTCATGCAGCGCTCCAGACTCGTCACCGAGCGCTTCTAGTGCTCTAGCATAAAGCAAATGGGCGTCTTGATTTTTGTAATCTGGGTTTTCTTTAATCAACCTGTCTAAGATGGATTTGGTCTGTGGATAGTTGCCAAGCATAAATTCAGCTTTTGCCAGCCCCACCATGGAAGTTGGATCATCCGAATGGACTCCCATCAGGCACTTTTCATAAAGGGTCTTAGCGTCTTGATAGCGACCTTTGGCCATACACTCATCAGCAAGACGTAATCTGTTCTCCACTGTGTCAGAAATCGAATATTGGTGTGCAGCTTGTTTAAGACCTTTATTTGGATTGATGGCAGTAGTGACTCTTCTCCCTGCTGAACGTCCCGCTCGACTATTAGTCAGATCCGGCAAAACCTCAAGGATAAAATAAGCTATCGATCCGGCCATCGGCAGCATAATAACGATCCAAATCCAGGTCGTATTTCTGCCTGTTTTTACAATGTGAATGACAAACGCAACTTGAATGATGAGCGAAAGGATAAAAAAAGGCATTATATTTAGTTCTCCATAACATTGACACTTGCGCTAGCTACAAACCACAGTTGACTCAAAATAGCTAACAATGTGTGCCATCCATTTGCCGAGCTTCAATTTAAATTCTGGTGTGGCTAATTTACTATCAGTTGACCCATCAAAAAAGTACAAAGTTCGGTAATTCTAGATTCAGCCTATTCTTTCGAAGCCTTTTGCTGAGGCAGACGTCCTGAAACGGGACCAGCTTAATTGATACTGAACCATTAGGCTTAGAGGTTACACAACAATTTGTCTCAATAAACAGTTTTTAAACGGGCGCTGCACTGGTAAAGTTGCGCTGTATTTTCTTCACCGCCCATGTCTATCTTTTTGCGGTGATATTTCGTTCCGATCCCATTAGTTTTTGGAAACCACATGATTATCGAAAAAATTGCACAAGAGCTGAACGTTCAAGCTAAACAAGTGCAAGCTGCAGTCGAGTTGCTCGACGGTGGTGCTACTGTTCCCTTTATCGCCCGCTACCGAAAAGAAGCCACCAATGGCCTTGATGACATTCAATTGCGTGCCTTGGAGCAAAGATTAGTCTATCTGCGGGAAATGCAAGATCGTATTGCTGTCATCCTCAAATCCATAGATGAGCAAGGCAAGCTTACCGATCAACTAGCAAAACAAATTAAACAAGCAGAGAACAAGACTGAGCTTGAGGATTTGTATCTCCCCTTCAAACCTAAGCGTCGCACTAAGGGCCAAATTGCCATCGAAGCGGGTTTAGAACCCTTAGCAGACAAACTTTTGGCTGACCCGAACTTGGATCCTCAGTTGGAAGCGGCACCGTTTGTGAATCCACAAGAGAATGTAGCCGACGAAAAGGCTGCTCTGGACGGCGCAAAATATATTTTGATGGAGCGATTCGCTGAAGACGCATTTTTATTGCAAAAAATACGTCGCCATTTGCAAAAGAATGCGCACATTCGCAGTCAGGTAGTCGCAGGCAAAGAAAAAGAAGGCGCAAAGTATTCCGACTACTTTGACCACAACGAAAAAATAAGCGGTGTCCCCTCGCACCGAGCCTTAGCAATGTTCCGTGGCCGAAATGAAGGCGTCTTGCAGGTCAACTTAGATGCTGATCCAGAAAAAGAATCGACGGACCGCAGTTCCTACTGTGAGCAAATCATCGCAGAGCACTTGCAGTTAACCTTCAGTGGCAGACCCGCTGACAGCTGGTTATTGTCCGTTGTGCAATGGACATGGCGAGTAAAAATCTTGTTGCACATGGAGACCGAACTCTTTGGTGCCTTGCGAGAGCGTGCTGAAGAAGAGGCAATACAAGTTTTTGCTCGCAATCTCAATGACTTGTTGATGGCAGCTCCCGCCGGAGCCAAGGTAACAATGGGCTTGGATCCCGGTTTGCGTACCGGAGTTAAAGTCGCCATCGTCGACGAAACTGGCAAGGTACTGACCACCAATACAATCTTTCCCCATGCCCCACAGAACTTGTGGGACAAGTCAAAACGGACGCTAGTCAACTTATGTCAACAGCATAAAGTTCAGTTGGTCAGTATTGGCAATGGCACCGGATCTCGGGAAACCGACAAGTTGGTGGCAGAAATCATCAAGGAACATCCTCAGTTGGGGGTCCGAAAAATCATGGTGAGTGAAGCTGGAGCTTCGGTTTACTCTGCATCAGAGTTGGCCTCCAATGAACTTCCCGATATGGATGTGTCGTTAAGGGGAGCGGTCTCCATCGCTCGTCGCTTACAAGATCCCCTAGCAGAACTGGTTAAGATTGAGCCCAAGGCCATCGGCGTAGGCCAGTATCAACATGACGTAAGCCAAAGTCACTTGGGTAAATCGTTGGAGCGGGTGATTGAGGATTGTGTAAACGCAGTTGGCGTAGATGTAAACACCGCTTCTCCTGCATTGTTGTCTCACGTTTCTGGATTGAATCGCACTCTGGCGCACAATATTGTCGCTCATCGCGATCAAAATGGTGCCTTCGCCCAGCGGGATGAGTTGTTGAAGGTAGAACGACTTGGGCCTAAAGCCTACGAACAAGCAGCAGGCTTTTTGCGCATCGTAAATGGTACCAATCCATTAGATGCCTCAGCTGTTCACCCCGAGGCCTACCCCGTCGTGAACGCCATCGTCAATACTAGTGCTTGCGCCGTCAACGACTTGATTGGAAACACGGAATTACTGAAGAAACTGGATCCGCAAAACTATACGGATGAGCACTTTGGCTTACCGACAGTAACTGACATTCTCAAAGAATTGGAAAAACCGGGACGTGACCCAAGACCAGAATTTAAAACTGCCGCATTCAAAGAGGGTGTGGAATCCCTCAGCGACCTGAAACCCGGCATGATTTTAGAAGGTGTAGTGAGTAACGTCGCGAACTTTGGTGCCTTTGTGGATGTGGGTGTTCATCAAGATGGCTTAGTACACATTTCGGCAATGACCAACAAGTTCATTTCTGACCCAAGAGAAGTGGTAAAGGCGGGAGACATTGTTAAGGTCAAGGTGCTCGAAGTGGACGTGGCTCGCAAGCGTGTTTCTTTCACAATGAAACTGGATGACACACCTGCCCCCCAAAACCAGCGTCCAGCCAATAAAGGTCGCTCTGAGCGAACCCCTTCAAAAGGGCCTGCACGCTCAGCCAAACCGGCTCCAGCCAATGGCGCAATGGGTAACGCTTTTGCTGACGCCTTTGCCAAGGCGAAACAAAAGTAAGCCGGTTAATACCAGGTTAGAGGTCGCCATTAAAGATATTGATGGCGGCCTTGTTGCCAACCCAATGCTTATTGCGAATGGCTTTTTTCTTTCACTTCAACGTTTTATCGTCAGCAGGCTGCTTTCCATCCAGTATCACAGGCCCGTCGGCAATCTTGGCTAATTGGTCGTCTGGATTATAGATGGGGCAGGATTCCATCGACAAGCATCCACATCCGATACAACCGGTAAGCGAATTTCGCAGCCGTTGCAAATAGGCGATTCGTCCATCAAGCTGCCCTTGCCACGAAGCGGCCAAACTCTTCCATTCTTTTTTACTCGGGGCGCGGTGTTTTGGCAAAAAGGCAAACGCTTCACATATTTGCACCAGACTCACACCCATTTTTTGCGCCGCCTTGATGATCGATACCCTACGTAATACTTCTTGGTGGTATCTACGTTGATTACCCTCATTACGGTGGCTAGAGATCAGCCCTTTGCGTTCATAAAAGTGCAATGCTGATATCGACACACCACTTCGTTTCGCTACCTGCCCAACGCTCAGCTCTGCCATTTTTGCTCCTCTAAAAAACTCAAAAAAAATCCTTTACCTCAACCTAGGTTGAGGTTTTAAGCTTAGCTCAAGTTAACAAAAAGGAGCAAGTCATGAAGTTCTGTATTGAAAAATTAGTCAATAAAATCAGCAAATTAATTCATTATGCTCGCCCAGAACACGGGCAGGTTTTCCATCAAGCAATGGCGATGAAATAGCGGAGGTCACAATGATTAGATTGGAACATGTAAACATGGTGGTAAAGCAAATAGACGCTTCATTGAAATTTTACGCTGCCGCCTTTCCCCACTGGCGAGTCCGCGGCAAAGGCGCAGATACATGGAATGGTCAGCCCAGAGAATGGCTGCACTTTGGTGATGATTACCAATATTTGACTTTGAATGAACCCGGTGTGGGGAAAAACCGAGATCTTTCAACTCTGGCCCTAGGATTAGCCCATTTTGGCTATGTCTGTGAGGATTTGACTGGCGTGATCGAACGTCTAGCGCAAAGAGGATTTGTCCCTCACAGGCCAAGGACAGATGAGAGCTTCAGAAGCAATGTGTATTTCCTGGACCCGGACGGCCTGGAAGTTGAGTTCGTGCAGTATCACAGCGATATACCGACTCTGAGAAACCAGTATAGTTAAGCGCTTTGTTGAATGGCAAAAGAACGAGGTTGACTGACGTTTTGGTAGAAGTTTTCGATTACGCCAACCCGTTTTAAGATTTGGCTGTCGCGATCTTCTCTTAAAGTTCGTTGAGTTTCTGCTGGCGACTCGAGTCCCGCGGCTTCGGCTACAGGATCTTCTTCTAAGGTACGAACCGGTGAACCACTGCCGATACCCTTAACAATTTCATCCAAACTGGGCGCTAAAGGATTATCTTGCTGTTGCGAAGAGCCAGTGGCTGAAATAGTCTCGCCAGTGGTTTCTTCATAGCTTTGTTTAACGGCCTGTTGTGACTGATCTCGCTGCTCTTTAATGATGTCAGAGCGGGCTTCGGTGGCTTTTTGAGTTGCTTCACTAGCCACACGCAAATCTTGTGGAGACGGTTCAGCTGGCGCTAATGCAGCGGCTTTGACTTGCTGCATTTTACGGATGGTGTCCTGTGGGTCTTTTTCCGGAGAAACATCAATGGAAACTTCTCCACCTACAGCGTATTGGCGGCCATCTGGACCACTTTCAAACTCGTACTTGGGTGAGCCAGCGTATTGCCCACCTGCCGAGGCATGGGCTTGTTCGTGGGCACGGACTTCTCGGTCGCGCTTTTCAAGTTCCTCAATTTCCCGCTGCTCCGCTTGCTCTTGCTGACGGGCTTCGGCATCTTGCTTGCCAGCACTAGGGTCTTCACCGTTATCTTTGTTTAATTCACCAGATCCCTGCCCCTCAGCACTTTGGGCATTGTTGTTAACCTGAGGCCGCTCGTAGGTCAGCGGATTTTGTTGACCGGGCGTTTTGACGCGATCCGACTCTGAACCCAGTCCAGACTCGGCAGCGGAATTTTCAGCGCCAGCACTTTGTGGGATGGTTTCTCGAAGCACATTGTCCCGACGTGCAGACTCGGTATTCACATTTGCAGTGTTGAATACTATGGTCGTTGGGATGGGCGTGACAATGTTCATCGTGTTGAACTCACTAGGCTAATTCATCGATGATTTTGCCAATGGTATCACTAGCGACGCCGATCACTTTAGCCGAGGCCAAAGCATTGGTGCTGTTAATTTGCAATGAAACCAGATTATTGGTCAGACTGTCGCCCCCTTGTGGCAGTAACTTAGAAAACTGACCGATTTGGGTGGTTGCTGCATTTGACAACAACTCTTCGGGGGTTCTTTGGGCGTTTTGCTGGGCAATGTTCACCGACGCCTCGGTGATCCCCGCAGACGCACGATTCAACCCTAGCTGACCGGACACGATCGCAGAATTGATATTATTTGTGACATTAAAGTCCATATACTACCCCCATTACCTCATGGCTAATTATTAACCAATTTCGTCAAAAAAGAAAGTGTTTGCTGCTCTGCTTCAGTCAAGAATAGAGTACAAGTACTCGATAAACTCTTGGGGGTGGGAAATAAAAGGCGCATGGGAAGCATGTGCAAACACATGGCTGCTGCAACTGGGTTGCAAAGCCCCAATAGGCTCAATAGCCTTGTGTGGCACTAAGCTGTCGAGTCGCCCATAGAGCCGGTGAGTCGGTACTTTGATACTCTTTAATTGGTCGCGAAGGTCTACGCTAGACAATAGATTCAAACCCGCCTGTAAGGCACCCTCATCAGGAATCGGGTAGTCTTGGACATAGCCTTTTATCTTCTTAATGTCCTCACGAGCGGTCTCACTTCCCATGGCTTGGATCGCCATAAATCGATCCAACGTTTTACTAAAGTCCCGCTCCAGTTGTTGCTCGAAAACTCGCAAAACTTCTGGCTTGATACCGAACCACTCGTCGTCCTGACTGAACTTTGGCGAACTGGCCACCAGCACCAGTTTTTTCAATTTAGCACCGAAATCTATGGCTATTTGCTGCGCTACTAAGCCGCCCAGTGACCAACCCAGCAGAATACTTTGATTCGGCAAACTCTCTGCGACCATGCGACTCAACTCATGCAATGAGTAAGGTTGGGGCATCACTTCACGGTTACGACCAAAGCCAGGTAAATCAATTAGGGTCACGCGAAAATGATTAGCTAAAACGTCGGTGAGGGGTTCAAACACGCCACTGTTTAACCCCCAACCGTGCAATAGGACCAGATCAGAACCCGACCCTCGGCATTGTGTAAATAGTGTCTGTTTCATCTAGGCTTAGTGGATTGAGGGAAAGTGGCACAGAGTGTAAGGATGCATGAAAGATATGCAAGTCTGATGAGGCGAGCATGGCGTTGGATTCGGGTTTTTTTTAGTAATAGAAACTGTCTTCTGTGCCAGATGCCAAGTGACCAGTTACTTTGTCCGGTATGTTGTGAGGATTTACCCCGCTTTGACTGGCAAAGATGCAGCGGTAATTTGTTGTTGGATGCTGAAATAGGACGGGGCATTAAACAAGCCGACTTTGATTTCTTGGTGGCTTTTGGACCTTATACATGGCCGCTAGATAAGCTGATTGTCGATTTGAAGTTTCACGGAAAGTCTCTGCATGCTTTGGCGCTGGCAGACTTAATGTATTCGAGTTTGAGCCATCGACAGGAGGCACTTCCCCAGCTAATTATTCCTGTGCCTCTTCACCCTAAACGGCTTGTTTCGAGGCAATATAATCAAGCGGCTTTGATTGCGAAGAGGTTGAACAGGCGTCTGGGCATTCCTTGTGGCTACGATTTGTTACAACGACAAAAAAACACCCAAGCCCAGTCTGAACTCACCGCCGCCCAACGTAGAGCGAACTTGAAACACGCATTCTGTTGCACCAAACCGATTCCCTTTGACCATGTCGCCATTATTGACGATGTGGTCACCACTGGCGCGACGGCGTCATCTGTGGCGAGATACCTAAAAAGTATCAAGCCACAAATGCGGGTCGAAGTCTGGTGTCCTTGCGTCACCCTTGAACGTCAATCAAGCCCGAAAGATAAATAGCATTACTCATCAAACGGCTGGTTCCGTACCAATATCCTCGAAAGTTCACGTTATCTGTTAAGCCGATGACCCGACCTTTACCCAGTCTGTGGGCCACAACCGCAGCGGAATCGGCAATCAAATCTTGCAATTCGTCGGCGGTAAACCCGGCCATCAATGGCTCTGCTGTATAAAGTGCGGCCGTGATGAAAGGTTTTTGTGGTTTCAACATGATGTTTTGGTGGTTACGGAACATAGGCAACTGGCTGTCGCCCAATCCAAAGGTGAGAGGATGACTCACATCCAAACGAGTTTCAAAAACGGCACCAGCAATACTTTGCTTCGCATCAAAAGCGTCCCGTTGAGCAAAGTTAAGATCGTTGGTGTTAAAAGCGCCTTTGACCTCTTCCTCTGGGATAAACTTGGCGGCTAACCAGTTTTGTTGGCTAAACCATTTAGTTGCGCCCGTTTGACCAATTAGTACACCGCCATTTTTCACCCAGGTCTCGACAGCTTTGACCGTGGCATCGCCTACTGAGCGGTAGTTTCCATCCACCCAAATCATGTGTGTGTAAGCTGACAAGTCAATGGCGGTAAGGCGATCCAATTCAACAATAGAGACAGGCAACCCGACGCGCGTATCAAGATAATGCCAAACTTCGCCCGCTTCATACTGGGAAGTGTTCTTGCCACCGACAATCATGACTTTTGGCGCTTTCACCGGATGCATATTCCGACTGCCCAAATCAATCCCTTGTTGGGTCAAGCCAGTGTTGATTGACCACACCGGGATGCCGAAGTGTCCCGAAGTACGGGTCAATATCCCTTCCAGTTGCTGGGGTTGTTTTAATGCAGTGGGGATAACCACTGAACCAGCCGGGAAGCTTATTTTTCCGGCGTTAGTAGAGGCTGAAAAAGCCGATTCTGCTACCCTTACCTGCACTCCTTGTTCAAGCAATTCTTGCAACAGAGCTGGAGCGTTGTAATCGCTCCAGGAAAATCCATAAGCATACGCGCCCTTGTCAATGTCTGGCAGTTTTTCAGCTTTGCCTTGTGGCATATCTCGGGTCAGACTCAATCGACGAAACAGATTCTTCTCCACTTCGTCGTATTGAATATTGAAAGCCAGAGGTAAGTTCCAGTTCGATACGTCATAGAAAGAATTATCATCAAAGCGTTTGCGAGTGGAGAACATCGATTTAATCAGCCGATAGCTGGGTTGGTCTAAAGGCACAAAGATGCTGTTGGTGGGATCGTATTTTCGATCATCCACTTCAGCGACTTTCGACAATCCACGATATTCAATCTGATGTTGTTGCAAAATGGACTTGAGCGCGTTGAAGCGAGAAGCATCATCCGCTTCACTCAATATGTATCCGCGCAGATCATCGTTTTTAATCAAGTCTTTTGTCTGCTTGTAAAAATCTTGCTGATATTCCAACAATGCTTGTTTAGTGGCCAGCGCCCCTGCAAAGGTAGACAGGGAGGTGGTCACTTGGTTTTGAATGGTGTCAGTAAATGCAAGAGGACCGTTGATGGTATCTTGCAGATGACCACGACTGCTGGCTTGTTCAAACAGGATTCCAATGCTTCCAAGGGCATCAGGATAGGTGGAACCTTTGCCATAATAGAAATCGTCGTAAGCTTCTTGAGTAAAATACAACTCTCGGCTGTTATCCAGTGCACGGGCATGGAACTGGGCCAACGCTTCGGTCAGTTCAACATTCTGCTGTGGGGTAAAGGGGTTTTTACGTGATGGGATACCCGGCTGAAAGAAAAAGGTCGAGTTGGGTCCCATTTCGTGGAAATCCGTCAACACATGTGGACGCCAGCGTTGAAACTGTTTGATTCGCGCTTGCGATTCTGGATGAGTGAGCAACAACCAATCACGGTTGAGATCGAACCAATAGTGATTGGTGCGGCCATTGGGCCAACCTTGGCGGTGCTCCCGGTGGTTGGGATCCGCTACCAAATTTTGTCCCTTGTGCATGTTAGCCCACTGAGCAAAACGGGATAATCCGTCTGGATTGATGGAGGGGTCGAGCAACACCACGTTATTGTTTAACAGTTCGTCAATGGCCTGGCCCTGAGCGGCAGCCAAATAATACGCGATCAACAGCGCGGCATTGGCACCCGATGGTTCATCTCCATGGACACTGTAGCCCATCCACAAAACCAAGGGATCGGATTTGCTAGGCTGTTTTCCTTCTGCAAGTCGTTGCATGTGGGCACTACGAATTTGTTCCAAGTTGGCTTGATTAGCCTCTGCCGTAATGGCCAACAGCAGCAGTTGTCGATTCTCATGGGTGCGTCCGGTTTCTATCAAAGAAATACGCGGCGACTTTTGTGCCAGCAACTGCATATATTGCACAATTTGGTCGTGTCGCGCATGCCATTGCCCTACCGGAGCACCTAATACACTCGCTGGCAATGGAATATTCGAGTCATACTGAACATCGGTAGGCAAATAATCTAGATCAGACTTGACCGCCATCGCCCAAGGGCTTGTCAGCAACAAACATAAAACTAGGACCTGTCGTAAGGCCTCAGACATTTTTTGCATATTCAATACTCCATTCATACCTGCCCAATGAGGACTGATATCACTTTTTGTCTGCACTATATCATTGATTATTCACATTTTGGCGGACTAATTGCGTTGCCTGTTGAGTAACCAGTTTCCGTTAAACTGAAGTAGACAATTTTTTTACTGCCCTATTACTTGAGTGTTTTACTCAAGTAATTTTGTTATACTGGCGCCATTGTGAAGTTCAGGATGCCAAAATGATTACAATTTCTGAAAGTGCGCAAGCACACTTTGTTAAATTGCTTGATAAACAAGAGCCCAACACGCACATCCGAGTGTTCGTTGTGAATCCCGGCACACCAAGCGCTGAGTGTGGCGTATCCTATTGTCCGCCTGATGCGGTTGAAGAGAGCGATATCAAGCTGCCTTTTAATGGTTTCAGTGCCGTGGTAGATCAAGAGAGCGCTCCCTTTCTGGAAGAAGCTGAGATTGACTTTGTGACCGACCAAATGGGCTCACAGTTGACGCTTAAAGCGCCCAATGCGAAAGCCAGAAAAGTTGACGAAGACGCACCCTTGATTGAACGAGTAAGTTATATGCTGGAAGCGCAAATCAATCCACAACTTGCCAGTCATGGTGGTAAGGTCATGTTGGTTGAAATTACTCAAGCTGGAGAGGCTATTTTGCAGTTTGGCGGCGGTTGCAATGGCTGTTCAATGGTGGATGTGACCCTCAAAGAAGGCATTGAGAAGCAATTGTTGGCCGAGTTCCCTGGTGAATTGACCGCGGTGAAAGACGCCACAGAACACCAAGCAGGTGAACACTCTTACTACTGATCGAGAGTCCTATGGGCAATTCTTGGCTGGCCCGTTTGGGCCAGAATCCTTCCCGCAGTTGGTCGCGATTCAAACTGGGATTGGCGATTTTTGTTGTTGGCGCGGTATTGGTTCTGTTGGGCGCTTATCACTGGGTCTGGTGGCAAGTGCCGGGCTTGGTTTGTCTCGCTATTGGCTTTAGCATCGCCGCCGTCGGCTACCTTGGTTTATTAGCAAATCGTTTGACGATGAGCTTTACAAGGCAATCCGCCGGCGTCGGTAAAGATAAATCAAATAGCCCCCCAAACTGACCCCTCTTGCAGCCATAAATGCCAGCAGCGCCCACCACAACGCCCAGTTTCCTAAAGCCTCTAAACTCAACCAAACGGGAAAAAATACCAACAGGGCACTGACTATCATTGAAAGTGCCATGGCATTGGCGCGGGTTAAACCTACGTACACGCCATCCAGTAAAAAGCACCAATGTGCCACAAGTGGCATTAGGACTATCACTAACAAGAAGCTAGCGGCATGCTGTTGCAGAGAAGTTAAGTCGGTGAGCAGTTCAATGATATGAGTTCCAAACAGAGCAAAAACCAAAGCGTAAAGCACAGCAAAAGCGCTCGACCAAAACAGACCCAAGTTTACTCTGCGAATCAATACTTGCCCGGATTGGGCACCTTTAGCTTCACCCACCATGGCCTCGACAGCATAGGCAATGGCATCTAATCCCAAGGCGATTAGGACAAAAAACTGCATCAAAATGGCATTCGTTGCTGCCACCTGCTGGCCCAAGCGAATCCCTTGTATATTCATAAATATCAGGCAAGCTTGAAGGGCTAGGTTTCGCACCAGCATGGCACCATTAATTTGCGTCATGGATTTCATACTGTTGGGACGAAACCAAGCAAGATTGAGCCGATTCAAGGTGCTCTTACCCACCATCAAAACACAACTCAAAGCCATCAAGTATTCAGCCAAGACGCTGGCCAAAGCGACCCCTTTGACACTCCAGTCAAAGCCATACACCAACACAACGTCCGCCACAGCATTGAGCAGATTGCCGGCGATTTGAATCCACATAACCGATTTTGCTTTCTGCTGACCCAGCAACCAACCCACCAAGGCAAGATTCGCCAGTGCTGCAGGGGCACCCCAAATCCTCACGAAAAAGTAGTCAACAAATGTCTGCGCCACCTGCTCGCTGGGATCGGCAATGTACAGTGCCAATTGGGCAATCCAGTGCTGTCCTGCCAGCATAGCGACACCCAAGAGCAACGCCACCAATAAGCTTTGCCACAAGACCTTGCTGGCTTGTTCTGGGCTGGCCTGTCCTCGGGCTTGCGCACTGAGACCGGTGGTAGACATGCGTATGAAGCCGCAGACCCAGTACATTTGTGTCAACAACAACGCCGCGACTGAAGCACCCGCCAAATAGTGACTGCCAGACATATGCCCAAGCACCGCTGTATCTACCAGTCCTATTAAGGGTGTGGTAATGTTCGCCAAAATCATTGGGAAAGTCAGCGCGAGTAAGGTTCGGTGCTGGCTATCTCGCCAGAACCTAGGCAAAGGGGCTTGTGCGCTGGTTGAGTGACTGTCTGTCGTGATGGAATCGTTTGTCGTCATTGAGCTATATTGTGGGTAAGTGCCGTACAAGCGATGTACAAGAAGCTTTCATATCACTATACCCGAGCTAAAAAGAATTTATTGAGTAAAATTATGCGTTTTTGGGTTTCTCTTTTGTTTTATTGGTCATTGATAGTCGTGGCAAAGGATGCGCCAGCGCCCTACAATGGCGGCGTCATACTGCTCTATCATCATGTCAGCACTGATACTCCCGCCAGTACTTCGGTCAGTCCAGAACAGTTCTCTAAACACATGGCTTATCTGGCTCAAAATCATACGGTTGTACCACTAAAACAATTGGTGGACTCCGTTCGTGATGGTACGAGATTGCCTGAAAACGCGGTGGCAATCACCTTTGACGATGGCTATCAGAACATCGCCGACAACGCCCATCCCATTTTGCTTAGCCATGGCTTCCCCTACACCATTTTTATTAATCCCGCACTGATTGGTGTGCAGCCTCAACAACTGAGTTGGCAACGGATCAACCAGATGCGTCAAGAAGGGGTGAGCTTTGCCAATCACAGCAGTACCCATAAACATTTATTGACCGGCTCGACGGAACAACCCGAACAGTGGCTAGCGCACACTCTGGCAGACATTGAACAAGCCGAGCAGCGTTTGTCAAAGGAGACTGGCGAGAATCTCAAGTATTTGGCTTATCCCTACGGCGAGTTTAACCTGATGTTGAAAAACAAAATTCAACAAAATGGCTATGTCGGTTTTGGTCAACAATCTGGCGCGGTGGCAAGTTATAGTGACTTTGGAGCCCTGCCGCGCGTTCCGGCTGCAGGTATTTATGCCAATTTAGAGACCTTAAAGGTAAAGCTTGCCGCTTTGGCCATGCCAGTCATTCGCGCTGAGATTGAAGAACCCCAGCGCAACCACCACAACCGTCGGCCGCAACAGAGCCTGTGGATAGAAACTGATGACTTCAATACTTCATTGTTTACCTGCTTTTTCAACAGTGAGCCTATTCCAACCCATTGGCAGGACAATAAAGTCGTGTTAACACTCGAAGAAAACTTGCCAGTGGGCCGCTCCCGAATTAACTGCACTGTGCCCAGCATAAAGCATGCTGGGCGCTATTACTGGTACTCACAACCATGGTTCGTTCCCACGGCGAACTTACGTTGGCCAGACTAAGCCAAGTGTTGTGCGAAGAACGCCAAAGTTCGTTGCCAAGCCAGCTCCGCTTGTTCAGGATCGTAGCGGCTGGTTGAATCGTTGTGGAAGCCATGATTTGCCTTGGGGTAAACATGTGCAGTATATTGAGCACCGTTTTGGTCCAGTTGCTTTTGATAGTCCGGCCAGGTGTCGTTGATTCTTTTGTCTAGCTCAGCAAATTGCAACAGTAGGGGCCCTTTGACCTGCGAAACCAAATCTGCAGGTGCAGGAGAGCCATAAAAAGGCACGGCTGCATCCACGTCCTCTGGAAGTGCCCCAGCGAGATAGTTGCTGATGTAACCGCCGAAACAAAATCCCACTACACCCATTTTAGCGCTTTGTTGATTAAGCCGTTTTAGAAAACGAGCTGCTGCAGCAAAGTCTTGTTCTATTTTGCTGCGGTTCATCGAACGTTGCATGGCTCGCCCCTCATCATCGTTGCCGGGATAACCTCCCAAAACAAACAGTGCATCCGGAGCAAACGCCACATAGCCTGCTTTAGCCAGTCTTCTGGCCACGTCTTTTATGTATGGATTCAAGCCACGATTCTCGTGCACCACCAGCACTCTTGGCAAGTTGTCAGTAGCGCCCTGTGATGGTGTGACCAAGTAGCCCTCCCCCACACCATGTCCCAAGGGTGAATCAAACTTTACGTAGCGAGCAATAATGTCCGGGTCATTAAAGGATACTTGTTCTGCCAAGGCGTAATTAGGCGTCAGACTATGGGTAATTGCAGAAAGGGTGATACCACTGACCGCTAAACTGGACAGTCGTGACATAAAGGTACGACGATCAATGTCGCCGTGAGCATACTCGTCGTACCAATCAAAAGCCTGTTGTGGAATATTGGACATGATCTCGTCTCCTTTAAAGGATGGCAAATGCTAGTCTGAACGGTTGCTACAGAGATGATACAGGTTAGCTATGATAGCGTTCGAACTGAGCAATTATTTATTTCAGTAAATATTGCATATGCACATGAGGCTTAAATGGATTACCTGAGACTCGTTGATATTGCACCGTTGTCTCTTGCAGGGTAAACCCAAATTTTTGGTAGGCGAGGATAGCATGCTCGTTTTCAGCGCTGACATCCAAGGTCAAACGGTGTTTGCCAAGCGCCTTTGCCAGCTCCGCGAAATGACTCAGCAGCTCTCCACTCCAGCCCTGACGCCTATGTCCTGCCGCTACCGCGATATGACCCAAACCTAAGGAATCTGTCTCGGGAGCGGGTATGAGTTGTGCCAACTTCTCACTGCGGGTGAGGATCTCTTGGGTAGTTGCGACGCCATAAAAGTCTAGTAGGCTTTTTAAGGTTGCTTGGCGAAATACATTGGTGATTTCGCTGCTCCAGTAACTACCACAGGCCACTACCCGCCCTTCACTGCGCACCACCTGATGATGGGTGTAGCCAAACTGACCGTGTGCAAAGGTCAGCGCATACTTGAGGTAATCCAACACTCTTGGACTATCAGGGGACTCAAACAAAGTCACTAAGTTGTCGTAGCCCGACTCTAATATCAATTCGGCTAACGTGTCAGCATCACTTATGGTTGCCGTATTGATAACAAAGGAAGGGCGATTTTTCATCTAAACTAATCCATCAAAATCGGCATATCCGTCAGAATTTTCTGACTGTCGCTTACAGCTAATTGCCCCGGCACCATCTCCGGCTTGAAGCGACCGATGACTTGGCCTTGTGGATTGATTATGGTCACTGCTGCACTGTGATCAACCAGATAATCTTCGCTGTCTGTGTCGCCACTCATAGAATACATCATGCCCATCGCTCGAATCAGTGGAAACAAAACCTTGTGTTCCGCACTGCTGGCTATGAAGTCTGGATTGAAGAAGTTGATGTATTGGTTAAGCCTTTCAGCGGAATCTCGTTGCGGATCCACTGATATAAACCAAATCTGAACCGGGTGTTTACTCTCTATTTGCTGTAATTGTGGATAGATCTGTTTGAGTTCAGCAAGGGTTGTAGGGCATATGTCGGGGCAATAGGTGTAACCCACAAAGGCTAAAGTCCAATGTCCCATCAATTGCTCATTGGTAAAAGCCTGATTGTTCTGATCATAGAGTGAAAACTCTGGTAACTGTCGAGGGGCCGGATATAGGCTTGCGTGTTGTGGAGCAGCCGGCTCCGGTGGCGCAACTACGGTTGCGAAATACAATCCAACAATCAAAGACACTAAGGCGACGAGGCCAAAAATCCACTTCTGATTCATAAGGTAAACTTAAAGTAGTGGTCCACCAGCAGTGCCACGAACAACACCATCAAATGTACAATGGAAAAACCAAAGGTTTTCATCGCAGTGCCGTCGTCACAGGCGTATTTCAATTTCCAGGCATAGTACATGAAGCCGACATTTAGCAGAGTTGAACCGATTAAGTAGATAACGCCAGACATTCCGACCAAATATGGCAACAAGCAAACGATGGAAAGCAACACGGTATAAAGGAACACCGAGGTTTTAGTAAACTCAATGCCATGGGTGACCGGCAGCATGGGAATCTCAGCCTTAGCATAGTCTTTGACACGATGGATGGCTAATGCCCAAAAATGCGGTGGTGTCCAAGTAAACACAATCAACACCAGTAGCAAAGCATGGGGGTGTATTTCGCCTGTCACAGCTGTCCAACCCAACAACGGAGGCGCAGCTCCAGCTAACCCACCAATGACAATATTCTGTGGCGTTGCCCGTTTGAGATACATGGTGTAGACCACAGCGTAGCCGACTAAACTAGCCAAGGTTAGCATTGCAGTCAGACGGTTTACCCAGATTTCCAAAATCAAATAGCCAACCAATCCAAGTACAGCAGCAAATAGAAGCGCCCGTCTGGGACTGATTTTGCCTTTAGTTACAGGTCGATTGAAGGTACGAGCCATTTTGCTATCAATGTTCCGATCAACCACGTGGTTGATCACGGCGGCAGCGGAGGACAACAAACCAATGCCCGCCAACCCAGCCACTAAAATGGGTACTTGTACCCAGGATTCAGTCGCTAAGCACATGCCGACCAAAGCAGTAAGCAACAAAAGCATAATGACTTTGGGTTTAGTCAGCTCGTAGTAGTCGCGCCATTGGGCCCCGCCGGAAACCGACTTCCCACTATATTGGGCTGATAATGATTTACTCACTGAAACTCTCCTAAGTCTTTCGATACAGGGTGTAGCAAAGTTTGACTAAAACCAGCAAAAGCAGCGCAGCTACGGCGTTATGAGCAACGGCGACGGCCAAAGGTAAACTGAAAACGACGTTGCTGACACCCAAGATAACTTGCAAACCCAACACCAAAACCAACAACGTGCTTTGCTTTTTGATCAATTGTGAAGACGCATTGGTGTATATACGCAACGCCAACCAGCTCAAATAGATAAAAGTAATGATTGCTCCAAAGCGATGTAACACGTGCATGGTCATACGCTCTTGGTAATCATGGGTTCCAAATTCATAATTATTGGCTTCGGTAATAGTAAATGCGCCAATCACATCCATATTTTTGTACCAGCTTCCTTCACAGATAGGCAGCTCGGTACAGGCCACTGAGGCGTAATTCGCGGATGTCCAACCTCCCAGCGCAATTTGCCCCACCAAAATAGCGATACCAAGAGCGGTAAATTTGGCAAAACGTGTGACTCGGGTGTCGCCGCCAGGAATACGATAATCGGACAATCGCAGGTACAAAATATATAAGCAGGTGAGTACAGAGAACCCACCCAACAAATGGCCCATGACCACCACAGGCATTAAATTAAGGGTAACCGTCCACATGCCCAAAGCGCCCTGGAACATCACAAGGCACAACAAGAAAAACGGCAGTTTAACGGGTCGATGATAGGACCGTTTGATAAAGCTGATGATGAAAATGATAAGAATACAAAAACCCAAAGTACTCGCAAAGTAGCGATGGATCATTTCATTCCAAGCTTTATGTTTTTCAACTGGCCGCTCAGGGAAAGCCTGCTCAGCGGCTTCGATGTGTTCTTCCGTCGACGGAACCGTAAAATGACCATAGCAACCGGGCCAATCGGGACAGCCCAAGCCAGCATCGGTTAATCGTGTGTACGCACCCAACACAATCACCACCAGTGCCAAAAGTAGCGTAGCAAACACGAATTTTCTCATCACAGCTTCCCTAACCGATGCGAGACAATTTCAATAATTTCCGCAAATCGGCCAAAATATCGCGGCTTTGCATCACCGCTTGTTGTTGTTCTAATGCTGTCGGGTAGCGCAAAACAATATTTCCCAACGTATCAACCAGAAAAATACCATCTGCGGGCACATCTTTAAACACCTTCTTTACATTTTGTTGATGAGTAGCTAACACCTTGAGCAAATCTTGTTCAGACAGTGCGCTCACCTTAGCTTGATCACTGTTTTCGTCGGTCCAAACCAGAGGCTCAACTCGATCCGACTCCTTACCCAAAGCAAGCCAAATTTGCTGCATGCTGTACAACGCGTTCTCACATTGCTCATCACAATACTGTGGTAAGCGGTAGAGGATCCGCCACTTGGGTTGCAAAGACGCGTCACTTTGGGTCAGATCGAGCCCCTCTGGCAACAATTCTCCGCGATTGGTAGAAGCCTTGTTAAACCAATCGTTGTCGAGTGCTAGCTTCGCTAAAATCACCGGCAGTACAAACACCACAACCAGTAGCAGGGGCGTTAATGGGCGTTTCTTTTTGACTACTTCACTCACCTTTGGGTTTCCTTCTGATAAATGCAACAACATAAATAATGAGACAAGCTATGGCCAAACCAAACCATTGGAGCGCGTAAGCATAGTGCTTTTCAGGGGCCATGACGACGGGTTTCCAATTACGGATAAAAGTGGAATCTGCACTGGGATCCAATTGCATCACTATGTCTAATACTGGTTGATTTAGGAGTTGACCCAAAAAGGCCAAATCAATTTGCTGTACGACCTTTGGACCATTTAATTGGCCACTGGCGGTTTCTTTCACCATAGGGTTTAGCTTTGGAATGGCGCTAACGCCTGAAAAATTCATCATGCCTGTGGGTATTTCCACGGTTGGCAGTGATTGCCTGTCTTGCCCGGCCGCAATGAAACCAAAATTTGTGATCAATATTCCCTGCTCTGTCTCCACTGGCAGCAAGACGTGATAGCCCACTCGCCCCTGTTCGATGCGATTATCTAATAAAAAGTAATTGTGGCCGTATACCTTGCCTATGGTTCTAAAAGGTAGATCTTCTTTATTACCGGGCCATTCCAATAAGGTTTCTAATGAAATAGGGGTCTCTGCTTGCCGCTGAGCAATTTGTTCAAGTCGGTACTGCTTTTGTTGGGCACGGTCAACTTGCCACAGACCCAAGCCAATTAACGCAATCACTGCCAAAATCACCACAAATGTGGCAAAGTACGGAAACTTGGACTCGGCATTGGCTGGGTTGGATTGATTCATAACATTGAGGAGTATCGGGTTTTGCTAATCAAAATTGTCGTTGGCGGCTTGCTGATTTTCATGGTGTACAACTTATTCCGCGCCATGGTGATTATGTTGAAAGACGATCCGAATCAGCCTCCCATGAGTAAGTTCATTGGTCGCAGAGTGCTAACCTCGGCCATTATTATTGCCGTCTTGTTATTGGCAGTGGCTACTGGCCTCATTACACCAAACCCGCGCCCGTACTGAGTACGGGCGCTAGTTAGATTAAATAATATATACGAAGAAAAACAGCAATACCCACACCACGTCAACAAAGTGCCAGTACCAACTACCGGCCTGGAAAGCGAAATGGTCTTTGGGGGTGAAATGGCCCTTCAATATCCGCAAAAACGCCACTATCAATATGATGGTTCCCAGAGTCACGTGCAAACCGTGGAAGCCCGTCAACAAGAAGAAAGTGTTGCCATAAATGCCCGATTGCAGAGTCAAGCCCATTTCGCGGTAGGCATGGACGTATTCTTCTACTTGCAAAGTTAAGAAAATACAGCCCAATAAGATGGTGGCGAATAGCCAACCCTTTAGTTTGGCTCGCTGTTCTTTCTCAAGTGCGACATGGGCAAAATGGCAGGTTACCGACGAAGCAAGAAGAATCAGGGTGTTGTACAAAGGTAAGCCCATCCAACCCATAGCTTCGGTCTCAATTCCGCCGGGGGTTTTGGTAAGCGGCCACATGGCTTCAAAATTCGGCCACAACACCTCACCAGTCATAGCATTATTGCCGGCACCGTCGAGCCAAGGCACAGCAATAACTCGGGCGTAGAACAATGCGCCAAAGAAGGCGGCAAAGAACATCACTTCGGAAAAGATAAACCATGCCATACCTTGGCGATAAGAGCGGCCCAACTGGGCGCTATACATACCGGCCATGGATTCATCTATTTGATTTTTGAACCACCCAACCAACATTACTAATAGTGTGGCGATACCGGCCAATAGGATCCAACCTCCGTAGCCTTCTTGACCCTTGTGGTGTTCTACGACGAAGTTGCCCGCCCCGAATGCAATCATGAATAAGGCCACCGCACCGACTATGGGCCAGGGGCTTTGCTCAGGTACATAATATTTTTCGTATTCTTGTTGTGCCATTATTATTTCCTTTTAACCTTGATTCATCGCAACGTCTTGAGCGCTAGCAGTGACGTTATACAAGGTGTACTGAACCGTAAAAAACGTAATGTCTTTGGGTAATTGAGGATCCACATAAAATTGCATTGGCATGATGGCTTCCTCACCCGCTCCTAAAGGTTGTTGTTCGAAACAGAAACACTCAGTTTTATTCAAAAATAGAGCTGCTTGCCCCGGCGATACCGACGGAACAGCTTGAGCAACATAATTACTCTTGGTGGCGTTTTTCACGTAAAAATCCACCTGATTTATCTCGCCCGGGTACACTTCTATGCGTTTGGTCTGAGCTTCAAATTGCCATGGCATGCCTGTATTGGTCCGGGTGATGAACTCCACCGTAATGCGACGGGAACGGTCAATCTCAACGGCTTCGTATACGGCGGCGGTATCACTGGTTTTGCCGTTAATGCCAGTCAGATCACAAAACACGTCATACAGAGGTACCAACGCAAAGGCAAAGCCAAACATGCCAAAGACGATGGCAATCAATTTGATCACCATCTTGGCATTGTTCTGCTCGCGATTTTGCGGCTGTTGCTGTTCCATATCGTTCGATTACTTCACAACAGGAGGTGTTTCAAAGGTGTGATACGGAGCGGGAGAAGGCAATTCCCATTCCAGACCTTCAGCACCTTCCCACACTTGACTGGACACCGGCTCGCCTTGCTTGCGGCAGGCTTTAATCAACAACACTAAGAAGATCAATTGTGATAAGCCAAAGGCAAAGCCACCCAAGCTGATCCACTTGTTGAAATCAGCAAATTGCAATGCGTAGTCAGGAATACGGCGAGGCATACCCGCCAGTCCAACAAAGTGCATGGGGAAGAACAATACGTTGACCGAAATCAAAGAACACCAGAAGTGCCATTTGGCAAGCGTCACGTCGTACATCTTGCCGGTCCATTTTGGTAACCAATAGTACACAGCAGCAATGATCGAGAAGATGGCGCCGGTTACCAATACATAATGGAAGTGCGCTACCACGAAGTAGGTATCATGGTATTGGAAGTCAACCGGTACGATGGCCAACATTAAGCCGGACAGGCCACCTATGGTGAATAACACAATAAACGCGATTGCGAACAACATCGGCACTTCGAAAGACAAAGAGCCTCGCCACATAGTGGCGACCCAGTTAAATACTTTCACGCCAGTAGGTACTGAAATCAACATGGTCGCGAACATAAAGAACAGTTCAGCGGCCACAGGCATTCCCGTGGTGAACATGTGGTGAGCCCAAACAATGAAGGACAACAATGCGATAGACGCAGTTGCGTACACCATAGAAGCATAGCCAAACAATTTCTTGCGGGAGAAAGTCGGTACGATGGCAGAGATGATGCCAAAGGCTGGCAAAATCATGATGTACACTTCAGGGTGACCAAAGAACCAGAAAATATGTTGGAACATGACGGGATCACCGCCACCAGCAGCATCAAAGAAGCTGGTTCCAAAGAATTTGTCTGTCAAAACCATGGTCACCGCACCGGCCAAGACTGGCATCACGGCAATCAGCAAGAACGCTGTAATCAACCAAGTCCAAACAAACAGCGGCATCTTCATCCATGTCATGCCTGGGGCGCGCATATTGAAGATGGTAACAATGACATTAATGGCACCCATGATGGAAGAAATCCCCATGATGTGCACTGAGAAAACAAACAAGGCCGTGGTGTCATTACTGTAAGTAGTAGATAAAGGCGCGTAGAACGTCCAACCAAACGCTGGACCGCCACCTTCCATGAATAACGAACTCAACAGGATCAGAAACGCACCAGGCAAGATCCAGAAACTCCAGTTGTTCATACGAGGCAGAGCCATGTCAGGAGCACCAATCATCATTGGCACCAACCAGTTTGCCAAACCCGTAAAGGCAGGCATGACAGCACCGAACACCATGATTAGGCCGTGCACTGTGGTCATTTGGTTAAAGAAATTGGGCTCAACAATTTGCAAACCTGGTTGAAATAATTCTGCGCGGATCACCATGGCCATGGCACCGCCAATCAAAAACATGATAAAGGCGAACCATAAATACAAGGTCCCAATGTCTTTGTGATTTGTCGTGAACAACCAACGCTTTATGCCACTTGGAGCATGATGATGATGGTCATCGTGATGCAGTTCTTGTGTTGTAGTACTCATTACTGACCTCCTATTGACCCGTCATGACGGCGTTAATGTCTTTTGCTTGTACCATATCACCAGTGTTGTTTCCCCAAGCATTACGCTCGTAGGTCACCACTGCGGCGATTTCACTCATAGTAAGCTGCTTGGCAAAAGCTGGCATTGCAGTGCCTGATTTACCATTAATGACTATGTCGATGTGGCCCGGCATATCATTTAAGGCCATAGGGCTTCCCGCCAAGGCGGGGAATACGCCAGGAAGACCTTGACCGTTAGGCATATGACATGCGGCACAGTTAGCAAGATAAACACGCTCACCGGTGCTCATCAGCTCTTCCATGCTCATGTTCATCGACAAGAGACGTTGTTCTTCTTCTTTAGCTTTGCGTTGAATTTCTACCTGCTCATCTACCCATGCCTTGTATTCTGCAGGCTCTTTGGCAATAACCACTACCGGCATGAAGCCATGGTCTTTACCACATAGCTCTGCGCATTGCCCACGGTAGATACCGGGTTCATCTACCTTAGTCCATGCTTCATTGATGAAGCCGGGGTTTGCATCTTTTTTCACTGCAAAATCAGGCACCCACCATGAGTGAATCACATCGTCCGAAGTTACGAGGAAGCGTACTTTCTGACCCGTTGGTATTACCAATGGACGATCCACCTCCAACAAGTAGTTGTGGCCTTTTTCAATTTTGTTTTTGATTTGTTCGGGGCGAGTCGCCAGCACCGAGTAGTACTCTAGGTCTTCATCCATATACTTGTAGTGCCACTTCCACTGGGAACCAGTGACCAAGACAGTGACATCTGGCGCTGAGGTATCTTCCATCGCGATTAGAGTTTTGGCTGCGGGAAATGCCATAACAATCAAGATAATGAAAGGAATAACGGTCCAGGCAATCTCGACCTTTACACTTTCATGGAAATTCGCAGGTTTAGCGCCGCGAGATTTACGATGGAACACCATGCTGTAAAACATAACACCAAACACCAGCACTGCAATGACTACACAGATGGTAAACATCAGCATGTGCAGATCGTACACGCTGTTACTGATTTCTGTGGCACCTTTGCGCAAATTGAGCTGATATTGGTCAAGTTTCGTACCTGTTTCAGCTGAAGCAGCAAACGCAACAAAACTGCATAGCAATGCAAGTGCGCCGGACCATGTCTTTTTCACTCAAGACCTCCTGTTGTTATTAGCCTTTCCAAGGGAGTAACGACCAGTAAAAATCGCGGACCATACAAATTGTAGTTAACGACTTTAATAATTGTTGTTATGACTTTGTTAAAAACCGTATAAGAATTACTCAATCCCGCAGCACAGTCTAGTGTTTTCTGCGTAAATCCCTAACAACAGCTTGATTTTTATGCAAAATAGACTTGTTGGTGTTTTTTTGGGCTGGGAAATAGGAAAGTTTGATACCAACAAAAAAGCGTGAAGGACGAAAGTCTCTTCACGCTTTGGGTGCTTGAACAGTCTGATGCCTTACGGCTAGTGATTACATCCAGTCTGCGTTTCGGATAACGCCAACGGCAATGCCTTCTATATGAAAGGGTTGGTTTGCCAGATCCACCTTGATAGGACTGAACGCCTCGTTTTCAGCATGCAACAACACTTCGCGACCGCGCTTTTCTAAGCGCTTCACGGTAACGTCCTCGTCTACTCTAGCGACTACTACCTGCCCATTGTGTACGTCTGTAGTGCGGTGAACAGCCAAAAGATCGCCATCAAGAATACCGATGTCTTTCATACTCATTCCATTTACTCGTAGCAGAAAATCCGCTTGAGGGTGAAAAAGGTCTGGGTCGACTTTGTAATGGCATTCCACATGTTCCTGAGCCAAAATCGGCTCTCCAGCAGCGACTCGGCCGATCAATGGCAACCCCAATTCGGCCTCTTGTTCGTCAAGTGGAACGTTCAATTTTATGCCGCGAGACGTGCCCGGCAAAATATCGATGACCCCTTTCCGTGCCAAAGCCTTAAGGTGTTCCTCAGCGGCATTGGCAGATTTGAACCCGAGCTGGCGAGCAATTTCAGCCCGCGTAGGCGGCATGCCTGTGTCAGCCATAGTGGTTTTGATCAGTTCGAGTACTTCTTCTTGTCTTGGAGTTAGTGGACGCATAAACAGCCTGTTTTTCTATACAGTTTAACTGGTAGTATATCCAGTTATATTCAGAACACAAATTTTGTTTTCTCATGAATTAGCAACGGGTATACAAACAGGTACAAGAAAGAAGTCATGACCTCTATAACATCCACTAACAAAAAATCTCGTGCCTTGTTATTCACTAATTTTGAACCACTGGTATGATACGAGTCCGTTTAAATGGAGGGTACGGCGATTTTCATTCGCCATCGTGTTATTCTCCTTAGGTTTCAACTTCGAAAGGTTTCAACTATGAAGTGGCTGCATAATGTGCTGCTGACCCTATTTGCTCTACCAGTTAAGTGGTTGGTAAGAGTCAATAACATTCCCACCGACATAGAAAAAGAACTGGGTGTGGATAAAACTCGTCCGATACTTTACCTGCTGCGCACCCACTCGATTACTGATCAGTTGGCATTAAAAATGTCGACAAAGTTATTGGGTTTACCTAGCCCAACCCAGAAAATCCAAATTGGTGAAATGGAACATGACGCTTGCGTGTTTCTGGAGCAGCCCCAATCCGTCATCGGGCGGACTATCAAGGGCACTAAAATTGCCAGCGACTTTACCCACCTGTTTCGATTGCACCGAGACGACCCAAGCTTAGACATTCAGATTTTGCCCGTTTCGATTTTTTGGGGTCGGGCACCGGGCAGAAAATCCTCCGGATTGTCAGACTTGTTGGCTTACCATGCGTCACCTAGCTGGTTGCGTAAATTCTTTATTGTGTTGTTTTTAGGTCGCGATAACTTTGTTTGTTACAGTAAGGCGGTTTCTTCACAAACCATGACCAAACTGCCGGGCACTGAGGCTGAAATTGCCCACAAGCTTATCAGGTTGGCAGGCACTCACTTTCACCGTAAGCGCCAAACTGTAACCGGACCAACACTGTTAGAGAAACAAGAAATCTACAATGCTATATTAGGTTCAACGGCGGTGAAAAACGCCATGAACGATGAAGTCATTGGCAAAAAGATATCCAATGAAAAGGCCCGCCAAACAGCCAAGAAGTACATCGAAGAGATTGCTGCTGATTATCGAGAAGGGCTAATCCGCCTAGGCGATAGGATCTTAACGCGCATTTGGAACAAAATTTACGATGGTATCGAAGTAGGAAATGCGGATAAAGTCCGCAAACTGGCTCAAAATGGTCATGAGATCATCTACGTGCCATGTCATCGCAGTCACATGGACTACTTGCTACTGACCTATGTAATTTACCATGAGGGCTTGGTCACACCTCACATCGCCGCGGGCATCAACCTAAACTTTTGGCCTGTCGGTGGAATATTCCGTCGTGGGGGCGCATTCTTTTTACGACGTAGTTTCGCTGGCAACAAGCTTTACACCGCAGTCTTTCGGGAGTACTTGGAGTTACTCTTCAATAAGGGCTATTCGGTAAAATATTACGCAGAAGGGGGCCGCAGCCGAACCGGTCGTCTGTTGCCACCCAAAACCGGTATGTTGGCCATGACTCTGCAAGCGATGTTGCGGGGGGTTAATCGCCCGGTGTCCATCGTACCTGTATATATTGGCTACGAGCACGTAATGGAAGTCGGAAGTTACCTCAAGGAACTGAAAGGGAGTAGCAAGAAGAAGGAGTCTTTTTTCAGCATATTTTCTGCTATCCGCAAATTGAAAAACTACGGTCACGGTTTCCTTAATTTTGGCGAACCGATTCAATTGAATAATTTCCTTGATAAGCATGTACCGACTTGGCGAGACATAAATGCAGCTGAGCCAGACAAAAAGCCCAGTTGGTTGACTCCCACCGTAAATACCTTAGCCAATCAAGTGATGATGCGTATCAACCAAAGTGCCGCAGTCAGTGGCATGTCATTGTGTGCTCTTTGCTTATTGTCCGCAAAAAAATATGCCATGGGTCAAAAAGAATTAGAACGAGCCTTGGACGATTACATTCAACTATTGAAACTGTCGCCATACTCCACTTTAGTGAGTCTGCCGAAAACCAGCGGAGAAAGTATTGTTAAAGCCACCCTCAAACTCGGCAAAATGAACGTCAGTGAAGACAGCTTTGGTAAGATTATCTCTTTAGAGCCTCGCAATGCTGTGGCACTGACCTACTACCGCAACAACATTTTGCACTTATTCGCTATGCCAGGCTTGATTGCGGCGATCCTCTTCGCTCACAGCCGCTACAAACGCGCAGATTTAGTCAATTTGGTGGTTCGATTGTATCCGATGTTGCAAAGAGAACTCTTTCTATACATGAGTGCTGAGGAAGCAAAAGCCTATGCCGAAAATCTGCTCGATAGCATGGTTGAGATGGAGATGGTTTCCCAACAAGGCGACACCCTGACGACGGTCGAACCTACTGCCGATTCGTTCTATTCTCTGTGGTTGCTCAACCGAAGTATTCAGGAGACCCTCCAACGTTACGCGCTAGTATTGTCTTTGCTGGCCAAAGAAAAGCAAATGAGTCGTGGCGCATTGGAAAAACAAAGTGCTAAATTTGCCGAGCGTTTGTCTGCTTTGCACGGTATCAGCTCGCCGGAATTCTTCGATAAGAATGTGTTAGCCACTTTTGTGAACGCGCTAAAGGAAAACGGTTTGCTGGCGGCTAACGATGACGGTTTGTTACAGCACTCGCAAGCTAGTGAACAGTTGCGGCAGGATATCATTGGATTGATTGCACCAGAGATTGCCCAGCGCTTAGAAAAGCTTTATGCACAGCAGTCAAAGTTACCCAATTAGGTTAAATAACCTGAACTCGGGATAAGCCAGGCCTCTCAGCAGCTTGGGTTCCTAAATCAAACTGGCCTATCAACTTGTGCTTCTTGAGTGGAGACGACCACGCGATTGCGCCCTTGCGCTTTTGCATCATAAAGCGCGTTATCGGCGAGCCGAATAATAGGCTCGACCTTAACTGGCAGGTTTGGAACTAAGGAGGCGATGCCCGCGCTGAACGTTACACAACCCAGCTCTTGTAAACCAGTTTGACTGTGGGGGATTTGCAACTCCAAGAGTTGATTGCGCAGGCTGTTCACTAGCTTCTCAGCCTGTTCCGCGGTGGTATTGGGCATGATAAGGGCAAACTCTTCCCCACCGAAGCGGGCTGCCAGTTCACCGCTTCGATGAACGGAATCTTGTAACAACTTAGAGAGGGTTTTCAGGCATACATCGCCTTCCAAATGACCATAGGTATCGTTATACGCTTTGAAAAAATCGATATCAATCAGACACAACGCCAAAGGCATTTCATTGCGCGCCGAACGCTGCAACTCTTGCTCCAAGACTTCATCAAAATGACGCCGGTTTGCCAAACCAGTCAAGCCATCTAGCTTACTCATAGCACGCAATTGGCTTTCCACTTTTTTGCGGTTTTCTATTTCCTTTTCCAACTGAAAGTTGAGGATAATAGATTGCTTGATTGAGCGATTCACCGGCATAAAAGTACGACTAACAATGGCAACATACAACAAAAGAGCGAGTGACAACCCCCAACTGAAACGGCTTCCTTCCCAAATCAAGACAGCCATTCCCGGTATCACCGCAGGGATAAAAAAGCCGAACAAACCCCGTAAATTAGCGGAGTAACCTACCACGGAGCAGGCACTCAGGCCCACAATCCAAAGCCCAACAGTAGCATTAGTCGCGGGATTGCTGGCGTCGACGAGGATTAACCAAACAAAGAAATAAATAAACCCTTGGGTCGCAGAAAACAGAATGAAGCTCCACTCCCAACGATTCAATTGAGCAGCGTCTTTACCTGATTTTTGATAGCGAACATAACTGAAGTGTCGCAGGCCAGCGAGTAAAAGAGAGCAAAGCACCCACGCAACGATAAAAAGTCCTGGCAACTGATGCCAAAATTGCCAAAGCAACAATGCACCAGCAATAGGATGCCCCAGCGCCAAGGTATGTGTGTGCTGGTATAGGCTATCAACTTGGGCGCGATGCAGATGGGTCGCTTGTTCTTGATCCATTGTCACTTCGTTTGATTACTGCTGCATCCAAGTTTATGTCTAAAAACAGAAATTCTCTATTTCTTTGCTGAGTTGACTAACTTGACTAAGCGAAGTGACTCTATCCTTCCATTGGAATGTTATTCAGATCAGACAAGAAAAACCGATAGGCAGGGTTGTCAGTTTGTTCCTCGTATTTATACCCGAGTTCTTGGAGATGCTCGTCAAACTCAGCCCGATCTTCGTTGGCAATATTGAACCCGGCCAACACTAAACCCTCGGCGGCACCGTGGTTGCGATAGTGGAATAAACTGATGTTCCAATTCTCCCCAAGGGTATTGAGGAAATTCATCAGTGCACCAGGATATTCTGGAAATTCAAAGGAAAAGATATGTTCATCGATCAAACTGGGAGGTCGCCCACCGACCATATATCGCACGTGCAATTTGGCCATCTCGTTCTCAGATAAATCAAAACAAGCATAACCTTGACTGTGCAGTAACGCAGCAAGTTGGTGATATTCTTCCTTACCAAATCGCAACTTAATACCCACAAAAATATGGGCTTCGCCCTGAGAGGCATAACGGTAGTTGAATTCGGTAATGGTGCGCCCACCAAGCAATTCACAGAAGCGTTTAAACGCGCCTTTACGTTCGGGAATTTTCACGGCAAAAACCGCTTCTTTCTGCTCGCCCAATTCACAACGTTCAGAAACGTAACGTAATGTGTGGAAGTTGATATTCGCTCCGCACAAAATGCCACCCAATTGCTTGTCTTGTAAGTTATGGGTCGCCAAATATTTGCGTATTCCCGCGATGGAGAGTGCCCCTGCAGGCTCTGCAATCACCCGGGTGTCATCAAAGATATCTTTGATGGCGGCACAGATTTCATCGGTGGAAACAGTGATCACTTCATCTACGTATTGCTGACACAGTCGGAATGGCTCTTCGCCAATGGTCTTCACCGCGACACCATCAGCAAAAATACCCACAGAAGGCAATGGAACGGGTTTGCCTGCCAGCAGTGCGGCTTGCAAGCAGGCAGATTCGTCTGACTCTACCGCCACAATTTTTAAATCTGGTTTAAGTTGCTTAAGGAAAACACTGATGCCAGCCGCTAAACCGCCGCCACCAACGGCAATAAACAATATATCTAGGTCAGGGTTTTGCTCTAACAATTCGCGGCCAATGGTCCCTTGTCCTGCGATCACATCTTCATCATCAAAAGGAGGGATCATGGTGTAACCCTCGACTTGAGACAAACGCATAGCCTCGTCTTTTGCCGCATCGAAACTGGTGCCGTGAAGGACCACATTCACAAATTCTTTGCCAAAGTTTCGCACAGCATCGACTTTTATGTCGGGGGTGGTCTCTGGCATCACTATGGTCGCCATAATTTGCTTGATACGCGCCGAATACGCCACACCTTGGGCATGATTGCCCGCCGACGCAGTAACCACGCCGGCTTGTAATTGCTCCCTAGTCAAATGGCTGAGCTTGTTGTAAGCCCCTCGCAGTTTGAAGGATTTAACCGGTTGTTGGTCTTCTCGTTTTAGCCAGATCTGGTTGCCTAGACTCTCAGACAGGCGATTGAGTTTTACCAACTCACTGTTTACCGCCACGTCATAGACGGGTGACAATAGGATGCGCTTCAAATAATCATTGGCGGATAGAGTCATTTAGTCTTCCAATTTCGACGCATCGCGAACCGCGCCTTTGTCGGCACTGGTAGCCAACAAAGCAAAGTTTTTCAGCGCCAATGATACTTTGCGCTGACGATGTTTTGGTTTCCAGGGTTTGTCACTGGACTCCATAGCCAAACGCCGCTGGTTGAGTGCATCGTCGCTGATCAGTAAATTGATGGTGCGGTTGGGAATGTCGATAGCAATCTGATCGCCTTCTTCAACTAACGCAATAGCGCCACCTGACGCGGCCTCCGGAGAACAATGACCGATAGATAAACCTGATGTACCACCAGAAAAACGGCCGTCAGTCACCAATGCACAGGCTTTGCCCAAACCCTTGGATTTCAAATAGGAAGTGGGATAGAGCATCTCCTGCATGCCGGGTCCGCCTTTAGGACCTTCGTAACGGATGATCACCACGTCACCGGCTACGATCTGGTCGTTGAGGATGGCTTCAACTGACTCGTCCTGGCTTTCGAATATTCGCGCCCGTCCGGTGAAGGTTAAGATAGACTCATCGACCCCTGCAGTTTTCACGATACAACCGTCTTCGGCAATGTTGCCGTACAGTACGGCCAAGCCACCTTCTTCACTGTAGGCAAATTCACGACTACGGATACAGCCATTTTGCCGGTCGGTGTCAGCACTGGGGTAGCGACAATCTTGACTGAAGGCAACCGTGGTGCGAATGCCTGCAGGGCCTGCTTGGTAGAAGTTCAGTACCTCTTCTGAGGGTGCGTCGGCAATGTCAAACTGCTGGATAATTTCGCCCATGGATTTACCCAACACATGGGGCGTATCGCTGTGTAACAAGCCAGCGCGATTCAACTCGCCTAAAATCCCCATCACACCACCGGCACGATGCACGTCTTCCATGTGATATTGCTGAGTAGATGGTGCGACTTTGCACAAATGGGGCACTTTACGTGAGAGGCGATCGATATCATCCATGGTGAAGGGAATTTCCCCTTCCATCGCTGCAGCGAGTAAGTGCAAAATGGTGTTGGTTGACCCACCCATGGCGATATCTAAGCTCATGGCATTCTCGAAAGCCTTAAAATTGGCAATATTGCGCGGCAGTGCACTTTCATCATCTTGCTGATAATAGCGTTTGCATAGTTCAACGATTTCTTGCCCTGCCTGCTTGAACAGATTTTCACGGTCAGCATGGGTTGCCAGCAACGAACCATTGCCAGGTAGAGACAAGCCCAATGCCTCGGTAAGACAATTCATGGAATTGGCGGTGAACATTCCAGAACATGAACCACAAGTTGGACAGGCAGAGCGCTCAATTTGCGCGGTGTCTTCATCACTGACCTTGTCGTCTGCCGCTGCCACCATGGCGTCCACTAAGTCCAGTTTGATGATCTTATCGGAAAGCTTGGTTTTACCCGCTTCCATGGGGCCACCTGAGACAAAAATGACTGGCACGTTTAATCGCATTGCAGCCATTAACATTCCCGGTGTGATTTTGTCGCAATTGGAAATACATACGATGGCGTCCGCGCAGTGGGCATTGACCATATATTCAACCGAATCGGCGATAATTTCACGAGACGGCAGGCTGTACAACATACCCGCATGTCCCATGGCGATACCATCGTCTACCGCAATGGTGTTGAATTCTTTGGCAACAGCGCCCGCTTGCTCAATGCTGCGAGCTACTAATTGCCCCATATCTTTTAGATGCACATGCCCGGGAACGAACTGCGTAAACGAGTTTGCAACGGCGATAATGGGTTTGCCAAAGTCCCTATCGGTCATTCCAGTGGCACGCCAAAGAGCGCGAGCACCTGCCATATTTCGTCCGTGAGTCGTTGTTGCTGAGCGTAATTTGGGCATAGTAAGTACCTACTTATTTATAAACTGGTGTTAACCAATTCCATTTATCTTCAGTTTTGCCATTAAACAAACCAAAGAACATGTCTTGAACTTTTTCAGTAATGGGGCCGCGACCGCCATTACCCACTGGGATACCGTCGACACTGCGAACCGGTGTTACTTCGGCAGCTGTACCGCACATCAAAATTTCGTCAGCGAGATACATAGATTCTCTCGGGATATTTTCTTCGCGCACTTGATAACCCATTTCTTTGAGTAGGGTCATTACCGTGTCACGAGTAATGCCAGGCAAAATGGCCGCTGTTTTTGGTGTAGTGCTGACAACTCCATTGCGGATCACAAAGATGTTTTCACCAGCGCCTTCACTGACGTAGCCGTTTACATCTAATGCGATTCCCTCTCCGTAACCATGACGGCGAGCTTCCATTGAAATCAGCTGAGATGATAAGTAGTTACCACCTGCTTTTGCACCTGTAGGAATGGTGTTGGAGGCCAGTCGATTCCAAGACGAAATCCCTGCATCTACACCATTTTTCAATGCGTCCTCTCCCAAGTAAGCTCCCCATTCAAAGGCAGCAATACTCAATTCAGTCTCCTGACCAAAGGGCACTTGCAGTCCCATACCAATGTCACCGTAGTAAGCGATGGGACGGATGTAGGCTGACTTCAGTTGATTCTCTCGAATAATAGCGATGGTGGCCTCATTCACTTCATCCAAAGTGTAGGGAATGGTCATTCGATATATTTTCGCCGAATCGAACAAGCGACGATTATGCTCTTGAAGACGAAACACACAGGTACCTTGGTCCGGTGTATTGTAGGCACGAATGCCTTCAAACACTGATGAACCGTAGTGAATCGCGTGCGTCATCACGTGTACTGTTGCCTTTTCCCAAGGGATGATTTCACCATTGAACCAAATTAAATCTGCGGGTTTCTTAGCCATGTTTATTCCTTACAATTGCCTGTGGCAGTAATTGCCTTGTTGTTGTTTGCGCCTGATCATACAGACTCTGGCTACAACAGCGAGGTTTTGTCTGTATTTTGTGATGTAAAGTATACGCCCCAAAACGAAAAAACCCCCGCATTTGAGTGCAGGGGTTTCGGTGTCCAAATGACCATACCTACCCCTGCAGTCTAATCACCACTGCACTTACCACCACGTTTAACTTGATGTTGGAATAGGTCATGTTGATACCTTGAGGTAACATACATTTATCGTCACTATTTATACAGATAGCACGTTCACTGCTTCACAATCAAGCAGTAAATGTGAATATCTTATGCAGCCACATCTCAGCACAGACTTGGGATCAGGCAATCATCAAAAATAAGGAATCGTCCCATGTCTTTGTGGTTTCACTGGATTGATTTGGCGGGTGTCGCCGTTTTCGCCGTGTCGGGTACCCTGATGGCGTTCAAAAAGCATATGGATGGATTTGGTGTCATCGTGCTGGCAGCCGTGACAGCCATTGGTGGCGGTACCCTAAGAGACATGATCCTCGACTTACCGGTTTTTTGGGTGCGTGACCCGAGCTTTTTCTATGTGATCATTGCCGCAGCACTGCTCACCATTGTGTGGCTTCGATCCCACAGATCCTTTCCACAGCGTTACTTGTTGATCGCCGATGCCTTCGGTTTGGCATTTTTCAACGTTATGGGATTGCAAAAAGCCCTGACTTACGGCGCTTCTCCTTTTGTTGCAATTGCTCTTGGCACTATGACGGCGGTGTTTGGTGGATTGATCCGCGACGTGATTTGCCGTGAGATTCCCTTGGTGCTCAAGGGCGAATTGTATGCTACGACTTGTATAATTGGTGGTGCAGCTTATGTGACTTTGATGCTGTTAGGTCAATCCACTGCCATTTGTATGCTTGTGGGGTTAGTGCTGACCTTGACGGTTCGTTTGTGCGCAATGAGATGGCATTGGCACTTACCGGTTTTCAGTTCCTCACAAGAACTGCACTAGGCAAGTGACCGAATCTCCTCTAGGCTAAGCTCAAAAGGATGACTAGCCTAAGGATGGATCTATGTCACTTGCCTGTGTCTTGTCCCGTGCCAGTGTTGGTATTGACGCACCTCTAGTGCGCATTGAAGTGCACCTGGCCCATGGCCTGCCCGCATTTAATCTGGTTGGATTGGCGGAAACCGCAGTGCGGGAATCCCGCGACCGAGTCCGCAGTGCTTTGCTTAATTCCGGCTTTGAATTTCCCGCTAAGCGCATCACCGTCAATCTAGCTCCCGCAGATCTACCCAAGGAAGGAGGCCGCTTTGACCTACCGATTGCCATTGGTATTCTCGCTGCCAGTGGGCTGCTACCAGACACACCATTGGAGCAGATGGAAATGGTAGGTGAATTAGCATTGGACGGCCAGGTCCGCCCCATATCCGGTGCGCTTACTTTTAATTATGCGTGTCAAAGCGCTGGCCATACCGCTTATCTACCATCGGCAAACTGCGCGGAAGCAAGTCTGATCCAAGCGGGACAGGTTATTCCTGTAGACAGTTTACAATCGGTTTTTCTGCATCTTAGTGGTCAACAGATTGTGCCCCATCATTGTAATACGCAGAGTTTCGTTGAATCCCATACAGAGCTGGATATTACCGACATCATCGGTCAAACCCTGGCCAAACGCGCTTTGGAAATTGCGGCGGCGGGCAACCACAGTATTCTGATGGTGGGTCAACCGGGAACAGGGAAAACCATGATGGCACAAAGACTCATCACTTTGTTGCCGCCGATGGATGAACAGCAAGCCCTAGAAACCGCGCGGATCTACTCAGTGGCGGGGCATCAGCTAAAACCTGAAGATTGGCGCAATCGTCCGTTTCGCTCGCCCCACCATACGAGCTCAGCTGTTGCCTTAGTTGGCGGCGGCAGTAATCCCCGGCCAGGTGAAATCTCTTTGGCTCACAATGGCGTATTGTTTCTCGATGAACTCCCAGAGTTTCCCAGGCGAGTCTTGGATGTCCTCAGGGAGCCACTCGAAGCCGGTAAAATTTGCATTTCCAGAGCCGCTCAGCAGGTGACCTACCCGGCACAATTCCAGTTGGTGGCAGCGATGAACCCCAGCCCCACTGGAGATATACACGACGGACGCAGTACCACAGATCAAATACTGCGCTATCTCGCGCGACTCTCCGGCCCCCTTTTGGATCGTATCGACTTACAAGTTGATGTTCCCAAAGTGCCCTCTGATGACGTCCTCACGGCACAGGCTGCTCAAGGACCGAACAGTGCTGAAATCCGCCAAAGGGTAGCGCTCGCGAGGCAGAAGCAGATACAACGTGTCGGCGTACTTAACGGCCAATTGAACCACAAAGGATTACAACAGTGTTGTCAGTTGACTGTAGCGGATCAACACTTTTTACAACATTGCATCGAATCGTTAAATCTGTCCATGCGGGCATATCATCGGATCATTAAACTGGCTAGAACCATAGCCGACTTACAAAATTCTCAGCACATAAAGCGCCCCCATTTGCACGAAGCGATGAGCTTTCGCGCCATGGACAATCTTATTCGGCAGTTGTGCTAAGCAAGATAAGGTCGATGCCTTGAGCGCGACAAGGTCAATTTAGAATCATTCGTTTTTGCCACTGATGGCTTGTATTAGTGGCTCGTTGCAACGGTTGGTCAAATAACACAAACCCAATTGATAAGATTCGATATTGTCCAATGGAATACGGGTGACTCGCTTGGCAGCGACGGAATTATCAAGCACCACTTGCGGAACAATACCCAACCCACATCCCAATGCCACCATACTAACGATAGCTTCATTGCCGCCAACGGTGGCATAGATGCGCGGACGGATACCCATCTCGGCAAACCAATGATGGACGATACGCTTTGTAGGCCCCGAGTCGGGTAGCACTACCTGATGATGACGCCAGTCCACTTGATCCAATTTAGTCAATTGTGTCTCTTTGGGTGCGATTAACAATAAAGGAATGGTGTCCAACGGCACAAAACTTAATTCGACCGGAAAATCTGGAGTGTGAATGGCGATGGCCACATCCGCCTCATCTTCTAGTACCTTTTTGACCGACAAGGCGGGATCACCTGTGGTCAGTTTCAACTCTACCTGTGGATGTTCAGTGCGAAAACGCTGCAATACTGCAGGCAAGTGACTTTGGCTTGCAGTCACTGAACAGTACAAGCGCAGTTCCCCCTGCAACAACGGATTTTGTTGATCAAACTGAGCTTTTAACTGATGCCAGCTATCCAAGGTCTGTTTACTGAAGGTGAGCATTTGTTCGCCGGCCAAGGTCAGTCGCACCGAGCGATTGTCGCGCATAAACAACGTCGCACCGCACTCCTGCTCCAAGCGTTGGATGGCCCGACTCAAAGTAGACGGGCTAACAAACAAAGCACTGGAAGTCTTACCAAAATGTAAACTGGTGGCCAAATGTCGAAATAGCTGTAGGGTGCGAATATCCATTTATGTTTCATTTTTTGCAACACTGTGTTGCTAATATATCATTTTAAACAACAAAACAAAGAGCGTAGACTGCATCCATCACAAGATCGTCACTGACTTGATGTTTGGAAACCGAGTAGTACAGAAAATTAGAGAGCAAATTCATGGCAAATTACTTTAATACCCTTTCATTGCGTCAACAGCTAGACCAGCTGGGTCGCTGCCGTTTTATGCAACGAAGTGAATTTGCTGATGGTTGCGAATTTCTCAAAGGCAAGAAAATTGTCATCGTGGGTTGTGGTGCACAAGGCTTAAATCAAGGCCTGAACATGCGCGACTCTGGCCTGGACGTATCTTATGCACTGCGTCAAGCTGCTATCGATGAGAAACGTGACTCATATCAACGTGCCACCAGCAATGGCTTCGCTGTCGGCACTTACCAAGAGCTTATTCCCGGCGCAGACTTGGTTTACAACTTAACGCCAGACAAACAGCATTCAAGTGTAGTTGAAGCGGTGATGCCGTTGATGAAACAAGGTGCAGCATTGGGTTATTCCCACGGATTCAACATTGTTGAAGAAGGTCAGCAGATTCGTTCTGACATCACTGTCGTGATGTGCGCCCCTAAATGCCCAGGCACTGAAGTACGTGAAGAATATAAGCGTGGCTTTGGGGTTCCGACCTTGATTGCCGTTCACCCAGAAAATGACCCGCAGCAACAAGGCTGGGACATTGCCAAAGCCTTAGCATCGGCCACCGGTGGCGACCGAGCCGGCGTGCTAGAGTCATCCTTTGTGGCTGAGGTAAAATCCGACTTGATGGGCGAACAAACCATTTTGTGTGGAATGCAGCAAACCGCTGCCATTCTGGCTTATGAAAAAATGACTGCAGACGGCGTTGACCCCGCGTATGCCGGCGCATTGATTCAGTTTGGATTAGAAACCATTACCGAAGCGCTTAAGATAGGCGGTGTGACTAACATGATGGATAGATTGTCTAATCCCGCCAAGTTGGAAGCCTTTAAGCTATCTGAGCAGTTGAAGCAAATCTTGCGTCCTTTATTTGAAAAACACCAAGACGACATTATCAGCGGTGAGTTTTCAAAGACCATGATGGAAGATTGGGCAAATGGCGACGCCAACTTGCTGAAATGGAGAGAGGAAACTGGCCAGTCTGGCTTTGAAAACTGCCCAGTTTATGAAGGTAAGATCGATGAGCAAACCTTCTTTGACCAAGGCATTTTGATCGTTGCAATGATCAAAGCCGGTGTGGAGCTAGCCTTCGATGTAATGGTCGAAGCCGGGATTCTGCCTGAATCCGCATATTACGAGTCCTTACACGAGACACCACTTATCTCTAATACGATAGCTCGTAAGCGTTTATATGAGATGAATGTGGTGATTTCCGATACTGCTGAGTATGGAAACTATCTGTTTGCTAATGCGGCGATTCCATTGTTGCGCGAGAAACTGATGCCACAAATTACCAGTCAGCATATCGGTAAAGGTTTAAATGTCAGCAGCAACAGCGTGGATAACAAAGCGTTGGTTGAAGCAAACAAAGCTATCCGAAGCCACGGTGTAGAGTCCATCGGAGAGGTTCTACGTGGTTACATGACGGACATGAAAGCCATTGTTGATGCTGCATAATTGAAACGATTTCTGTCGTTAGGTGCTTTAACCAAGCCCTTTTGCCCGGTCTTTTAGGCCGGGCTTTTTAATTTTTGAAAGATTTTGCGAAAAATACTCACCTAGAAGCGTTTTTTTTTGCGGTGAATCAACAATAAGGTGGAAGTTTGTAGTAAAGTCGGGTTTACTTTATGGTCCAAGGGCCTTGACCTTTGTACCTGTAGAGCAAAAATAATAAAATGTCGCGAATCGGCAACATAATAAAAAAAATAATAAAAATTTCACATAACCTTGAATTTACTTAGATAAAGTCGTCTCTCAGTGAATTAATAAAAGATTAGGTTACGTCAAGAGACAAGTTGATGTCTCTAATGGGCAACACAATTTTTAATCTCATCCCTATACCATGTTGTTTTTAAAGGCCTCGCATTCTGGCCTACCAATTGCTTTAGTAGCCGTTTGGTGAGATTAAGAAACGTTTCCCATAACGATTATAACGAGTTCTTAGTGGAGAACAGTAAATGAAACCTTCGATATCGCGTTTCACCCAAATGGATGATTGGATTTTTGAAGTAAAAATGGTCCGTGCACTTCGTGTAAAAAAGTATGGAGAACCTTACACCGCACTTGCCACCCTCACCGCGAATGGTGAGTCAATGTACATAGATAGCCAATTGACACGTGAGAACGAAGATTTTTCGCGAAAAGATTTTATGACCTTTGTGAAGTTCTGTGAAAGTCTGGAAATGAAAAACATCGTTTACGATAAAGTAAAAGACGGCGTCAGACATCCCAGAATCATCGAAATCAACAGAAACGTTAAGCCCGTTCCTGTTGTGCAACTCGTCAAGTCATAACGCTTTTAGGAATGTTCAACGTCAGTTTCGTTGAACTTCCCTTTCTCTTCAGCCCACACTAGCGGATCTTGCGCCTTCTAAACAGGCGCAGGTCACTGCTGTCCCCTGCGTAATAAACACACAACGACGCTATAATTCCGAAACCCAAGAAGCCCATCACAATCGGTGTAACGGACTGTTCAATGAAAGCGCCGATGATAATCGCGATGGGCACAGAGAATGCGCTGCTCAATGAGCCAATAATAGCGGCACCCAGCCCTGCCATATTGCCCAGAGGCACCATGGCCATAGAATTCAGATTACCAAACAAGATCCCCACGAAGAAAAAGTTGATAAAGAACAAACTCACGAGCATCCACAACGGGGGTAATCCATCAAAATACCAGGCCGCGATATTAAGAACCAAAGAACAAATAACGTTGCCACTGAGTGCGACACTGCACAATTTGCGCATACCAAAGCGCATCACCAGCGCGCCATTCACAAAGGACGCAAAGCCAATCGAAAATGCCAAAAGGGCAAAGTACAAAGGGAACAAATTTCCTACTTGGTAAAACTCTTCAAACAGCGTTTGTGATGCACTCAAATAAGCCAGAAATGCACCAAATATAGCCCCCATAGCGACGGTGTAGAGCATCACTTCGCGATGTGTCAGGATAAATCGACTAGAGATAGCCAATTGCTTCCACGAAAATGGCTTGCGCTTGTGCTTGGGTAAGGTTTCTGATTGACGACTGAAAAACCAAATGCCAATGGCCAAGCCAATGATCAAGAACGAGGTAAAGATGTGCTGCCAGGAGCTAAACAGCAAAATGGTCTGGCCAAAAATTGGGGCTATCATTGGTACGAGAATAAATACCATCATCATGAAGGACATGACTCGCGCCATTGCTTCGCCTTCGTATAGGTCCCGTATTAAAGCAATCGTCGCAATACGTGGGCCTGATACACCGAAGGCTTGTACCACTCTGCCCACCAGCAAAGTCTCCATGTTACTGGCAAACATACAGATGAGCGTCCCGAGCGCGAAAATCAGCAAGCCTGAAAGAATTGCGGCCCGTCGACCTTTAGTATCCGAATAAGGACCGTAATAAAGCTGCCCGAAGGCCATACCAAGGAAAAACAAAGACACAATCAGATGGGTTTGCTGCGGAGACTCACTGCCTAAATCCGCACCAATCTGATTCAAAGCGGGCAACATAGCGTCGATACTCAGCGCGACCAATGAGGTCAAGAACGCCATAAGCGCAACAAATTCGGCAATTCCGAGTGGCTTGGATTTTTCACTGCTGAATATGCGCTTGGGCATCATACGACCTTGCAAAAATGGGAAATGAAAAAGCCACAATTAAACCGTTGAGTGGTTTGTGGCGCGAAGATTATAGCGGATCAGCGACCTTGCCCAGATCTTTAATCCGACCGTTTTCCAAACTGTAAATCCAACTATGAACCTGCAAAGATTGCCCACGCTTGATGGCATCACGGACAATGGTATTGCGACGCACATTCTGCGCTTGCTCAATCACATTGAGCTCACACATCCGTGCAGAGCGTTGAGCACTATCCAAGGTCTCTAGCTCGGCTTGGTATTTATCAATCAGATCTTTGATGTGCCCCAGCCAATTATCTATCAAACCAAACTGTTTGGAAGTTAGTGCCGCCTCAACACCACCGCAGCCATAATGTCCGCAAACAATAATGTGTTTCACTTTCAAAACGTCAACGGCGTATTGCAATACGGAAAGACAATTAAAATCTGTATGAACCACTAGGTTTGCCACATTGCGATGGACGAAAATATCACCCGGCAACAAATCCACGATCTGATTGGCGGGTACCCGACTGTCCGAACACCCAATCCACAGATACTCAGGGGTTTGCTGTTTAGCCAATTTATCAAAAAAGTTTGGATCTGCTGCTTTAGTGCGCGCCGACCAGGCTTTATTGCTCTCTAGGAGCTGCTTAATCTCACTCATGGTGTTGTATTCAACCGATTTTATTTGCTCACTGAATGGGCTTACCAAAGCATTTAGAATGGCACAAAGCCTGAATCTAATTTATGTTTAGTAAAAACACTAACACAAATAGGTTCAAGAATGGCACTCACTGTTCGTCAAGCCACCCAATCCGACTTGCCACAGTTGTCGATTTTATTTGACCAGTATCGAACCTTTTATCAACAACCCAGTGACGTCAAGAAAGCCAACGCATTTTTAACAGAGCGTTTGCTAAAGGACCAGTCCACTATTTTCGTTGCTTTGGACACAGGAGAGACTCTACTAGGCTTTGTGCAACTTTACCCTATTTTTAGTAGTGTAAGTGCTCAGTCCAGTTTGTTGCTCAACGATTTATTTGTGCATCAGGATGCGCGCAAGTTGGGCGTTGGGCGAGCCTTAATGGACGCAGCAAAGGAGCTTGCTCATCAACAGGGCGACGTTTGGATTATGCTGCAAACCACCCGGGAAAACCAGCCGGCTCAGCGTCTTTACGAGTCGCTCGGATATCAAAAAGACAACCAATGTTTATACTACTATCTGCCCATTCAATGATCTGCAATCACCGTTTTAATTTGCTCAAGTGCTCGAAGATATTTTTGCTCCCGCTTGTTTGCCCAAAACCATACTGCTGGCATAAAGAGGGCCATAAATAAGGTTAAGAAGGAGAGTTTGCGCCACAGTGCTTCGCTTTCGAATTCGCCGACAAGGTAGTTTCCAAATAAAAACGTCAGCAACAGAAAGGGCAAAGCCCAGACGGATAGTTTGCTTACCCGTGCCAACTTAACATTCTGTTGATACTGCAACTGCAATTGTTCTAAGTACCCTTGAGTTGCCAATTGTTCCTTCGAAGGTCGCAACGCATAGCGTCTTAACCAGACCACATAGGCGAGAAATCCAAAACTCAGCATCATGACACTAACCCACCACAAAAACGCAAAGCGATTGAGTGAATCGTATAGGTAATACATCATTGCCGGCATCGATAATGTCGACACTACGTCTAGTGCAAAATAACTGCGCTGTTTGATACGGGTGCTGCGCCACTGAGCTTGTAATTTTTTACCGTCAACTTGAGTGACTTTTTGCTGCTGCCACAGCGTGCTAAATGGATCGTGTTCAGTCATGAGTTGATGTACTCCTCAAGAGAATTTCGTGTTCGGTTGATGATCACCCCAACGTGACTCTCATTCAGACCGCATACATTGGCGATATCTTTATAGCTTAACCCTTCCATTGACATCGTAATGACTTGGCGACTTTGCAATGGCAAATTTCGCACTGCATTGAGCAATTTCTCGATTTTTGCCTGTTGCTCCAACGCATGCTCAGGCAAAGTCGTGGTGCCGGCTGAAGGGTCAGTTACCTCGCAATAGCTTTGATTATTGGGAAGTCGTGCGTGGTGGGCAACATGACTGATTGCTTTATTATGTGCGACCCGCAGAATGAATGTCTTAACACTACTTTGCTGCCGGAAATTTTGCATCGCTTGCCACACAGCCAAACAGATTTCCTGCAGCAATTCTTGTTGCAACGATGGATTCGCCTCATAACTGGAGGCAACACGACTTAACATCGGCTGATATTGTTTTAGCAGCGCATCAAAGGTGATTTGCAAATATCTCCATCCTTATTCCAGTCTAGATTACCGCATGCGGCGGTGAACAATCCTAATCTTATCCATTTTTCACCCTTCAACGACTGCCCTAACGAGGGTTCCAAACGTTGCGGATATCGAAATAGTCTATGACCCTACAAAAAACTTACATAAATTTGTAAGTTTTTTGAAAGCCACCTGACTAATGAAATGTAACAACATTGTTTCAACAGGAGAAATGACCATGAACGTGATGACCTTTAGTTTGTTGTTTGTCTTGATACTGGCGGGCTATGCCTACTTGGCATGGCTTGATCATCGCAAAGATCTACAACTTATTCCTTGGCTTAACGGTGAAGTCAGCAGCCCATTTAAACAAAACAACAGTGAGCCTATATCCGCGGCAGAAAGCAAAAAGGACGAAGTCCAGCAATTAAAAGAACGTATTCAGGTACTGGAGCGCATCGTCACCGAGCCGGCCTATGAACTGAATCAAAAAATCAATCAACTTCGCTAGCCATCGGCCCGATGAGATTCGTTAGGCGGCTTGTCGCCGCCTTAACGAGACTTTGCCCATGGCAATGGCGTTACCAAACAACACCACAACAACACCAACCATTGCTTGGAAATGCCAAACGTAATCTTCAAAAAGGGTAGAAAGCAGCAGCGCCACCAAGGGATACATCAACACCACGTAGGCTGCTTTGTCAGAACCGATTTGCTGCACCAATTTCATAAAGGCACCGAAAGCCAGCACCGAGCCGAATATGGCAAGGTAAATTAATGACAACCAATATTCTTGATTGTTCGGTAAAGTGAATTCTTGTCCGGTTCCAAATCCATAACCATAAAGAAAGATGAGGGCGTAACTCATTGCCCAAAAGTTCATCTGAATGACCGGTGTTCCTTGATCAAGAATGCGCTCTGACACCACATTGCCAATAGATGCACATAAAAAAGAGATACACGCCAATCCAATGCCCAAAGCCAACAACTGATCTTGTTGCACTTTGGCAAACTCCGGCACAAAAATCATTGCCATCCCCAACATCCCAAAACTTGCCCCAAGAATGACCTCTTTACGTATAGGCTTGCCCAGAAAAACTTTGCGAATGACTACGTTCAAATAAATAATGCAGGAGCTCATCAACGCCACCAGTGCACTGACGATGTACTTTTGGCTCTCATACAAGAAACTGTAATCCAGTGTGTATAGACACAAGCCGACACAGGCCATCTTAAAATGAATGTGGGCAGGCAGCTTGAGTGGTAATCGTTTCCACCAGCAAAACAATCCTAAGACCAAGGCTGCCAATGTAAACCGCAAGGCAACGGAGAAAACGGGCGCGACATCTCCCAACTGATACTTTATAGCTAGCCAAGTTGAGCCCCAAATCAGGGTACAACTGATGAATAATTGCAAATTGGACATGTACGATTCCCAAAATGGAGACACAGGCACCAAGTACCTCTGGTAGCAGGTAGTGCAAGCCTATATTAGCAGACTGTTTATCTTGTTCGACAAGACTTTATCGTTGAATTCTGTCTATACTGGTGCTTTGCTGCGACCTTGTCTTTGGTCATTACCTAGTTTGGACTTTGAACTATGAAAAAAATTCTCCTGTGGCTCTTCGCCGTCGTCTTTGTGCTGTCCTTCATTTTGTTGGTGAACACCCACCTTAAGTTTGAAGACCAGCAAGTCAGCGTAAGCGAGCCGCTACCAATAGCTCCCATTGATCAAGATGGAGCCGTACAGCGCTTTGCTAAAGCCATCACCTATCAAACCATTTCATTTGATGACCCAACTAAACTCGACCCAGAGGCATTTCTGGGATTGCATCAGCACATACAAGAGAGCTTTCCGGTGCTACACCAACAAGCTGAGCACTACACCATCAGCGATTACAGTTTGGTATACCACGTTAAAGGCAGCGATCCGTCGTTAAAACCGGTTCTTTATATGGGCCATATGGACGTTGTTCCAGTTGACCCAGGCACCCGAGATCAATGGCTTCAAGCTCCCTTCAGTGGTGCAATTGTCAATGATGTGGTTTGGGGCCGAGGCACGATTGACGATAAGGTAACCGTCTTGGCCCTACTGGAAGCGATGGAGACGTTACTCAAGAATGGCTTAAAACCCAAACGTAGTATTTATTTTGCCTTTGGCCACGATGAAGAGATCGGTGGCGAACAAGGGGCAGCAAAAATCGCTGAACATTTTAAAGATCAGGGTTTGAGCTTTGAATTTGTGCTCGATGAAGGTGGTGCAATAACCGATGGCATTATGAAAGGTATGAGCCAGCCGGTTGCTATCATTGGCGTCGCAGAGAAAGGCTTCGTGAATCTGCGTTTGACCGTCCCCTCAGAAGGGGGACATTCTTCTCAACCACCAGAGCAGACAGCGGTGGGCATCTTAGCTCAAGCCATAGTGCGGGTTGAAAACAGTCCATTCGAAACAGATCTGTCCCACAGTTTCAAGACGTTCTCCCATGTTGCCCACTATGCTCCTCTTTCGATGCGAGTGCCTATGGCGAATTTGTGGCTATTGTCGCCCTTGGTCGAACAGGCCATGTTAAAAACACCCTCTTCCGCTGCGGGCATTCGCTCCACTATTGCCCCAACCATGCTTTCCGGCAGCAGTAAATCAAATATATTGCCAACCCAAGCCAGTGCAGTGGTGAATGTTCGCATTTTGCCCGGCGATACCGTAGCCAGCGTGAAGCAACACTTTATCGATGTGATTAATGATCCACGGGTCGAAGTTGAGACCTTTATGGAAAACGAACCCTCACAAGTCTCACCTATCGACAGTTTAGGTTATCGCCAGATTGAGCGTAACATTCGTCGCATGGATGACAACATTCTAGTCGCGCCTTACTTAGTGCTCGGTGGAACCGATTCCAAGCACTTTTATGGTCTGTCAGAAAATGTGTACCGCTTTATGATGGTAGAACTTAATCCTGAGAGTTTGAAGCGTTTCCATGGGGTCAACGAGCAGTTGGCAGTGAAAGACTATATCAATGCGGTCAACTTCTTCTACGCCATGCTACAAGAATCGGCTATGCAATAGTGGCCTAAGGCCAGATTAAGCGCGAACCTGACCTTGCCCAAATACCACAAATTTTTGGGTGGTCAGGGATTCCGCGCCCATTGGGCCGTAAGCATGAAGTTTACTGGTAGAAATTCCAATCTCAGCTCCCAATCCGAGCTCACCGCCGTCCGAGAAACGGGACGAGGCATTGGCCATAACCACAGCCGAATTCACTCGGCGAATGAATTCATTGGCCCGCTCGTAGTCTTGAGTCGCTATGACTTCCGTGTGACCTGAGCCATAAGTGGCAATATGGTCCAATGCTGCTTCAAAATCATCCACCACTTTTACCGCAATTTCCAACGCCAGGTATTCTGCATGCCAGTCGTTCTCACAGGCAGGGGTCGCTCCGTCAAAATAGGCTATGGAGTGCTCACAAGCGTGGACTTTCACGCCATGTTGAGCAAACATTTTAGCTGCCATCGGCAAAAAGTCCGCTGCTCGAGATTGATGCACCAACAGGGTTTCAAGGGAGTTGCACACGCTGGTGCGTTGGGTTTTTCCGTTTTCCAGTAGCGCCAATGCCGTTTGCCCCTTGGCGTGTTCGTCTACATACAAATGACAAACGCCTTTGTAATGCTGAATGACAGGAATTTGGCTGTTTTGCGAGACAAACCGAATCAAGCCCTCACCGCCCCGAGGAATAATAAGGTCAATGTCATCACTCAAGGTCATCAATTCGTTCATTACCGCCCGGTCGGGATCGGGAACTACAGTGACAATAGCCGGTTCAAGCCCTTGTTTTTCTAATGCTTGGTGAATGCACTTGGCCAGGGCCAAATTCGAGTGCAAGGCTTCTTTACCGCCACGCAAAATCACCGCATTGCCGGCCTTTAAACACAGCGCAGCAGCATCAATGGTCACGTTTGGCCGTGATTCATAGATCATGGCAATTACCCCCAAGGGGATACGCATCTTGCCCACTTGGATGCCGCTTGGACGCCTTTGTATATGGCTGATTTCCCCCACCGGATCCGCTTGGTTTTTAATTTCTAACACGGCGTCACTGATCTGCTTCAAACGCTCAGGTGATAGAGCTAACCTATCTTGCATCGAACCATCGAGATTACTTTGTCGAGCAGTCTCCATGTCCAATTGGTTGGCTTCGAGGATGGCGGCTTGCTGGGCCAGTATTTGCTCAGCGATATCTACCAGCAACACATTTTTACGCTGAGAATCCAAATTGGCGATTTGACGAGACGCCAATCTGGCCTGTCGCGCCGCTTGTGAAATAGAAAAGCTCATAGGGGTGAATGCTCCCTTACAAAATTCAAAATAATCGGATTAACGCTGAAATTAAAGCAGCACCATGTCGTCACGATGCACAACAGCCTCACCAAAGGTGTATCCTAAGGTTGCCTCGATATGGCTGCTTCGCAACCCTTTGATGAGCTCTAAATCTGCCGCGCTGTATAAAGCTAACCCTTTCGCCAATGTCTGCCCTTGATATTCTATCAAAACGGCTTCGCCACTTTTAAACTGGCCACTAACTTCTGTAATACCGCTGGGCAGCAATGATGCACCTTTGTTTAAAATCGCCGTCTTTGCACCACCATCAATGGTAATTTTTCCGTGACTTTTCAGCGTGTGCTTGAGCCACTGACGACGGGCATTCTCCCGACTGGCCACGGGTTTAAATAACGTGCCATGGATTTGCCCTTCGAGGAGTGCATCAAACACACTGCCCTTTTGGCCATTGACGATTAAGGTTTGAATGCCGCTGTTAGTGCATTTTTGTGCCGCTTGCAATTTGGTCTGCATACCGCCGGTGCCCAAAATCGTGCCCGCTCCACCCGCCAAAGCCATTACGTCGTCAGTAATTTTGTCAACTTGGGGGATCAGATTAGCATTTGGATTTTGTCGAGGATTGGCGTCAAACAAGCCGTCCACATCTGAGCAAATGATTAACGTATCTGCTTGAGCAATCAAGGCAGCATAAGCGGCAAGATTATCGTTGTCGCCAACCTTGAGCTCATTAATCGCCACAGTATCGTTCTCGTTGATAATGGGCAAAGCTTGATGGTTTAGCAGCTCTCTTAAGGTGTTTTTGATGTTGACGTAACGGGTGCGATTAAGCAAGTCATCGTAGGTCAAAAGCAATTGTGCACAGGGAAAATCAAAAAAACGCGACCAGTTGGCCATCATTTGCGTCTGACCAATAGCTGCCATTGCTTGTTTCTCCGCTATGGACGGCGGATGATGGATTTTGATTTGGCCTCGACCGGCGGCGACACTGCCTGAAGACACCAGTATGATTTCTTTACCTTGCTCTCGGCTGGCCGTGATAAAGCGCGCCAATGGCAATAAATAGCGCCCACTACATTGATTACCATCTGGCGCTATCAAAGCGCTTCCGACTTTAATTACCGCCCGTTGCCATTCAAACATGTTCCACTCAAAAAAGGGCAAAATTCATCTCTGTAGATTACGACAAACCACAAGATAAACAAGAGACTAAGCGTTATAAGTTATAGAAAAGCCGAGCGTCTATCGAGCGGTAAGTTGCAGCGTTAAATGACTGTGTCTATTCGCTAAATTCGGCGATTTGCTGATGCAACCAAGCCGTGGCTAAGTGGATATCATCAAAGAATTGAAAATGCTCGCTCGCTGCATCGTAGATGTCGGCCATGTGCATTTGCGCAAAGTTTGGCGAGGTACAGTCGTTCACCAACACCGCCGTAGCACAACGACCAAGGGTCTTTTCTCTTTGTACGGTTTCAATAAGCATGTTGGCTGCCGCCGGCACAAAGATCGACTCACCATGCAAAACCACCAGCACAGCCCATGGCTGGCCTTGTAAAGCTGCGACTATAGATTCAGCTTCTTTAGCGGAAGAACGCATGGATTCTAGATTCCATGGGCCAGTGCCCTCCACCCGCAATATTCTCCCCATTTGGCAAACATCAAAGGTACCATGAGGTTCAAAGCGACTTCGCATTCACGCCCTACTGAGGTAAATAAAATGGTCGTTGAGTATAATGGCTAGAATAATAAAAGCCAAATTTCAGGCGCTTTTTGTCAATCTCTCATGCATACAAGGACTTAGCTAACACTCGATTTTCTAAATACTCCAAAATCTCCTGCTCTTCTTCAGCCAAATCACCATCGATGTAGGAGATTCCTTGTGCCACCGAAATCGCCTTTTTGGCATTAAAGCTTAAGGCCTCTTTGAGGGACAATATAAAGGGTTTCACTTCATCATTATCAACGGCCGATCGTACTTCGTGAATGGCCTGACGTTGGAACTCTTCTAAGTCCTGCTCACCGTGCCATTCGAGATTGCTGTAAATCGCTTGATAGTAATCTTGCTCAGTAAGGGTAATTTTACCGTCGATTCGGTACATCAACATACAGAGTTTCAACAATGCTTCGTTAAAGGCTTGTTCCACTTGTCTGCTCCGTTTCTAATGGGTCTGATGAAAACAATGGGATTGGCGAGCGACTTTTCAAGGGGGCGATTACCTCTCGATGACCACGCACTCTCTAACAGACCATTAAATCCAAGCAAAGTTTCCTCACCCTCGTTGATGTTTGCTGTTGGAGCTACTGCCAATGAATAGGCCAGTCCGCCGGATCCACATTGTCTAAAGGAATATTCTGAGATTCGCCTTGCCAACGCTGAATAAATTCGCCTTGAGGATCGTACTGGCGAGTCTGCTTATCCAAATCGAAACGACGATGACCTCTGGGATCGGCTCCCACTCCCGCTAAATACTGCCAATTGCCATAATTAGAAGCCACGTCAAAGTCGATCAACTGCTGCTCGAAATAGGCAGCACCATAGCGCCAATCCAGATTTAATTCATGGACCAAGCAGCTCGCCACCAATTGCCGTCCTCGATTTGACATGAACCCAGTGGCGTTGAGTTGTTTCATGCATGCGTTGACAATCGGATAAGGGGTATTCCCTGCACACCATCTGGCGAAACGTTGCGGCCAAAATCCAGTCATCGGCTTGCGACCTTTGACGCCAGAAAATTGAAACAGCGCGCTGGCATGGTGACGTCCATACCAATAGAAAAATTCCCGCCACAGCAATTCAAAATACAACCAATAGGTGGATTCGTTAGCGCACCGCAGCACCTCATAATCTTGAATTGCCCGGTAGACCTGACGCGCCGAAAGACTTCCATTGGCTAACCAACAAGACAATTTGCTGGAAAAATCCCAACCATCCAATCCATTGCGCGTTTGCTTGTACTGTGCCAGCAAATCGGATTCAAGGGTGTAATAACTCAATTGTCGCAAAGCTGCTGAGCTGCCTCCAACAAATCCGTGTTGATCTCTCGATGGACTGTCAGGCAACGAATCGGGCCATTGGTAATCGATTGACGAAGGGGCGCTGGGCAAAATTTCAGGCGCTTGGGATGGACGATCGATCTGAATATTTTCTACCTTCTTGCGAAACGGGGTGAAGGTATCAGGAAGCTCATCGAGGGTAAACGGTAGCTGTTCGGGATAAAACAAACTATGACCATGATGGCCGAGAAACGTTACATGATCATTGTGTAGTTTGAGCCGTTGAATCTGCTGCCTCTCATACACTCCACTGTGATGATTGAAGGCCAGATGGGTAACCGGATGCTCCCTAAGCAGAGTATTAAGAATATTGTTTGGATCTCCCCACTTCACCAATAAAGATTGTCCGCGAAGTCGCAATTGCTGATCTAGATCTTGCAAACTTTCCAGCAAAAAGCGCCAGCGATGTTTGCCTATATGTGCCGACTGAAAATGACTGGGGCGAAACCATCTGGGGTCCACCACAAAAATACAGATAAGTGCGTCACATCTGCTGGCCAGTTCAAATAGGGCACCATTGTCTGCTACCCGTAAATCGTGCCGGAACCAGTGCACACCCAATGGTGATGTTTTCACAGTAAACCTCTTGGAGGCCAATTACCCGAGAGCATTCAAAGTCTCAGTGGGTAAACATAAAAGGATAAGGGTGAATAGACGATGGAAAAGCAAAAAGATCACCTAACAAATCCAACACAACAACGATCTTTTTTGTGATTATTTGCATACATACATTATTTATAGTTTGTTCGTATGAGGATGCACAATGCAGTTTCCTAATGACATTGATTCACTCTGGGAAATGTGGGAACAAAACGTACTGTCCAAAGGGTTGGATGACCAGCAAGTCGATCTGCTTGGCCAGCACATTGAGAAATTGGAGGCGCAGGACGAGTTGCTTGCTCACGACAATGAAGAGCTGGAGGCTCATCCTCTAAGCAGAGCCCATCGTATTTTTGACCAACTGTGCAGCAAGAAACGTCACCCTGAGCGTTTGAATCATTCATTACCAGGCAATCGAGTGATTCGCACTCGATATGGGGCAATTTACGAAAACGCCATTGTCGTGCGCGGGATGGAACGCTTACTTAAACATCATGGAAACAATTTGCAGGCGGTACGTCTGACAGACGGCATCTATCATGTCAACCACATGCCAGGTGTTCAACCAAACGCCTCAGAACAAGTAAATGCTCGTAATAAAAATGTAGAAAAAGTCGCTGCCGAGGTGGTCGATCGCTTTGTACGTGCCTGCCAGGAAACGGGCATGAACAAGCGAGGCTGGAAAAAGTCGGTCAACGAGCAATTTGACATTTCACGGCAAGAATTTACCAAGTGGCTAACCCGCTACTTCCCACTCTATCACTTACCCATTCCTATCGAAAGAAAGGGGCATTAACCGCCCCTCTTGATTTTTTTGCTTTACCAGCTTCCCGTATTTGGCATACTTTTCCAGGGCTCTTGGGGCGAGAGCGAAGACCCTTTTTGCAATAACTCGATAGAAATACCGTCTGGAGAGCGAACAAAGGCCATATGACCGTCCCGAGGTGGGCGATTGATAGTGACTCCCGCATCCATCAGAGATTGGCAAAGGGCGTAAATGTCATCTACCCGAAACGCGAGATGGCCGAAGTTTCGTCCACCTTGGTACTCTTCTGGATCCCAATTGTAAGTCAACTCCATTAAGGGTGACTGCAGCGCTTTGGCACGTTCTTCATCAGCCGGTGCTGCCAAGAACACCAGTGTGAACCGGCCTTGTTCGTTGTCCACGCGTGAAGTCTCGACTAACCCAAGCTTGTTACAATAAAAATCGAGCGAGGCGTCCAGGTCTGACACTCTGACCATGGTATGCAGATACTGTAGTGACATTGCTTACTGTTCCTATATTTGAAAGTGTAAAAAGGGATCAGTACGGCTGCGCGAGGGAAAAAGGCACCGCGATTCCCCTTTGTACACTGGGTGGATTACCTATCATTTCATCATAGGGAGACTCATGGAGCAACACAGCTTGCTCGATTGTCATTGCTTCAAACGCATCACGGATTTGTTGACTGCTGTGAAAACGCATCAGCTTTCCTTGATGATAGAGCATCCCCTCAGTTTGCCCGTCAATAGTGTCGTGCAAGTAGACTTTCACTAAGTAGACATTCATTTCATAAGACTGCACTTCAAGTACAGAGATACGGGGGTTTTGCTGTTGCAGTTGCTGATATTCGATAGTCATATGTACGCTCGGTCTGTTACTCAACACACAGATTTGAGATGGGATGTGCCCTTTGCTACTGGGCCCCCAAACTCAACTTAGTTACGTAATCAAGCGTAGAAAGTTCACCTTAGTCTGTTTGTGTGTGGGAGGAATCTATGTCAAATCCCGAACCACTTTGGTCCGCCTCTCGTTTATTGAATACCAACAACGCCATGCCAATTACAGAGCCCAACACCATTGACAAAATCATCCACAGAGGCAGAGGGAACAAGGCCGCTGTTAGCAATATCGCGCCATTACGAAGCCACTCCAACCGCACACCCATATCCCGATTTTCCATCAGCATACCCAAAGTCACGCCACTGATGATAATCGCCAGCGCCGCTGCGATCTGTTCTAGTACCGGTAGCGCCGACACATGCATCATCAACATCACGGTGAAAATGGCAATCAGACCATAATGGACAATGGCATACCATTTTGTGGCCAGCGTCAGGGAGGTATCAAAGCGCTCAAAGCGGGTTAGGTCCACACGCTGCAATGGGAAACGTTGAGTCACATCATCGGGCCGCCAGCCAGTACGTCCAAACCACACTTTCAGTTTGTCTGACCATCGTTGGGTGTGATAGCTGTCTTTGCACAACTGCGCATAGACCTGGGCATTCGCCCAAACGGGATTCCAACTGCGCAGCGCTTTTCGCACGCCGTAAATGGGCGGTTCTTCGTCGAGCTCTTCTTGGAAACTGCCAAACAGTCGATCCCAGATAATAAATACCCCGCCGTAATTGCGGTCCAAATAAATTTGATTTTGCGCATGGTGGACACGATGATTTGACGGAGATACAAAAATCCATTCAAACCACCCCAGCTTAGGCACATGTTGGGTGTGAACCCAAAACTGATAAACCAAGTTTAGCGCGCCCACACTCAAAAGCACCAGAGGGTCGAACCCCATCAGCGCCATCGGCAGATAGAAAATGAAACTCAAAAAACCTGTGCCAGATTGACGCAGCGCAGTGGTCAGATTGTAATCCTCGCTGGAATGGTGCACCACATGAGAAGCCCAGAAAACACTGATCTCATGACCAAAACGATGATTCCAATAATAGAAAAAATCATAAATCACAAAGGCAGCAACCCACATCCATGGGGAATCAGGCAAGCTAAACAAGGCAAAATGTTCATATACCAGTATGTACAAGGTAAAGGGGATGAGGGCTTTGAAGATACCTGTCATGCGACTTACGACACCCACTACCAGACTGCTTATTGCGTCATTGACACGATAATATTGGGTGCCCCGCACCTTTTCTAAAACTAGCTCAACGCCAATGAGCAGGAAAAAGAACGGGATGGCATACAGAATAATGTTCATAAGCAGTGGGTCTAGATACTCGAGAGTGTTAATACAGTGTTAATGCTCCGACCAGTTTAATCCTCGCAATAGAGGCTGTCCAGCTTTTAGAAATCATGCCAATCTAAAGAAGAGGTTTTACCGTAGTAACCCACTGTGAAGACAAACGAATAGCATTGTTTTTTAAAAATTTTCAACACTTTGCCCCTATCATTGTCATACTGTTAGATGTGAAAGCAATTGAAAGGAACCGATATGACTGAAACGACAACTCAAAAATCACTTGTGCCCCACTTTGCATTGGGATTTATTGTTATTATCGTGGTGTTATTGGGCTATTTTCTATTTTCCGGCGACGAGCCTGCCCCTGAGCCTGTTCAACCAGTCGTGAATGAAACCCCTGTGACAGAACCTGAGCCGCTAGAAACTGAGCCGGAATATGCGGTTGAAGACCAAGCACCAGAAATCCCTGAGCCAGAGTATGTAGAGCCAGAGCCGATGCCTGAGCCGCTGGACACCAGCGACGCCACGGTCAAGACTGCGGTATTGAATACCGCCAATTATGAAGCTGCTGCCAGCTTACTGGTAAACGAGGATTTATTGCGTCGCTTTGTAGTGATGGCGGACAATACGGCGCGCAAAAGTATTGCCAACAATCATCGGATCACAGTCCCACCGGAACAAGCTTTTCGAGTCTATGAACAATCGGGAAAAACCTTTGTAGACGCTTCCAGTTACAAACGCTATACGCCGTATGTTGAAGCACTCGATTCGATTCAGGTGCCCGAATTACTTGAGGTGTACAGTAAGTACAAACCGGCTATCCGTGACATTTATGCTGAAATTGGAGACCCTGACGATAACTTTGACTTTGTATTGATCGATGCCATCAACCACCTTCTCGATACCCCAGAAGTTCCGGTTCCAGTCGAAGTTTATACCGACAGTGTCATGTACAAGTACAAGGACGAACGCTTAGAGGCCCTGTCAGGCCCACAAAAGCAACTGTTGCGCACCGGTCCAGAAAATATGCGTCGGATCAAAGCCAAGTTACGTGAAATCAAAGATGCCATGCAGCCCTAGTTATGGATCTTGCGAGTCTGCAGAAACAGCTGGCTGATCAACAAGGCAAGGTGCCTCCAGTTGAACGCTGGCAACCCGACTTTTGTGGCGATATTGACATGTGTATCAAGCACGATGGCAGTTGGTGGTACATGGGTACCCCCATCGGCCGTCCCGCTTTGGTTAAACTGTTTGCCAGTGTAATACGCAAAGAAGACGAGAATTACTATTTAGTTACGCCGGTAGAAAAAGTCGGCATCATAGTTGAAGACGTACCCTTTATTGTCACCCAATGGGATTGGCAAGACCGCCTGTTGTTGATGACTACACAAACTGGCGACCAGTTTGTAGTCAGTGAGGACAACCCCATCGAATTGCGCATAGACCCACAAAACCAGACTCTGCTACCCTACGCCAAAGTCCGACGTAATTTGTGGGCGAGGCTGCATCAAAATGTGTTTTATCAATTGGTCGAACAAGCTCAACCGGAAACGATAGCGGGCCAAACCCATTGGTACATTTCCAGTGGCGACTATCGTTTCAGCCTGGGCCAAAGTTGACCCCTTAGTATCAACAATAAAAATAACAAAGGATAAACATGAAACAGACAACGTTAGCGTTATTCAGTGTCCTGTCTCTACAGGCTTTTTCCGCTTGGAGTGCCACCTACATTCACGCTGGAAAACTCATTTCGGCCAAAGATGACTCCACCCAATCCAACATGACGGTGATTGTCGATGGCAATACCATTGTGGCAATTGAATCGGGTTTTAAAAACCCCGGTGCTGATGACACCCTAGTGGATTTGTCCGAATACACCCTGATGCCCGGTTTGATGGATATGCATACCCACATTTCCTCTCAACATAATGGCCCTGCATCTTATCTGGAGGAATTCACGCTAAATGAAGCTGATTACGCTATTAAAGGGGTAATGTACGCAGAACGTACTTTGTTGGCTGGCTTCACAACGGTTCGCAACCTTGGCGATAGCCATAACGAAACGGTGGCTTTGCGCAATGCTATCAATAAAGGGATGGTTGATGGACCGCGCATTTTTACCGCCGCTAAAAGTATCGCGACAACAGGCGGTCATGCAGATCCTACCAATGGTCGGTCAAAACTACTGATGGGCGACCCGGGGCCAAATGAAGGTGTCGTCAACGGTGTAGCGGAAGCCAGGAAAGCAGTACGTCAGCGCTACAAAGACGGTGCCGATTTAATCAAAATCACCGGTACAGGTGGGGTATTGTCGGTCGCCAAAAGCGGTCAGAACCCTCAATTTATGGATGATGAATTGGCGGCGATAGTGGCCACTGCCAAAGATTATGGTATGACCGTCGCGGTTCACGCCCATGGAAAAGAAGGTATGGTCCGCGCCATAAAAGCCGGTGTCGACTCCATTGAACACGGTACTTACATGGACAAAGACGTGTTTAAGCTGATGAAGAAATACGGAACCTATTATGTCCCAACCATTATGGCAGGCAATTGGGTGGCCGAGAAAGCCAAAATTGACGGATTCTTTCCCGAACTGGTTCGTCCCAAAGCCGCGAAAATTGGTCCTATAATCATGCAAACCTTCTCTGCGGCATACAAAGCCGGAGTGAAAATTGCCTTTGGAACCGATTCGGGTGTTTCAGCCCACGGAGACAATGGCTTGGAATTCGTACTCATGGAACAAGCTGGCATGCCAGCTATCGAAGTTATCCGCAGTGCCACATACCATGGCGCTAAATTACTGGGTGTGGAAGATACTTTAGGCACCGTTGAAGTGGGCAAGCTAGCTGATTTTGTGGCGGTTAAAGGTGATCCACTCAAAGACATGAAGCTGATGCAATCCATCGACTTTGTCATGAAAGATGGCAAAGTTTATAAGGGCCAAATGTAGGCCGCGGCGATTTGTTCATCCTCGATGTCGAGGCTAAAGCGTCAAGCTGAAAAACTGATCCACTCCAAGCACATGCTTTGGAGTGTTGCTTTGGCCTCTTTTTTAGAATCCACCCTCGTACCTATCCCCTTAGAAGCGGTGTTGATCCCATTAATGCAAGCCAAGCGAGAGCGCTTGTGGTCAATTGCTGCCATGGCGACCTTAGGTTGTTTGGTTGGCGCATTATTTGGATATGCGCTTGGCTACTACTTGTACGAGGCACTGCAAGGATATTTGGTTGAATACCTGACCACTGCAGAGCAACTCGCCCAAGTCAAAGCACAAATGCAAGCCGAAGGATTTTGGTATGTGCTGAGTTTGGGTATTGTGCCCGTGCCGTTCCAAATTGCGATGCTGGCGGCAGGGGCGGTAAGCTTTTCCCTTACTCTATTTATTCTCGCCACCTTGATTGCTCGATCGATTCGTTACTTTGGCTTGGCACTTTTGGTTAAGCTAGCAGGAAATCAGGCCCAAACGCTGTTCCAACGCTATCGTTACCCAAGTATAGTAGTGTTGACGTTGGGCGTAGTTTTGTTGTGGTGGTTGAGTCGCTAGGATTCGATTTTTAACCGTACAAAAGGATCTGTAATGGCAAAAACTACGTTAAGGTAAAGGTTCTAAATTCATTGCGGATGCAAGGTTTGCATTCTCAAAACAACAATAATGACCCCTTTACGGGAGCAGAGGAGACCCCTATGAGTTTACGTAAACCAACCAAGTATTTAATGGCTTCGTTGTGTCTGGCCTTGACCACAAGTGCAATCGCGGCCCATCACAGCTTGGAAGACAAAGTAAAACAAGCACTCAAGTCAGATGTTCGCACCCAGCAAGAAATGGATAGAGACAGCAACAGACTGCCTCTGCAAACCTTGCAGTTTTTTGGCCTAGAGCCGGACATGACCATCGTTGAGCTTATTCCAGGTGGTGGCTGGTATACGAAGATCTTAGCGCCAGTGATGGCTGAAAAAGGCAAATATTACGGCGCCATCGGCACCAATCGCATTAAAGAGCGTTTGATGGGCAAAAAGGGCTTTGAGAAAATGTCAATTGTCGCCGAAGATGCCAAATTGTGGCGTGAAGAAGGTGCTCGCTTTTACTCTCTCAAACTGGATTCATTAGGCGTCAGTGACGTAGACATGGTGTTGACTTTCCGCAATTACCATAACTTTAATGCAGAGGGTCGCGCAGCAATGAACAAAGCCGCCTTTGATGCATTAAAGCCCGGCGGTATTTATGCTGTAGTAGACCATACCGCTCGTCACATGGAACCAGAGAGTGAAGCCAACCGCCGTCGCGTTGATCCTGTTTTAGCCATTAAGGAAATCCTCGCTGCGGGCTTTGAGTTCGTAGATTATTCCGATTTGCATTACCGTGAAGACGATGAACTCGAGTACGAAGTGGGTGCAAAAACCGTCACTGGCAATACCGATCGTTGGACCTTTAAATTCCGTAAACCAGAGTAAGTGACAACCGTCCTTTGTCTCAGTCGAGACAAAGGACTTGCTTGCAATTTATCCTTTCAGTCCTTTTTGTACCACGTATTTATAAGGGCTTTTGTCAGTGTAAGCACACACTAACTCATGCTCCATAAAACGACAGAAGCTCGGAATATCGCGAGTGGTACTGTGATCGTCGGCAACTATCGATAAACGCTCGCCATCTTGCATCTTACGGATTTGCAAACGCACCATCATTACCGGTTCTGGACAACGCAGGCCCATTGCATCTAAGTGGTACTGTGCAGCATCAAAAACCGCTGGGTCGAACTCAATGGATGCCATAGTCTCTGCGATACTGCTCAATATTTTCTAAGTGCTGGGCCATATCAGGCTTGACTTTGAGATACTCAACTAAATCGGCCAAGCTGATAATAGACACGACCTGAGTATTGAAATCCCGCTCCACTTCTTGAATCGCTGACAACTCACCTTGTCCTTTCTCTTGACGATCTAGGGCTATCAGAACGCCCGCAAGGGTCGCTTGATGGGCGTCGATCAATGCCATCGATTCACGAATCGCTGTGCCCGCTGTGATCACGTCATCCACCAGCATCACTTTGCCACTAAGTGGAGAGCCAACTAAGGTGCCTCCTTCTCCATGATCCTTGGCTTCTTTGCGGTTAAAACAGTACGGCACGTCCTGCTGGTGTTTGTCGGCCAATGCGACTGCCGTGGTCGTCGCGATTGGGATCCCCTTATATGCCGGACCAAACAATACGTCGTATTCTATGCCCGAGTCCACCAACGCCTGCGCATAGAACTGACCCAAGCGGGCCAAGTCGCCACCGGTATTGAATAATCCAGCGTTGAAAAAATAAGGACTAGTGCGACCAGATTTTAATGTGAATTGACCGAACTTAAGCACCTGCCGCTGCATTGCAAATTCAATGAACGCTTTTTGGTAATCTTGCATGGCAACTCCTTACTTCGCTTAGTTTAGAGCCGATTTTTGAATGTCGAATAACTCGCGCAAACCATGTTTGGCCAGTTCCAACATTTCTGACATCTCTTCAAAACTGAAAGGTTCGCCCTCGGCGGTGCCTTGCACTTCAATCAATTTTCCGGTGTCGGTCATGACCACGTTCATGTCGGTTTCGGCTTCTGAGTCTTCTAGATACTCAAGATCAGAGATAGCATTGCCTTTGTAAATACCCACAGACAATGCGGCAATCATGTGCTTCATTGGGTTGGTTTTAATAATGCCCTTAGTGCGCATCCAAGATAATGCATCCACCAAAGCAACACAGGCTCCAGTGATTGAGGCGGTGCGGGTTCCACCATCGGCTTGGATCACATCGCAATCCAGAGTAATGGTATTTTCTCCCAACAGCTTAAGGTCTACCGCGGCACGTAACGCGCGAGCGATTAGACGCTGAATTTCGAGGGTTCTGCCACCCTGTTTACCGCGAGCGGCTTCTCGGTCTGAGCGAGTGTGGGTAGAGCGAGGTAGCATGCTGTACTCAGCGGTGATCCAGCCCTTGCCTTGCCCTTTCATAAAGCGCGGTACGCCCTCTACAACCGACGCATTACACAACACTTTGGTGTTGCCAAACTCTACCAATACCGAGCCCTCTGCATGGCAGGTAAAGTTTCGGGTTAATGTAACGGGACGGATTTGGCTGGCGGTTCTTCCGCTTGGACGCATAGTGATCTCCTGAATCATACAGAGCTGGGCAGCGAGGCTGCGAATTTGTGGCGGCAAGTATAGCGCAGTTAACTCGGGAAGTTGATCCCTCAAAAGGATAAATGATGACAAACAATGCCGTATCCCAAGGCTACAAGGAAAAAGTTTGTACTCATTTCATCGGCATTTTAGGTTATGATTGTGGGTCAATGATCTGAGTCAACGGAAACCATTATGATTTACAGTATGACCGCCTTTGCTCGCCGCGAGTGCAAAGCTCAATGGGGCACTGCAGTTTGGGAAATTCGCTCGGTTAATCAACGATTTCTGGAAACCTATTTTCGCTTACCCGAGCAGTTTCGTGCCCTTGAGCCGATGCTTAAAGAGCGCTTTCGCAAACAATTGCAACGGGGCAAAGTAGAGTGTGCATTGCGTTACGTGCCCAACGAGGGTGCCGTAGGAACCTTGAGTCTTAACGAAGAATTGGCCAAGCAGCTGTTGCACGCCGCCGATTGGGTTCAATCACACGGTCAATCCAGCGGTGTTAATCCAGTAGACATCTTACGTTGGCCGGGCGTCATTGCCGCAGAAGAGGCCGATATGGATGCGATTCAAACGGATATCCTTGCTGAGTTCGATGCAACCCTAACAGACTTTATTCAGTGTCGTGCCACCGAAGGTACCAATTTAAAGGCCATGATTGAGCAGCGCTTAGATGCCATTGAAGTTGAAGTTGCAAAGGTCAGTCAACGGATGCCGGAAATCATAACCTGGCAAAAAGAGAAACTATTGAGCCGCTTTGAAGAAGCAAAAATCGAACTTGATGAAGGTCGTGTTGAACAAGAAATGATAATGCTGGCACAGAAAGTCGACGTGGCAGAAGAACTCGACCGCCTTAACTCTCACATCGGCGAAACGCGAAAAATACTCAAAAAGGGCGGAGCCGTTGGCCGTAGACTGGACTTTATGATGCAAGAATTCAATCGTGAGTCGAACACACTGGGTTCAAAGTCGATTCACACCGACATCACCCAATCCGCTGTAGAGTTGAAGGTGCTGATTGAGCAGATGAGGGAACAGATCCAGAATATTGAGTAACCATTCCAAGGTTACTCATGCATACACAAACACCTAAAAAATAAGGCATTATCTATTCCAAGGTATCTCAAGCTACTTGGAGATATCAATAATAGTGGTTACAATATTGGTTACTGTAACCACTTTATTATGGTGATTTGGAAACAAGGATTGTTTTTGTAACCATTTTGGATTTACTAATGCTGAAACTTAATGCCAAGCAAATTGCCTCTTTAGCCAAAAAAGGCGAACCATGCCGCGTTCCACTTGGCGAAAGCTTGTACTTTAGAGTCAGTGATTCTGGCGGAACCAGTTTTGAAGTGCGTTACACTGTTTTTGGTAAACGTCGTGTAATTACTCTTGATACACCGTACCCCAATCTTTCCTTAGCAGAGGCACGAATCAAAGCGGCAGAAATAAAACTACAAGCTAAGCAAAATAAAGATCCTCTTGAACAAAGAAAGTTGGAAAATGAAAAGCCTTTTAAGCAACTCCGAGATCTAGCCAATGATTGGCTTAATGAGCGCGACAAGAGAATCAAAACCGCACATATATATAGACGCGTATACGAAAAGAACATTGACCCCATTATTGGTCAATTGTCACCAGAATCTATCAGACCTATTGACGTTAGAACGGTTATTCAAAAAATAGCCAATGATGGCAGGCCAGCAATAGCAAATGACGCACTAAATTACTTGAAACACATTTTTAGACATGGCATCAAACTGGGAGAGCTCCAATCTAACCCTGCCGAAGCATTTAAATATGACGATGCTGGAGGAGTAGAAAAGGCGCGCACTAGAGCATTGTCAGCGAAAGAACTGAAGACCTTATTTATCGAAATGCATAAGCATAAAGACCAAATAACCCGAGAGAACTATTTAGCTGTCGCGTTGCTTGTCTGCCTGGCTTGTCGAAAGATGGAATTACTGGCTGCCAAATGGGCAGAGTTTAACTTTGAACAGAACTATTGGATTATTCCAGAAGAGAGAACCAAAACAGGGACATCAATCAAGGTCCCCTTAACCGACCCCGTTATAAAGTGGTTGGAAGAACTAAAGATTCGTTCAGCAGGCTCAGAATACGTTTTTCCAAGCCGACGCCGCAGCAAACGTGAGTACATGTCTCATGACACACTGAATGCAGCCATTGCCAAGTTGTTTAAGGAAGATAAGCTACCGATTCCTCATTTTACGGTGCATGACTTACGACGCACTGCAAGAACACTATTGGCAAGTCTAAAAGTGCCACCCCATATTAGTGAACGATGTTTGAATCACAAACTTAGAGGTGTTGAAGGCGTTTATGATCATTACGATTATTTTGATGAGCGATTAAGTGCCTTAACTCAGCTTTCAGATATAATTTCACCAATGCTTGATCAATAAAGGAACACTGTGTCGGAATTAGTTGGATTAAAATTCAAGCCAGATGCCTTACAAAAGTTAGGATTGCCAAATCAAGAGTTTTATATACCTAAAGAAGCACTTTTCGCTTCGGTAAATGCACTAGGCATATTGCCACCCGAATTATTGCTCCATGGCTTACAGTTGAAACTAGGTGAAAAAGATATTAATCCCAAGGAATTGCATCCTGCCATATTCAGATTATTCGAAATGCTATATGAGCCTGAACTTGAAAATGAGACTGGTACTGAGGGGAATAATTGGAGCTTCGTTTATGGCGATATCGACTTAGCTAAAGACGAGATTGTGACAATTCAACGTCAGGACAGGCTTCTAGCTGCTTTTCGTCAACATGGCCCGAATTTAGTCATGTGTGCTTATGAACCGTTAGATGACGATGCCCTATCTTTGACAAAGGGCATCTGTATGGATTTTGATGGCATGTCCAAAGAAATAATCGCTGAAAACAAACTCAAGTATGCTGCTCATCGAGCTGGAAGTTTTGGCCAAATGTATTCTGCCGATGCTGGCAACAGCTACCTAAGTTATTGGCAGTATGGATTAGGTAAAAGCAACACTGGTGAAGAAACCGCAACTTGGGTTTCTCAAGTGGGTTTACAAGCTATTCCAGCGATGCACGTCGGCACTCAACTGCAAGTACATGAGTTCTTCCACCAACCTGAGTTTAGCTTTAGCGTATATGTAAGAGCTCAAAATACTGCCAGTTAAATAAAAGCCACTAGTTCAAGCGATATAGAAATGCGAAATACATTTTTAGGCTATTTACTCGGTGGTGCATTTGGCAATAACGTAAACTTCACGATCAACGTGAACCAAGTAACACCGGCCTAAATGCTTCTTCTTTCTTTTCAAACCATTCCCTAGATAAAATAAAGCAAAAAATAAAATAATACATATTTATCAGCAACTTAACACAACCAGCCTCATAGTGTAGAAGTGGAATAAACGCGGGTAGTTACGACTTAGATTTTCCTGTCCAATTGGTCCCGTACGCACACGGTTGTTCTAGCAGCCATGGAAGCGCACGAATGATTACAAATTAACCAAGGGAAAATTATGAAAATAAGTAACACCAAGAAAAACTTAAACTATGGATCTCCGAAGTCGCAAGATGAAAGCCCCAATTATCTGACTATCGAAAAACTTAAACATAATATTTTGAAGTCATATGGCGAACGAGAACGCTTAGTTCGAGAAGCCGAACGCAAATCCATTACCACTCTTTCTAGAAGCAGAACAACGCAGCTTGAAAAAGAAGGAAAGCATCCAAAACGAATAAAATTGGGCGGAAATTCCTGTGCATGGGTGCTTTCAGAAATTTTGTTGTTCATTAACCGTAAGCCAATCAACTGGGAGGATCAATAATGTCTTCCTTTCCAACTAAAGTAATACTTATCGATTTTTACCTCAATCAACTACACATACTAATAATGCTATTACAAAACTTTGAATCAGGGACTATATCCGAAAAATCGAACGCTGAAATTTTAGAATTGATTGAAGAAAAGTTTGTTGCTTTAGAAAGCAAGTTGAGGGGGCTTATCAATGAGTAACATTCTCAATAAACTGCCTTTATCAGAGCTTGTTGCTGATGGCGAGGTTCATTGTATCGAGCAAAAAGGAATAACGTATATTTATGAGTTTAGCTTAGAGCCCACTGTTGTTTTTAGTTTTGGTGTATTGACTGATGATGGCATAACACATTGGTATGAAAGCAAAACTTTTTCCACAAGTATTGAATGGCTTTCATATTGTAGAGCTATTCTAAGAGAACCTTTAAAAGAAAGAAAAATACTATCTGCTGGTAAAAGTATTAATCAAATGCAGGCCGGTTTGAACTTAATAAAGAGAGATCGAGGGTAGTTTATGTCAAAAATTGATATTAAAAACCTGTCGAATGGCTGCTCTTTGACTGAAGCAGAGATAGTTCAACTAAATGAAATGAACCAGCAATTTACCCATGTGTTGTTCGGATCTAAAAACAAGGTAGCAACAATTAAAGACTCTGAAACGCAAGGTAAAGAATACATCTTTTTATCGTTGGATGAGTTTGCCAATTATGTGAGCCACATTCCGACTATTGCAGGCAGAAATGCAGGAAGAGCATGGTTTAATTGGCCGGGCAAGAATAGGAAATTAAATGGTATAGGCTTTTATCCAAATTTATCGGAAGTGCCTAAAGACAATTTCAACATCTATATTCCATCACCAATACAATCAATTGAAGGTGACTGCGACATTTACCTTGAGCATATACTTAACGTTATCTGTGCTGGCGACAACCATGTATTTACCTACGTTATGCAGTTTCTTGCTCATATCGTTCAAAAACCAACTGAGAAACCCAGCGTCGCTATTGTTTTAAAATCAGTAGAAGGAACAGGGAAAGGCACTATGCTCAAACCGTTGCTGCAAATATTTGGTTGTCATGGTGCCCATATCAACGGTGATCGTCACATTACAGGACAGTTTAACGGTGCAGTAGCTAATAAACTTCTGGTGTTCGCCGATGAGGTCGACCTAACGCATTCGAAAGATGCAGATAAGGTGAAAGCATTCATCAGTGAAAACACCGTATTATTGGAAAAAAAGGGGCTCGAAGCAGTCCCAATTCCAAATTACGCCAGATTGTTTATAGCAAGTAATAGATCCCAGGTGATATCTGCAGGCTTAAGAGAGCGCCGATACTTAGTGCTAGAGCCAATCGCGGGGAAAGCCCAGGATAAAAGCTACTTTTCCTCCTTGCATAACTGGATTGACCGAGGTGGTGCTTCAAAATTATTGCACCACTTACAACAAGTCGATATAGGCAGCTTTGATCCATACAAAGCCCCAGTAACACGAGGGCTAATAGACCAAAAAATGCAATCGATGCCGCCCTGTTATCAGTTTATAAAAGAGCATATATCTGCACCTTCCCCTTTTCTGGGTGAAGCTAGAGTTAGGGTTGCAGAATTGATAGAAAGGTATGTCGCATGGTGCCAGCCGCAAAAAATTAGTGTAAGCAATGCTAAAGCGTCCAGTGAAATAGGAAAGCTAATGACCGCACTATGTGGAGCACCTCGCGGAAGATCTAACCGGGGGGAGGGGAAGATCTACGATATAACTGATGTCGAAAAAATTAAATTGCGATTCGCTTCATTACTAGGATTGGAAGCTTATGACATCTTCGATTAGTAAGAATCAGCCTGTGCCACCCATACCACGCCTAAAATAGCACGCAAATTGGCAACGTCCAGCGGCATAGGTAGGCAAAACCTAATGTCAATAACCTATACCATTTGTGTACCAAATAGCCCCAAGGTTTCAAACCATTGGCACAGGTGGTACAGCAAATGAGTGATAGTTGTAACTTCTAAACTAGCGAGTGCTAAACAATGACAATTTCCAAATCGAAACTAACATTGAAACAACAAGTTTTTGTTAATGAATACCTAAAAGATTGCAACGCGACACAAGCAGCTATTAGAGCTGGATACTCAACGAAAACAGCAAACCGCATTGCCAGTCAGAACTTGTCAAAAGTTGACATTCAACATGCCATTGAAATCGCTAAGCAGGAAAGGTCAGAACGTATAAATATCGATGCTGACTATGTACTTAATCAAATAAAAGAATTTTTGGATTGTAGTTTTGGCAGAATTCCAATCAAGAAAGCGGTTAATATCGAAGGCGAAATGCAATCCGTGGAAATAAACGAATACAACCACTCAGGAGTAGCCAAAGCCCTAGAGTTGATGGGTAAGCATGTCAATATTCAAGCCTACAAAGACAAGCAGTCAATAGAAAGTTCAATAGATGGTAGCTTTGACACTAGATTCGCACAAATGTCCGAGGCAGAGATTGATGCACGAATAGAAGAACTCAATATAAAATTGGGGTACCAGAAGACCGAATGATCCACGTACAGGCGTCTAGAGGCAGAGAGCGGACAGTGAAAAATAGGTCAACTCAATTCTAATTTGTGGGTAAAGTAAGGATTTAAAGAACTTTCCTCTGAAAGCACAGGTTGCAGTTTTTCAGGAGAAACGGGTAATACTTTGAAGTCTCAGTAGAAAGCTGGTAAATGTCCAAGATTATCCAGTGCGTAGACTGGTGTTTTGTATGGAGGTTAATAATGAAATACATTTTCGGAGGTATATTATTTTTTCTATTTTGGATACTTGTTAACGGGTTTTGGGACATGTCCGGAGCGCCTGATGACTACTCTTCCTGTCAGGCAATCGAGTGGGCTCAGAGTAAGAACAAGAACAAATTTCGTCCAGATGAATCTCTAGCGCTGTGGATTCTAAAAAATAATTTGTGAACCGTCATCGAATCAAACTAGTCCTCCATCATACATCACGGAGCAATTTAAAGACGGAAATAGTCGAATTCCCGTTGCTAATATGTGTGCAGTTGCGGGCCACAAGGAAGGTTTTGATCCTAAGGCTATTGAAACCCTAGCTCTTTTTGCAAAAAGTCTAAACATAAATGGCGGCTTATCAAAAAACCTTATGAGCGACGCAATAACCTGGTATCAAAATAATAGAGGGAAGTACGATTTTGAGAGCTTTTGGGATACATCGTGTGAGAAGCAGGTTGAAAATGTAAGGTTTTTGCTTTCCGAATGAAAATTATTACACCTAACAAGGCACAACACTCACTACCTGCTTTGGCTGGGGTGCAAACCGCTGAGCGCACGTCACCCGAGTGATTGGCGTTAGTAGCCCGGGCCTTTCAAGCTAGAGGTGTGGCAATTGCGTTAGGGGGTTACTCGGTTTTTCATGGAAGCATTGCATTGAGCTTGTGTGTGGCAACGAGCATCATTTCAAAATCATCAAAGCGCATTTTTTACCACAGTAGCTTAATGTTGATTCGCAACATACCTGCTGTCTACTCCCTCTAAACATTTCCTTATTCACTTGGGCAAAAAAAATCGCAAAAATCGGTTGTTGTTTTATCATTCTTCGGGCTAAGGTAAGAGCATGATTTTCAATTTAAGCTCACTGCTAAGACGTGCTGGCGGCAAAGCCGCAATAGTGTGGTGCTCGTGGGAAACTCAAAAAGAGTCAAAGGCTGCCTTCTTCGCAGTTGGGACTTCCTGCCTTCGACAAAGCACTCGCATTGGCCCCTTGCCTTGGCGTTAAGTTTACAAAGAGTTTGGGAGGCCCTGGCTCGGAGCAATGCTTTGCGAGAGTAACTCTACCCCAGGATACCTCCCCGGAGTGTTGGCAAGCACTCCGTTAGGTGGCCAATGACCTATATCCGGAGAATACTGGAGTTCGCAACCAGCTCTTCCGATTAGTAAATCAGTAACCACCAAAGCACGGCCACATTTTTCATGTAGTCGAGCAGCGCTGCGAGACTGCAAATTCTGGTGTATTGCCATGAAAATGCAAATCGCAATCGAAGTTAAGGTAAATGTAGCAAGCGTAATTACGGCACTTTCTGAGTTCATTTTTACAATTGCTGTCATTGTCCAGAGCTTCAACTAAAGTCCTAGGGGTTGGCGTAAGTCAGCCCCTAGGCATCAAAACTTAACAAGCGGCTCCACCGGACGCTTACTCGACAGGAGAAATCTGTGACCTCAGCGATAAACAACGCAATATTTCGATTGCCCAAAAGAGCTGAGGCATCGGCAAGACCTAAGCTTATACAAACATTCGTAGATATAGGGCCATTATTCTCACTGCTGAGTGGCCAAGATCATCAAATTCTGTATGGTCGCAGGGGTACAGGGAAAACTCATGTATTAAATTATCTAGCAGATAATAGAGAGCAGGCTGGTGATGCTGTTGTAGTTACTGATTTAAGAAATATCGGATCGAGCGCCGGACTATATGCAGATGCATCAGTGCCCTTGCATGAACGCGCGACGCGCCTTCTCGTCGATACTCTTCTTTCCATTCACTCTTCACTTTATGAGTTTTTTGTCGAACTTTCTGAAGAATTAGATTTATCTAGAAGTGGGCCAGCTTTAGATAGACTTGCTGATGCTATCACCGAGGTAAAAGTTGTTGGTAGTGTTGCAACAACTGAATCAGAATCTCATTCAAGAGAACAGAAAATAAACACTCGGTTTTCCGGAAAAATTGATGCGAAACCGTCTATATCTTTCGGGAGCGATAATGAAAGTTCGTCCAGTGAGTCTACGCAAGGAACGATTTCCCGTAGCGGGGTCGAACAGCTCTACGTGAATTTTGGTGCGACAGGGGCAGCTTTTAGAGGGGTTGTTTCTTGTATGCAAGGCCGGCATTTATGGGTTCTTCTAGATGAGTGGAGTAGCATACCGTTAGATCTTCAGCCATATCTGGCGGATTTGATTCGAAGATCTTTGTTTTCTGTTCAGGGAATTACAGTAAAAATAGCAGCTATAGAACATAGATCTATCCTAATGATAAATAGAGGCGGGGGCGATTATATTGGGATCGAAACGGGAGCTGATGCCTCCGCCGATGTAAATCTAGATGACTTTATGGTTTTTGATAATGACTCTGAAAGATCTCAAGAGTTTTATCAAGAGCTTCTAGCTCAGCATATTTTTTCAGCGGCAAAAGATATGGGTATAGAAAATGAGTTGCCGGAAACAACTTCCCAACTGATTAATGAAGCGTTTACAGAAAAACGAGCTTTAGAAGAATTCGTTCGCGCTTGTGAGGGTGTTCCAAGAGATGGCATAAATATTATATCCTTAGCAGCTCAAAAGGCTATTGAGAGTAAAATATCGGTAAATCACGTTAGAGTAGCTGCAAACACTTGGTATCAAAGAGATAAAGAAAAAGCTGTAAGCTCAAATGCTCTCGCAGGTGAGCTTTTGCATTGGATAATCGACACAGTCATTGGTGAACGAAAGGCTAGAGCATTTCTCCTGAGAGCGGATGAAACTAGTAGCCTGATTGACTCTCTCTATGATTCGAGAGTTCTTCATGTCCTAAAGAGAAGTATTTCATCACATGATCATCCAGGTATTCGTTATGATGTTTATAAGCTCGATTATGGATGTTATGTCAATTTATTGAGCACTACCAAAGCCCCCCAAGGCCTTCTGCCTTTTGATGATGACGACTCAGGACATTATATAGACGTTCCTCCGGATGATTATAGGTCTATTAGACGAGCTATTCTGAATTTAAACGAATTTGAGAGAGCCAACCAAGCGAGTTAAGAACAGGATGCACCACACAAGCCGGTGAATGCGGCGTTAAGCACCTTCACAGGATCGAGATTCAAACAAGGAAAAGTAAAGGAATGACTTTTTTAGACGAATGGAAGAGCGGGCAAACTGCAATTCCAAAGAATGAAATAAAATATTTCAGATTTTTTGCCGAATTACTAATCAAACATTACAAAGACGTTCATTATTTTGAAGTGCATGGAAATCCTGGACGTGTTTCGTTTAAATCAGGTTTGTGGCCAACAATACCTCCTGTAACAAAAGAGCTTGGTGATTTAATCATCATTACGTATGACTACAGAACTATGCAAGCTCGCTACACAATCAACCAGAATAAATTTCAAAAAACAGCAGGAACGCAGCGAGTGTGGCCTGCATTTAAATTCAAAGCAGATATCCACCAATATGATTTGCTGGCTTTCAGGCCAGAGATAGAAATAGCAGGCTCTATACCATTTCCACCTTCGATACTATCGGGTACTGAATATGATTCAGTAGGAAGTTATGGCGTATTTTATGAAGGTGATGGCCATCTTATAGACTTTATATACTCCATCGCTAAATGGTTGTCTCCACAGAGCTATGCAAGTTCATGTAACCTTATTTTAAACACATTTCAAAATGAAATGAGTGTTGCTGGTAAAGAGACCATTTGTACGGTTGGGATGGAAACATTCGTGAAACATCTATTGGGCATGAAAATTGGCGCACCAGTATCATCTCCGGAGATTGGCGGATTTTTAACTTCGTTAATACGAAAGGCGGCGAAGGAAACCGGTGAACAACCACCGATAGTAGATATACCGGTGTTTAATGAGAGAGTTAACAACGGTATTGAATCCTTTGGAGGTGGTTATCGTCTGTTACTTATAAATACAAGTGGCACTGCTTAACAAGTCAATCAACTAAGCGCCTACGGCGCCGTTTTTTGAGCAGTTAGACACCAAATGTAATCGGAGTCTGAAAATGATTGAAAATCCAAATGTCATAGATAGCATGATTAGAGATCCTGCATACTTTCAAATTGCATTTTATATAATAAGTCCTCTTATTACATTCCTTGCAGTTTCTGTTGCTTACATGGCTATTTATAGACAATCAAAGCCTAATGTATTAGCGCATTATGAACCAAGCAACAATGCAGGAAGTGTAATTGATTTAGTTATCTGTAATTACGGTGGCGGCACTGCCAGAAATGTGAGTTTTTCCGTGCCGATCCCAATAGGTTGCTGGGGTATAGAAAAAAACGATAAGGTTGATCCTTCGGAATTTTTAAACATCAATATTCCAGTGTTGGTCTCTGGCAAATCGTTGAGATACCAAGCTGGCCAATATGGAGGACTATCATCACAACTTGGTGAAAACCTCTCTGTCACTTCTAACTATAATTATCGGACACCGTTGCAGAGAAATAAGAAAGGCAAAGATATCTCGATTCTTGACATAAAATACATGGCAAGAATGCATTCAACTAATAGCCCTGCTTATGACCTCGCAGATGCAATGAAAGGCCGTAACAATACAATCTTCATGAAGACTAACGATCAGTTAAAAGTGGTGAATAACAATTTAGCTAGAATCGCCAAGGTGTTAGAGAATAGTATTGGCATCGATAATGAAAATGCTTAGTAAGCCGTTGCTACGGGAAATTTACTCGCTAGCGCTCAAATATTCTGCAGCGTGCTTTGTTGTGTTGATTGTGAATGTTTAGCAAGAAATGGGATCAAGTTTAAAAAGGCTTTTAAAAGTAGATGTTTATGATCAGTTTTGGAGGATGGTCCAACTCAATCACAGCAAAGTACAAAAGGAAATTAAACTCAGCAAAGACGAGGCCATATCACTCTACGCATACACTCTATGTTACCCACCGTTGTATAAAGAATTGAACTCAGCTTTACGAAACGGCGATTCAAACAATTTTATTGTGAAGCTCATCGACTCTGCTATCGGCAGCTTACCGGTTTACACTGAAAACTATGTTTATCGATGGTCTACTCCACTTGTTTGCGAACTGGATAGTCTTCGAGAAAATAAGACTGTTTTTGAAAAGGCTTATTTGAGTACGCTCAAGTTACCCAACCAACTTACCATGACAGAACAAGACTGTATTTTACTGAAAATCAAACACTTAAACGGTCGAGATATAGCTTTGTATTCGGATGACTTCGCTCCAGAAATACAGGAGGTCTTACTACCCAGAGATTCGGCTTTCAAGAAAAGCTGGAACTTTGACGATAACTTCGATCTTATTTTGGAGCAGATAGTTTAGCGGTGGTGTAACTCAGCATTGCACTTAACAAGAGTACAGCTATGTTTATGCTGTTAGCTTAGCAGTTGAAGGTCCGATCTTTGTCTGAAGCAGATTGTGACTGTCGGGAAATCACTTATCGCCGCCTGTCAGCATAATTCAAGCCGTTTCAGAGTATGTGTCTGGCTAAGTATGAGAAGCTCTCATAACTAGCAAACGTTCCGATGAAAACCGCACTCGCGTCAGATGCAACTTTATCAAGCTTGGCTCAATCGCTTTGCACTCGTAAGAGATATCAAGCACTTCAATCTTTCCACGGAAGGCCGCCCTGGTATACTCCTTTACAAAGTTCCTGTTTATGCCCCCCATAACATAAACTCGATCATCTCAGTTTAATCGGCTTTTAGTGCGCGTTGTTTTGCTGTGTTGTTTAAAATATTTTTGGCTGAGGTCAGCAGAACGGATGTCGTGGTGAGGGTATTTAGGCTTGAAAATATGTTCAGCCGTAACCGATGTGTTTAAATTACTTGTACACAGGAACAAAATATTCATGTTTCGTTTCCGGTCTGCTGATAAGAAAATGCGACAACGTTAGCTTTATCTCTGTGGCGGCTTACAAAGCTAGCTAGTTCAGCTTCAACAGTGGCGAAATCCTTTTCTTAACTATAGAACAAACAATTCCACTGCTCGTCACTATTCATTAAAGCATGAACAACATTTATCCCGGCATCAATGCTATTGGAGTCGCTTTCTAGATGATGGACAGCCTCAGCCTTAAACATCTCCTTGCCGATGGCCGCTAAAGCTTTTCAAAGGACCAATCATTTTCATTGTTTGATTTTATGGCTTTAGAGGAATAAAACATGAGGTTTTCATATGGCGGGCTAGTAATATCTTAGTACAAAAGTATGAGCACTTTACAACCGCATTTAAACAAACCACACTAGCAGAACTATAAGGTGAATTTATTGATGAAATGCGAGAGAAACTCGGATTCGGACAAAAACAGCGTCTTGCTTACATTGAGTTCTCCCTAATGTTTAAGAGGGCGATTTTTAGGCAAGATCTCATTAATCGTTTTAAGGTGAGTTTGTCTGCCGGGTCGCAAGATTTCAAACTGTACAAAGAGTCAGCGCCGCATAATCTAGATTACAGCACCAAACAAAAACGCTACTTTCGAACCAAGCAGTTCAAATCTGTATTCACCCACGAAGCCAAGCACACCTTGGTAAAACTGGCGAATGACGTTAGCGATGGGTTTGATGCTATTGGTGATGTGCATTTTCCGGTGGAATCGCCTTCCAGCCCTAACATTCCCGATATCGCCATAGTGGCCAAGCTGGTGCAGGCAATTTTTAACAACAAAGCGGTAAACATTATCTATACGTCGTTATCAAGCGGTTCAGCCGCCAGAGAGATAGTGCCGCACAGCGTTGTTGATAACGGGCTTCGTTGGCATGTGCGTGGTTATGATCGTAAATCCAAAAGCTTTCGCGATTTTGTTTTAACGCGGATCAGCAAAGTCACTATAAAAGAGTCTGCCCAGCCAACAGAACTGGCAGAAGAAGATACCGAATGGCAACGGCTAATCCCTTTGCAACTGGTGCCGCACCCTAAAAACGTAAAGCACCCTACAGTCATCGCGCTTGATTACGCCATGGTAGATAACCAGCGCATCGTCGAGGTGCGTGCAGCCATGGCAGGCTACCTACTAAGGCGCTGGAATGTGGACTGCACAGAGCGTGGTACGTTAAAGGGGCCGGAATACCAGCTTTGGCTGCAAAACAGGTTCGCATTAAACAAGGTGGCTAACCTAGCGATAGCACCGGGCTACACACAAGGAAGTAAAGATTGAGCGACATTAAATTATTTCAGTTAGGCCAAAACGCCGTGACTGAACTTATGAGCCAAGCTGCCAAATATGAAAAAGACTTGCAGCAACTTGTTGAACAGCAAATGGAAACCTTTTTGGGTGTTTCGTTTTTAGCATCTGAGTTCACTACCTCAAACGGGGGCCGTATTGACTCGCTAGGGCTAGATGAAAATCGATGCCCGGTGATCATAGAATACAAGCGCCACACCAATGAAAACGTGATCAACCAAGGCTTGTTTTACTATGACTGGCTGCTCGATCACAAGGCCGAGTTTCAGTTATTGGTGATGAAAGAGTTAGGCAGCAAGATAGCCGAAGAAATCGAATGGAACGGTGCTCGTCTTGTGTGTATTGCCAGCGACTTCACCAAGTACGATGAACACGCCATAAAGCAAATTGATAAGAACATAGAGCTGATGCGCTATAAGTACTTTGGCGATAATCTGCTTATGCTTGAACTGGTAAACACCCAATCAACCAAAACCAACCAAGCCGTTACCAATACCAAACCATCAGGTGCTAAAAAGTCATCGCAAGATAAGACCCATCAGCAGGCGCTTAGCAATGCCAGCACCAACTTGCTGAAGCTTTATAATGAAATTTGCGACTTCTGTGAGTCGCTAGGCGATGACTCTCAGCGCAAAGAGCTAAAGCTATATACCGCCTTTAAACGCATCAAAAACTTCGCCAGTTTTCATGTGTTACCCCAGAAAAAAGACGAGCGCGTAGTGATGTACCTTAAAGTTGATCTAAACAACATCACGTTAGAAGACGGGTTCACTCACGATGTATCCAACAAAGGGCACTGGGGCACGGGCAACTTAGAAGTTGTTATCCGTAATCATCAAGATATCGAAAAAGCAAAGCCACTCATCCAGCAAAGCTTTGAAAATAATTAAAAGGGAAGTCATACCAACATGGTAGAGCAACATAAAAAAGCATTAGAAAAACAACTGTGGAACATTGCCAACTCACTGCGCGGCAATATGAGTGCCGACGAGTTTCGCGATTACATCCTTGGCTTTATTTTTTACAAGTACCTGTCAGAACGCATGGATATCTATGCCGACGAACTGCTTAAAGAAGACGGCATTAAATTCGATGCGATTAACGAGTCTACTGACCAAGGCCAAGAATACCTAGACGCCATTAAAGAAGAAGCCATCGACCAACTGGGTTACTTCTTAAAACCCAGCGAGCTGTTCCACGTATTGGCGCAAAAGGGCGAGGCCGGTGAGTTTATCCTAGAGCCGCTTACCGATGTACTAAACCACATTGAACAAAGCACCATGGGCACCGCCGCCGAAGACGACTTTAATGGCCTGTTTGATGACATTGATTTAACCTCTAACAAGCTGGGTAAAACCGAAAAAGCCAAAAACGAGCTGGTTTCAAAAATACTGGCTCACTTAGATGCCATCGACTTTTTACACCACGAAACCGATATCGATGTACTGGGCGATGCCTATGAATATTTAATAGGTATGTTTGCCTCGGGTGCGGGTAAAAAGGCTGGCGAGTTCTATACACCGCCTATGGTGTCTAAGCTGTTGGCCAAGCTGGTAACCATGGGTAAAACCAAGCTGAAATCCGTGTACGACCCAACATGCGGCTCGGGTTCTTTGCTGTTACGGGTAGCCAAAGAGGTAATAGAAGTCGGTAAGTATTGCGGGCAAGAATCTAACCCCAGTACCTACAACCTCGCCCGAATGAATATGATTTTGCACGGCGTGCATTATCGCCAGTTTGATATTCAGCAAGACGACACCTTAGAAGCCCCACATCATATTGATGAGCGCTTTGAAGCCGTGGTAGCCAACCCGCCGTTCTCGGCCAATTGGAGTGCCAGCCAAGGCTTTTTATCCGATGAACGCTTTCAGGATTACGGCAAGCTCGCGCCTAAATCTAAGGCCGACTTTGCCTTTGTGCAGCACATGGTGCATCAACTAGATGAAAACGGCACCATGGCGGTGGTATTACCCCATGGCGTGCTGTTCCGGGGTGCTGCCGAAGCGCATATTCGCAAGCACTTAATTAAAGACAAAAACTACCTAGATGCCGTCATCGGTCTGCCAGCCAACGTGTTTTACGGCACATCAATCCCTACCTGCATCTTGGTACTTAAAAAGCACCGTCAACATAAAGACAATATTCTGTTTATTGATGCCAGCCAGCACTTTGGCAAGGCCACAAACCAAAACTACCTGCGCGACGAAGACTTAGCCCGCATCTTAGAGGCGGTGGAAAAGCGTGATCAGCTTGAGCCTGAAAAAGCCGACAAGTTTTCCTATGTGGCCAGTGTAAAAGAGATAGCCGAGGACAATGACTTCAACCTCAATATTCCAAGGTATGTGGATACGTTTGAGGGAGAAGAAGAAGTGAACTTAGGTGAAACTTTCAGTGATTTATCATCATTGCAGGCTAAATTAGCTTCGGTCAATGGTGATTTAAATGCGTTCTGTAAAGAATTGAAGATTCCAAGTGTGGGAGAATTTTAATTGGTTTCAGCTGAACTAAGATTTTCTGAGTTTGCGAGTTCATGGCAAACGAAAAAGCTAGAGGACGTTAGTAAAGTTACATCAGGTGGAACGCCTTCGAGAACAATTACTTCATATTGGAATGGTGATATTCCTTGGATTACGACTTCACTAATTGACTTCAGCAATATCACTTTTGCAGAAGAGTTTATAACTGAAGACGGTCTTAAAAACTCTTCTGCAAAGTTATTTAAAAAGGGGACTCTACTTGTGGCTCTTTATGGGCAAGGTGTCACCCGAGGGAAAGTTGCCACCTTGGGGATTGATGCAGCAACAAATCAAGCTTGCGCGGCAATTATGCTAGATGAAACTAAGCTTCAAAGTGAATTTGTGTTCTACAGTCTACAGGCAAAGTATGAAACTATTAGGAACTTAGCCAATGATGGTGGTCAGAAAAACCTATCAGGCGGCCTTATTAAAAGCATTCCTATCTCTTTTCCCAAATTAGAAGAACAACAAAAAATCGCGGACTTTCTGTCGGCAGTAGATGAAAAAATTCGTCTCCTCAAAGAAAAGCACGCGCTGCTTCAGCAATACAAAAAAGGCGTGATGCAAAAGCTCTTCAGCCAAGAAATCCGCTTTAAAGACGACAACGGCCAAGTCTTTCCTGATTGGAAAACGGAGAGAGTGGATTATTTCGTAACGAGACATAGCAACTCAGTGAATGTCGTACCCGATGAGATTTACAGAGAGATAGGAGTACGATCTCATGGTAAAGGTGTTTTTCATAAGTCTGAAATAACCGGACGCGAATTAGGAGATAAGCGAGTATTTTGGGTTCATCCAAACGCTTTCGTTGTGAATATTGTTTTCGCTTGGGAGCATGCTGTTGCACAAACTTCTTCTGATGAGCAAGGCTTCATAGCATCCCATCGCTTTCCAATGTATTTACCCAGAGACAACCGAGTGGATATAAGATTCTTTACGCTATTTTTTAAAACTAAGAGGGGAAAATATCTATTAGAACTAGCATCGCCGGGCGGGGCGGGACGAAATAAAACACTTGGGCAAAGCAACTTCTCAGAACTCAAAATTACTTTTCCATGTGTATGCGAGCAGAAAAAAATAGCAGATTTTTGTGAAGCTCTTGATGAAAAACTAGACGCCGTACAACAACAAATCGACCTTACTCAAACCTTTAAAAAAGGTCTGTTACAGCAGATGTTTGTGTAGCAATCAGCAAGAAAGGAATCTATGTGAGCTATCAGTCAGAACAACAATTAGAAGATAACCTCATTGCCCAGTTGCAAGAGCAACACTTTGAGCGCATTCAGCTAAATGATGCCCAGAGCCTAAAAGACAACCTGCGCACACAACTGTCTAAGTTAAACAAACTTGAGATAAGCGAAGTCGAGTTCAGGCAGGTGCGCAATGCCTTAATGAAAGGCAATGTGTTTGATAAGGCTAAGCTACTGCGCGACCGCATTAGCATTACCCGTGATGACGGCAGCACCGCATACATTCGTTTTTTGGCCGACAGGCATGAGGAGAACATCTTTCAGGTAACCAATCAGGTGACCATAAAGGGCAGGTATAAAAACCGTTATGATGTAACCGTGTTGGTAAATGGCTTGCCGCTGATTCAAATTGAACTAAAACGCCGTGGGCTTGAACTTAAAGAGGCGTTTAATCAGGTAAACCGTTACCAGCGCCATTCTTACTGGGCTGAAGACGGAATTTTTCAGTTTGTGCAAATATTTGTCATCTCCAACGGGGTGAATACAAAGTATTACGCCAACTTCCCAAGCAACCGTAAGCCTAGCTACAAGCAGACCTTCTTTTGGGCAGATGTTGATAACAACCGCTATGTAAAACTATCGCAGTTTACCACGCAGTTTTTAACCCCAGAGCACGTAACCGACATGATCACCAAATACGTGGTGATCAACGAAACCGACCGCATGCTGATGGTAATGCGCCCCTACCAAATTTATGCCACCGAAGCGATTATTGCGCGGGTAGGCGAACGCGCTGCATTACCTCCTGCACAAAAAGCCATTGAAAAGCTTAACGGCTATATCTGGCATACCACTGGCTCAGGGAAAACCTTAACCTCGTTTAAATCGGCGCAACTTCTTACCAAAGACCCAAGCATCGACCGGGTGGTGTTCGTGGTAGACCGCAAAGACTTGGATTACCAAACCGCCAAAGAATTTAACAACTTCAAGAAAGGCTGTGTGGATGGCACCGACAAAACCCAAGTACTGGTTAAACAGTTTTTAGGTAAAGAGGTGTATTACGTTGAAGAAGATGGCGTAAGAAAGTCGGCAAGCCAAACCGACGGCGGCAAGCTAAACGAACTGCGCAATGAAAAGCTGATAGTAACGACGATTCAAAAGCTAAACCACGCCATCAGCCGTAAGCGCCACAAAGCGCAGATGGAGCGTATACGCGAACAGAACATAGTGTTCATCTTTGATGAATGCCACCGCAGCCAGTTTGGTGAAACCCATCACCGTATTTGTGAGTTTTTTACTAATCACCAAATGTTTGGCTTTACTGGCACGCCCATTATGGCTGAGAACGCGGTGAATAAGTCGGGCCGTAAATACACCACCACAGACTTATTCCATAAGCCATTGCATAAATACACCATTGTCGATGCCATTAAAGATGAAAACGTGCTGCGCTTTGGGGTGGAGTACGTTGGCCGCTATCGCAGAAAAGACAGCGCCAACGAGGTAGACATAGAAGTTGAGAACATTGATACCAAAGAGCTAATGGAGTCGGATGCGCGGCTAGAAAAGATAGTGGATTACATTATTGCCCAGCATGGCCGTAAAACCCATGGCAAAGCCTTTACCGGGATGTTTTGTGTATCCAGTGTACCTGCGCTTATTAAGTATTATGAGCTGTTTGCTAAGAAAAAGGCAGAAGGGCAGCATGATCTGCGCATAGCTACCATATTCTCTTACAGCGATAACGAGGAAGACCCAGATGCCGACGGCGTATTCGACTTTGAGCAACCAGATGATGACGCGCTTCCAAAGGTGGCTGAAGAGCGTGCCCAGTATACTCATAGCAGAGACAAGCTAGAGAGTTATATTGGCGACTACAATGTCATGTTTGGTTGTAACTACACCACCAAAGACAGCGAGTCGTACTACAACTATTACAACGACATTTCTAAAAAAGTGCGTGAGCGCAAAATTGATTTACTGCTTGTGGTGAACATGTTCCTGACCGGGTTTGACAGCAAAACCCTCAACACATTATTTGTGGATAAAAACCTGAAATATCATGGGTTAGTTCAGGCATATTCGCGTACCAACCGCATTCTTAACGAGCAAAAATCGCAGGGCAATATTGTTTGTTTCCGTAACCTTAAAAAGCGCACCGATGACGCGTTGGCGTTATTTTCAAACAAAGACGCCAAAGACACGGTAATCATGCCGCCCTACGAAGAGTTCGTGAAGCTCTTCGATGAGGCGCTGACAAAACTCCAAGATATCGCTCCAGATATCGACAGCGTTGATTCTCTTGTAGATGAAGAGGCTGAACTTGAGTTTATAAAAGCATTCAGAGAGCTAATGCGCCTGCGCAATGTGCTATCGACCTTTGCAGACTTTGATTTTGATGACGTTGGCATCGAAGAGCAGACATTTGAGGATTATAAGAGTAAGTACCTAGACCTGTATGACAAGGTGAAAACCGCCAGAAATGGCGAGAAAGAATCCATCCTCGAAGAGGTCGACTTTGAGCTAGAGCTGCTAGCCATGGATGTGATCAACGTGGCATACATCTTAAACCTCTTGGGTAAGCTCAAAGACAGCGAAAACGAAGAGCAATATCAATACCAGTACAAAGCCCTGATGCAGGCCATTGGCGGCGACCCAGAACTGCGCAGTAAGCAAGAACTCATCGATAAGTTTATTCAAGAAAACCTGCCAGAGGTTAAAAATGCCGAAGACATTGGCGAAGCGTTTAGTGCCTATTGGGAGGTAGAGAAAGACAAAGCGATCAAGCAACTGGCGAGTGAAGAAGACCTAGATGAAGAAGCCGTGATTGAAGTAGTAGAGCGAATTGAATACACCAATCAAGAACCACTGCGCGAAGACGTGGTACGCACCATGCGCAGGCCGCCAAGCGTGCTACAGCGCCGCACGGTGATCCCACGCATCGCCGATAAGTTTAAAGAGTTCGTGAATACGTTTTATAAGGGAATGTAGCTAAGCCTATGAAAATATTAAAGGTACACTGCAATAAGTGTTTAGTTGAAACTAAACACGACGTAATTGCAGAAAAGGAGCTGCCAGGTAGCGAGATTTTAGATAAGAACATAGCTACAAATCACCATGGATATGAAATTTCTTGGTGTGATACCTATCGAATGTTGGAATGCAGAGGGTGCGAAAGTGTTTCTTTGCAAAAGACATACTGGTTTTCTGAGAGCGAAGAGGTTGATGAAGAGTTTTATCCGCCTCGTGTCGCAAGAATGCTTCCTGATTGGCATAAAAGATTGCCAAGTGAGTGGAAAGGGCTGTTGATAGAAGTCTATCAGGCACTTCAAAGCGATAGCAGAAGACTGGCAATGATGGGAGCTAGGGCATTAGTTGATATCTATTTAAATGAAAAAGTGGGAGATATTGGAGGATTTGCCAGAAAGCTTAAGAAGTTAATGTCTGACAACTTAATAAGTGCACCTGCTAAAGAAGTTCTAGAAGCAGCTCTGGATGTCGGGCATGCTGCATCACACAGAGCACATAATCCTGAACCCGAAGACGTTATTCAAGTAATAGATATAGTAGAGAACTTATTACAGCAATACACTTTAGAAAGTGCTCCAATTGATTTGAAGTCAAGGACACCAAGTAGATCATCAACCTTTTAGCATCTTGTGCGTTTTTGGGATTTATAGTTGTCTGGAACCTCATCTGAAAAAGGTGTTTGTTTTACCACAATCATACATTTCCAATCGGCGCTATTGTCTTTGTAAGAGCTACATAGCCGGTCCTAATCTTACTAATTCTGTCACCCAGAGAGAAGCTTATTACAGTATGGGCATTAGAAGAGATTCAAACTATCTAAAAAACCAAAATCTGGTTACACAATTGGTTACAAGAGCTCAATAAGATTATATATATACTTTATAAATACTTGTTTTATATGTCTTATTTTTAATTATAAAATTTTCAGATCCAGAATATAGAGTGATGCTGTTCTTCTTTGGTTAAGTCACTCATTTTAACCAGCGCGGAGCAACCGCGCTGGTACTATTTTCAACTTGGTTTATGACAAGCTCGCAAGAGCATCGCCTGTGAATTGTTTTAATTCGTCGAGGTTTTGATCTTTGATTTTGTTGGCCCAGCTTGGGTCTTGCAGTAACGCCCTTCCCACCGCAACTAGGTCGAATTCATCGTTGTTGAGTCGTTCGATTAAGTCCTCAACTGAACGAGTATCAGAACCTTGCCCCTGAAATGCACCGAAGAAGTCACCATCGAGTCCGACTGATCCTACAGTTATGGTTGGCTTACCAGTGATTTTCTTAGTCCATCCTGCTAGGTTAAGGTCGCTTCCGTCAAACTCTGCTTCCCAGTAGCGACGTTGAGAACAATGGAAGATGTCTACACCCGCATCACTGAGGGGCATTAAAAATGCTTCTAACTCTTGTGGATTGTGGGCTAAGTGCGCCGTGTAGTCTTGTTGCTTCCACTGTGAATAACGCAATACGATGGGGTAATCCGGTGCCGTTGCGGCGCGGATGGCCTTGATGATTTCCACAGCAAATCGACTTCGACGTTGCATATCACCGCCCCACGCATCAGTACGCTGGTTTGTGCCTTCCCAGAAGAACTGATCGATCAGGTAACCATGAGCGCCATGGATTTCAACGCCGTCAAAGCCCAAGCGTTTGGCGTCTGCTGCGGCACTGGAAAAGGCATTGATCACTTGCTCAATGTGAGCCTCTGTCATCGGCTCTGCACCTTGCTTGCCTGGCTTAAACAGTCCCGAAGGTCCAGCGCTGGGCAATTCTGGAAACGGAGCTTTCTCTGCAACCCGAGCCATACCCACATGCCAAAGTTGGGGCATGATTTTACCGCCAGCGTTATGCACTTGGTCGACCACATTCTGCCAACCTTGTAAGGCTTTATCACCGTGAAACTGAGGGATGTCAGGTCCCATGGTCGCAACCGGATCATTGACCGTCGTCCCTTCGGTAATGATCAAACCGGTCCCTCCCTCAGCACGACGGCGATAGTATCCCGCCACCTCTTCGGTTGGCACACCACCTGGTGAAAATTGGCGAGTCATTGGCGCCATAACTATTCGGTTTTGAAGAGACAGTTTTTCGCTGTCAAAAGGTTTAAAAAGAGCACTTACATTCATAGTTGATTCTTTTCCATTGCTGATAAAAATGGGTTTGTGAGCCGATTGGATCACACTCTGTGAGATTAATGAGTGATATGGAGAGTAATGCCCCAAACCCAAGAGTCAATTTTCCTTTTTGAATACTTCACTATAAGCGTAGAAATAATTTAGTGACTGATTTTTCTGCTTTTTTCTCAACATAGGTAATACTTTCAGCATCTATGATTTAACAAGTTGGTCTAATGAAGTATTTAATGTTCTCCCTAGTCATCCTCATTTCATGTTGCCAAGGAGCAAAAGCACGAGAGTATTCGGCAGGGTGGGAGCTCTGGTACCCCTATCAATATCACAACACTAAGGGTAAATTGGTCGGCGTCGACATTCAGGCTTTCGATGCCATTATGAAAGCCGCAAATCTGTCCTACACTATGGCGGAAATTCCTTGGAAAACTCACTTACTGTACGTTAAAACCGGCAAGGTCGATATGGCCATGGGTGCATCTTGGTCAGAAGACCGCTGCGCCTACGCCTATTTTTCGCTTCCCTACCGAACTGAAACTGTGAAGCTGTTTGTAAAAAAAGGACAAGTCGATAGGGTTGCACTAAAGAGCTTGGATGATTTAATCGGCAGTCCATACATAATTGGAGTCGAGAGCGGTTACTATTATGGAGAGCGATATGCCGAGCTGATCAAACGAAAAGACTTCTTCACCAACATTAGCGAAGCGATTGATCTTGAGCAAAATGTCACGCTTTTGCTGGATGGGCACTTAGATGGGTTGCTCGCAGACCCCTTTACGATGGAAGCCTTTATGGACAAATATGATATGCGTGGTCAGTTTGAGCCACACAGTATGGAAATCTACGGTACCCATATCTCTATTATATTGAGTAAAGCGTCTACTAGCCCAAAAACCCTAGAGCGCATCAACAAGTCCATAGAACAGTTACGCACGGAAGGTGTCCTGGAAGTTGTTTCCGCAGTACCCCAACAGCAAAATGATCACCCGAATTGCCAGACAATGGACCGTTAGAGCCATCAGGTTTGAAATAAAAACGATTTTAATGAAACGGCTATGCACTCGCCCATGACGGTCGTCAAAAAACTTTACATTGTTGCCGTTAAAGCGCTGAAGGATTAACTTATCTTACTGATTTAAAAAGATTAAATATAGTTGGTGCAATTTATGCTCGTTTTCCTTTGAAAAAAGGTTGGCGAATCATTTTTGGCCATCGAGCTTTAAATTATTTGATATGGACCGATATAAAGTAATGAATCCTTGCAGTAAAAAGGTGTCGTGATGTCTTGCTTAACTCGTGAATTGCAGCAACGTTTAACTCGCTATTTGAAGAAAAACAGTGACGTGATATCGAACAAAGAGCCGGCTCAGGTAAGAAATGTGCTGGTGAATCAGGGATTGTGCCCTTCTGATGTAACTGAAGACCAAATGCGCGAAATAGTCAGAGCAGCGGCTAACCACTGACAGAAACAATGTCTTAAATTGCAATACGCTCTTCAAAAAAGCGATTGAAGTTGAGCCCAAATTCACTGGGGATAACCCCTTTTTCAACTTTGATAAGACTGGTGGAGAGGTCAACGTCTTTAATCGGTAAGTAGTTGCGATTGCGGGCAGAATAAAACACTTTGACCACCGGCTTTAGCGGTGATTCAGGGTGCTGTTTCACTACCATTCCGACATGCTCATTGTCGAGTTTCACCAGACTGCCCACTGGATAAATGCCGACACACTTAACAAATTTTTGCACCAACTCGATGTCGTACATGTCAGGGCTATCGCTCAAAAGGATTTTTAGCGCCTTCTGAGAGGGCATACCGGGCTTATAGCAACGATCAGCGGTTATCGCATCATAGGTGTCAACAATCGCAATCATTCGACCGTAGAGACTAATTTCATCACCTCGCAAGCCATCGGGATAACCATAGCCATCCAATCGTTCGTGGTGCTCTGCCATGGTTCGAATAATGTGTTCTGGCAACTCCATTTCTTCTAGTGTTTGCACGCCATAGTAAACGTGGTCGCGCATAATATTCATCTCCATGTCTGTTAAACGACCAGGCTTGTGGAGAATATTATCGGGTATCTTAATTTTGCCAATATCATGAAGAAAGCCTGCCAAAGCCAGTTCTTGGACTTCTTCTTCTGACATTTCTAAAAATTTGGCAAAGTTTGCGAGTAATATGGCCACATTGAGGGAATGCTCTAGTAGATAGCTGTCCTTTTCTCGAATTTTAGTCAAACACATCAATGCGTTGGGATTGCGATCTATGGAGCCAACCAAATGCTCTGTAAATTCTTTGGGCATTTTTTTGTCAACCGGGAGCCCTTTTGCTACCGCATTGAGCATTTTCTTTTGTAGGATTTTGCCTTGATCGTGGAGTTTTTTGGCAACTGAGACTTCGTCATCAAACTTCACTTTTTCCTGATCAGCATTGTCCTCTGTTTCAGGTTCGGGTTGAGGTTCCGTTGCTTCAGGGCTTTCTACTTCGCTATCTTCAGGTTGAAATTCCTTGCTGGTATCGATGAGTAATTTAAGAATTCCTTGCTGTCTGAGTTTACCGACTATGGCATGAGAAGTGACCTTTCCTTGGCTCTTAATTTTCATATGGCCTTTTTGTTCAACGATACCTTGAACATACATACCAGGCTTCAATTCATGGATGGAAATTTCTTTCAACACAGACAACAACTCAACAGATCAGTAGTGAATAAGAAAAGTAAACGATTCCATACGCTAGGGCAAGCAGGGTATGTAACCAAAACGTTAATTCCCCATCTAAAACAGCTGATTTTCAGTAATTTAGTTCAAAAAGCAGTTGGTTTAGGTCAGGTTGCCACTGAAACTCGCTTAATTTTACCTTGTGCTTGAAGATGGCCACGCCTTCTTCTTGTAACAAGCCAATTTGTTGTATCGCAGTGTCGCTGCCTTTCGGAAACGCAATTTTTCCGTCTGCTCGCAATACACGATACCACGGCACATTAAGTGCTCCCGGTGCCTTTCCTAGTGCTTTACCCACCAACCGTGCTCGGCCCGGCAAGCCTGCCAAATCGGCAACTTGGGAGTAACTGGCTACCTTACCCCGTGGTATTACAAGTACAGTCTTCCAAATACGCTGATAAGCTTCGTTAGACACGGACTTACTTCAGGTCAACATAGGTAGTAAGCCCGGCAATATCTACCGCTTCAGTTTTGCGATTGACTTGTCGGTAAACACTCAGTTGGCTGGGGCTTACATAGCCTGCAATTTGTTCAAGATCGTTTAAGCGTGCTCCCTGGGTCACCAAAAATGTCAAATAGGTGTGACGCAAGCTAGCAGTATTGAGTTGCTCTGGATAGGCAACCCCCGCATCATGGCCCATGTTAACGATCATATGATCCAGTTGCTCTGAATCCATCTCAGCAACCCAAACTGACTGGTCCGGCTGCCCTTGCGCAACCATCGGGGTGAACAGCTCGACAGCATGATCAGACAAAGCAACCGTTCTGGGCAAAGCTCCCTGAATCGTGATCTGGCAATTTTGTACATCAATCTGCTCGTAGGTCAAAGCCAGTGACTCTTGAACGGTGACGCCATGCATGATCAACGTAAGTGCTACTTTGCCGTCGCGATTGGCTACTTGATACAAGGCCTGGCATTCGGCCTGGGTTAAAAGTCTCGGCGTAACATGCGATTCTAATGCAGCAACGGGAGTGGTCGCTGAGTTGCCCAAAGCCGCTTGATGCTGTTGAGCCAGCATTTGCTGTTGGCGCATTTGATGTTCTAGGGTCAAGCCACTGGGTGGCACCACTGTATAACTGGTGACACTAGCAGCGGGTTGCTTGGAGCGATGTATGAAGCTAAAAAGTAGCAGTGCAAAGAGTGCAGCCAATACGGCAACACCCGCCACGATGGCAGAGTCTCGCCAATATAGAGGAGATATGGGATAAGTGGGTACAAAGGGTGCTTCGAGCACATTAATTTTTGCTTGAAAGGGCTTTTGGACCTCTTTTTCTACGATCTGATCTTTAAGTTGCTGTGCCTGACGTTGGAGCTGTTCCAAAGATCGGGTTTGTCGGGCATATTCATCTAATTTTTGATTAAACTGTTGAGCGTCCCGACCCAATTGATCAAGTTGCGCTTCCAACTGCTTTTGTTTTTCTTTGGATGCGACCAAGGTCCGATTCAGATCTTCTACATAGCGCTGCTGGCTGTCTTTCAAGCGTTCTTCATAGCGGCCGATGAGATTCTCCAGATTGCGCTTCCGATTCACCACATCAGGATCTAAATTCATGTACTCTTCGGTGTATCGTTGGGCTAGTGATGCTAAATAGGACTCTCCGTCCTTGATGGCCTTTCGCATATCGTCCAGCGCAAGTTTATCACCAGGATGAATGACCTGTTGACCTTTTTGAATGGCAATAGTTACGCTGTTGAGGGCAGCCTGAGCCTCGGCTTGCTGGGTCTCCGCTTGATCTAGCGCGCTTCCCATACTTTTGATTTTCGCCAAAGTACGGTTTTCATCTCGTTCCAACGAGATGATGTTGTTGTCTTCGCTGTATTGTTCAACCAATGCACGTTGTTCGACGATTTTCTCTTCAAGTGCGATCAGTTTTTCTTTCGCAAGCTGAATATCGTCCGCCGTATTAACCTGGGTTTCTTCTTCAAGTAATCGCAGATAGAGGTCGAGCCATTGTGACAACACTGGCTGCAAAAGATCTGGGTTTTCACCTGTTGTGTAAAGGTTGATAATGCGACTGGCGAGTTTTGAGTCCGTTGAAATCATATTGGCCAGTTGTTCAGTGGAAAGTTCGACTCCTAGCTCAGTATTTAATTCACTGCTCAAATTCTCGAGTATCCGGTTACTACTGAGGCGCTTCTCGTTCAAGCTGATCTGTTCTTCGGGTACCGCGGTTTGTTCGTTACTCAAAGGTTGCGCATAGCTAAAGTGAATAATGGCTTGAGATTGATAAATTGCGGGTCGAGACCACACCCAACCCAACCCAATTACCATCACCAAAGTAAAAACTGATGTGAGGACAATCCATTTTTGCTTTTGCAATGCTTTTGCTTCTTTAACTTGGTTCTGATCAGTTTGAGGACCACCAAAATTTGGCGGCAAGACTTCAACGTTTTCTTCAAATGACATGCGAGCGATCCATATTCCTCATAAACAGTGACGATTACTGCAGCTAACAAACGCCGTCTCTGCGGACTCGATAGAATTGTGTTAGATTATCAGCTATCCAAAAACGCTGCGACTGTTATTCACCACCACATTAAGAATCTGGGTTAAACCTTGTCACTTGCCAATCAAACTAGCGCTCGCCAGGTCTGTACAAAGTGCCGTTATCCGGCCAGGGTGTGCATCTGCCAATTTATTGAATCCGTTGATAACCAAATTCAAGTTATCATTATTCAACATCCGAAAGAGCAGAGCCACAGCAAGAATACAGTTCGATTGCTTGAATTGGGATTAACTAATATTGAAGTATGGCGAGGAGAGTCTGAAGCTGAACTTAAGAGTTTGAAACAACGCTGTTTAAACTCACCGATGAATTACTGGCTGATTTACCCGAATGAGCACTCTAGTCCTATTGAATTAGTCGAGACAAGCAGTTTGTTTCCCACTGCAATTATCTTGATAGATGGTACTTGGCGAAAAGCATTTCGAATATGGAAGCTCAATCCATGGTTGCAACAACTGTCGAGCAAGCATTTCAATAATGCCCCGCCCTCAGAGTATCAGATACGCAAGTCACCAAAGACATTTGGATTGTCGACGTTAGAAGCAGTCGCTTATAGCTTGGAACAAATAGAAGGGTGTAATACAAAGCCTTTGCGCAATCTTCAAGGCGCACTAAATCGCAAATGGGAAACCTTTGTGAAATGACGAATAAGAAAAGACTGAGAGTTTCTGATGCACCGTGTCAGGAGGTGATGAGGTCCACGGTGCTCAGATAACATAACTTTCAAGAACTAGCGGCGTACCGTTTTACGCGCGACACCAGCCAGACCCAATAGCATCAAAGCCAACATACCTGGCTCAGGGATTGGATCAACATCTTGTTGCATCAAACCAATGCTGAAAACCAACTGCGCTCCTGCAGTCGCTTCGCCATACCAATCAAGGGTAATGCTATCAGCCGTATAGCTATAATTGTTCAAGATCTCGCCTGAGAATCCGTCATTAGAAAGCAAATCGAAAGAAACTATCTCGGAATCGAAACCAGAGAAAGTCACAAAATCAAAATCACCCCAACTCAAAAAACCTTGAGAAATGTCTGAGATTGTCAATGTATTTGCATCGAAATCTAATGACAGCAAACCCAGAAAATCAAACTCTGGACCAGCACCAATTGTTGCAGAACTTGGTGTGAACAAGAAATTATCTACATCGATTGTGTTACCAATTAAGGTAGCTTTAGCACCAGTCGCTGAAATACCTACTAACAAAACCAAGGACTTCAAAAATGTTTTAAACTTCATAAATTAAATTTCCAAACTAGCAATACGATTGGCCGCACTTTGTTATAGCAATGCAAATAACGTTCCACTTAATATTAATCTATGTTTTTCAATTAGATAGAATTGTTTAATTCAATCAATCTAATTGTCATGTAAATATTCTAGACAGTGTTTTGACTACTTAACGGAATAATGGCAAGCAGTTCAGAGACTAAATTTCTAAGAACAACTTACTGCTTGAAAAGACACCGAAAAAACCTACCTTCTTGTTTGAGTGAGTCAGCCTTTTTCAAAGATCCCCGCACAAGAGCACTGCGGGGGTGAAGGCGGAGCTCTCTGGAGCACCGCTCCAGCCGCCTGAACGACTTGCCATGGAGGGCAAGGCTGGGTGCGCTACCATGGAAGGGTTCATATTGCGTTCTCTACCCATTACTTCGAAGAGATTAATCGACCTCGAGCTTTCTCATCGCCTAGGTTTTGCGAGGTCCCCGCCCAAGAGCGCTGCGGGGATGACAACAGTGAGCGTTGCCGGGATGACAAAGTCACTGTCATCCCGGCGCGCTTTTTGGCCGGGATCTGTTAAATCCTGAGGAATGTCAAAAAGCCCTTGCTTAGCCACCTAGAGATGCTGAAAAAGTGTAAAAGCAAGAGCGATCATAAAATTCGGATACTACACCCGATAGTTTTTGATAAGGATCCCCGCTCAAAAGCGTTGCGGGGATGACAAGTCATTTTTGGAGTAAGCTTCGTTTTTGCTTCCAGAACCCTACAAAGCATGGACGCTTTGTTGGAGCTTCCAGGGACGGACTCGCGCGCGTTCTGGAAGTCAAAATGATGGTTACTCCTGCGCTTTTCTAACATCGCCTATGTTTTGAGGGGTCCCGGCCCAAGAGCGTTGCGTCTTGTTTGAGAGAGTCAGCCTTTTGGAAAGATTCCCGCTCAGGAGCGTTGCGGGGATGACAAGTCATTTTTGGTATCGCAGAAACGAAAAAAGGCTACCTAATCAGGTAGCCTTTCTTCTAATTGGGAGCCTGGCGGTGTGCTACTCTCACATGGGGAGACCCCACACTACCATCGCCGCTAATACGTTTCACTTCTGAGTTCGGAATGGGATCAGGTGGTACCGTATCGCTATGGCCGCCAGGCATAAACGTTGTGCAAACTTATCGAAGCGAATTGCGGAACGTAGTGACGTCCGATTTTCAAGATAACGTTTGCGCTTGCTGAGCCAGCCTCTACTTTGAGGTCTCGTTCAACCAGCTTTAAACTAAATTAACAATGTTGGAAAAGCGATATCGTAATCAAATCGAGTCTTGCGTACTCTTTGTTTTGTGTCGTCTTGTCACTCATGCAACACGCCATTCCATCAAGGAATTTGGGTGTTGTATGGTTAAGCCTCACGGGCAATTAGTACAGGTTAGCTTAACGCCTTACAACGCTTCCACACCCTGCCTATCTACGTCGTAGTCTTCAACAACCCTTTAGGACAGTTAAACTGTCAGGGATGACTCATCTTGGGGCTCGCTTCCCGCTTAGATGCTTTCAGCGGTTATCGATTCCGAACGTAGCTACCGGGCAATGCCATTGGCATGACAACCCGAACACCAGCGGTTCGTCCACTCCGGTCCTCTCGTACTAGGAGCAGCTCCCCTCAATCATCCAACGCCCACACCAGATAGGGACCGAACTGTCTCACGACGTTCTAAACCCAGCTCGCGTACCACTTTAAATGGCGAACAGCCATACCCTTGGGACCGACTTCAGCCCCAGGATGTGATGAGCCGACATCGAGGTGCCAAACACCGCCGTCGATATGAACTCTTGGGCGGTATCAGCCTGTTATCCCCGGAGTACCTTTTATCCGTTGAGCGATGGCCCTTCCATACAGAACCACCGGATCACTATGACCTACTTTCGTACCTGCTCGACGTGTCTGTCTCGCAGTTAAGCTAGCTTATGCCATTGCACTAACCTCACGATGTCCGACCGTGATTAGCTAACCTTCGTGCTCCTCCGTTACTCTTTGGGAGGAGACCGCCCCAGTCAAACTACCCACCAGACACTGTCCGCATCCCCGATAAGGGGACAACGTTAGAACATCAAACATACCAGGGTGGTATTTCAACGGCGGCTCCACAAGAACTGGCGTCCTCGCTTCAAAGCCTCCCACCTATCCTACACAAGTAGGTTCAATGTTCAGTGCCAAGCTGTAGTAAAGGTTCACGGGGTCTTTCCGTCTAGGTGCGGGTACACAGCATCTTCACTGCGATTTCAATTTCACTGAGTCTCGGGTGGAGACAGCGTGGCCATGGTTACACCATTCGTGCAGGTCGGAACTTACCCGACAAGGAATTTCGCTACCTTAGGACCGTTATAGTTACGGCCGCCGTTTACCGGGGCTTCGATCAAGAGCTTCGCTTACGCTAACCCCATCAATTAACCTTCCGGCACCGGGCAGGTGTCACACCGTATACGTCATCTTTCGATTTAGCACAGTGCTGTGTTTTTAATAAACAGTCCCAGCCACCTGGTCACTGCGACCCCCATCTGCTTACCGCGCAAGGCGTTCACAAACAGGGGCGTACCTTCTCCCGAAGTTACGGTACTATTTTGCCGAGTTCCTTCACCCGAGTTCTCTCAAGCGCCTTAGTATTCTCTACCTGACCACCTGTGTCGGTTTGGGGTACGGTTTGTATTATCATAAGTTTAGAGGCTTTTCCTGGAAGCATGGCATCAACAGCTTCGTGACCGTAGTCACTCGTCTCGTGTCTCGACCTTAGTGAACCGGATTTACCTAGTTCACCAGCCTACGCACTTTCACTTGGATAACCAACACCAAGCCTGCCTAGCCTTCTCCGTCCCCCCATCACTGATAATACAAGTACGGAAATATTAATCCGTTTCCCATCGACTACGCATTTCTGCCTCGCCTTAGGGGCCGACTTACCCTGCCCTGATTAGCATGGGACAGGAAACCTTGGTCTTCCGGCGTGGGGGTTTTTCACCCCCATTATCGTTACTCATGTCAGCATTCGCACTTGTGATATGTCCAGCAAGCCTCACAGCTCACCTTCAACCACTTACACAACGCTCCCCTACCAAGCATAGTAAACTATGCTTCCGCAGCTTCGGTATATTGCTTAGCCCCGTTACATCTTCCGCGCAGGCCGACTCGACTAGTGAGCTATTACGCTTTCTTTAAAGGGTGGCTGCTTCTAAGCCAACCTCCTAGCTGTCTTAGCCTTCCCACATCGTTTCCCACTTAGCAATATTTTGGGACCTTAGCTGGCGGTCTGGGTTGTTTCCCTCTTCACGACGGACGTTAGCACCCGCCGTGTGTCTCCCGGATAGCACTCTTTGGTATTCGGAGTTTGCAAAGGGTTGGTAAGTCGGGATGACCCCCTAGCCTTAACAGTGCTCTACCCCCAAAGGTGTTCGTCCGAGGCGCTACCTAAATAGCTTTCGGGGAGAACCAGCTATCTCCCGGTTTGATTGGCCTTTCACCCCCAGCCACAAGTCATCCCCTAACTTTTCAACGTTAGTGGGTTCGGTCCTCCAGTTGATGTTACTCAACCTTCAACCTGCCCATGGCTAGATCACCGGGTTTCGGGTCTATACCTTGCAACTAGACGCGCAGTTAACACTCGCTTTCGCTACGGCTCCCCTATATGGTTAACCTCGCTACAAAATATAAGTCGCTGACCCATTATACAAAAGGTACGCAGTCACCCCGTAGGGCTCCCACTGCTTGTACGTATACGGTTTCAGGTTCTATTTCACTCCCCTCACAGGGGTTCTTTTCGCCTTTCCCTCACGGTACTGGTTCACTATCGGTCAGTTAGGAGTATTTAGCCTTGGAGGATGGTCCCCCCATATTCAGTCAAGATAACACGTGTCCCGACCTACTCGATTTCACTTAAAGCTCGCCTTTGTGTACAGGACTATCACCTTGTACCGTTGTGCTTTCCAACACATTCCACTGGCTTACAATTAGCTTAAGGGCTAATCCCCGTTCGCTCGCCGCTACTAGGGGAATCTCGGTTGATTTCTTTTCCTAAGGGTACTTAGATGTTTCAGTTCCCCTCGTTTGCCTCATTAACCTATGTATTCAGTTAATGATACCGCCGAAGCGGTGGGTTTCCCCATTCGGACATCTGTGGCTCAAATGCGTTTTGTCAGCTCACCACAGCTTTTCGCAGACTTACACGTCCTTCATCGCCTCTAACTGCCTAGGCATCCACCGTATACGCTTAGTCACTTAACCATACAACCCCAAATCCCCTCTTGCACCTAACCCAACCACCGCTGAGCAGGCTTGCATAGATTTGACGTGAGTCACCAAAGACTCTATGTATGCGTGACAAGTACTAATCACAAAATCAGATAGAGTACGCTTGAGGATTTCTCCTCATTAATAACTCTTTGTTTTGATTACTTTATCAGCTTTCCAAATTGTTAAAGAACATTTAAGGTTTAAAAAACCCTAATCAATATATGCTAATGCAACATCCATTGATTAAGGCTTACTTCCTTTATCGAGCAATCACTTTCCTCTTTGAAAGTGGTGGAGCTAAGCAGGATCGAACTGCTGACCTCCTGCGTGCAAGGCAGGCGCTCTCCCAGCTGAGCTATAGCCCCGTAATATTACATTTCTCATGTAAATCACAGTAATTCGCGCCTAGGCAAGGCATTTGATGAGGACGTGTACCGTTTTTGTACACGACGAGTCAAATAACGCCGCATAGGCGGGAATTTGGTAGGCTTGGGCAGACTTGAACTGCCGACCTCACCCTTATCAGGGGTGCGCTCTAACCAGCTGAGCTACAAGCCTATTTCTTGCTTCTGCTACGCGCATTAGCAATATTTGCTTGTTACCCAAGCACTTACTTCTTTGCTCTTCTTTACTAACAACAAAACAATCTGTGTGAACACTCAGCCAAAACAGGCCAAGCCTTTATGTAAGGAGGTGATCCAACCCCAGGTTCCCCTAGGGTTACCTTGTTACGACTTCACCCCAGTCATGAAACACAAAGTGGTAATCGTCCTCCCGAAGGTTAGACTAACTACTTCTTTTGCATCCCACTCCCATGGTGTGACGGGCGGTGTGTACAAGGCCCGGGAACGTATTCACCGCAGTATGCTGACCTGCGATTACTAGCGATTCCGACTTCATGGAGTCGAGTTGCAGACTCCAATCCGGACTACGACGAGCTTTAAGGGATCCGCTCCACATCACTGTCTCGCTTCCCTCTGTACTCGCCATTGTAGCACGTGTGTAGCCCTACTCGTAAGGGCCATGATGACTTGACGTCGTCCCCACCTTCCTCCGGTTTGTCACCGGCAGTCTCCTTAGAGTGCCCAACTTAATGCTGGCAACTAAGGACAAGGGTTGCGCTCGTTGCGGGACTTAACCCAACATCTCACGACACGAGCTGACGACAGCCATGCAGCACCTGTCTCAGAATTCCCGAAGGCACTGAGGCATCTCTGCCAAATTTTCTGGATGTCAAGAGTAGGTAAGGTTCTTCGCGTTGCATCGAATTAAACCACATGCTCCACCGCTTGTGCGGGCCCCCGTCAATTCATTTGAGTTTTAACCTTGCGGCCGTACTCCCCAGGCGGTCTACTTAGCGCGTTAGCTTCGCTACGCACGTATATAATACACACACAGCTAGTAGACAGCGTTTACGGTGTGGACTACCAGGGTATCTAATCCTGTTCGCTACCCACACTTTCGCACATGAGCGTCAGTCTTTGGCCAGGGAGTCGCCTTCGCCACTGATGTTCCTCCAGATATCTACGCATTTCACCGCTACACCTGGAATTCCACTCCCCTCTCCAAGACTCTAGCCTGCCAGTTCTAAATGCAATTCCCAGGTTAAGCCCGGGGCTTTCACATCTAGCTTGACAAACCGCCTGCGTGCGCTTTACGCCCAGTAATTCCGATTAACGCTCGCACCCTCCGTATTACCGCGGCTGCTGGCACGGAGTTAGCCGGTGCTTCTTCTGTTGCTAACGTCACAGCTGATGGGTATTAACCATCAACCTTTCCTCACAACTGAAAGTGCTTTACAACCCGAAGGCCTTCTTCACACACGCGGCATGGCTGCATCAGGGTTTCCCCCATTGTGCAATATTCCCCACTGCTGCCTCCCGTAGGAGTCTGGGCCGTGTCTCAGTCCCAGTGTGGCTGATCTTCCTCTCAGAACAGCTAGAGATCGTCGCCTTGGTGAGCTCTTACCTCACCAACTAGCTAATCTCACTTGGGCCTCTCTTTAGGCGGGAGCCTAAGCCCCCTTTGGTCCGTAGACGTTATGCGGTATTAGCAGTCGTTTCCAACTGTTATCCCCCTCCCAAAGGCAAGTTCCCAAGCATTACTCACCCGTCCGCCACTCGTCAGCAAAGAAGCAAGCTTCTTTCTGCTACCGTTCGACTTGCATGTGTTAGGCCTGCCGCCAGCGTTCAATCTGAGCCATGATCAAACTCTTCAATTAAATATCGAAATATGAACTTTTTTGGTTGACACTCTTTTAGTCGAGTGCCCACACAGATTGTCTTGTTATCAATTGTTAAAGAACAGTGCTCTTTTGAGCGACTTGAGAGTCTCTCTCAAGCGGGACGCGAATTCTACACGCCTTAGGTTTGATGTCAACAATTTTATTTGGCTTTTTGCGAAAAATTTCAAATCACCAACTTGCCGCCATCCCGCTTCACACTTGCTTTACAGCTGTGTCACAAATTCCGCTAAACGGTCTTTGTGAATGGACATTCTTTTAAGTTTGCCCCGAAGCGAGCGCGCATTTTACAGACCCAATAATGAAGATCAAGGGATAATTCTTAATTTTTGTTTGTTTGCGCAGTATTCCATCAATCTGGTGATTAAGTGGCTTATCTGAATGAAGAAACAGCGTTATGATAGAGGAATTAAACGTGTTAGGAGTTATTGTTTTGTCCATTAGGCCCTTTAAAGGCATCACCCCTTCTTTTGGTGAACGTTGTTATATAGATGACAGTTGTGTATTGGTTGGCGATATCCGTTGTGGTGACGATGTCAGCTTCTGGCCGTTTGTTGCAGCTCGCGGTGATGTCAATTCCATGCGCATTGGCAATCGCACCAATATACAAGATGGGACGGTTTTACACGTCACTCGAGTGAGCGACTCCAATCCTAATGGATATCCTTTGGTGATTGGCGATGATGTGACCATCGGTCATAAATGTATGTTACATGGATGCACTCTTGGAAATCGCATATTGGTGGGCATGGGTGCCATTATCATGGATGGAGCAATTGTAGAAGACGATGTATTTGTAGGAGCAGGTTGTCTGGTGCCACCTAATAAAAGGTTAGCAAGCGGTTATTTATATGTAGGCAGTCCGGCAAAACAAGCCAGAAGATTAAATGAAGCAGAAATGGCCTTTTTAAAAATCTCTGCGGACAATTATCTAGTCACTAAAGATGAACACTTGGCAGAGCAAAGCTCACAGTGACCGAGCACTTAGGTACAATACGCCCTGCGTATCATAAGCTTCATCTCTGATCAGCTCCACCAATCTGTCTTCTAAATCAAATTGGGCCTGCAAGTAGAACGCTTGCGGGTCAATTTCGACGTCTCCAATGACACACGTAATTTGCATTCCACCGTCATACGCAGTGATTATCAAGTCTTGCTGGTTTGAATGCAGCTCAAATCCATCTTGAATTTGAATTTGCTGATTCATGATGGATTCCTCATAGCCATGATTAACGAGTCGGTTTCGGGACGCTGGCCAGTCCATAAAAAGAAACTCTCAGCTGCTTGTTGAACCAACATACCTAAGCCATCAATTTGCTGCTGCACCCCGAGCCTCTTCGCGTGCTGCATAAACACCGTGGGGTGATCTCCATAGACCATATCGTAGACTGCTTGGACACCTGAATAGATTGAGTCAGGTAGGATGGGCAGTTCATTACTCAAACTCGCAGAGGTGGAGTTTATGATCAGGTCGTATTGATCATGTTGCTCGCCTAGGTGCTCCAATGACCTAGGTTGCAAGCGATCGTCGGCAAATAGAGTGATTAGCTCCAATGCCTTTGTTGCAGTGCGGTTAGCAACCGTTATCCTCTGCACACCTTGATCTAACAGGGGCTTAATGACACCGCGCGCTGCGCCACCAGCGCCGAGCAACAATAATCTTGTATTCTCTAGCTTGACTCCGTTTGCCTTGAGATCATTTACTAAGCCAATGCCATCGGTGTTATCGCCAATATATTTCCCAGATTGAGTCCGTATGATTGTGTTGACTGCGTCTGCTAGTCTAGCTCTCTCGGACAATTCATTAACCCATTTTGCAGCCTGCTGCTTAAATGGCACCGTCACATTGCAACCTTTTGCCATTGGATCTTCAAAAAACTTCTGCAAACTACCGCTAAAATTGTCAATGGGTGCCAAGTACTTGTCGTATTCAATGGCAATCTTGAGTTGTTTTGCGAAGTCTCTATGAATCTGTGGTGATTTACTTTGCGCAATGGGATTTCCAAAGACAGCCAACCTCATCATTTATTCACCATCGCCGGTTGACAGATTTAACCAATCTTTGGGTTTCAAGAAATCTTCTGTTAAGCGCGCTTCCGGTGTGTTTGATTGGGGTTTAAAACAATATTCCCAGCGCGCAAGTGGTGGCATCGACATTAAAATGGATTCGGTACGCCCACCAGTTTGTAAACCAAACAAGGTGCCACGGTCGTAAACCAAGTTGAATTCCACGTATCGTCCACGACGATACAATTGAAACTGGCGCTCACGTTCTGCGTAAGGACAATCTTTTCTGCGTTCAATAATTGGGATGTAGGCGTCTAAGTATCCATTGCCAACGGCCTGCATAAAGGCAAAGCTGGTATTGAAATCCGGGCTGTTTAAGTCATCGAAGAACAACCCTCCTACCCCACGGGTTTCGTTTCGATGCTTTAGATAAAAATAGTCATCACACCATTTTTTGTATTTCGAATAGACATCTTCACCAAAAGGCGTACACAACTTATTCGCCACAGAATGCCAATGTTGTACATCTTCCATAAAAGGGTAAAAAGGCGTCAGGTCGAATCCTCCACCAAACCACCACACAGGTTCTTCCCCAGGCTTTTCTGCTTGGAAAAATCGAACATTGGCATGGCTCGTCGGCACGTAAGGGTTGTGAGGATGAATAACCAATGACACGCCCATTGCTTGAAAGCTTCTACCCGCTAATTCTGGACGAGCTGCAGTTGCAGAATGGGGTAATTGGCCGCCATAAACATGGGAGAAATTCACACCACCTTGCTCGATTACCTGGCCATTGGTCAACACTCTAGTGCGTCCACCGCCCCCTTCTTCTCTTTGCCACTGATCTTCTTTGAAACTGCCCTTACCATCCGCAAGCTCAAGTGTTTGACAAATATCGTCTTGCAACTTGAGCAAGAAAGTTTTTACTGCATTGATGTCGGGTGGGTTGGAATTAGACATGATTAGTTTGCTCTTATAATTTCGCCGGTAAGACCATTACGAATTTGACTTGGATTCTCGCTGTTGCCCACTGGCATATTTATGCACAGTAGGTTGTCTCCGAATTGACAACGAACTTGTTCGGCTGTTCTTGCTGGAGATTGACCGGCAAGGTTTGCACTGGTTGATACAATTGCACTTTCAAGAGTTTGGCAAAGTTCCTTGACCGTTGAAAACGCAGAAACTCTAACCGCGATTGAGTCCGAATCTCCGCTCAGTAACGAGCTTACCCGCTTTGACTTCGGCAACAACCAAGTGTTTGGTCCAGGCCAGCTATTTAGGATTGTCGGCAACATGTTTTTCGGGATCCCATCAAAATCAACATAAGGACTCAGCTGTGGCCACTGACTCGCAACCAGTATTAATCCTTTTGAAGCAGGTCGATTTTTTAATGCCAACACCTTTTCGATCGCCGACTCATTGGTGGGGTCACATCCTAAACCAAATACCGCTTCTGTCGGGTAGGCAATAACATCGCCAGCCAAGAAGGCATGTTTGACTGAGTTGTCCGAAGGAGTGCAGAACATTCACTTTCGCAATGGTTTAATTGGCTGCAAAGTGTAGATCATCATGGTTCGACTTAAAAGCACCGTGTCGGAAGTCGCCACTATTGCTCTAGTTTATGGCCGCACTTCTTTTGAGGACATACCAAGTAAGCCACGCCCGATTTTTTCATTTCCAGCATAATCGGCCAATGGCAATTGGGACATGAAACGGCGCGAGGGGGATGATTTACGGCATACTTGCACTTCGGATAACCATCACACGCATAAAAAGATTTACCAAATTTGTTGGTGCGTTTTATCAGTTGCCCTTCGTCGCAAGCTGGGCAGGTTAAATGAGTACTGTCCTGCTTCTTCGCAGTCTCAATGTGATGGCATTCAGGGAATTGGGTGCAACCGATAAACAATCCATAGCGACCTTTTTTGATGGCCATGGGTGCTCCACATTCGGGGCATTCCGAACCATCTATCACCTTGAGTTGGGTTGTATGATTGTCGTGAAGGGGCTTGCTAAAATGACATTTTGGATACTGAGAACAGCCGAGGAAAGGGCCCGATTTGCTGCTGCGAATGTGAAGCTTAGCACCGCAATCAGGGCAGGCTCCAAATTGTTCTTCCAATGCATGTTCATGAGCAGCAAAAAGAGAATGATCAATCTTACTCATTTAGGCGCACCCAATGGGAGTTGAACCGCAATCCAACTCCCGTGTTGAAAGACGGTTTCAGTGCAAGGGACCTTCAGGTTCCTCAAACAACAGGTCTTCCATCTGAGCATAGGCATTTTCTTTTCCTGGTACATTGAACAGCACCATAAGCACTACCCACTTTAAGTCTTCGAGACAAAATTCTTTGGAGTCTATCTCCATCACCCTGTCAATGACCATCTCACGAGTGGACGAATCTAAAACGTTAATTTGTTCTAGAAACATCAAAAAGCCGCGACATTCCACGTCTAGCCGCATTTCCTCTTCATGGGTGTAAATCCGAGTCACTAAGGTGCTATCAGATTTTACCAGATAGGGGTGAATATCGGTCTCTTGCAGAGCAGCTAACTTCTCCAACCACGACAGTGCTTTGTAGATTTCATCGTGATGGAAACCAGCGCGCACAAGCTCTTCCGTCAGCTCATCTTGGTCAACGCGAATTTCGGTTTCACTGTGGATAAAGTTTTCGAACAGATACATGAGGATATCAAACATGTTATTTTCCCCTCAATTTGACGTAGCCTCCGGAAACGGGAGCTACTAAACCACGCAACTCGAAATCGAGTAACTGCGCCAATACTACTTCAATGGGCAACTCAGTGCGCTGCAATATGACGTCCATAGTCGTCACGTCAAAGTCTACACTATCTAACAATTGAGCCGTTGCCAAGCTTTGATCTGGACTTTTTTTTGTCTCATTTGCCGAGTTACATGAGGACAAAGAATTAACGTTCTGAAATTCCTCGAATATATCATTAATAGATTCTACGAGCTTAGCACCATGTTTGATCAAAAAATGACAGCCTGCACTCAGAGGGTTGTGGATATTGCCTGGCATGGCGAATACATCTCTATTTTGTTCCAATGCATATCGCGCCGTAATCAGAGAGCCGCTTTTGAGTGCGGCTTCAACAATCAAAACTCCATGAGACAATCCACTGACAATTCGATTTCGACGGGGAAAGTGTTCGGCACGAGGAGGTGTGCCAGGCAAGAACTCCGACAATAATAAGCCGCCTGAATCAAGAATTTGCTCAGCAAGGGGAACATTTGATTTGGGATAGACACAATCTAAACCGCTGCCAAGTACTGCGGTCGTGCTTCCCCCTGCCTCAAGCGCACCTCGATGGGCAAAGGTGTCGATACCCCTAGCAAGTCCACTTGTAATTCCCCACCCACATTGACTGACTCGGGTCGCCATATCCTGTGCGGCTTGCCGACCCGAATGTGTCGGCGTGCGACTGCCTACAATAGACAATTGCGGTTTATCCAAAGCACTGAAGCTTCCTTCGGCAAAAAAGATCATTGGTGGGCTACTTATCTCCTTGAGAAGCCAAGGATAATCTGGAGACTCTAGATGCACGCAATGTCGCTTAGAACCAGCGTCTAGCCACAATTTCGCACGCTCAAGTATCCGCGAATTAGGATACAGAATGGCTTGTCTTTGCTGTTGGTCGAAGCCCAAATCGGTTAATTCCGCCGTATTCATGTCAACAATACTAACAGGTGAGATTGAATATTTTTCACAGATGAGGTTCAAGCTCTGTACCCCGAAGCGAGGTACCTGACTTAATATCAGATAAACCGAATGCAGCAGGTCAGGTTGACCTGTTGAACGAGGTTTAGGAGATTGATTAAGGGAATTGCGCACGTCCTGTGCCATAGTCCTGCCTTGGTTGTATTAGGGTTTCGCGACAATCGCTCCCTGTTTAATGACTTTTGTTGAGCGGGTAATCAGAGCGTAACTGGCCTTTTCAAACACTCGAAAAACCACTGCTTCTCCCATCTTCATTGCAGGTTGCTGAACTTCATCAGCGCCTTCAAAGGTGTTTCTCAGCAAGCTTGACTCATGATCATATTTGGGATCATCACTATCTTGTATGGTCGGGCCTTGCAGGTAGATACCAAATACCATGCCGGGTTTCACATCGCGCTCGCCGAGATCTAAAATCACCACATCGTATTTACCCAGCAACTGATGCTGCTCCATGCTGCCAACTATCTGGCCACGTTGCCGAGTAGCACCTTGAAGCTGCAAGCCTTGAGGTGTGGTGTCAGGCATCGGCATCAATTTGTCGCCACGCTTTGCTTCTAGGTTCGCGTCATTCACCTGCACTAAAATTTGATCCTTCAAATCGGTAGGCATCGGCGTGGCATCGGCAATATGACGAATTTGTATCCCTAATACGTTGTCATACTGATCGACAATTTCATCCTGTTTTCGCACAACCATGTAAGACTGTTGTTCGTCATCTACACTGCGACTGAGCACAACGTCACCGCTTGCAAAGCGCACCGCACCGTCTTGGTTACCCAATAAATGAGGTAAGCTCTCAAATGCTTCTTCATTTATTATGCTGCCATTATCAATGTAAGGTTGGATGACCGACCAGGGCAAAGCAGGGATAGGTTGAGGTTGTTTGCGCTCCATTTTCCCTTGCGGAGAAAGGATAATTTCGGTCTTTGGCTCTTCCCGTACAACTTCCAGTACGGGCTCGCCTTGGGAATTGTAACGCAAACGCAACTCATCTCCGGGATAAATCAGATGGGGATTGGTGATATGCACATTGTTACGCCAAAGCTCTGGCCACAGCCAAGGTTTGTCTAGGTACATACTTGAAATATCCCACAGTGTGTCGCCTTTTTTCACAACATACACTTGTGGAGCGGTGTCTTTCACATTAATGACGTCTGCCAAGGTGATGAGTGGCAAGAATACCAATATGCACAAGACCCTAGTTAAAATTTTACCCATGCCTTCCTCTTTAACACTGATCCCAGTGTTTAGTCTATCGACCTGCTCGGTATAAAGCTTGATCGAACTTTACCTTGATTTAGGCTAGAATAGCCCCAAAGATCAATCAATAGCCCATTTTATTGAACCGTATAGTAATTAATACTGACCTAAGGTACAGATTTTAATTTAAAATCCAGCGTTACCTTAGTTGAGTATAGTGTAGCTGAAGAACAACATGGCCATATTAGACGTATTACGATTTCCTGATGAGCGACTCCGTACAGTCGCCTCCCCCGTTGAACAAGTCGACGCCAGTATAAAACAACTGGTGGAAGACATGTTTGAGACCATGAAAGACGAAAAAGGGATCGGCTTGGCGGCCACTCAGGTCAATGTGCACAAGCGCGTTGTCGTGATGGATGTGTCAGAAAACCAAGACGAACCCAGAGTATTTATTAACCCCATAATAGTGCAAATGGACGGCAAAACCATCAGTGAAGAAGGGTGTCTTTCCGTGCCCAACAATTATGCCAAGGTGGAACGCGCCGAGCATATTGTGGTTGAGGCGCTAGATAAAGACGGAAAGCCATTTAAACTTGAGGCCGACGGTTTGCTGGCTGTTTGTATCCAACATGAGCTTGACCATTTGCAAGGCAAGTTATTTGTAGATTATTTATCGCCGCTCAAGCGCCAACGTATCCGCAGTAAGTTAGAAAAAGAAGCCCGCTTAGCCGCGAGAGTGTAAGGAACGACTTTGAGTCAGCCTCTAAATATTGTCTTTGCCGGTACGCCGGATTTTGCTGCGCAGCATCTACAAGCATTGCTGGACAGTGAACATAACGTTATTGCGGTCTATTCGCAGCCCGACCGACCCGCAGGACGGGGCAAAAAGCTGCAAGCAAGCCCGGTTAAACAGCTCGCCCTTGAGCACGGTATTGCCGTGTTTCAGCCCGTTAGTTTGCGTCAACAGGAAGCCCAACAGGAGCTTGCTGACCTAAACGCCGATGTGATGGTGGTCGTCGCCTACGGATTAATTTTACCTGAAGTGGTACTCAATACACCCAAATATGGTTGTCTTAATGTCCATGGTTCGCTATTACCCAGATGGAGAGGCGCAGCCCCTATCCAGCGAGCCATATGGGCCGGGGATGAAGTCACTGGGGTAACCGTCATGCAGATGGATGTCGGGCTGGATACCGGAGATATGATCCTCAAAGCGTCAGTGCCCATCAGTGCCACAGAGACCAGCGCCAGTTTGTATAACAAGTTGGCGGAGATAGGACCTCAGACACTACTAGAGGCTTTGCACTCGCTAGATTCGGTTCAGCCCGAAAAACAAGATGATGGGCAAGCAAATTATGCTCACAAACTGAGCAAAGAAGAAGCGAAAATTGATTGGTCATTGGATGCGCAACAATTGGAACGAAACGTGCGAGCCTTTAATCCATGGCCAGTGGCTTTTTTTGAGTTGCATGATAGTCAACAAACCCATGCCATCAAAGTGTGGCAATCAACCCTTGATGATTCGCAGTCCAAAGGTGCCCCCGGTCAAATTCTTGCAGCGGATAAACTAGGATTGTTGGTCGCAACGGGAAATGGTGCAATAAGACTACATAGCATTCAAATTCCCGGTAAAAAGGCCATGCCGTTTGCCGATGTCTTGAATGCCCGTAAAGAGTGGTTTACCGTCGGCAGCATCTTATCGTGAAGCCATCCAATCGTGTCCCAAGTCAAAGCGCGCGACTCAGAGCCGACGCCGCTAAAGTCCTATTTCAAATCTTAGAGCAAGGGCAATCGGCACGCGATTGCCTGCCACAAACTCAAGCACAGTATCCAGAAAAAGATCGAGCTTGGATGCAAGAGATGATTTATGGCGTGTTACGCAATCTACCTTTATTGCAGAGTTGGTTGCGCAAATTGCTGAACAAGCCGCTTAAGAAACAACAAAAAATTGTTGAACACTTGATTTTGTTGGGCTTGTATCAAATCGCCTTTAGCCGTGTTTCTCAACATGCGGCGGTCTCAGAAACCGTTGCTGCAACCAGGCCATTGAAATGCGAGGGGTTGAAAGGCTTGGTTAACGCGATATTACGCAACTTTATTCGCCAGTCGCTATCTGAACAAGAGATTGAAGATCCTCAAATTGCTTCTGGGTTACCTAAATGGCTATTCAATAGTTTACGGGAACACCACAAGCAGAATATTGATTCTTTAATCACTCAAATGCAGACTCGCCCACCCATTTGGTTGAGGGTTAATCAGCGGAAGCTCAGTACCCAAGAGTATCTACAACATTTGCAAGAGAATGACATAGAAGCGCAGTTATCAGAGCACCATCCAGATGGCTTAGTGCTGACAAAGGGTTATGACATCACCCGACTGCCCGGCTTTGATGAAGGCTGGTTTGCAGTGCAAGATGGTGCCGCACAGTTAGCCGCGTACTATTTGGGGGCGCAAGCGGGTGAGCGTATTTTGGACTGTTGCGCCGCCCCAGGTGGCAAAACCTGCCATATTCTCGAGCGGCAACCTGATGTGCAGCAATGTGTGGCTTTGGATATCGACCAAGCTCGTTTAGACAGAGTAAGTGAAAATTTACAGCGATTAGATCTCCAAGCACAATTATTGGTTGGGGATGCCAGTGCTCCCAATGACTGGTGGGATGGGCTGTTGTTTGACCGAATATTATTGGACGCACCTTGCTCTGCGACGGGAGTGATTCGACGTCACCCGGACATTCGTTGGCTGAGAAAAGCTGCAGATATTAAAAATCTAGTCACACTGCAGAGTGAGATATTGGACAGCATTTGGCCGCTACTCAAATGCGGTGGGACACTCTTGTACGCGACCTGTTCAATCTTGCCTGATGAGAACCAGCGCCAAATTGAGGCATTTTTGCAGCGAACACCAAATGCAACAATGGTCCCCTTAGATGAAACTGCACCAACAGATTCCATTGGCAGACAAATTTTGCCTGGCGAGCAACAAATGGATGGTTTCTATTATGCGAGACTGCTAAAGTCTTAGCAGCACATTAAACCAACTGTGAATCTCACAAAGCAATGAAAATCATTATCTTAGGCGCCGGACAAGTGGGCGGCACTCTAGCAGAAAACCTGGTTGGGGAGAAAAATGAGATAACGGTCATTGATTCCGATGCCGAAACCCTCCGTCAATTGCAAGACCGACTCGATTTGCGAGTCGTGCATGGTGTTGGTTCTCATCCTGATGTACTCGACAAAGCCGGGGCACAGGATGCGGATATGCTTATCGCCGTGACCAACAGTGATGAAAGCAACATGATGGCGTGTCAAGTAGCCCATAGCTTGTTCAATACCCCCACTAAGATTGCGCGGGTACGTTCAGAACAGTACATCATCTATCAAGAAAAACTGTTCCACCATCAAGATATTCCCGTCGATCACCTGATTGCACCAGAGCAACTCGTTACCAAAGCCATTAAACGCCTTATCGATTATCCTGGGGCCTTACAAGTCGTCGAGTTTGCCGATGGTAAAGCCAGTTTAGTGGCGGTAAAAGCATACTACGGTGGGTTGCTAGTGGGTCATGCTTTGTCAGCACTTAAAGAACACATGCCCAACGTGGATACCCGTGTTGCTGCGATTTACCGCCGCGGGCGTCCCATTCGACCTTTAGGTACCACAGTCATTGAAGCCGATGATGAAGTGTTCTTCATCGCTGCCACAAAACACATTCGTGCAGTAATGAGCGAATTGCAGAAACTGGAATCGAGCTACAAGCGAATAATGATTGCCGGCGGTGGTTTAATTGGCGCAGGACTAGCAAAACGCCTCGAACACAACCACAACGTCAAACTTATTGAGTATTCCCAAGAACGTGCTAAATATCTCTCTGCACACCTAGACAAAACCATAGTCTTTTGCGGAGATGCTTCAGATCACGAACTTTTGACCGAAGAAAATGTGCAGCAAGTAGACGCCTTTATCGCGGTCACCAATGACGACGAAGCCAATATTATGTCAGCTATGCTGGCTAAACGTCTTGGCGCACAAAAAGCCATGGTATTGATTCAGCGCAGTGCCTATGTTGATCTTGTGCAAGGCGGCGAAATTGACATTGCATTTTCACCCCAACAAGCCACTATTTCTGCCCTACTCACTCATGTGCGCCGGGGCGATATCGTCAATGTGTACTCATTGCGTCGCGGTGCCGCTGAGGCCATTGAGGCCATTGCCCACGGCGATGAGCACACCTCCAAAGTAGTGGGACGGGAAATTCGTAATATCAAGTTACCGCCGGGTACGACTATCGGTGCGATTGTTCGTGAAGACGAAGTCATCATCGCTCACAGCTCAACCAAAATTGAAGCGAACGACCACGTCATTTTGTTTTTGGTGGATAAAAAGTTCATTTCAGACGTAGAAAAACTGTTCCAACCCAGCGCGTTTTTCTTTGGTTAGTTGCACTTTCGAATAGGTGTTGCCGCTTTTATAGGTATACTAGATCAGAACGATAACCCAGTTTTGTCAATGTAAGCGGTTGTAGCACTGCCCTTATCCATGGAGAGAAAAATGAAGAAATTTGCATCTATTATGCTGGCCACCAGTCTGCTGTTTTCAACTCAATCCCACGCTGAAGGTTGGTTGGACTCCTTGAAAAGCTTGTTTGGAATGGGCGAGGAGGTTCAGGAAGTCAAACCAAACGTGACGGATATGGTTAGTCAGATAAGTGAAAAACTGGGTGTCAATACTGGCCAAGCGCAAGGTGGTCTTGGAGCTATTTTCAACTATGCAAAGGACAATTTGTCGAGTGAACAATTTGGACAACTTTCAGAAACTCTACCTGGCTTAGGAGACTTACTCAAAGCCGCACCCGATGTCAGCAAAATGAGTAGTGAAGGTGGTTTGGGTGGTCTGCTGGATAAAGCGGCCGAGTATAATGAGTCCCTTAAAGCCATTAACGATGTGAAAAAGCAATTCGAAGCATTAGGTCTAAAACCTGAGATGATCATGCAGTATGTGGAACAAGCTAAAGCCTATTTGGACACAGAGCAAGGGCAGCAAGCCAAAGAGTTGCTGATGCAGGGCGTTGGCAAATTGCTTGGCTAGACATGTGCGTTATTAGACAAGTTAACATGCGGGCGGGAGCCATCCTCGCCCGCGAGTGTTTACCAACTCAATAAAAGGGTTTATTTCGACCAATATTTGTACTAGATTGTATTTTGATCAAGCAGTTTAAAGATCGTTGACATTGTCACTCTTTTAAGGAGAAAAGTAATGAGCTGCTTAACGTTCACCCCTCGTAAGATAGTCCAATTCGCCTCAGCTCTAGCGGCCCTATCGATCTGCTTTGTCTCTCAAGTCGTGTATTCAATGCAGGACAGTGAAGAAGATGAGTTAGCGAAGATGCAAGCTCAACTCAATCAAGAAGTCATGTCCAAACCGTTCTTGGCCGAAAAGCCTGAAGAAGTGGATGCGTACATCAAAAGTATGCTTGAAAAAAATGTAAAACCATCCGAGTACAATGGGCAAAATTGGAAGCCAGGATACACCTGCCGAGATTTGCTTCGCTATAACTGGACCGAATATCGGAATTGTCGATACTACTATCGATACTATGGTCGCTACTATTACTAAATTCTGCAGATACGCTGTCGCAGCAGTCATTATCAACCAACCTAACAAAAGGTAACTAACAATGATGCAAAGGAACCATCAACTTAAACTGCTCTTTACTGCTTTTTTTGCCCTTATGCTGTCCGGCTGTGCTGCCGTGCATACCTCTATTGCAAAGAAAGATTTGGATGTTCAAACCAAGCTAAGTACTTCTATATTCGTTGATCCGGTCGCGCCTGAAAAACGCAAAATTTATTTAGAAGTTCGCTCTGCGGTAATGGAATTTGATCGAAACGCATTTAGACAAGCGCTGACAACCCAGATAGAAACCAGCGGAAATGGTTATACCATAGTAGACAGTCCCGAGGATGCGCAGTACAGCATGAGTGTGTTTGTGCGCAATTTGGAAAAAGCATCGCCATCCGCAGCTGAAAACTATCTGAGAACGGGATACGAAGGCGTAGCAGCGGGTGCCGCAGTTGGCTACGCTACCGGTGGAGACTATCGACAAGCTGCCGCTGGGGGTATCATTGGTGGTTTAGTTTCTACAGCAGCCAATGCCTTTGTTAAAGACGTTACATTCCTTCTGGTAGCTGATATTCAGATTAAGGAGCGGGCGCGAAAAGGCGTGATAGTCAGACGAGATTCGAAAGTTGACACCAAAATATCTGACGATGGGGCTACAACTCAAACCTACAGCGAAGCGACCAATCAAAAAGAATATCGCACACGGGTTGTTACCACAGCAAACAAAGCTAATCTGGAACTTGAGGAAGCACAACCTCTGATGTTTGATAAAACGGCGTACGCAATGGCCGCCTTTTTCTGATAAATTGTGGCGCGTTCGCGCGCCACTTCTATTTCTATGCCACATCGGTAGCGTAGCAAATCCTGCTATTCCGCATAGAGCTACTCATACCGACACAAGCATTCGACTGACCTAGCGTAGCTTAAGTCGCTGACTTTCCTCTTTGCACACAATCTTTCAGCTGCGCCAAAATGTTGGTGAGAACAATACCAACAAAGAAAAGATTTCTAGCCGCCCAAATAGCATAGCAATGACCAGCAACCACTTTCCCGGATCGCTCACATCGGCAAAAGTTCCGGCCACATCCCCTAGTCCAGGGCCGAGGTTATTGAGAGTGGCTGCGGTTGCAGAAAACGCTGTGATGTTGTCCATACCGGTAGCGATTAAGCCAATCATTATTATGACGAATATCATCGCGTAAGCAGAGAAAAAGCCCCATACCGCTTCAACCACTTTGTCGGGCATGGCTCGGTCACCCAGCTTTACCGAATAGACAGCCTTAGGATGGATCAACCTTTCTACCTCGCGCTTACCCTGCAAATACAAAAGCAAAACACGAATGACTTTTAGTCCGCCTCCGGTGGATCCGGCACAGCCACCAATGAAACTAGAAAAAATCAATAAGATGGGTAGAAATACAGGCCAGTTTGCAAAGTCCGTTGTCGCAAAACCCGCGGTCGTGCTGATGGAAACCGCTTGGAAAAGAGCTTGATCAAATGCACCTTCAGCAGTGTCGTAACGATTGTGCTGAACCAAAACCAAAAAGCAGACGATAACCAAGGCCGCTTGGATCACAAAGAACGCACGCAATTCCGGATCGTAAAAGTAACCTTTGAGACTTCGTCCCGTCACTGCGGCGTAATGCAAAGCGAAATTGAGCGCCGCAATCCACAAGAACACCACACAAACTAGGTTTATAACGGGACTATTGAAATGCCCGAGGCTGGCATCGTAAGTAGAAAACCCTCCAATGGCGATAGTAGAGAATGCATGGCAGATTGCGTCAAACCAATTCATTCCTGCCATCCAGTAGGCAAAAGTGCAACTGGTGGTTAATGCCAAATAGATATACCAAAGGTGCTTTGCCGTGTCGGCAATGCGGGGAGTCATTTTTGAATCTTTAACTGGGCCGGGGGTCTCTGCTCGGTACAACTGCATCCCACCAACGCCTAAAATAGGCAAGATGGCCACCGCCAAAACGATGATCCCCATACCACCTAACCATTGTAGTTGCTGGCGATAAAACTGTACTGATTTAGGTAAGTATTCGATTCCCTCAATGACCGTTGCACCGGTAGTTGTCAGCCCAGAAAAAGATTCGAAAAAGGCGTCTGTGATGGACATTTGTGGCTGCTCAAGCAGCAGAAAGGGAAGTGCACCGAAACTCGCCAAAACCGCCCAAAACAGCACAACAATTAAGAATCCTTCTTTGGCGCGCAAATCACGCCGGTAACGCCTATTTGGGTACCAGAAAGCCAAACCAGTAAACAAAATAAGAAAAAATGCTAATAAGAACGGCAAGCCACTGCCATCTTGGAATATCAGCGAGATCAGCGCAGGGAAAATCATGGTTGAACTGAACATAGCAACAAGCAAGCCCAGAATTCGAATGATGGTGCGGTACTGCATCATAACGAAAGGGTTCCAATGATAGCTTGCGACCAATAGTCGTTTGTAAATGGCATTACGCTAATTTCCCGACGGGGTGTAATAGTTTTTAAGCTGGCCTAATTATTATCTGCAAATACGCAAATCAAAAGGGCTAATTGTAAAATAGTCTAATTTAATCACTAATTTACCCTAAATCAGTTATGAGAATACCAGTAGCCCACCGGCAAAGCCAACCCTCACAATGTTGACAGCGATTACATTTGCGGAATATGCTGCCCAAATGAAGCAAAGAATCCTGCTAAATGCCCCTGACCAGCACCCCATTTGTGCCTATCATTTCTTACCTAGTCGTCCTACAAAAGGAACGGTAGTAGTTGCTTGCGCGATGGGTACACCACAATCATATTACCAAGGATTTGCCCAGTGGCTTGCCCTGCAGGGATTTGACGCCTTTACCTTTGACTTTCGTGCAATAGGAGAGTCGAAACACGCTGAATTGACGGATTATCGTCATTCAATCATTGATTGGGCGACCTTGGATGCATCAACGATGCTAGATTACGTCATGGAGCAAAAGCAACCCGGTCCAGTCTATTGGATCGGCCACAGTCTTGGTGGGCAAATACATCCGCTTGTAACACGTATATCCGAAGTAAATAAGATAATTACCTTTGCTTGCGGGACTGGTTACTGGAAGAAAAATGCGCCTCCTATCCGACGCAAAATCTGGTGGTTTTGGAACTTGCTGGTGCCTATTTCGCAGAAAATTTATGGTTATTATCCCGGAAGTAAGTTTGGCATGGTAGGCGATTTGCCTAGTTCCATTATGTCACAGTGGCGCTTGTGGTGTTCACACCCTGACTATTGCGTAGGAGTCGAAGACGAACATGTGGCAAGGAAGTTCGAAGCAAGCAAAGTTCCGCTAACCAGTATTGGGTTTTATGATGACGAAATGTTATCAGAGCAGAACTTGCAAGATTTATTCGAATTGTTTGGCAGTGATGAAAAGCAGTTAAAAATGGTTAACCCCAAAGAATTAGGACTCAGTCGTATTGGCCATATGGGATTTTTCAGAGCATCACTTGGCGAGTCACTCTGGTCACAAATCCTGTTGCCCGAACTCTTAAATCACGGTTGAAAGGAGACAATTCCGTCGTTGACAACGGTGCAGATACCGTCGAAAGCAGTTTCAATATTCAGTTGTTTAGAATCCACCACTCCATCGATGATCAACTGGGCAAAACCATGCACTAAACTCCAACTGGCTAAAACGATAGAACCCTTGTTCTGCTGCTTAAACAGACCGCTTTTTAATCCGGCATCCACCGTTTGTTCCAATAGTTTGAAGGCCTCTAGGTGACAAAACTGAACTTCTTTTTCGGTCGATTCGGGCTTGGGTGCACTGTACATTAGTCGATAGGTTTCAGGTTGTAATTCGGCGAAAGCTAAGTACGCTTTGCCCCCTCGTCGCAACGCTCCTACGGGATCAGCGTTGATATCCCCCATTGCCTGTTTCATTTTGCTTGCCAAACAATTAAAGCCCTCATTGGCCAGCGCAGTTAACAGTGCATTCTTGTCCGCGAAATGTCGATATGGCGCAGCTTGAGAAACCCCAATCGTTTTGGCTAAGGAGCGCAAACTCAAGTTTTCTGCGCCATGCTGTCGCACGCAGTTCAACGCCTCCTCCAACAGAGCTTGGCGCAAACGTCCATGGTGATAGGGAGTCTTTTCTGCCACCGAAATATCTTTAACCTGATCTTGCATGAACCCATCTTGTAACGCGTAAAAATGCAGTTGCATTTAAACAGACTTGCATCCTTGCCTCAACCCAAGCCCATTAATCCAAAAGTTTAAACACTGCACTTACCATGGCATTGATACTGGACTTCGCTTCCAATAGGTTGTTTGCCAGCATATAGGCTGGTGTACTCACGACCTTGTTAGATTGATCGATAACGACTTGATCAACTTTCGCTTCTGCGTGGCTTGCGCCCATTTCAGAAACAGCTTGGGCAGTTTGAGGATCATTACCAATGGTGAGTTCCACACCGGCAGGATAGACCTTAGCCATGATGACTGGAGCAATACAAGCGTAACCAGCTACCTTGCCCGCTTGTGCAAAAGCTTTGCACACCGATAGCACACTAGGTTCAACGTCCATGGCACTCCCTTCAAAAGCAAAGTTACACAGATTTTTTGCAGCTCCGAAGCCTCCGGGCAAAATCAGAGCATCGAAGTCATCAACTTTCAAATCACTGAGCGGCTGAATGTCGCCTCGAGCAATCCGTGCCGATTCCTGCAACACATTGCGGTTTTGGTCGATGACTTCGCCATTTAAGTGATTGATCACGTGGTACTGGGTTATATCAGGTGCAAAACACTTGAACTGCCCTCCATTCTCAAGAACTGCAAGCATAGTAAGCACTGACTCGTGAATTTCTGCCCCATCATAGACGCCGCATCCACTGAGTATTATTGCAATTTTTTTCTTCATACTGTCTCCTACCCTTTTGTTTACTTGCCTTATGCTTTTCAGCACAGAATCTAATGCGTTTTGAGTCTAAAAAAGTTTAATCGTGTCACTTTAAAAAGCAAAATGATGTGGTACATTACGCTACTGCTTATTGCTTGAAGGCAACATTTCAGTCAAATACAGCAGCATCGCTCAAAAAACAACATCCTGTGTCGACACGTTGTACGACACATCATTTCAAACCTGTTGAAATGAACAAAATCAGAGCGATTTAAAGAGACAGCGCTAAAGTCTTACTGATGAGTTTAAAACACTTTCATCTTGAAAGGGTGTTTTCCTGTCTCCTTTGCGTTTGTTATCCACAGGATTGCAAGCCATTTAATTGATGTTTCTAGAATTAACATCGATTGCATGAACCTACAATTTACCTGAGCTTCAGAGCGTTTGCTAGGCTTCTTAGCGACGTTAAAAGTCGTACCTGTAGAAAAAGTTTTAACAGAGTTATCCACAGATTTGAAGGTGGCGACGCGGTCATGTCTGTGGCATTCTGTACGCCGATTTCAGCTTTTCATTACTAGACCGAATCATGGCGACAATCCCAGCAAATCCTTTCATCCTTGTGGATGGTTCTTCTTATTTGTTTCGTGCTTTTCATGGCATGCCCCCGCTGACTAATTCAAAAGGTCAAGACACCGGGGCAATTTATGGCGTGGTGAATATGTTGCGAAGCTTAGTCAAGCAATACAATCCAACTCACATGGCTGTTGTTTTCGACGCCAAAGGTAAGACGTTTCGGGATGATATCTATCCAGAATACAAAGCAAACCGCCCTTCGATGCCTGAAGAGTTGCGTAGTCAGATAGAGCCTCTGCATGCCATCATACGCGCGATGGGATTGCCTATCATAGTTGAAGAAGGCGTAGAAGCGGACGACGTCATTGGTACCTTATCTCGTCAAGCGACGGAAAAAGGCGTCGCAACTTTGATCAGCACCGGCGACAAGGATATGGCTCAGTTAGTGAACGAGCACGTTATCCTAATTAACACCATGAACAATCAAATCCTAGACCAGGCCGGAGTGATCGAGAAGTTTGGTGTGCCGCCAGAGTTGATTATTGATTTTCTCGCACTCAAAGGTGACAAAGTCGACAATATCCCGGGGGTACCCGGTGTTGGCGACAAAAGTGCATTGGCCATGCTACAGGGGATCGGTGGCATCGATGCGATTTATAACAACCTAGATAGAATTGCCGATCTTGATTTTCGCGGCGCCAAGACCATGGCAGCGAAAATGAGCGAGTATGAAGAGCAAGCGAGGCTATCCTATCAACTTGCAACCATTAAGTTGGATTGTAGCCTGCATGTCGCGCCCAGTGAGTTAGTACCCACCAACCCCAACAATGAAGAATTATCAGAACTGTTCGCAGAGTACGAGTTCAAGCGTTGGCTCGCAGAAGCTAACAGCGGGGGCAACATTTTGGCTCCTGACAGCGCAGCCATTGCCAGTAACCCACAAACCGAGACCTCGTCGACGACCGCTGCTCAAGTTAATACCAAAGCTTACACCACTATTCTTACCCAAGACGCTCTTGACGATTGGTTTGCACGATTAGAAAAAGCAGATTTATTTGCTTTTGATACCGAAACTACCAGCCTAAATTATATGGAAGCGGAATTGGTGGGAATGTCTTTCGCAGTGGTTGAAGGGGAAGCGGCTTACCTGCCACTTGCACACGATTATCCCGACGCACCAGAACAACTCGATCGCGCGGCGGTACTGGAAAAGTTCAAGCCGTTGCTTGAGAGTCACAGTCACCGAAAACTGGGGCAACATCTCAAATACGACAAGAATGTATTGGCTAATTATGGCATCACGCTCAACGGCATCGTCTTCGATACTATGTTGGAATCTTATGTACTAAACAGTGTCGCGACCCGCCATGACATGGACAGTTTATCCGCACAATACCTCGGCCACAAAACCATCAGTTTTGAAAGTATCGCAGGTAAGGGAGCCAAACAACTAACCTTCAATCAAATTCCTTTAGAACAAGCCGCCCCTTATGCTGCAGAGGATGCAGACATTACATTGCGCCTGCACAACGTTCTGTGGCCACAACTGCAATTGCACACCGAGTTGGCAAAGGTTCTCACTGATATTGAAGTCCCTCTAGCCAGTGTGTTGGCAAAAATGGAGCAACGAGGAGTTCTGATCGACAGTCAAATCTTAGCTCAGCAAAGTCAGGACCTTGCGGTGCGGATCATGGAGTTGGAAAAGCAAGTTCATGAAATGGCAGGTGAATCCTTTAATCTCAGTTCAACTAAACAGTTACAAGAAGTATTATTCGACAAGCTAAATCTTCCGGTATTAAAGAAGACTCCCAAAGGCGCGCCCTCCACCTCAGAGGAAGTACTTCAAGAATTGGCTTTGAACTATCCGTTACCCAAGCTGTTGATGGAGTATCGAGGGCTAACCAAGCTGAAAAGCACCTACACCGATAAATTGCCGAAGATGATTAATCCCAGAACCGGTCGCGTTCATACTTCATATCATCAGGCCATCGCCGCTACTGGACGCTTATCTTCGACAGATCCTAACCTGCAAAATATCCCGATTCGCACTCAGGAAGGTCGAAAAGTTCGCCAAGCCTTCGTCGCCAGCCCCGGTTATAAAATTGTCGCTGCTGACTATTCTCAGATTGAATTGCGGATCATGGCTCATCTATCCAAAGACAGCGGACTATTGGATGCATTTTCACATGGCAAAGATGTACACAAAGCGACTGCCGCGGAAGTCTTCGGCGTGCCGTTGGACGAAGTAAGTGGCGAGCAGCGACGCAGCGCCAAAGCGATAAACTTTGGGTTGATTTACGGCATGTCTGCATTTGGCCTTTCGAGACAGTTAAATATTCCCCGACATGAAGCACAAACCTACATGGACAAATACTTCGAACGCTATCCTGGAGTATTGGACTACATGGAAAAAACTCGGGAAGAAGCAAAGCAGAATGGCTATGTAAGCACGGTTTACGGTCGACGTTTATATTTGCCAGACATCAACGCCAGTAATGGTATGCGTCGCAAAGGCGCTGAGCGAGCGGCAATTAACGCACCCATGCAGGGCACGGCGGCGGATATTATCAAACAAGCCATGCTGGCGGTAGACGGCTGGATCGATTCACTCAATAACGATGACGTCAGAATGATCATGCAGGTTCACGATGAACTCATTTTTGAAATAAAAGAACAAAAGGTGGAAGTTTATAAGAATGACATCATTCAATTAATGGAAACCGCATGCAAACTGTCAGTACCACTAATTGTAGAGGCTGGAGAGGGTGTAAATTGGGATGAGGCGCACTAAATAGTTGTCTACCCCACTAGAGCAAATGTAATTTACATAAATAAACAGTAATAAAATTACATATTTTTCTTGCAAATGAAAAATGAGCAACTAAACTAGTGGGTGTAGGGTACAGAGGTTATTGATTTAAACCTTTGCTTTAACCCCGGCAATTTGCCGGGGTTTTTTTATGCCTGAAAAAAATTTTTGAAATTGTTTGAACTTTGGCGAACGCCACGACTCTATTACTTCGGTTTTTATGTGTTTTCTCTCAGTCCTGAGGCCCCAATCCACCGATTGGGGCTTTTTTTTGGTTCACCCGTCGTAACGGCAGTGCAAAGCAAAGTGCTTAGGCTTGCTGTTCGTCACCTGAAGTGTAACCTAGCCATTGGTCGAGCACTCTTTCCACTTGATCTAGGCCCAAACCATTTAACGATGAGAAGACGTGTACCGTCACATCACCACAGAATGCCAGTGACGCTTCCCTTGCCATTAACAACTGGCTTTTACGTTTACCTGATTTGAGTTTATCTGCTTTGGTTAACAGAGCCAGCACAGGCAGCTTTCGTTCCACAGCCCAAGCGATCAGTTGCTGATCGAGATCTTTAAAGGGATGGCGTATGTCCATCAGCACAACCAAGCCCGCCAGACTTTTTCGAACTTGCAGATACTCACCCAAGGCCTTTTGCCATTTGTGTTTCATTTCTAAGGGCACTTTTGCATATCCATACCCGGGCAAATCCACCAATCGTTTTCCCGGTTCCATTTCAAACACGTTAATGAGCTGAGTCCGCCCTGGAGTTTTACTTGTTCTGGCGAGGTTTTTTTGTCGGGTTAATCGATTTAACGCACTGGATTTCCCAGCATTGGAACGCCCAGCAAAGGCGACTTCGAGTCCTTCATCCTGGTCTAAATGACGGATGTCTGGGGCACTGGTTATAAACTTAGCATGGCTGTAATGGCTCACTGAAAATCCTGATTTCGTCTGTGTACGGGTATTCGTTGGCGCAGAGTATATCATTAAGTCGATTTTTTGGCGCTGCAGTGTGAAATATCCCTATGAATTCTCTGGAAATGATTTTATCGTGAACGTAAATGTGTAAAATACCGCTATAAATAATATTCGTACCAATAATTGTATTGAGAGCACTATGAAAAAATTGGCTTTACTATGTTGTATGACACTGGGTTTTTCATTCTCCGTTTCCGCGCAAGGCGATGCCGAAGCTGGCAAGGCTAAGTCGGCGACTTGTGCAGCCTGTCATGGTGCAGACGGAAACAGTATGGTAGCAATTCAGCCTAGTCTGGCAGGTCAACATGCTAATTATTTAGCAAAGCAATTACGTGAATTCAAACTGGCCGCTCAATCCGGGGGCAGCCAAGGCCGTAATAACCCGATCATGAATGGAATGGCCGCAGGTCTTTCTGAGCAAGATATTCTCGATTTGGCAGCGTATTATGCATCTCAGGAAGCCAAGCCGGGAACAACGCCAGAGGACGTAGTGGAAGCAGGTCAAGCACTGTATACAGGCGGTGACCTTGAGCGTGGCATCACAGCTTGTATCGCATGTCATGGACCTAGAGGAAACGGTATGGGATTAGCTGGCTTCCCAGATATTAGCGGTCAACACGCAGCGTATCTAAAAACTCAATTGGAAATGTTCCGATCTGGTGACCGAGCCAACGACCTCAACGGCATGATGCGAGACATCGCCAGCAAGCTGACTGACAAAGACATTGAAATCCTGTCTAAATACTTAGGCGGTTTGCACTAAAGCTGCCTTTTAGGAGCAGGCAATCACCCTGCTCCTGTTCCTTTTAATTTCACTCTTCCCCCTTTATTTTCGTAAGCTGCTACGTAATTTGTACAAAAAAGATTACTTTTTTTAAAAAGTTGTTATGTAAATATCTTGTAAACGTAAATTTTTAGTGTATTCTGTGCCGCAGAAAAACAAAATGGAAATGCGATTCGCAACACGGAAGATTTAGAGCGACACCAATAATAAAAGCAACAAGCCGCTCCTTAATTACTATCATGGGAACAAAAGGACGAACAATAAAGCGTCAGGATGACCGAAAACAAAAAATATAGCTTCGTTAACAAAAATAAAAAGTGAAGCGAATTGAAACGGAAAGCACCGAGGTTCAGGATGGACTGCTAACGGGAGAAGTGTCAAACGGCACTCTATATCTAAAAGGTGACAGCTGGCCTGTCGCCTTTTTTCTTTTTTAAGACCTGTTAAAATTGCGGCCATGAAACCTTCACAGCTCTTTCTCTGTCCACTCTGCGGCAGCTCGAATACTCAACATTTTCATACCGATAAACTGCGAATGTATTGGCGCTGCGAACAATGTCAGTTGGTATTTGTCGATCCTTCGAGTCTACCAACTCCTGACGCCGAAAGAGCCGAATATGACTTACATCAAAATTCCGTCGCCGATGATGGCTACTTACAGTTTTTATCACGTTTGTGTGACCCACTTTGTGACAAATTGACCTCCCCTTCAACGGGGCTAGATTTTGGTTGTGGTCCCGGCCCAGCGTTGCAGAAGATTTTGCAGAGTCAGGGGCACAATGTCAGTTTGTATGACCCTTTCTACTTTCCGGACGAGAGTGTGCTTTCCATGCAGTACGACTTCGTCACATGTACGGAAGCTATTGAGCATTTTCATCGACCCAACAGGGAATGGAATCTGCTTCTTAGCCTGCTTAAGCCTGGAGGTTGGTTGGCAATCATGACTAAACTCGTTTTGAGTCAGGAGCGCTTTGCCCAATGGCATTACAAGAACGACCAGACCCATGTAAGCTTCTTTAGCCGCTTCACATTTGACTGGCTTGCGGAACGGGACCACCTCAACGCAGAATATTTTGGCAATGATGTCGTATTGTTGCAGAACCGCGAAGCAAAGTGAGTTAAAATCACACTTCATTTTAAGGTAGAGCATTCATGGCTAGAAAGAAGAAATCACGTAAAGTTGGGCAAATAGGTGTGCCCTCTGTCAGTAAGGAATTGCGCAAACGCAAACCTGCCGCTCCGAGTAAGCCCAAAATGAATAAGGGCAATAAACCAGGAAGCCGCCACAGTGCGGGGACATCAGAGACTCAGGCCATCGCCAAGGAAAATAAAGATCCACGCTTAGGCAGCAAGAAGCCGGTCCCTCTGATTGTTGAAACGAAAGCCAGCAAGCCTAAAAGCGAGAAGCCTCGTTACTTCTCCCCAGCTCAAGAACTGGAAGCACTAGAGAACAACGACAAGTTGAATGGCTTGTTGGACCAAATTGACGACGGCGTCGTTTTGTCCGTAGTTGACCAGAAGTATGTGGATGAGTGTCTCGCTCGACACCGTGTCTTATGCGAGTTGCTTGGGATTAATGACCAAGATGAAGAGGAACAGGCGGAAAATTCACTTGAAGACGATCCTTTAGCTCGGTTGAACGCTATAGATATCAACAAGTTCAAATAATTCGGTTTAAGTAATGACTATCTACATTATCGCGATAGGGGCTGCAGCTTTGGTTATTGCCCCTCTCGCCTTTTACGCGGGAAAGCTCCTTTATCAACTTAAACAGCAAAATGACCGCCAACAAGCGGCAAGAAGCGCACGAATAACCAATATTACTCAGAGTATCCAAACCATCGCCATGGCCATGAGTCAGCAGCAGTGTAACTTGTCTGAGGGCGCTATTCGCTTGGTAAATCTGTTGGAAAGCTTACCTATTCAGACTCCCCCCAAGTGCGAGCAAGACTATCCAGCTTTGTACGAGCTGTATTGCCATGTTCGAGACTTGCCAACGCACGACCAGCGTAAGGCTTTGCAGCCAGAGGTCCGTGCGGAGCAAGACAAAGTTCGCGAAGAGCATGAAGCTCGCCTTGAAACCACGATACTGACTGAAATACGTGGTCTGATTGAATTTCGTGCAGCTTAGCCAACCACGACCTTATTTGGCTATTCGACTTACTTCATGGTAGCAATGACAGTCGATGACGTGGTCGTTGACTAGCCCAACAGCTTGCATAAAAGCATAACAAATTGTCGTGCCGACGAACTTAAAGCCCCGCTTTTTCAAGTCTTTTGCCATGGCATCAGACTGCTCGGTGGAGGCCGGGACGTCTTGCAAAGAATGCCATTGATTAACCCGTGTTTTACCATCGACAAAACTCCAAATGTACTCAGAAAAGTTTTCGCCAGCTTGTTCCATCGCGATGAACGCTTTAGCGTTTGTGATAATGGCATTGACTTTGAGGCGGTTACGAATAATGCCTGGGTTCTGTAACAATCTCTCAACGTCTTGGTCAGTCAATAAAACTATCTGGTGTGGGTCAAATTGATAGAACAAGTCTTCATAGTTTTTCTGTTTTTTCAGGATGGTAATCCAACTCAGACCCGCTTGTTGCCCATCCAGACATAGTTTCGCGAACAAGGTTTGACTGTCTGTGACGGGTCGTCCCCAAACATTATCATGGTATTCTTGATAGAGAGGGTCCGAAGTGACCCATCCGCAACGTACTGGTTCCATAACGATATTGTTCCTTAGCAAACCGCGCTACACAAGGTGTAGCACTTTGTCACACTATTCGCTTCATTTAACCTTCATTAGGGCAACAAATCCATAAAATTTAGCGGATTAAACCTACATTCACGGGCGCACAAAAGGTATACTTGCCGACATTTTGTAGAAACTCATTTTGTAGCCAATACCTATATGCAAAAGTTTGATATTAAAACATTTCAAGGCCTAATCTTGGCGTTACAAGATTACTGGGCCCGTCAAGGCTGCGTGATCATTCAGCCATTGGATATGGAAGTCGGTGCCGGCACCTTTCATCCTATGACTTTCTTGCGTTCTCTTGGCCCAGAACCAATAAGCAGTGCGTATGTTCAACCTTGCCGCCGTCCTACTGATGGTCGTTATGGAGAGAACCCGAACCGTTTACAACACTATTACCAATTTCAGGTCATGTTGAAGCCCTCCCCTGACAATATCCAAGAATTGTATTTGGATTCATTAAAAGAACTTGGCTTCGATCCATTAGTGCACGACATTCGCTTCGTAGAAGACAACTGGGAATCTCCCACACTTGGTGCTTGGGGTTTAGGCTGGGAAGTTTGGTTAAACGGTATGGAAGTTACCCAGTTTACTTATTTTCAACAGGTTGGCGGCTTAGAGTGTTCCCCCGTCACTGGTGAAATTACTTATGGATTAGAACGTTTAGCCATGTACATACAAGGTGTGGATAGCATTTACGATCTCACTTGGACTGACGGCCCCATGGGTAAAGTTACCTATGGCGATGTATTCCATCAAAATGAAGTGGAGCAGTCTGCCTATAACTTTGTGCATGCCGATGTAGATTCTTTGTTCCGAGCGTTTGACCAGAGTGAAAAAGACAGTCAACGAATGATAGAAGCCGGTTTGCCTCTACCTGCCTATGAGCAGGTGATGAAAGCGTCTCACGCGTTTAATATGCTGGACGCCCGCCATGCCATTTCCGTCACTGAGCGTCAACGCTACATCCTTCGCGTGAGAACCTTAGCAAAAGCTTGCGCTGAAGCTTATTACGAGAGTCGAGAAAAGCTCGGATTCCCAATGTGTAAGGACCAGCAAGAAGAATTGGAGAGCTCTGCAGATGCGTAAGGATAACTTATTAGTTGAATTGGGTACCGAAGAATTACCACCAAAGTCACTTAAGGCACTCGCTGTTGCATTTGCAGAAAACATTCAGCAAAGCCTACAGGAAGCTGAATTTGAATTTAATAGCGTGAAGTGGTTTGCTACGCCACGCCGTTTAGCGGTCTACGTTGAGGAAGTCAGCTACACGCAACCCGATAGAATCGTTGAAAAGCGCGGTCCCGCTGTCAATGCGGCTTTTGACGAAAACGGCAACCCCACAAAAGCAGCACAAGGTTGGGCGCGCTCAAATGGTATTGAAGTAGAAGACGCGCAACGATTAGTCACCGACAAGGGTGAATGGCTGCTACACAAGGCGGAAATCGAGGGTCAGTCCCTACGTATCGTTTTAAGCGATATGGTTGCCAATGCGTTGAAAAAGCTACCCATTCCCAAGCCCATGCGTTGGGGAAGCCAACAAACCCAATTTATCCGTCCAGTGCATACCCTAGCGATGGTGTACGGTGACGAGTTAATCGAGGGACGCGTATTGGGGTTGTTTTCCGATAGAACGATTCAAGGCCATCGCTTTCATGGCGAAAGGCACTTTGAATTGGCTCACGCTGACGATTACCTGTCGTCGTTAGAAAGCCATCACGTTGTAGCGGACTTTAATGAACGTCGAGCACGGATCGAAAAACAATTGGCCGAGGCTGCAGCTACAGAGGGCGGTCGTGTTGAGCCGGACTCAGACTTGCTTGATGAAGTCACCGCGCTGGTTGAATGGCCTGTAGTCTTAGTAGCCAGTTTTGACCAAGAGTTTTTGGAAGTACCAAAAGAAGCTTTGATATACACCATGAAAGGCGATCAAAAGTATTTCCCATTGTTGGATGCTAATGGCGAATTGAAAAATCGATTCCTATTTGTGTCAAATATAGACAGTAAAGATAAACAACAAGTCATTAGTGGCAACGAAAAGGTCATACGCCCCCGTCTTGCTGATGCTCGGTTCTTTTTTGAAACGGACAAGAAAAAGACACTTGAAGATCGATTAACAAGTTTAGAGTCAGTTTTGTTCCAGAAACAATTGGGCACTCTTGCAGATAAATCTGCACGTATCGCTGCTCTGGCTGAAGCGATTGCTAGCCAGATTGGCGCAAGCAAGGAGCATGCAGCTCGGGCGGGTCTTTTATCTAAGACGGATTTAATGACCGAAATGGTTATGGAGTTCCCTGACGTTCAAGGTGTCATGGGAATGCATTATGCTCGCCATGATGGAGAGGCGGAGGAAGTGGCCATAGCGCTAAATGAGCAGTACATGCCCAGATTCGCTGGTGATCAATTGCCCCAATCTAAAGTCAGTTGCGCAGTCGCCTTGGCAGATAAGCTAGATACCTTAGTTGGAATTTTTGGCATTGGTCAGTCTCCGAAAGGCGATAAAGACCCCTTTGCATTGCGTCGTGCCGCAATTGGTGTACTTAGAATTATTGTCGAGCATAAGTTGCCACTGGACCTGAATGTCCTTGTCAAAGAAGCTGTGGAGCTTTTAAAGGACAAGATCAGCAATGAGCAAGTAACTGAGCAAGTGGTCGATTTTGTTTTAGGCCGATTCCGTACCTGGTATCAGGAACAAGGGGTTGATATTGATGTCATACAAGCTGTTATGGCAAAACGCCCAACTAGACCTGCTGATTTTGACGCACGTATTAAAGGGGTAATGCAATTTAAGGCATTACCTTCTGCCGCTGATCTTGCTGCAGCGAACAAACGTGTCGCAAATATTCTAGATAAGAATAAGGTTGATGATGACTATGCCTTGAATACAAGTCTGTTAGAAGCTCAAGAAGAGATTGAGCTTAATAAACAGATTGAAGCCATCAAAGGAGAGATTGCACCTTTGTTGGAAGAAGCTAAGTATGGAGAAGTTTTACAGCGTTTGGCGACACTTGGTGAAGCAATAAACGGGTTTTTTGATAATGTCATGGTGATGGCAGAAAATGAACGAGTTAAGCACAACCGCTTAGCCTTGCTGTTGGAACTTAGAAGTTTGTTCTTACAGTGTGCAGACGTCTCTTTGATTAGTCACTAACCCTGCAACAAAACGGAAACAGATATACTATGAAACATCGAATTGGCCTGTTTTTATTGGTCGTTGCTACCACTCTGTCAGGGTGCTCTACTACTTTTGTTGAGCAGATTCTCGAGAAGGACTATCAAAGCTTCTATTTACGAGGAGTGTTTACTTGGTGGGAAGCTGATGAGAACTATCGAGTACAACAGGTAGAGGGGAAACTTTATAAGTCGTCGGTTAAGTTGATTGCTGATGGCCAACCTTATGATTTCAAGTTTTCCGACGAAAGTTATGCTCCAGGATATGACTGCGGGAGTCTTACCGGTACTCAAGGTAAAGTTCTGGTAGAGGGCGAAACTGCTACGGCTTCTTGTGAAGAACCAGGCGGCAATTTCCAGTTTACTCCAACAGAAACAGGCAATTACGATTTTTTCATTGATTTTACTAATGAAGAAAATCCAACGGTTTTTATTAAGCGATCAGCCTAGGGCGACTCTTAGTTGCTATTTCCTATGAGTCTCTACCTCTAGAATTAACCTTTATATCGCGGTTGGTAGAAGAAGTGTTTTTCTACACCGCGACATTCCACATTTCCCGTATATTGTTATTCGGTGTAAAAATACCGCTAATTAGACATAGCCTCTGCACAAAATTAATCTATATTGTTTATCACTGTTTAAATTCCCGGGTTTAAGACATTGAAGCCGCCAAGGTCTCTGATACTTGTAATGCTCAAGTTTTTAAACTTCTAAGCGAAAAAGTTTCAGTACTTTTATGAAATCAATTCTGACCTCTAAATTCCGTGAGCTTTTAGTTTTTACCCCTACATTCATAGGGGCTCTGTTCCTTTTGTTTAGTTTTGCGGCACAGGCAGCCCCTAAAAAGCCCAGCTTTTCAATTAGTATTGGGGGGATTTCTAATCACCCTTTACAAGAAATGATGAGCCAGATTTATGGTGAATTAGGTTTCGACGTCTCTTACATAAACGTACCTATTAAGCGGGGACTTTTGCTACTCAATGAAGGAAAAGTAGACGCTGATTTGATTCGCCTAAAAAGTACTATTGAGACTTATCCTAATGTACTTATGATTTCGGTACCGATTCAGTTTGGTAGTATCGCACTAATTTGTAGTCCCGACATTCCTTGTCAAGAGAGCGTGCTATACGATCAAAAGGCAACAATAGTCACACATCAAGGTTTGTTGAATAACCTACCTCACTATTCGATTCGTGCTAACTTAAAAACGATAGAAGTGTGGTCGAGTATTGTGGGAATGGTCCAATCTGGGCGAGAACAATATGCCATTATCACGATGAATGAAGCAAATTTGGAGAACCATAAAGAGCACTTCAATATATACGTTTTAAATGAACTAGCGGTCTATCATGTTGTGCACAAACGCCATGCTGATCTAGTTTCCAAAATTGAAGAGAAAATACGCGAAAGAGTAAATAAATTCAATAATATCAAATAGTTATAGCTTTTTAATGACAAAAAAGGCACTCGATTGAGTGCCTTTTGAATTACGCTTGTTTTGCAGTGAAAGCCTACACGTCTAGGTTGGCGACTCTTAACGCATTCTCTTCTATAAACGCCCGTCTAGGTTCTACTTGGTCACCCATTAAAGTGGTGAACAACAGGTCTGCACCAATTGCATCTTCAATAGTAACTTGTAGCATTCTTCGCGAAGACGGATCCATTGTGGTTTCCCAAAGCTGGCTAGGGTTCATCTCACCCAACCCTTTATAGCGTTGGATGTATTGACCTCGTTTTGACTCAGCCATTAACCATTCTAATGCGCTCACAAAGTCGTTGACTGGTTGAACACGCTCACCACGCTTAACGTATGCGCCCTCTTCCATCATGCCATTGATTGCTTTGTTTAATTCTTTTATGCGCTTGTATTCTGTAGAGTCAACAAAGTCATGATCAAACTTGTATAGGGTATCAATACCATGCTGGCGGACAATTATGGAAACATACCAAGAGCGTCTTTCTGCATCTTCATTGATAGTGTACTTGTAGGTTGCGCCATCTACTTCATATTTAGCGAGATCAGCCGTGTATGTTTTTGCAAACGCTTCTAGCTTGTCCTTATCTTGAAGATCCGGCAACTCCAATATGTCACTATAAATTAGTCGGTTAATTAGATTTTTAGGGTAAATTCGCGCAATGCGATCAATCATCTTAACTGCCAAGTGATATTGATTAACCAAATTCTCCAAGGCCACTCCTGAAATCGCAGGCGCATCTGCATTGACATGCAAACTTGCTCCATCAAGGGCAATAGCTGTTAGGTGTGCTGTTAACGCGTCATCGTCTTTCAAATACTGTTCTTGCTTCCCTTTCTTAGCTTTGTACAAAGGGGGTTGAGCAATATATATATATCCACGCTCGATGATCTCAGGCATTTGACGATAGAAAAAGGTCAGTAGCAATGTACGGATGTGACTGCCATCTACGTCAGCGTCGGTCATGATAATGATGCGGTGATAACGAAGTTTTTCAGGATCGTATTCATCTCGACCAATTCCACAACCCAAAGCGGTAATCAGTGTGGCGACTTCCTGTGATGAAAGCATCTTGTCGAAACGCGCCTTCTCAACGTTTAAAATTTTTCCTTTAAGAGGCAAAATAGCTTGGTTCTTACGGTTTCTACCTTGTTTCGCCGAGCCACCTGCCGAATCACCCTCCACTATATATAGTTCAGAGAGTGCAGGGTCTTTTTCCTGGCAGTCTGCGAGTTTACCGGGCAGACCAGCAAGGTCTAAAGCACCTTTACGACGTGTCATCTCACGTGCCTTCCGGGCTGCTTCTCGAGCTCTCGCAGCATCGATGATTTTGCCAACGATGATTTTACTCTCTTGTGGATTTTCCAACAGGAAGTCGGTTAGCTTTTCACCCATGGTCGTTTCAACCGCGGGTTTCACTTCTGATGAAACCAACTTGTCTTTTGTCTGTGATGAGAATTTAGGGTCTGGAACTTTTACCGAAATAACGGCTGTCAAACCTTCCCGAGCATCGTCACCACTGGCATTTGTTTTATGCTTTTTGTTTAAACCTTCTTTTTCCATGTAGGTGTTTAAGGTGCGAGTCAGTGCAGCGCGGAAACCCGCTAAGTGGCTTCCACCATCACGTTGGGGGATGTTATTGGTGAAGCAGAAAATGTTTTCCTGGAAACTGTCGTTCCATTGCATTGCAACTTCAACAGTAATGCCATCATCTCGCTCGGTTTGGAATTGAAAGATCTTAGAGTGAACTGGAGTTTTTGCTCTATTCAGATATTCAACAAACGCCTGAATACCACCTTCATATTTAAAGTGGTCTGATTTTCCATCTCGGTCATCCGTTAGCTTGATAGAAACACCAGAGTTCAAAAAGCTTAATTCACGAAGACGCTTGGCAAGAATATCATAATGGTATTCTATGTCTGTGAAGGTTTCTTCACTAGGCCAAAAACGAATGGTGGTGCCGGTAGAATCTGCTTCACCTACCTCAGCTAGTGGCGCTTGTGGTACACCATGCTGATACTCTTGCTCATAGACCTTGCCACTACGTTTAATTCTAAGCTGCAGCTTCTTAGACAATGCATTAACTACTGAAACACCAACACCGTGCAAACCACCGGAAACTTTATAGGAGTTATCATCAAATTTACCGCCAGCATGCAAGACTGTCATAATAACTTCAGCGGCAGAAACCCCCTCTTCTGGGTGCAACTCAGTGGGGATACCTCGGCCATCGTCCGATACGGATACAGAACCATCCATATGAATCTTTACATTAATGTCTGCACAATGGCCTGCCAAAGCTTCGTCAATTGAGTTGTCAACAACCTCAAATACCATGTGGTGCAAACCGGTACCATCGTCCGTATCACCAATGTACATACCGGGTCTTTTTCTAACTGCGTCGAGTCCTTTTAGTACTTTGATACTGGAAGAATCGTAGGTATTCTCTGTCATTTGACTAGCTCTCCTCTTTCATATGGCCATGTTCCACGTGAAACATTTTCTTATCGTTATATTTTTCTATGAACGGCACTTGACTTCTTTCAATTGCCGTTACAAAAAGTTGTGTGTCGCTCTCGAGTAACTTATCCAAGAACAACTCTCGCTTCATCTCGTCCAATTCAGCGCCGATGTCGTCGAGTAGAAATATTGAAGACTTACCAGAAACATCTGTGAGGTATTGAATTTGCGCAAGCTGTAAAGCTGCAACTAACATTCTCATTTGTCCTCGAGACAAACTTTCTGCAACATCAACTCCATTAGTACGAATCTTCAGATCTGCCTTATGTGGGCCAACACTGAGAAATCCATTACGAATGTCTTTGTCTCGTTTCTGTAGTATTGCATCTAGCAAATCAACGTCTTTTTCCCAACCCCTATGATACGAGATTTCCACCGAAAACTCAGGTAGAAATTGCTTTAAATTCGCATTTATTCGCTCTTTTATCGCCTGCAGGAAGGATATTCTTTGCTTGGTAATGGAATCCCCTTCTTTAGCAATTTGATCGTCCCAAAATTGCATCTGTGATGCAGTATGGTCATTGAAATTTTGCTGTAGTTTTTTCAATAAAGCATTCTTATGTTTTACCAGCTTCGAGTAGTTCTTAAAGGAAACTTGAAAAGATTGTTCCACGTGAAACAATCCCCAATCCAAATACCTCCTCCTAAGAGAAGGAGAACCCAGAACCAACTCAGAGCTTTGCGGTGTAAATATTTGGATAGGAATAAGTGAAACCATTTCCGCAAGTCGATTAGATTTTTCCCCATTAACACTGACGACAACTGAATCGTCAGACTTTCGGGAAATACCCAATTTCATGGGTTGACTGCTATTCTCAAGTGCAACTACTGTTGAACGGCAAAATATACTGAACTGATCTTGCTCATATTGAATTACATTTTTATGCTTTGATGTTCGAAATGACCGGCCGAAGCCGAGATAGTGGAGAGCTTCGAGAAACGAAGACTTTCCACTACCATTTAGGCCGAATATAAAATTTACTTTTTCTGATGGGTGAACAACAACATTAGCCAAATTTCTAAAGTGTTGTATCTGGACGACGTCCAGCTTCATTTTGACCTACCGTGTCCGAATCGACTAGAGTCTCATCGGCATGATGACATAAAGCGCAGAATCATCTGCTGCATCTTCAATCAATGCACTGCTGTTTGAGTCCGACAATGATAACTTAACATTCTCTGAGCTAAGTGCGTTAAAAACATCTATCAAGTAAGCGACATTAAAACCAATCTCTAAGTCATCACCTTGGTAATCGATATCAACGATTTCTTCGGCTTCTTCTTGTTCCGGATTATTTGCGGTGATTTTTAACTCGCCTTTGGACAAATTCAAACGAACACCACGGAATTTTTCGTTAGACAAAATAGCTGCTCGAGAGAAAGCATTTTTTAATAAATCCTTACTCGCTTCAATTACCTTGTCGCCATCTTTTGGTAACACTCGGCGGTAATCAGGGAAACGGCCGTCGACCAATTTACTGGTAAATATGAAGTCGGTGGAGAAAATACGAATGTGGTTTGAACCCAATTGAATCTTAAGCAACTTGTCATCTGATTCAATTAAACGGGAGATTTCCATTACGCCTTTGCGTGGAATAATAACTTGTCTACTGGGCAAACTCGCAGCGGTATAATTCATTCTACACAAGGCCAACCTATGACCGTCAGTAGCAACTGTACGAATGACATTCTCTTCAGTTTCAAGACTCATGCCGTTCAAATAATAACGAACGTCTTGCTGTGCCATAGAGAAGTTTGTACTGTCGATTAGATGCTTAAGGTCAGCACGAGAAATCTCAAACTCAACCTCACCTTCCCAGTCTTCTAAATTTGGATAATCCGAAGCCGACAAAGTAGAAAGAGTGTACTTACTACGACCAGACCGAATAATAGCTTTGTTAGATTCAACAACGAACTGAATTTCACTTTCGTCAGACAAACCACGACAAATATCAAACAGTTTTTTCGCAGGTACGGTAATTTCCCCTTCTTGAAAATCGCCCGTAAGAGTCACGTTAGAAATTAACTCGACCTCTAAATCTGTACCGGTAAGCCAAAGTGAATTCTCACTTACTTTAATCAGTACATTAGAAAGAATGGGTAGAGTGTGGCGTCTTTCTACCGCGCCAGACACCAGTTGAAGAGGCTGAAGAAAATTTTCCCGGCTAATGGTGAATTTCATGTATAAACTCGTATTTTTATTTTAGGAAGATAAGGTGCGAATCAAGTTCTGATAGTCTTCTTTTATATCATGACTTTCTTCTCTAAGCTGCACTATTTTTCTACAAGCGTGCAAAACCGTCGTATGATCTCTGCCACCAAACGCGTCACCGATTTCCGGCAAACTATGGTTAGTTAACTCTTTAGCTAACGCCATCGCCATTTGTCTAGGACGAGCTACACTGCGACTGCGTCGTTTTGATAAAATGTCAGCCATTTTAATTTTGTAGTATTCAGCGACCGTCTTTTGAATATTATCGATGGTCACTAATTTCTCTTGCAAGGCAAGTAAATCTCGTAATGCCTCTCTGACAAAATCGATTGTAATCGGACGCCCGGTAAAATTTGCATTAGCAATGACGCGATTCAATGCGCCTTCCAACTCTCTAACGTTAGAGCGTAACCGCTTGGCAATGAAAAAGGCGACTTCATCGGGCAACTGAATTCGATTCTCCACCGCTTTACGTTTTAAAATCGCCACTCGGGTTTCTAATTCTGGTGGTTCGATTGCTATGGTTAATCCCCAACCAAAACGGGATTTTAACCGATCTTCTACCCCATCAATTTCCTTTGGATAGCGATCTGAAGTTAAAATAATTTGCTGGTTTCCTTCAAGCAGTGCATTAAAGGTATGGAAAAACTCTTCTTGTGAGCGTTCTTTATTAGCAAAAAATTGAATGTCGTCGATCAATAAGGCATCAACCGAGCGATAGTAACGTTTGAATGATTCGATAGCATTGTTTTGCAACGCTTTGACCATGTCTTGAACAAAGCGCTCCGAATGCATATAGACTACTTTCGCATCTTTCTTGTGGGCCATAATACCGTTACCCACTGCATGGAGTAAGTGGGTTTTACCTAAACCAGTACCGCCATATATAAACAATGGGTTATAAGCACCACCAGGGTTGTCTGCTACTTGTGTCGCTGCAGCTCTAGCAAGCTGATTTGACTTACCTTCAACAAAGTTGTCAAACTGGTAGGTTACGTTTATATTGCTCTTATGTGTTTGTTTTTTATCACTATTTTGTAATTCTTTGGGCTCATTCGTAAGCACCGACGGCTTTGCGTTGCCATTAACAAAAGGATTCGCTTTCGCTATAGATTCATTATTTGCTGAAACGACGCTTTGTTGTAATGGTTGAATTCGCCCGCTACCCACCTCTAACAGCAAGTTAGGAGCATCTGCACCGCAAAATTCGTCGAACAGTTCAGTGATCTTATTCCGATACTTGTCTCTGACCCAATCTAAAACAAAACGATTTGGTGCCAATAATGTAATTGAATTGTCGTCGTGGTGGGCCTTCAGTGGCCTTATCCACATACTAAACTGTTGAGTTGGTAGTTCTTGCTGGAGTCTATCAAGACACCTATTCCATAATGACATGTAAAAATAGCCCTTCGAACGGCTAAAAATAAGCCGTTTGATCGAAATTCGTTAGGATAATTGAGTTCCGCTCACGCAGTAGAAACTGTCCAATTATTGCTCTTTTTTTGCCCCACATTTCCAAGGGTTGTGAATTATCACGCAAACCGACCCTTGAGCGCAATATTGATCTTTTATTATTTTATGCATCTTGATTAATAAAATATTATCTTATTGTTTTTATTGGTTTTATAATTATTTAGCGTGGTTCTAAACTAAGCGAACTAACTGTGTATCGAATAGCTTCCGTGGATAAAAACATCAATAAAAAATAACGTTTTAGCGTCGAAGTCAAGTGCAACTGTGGATAATTTTAAGAATGTGTGGTTTGTTATTAACAACCAACCATTTTTGACTAAAAATATGTTTTTATAGATCCTAGCGATCTTTAATTGACAAAGGCCAATTAGATCTCTAGAATTCAGCGTCCTTTTTGAGCACCCTGTGTGTTCATTTTGTATTAACCCTTATGTATCGGGACTAGGTCATGAAAAGAACATTTCAACCAAGTAACTTAAAGCGTAAGCGTTCACACGGTTTTCGTGCCCGTATGGCGACAAAGAATGGCCGCAAGGTTCTCGCTAGTCGTCGTGCAAAAGGCCGTGCTCGTTTATCAGCTTAATTTATCAAAGTGGGCGAAAATTCGTTTTCCCGGGAGCTAAGACTTTTATCTCCCACCCACTTTGAAAATGTTTTTCAAAACGCAACACCTTCTGTTTCTCCTCAAATCACCATTCTCGCCAGACACAATCTATTAGATCATCCTCGATTGGGTATAACTGTATCCAAAAAACGCGTTCGTAAAGCCCATGATCGAAACCGCATTAAACGTTTGGTACGTGAAAGTTTTCGTCTAAATCAACATCAGCTACCAAAGGCTGATATAGTGGTGGTAGGTAAATCAGGCCTAGACAAAATGAGCAATCAGCAGATAACCCTGCTGCTAGGAAAATTATGGAAAAAGCTGGCGTATCGCTGCGCACAATCCCAATCTGGTTGATTCGTCAGTACCAAAAATGGTTGTCGCCAATACTTGGTCCCAGTTGCCGGTTCCATCCGACTTGCTCAGAATACGGTATTGAAGCAATTAAAATACACGGAATTGCAATTGGCGGTTGGTTAACGGTCAAACGCATATTAAAATGCCACCCTTTGCATCCTGGTGGTTTTGATTATGTGCCTCAAAAGCACAACTCAGAATGTCGTCATAGCCATTCGGATAACAAAAAAAGTAATAAAATTGAGTAACCGCAGACTATCAATGGTGTGCACGAAGCGTAGCGCTCGCGTTACACGATAATAATATAAGCAGTTAAAGAGTATCTTATGGAATCCCAACGCAGTTTTTTGATTATTGGCCTTTTGGCGGTCAGTTTTCTACTTTGGCAACAATGGCAATTGGATTATGGTCCTAAGCCAGTAGCACCTGTTGCGACCCAATCTTCTGACATTCCCAGTGCTACACCAATGAATGCGGATGCCGTTCCTGTTGTTGATAGCGATGTCCCGGTCTCCCAAACGCCGGCTCAAGCAATCACGACCACACCGACAGATCAGTTGATTAGTGTTAGAACCGATACATTGGATGTTCTTATTAATCCCAAAGGCGGCGATGTAGTAAAAGCAAACTTGGTCAAATTTCCCATCACCCAAGGATCCGATGATTCTTACAGCTTGCTTAGACCAGACGCGGCGACCTTGTACATTGCACAAAGTGGGTTGATTGGGCCTGACGCTATCGATAAACCAGGCAAACGTCCGCTTTACAGCAGCCCATCAGAATCCTATGAATTGACAGGTGACAGTCTGGTGGTGCCCTTGAGTTATACAACGGAAAACGGCATTCAGGTTACCAAGCGTTTTGTGTTCACTAAAGGCAAACATGCAGTATCGGTGGAATACGATGTGGTTAATGGCTCAGATAACGATATTCAACTGACTCAATACGCCCAACTAAAACAAAGTATCCACGGCCCGGAAAGCAGCATGTTTATGCCCACTTATCGAGGTGCTGCTTACTCAACAGAAGAAGACCGTTACAACAAGTTTTCTTTTGACGACATGGAAGACGAAAAACTCAATACGGTTACCAAAGCTGGCTGGGCAGGTATGCTTGAACACTACTTTGTGTCTGCTTGGGTACCGCCTCAGGACCAAACCAATACCATCTATTCAAGCGTCAGTAACAATCTCTACGCTTCGATAGGTTTTATTGGTAGCCCAGTGCAAATTGCACCGGGTCAGCAACAAACTATCAGCAGTGTGTTGTACATGGGACCAAAAGATCAGGACAAGTTAGCGGAAATCGCTCGGGGACTGGACTTAACCGTAGATTACGGCGTGTTGTGGTGGATCTCTCAGCCTTTGTTTGCCTTCCTGAAATGGATCCACGAAATCGTAAACAACTGGGGTCTGGCGATTGTACTGATCACCATTGTTGTTAAAGGTCTAATGTATCCTTTGACCAAAAAACAATACGAATCCATGGCTAAGATGCGCAATTTGGCCCCCAAAATGGCACAGTTGAAAGAGCGCTATGGCGACGACCGTCAAAAAATGTCTCAAGCGATGATGGAAATGTATCGCAAAGAGAAGGTCAATCCGATGGGCGGATGTTTCCCATTGTTGCTACAAATGCCCATTTTCTTAGCGCTTTATTGGGTTTTGTTGGAGAGCGTCGAGCTGCGTCATGCTGACTTTATTTTCTGGATCACCGATTTGTCAGTCAAAGACCCATACTTTGTACTGCCTATTTTAACTGGTGTAAGTATGTATCTTTTGCAGAAGTTACAGCCCATGACCATTCAAGATCCAATGCAACAAAAAATCATGCAGTGGATGCCAGTCGCCATGAGTTTGTTCTTCTTCATCTTCCCAGCCGGTTTGGTGTTGTACTGGTTGGTCAGTAACATCATCACGTTAATCCAAGCGAAGATTATTTACGCTTCGATGGAAAAGCGCGGATTGCATACCAAGTAACACAATAGGGCCCGCAGAAAATCATGTTCGCGGGCCCATTTCCCACTTTATAATTCACTTCTTCTGGGCAAAAGAGTTCCGTTTGACTACGGGGGTTTACGCCCAACACTAGTCATCAAATCAATGGTGTCGCATAAACAACTTATCTGGTGCTTTTTTGCTGGCACAATGACGTTTACAATGTAATTGGATGAATAGAATTTAAAAAACAGGAACCCCATCATGCCCTCTTTTGACATCGTATCTGAAATTGAAATGAACGAAGTGCGTAATGCCGTAGACAATGCCAATCGAGAACTGAGCACACGCTTTGATTTTCGTGGTGTTGAAGCTTCAATTGAATACAAAGATGAATCTGTGGTGTTGACCGCTGAAGGTGATTTCCAATTACAGCAATTACAAGACATGCTTCGCAATGCCTGTTCAAAACGCAATCTGGATACCTCGGCAATGGAAGCACAAGACGTGGTACGCAGCGGCAAAAGTCATCGTCGTACCATCAAGTTTAAACAAGGTATCGACCAGCCCACTTCTAAGAAAATCGTTAAGTTGATCAAAGATAACAAAATGAAAGTGCAAACCTCTATCCAAGGAGACCAGCTTCGAGTTACCGGTAAAAAGCGTGACGACTTGCAGGCGGTTATTGCATTGATCAAAAGCCAAGATTTGGGACAACCCTTCCAGTACACTAATTTTCGCGATTAATTTGAGCGCCATACAATGGACCCAATGAATGACACCATCGTTGCACAAGCCACAGCCATCGGTAAGGGCGGTGTTGGAATCGTGCGGGTTTCTGGCCCGTTAGCCAAAGAAGTTGCACAGCGCGTTCTGGGATGTCAAATAGAGCCTCGTAAAGCAGAGTATCTAAACTTTCTCGATGAGCAAGCTCAAGTACTGGATCAGGGTATTGCTTTATACTTTGCCAATCCCCACTCCTTTACTGGCGAGGATGTTCTGGAACTGCAAGGCCACGGTGGCCAGGTCATTCTCGATTTGCTGGTAAAACGTATTCTATCAATTCCTGGAATTCGTCTGGCCCGCCCCGGCGAATTTAGCGAGCGAGCATTCTTAAATGACAAATTGGATTTGGCACAGGCTGAGGCTATCGCTGATCTAATTGAGGCCAGCTCAGAACAAGCGGCAAAAAGCGCGGTACGCTCCCTACAAGGCGAATTTTCCCAACATATTCATCAATTGGTTGAACAGATTATTGCCCTGCGTATGTACGTTGAGGCAGCAATTGATTTTCCTGATGAAGAAATTGATTTTCTGTCTGATGGGAAGGTTGCTGACGACCTGCAAGGTATTATCAGCCAATTGGCCGTGGTACAGAAACAAGCCAAACAAGGTAGTTTGCTCAAAGAGGGCATGCGGGTTGTCATCGCTGGGCGGCCCAACGCTGGGAAATCGAGTTTACTCAATGCCTTAGCCGGCCGAGAAGCGGCTATTGTGACCGACATCGCAGGTACCACCCGAGACGTGTTAAAGGAGCACATCCACTTGGATGGCATGCCCCTACACATTATCGACACGGCAGGCCTTCGTGATAGCTCAGATAAAGTGGAACAAATTGGTATTGAGCGGGCATGGCAAGAAATCGCCCAAGCCGACCGAGTCTTGTTTATGCTCGACAGTTGCGAAACCGCGGAAAATGACCCTCATAAAATTTGGCCCGAGTTTATCGACCGATTGCCACCCCGTATGGGATTGACCGTGGTACGCAATAAAATCGATTTAAGTGGTGAACAAGAAGGTCATGATGTTCACAATGACATACCAGTGTTTCGACTGTCTGCCAGCGAAAAACGTGGCTTAGACAATTTGGTTGAACATTTGAAACAATGCATGGGTTTTAGTGGTTCTATGGAAGGCCAATTTATCGCTCGGAGGCGACATATTGATGCTATCGAGCGTGCGTCAGAACATCTGCACATTGGTCAGCAACAATTGCATGACCACTTGGCCGGTGAATTGCTGGCAGAAGAGCTCAGACTGGCGCAGCAATCTCTTGATGAAATAACCGGTGAATTCAGTTCCGACGACTTGTTGGGCCGGATTTTCTCTTCGTTTTGTATTGGTAAATAACCCATAGGTAAATGATTTAGATGGCAAAATTTGAGATTATTGTGGGCACAGTGCTTGGTGCCAGTGAATACGTTGCAGACGCTTTGCAAGAACAATTGCAAGCACACCAGCACAGTGTAGCGATTCACTTGCAGCCAGAATTTTCTGAGTTAGATCAAGATGCTACTTGGCTGGTTTGCACCTCTACTCACGGAGCTGGAGAGCTACCGGACAACATTCAACCTTTTGCCAAAGCCATTGAAAACCAGGACTTAAGTACAGTCAAAGCGTTGATTGTGGGATTGGGTGACAGTAGTTACGACACCTTTTGCTATGGAGCAATGGAAATGGAAAATAGGCTCGTTCAAGCCGGAGCCACGCTGTTAACTTCGCCACTGCACATTGATGTGCTAAATCATCCGATTCCAGAAGACCGTGCCGTCGAATGGTTAAACGATTGGATTGCCGAACAGGCTTAAAAGGAATAATTGTGAATTCATCGGAATACAATGCTCTGCAGCAGGCTATCACTAATGAAGCACGGGTTTTGTATTTACTGGGTTTGCGTCCCGAAGCCGATAAGACAAGCGGTCAAACTCAACCATTGAATTACAAACGATTATTGAATCTGCTCAACAGTGCTTCAAAACAATTCACCCTCGGTCGACAAATCAATGGCCTGTTAAAAGAGCTAGTGGATACTGGACTGGTTGATGTTCATGAACAACAGGACTTGAACAAAAGCTTCAATGGGAAAAGCTTGGTATTGCCGTTAATGGTAATTAAACAAGACGACTACCCTGCTCTTCATTTACAATACAGCGCAATGCACAAAGAATGGCAGCCTCACTCTGAGCTATTCAACGATCTAGCGCGGTTGGTAGGGATCATTGACGCAGAATTTAGCAACACCGAACTAGGCGAATTCATTGCGTATTGGATGGGTAGGCCACAGATGCAATTTAGTCAGTTCCAATGGACGCAAAAATTTGTGTTTCAAATGAAACAAAGACGACAAGCCAGTGGTTCAGTGAATAAAACCAAAGTGGGTAGCCAGTGGGTAACCCCGAAAGCGGCCATTGAAGCCGATGAAAATGCCAAAAAACTAGTGGAAAAATACAGCAAAAAAAGTTCGTAAACCAATTCTATCTCTAGACTTTGAATGACTAGAGGTGGAACAAAGAGACAAGATGAAAAGCCGTGGACAGCATTAAGCAACGAATTGAACGACTCGCCAAATCTTTGGGTAAAACCGTCGCAACGGATCAGTACACCGATTACCAAACCATGCGCAAGATTTTCGAGAAGCAGGCCAATGAAGATGTACGTCGCTTGCAACTGGAGTCGAAAAAAAGTCGAATTCAGGCCATTCATGGACGCTCAGATCTCAATCCAAAATGGACTTTTGACACTCTTATTCAAGACAGTGATGATGTGATCGAAGCGGTTAGCATTGCCCATTCTTTTATTGCTGCACATGACGATCCAAGCTGGCGCAAAAGTAGTTCACACATGATGATTTTTTACGGCGACTATGGTCGTGGTAAATCTCACATTGCCGGTGCCATTGCTCATCAACTCATTGAACAATATGAAATCAGCGTACTCTATCGGCAACTCTCTACCCTGTTGGAGATGCGATTTTTCTCATACGATTACAACGCCACAGACAACGTCGCCGAACAATTTCGAGAAATCAACAAAGAACTGTTGGACGTCGATTTGCTGATCTTGGACGAAGTCTGTGTCAACGAAACTATGCTTAAGAAGAATGCACAAAGCTGGCTCGGTAATTTGCTCAGACAAAGGCTAGTCAATCACAAGAACTGTATTTTGATCACCAATCACAATCTAGCCGAGTTAGAAGTCGCGTTGGGTAAATACTGCTTTGAATCCATTAAAGAGTACGACACCTACAAAGTACGTTTCAGTGGGCCGAGTCGTCGCAAAGAGGTGGTTCCCCAAGCTGCAGAAGCCTCTCACGCTGGTGGTTATCAACCGAATCAAGTGCGTTAGTTACGACAAATTATGTCCCCTGAGCCTAACCATGGGCTGCATAAATATATATCTATAAAAAAGCTAAAGTGCGAATAGCGAGTTTTTCATTCATATTTGTTTAGAACCTGACCAAACAGACGTGAACACCATGGCCAAAATTCCTCGCAGCAAAGAAAATGACTACACCAATCATATGGCGCAAACCCGTCGTGACTTCGTGTTGCAACGCACCCAAACCGCCTATGAACATGTCGGTCACTACTCCATCAATCCTGATAGCCTTCCAGGTAACATTGAACACTTTACCGGGGTAGCGCAGGTTCCTATTGGCTTAGCCGGGCCCCTACTGATTGATGGAATTGATGCTCAGGGTGAATTTTATGTGCCCATGGCCACCACTGAAGGGACTTTGGTGGCGAGCTACAATCGCGGTATGCGACTAACCCACGAATCCGGTGGCGTCAAAACAACCGTCATTGACGATGCCATGCAGCGAGCACCCATATTTTCCTTCAACGACGCGCGCAGTGCTCTGGCGTTTGGCAAATGGGTAGAAGAACATTTCGAAGAAATTAAAGCCAAAGCCGAAGAAACAACCTCGGTGGGTAAACTTCGCGACATAGAACAATACGCAGTTTCCAAGCTCCGCTGGCTGCGCTTTAACTTTACTTGTGGCGACGCAGCAGGTCAGAACATGGTCAGCAAAGCCACCCGACATGCTTGTCAGTACATTCTGCAGCAAAATATTCCGGGACTGGAACACTTCGCTTTAGCCGCCAACTTCGACACCGACAAAAAACACTCTTTTGTGAACAGTCTGCACACACGAGGCAAGCGAGTGGTAGCAGAAGCGACTATCAAAGCAGATATTTTAAAGTCGCTGATGCATTGCAGCGCAGAAGATCTGTTTAAACAACGACAGTACTCCAATATAGGCGCGTTTGCCGCAGGGAGTGTTAGCAATGGTGCCCACTTCGCCAATGGCATAACCGCCTTATTTATCGCCTGTGGTCAAGATGTGGCAAACGTCGCTGAGTCCTCAGCAGGTTTCACCTACAGTGAAATCATGCCCAATGGAGATTACTACTTTTCTGTCACCATACCCTCTTTGGTAGTCGCAACCTACGGCGGAGGTACCGGTCTAGCTACGCAAAAAGAATGTCTACAGAGCTTGGATTGTTATGGGCAAGGCAAGGTATTCAAGTTTGCAGAAATCGTCGCTGCAACGGTGCTGTGCGGTGAATTATCCCTCGGCGCAGCCGTCGTAGCCGATGAATGGGTATCCAGTCACGACACATACGGACGCAATCGACCTTAGATTTAAAAAAAATAATTTACTCATTTAAACCTTCCTAAATACGGGTGCGACTAAAAGAGTATTCAAACAAACGAGGCTCGATTATGCGCACCACACTCTCATACTTACTTTTGGTCGGAACACTTGGATTGGGAATCTCTTCCCAACTGGAAGCACGGACCATTGAAAAACAGTTTAATGTCAGCTCAGGCGGTAAACTTTATCTTAAAACCGACGCAGGTAGATTGGACATAAACACCCATGATAGTGACACCATTTTAATGGAAGTCAGCATCGAAGGTGAAGATGAAGAGCGCTTTGAGGTCACCACTGACGTTTCTGGAGGCGATCTTGAAGTGATTGGTCGCCTTGAAAAGCGTAGCAGTTGGGGCTGGAGCAGTAGCAGTCTAAGAGTTGAATACATACTGACTGTACCAAGAAACTATTCTTTGCAAATGCACACCTCTGGTGGCTCAATCGAAATTGCTGACCTGGTGGGTGATGTCAAAGCAAATACCTCTGGCGGTTCAATCTCAGTAGGCAACATTAAAGGTGAAGTCGAACTAAAAACCTCAGGTGGCTCTATCTCAACAGAAGCGATTCAGGGCCCTCTGGATGCCCACACCTCTGGTGGAAGCATCAATGTGACCATAGCAGAGCAATTGACTGAGGACGCTGAGCTACACACCTCTGGCGGCAGCATTACGGCATACCTGGTCTCCGATATTCGCGTTGATATCGATGCATCTACCAGTGGCGGTCGCGTGCGCTCTGATTTTGAAGTGGACGGTAATGTTCGAAAAAAATCTATCCGTGGCAAAATTAATGGTGGCGGACCCCGTCTGGAGTTACACACAAGCGGCGGCAGTGTAAGAATCAAATCCTTGTAATGGCTATTTTAGTGATGTCCACGTAAAGGATGGGATCCAGCGATCACAGTTTATCAACAACCTGATCACTGGATCCACACAGCTGTGGATAAAAACTCTAATAACCCGTTCAGTTCCTCTGATTACTCACTGAATACTATTTTTTTAAAATTCACCTGTGGATAAAAGGGCCATTTGATCCCAGCTTATACCCAGTAGATCACCTTTTATACACACTAATAAACTTAATTTAATTATTTGATTTAATTGAGAAATAATGACTTATTCACAGAGATCTCTGTCACTAATAGTAATAAAAACAATCTAAAGATCTAAAAAGATCATAAAGATTACTCACCCGATCATCCTTAGATCCGACTCTCTAAAAATCCAGCAAAGGGCTATAATTGAATGAATTTTAGGCATGTATTTTCAGCAAAAAAGCAGATAGAATACGCGCCCTTTTGATCGCGGGATCCTAGAAAGATCGTCGACGGGAAAAAAGATTCAAGTAACAAATCGGTTTGAATTGAGGTAACTATGATTTTTCAACAAGAATTTGATGTCATCGTGGTAGGCGGTGGACACGCTGGCACAGAGGCCGCTTTGGCTGCTGCGCGCATGGGCGTCAAAACCTTGCTGTTGACTCACAACGTGGAAACCTTAGGACAAATGTCCTGTAATCCTGCGATCGGTGGCATTGGTAAAGGCCATTTAGTCAAAGAAATCGATGCTTTGGGCGGTGCTATGGCACTGGCTATCGATCAAGCTGGCATTCAGTTTCGTACCCTCAATTCTAGCAAAGGTCCAGCAGTAAGAGCGACACGAGCACAAGCAGATCGATCTTTGTACCGTTTGGCCGTTCGTCATATGTTGGAGCAACAACCTAACCTGACTTTGTTTCAACAAAGTTGTGATGATCTGATTGTCGAACAGGATCGCGTCACCGGTGTGGTGACCCAAATGGGTTTGAAATTTAAGGCGAAGACTGTTGTTTTGACGGTAGGCACCTTTTTAGGTGGTACTATTCACATTGGATTGCAGAATTACAAAGGCGGTCGCGCCGGCGATCCCCCTTCCATTGCCTTGGCTGATCGACTCCGTGCATTGCCCTTTAGAGTGGATCGATTGAAAACAGGCACGCCCGCCAGACTTGACGCGCGTACTTTGAACTTCGACGTGATGCAGGAACAGCCCGGTGATACACCTTTACCGGTTTTCTCATTTGTGGGTAAAGTGGAAGATCATCCTCGTCAGATCCCTTGCTACATCACTCACACTAATGAGAAAACTCACGATATTATTCGTGGCGGTTTGGACCGATCTCCCATGTATACCGGGGTTATCGAAGGTATTGGACCTCGTTATTGTCCATCCATAGAAGACAAGATCAATCGTTTTGCTGATAAGACTTCACATCAAATATTTGTTGAGCCAGAAGGTTTAAACAGCATTGAAGTCTACCCCAACGGCATCTCAACCAGTTTGCCATTCGACGTGCAAATGGACTTGGTGCGTTCGATCCGTGGCTTTGAAAATGCCCATATTATTCGTCCTGGCTATGCCATCGAATACGATTTCTTTGATCCCCGAGATCTCAAGCAAACCTTAGAGACCAAGTTTATCGAGGGATTATTCTTCGCTGGACAAATCAATGGTACTACTGGCTATGAAGAAGCTGGTGCGCAAGGACTTTTGGCTGGCGCCAATGCTGCCCTACAAGTGCAGGAAAAAGATCCGCTGATTTTGCGTCGTGATGAAGCTTATGCAGGCGTGTTGATTGATGATTTGGCGACTATGGGCACCAAAGAACCCTACCGTATGTTTACCAGCCGCGCAGAATATCGCTTGTTATTGCGAGAAGACAATGCCGACGTACGCCTGACGGCCAAAGGTCGCGAAGTTGGGTTGGTAGACGATGCCAGATGGGCGGCATTTAATCAGAAAATGGAAGCGGTAGAGCAAGAAAGACAACGTCTAAAAGGTCAGTGGGTACACCCTAACCACCCGGCTTGCGAAGCGCTCAATACGATGCTGAAAAATCCCATCAGTCGAGAACATTCGCTAGAAGAATTGATCCGTCGTCCTGAGATGAGCTACGCAAAATTGATGGAAATCGAGTCCTTGGGTCCGGCATTGGAAAATCCGTTGGCAGCAGAGCAAGTTGAGATCCAAATCAAGTACGCGGGTTACATCGAGCGTCAGAAAGACGAGATTGCCAAGAGCTTGCGTCATGAAAATACCCTGCTACCAGCCGATTTTGACTACAGCACCATCTCTGGTTTGTCTAATGAAGTAGTGGCCAAACTGACTGATGCCAGACCGGAAACTATCGGTAAAGCGACTCGCATTTCAGGAATTACACCGGCTGCTATTTCATTACTGTTGGTGCACTTGAAAAAGCAAGGATTACTCAGAAAAGAGCGTCAGTCTGCCTAATGAGTGAGTTAAAATCGTCTTTGCAAGTCGCATTACAGGGTTACATTGGCAAAACTGATCTGTCAGTCAGTGAGACTCAGCAAAACACTTTGGTGGATTACGTGATGCTGATGGATAAGTGGAACAAAGCCTACAACCTCACGTCGGTGCGCGATCCTCATCAAATGTTGGTCAAACACATTGTCGATTCCATCGTGATTGCGCCTTACCTCAATGGTAAGCGCTATATCGATGTGGGTACCGGGCCTGGTCTGCCTGGTATACCTTTGGCCATCATGTTGCCTGAAGTGTCTTTTGTATTGTTGGACAGTTTGGGTAAGCGAGTTCGGTTTATGAAGCAAGTGGCCTTTGAACTGAAAATTACCAATATTGAACCGGTTCAATCTCGCGTAGAGCAGTATAGGTCTGAGCTAGGCTTTGATGGTGTCATTAGCCGAGCATTTGCGTCCCTAAAAGATATGTTGCACTGGTGCCAACATCTGGTAGATTCACAGGGAGAGTTTTTAGCGTTAAAAGGCCAGTTCCCACAACAGGAATTGGACCAATTGCCGGCCGGTTTTGCCCTTCAGGAGAGTTTCTCGTTGAATGTACCAGGCCTGGAAGGTGAACGCCATCTGCTGAAAATCCGCAAAACAGCATAGTTTCATTTATCAACACAGTGGAAGAGTAAATTGGCCAAGGTAATTGCAATTGCGAACCAAAAAGGTGGTGTGGGTAAAACGACCACTGCGGTGAACGTGGCCGCGTCTATGGCCGCAACCAAACGCAAAGTCTTGTTGATTGATTTGGATCCACAGGGCAATGCCACTATGGGCAGTGGCGTCGACAAATACGACGTCGATGCAACCAGCTACGAATTGCTGATTGAAGAAAAGCCTATCCAAGAAGTGGTGATCACCGAAACATCCGGAAAATATCATTTGATAGCTGGTAACAGTGATGTCACTGCGGCCGAAATCAAATTGATGGAAGTCTTTGCTCGAGAATTGCGTCTGCGTAATGCCCTCGCTCCGGTACGTGATTATTACGACTACATTTTTATTGATTGTCCGCCGTCCTTGAGTCAGCTGACTGTCAACGCCATGGCGGCATCTGATTCAGTATTGGTGCCGATGCAATGCGAGTATTATGCATTGGAAGGCTTGACTGCCTTGATGGATACCATCAAAAAGCTAGCGTCTGTGGTAAATCCAGATTTAAAAATTGAGGGTGTATTGCGCACCATGTATGATCCAAGGAATCGCTTAGCTAATGATGTTTCAGAACAACTGAAACGGCACTTTGGTGAGCAGGTTTATCGAACGGTGATCCCCCGTAATGTACGTTTGGCAGAAGCGCCAAGTTTTGGTGCGCCAGCAATGTACTATGACAAGTCATCTACGGGTGCTAAGGCGTACCTCGCCTTGGCCGGAGAAATACTACGTCGCCGCGACAAAAACATGAAAAAAGCCAGTTAATTAAAAGGTTAGAAGCAGACATGTCGTCGAAAAAAAGAGGATTAGGTAGAGGATTGGATGCCCTGTTGGCAACCAGCAACGCCAGTTCAGACCATGGGAGTCGGATTTCCGAAACCGCCAGCGAATTACAGAAGCTGCCAATCGAATATTTGCAACCCGGTAAATACCAACCTCGTAAAGATATGTCACCAGAAGCTCTAGATGAATTGGCTTCTTCTATTCGTTCACAAGGGGTTATCCAACCCATAGTCGTCAGAAAAGTAGCAGATCAACGCTATGAAATTATTGCCGGTGAGCGTCGCTGGCGCGCTTCGCAACTGGCAAGACTCGACGTAATACCTTGTATTATCAAAGACGTTCCTGACGAAGCGGCCGTGGCCATTGCGCTGATTGAAAACATTCAGCGTGAAGATCTCAACGCTATGGAAGAAGCTCAGGCGTTAGACCGGTTGATGAACGAATTTGACCTTACTCATCAAGAAGTGGCTGAGGCGGTGGGCAAGTCTCGTACTACCGTTACCAATTTGTTGCGTTTAAATAATCTTAACGACGATGTGAAATTACTCCTTGAGCACGGTGATATTGAAATGGGTCACGCCCGTGCCCTACTTGCTTTGCAAGGTGAAATGCAAACTGAAGCAGCGCAAACTGTATCCGGTAAAGGCATGACAGTGCGTGACACAGAGAACTTGGTTCGTAAGTTGTTGGAACCTGCAAAACCCAAAGTCGAACAAAAAACCGATCCAGATGTACAGAGATTGGAATCTCAATTGTCAGAAAATCTCGGCGCGCCGGTCAGCATTGCGCACAATGCCAAGGGTAAAGGAAAGTTGGTGATCAACTTTTCCAGCTTGGATGAATTGGATGGAATCTTGAGTCACATTAAGTAATTTAAGGGTTTTTATCCCGCCGACGTCTATTGTTGTCAACCTCACAACAGTTAACACTGTCATTCTCGCAACGCATATAATTGTCATCCCCGCAACGCGCGTAATTGTCATCCCCGCAACGCTCTTGAGCGGGGACCCTATCAGCAGAATGATTAATTCAAACAAGACCTACTGTATTAGGGCGAACGGCTAGCTTTCAGAAGTTCCGCTTCTGCCCATGAACGAATTGGTATGGATGATAAGGCAGCCTTTTTAAAAGATCCCCGATTAATAGCATGCGGGGACGAAGAAAAAGAGCAATCAAAAACTTCGGGACACTGCACCCTATAGTTTTTGATGAGTCTGTCATCCCGGCAACGCTCTTGAGCCGGGATCTTCTAATACCCGAGAGATCTTTAATAAGAGCGGGTGCAGCCATCATTTTGATTCTCAGAACACGCACGAGTCCATCCCTGAATGTTGTTTTGGGTCAGTCAGGCTGTTCAAAAGGTCCCCGCCCAAGAGCATTGCGGGGATGACATAATTGGAGCTTTGCGTGATAACGCTTGTGTCGCTTTACTTCGCCAAGGCCTTGCTATTGTTTGACATAGAGCAAAGAGCAATCAAAAACTTCGGGACACTGCACCCGATAGTTTTTGATATTGATCCCGGTTTAAGAACATTGCACACGTTTGAGTGAGTCAGCCTTCTAATGATATCCCGGTTTAAGAACATTGCACACGTATGGGTGAGTCAGCCTTCTAATGAGATCCCGGCCCAAGAGCATTGCCGGGATGATATTTTTAAGCTTTACGTGTTGTGATCGATTTATTCACTTAATTTTTACCAGTTGACTAACAAATCAACAGAGTCGCAAATCCCGCAAAACTTATACCTCTGGAGGTTTGTTGGTAATTTTTCATTTGCACCAACAAAACGCGCTTAATGGTTGAATATTTGCGGTAAAACAGTATACTTTTGGCGCTTTTGAATTGGGTTTAATCGTACCGAAAATGGCAGTGAGCAATACCTTGACCCACGAGGGTCGGCAACTGGCAAGAAAAGTGCTCTTTTTCCAAACACTTTTTGCCTGCCTTTTAACACTGCTGTACGGATTAATACTCGGGATAAATAGCGGTATTTCCGCAGCGCTGGGTGGTTTAACCAGTCTAATCCCAAGTTTCATTTTTGCCCGTTTTGCATTCAAATACGCCGGTGCCAGTCAAAACCGATTGGTAGTACGGAGTTTTAGTAAGGGCAGCAAGCTGAAATTCTTAGTCACAGTGGTGCTTTTTTCTTTAGCATTCCAGTGGTCTGAAATTCAGTTTCTATCGTTAATAACCGCATATTTATTAACGACCGTGGCCCAGTGGCCCATTATTGGATTTTTACATCGCGTTACTGATCCACAGTAACGAGGTGACAAACGATTTTTTAACTTTAGTAATATTGGATGGGAAAATGGCAGGATCGAGTGGCGAACAAACCATTAGCGGTTACATTCAGCACCACTTGACCAATGCATCTGTCGGCGAAGGGTTTTGGACCTTCCACGTCGACACACTTGCTTGGTCAATCGTGTTGGGTTTGGTCTTTCTAATCAGTTTCAGAGCAGCAGCGAAAAAAGCAACCGTAGGCGTACCCGGTAAGTGGCAAGCCTTGGTTGAAATTGTCGTTGAGTTCGTAGCAGACACCGTTAAGAGCACCTATCACGGCAAGAGTCCGTTGATTGCGCCTTTAGCATTGACGATTTTCGTCTGGGTGTTGTTGATGAACTTGATGGACTTGATTCCGGTGGACTTCCTACCGTGGATCGCCGGTCAAATCGGATACTACGGCTTTGGTGTTGACCCAAGCGACGTTTACATGAAGGTCGTACCGACCACAGACGTCAATATGACCTTCGCTTTGTCTTTAGGCGTGTTCTTCTTAATGATTTTTTATTCGGTGAAAATTAAAGGCTTCGGCGGCTTTATGAAAGAGTTGTACGCCCATCCCTTTAACACACCTTGGTTATACTGGTTTAACTTCATCCTAGAAGTGGTGTCGTTGCTGGCCAAACCTTTGTCTCTGTCATTGCGTTTGTTCGGTAACCTCTATGCCGGTGAGCTGATCTTTATTCTAATTGCCGCCACGATGGGGCTATGGCAGTTACCTCTGCACTTTATCTGGGCGGCTTTCCACTTGTTGGTTATCCCTCTGCAAGCCTTCATTTTCATGATGTTGACCATCGTGTATTTAAGCTTGGCAAGTGAAGAGCACTAATTTTTAAGCGTTACATTTTTTATTAAACTTTAACTTCAACACAAAGGTGAAAATCTATGGAAATCTTGGGTAATCTATATATCGCAGTTGGTATTTTGATTGGTCTATGTGCATTGGGGCCTGCTATTGGCTTCGGTATCTTGGGTGGTAAATTCCTTGAATCAGCTGCGCGTCAGCCAGAACTTGCGCCTACTTTGCAAGTTAAAATGTTCATCGTAGCGGGTCTTATCGACGCCATCGCGATGATCGGTGTTGCTATCGCCCTATTCTTGTTGTTCGTTGAAAGCGCAAAGTTCGCGGTATAAGCACCTTATTAGTCATCAACGAATAGAGGAGGAGCGGTTTTGAACATCAATGCCACTCTACTTGGCGAACTGATAGCATTTGTCGTCTTTGTACTTTTCTGTATGAAGTACGTATGGCCACCTATTATGGGTGCTATCGAAGATCGCCAGAAGAAAATTGCTGACGGCCTTGCTGCCTCAGAACGAGGTGCTAAAGACCTCGAACTTGCCCAACAAAAGGCAACTGAGCAGCTTAAAGAGGCGAAAGCTCAAGCAGCTGACATTATCGAACAGGCTAAAAAGCGTGCTAATCAAATTATTGATGAAGAGACGCAACGTGGCCATGCCGAGCGCGAAAAGATTATTGCGCAAGGTCATAACGAAATTGAAGCAGAACGTAACCGTGCGAAAGAAGAATTGCGTAAGCAAGTTGCTGCCCTTGCGGTAGTAGGTGCTGAGCGCATTTTGGGTCGAGAAATCGATGCCGCTGCACAAAGTGACATAGTTGAAAAACTTGTCGCAGAGCTATAAGGGGCTATTGAGCTATGTCTGAATTGACTACCATCGCTCGCCCTTATGCCAAAGCAGCTTTCGACTATGCGGTCGAGAATAAAGTCATTTCACAATGGCAAGAGATGCTGGTGTTTGCAGCAGAAGTAGCAAAAAACAAGGCAATGAAAGACGTCTTGTCTGGCTCTTTAGCGGCAGAGCAACTGGCAGAATTGTTCAACAATATTTGTGGTGAACAGCTCGACCAACAGGGTCAGAACCTAATCAAACTTCTGGCTGAAAACGGACGCTTAAAAGCGTTGCCTTACATTTCAGATTTGTTCAATTTGTACAAAGCCGATTTTGATAAAGAAATCGACGTTGACGTCACCTCCGCGGTGAAATTGACTAAAAAGCAAGAATCTGAACTGGGCGCGTCTCTTGAGAAACGTCTTGCACGAAAAGTTAAGCTGAATTGTAACGTGAATCCTGAATTGGTCGCAGGCCTGATTATTAAAGCCGGCGACACAGTGATTGATGGATCCGTGAGATCGAAACTAAACCGTCTCTCAGACGCGTTACAAGCATAGCGGGGAAATAGAGCATGCAACTGAATTCCACTGAAATTGCAGAACTGATCAAAAAGCGAATTGAGCAGTTTGAAGTAGTAAGTGAAGCTCGTAACGAAGGCACGATTGTTGGTGTAACCGACGGTATTATTCGTGTTCATGGCCTTGCAGACGTAATGCAAGGTGAAATGATTGAGCTTCCAGGTAATCGCTTCGCTATCGCATTGAACCTTGAGCGAGACTCGGTAGGTGCGGTAGTTATGGGTCCTTACGCGGACCTTCAAGAAGGTGTAAAAGTCCAATCTACAGGTCGTATTTTGGAAGTTCCTGTTGGCCGCAACTTGTTGGGCCGCGTAGTGAACACCTTGGGTGAACCCATCGACGGTAAAGGCGCAATCGAAGCTGAAGGCTATGAGCCGGTAGAGAAAATTGCACCTGGCGTAATCGAACGTCAATCGGTCGACCAGCCTATCCAAACCGGTTACAAGTCTGTTGACGCTATGATCCCAGTGGGTCGTGGTCAGCGTGAGTTGGTTATCGGTGACCGTCAGACTGGTAAAACCGCTTTCTGTGTGGATGCAATCATCAACCAGAAAGGCACTGGCGTTAAATGTATTTATGTTGCGATCGGACAAAAAGCCTCCACTATCGCTAACGTTGTGCGTAAGTTAGAAGAGCACGGTGCGATGGATCACACCATCGTTGTTGCTGCTTCTGCTTCTGAATCTGCAGCGTTGCAATATTTGGCTCCTTACTCCGGTTGTACTATGGGTGAGTTTTTCCGTGACCGTGGTGAAGACGCGTTGATCGTATACGATGATTTGTCTAAGCAAGCTGTTGCTTATCGTCAAATTTCATTGTTGTTGCGTCGTCCTCCTGGTCGTGAAGCTTATCCTGGTGACGTTTTCTATCTTCACTCTCGTTTGTTGGAACGTGCTGCTCGTGTTAACGACGTGTACGTTGAGAAATTCACAGACGGTAAAGTGAAAGGTAAAACGGGTTCATTGACCGCGTTACCAATCATCGAAACCCAAGCGGGTGACGTATCTGCCTTCGTACCGACCAACGTAATTTCAATTACTGATGGTCAGATATTCTTGGAATCGGATTTGTTTAACGCGGGTATTCGTCCTGCGGTTAACGCCGGTATCTCGGTATCTCGTGTAGGTGGTGCAGCACAAACCAAAATCATCAAGAAATTGGGTGGTGGTATCCGTTTGGCATTGGCTCAGTATCGTGAATTGGCAGCGTTCTCTCAGTTCGCTTCTGATTTGGACGATGCAACCCGTGCGCAACTTGAGCACGGTGAGCGTGTAACCGAACTGATGAAGCAGAAACAGTATTCTCCATTGTCTGTTGGTGACATGGGTGTGTCTCTGTTTGCGGTTGAAAAAGGTTATTTGAAAGATATCGAGCTGAACAAAATCCTAGATTTTGAAGCATCTCTACATTCATTTATGAATGGCGAGTACGCTGAGCTTATGAAGACTATCAACGAAACCGGCAACTATAACGGTGAAATTGAGGCCTCTTTGACTGAAGCTTTGGACAAATTCAAAGCGACACAAACTTGGTAATCAATGGGGTGACGTTGCCGTCACCCTAACGTTGAGTAATCGGAGATAAGTCATGGCCAGCGGTAAAGAGATAAAAGGTAAGATCGGGAGTATTAAAAATACTCAAAAGATCACCAGCGCTATGGAAATGGTCGCCGCGTCAAAAATGAAAAAGGCGCAAGACCGTATGGCTTCCAGCCGTCCATACGCTGAAAGTATGCGTAAAGTGATCGGTCACCTGGCCCACGGTAACCTCGAATATCGCCATCCTTATTTGGAAGAGCGTGAGGTAAAACGTGTTGGCTATATCGTCATCTCTACTGATCGTGGACTGTGTGGTGGTTTGAACACCAACGAGTTCAAGAAAGTAACGATGGACGTAAGAAAATGGCAACAAGAAGGCGTAGAAGTTAGCTTTGCAGCCCTAGGCTCAAAAGCTTGTGCGTTTTTTGGCCGTTTTGGTGGTCAGGTTCTCGCGGCAGAGTCCGGCATTGGGGACGCCCCCAGTGTTGAGAATATTGTCGGTTTGGTGCGCGTTATGTTAAACGCTTACGACAACGGTGAATTAGATCGAGTGTATTTGGTCTACAACAATTTCGTAAACACCATGAGCCAAGAACCTAAAATCGATCAATTGTTACCTTTGCCAAAGTCTGACGAAAAAGAATTGAAGCATCGCTGGGACTACATTTACGAGCCCGATCCGAAAGTGATTTTGGAAAAATTAATGGTTCGTTACATCGAGTCTCAGGTGTACCAAGGTGTAGTGGAAAACGCTGCATCTGAGCAAGCTGCTCGAATGGTTGCAATGAAAGCCGCAACCGATAATGCGGGCAATCTAATTGATGACTTGCAACTGGTATACAACAAAGCACGTCAAGCTGCGATCACACAAGAAATCAGTGAAATCGTCAGCGGCGCGGCAGCGGTGTAGGCAAAGGTTTAAAAAATAATGAGGACTAAACATGAGTCAAGGTAAGGTCGTCCAAATCATTGGTGCGGTTGTGGATATTGAATTTCCACAAGACAGCGTACCAAAAATCTATGACGCACTGAAAGTCACCGAGGGTGACTTACAGGGATTAACCTTAGAAGTACAACAACAGCTCGGTGGTGGCGTAGTGCGTGGTATCGCATTGGGTACAACCGACGGTTTGCGCCGTGGTTTGACTGTGGAAAACACAGGCAACCCAATCATGGTACCTGTAGGTACTGCGACATTGGGCCGCATCATGGATGTACTGGGTAATCCTATCGACGAAGCGGGCCCAATTGGTGAAGAAGAGCGTATGTCTATTCACCGTGAAGCGCCAAGCTACGAAGATCAATCAAGCGCGGTTGAATTGCTTGAAACCGGTATCAAAGTAATCGACTTGGTTTGCCCCTTTGCGAAAGGCGGTAAAGTAGGTTTGTTCGGTGGTGCAGGTGTTGGTAAAACCGTAAACATGATGGAATTGATCCGTAACATCGCTATCGAGCACAGCGGTTATTCAGTATTCGCCGGTGTGGGTGAGCGTACTCGTGAAGGTAACGACTTCTATCACGAGATGAACGAATCAAACGTATTGGACAAAGTATCCTTGGTATACGGCCAGATGAACGAGCCACCAGGAAACCGTCTGCGCGTAGCATTGACCGGTTTGACCATGGCGGAAAAATTCCGTGATGAAGGTCGTGACGTACTGTTCTTCGTAGATAACATCTATCGTTACACGCTTGCTGGTACTGAAGTATCTGCATTGTTGGGTCGTATGCCTTCTGCGGTAGGTTATCAGCCTACTCTTGCTGAAGAGATGGGTGTACTTCAAGAACGTATCGCTTCTACCAAGACTGGTTCAATCACTTCAATCCAAGCGGTATACGTACCTGCGGATGACTTGACTGACCCGTCTCCTGCAACCACCTTTGCTCACTTGGATGCAACGGTTGTATTGTCACGTGACATCGCGTCTTTGGGTATCTACCCTGCGGTTGACCCACTGGATTCCACTTCACGTCAGTTGGACCCACTGGTTATCGGCCAAGAACACTACGATACTGCTCGTGGCGTACAAACGGTATTGCAACGTTATAAAGAGTTGAAAGACATTATCGCGATTTTGGGTATGGACGAATTGTCTGAAGAAGACAAATTGGTTGTATCTCGTGCTCGTAAGATTCAGCGTTTCTTGTCACAACCTTTCTTCGTAGCAGAAGTATTTACTGGTTCTCCTGGTAAGTACGTGTCACTTAAAGACACCATCAGTGGCTTTAAAGGCATTCTTGCCGGTGAATACGATCATTTGCCAGAACAGGCCTTCTACATGGTTGGTTCCATCGACGAAGCGTTGGAAAAAGCAAAAGGCATGTAATTGGTTCGGTCAGGTTAAGCGCTAAGCGCCAACCTGACCACAATGCCTTTGTTTGAATATCCTATTAGGAGGTTATATGGCAGCAATGACAGTACATCTGGATGTGGTAAGTGCAGAAGACAAGATCTTTTCTGGACTGGTTGAAACCATTCAGGTGACGGGTAGCGAGGGTGAATTGGGTATCTATCCAGGTCACGCTCCGTTAATCACTGCCCTTAACCCTGGAATGGTGCGATTGGTTAAGCAGCACGGCGAAGAAGAGATGATCTACATCGCCGGTGGCATGTTGGAAGTACAACCGGGTATGGTAACTGTACTGGCGGATACCGCAGTACGAGCTGAAGACCTGGATGAACAAGCAGCAACAGAAGCTAAGCGTCGCGCAGAAGAACACATCGCCAACGGCGGTGCTGACTTCAACTATGCCGAAGCAGCAGCAGAACTTGCAGAAGCGATTGCACAATTGCGCCTCATTCAAAAAATGCGTAAAAAATAATGCATTGACTGAAAGACGAGAAAACCCAGCTATAGGCTGGGTTTTTTATTGCCTGTTAACTTCCCTGAATTTGACTACCATTATTTTGTCCTCCAAAACAATGTTCGCCTTGATGAATGCTGAATAACCCACGCTGTCTTCGGTGTATGTGCCCCTTCTGTCATTTTTACTTCCAGAACACCCGCGAGTCCGTCCCTGGAAGCTTCATCAAAGCGTCCTTGCTTTGTAGGGTTCTAGAAGACAACAATGAAGCTTGCCCCGACAATGACTCTGTCATCCCGACATGCGCCCCCTTCTATCATCCCGACATCCGTTCCCTCCGTCATCCCGACATACCGCCCCTCTGTCATTCCCGCAGCGCTTTTGGGCGGGGACCTCATCAAAAGGCCACCTCACTCAAACAAGATATAACGTTCTTAAAAGGGAACCTGAGGTAGGATGGCAACCATCATTTTGGCTTTAAGAACACGCGCGAGTCCGTCCCTGGAAGCTCCATCAAAGCGTCCATGCTTTGTAGGGTTCTAAAAGACAAAACGAAGCTTGCCCCGACAATGACTCTGTCATCCCGACATGCGCCCCCTTCTATCATCCCGACATACGTTCCCTCCGTCATCCCGACATACCGCCCCTCTGTCATCCCCGCAGCGCTTTTGGGCGGGGACCTCATTAAAAGGCCACCTCACTCAAACAAGACATAACGTTCTTAAAAGGGAACCTGAGGTAGGATGGCAACCATCATTTTGGCTTTAAGAACACGCGCGAGTCCGTCCCTGGAAGCTCCAACAAAGCGTCCATGCTTTGTAGGGTTCTAGAAGCCAACAATGAAGCTTGCCTCTCAGTAAAGGCCGTCATCCCGACATACCGCCCCTCTGTCATCCCCGCAACGCTTTTGGGCGGGGACCTCAACATAAGGCCGCCTTAACTAGACACTAAAACATTACCCATAACCATTTGATATTATTTAAATTCGTGCTAATTATAGGGTGTCCACATTAATTAGGTATTTAGTATGAATAGTAAAATCGTTGGCATCATTTTAATCATTGTCGGCGTGGCATTGGCAATGTGGGGTTACAACGTCTATGACTCAGCAAGTGCAACGGTATCAAGAGCTTTTTCCGGTGACACACCAATAGAAGCTTGGGCCGGAATGGTCGGTGGCGCCATTTGTGTGGTGGTGGGCATCTTAAGAGTAAAATAGACAGCAACAAGGCAAAAAGAGGGGTTCGCCATGCATATAGAAGAAATTATGACCCGCAATTTGGTCGTGGTAAAAATGGACGACTCCCTCGCCCACGTAAAGAACTTATTTGAGTTAAAGGGGTTCCATCATTTGGTGGTGGTAGAAGACAATAAAATCATTGGCGTTATATCTGACCGTGACCTATTCAAAGCAATCAGTCCCAACATTGGCAGTCCATCAGAAACACATAAAGACATTGCTACCTTAAACAAACGCGCACATCAGATTATGTCTCGCGACCCCATAACCATTGAGGCAGAAAAAGGCATGTTTCATGCTATCCAGTTGTTCAATCGCAACAAAATTTCCTGCTTACCTGTGGTGAACAAACAAGGTAAACCGGTAGGCATGCTCAGCTGGCGGGATATTCTACGCTCAATCGAAAAGCATCAGCTAGAAAGAAAGTTTTCACACTAATAAATAAGTATATTCTGATTTAACTTTTCCAATACCATCGAATGAGACTCGGGTACTAAAGAGGCAATTGTCTATGATAGGCAATAAAACGACAGCAAATTTTATAGTTCGTTGTGCTCGCTTTGAAGACGCCGAAGAAATAATCACTTTGTACTGAATACGACCGTCACGTTTGAGACTAGAGCTATAAAGGCTCTAGAAATGCGTAATCGTATAGAACAGACACTAGCTTCAGGCTTACCTTGGCTCACTGTAGTGGATGAACATAAAGTGATTGGCTATTGTTACGCCAGCCCGTGGAAAGGTCGCAGCGCATATCAGCACTCCGTCGAAGTAACGGTTTATATCCATAACGATTATCACGGTCTTGGCTTGGGTAAAATGCTCTATCAGAAAATGTTTGAACAACTTGAAACTCAGGGAATTCATACTGTCATCGCCGGTATTGCATTGCCGAATGCCAAAAGCGTCGCGTTACATGAAAAACTTGGCATGCAGAAGGTGGCACATTTTCAACAAGTGGGACGTAAATTTGACCGTTGGATCGATGTCGGCTATTGGCAAGGCCTGCTAAACTAATACTTAATTTTCGGAATCAATACCATTGGGATCCAATGATCCCTTGATCATAATGTGTAGATCGTTAGAATGATCACGAAGATCGCAAGACTTCATTGTTTGCGTGAGACAATTTCACTGTGGAATCACAAGGAATTAGCCGAACAATTCGACATCGAGCGGATATTTTTTGCTTGATAAAAAATAACCATTGAGATCTATGGTGGGATACATTAATATCCACCACTAGGTATCGAATTTTTAAGGGTTGATGATGAAAAAGACGTTAATTGGATTAGCGATAGCTTCAGCGGTAGCTGCGACAGGCGCACACGCTCAGAATGCTGGCGGAAATAACGCACAAGGATTTACTCTGGGTGGCGTTAACCCTGCTGTTATTGTAGGTGGCACTATTGGTGCTGGTATTGGTCTAGGTTTTGTATCAAATGTGACTGGATCTGGTCCTACTCGTGGTGGCGGTACAACACCTCCTGTTACCCCTCCCCCACCTCCTCCTCCGCCAAGCTGTGACGGCGACGACGAGTTGGTAGATGGTGTATGTGTAGGTACAACTATTACCGTTACTGTGACTGGTACTGGTACTATGACAAGTACCGTAACAGTACCTGTTACTTTTACGTATCCTGCTAGTTAATCGAAAAATTACTGATAAAAGCCGCCATAAGGCGGCTTTTTTGTTGCAAGATTATTTTTTAACTACAAGGTAACTCGTGAAACGTCTTTCTTTTCTATTCTTTCTCTTATTGACTGGCTGCTCTTCTACACAAAGTGTGTACTGGCAGAATATTCTTTACGCATTACAAGATACTCCAAAGGTTGAATTGACCGCTGGACAAGTGTTGCAAACCCCCGTTGATCTTGTATATGTCTCAAACGGTGAAAGAGGCCAAGCGGCAATGGCGTTGGCCTATATAGAGAATGAGCGATTAAAATGGGTATCTTCCGACTCTGTTATTTTTATAACCCAAAATGAACGAATCATTCGAACAGTCGGCTTAGACTCAAACCTATTAGCGACAACTAATCTCGAATCTGATCCCTTAAAAAATATTCAAGCAGAAACGACCCAACAAGAATGGCTTCGGACTATTGATTTTGATGGCCAATTTAATGTTCAGCTTAAAACCACTGGCTTTGAGATCAATTCAGCTAATTTGTCTGTTCTAGAAACCCACTTTGAAACCCTCGAATATATCGAGCACGTTAAAGAAATTCCTTCTGGAATGAGTTGGACCAACCATTTTTGGGTTGATAAGAAAAGTGGTGAGCTTCTAAAGTCAATTCAAAAGATAAACAGTCATGCAGATATTATTGAGATGGTCTACATCACTCGTGCGGCGCGTTTGATCCCCCAGAGTTCACTTTCAATGGAGAGTCCAAGTGAATAGGTTTTTGTTTGCAATTTTGGTGAGCGTGTTCACAACTTCAATTTTCGCCAAGGTAACAGTTCAGTTTGAAGATAAACAGTTTGTTTATGAGTCTGCTCCTAGGCTGGAGGAAGTGCTAGCTCCCGTGGCATTTCAAAAGGAATGGTATTGGCCCGCGGCCCGACTTTTTAGTCGTCACGATTCAGGTATTGTAGCTCAAAAGGACATATTGCTCGAACAACTTGAATTGATGCAAACAAAGCTTAGAGAAGACAGTATGTTGCTCTCGGACTTGGGCCGTTTGAAGAATCAGCTTCTGTCATGGAAATTGGAAAAGTTCATTATACGCACGATTGATTTTGACCAAGCTCGTTTAATTCCGGAACACAATCCAAGACTGCCAGAAGGAGACTATTTGTTGCAATTGAGTCAAAGGTCGAACAGCTTGCTGTTGCTAGGTCTAATCTCAGAGCCTGCTGAGCTGCCTTATCCAGACAATTTCTGTCTAGCCGATCAGCTCGGGACGATGAAATTGTTACCCTCAGCCAGCATGGATTGGGCTTTCATTATTCAACCCAATGGTTCAATTGACAAAATAGGTATTGCTTATTGGAATAGAGATTGTCGCTCTGTCATGCCTGGGTCAATTGTCTACATACCTTTTAAAGAAGGAATATTCTCAAGTCAATTTGCCGAGCTCAATCGGCGCGTGTCTGAAATTTTGGTTAATAAGGTAGCGGAGCTGTGAGTATAAAAAGGAATGTTATCTATGTCGCTGCCATCGGATCAGCCTGGTTGTCTGGATTGTATTCCAGTACCGTTTTCGCTACCTCTCAAACAGTGCGCGGCGGAACAGGATTGATTCAAACCCCTACCGCAAGAATGGCCAGCGAAGGTGAGCTGTCTATTAACTACAATGATATTGATCAGTATCGTTTTTGGTCTGTCAGTTTGCAGTTGTTTCCGTGGATGGAGTCGACTATTCGCTATACTGATGTCAGAACTCGACTTTATAGTTCAGACCCAGGATTCAGTGGCGATCAAACTCTCAAAGACAAAGGCATAGACGTTAAATTTCGCTTACTTGAAGAAAGTTTTTATTTACCTGATATCTCAGTCGGATTTATGGATATTGGTGGAACCGGTTTTTTCCGCAGCGAATACGTGAATGCCAGTAAAGCTTTTGGACCCTTGGATGTGCATTTAGGGTTGGGCTGGGGTTACCTCGGTACTCACAATGATTTCACTAACCCGATATGTGAAATCAGAGATTCTTTCTGTACGCGTCCTGGAGGGTTCTCGGGCCTAGGCGGTAAGATTGATTATGACCAGTTTTATAAAGGCGATGTGGCACTTTTTGGTGGCATTGAATATCGCACCCCTATTGACGGTTTAACCTTGACTCTGGAGTACGAAGGCAACAACTACGTCAACGATCGCGCGGGTACTCTTGAGCAAGATACGCGCTGGAACCTAGGTGCAAATTACCGATGGAACAATTGGGATTTTAGCCTCAGTTATCAACGTGGCAACACAGTCGGCTTTGGTGTCTCCTATGTGTTCAATTTGGATACTGCATCACAGGTTCGAATTGACCGAAACCCCCGCTCTCTTGACAACATTCAGCCAGCTGAATCCATGGAAACACTGAATCGGCAGCGTTTGTATCAAGATCTCTATGATGAAGGCAATTTCCTAATATTGGCAACACATCAGCAAGAGAATGAAATGACCATTTATGGAACCCAGTTTGCCTACAGTGATCACGATGAAGCGACCCAAAGGGTAGCTCGGATCTTGGCGACTGAACTACCTGAAAGTATTACGACCTATAAGCTTGTCGATGTGGATGCGCGCATCCCCATGGTAGAGACCCAAATCGATGTGCCACGCTTTAAAGCAGAAGCCCGATTTGAAGATTTAGAATACGATATTGAATCGACCTATGTACGCACTGACCCGAGTCAAGAAACGCTAGATAACTATAAACCTCGAACACTATCAGGTCCGCTATTTAGCACCGAAACCTTCTTTATCCAGACCTTTGGAAATCCGGAAGATTTTTACCTGTACCAAGGTGGTGTGATATTGAACACGGGCTATGTATTTGATGGGCACTTTTCGGTACGTGCAGCGGCTAAAGTAAACCTTATTGAGAACTTTGATAAGTTCAACTTTAAGGTAGATAACCAGCCATCGACATTGCCTCGTGTGCGTACTCAAGTGCGAGAATACGTTTCTGGGCAGACGGTAACTATGGAAAATGCCTATTTGCATTGGTTTGATCGCATTGGTAAAGACATGTACGCCCAAGCGTACGCAGGCTACCTTGAAACTATGTTTGGTGGTGTCGGGGGTGAGGTTTTGTATCGTCCAGTAGATAGCAATTTCGCCTTTGGCGTAGATTTGAATTATGTCAAACAACGTTCTTTTGATGACGACTTCGCCTACTTTGACTATTCCACCTTTACCGGTCATGCTTCCGTTTATTGGCGCCCAGAGCCTTTGCCTGATTTGCAACTTACTGTGAGTGCGGGACAATTTTTGGCTGGTGATAAAGGTGTGAATATCGATTTTGCTAAACGGTTCGATAGCGGCATCATTGTTGGAGCTTATGCTGCCTTTACCAATGTTTCCGCGGAAGAATATGGTGAAGGCAGCTTCACTAAAGGCTTCTATGTGTCTATACCATTTGATTTATTGTCTGTAACACCGGCCAAAGGTCGCGGTAAGTTGCCTTGGATTCCGATTTCCAGAGATGGTGGTCAGATGCTGCAAAGACCCATCAAGTTACAGTCTCTTACAGAGTCACGTTCGCCCTTCTATGACTAATGGTTGTGGCTAAATGTCAGTGATTTGACTTTAGCCACTGTTATGCCGTTATGATCAACTCCTGTCTTTGTCAGATAGGCGTATACACTATGTTGGATTTTACCTTTTCTACCACGTCAAAAGTGGTGTTCGGTCAGCCCGTTGGCGAAGTTTTATGCCAATGGAGTGAGCGATGTGGTTTCACTCGGTTGATGGTGGTCACTGATCCTGGGATTGTTAAGCTAGGCCTGTTAGAAACGACTCTGTCGAGCTTGCAGGGCGCAGTTATCGAAGTGAGTTGCTTTTCAAAGGTTGAGGCAGACCCTTCTCAAGAAACCGTTCTAGCAGCAGCTCAGCAAGCCAAACAGTGCAAAGCCCAAGCAGTGATCGGGTTTGGCGGCGGCAGTTCGATGGACGTAGCAAAATTGGTCTCCGTTTTGGCCCATCCTGACTGCTCTCAACCCTTGTCTTCGTTTTTCGGTATCGATCAAATTCGCCTTGCCCGATTGCCTCTAGCACAAGTGCCTACCACGGCAGGTACTGGCTCAGAAGTCACACCGATTTCCATTGTAACCACTGGCGGCACCACCAAAGTCGGAGTCGTATCAGAGGTACTGCTGCCCGATGTGGCGATACTCGACCCGCAGCTGAGCGTTGGTTTACCGCCGAGTATTACGGCGGCAACAGGGATCGACGCCATGGTCCATGCTATTGAGGCCTTCACCAGTAAAATTAAAAAGAACGTATATTCTGACATGTTGGCCAAACAGGCTCTGATGCTGTTATCCAACAATATCGAGCAGGCGGTGAAACAAGGCGACAATATTGAAGCGCGAGGCAATATGCTCCTAGGTGCGATGTTAGCAGGTCAAGCGTTTGCCAATGCACCTGTCGCAGGTGTCCATGCTCTTGCCTACCCGCTCGGTGGACATTTCCATATTCCCCACGGTTTATCCAATGCGTTGGTGTTGCCCCATGTACTGCGATTTAATGCGGCCCACGGTCAGCATTTGTATGCAGAGTTGGCAGGTATATTGTGTCCAAACCTCGACTCCCATCTAGATGATCTGTTGAAGACAGAAGCAATGATTGAGCGAATGGAGTGGCTGATTGAAGAGTTGGGACTACCGGCTAAGTTGCGACTGTGCAATGTGCCATCAGACAGCTTGGAGATGCTGGCGGATGATGCCATGTTGCAACAGCGTCTTCTGATCAATAACCCAAGAGACATCACGCGGGATGATGCTCTGGCGATTTATCAACAGGCCTTCTAGGGATCTTCATCATGACAGAAATAGCTCGACCTAAGAAAAGCGAATTTCGATGTCTTTATCCTATCGTGACGCGATGGAGTGATAATGACATATACGGTCATATCAATAATGTGGTGTATTACAGTTACTTTGACAGTGTCGTCAATCGATACTTGGTAGAAGAAGGCCAGTTGGACATCCACCAAAGTGAGGTCGTGGCTTATGTGGTCAACTCACAATGCCAGTACTTCTCGCCTTTGGCCTACCCACAAGATGTGGAAGTTGGCCTGCGGGTAGGGAAATTGGGAAACAGTTCAGTAATCTACGAGTTAGGCGTTTTTGCCAAAAATCAAGATGAAGTTTCGGCTTTTGGTTCATTTGTCCATGTGTTCGTAGATCGAAAAACCGACCAAAGTACTCTCATTCCCGAGACCATTAGAACGGCATTGACTAAACTTGTTTAAGCTTTGGGTCACTGCTATTGAAGAAAGCTTTCTCTCTCAGCGACTCGACATTCATCAACGGCCGTAGGCAAGTTTGCGCGGTCAGTTAACCAACATTCATCATAAATGGAGCAATAACAAAGCTCGATGGAAATATCGTTATCGTATTTCAAAAATTCGTCAGCCCTTGTGTGTGTTGCGGTCAAGGGTTGCACAGTCGTCTGCGGAGAAATTATTCTCCGACTCATTTGGGTTTGAATAAAGTTTGGTAATCCAGAAATATCGGTCCACTGTTTAATTGCAGTGCCTTGATAGCGTACCACGGCATATTGGACTAAAGCCGGACCATTCCCGCTGTTGATGATGCCGTAGTTAAATGAGTCTTGGTTATAGCTTCGATAGATTTCCAATCTCGGCCAAAAAGAAGCGCGGGCATAGGCTCGGTCGATATAGGCAGAATAAATACTGATCGCAACGGTCACGATACTAACGATTAATGCCGACAACGCGACAATCATTTCAGGGGTTTTATACCAGGCTTTTTCTGTCATTGGCATTTCTCAAAGAAGTCAAAGCCCAGTTTGCATTGGACTGGCAAAGAGATCAATGTTGACTATATTGCCCACCTAAATAAAAGGGGTCAGAGCCGTTTTAAACGTATTATTGTAGTGTTGCTCGCATTGTAGATTTAAAACGGCTCTGACCCTTTTTAACCCATTTTTAATGAAAATCTCTTGATTCGCTGTGCAAATTTTCGACTAAATGGCTTAAATCTTTCATTCGGCCAGCGATGACATGGGTTACTCCACCGTCTCCGCGTTCCAAGATGCCGCTAACTTTGAGGATCTTGGATTTAAGGAAGGCTTTCTTTTGTGCCCGTGCGGTAGCTTGCCAGACCACAACATTGGTATTGCCGGTATCGTCTTCCAAGGTTACGAACGTCACACCTGAGGCCGTTCCTGGCGCTTGTCGACAGCTCACTACGCCCACCACTTGTACCACAGATTTGTGTGCCACCTGATGAAGTTGGTTGGCGGGTGTATAGCGACCCAGTTGATTGGCTTGACGGAGTAAAGTGATGGGATGTTGTTCTAAAGACAAGCTGGTGGCACTGTAATCTTCGAGCAAATTATCGAAGTCAGAGGGTTCAGGAGAAAATAAGAACGATTGTTCCTGATTTTTTAATAAGGGCAGCTCAGTTTCATTTTCCATCAATTCCCAACGAGCTCGATAACGATTGCCTGCTAATACCGCAAACGCATTGGCACTGGCGAGAGCTTCAATTTGATCGCGATGAATACCCAAGGCTTTGACTTGAGCCAGTTGGGTAAATCCGTCTTTGGGACGACGTGTTATCACGCACCATGCTGCCTCTTCAGATAGCCCTTTGACCAATCGGAACCCTAATCGGATTGCAAGTGTTTGCTGGTGGAATTGCAAGCAGTGATCATACTCGGATTGGTTTACGCAAATGGGCAACACTTTAATGCCATGGCGTTTGGCGTCTTGGATTAACTGTGCGGGTGGATAAAAGCCCATTGGCCAGCTGTTCAACAAACCCACGTAAAAGGCGTGTGGGTAATGGAACTTCAACCAGGAAGACACATAGGCCAGAACCGCAAACGAAGCAGAGTGGGATTCGGGAAAGCCATATTCACCAAAGCCGCAAATTTGATTGAAAATGCGCTGTGCATAATCTTGGCTGTAACCTCTAGCCAACATGCCATCGATTAACTTATGTTGGAACTGCATCAACTGGCCATCTTTTTTCCAACTGGCCATGGCCCGTCTAAGCTGGTCAGCTTCGCCGCCACTGAATCCGGCGGCCACCATAGCCAACTGAATAACCTGTTCTTGGAAAATAGGTACTCCCATGGTTCGACTAAGGACTCGCTCTACGTCTTTGGAAGGATAGGCGATGGCCTCCTTGCCATCCCGTCGGCGCAAGAACGGATGTACCATATCGCCTTGGATGGGGCCCGGCCGCACAATGGCAATCTGGATCACCAAATCGTAATAGCACTTAGGTTTTAAACGGGGCAACATGCTCATCTGCGCCCGAGATTCGATCTGAAATACGCCGACCGTATCCGCCTGTTGGATCATTTCATAGACTTTTTCATCATCGTCCATGCGAGTAATGTCGGCGATGCTTAGGCTGCGCTGATGGAACTGCTCTATCAGCGCAAACGACTTGCGAATGGCGGTCAACATGCCCAGTGCCAACACGTCCACTTTTAACAGCCCCAAGCTCTCCAGATCGTCTTTATCCCACTGGATGACACTGCGATTTTCCATCGCCGCATTCTCAATGGGCACCAATTGATACAAAGGCCCAGAAGAGATGACAAAGCCGCCTACATGTTGGGATAGGTGGCGGGGAAAGCCCATGATTTGATTGACCAGTTCAATAAAATGCTGACCGGTTTGGGAATTGGGGTCCAGCCCCAACTCGGTAATTTGCGCCTGCCAATTGAGTCCTTTGTCGCGGCGGTTAATGTTTTTTATGAAGAAGTCCAGTTGAGTTTCATTAATGCCCAAGGCTTTGCCTACCTCCCGTAGTGCACTTTTGAAGCGATAACAAGACACAGTCGCGGCAATAGCGGTACGCTCCCGTCCATACTTTTGGTAGATGTACTGAATCACTTCTTCTCGGCGCTGATGTTCAAAATCCACATCGATGTCTGGTGGCTCATCCCGTTCTTTGGAGATGAAGCGTTCAAACAGCACGTTGATTTGTCTTGGGTCCACCGAGGTGATCTCAAGGCAATAGCACACCACCGAGTTAGCTGCGGACCCACGCCCTTGATAAAGGATCTTTTGTTGCTGGGCAAACTGCACAATGTCGTAAATGGTTAAAAAGAAGAACTCATATTCTTGTTCTTCAATAAGCCGTAATTCCTTCTCAATAATGGCGAGAATTTCTTGTTCGATGCCGTTGGGAAAACGTTTTTTAATGCCTAGCTCCACCAGCTCTCGCAGGTATTGTTGTGGAGTTTTTCCTTTCGGTATCAATTCGGCAGGGTACTCATAACGTAGCTCTTGCAGGCTGAACTCACAACGTTTGGCGATGTCCACAGAGGCTTGCAACCAAGCCGGTTTGAACAGTTTTTGCAGTTTGCTCAGGGGGCGCAAGCAGGGCTCCGAATTAGACAGCTTGTCGCGCCCTAAGCTGCTGACAGTGGTGCCTTGGCGAATGGCGCTTAAAACATGTTGCAGAGGCTGACGACTGGGACAATGCATCAGCACCGCGCCACAGGCGGTAATGGGTATATTCCAACGTTGAGAGAGGGATTCGCAATACTGAATATATTCTTGCTCAGCGGCCACCAAGTGTCGTTTAAGTCCAATCCATAAGCGTTGGTCGTAGTATCGTTTTAGCCAATCCAGATGGACTTCATCCTGCTCAGGATTACCTTTGGGCAACCACAACGCCAGACAATGCTTAATGGTCTGTAGATCCCACTTGTCGAGCTGATAACATCCTTTCGGAGCACGACGTCGGGCATTAGTGATGATCCGACATAACTCGGCATAGGCTTGGCGATTAGGGCACAGCAGTACGCATTCCAGATTGTCATCGAGCTTGAACAGGCTGCCGACAATCAATTGGATATTGAGTTGCTGTTGTTTGATGCGAGTATAGGCGCGCACGACCCCCGCCACAGAGCATTCATCGGTGATGGCGATGGCTTGATACCCTAAGAAATGCGCTTGCTGTACCAACTCTTGAGGATGGGAAGCGCCACACAAAAAACTGAAATTAGATTGGCAGAACAACTCTGCATAGGCCATCGTCCGTACCCCTTTTATTCAGCGCTAGCTGAACACCCCTTGTACGTACCATTGGTTCTGAGGCGTTCGATAGATCCAAAGCCATTGGCCCTGTTCGGAACGAGCAATGTAATAGTCGCGCACCACTTCGTGGTTGTCCCACCAGCCGGTGTGCAGTCGCTCTGGCCCCTCCATAATGCGAACTTTTTCTGTGAGCGGTTGCCCTTCCGGTAACAAAAAGCTGGGGCGACAGGGCTGTAGCGCATTCAGAGGCTGGGATTCTCTCACGGTTGTCACCGGGCGGTAGCTACTGGCTTTTTCGGGGCGAAAATCGTCTTCCATCACCAGACGTAAAACCGCTGTTTCGCCTAGCTTTGCCTGTAACAACGCCACCAATTGTAAATCAGTGAGGCTGCCCTTACTGCGGCTGAACAGATCGGCTTTGTCTGGACAGCGTAAATGGGTTTGTAAGGTACGTAAATGGATCCCGTAAACTGGCCCTTGCAAAGTCAGGCTATCGAGCTTGAGCTTGCTCAGTTCCAGCCATTTGCTGGCTTGGTATTCGCCTTCGGCGGAGTTGACCTGCACACTTTGTGCGGGGTGCTCGCGGATTTCAAGGCGCAGTACAATACTGTGGGTGAGCAGATCCCGTACCTTTAAAAATTGCTCCAGCCCCGTGAGCATGGACAGCAGCGGTTTATGGAGATGGTCAGAATGGCTGATTTCATACAGTAGTTCCAGATAGCGCTCAAACTGGGATGGCGGCATAAACCACTGAAGGGGATGATGAAACTCACCGCTGAGCCGCCCTAGGTAGGTAACTAATTGAGCGTCAAAACGTTTGGCAAGATCTTTCAGTGGCAAGCTTTGCAGATCCGATACCCGATGTACTCCAACTCGCGTTAATTTTTGCTGCAGTTTGCTATCCAGTTCAGTGGCACTTAAGGGACAGCGGCCAACGGCTTCTTTTAGGCTTGCAAGATCATCGCTGATGGTGTCAAACCCCTGGCTGGCGAGCATCTTCGCGGCTAAGGCCGAGTGACCAGTGGCAAAGTGATAGGACAAATGAAACGGCGCTAACTGGCGGCGGATGATTTGCCAATAGGCGGTTAATCCACCATATAACTTCAACATGTGATGGATGCGCAGCAATATTCCGTTAGGTGAGAACAGATGAATATCGCTCGTCACTTGATATAGATGACTTGCCAACTCTTTGAGTCTACTGTGCTCAACCTCGTATTGATAAGGCAAAACTTGCAGGTCGTGCTGCAACGCGGCCGCGGTACCTAAGCCCATTCCAAGTGAAATCCCAGCTTGGCGTGCTACAGCATTGGCTTGTACAACGGTATTGTGACGAGTATTAAGTACCACCACGGGGAGTTCGGATTGCGTCTGGTTAGGGTTAGCAAACAGCGTGTCCAACTGCAAATGGGGAAAGTGTAAGTAGAGCCAAAAAGACTTCATCGGCGCACTCTCTGTTGAGCTCAACTAGCATGGGAGCGGGCAAATGCCACGACATTGTCATAAGACTCAACGACGGTCAGTTGTGGCCATTGTCGTTGCATGGAAAGATGAAATTGCTCGCTTGGCCAACCACCTTTGCGCTTGGTTATTTGCACCGTCAGGCCTTGTTTTTGTGCGCTTAATCGCATTGCCAGCGTCACCGGTAAAGGGATCTGCATGCGAGGATGAGAGCGAAACATGAATTGTACAGCGTCACCTTTTTCGGCGGCCAGTTGCAGGCGTTTTACCTGAGCCACATCCAAGTCGTTATGCCACAGTAAAACACTATGGCAAATGCCACTCTTCAAACACTGTTCGGCACTCCATAGGGCCTCTGAGGGCGAATTGGGCTTGAGGATCAAGATTTGGTTCAAATCAAAACCATAATGGGCCAGCATTTCACCATTCAGTTGCATAAGCGGGGCAATAAAGACCAGCATTCGATGTTCTCTTTGGTGGCGGGCAGACAGCGCCGGTAACAGCAGTCTGAGTTCACCAATACCGATAGGGCTGTGTAAATCGACCACACCAGTTTGCGGAAAGCCACCCTGTAAAGACTGATCAAGCTCGGGGTAACCGGTACTTTCTAGCGGCAAGTTATTCGCCGATTGTTGCTTGGCCTGCCACAAAAGTCGCTTGTTCTTTAGCTGTTCGAGGATTGTATTCATAAGGGAGTACAATGCATCCATTAATACTGTATTTATGTACAGTATATTGGCTTATTTTGCAGATGCAAGTTTTGATAGAGTGATGGTAGCCAATATAAATAATCTTTAAATAGAGCCTCAAAACATTCCTTTGAATATTTTTAACTCTATGATTTATATATAAAATTTGTTGTCTTTTAAAAGGCAAAAGTGAAGTTTTTATTGGCAGAAGTAAATAGGAATTCTGTTTAGATATCAACGGTTTCGAAAAATCGGGTTAAACTGAAAAGAGACGGTAAAAGGAAATAAAAATCATGAAATATTGGCTGTTTAAGACCGAACCCGATGCGTTTAGTATTGATGATTTGGCTAGTCGTCCTAATCAAACCGAGCATTGGGATGGGATCCGTAACTATCAGGCCCGTAATTTTCTGCGCGATGAGGTAAAACTGGGCGACAAGGTGTTTATCTATCACTCCAGTTGTAAGGATGTGGGGATTGTGGGGTTAGCCAGTGTTGTCAAAGAAGCTTATCCAGATCACAGTCAATTTGATCCGGAATCTCATTACTATGATCCCAAATCTTCGATGGAGTCCCCACGTTGGTACATGGTCGACGTCAAGTTCGAGCGCAAGTTTCCATCGATTTTAACCTTGCAGCAGATCAAGGCCATGCCCGGTATAGAAGAAATTGGACTGGTTAAAAAAGGTCATCGTTTGTCCATCATGCCAGTCAACGAGCGGGAGTTTAAGCAATTGCTGGCCCATTGGGATAAGTAAGTTTCGCACCACTTCTACCTCTGTCATCCCGGCGTGCTTTTTGGCCGGGATCTTTTGAAATCGGTGGAATGTTGAAGTTAGCAAGAACAAGAGCGATCTGAATCTTCGGGACACTACACCCGATAGATTCAGATAAAGGTCCCCGCCCAAAAGCATCGCGGGGATGACAATATTTTTATTGCCGGAGTGACGTTATATATCTACAGATGTATTGTGTTCTTCTTTGCTGCCAGCTTTCTTGGTTCGGTCAGAAGTCAAGTTGTGGCAGGCTGAAATGAATCCGCCAATGGTGTTCTTACACCAAGGAACACGTATTTCTGATGGATGCTTGGCTATAAATTGATTGATTTGCTCCATCTCATACACGCTATTTTCAAGAGATTTGGTTAAAGCTTCTTCGATCGTAGCGCTTTTCTCGCAACATTGCATGATGATAAATTCCACCTGAGAGATGATAAAGCTCGCGATTTCATAGTCTTCACTGCTGATCAACGCGTGTTTTTGCAAGGCATCCAGGCGGGTTTTGTAGGTTTTTTGCAACTGACTTGAAAGCATCACCAACGCACTCAGCGAGAATCGACTCTGTTTGTCTATTGTCTTGAGTTGGATGCGAACTTTATTCAGTTCGGTTTGCATCGATTGGTTTCGTACTACGAAATAAATCAGGCAAAGCACCAAAAAACCAATGACACCAAAAGAAACCATATTACGACTCCAAATTAGTGTTTCTGTTTCGATTTTTGCTGTGCAATAAACAGCTCGATGTTTTCACGCAAGACCGATAGAGGTACTGAACCATGGGCCAATACGGCATCATGAAATGCCCGCAAATCAAACTGATTGCCGAGTGTTTGTTCCGCTTCAGCACGCAATTTTTTGATCTCCAATTCGCCAATTTTGTAAGACAGTGCTTGTGCAGGCCATGAGATATAACGGTCGATTTCAGTCTGCACATTGTGCGCAGACAAAGCCGTATTTTCAAGCATATAATCCATCGCTTGCTGGCGGGTCCAACCCATCAGATGCATACCGGTATCCACCACTAAACGACAGGCGCGCCACATCTCATAGCTCAAGCGTCCAAAATCATCGTATTCGTCCTCATAGAATCCCACTTCTTTACCCAAATATTCTGAGTATAAACCCCAGCCTTCGCCAAATGCGGAGATGTATGTTTGACGCACAGGCGGCAAGTCTTTGAGCTCTGCTGCCAAGGCGATTTGTAGATGATGTCCGGGCACTGCTTCATGAAGTGTTAACGCTGGAATCGCATACAAGGGGCGTTTATCCAGAGCATAGGTATTTACCCAATAATATCCGGGTTGATCGTCACGGTTTGAGCTGATGTAACGGCCGGTGGTGTATTTAGGGGCGATGCTGTCGGGAACCGGTGCAACGCCATAGGGCTGTCTGGGCAAGGTGTAAAACAGCTTAGGCAACAAGGCATCAATTTTCTTGGAATAATAAGCTGCGTGTTTCAACAATTCTTTGGGGGTCTTGGCATAAAACTGCGGATCCGTGCGCAAGAAGGTAATGAACTGGTTAATATCACCGGCGAATTCAAGCTTATCGACAATTTGTTGCATCTCAGCTCGGATCCGAGCCACCTCACTTAAGCCAATTTGGTGAATCTGTTCAGCGCTCAAATCTGTCGTGGTGAAATAGCGGATGCGATTATTGTAATAGGCTTCGCCATTAGGCCAGGTTTTGGAGGCAATATCTTGCTTGGCATTCGGAATGTATTGTTCGACCAGAAAATCATAGAACTGACGATAAGCTGGGTAGACCACGTCAGCTATTACTTTTTGTGCATCACTGACTAATTGCAGTTTTTGCCCATCACTGAGATCCAACTTAGTTAAGTCTTTGAAAGGTTTGAAAAAGGAGCTGTCTTCAATCTTTACGTCGTAAATACCGGAAACAGTTTTCTCAAAGTCTTTCAATACCACTTGCGGTTGCACCATGCCCACTTCCATACCTTTTTTCATCCATTGGATTTGTTGGTCGAAGTGCTGGCCGTACTGACGCAAGCGCTTTAGATAATTCTGATAATCGTCCACCGTTCGAAAACGCATATAATTCGGCAACGACGCTAGGTAGTTGTGAAAGCCATATTCCGCCGTGATGGGGACGTAATGGGCATTAAACTGATATTGGTCGAGTTCGTTTTGCACATTACGAATTTGCATCATTAAATTAATTTGCTCGGTTCGATTCAGCGCTGATTTATTAACCTGCTGCAGTCGGCTTAAAAATTCCTTATAGACTCGATTTTGATTGGCTAAACCCTCGGGGGAGATATCGTGCAGACGATCATCATAATCGTGTACGCCTTCTGTGGTGGCGTTGACAGGGTTTACCGACAGCTCGTATTGCCAGATCTCATCCAATAACGTTTGTAATTGTTCTGAGGCGGTAACGGACGCAAACGCCTTAACACTGAGAAAAGAAAATAAAAGTAGTGGTAGTATGAATCGCATCGTGGATTCCGGTTAACAAATCAAAGTCAACAGCTTACGTCAAAACCTTGGACAAACACAAATGGCAAACTGGCTTTCGGCTGATGTGTGAGAAATCTTGCGGCGCACTTCAATCAAGGTTAAAGCGCGCCACAGAGAACCAATTAGTTCTTCGGTGTGTAGATTGGGCTGGGGAAGGCGGTCACCTTGTCAGACAGTTCGGTGATCTTGGCACTCCCCTGCTTTTTGACTTGATCGATACGCAAAACACTGTGCATTGGAATGTAAGTGTGAGTCACGTCAGCAAACTCAGATTTGAGTTTTTCATGGCTAGGGTCAACGACCAGACTGGTGTGACTATTCCACACAAAATCACCAATTTTGATAAAACCAAACATGCTGCCTTGACTGACTTCACGAACGTAGAGTTCGTAGCGTTCGCCGTTACACACAAATTGTACTCGGAATAAATCGTTATTTTTGGTCATGTTAATACCCAAGCTCCACAACTAATCACCCATCGTTAGGGTTTGCCCCACGATCATGGTGTCGAACTGGGCCGATTCAAGCCCCGCTTCTTGAGTCGCTTGCAATAATTTTATCGGCGGCTCACCTGGCGGTTCAGCGGTGAGTGGGAAGGTTCCCCAGTGCATACCAATGCTACGCTGTGCTTTGATGTCCAGATGAATACTGACCGCTTCTTGGGGGTTCACGTGGTAGGTCTTCATAAACCACCGAGGTGCATAGGCCCCAATGGGGATAAGGGCTAAGTCAATCTTCGGTACTTTCTCACCAATCTCTTTGAACTGAATGTCGTTGTAACCTGTGTCACCGGCAAACCAAATATGGCGGTCGGCAATTTGCACAGACCAACTAGCCCACAGGGTTTCGAAGCGATCTCCTAACCCCCTTGCTGACCAGTGTTGAGAGGGTAAAGCTTGGATCCCTACGCCTTTCCACTGGGCGCTGCGCCACCAATCCAGCTCAGAAATATGAGACTCAGCTACTCCTTGCTCCTGTAGCCACGATCCTATCCCTAAGGGGACATAGAAGTGACTGTCCTTGGCAAGTTGAGCCACTGCTACTTCGTCCAAGTGATCATAGTGATTATGGCTAATGATCACCAAATCGATGGGGGGCAAGCTCTGGTAGTCTATTACGTGCGGAATGTACCGCTCAGGTCCGGCAAAGCCCACTGGTGATGCACGATCAGAGAATATGGGATCAGTAAGAACATTTATTCCTTTATATTGAATCAGAAACGTGGAATGCCCAAGCCAAGTCACTTGCAGGTCATCGCCCGGAGACCCAATCTTTGCCATATCTACTTTCTGATGAGGCACTTGGTCGGCAAGTGCTTGGTGATCTGCCCATTCATCGTCACCGAAAAATCGCATTCTCATAAAGCTAAAAAACGATTTGTCAGGGTCAACCACATGGGGATTTCGGTACCCCATGGTAGTGTGGTGAGCGGGTGCGTTGGGAATGGGTTGCGGTGTATCACCGGCGCACGCTGCCAACAACCCAGCCAATAACAGTATCAAATAGTATTTCATGTTGATAATACGCATCCGCTGTGAATTTGGATTGTGTGATTCAGACGGCCAAAGGACCCAATAGCGCTTCTGTGGCAATCATAAGTTCATCGGTGTTGCCCGCCAAAATCGCATTGACAGCGAATCCTTGCACATAGCTGGTGAGTTGTAAGGCAGTGGATTCAATATTGATGTCAGCACGTACTTGTCCATTTCGTTGGGCTTTTTCTAAACATCCAATGAAATCGATTTGTAATCTGTCCAGGTAATGGCGCCCGATATCGCGGACTTTCTCATCATCGAAACCCATTTCGGTGATGATGTTAATCAGAAGGCAGCCTCGTCCCTTAATATGATTCACATAGGCATTGAAGAAATTCTGGATGGAAGGTAAGCCGTCATTATGCTCTAAATGGGCGAATACTTGGCTCAAATGGTGCTCTTGATAGTGGGCTAATACAACGTAAAGGAACTGTTGCTTGGAACCAAACTCGAGATAAAAGCCCCGTCGGTTGAAATCTGTACGAGCGATGATTTCGTCCATGATGGCGCCATGATAACCATGTTCAAGAAACACCGCTATTGCTTGTTCGAGCACCTCTTCTACATTGTACTGGGCTTTGCGTGGCATGATTGCTCCAAATACGCAGTTCGTTGTCGTACCCAACAAGTTCGGAAAGTGACAAAGAACAACTATTCTTTACAGGTTAGTCGAGAAAACTCGACTGTCAAGCTGGAAATCATTTACGCACTTCAATAATCTAGCGTTGTTAAAATTCGATTCATCTCTTAGGTAGTAAATATGTACATAGCAAAACGACTCTTGTTGTCTCTAATAGCCGTTGCACTTGTGGCTTGCCAGCCCGCAACAAATCAATCTTCTAACACTCAATCCTCTGCGCAGAATCTCCCTCAAGTGCAAACCAGTAATATTCAAGCGCATATGCAATTTTTGGCAGACGACCTGCTACAAGGCAGGGAAACCGGCTCAGTTGAGCATGAAATTGCCTCGCTATATATCGCCACTGAATTTCAAAAATACGGTATTCAGCCAGCGGGTGAAAACGGTAGTTATTACCAACATATTCCCTTCCGTCAGGCATTTCTAGACCAAGATTCTCCTGAGTTGACCATCACTACGGAACAGGGTGAGTTTGCACTGGAATATCCCAAAGATTACATCGCTTCTGCAAATACCGCCCATGCTGAAGCTCTTGCCCAAGGTCAGTTGGTGTTTGCTGGCTATGGAATTGTGGCTCCTCAACTTAACCATGACGATTATGCGGAATTAGACGTCAAAGGAAAGGTGGTGGTGGTCTTGCATGGTAAACCGGCCTCATTTCCTAGTGAAGAAGGAGCACATTTTGGTTCCACCAGCGAGAAAAAACGCCATGCTGTGGAGCGAGGCGCGGTCGGTTACATTAGCATCAGTACGCCAGTAGCGGAGAAAGTCAGACCTTATCAAAACCTGTTGAATTATCTCCACGTACCTAGCGTAAGCGCTCTAGACGATAACGGTAAGCCTATTGACGCTTTCCCAGAACTCGCCAACTCCGCCTATTTAAGCCAAGATGCAGCCCGCAAAATCTTTGCTAACGCAAAAATGGATTTGGCCTCGATTTATCAGATGCTGGAAGAAAATCAAAGCCCGCAAGGATTTGATTTGAAAGCGTCAATTCGCTTGTTTAGCCGCAGTGAGTTCAGCACCATCAGCAGCCCTAATGTGATTGGTGTTTTGCCCGGTAGTGATCCCGAGTTGAAGAACGAGTACGTGGTGTATTCTGCGCACAGTGACCATATTGGTATTGCCAAAACAGTGAAGAAAGACAAGATCAATAATGGTGCAATGGACAATGCATCGGGTACCGCAGTGATGTTAGAGACGGCGCGACTTTTCGCACAAATGCCCAATCCTCCTAAGCGCTCCGTACTGTTTGTCGCCGTTACAGCGGAAGAGAAGGGTTTGTTGGGTTCAAAATACTTTGCCAACAATCCAACGGTGCCTATCGAAAACATTGTCGCCAATGTTAATTTGGATATGCCTATTCTGACCTATGAATTTGGCGATGTGATTGCCTTTGGTGCGAATCACAGTGATATGCAAGATTCTGTTTCACAAGCCGCTCAGCAGGTGGGAATCGAGCTTAGCCCTGACCCTTGGCCGGAGATGGCGCTTTTTACTCGCTCAGATCACTACAGTTTCGTGCAGCAAGGCATTCCTGCGGTGTTTTTAGTTCCCGGTTTAAAATCGTCGGATCCAGAGGTGGATGGCAGCAAGATGTTTGGTGCGTTTATCGCGTCCAACTACCACAAACCCAGCGACGATATGAATCAGCCTTTTAATTGGAAAGCAGCCAACAAGTTTACCCAAGTAAACTTCCAAATTGGCCTGACATTGGCCAATCAAGAGCAGCGGTCAAAATGGCATGAAGGCGACTTCTTTGGTGAGGTGTTTGGGCGAAAATAGCTCAAACCACGCCATGATGACATCCCGGCAACACACAACATATGTCATCCCGGCAACGCACAACATATGTCATCCCGGCAACGCTCTTGGGCCGGGATCTTCCAACTCCTGAGAGATGTTTAAAAAGAGCAAGAGCAATCAAAAACTTAGGGATACTGCGCCCGATAGTTTTTGATGAGTCAGTCAGGCTGTTCAAAAGATCCCCGCTCAAAAGCATGCGGGGATGACAATTTCACCTGTCATCCCGGCAATGCTCCTGAGCCGGGATCTTCCAACTCCTGAGAGATGTTTAAGAAAGCAAAGAGCAATCAAAAACTTCGGGATACAGCGCCCGATAGTTTTTGATATTGGTCCCCGCTCAAGAGCGTTGCGGTATAGAGCCATACCTAAGACGTCAAACAGATCCCCGCTCAAAAGCATGCGGGGATGACAATTTCACCTGTCATCCCGGCAACGCTCCTGAGCCGGGACCTTCCAACTCCCGAGAGATGTTTAAAAAGAGCAAAGAGCAATCAAAAACTTCGGGATACTGCACCCGATAGTTTTTGATATTGGTCCCCGCCCAAAAGCATGCGGGGATGACAATTTCACCTGTCATCCCGGCAATGTTCCTTAGCCGGGATCTTCCAACTCCTGAGAGATGTTTAAGAAAGCAAAGAGCAATCAAAAACTTCGGGATACAGCGCCCGATAGTTTTTGATATTGGTCCCCGCCCAAGAGCGTTGCGGTATAGAGCCATACCTAAGACGTCAAACAGATCCCCGCTCAAAAGCATGCGGGGATGACAATTTCACCTGTCATCCCGGCAACGCTCCTGAGCCGGGACCTTCCAACTCCCGAGAGATGTTTAAAAAGAGCAAAGAGCAATCAAAAACTTCGGGATACTGCACCCGATAGTTTTTGATATTGGTCCCCGCCCAAGAGCATGCGGGGATGACAATTTCACCTGTCATCCCGGCAACGCTCCTGAGCCGGGATCTTCCAACTCCTGAGAGATGTTTAAGAAAGCAAAGAGTAATCAAAAACTTCGGGATACTGCACCCGATAGTTTTTGATATTGGTCCCCGCTCAAAAGCTTTGCGGGGACATGGCTTAAGATGAAAAGAATTGTTTGTTGATAAATTGCCAGTGTTCAGCAAAGTTTTCTGTTGGACGGCGCTTAAACTCACTGCGAATAAACAAATTGATGCGACCGTCGGTATAGCAAATCAGCATATTAGCCAACAACCCTTCATCAGCCGGCAAGGATTTACCTTCCCGTAATTTACGTTCCCGTAAGATCTGTTTAAGTTGTGTCTCAAGACGTTCGAAAATTTGCGCAATTCGGCCTCGCAAACGATCTTGTTCGCCCATCAGCGCGTCACCATTGAGAATACGAGTGATGCCTGGATTCTTCTCTGAAAAACCCAAAATCAAATGCATGATCAACTGCACACGGGTGGCACTGTCTTTCTCTTCATTGATGATTTTGTTGATCCGCGAGAATAAGGTTTCTTCGATAAATTCAATTAAACCTTCAAACATTCGGGCTTTGCTTGGAAAGTGGCGATATAACGCGGCTTCAGAAACACCTACTTTGGCAGCAAGTTTTGCCGTGGTGATACGCTGTCCCGGGTTCGTTTCCAGCATGCTGGCGAGAGCTTGAAGAATTTGCGCTCTGCGATTCGTACGTTTGGCTACTGGCATATTTGGCGCCTCTGTGGTTGGGCGCAATGTTGGCGTTTGCGATCTATTTTAAGCATTTTTATGTCGACATTGTTGTGAAATTAAATTCATCAATTGATGGGCCAATTGGTTCTTATCGGCAACATCCAGTTGTTTTTCACCATCTGACCAGAAAACACTCAAACTATTTTGCTCGCTGTTAAAGCCGATGGTGCTATCGGACACGTCGTTGGCGGCGATCATGTCTAATTTCTTACGTATCAATTTATCTTTCGCGTAATGACGCAAGTCTTGTGTTTCCGCGGCAAAACCGACGGTAAAAGGTGCTTTATTCAAGCCTGCCACGTCCGCTAGGATATCAGGGTTTTTAACAAATGTAAGCGTTAACTCTTGTTCGGTCTTTTTGATTTTTTGATCGACTGTTGTTTGAGGTCGATAGTCTGCAACTGCCGCACAACCGATGAAGATGTCCACCAGTTCGATACACTCCATCACCGCTTTATGCATTTGTAAGGCACTGTCGACCTTGATGGTTTGTGCTTGGGCAGGCGGCTTTAGGTTCACCGGACCACTGACTAAAATGACTTTAGCACCAAGAGAAAGTGCTGCATTGGCCAAGGCGTAACCCATTTTGCCTGAGCTGTGATTTGATAAAAAGCGCACCGGATCTATGGCTTCTCGTGTCGGTCCGGCCGTGATCATTACCGTTTTGCCCTGCAATATTGGCTCCACAGGGGCGGCACAAATTCGATCTGCTAAAGCTTGAGGCTCTGGCATTCTGCCTGGGCCCACATCACCACAGGCTTGTTCACCACTGTCCGGCTCGATGATTTCAATACCGTGGGCCGATAAAATCGCCAAGTTACTCAGGGTCGCCGGTGCTTGCCACATTTGCTGATTCATTGCTGGAGCAACGATGATCTTCGCGGTGGTGGCCAAACACAGTGTCGAAAGTAGGTCATCCGCCAAACCATGGGCTAACTTGGCGATGAAATTGGCGGTAGCCGGTGCAACTAAAATCGTATCGGCCCATTTTGCCAATTCGATATGCCCCATTGCCGCTTCTGCGGCAGGATCGAGCAAGGTACTTGAAACGGGATGACCCGATACGGCTTGCAAGGACATGGCGCTAACAAAATGACTGGCGGATTCAGTGAGTACAACCCGCACATTGGCACCTTTGGCTTTGAGTTTGCGTACCAAGTCCGGAGCTTTATATGCGGCTATGCCACCAGTTACACCAAGCAGAATATTGTGTTGAGATTGCATCGGGTAGGATCATTCCTTCATCTGGCCTAAGTGCTGTTCGCACTTTTTCAACAAACGTAAATTATCATACAAACCGGTGGAAAAAACAGACAAATCCTGTCCTATGGCAGTGCTTTTGTTGTGCTAAGGTCATTTTAATCACCCTAGTTGGGCATTTTGCACTGGGAGTCAGCGTACAATGGATCGAACTAGGTAGTGGTTCATGGATAGGAAAATGCCTTGGTCTTTAGCGTCGAGGCACCCGAAAAGCAGGAACGCAAGAATGAATATCACCCAATGGCCGGTAGAGCAACGTCCCCGAGAACGGTTATTAATACATGGGCCCCAAGTTCTGTCTGATGCAGAATTATTGGCGATTTTTTTACGCACTGGTGTTAAGGGAATCAGTGCTTTGGATTTAGCCAATCAGTTGCTCTGTCAATTTGGCTCGCTGCGAGGCTTGTTTGCCGCCCAACAAGCAAAGGTTTGTCAGGTCAAAGGTCTAGGTAGGGCTAAGTACAGTCAGTTGCAAGCCGCATTGGAGATGGCCAAGCGACATCTTTCACAAACCATGCAGCGCTCTCAGGTTTTTGAAAGTGCGCATCAAACCCGTTTATTTCTGTTGAGCGAATTGCGCGATGAAGACGAAGAAGTGTTTGCTGTGATGTTACTCGACAGTCAACATCGTATGCAGGCGTTCAAAAAACTATTCTTTGGCACCATCAATGCAGCCTCGGTCTACCCAAGAGTGTTAGTGAAGACGGCTTTGTCCTACAATAGTGCGGCGATTATTTTGGCTCATAATCATCCGTCAGGGGTTGCAGAACCGAGTATGGCAGACAAGCACATTACCGAGAGAATTCAGCAAGCAATGGCGCTGGTAGATGTCGCGGTGCTTGATCATTTCGTGATCGGTGATGGCCAATGTATTTCTTTTGCAGAGCGTGGATTACTGTGAAAGCTAGAATTTTATTGGCTTGGAAGGAGTTTTTTAGCGATCTTTTAACAATAACTACACGAACAAAATCCTTGATCGTGGCTGTTATTTGCTGTATAAAGTGCGCCCTCTTGTCACTACCGCGAAGCGTTTAGTGTGATTTATTGCTTTTCTTAACAAGAAGCAAAGCAGATTGTTAAAGTTGTTTTGGAGACAAATACGATGTCCAGAGTATGTCAAGTTACTGGCAAGCGTCCAGCGGTAGGTAACAACCGCTCACACGCGAAAAACGCGACCCGTCGTCGCTTTTTGCCAAACCTTCAAACCCACCGTTTTTGGGTTGAAAGCGAAAACCGTTTCGTAAAATTGCGTCTTACTCCTAAAGGTATGCGCATTATCGATAAGAAAGGTATTGATGCAGTTTTGACTGACATCCGTGCCCGTGGCGAGAAAATCTAAGGAATCCGACCATGCGTGATAAAATTAAATTAGTGTCAACAGCAGGTACTGGCTATTTCTATACCACTGACAAGAACAAGCGTAATATGCCTGGCAAAATGGAGATCAAAAAGTTTGATCCTAAAGTACGCCAGCACGTTTTGTTCAAAGAAGCCAAAATCAAGTAAACCTGCTTGTTTTTGTCTCCCGAAAAACCCGGTTCAAGCCGGGTTTTTTGCGTTGTACCTATCCCATCATGCTCAATTTGGGTATTCATAGCGACGAAGACGGATTTCTCGTATGATATGACGTCATTGTCCACTGCTGCTGTGTTTGCATGATCCGACTCACAAAAACTGCCTGGAATAACATCATCATCTTTGCGATGTTGTTGATGATCCTATTGTTCAATACCACCAGCAATATTCTAAATACGCCTTCTGATATGCCAGATGAAGTTAGCTTGCTGCCCCAGGGTTCGGTTTTAATGACGTTGCAAAGTAACGGTGTGCAACTGGAACGAATCGGCACCGGCTGGCGGGTAGACAGCGACGACGTAAGCATCCAAGCACAAATTGATCCCCTGTTAACCCATTGGACCTCGTCCATTATGACACCAACAGAGCGTCCCGAGACCTTACCTGCAGGACAAGTCGTTGTCTTGTGGCTAGCAGGCGAGTCCAAAGGTTTGGTGTATACCCTGTATCCCTTTGAACAAGGCACCTTAGTGGAGTTTGAGCAGCGTTTTTACTCTTTAGCAGAGTCGACTCCTGACAAGTTTGTGTTTGTATCTGAACAGGTAGAGTAAATGCCAGAATTACCAGAAGTTGAAGTCTCCCGTTTGGGGATTAGTCCCCATCTTATTGACCAGAAGATCGATAAAATTGTGGTGCGCAATCGGAGTTTACGATGGCCTATCCCTGATGAGGTTCACTTGGCTAGTGGCCAGCAAATTATCGCCATCCGCAGACGCGCCAAGTACCTGTTTATTGATACTCAGGTGGGGAGCATTTTGTTGCACTTGGGGATGTCTGGGCGATTGCGTGTCATACCCACATCAACTGTTGTTGAAAAGCACGACCATGTTGATATTCAACTGACCAATGGTCAATGTTTACGCTTTAATGATGCTCGTCGATTTGGTGCTTGCCTATGGTTGCCGGCAGAAGATCAAAACCATCCGTTACTCAGTGGGCTTGGGCCTGAACCCTTGACTGAGGACTTTGCTGGTGGTCGCTTATACGATTTGTCTCGAGGAAAGTCAGTCGCCGTCAAAAACTTCATAATGGACAACAAAGTGGTGGTTGGAGTGGGTAACATCTACGCCAATGAATCGTTGTTTTTGGCGGGTATTGATCCCAGACGGGCAGCGGGTAAGGTGAGTCGCACCCGCTACAACCAATTAGCAGACATCATCAAACAGGTCTTGGCGAAAGCCATTGCTCAAGGCGGAACTACTCTGAAAGATTTTGTACAAGCCGATGGTAATCCGGGCTATTTCGCTCAAGAATTGCTGGTGTACGGGAGGCAAAATGAGCCCTGCAGCCAATGCAATGAGCCCATCAAAGCGCAAAACATCGGCCAACGAAACACCTTTTTCTGCCCCCAGTGTCAACGCTAAACCGCCCTAGAGAGTTTGTTTACTTGTGGAATTTTTCCTTTAGTGCTTGCTCGACGACCGGATGACAGAAACCATCTACATTGCCTCGATGCATGGCCACTTCTTTGACCAAGGTCGACGAGATAAAGGAGTTTTCTTCTGCCGGAGTCAAAAACACACTTTCTAGTTTTGGATTAAGGCGACGATTCATATTTGCCAACTGAAACTCGTATTCGAAATCAGATACTGCTCGTAATCCTCGGATCAAAATGGTGGCACCAAGCGTATCTGCAAAGTCGGCCAGCAAACCGGTAAAACCGATCACATCCACATTAGGCAAGTCTTTCGTCACTTGTTTTATCAACTCCACACGTTCTTCAAGTGTGAACAGCGGTTTTTTACTGGGGTTGGAAGCGATACACACTGTCACAGACGAAAACATATTTGCCGCTCGCTCAATCAAATCAGCGTGGCCGTTGGTAATGGGATCGAATGTGCCAGGATAAATGGCTTTGGTATGCATAAGACATCTCAATGCGGTTCTAAAATGTAAGCTAACAGCTTATAATAGTCGGCCGGAGAAAGCCAAGCTCGATTGCGATTTGCTTTCGAGACAATTAGACAGATTAAAGCATTGGCAAAGCAAGCCAGATAAGGGAGATGTGAGTGCAGTTTTTTCGTGTCATTGTGACCATTGGATGGTTGTGTTTTGCTACAAGCGTTCAGGCTTCCCCTTGGGTTGGAACAACCGATCCACAATTGCACTATGATTTACAGACACTAGTGGATTATGGTTATCTCAACAACACCGCGACTACCTACCCTACTCCCTGGAAAGGCATCATTGACCAATTACGAGAATTGTCAGCGCAAGATATGCCTAAAGCCGCTGCGACCGCACTTCTGCGCTTACGTCATTACGGCATGATATTTCGTTCTCAACGAAACCTCAGCTCTGCAACCATTTATGGTGCAAATGAGCGCAGTCGCTTTGCGAGTTTCGATGGGCAGCAGGGTGAAAAGGCGCGATTGAATACTAATTCTGAGTCCATCATGGGACCTTTTGCCGCAAAGCTTTCGGTGAATTTGCTGCCCGGTGGAAAAACCAATCTCGACCAAAGTTATTTTGCTTATCAAGCGGGAGATTGGAACATACGTATCGGTGCCATCGACCAATGGTGGGGGCCGGGCCATTCCAGTAGTTTGGTACTTTCTAATAACGGCCGACCCATCCAGTCGGTGGCTTTGTCTCGCTCTTCCAGCGGCGTATCACAGGACAGTTGGTTGGACTGGCTTGGGCCTTGGTACTACACGGCGCAGATCGGCCAGTTAGAGGACGACTCTGTGGTGGAAGACGCAAAGATTTGGGCCAGCCGAGTCGCCATTCGACCCATTTCAGGCTTGGATATGGCTTTGTCATGGGTTGCGACTTGGGGTGGCTCAACACGAACTTCTGATAGCTTTGGTGAGTTTTTCGATGTCATTACACTGCAAAAAGCCTGTCCTATAGATTTTCCTGATTGTCAGGCAAGTGAAGAAAGCTACGTGGGCAATCATTTATCTGCGGCTGATATAAAGTACACATTTTCGATCTTTGAACATCCCATCAGTGTTTATGGCCAATACGTCTACGAAGGTAAATCAAGCGAGTTTAATGCCACCAATAAGGCACGATTGTATGGCTTGTCGACCTACGCTTGGGGAGCAAAGCTTTACATTGAACGTTCAGATACAAACCTTGCCTGCAGTGAAGGTGTGATTTCGTTAGAAACCTGTGTCTACGAGAGCGGCACGTATTCTTCAAGTGCACGCTTTTACAATCAGGAAATTGGCTCTCAATACGATGTACAAGCAGATATGTTGGCGCTGGGATATCTGCGTCACTTCAGTGATGGCGATGTGTTGGAGTTTGCCGTGCGTCGTATTGACGGCGCAGATGCCCAACCTATCGATGGCGAATCTCAGTTAGCGGATAAGATTCTTCAAATCAGTGGTTATTACCAAACGGTTTGGCGAAACTGGCAAGTGAAAATCGGAGCTGTGGTGGATAAATTGGAACGCCAAAATGCAGACAATGACCGAGACAGTGCCGTATTTGCCGAATTAAAATACAGCTTCTAAAGAAGGCTGTTTTTATCTCCCCCAATACCCTAGACGTTTACGAAGCTTCAGTTTCCTGAGCCAGTTTGACGGTTTAGGTTTTAAATGTTTGCGGCCTTTTTCAATCGCTTTGCAGGTTGCCTCCAGCACCCTTTTCGATGATTGCCCATCAAAATAAGGGTGCATTTGCGCCGCGTAATCATCAATCCGGTGAAGCAGTTTATGGTCGCCTTGCAGTGCTTTTTCAAGGGCGCTCTGCAGTGCCTCAGGTTGTCGAATGTCGATCAGATGATTCTCTGGTGAGGCGTTTTGATAGGTGACTACGGGTTTTTTCAAAAGGGCAAATTCTGTGATCACCGACGAGGTGTCGGACAGCATGACATCGGCCTTTTGCAACCATGGGATGACGCTGCCGTTGTCGGCGATAAGCAAATTCTCATGGGCGATTTGTTTGTATTCATTTATCCATTGAGTTGCCATCTTAGGATGGAATTTGACAATCCAGCGCCATGGTTTTTCAGTGCTGATTCGCTTTATTTCCCGTAGCAATGCCGGTGCACTTGTGAGACTGGGTGAAAAAGTCGGAGCAAATAATATGGTCGGCTGCGAACCTGTTTCCTTTGCTTCACTACTTTCTTGAAACAATGGATCTAATTTGGGCCAACCGGTCTCAACCACATCGAAGTGGGGATGTGTTTCCCGCTCAGCAAGAAATCGCTGAGTAAAGAAGGGGCCTTGGGTGCAATACAGGTCAAAGAAGCCTCGGATCCGCCAATGCCCTTTTTTCTTCCATTCAAAGCCGTGAAAGACTTGTACTTTGATTCCGGGAATAAAATCGGGAACGATGTTTCCGGGTACGAAAGTCGCGTCGGGAGAAAATGCCACCACCTCACGAATATGCTGCAACTGTAACTCGTCTTCTGCAAATAAGTCTCGATTGACCGCATTGCCTTCTACAAACCACGCACATTCCCAACCCGAATTGAGGATCTGCTTTTGCAAAGGACGCAAAATTTCAAAGGAATAATTTTGCGAGATGTAGAATAAAAAACGCATTTACGCTCCTAAGCGCGGCTGTTGGCCTGACACCGAATTTTTCCTGTTAAATTAAGGGGCTATGATACCCCTTTACTCAAATGTTCAACAAAAAAATCCGCAATTCGTTCGCTGCATTGTCCATCTCGCAATCCGGCCATGTCGTAAGCGATTTGCTCCCGTGCTTCAGACAACTGTTGAGGATCGGCCAAAGCCTCAGCTACCGCATGGGTTAATTGAGCGGGATCTTTGACCTGCAGTGCGATTTTCTTAAACAATGACAAGTCACTGTCGAGTCGATTGCGCAGACGAAAACGAAATGGACCTCGATAACTCCAGCGGACTTTGTAAAAATCACACCATATTGCGGGCTTGTCCAAAGTGATGAACTCAAACAAACTTGATGAGGCTTCGGCAATCATTGCATCCGCCACCGCCATAAAGGGCAGTAAAGAAAAGTCATCTTCTTGGGCCAAATACACATTTTCAAATGAAGACCAGTGCAGAAGTCGTTGTCGTTGTCGGTAATATTTTACCTTGGTTAGACTGAAAAAGTGCGGCTTGATGATCAGGTTGTAGGAACTCAGTTGCGATGGCCAGTCTTTGGGTAAGCACTCAATGCTGGAGGGATAAAATGTAGGGGCATACAGCAAGGTCTTTTTAGCTGGATCCAATCCCCATTGGCTGACATCATCCAAACTGGAATCACCATTAAATAGCGGGTCGAGTTTAGCGTAGCCGACATCGATGAACTTGTCATTGGGATAATACTGTTGCAACCTCTCTAAGCGAGTTTGGCCCTCCACAAAGCGCACATCGAAAGGGAATTCAGAAACGCTGTAGTAACAAGACTTGGGGCCGATTCCGTGCATCATCATCGCTAAACTAGAGGGGATATCGGTGCGCTCGTCAGCACGGAAACAGGGAGTATTACCAAACACAATCCAACGGGCAGGATCGTCCATGTACAACTTTTTTGCTTGCTGGGGGCCGTCTACCCAGATCGCGTCCAAGTGACACTCTTCAATAACCTTGCGCTTTATTTTGTCCAAGCCTTTTTCAGCGTAAAAAACGAAAGAGCATAGGACGTTTCTGGCACGCAATGCCCGCGCTACCGGCAAAAATTGCGGCAAATAGTACAGATGTTGTGTGTCAAAATATATTTGGCGATTCATTGGGACAAAATTATATGTAAACCACCAGTTTAAAGAGGCTCGCGAAGATTACAACTTATTGCAGTTCAATTGATTACTTTTGATAGCCATTCAACAAGCATTTCCAATCTTCCAACTGCCAATGATAAGAGGTGTGTTTCTGAGACTCTTTTTGCAGTGATCGCTGCAATCTGTCGAGGTTTTTGTGTTTCCATTTTTCGCCGGAGCGAAAACCACATTTGTCGAAATCGATCAGCCAAATTTTTTGTTTTGAATCGACCATGATGTTGTGGATGTTTAAATCGTGATGATACACCTGCGCATCATGGAATTGACGGATGATACGGCCGACTTCAAACCACTGATTTTCCAATAGTGGTTTATTGCAAAGTACCTGATGCAGATCTTGCGCCTGGGGGATTCGTTGAGTTATCACATCTGCGCTGTACCAGAACAGTCCTCTTTGAACTCGCGCCGCGACAGGTTTGGGAGCTGGAAGTTGCAGCTCATTGAGAGTCAAAAGAAGGTGTAATTCACGCCAGGCACGAGTGTTCTGCATACCAAAGTACAAGTAGTGGTCGTGGATAAATCGGCCTATCAGCCCACCTCGTTTGTAATGTCGTAACACCAATTCATGTGACTCATGACGAATAAAAAACGTCGTACCCCGACCGGTTGCCTGCCCAGTTATGGCTTGATTTTGGTGCCAAAAGTCTGGCTCAAAGTAGTGAGGTGGGCATTCGGATAAAACCTTTGAATCAAACCAGATGGTCTCACCAGTGTGGAGCACTTCTTCTAGGTCAACCATGCATAATTTCCAAGATCACTTGTGTAATGGAATGAATTGTAATGAAATTGACGGCAGTTTACAGCAGCAATTGAAGACTCACATGAGTGACCCCAAAACATTGTGTCTATTGAGACTATCGGCAATTGGTGACGTGTGTCACGCTGCGGCGATGGTGGAGCGAATTCAACGCAATCGACCTAACATTGAAATTACTTGGATAATTGGCAAAGTGGAGTACCAATTGCTCAAGGGAATGCCCGGTATACGCTTTGTAGTGTTTGATAAATCCCAAGGAAAGGCCGCTTACAAAGCACTCAAAGAAACCTTAAAGTCAGAAGTGTTTGATGTGCTTTTTGTGATGCAGGTAGCACTTCGAGCAAATTGGGCTGCTCACCTAATTCGAGCCCGGAAAAAAGTGGGTTTCGATTGGCAGCGTAGTAAAGAATTACACTGGTGGTTCGTAAATCAACGTATTACCAAACAAACCCATCCTCACGTACTGGATGGGTTTATGGCCTTTGCCCAAACTTTGGGAATTGAAGATACTACCCCCGCACGTTGGTCCATTCCAATCGATGCAGCCGACCAACAATGGGCAAATGAACAAGCACAGGCGTGGCAATCCTTTGCTGTCATCAGTCCTGCCGCTTCTAAAGCGGAACGAAACTGGCTGCCAGAGCGATATGCACAAGTAGCAGACCACCTTCATAAACTGGGTTTGAAAGTCATCTTGTGTGGTGGACCTGGGCCCCTAGACAAACAACTTGGCGAAGAAATCGAGCGACACAGTCGTCACGTGCACGCCAATATGATTGGTCAAACTTCGTTAAAACAAATGTTGGCGTTACTCGGCAATGCCAGATTGGTTGTCGCTCCTGATACGGGGCCTGCTCATATGGCTACCGCTGCCGGTGTGCCAGTGGTCGGTTTGTATGCCCACAGTAATCCACTTAGAACCGGCCCTTATAATAGTCTAGATTACGTGGCATCGGTTTATAACGAAGTGATAGAGCAACAACAAGGAAAGCCTTGGCAAACACTGCCTTGGGGTGTCAGAGCAAAAGGAAAAAATCTCATGTCACGGATCAGTGTGGAGATGGTTACCGCCCAAATCGACCGGCTTATCCAAGCATAAGTTAGGGATTCCAAATCGCTCTCAATCGGCCCAAATAGATGGGGCAGGCAAAGTGAGTCATTTTCATGGCTGACAAACAGATTGATTTGGTAAATAATGTACTCTAGCTAGGAGTGGTTACGATTAGTATCATTCCGTTCTTCATAACAGGCTGATTTTTTGAAATTTCGCCAAGTTTTTCATTGTACTGGATTTTTGTACTAGTCTATTGGAAATGATGGACCACCTTTGAATCGCAAAACAAGGAGATTGGATTGATAACCAGACTGACAAAAGTCCTGTTCATCGTGCTTTCTTGTTTTGTGGTGCCTGCACAAGGACAAACTCTTTCAGTCAATATTATTGTCAATACGTCGGTCGAAACCACCAGTTTGACAACTGCTCAACTGCGTAAGCTTTTCTCGATGCGCCAGACAAACTGGCCTAATGGTCAGGAGGTTGTGGTGTTTGTTTTGAATAGTGACCACCCGACCCACAAAGCGTTATGCAGAACCATCTTAAAAATGTTTCCTTATCAAATGGAAAAGCTGTGGAACAAACTCGCCTTCTCAGGAGTAAGTGATCGACCAATAGAAGTGGAGAGTGAGGCGCAATTATTAGAACGTGTTCGAAATACACCTGGCGCAATTGGTTATACCTCGTTGCCTATACAAAGTGATGATTACCATCAAGTCAACGTAGTAGGGAGTGAGCAATGAAGAGATTGATGGGTTGTGCAATAGTTGTTTGCCTATTGTTATGTGGCGGTTTCATTCCCTTCGCGAAGGCGCAAGGTAATGACATCGTATGGCGAGGATTTGCAGCTCAAGGCGTTATCGAGGCACAGGACAGCAACTACATTGACGACCATGGCGATGTGTCGATGAAATTGACCGAATTGGGTATCAACAGTTCCTATCGCGTTTCTCCAGAGGTCCGTATTGCTGCGCAAGGGGTCTATTTGAATGGAGGGAATCGCTATCCAGAAGGTGTTAGGTTGGATTACTTGTTTGTAGATTGGCAATTTTTTAATGCACTCGACTGGCAAGCTAACTTACACCTAGGTCGAATCAAGAATCACCATTGGCTGTATTCTGCGACTCGTGATGTGCCTCATACACGACCCACTATCATACTGCCCCAATCTGTTTATTTTGACGCATTCAGGGATGTTGCGTTGGGAACAGATGGTGTTGGCTTATTTGTGCAAAACAACAGCCCAATGGGCGATTTTGAGTTTGTGGCTACCTATGGATCATCGCCCATAAGCAGTCAACAAGCCGAGAATTTACTTGGACACGCCTCTCAAGGGGATCTCGATTTGCAGTGGGATCGTAAAGCTTCATTGTTTTGGCAACCATCCAATTCAAATTTACGCTTTGGAATCAGTGCTCTAAACTCCGACTTCATCTATCGTCAGGGGAATAATGATATATATATTGATGGTACGGCGACGTCTCAAAGATTGATGGGCCACCTGACCTACTTTAGTGAACATTGGGATTTGGCGATTGAACTGATGCGCGAAAGGGTAATTTATCGCAATTTTATCGCGCCAGGTTTTCGCATTGATGCCACAGCAGAGGGCGGCTATATACAGGGACGCTATCATTTTAGCCCCAGTATTGCCTTCGTTGCTCGAATGGATCTATTTGACCTGGACCGCACAGACAGAAGTGGCAAGCGACGGGAACAGGAAACCGATGGGCAGGTGCCGGCCTATTTTGGCTTTCAGGATCAAATGACGCTGGGTGTGACTTGGGAATTTCATCAAAACTGGCGCTTCCAAGCGGAAGTACATCGGGTCAAGGGCACTGGACGATTGGCTCCGGTGTTGATGCCCGACACAGAATTGAATCAGAGTAAATACTGGAATATCTGGGCTGCTCAATTGATGTATTGGTTTTAGTCATGCGATTTCTCAGCTTACCGAAAAAGATGATGCTAATTTTGGTCATGGTGTTCTTAGCGCTGAGCATTGCGATGACCAGTTTATGGTTAAACCGTGCAAATCAAGATCTGTTGCTCAAACAAAAGGAAATTCGAGAGCAAAATCTGAAACAATTTATGCTGTTGAATAATTTGTTCAAGAATCGCTTCGAAACTTGGGTCGAATTGTTTGTGCAAATGAACACTAGCCCGAATGAGTCCGTTTCTTCCGTCGCCAACAAGCTCGAAACGCGCATGGCGTATATGCAATTTAACTGGCAAATCGAGCAAGTTTGGCTATTCGATCGTGAGCACAAACCAGCTTACTCTACCACCGAGGTGGTGCCCGAGCATGTTAGACTGGCTCACGACGCAGCAATTGAGCAGCAAAGCTCGGTGGACTATATTCGTTGCGAAGACCAATGTTACCAATACCTCACCTTGCCAATTTTGATGGCAGATGATGAGGTGGTCAGCATCGCGATCAGTTATTCTTTGGTTGAGACCTTGGCCTTTTTACATCAATCAACCCAAGCCTCATTAGCACAAGTTTATATCGACAGCGATAATCTCGACGTTGCAGTAGATGAGTTAAAAATTCGAGGTCCCCTTGCGAGGGTGCAACGTGAGCTCATTGGCGTATTGTTATCCGGCGTGTCGGACAACAAAACGATGTCCCATTTAGTCAACATTGGCCAGCGAATCTCAGTCAATGACATTGTTTATTATGTCGTGCTAATTCCGATTTCCACTCAATCCAATGGACGAGATTTCCTCTTGTTCGCCCACGACATTACACCGTTAATCGATGCGCACTTTTCTTATCAGCGCAACATTATCGTGATTGTATTTGCTGTTTTTGGTGTGGCCATGTTGTTGTTGTACTTTACCACCAACAACATTCGGTTACGTCTGATGAACTTGGCATCTCGCCTGCCACTGCTGGCGTTGAGGCAGTATGGCGCGTTTAAACGCCCAGCAAATTCTGAAAAGCATCGGTTTCGCGACGAGCTTGACGTACTCAAAGATGCGGCTCGGGAGCTTGCCGCCCAGTTGGAAAAACTCGATGGTGAGGTGGCGACCAAAACCTCCGAGCTGGAGTATATCGCTATGTACGACCAGCTCACAAAATTGCCGAATAGAAACAAATTAATGCAAGAACTAGAATTTCTTCTATCAGGCCAATCAAACCCTTTCTCGCCTTTTGCACTGCTATTTTTCGACTTAGATGACTTTAAAAAAGTGAATGACAGTTATGGTCATAGTATTGGTGACGAGCTGCTGATCGAAGCATCCCTTCGCATTGCTATGTCGGTAGCGGATCGACAATACGTTTTTCGCATAGGCGGTGATGAATTCGCTATTTTGTTGCTTGAGTATGAAGACAACAAGCAAGTATTACGTGTGGCAGAGCGACTGTTGGAGCGTTTTCGACAGCCGATTAACGTCGAAAGTATGCGCTTTTATGTTTCTACTAGCATCGGTATTGCCTATGCTAACAGGACGGTTCTGCAACCCAATGACTTGCTAAGGCAAGCTGACGTTGCCGTCTATCAAGCGAAACAGAAAGGTGGAAACCTAGCATGTGTTTACGACGATGCAATGTCCCAGCATGCACTCGATAAAGTTGCACTTGAGGATGAAGCTAGAGATGCGTTGGTGCAAGATCACTTTAGTTTCGCCTTGCAACCGCAAATCAATCTACAAACAAACAAGCTGATGGGCTTCGAGGCCCTGTTACGTTGGCATCATCCGTTAAGAGGATTTATTTCACCTGGGCACTTTATCCCTATTCTTGAGAACACAGAATTTATGCTCACATTGGGATATTGGTGTATTGAACGGGCATACAGTCTACTTCAAGAGTTTGAAAAGCGTGGATACGGAGACATCAAAATTGCCATCAATTTGGCTGGCATCCAATTCTTGGACCCAGATCTGATCCCCTATCTTGATGAGAAAAACGGCAGCAGCGGTGTCAAGGCCAGCAAGTTAGAGTTAGAACTCACTGAGCGCACTTTGGTTTCTGACATTCAGCAGACTTCCCGGATCATGAAAAATCTAGTGTCCAAAGGCTTTCTTTTGTCCATCGACGATTTTGGGACCGGGTATTCCTCCCTCAGTTATTTGAAAGACATGCCTGCACATTACATCAAGATTGATCGTTCTTTTATAGATGGAATGATGAGCAACAATGCCGACAAGCAAATCGTCGAGTCGATCATCCACATGGTACAAAACCTAGGGATGCAAGTCATTGCAGAGGGCATCGAGCAACAAGAACAAGTGGATATATTGCGCCAGTTTGGCTGCAACGAGGGTCAAGGTTATTACATCGCCCGTCCCATACCGCAAGATGAGTTATTCGAGCGTTTAGCGGAAAAATACATCAATGGAATTTGGCAATACGAATCTTAGCCCCTAGAGAACTTTGGCTATGTAGCGTGAATGACTGCTACTTGAGCGATACAGATCTGTAATCTTTCGCTTACAGATGTGCCAATGATATCGCCAATATTTTCTGAATATCCAGCCCGTATAACGTGTTGTCTGGCAGCGATTTCACTTACCATATAAGTCTATTCGCGATTAAAGGCAGATTGAATATGAGTCAAGGGTTTTACCAACATTTGCAAAACCAATTGGATCAAGTCAAACAGGATGGTTTGTACAAGAATGAACGGATCATCATCACCTCCCAGCAAGCCGATATTCAAGTACAAGGTGACCAGCATGTACTGAATTTTTGCGCCAATAACTACTTGGGCTTAGCCAATAATCCAGAGTTGATCGAGGCTGCCAAAAACGGATTGGACAGTCACGGTTTTGGTATGGCATCAGTACGCTTTATTTGCGGAACTCAAGATATTCATAAACAGCTTGAAGCACAAATCAGTCGCTTTTTAGGAACTGAAGATACGATTCTTTATCCATCATGCTTTGATGCCAATGGCGGGTTGTTTGAAACCATTCTAGAAGCCGAAGATGCGATTATTTCCGATGCTTTAAACCATGCCTCAATTATTGATGGCGTGCGTCTTAGTAAGGCAAGACGATATCGCTATGCCAACAACGATATGGAAGCCCTAGAAGCGCAGTTGCAAAAAGCCTGCGAAGAAGGGGCACGCTACAAATTGATTGCCACCGATGGTGTGTTTTCGATGGATGGTGTTATCGCCAACCTAAAAGGCATTTGCGATTTGGCGGATAAGTACGACGCGATGGTAATGGTGGATGATTGTCATGCCACAGGCTTCGTTGGAGAAAACGGCCGAGGCAGTCACGAATACAACGACGTAATGGGTCGAGTGGACATCATAACTGGCACCTTGGGTAAAGCGCTAGGGGGTGCCTCAGGCGGATATACCTCAGGTAAAAAAGAAGTGGTGGACTGGTTGCGTCAACGTTCTCGTCCCTACTTGTTCTCAAATTCGGTCGCGCCTCCCATAGTATCAGCGTCCATCAAAGTGTTCGAGATGATGGAAAACGGCACAGAATTGCGTGCTGCTCTGAACCGCAATAGTAAGCATTTTCGGGCGCGCATGGAGGAAGCTGGATTCACCCTCAGTGGTAAAGATCATGCCATCATTCCAGTGATGCTGGGCGACGCCAAATTGGCCAGTGAAATGGCAGAAAAAATGTTGGAAAAAGGTATCTATGTAGTGGGCTTCTCGTATCCTGTCGTGCCTAAAGGGCAAGCTCGCATACGCACACAAATGTCCGCAGCACACTCGTTACAGCAAGTGGACCAGGCCATTGATGCCTTTATTGAAGTTGGCAAAGAATTGAAGGTTATCCCATGAAGTCGTTAGCGAAATTAAAATCAGAACCGGGTATCTGGCTAACGGACTCGGCACAGCCGGAAATGGGCCACAATGATCTGTTGATCAAGATCCGTAAAACCGCCATTTGTGGTACTGATATGCATATTTACCACTGGGATGAATGGTCACAGTCAACCATTCCGGTACCCATGGTAGTCGGCCACGAATATGTAGGTGAAGTGGTAGATATGGGTCAGGAAGTCCGTGGTTTTAAAGTGGGTGACCGTGTGTCTGGCGAAGGTCACATCACTTGTGGTCATTGCCGAAATTGTCGTGCTGGACGACGTCATTTGTGTCGCAACACGCAAGGGGTTGGGGTGAATCGTCCCGGCGCATTTGCTGAATACCTTGTCATTCCGGCGTTTAACGCGTTTAAAATCCCTAACAATATTAGCGATGACCTCGCGTCAATTTTTGATCCGTTCGGCAATGCTGTGCACACAGCTCTATCCTTCGATTTGGTAGGTGAAGACGTACTGATTACCGGAGCCGGTCCCATTGGCATTATGGCTGCTGCAGTTGCTAAGCACGTGGGTGCCCGTCATGTCGTAATCACTGACATCAATGAATATCGCTTGGACTTGGCTCGCAAAATGGGTGCTACTCGTGCGGTTAACGTCAATCAAGAGAATTTGGCTGATGTGATGAAAGAATTGGGCATGACGGAAGGCTTTGACGTGGGTCTGGAAATGTCCGGCGTGCCGGCTGCGTTTCGTGATATGCTCAATAAAATGAATCATGGTGGCAAGATTGCAATGTTGGGTATTCCTCCTAAAGATGTGGCAATCGATTGGAATCAGGTGATCTTTAAAGGTTTAGTCATCAAAGGCATTTATGGTCGCGAGATGTTTGAAACCTGGTATAAGATGGCGAGCTTGATCCAAGGTGGGTTGGACTTATCTCCCATCATTACCCATCAGTTCAGTGTGGATGATTTCCAGCAAGGTTTTGACGTGATGGGTTCTGGTCAGTCGGGTAAAGTGATTTTAAATTGGTAGGGTGGTAATCAGTGGAACAATTTGAACATGTTTCCGTGGCACAAACTGAGCAAATGCTTAAAGCTGGGGAAGCGAAGCTGGTGGATATTCGTGATGAGCAGTCGTTCCAAGCTGCTCATATTGAAGGTGCAGTGCACTTGCATAACGGCAGTTTGCATCAGTTTATGCAACAAACGGATTTCGAAACCCCAGTGATTGTGTGTTGCTACCACGGTATCAGCAGCCAACAAGCTGCCCAGTATTTGATTCACCAAGGCTTTGAACAGGTCTACAGCATGGACGGTGGCTTCGAAGCGTGGCGTCACAACTTTCCTTTTGTCAGTGAACAAGACTGATTCTTCTCAAACAATTTCTCTGGTCGCGTTTGCCCATGAATCGGCGGCGCGTTTACTGGTGCAATATCTAAGCAGTCAGGGTATTGAGGCGGTTTACGAGTTCGACAGCACTGAATTTCCACATCAGGTTAGGTTGTTGGATGTCAGTCAGTTTGATCGCGCAAAGTCCCTCTGCCAGGAATTCCTAGACAACCCGCAGGATCCCAAGTTTCAAAATTTGGCGTGGCAGTCCGAGCCACTTTCCACCTCGTCCAATGAAGGATTGGGCTTACCAACGTTGTCTCTTAGCACTATCTTATCGGTGCCAATAACTACGCTGATTTTTGTTTTGTGTTTGGTGGTCTACGGTGCTTCTTGGTTGGGTGGTTATCCGTGGGTAGAGGGAAACCTTAAAATTCAGCCTATCGCGGTGTTGCTCGAATCAGACCAATGGTGGCGGATTATCACCCCTGCTTTGATCCATTTTTCCATTGTCCACATTGCTTTCAACTTAATTTGGTGGGGGTCTTTGGGCGCCCAGATTGAACAGCGTTTTGGTTCAAGTTTGCTATTTTTGCTGTTTATATTCAGCGCCACCACATCGAATCTTGCTCAATTGTGGACTGACGGAAGCAATTTTGGTGGATTGTCTGGTGTGGTTTACGCCATTGTCGGCTTTGTGTGGTTTATTGGCTGGCTGCGACCACACTGGGGCTTGAGTCTTCCAAAGCCTGTGATCGGATTTTTACTGGCGTGGCTCTTATTCGGCTATTTGGATCTGCTGTGGGTGCAAATGGCGAACACGGCACATACCGTTGGCTTGATCAGTGGATGTTTGAGTGCTCTGTTGGTGGTTCGATTACGTTCACCCAATCAGACCACCTGAGAACCATTTCGGCTTACTGACCACCTTGATAGAGATACTTAGTATAAATGACATTCTTGATAGTCTCTTTGCCGGTTTCTTTAAGCATCAAGCTCTGCAGCTCTTCAAGAATAATTCGTCTTATATCTTCACGTCCAGTTAGTGACTTGACTTTATCCTCTGGTTGGCGACCAAAGATCTCAATAATGGTGGCGCGCAGCAGTGGCGAATGATGCTCTATGGCTTCAAGCTGATCCACGTCCTCTACCATCAGCTCAATGGTCAATCGTACGTAACCAAGATTTCGAGCACTGGGACTGAGATAATTTGTAATGATATCCGGTTCCAATCCAAAATAAGCAATAGTGGACTGAGCCTGCGAAATGCGAGGAAACAGCAGTACAAGACTAAACAGGATTGCGATTCTCAACGCGTTCATAAAGTTATCTCAATCACCTATATCAGAATTATTTGCCCGCTAAGTTTATCAATTTATTGGTCCATTGATAAAACTATTTACACACTACTTTAGTCTGGTCAGCGCTATTGGTATGATACTTCATATTCAAACTTAGCACCTGCAATCATTTGAGCATCAATCATTCTTTTCCGGTTACTCTACCTAACCATTGGCTCGGCCAAAACGAAATCGTGGTGCCGAATGCATACTTACGCAATTGGTTATTAGATACGGGGTCGCTGACCGAAAGATTGCAATCTCATTGTCATCAGTTTGACCTGACTCTGCTAGGTCAACGGCAGATATCGCCAGAGCTTGAGGAAATTCAACAAATTAGACATTACGTTGGCGATAACATTGATCCCCAGTGGCAGGTGAGGGAAGTGATTTTAAATGGCAATCAGCAACCCTGGGTATTTGCCCGTTCCGTGATCAGCCACGGATTGTGCGAAGGGGATTTCGCCGGCTTGGGCAACCGCCCGCTGGGGCAAATTATCTTCAATGACCCAAAATTTAAGCGCCATCCGTTTCAAATTATGCGTATTGCCCCTAATGATCCTTTGCACCGGAAGTTGTCAATTGAGCAAGACAAAGCTTTGTGGGGGCGGCGCTCTGTGTTCAGTTATGGGGGCCATGCGCTGATGGTTGCTGAAGTCTTTTTGCCATCTTCTCCCGCGTATCAAAAGATGGATCCTATCGAGTATGTCTAAGCTGAACTGGTCTGGATATGCCAAGCTAATGCGGATGGATAAACCCATCGGAACTTATCTTTTGCTTTGGCCAACTTTATGGGCGCTGTTTATCGCTGCTCAAGGCATGCCGTCTTGGGATCTACTATTGGTTTTTTCCGCTGGTGTCTTTGTGATGCGCTCGGCCGGATGTGTCATCAACGACTACGCGGACCGGCACGTTGATGGAGATGTCGCCCGAACCGCTGCTCGGCCGCTCGCAACCGGACAAGTTACAGAAAAAGAAGCATTATTCTTGTTTGTGTTTTTGATTGGTATTGCACTGGGATTGGTCTTAATGCTCAACTGGCAAACATTTCTGTTGGCCTTTGGGGCGTTGCTGCTCGCTGTAATCTACCCCTTTATGAAGCGCTTTACTCACCTCCCGCAAGTAGTATTGGGGGCGGCATTCAGTTGGTCCATTCCCATGGCATTTATGGCGACCAACGTCCATGTCCCGCAAATTGCTTGGTGGCTATACGCTGCGAACTTACTTTGGACTGTGGCCTATGATACTGAATATGCGATGGTCGACAGACAAGACGATCTCAAGGTGGGGATAAAATCCACTGCGATTCTGTTTGGCCGCTTTGATAAAATTGCCATCGGAGCGTTGCAACTGGCGACCTTGGTGTTGCTAATAGCGATAGGTTTGTCGTTGCATTTCAACTGGATATATTGGTTGTCTGTGTTCGGTGTCGCAACCTTGTTTATCTATCAACAAGTGCTCATTGGGCAGCGAGACCCGCAGAAATGTTTTAAGGCCTTTTTGAATAATCACTATGCAGGCATGATTTTGACACTGGGTATTGCACTAAGCGTGCTGCTGTAGTGTGGGGCAAGCAGCCCCACTAAGATAATGAGTGTCATTCACCCTGGGGAGACTGTGTCGCGTTCTCCAACTCTGCCAGTCTGGCTTCCATTGCTTCAAGCTTTTCCCGGGTGCGGATAAGCACCTGAGTCTGTACATCAAATTCTTCTCGAGAAACAAAGTCCAAACGGCTTAACTGAGATTGCAGCACTTGTTTAACTTTGCTCTCCACGCCCTCTGCCATGTTTTTTACCCCGGGAGGCACAGCGTCGGTGATTTGTTTGGCAATTTCTTCAAGTTTTTTGGGATCCAACATCACTCTATCCGATTCGTTAAATAAGTAGATAGTGTAGCGCAATCGGCGTCTTTGTACTGGTATAATTCAAGCAAGAAAGCAAAATCCGTTGGACAAATACCACTACTGGTGATCGACTGGCTTTGGCATTACAATGCCCCTCCTCCTATTAGGCGCACTTTGTTTTCCTAGCAACAAAGCACATGAGGCGGCATCTTGCACAGCTTGGTTAACACCGAGCTCAGGTTTTTTATTTAGGTAGCATCAATGAAACTGAATCCGGGTCAAAATCAAGCGGTAGCCTATATATCGGGTCCATGTTTGGTGCTCGCTGGCGCTGGCAGCGGTAAAACTCGGGTTATCACCAATAAAATTGCCTATCTGGTCCGTGAATGCGAAATCCCGGCCCGCTATATTGCGGCTGTGACCTTTACCAATAAAGCCGCTAGGGAAATGAAAGAGCGTGTAGCACAAACGCTCGGGAGGAAAGAAGCCCGTGGCTTGAAAGTGTCGACCTTCCATACTTTGGGTTTGTCGATCATCAAATCAGAATATCGCAATATCGGTATCAAAGCGGGCTTTTCGTTGTTTGATGACAAAGATACCTTCGCCCTTTTGAAAGATCTTACTGCAGAGACCCTAGATGGAGACAAAGAACAACTATTCTTACTTCAATCCTGCATTTCAAATTGGAAGAACGATCTAATTTTGCCCGAGCAATTGCAACGTGTTGCCCTATCGCCTGGCGAAGTGGAATTCGCCAAATACTACTTGAATTATCAGAATCACTTGCGGGCCTATAACGCGTTAGATTTTGATGATTTGATTTTGATGCCGACCTTGTTGCTCAAATCCAACCAAGAGGTTAGGCAAAAATGGCAAAATAAAATTCGTTATTTGCTGGTGGATGAGTATCAAGACACCAACACCAGCCAGTATGAGTTGGTGCGTTTGTTGGTGGGCGAGCGCGCGCGGTTTACAGTGGTGGGTGACGACGACCAGTCGATCTATTCATGGCGTGGTGCTCGGCCGCAAAACTTAGAATTGCTAAAACAAGATTTTCCCCGCTTGAAGTTAATCAAGTTGGAACAAAACTATCGTTCTTCTGGGCGCATTTTGCACTGCGCAAACATTCTCATTCAAAACAATCCCCACGTCTTCGAGAAGCGCCTCTTTTCCGAATTGGGATATGGTGAGCCATTGCGAGTGATCATTGCCAAGAACGAAGATCATGAAGCAGAACGAGTAGTGGCAGAATTACTTGCCCATAAGTTTATGCAAGGTACGCGCTTTAAAGACTATGCAATCTTGTATCGTGGTAATCATCAGTCGCGTCTGTTTGAAAAGTTGCTGATGAGCAACCGTATACCCTACAAAATCAGTGGCGGAATGTCGTTTTTTGGTCGTGCCGAAGTGAAAGACATCATGGCTTATTTGCGTTTGCTGGTAAATCAGGACGACGACAATGCGCTGTTGAGGATCATTAACACCCCCACACGGGGCATTGGGCGAGTGACTTTGGAAAAGCTAGGCAATTTTGCCAATCAGCTGAACTGTTCCATTTTTGAAGCGGCTTGTCATCAGCAAATTGGCTCGATCCTAAGTGGTCGGGCTTTGCAGGCGGTTACGGATTTTGCCCGTTGGATCACCGAGCTGTCTGACCGGGCGGTACGTGGGGATACTCTAGCCAGTATTCGAGAAATGATTAAAGCCATGCAGTATGAAGAGTGGTTGTATGAATCCAGTACTAGCCCGAAAGCGGCTGAGATGGCAATGGCAAACATCAGTACCCTGTTTGGATGGATCGGTGACATGCTAGAGGGCAATGAATTGGATGCACCCATGACTCTGGTCGAAGTAGTCAATCGATTGATTTTAAGGGACATGATGGAACGAGGAGAAGACGAAGATGATTCGGATCAGGTGCAACTGATGACTCTTCACGCCTCTAAGGGTTTGGAATTTCCTTACGTGTTCATGGTTGGGATGGAAGAAGGCTTGTTGCCTCACCAAAGTAGCATTGATGAAGATAACATCGAAGAAGAGCGACGTCTGACTTATGTTGGGATCACACGGGCTCAAAAAGAGCTGTTCTTCACCTTAGCCAAGGAAAGACGCCAGTATGGTGAAATACGCCAGCCCGAGCCCAGCCGTTTCTTATACGAGTTGCCGCAAGATGATGTAGTGTGGGAGCACAAAAAAGCAAAAGATAGTGATGAGGTTAGGCAAAAGAAAGCGCAAACTGGAATCGCAAACTTACGAAACATTCTCTCTGGCGGTCAGTGACGGAGCATTGAGTAAGTCCACCAATAATTGCGCTGGTTCGAGGTAACGGCCTTGTCCAAAGCGGCAACCCGCCTTTAGCAGCGCCTCGTGCTGCACTTCTTTTTCTATCCCCTCGGCAATCAGGCCAATGTTGAGTTTTTCTGACATCGCCATAACGGACTGAATTAAATTCAAATTGCGCACCGAGCGAGGCAGAGAACGAACAAACCGATGGTCAATTTTCACAAAATCAAAGGGGTAAGTGAACAGATAGTTCAGCGACGCAAGCCCGCTACCGAAATTGTCTAGTACCAGCATCATTCCCACTTTTTTGAGCTTCTTAATGGTGGGAAGTACGTATTGACCCCGTTTATTGAGATCTCCCTCGTCAAATTCCAGAACCAAATTAGACGGATCAATTTGTGAGGAACGGATGGAGTCTATGATCTGGTCTACTAATTTATTCTGCAGCAAATGGCTGATAGACAAGTTGACCGCGACTTTCTGTTTTGCTGCTTTGCCGCCGACATCACGCCAATGCTTAAGTAATCTAAGCGCCTGTTCTAAAACGAAATTATCAACATCACTGGTTAGGCCGCTTTGCTGTACCACACGCCAAAACTGTTCCCGCTTGATTTTACCTCGAGTGGGGTGAATCCAACGAATGTAGAATTCGTGATACAAGTAGTCACCCTCAGTCATATCGATGATTGGCTGGACATGACATTCGAAAGTTTCCGATTTAAGGGTCTTACGAAACTCGTTTTCCAGCTCGAGCTCCTCTAGCAGTTTTTGACGCATGCTGGTGTCAAACATGATATATCGACCACGGCCAAGATGCTTGGCTTGATACATCGCTGCGTCTGCATCGCGAATCACCTCATCGGCATTTTGATAATTGGCATCAATATTAGCGATACCAATACTGGCGCCGGAATACATTTCTTTACCATTGAGTTCAAATGGCTGAGCGATGGAATGAATAATACGGTTTGCGACCTCTTCAACGTCCAGAAAATCGTCAAAGCTATCGAGTAAAATAACGAACTCATCGCCACCCAACCGAGCCAACAAATCGTGGGCGCGAATGCAGCTACCGACCCGTTTGGCGACTTCCACCAAAAACATATCGCCTGCGTGGTGACCGAGTGTGTCATTAATCTGTTTGAAACGATCTAAGTCGATAAACAACACCGCAAAATTGTGATCGGAATAACGTCGTTTGTTGGCAATCGCCAACTCAACCCGACTGTTGAACATCACCCGGTTTGGTAAATTCGTCAGTGAGTCGTGGTGAGCATCATGGATCAACTTGAGCTCAATCTCTTTACGCTCTTCTATCTGTTTCTTCAGATACATGTTGGTCTTATGCAATTCATCGGTGCGCTCACGCACTTTCTGACTCAGCTGCAAATTGTAGCGCTGAATCGATTCGGCGGCGCGCTTACGTTCCATCGCCACTGCAATGTGGTGGGAGACAAAGCGCAATAACTCGAGATCTCTTAAGGTGTATTCATAGGTGCCGCCATAGGTTTGAATGGCGATGACTCCAGAGATTTCACCTTCCACGATCAGTGGTGAACCGAGCCAGGAGTTGGCATGTTTGATCATGTGTTCGGCGGTCTTGTCGTCGATCTCATTTTGTACATTGAGCTCGCCGACCCGTGCAGAATTGATCAATTCCGCGGTACCTGTTCGCAATACGTATTCTGTCAATCCGCGGCTTAAGGGACGAGATTCGATATTGCCTTCAATTTCATCTGAGTAATAAGGGAAGTTCAGATGGTCTTTACTGTCGTTCAAAGTGGCAACGTAGCAGTTTGGTGCACTCATCAAGCGTGAAATGATGTCATGAAGGCTCGAATAGAAATCCTTCATTTCCCCTTCCAGTGACGCTGCGATTTCAGAAATTTCGAACAATGCTTGTTGCAGGGATTCGACTTTTTGACGCTCTAGGATCTCGTCCTGAAGTTCATCATTGATTTCACGTAACTGCTTGGTGCGCTCTCGAATAGTTTGCTCGGTAAGTTCGCGGCTTTTCACCCGATCCAGGCAGTTGACAATGTGTTGCGACACGAAAAGCAAAAGGTCAAGGTCGTCCTGTGCATAGCGCACAGCTTCGTCATAACTCTGCACCACCATGGCACCGATGACTCTGCTGCCCCTTTTGAGAGGCACGCCAATTAAATCGACGGGTCGTTTACCAAAGCTTTGAAATTTTAACTCTTTCGCTTGAGAGTCAAAATTCTCAGCAGTCAAAACCAGATGATTACCGGTTCTTAGTATGTATCCGGTAATGCCATTCATTAGCTGCGCAGCAGGAATTTGTTTGACAACGCTTTCATCAAATTGGTCGACAAAGTAGACGAAATCTACGACTTCATCGTCTTTATCGTAAAGGGCCACGAAAAAGTTTTGCGCATCCATAAATTCCGCAACGATTTCATGGATTGCCACGTACAGACGCGATAGCTCACCAACCGAGCCCGCTAGCTCAGAAATATCAAAAAGCGCTCGTTGAACTTGTTCAGAGCGCTTGTATTTTTCGGTGATCTGTTGAAGTTGAGGGATGAGTTCCCGTAGCTCTTCAACAGACAAGTCACCGGTATTGATACTTTCTGCCAATCGTAAGACCTTTTTGTCTGAGTAGACTCAGTCAGACCGTGAGGAAACTCAACAGTCGGATTAAATCCCTTCGATCATATATTCAATTGCAGCCTTGATGTCGTCGTCAGAACAATCACCACAGGTTCCTCTGGGAGGCATCGCATTGAAGCCATTAATCGCGTGGCTTAATACCGTGTCGAAACCTTTTTCCAAACGGGGTGCCCAGTCCGCGGCATTGTGCACCTTGGGTGCGCCTAATACGCCGGCAACATGGCAAGCATTGCACGATGCTTTGGCAATGTCCTCACCAGAACGAGGACCAGCGTCGGCAGCTGACTCAGCTTGAGCACCAGCAATATGAACCGAGCCAACCGGTTTAATGCGCTCTTTGATTGCCTTTTCGGACATGTCCTGTGCTTGTACAGCAAACATAATCAAAGCACTCGCGGTCAGGCAAAGTAAGGCTTTTAATTTCACAATCTTCTCCAACTGCAATTTTTAAATTGTATTTTGACGTCAAAACTCTTTTGAATTATAGCGACTTTACGATACCGAACAACACTTTACTCTCGCTAACTTGCGTCTATTTTGCTCAGCTCACGGTTTGCGCAGCTCTGGAAGAATTCATCATGCTCAGCAACTGAGCTAATGACGACGAAAAAGAGTTTAGCTTCTTCAGATCCAACAAAAACATTAGAGAGCGAGTGAGCAACTTGGCACTTAATGCACAAACTATTCTTAAGCAGTCGTAGCTACTTAGCAAAAGCGTACTGTCTAAACTTATCAGAAATATCCGTTTCTTTTTGTACTTTTTTTAGTCCAGACAACGTAAAAGGATCATACAAATATTTGTCCCAGACACACTTGTGTATTGGTCTAACAACCAACATATTACAGCTATCTATTTGTTAGAGGTGATTACCATGTTAAGAATTGCGCTATTTATTGGAACCAACATCGCCATTATTGCGCTGCTGAGTTTAACCTTCAGTTTGTTCGGTTTTCAGGGATTATTGGCCCAAAACGGCGTGGATCTGGACTTACAAGCACTGCTGGTGTACTCGGCAGTGATCGGTTTTGCAGGCGCATTTATTTCGTTGTTTATCTCTAAATTCATGGCCAAGCGTTCCATGGGGGTATATGTCATCGAGCAGCCGGCTAATGCCACAGAGCGTTGGTTAGTGGATACCGTTCGTCGCCAAGCAGAAATGGCGGGTATTGGTATGCCGGAGGTGGGCTTGTTTAACAGTCCGTCGCCTAATGCGTTCGCCACTGGCTGGAACAAGAATAACGCTTTGGTAGCAGTGAGCACCGGTTTGTTGCAGCACATGGATAAAAATGAAGTCGAAGCCGTCCTTGCCCACGAAGTTAGCCACGTAGCCAACGGAGACATGGTAACTATGACTTTGGTGCAGGGTGTTGTGAATACCTTTGTGGTGTTTTTGTCCCGGGTAATCGGTCACGTTGTCGATCGTGTGGTGTTCAAAGTGGAGCGTGGCCATGGTCCGGCGTTTTGGATAGTGTCGATCATTGCAGAGATTATCTTAGGCTTCTTGGCGATGATGATCGTTATGTGGTTTTCACGTTATCGCGAGTTCCGTGCTGATGCCGGTGGAGCCAAATTGGCGGGTCGCAATAACATGGTTGCCGCACTGGCTAAGCTGAAATCTTTCCAAGGCAGCGCGGACATGCCCGACGAAATGGCGGCATTCGCCATCAACGCAGGTAAAATTCACAAGCTGTTTGCCAGCCATCCTCCCTTGGAAGAACGTATAGAAGCGCTAAAAAGCCAGCGCTAAAGGCTGATTGGCCGAAGACTCCCCCTTCTTCGGCCACTTGGGTCCAAGTACTAACGATGAGCGTCCAGAAAGTCCCGAATTGTAAAGTAGGTGCGTTTCGGGGCTTCTACCATCGGCATATGGCCTAAGTCTGGCCAGATCACCAACTGTCCATTGGTACCTTGCTGCCATATCGGAGCCACGCTGACATCAATAAGCTGGTCCTGCTCTCCCCAAAGTACTAAAGTCGGTCGTTGAATCAGATGCAGTTTGTCGGTCAGCATGTCCTCGATTCGATTGAAGTCAGAAAACATTTGCGCTAACTGGGATTTTCTTTGCACGTACTGCAATGCGACTGCCCGTTTTACGATCCCCGGCACAAAAGGAGGGCGGGCCATGGTCATCTGGAAAAAACGACTGAATTGATCCGTAGAGTCCATCAAAAACGGATTCTGTCCTTGTGCCACCATTAAGTTCATCGGGCTAGGTTTGGGTGATTTTAGACCCGCGGTGTTTATCAAGGTTATCGAAGCTACGAATCGAGGATAGTGGGCGGTAAGATACGCACTAATAAAACCGCCCATTGAGTTACCCAAAAGATGCACCGGCTGGTCGCTTAGTTGTTGAATCAATGCCACCATACGCTTTGATTGCTCAGCGATTCCGTAATCCCAGTCCGGCTCGAACCCCGTTTCGCCATGACCGGCAAGATCCGGGATCACCACTCGATAGTCATCGCGAAAGTGGCGTGCTAATCGAATCCACACTGATTTGTCGGCGCTGAAGCCATGGATCATCAGCATCACTGGCTTGTCTGATTTCGGACTCTGTAAACAATGATGGGTGATCCCTTCAAGGTCATATGTGGCGTTTTCCAAACCCGCTAAGCGAGCTTCAATGGCATTGCTTAATCGAAATAGCACATGTCCGAATTGCGGGTATCGCCAAAAGTATACGAAGAGAATGGCAGCCAGAATAAGGATCAGGGTGGTAAGCATAAGGTACGAGCCCCTAGTTTAGAGTGAAATATGGTGATCTTGTCGGCGAAACCATCGACAAAGCCAGCGAAAATGAAAACTGAATCCCGGATACATTGCCACCACTTTACCGTCGCGACTATTGTACCAACTATGACAACCACCATGATACCAGACCGTCTTTTTCATGCTTGAATGAATGGCCTGAGTATAGCGATCCTGTGCTTGTTGTTTCACCTCTATGGTGCCAGAGCTGGAGGTTTTAGCGGCTCGAATGGCTTGCGAGATATAGCGCATCTGAGACTCAATCATGTACAAAGCGGAAGTGTGACCGATGCCAGTATTGGGCCCAGTGACCACAAAAAAGTTGGGAAATCCAGCCACACAAGTGCCCAAGTAAGCTTGTGGAAAGGCCTGCCAAACATCGCTTAGGCGTTGACCATCTTTGCCCACGACTGGATAACTGATTAGCCCGTCAGTGGCATCAAAACCCGTCGCATAAATAATAGCGTCCAGATCCAGCTGGTTGCCTTGTTGGGTTTGAATGCCTGTCGGTGTAATACAAGCAATGCCATCGTCTTTATCATGCAGGGTGACATGAGGTTTTTGCAGTGTCGGGTAAAAGTGATTAGATACCAAAATGCGTTTACAACCTATGGTGTAATCGGGGGTGAGCTGGGCTCGCAAATTGGGATCCTTAACCTGCTTGTGTAAGTGCGCGGTAGCCGGTCTCGTTCCTAATAGATTCAATAACCTTGGTGAGTATTTAAAGGCCAGAATGCGCATCTCCAGCGCACAATACAGAAACCCTCTTAGCAAGTTGTAACCGAGCTTCGAGCGCAACAAGCGTCTTTGCCAAGGGCGAAAATGCCGGTCTTTTCTGGGTAGCATCCAGTGTGGAGTGCGTTGAAATACATCAAGATGCGACACCGTATCGGCAATAGCCGGGATCACCTGCACGGCACTGGCACCGCTGCCGATAATCGCCACTCTTTTGCCCGTTAATTCGAACTGCGCTGGCCAGTCGTTGGTATGAAACTGCTCGCCTTGGAAGTCCTCGGCACCTTGAAAATGGGGGATAACCGGCGTACTCAAAGGCCCAGAAGCATTGATGACAAAACGGGCCAGAAATGGTTCTTGATCGTTAATCTCCACTTTCCAACGGGCATCTTCTGGTTGCCAGCAAAGTCCACTGACATTGGCGTTGAGTTGAACCTTCGAGGTGAGGTTAAACCGTTGAAAAAGGCTCTTGGTGTAGTCGGCTAGCTCGTCCTGCTGAGCAAACATTTGACTCCAATCATGGGGTGCGAAAGATAGGCTATACAATGGCGACTGCACATCAACGGCAGCGCCCGGATAACGATTTTGCTGCCAGGTGCCGCCTACAAATGATCGCCTTTCCAACATGACAAAATCATCGATACCCATATTTTGCAAGGTGACGGCGGCACTGATACCGCCAAAACCAGTGCCAACAATGACCACTTCGACTTGTCTCATGGATAGACCCGCATTGGCTTCATAATCCTTTGGTTTGGAATCAATTTATTCTTCTCCATACACTTCATCTCATGGTGCATGGGATGACAAGTTTTTTCAAAGTATTCTGCTATGGGCTGTTGTACACTTGGCCTATGAGCTACGTCATTCCCGCCAATCCCATTGAAATCACTGTTGAAGTGAAGAAAAGCAAATTCATCGGTTTTGCCGCCTATGCGGCCGACCGTACTGCGGTGATGGCACTGTTGGAAATGCGCAAGCAACGCTATGGCGATGCGCGGCATCATTGTTGGGCTTATCTGTTTGGCGATCCTCGCCAACCTAAAAGTGTCGCCATGAACGATGATGGCGAGCCAAATGGTACAGCGGGAAAGCCCATCCTCAATGTATTGCAGCATAAGGACGTGGGCGATGTGGTCGTCATCGTCAGTCGCTATTTCGGCGGCATTAAACTGGGAGCTGGTGGTCTGGTTCGAGCCTATTCGCAGGCGGCGCAAGAAGCGATTGCTTCCCTAAGTACCACCCAAAAAGTCGAGTTTGCTCGATTTGTCGTCGATGCTGACTTTAAGCACGAAGGCTTACTGCGTGGGACTTTGGAACAAATGGGTGGGGAATTATTGACATGCAGTTATGAGCAGCAGGTTAAACTCGTCGTTGACATTCCGGTTGCCCAAGCTCCCCAGTGGTTCGATTTATGTCAGGGTTTACATTGCCAAATAGACGCTCAACCCTGACACAAATCATGGCGCAATCTTAAGTTCTCGCGGCAAGATATTACGCAATTAAAAGTTAATAACTGACTTAAGACGCAAACCAAAACAATTCAATGGCCCGACGTTGGGATTCAAAAGCAATCTCGTCAATATTAAGTTGATGCTTATTCAGCCACACTGCATCAGCAAGTTCTGACTGTTGAAGGGTTATTTGAGGCTTGTGTGGTATTTGGGCGATAAAAATTCCGTCGCAAGTAAAGTACCGAATCCCACGGTACACATATTGACTCGCCGCAGACATCAAATACCGCCAGTTTCTGACTTCGATACCCAGTTCCTCCTGCACTTCTCTGATTAACGCCTGTTCCAGAGATTCACTGTGATCGACAAAACCACCAGGAAGGTCAAGCATGCCAGCACAAGGATCATTGGCTCTCCGGGTAAACAGTATTTGCTCTTGGCAAAGTATGATCCCCGCGACTGCCGCTGCCGCGTTATGAAAGTATTGGTATCCACATTCGCAACAATCGAATTGATGTCCGTTGTCAGTAGAAATCGAAGGGCGTGCACAGTTGGGGCAATAGTTGAATGGCATAATATCGGTTTTCTTTTCTGGGCAACTTCTTCTCTTTCACTCTAACATATAAAGGCATATCCGATGAATTGGATGCAGAGATGACAGCGTATTTCAAAACGTTGAATTCAACTCGCCTAATATGTAACGTTACAACGACATTTTAAAAGGAGTTTATCTATGATTGTCGACCAAAATAATTGTTTTAGAACCGACCTCAACTACTGTTTTCTGACTGACAGATTGTGCTTGGAGGCTATGCAGTTCATTGAAAGAGGTGTGGCTACCCCTTCCACTTTGTTCGCGGCGAACAGTTTGATTCAAGCTGTGGTTCTGCACGACCATGTCGTTGCTGGATTGAGCGCCTTTATGGGGGCAAATTTTGGCGCAATTGACACCATCAAAGGAAAGCTTGGATCAGGAATAGCGCCCAACAATATTATAGCTCCAGACTTGCCTACCATCAGTACGGAGATGGCGTCGAATCTGTATTTTTGGTTATCTCCTGTCAACCTCACTATGATCCAATCAAGTCAATCGGAATTGTCCAATATTGAAGCGGCTGCCGACATCGTTAGGGTGTTGAGTCATCAGCAGCTTACCCTAAAGGACGATGAGTTTGAGATTTTAACAGGTGTGAGACATAGCCCAACGGGTGAAGCTATGATCTCAAATCGTGATGTATTTGATACTTTTTGTATGCAGTTACAGCAAAAGCAAATTGCTGTTTTTTCACCTTCCGATCTATTAGCCCTAAGAGATACTGCAGGGCTAATTGAAGCGGGCTCAGTACTTTCTCAATTTACCGGTTGCCAACTTTATACCGCATTACAAGAAAGGATATTTCAAGGGCACGGAATACAATATCAAGGTCCAGCAAAAATTGTGAAGAATATGGAAAATGAGTTGTACGATGGATGGATTTTGGGGCTTCAAGAATTCACAGTTCCTCCATTTTTGGGAATTTTACTCAGTATGTTTAAAGATTGGGACGGTCGATTTTGGCAAAGGATTTTGGATTTACGCCAGCGATATACAGCATTGAGAACGGCAATCGGCACTTTTCAGATCGAGTTTAAATACGGCTCTATGTCTCAGCGAAGACGACTTAAAAAAGATTTCGACACAGGATGGGCCGCACTGCTTGAAAGCTTCGATGATGATCAAATGAAGCAGCTGGTAAAATTGGCTTGCAATCCGGTCGAGTTCGCCAGAGCGGGATATGAGAGGCATACTGATATTGCAAGCGTGAGTTGCTTAATCAGTTTATGGAAAGATATGGGCGATATTTCACAGTCTTGCTTGGTTCCTGAGATTCTTGCCAAAAAATGTGAGGATGTGACGTCTATACACGACTGGCAAAGAGTCAGTAGGCTAATGCAATCATTCACCACACTGGATGGATTGATGGGCGGTAAAGGATGAAAGATTCTATCAATGTCCGCTTCGGTCCCAATTTATTCATACCCAGATTCTCCCAACACACAGACACCTGGGTTTACGCGAACATTTACTGGGCTTGCGGATAGAGCTAATGCGGTTTCGCACTTTGTGGTCGGGGGCCAGAATGTTTCGGCAAATAAGGAAATGAACTTGAGATAGCTACAACCATAAAAGAGATTTGTTGTACATTGTCGATTCCTCGTTAAGTAGGGTAGTTTTTAGTTATGGACGCGCAGACTTCACGAGATGGGGCAAGCCGTGTAAGTTGAAGAAAAATAAAGAGCGGTTTTGTATTATTTTTACGATGTCTCGAAATAGACACGCCAAGCGTCTCGGTAAAGAGTTTGGTTCATCAGGAGAAATCATGAGCGTACGTAATGGATTTATGGGAGCGGTTGGCTTCTTTTTTCTATCATTTTTTTGCTCTGCCTACGCAGAAGTGGTTTCATCATCACCCGAGCATTTCGTGGTAAAGCATCAGGTCAGTTCCACCTTGAGTCCTGCTCAGGTTTGGCAAAAGCTGATCCACCCTAGCCGCTGGTGGCACTCTGATCACACTTACTCTGGCGATGCGAATAATCTGAGCTTGGATTTGCAGGCGGGCGGATTGTGGCGCGAAGACTGGGAAGGGGGCTCGGTGGCCCACGGCACGGTATTGTACGTGCAAAATGAACGTGTTTTACGGTTGGACGCGCCTTTTGGTCCGATGCAAGGTCTTGGCGTCTCTGCCGTTTGGACCATCAGCATCAAACCACAGGACAAGGGTTCGTTGATCACCTTTGACTTAAACGTGAACGGCTCATCTGCAAGCAATTTAGACTCACTGGCCAGTGCGGTGGATTCGGTTAAAGGCGCGGCAATAAAAAGCCTCGCTCGGGCGCACTAGCCCAAACGAGGCACAGGATTATTATTGTGACTGTGCGCTAGCCTGCTGTGCTTGATCCAATTCAGATTTCAGTCGCTGTGCTTCATCGGCACGGGGCTGCGTAAAGCGAGCCAGCAAGTCATATAAAACCGGCGTCAGATACAAAGTAAAGACAACAGCAATGCCAAGGCCTCCGAACACTACCCAGCCAATGGCATTGCGTGCTTCGGCCCCCGCGCCGGTGGATAGAATCAAAGGCAGACCGCCGAGAATGGTGGACATTAAAGTCATCATGATGGGACGCAAGCGTACCTGCCCGGCCTGCAAAATGGCCTCACGCACAGCGATACCTTGGTCCCGCTTCTGATCGGCAAACTCCACCAGCAAAATGGCGTTTTTAGCCAACAGCCCAATCAACATCACCAAGCCAATTTGCGAATACAAGTTCACTGAGGTGTCGGTGAGATACAGTGAAAACACCGCAGCAGCCAAGCCGAAAGGCACGGTTAACATGACTACAATGGCACTATTCACACTTTCAAATTGCGCCGCCAAAACCAACAACACAATGATGAAGGCTAAAATGTAGGTCAATGCAACTTGTTGAGAGGTCTCCTCAAAGGCGCGAGCTTCGCCAAGGAACACCAATCCGATGCCGTCGGGCAACTCTGCCTGAGCTAAGTCCCGCAACTGATCCACCGCGTCTTTCATTGCCAGCGTGTCTGGCAAGTCCATTTTCTATCTCGATGGCTCTGCGCTGGGCATGACGCTCCAACTCTGCTGCCACGCCCTCTTCACTGATGTAGGCAATGCTCGATAAAGGCACCAAATTTCCGCTTCGAGATTTGACGTACAAATTGGTGAGATCGGAAGGATTGCCCGTGTTGCGGTTGTTTGACTGAAGAATAATCGGAATAGACTGATCGCCCACGTTCAAATCGGCAATGTCGTCCCCTTGAATGGCTGCTCGCAAAGTTCGGCTGATATCAGCAAAGGGTACGCCCAACTCTTCTGCGCGTCGGCGGTCAATATTGACCCGCAACTGCGGTTGAGTAGGTTGGTAGGAAATGCTTGGCCGGCCCAGTTCTGGGATTCTCTGCTCGATCAACTCGCTAAAGGATTGAGCTGCAGCGTAAATTTGCTCGTATTGAGACCCGGTTAAGGCAATTTCAATCCCGCCACCCTGGCCTCGTAGATTCAGGCTATTGGAACCAAAGGCACGACCGGGAGCTCCGGGAATATCACTCAACTGCGGACGCAGGGTATCGATAATATCTTGCTGGGATTGGCTGCGATTGTCCCAATGACTCAGAGGAACTTGAATGAAAACAATGTTCGGATCCCACTGACCGACGACAGTGTAGACGCTGGCAATTGAGCCATCTTCCACAAATGGCATGAGCTTTTGTTCCATGGCTTCGGCTTGGCGATCCATAAACTCGATGCCCACCCCATCGGGGCCACGAGCAAAAATACGTACACTGCCCCTGTCTTCAGGTGGCAACAACTCATTCTCAAGATTTTGCAACAGCCCATAAGCACCAAAGGCACAGCCAAAGCTGAATAAAATGACCCACCACCGATAGGCCAACGCCCAGTGCAATGACCGTTGATAACCCCGTTGCGCGGCGCCACCGAATGCGCCAAAGGATTTAGAGAACCAACCACTTTGTTTATTTTTAAGCGGTAATCGAGCGGTCAATGCGGGTACCAAAGACAGTGCCACAAAAGATGAAATGATTACGGCGCCGGCCAGTACCCCACCGAATTCTCGGAATAGCCGTCCTGCTGTGGAGGGCAAAAACGCAATGGGAATAAAGACCGAGGCCAACACCGCTGTAGTGGCGACCACAGCAAAAAACACTTCACGGGTACCGAGCACTGCGGCAGCCCGTGCTCCCAATCCTTCGCCTCGACGACGTTGAATGTTTTCTGACACGACAATCGCATCATCGACGATCAAGCCCGTCGCCAAAACCAGTGCTAATAGAGTAAGGATGTTGATAGAAAACCCCAGTAGCCAGATAACCGCGATGGCCCCTGCCAGCGAGACTGGGATAGACAAAGCGGGCACAATGGTGGCGCGCCCAGAGCCGATAAACAACCACAGAGTCGCGACCACCAATGCGATTGTTAGGGCGAGTGAGATCACCACCTCTTTCACCGAGTCTCGAATAAACTCGGCGTCGTCAGAGGTGACAATCAAATCCATATCTGTGAAGCGTTTATCCAATTGTTCGATCATCGCCAGCACTTCATCGGAGATCTCAATGGTGTTGGATTTGGCCTGACGAATGACGCCAATGCCAATAACGGGCACTCCATTAAGGCGCACGTAGCTGCTTGGATCGTCAGGGCCAAAATACACACTGGCCACGTCACCCACTCGGGTTTCGCCATTGATCACAATGTCGGCCACCTGTTCGGCATTCACCGAGGTGGCATCGGCGCGCACTATCAGTTGCTGGTCTGTTGATCTTAAGCTGCCCGCGGGCACATCAAAGGGAGCTAATTCCAAAGCTTGCGCCACGTCTGACATGGACAAGCCGAAACTGGTCAATCGCAAGGGGTCGACGGTTACCCGCAAGACTCGTTGCCGCTCACCATTGAGGCGTACATCGGCCACTCCGGGAATGCTCAAAAACAACGGGGCCAAGTCGGTTTCGATGCGCTCTGTTAAACTTTCCAAGTCGAGCGTCGGGCTGGAGACGGCCAGATTGACTACTGCCTCGGCATCGTTGTCGGCTTTAACGATGGCGATTTGTTCCACATCTTCGGGTAGGTCACGTTGAATGCGACTGACCGATTCGCGGGTTTCATTGGCGGCATCTTCCAAGTCGATACCCGGACGAAATTCCACCACGATGCGAGAAAACCCTTCTTCACTTTGGGCGCGAATGGATTTGACTCCAGTTACCCTTGCCACCGCTCCTTCCAATCGGCTTGTCACTTCTGCGTCTACGGTTTCGGGCGAGCCGCCGGGGAAGTTGGCTCGCACGGTGACAATGGGGCGATCAACATCAGGTAGCTCGCGCACTTCGATACCGTAGATAGCCGCAAAGCCAGCAATGATCACCAGCAGGTTCATCACGATGACCAGAACCGGGCGACGAATACTCAGGGAGGGTAAATCGTTGCTTTGTAATGAAGAATCTGGCTTCATGGCATGCTCAATTCTTGTTGTGTATCCAAACCTGCACCGCGAGGCGTAGCGGCAATTTTTTGGCCGTCCCGTAAGCTTTGGATCCCTTCAGCAATGAGCCACTCTCCTTCTGCCAACTCACCTTCGACTAAGATGTGCCCTCGTAATCGTTGCTTGATGTCTACCGGCACACGCACCGCTTTATCGTCTTTGGCTTTCCAAACATAGGCTCCTGACGCTCCCCATGACAAGGCGGCCTCGGGAATAGTGGCAAAGCGGTCTCCACGCATGGTGAGGTTGACTCGAAAACTCATGCCGGGACGGAAGCGGTCGTCTTGATTGTCTAACAATGCTCGGGCGCGAATGGTGCGGTCCTGTTCATTGATCCGCGAATCAACTTGTGCAATTTGAGCTGGCAAACTGAGCGTGCGATCGGACCATGGCTGCAAAGTCACTTCTGGGTCACTGTTAAGGACGTCAACAGCAGATTCTGGCGCACTAAAGTTAATGTAAAGGGCTTCACGGGCGTCGATGGTGGTGATAGGAGTTTGCAATGACACCCGATCGCCGATTTCAACGTCGACCAAGCCGACGACCCCGCTAAAGGGCGCGACAATAAAGCGATCTTCCAAAGCGACCTGAGCTTCCCGCACCGATACTTCGGCTAGATCCCTTAGAGTTTGAGCATCATTTAAGTCTTTCTCGGCCACCGCGCCTTGCTGTTGACTGTCAAGCAGTCGCTGCACATTGCGTTTTGCATCGACTAATTGAATGTTGGCACGATCCAGAGCAACTCGCTGTTGTCTGGCGTCGAGTTCCACCAGCACATCACCCTGGGACACCTTCTGTCCGGGTACAAAGTGCACCGCTGTCACTTCATCGGCCACGGCCGGAAAGAGCACAACCGAACGCACCGCTTCGGCGGTGCCTACGGCTTCAATATTGGCTTGTTGGTAGGAAAACACCACAGGTTCGATTAACACTTTCGCTGCGCGATCACCGCCACCCCAACTTTGTGCGAGCGCAGAAAAACTCATCACCGCAGATACAATCAGTAGGCAGACAGAAAAAGACTTAGTCACAATGTTCCCTAATTACTCATTCAAACCGCCATTGCTTACGCAAAAAGGGGCAAGAGCGATCAGAAAGGATCTGGGCAAGCAGCTATATGTTGATTGGGTCGACATCAAAAACAAACCACTTCCTTCGTTCGGGCATTAATGGCAATCTCTTATTGTTACAAAGTCATTGGACTTTTTGACGGACGCGAGGAGCAGGTGTGTCGGAACACAACATCCACTTTTATTCAAAAGTTGCTGAACAACTCATCAGTCAGTATGAAAGTGTTGAATTCGAGCGCGTACATGCCGCCTGGCATCACTTACTCCCTCAGTCTGGTTGGGCATTAGACGTTGGCGCAGGCTCAGGCCGGGATGCGACATACCTTGCACAAAAGGGCTTTAGTGTAGTTGCCGTCGAACCGGCCAACGTCATGCGTGAGTTAGGCCAGAAAATTCATGCTCAAATAGCCATTCATTGGCTAAACGATACCCTTCCTGAACTCAAAAAAGTGTATGCGCTACAAATTAAGTTTGACTTGATTTTGGTTAGTGCTGTGTGGATGCATATTCCTGCTTCCGAGCGTCAGCGAGCGTTCAGAAAGCTGGCCAACTTACTGAATCCCGGTGGCAAGCTTGTGATCACACTGCGTCATGGTGAATTTACTGACGAGCGCACCGCCTTTCCAGTTTCAATTGATGAAATTAATCGCTTTGCTGCGCAACAAGGGCTGGTGAGCGAATTAAATACAGAAAATGAGCATGATGCACTCAAGCGTAGCAACGTATCTTGGCAAACTGTGGTATGCGCTTTACCTGATGATGGCAGTGGCGCATTTCCGGTATTACGTCACGTAACAATAAATGATAAGAAATCCTCAACCTATAAATTGGGTCTCCTCCGTAGTTTGCTGCGCATCGCGGAAGCTCACCCCGGTTCAGTAATTGAGACAGGTGACACTTGGGTGGACTTACCGCTAGGGTTAGTCGCTTTTTACTGGCTTAAGCTCTATCGTCCCCTAGTGGACGACTTCAACATTAAACAAAGCAACCAGAAAAACAAAGGACTGGGATTCATAAAAAATGACGGTTGGAGAGCGTTAGGAAGCATCAAAAATACTGACTTATTTATTAGTGCCATTATAAATGATCGAGATCTGGCGAAAAGCCTCACCACAACCCTGAAACAGATTGCTAGCACCATTAAAGCTATGCCGGCCACCTTCATGACTTATCCTGGTACGGATGTGCCAATTTTTGAGGTGGAGGTTAAGCGAGTTTCAGCATCTTCGTCGCTGGTGCTAAATTTTGACTATTTTCGTCAATTTGGCGTGATGAGGGTGCCTGTTTCGATCTGGAACACCCTGAGCAAATTCAGCGTATGGATTGAGCCGGCAATAGTGAACGAGTGGTCTTATTTGCAACTCGATTATGCCAAGACCCTTCAGATTCCACTAACAGAGTCTGTATCTCTTGCTGCTTTGCGCTGGCACGAACCTGAGCACAATACTCAACTGGCCAGAAAGCGGGCGGTGCAACTGGCACAAATGGAACAGTTATTTTGTGTTTGGAGCGGAAGAAGATTACTAAAATCAGGGCCTTTTGCCATTGACCACACTATGCCTTTTGCGCGCTGGCCGAACAATGATTTATGGAATCTGGTACCCGCCAATGAGCGCCTGAATAGGATCAAATCCGACAAATTGCCGGGCATGAAAACTTTGATTCAATCGAGACAAGATATTATCGATTGGTGGAAGTGTGCTTGGGAGAATGACTCAAATACTTTTTACACCCAAGCGCGATTGGCATTACCAGGGCTAAATGCCATTGGATTAAACCATGACGACGTGTTTGACGCGCTTATTGTGCAACGGGATAGAATTCGTTCACTACAACAATTGCCTGAGTGGGAATGCAAACGATAGGGTACGGGAATAATTATTCTTCAGACACAAATTGGCCACAAGAGAAGTTAAAGTGTAGGGAAGTCTGAATTATAAATGGCGCACCCGAGAGGATTCGAACCTCTGACCTCTGCCTCCGGAGGGCGACCCTGCGAAAAGTTGCAAAAAGTCGCACCCCTGCGAAAAATGGCATTAATAGGTATATCAATGAGTTAGGGCAAGTTAGCCAAAAAGCCAACTTACCCCTGTTAAAGCCGATGGTCACAGTCAGGTCACAAAACTTTGTGATTTTGCGTGATAAAATTAGCCAGCTTTGAGCCCTGCGAAATAGTCCAAAATAATGGATAATATACTGAGTAGCGACAATTATTACAGTCTCGCGCTACCATGTATACTTTACAGGATTAGATGCTCCCCTCTTTCGAAATTCTTCCGGTATCCGTTTACCAACATACAAGTTTTTCAGGGAATCCGGTGCCTCACTCCCAATAAAACCAATTCGACCCTCAACTAATTCTCGACCAGGAAAGTTCTCAGGTGAAGCTTCCAACCACTCTTCCGCTATAAATGCTCCAACAATCAGCCCCTGATTAGTCGCTAAGATTACATCAGCTTTACTCGCCTTATCTTTACTCAATCGCCAAGCAAAACGAACCGACTCATAAACCGACGACTCCAGCGCACTTCGGTTTACGCTGATCAGCAACGCTTTGTGAGTAAAAGTTGCAACCTCGGCTTTATATTTTTTGACTACCTCAAAGGCATGCATTGCTCCAAAGTCATTATTTCGATGGCCATTAACTATATTGGTAATCCCCGGGTAAGCGTCAATCAATGCCCCTTCTACTTCAAGGGCAGACTCTTCAGATAAACCGTGCCGGTGTATGACGTGTGCCACATCAAAACCTGACAATCGAATCTCTCTAATTCTAGTCAGTTTTTCAGACAAAGAGTCTGACTCAATACCTCCGGAAGCATGAGAAAAGACTCTGTTTCCCTTACCTTTGCCTACATAAAATGTCTCGCCGTTTCTCGGGTCGATCAAGCGGTATACATAATACTTAAGCTGGTCTTGTACTTCTGGTGGAAACGAATTGATGTTTTTATCTGACATTCAGGTTCTTTCTACCTTTTTGCATATACGTCGGAGTGGCTTTAACACGGCACTTTTAATCAGCGTTATAATTCCAAAAACAGTAAAGCATTGCTCTTGCTCTTGTCATTCCAACATAGTAGAGCGCTTTATTGTCTTCACCTGCCATAAATGAAGGGTGTTCTAGATCAACAAGTATAACGACATCATTCTCCAAGCCCTTGAAGTCCTTAATTTGAGAGAAAGTAATACCTTCGAAGGGTAACTTTCTAACTTGGTAGTCATCTAGTTCAGAGATCAGTTTACGTGAGGCACCGGCCAAATCAGCCACAAGCGACTTTCGGATATTAACTGGGGAGAGTATGGTGATCGACCCTGGCATTAACTCGGAGTTGGTTAATTCACTTATCAGCTTGTTTAACTCGCTCACCAATTGCTCGTTATTTCCATTAAACTCTTTGACATCAGGACCATCGGCAAGAGTAGGAGAGCCCACATCGCAATCAAGTTCCTTCTGCACAGCTTGCAATATTTTGGAAGTATTTCTGCAGTTCACACTAAGCGGAAGTAATGTTGGATTACTTTTATTTTTCAGCCATTCTAGGGCAGTTAAGTCCAATTCATCCAATAAGTTGGATTGGTTATTAGAATCATGAAAGAAATACCATTGGCCATTATCGAATCCACCAGCGAGTAATGAATCTAAAACCTCTAAATCTCGAAAGTTGAGTAAGTCTTGCCCTTCATCGACAATCAGTGCATCGAAGTTTTCAAGACCCGATCGCCTTAGGACATTACTAACGGACGATATTGTTGCTATCGCTAAATGCTCGTTTTGAATCCTCGTGGTTAAGTAATGCCTTAACCAAGAAGACTTGCAAACTAACAGCGTATTCAGACCCTTAGCTACTAACCTTCTCGCTAGCTCTGCGGCGAGAAACGTTTTACCCGTGCCCGCCCCACCCTGGCAAATCACGCGTTTATTTATTTCTGCAATATCGACAAATTTGTATTGCTCTTCAGTTAGCTGAACCGACAACTGTTCTACTTGGCGAACTTGATCAAAAAGCGGTTGTATCGTTTCAAAGTCGGGTCGTAAGTAACTAGCTAGCGCATCGACATCTTCCTGGCTTAGCAGGTAGTCATTATTGGATCTTTCTAAAGTCCAGTATTCGAATAACGCCTTTAGCCATTGATTAAAATTTTGAAAATCACGGCTGTCGCAGATCATTTCTCTGTCCCACTCTCCACCATCACAACGCCATTGAGTATCAGGGCAAACGACTCCATAGCCGATAGGGTATCTAACTTTTTGGGGACTTAGAAAATCGTTAATCTTATTAGCGATAGCATGCACAGCTGTATTAGCTTGGTGGAAGGGATCCTGTATTTGGTCTGTTCCATTTCTACCCGATGTTGTCCATTTACCATCCGAATATTTTATGGTTCCGCCTTTTACTTCCAAAACGTAAATACCATAAATAGAAACAACAACAAAATCTGCCTCGCCGACTCTTTTGCTGTCATGCTTTGTAAGTAGAAGGGAATGAAATGCCCTTGGATGGTGGTCAGCAAACTCAGAAGCAGCGAGCACATCAAACACTTTAAGCTCCGCTCTGCTTTCCGTTCTATGAGGCTTACCTGGAATTAGCTTCACAAATCACGCCTTACTTGAATATGCCTAGTACGTTATTGAAATTGAAGAGCTCTTTTGCATCTTTGATAGTTGCGATTTGCATCATGCTTTCGAGGTTTTCGTAGTCAACCTGCGCAGTTAGTTTGGGCCGAGATGAAAACTTGATTGTGTTTCCTTTGACGGTGTATTCACCTCTAGTATTCAGACCCCATGAGAGAACAGCATCCTCGTCCAATCCCATATGAGAAATGAATTTTTGTAAATTATCTTGCGCCTTAGGGCTAGCCGTATCTTTAATGAACTTTTGAAATAATAGTGGCGGCTGACTAGGGCTCTTCAATAACTCAAGTCTTTCGCCTGTAGCTCTATGTGATAGCGATACCATCTGATGGGAGACCCACTCCCTGAGTTCTGAGACCATCCGAATTACTTGGGGGCTTCGTTTAACGCCCCGAAACAAGCCATAAAAAGCAGCAATCAGGAAATAGTCTTCCTCTAGAAAATCATCGTGATAAAACTTTAAAGCTGTTTCGATATGATCCCTAACGAAAATCATGGAAACTAATAAGAAAGGTTTTGAACTGCCAACTTCTTCATTTTCATAGTGATCGATAAGCTTTGCAAAATAAGTATCCAGATCACCTTCATATGTCCGTTCAATTAATTGTCTGAGTCTTTTCGCGAGCCCTGATACCTTTAAATATGCTTCCGGAATTCCGTCTTTATGTTCGAAACTACTCAGCAAATCGTGATGGATAGTTCCAAAATCCCCTTCACTTGTCGCAATATCGAGAACCTTTTTTAAGAATAAGTCCAAGTCACTCTGAGACTCGGCATTCGTTACCCATCTTCTCAGTGAAGAAAGGTGCTTATTAACCGAGTGGCTAGAATCACAGTCACCATCGATTAGCTGTTTAAACAACTCACATGACAGTCGCCCATTCTTTGTTTGGTAATAAGCTAGTGATAGCGCACCGCCATAGGCGAAGGCCTTCTGATAATCAACTTCAACATCTGAAATCTCTTGTACTTGAATTCCTTCAACCAACATGTCGGTTGTAAGACTTGATGACATATTAGGCTGAACAGATGTGTTAAACAGCTTTGTATTAGCAAGAAAGAATTTCTTAGGAAATTCGCCGAATTGCTGCTCAAGCTCGCTTTTCAACGAGACGCTAGTTTTCGAATCCTCAAATACAATATTTTTAATAGCGCCAATTGGCAAAGGCGCTGGCAACATAACTTCGTTTGGCTCTAGCTTTTCTATTTGGTCAGAACTGATTAATTCATATAATCCATGACTGTTGCAGGCATAAATAGCGTTCGAAGAAATGGACAGCATGTCTATTTCGGCCACGCATGCATCAAGATTTGAATCCTCTGACACTGCCAAATCTAGTGCCTCAGACAAATTTCTTTGAGAACAAACTGTAATGTAGCCTTTGGGTCTTTTGACTTGAATATCACATAGGTAAGAGTTACCTTCAAATGCTTGCCTTTCCACAATCATGTTACAGTCAAAGTAATATTTGAGATTCTCTGTGTTGGTTACCAGGAACCACTTGGTTGTACTCATATTTTAATTCTCTTCAGAAGTTCATACTCTTCAATTGTGTTATTGCGCTCAATTTGAAACGTCTCACCTTCTGGCGGAAGAATGTCTTCAAGGACACTATTTTGAACCTCGCTTTTCACTAAAAACAATCGTTCACGCGCACGGGATGCCATGACGTACATTCGCTTTTTTAAAGATTCAACGTCACTACCTATAGCTTGAAAACCATCAATGATGATAAAAACCTCATCAAACTCAATACCTTTTACCGATTTATCATTCAGAACAACAATTCCGCCCTGTGAAAAATCGATATTCACATTACCTTTCTGGTTCCAATAATAAGTACTGACTACAGGAGGGTCTTCTCTCCTCTGTTTTTTATCGTTTTTAAGATCTCTAGTCCAATGCTCTCTCTTACCATCGTTAGATACAAACAACCCAATTAATTTTGAGGGGTCATTATCATAGGAACTTAAGATCAGCTCTTTTACACTGTCGAGCCTCTCGTACTCATACAATATTGGAACATGGGAAGAAGGCTTATTTGGAAGCTCTGGTTTTTGACTAGACTTATCTGTATAGAAATAATTCGCGAAAGCGGATATCGGTGTGCTGTTTCGCCAATTCTCCCTCAAATGGATTATTTCGTCTTTATCTAATCCCAACACATCCGCAAGCTCATCTTGAGATGAATTATCTTCGGTAATCTGCTGATTTTGGTCTGCAACGATAAAAAAGTTTTCTACATTTAAAGACTCTACTGCTTCGTACCAACCTTGAGGTAAATCCTGCCCTTCATCAATGATAAAGCTCGTTGTAGAGCAATTGGCGTTTAAAACTTCAAAGCGCTCTATTAAAGCAGGATAGTCAGGCTTGTGGCTGTCCTCTTCTGGCATTTTTGCTTCATGATAATTAGCTGCTGAGCCTCCTGAAGCCTTCCACTGAAATTCATAGAGCCACGATTTCGCTGTATTCATATAGGCTTCATTTGACCCAGCAAGCGCTTTATTTGCATGACTTAATACATGGTTAAATGACAAAAATACTATATCGTTGTCGGAAGCATATTTTCTGAGTCGCCAAAGTGCGACCACAGACTTTCCTGTTCCTGGCGCTCCTACAACTAGGTACTGTCCATTTACGGGCTTGCGAATTGCCATTCGCTGATCTTTTGTTAATTCATGCTCTTTAGGCAGCTCAAAAATACGTTTTGCCATTATTTACTCACAAATTCCCTTAGTGGTGGAATTCCCTCTTCCAGTTTTCCCTTAATAAAAACTCGATCCAAAAATACGTTTTTATAACTACACGATGTGTCAGGGATAAGCACGCATCCATGACATGCCGCTCGATTTAGCCAAGAAGGCCCCTGCCCTTCCATGTCATTGCAGACTGGATCCATAGAACACCATTCAACCTGTCGAAAAACGGAGTCTAAAAGACGAATAAAGCGACTTGGCTTTGCTTGACCGACTATTCCTCCCAGAGAGCCTGCAATATCAGGTACCGCAGTATAAATCAATATCCCGGCCATTTTTCCTTCTGATGAACTATAAATACGTTCTTGAAGGGAAGCTGCGGGATATCCTGCTAAAGTCTCTAACTCTCTAATGAAAGCGTGCGCTATGGTGTGGAGAAGAATGAATCGGGGGGTGGGTGTAGCTTCGTCTGGTAACGCAATTTCTGAATCCTGATACCTAGCTTCGATCTCTGACGCTCGCAGTCTTATGAGAGCTTGCTCCTCCCATTTTTTCAAAAAATCATGATTTAAGGTGAAAAATATACCTTCTCCAAATAGCTCAACTGCGGGCAACCAACTAATTGAGCCGGTGAAATCAGGATCGACTATAGGGGATGGGTCAAATTCATCTGCATCACTAGCTGCTCGTTGAAACCCCTTGTAAACCTCAATTACCCTTAATCTATTTACTGCAACTAATTGATCAATGATATTAGATTCGAATCTAATATCATCACGTTCAGCAATTGACTGTAAGTAGCTCTGCCATTCGTTAGTTAAGTGTGCCGTAATAAAGTCTGCATTGCTGCTAAATTCCTGCTCTGAAGTTAAGGCTTCAAATTCGTCAGAGATCATGTCTGCAGAAGTGATTTCGTCAAAGTTGATATCTTTAGAAGATTTGTCTCTATCGATTTCCTCAAGTGCAGCAAACAGCTCTTCTTCTGAGCACTTTAGTTCTCTCATTGCTTTCTTTTTTTCGCCTTGTCTTTGAAGGTTTCTTTTTGCACCTTTAATCGCTGCAACCAACTGAGACTGCTGCATCAACTTGTATACCAAAGAATCTTTATCAACATTTGATTCGGGCGGTATGACTAGTGCTCGCTCGCTCACTGATGAAAACACGCGCGGATCATTAACTTCCATCACTGTATATTTGATTTGATCATCGCCAACAGGCTTGCGCTCATTTAAACCCGGTTGTTTATGGGTGTTTTGATGGAAATCGGTGCCTTCAATCCGCGAACTGGCTCTGCACTTAGAACACTGAATTTCCCATTGACCGCGCTCATTTAACTTCAATTTAAGGTGCGCTTCATGTGCGTCATTTCGACACTGCTGCTGCCCAGGAATGTTAGTATTTCGATGACAAAGGTAGTGCCAAGGTACATCCATCATGTCTCCGTAACTGCTTACCGCGCACCATGTCACCTGGCTAAGAGCCCCTTTAGAGCAAGACAAGCATCTTATTTTTTGACCAATATCAGCATTAGTATTGACCCAAGGCTTAAAGTGCAGAACATCACAATTGCTGCACACAGTCCAATTCGGAAAACGTAACGTAGGAATTGCCCCACCTTCTATTTTCAGATTGGCGTCACCATCAATTGAAGCTTGGGGTGGGAGCATTAGATTGCTGGATATCTCTAAATGGCGTTTCACTCTCTCTACAGCATGTAGTTTAGTTAAGTACTTTGTGGGCCACGTCGACGTATCTTTAACAAAAATCAGGACATCATTTTGATCTCGAACGATAGAGCCGACCCCTGCATGCTTAGTCAGGTGTGAAAACCTTACTGGCGTATACCATTGTTTATTCCTCATGTCGTGTATCTCCATCCACCTCAAAAAGCCCGGCCTTTTCAACATTCCTCATCGAGTTCAAAGTAGCCCACAGGCCAGATTTAGATTTTTTAGCTTCAAAGGGAACTAGCAAGCTACTTGCTGACTTGTCCGTAGACTGAAATCGCAAATTTGTTGTCGACTCAATCTCGCGTTGCCAATCGAAGACAAGCTTTGAAAGATGTTTTTTACACTCTTGAAAAAAAGCTTCTTTTTCAGAAGTGTCACCAACCAAAGCACTTTTAATTCGGTTTTCTATTAACTTGGTCATTTTGGCTACTAGCACGCTTTCAGACCGAAACTCTTCTACATCTGAGTTTTTTAATAAGCCACCTTCCCCGTGGCGAAGTGCTGACACTAATGCTGCATGCAAGGCACGGTTTCGAACTTGGGTAGTAAAAGGAGTTATGCTCGAAGGTTCGACAAAACGATAAAATGATCGGTGGTAAGCTCTAAAATTTTCATAATGAGACAGACTTCGAGCTTGTGTTTTATAGTAATTCGCAAAAACAATACCCGGTGTAGCGCTACGTCCGACTCGGCTGCTGGCTTGGATATATTCCGCTGTTGTCAATGGTTGCCCGTTTATTACCATCAATGCAAGCCTTGGCTCATCAAGCCCAACTGACACCATATTAGTAGCTAGAACAGAGTCTATCGAATTGACCTCGTCAGAAAAGGGTGCCTTTAGCCCCTTGAAAACATCAGCATTTTCTTCTGCAGATTGATTGCTTGTTAACGACTTAATTTTTAACCTTCGAACAGGAAAAAAGCGCTTATAGAGTTGCTCACACTCGGTATTGCCTCGTAAAATATTAGAAATGATGCCGCTGAAAAAGCCTCCTTGAACTGTGCTTTTGTCTTCTCTTAAATTCTGTGCAAGACCAAAATCAATTGATTCGAGCTGTTTCATAAACTCAGCAAACAATAAATTGCGCTGGACTTTTGGCACACCACTTTGAAAGTTGGTTCTACTATTACCAACACCTTTCAAACTGCCGTGATATACCATTTGCGTCCACCACGCATCTTTAAGCGCATCATCCTCAAAGCAAGCCTGAGGAGCTGAAACCAACGCTCCTGCTAAATGCTCCAAACAATTTGTTCTTTTTTGACCAAATGCCATATAACCCACATATAAGCGACCAGGTTTTTCGCTTGTAGGCACTTCTTTGGCGAAATAAGAGTCTTTTTGACTGAGGCCAACTGGCGGAAATACGGATGACTTCTCTCTTCCGAATAGCGCCTGGACCTGCTCTTTCGCTTGCCTTATGGTGGCGGTAGATGCAATAAATTTTGGGTAGACACCGCGGGAAACTAGTATTGACTCGAACCCAACCTCATATAAACCGACAATTGAACCTAGCGCTCCGGAAATGAGATGGAGCTCGTCTTGTATTATCAATTCAGGAGGTCTATTTATTGCTCCCCCGAAGAATGAAACTGCTCGGTCTTCCCAGGGTAAGCGGGCAAACTTATCAACAGTTGCAATAAGTAAAGTGGGGGGGCTAGAGTAAAGCGCCTCATCAACAACATTAAAGGGCAAATTCCCATTATTTGTATTCCCCAACCCGCATTGATGGTTAAGACATTTAAGTGAGAAGCTATTTTCACTTACACAGTAATTATCAACAGTAAACGATGCTGAACACCATGGGCACTCTTGCAGCACAAATTTGCTTAAGTTTCCATTGTTAATAGCTTCTAGCGATTGCCGATAGGTATTTGGAGAAGAAGCACTACCAAGCCACAAACCAACACTAAATGGCTCTTCACCTAAATCATTTGAATGGCTCCGAATAATTTCCAGAGCCGAAACCACCTTACAAGCTCTAATAAACTGTTGTGATGTCAACAACCGCAATGTATATCGCATGATCGCGGCTGTGCCACCGCCACTGCTTTTATATCTAAGTCGCCGGTAGACGAATACTAAAGCCATCACCCCTAGATAAGCTTCAGTTTTACCTCCGCCTGTTGGAAACCATATTAAGTCGATACAATCTCGAAAATCGTTATCTTCTTCTATTGATGATTCAAGCGCTAACAGCAAAAACGCAAGCTGAAAAGGTCGCCATGAGTAGGGATTTGAATCACGAGGCGAACCATTCAATTCCATCTGCATCAACATGGCCTGATTAGCTATAGCAAATGCTCGTTTGGCTGAGTCGTCGTGTTTTAATCTAGAGATACTGCTTCTCATGCGTTGTTTAGCTTCTTCCATGCGCTCTACAATTCGCTTAGCAACCTCTTTTCCTCCACCTGATTCAGACTCAGCAAGCGCGGTCTGTTTATCTATCCAATCTTCATAGCCATCCACAAAGCGCTCTAATTCATTAAATACAGTCTCATCGGATTCGATTGATTTTAGAAACCTGAAACCCAACACTTGTTCTGCTTTACCAGTGTTAGCAGTCACCTGGGGCACTTCAACTGCTGGCATAAAATCACTGAAAAACTGGACGTATTGCTCACCAACTTCCCAGTCGACGGCAACGCCGTGGCCAATGGCATAGACCCTTTCATCTTTGTAGCGTAATTCTAGCTCTTGTTCTTCTTCACTTAATAATGAATGACTAACTCTCGGGTAGTCTTGTAATGACTTTTTGTGCACGTAACACCGGAGTTCCGCTTGGTAGATCGAATTCTTTGCTGTGGCATCACGTTCAGACTCTTTTTCACTCTTTTCTTGAGAGCTAATGTTACTCAATGAGACTGTAACAATCTTACCTTTACCATGATGCCGAACTTTTACATCAACTCGGGCTCTGCCAAGCATCACTACAAATTGAGATGATTGCGTCAAAGAAACTTCAACTTCTTCCCCATCGTCTGATACAAGAGGTTTTCGACTCCAAGTAATGAGATTGTTCGTTTTTTCCCTTTTGGAGTAGGAGAATCCACTGAAAAAAACTCGAATTGAATCTAATGGTTGGTCTAAATAAAAAGAAAAGCCCATCGAAGAGGGTGGTTGGTAGCGTGTCTTTTTGGAGTTATTTAGTACGGATGGTTCATCATCGACGCTTTCTTCTTCACCATCCCCGTTCGTTTCATAAACAGTGCCGGCTGGGTATAGTATCCCAGTTGTGTAGCGGTTAAATGGATTGGACTCCCAGAGAATATCATCCTTTAAATAACCTCCAGTTAAAGATTCTCTTACCCAGTTAACTAAATCTCGTCTTGCCTTACTGTAATCTTCCATTAAGAAATTATATGTCCCTATATCGTCACTTTTAGCAGAAAATCATAAGGGCACTATATTAACTCAAATGATTTAAGCCAGTTAATTGATCAGTTGATAATCTTTTTAAATGTTAAAGAGTCAACATAAAGATTTGTTAAGAAAAACCAGCCTTTGATGAATCCGTAACGTCTACTTAATCAACTGAATATCGGAGACTGCTACTTTAGTTAGTAAAACTTATATCCGTGATAATCCAATAAGTTACCTTCGTATTCGAGTTCAGCTATCTTTAGCAGTTCTCCTGCGCCATCTGCGTAAACAGGAGACCTAACTCCACTAGCTAATTCAGGGTCTTTCTCCTCTTTCTTTATGGCACTCTCGACTCTTTGTTTATACTTTCTATCTTCTGGTGTTTCGACAACCTTAACTTTACTTTTTTCTGTTGCCCACTTGGGTAATGGCATGAACACTCCTTATTCAAATATACTAAACTCATGGTATGCTAACATTCTGAAAATGTGAATGATTTTCATTAAATTACATTTCGATAGATATCATGAGTTAAGTCAAACCAATCATCGATGCACAGGGACATGGCATGCAGTATCAAAAAGGAAAACTTCTCTTTAGCCCATCCGACTTAGTCAACTTCACGCGCGCGCCCTTTATCAGCTGGATGGACAGATGGGCAACCGAAGACCCTAGCATCAAGGCACTCAAAGACGAGCCTAGCGCCATGCTCTCTTATCTCGCGGAAAAAGGCTTCGAGCACGAAGACACGTTCCTAGAAACATTAAGACACAAATATAAGAACGTGGTGACTATTGATGTCGACAACACAACTAAAGAAGACCAAGTTGTCGACACACTGAAAGCTATGCGTACCGGCGCCGATGTAATCTTCCAAGCCCGATTGAGTCATGGCGATTTTGCTGGTTATGCTGACTTTTTAGTCAAAGTTTCTAAGCCGTCTAGTCTTGGCGCATACTCTTATGAGCCTTGGGATACAAAATTATCGAAACAGCCTGAAGCAACTGTTGATTTGCACCCAAAATTGATCCACTTCACCCTATAATTTGCACCGAAAAGTGATCCACATTTTTAATCCCTCCTGCGGGTTATCTGGCAGGAGAAAGCGGAGTGATAGATGTGGCATTATTAAGTGTGATCAGACGCTGGCATTTCCGGGATGGGTTGTCCCAACGGGAAATCGCCAGACGCACCGGATTATCCAGAAACACGATACGTAAATACCTCAACAGCAAGATCATTGAACCTGCTTACCCAAAGCGGGTTTCGCTGAGCAAGCTGGATGTGTTTGAAGTATTACTGGCCGAATGGTTGGGCAGAGAAGTCAAACGCCCCCGAAAACAGCGCAAAACCGTTAAACACCTTTACAGTGACCTGGTTGCATTGGGCTATTGTGGTTCGTATGACAGGGTGGCGGCATTTGCCAGGCGATGGCGAGAAGAGCAAACGTCACAAAAGCAGGCCTACGTGCCACTGACATTCGCACCGGGAGAAGCTTTTCAGTTTGACTGGGGGGGAGAACTGGGTTGGCATTGGTGGCAAGAAGGTCAAGGTTCAGGTCGCACATTTTAAGCTCTGTCACAGTCGGGCGTGCTACCAGCGGGCGTACTGGACCCAAACCCACGAAATGTTGTTTGACGCCCACAACCATGCCTTCAGGGTATTTGGCGGTGTCCCCGAGCGCGGGATATACGACAATATGAAAACCGCTGTTGATAAGGTTGGAAGAGGCAAGCAGCGGACCATCAACCAGCGCTTTTCAGCCATGGCCAGCCACTATCTGTTCGAGCCCGACTTCTGTAATCCTGCGGCCGGTTGGGAAAAAGGTCAGGTGGAGAAAGCGGTGCAGGACGGCCGTTATGCCTTGTGGCATAAAGCACCGATGTTCGATTCACTGGCGGACCTGAACGTCTGGCTGGAGTGTGAATGTCTCCACCTGTGGCAACACAGTCAACATCCCGAAACGCCTGAGTTGAGTATTGTTCAGTGCTGGCAGCAAGAGCAGCGTCATCTGATGAAGGTCACAGCCCCTTTCGATGGGTTTGTCGAACACAGCAAGCGCGTAACCTCCACCTGCCTGGTTGTCTTCGAAACCAACAAATACAGTGTACCTGCCAGCTTCGCCAACCGTCGCATCAGCCTGCGGGTGTATCCCGACAAACTGGAATGTATTGCTGAAGGTCGCAAGGTAGCCGAACACCGTCGCGTCTTTACCCGGGACCACAGTGTTCCCGGCAAGGTCATTTATGACTGGCAGCATTACCTGGACGTAAACTGTCATCACCAGAAAGGTGTCAATTGCTTAACAAATACTATTGGCCCCATCATCTCCTTCTGGAAGAGCGTACAGAGGCAATCATCAAAAATAGAGGAGAGGCCATTATCATTGATGTTCACTCCTATCCCAGGCATGCACTTCCTTACGAAATTAACCCATCGCAAGCCCGCCCGGAGATTTGCATTGGGACATGTGACTTTCATACGCCAAAAGAGCTAATCAATAATTTAGTGGAAGCTTTGGGACAGGCAGGTTTTGATGTTGCATTGAATACGCCTTTTGCGGGTACCATTGTTCCCTCGGTATTTAGGGAAAAGGCAAAAAATGTGGTGAGTTTCATGATTGAGGTTCGCCGCGATGTGTATATGGATGAGAGTAGTGCCACTTTGAATGTCAACAGTATTCGCAATAGAATCAGGTTATGTGGCGCACTTTCGCTAGCGATAGAGATGTATGCTCCACAGTAAACTAGAAGCATTAACGGTGATTTGCCTTTCAATGTAATGCTTTTTCATACCAAAATAGCCATTGGTTCTTTTGGTTTGAGAATCCAAAAAATTGCTCGATTTTAAACTCAGGTTTGGTAAGACTGCCTCCTGAAAAGTGAATCTCCCAATGTTTCTGCGATATCTGCGAGTAATCCATTAAAAAGCCAAATTCGCGAAAACAATGATATATAAAATATCATGAAGTATGTTGACATTGTTTTGGTTTGATGCGAATATGGTGACATGTTAAATATCACACAGAGGGCGAAATGTGTTTGAATTACCCGATCAAAAGTACGTCCCATACACGGAGCAGGAGTTAGATGCGTTAGCGTTTAGCGTACTGAACAAGCTTGAGCGTCCCTACTATTTAGCGAAAGAGGGTTATGTCGCATCTGAATCTCGATTTTCTTACATTGTCGAGCATGACGATCCATACCTAGCCATTGAGTTCGACCCCCATAACCCGCAACACAGTGAACGAATCTTGGATTCGAAAATCAAGAATAGCTTGGAAATCATTTCGCTTTTTTCTGAAGGGCACGAATTGAGCAAAGCGCAATATGCATACTTAGTGAAGGGATATTCATTTTGCGAGGAATTTGGAGATTTTGGCATCGAGGCACTCTATCCACTTGCGACGTTTTTATATCTTACACCGCAGGATGAATACGAGACCGATTACATTACTGACCACAGTGTTGATGTTCCTCGGCTTAAGACCTTACTCGTGAAATTTTTCACACAAATCCAAATCCAATTTGGATTGGAACGATTCGATAAGGATTTTGGGTTGATACGCTATCTTGGTCTGGATCATCGAGGATTCAACTTTAAGCAGTTAGCGCTACTTCTGGGTTATGAAAATGATAGAACGGCGCGAATTTTAGCCTCACCGTCAACGTCTAAAGATAAGCGAATCAACACGTTCAAGGCTGACGATGGGAGCAACAGAACATTTATCGCACATGAAGAATTTGTTCAATACGTTCGAAAGCATACAAATCAATCTACAGTTAAACAGGAGCAAGGAAAAATGACAGCCACTATCAAACTAACCGGCGGCAACATTCGCAACAGTCACGTTTATCTCACCAAAGTTATGAGCATGTTTCCGGATAGGTTTATTGGCGGTAGCAACAAGAGCCAGATAGCAAAAGAAATGCTCAAACTGGACGTTGGAAACGGCAAAGTCTTTGAAACAGATATTGCTGGAGACAAGAAAATATTTCGCTCAAGAGAGGCTCTAAAAGCGTTCTTTGAAAACTTTGACGTCGTGGAAGGCGATGAGTTATCGCTTTCCACATCGGGTAATGGCCTTTATGTCCTAAGACCAACAGAATCGGCCTAGTTGCATTAGTCCGCCCAGGGGAAGGTGGCGAGTAACATCCTCAACCATGCCGACAGTCTTGGGGTCCTCTTCTGAACATGCGATTCTCTTAGCATAGGGCTTCAAGATTGGAGACAGCGATGGGTCTTTTCAGTGAATTGGGGCTGGAATTGGTTCATTGTTTCTCTTGGTGAATGGCTGACAGCGGGAAAGACTGCATTAATATAACAACGGGCACTAATCAAAAAGGTGTTTTTTCGATTGGAAATCACACTAATACGTTTTGTTGTGCCACTGTTCATTAACCACTACACTGTGTTTGTTGCTTGTGATTCAGTGAACTGCTCCCCAATAGCCGATCCATTTTAAACTCAATAAAATCCGCAATCAGAGAAAATGCGGGTATGAAGAAATGTTTTACTCAAGAACAAATTCAGCATCCTGAAGGAAGGCGAAGAAGGTATTCCTTGCAAAGAGATCTTTCGAAAGCATGAGATCTCCGATGCCACCTTTTACACCTGGCCACAGAAGCATGCAGGAATGGAAATTCAAGGTTTGAAACGTCTCAAGCAGTTGGAAGTAGAAAACACAAAGCTCAAAAGAATGCTGGTAGAAACTCAAGTTTCGAAGCGTCGAGCGTGTCGACTTGTGAGATTGTCAGGTTCAACATTGTCCTATTCGCATCATGCCCTTAAATGGATAGCGACACTAGGCAACGATTGACTAAGCTTGCTCAGAGCTTGGGCGGTTTGGGTATCGTCGTCTGCCTTTAACAAGGAGTCCTCGGATATCGCGGTGGTAGGTCATGAGAAACAGTAGCACGTTAAACAACGCTGGTAGCTAGATATGAACTGATTTGGTCACAACCTGGTCACAGAACGATACATTGTTAGTGAGCACTATCAATGTATGTCATATATAGATGGCGCACCCGAGAGGATTGCTCAGCACCTCCCTGTGCTTCGTCGCTTCGCGACCATGCTTCGCATGTCCTAATTTGTTCCCGACAAATTAGTCGAACCTAAAGAAGTTCTCATCTCTCGGGCGATAGGTTGTTGTTTTTCAAACTGTGCTGTAAGGATAGTGCGAGAATCGAAGAAATTGGCGCACCCGAGAGGATTCGAACCTCTGACCTCTGCCTCCGGAGGGCAGCGCTCTATCCAGCTGAGCTACGGGTGCGTTTTGTCGTTCCTATTGGGTTTCCTTCAAGCAAACCACATGAAAAGAGTTATCTAGGAACTTTGGAGCGTGAATTCTAATGAAAACCTGCAATTTTTCCACTGTTATTTAAGTCTGGTGACAATTTACTGGCACTAATCAGTGTATCAACTGGGTGCTTTCCTCAATCTTTGCTCATTTAATATTCATGACTTGGTTTTTATATCTCACTCAGAGATATCGAATTTAGATGACAAGTTCGTACATTTTTTATGAATACGTGCCCCTCATTACTCGACTTTTATCGAGATTTTTGGCCAAAAAACCGGATTGTAAATATTTAGTTAATAGGAAGCCAATAATCATAACGCTACAAAATTGATCTCTTGAGAGCCGTGGATTATGGTTCTTGAGGCACGAAAACCGTGACTTTGTTTGCTTTTTCATATTCAGTGATTTTGAGTTTTTTACGAGTTCAAGAACGAGTGTGTAAAACATAAGTAAACAAATTGTGAGCTAAATGCGATCACCTAGTTGACGGCGGCAAACTGATATTCTATTCTAATGTAAGCGCTTACATTTTGCTTTTTGTAACATTTATAGAGCTGTCATCGGGTCGCTGAAGCAGGAAGCGCGCTAAAGAAAAATAGCAATGAGTACAATCAAAGTAGTTTTTGGGAGAAAACACATGAACAAGAATAAGTTTGTCAAAACTCATTTGGCAACTAGCTTATCGATTGCTCTAGGGGCGTCGCTTTGCGCACCTTTGGCAGCTCAAGAAGCAAGCGATGACGTTGAAGTCATTCAAGTAACAGGTTTGCGCGGAAGCTTGCAAGAGTCGGCTTTTCTAAAACGTTCCGCTTCTGGTGTGGTCGATGCGATTTCCGCAGAAGACATTGGTAAGTTTCCTGATACCAACTTAGCAGAATCGCTACAACGTATCACTGGCGTATCTATCAGCCGTACCAACGGTGAAGGTTCTGAAGTTACCGTCCGTGGCTTTGGTGGTGAGAATAACATGATCACCTTAAACGGTCGTACCATGCCTGCCGCGATTACCTATGCAGCCGGCTCTGGCGCGGACGGTACCACTCGTGGTGGTAATACCCGTTCTTTTGATTTTGCCAATCTAGCGTCAGAATCAATCAGAGCGGTTGAAGTTTATAAAACCGGTAAAGCGAGTGTTGCAACGGGCGGTATTGGTGCCACCATTAATATCGTCACCGCAAAACCATTGGATAATGAAGGGCTACTGGCAACAGCTGGTGTCAAAGCGGTACACGACACCACCAATAGAAATGGTGATGATATTACACCTGAATTGTCCGCTATCCTCAGCTATGCCAACGACGATTCTACTTTTGGGGTAAGTGTTTCTGCTGTGCATCAAGAGCGCGATTCCGGTTACACAGGTGCTACCGTGAACAACTGGAACATCGATTACTGGGATGACATCGCCGACCCAGACAGAATGTGGAACAACGCTGACGCCAACTATGTGAATGCGCCACAACAAGGGCAGTTGTACGCCCGTCCAAACGATATTCGCTATGCGTTTTCTAACACACAGCGTACCCGCGATAATATGCAACTTACGTTGCAGTTCGCTCCAAATGACAAGTTTACCGGTACCATCGATTATACTTTCGCCGAGAATGAAATCATCGAGCAGCGTGGTGAAATCACCAACTGGCTACAAACCGGTACCAACACGGGCACCGTTGAATTTGACAACTCAGTAGTAAAAACACCTATCTACGTCAGTGAATCTTATGCTGGTGGTATCGATGAAGGTTATGAGCAACAGTGGCGTGAACAAACCAACACCTTAGATTCTGTTGGGGTGAATTTCGAATACATCGTCAACGATGAACTGACTGTTCGCTTTGATGCCCACGACTCAACCATGCACAGCCGCGGTACTGGCCCAAGAAATTCCGGTGAAATTGCTGTTGGCTTGGGCGCGCCCATCGTCACTTCTCGTGAATGGTTCTGGGATAGTACCTTACCTACTTATCTGAACGTATATGATGACAGCATTCGTGGTGCCAACAACAATGGCCAAGTAGACGCAGGCGATGTGGGTTCATCTATCGCTCGTATCCGTAACGCGAGTCAGAAGTCTGAAATCACTCAGTTCAAGCTGGACGCCACTTATGCAATGGATGGCGGTCGTTTCGATTTCGGTATCGAAGCACGCGAGATGCAATCTCGCTCGTGGCAAACTGCGGGTAACAACATTGCTTTGGGTAACTGGGGTGTCGCTAACCCAGGTGAATTCGGTGATTTGATTCAACCTTTCGATTTGCCTGGAGAGTTTGACGACTATAGCGCAATGGCTGGTGGATACGGCTTTATTGCCGATGCCCGCGAATTGTATACAGCGGCTGAAGCTCTGTATCCCGGAATTCCATCTGCATCTGAGTCGGCTTTGTCTTTTGATGACACCATTCAAGAAGATACCTTGGCAGCTTACTTTCAAGTTGCTTTGGAAGGGGAAATTGGCGGCATGCCCTTTGATTTGTTGACCGGTTTCCGCTACGAAGAAACGGACGTGAAATCCACCTCTTTGGTAAGTACGGTTTACTTCCAGTGGGAAGATAACAACGACGTTGTTTCTTACGTTGATGGAAGTATTCCTCCTACGCCAGCGAGTGCGACAAACAAGTATGACTATTTGTTGCCCAGCTTAGATTTGAGCATTGACTTCACTGATGATTTGAAAGGTCGATTCTCTTACAGCAAGACCATCGCTCGCGCAGGCTTTGGAAACCTCGGTGTTTCTGCGTCTAACTTTGCTGGTGGTGGTGGTTCAACGCTGTTAGGTGCACAGCCAACTGCAAACGCCTCTAACCCCGGTTTGCTGCCTTTAGAATCTTCGAATGTTGATTTGTCTTTGGAATGGTATTACGAAGACGCAAGCTACGCATCTGTGGGCTTGTTCCAGAAAAACGTGGTGAACTTCTTGGGTAGCCGTCAGGTTGACCAAACCTTGTTAGGTATTCGAGATGTAACCGGTGGTCCTCGTGCACAAGCAGCTGCGCAGGCGCTTATCGACCGTGATATTGCAGTCGATGATACCTCTTTGTACGCAATGATGGTGTTGTTAAGCCAGCCGGGCACTTTCCCCAATGGTGCAGACGACTACACAGGTACACCTGAGCAGATCCAACAGCTTGCGGAAACTCCGGGATGGGATTTGGTGGCTGACAGCTCCGACCCTGAAGTGGTCTTCCGTACCAGCACGCCAGACAACAACCGTGCAGCGAAGATCTACGGAGCAGAGTTTGCGGTTCAGCACTTCTTCGGTGACAGCGGATTTGGTGTACAAGCAAACTACACCTTTGTGCGCGGCGATGTTGGTTTCAACAACGAAGCGGATCCAAATGAGTCGCAGTTTGCCTTGGTGGGTTTGAGTGACACGGCCAACTTGGTTGCCTTGTATGAAAAAGACGGCTTGCAAGCTCGTATCGCCTTGAACTGGCGTGATGATTACTTGGCTGAAGTCAACAAGGGCAGTTCAAACAACCCCCGTTACGTCGAAGCCTTTACACAAATCGATGTTAACGTGAGCTACGATATTGACGAAAACTTCACCGTGTTCTTCGAAGGTTTGAACATCACTGGCGAAGATATTCGTGAGCATGCCCGTAACAAGACCCAACTTTGGTATCTAACCGACCTGGGTGCTCGTTACCAAATCGGCGCTCGTTATAAGTTTTAATAAACGTGTGTGTGTGTCAGGGCGAGTCTGTAGTCCGCCCGATTTAATTCAAAAGCCGCTTCAAAGGCGGCTTTTGTTTTTTCCTTGAAGTTTGAATAGGACCTCAAGTTGTAGCACACTGGAAATCGACATCAGCAAACTAAAGTGAGTTTTCTCATCCAATACAAGGAACACACTTCACAATGAGCCAAACTGTGCTGTTGAACAATATTCATCACCAAAATACCAAAGTCATTGCCCAATACCATTCTCGCTACGGTGACAACATCGCCAGCGCGATAGTCTTTCCCAATGAATTTGTTGAATTACAAAAAGAATATCCGTTGTTTTTTCGAATCGACGAAACAACCAAGCAATATCAATGCACCGCATTATTTGGGTTACAACAAGGTGAAAACCTGTTTTTGAATGAGCAGCATCCAACCGGTTGGGATGCCCATTATGTTCCTGCGTTAGTTGAACGGGGTCCATTCTTGATTGGATTCCAGCAGCAAGACGTGACAAGTGAGCCTGCTCCGGTCATTCACATCGACATGCAACACCCCAAGGTCAATGAAGAACAAGGCAACCCCGTCTTTTTAGAGCACGGTGGTAACAGCCCTTATCTGGACAAGATTTCCACCTGCTTGCAGACCATCCATCAAGGCATGCAAATGCAAGCCGAATTCTTTGCCATGCTTGAACGCTACGAATTACTCGAGCCGGTTGATATTGAGTATGCATTGGCCAATGGCGAAAAGGGTCGCTTGCGCGGTAATTACACGATCAATGAGGAAAAGCTGGCGAATTTGGCTGCCGAGCACTTAGTTGCCATGCATCACAAAGGCTTTTTACCGATGGCTTATGCTGCGGTAGCGTCTTTGACTAATGTGCGGCGATTGATTGATCTGAAGAATCGTGCGCTGTCCCATTAACTCGCAGGCCTTTGATTATGCTTCCCATTACCAAGCAAACCACCGTTATCGAAAACATAGAGCCGGGTAAGGTTCCTGATGACTTGGGGCAATACACTAGTCCGGTAGTACTCAAAGGTTTGGTGAAACACTGGGAGTTGGTGAAACTCGGGCAGCAATCGGTCAAGGCAAGCATCGACTATTTAAAGTCGTACTACAATGGGCGTCCCACCTTTACCTATTTTGGTGAACCTGAAATTCAGGGGCGTTATGCCTATTCAGCCGACGGCGGGTCGCTGAACTACGAGTCGAAAAAGGCGCAGCTTGATGAGGTACTTGATCAAATCCTTGCCCATATCGATGATCCCAAACCGCCTTGTTATTACATTGCCTCGAATGTGATCGATTTGAATTTTCCGGGGCTGCGAGAAAACAACGATCTGCATATTCCCGTAGCCGCCAAACCGACGCCAACCGAGGCTCCGGTTCCCAGTATATGGATTGGCAATCGCTCGATTGCCCGCTGTCACTATGACGCGTCAGACAACATCGCCTGTGTGGTGAACGGCAAACGCCGTTTTATCACTTTTCCACCGGATCAAATTGAAAATTTGTATCCCGGTCCTTTATCTCCGACCCCCGGTGGGCAAGCAATAACTTTGACGGATTTTCATAACCCAGATTATGAGCGGTTCCCCCGTTTAAAAGAGGCCTTTGCCCACGGCCAAGTCGCAGAGTTAGAACCGGGCGACGCGATTTATATTCCCAGTATGTGGTGGCATCAAGTGGAGGGATTAAGCCCCTTCAATATTTTGGTGAATTATTGGTGGAGTGATGCAGAGAAATACATGGGGGCCGCAATGAACGTGTTGTATCACGCCATGCTGAGTTTGCGCGACAAGCCCGCCCATGAAAAGGCCGCATGGAAACACGTATTCGACTATTACATTTTTGGCGATACGGATAAGCCCATCGAACATTTGCCCGAATCGGTGCGCGGCTTTTTGGCTCCGATGAATCAAAACCTGTCTCGACAATTGCGAGCCATGTTGATCAATAAACTAAATCGATAAATGAGTGATTAAGTGAATAGCAGTGTAAAACATATCGTAATCGCAGGTGGCGGAACCGCTGGATGGATCGCCGCTGCCGCGTTGGCAAAGCAGATGCCCGGCGTAGTGAAAGTCACGCTGGTGGAATCCGACGAGATCGGTACGGTCGGAGTGGGCGAAGCAACGATTCCGCCGATGCGGGTGTTTCATAAATTGCTTGGAATTGATGAAAGAGAGTTTATGGCGGCCACCTCTGCCACCTTTAAATTGGGTATCCAATTCGAAAACTGGGGTGAGGTCGGTGACAACTACATTCACTCTTTCGGTATGACCGGCAAAGAAAGCTTTATCGCGCCGTTTCATCATTTTTGGCTATACGGTAAAGAACAAGGCGTCGCAAAGGATTTCGGTAATTATTGTTTCGAGTTGCAAGCCTCACGAGCAGATAAGTTTGCAACTTCCGAGCAGTCCAACATCAACTTTGCTTATCACCTAGATTCGAGTCGCTATGCTACGTTTTTACGTCGCTTCAGTGAGGCGCGCAGAGTTAATCGCATTGAAGGAAAAATAGCTCAAGTCAAGCAACACGAAAACGGCTTCATTAGCGGAATCGTGCTGGAATCGGGCGAGCAGATTGACGGCGATTTTTTCATCGACTGCACGGGTTTTCGGGGATTATTGATAGAGCAGACATTGAAAACGGGCTACGAAGATTGGTCTCATTGGCTACCCTGCGACAGTGCCATTGCGGTGCAAACCGAGTCCCAACAGCCACCTCGGCCCATTACCCGAGCCATCGCTCATCAAAGTGGTTGGCAATGGCAAATTCCATTACAGCATCGTGTGGGCAACGGCTTAGTTTATTGCAGTCAGTTTTTGACAGATGAAGATGCGAAAACTCAGCTTTTACAGAGTATCAGTGGCAAAACCCTTACCGAACCCCGAATTATCAAGTTTCGAACCGGTCGGCGACTCAAGCACTGGAATAAAAACTGTCTTGCATTGGGACTCGCCAGCGGATTCTTAGAGCCCCTTGAATCAACCAGCATTCATCTGATTATTATGGGAATTATTCGCTTTTTGAAACTATTCCCTAGTGGCCAAATCAGTGAGTCATTGGCTGAGGAATACAATCAACAAGCGCTGGATGAAATTGAAAAAATTCGGGATTTTATTATTCTTCATTATCACGCGACCGAGCGTCAGGACAGTCCATTTTGGCAGTACTGCAAATCTATGTCGGTACCGCAAAGTTTGTCCCAACGTATGGCTTTGTTTCGCGAACAAGCCCATGCCTTTCAAGCCGATGGTGAATTGTTCCGTGTCGACTCGTGGACCCAAGTTATGCTCGGCCAACGTATGATGCCTAGGGCTTATCATCCTAGCGTAACGGGTATGCCCGTGAGTGAACTTGCGAAATTTTTGCAGGCCCTAGAACACTCGGTTAATCAAGCCGTTGAACAGTTGCCTCAGCACGACGCTTTTCTTCGCCATTATTGTCCGGCGAAGTAACTTTTAGAATGAGTGGCACTGGTCGGAAAAGTGGATAATTTGACATCTTTTTAACAAAAGGCATTGCATTTTAGCCTTACAGCATCTAATCTCATTAATGTAAGCGCTTTCATTGGTCTTTTGGGGCGTATTTAAAGAACAACCAGATTCTGGCTTCAATGAGTTTCAACCGCTGCGCAAAGTTGTTATTTTGCCAGTGACGAATGGGTAAATTTCACCAAGGTAGAACGTTAGGTTTCTGAATAGAAAATGAGTAAATTAGTCTTGTCACCCTCATCACCTTTGATGTCTCCCGATTTCGTCTATGGCGTTGCGACGTCCTCGTTTCAAATTGAGGGCGCGGCAGAAGGTCGCCTGAAAAGCATTTGGGATACATTTTGCGAACAGCCGGGCAAAATAGCCGATGCGTCTCATGGTTTGGTTGCCTGTCGCCACATCGAAAAGTGGCAACAAGATATCGATATGATTGCTTCACTTGGCGTCGATGCCTATCGATTTTCCATTTCTTGGCCCCGAGTTTTGCACCAGGACGGCACCGTGAATGAAGAGGGTATCGGCTTTTATGAAAAACTGGTTGATGAACTCAACCGACGGGGCATCAAAGCCTTTGCCACACTGTATCATTGGGATTTACCACAGTATTTAGAAGACGCGGGTGGTTGGTTAAATCGCGAAACTGCGTATCAATTCCAACACTACGCCGACCAAGTTTCAAAACGTTTGGGCGCTAGAGTACATGCCTATGCAACCCTCAATGAACCATTTTGCTCAGCTTATTTAGGGTATGAGGCTGGTGTTCATGCACCAGGGTTAGTTGGCCAAGCAAATGGTCGCAAAGCGGCTCATCACTTGTTGCTGGGTCATGGCTTGGCGATGCAAGCACTGCGGAAAAATTGCCCAGAGGTGTTAAATGGTATCGTGTTGAATTTCACTCCTTGTTACCCGCTTACCGATTCAGCGGCTGATATCGAGGCCACGCGAATCGCCGATGAATACATCAATCAGTGGTACATGCAGCCCGTGATGGAAGGCACCTATCCTTCTGTGATCGACAAGTTGCCCGAGGAGAGTCGCCCAGAGATTCACGCCGGTGATATGCAGATCATCAGTACCCCCGTGGACTATCTTGGTGTGAATTTCTACACCCGACTTAAGTATTGCGATGACGGACAAGGCTGGTACACCGAGTTACCACCCAAAGACGTTCAGACCACCGATATGGGTTGGGAAATCTATCCTCAGGCGCTAACCGACTTGCTGACATCTTTACATCGCCGCTATACACTGCCGCCGATCTATATCACTGAAAATGGTGCGGCGATGCCCGATGTGATAGAGAATGATCAGGTCAACGACCAAGACCGAGTAGACTATTTCCAAAGCCATTTGGCGGCGTTGGATAAAGCCGTACAAAATGGTGTTGAGGTTGCCGGATATTTTGCGTGGAGTTTGATGGATAATTTTGAATGGGCTGAAGGCTATGTCAAACGCTTCGGCATTGTCTATGTGGATTACGACACTCAGGTTCGCACCATCAAACAAAGTGGTTTAGCCTACAAGGGTCTTATCACTTCTCGTTAATCAGGTTGGATCGGTAGTTATGACCAAGTTACCCCTGCAAGAAAAAATCGGTTACGCCATGGGTGATGCCGCAGCCAATCTGGTATGGCGAGGAGCACTCGCCTATTTGGCGGTATTTTACACTGATACCTTTGGTTTGACTGCGGCCGCGGCCGCGTTATTGTTTTTGATCGTGCGTTTATCCGACGGCATCACCGACATTATCATGGGCATGATCGCCGACCGTACCGAAACCCGCTGGGGTAAATTTCGGCCTTGGATCCTATTTTCAACGCCATTGTTAGGGCTTTTTATGATCCTGTGTTTTACCACGCCGGATTGGTCCTATAGCAGCAAACTTATCTATGCCTATGTGACTTACATTGGCCTGACTCTGTGTTACACCCTTAACAATGTACCCTATTCAGCACTGATGGGCGTCATGACCCAAAGTGACGTTGAACGCACTAGTCTGTCGGCATTTCGCTTTGCTGGCGCATTCCTAGGTGGCTTGCTTGTAATGGGCTTCTTACCCTTTTTAGTGACCTATTTGGGGGAAGGGAACAGCGCCATGGGGTACCAATACACCATGTATCTGTTTGCTGCTTTGTTGGTGGTGTTAATGGTCATCACTTTTGCGACGACAAAAGAGCGGATTGTGCCGCTGCAAAATCATTCTACCGACTTAAAGAGTGAGTTGATCGATCTTAGCAAAAACTTACCCTTCATTTTGCTACCGCTGGCAGCAATCACCGCCTTCTTCTATTTTAGAAATCTGCTTACGGGCGCGATCTTCGTGCTGGTGATCGCCTTAATGACCTTTTTCATTCGTCGCCTTTTGAACCGCCCACGAGATCATATCAGTTCCACCCAAAGAGATATGATCGACCTTATTACCAACAAACCTTGGCTAATTTTATTGGGGATGGGCTTTTTGACCATGATGTTTAATGGGGTCAAATACGGTGTCATTGCCTATTACTTTAAATATTTTATGGGTGACGAATTGCTAACGGGACAGTTCTTCATAGCGTTGTTGATCGTGTCGATTTTCGGAGCTCTGAGTACATCCTATTTGTCTGCTAAATTCGGTCGCAAGAATCTGTTTATCGGCTCTCTTGTGATCAGCAGTGTGTTGACCGTCGGTTTATTCTGGGTGCCCCAAGGTAACGTTACGGCGGTGTTTGTGTTGGGTTGCAGTGCAGAATACTTTGCTGCCATTTTCCCTACTTTGTTTTTCTCTATGTTGGGGGATTCGGCAGACTACTCTGAATGGAAAAACGGTCGCCGCGCCACCGGACTTATCTATTCAGCCGGTACCTTCGTGCAGAAAACCGGAGGTGGGTTCGCCGGGGCGTTGGTGCTCGTGGTACTGGCGGGTTATGGATACGATGGCATGGATCCCGCGACAGTGGCCGACAGTTTGCCCGGCATTAAGCTGCTGATGAGTTGGATCCCAGCGGGATTTGGGGTTGCGGCAGCGCTACTAATGATGTTTTACCCGATTAGTGATGCACAACAGCGGCAGATGAGTGAAGAGCTCAGCATCCGCAGGGCACAAATGCCATCTTAGTGGCTAATGAATAAAGGCTTTAGGGTCGGTTAATTGTTGATTTTCGGAATTTATTTGTTTTTTTCGATTTTGTAGTAACCTAGTATCAATCCTGCCCAACTAGCAGCAACGAATTGATATGACTACTATTTATGAAGTGGCCAATCGCGCTGGAGTGTCCTTAGCGACAGTTTCTCGTGTGATGAATGGCAACGTAAAAGTAAAAGAGCAGACACGGGATAAGGTCCTGCAAGCCATGCAGGAATTGGGCTATGTACCCAACAATTTCGCCCGCTCCCTTGCGTCCAGTAAAGCCAATAGTGTGGGGCTGCTCGTTGCCAACCTCGACAGTGCCTTCTTCGGTGAGATGATGGTTGGTGTTGAGACCGAACTGCGTGCAGCGGGTAAGCAAGTCATCATCTCAGCCGGTCACGACGAGGAAAAAACCGAGAAAGCTGGCATCGACTTTCTGATCAGTCGTCAGTGCGACGCATTAATTATTCACTCCGAAGCCGTTAGTGATGATTACATCCGCGATTTAAACCAGTCTAAGCTGCCCATTTTGGTGATCAACCGCATCATCGAAGGTATGGAAGACCAGTGTTTCATCGTCAACAATGAAGTCGGTGGGTATCTCGCTGCCTCCACATTGCTGCAAAAAGGTCATCGTGATATCGCCTACATCAGCGGACCGACCTATAAAGAAGACGGCAAACAACGACTGATTGGACACAGGCGAGCGTTGGCGGAACACGGCGTTCCCTTTAATGAAAAGCTCTTCTACCGTGGCGACTATTTGGAACACAGTGGTATTGAAGGGATGAATTACTTGATGGAAACGGGCGAGCGATTTACCGCCCTTGCCTGCGCCAACGATGAAATGGCCTCCGGTGCGATGAGTTGTGCCCGTGAGCATGGTTTAGACTTACCGAAAGATTTGTCTGTCATTGGTTTCGATGACGTGTTGTTTGCAAAACACATGTTCCCAAAACTGACAACGATTGATAACCCTGTATTGGAAATGGGTCAAATGGCGGCAAAATGGGTGATCCAACACATCTACAAAGCGGGCAACTGCGAAATACAACGGGTATTCGAGCCTAAGCTCATCGAACGTCTTTCGGTAATCGAATACCAAGCTTAACGCCGGTGCAAATTGACCGGTTCATTGGTCAACCCTGATCCGGATCAATACGCGCTGACAGTTCATCACCTAAAATCAAACCATTCCCTCAATACCTTGCAGGTTCTTGTATGAGTGACCGGCTTTTATTGCGTCTGTTAAAAACCATCATGTTGATCGGCATTGGCCTGATTTTGTTGGGTGTGTATTTTCACAATTTCAGTCACACCGTCGAGCAGATGGGCGTCAACGGTATAATCTTGAGTGCAGTCTGCGTGGCAGTGGGGATGATCTTATCGCTGCCCACCAAGATGTATTTAACCTTTGTTTGGGTCAAACGAGAGGATGAGCTCCACAAACTCAACCTCATTAAAGACAAAAGCGGTGAGTCTTGCGCAATGGAAGACTCATCCAGAATTAAGGATTCACACCCAGCTCGTTGATTTTGTTTTTATCCACGTAACGTTCAAAGCTGGTGATGGCCATATTCACATCTTGGTTAGTCATCAATTCCTGCATCGCTACCTGACCGACCAAACCAAACGAGTTTTGGATTGCTACGCTGCTTTCCATTTTCAAAGCAAGTTTTGCTTGCTCTGGGCAATCTTCCGTTAACAGGCGAGTGACCAAATAACCCACGGTTTTATCCGAGTTCTCTTTTGCCTCTTCAGTTACTTTTGCGAATGTCATGATTTCAGGGTGATAAGACATGGCAAAAAAAATCCATTGGGCTAGCTGTTTGCGTTCTTTACCCGTTAACGAATCTACCATGCAGGTACCCAAAGCGTTTGATGCTTCCCCTGCTGCTACAGGTATCGAAGGAATACCAGATAATCCTGCAACAAGTAGTGTGATAATAGCCGACTTTTTCATACGATTTCCTTTTACTGACCGTCCAATCGAAAACAATAATGGTTACTTTACCGTGATTGTAGATGCAGAAAAAGCATTGCCTACTCGGTGACCACAATATAGCGGAAATAAATACCAAAAAAACAAAAATCAATAAAAGTAAGTGCTTGCTAACTTTTTCTGTTTGACGGCAAAGGTTTTAAAACACAAAGAACACTAGGTTTTATTTATCCTTAAAGGAAAGTTATGGGACATCAAAATGCGTTCGAAGCCCTAAATCAAAGACGCTTCTATCTCTATCCGTCAAATGCACTACAAAAGAATTCGGTAGTGGTAAAAATTTCGTCATCTGACGCACCGGATCGAATACAGGCTGCGAGTCCATGCAACAATGTGAGAAGTACTCCAGCTAACTCATTTGCATTATTTGATCCTAATTGGGACAGTCGATCTGCTAGCCGTTGTCGAAGCTGAAATTGCAATTCGCTGATCCGTTGACTTACGTCAGAATGCTTGCAATGCAAACCACCTTGCAATAACAAACAGCCCAATTTTTGATTGTCGATTTGATAGAAATCTCGACTCGCTTCAAGGACACATCGAAAGAACTCGGATGGATCTGACGACGACTTACCAGCCAAGGCAATTTTTTCAGAAAATGATGTGCAGTAGTGTTCGAGCACTCGTTGAAAGAGTTGTTCCTTATTGCCATAAGTAGAATACAAACTGGTCGGTGCAATATTCAATGCTTGGCAGAGATCGCTAATGGACAGCAGTTCAAAACCATAACGAAGAAACCATTGACGAGCAATCTCAATTCCAGTTTCTGAGTCCAATTTTCGTGGTCGGCCACGACCCCCTACTTTTATTGTAGTCATTGTTACAATATTCATACTTTTTGACATGATAATAATGTATTAAACGCTACAAAAACTGGATTATCAACGCTTTCATCCATTTTCTATTGATTTTTTAATTGTTGTTTGGGATCCAACACATGGATTGGAATACAAATAGAAAATGAAAAAGCCGCTGTTCTGAGCGGCCCTTAAAGAAGCTGATTCTCTATTTTAGTAGCGATCGCTACTTATTTAATTTGCCGATGACGTACTGCTTTGTTTATACAACTCAAGGGCATGCAAATTGTCTTTTTGCGCTTCTTTGAGTTTTGCCATCAGCAAAATGTCATGTTTATTTGAGGCCAATTTTATTGCTTTACCAAGGGCTTTTTCAGCAAGTGCAAAGTCTTCGCTGTTGTACGCTAATTCACCTAAAGTGGACAGCAATTCGACGTTGCTTTCGTCTTGCTTTAACCAACTCTCGAGTAGTTTTTTCGCCGCTGTAGGTTGGGGCGACTTTAGTTGTCTAAACAAGGGCAGAAGTGTTGGGTGGGGCCCTGCCTTTTGGCCCTGAACCAAAGCTCGTTCTGCCTCATCGAACATACCTTGACGGATCAATTGCTGCGCATAAGCGGCTCGCTGTGCAGGCTCTTTACGAACCGAGCGAGGTAATCCATGCCAAGTTTCTTTGAGTTGATTGGCTCCCTGTTTACTGGCAATTTCGGAGAACTTACCCTTTGAGGCTTCAAGAACCCATCCGTCGTATTCGCTACCCAAAGCCTTTTTCCAGCCAGGGAGTTTTTGATTTAATCGCTGGTAATTACCGGTTAATGCAAGGGCTTTTGCCCACAATCTAATCACACCACTGTGACTTTTTAATTTGTCTTCTAACGAATCAATGTATGTGAGCGCTTGCTTACAACGATCCGTTGCGATCATCTCTCGTAGGATACATAGATTCGCTGCGATCTGAGTTTTGGGGTTAGTCGCAGCTTTCTGCCAAATGGCACGAGCATGTTCCATATTACCCAATTGCGCTTCTGCTTCGGCCAGAGCGAGCAAATTCACGCCGTCAAAATCGTGGTTCTCTACTTTCAGCAGATTTTTGCGCGCGGCTATATAATCACCCTCCGCCAGTGAGATAAGGCCGGTGGCAAATGCCTTTTTGCGCTTGCGTTCTCCAAACCCAAACAGCCAAGTCTGTGAGCCCGAGAACATTTTGATCAGTCTTGAGAACAGTAGAATGGTCAACCAGGTCGCCACAAACAGCAGCGCCAGTGCAACCACAAATCCAAATATTGAAAGTTGAAAAGTACCGCTTTCCAACACCACCAAAAAATAACCTTGGTAATTCACCAATGCGGGCCCAAAGGTCAGCCCCAGTCCGAATAGGAATAAGATCAGCAGTATTGCGAGTACCCAAATCATAGTGGCGATACCTCTTGATTAAAGACTTGCTTCACTCGCTTGTTAAGGAGATCTTTGAGGGGCTGAGCACTGAGTAACTGATCTGGGTATACCCGTTCAATATTAGTTTGCTCTAGGTTGTTTAAACTGCCTACAAATTGGGAAACGGTCTCATTCTCCAAGTCATAATGACTCACCAAAATGCCCAAAGCGCGCTGCAAGGATTGGCTAAACAACACGTTATGTTCTTGCAAAACTGCAGTTTGTGCCTGCTGTAAGGCGAATTTAAGCTGCTCCCGAACCAACCATTTTTGTTGTTCGTTTAGCACCGGCGCGATAGGTTGAGTATTGGGCTGATATTGAAGATTGCTCTTTAGATAAGCCCAAAGTCGATCAAAGCCGGTAAGCTCTTCTGGTTTGGGGCCTTCTAACTTGGCTTGTGGTAAGGCCAAACTTAGATTATCCACTTGCGGCAGCATGGCCGACAATGCTAACGCAATGGACGTCAATGAAACGGAGTTAATTTGCTGCAAACTTTGCACGTCGGCGGCGATGCGTTGACGGATAGGCAATACGCTGGGGTCGGCCAGATCTTGCAAACGACTGTCAGCGGATTGCAGCATCAAAATAGCCGTGTTGACATCATGCTCTAGCCACAGTTTGCGGCCAGCCATGCGCACCAAATAATCCGCTTCGGCAATCAGCCAATCGGAAGGACGACGTCCTGAAATGTCTGCCAGATTCTGAGCATTTGCGGCAGCTTGGGCCTGAGCGATTTCCAGCTCTTGCTGCAAAGAAGAAAGTGTTTGGCTGAACTGGCTTTGTTCACGTTGCACCAATGCTTGAAGTTTTGCGTTTTCATCTTGTTGAACTTGCAAAGCGGCGCGCTGTTCGGCGAGGAATTGGGTTTGATTTTGTTGACTATTGTTCCATTGCATCCAGAACCAGTAACCCGCTGCTACAGCCACTAAAATCAGCAGCAAATTAAACAGACTCAACAGCCAAAGACCGACAGGTTTGCGTGGTTTTGCGCTGAGCTGAGCCGAGCTGGTCTGATTTGAACCAACACTTTTCTCAGTCCTTTCAATGTAGTCCTGAGCTTCAACTTCAATCACTTCCTCTTGCTCTGCCAGGCTGTCAGTGTTGTCTTTGTCTGTCATTTAGGACTCCATTTTGCTGTTAAGCGATTCGATTATCTGCTGGTCTTGTGCGCCAGCGCTTTGCATGATGTGTTCTATACCCAGTTTAGCTGCAAAAACCGCAAGTCGCTGGCTGACCACCAGCCAAGGTGTTTTTTTCAACCAAGCATTGTCGAACTGGGCAAATGCCGCTTCCATGAGCTCGCCACTGGTAGCCACAATACATTGTATTTGGTCCTCATGCCACGGATCTGTGTTGACTGGGGCAGCCAAAGCTTGACGTTCATACAAACAAAACTCGGTAACCTCTAAGGCTCGGGGTGTGAGTCTTTGTTTGAGGGTCTCTCGCCCGCCAACGCCTTTTAAAATAAACACCTGAGTGTCATGTAAGTTGTGGGATTCCAACAGCGTCAACAAACCTTCAGAATGATGCTCCAACGGTACCTGACAAGGCACATTATATTCGTTGAGCTTGGCGGCTGTCGTTTCTCCCACGGCAAAGGCTTGTATCTGGCTGGGCCAAGTGAAATGTTCGACAAACAATTGCTGGACCGCCTCCGCGCTGGTAAAAATCGCAACTCCTAGAGGCGCTCTTTGCATAATTTCCTGTACCGATATTCCATCATCTGGACCCGGCACCAAAGTCATCAGCCCCACGCCAACACAGTCAACCCCGGCATGACGCAGCGCCGCACAACTGCTCTGCAGTTTATGTAGCGGGCGCAGTACTAAGACAGTCATAATTATGCTTTGTACGCCTCATCGAGAAGAGACTGGGCACCTTGCTGCAACAGCATCTCGGCAACTTGTTCACCTAACTCGATGGATTGGTCGGGATGACCGCTCAGTTGGGCTTTGAGTAGGGTTTTGCCGGTAATAGAGCCCACCATGCCGAACACAGTCAATGTCTCATCTTGTAAAGTCGAGAAGCTGCCGATGGGGACCTGACAACCTCCTTGCAAACGGGCATTTAATGCTCTTTCTGCGCGGACTCGAACTGCCGTGTGGGAATGGTTCAAGGGAGCCAAGAGCGCAATCAAAGGTGCATCATCATTACGGCACTCAATGCCTACAGCACCTTGACCTACAGCGGGCAGGCTCAGTTCTGCATTTAAAGTGTGACGAATACGGGGTTCCATTCCTAAGCGGATCAGACCCGCAGCGGCAAGGATTATGGCGTCGTACTGACCGTCGTCCAGTTTCGCCAATCTGGTGTTAACATTGCCTCGCAAGTCACGAATTTGCAGATCCGGCCGGTAATACTTCAATTGGCATTGACGACGCAAGCTGGAAGTACCGACGATGGCACCCAAGGGCAAATCGTCGAGTTGGGCGTACTGGTTGGAGACAAAGGCGTCAAAGGGGTTTTCTCGCTCACAAATCGCATGCAAGCCAAAACCGTCAGGAAATTCTACTGGCACGTCCTTCATCGAATGGACCGCGATATCCGCCTCGCCTTTTTGCATGGCCACTTCCAATTCCTTGATAAATAGCCCTTTTCCACCGACCTTTGCCAAAGGGGTATCCAGAATGATGTCGCCTTTGGTCGTCATTGGTTTGAGCTCAACCTTCAGGCCAGGGTGGGCGGCCTCAAGAGCGGCTTTCACATACTCGGCTTGCCAGAGGGCAAGGGCACTTTCGCGGGTCGCAATTCGAACGAGATTGGGTGTCATGATGTGTCCGGTTATGGGTTTGACACCATTTTAAAGTCTTGCGAGATCAATGTCTTGTGCTGGCGCAATAAAAAGCATGTAAATTCACCTTCCATGGCGAACTTCAATACCATTCTCGATGAAGTAGGGGCGATTACTCAGGGGGTAACTCAACCAATTTGGGATAGTTTTGCTGTGCCTTTTTGATGTACTCCAACATATTTTCACGCCAATCTTCCATCACCCCTTTACTGTAATTCAGATACAGCTTGCCATCATGGATAGTAAAGGCATCTTCGTCGATCCCCACCAAGCGCTCGTCTGCCAAAGCATAGGCGCAATAGCCGCCAAACTGAGGAGCGTACTTAAGCGGGTCGGCGACAAACATGTCCCGATGGGCTTCACTGGCAAATGACCAAACCGCGCCGCGCCATTCATGTTGAATTTTCTTACTGCCTTTTACCGCTTTATTGTCAGTGAAATAGGCAACCGTGTCATAGCCATAGATGGCGTCGTTGTTAAAAAAGCCCGTTTCTATCGGAGCGGATTTGGCAAGAGCTGTTACGCTCAAAAAGGCGCACAATAATACTAATATTCGCAATACACTGGACATGTTGGTTCTCCAAACAGGGAAATCAGACAGACTGAAACTGATGAATAAAACCGTGACTAGCGAGAAAAGCTTTCAAACAAAGGGAAATTGTGAGGAATTTGTGAGATTTGACCCATGAGACAGGCCAAATCTCAGAGCGCTTTAACTGAGTGTGCTTTGTAAAAACGCAGAAATATCGTTAATTTCTTGGGGGCAAACATTGTGCTGCATTAGATACTCTTTCCACTGCACCTTAAAGCCGTTTTGTTCCAATACTTTAAACGCAGTGTGACCCAGAAACATGGGTACCACCTCATCCTGCTGACCATGGGCACAAAGAATCGGCACGTCTTTGTTGACCTCGGTACACTCGTCGGCCAAAGTTTCTGGCTGACACAAATAGGTCGACAGCGCCATGACACCGGCCAGCTTATGCTCAAATCGCGTGGCTAGGTGCAATGCGATAACCCCACCTTGAGAAAATCCCGCCAGTAGAATTCTCTCGTAAGGAACCCCCTTTTGCTGCTCGGCTTCGATTAAGGCTCTGACCGCGTCGGCAGATTCATTGACGCCATCCCGATCGGCTCGCTGATTAAAATCCAGTGATTTAATATCGTACCAAGCCCGCATCGCCATACCATTATTAATCGTCACAGGACGGACTGGGGCGTGAGGAAATACAAATCGAATACCTAACTCATCAGGGATTTTGAGGGCCGGTACAATGGGTGCAAAACCGTTACCGGAGTCGCCCAAGCCATGTAGCCAAATCACTACCGATTTGATGGCGGCAGTGGGATTGACTTCTACGTAGGGGAGAGATTGCTCACTCATGGACAGTCCTTTTTCTCATTTATCGTGATAAGACGACTGCTTGCTCAGCTTGTTTACTGGCTGCTTCGTCAATAAAGGCCCAGAATTCCGCGCCGGTTCGCTCATCTATCCACTGATCGTCTTGCAAATTAAAATGGTGACCGTTGTACTTTGTGGCCACCCATATTTGATGAAGTGGGGGTTGCTTGTTCAAGATGATTTTGGTTTGATTCGGGAAGATCAGGGTAAGGATCCCTTCAGCCGATTCATAATCAATATCCACTTCACACACGTCAAGCGCATCCTCAAGTTTTAAAAATACGTCATCGACTAATTGGTGATACTGACTGTCGTTCATTCTTGTCTTGCCTTGTGGGTAGGAGATTTAATCTCATTGGTAACGCAAAAGAATATGCTAACATTGTGCAATTAATGCAACACAGTATTTTCGATATTTTTTATGGCAAACGCTCCTGGCAACCTTTTTATACTCGCTGCGCCCTCTGGTGCGGGTAAATCCAGTCTCATCAAAGCACTGTTGAGTCGTCACCTTGAATCCAGTATGCACAGCAACCAAATGCAGGTGTCTGTGTCCCATACCACCCGTGCCCCCCGACCCGGCGAAGTCGATGGTCAACACTATCATTTCGTGTCTCGACAAGAGTTTGAGGCGCTAATTGAGCAAAATGTGTTCTTCGAATGGGCTGAAGTATTTGGCAATTACTACGGCACATCGCGAGTGGTTATTGAGCAAACCTTGCAACAAGGTATCGATGTCTTTTTGGATATCGATTGGCAGGGCGCCCGTCAAGTGAAAGCACAAATCCCCGATACTTCCACCATTTTTGTTGCACCACCGTCGAAACAAGAATTACGTCGTCGCCTCACGGAGCGAAATCAAGACAGCGATGAGGTCATTGCCGAACGAATGGAAAAAGCCGTCTCTGAGATTTCTCACTATCACGAATTTGACTATATTGTGGTTAATGATGATTTTGAGCTAGCCTTGAATGAACTTGACGCGATAGTGAGTGCTCGCCGACTAAGAAAAGAAAAGCAAGTTGTTCGCCATCAATCCCTGTTTCAAAATCTGTTGGCCGACTAGTTCGCCCTCAGCTTGCCGATCCCGGCTTATGGATCGGGCCACAGGCAGCGAAACTATTTGCTTTTAGATCGCTAAAGATCTTTCCAATTGCATGATAAAAAAGTAAACTACTCGACCTTTTTTTGAACACCTAAGAATTTGACGGAGAAAGTAAATGGCTCGCGTAACAGTTGAAGATGCCGTAGATAAAATTGGTAACCGATTCGATTTGGTTTTGGTAGCAGCAAAGCGCGCTCGTCAAATCGCCATTGAAGGCAAAGAGCCTCATGTACCCATGGGTAACGACAAAGCGACTGTAGTTGCTCTGCGTGAAATCGAAGAAGGTTTCGTCAATGCGAAAAGCATTGAAGCAGAAGAAATGCGTGACCAGCGGGAACAGGATCACGCGGAATTTGCCTCTGTTGCCAACATCTTAGGCGAATAATCCCTCTTTACATGCCTGAGCGAGGCGTTTTTACAACGAATCGCTCGGAGCATTGCATAATCGGCTGACAAGCCCAAAAAATCACCGTATTCTAAGCCTATTCACTTATTCTGACCGATTGCTTACGTGTATTTGTTTGAAGGCCTAAAAAACAAACTGGAAACCTATTTGCCTGCTGCCACTGTAGCAGACATTCAGCGTGCCTACGTTTTGGCCCATGACGCCCACGACGGACAAATGCGCTCTAGCGGCGATCCTTACATCACTCATCCTGTTGCCGTTACCGGTATTTTGGCGGACATGCGTCTTGATCAAGAGACCTTGATGGCGGCGTTGTTGCATGATGTCATTGAAGATACCCATTACAGCAAAGACGATTTGGTCAAAGAGTTTGGTGAGACCGTCGGCGAATTGGTGGAAGGTGTATCTAAGCTCGACAAAATTCAATTCTCCAGTAAGCAAGAAGCCCAGGCTGAAAACTTTCGAAAGATGATGATGGCCATGGTGCAGGACATTCGGGTGATCCTGATCAAGCTTGCCGATCGCACTCACAATATGCGCACACTCGGTTCCTTGCGTCCTGACAAGCGCCGACGCATCGCCCGTGAAACGCTGGAAATCTATGCTCCCATTGCCCACCGCCTCGGGATCCACGACATCAAAAATGAACTGGAGGATCTCGGTTTTCAGGCGATGTACCCAATGCGTTATCGAGCGCTGCAAGGGGCGGTGAAACAAGCACGCGGCAACCGCAAAGAAATCATCGAAAACACCCGCAAAGAAGTGGAAACACGACTCGAAGCCCATGGAATTCAGGCTGAAGTCGTTGGTCGAGAAAAGCACCTGTATTCCATCTACCGTAAGATGAAGAATAAGGAATTGATGTTCAATGAGGTCATGGACATCTATGCGTTTCGGGTGTTGGTGGAGTCGGTAGACAGTTGCTATCGGGCCTTGGGTGCCATGCATGGTCTTTATAAGCCGATTGAAGGTCGGTTCAAAGATTATGTAGCCATCCCACGCACGAATGGTTATCAGTCTTTGCATACCTCATTGATTGGTCCCCATGGCATACCGGTGGAGATTCAAATTCGTACCCACGAAATGGATCAGATGGCGGACAAAGGGGTTGCTGCCCATTGGCTTTACAAAGAATCCGGCGAAGCGCCACAGGGTACAACGGCCCAGGTGCGTGCGCGCAAGTGGATGCAATCTTTGTTGGAGCTGCAACAAAGTGCCAGTTCATCATTCGAATTTATTGAAAACGTCAAAACCGACCTGTTCCCAGAAGAAATTTATGTCTTTACGCCCGATGGGCGCATTATCGAACTGCCCATGGGGGCTACGCCGGTGGATTTTGCCTATGCCGTGCATTCCGATATTGGCAATTCTTGTGTGGGTGTAAGGGTCGAGCGGCGCAATTATTCATTGAATCGACCGCTGGAAAATGGTCAAACCGTCGAGATCATTACGTCTCCTCGAGCCAAACCTAACGCCAACTGGCTTAATTTTGTAGTGAGCGCCCGGGCACGAGCGAACATCCGCCATTACCTGAAACGGCAACATTCTGAAGAAGCCATTAGCATGGGTAACCGTCTACTGCGGCACGCTTTGGGTAAAGTCAAATTGGATGAGATTTCACAAGAAGACAAAGACCGAGTCGCGGCAGAAACAAAACACGACAGTTTCGAGGCATTGTTGGCCGACATCGGTTTAGGTAACGAATTGAGCGCCATTGTGGCCCGCCGCTTGTTGGGTGAATCTGAAACCTTACCCAAGAAGAGTGGCAACGTGGCGATCAAGGGAACCGAAGGCTTGGTGGTCAGTTATCCACGTTGCTGCTATCCGATCCCCGATGATGAGATTGTTGCTATCCTCAGCCCTGGCAGAGGGATGGTGATCCACCAAACCGGCTGTTCTAACATCCGCAAATTGACTCGAGAAGAGCCGCAGCGTGTGCTGCCCATGAAGTGGGACAGCGATGCTCAAGGGGAATTTAAGACCTCGGTGAGAATTGAGCTAATCAATCACCAAGGGACCCTTGCCACGCTAACCAATGCCGTCAGTGCCTGTGATTCCAATATTATTGGCCTGCAAACGGAAGAAAAAGAAAGTAATGTTTATTATATCGACATTGAATTGACCACAAAAAACCGTGTGCATTTGGCGAGGATTATGCGAAAGATTCGATCTATGCCAGAGGTACAAAGAGTCTCCAGACACAGTCAATCCAAACAACTTTAAGGTAATAAAACTATGTCAAAGTCCGTAATTCATACCGATCGGGCCCCACAAGCTATTGGTACATACAGCCAAGCTGTGAAATCCGGCACCACCGTGTATTTGTCAGGCCAAATCCCTCTGGTTCCAGAGACGATGGAAATGGTATCTGACGATTTTTCTGAGCAAGCCAGACAAGTGTTTGAAAACGTCAAAGCAGTTTGCGAAGCGGCCGGTGGTACCACCCACGACTTGGTCAAAGTAAATATTTTCCTGACGGACCTGAGTAACTTCGCCACCGTCAACGAAATCATGAGCCAGTATTTCAAGCAACCCTATCCTGCCCGCGCCGCGATCGGTGTGAAAGCTTTGCCCAAGGGTGCACAAATCGAAATCGATGGCGTCATGGAGTTACCAGAGTAATTATCGGTGTCACCAGAGCGTTACGAAAAAATCCGCCGCATGCTGGCCTTGCGGCAAACGAGCCTGACCGTATGTATGGAGCAGGTTCATAAACCCCACAATGTCTCCGCCGTGGTTCGCAGTTGCGATGCGGTGGGAATTCATCGTGTGCATGCGGTTTGGGACGAGCATACCCGAAAGTTGCGAGGCGGTACCGCTATGGGCGCGCAAAACTGGGTGGAAATGCAAACTCACAACAGTATCGAAGATGCCGTGGCCCACTTAAAGCAGCAAAAAATGCAAGTGTTGGTGACCCATCTATCGGACAAAGCCGTCGACTTTCGTCAAATTGACTACACCCAACCCACCGCCATTATTTTAGGGCAAGAAAAGCACGGTGCTACCGAGCAAGCGATTGAGTTAGCAGATGCTGAAATCGTGATCCCGATGATGGGCATAGTGCAGTCTCTGAATGTCAGTGTTGCTGCGGCGTTGGTGTTGTATGAAGCACAGCGACAACGGCAAGAGGCTGGGCTGTACGACGTGCAACACCTCGACGAATCGGTCTGTCAAAAAGTCTTGTTCGCTGGTGGCTATCCGATTTTTCGGGAGATGTGTGACCGCAAAAGGATCCCATATCCTAAGATTGATGAAAATGGTCAAATTGTCGCTGACGAGCAGTGGTGGCAACTGATGCAAGCAGCCAAACCAAAGCGCAATCGAACCGCGTCTTAATCCTCTTTATATTCAATTGATGAAAGACTTATTCACGGTAGCAGGTCTGGTACCTCACAAGTCTTATTGTTGAATGTTAAGAGGATTGAAGGTGAAGTTGTTTGTTGTTGTAACTTGGTTAGTCAGCGCGTTGGTATTTCCAGCCCATGCTTTGGATCGGACTCAAATTGCCTCAAGTGCGATGGATGTGACGCCCATTTTAAATGGCCAAAGTGCGCCCAAGGCCGTGGTGAAAACCGCCGAGGGAGCGCCGGTTAGTTTGCAGGCCATGATCATGCAAAAGCCCACTATCGTATTGTTCTATCGTGGTGGATGGTGCCCCTATTGCAATCGTCAATTGGCAGAACTAAAAGACATCGAAGGACAGTTGGTGGAACTGGGTTACCAAGTTCTCGCTATTTCTCCTGAATCTCCAATGCGATTACAAGAGCAAAAACTAGAAACTGAATTTGCGGTGACATTGATTTCTGATGACAGTTTGCAAGCCATTAAAGGATTTGGTGTGGGTTTCTATATGGCTGACGATGTCCAACGCAAATACACCAACGAATACAATATTGGCCTAACCTTCGACGGCACAACCGGTCGAGCGGTATTGCCGGCCCCTGCCGTGTTTATCGTTGATAAACAAGGAATGGTGCAGTTCAGCTACGTCAATCCTGATTATAAAACCCGTTTATCGGCGTCACTATTGCTGGAAGCGGCGCGCCATAGCTTGTAAAAAACATCCCATCAAAGCAGTTTGAAGCCCCAGATGATAGGCGCGAAAAAGTTGGCAATGGACCGACATACGGGTAACAATATCCTTACCTTGTTAGTTGGAAGCCATCATGCGCCTACTTCTGGTTTTAATCTGTCTACTTTGCAGCTACCACACTGTCGCGTTTGACCGCACTCAAGTGGCGGAATCTCCCGAACAAGTGACCCCATTACTCAATGGGCAATTTGTGCCGGACGTAACCTTAAAAACGGCCTTCGGTAAGGACATTCGCTTGCAAACGGTGGTTGAGTCACGCCCTAGCGTGATTTTATTTTATCGGGGTGGATGGTGCCCCTACTGCAATCGTCAAATGGCTGGTTTGGTCGAAGTCGAGCAGCAAATACTGGATTTGGGTTATCAAATTGTGGTGATTTCACCCGATTCTCCGCAACGATTACAGGAGCAGCAAACTCAGACCGAATTTGATGTGCTGCGACTTTCAGATGAGAATTTACAAGCTATCCGCGGCTTTGGGCTCGCTTACTTTGTGGATGAATCAACAGCGAAGTTTTACCGGAATAACAACGGCGCAAAACTGGCAACCTTGGATGGCACGGACCGGTTCGTGTTGCCCGTGCCTGCGGCTTATGTGGTAGATGATACAGGCTTGATTAAGTTTCAGTACGCCAATCCGAACTACAAAGTCAGAATTGAACCCCAATTATTGTATTATGCGGCACGCGTATCACGATAAATTGAGCGACTAGGACACGAAAAGGACCCCATGCATCCATTGGCGCAAACTCCCCTGACGGAATTCAAAGGTGTTGGCAGTAAAGTTGCCCAAAAGCTTGCAAAACTGAGCCTGTTCACGGTTCAGGATGTGTTGTTTCATCTTCCCTTGCGCTACGAAGATCGGACCCGCATCTATCCTATTGCCGATCTGCAGCCCTTCACCCACGTCAGCGTGCAGGCCCAAATTAAATCCTGTGATATTCAGTTTGGTCGTAAACGTATGTTGATCGTCAGGGTCAGTGACGGCACAGGTACCCTGACACTGCGCTTTTTCCATTTCAGCGCGGCACAAAAGAACCATTTAGAAGTCGGCTCTGAAATTCGTTGCTTTGGTGAAATTCGTGCGGGCAAGCACGGCTTGGAAATGATGCATCCTGAATATCGCCATGTCGATACAGCCTCGGAGAATCCGGTCGAAGAATCCCTGACGCCGGTTTACCCCACCACCGAAGGTGTTAAGCAAATTACCTTGCGAAGCCTTACGGAGCAAGCACTCACTCTGATGAAAAAGGGCGCTTTAGCTGAGTTGTTACCTGAGAATCTATACAAGCACCAGGTCACTCTGCAAGACGCATTGCAACTGGTACATCGACCTCCACCTGATGTGTCCTTAGGTTTACTGGAAGAGGGTAAACATCCAGCACAGCAACGACTCATTATCGAGGAAATGTTAGCTCATCACTTAAGTGTGTTGAAAGTCCGCCAGCAAAACCAGCAGCAAGCCAGTTTTGCTATCGCACCGGACCAAGCTCTTCTTGATCGCTTACTGGCCAGTTTGCCATTCCAACCCACTGCGGCGCAGCAAAGAGTGGTCAATGAAATCCAACTCGATATGGCCAAAGCGGTGCCGATGATGCGCCTAGTACAAGGTGACGTGGGTTCAGGCAAAACCTTGGTTGCGGCCATGGCGGCGTTATCGGCCATTGGTGCCGGTTTCCAAGTAGTGCTTATGGCACCTACCGAATTGCTAGCAGAGCAACATGCTGTGAATTTCAACGCCTGGTTGCAACCTTTGGGCATTCAGGTCGGCTGGCTGGCTGGAAAATTAAAAGGTAAAGCCAGGCAGACGGTGCTGGAAAATTTGCAGGCCGGTCATATCAATATGTTGGTGGGCACTCATGCAGTGTTTCAAGAGGCAGTGCAGTATCACAAATTAGCTTTGGTCATTGTCGATGAGCAGCATCGTTTTGGTGTTCATCAACGTTTGGCGTTGAGAGAGAAAGGCGAGAAACAAGGGGCTTTTCCCCATCAATTGATTATGACTGCCACGCCCATCCCCAGAACCTTGGCAATGACAGCTTATGCAGATTTGGATACGTCCATTATCGATGAGTTACCGCCCGGTCGCACACCAGTCACTACGGTAGTGCTTCCGGACAGCCGCCGAGCAGACGTCATGGAACGGGTAAAAAACGCAGTGTTAAATGACCAAAGACAAGTGTATTGGGTCTGTACCTTGATTGATGAATCAGAGGTTTTGCAATGTCAGGCTGCCGAGGATACTGCCATCGCTTTGCGTACGGCATTGCCGGAGCTGCGCGTAGGTTTGGTGCACGGTCGACTCAAAGCTCAAGAAAAGCAGCAAATCATGCAGGCATTTAAAAACGCCGAACTCGATTTGCTGGTGGCTACGACTGTCATTGAGGTGGGGGTAGACGTGCCCAACGCCAGCCTCATGATCATCGAGAATCCAGAACGACTTGGCTTAGCACAGTTGCACCAGTTGCGGGGCCGAGTTGGGCGGGGTTCAGTGGAGAGTCATTGCGTTTTGATGTATCAAAGTCCTCTGTCTAAAACCGCCAGCAAACGCCTCGCTGTGTTGCGTGATTCCAACGATGGGTTCTTTATCGCCCAGCAGGATTTGGAAATTCGCGGACCCGGTGAATTGCTCGGTACCAAACAAACCGGATTAGCCGACCTGCGCATTGCAGATTTGATCCGTGACGCCCATTTGATCCCGGAAATTCAAACCATGGCCAACCATTTGTGGCAACATTATCCGTCACATGCTCAGGCTATCATTAACCGCTGGCTAGGCAGTAAGGAGCATTATGGACACGCCTAACCCAGTTTGTATTGTGCCATCGGACCCGGCAGATGACTCTTTGGTAGAAAGAGCCAAAGCCTTGGCAACACAATGGGATTTGCCCTTTTTGCCAGAGCAAGACACCGGTTTGGTGTTGATGTTGGATCGCCATCAACTGAGTCTCAAACAGCTTGATGAGCCCAAATTAGGTGCGGTGGTGGTGGACTTTGCTTCTGATGCCCTGACTTTTCGCCGTTTGCATGGCGGTGGTCGCAAAGAGGCCATTGCCAAGGCCGTCGGTATCAAAGGACAATATTGTCCTACCGTGCTGGATGCGACTGCTGGGTTGGGACGAGACGCCTTTGTGCTGGCCAGCCTTGGTTGTTCTGTACAGATGTTTGAGCGTTCCAATGTGGTTGCTGCTTTGCTGTCCGATGGACTGGCTCGGGCGGCTCATCAAGATGAGTTAATGAACTGGCTACCTCAGCGAATGACGTTGATCCGTGGACAAAGTCAGCAAGTGCTGGCAAATTGGACACAGGGTGATGTGGATGTGGTTTATTTAGACCCGATGTTTCCCCATCGCAAAAAGTCAGCCTTGGTTAAAAAAGACATGCGTTTGTTTCAACAACTACTGGGGCCTGATGAAGATGCCGACAGCCTGCTAGGTCCTGCGCTGCAGGTGGCAAAAAAGCGTGTGGTGGTTAAGCGCCCTGAGAGTGCGCCTTACTTAGATCATCGTGAACCAAACATGGCAATTAAAGGTAAAAAGCATCGATTTGATGTGTATCTGACAAATTTAAAATAAACATAAAAAGTAACGGCTTCGAGCCCTAATAAACCCTTGGAGAAATTTATGATTACAGTCGGTGGAACGCTGCCAGAAAGTACTTTGAGCAGTTTACAAAACGGCGAGATGGTGAGCTTACATACCAATAGCCTGTTCGGTGACAAGAAAGTGGTGGTGTTTGCAGTACCCGGTGCTTTTACTCCGACCTGTTCACAGGCTCATCTACCGGGCTATGTAGCTCTTGCAGACAAGATTAAAGCCAAAGGTGTGGATACCATTATTTGTTTGTCCGTTAACGATGCATTCGTCATGGATGCATGGGGTAAGCAACACAATGCTGATGAGATTCTGATGGTTGCCGATGGTAACGGTGACTTTACCCAAAAAATCGGCCTAGACATGGACACCGATACCTTTGGCGGTGTGCGCTCTGTACGTTACAGCATGTTAGTGGAAGACGGCGTAGTAAAATCTCTCAACATCGAAGACCCCGGCCGTTTCGAAGTCAGTGACGCCGAAAGCATGCTGAAGTCATTGTAAAGAGTAACTGTGTCATCCCGGCATGCTCTTGGGGTGAAGGCGGAGCTTTCTGGAGCGCCGCTCCAGCCGCCTGAACGACGTTACATGGATGTAGCGGCTGGGTGCGTTACCAAGGATGGGTTTAATCCACGTTCTTAAAGTACTTAAGCGAAGAAATGCACTACCATCAAAAGGCTGACTCACTCAAACGAATGCAACGCTCTTGAGCGGGGACCTCACAACAACTGAGTAATGTCAGAAAAGAGAAAAGGCAACCGTCATTTTAGTTTTCAGAACACGCGCGAGTCCTTCCCTGGAAGCTCCAACAAAGCGTCCCTGCTTTGTAGGGTTCTGAAAACAAAAAACGAAGCTTGCCTTGGCGATAATTCCTTGTCATTGATTGCTCTTGCTTTTTATCAAACAAAACAGCGACACAAGGGATTGGTTTGGAAAGCCGCTATAAACCCATCCCTGGGCGCTTGACGAATTTGTCCCTGAGTGTTGTTTAGGGTCAGCCAGTCTGTTTTAAAGATCCCCGCTCAAAAGCATGCGGGGATGACAACGCCACCTGTCATCCCGGCAACGCTCTTGGGCCGGGACCTCTGTAAAAGGTTGACTCACTCAAACGAATGCAATGCTCTTGGCTCATCAAAAGGCTGACTCACGCAAACACACTTTCTGCGGTCATAATTGGCGGTCTTCTGCTACCATACGCCAAAATAAAGTGAACGTTTAAGTCGGAGATTAGGTGATACAACGTGATGTTATTGTCATAGGCGCGGGCGCTGCCGGTTTATTTTGCGCTGCGCAGGCTGGATATCGAGGTCGCTCGGTGGAAGTATTGGATCATGCCAAACGTGTGGGAGGCAAGATCCTAATGTCTGGCGGTGGGCGTTGTAACTTCACCAACCTCTACGCGTCGGCTGAAAACTTTCTTTCAGACAATCCCCACTTCTGCAAATCTGCCTTGAGTCGCTATACCCAATGGGATTTCATCGGTTTGGTAAACGACTATGGCATCGCCCACCACGAAAAGACTCTAGGACAATTATTCTGTGACGATTCTGCAAAAGACATCGTTAACCTGCTACTGAGTGAGTGTGCAAAGGCCAACGCAAAAGTAACCACTCACTGTGAAATTATATCGATCGAACAAAACAGCGATGGTTTTGCGGTAAACACCAGCCAAAGACACTATCAATGTGAGTCTTTGGTCATTGCCACTGGCGGATTATCCATGCCTAAGTTGGGCGCAAGCCCATTTGGCTACAAGGTGGCAGAACAATTTGGTTTGAAGGTGCTGCCAACCCGTGCTGGTTTAGTGCCTTTTACCTTGCACGAACAGGATAAGGCTGTTCTTGCACCATTAAGCGGTATCTCATTAGATGCCAGCGCCCAATGCAATCACACCCGATTTAACGAAAATATTTTGTTTACTCACCGTGGCCTCAGTGGGCCGGCCGTACTGCAAATTTCCTCATTCTGGCTACCGGGCAATACGGTCGAATTTGACTTGTACCCCAATGGTAATCTGCAGGCTGAACTGGAGAGTCAACAGCAGCAGTCTCCCGACAGTTTATTGGCAACCGCCCTTTCTAGATATTTTCCTAAGCGCTATGTTCAGACCGCGTTGCCTTATTTAGGGCTTGAGAATAAGCCCTTAAAGCAACATCAAGGAAAACAACTGGAACAAGTCGCCGAAACCTTTCATCACTGGCAAATTAAACCCAATGGCACCGAAGGCTATCGCACCGCCGAAGTGACCCTCGGGGGCGTCGATACACAACAATTGTCATCAAAAACCATGATGGCGAAAGACATTGAGGGACTGTATTTTATTGGCGAGGTGGTGGACGTAACCGGCTGGCTCGGCGGCTATAACTTTCAGTGGGCCTGGTCCAGCGGCTGGGCCGCCGGGCAGGTGGTGTGACGTCATCTAATACAATCAAAAAAGCCAGCTTGCGCTGGCTTTTTTATGGTTAACCTTTGTATGGGTCTACCGATACATCGGAGATGGGTACGCCTGTTTCGACCGGTGGTTGAGACTTTGTAAAGCGCTTAAACGGCGCTTTGAAGAACTTACCTATGTCTTCGAGCATTAAATACATGCACGGAACCAATACCAAGGTTACCAAGGTAGCGTACAGCACTGCAAAGCCCAGGGCGATAGCCATGGGGATTACGAAGCGAGCTTGTAGGCTGGTTTCGAACATGATCGGCAATACGCCAACGAATGTGGTAATGGAGGTCAGTGTGATGGCGCGGAATCGAGCACTACCTGCTTCAATGACTGCTTGTTTGAGGCTATGACCTTCTTTGCGACGATTGTTGATAAAGTCGGTCATCAGCAACGAGTCGTTGATCACTACCCCAGCGGCCGCAATCAAACCAAAGTTCGACATCATACTAATGTCGACCCCGAAGAAGAAGTGGCCCCAAATCGCGCCGGTGAAACTAAAGGGGATCACCGACAAGATCATCCAAGGTTGTGAGTAGCTCTTCAGTGGCACCGCCAACAAGATAAACATCATCAAGATACCGGCAATGAAGAACATCATCTGTTCATTTTGCTGGGCTTGCTGCTCTTCAATAGCGCCACCCAGTTCGGTTTTCACCGACGGGAACTCTTCCTGCATCTGTACCAATAAGGATTCGTCGATGCGTTTTACCACCTCGTTGGGTTCTACCGCCTCTTCGTCAATGGCACCCCAAACGTAAACGCTGCGATAGCCACCTTCACGACGGATATAACTGATACCGGGCTTTTCTTCCAGCTCTACCACATCGCCCAACATGACTTCTTTGCCTTGGGGGGTGGTGATGACGGCATACTTCAATTCGGCGAAGCGCTCACGAGTCAGGCGCGGGTAGCGCACCATCACGCGCACCTCTTCACCGTCACGGATCACTCGCTGGGCTTCGCCACCGTAGAAGCTGGCACCCACTTGAGAGGCGATTTGTTGTAGATCTAACCCTAAATCAAAGGCCACAGGCAGCAGTGTCATTTGAATTTCTTTGCTGGCCGGGTCAATGGTAGAACTAATGTCGTATAAGCCTTCCTCTTGCTGCAACAACTCGATAAAGTAGCGACCCGCCGCATTCAGAGTTTCAATGTCTGGGCCAAACAACAGGTATCCAAAGTCACCGTCGTTGCCACCGCCATTCACATCATCGCGAACCACAAAGGACTTCATGCCTGGGATCTCTGGGATGGCCTCGCGCCAACGTCTGGCCAACTCAAAGGTATCAAATGGGCGTTCTTCTTCGTCCACCAATGGCACCAAAATCCGTCCTTCTGTTCGGCCTTGGTTAAACACCAGCATGTCTTTGACCATACCACTGCCGTACTCATTGATAATTTGTTTATCAATGTCCTGCACTACTTTCTCAATCAGTTGCAGTGCTTGAATGGTTTGTTGGTCAGACACATTTTCGTTCATCTCAATTCGAATGTCGGGGAAATCGTGGGGTACTTTCGGTGTTGGCACCATGCGTACGTGATTAGCTTGAATCAAGCCAATACTGAGCAACAACATCGCGACAAAGGCAGCAAAAACGACCCAGCGCCATTCGGTACACTTAATGATAAATCGTTGGTATTTGCCATTAACAAAACCAAAAAAGGCTTCGTTGAACTTGTGTCGCCAACTGTCGTGCTTCACGGGAGTAAAGTTGGTGTGGGCCAAGTGAGCCGGTAAGATCAATTTGGATTCGATCAAACTGAATATCAAACATAAAATGACGACCACGGCGATATTGTAGAAGAATGCGCCTTCAGGCCCGCTTGATAAGGTAAAGGGGGCAAAAACAGCAATGGTAGTCAGTACCCCGAATGTGGCGGGTGTAGCGACACGCTTGGCACCACGCACCACGCTCTCTACTCCGCCGCCGCTTCTCTCCACTTCCGTGTAGGCGCTTTCGCCTATGACAATGGCATCGTCAACCACTATCCCCAATACCATGATAAAGGCAAATAAAGACAGGATGTTGATGCTCACACCAAACAAACTCATGCTCATCACGGCGCCGAGGAAACACACCGGCAAGCCTATCATGACCCACAACGCAAGACGGAATCGTAAGAATAGAGTGAGCATAATGGCCACCAAAACCGCCCCTTGAAAGAGGTTTTTCAGCATCATGTCCAAGCGCGCATTCAAGTAGTAAGTCATATCGACTAACACTTTCAGCTCCATGCCTTCGGGCAAGGTTTCATTGCGGTGCTCGATAAAATCTTTCACCGACTCAGCAACGGGCACCATATTCTGATCTTTGGTGGCATTGACGGACATAAAGATGGCGTTTTTGCCGGAATACTTGAAGTAGCGCTCGCCTTCGGTAAATCCGTCGTTGATGTAGGCCACATCTTCCAACAGCACTTTTGCGCCATTTTGGCCGATTTTTATCGGGATATGCCGGAATTCTTCGCCGTTGTAAAACTGGTTTTCGACTCGAACAGAAATGATCCCCGAGTCGGTGCGTAATTGTCCGGCTGAAAAGTTTGCCGAGTAGCGGCGGATGGCACTGGTCACGTCGTCGATGGTGAGGTTGTAACGACGCAGTTCGCCGGGCTGAATTTCAATAGCAATTTCATCTTCAGGAGCACTGAGTTCCACCAAAGAAACGTTACTCAGTTGCAACAATTCGTCTTCAATTTGCTTGGCAACCGGTTTGAGATCGGACAGGGGGAAGTCGCCCACCAAGGACATTTCAATCACGTCTTGGTTAAACTCGTCTTGATAGATGTTGATCGGCTCCATGCCAGCCGGAAAAGTTGCAATGGCATCGACACGAGATTTAACTTTGTCTAGTACGTCAGACAAATCTTCGCCCGGTTCAATTTCCAAAGTCACTCGGCCGCTATTGCGATAGGCACGAGATACGCTCTTTTTAATTTCTGTTACGTCGGTTAAAGCTTCCTCTACCTTGACCAGAATGCCCTCTTCAATCTCCTGGGGTGACGCACCTCGATAGGTTGCCTCCACCATAATGAAATTGAATTCCATGTTGGGAAACATCTGACGTTGAATGGTGAAATAACTGATTGCACCCATGATGATGATGAAAATCATCAACAGATTGGCGGCTACAGTATTATTTGCGAAGTAGGCAATGAGGCCCGTTTGTTTGGATGTTTCGCTGCTCATGATGTCTGTTTAGCCTTCTTTTTGTGCGACCAAGTCTTCTTTTTTGGTCGTTCTGACTTCCATGCCTTTCTGCGGATACTCAGGTACGGTAATCACCACTTTATCGTCATTGCTTAAGCCACTGCCAATCAAGAAAAACTCGCCTTCTTCTCGCAATACTTCAACAGGTTTGGCTTGCAGTCGGCCGTCTTTGTCTACGACCCAAACTTTGCGGTTGGTGACCAAGTCTTGAGGCAAACGATAGACGTTTTGCAGGGTTTGGCCGCTGAGATTGACTTCCACATAGCTGCCAAATTTCAATGCGGGTGCGCCAGTCTTGATGCCATAAGGGTCTTCAACGCGCACCACCAATTGACTCATGCGGGTAGCTTGATCGATAACGCCCAAATCACGGGAGATGTAACCGATGCGAGTAAAGGGTTTGCTGCCCTTGTTGACGATGATGGCTTCTTGATTTTCGTACGAAGCAGGCAAAAATGCGCTGTCAAAACCGGCGATGGGGAAGATAATTTCAGCGGTTTCAATATTGCTGATCATGCCCACTGTAGTGCCGCGATTGATGTACTGTCCCAAACCGATATCACGGGCTGTGATGAGGGCATCGTAAGGCGCAACCACATCGCAGTTTTCGAGATCTCGTTTGGCCAATTTTAATCCTGCTTCGGCAGATTTGACTTTTGCTTCGGCGCTGAGTACTTGAGGCTTGCGCAAATACAAGTCACTCACTTGGCTGCTAGGTAGGTTTTTCGCCTCCTGTTTTGCCACTTCGGCTCGGGCGCGCTCCTCAATCAATTGGGCTTTTGCCAAGGACAATTCAGCTTCGGCTTGCAATAAAGCCGCCTCGTAGGCGTCTTTTTCAATACTAAACAACACTTCACCGCGCTTGATTAAGCCGCCGGGAACAAATCTGGGGTTCCAACTGACCACTTCGCCAGAAACCTGAGCAGACAATTGAGTGTACTCAAGTGCAGTCACCTCACCAAAGCTGTTTATCAGCACTTGGTAGTCCATTGCTTCAGCGTTTTCGACTTTTACATAGGGACGGGTGTCAACTTTTTCCTTTTCCCCCGGCTCTTCTCCGGTTGCGGCAATGCCAAACATGCCAAGAATACCTAGAGCGAATACCGCTAGTGTAGCGGCTAACTTAATCCACGGACTTTTCATAAAAATACACTTGTTCCATTCTTCAAGCCTTCACAGTCGGGCTTGTTGTGTTTGCTATGGTAACCCAGATGATTCTTGTTTGATTACCTGAGTTACTCCATAGAGTATACAAAACTATCGGGTTCGACATAGGCACAAAGTCACATATTTGACTTTGTGCACTAGGGATCTCTGTAGCAGGTTATATACCAATTGTTTCAAGATTGTTAATCTTACTCTCTAATCCCTTTAAAATGAAGAGCTTAGGGATATTTCCGGCCAAAAAATTGGGCGCAGCAAATTTCATTCTATCTTTCGAGTATTGAGGGACTTGACCAAGAGTTGGTGCAATTCGCGGTTTTTCGGCATGATGGGGTAGAATTTCACACTCAATCTGACCCGGAGAAATCAATGAAAGCCACAATAATCGGTATGACAATCATCTTCACAGCGTGGGTCGCACCTCTTCATGCTGAGTTTCAGTCGGGACCGGTCATTGCCAATTTTGGTAAACATGCTCCGGTAGAGCTGGCGCATCAACTGCAAGAAAACACGGTTTTGAAAGTTGCCTTTGACGTAAGCGAAGCGGCAGAGGCTGGAGCGCTGAATCGACGATTTGACAGTTTGGCTCGATTTATCAATATGCATGTTGCCAATGGCGTCGACAAAGACAATATTCATTTGGCCTTGGTGGTGCATGGTAAGGCGAGTTTCGACTTGCTCAACCGAGAGCAGTATCAGGCCAAATATCAAAAGTCTAATCCCAATCTGGCGTTGCTCGATGAGCTGACCAAACATCAAGTGAAAATTGTGATCTGTGGTCAATCCGCCGCTTACTACCAAATCGAACCAAAACACACCCATCCATCGGTCGAATTTGCTCTTTCGGCAATGACTGCCCATGCACTCTTAGCGCAGCAAGGTTATAGTCTCAACCCTTTTTAAAAGAGTCGTTTTTTGCCCCGAGTTGAGTATACTGTCTGGCGTTAAAAATGAAGTACCTTGAGCAACGTGAAATCTATACAAGTTAAATCGCGATACCCACACATCCCTCATCCTATTTGGTCTGTTTGGGCGTTACTGGCAGGAATTGGATTTATTGGGTTTAACTGGTCAATTGGCGTTTTGGTCGACCCAAACTTGCCAATGTTGGACATACAACGTAGAGATGTGGGGGCGGCTCTAGCGCTGCCGAGTATTGCGTCGTTCTGTTTTGCGATGCTGCCGGTATTGGTGCGAGGGGCACAGATTGCGGTGTTACGCAGTGCACGAAATACTCAGTCTTCTGACTTGTTTGCCCGTGTTTATGCAAAGCGCATTGCACAATTGCCTCGCAAGTTGTTTCCCATCAGTGCAATCCTTGCTCTGATCTTTATGGTATCGTATTTTCACACTGAGGAGTTGTTTTACGTCGAGCAACTCAGCTTTGCTGAGAATCTGATCCGCTTTCCTTTGGCCTTTCAGGCTTGGTGCATGTGGTGTGGGCTCGTACTGGGCATGCTGACGATCTTCAACAGCACTCGCATTACGATTCGCTATATGAACAAGCACTTGAGAGTGGACGCATTCAGCGCCACAGAATTGTTTCCCATTGCCAATACGATTTACTGGAACAGCTTGTTTTTTTGCATGTGCATTGCACTTACGCCGTTGTTTTGGCTTGGTGATGCCCCATCGATGAAAGACTTTTTATTGGTGATGACAATCCTGATCATCCTGATTAATTTGATGTTCCAACCTTTGTTTCGAGCTCACCAGATCATAGTTGAACGAAAGCGTCAGGCGATTTCAGCTCTGCGCAGTTCGGCATTGGTCAGTTCGAGTGTGGCTATTGATCCGAAACTCTTCGACAGCATCGGTGAGGACAATGTCTCGGCTCGCTCACTAATGCGTGAACTGGTAGCCGCCCGAGAATGGCCGATGAATATCCATTTGGTTGTAAGATTTGCTGCGATTTTATTGCTGCCAGCTATCACTTGGTTGGCGACCAATTTGATTGCATGGCTTCTCAGCCAATAGATCGCGGCAAATTCATTTTTTTCTCATTTTCGCGAACTATCTGTTCTGTCTTTGGTCTGTTGGATGACTTCGAATTGATAAAGGAATATAGCAAATGACCCTCCGAATTTTGGTAATTGGAATGAGCGCGGCCGTGTTAGCTGGCTGTATGAGTATGCCACTCACTAGCATGTACAAGTTAAGTCAATTGAGCCCTCTGGAGGCCAATCCTGAAGATATCCGCATAGCCACTCGAACCTTGGATGTGGTGGATATTCGCACCGGTAATGTGGTGTTGGAGTTTGGCTACACCGCCGAAGACAACAGTATTGAATTCGCGCAAAAATATGAAGTGGAAGTGCTTAAAAATGGTGTGCTGAGCAAGATATTGCTGGAAGACAAAAACGCCGATGAAGTGGTCACAGTATTACGCTTGAGTGAGCAAGATGCCGCAGATATGCGCGCTAAACAGAAGCAGGTACTCGCCCACAAAGAGTCGGGTAAAACTGGCAGTGGCCAATTTAGCATCAGTGTGAATGACTTTTGTGCCAAAACAGCACTGCCAGCCGATGAGTTCTTATTGGATGTATTCATTCAAGTGGACCCCAAAGATGGCTACTTCGTGATGTTTGAAGATATGAATGTAATGGAGCAAGACGGCGCAGAACAACTGACACAAGTACCACTATGTGACGTCAGTCATCCCGGCAGCGCTCCTGAGCCGGGATCTCACAATTCCTGAGTAATACTAGAAAAGAGAGGTGGCAACCGTCTTTTGGTTTCCAGAACACGCGCGAGTCCCTCCCTGGAAGCTCCAACAAAGCGTCCATGCTTTGTTGGGTTCTGAAAAACAAAACGAAGCTTGCCCAACAATAATGTCAACAAAAGGCTAACTCAGTCAAAAAACGCTTTGTTTTGGGTCAACCAGCCGGTTCAAAAGATCCCCGCTCAAAAGCATGCGGGGATGACAGTCGATTGTGTCATCCCGGTAATGCTCTTGGACCGGGACCTCGAAACAACGGAGTCATGTTTTAAAAGATCCCCGCTTAAAAGCATGCGGGGATGACAACAAAATGTCATCCACTACTCTATAATGCTGCAAACGGTGTTCCCTAACCTCAATCTGAAGGAAATGTTGTGTCAAAACTGGCTATTCTAACCACGGATAATTTGGAAGATTTTTTTGTTTATGATGAGCTGACTTATCCTCACTTGCAGCAGTTAGGTTGGGATGTGACAGAGGTGTCTTGGCATCAAAGTGGGGTTGATTGGGATCAGTTTGATGCCGTGATCATTCGTAGCACATGGGATTATCAAGATGATCCACAAGGGTTTTTGACTTGTTTGGAGCAAATAGACGGCAGTTCAGCGGTCTTGCTAAACAGTCTTGAGACGGTGAAATGGAATATTAGCAAAAACTATTTGCAAGACCTGGAGCAAGCGGGGGTGTTGATTGTTCCGACCCTGTGGCACGAGCACTACGGCCCATCTGTGTTGACTGGAGCCTTTGCCCACTTTAACTGTGCAGAGCTGGTGATCAAACCTCGGATTAGCGCCAACGCTGACTACACTTACCGAATCAGCCAGGAGCAAGCGGATACATTCGAAGATATCTTGGTAGAGGTATTTCAATCACGTCCCTTTATGATTCAACCCTTTATGAAAGCTATAGTTGAAGAAGGTGAGTATTCACTTTTTTACTTTGAAGGTGAGTATAGCCACAGTATTTTAAAGGTACCTAAGTCCGCCGATTTTCGAGTTCAAGAAGAACATGGTGGTCGACTTCTCGTGCATCATGCCGACCCACAGCAAAAACGCATTAGTGAACAGGTTTTGGCTGCTATTCCGGAACTGCCTTTGTACGCCAGAATCGATTTAGTGCGTTATCAGGATAGCTATGCGCTTATGGAGGTGGAACTGATTGAGCCGTCTTTGTATTTCAATTTAGACAATGATTCACCTCAACGATTTGCCCAAGCAGTTCAGCGACATATGGCCTCGATAACTTCTCGCTAGTATTTCAGTGGCGGCGGTAACCGTTATAGCATCGAACTGTAATGCCCATCTTGCTTGACCATACGGGTGGAAATAGCAGTGTTAAACCGCTGCACGCCCGGCAAGCGACTCATTTCTACACGCAGCACTCGGTCAAAATCATTGATGTCTTTGGCGAGTATTTCTAGAACGTAATCGAACTCGCCAGTGACGGCCTGACATGAACGTACCGATTTATGCTGCAAAATGGCGGTTTCAAACTGCTCGTATTGCTCAAAGTCGACGACCACGTGCACCAACGCTCGTATTGATAAACCGATTTGTTGGGGATCCAGTCGTGCACTGTAACCTAGGATGATGCCCTGTTCTGTCAGGGCCTGAACTCGTTTCCAACAAGGTGTTTTGCTCAATCCAACCGACTCGCCAAGACTGGCGAAAGATTGCCTCGCGTCTTGCTCTAAAGCGGCAAGGAGCACTCGATCTTTTTTATCTAAAGTCATTATGACCCCATATGTAGAACAATGTTTCTCATTTCTGCGTTTTAATAGTAATTATGTTCTTTTTTATCCATAAATCATAGTTCGAATAAAACAATGTTCACGGCGTTCTCAAGTAGCCTATAGTCAATTTCAAAATTTCGTGAGTCCACACCATGTACAAGCAAAAGTATTACGCCATGTTAGAAAACCCAGAAATTCTCGACTATGGGGCTTATCTGCAGTGTGATTCACTATTGAAGTGTCAAAAGCCCTTGAACGACCTGTGCAACAGCGATGAGTTGCAGTTTCAAATTGTCCATCAAGTAGAAGAGTTGTGGATGAAATTGATTATTTATTCGCTGGTGGACGTGCTGGATTACATGAAGCAGCAGCAAAGTTATCGGGTTCTGACTCTGATGAAGCGCGTGCACATGTTGCAACGGATGATGTGCGAACAAATGGATCTGTTGGAGACCATGTCACCCAAGGAATATCAGGAAATCCGTTTACAACTGGGTAATGGCAGCGGTCAGGAGTCTCCGGGGTTTCGTATCTTGGTTAAAATTCCTGCCGATCTGTGGAGCGAATTTCAGAGCTGTTATCTTGATGCCCACGGCAAAACCATTGAGTCGATTTACGATAGCGAATACCAACATGATGATGCTTACGCCGTTGCAGAAGCGCTGATCGAGTTTGATGAATTGCTGCAAAAATTCCGTTGGCAGCATATGTTCTTGATCCAGCGCTCCATTGGAATGGGGTCTCGTTCTTTGAAAGGTCGACCCGTTGAAATGCTCAAGTCTGGTGCCCGTCACCAATTCTTCCCAGAATTGTGGGAGATCCGCAACCAGATGACCGACAGTTGGGGCGCTCAATACGGTAAAGTGCGCGACTCTCTAATCAACCAAGCAGAAGCCACTGCAAAATGATCAGAGACAAGTTTTGTTTGCCGCAGCAGCCGTATTTTCTGAGTCATTCAGTGGGCTGTTTGCCGGTTTTGGCTCAACATGCGTTGCGGCAGCAGTATTTTACTCCCTGGCAGCAGCTCGGAGGAGATGCTTGGCCGTCTTGGCTGAGTGCGGTGGATCAATTTCGTGACCAAATCGCCATTTTGATCAGCGCCAATACCTCTGACATTTGCCCTCAGCCTAACTTGTCCAGCGGCTGGACCAAATTTCTAGAGTCTCTTCCTAAAGACAAAGAGCGCAATCAAGTGGTGATGCATGCCAATGCCTTTCCGTCCATGGGCTTTGTGGTGTCGGCTCTGGAGCAAAAGGGTCTGCAAGCCATACTCATTCCCGCCGATCAGTCCGCCAACGATATCGATGCGTGGCAACAGGTTATTGGCTCTCGCACACTGTGCGCGTTGATAACTCATGTCCACTCAAATACTGGGGTACTTAGCGACGTACCGCCCATCGCCCAACTGTGCAAACAACAGGGGTGCTACAGTGTGGTAGATGTGGCGCAATCGGCAGGAATCATTCCCATTGATGTCAAAATGTGGGGTGTCGATGCCGTTTTGGGCTCTTGTGTGAAGTGGCTGTGTGGTGGGCCGGGAGCCGGGTTTTTATGGGTTAACCCCGCGATCATAGAGCAACTATGTCCCACCGATGTAGGTTGGTTTTCCCATCAGAATCCTTTTGAAATGGACATTAGACATTTCCAGTACGCGAAGGATGCATTGCGATTTTGGGGCGGCACACCCAGTGTGGCCAGTTGCATTGTCGCGGCCAGCTCGGTGGAATTGATCAATCAGCTTGGGGTTGAGGATATCCTTCGACATAATAAAGCTCTAGCGGCTCAGCTATTGTCGAGCTTGCCTGAGCAATTTGGCGAGAATATTGATTTGACCAAGATTGGCGGTACTTTGTGTTTGACGGCAGATGAAAAGCACATTGCACTGGCCGAACAACGTCTCAAAACTCAACAGGTTCACTTCGACCGTAGGGGTAATACCTTGAGATTGTCCTTGCATATCTACAACACAGCAGACGAATTGGATTGCCTTTCTCAAGCGTTCGCTTAAGGACATAGACCGGGGTGAAACATGCTATTGGGTCAGACTTGCGACCCATTAACTGGCTTGTTTTGTTCTCGCTTGTCGCTTTTCGAAGGCTTCGACTTGTGGCTCGATAGTTTTCTTATACTCATCGAGTTTTGCTCGTTGCGCGTCATTGATTTTGGCCTTTGCAAACAGCTTTTGGCACTCTTTAAAGGCGTCAACGTATTCTTGATTTAAGGCCGTTTCTTCACTGATTTTTGCGAGTACTTTCAATAGGCTTAACGCAATATTGGTGTTCTTTGGGGCCAACAATAAAGCTTGCTGTAGCATCGTCAGTGCCGGCACATAACGCTTGTTCTTATAATGGGTTGAGGCCATTTCTCCTAGTTCTTTAGGGGAATAATGGATGTCATTTCGTTCGCGAGATTCTTGGTCCAAGTATTCGCTGATCACTTGGCCAACAAAAGAGTCGCCTTCGATTTTGTCTTTGATTTTGTCTAACAAAGCCAATGACTCTTCCCAAAAACCCATTTCGTGAAAGGCTTTTACTTTGTCGAGATTGTCCTCAATGGAGTGCCCTTCACTGGGCTGCATGTGCTCTTTGATCACCGCTTCGGCGGCCTTTTTATCGTTTTTTAGATTGAGCATACGGGCGTTAATAACCGCCAACTGCTCACCAAGCTGGTTCGACGCACCAAACTCTTTTTCCAGCAGCGTGATGTCTCGTTCGGTTTTGGTGATCAATTTGAGTGCTTCAGCACCAGACAAGGTTGCCGCTAAGTCGATGGCCGCCCGGACTACATTTAAAGACAGATGAGGCGAATCATGAATGGAGTTTTTGGCAAATTTGGCCATATTTTGGGTCGCCAAATATTGGCCTTTTCGGTCATGATTCAAACGTGCCAAGTTCCATGACTTTTTATTGCGATCAATGTTGCGAGGTGCCAACTTAGTCGCCTGCTGTATGATCTCGTAACCTTTTTCGTAGTCTTCTTTTTCGATGTAGTATTCGGCCAGCACATCATATGTTGTGAAGCGGGTGTCATCTCTTTCAAGTAGAGTTTCAATGAGCTCTTCTGCTTCGTCAATTTTGTCTTGTTTGAGTAGGCTTCTGGCCAAGTTTACCGACACCCAACCATACTTATATTGTTGGCTGAGATTTTTAAAAAATTCTTCCGCTTGCGCGTATTCCAGCAGATGGAACAAACATTCGCCAATTAAGCGGTTAATCTGTGGGTAATACTGCACCATGCCGGGATCCGTCAATTGACGTTCAGCATAGTAAATAGCGGTGGGATACTCACCTTTGTCGATACAATAGTTGAGCTTGTAGAGCTTTTGCTTAATACCAAACAGGTAGGTAAATCGTTTCTCAATTTTTTTACGGTCGAGTGGTTTTACCCAAAAATCAGTGGGTTGCAGCTCGACAACGCAATTCACCAGTTCCGCAGACGTATCAGCGCTGAGGAAAATCACCGTAGTGGTTTTGGTTATAAACCCCTTGAGTTTCATTTCCTCTAATAGGTTGAAACCGTCTTTATCGCTGCGAATATCGAAAGACACCAAAACCACATCAAAGCGTGTTGTTTCACATTGTCTGAGGGCGAAGTAGGCATTTTCAGCGCTTCGGCAGTTACGAATGCCAATTTCAGATAAGGCTGACTTGATGATGTCATGGACTAGTGTCTGTCCATCTATGACCAACACATTGAATTCATGTAAGGGCTTCTGCGGCGGGATTTCAATCACGTCCTGTTTTCCAACACTCTGCTAAAGGGTTTGACAACCCTCATTATAAGCACAATTGGGTTGGGGCAAAGCCCTATTTAAACAAATCTGCTTTTTCTTTGATTTCGGATTAGTGGGTGGATGACGGAGGGGTAATCAGTCGACCCTTAGTCGACTGATTCTTAGTGGCTTACTTTTCTCGCATTTTTACCTTTGGACGAGAAGGCATAGACGGTCTTGAACCTGAGGAGCTGCCTTTGCTGGGCATGCTCCGATGTGAGGTGCTGATTTTGGGTCTAGGTGTTTTGATCACTTTGACCGGTTTTGATTCATAAGTTTTATTCTGCACCTTGGGCACATTGGTTTCTGCCTTAACCCGAGGCTGAGATTGCTTTACCGTCGGCTGCTTATAGCGATCCGCGTTTAAAGAGCGACTGGGCTTTTGCACGCTTTCTCGCTGTGCTTGGCGCGGCGCTTCCGAGCTCAGTCGAGTCTGCTTGGGCAACGACTCAGTGCGCAATTGTCCTTTTGTCTGCTTTATTGTGGGTTGCTTGTAGCGGTCCTCATTGAGCGGACGATGTTGCTTTTTCAAATTCTCTCGTGTTTGTTGCACCCGATCGCCCGAGCTTTGGCGGGGCAACTGGGGCCGAGTGGCTCTTGGGTTTTCGGCACGCACCACATCTCGTCTGTTTACTCGTTGACGATTTGAATCTCTCACCGTGGCGTAACGCTCACTCACGTTGCGAGTGTAACGAACGCCTCTGCGATGCTCTGGGTTATGGGACCAGCGTTGATACTCTGTGACTCTCACTCGTCTGCGCCCATCATCATATCGACCATAGTGACGACTGGGGTAGTGATGGACGACAACGTGACGATTATGCCAATGGAAACCACTGAAAAACACGCTGTGGCGCACGTAAACCCGTGGGCTCCAGTAAAATCCGGCATGCACATAGTAGTGGGCAGGACGGTGCCAATAGTAAGGAGGATAATCGGCCCACCACCAGTTGCCATATACCACGCGGGTGTCGTAATAAGGCACATAGATAATACGTTCGTTGACGGGCTGGATCAGAATGTCGTCTTCTTCTTCCACCACTTCCACATATTGGTTGTTTTGCAACGAACCTTGGTCGTAGGCCTTACGGCGTAAGCTCTGTACGCTGGCAAGTACCTGCTCTTCGTTACCGAGGAAGGCATCTCCCAAATCTTGTAGCCAATTGAGATCCTCAACCAGTTGTTCCAGCAGATCGGTAAAAGGTACCAATGCTTTTACGCTCGGATCCCAATCTTCGTCTTCTACTGCATCGAGTGCTTCCTGCTCATCCAAATCACGGTGGTCTTGACGCCATCGGGCAGCCTGCACCAATTCCAACGGATAAGTAGATGCCACCAAAATATGGGACAACACAGAATCGGGATACAGCGCAATCGGTGCAAGTAGTTGGTCAAGCTGAGCTTTATCTAACAACACTGATGTTGCCGTCGAGCCCTCAGTTTGTTCATTCGCTACTTCAACACTAACAACTCGTTGATCTTCCTGTGCTTGGGCCAGACTCACCAGCAATAGTGAGGTAATCCCAATGGCACCGATATAGGCAAGAATGTATTTGATACGTGGTTGCATAACCTTCTCCTTCTTTACAGGATAAGGTATAGCGTCGTTGGGCTTAACCTAAGCTGAATCGAAACTGATTTTTTAGATCTCAACAGTCTAATTTGCCAGAGGCTGCCAGTTAGGCAGCCTCTGCAAAGGAGACGTCAGTTAATTTCACTTCCTGCTTATGATCTTTTGCCAGTGAGGCATACAACAATGGCAACACCACTAAGGTGAAAAACGTACCGATCAGCATACCTGCAACCAAGATTATACCAATGCTGTTGCGGGCTTCAGCGCCTGCTCCGGTTACTAGCACCAGCGGGAAGTGGCCCAGCACCGTTGCTCCGGTTGTCATCAAAATAGGACGCAATCGCGTTGCGGCGGCTCCTTTGGCTGCTTCCAAGCGAGACTGACCCTTGAGTTGCAGCTGGTTGGCAAACTCAACAATCAAGATCCCGTTTTTGGCGATCAAGCCAATCAAGGTGACCAGGCCAACCTGGCTGTAGATATTGATGGTAGTGAGGGACAAAAACGGCAACATCAATGCACCAGCCAGCGCTAGAGGCACACATCCGAGTATCACAACTAACGGATCTCGAAAGCTGTTGAATTGGATCGTCAACAGGAAATAGACAACAATCATGGCGACCAGCAGCACACCCATCATGGTATTGCCCTCTTTCCTCAATTGCCTGGATTCTCCTGCATAATCAATGGTGTAGTTAGCAGGCAGTAGCTCAGAAGCAATCGCTTCTACGGCGGCTAGACCGTCTTCTTTGGTAATGTGAGGCAACACTCCTGCCAGTATTCGGAAGCTACTTTGTTGATTGAACGACCCAAGCACCCGTGGGCTGGTAAAGGTATTCAATGTCGCAAATGCGGAAACGGGCACGAGTTCGCCGCTGTCGGCCCGCACCTTCATATCCAAAATGGCTTCGGGGTTATATCGATTGCTATCACCTACGATTGGGATGACTCGGTATGCCTTGCCGTCTTTGTTGAAGTAGTTGGCAAAGTTGTTGGACATCAGAACACTGAGTTGATCATTGACAGACTGAAGATTCAATCCAAGGTCCGCAAGCAGTGTTTTATCGATGTCTAACTCCGCTTGTGGCAGGTCAATTTTGAGGTCAGTATTGACGAACATAAAATTGCCAGTTGCGTTGGCTTTTTGAATAATTTGGTCAGCATACTGCTTCATATTGGTTGGGCTGTCGGTTGCTCTGATCACCATTTCTACATCAAATTGCCCGGCGGTCGGCAAAGACGCCGGTAGAATGGGGAATAGGGTCAACCCGGTGACGCTGCCTAAACGGCCATAGAGCTCTGGCAATAAATCGTGAACTGACTTGTCTCGCTCTTCAAATGGGACTAATTCAACGCCGCCAAAACCTGCAGCAGCCGTGATAATCTGCCAAGTGAATTTACCACCGTCGGTTGCGTTTAACACGCGAGCCGTGTCATTCATATTAATCGCGGTGTAGTGCTGAGACGACTCTGGTGGTGCTTCTACGACCACTTGCACCGAACTTTGATCTTCAATGGGCGCTAATTCCTGTTGTGACAAAAAGTAAAATGGGACGCTCAGCAGCGCGAAAACAATTGCCACGAAAGCCACTTGCCTGCGCATTCCAAATAGTCGATTTAGCACTCGGGTGTAGAACGCTTGAAGGAAGTCGAACTGACGATTCACAAAGCGAGTGAGTCGGCCTTCTTTGCCACCTTCTGCGTTGACGTAAGCGCTCATAATGGGCGATAGGGTGATGGCAACTACGCCAGAAATGAGCACTGCAACTGCCAGCGTAAACGCAAACTCTCGAAACAAAAATCCCGTTAAGCCAGTCAAGAAGCCGATGGGTGCATATACCGCAGCAAGGGTGAGTGTCATCGCAATAATTGGCACCAGCAACTGCCTTGAACTGATCAGTGCTGCCTGCATTCTGGGCTTGCCCTCCCGCATATGGCGAGCAACGTTTTCCACCACTACGATGGCGTCGTCCACTACTAATCCAACTGACAATACAATTGCCAGAATGGTCAATAGATTCAACGAAAAGCCCATTGCCGAGATCACCGCAATAGCGCCGAGAATTGAGATAGGAATGGTAATCAAAGGCACTAACGCGGTTCGCAATGAACCCATCATCGCCAGGATCACAATGCCCACCAACAATACGGTTTCAATCAAGGTGGTGAAGATTTCTTTAATTGAGTCACGCATGTACAGGGTGCCGTCATACCCGGTTGTAATGTGCATTCCGTTTGGCAAAATTTGATTGATTTGATCGAGCTTTTCATACAACGCATCGCCAATATCAATTTCATTTGCGCCGGGTAATGCCCAAACGGCTAGAAATACGGTATTGCGATAATCTAGACGCGCTGTCACCATCCCTTCTGCTTCGCCTAGTGCGACGTCCGCCACTGTACCGAGGCGCAACTGACTTCCCTGAGTTTCCTTGATGATAAGATTGTTAAAGTCTTCAACGGTGCTCAGGCTGGTATTGGCCATCAAATCAATACGCTGGCGCTGGTTTTCGCTGTATCCCAAGGTTGCTATGGTGTTATTGGCCTGCAAGGCGGCAAATACATCTATGGCACTGACGTCGTATGCTGCTAACTTATCTGGGTCTAAAAGAATACGCATGGCTGGATTTCTGCCGCCTTCTAGGGTGACTTTTTGCACGCCTTTAATGTCACTTAAAGCCGGTACGACATTTCTGGTCAGATAATCGCTCACCTCACTTCGCGGCAAATCGCCTGACTCTACATCAAGGTAAAACACGGCAAATGGACTGTCAGCCCGTACGATTTGAATCGACGGATCTTCTGCACCCGTGGGCAGCTCAAACTTGATCTGATTGAGTTTGGTGGTGATATCTGCCAATGCGTCGGTAGTATTGTGGTTCAATTCTAACCACGCGGTGACTTTGCTCAAACCCGAGGTGGTTACAGAGTCCACGTAATCCACACCCGGTACGGTAGAGGTGACTCGCTCAATGGGTTCGGTCACATAGCCTTTGACCACTTCAGCGGAAGCACCAGTATAGACAGTGTCGATAACCAACGAAGCACTTTCAATCTTCGGATATTGTTGCACCGAAATGGTTCTAGCGGCATTGAGTCCGGCCAAAATAATCAGTACAGACAGCACAATGGCCAGTACCGGACGGGTGACAAACCTGTCCATAAAGGACGGCGTGTTTTCAGATATTTTGCTCATGGTTGTCCACCTACAAGGGTACTGGAAGATTCTGGTGGCTGGGTGTAAACCAATAGATCCTCACTCAACTTGAATGCACCTTTTGTGGCAATAAACTCTCCGCCACGCAACCCTGAGAGTACGATCTGCATATCCCCAACACGCGCCCCAGGCTCTATTTGCATAGGTTTAGCACGATAGTTTTGCTGATTGTCTTTCTCCAATAGATAGACGAAATGACCAAAATGATTGCGGCTAATCGCATTGGTTGGAACGGCAATCTTGCTGGAACTGGCCTGTGAGACGTAAACGTTAACCATCTGATTGGGGCTCAATTGACCGTCTGTGTTGTCCAAAACCGCACGGTAATTTTGCTGCCGAGAATGGCTATCCAGTGCTGGGTTTTTCGCGATGATGCGGGCACTTCGCTTGGTCTGGTTTTTGCCTATAAGTTCAAGCTCAACCTTATCGCCAATGTTTGCCTGAGTGAGAGTTTGAGGAATCGAAAAGTCGACCCAAATTGTCGCATCATTACCGATTACCGTAGTGACTTCGTGATTGGCAGGTAGCATTTGACCCACTTGAAACTGTTCCAGCCCAACGGTGCCAGAAAAAGGCGCGACAATGGTCATTTTATTGATCACAGAGTTCAGTCTTTCCACTTCGGCTTTGGCAATCAACATCTCGGCTTCCGCATTATCTACTTGATCTTGACTAATGCGGTCTGACTCAATCAACTGTTTTCGTCTTGCAAAGGTTGATGTGGCGAGGTTCAGTCGAGCTACAGCCGCTCTCAAGTTCGCTTGTTCGATACTGGTGTCCTGACGCAGTAACACCTGTCCCGCTTCAACGGCTTCGCCCGGCTTGAAACCCACATCGACTATTATTCCGGGAAACTCAGTGGTGAGCGTGATCATTCTAGGTGCACGCAATTCCCCGACGACTTTCGTGGTATCTGCGTGCTCAATGGTTGCCACATAGGTGCTTTCCACCGTAGCCGAAGGCTCGGGAAAGGACTCGCCGTAGGCAATCGCTGCCTGTATTTGTTGAAATTTTACAAACCCAAGACCTGCAATAACGGTCATAACAATGATAATGCTGATTAACCAGCGTTTGATTTGCATGAGATAAAATCCTAATTAGCGAAGGTCGAGTTTAATCAGTTCCGATTCAGTGGAACGCAATGAATTTTCATCGAGCGGATACTTCCAAGGGTAGCTATTGATAAGTCTTACCATGCTGCGCACAATAGGATCATCCAACTTTAACGAATCCATGACAGATGAGGTTCCTTCTATGATCTGGCGGGACTGTCTTACCCGTTGTACTTGCTCATAGCCCACCGCCATGGACCAAGTACTGACGATAATTTCTTCCATTAATTGCCCGTGATCTTGGCAACTTTCCAATTCGCCTGAGTTGATCCCTTGGCACAAGGTCTGTCTAAACGCGTTCTCACAATGGGTACTGGCCTCAATCATCGTTTGGGTCCACTGTGGGGATGCCTTTTTCAATACGGCATCGTTGGTCGCATAAGACTCAAGCTCATAGCAAAACGGAAAAAGCTGCATTTTTTCGGGGGAGATTAAACACACCGCAATGATTTTCTCTGGCGTGCGTAGCGGCAGTTTTAGAACCTGATCGAATACACTGGATACGTGCTTAAAGGAGCGGTGGGCCAGTGCCACAATGATGTCTTCTTTGCTTTGAAAAAACTTATATACAGAGCCCATGGACAAACCTGCCGTTGCAGCAATTTTCGCCATCGTGAAATCTGTGATCGAGGTTGCATTGATGCACTCAATTGCTCCAGAAATGATTCGTTCTTGTTGTTCTTGCGGACTGAACTTAGGTGCCGGTGCCATTTCACACTCCAATAAGCTGAAAATAATTCCTACAAAGTAGACTTGAATTTCATTCGAATGATATTCGAATGGAGTTACTTTAAGACATGAACCTGTAAAGATCAAACTGTCGATCTAAATTTTTTTGTTATGGAATCACGGTTTTTGGCATATCGAAAGGAACTGCAAGGGTGTTTCCGATTTATGCCATGAAGCAATGGATGCTGATTTTGCTGCGCAAGGATGGATAGAATTGATGCAGCCATAGACACAACACGCTGAGCAATATGCCCAGCGGTTGGGTAATACTATTTGAGTAAATGGGGGTCGAACTCGTGACCGAGTTTTTCGGTTTTTGTGCGCAGGTAATTGCGGTTGTCGTCGGTGATACCGTGATCAATGGGCGTGCGGCTGACGACTTCGATGCCCATGGATTCCAAAGCGGCGCGCTTCTTAGGATTGTTGGTCATCAACGCCACTTTACCGATCTTGAGTTCGTCCAACATGGTTTTGCAGATGCTGTAGTCCCGCAAATCGGCATCAAAGCCCAGATGCTCGTTCGCTTCAACCGTATCCAAACCGGTGTCCTGCAATTGATAGGCACGGATCTTATTCAACAGGCCAATACCCCGGCCTTCTTGTCGTAAATACAACAAAGCGCCTTTGCCATGGGCAACGATGTTCTCTAATGCTTTTTCCAACTGAAAGCCACAATCACAGCGAGTGCTGAACAAGGCATCGCCAGTCAAACATTCAGAGTGGACGCGGATGGGAACCACTTCATCAGGGGTCCATTCGCCGTATGACAACACCACGTGCTCCTGATCCGTGTCGACTTCCACAAATCCGTGAATGGTAAACTTGCCGAAGCGAGTCGGTAAAGTTGCACAACTCACATATTCGAATTTGTCTGATACAAGGTTCATCGGGTCTAAATTGCCTTTATAGTACAGCTAAGACTGACAATATGGGCACTGCCAGGCATTTTGCAAGGGTTAATCCGAGGATTATACTCTCAGCGGCGCGAGGATGCACCGCCGATGATGCAGATCATAGGATCAGCTGGGGTTGATTGTGCGACAGGGCACAAAGTGTTCGATGGCCTGAGGTGGGGCTATACCGAATCCTTGGGCGTAATCCACACCGATTTTTCCTAATGCCACCATTACGTCGATAGACTCGACAAACTCAGCAACGGTGTACATTCCCATCGCTTTGGCCACATCCTTGATGGACGTCACCATGGCCATGTCGATGGGGTCTACCAAAAGATCAGTGACAAAACTGCCATCGATTTTGACGCAATTGATAGGCAAGTTTTTCAGGTAACTGTATGAAGAAAAGCCGCTGCCAAAGTCATCCAATGCAAAGGTGCAACCCAAATTACTGAATGTTTTGATGAACTTTAGTGTCTCTTCCATCTTAAAGATGGCCATACTCTCGGTGATCTCAAAACAGATCTTGTGGTAAGGAATACGATATTTTTCAAAGGCGTGCAGCACAAACAGCTTTAGTTCGTTGTCTGCCAATGAGTGTCCACTTAGATTGATATTACAACGCTCCAGCTCATCGGCATGCTCTGGATGATTAGACAGCCATTCGAAATAGTGCTCGACCACCCATTTATCGATTCGGGAAGTTAGATTGTAACGCTCTGCGGCAGGCAGAAACGCATTGGGTTCAATAAATTCGCCTTCTGGTCCATGCATTCTCAACAGGATTTCATAGTGATGCCCTGCGGCTTTTTTGGTCAGTGGATAGTAGTGCTGGTAAAACAACGAAAACTCATTGTTCTCAAGGGCATTATTGATGTGCGATATCCAGCGCAATTCCGACTCGTAGCGTTGGGTTTTCTGATCTTCGCTTGAATAGGTGTGGATTTGGTTTCGGCCCCGCTCTTTGGCCATGTAACATGCCGCATCGGCCATACTCAACAACTGCTCAGTGGTTACATCCCCATCGTTGCAATGAACCAGCCCAATGCTGATCCCCAAGGTAAAAGTGCGATTTTCCCAAACAAAGCGGAAATCTTTGATGACTTCCAGACATTGGGACGCAATCTGTTGTGCAGAATCGGCGTGAGTGCCGGTGAGCAATACACCGAATTCATCGCCACCCAATCGAGCCAACACGCCGTGATTCATAACCACTTCGTTTAATTGTTGTGACAATTGTTTGATCAAACTGTCGCCCGCTTTGTGGCCGCAGGTGTCGTTGACGATCTTAAATTGGTCTAAGTCCATAAACAGCGCAGCAACCTGACTTTGACTGCGCTTTAATGACAGCAACGCATCGCGAATTTTCAATTCAAACTCGTGTCGATTGTAAACACCGGTGAGCGAATCGTGGGTGGCCAGATACTCCAAACTGATATTCGACTGCTTTTTCTCGGTAACGTCGAAAATCGAACCGAACAGATATTCCTGCTCGCCCTCTTGGGTTAATTGCACTGAAATGGAGAACCAAAACTCGCTGCCATCCTTGCGAAGACCTTTGATTTCTTTACCCAGCACAATGCCTTTTTCTCGAATTTCTCCCAACAATAGCTCACGATCTTGTTTGCTCGCGTAAAGCTGGGATGTGTTGGTCACCTGAGCCACCATTTGGGCTTCGTTTTCATATCCAAAGAGTTGACACATCGCGGGGTTAGTTGTGACTAACTTACCGTCTAGCGTAGCTGTGTAAAGACCTTCTGCCGAAACATTGAATAAGTCGTAGAACTTTCTGAGATTAGCAATGACATCTTCTTGGCTGGCATTGAAAGCCCGATTTACGCCCTGCTCATGGCTTTCGATGGCCACAGCGATGATCAATACACCTGCCATAATGACCAGTGACAAGAGTAAATCGGTATTCACGGAATAAATGGTCGCAGATAAATACAGACTCACATCCAATAAAGCCGTGGCACTGATCAGCAGCCATCCTATTGCGTATAGACGATTCGGTAGATTGTCCGAGCGATTATGAAACAGCAAGGCGAGTAACAGATGTAATAACACCGCCGCACCGGCAACCGCGGTTCCCAAAATGATTTGCCAATAGCTGTTAAAGGCCGCCGCGATGACTAACATGGCAAAGGCCAAGCAGTAGGATACAACACGCCAATAGCCTGGTACCTTAATCAGCATGTTGTGGGATACTTTTGCTGCTGCCAGAATCAACAAGCCCACCACCACACTGGTTCCGTGGGAGGTATATTCACCTAATGCTGAAAGTTGACTGATGATCCCCTGAATGTTCAAAAACAGCAGCAATAAGCCTGCGTTGGCAATGGCAAACCAAAAGCGGATCGGCTTGCGCAACATCACATAAGTGATCATGAAATAGCAAAAGAGTATCGTCAGTGCGCCACCGATGATGCCGATAAACGCCAGATGAAATTGTTCTTCGGCGATCAATTCGTTGGTATGCCAAAGGTCTATCGAGAATACGCTGGGTCCGTCATCTCGAATGCGCACATAAATATGGGTGCTTTGTGTGGGCTCAAATTCCAGCGGTAAGATGAAGTTACGATGATTTATGGGACGCTGATTGTTGTCGCGACGACTGCCCACTAGATACGAATCTAAAATTCGATTTTTATCATCCAACACGTAAACATCGAGGTAATTAATGGATGGATTACTGATCACCAAAGCAAAGCGGGTATCGAGACTGTCGATATAGCGCAGCTTAAAACGGATCCAAAGTGCCTGTTGGGGAGCCAAGGGTAAAGTGTCTGTTGCATCACTCCAATTGTCCATAGACTGGATCTGTGACAACTGCACCCGTTCATCGACTCGCTTGAACTGGGCGTATGGTAAGACGTTGGCGTGCTCAAACCCAGCCCCGATTTCCATCGACTGTGGTTCCAAACTGTGCGCCGTTGCACTGCACAGAAAAATACTCAGTACAAAAAGCCAGACTGCCAGTTTCAAGCTAACGACATCTCCTTTGCGAGTAGGCCACTCTTTTCATTGCTCATTCAACCGTTCAAGCAGCCTAGTGTATACAACATCGTCTGAATGCTGAATAGATTCTATCCAAATAGATTCGCACAAGCTCTCAAAACACAACAGGAAATCCAAATTTTCATAACGAAACCCAACTTGAGCGCGGTCTGCACCAAACTCTATGCTGCCAACAGAGCAACCCTGCTGAGCGATCAATTGTTTCGCCCAATCGATAAAGTCAACGGTTTCCAGGAAAGGCACGTGATCGGCGATCAGCCCCATCGGTTCGACCCGCCAGCGAATCAACTGCTGCATGATAGAGGCCGCTGTTGTGTGCCTTGCGGTGGCGGAGAGGCGAATTGAGCCCATTGTGGTTGTTCTTCAAACGGCGATTGCAGTACCGCAAGTAATTCTTTGAAGGGCGTGAAATTGCCTTGCTCTGCCTGCTCAATCACTTCTTGGGCGAGGTAGTTACGCAACACATATTTGGGGTTGCTGGCGAGCATTCGCTGTTGTGCGGCAGGAAAATCAAGCCCCGCCTCGTGCAACTTTTCACGATAGCTTTGATACCATTTGAGCGCTCCCGCACGGTCGATAAAGTAGTCTTGGACCCCTTGAGCATTGTCTATGTTGTGGCTGAGCATGCGAAAGCTTTGGCTGTAATCCCGCTGATCTTGTTGCAACAGACGCAACCATTCGTGGACCAAAGAAAGAGTTGACTCGTCGGCAGTTGGGAAGCCCAGCTTTTTGCTCATCAGATGAGCATACTGGCTTTGTAATCTTGGTTCATATTGCTGCAAAGCAGACTTGATCTGCTCAATGCTCAAAAAGGGTGTAAATCCGTGGGCTAAAGCATTGAGGTTCCATAGGGCAACTCCCGGTTGTTGATCAAACGCATAGCGCCCCCGAGGGTCGGAATGGTTGCAGATGAAACCAGCGTCGAAGGTATCTAAAAAGGCGTAGGGCCCGTAGTCAAAGGTGATGCCATGAATGGACATGTTGTCGGTATTCATTACGCCATGGCAAAAGCCAAAGGCTTGCCACTTCGCGATCAGATCAGCTGTGGACAGACAAATGGTTTCCAATAATGCCAAGTGCGGTGACTCATGCTCGAGACACTGTAAAAAGTGATGGTTTAGGGTGTAGTCCATCAGTGCGGTGAGCTTGTTGTGTTGATTGCTGTGGTAGAAATATTCAAAGTGGCCAAATCGAATGTGGCTTTCACAGGTACGGATCAGCATTGCGGCCGTCTCTGTCTGCTCTCGCAATACTGGCTCGTCACTGCTGATCAAACACAGGGCTCGGGAGCTGGGAATGCCCAGCGAATGCAGCGCCTCACTGGCCAGATATTCACGAATAGTGGAACGCAGCACGGCTCTACCGTCACCGAATCGAGAATAGGGGGTTTGTCCCGCCCCTTTTAGATGCAGGTCCCAGCGTTGTCCTTGCGCATCGGTAACATCACCCAACAACAGCCCACGGCCGTCACCTAAGTCTGGGTTCCACACACCAAATTGATGACCACCGTATTTTTGCGCGACCGCTTGCTCGCTAAGATCGCCCTCGGTAGAGAACAAACTGTGCAAAAATTCTGATTCCGCCAGTTGTTCAGGTGCAAACCCTAGAGTTGCAGCCAGCTCTTGGTTCACCACTTGCAACTGAGCGTTGTGTATGGGAGCAACTTCGACGGATGAGACCAATGTAGGCAGTGCTTCTGCGTAAGAATGATCAATTTTCACTGTGTAACCTGTATACATGAGTACGAATTACAGTTTATCCTGACTAGGAAATAAACATAAGGATCAATACGATGAAATTGAAATACGCTTTGTTTTGCTCAGTAAGTGCATTGTCATTGGCTCTTGCAAGCCCGGCGAATGCAGGCGATGCTGAAAAAGGTAAGAGTAAGTCTGCTCAATGTGCAGCCTGCCACGGTGCCAAAGGCATCTCACAGATCCCAATGTATCCGAATTTGGCTGGTCAAAAAGAACAGTATCTGATTTTACAACTCAAAGCGTTTCGTGATGGAACCCGCGCCAATCCGGTTATGGGTCCTATGGCCAAAGGCTTAAGCGACGATGATATTAACAATTTGGCTGCCTACTACGCAGGATTAAATCCAGCGGGATAAACTGCTAACCCTTCCCTAGGAGCTTGGCTAATTCATCCCTGAATGTTGTTTGAAAAGAGCAAGAGCAATCAAAAACTTCTGGATACTACACTCGATAAAAAGCGAAGGGCGATCTGAATCTTTGGGACACTACACCCAATAGATTCAGATAAAGGTCTCGGCCCAAGAGCATTGCCGGGATGACAGGTGGCTGTGTCATCCCCGCAATGCTTTTGAGCGGGGATCTTTTAAACAGGCAGACTCACTCAATCACAACAGCGCCGCCAAAGTCAGCGGAACCCTGAACCATGTTTGAAAAGTGCAAACTACGTTTTGTGATTATTTAGCGATTGGATCAATCTAAATCTCGCGGTGTGGTGTATAAATGACACTAAACAAAAGGAACCACACATGCTTGTCGTACATCACCTGAATAATTCCCGCTCTCAACGGATTTTGTGGCTGTTGGAAGAATTGGGGTTGGATTACCAGATCAAACACTACAAACGAGACAGCAAGACTAATCTAGCGCCCGCTACTCTTAAGCTGATCCATCCTTTGGGTAAGTCTCCGATTCTCACTGACGATGAAATCACAGTAGCAGAATCGGGCGCCATCATTGAGTATTTGATCAATACCTATGGACAGCAACTTCTACCCCAACCCAACAGTGAAGCTCAGCGTCAGTGCACTTACTGGCTGCACTTCGCAGAGGGGACATTAATGCCGCCCATGGTCGCCAAATTGGTGTTCGATAAAGTTCGAGCCAATGCCAAACCATTCTTCGTGAAAATCATAGCCAATAAGATCGCTGATAAAGTCATGGATGGCTATTACGCCCCTATCATCAAGGCAAATATGGACTATATCGAACAGCATTTGCAGTTGCACACTTGGTTTGCCGGTGAACAAATCAGTGCCGCCGACTTTCAGATGAGCTTCCCGCTGGAAGCCATGGTTGCTCGCGGCGCGGGTAAAGAATATCCAGCGATAGCGGCATTTGTCGCCCGTGTACATGAGCGCGAAGCTTACAAACGAGCTTTGGAAAAAGGCGGCGAGTACGACTACGCCTAAGTATCGATATTAGACGCTGAGATGGCGGTGGATCACCGCCAAGAACCGCTCTCCGTAGCGTTCTAGTTTGGTATTGCCGACCCCGCTGACCTGCAAAAACTCCATCGGTGACTGGGGCAGTTTGTGGGCCATATCCGCCAAGCTGGCATCACTAAACACCACAAAGGGCGGCACTTCGTCTTGCTCGGCTATGGCTTTGCGCAAGTGCTTCAACTTGGCAAACAAGGCTTTGTCGTATTCACGAACTTGAGTTTTATGCTTACTTTGGCCGCTTACCGTGAGTCTGGGCACGGCCACCGACACCGGCCTTTCTCCTTTAAGCACTCCACGGGCCGCTTCGGTTAATTTCAAGATCGCATTTTGGGTAATGTCGATACGTAAAAACCCTTGGTGAATCAATTGGTTGATTACGTTGTACCAATGGGCTTCGGTTTTGTCCTTGCCAGCACCGTGGGTGGGCAATTGGTCGTGGCCTTGTTCCACTATGCGTTTGTGCTGCTTGCCCCTTAACACGTCAATCACATATTGGCTGACGTAATTCTGCTGCAGGCGATATACACAGGAGAGGATTTTCTGTGCCTCGATGGTGCCATCGTAGCGTTGCGGCGGGTCGATGCAGATATCACAGTTACCGCAGTGATCACCGTTGTATTCAGAAAAATAGTTCAGCAGGATTTGTCTACGACAGGTTTGCGCTTCGGCAAATAATTCCATCGCGTTGAATTTCTGCAATTCAATTTCCTGACGTTCGGGGTTGTCGCCTGTGGCTATCCATTGGCGGATCCGTGCGGCGTCTTTTTCATCAAACAATAATAACGCTTCGGCAGGCATGCCGTCTCGACCCGCGCGACCGGTTTCTTGATAGTAAGATTCGATACTTCTTGGCAGGTCGTAGTGCACTACATAGCGCACGTTCGATTTGTTGATCCCCATCCCAAAGGCAACCGTGGCGACAATAATGTCGAGATTATCCTGAATAAAATCCCGTTGAATGATTTCGCGGATTTGTGGCTCAAGCCCCGCATGATAACCGGCACAACGCAGTCCTTGGTTGGCCAGTTTTATCGACAATTCGTCTACTTTTGCCCGGCTGTTGCAGTATACGATGCCACTGCCATCTTGGGATTTGACGTACTGGATCAGCTGCTCAACGGGCTTGTATTTGGCCAATAAATTGTAGCGAATATTTGGCCGGTCAAAACTGCTGCGAAACACAAAAGGCTCATGCAGTGCCAATTGGGCTTGAATGTCTGCGCGGGTCGCCAAATCAGCAGTTGCGGTTAGGCCCATCATCGGCACTTGTGGAAACCATCGCTTGAGTTGCCCCAGTTGGCGATACTCTTGCCTAAAATCGTGTCCCCAATGGGACACGCAGTGGGCTTCATCGATGGCGAACAAACTCACTTCAAGGCCACGCATGCGCTCAATAAAATCCAACTGCATTAATCGCTCAGGTGCGACATAAAGTAATTTATAACGCTGGTCTTGGAGTTGCCGATAGGTGTCCAGTAGTTGTTCTTTAGATAAACTGGAATTGATAAAAGTGGCCGACACACCTGAAGCTACCAGTGCATCCACTTGATCTTTCATCAGTGAAATCAACGGTGACACCACCACCGTCAAACCGGGCAAAACCAATGCTGGGATCTGGTAGCACAGAGATTTCCCACCGCCAGTTGGCATCAGTACCAGGGTGTCACGGCCTGCCAGTGTTTGGGCGATAACTTCGTCCTGGCCAAATCGATATTTATCGTAGCCGAAGATGTCTTTCAAAGTCTGACGGGCAAGCGCAACTCTATCTTCGATGAGATCAGGGGGGAGTGTTGGGCTAAGTGCTGGGACAGACAAAAAAACGGATTCCTTGAGGTTGCGCGATGACGCAAGGCATTTTACCTATATTCGCCTGTTTGGTATATGCTTGCCGGTACAGTTTATACCGTTTAATCCGATTACAGGACTTTCATGGATACAAAGCAACCCTTAACCGCAGAACAGTTGTCTGAGCATGTTACCCAATTGTTCAGTCAACATATGCCCTTTAATCAACTCCTTGGCCTCAATATTCGAAAATTGGGTCTGGATCAGGTGGAAATTCGCCTACCATGGCATGACAAATTGATGGGCAACCCCATTCACAAAATTCTGCATGGTGGAGTCACCGCTGCCATTTTGGATACCGTGGGTGGCTTGATGGCCATTCTCTACGCCGTGCGAGATTTTGATCAGATTTCTATCGAAGACTTTCAAAAAGCGCTGCCCAATGTGGGCACCATCGACATGCGGGTGGATTATTTGCGACCCGGCAAAGGACAAGAGTTTATTGCCACCGCTCAGGTGATCCGCCGAGGCAAAAAAGTCGCTGTGTGTCGCATGGAATTGCACAACGAAAAGGGCACTCATATTGCCTTTGGCACCGGCACTTATATGGTGGGTTAATCCACCTATTGATACAGATGGTGACTCGTGTCTGACAACTTCTCGTTATCCTCTATTTTTGCCTCGCAAATGGTGTTGCAGCGAGACCAACCTATTACCCTTTGGGGGCTAGGCCCAGCTTTTGAGCAAGTCAAAGTCCGGTTGTTTAATCTTCAGAATGAGCGAGTAGAATTCACCACGGTCGATGAGCAAGGTAACTGGCGTATCATGCTGCCCAGTCTGGACGCCGGTGGACCTTACCAACTCGTTGTAGAATGCGGCGACCAGCACATTGCATTATACGATGTGCTGATTGGAGAGGTTTGGCTTGCTTCCGGCCAATCCAATATGGAATGGAAAATAGGCTGGAAGATTGACGACTTGGCTGCCACTTTAGACGATAGTGACTACCCACAAATCCGCTATGCCGATATCCAACTGTCCCACAGCGCCTATCCATTAAATGAATGCGCCCACAGAGGTTGGGTGAAAGCCAGTCGGGAAACTATTGGCGAATTTTCAGCTGTAGCCTGGTTTTTTGCCAAGTATCTTCATAAAAACCGGCAGGTTCCGGTGGGCATTATCGATGCAACCTGGGGTGGCACGCCCGCTGAAGCCTGGACCCAAGCGCAGACCGTTGCCCAACTGCCTTACTACCGAGAGCTTGCGTTAGACTTGATAAACAATGCCGAGCAATGGCAACGGAAAATCGAAGCAAACTTGGCGGCAGAGAGTCAGAAATGGCCAGCCATTTACAATCGGCAGTGCCAAGTGTTGGGATGCCGCTTGAGTGCCGATTGTGCGCCGATCAGCCAACAACAGGTCTACTTGCCCAATGATCAAAGTGCCCCTTTGAATGACATTGTTTGGCTCAAAAAAGACATCGAATTAACAAAAATCCCAGCACAGGTGCGCATGCAATTGGGCGATGTCCAGCAAGTGTTTAAAGTGTTTATTAATGGCCGCTATGTCTACGAAAAAGATTGGCAGCAAATGACAACTGCCATCGACCTAGACTGTGAGTATTTCCATCTCGGTTTAAATCATCTGGTGCTGCGTGTGGCAAACGGTTGGGACAATCAGGTGAGAGTGGGCACTGCCGAGGCCTTTTATCTGGAAACGGACAACCAAGTGATTCCGTTGGCAGGCCCTTGGCAGTTCAACAATCAAGTGGAGCCGCCGATTCCGCAGGTTAAGCACTACAATTGGCTACCTGGGGTGATTTACAACGGTATGATTGCGCCCCTTACGCCTTTGTCCCTCAAAGGCGTGCTTTGGTATCAAGGTGAGAATAACGTCGATAAAGCCGAACATTATGGCGACCTGTTTAAAGCCTTAATCCAACAATGGCGGGACGACTTCGCCCAAAGGCTGCCTTTCTTATTCGTGCAAATATCCAGCTTTGGCAAGATCCCGCAGACCCCAGGTAATAGCCCGTGGGCACAGCTTAGGGAAGCCCAACAGCAAGCTTTGCAGCTAGCCGATACCGGCATGGCGGTCAGTTGTGATGTGGGTGACCAGCGAGACGTGCATCCTCGCAACAAACATGCCGTTGGGCATCGACTGTGGCTGCAAGCCGCGACAAAAGTCTATGGTCAACTGTTACAATGCGATGGCCCGGCTGTGCTCAGTATAGAGCCCTGTCACTCGGGTCAACAATCTGGGTGGCGGGTGACGTTCCGCCATTGTGCTGGCGGATTGGTGGTTAAGGGCGACACCCTGAAAGGCTTTGAATTGCAGGATCAATATGGAAACTGGGTCAGGGCCCACGCCAGACTCGAAGGTGAAACCGTGTTTGTCTGGCATGAAGGTTCTCAAACCAGCCATGCTTTGCGCTACGCATGGGCCGATTTCAGTGAAGGTAACTTGTACAATGGCGACAACCTACCGGCCTTTCCCTTTCGTCAAATGATCCGTTTTTGACCCAAATAAGGGATCTGCGCACAAATTTGCTTCCGTTGCCATAGAGCGTCGCTCAAGGCATCCAAGGCATTGGCTTCACCGTGGACCAAGATAACGCTGGGCTGACCGTCAATGGCGCTGACCCATTCAATCAACTCGCTTTGTCCAGCGTGAGCGGAAAATCCGCCAATGGTTTCGATTTGAGCGCGCACCGCATATTGTTCACCGAATAATTTGATGGTTTTAATGCCGTCTACCAGAATACGACCAAGCGTGCCCTGCGCTTGGAACCCAACAAACAATAAGGTGTTCCGTGACTCCCAAATGCGCTGTTTGAAATGATGGCGGATACGACCGCCGTTGCACATGCCTGAACCGGCAATAATGATGGCACCGTTTTTTACATTATTGATGGCCATGGATTGTTCCGGAGAAACGGTCAAGTGTAAGTTCGGCAAGCGCTTTTCCAAAGGAATCGAATCGTTTCGATTTACCTTGGCCAAATCCTGTTGATTGAGGGTATTTAAATAATCATCAAATACCTTAGTCACTTCAATGGCCATGGGGCTGTCGAGGAAAATCTGCCAGTTGTCTAATTCACCTTGACGATGGAGCAAAGCCAAATAATGCAACAACTCTTGAGTGCGACCCACAGCGAAGGCGGGGATCAGCACATTACCGCCTCGCTCCCAGGCTTGATGCAATACATCGCAAAATTGCTGTTTAGTATCACCGGCGTTTTTGTGTTCTCGATCGCCATAGGTGCCCTCCATCAGCACCACATCGGCTTGGGAAATTTGGAAAGGATCGTTCATTAATACCGTGTCTTTTTTGCCTAGATCACCAGAGAAGACCAAGGTTTTCCGCTGTCCCTTCTCTTGAAATTGCACTTGCACAATGGCCGAGCCGAGAATGTGTCCGGCATCAAAGAAACACACTTGAGCCGAATCGCCAACAGTAAAGGGGTGATCATAAGATTTGGCCACAATCAATTGGAATACGGCTCTTACGTCTTCTTCAGTGTAAAGGGCTTCTAGCTCTGGCTTGTTTTTCCTGCGGCGGGATAAATTGTCTTTCTCCAAATCTCGTTGGTACAAGCCCCAGGCGTCGAGCAACATAATGGGCAGTAAGTCGGCAGTGGCATCGGTGCAATAGATTGGGCCATTAAATCCTTCATGTACCAATCTCGGCAGACTGCCGGAATGATCCAAATGGGCGTGGGACAAAATAACCGCGTCCACGTCGTGGGGGCTAAAGCGGAATCGCTCATTACTTTTATGGATGTCGGAGCCTTGGCGCATGCCACAATCGAGCAGAACACGACCTAAACCCTGAGCTTCAAGCATATGACATGAACCAGTCACTTCTTGTGCTGCGCCCCAAAATTGAATAGTAGCCAAATTAACCCTCCCATCGATGGACTGTCACTTAACTGTAGTTCAGCTAAGCAAGATGAGCCCAAAGTATGGTCTGTAATTCAGCGGTTTTTATTGATACGGCGCAAACAACGCAGTGAAATCCACATTTGCTTTAAGCTTGAGAGCCAGTAAAAACAGCCCACCCAACTTACGGTGGATGAAAATGCAATCCGCTGGTGGCGTATGGGCGTAAGCTCTGTCCATGCCCAAAGCAAACCCCTGTTCTTGCAGACGCATTGCCAGATCCGATGTAGCAAAGTCATAAGGGGCGGGTAAATACAAAGGTTCACAGGCTAGCATGCACAAATAGGTAATTTGCTGCTGTACCTCGCTGGGTAGATCGGGGTTAATCAAACCAATCGACAAGGCCGCGTCCCAGACCCCTTGGCTATCTTGTTTTTGTGCGGCGCGCATCATTTGTAAGTAACCACTCGCCAACTCCATCGGTATGGCACGGGTGGCACCGAAATCCAATAGCACAAGCTTTTGACTGTCTTGGTCAAAGAGAAAGTTGGCGTAATTGGGATCAGTCTGCATCAACTGATAATCGAACAACTCGGCAAAAAACAGTCGAAACAAATCGTGAATGGCCGCGTCTCGAACTGATTGTTCAGCATTTGCAAGCTGCTCAATGGGCTCGCCATCCATGTATTCCATCACCAGCACTTCGTTGCTGCTCATCTCGGGGTAGACCTTTGGCAGCAAAAAACACTCATCATCGGCCAGTAACTCACCGAACCGTTGCAGTTGTTCAGCTTCGCGCAGGTAGTCTGCCTCTTCGTGCAATTGCTTTTTTGCTTCGGCGAGCAAAGGCTTGATATTCAAATTTTTTGGTAACAGCCCAGACATTTTGATCAGAATGGCAACATTGTCTACGTCACTGTCGATACTCTGGCGAATACCCGGATACTGGATCTTTACCGCTACGCGTTTGAGATCCCGTGTCACGCCTTTGTGCACTTGGCCAATTGACGCGGCTGCAATCGGTTGCTCGGAAAACTGAATAAACTCTTGTCGCCATTTAGGGCCCCAGAAGGCGGCAAGCCTTTCTTCGACCGTTTCTTTGGGCATGGGCGCTGCATCGGAGCGCAGTCGAGCCAAAATGTCGGCAAGCTCAGGTGGCAACAAATCACCGGCATCCATCGAAATCAACTGACCCACTTTCATTGCCGCCCCGCGCATTTTGGCCAATTGGTCGGCAACTTTGAGCATATTGCCCGGCGTGAGTAATAAATCTTTAACCTTAGGTTTGTTGCCCTTGCTCCACTCTTGCAATCCGTCCATCAACATGTTGCCCGCAATTTTGGACGCCATGGAGCCCAGCTGACTCATTCGAGAAAATTTCCCGGTGGGGACCTCAGTTCCTTTGGATTTGTCTGATTTGCTCATCGTATGTTGACCTCTGGCGCACCGAAATAATAGCCCTGGCATAAGTCGATGCCCAGTGAGCGGACAATTTGGTGAATTTTTTCATTGTGGACAAACTCAGCGACGGTTTTGATATTGAGTGCTCGAGCACACTCGACAATCGCCCGGGTCATTTGTAAGGCATTGACGTCGTTGTCGAGGGCTTTGATCAGCGAACCATCAATTTTGATGTAATCAATATTCAGACTCAGCAAGTGGGTGAAATTTGAGTACCCTGCGCCGAAATCATCCAATGCAATTTGACAGCCGAGGGCGTTGACCTTATCCAAAAACCCTTTCATTTTTGGATAGTCATCAATGGAATCCGTTTCGGTGATTTCCAGCGTCAAACGCTCGGCAACCAGCGGATTATCGTGCAATAAGTTGAGAATGTAGTCACGGCTTTGCGGATTATTGACGTCGATAGCGGACAAATTTACCGTAAGTTCACAAGGAACCAAATACAACTGTTCTACACAGTTCTTCAACATCCACTGGCTGATGGATTGATACAATCCCGACCCTTTCGCCGCGTCGAGAAATTCACTCGGTGGCACAATAGAGCCGTCAGGTTCACGAATTCGCACTAAGCATTCATAGGCTTTTATCTGCCCCGATAGGCAATCGACTATGGGTTGATAGTACGAGAGCACTCGGTTTTGAGAAATGGCGTCTCGGATCTGCTCTACTTTTCTGAGATTAAGTTGCAGCGACGCATCTCGGTCCAATTCCGGTGAATAGTGCTCGATAGCTCGACTATGTTGCTTGGCTAATGCCAGCGCGGCAAGGGCTCTTTTTAGTTGGATTTGAGCTTCATCGAATAGGTGGAGTGCGCTGCAAATGCCCGCAACCATTGATACATTTAAAGCGATTCTGGAAATTGTTAACGCATCTTTTCCAATGGCATCCAAGCAGGCTTGTGCGAGCTCAGTCAGCGCCTGAGGTTCGCTGATTGAAGACACCACGCAAAGCTGGTTGGGCGCAATACGATAAAGCTGAACGAGTCCGTATTGGTCGAGTACACTGCGGAGTCGCTCCAAAATCGTTTGGATGAGTTGCAAGGACACATCATCGCCAAGCAATTGGGTCATTTGCTCATATTCTACCCATTCGAGTACGATCAAAGAGCCGCTGTGAACATAATTGAGGTCTCTCAACAACATTCGTCTATTCGCCAAGCCGGTGGCAAGATCTTGATAGGCGGCTTTATTCAATTTCGTGTTTTGCTGCTCTATTTTCTCGAAGCTTTGTCGCAACGAATGTTGCATCTGATCAAAGTTTTCTGCCAGTTCTTGCAGCTCATCTTGAGTATCAATGGTAACGACAGAGTCAAAGTTGCCAGCATTGATTTTTTGCGTCCAGCGAGTCAACTTGTATAAATTGTCGGTAAACAGTCGCCCCACTGCGCTAAGCAAAAAGTAACTCATTACCATAGTGATGAGCACCAAGAAAAGGCTAATAAGAAGATTGCGGCCAAGCAGATAGCCGTAGAGCTTCACCTGCACGGCCGCGCCGTAATAACCCACCAATCCAGATTCGTCACGAAAGGGAACCAACAGGGTATTGAAGCCCAACAAAGTGCGGGCGAGTTGGGTCTCTGGGGTTTCAATGGTTTGCGCTTGGGGTGACAAGGATCCAGTGAAATACGGTACGGTTGATACCGGTTGTTGTGCTTTTTGCACTACCGGGCCAAAGATGCCGTGGAAATAATATTCATCGGTCGAAGAGAAACCGCTGTCCCTTGCACGTCGGGCCTGCAATTCGTGATTTTGTTGACGGTTTTGGACCCAAAGTGGCTGCAATGCGGCGTCGAAAATGGCGATGTCAGACAATGTGATTTGCAGCATTGAAACTTGATTTGCCTCAACTCGAGTCTTGGCTTGCCAGAAGTAATCCGTGAGTAATTGCTGCGCCAGCGCCTTATTCTGTGGGTCAAAGGGATGGTCCATTTGCGAAGCAAACAGTAGATGCACCATATGGATAGAATCTAGAATGCCCTGTTTCACCATTTCTTTGTTGGAATGGAGCTGATAGCTGATCTGCAAGAAGTTAGAAGCCAGAATGATCACCATTGCGCCGAATAAAATCTTGCGCGACAGCGGCGTTTTGTGGGTGAGCAGGCGTGTTAGAAAGTAGTGCAGCAAATAATACAGCGACAAATAACAAGCCAACCCAATAAACAAAGCCTGCAAAATAAATTGATAAAAGGAAAAGTCGGCGCGCTCTAATACAGAATTAAAACCGCCGTGGGAATCGCTGGTTTGATTCGGATTCCGCGGATCGGCTATCCAAACGTGGCCTCCCGAATGCTTTAAATGAACAACAAATTTGTACTGCACATCACCGGGCGGCAATTCAGCGGTCAGCCGCCAACGGTTTTGCTCCTGTTGCTCCATTTCATAGCGGGGATGGCTAGATGACCAATCGGAAAAAAAGCCGGTAACAAAGACTTTTTCGACTGCTGATGCATTAGGTAGTTTTTGTTGTTGGCTGAGCTCTTCGGAGGCAGGAAGAGTCAATTCAAATTGATATTGATTTGCTCCCTCACCCTGTAACCATAAAAACAGGTTTTTAGAAGACAAACCTAAAATCAACAGCACGGCAATCGCAATTGCGCGTTTTAACCATACCATACTGTTCAATTTTACCGTCATGATGCACCCAAGTTGATTCCGGTAAGATTGCTATAATGCACGTCTTGGATCAATGCTTTTATTTGCCGCTCGCAAGAGAGCAGATTGGAACATAAGTTCTACTGCAAAGAGATGGATTGAGGTATTATAGGCGACTTCAAAAAGAGAATGTTGGATACAAAAAATGAAAGTATGTGGTGTTGAAATCAAAGGCAGTGAAGCCAATTTGTGTTTGTTGACCTTAGATAAGGGCGTATTCCACATACCCGAATGCCGGGCCAGAAAGCTGGTTTTCAGCAAACAGGGTGATGCCGAGGAATTGCGTAAATTTCAATTCGCGTTTGCCAAATTGATGGAAGATTACAAAATCGATACGGTGGCGATCAAAGAGCGTCCTGCCAAGGGTAAATTTGCCGGCAGCGCTGCGGGCTTCAAAATGGAAGCGGCGATCGAGCTCATTGAAGCATTAAATGTACACATTCTTACCGCAACCGACATGAAAGCGTCACTCAAACGTAATCCGATTCATATTCCTTTTGCAGAAACCGGATTAAAAGTCTTTCAAGAGACCGCATTTGCGACCGCTTTTGCCTTTACCATGATGCAAACCTATGGCAAATGGACGGATGAATAAACGCAAGGATTTGTGTATTGGCAAAAAGCGCCTACGCTAAAAAAGGAGAAAATAGGCAGGAGCAGCCACAATGACCGACCCATTCATTCAATACAAAGCAGGTTATAAATATCAATTGGTGGAGGATTACCACATTGATAGCAAAATCAAACCCGTTGACGACATCGACACCGACTATATTGCCTTAGACAAAACGGGCCACATGACCGTGAAAAAAGGCTATGCCTGGGACGGTACTTCAGGACCCGTGGTCGACACTGACGAAAACCTTCGCGCTTCCTTGGTTCATGACGCTTTTTACCAGTTGATGCGAAACCGCAAGTTAAAAACGGCTGACTATAAAGATAAAGCTGACAAGCTGTTTCGCTCGATGTGCAAACAAGATGGTGTGCCTTCGATGGTGGCTCAGTTGTATTACATGGGTTTGGAAAAGCTCGGCAAACCTGCGGCGGACCCAGCCAACGTTAAAAAGGTGTATCGAGCACCGGACTGAAATGGGCAAATGAAGGCATTGGCTTACTGGCATCCAGTGGTGTTCTTGTCACTTGTTCAAACTTTGTGAGTCCGCATAGGAACACCCTTTTTACTCCTGTACTTTGGGGGTGGCACTTGATAGCGCCCAGCCCCTTGCGATTATTCAGTTTATCGATCATTGTAGTGCGTATGGTGACGCTGGTGGACAGGCCAATACTGGATAATGAGTCTCGGTCATTAGAAACCATCCCAGTAAAGCAATGAACACTTGCCGTTTACAGTGAGCGCGCTTTTTTACAGAAAAATAAGGAAATTCAGATGAATAGTGAGAACAACGAATATTGGGGCATGCCGCTCAATACTTACTGTATGTTGCTGCATTTAAGTCAACTTACCAGCATCATTGCACCCGGCTTAGGATTTATCTTGCCGATTGTGATGTGGGCAACCAATAAAGACAAAAACGAACAAATCAATTTGCATGGTAAGGTTACGGTGAACTGGTTGATCAGTCTGTTCATCTACTCCATTGTCTGTTCTATTTTGGTCTTTGTTTTTGTTGGCATTATTGGGCTTATCGTCTTGGCTGTTCTCAATTTCATTTTTGCAATCATCGCTGCGATCAAAGCCAACGAGGGGCAAGTCTGGGTGTACCCCCTGAGCATTCAGTTTTTAAAGTGAATACTCGCTTACAATAATTGATGCCGGGGCGCGGGCTGACTTGGTGGTGCGTGTCGGTGTTTCATGGTGCAACTAAAACCGTCTTTTTTCTGTCCAAAAAGCTTAGCGATCCAATGGGCTGAAGGTACCCGACGAGTGCTGCCCAATCACATGAGTGTAGATTTGGGTGGTGCGCAAATCGCTGTGGCCCATCAATTCTTGTACTGTTCTGATGTCAGCACCAGAGAGCAGTAGTTGGGTGGCAAAGGAATGTCTGAAAGTATGAGCCGTCACATGCTTGTCGATGCCTGATTCTTTAACCGCGACCCGCAAGACTTTCGTCAATGCAGTCCAATGCAAATGATGGCGACAAAAATAGCCATCAATGGGATGTTGGCATCTCACCGTGGACGGAAAAAGGTATTGCCACTTGAACTCCCTAATGGCGTATGGATACTTTCTTGCCAAACTCGCAGGCAGACTGGTTTCGCCGCCACCTTCGGCAAGATCCCGCTGATGAATGTCCCGTACAATCTGAATCTGTTTTTTCAATCCTTCGACAGCGTTGTTGGGGAGCATGGTCACTCGGTCTTTTCTGCCTTTGCCTCGGAACACAAAAACGCTTTTGGTTGCAAAATCGATGTCTTTCACACGAAGCCTGAGCAACTCAGCTTTGCGCAAACCACAACCATAGAGTAACGAAAACATCAGTTGGTATTTTTCGTTCATCTTGCTGATGATTTTCATGGCTTCATCATGACTTAAAACTGTGGGAACTCGCTTGGGAGCTCTGGCGCGAACCGTGTCGGGTAAAAGGGTCAGCTCCCGATTAAATCCATGTCGATACAAAAACACCAAGGCGCATAATGCGAGATTCTGCGTTGAAGCGGTTACCTGTCGCTTAACCGCAAGATAGGTTAAAAAGTTTGTGACTTCCTGCTCACCCAGCTCCCCCGGATGCCGTTTTTTGTTAAACAAAATAAAACGCTTAATCCACAGCAGGTAGGTTTTTTCTGTCTGCAGTGAATAATGTTTGGTACGCATGATACTGCGAATTTTTTCCAAAAATGGGCTCTGCCCCATAGCCAAAAACTCCCTTTTTGAGCTAATTTTGTTACTGTGAGCGCACAATAACTCCTATGATAAAACCAGATTAGGCAATAAAAATCCTAAGCAGGGTACGGGATTAGGTACAGTTTTAAACCAGCGATTACAATGAAGTCGCACTAACTACACTTTTCACAACCAAAATAATCGCACGAACACGGAATGCGCAGAGGGATAGCGGAAAATAGAGGCCGGTTTTAAAGAGACTTCCCACTAACAACAAAAAATAACAACCAAAAACCGCTAACCAAATGATTTAAAAGAAATAAAGAAAAAATTTACTCAGTTCTTAAAGAGCCCGCCCAGTAACACTCAATCATTTTAATGGAAATACACTCACAAAACGCAGTAAGCTGTTGTAACTAGGGGGCTTCCCAGATTTTTTTGAATGAAACACCCAGCGTGTTACAGTGAACCCAATTTAATAAGCTGTTATAGCGCTTTGTCCCTTTCTATTTCAGGTTAATCCAAAGTAGTTTTTCAACATCCCTCTTCGACCAAGACTGCTCACCTTTTAGCAATCGTCCTAGGTCGTTGACCACTTGTTGCTCTTCTCACCGGTCACGCCACTTTTATCAACATCAGTTCAATGTAACAGTCAAAAAGCAGTTGTTGTTTTGTTCAAGGTTGGTTTAGTCTTAGGGTAATAATTTTAATCATGTTGTTGTGTCAACTCGTGGTGGCGGCAAAGCCGCGAAAGCTCAAAGGTTGGCGCAATAACAAACGTATGTTACGGACACATCCTCGCTGGCTTGGCTCGTGCCTCGCAATTTTAGCCAGCAAGTCTGCGCCGCAAATACGAAGCGTTATATGCCATGAGAAAACTCTCACTTGTCTCTCTGATATTGGTTATTTTTTTAATTTTGTTTTTTTCACTGCCTGGATGCAGATATGTCTTTTTTGACGTATCTGAAATTCAGGAAGAGTTAGAAGTCTTAACGCCAATCGGCACTAATCATATTAGTGTCGCTAATATACTAAATAGTGAATTTGGTAAGCAGTCGTTTTTGTTTAAAGGGCAAGCAGAATTAGATGAGAAAGGTTGGAAGTCTTTGGGTATAAACAACACAATGGATTTATCCACACTAGAAAGTGGTTTCTTTTTAACTTATGAGTTAGGTACTCACGTTTCTACTCTTATTGTGCTTCCTACTGTTGTATCAGCCTCATGGTACTTCAATAAAGACGGAAGTTTAGCCAACATAAAAGTAACTAAAACAGTGGATGGTTTGTAGAATGGCATATAACAAAAGCTTGAAGCGGATAAAAATAAAGAGCAATTTTAACCGCTTAAGTAGGTGTTATGTTTCTATGAGAATACTTGTAATCCCTTTACTTATTTTGAACTTCAGTGCACTAGCTTGTGACTTTACTCCTGAATATATAAAGCTGCGCTCGGAAGTTACCAAAGAAATCCGTGAATCTTATAGATCATGTATAAAGGCGACTAGCGCTCACTTTTTTTACAAAGCAGTGTCTAAATGTATAGAGGAAGGGCGAGGTGAAAATATAGCCGGAGGTTGTTATCACGTAGTTGGCTATGAGGTAACCCATGAAGAAATGGAACTCGCGCATTGCGAAATTTTAAAGCCAACTAACGAGCAATCAATCGAATACTTGCAAGCTGTTGCGAAGGAAAGAGGGATTGCCAAGTGTTTATAGTAACTCAAAACATAACAAGGCCAGTCAGTGACGGACACAAACTCGCTGTCACTTTTCTTGCAAACGGCGCAACAAAAGCGCCAACATTTTTGTGCCGCTGCTGGCGGCGTTATGAGCCATGAGCACTGAAAGAGAAACTGCCAATTACTGGTACAAAGTTCTAGTTGAAGGCCTACGCTTAATTGCTAGTGAGTTTGATGTTCAAGAAAGAGCGCTGCCAGACTTTGTTCACCTTCCCGATGAAGTCTTGAACGCTGTGGACCTTGATACCTTAAGCTTGGTAGTCGAGCTCGGTCTTGTAACTCAGGAACAAACCGAAAAAATCAAAGAGCTTGATTGTGCTCTAGAGAATATCGAATTGCCTTCCAATTACGAGGCAATGATAGAGGATATGAAAAATGGAGATAGCTTTAATACTTTAAGGAAGATGGCACATGAGGTGTTAAATAGCTTGGGTCAAACTTACAAAGAACCAGCTACGAGCGCGGTCTATGTCAAAGGCTCATAACAAAGCAAGTCAATCTGACAGCTTACACTCCGCTTGGTTTTATGCGGGAAAAGCATCGCATAAAACCAAGCTCCATTACAGCTGCAGTTGCTTGCGGCGTTATACGCCAGAATGAGTTCATGTCGTTGAAGAAAAAACTAAGAAGTATTATCTCATTTTTATTTGCTTCCACAGCTCTTGTTTGTGTGCTGAATATTATTGATTTTCCATATGAATTTAGATTTATTGAGCGCCAATATGATTACTTGTTTGTTACTGTCTTGTGTATCTTACTTCCAACTACGGCTTTTCTATGGTCAATAATTTGTATCAAGCAAAATTGGTATAAACTAACTGGTATCATTGCTGTGTTAGGTTTATCTCTGTTTTGTTATTTTATTGGATTATTTTCTTATGGAGACTATCAGGAAATTGGTGCATCTGGCGTTGACTTTTCATTTGAAGAAATTGAAAGGTTGAATTTCGAGAACAAAAGCTATGTTTTGTATCGCACAAATGGCGGGGCTACCACAGCATTTGGACTTGTACTGAGAACAGAATATCCTTTTTTAGATATGTTTAAATTAATTCACCGAACATACGATAAATATGAGGCTTACGAAGGGCACTTGAAGCCAAAAAATAACGAGCAGTTTTCTCTAACTATAGAGCCATATTCCGAAGGCGAAAAGGTGGAAGTTTTATGGTTCAAGATTTAGCGTATAACAAGCGACTTATGCCGCCAAACAAGTTTGGCTGTGACACAGCGGCTGCGCCACTGCGCACCATAGTCGAACGTTATGTGAAAACTATGGAGTACTGAGTGAGTCAATCCGCAGCACAAGCAACAGCCTTTTCCAAAGAAGTTTCAGAAAGCGGCATTGTTTGGGCAATCAAAGATGAAAGTGGTTTTCCCGCACCAATTGGCGAAAGTGGCGTCCGCGCAATGCCATTTTGGTCCTCACAAAGTCGTGCGCAAACCGTTATTCAAAACGTTCCTGCGTACAAGGGTTTCGTGCCAGTTGAACTGGAGTTAAAGGTATTCAAAGAGCGGTGGCTGGCTGGTCTCACAAAAGACAAATTTAATGTAGGTATAAACTGGTCAGGTTCAAATGCAACCGGCTATGACATTAGTCCAAGCGAAGTATTAATAAGCCTTGAGTACCATGAGCAAAAATAATCACATAACAAACAGCTCCACCGGACTCCGCAATGTTTGCACCTTTCCTGCAAAAACACGCAGTAAAGTCGCCAACATTACTACGCGCGGTGAGCTGGGCGTTAAGCGCCGGGCAAGATACCAAAGAAGTACAGAAATCAAAACTAAGGCTAAAAACCGAACCTTGGTACAGTTAAATAGTTTTCAACTTTCGTGTACGCTTTAGCGTCTTGCGTCGCCTCAGAAACTCGTTTCTAAAGGGCAAAGCAAGACACTAAAGCAAGGAAGTCAAACTATGCAATGTGCCCGGATCCGGATACTCGGCTTAAATTTGCAGTCAGGACAACCGAGATGAACTCAACTTATATGGTTGTTTTGCCATCGCTTAACAACCTGTTACACGACACCAGCAAAGAGCACTGGGTCGTGAACCAGAAACGTTAAGCACCGAATACTATGAGCTGGAAACCTATATCAGAAGCAGACCTTTGGGACAGAATTAATTCTGGCTGTGATCGTATGACCCCAGAGCAAACTAAGATCTGGGAAATTATTAAAATCCACCCTCAGAAGTGGGAAGAGAAAACCTACGGTGAACTTGGTGGTGGTTTTTGGGTGGTAGCTATTGTTGGTTCATCGGTCGTTTGGTTTAACGATATCGAAGACGGTTTCAATCAGTCTTCGTATAACGAGTTCGGAAAAATAGCGGAGTATTGGTGCAACCAGGACGAGCTAGAGTGGGCGGTACAAAATGTTATCAATTTACTCAATGACGGGTATTATTCGGCAGGTAAAAGTGGCCCATCTCAACCAGTTGCTTAACAAACGTAGTCAGGTCGACATTTATTCCGGCGCTTGTCTTGTGCCGGGCGCTACGCTGGCACAAAACAATCACCTACATAAATGCGCCTGCTACGGGCGTTATATTTCAAAAGGGATTTATGAAAACACTGAAGTTTTTTTACAGTAACCCTATCACTTGGGTCGTTTTTCTGGCTCTCTTACAAGTGTTTATTGCCTTTTACATTAGTCCGAGTGCTGAGAAATCCATAGATCAAGAAGCAGTATACGAAAAAATTCTATCTGAAACTCAAGGAAACACTGCGTTGGCTGAGCTATTCAAATCTCAACAAACACTAATTGAAAGCAAAAACCTGATCTTAAAGGCTTCTCTTGATTTCCAAAAAACAGTAGGCAGTGTTTCTGCTGGTATTTTGATCATCTACTTGTTTGTGTTACTTCGCAGAACAAGGAAGTAAGCGGCAATGAAATATAACAAGGCAACGCAATTCGGACCAAAACTCGTTGTCACATTTATTGCAAACGGCGCAACAAATGCGCCATCAAATTTTGGCCGTTGGTTGCGGCGTTGAGGCTGTAGAAAAACCCTCAAATAGTGCAAATATTGTTCAATATTTACTTCCCACAGATCATCGTTTGTGATCCAATAGGTGTTATCAAATAGGCATAGGAGCCTTGGTGATGCCCCGCTTCAAACCCCTTAATTATCAACAAAATTCCATGGTGGTGATCAACTACCTTGACCAACTGCAAGCCGGTACCTTTGAACATGCAATTCATCATTTGATTGATGAGAAACTGGACTTGTCGGTGTTTTATCCGCGCTATCAGAATGATGCCACTGGGCGTCCTGCCTACGACCCAGCCGCGCTTTTGAAAATCATTCTGTTTGCCTATTCCAAAGGCTTTACCTCAAGCCGAGAAATTCAGTGGTGCTGTGAGACCAACGTGATCTTCAAGGCGCTCAGTTGCGACAGCGTGCCGCACTATACAACGATTGCCGCGTTTGTGAGCCAGCGTAAAAAGGAGATAGAGCTGGTGTTTGAACAGGTTCTGTTGATTTGCCACACTCAGGGCTTGTTGGGCAATGAATTGTTTGCCATAGACGGTTGTAAGATGTCATCGAATGCAGCGAAGGAATGGTCGGGTACGTTTAAAGAGCTGCAAGAAAAGCGGGCCAAGCTTAAGCGCCAGATCCGGTATCGGATGCGCGAGCATCAACAATTGGACAAAAACGAAGCGGCCGATGAGGTGCGCCAGCAGCGCACGGCACAAACCATCGACACCTTAAATCAAGCCCATGACAAGATAGATGCGTTTTTAAAGCAAGCCGCTCCACGGATGGGTAAAGGCAGACGGTCAAAGGAAGTGAAATCGAACATTACCGACAATGAATCGGCGAAGATGACCACCAGTAAAGGTACCATTCAGGGGTACAATGGTGTGGCAGCGGTGGATAAGAAACACCAAATCATTGTGGATGCACAGGTGTTTGGCGAAGGCCAGGAGCATCATACCTTGCAACCGGTGCTGGAAACCCTCAAGAGTCGCTTTCAACGCTTGGCCATCAGTGACGACATTCTCAAATCGCAAACCATCATCACAGCGGATACTGGCTTCGCCAACGAAGCGAACATGCGGTATCTACACGACAACGGCATCAATGGGTATATCCCGGACAACCAATTTCGCAGTCGTGACCCGAAGTTTGATGAGCAAAAGCACAAATACGGCAAACGCCATCAAGACAAGAAAGTGCGCACAAAGGGCGTCTTTGCGGCCAGCGAATTTGACTTTGATCCAGTACACAATCGTTGTGTGTGTCCAGCGGGTGAGTTGCTCAGCTTCCGGGGTGTTCGCTGTAACGAGCGGGGCGTGAAAACCGCGTACTTCGAAGGGAAGTTGTTGCAATGCCGACACTGCGACAAGAAACACCAGTGTATGCATAATCCCAGTGCCGCAGACCATCGAAAAGGCGCAGGAAGGCAGGTGTCGTTTCGCCTTGCAGACACACGAGCACCGACTTACACCGATTGGATGAAGCATCGGGTCGACAGCCCCAAAGGCAAACAGATATACAGTCACAGGATGTCAGTGGTGGAGCCAGTGTTTGGCAACATCGGCACTAACAAGAAATTGAATCGCTTTAGCTTGCGAGGCAAAGAGAAAGTGCAAGGACAATGGTACTTATTCTGTCTCATCCACAATATCGAGAAACTCAAGAACTACGGGAAGTTAGCAGCATAGTGACTCCCAAAAGTGCCTCAAACTAAGCTGCTCAGGCAGCGAAAATAGTACTCCAACGCAACAAACACCTTCGAAAAGAAAAATACCTCCATTATGCTCATAGAAAATTGAATAATTTGATTATTCGGGGCAAAGTAGTGCTCATTAAAAAATTATGAAAGGCTGGGGAAAGTGGAGAATCAAAAGTGCCTTTTTCTACAGCCTCGTTACATGTAAGCCTATGCAAAAGTACGAGTGTGGAAATTGTTCTCACCTATTCGATGAGAGAGAACGGATTTGCGAGAACTGGCGAGAGACGGAGGAATCTCTTATTTGTCCGAACTGCAAGCACTATCTAGTAGAAACATACGATGACACACTCGAGAGAAGACTGAGCAAATGGTTCTTAGCATCATTCGCAGTGGTGTGCCTATCTTATCTGATTGTGGTCGTTGTCCTCGATGCTACTAGCTATAGAAATATGGTCTTGATAATCGGATTTTTGGTGGTGGCTCCGCTAATGCTAGGATACCGGATTGTTAACGCGCGACGCTTTGTGGGTAATATAGGTACTAGAAGCCTTGGCCCGTCCAACATGTAACAAGCAAATTATGTTTGCGCGCTGCGCGCGCCGGACCCCCTCCTGCGTCGGGCGCCGCATATTTGGGCGTTAAGTGCCTATGAAGATTATCGCCAAATTCATTTTATGCACTCTACTCTTTTCTGGAGTTGCAATTGGAGACGAGAAAATAATGAGTGAGCAAGACGCACAGAAAACGTGGAACGAATATCATGAGAGGATAAAGAATCGCCGTCTTGCTCAGGCTAAAGTTATTAATCTAGAGCTAGAGAAAAATGATATAACTAGCGAAACAGATTTGGTTCTAGACTTTAGCTTTTTCACGCAGGACGAAGGTGGTGCAAATGACATTAAAAACCAGCTCGGTGAAAACTATGAAATGACCATCAGTAAAAAAGAAGAGTATTGGCATATTAGTGGCACTTCGCGGCCATACGCCGTAAACCTTACTACTGAACAACATTTGGGCTGGGTAGAGTTCATGCATGATGTCGCAATATCATACGGCTGTATCTTTAGCACATGGTCAATTACAGAACCAAAAGGGAAGCATGTTTGGTCTAATGAAAACATTGAAACGGAGTTCGACTAATGCAGCACTTAACAAAGCCAGCAAATCTGACCTCCGCAAGCTGTCTTCTTTTCTGCAAAAAAGACGCAAAAAAGCAGCCATCTCGCTTCGGCAGTTTCTGGCGGCGTTAAGCGCCGGGCAAGATACCAAAGAAGTACAGAAATCAAAACTAAGGCTAAAAACCGAACCTTGGTACAGTTAAATAGTTTTCAACTTTCGTGTACGCTTTAGCGTCTTGCGTCGCCTCAGAAACTCGTTTCTAAAGGGCAAAGCAAGACACTAAAGCAAGGAAGTCAAACTATGCAATGTGCCCGGATCCGGATACTCGGCTTAAATTTGCAGTCAGGACAACCGAGATGAACTCAACTTATATGGTTGTTTTGCCATCGCTTAACAACCTGTTACACGACACCAGCAAAGAGCACTGGGTCGTGAACCAGAAACGTTATGCATCAAAGGTCCAACAATGAAGAAAGCAATGGTCGTTGTGAATGGGACAATCATCTTATTAATGGCTATAGCTGTCTTTGTAATGGGTTACCATCCGGACGTTAAGCAGTTTTCTGAATCATTTTCGTCAACTGAAGAGTATTTCATTGCTATTGATTCTTATTGGCAGCACCCATTAACGAAACTGCGTACATGGTGGGTACAAAACTATGAGATATTGCGGACTGTATTCACTATATCGGTTGTTATGTTAAGTGTTATTGGCTTTCAAACATGGTTCGTAACTAAGGTGAAACGCAATGCATAACAAGGCAACGCAATTCGGACCAAAACTCGCTGTCACATTTATTGCAAACGGCGCAACAAATGCGCCATCAACTTTTGGCCGTTGGTTGCGGCGTTATAGGTCTTTCCAATGAGTGAAGTACATGATGTAAGGAAACCACCAGATCTTGATTTTATTATCGAGGCATTCCTAAGCTGGCCTACACAAACCCAAATTGGAATCATCATGTTCGCCGCCACTTGGCTTATAGGTGGAAATCTCCTGTTCTATTTCAGTATGAAACGAAGAGGCATTCCCTATTGGAAAATATTAGTTCCATCTTTTAAAACAACATTTGGGCTTAATGCTAAAGAGTGGCTAATTCTGGCAGGGCTGGCAGTGACTTCTCTTTCATTTGGGGCATGGGGTATCAGTGCTCAATATTAACAAGACCTATAACAAGTTAAATCATCGGAAAATGTTCCTCCCCCGTTTTAGTGGACACCTCCTCTTTACAATGAGGAGGGCAAAATGCCTCGATATACACAACCAAGAAAGACATGGTTTTATCCGATAGATTTCAAAATTAAGGCAGTCGAACTAAGCTTACAGAACGATGTAATGTCCAAGGATGTTGCTCAAGCACTTGATATTCACCCGCTAATGCTAAGCCGTTGGCGTAAAGAATATCGAGAAGGTAAATTTTCCCAAACGTCCCGCTACCAAAGCAGCAATGAATTAATGAGTAAAGTCCCGACTAAAAGAGAGCTTGGTTCAATTCAAAAGCTCAAAAAAGAAAACGAACGTTTGAGGCAGGAGAATGACCTGCTAAAAAAGTGGCAACGGTATCTGGCGGAAGTACATCAGAACGATTTGGATTCATCCAAAGATTCGGGCAAACGCTAGGCGTCAGATACTTATGCTCTTGGCTGAAGGTTTCTCGCAGCGGCTATTATGCTTGGTGCAATCGTCCAATATCGGCTCGTGCTATTTCTGACATTGATTTGCTATCTCAAATAGAGCGAGTCTTTAATGCAAATCATCAAACGTACGGCAGTCCTAGGATATTCCAGGCCCTTAAACGAGAAGGCGTTAGAACGAGCAGAAAGCGTGTGGCGCGTTTGATGCAGGAAAATGGATTACAAGCGCGAGCATTGAGGACTTACAGCAAGCCTGCAAAGGTTAAGCTCTTCTACAGCGAGATTGAAAACAGACGCAAAGAAATCGGTAAACCTACGGCAATTAACCAACAGTGGTCAGGTGACATAACCTACTTGAAGGTGGGGACGAGCTGGCACTATTTGGCGGTCGTCATCGATTTGTTTTCACGCCGTATTGTCGGTTGGGCATTTGGGAACAATAAAACCACTAAGTTGACTCTTAAAGCACTTAAGCTTGCTATGAAAAAACGAAAACCCATGAATGCCATTGTATTTCATACAGATAGAGGCGCTGAATACCGAGCACATGTGGTTCAAACCTTTTTGGCGAGCCACAATATTACGGCCAGCATGAACCGTCCTGGATGCTGCACAGACAACGCTGAAGTGGAGTCCTTTTTTCATTCATTAAAGGCAGACCTAATTCGAGGGAATAGGTTCGATAAAGCAACAAACTTGCACTCTAGGTTAAAGGGGTACTTGAATTACTTCTACAATAGACAGCGTTTGCATTCGAGCTTAGGATATAAAACACCTGCCGAGTTTGAGTTGGCAGCAAATTAAAAAATGGAGGTGTCCATTTTTGCGGGGGAAGATCAAAACCACCCGCTGGCCAAAAGGCGGCCAAGGCGCGAGCGTTTTCCGCTGTTTAAAGCGTTATGAGCCATGAGCACTGAAAGAGAAACTGCCAATTACTGGTACAAAGAGCTAGTTGAAGGCCTACGCTTAATTGCTAGTGAGTTTGATGTTCAAGAAAGAGCGCTGCCAGACTTTGTTCACCTTCCCGATGAAGTCTTGAACGCTGTGGACCTTGATACCTTAAGCTTGGTAGTCGAGCTCGGTCTTGTAACTCAGGAACAAACCGAAAAAATCAAAGAGCTTGATTGTGCTCTAGAGAATATCGAATTGCCTTCCAATTACGAGGCAATGATAGAGGATATGAAAAATGGAGATAGCTTTAATACTTTAAGGAAGATGGCACATGAGGTGTTAAATAGCTTGGGTCAAACTTACAAAGAACCAGCTACGAGCGCGGTCTATGTCAAAGGCTCATAACAAAGCAAGTCAATCTGACAGCTTACACTCCGCTTGGTTTTATGCGGGAAAAGCATCGCATAAAACCAAGCTCCATTACAGCTGCAGTTGCTTGCGGCGTTAGGTTGCCATGATAGATTTCGAGCATCGATTGATTTGCAAAGCTTTGATGGGAGACCACGAAGCATTAGCTCCGTTGCGATTGCAAATTAAACATTTGGTAGCAATGTCAAGAACGAGACAAACTAATCGCTATCATGTTGAGTTTGAATTGCCTGAACAATATGCAGACCTTAAAGATCATAACGAAGCTTACGTGGCTCTTTACATCCAAGATACTAGCTGCACTATTGAAGAGTCTGACAACGTGTTTAATGTAAATTTAACTAAAATCGACGGCTATTTACGATGGTTCGAAATTAGCGGTGACTTTGACTTTCGAAATGGTTTTACTGTTAAGGATGTATTTTGGTGTAAAACCAATTTGGAACCGAATAGCGTCGAACCACGCACTTTAAGTTCCGAGAGAGATTATGAGTGGGGTTTCTTATATGCTCCAAGATATAGAGGTTGAGCAACCTAACAAAACGCCAAAGTTTGCCTGCTTCGCAGGCGGGACCAACACTCGCTGCCTTCGGCAAAGCACTCGCATTGGCCCCTTGGCTTGGCGTTAGGTGTCCGAAATAATGCATAGTCGGAGTGTTCAAAGTGTCATCGACTCGGTTGTCTCTGAGTTCGGGAAAATAGAATATTATGGTTCTTCAGAAAACGAAGAACATGGAGCGTGTTTCAAATTAACTGATATCAATGTCACTTTTTCAATCTCTACACTAGATGCAAGTTTGACTGACACAATTGATGTTCAAGTTGAGGGTATTCCAGCGGGTGATTATGTATTTACTACAGAAACTACACAGCAGAAATTCATTGAACTTATTAGTAAATATAAAGGGCTTGAAACACAGTGGCCATAAATACACCTAACAAAGCAACACAATTCGGACCAAAACTCGTTGTCACATTTATTGCAAACGGCGCAACAAATGCGCCATCAAATTTTGGCCGTTGGTTGCGGCGTTATGCATCATTGAGTCGGATAGTATGAAATCTATAGGAGTAATGTTCTTTCTTCTTCTAATTAGCGTTCAGGCGATTTCATCTGAAGTGGAAACTCCGGAAATGCTTTCTTCGAAAATCGAAGCAGAGCTATCAGATGGAGATGAGAAGGAGAAAATCGAAGCGTTTATGTCAGGTGAAAATTGGGTCTTTACCTATGATAGGTTTCAATCCAGATATCAAGCTCGCACTCAAGAGGGTAAGTCAAAGTGTAAGCACTTCAATTTATTGCTCTGGCTATTCTATGATTGTAGCGTGCAAATATACATAAATGTAGATTCAAATTATCGATATAGTAGCCACGATGTAGAGCAAATATTTTCGGGGTTGTAAAATGCATAACAAATTGCTCCATTTGACGCAGCGGTCTACGGTCCTTTTTGTGCATTCGCTGCGCTCATTGTTGCACAAAAATCCACTACAACCGCTGCGCAAATGAGCAAGGCGTTATAGCGCAGGTTTTTTCTAAAGCTTAGTCCAATTCAGAAGTCGATTTCCGCTCAAATCTCCGAGCAAACAGGTGGTTGTTTTGCCAATTGGGCAAGGCTGTTTAAACGGGATTGCTCTTCACACCGATTGCGCCAGTTGTCTTAACATTGCTCCAATGGGGACCACGAAATATCGGTTGTGGTTTTGTTCAAGGTTGGTTTAGTCTTAGGGTAATATTTTAATCATGTTGTTGTGTCAACTCGTGGTGGCGGCAGAGCCGCGAAAGCTCAAAGGTTGGCGCAATAACAAACGTATGTTACGGACACATCCTCGCTGGCTTGGCTCGTGCCTCGCAATTTTAGCCAGCAAGTCTGCGCCGCAAATACGAGCGTTAGGTGCCGAATGAACCCAGTACGTTTTTTTGCGAAAGAATTTACTAAGGCTAAATATAAGTATCTAAATAAAGCCATTATCGAAAACATCGAGACAGATTTGTTTAATGAAATACTTGAACAGTTGCTAGGTAATGGTTGGGTAAAGATCTATGAGTACGACGCAATCGATGCTTGGATAGATTTCGGTAAGGTAAAAATTAAAAAATATAATACAATTCTTACCTTTGAATGGGACAATTACATGGAAGGCGTAATTATAGGGAATAAAAATGAAATCGAACAAGTTGCCAAACAGTTTCGTCTTCAATCAAGCAGTGTTCCTAGCTACGTCAATAAAAGCACCTAACAATCGCATAAACTCGCTCGCAAGCTCGCTGGGACAAAAACACGTAGGCTCCCCCTCGCTTCGCTCGGTATTATAGCCTACGTATTTTTGCCCGTTATGCGGGCCGTTAGGTTTCGTATAGTTATGATTAGCACCGCAGAAGAATTCAAAAGGTTGAGAGAGAGTGAAATCCAAGAGGAATACACCAGAGCGGCACATGACGAAGCAACATTAGAGGTCTGGCTAGACGTGCTGGAGAAGTTCAATGAGATGTCATTCTGGGTTGCGCAAAATAAGACCGTTCCAATAGAAATCTTAGAGAGGCTAGCGGATCACCCCGAAGAAAAGGTGCGCGAAATGGTAGCAAGAAAGCGCAAAATACCAGAGTCGTTAATGTTCAAGTTGGTTGACGATGAATCTCCGTCTGTTCGGTATGCTCTGGCGTGCAATGGTAAAGCTACTGAAGCAGTTATGAATCGACTTAAGAATGATCCAGAGGAGTTTGTAAGGAACAATGCAATTTCTCGGACAAAAACCTAACACATATGAGCCTCCGGGCTGTCAATGAAAAAAGATAGCCCCTTGACCACTATTTCAAGATCAATAATTATCCCTTTATAGAACCCGTTTACTTCGTCTGTCATGGTCGATGTTAGGCGTATCGCCTACGTCAAACACATATAGAGGCTCTTAATGTTGCACTTATCAATTCCATCTGACTGGCAACGGCACTAGACATTCATCGGTTAACCTTCCTCTGTCCTATTCAAAGCTAAGTGGCTGCTTTACGCCAGTTAGTACCGGGCTCAGTGAAGGTGTAAGCAAATTCTGAAAAGGGGAATGATGCGCAACAGTGGCATGTCTAATCAAACGCAACGGGTTTTGAGCTGTTGGTATACTTATCGAAGCTGCTGAGTGCAGAGTGTTGTGCGATAAGACGATACTCGTCGTTTAACCAGTTAGACGCTAAAGCTCATGCCACTGTGCGACTTACCCGTTTAAAAAGCGTTCTTCATCAAATACCTGTTGATTTTTCAGCATAAAATAAATACATCGACCAATTTTATGAGCTAAAGCCGATAAGGCTTTAGCTTTGCTCATGCGTTTTTGCAGATTAGCCAGATAGCGCTTGGCGTTGTCATTGCCTTTCAGGTACAACACAGCCGCTTCACTGAAAGCCCACTTCAAATGTGCATTACCGATTTTATTGCCTTGTGTGCCGTAAGACTTTCCCGCTGACTCCGCTTTGCATTTCACTAACCGTGAATAGGATGCGAATTTCTGAACAGAGGGAAAACGTTGAATATCGCCGACCTCATATAAAATAGTCAGTGCAAGGATTTTACCAATCCCTGGAAACGACTTGAGAATATGCAAGTCACGAGCTTGATGCGTTTGCGCCTGGGTTTTTACATAGTGTTCGATTTTATACAGCTCATGCACCATGGTGCTGATGATATTAAGGTTTAAATCCATGCTTTTCTGTACGGCTTCATCCGGGAAAAAATGATGCATTTTCTGGCGGTCGGGTGAATTTTGCAGATTTAACCGAGTCTCCAGAGCGGGAAGGTTATATTGACTAATCGTACTGGACACATGTGCTTTCAGCTGTGCACTCATTCTCATAATATGTGTACGACGACGCAGGGCATCGCGAATAGAACGGTGTTCTTTTGAATAAGCATGAGCTAACGGGAAGTTACCGCCGCGAATAAGCTTGGCAATTTTTAGTGCGTCAATTTTATCATTCTTGGTTTTCCCGGCATGAATAGCCTTCATGTAAAGCGCATGGCCGGGAATAAAGTCGATATTATGCTTTTCACAGAAATCCGACACCCAGTACCAGCAGTGCATACATTCCACTCCTACCACGATATTGCCCAAATAGGGGGTTAGCAGCGCTAATAATTTTTCAGGTGAGTCATCGATTTTTTCGTGGACTAAGACATTGTTTTCATTATCGATAATACAGACATAAAGTAATCGTGTATGAAGATCGATTCCACAATAGTAAGGATGTGTATTAGTATAAAAGTTCATTGAGTTTTCTCCCTCGGTTTGGTCGCCTATTAGGATAAACTCTGTTTATGCTGATAGGGAGGAGGCTCAATGAGTATCAAACACATTATGTTCATTCGCTACGCTCATTGGGACGCAAACTCGCTGGCTGGCGCTTCGCGCAAGTATAGCCAGCAAGCCTGCGCCCCATATGTGAAGCGTTGAGGCTGTAGAAAAACCCTCAAATAGTGCAAATATTGTTCAATATTTACTTCCCACAGATCATCGTTTGTGATCCAATAGGTGTTATCAAATAGGCATAGGAGCCTTGGTGATGCCCCGCTTCAAACCCCTTAATTATCAACAAAATTCCATGGTGGTGATCAACTACCTTGACCAACTGCAAGCCGGTACCTTTGAACATGCAATTCATCATTTGATTGATGAGAAACTGGACTTGTCGGTGTTTTATCCGCGCTATCAGAATGATGCCACTGGGCGTCCTGCCTACGACCCAGCCGCGCTTTTGAAAATCATTCTGTTTGCCTATTCCAAAGGCATTACCTCAAGCCGAGAAATTCAGTGGTGCTGTGAGACCAACGTGATCTTCAAGGCGCTCAGTTGCGACAGCGTGCCGCACTATACAACGATTGCCGCGTTTGTGAGCCAGCGTAAAAAGGAGATAGAGCTGGTGTTTGAACAGGTTCTGTTGATTTGCCACACTCAGGGCTTGTTGGGCAATGAATTGTTTGCCATAGACGGTTGTAAGATGTCATCGAATGCAGCGAAGGAATGGTCGGGTACGTTTAAAGAGCTGCAAGAAAAGCGGGCCAAGCTTAAGCGCCAGATCCGGTATCGGATGCGCGAGCATCAACAATTGGACAAAAACGAAGCGGCCGATGAGGTGCGCCAGCAGCGCACGGCACAAACCATCGACACCTTAAATCAAGCCCATGACAAGATAGATGCGTTTTTAAAGCAAGCCGCTCCACGGATGGGTAAAGGCAGACGGTCAAAGGAAGTGAAATCGAACATTACCGACAATGAATCGGCGAAGATGACCACCAGTAAAGGTACCATTCAGGGGTACAATGGTGTGGCAGCGGTGGATAAGAAACACCAAATCATTGTGGATGCACAGGTGTTTGGCGAAGGCCAGGAGCATCATACCTTGCAACCGGTGCTGGAAACCCTCAAGAGTCGCTTTCAACGCTTGGCCATCAGTGACGACATTCTCAAATCGCAAACCATCATCACAGCGGATACTGGCTTCGCCAACGAAGCGAACATGCGGTATCTACACGACAACGGCATCAATGGGTATATCCCGGACAACCAATTTCGCAGTCGTGACCCGAAGTTTGATGAGCAAAAGCACAAATACGGCAAACGCCATCAAGACAAGAAAGTGCGCACAAAGGGCGTCTTTGCGGCCAGCGAATTTGACTTTGATCCAGTACACAATCGTTGTGTGTGTCCAGCGGGTGAGTTGCTCAGCTTCCGGGGTGTTCGCTGTAACGAGCGGGGCGTGAAAACCGCGTACTTCGAAGGGAAGTTGTTGCAATGCCGACACTGCGACAAGAAACACCAGTGTATGCATAATCCCAGTGCCGCAGACCATCGAAAAGGCGCAGGAAGGCAGGTGTCGTTTCGCCTTGCAGACACACGAGCACCGACTTACACCGATTGGATGAAGCATCGGGTCGACAGCCCCAAAGGCAAACAGATATACAGTCACAGGATGTCAGTGGTGGAGCCAGTGTTTGGCAACATCGGCACTAACAAGAAATTGAATCGCTTTAGCTTGCGAGGCAAAGAGAAAGTGCAAGGACAATGGTACTTATTCTGTCTCATCCACAATATCGAGAAACTCAAGAACTACGGGAAGTTAGCAGTATAGTGACTCCCAAAAGTGCCTCAAACTAAGCTGCTCAGGCAGCGAAAATAGTACTCCAACGCAACAAACACCTTCGAAAAGAAAAATACCTCCATTATGCTCATAGAAAATTGAATAATTTGATTATTCGGGGCAAAGTAGTGCTCATTAAAAAATTATGAAAGGCTGGGGAAAGTGGAGAATCAAAAGTGCCTTTTTCTACAGCCTCGTTATCTGCCAAGAGTAAAATTGTAATGAATCTATTTGTTTATGGTACGTTAGCACCCGGCAAGCCAAATGAGCACATTCTCAAATGTATTAACGGCACATGGAAAAAAGGTACGGTTAGAGGTCAGCTCTTTTCTAGTGGTTGGGGGGCAGCTTTAGGTTTTCCCGGAATTATCTTGGACCCAGAAAGTGAAGAAGTGGAAGGTCTGCTTTTCTGTTCCGCGGAACTAGATAAACATTGGGAAACACTCGATAATTTTGAAGGTGATGGTTATCAGCGTGTGCTGACGTCCGTGATACTTGAAAATAATGAAATCGTAGATGCCTATATCTATGAACTCTCAACAGCGGGGCGTAAATGATGTTTTGCGAGGCAGCTAACAAAACACTCAAGGCTCTCGCTTCGCTCGCTGGGACGCTAACACATGGGCTGCGTCACTTCGTTCCTAATTTTAGCCCATGTATTATCGCCCCTTAGTGGGGTGTTATACGAAACCAATATGAAAGTATGGAGTGAAATCAAGGAAGAGTTTAGAGCAGATGGATCGCTAAGGGACATCTACGTCGAAGAGATCGATCCTGCTCTATGGGAAATGTTTATTGAGGGTGTAAGGTCATCGGTTTACAGGTGTGAATTCACTCATGGTGGAGTTTCAATTGAATTACCTAATGACCTTATAGAAATCAAAAGGCTTCAGGAAACAGATCCAACAACCTTGATTATTTGGCTCAGTGATAAAATTCAAGTGAATTGCCACTTTTTCATTGAGACTGAAATTGAACTAGATATATCGCCGCGTGACATAGTAGGGGAGCATGAATACCAAGTTTTAATCGCTTTCTTAAGTGGGTTTCAAGCATATTAAAAGAACGGGTTATTCTTACTCATGAAAACACACAGGATCAGGTGATTTTAAGTGTCGGCTAGAAAATCGTATAACAAACAAATCAATTCGACCTCCGCAAGCTGTCTTCTTTTTTGCGGGGCAAAAAAGCAGCCATCTCGCTCCGGCGAATTATTTGGGCGTTAGCTCTCTTGAGGGAATATGAGAAACCGAATACCTTACACGATTATTTCTGCTTTGATTTTATGCAAATGCTTTGTTTGGTGGTTATTGTTTTGGGGTACGGATTACTCAAAAGTGGAACCAACTCTAATGGGCGTTTTTGAGCCTGTGCATCAATTTAGCTATTCGATTCTTAGTTCCTTCTTGTTAATTGGTATTCTCTTTAAATCTCGCTTTGCCTTAATAGCAATGTTTGTAGCTTTCGCAATTAATATTGGCATTTTTGTCTTTCGTGGAAGCATTGTTTATCAATCAATACTAGATCCTGTGGTACTAATTATTTTGTGCTTGGTATTGTATTACCGTAAACCGAATTCATGGTTTGGTGCCAGCGAGAGCTAACAAGTTACTCAAAAGGACCCAAAACCGTCGCATTGCTCTGGTTTTCGGCCCATGCTGGCGGCGTTATACGCCAGAATGAAATTGACCAACCCTCAGAGAAATTTACGTTTAAAGAAATTGCTTTTCTTTGTTGGATTGCCAGCGCTCGCTATTTTAGCTGTTGATGCGGCAATTCGCGGTCAAGGGTTTATCTTGTTTATCGTTGTGTGCTTGGGAATATTTGGGCTAGGTATTAAATTTATTACGACATCGGTTAAATCAAACTTTGAAAACAGAAACGTTGTAGCGTTTGCGGCAGTTGTCTGGTTAACCATTTCGTGCGCCATAAGTTTTGTATTAATTGAAGTTTTAGCAGTTGGCGTATAACAAAAACATCATGGTGGGAATTTTACTCGCTGAAAAAGCGCTCCTAAAATCCCCATATGTTAAGCGTAATGCGCCAAAAAGGATTTTAACTGATGAAGAAATTTTCGATCATGTTATTCGCTGTCCTGTTATCAATTGCTTTATCGGGATGCACTGCGCTTGATATCAAACCCTGGACGCTTGACGATCTCGTTAGTAATGTCATCTCGTCATCAATTACAGGTAATAAAGTCGCTAGGGGTAATCGTTCTCAATGCAATCAAATTAAGATGCAGTGCCCTGCATTAAACTACACTGAGCAAACAATTGATGGTGAACTTAGATGCTCATGCAAAGGTTAAATCTACAACTAGTAAAGTAAATAGAAGAAAAGGATGCTTATTATGAAAAAGGTACTTTTATTAATTTTTATCTTGGTAAGCCCCATCGTTTATGCATTGGATGAAGAACAATCAAATGCTGCATATTCATGGCTTGAAATGATAGATGCAGGGCAATTCGAGGAAAGCTGGACATTCACTTCTAGTCAATTCCAAGACAAGATTTCTAGCACGCAGTGGACGCAAGCTTTGAACCAGGCAAGAACTCCACTAGGGGCGCTTGAATCTAGAAAGTTAAAAACATCTACGCAGACCAATACTCTGCCAGGCGCACCTGAAGGAGAATACGTAGTAATTACCTTTACCAGCGCTTTTGCAAATAAAGACAATTCAACTGAGACTTTAACCCTAGAAAAAGAAGATAACGTTTGGCGCTCATTTGGTTACTTTATCAGGTAGGTACATAGCCAGTATGTGCACCTGACAGCAGCATCGCTTCTGGCGAAAAGCGGTTTTTGATTCAATGGAATGGTGAGGAAGGTAAATTCAATGACTTATACAGGTTCATGTTTATGTGGTGTTGTTGCGTTTGAGATAACCGGTGAATTCGACAGTTTTTATCTTTGCCATTGTCGGCACTGTCAGAAAGATACCGGGTCAGCTCATGGTGCGAATTTGTTTTCAAGCGGCGCAAAACTACTATGGAAATCTGGTGAAAGCAAAGTTCAAACCTTCCAACTGCCAAAAACGCGGCACGTAAAATGCTTTTGTTCTGTGTGCGGGTCGGCATTGCCCAGTGTGCAGATGAATGGAAGCTTATTAGTTGTCCCTGCAGGAAGCTTGGATCAGGACCTGTCCATTAAACCCACTGCTCATATTTATACTGCAAGCGCGCCCACTTGGTCTGAAAATTTAGAGCAGGTTGTGTCGTTTGATAAATTACCCAAATAAATAAAAGGCATTTGCTTTGAGTTTAAGGCTGATATCAAATTAGCAAACAAATAACGGCCTTTGTTGAGGAGTGAAGCGTTATTTGCTTGTGCTATAGCTCAGTCATTGCATTTTTGTCCTATCTCGCGCACACTCGCGGTTCGTTTACCCTCCCGTTTATTACCATGCAAGAGAATAGCTCGAAATCCGGTGTTTTGTTTGCGATTGCCGCCTACTCCATGTGGGGCGTTGCGCCGATCTATTTTAAATTCTTGATGCACATGCCCGCAGCTGAAATCTTGATTCATCGTATTGTGTGGTCTGTGGTGGTTTTGGTGTTACTCGTGTTGGTTGCGGGAAACGTGGGCAAAGTCAAAGCGGCATTAAAGTCGCCCCGCGTGTTGCAAGTGTTGCTGTTCTCTGGGGTATTGCTAGCCGCTAACTGGCTACTGTTTATTTGGGCAGTCAACAATGATCATCTATTGGATGCCAGCCTTGGGTATTACATTAATCCGCTGTTAAACGTCTTCTTAGGTCGGGTTTTCTTAGGCGAAAGGCTGCGTAATTTGCAAAAAGTCGCCGTGGTGATTGCCCTAGTGGGCGTCGCCTATTTGATTTTTTCCTACGGCGAAGTGCCTTGGATTGCGCTGATTCTGGCGGGCAGCTTCGGTTTGTACGGCCTGCTTCGCAAGCAAGTCGCAGTGGATTCCTTACCCGGACTGTTAATCGAAAGCACCATGATGATGCCTTTTGCTATTGTCTATTGGGTAATGTTTGCCAGTGAAGCGAGCAATATGGTGAGCAATACCTGGCCCATCAATCTGCTTTTGATCAGTGCTGGACTGGTCACAACCGCTCCTTTGTTGTGCTTTACCGCCGCGGCTCGTCGTATTCGCTACTCCACCTTGGGTTTTTTCCAATACATCGGCCCTAGCATCATGTTTTTACTGGCAACCTTGGTGTATGACGAGCCTTTGCATGAAGCTCGGCTGGTGACCTTTGGTTTTGTCTGGTTTGCGTTGTTGCTGTTTAGCTTTGATTCCTATCGGGGCTTTTCTCAGCAGCGAAAAATGGCACGTTTAGCGGTTAATCAAGCGGGTAAGTAATATTCTGGTTGAGCGCTAGTCTTCGTCTTTCATAACTTGATTGCGCCCCTGTGCTTTGGCGCGATACAGGTTGGCGTCGGCAGCACTGAGCATCGATTCAATTTTCCCATCGAATAATTCTGTCACACCAATACTGATGGTACAGGCAAAGGTTCTCTGATCTAAAGTGATGGTTTTCTGGCTGAGATCTTGGCGAAACACATTTAATCGGTCGACCGCCTCGTCCATGCCTATTTCAGGGAAAAATACGCAGAATTCTTCGCCGCCAAAGCGTGATATGATGAATTCATCAAAGTGGCTTTCCATCAATTGGGCAACGGTTTTAAGCAGCAAATCGCCACCATCGTGACCATAGTTATCATTGATGGACTTAAAATGGTCCAAGTCCATCAGCGCCAGACATTGACGTTTCACTCCCCGTTTAAATTGATTTTCTACTTGTGCGAAAAAATGTCTGCGATTGGGTAAACCGGTCAAATAATCGGAGTTTGCTGCTCTTTGGATAGCTTCAATTTGCTCAATGTGTTCGACGTTTTGTAACACCCGGCAGAAAAACTCTTCATGGCAAAATGGCTTGTTGAGGTAGTCATTTGCGCCGCTTTTGATAAAGCGCGCTAACAGTGCCGAACTGCGGTCCGAAGACAGCCCAATAATAGCCAATTGATCTTTGTCGTATAGGCGTCTGGCGTCCGCCACTAGCTCTACGCCGCTGGTCTTGGGCATGTTCTCATCGGTGATCATCAGTTTGATGTTTGGGTGGGCGTTTAAGGCATCCATCGCTTGTTGTGCGTTGGACGCGCTGTAGGTGATGAAATTATGTCGTGATAGCAACGACACCATGTTGTTGCGACTGATGCGCGAATCATCCACCACTAAAACGCCAGTGTTCTTATTCTTTCGTAAGCGATGTAGCAGGCGACTGAGATACTCAAATACTTGAGCATTTTCTTTAGGAATGTAATCGACAACGGCCTTACTGAGTATGTGTTCGCGCACATCATCGTCCATGCGATCGGTGATCACCACCACGGGCACAAAGGAGTCGATGGCATAGTCGATGGCTTCGCCTTCTGGCGCATCCGGCAAGTTGTAATCCACCACGGCGCATAGGAATTCTTCTGGAGTGGAATGGCTAAAGACGTACTTGGCCTCGGTCAGAGAATGGGTTTCAACCACTTGCAGGCGCGCTTTACCAATAACACGCTTGAGCACCCGCATGCTGTGGGAATTTTCCTCGATGACCAAGACTTTGTATTTCATGGGGTTACTACAAAGAGATACGTAGTTTCACTGTAGCAAAATCCGCTCTTATGGCAAGTATACAACGGGGCTTGGCTGTGGCTTAGCCGATTTTTTCAAGCTTAGCGTAAGCCAGCATCAGCCATTTTGAGCCAACATTGTCAAAATTCACCTCGACTCGCGCATGTTCGCCGCTGCCTTCGTAATTGAGTACGGTCCCTTCGGCAAATTTCGGATGCATGACCCGCTGACCCAATTGAAAACCGGTGGATTCAAAGGCCATATGGGAGGTGGCAGGTTGAAAGCGATTCTGTACCGGACGAGTGATGGTGGTGCGCAGACGTACCTCTTCGATACAACTGCTGGGAATTTCTTTGATGAAGCGAGACGGTGTATGGTATTTGTCTTGCCCATACAGTCGACGACTTTCCGCGTAGGTCATGTAAAGCTTTTGCATGGCGCGGGTCATGCCCACGTAACACAGACGACGTTCTTCTTCGAGTCGGCCAGGCTCTTCGTGGCTCATTTGGCTGGGGAACATGCCTTCTTCCACACCCGCTAAGAACACCAGAGGGAATTCCAAACCTTTGGCTGAGTGAATGGTCATCATCTGCACGGCATCTTGATGACTGTCGGCCTGAGTTTCGCCGGCCTCAAGGGAAGCATGGGCTAAAAATGCCGACATGGGCGACATGTTTTCTGCCTCGTCAGGTGCTTCAAACTGCTTACAGGCGGTCACCAATTCTTCTAAGTTTTCGACCCGTGATTGGGCTTTTTCGCCTTTCTCTGCTTGATACATGGCGAACAAGCCCGAATGTTTGATGATAAAATCGGCTTGCTCTTCCAGTGGCAGCTCGGAGATCTGCGATTGCATGTTCAGGATCAACTCGATAAAGGACTGCAGCGCAGTTGCTGCACGACCGGAGAGGCGCTTTTCACTGAGCATTTGACCCACGGCTTGCCACATGGAGAGATCTTGCTCCCGGGCAAACTCTCTGACCGTGGTGAGGGTTTTGTCACCAATCCCACGCGTTGGCGTATTCACGACCCGTTCAAAGGCTGCATCGTCAATGGGCTGATTAACCATGCGCATATAGCCCAGCGCATCTTTAATTTCCTGACGTTCGAAGAAGCGCAAGCCCCCATAGATTCGATATGCCACGGATTCGTGTAGCAAGGCCTCTTCCAGTACCCGTGACTGGGCATTATTGCGATACAAAATCGCGCAGTCAGACAAGGCCTCACCTTGGTTATGCCAGTCTTTGATCCGAGCAACGATAAAGCGGGCTTCGTCGATCTCATTGAAACCGGCATACAGGGAAATGGCCTCGCCGTCACTGTCTTGGGTCCATAACTCTTTGCCCAAACGGCCTTGGTTGTTGTCGATCACCGCGTTTGCCGCTTTGAGAATGTTACCGGTGGAGCGGTAATTTTGTTCCAAGCGAATGGTGCTGGCTTGGGGGAAGTCTCTCAAAAAGTGCTGAATGTTCTCGACATTCGCGCCACGCCAGCCATAGATAGACTGATCGTCATCGCCAACAATCATCATGTTGTTGGATTCGCAGCACAATAGTTTTAACCAAGCGTATTGAATATTGTTAGTGTCTTGGAACTCGTCCACCAAAATGGCACGAAAACGTTGTTGATAGTGACCCAGCAAAACCGGGTTGTTGAGCCACAATTCATGGGCGCGCAGCAACAGTTCCGCAAAGTCTACCAAGCCTGACCGATCGCAGGTTTGCTGATAGGCCTGATAAATTTGCTTCATGGTTTGCTTGGCTGGGTCGCCGTGGGTATCAATGTGTTCTGGGCGCAGACCCTCATCTTTATTACCATTGATGTACCATTGGATGGACTTAGGTTGCCAGTTTTTCTCATCCAGATTCATCGCCTTTAAAACCCGTCGCACCAAGCGATATTGATCGTCTGAGTCGAGGATCTGAAAATTTTCAGGCAAGCGAGCTTCTTTGTAATGGGTGCGTAACAAGCGATGGGCTAGACCGTGGAAGGTACCTATCCACATGCTGTTCATTGGCGCACCCATCAAGCGCTCTACGCGACCGCGCATTTCTCGCGCCGCCTTATTGGTAAAGGTCACCGCCAAAATACTAAAAGGCGCGATCCGTTCCACGTCCATCAACCATGCCATCCGATGCACCAACACTCGAGTCTTACCACTGCCTGCACCCGCTAACACCAGCATATCAGAGGCGGGTGCCGCTACGGCTTCGCGTTGTTTGTCGTTGAGTTGGTCAAGGAGTCGGGATACATCCATAGCGGGTCAATACTTGGCAATTTTCGTTGGCCGCCAAGTATAGCATTGATACTGTGTTTTTATACATTTGATTTGCGATTGAAAAATTTATCTGCCAAACATTGAAATGACAATTTCTAACTTCATTTCTATACTCATAGACCTGCTTGATATGATTGCCTTGCCAATACTCGCAGATTCCATGCCGCCGAACAGGATGGGAAACCACCATGCCGATTGAAAATTTTTGGACTACCCTCAAGCGCGAAGCACAGCTTGTGGTTAAAAACGAACCCTTACTCGCCAGCTATGTGCATGCATGCATCTTGGCGCACCATAACTTTGAAACGGCGCTGAGTTTCATTCTGTCAAATAAGATCAAGGATGAGGTGATGCCTGCAATCGCCATTCGCGAAGTGTTTGATCAAGCCTACTTGCTTAATCCAGCGATGGTGGAATCGGCGGTCGCCGACATTCAAGCTGTGCTGGAGCGCGACCCGGCGGTAGACAGCTATTTAACGGTGCTGATGCATTTTAAAGGCTTTCAAGCCATTCAAACCTACCGTTTGTCTCACTATTTGTGGCACCAAAATCGCAAAGAATTGGCTCTGTTTGTGCAAAGTCGTAATTCCGAAGTCTTTGCTGTCGACATCCATCCTGGCGCACAAATTGGACAAGGAGTGATGTTCGATCATGCCACGGGCATTGTAATTGGTGAAACGGCGGTGGTTGAGAACAATGTGTCGATTCTCCAGTCGGTGACCTTGGGCGGTACAGGCAATGAAAGTGGCGATCGTCATCCCAAAGTTCGTCAGGGTGTGATGGTTGGCGCAGGGGCAAAAATTCTTGGCAATATTGAAATCGGCCGGGGTTCTAAAGTGGGTGCAGGTAGTGTCGTGTTGCATCCAGTGCCGCCGCACGTGACAGTAGCGGGTGTGCCGGCCAAAGTGGTGGGAGTGCCCTGTTGCGCAAACCCCTGCGAGACCATGAATCAGACCTTAGACGACTAATCTAAGGAGACACTTAAGCCTCGACAACGAGTGTCTCCAATTCCGCCAAATCAAAAATGCTTACATGAGGCAAAACCGTGGTGGACTGCTGAGTCATTATCATCGGTCGGTTACATGCGTGCCACGCACTTTGAAACCCGGCATTCATTGCACCCATGATGTCTTTTTCCAAATTGTCCCCCACATGGAGAATGTGTTTAGCCGGCAAGCCTAGGTGCTGTTGAGCTAAGTCAAACATAGATCGGTGTGGCTTCATAGGCTGCTTAATATTGGCTTTGAAACAAGCGCTGAAATAGCTATCCAGACCAATCTGTTGCAAGTTCACATTGCCGTTAGTGATCGCCACCAAAGGCACACGGGATGCGAGCTTTGCCAAAGTAGAATGGATGTTCTTATTAATTTCAAAGTCACTTCGGTAGAAGTAAAAGCGTTCAAAACACTGCTCTGCTGCAGGTATGGCTTGTTGCTCACTAAGGCCCGCTTGCATCAAGCCACTTTGCAGCGTTAAACGCCGCAACAGTCCCATGTCTGAGGCAAGTTCCGGTCTTTGTTTTAGCCATTGCTTTTTAATTGCGCGCCAATCCTGAAGGGATAGTGAACGACTGGTGGGGTAGTGCTGGTGCATAAAATCCATCAAACGCTGTTCAGCTTGGACCATCAATGGATGATTGTCGTACAGGGTGTCATCCAGATCGAAGGTAATGGCTCGAACGGGCTGAAGACTGCGATGGAAAATCATTTGGGAATACTCATTCTTTATTTGCGACTCAGGTTTAATACGCTCTGCAAGGCTATTTGGTTTTACGGGCTCGTGGGTGGGCGTTGTCGTATACCTTGGCTAAATGCTGAAAATCCAAGTGGGTATAGACTTGGGTGGTTGACAAATTAGCATGACCCAGAAGCTCTTGCACGGCCCTCAAGTCTCCGCTGGATTCCAGCATGTGGGTGGCATAGGAGTGTCGCAACTTATGGGGGTTAACCGACTGGGCAAGATGCTGTTTGTTAGCCCAAAGCTTCATGCGCTTGGCAATTTGTCGGGTGCTGATGCGCCGCTTGTGCTTACTTAAAAACATCGCGGGGTCATCACCTTCCACAAAACCAGGACGTACCGTCAACCATTGAGCGAGCCATTGTTGAGCGGTCCTGCCTACAGGTAGCAAACGCTCCTTGCTGCCTTTACCCCAAACACGTAGCTGTCCGTCGCGCTGAAAATCGTTGACATTTAGCCCCGCTAACTCAGCCAACCGCAAACCACACCCGTAGGTCAGTTCCATCATCGCCCGATCCCGTATGGCCAGTGGTGTCTCTGGTGGGATCTCCAGCAACTGATTGATTTCGTCCACATTTAGTTGTTTCGGAAGAGGTCGGCCTTGCTTGGGGGATTGCACGGCTTTGGCGGGGTTACTGGGTAATTCCCCTTGCATCACCAGATAATCACAAAACGTCCGTAGCGCCGACAATCTCGAAGCAATGGAACGGGGCGCTAAGCCGGCACGTCGAGCACGGCTCAATATGCTCTTTACTTCGTCTGTATCGAGTTCTGACCAAGCTGATAGGCTCAGAGATTCGCAGATGGTGGCAAGTTGTTGTGCGTAGCTTGAGAGGGTTTGTTTGGACAGATTGCGTTCGAAGCGCAAGTAATCGAAAAAGGCATCCAGATGCGATTGCATTGCTGGAGGCAGTTCAGATTGCATGGCTAGTAGCCTGCTAGATTGGGCAGTAGTACGTTTAAGAACTGTTGCAGTTGGGTAATGAGCAGCGTGTCCATTTCTGGATTAAAATGGCTGGGATCTTTGCTGCCGACGGCTAAAATGCCCAACTCGCCCTTGTCTCCCAGTAGCATCAGTGCCACTGATTCCACTTCTTGATCACGGAACAGCAACTGCTTTTCGTGTTGACTTAAACGACCGAAGAAGAAGCATTCTTGTTTAAAACGCTTTTCAATGAATAACTTACGTTGTATCTCAGGCAGCGCATGTGCCCCATTAAAGGACTTAAGTGCCACTGCAGACAGCTTCAGCTTATGCACCATTACGTCTTCTAACACGTCTTGCACTTCGCTTAAGTAACCGCAGTTGAGCAGTTGGATGTTTAAGTCTGCGTATACCCGATAAATTTCTTCGTTTTGCTTGGCGATAGAGATCAACTGATTCAGTTTGTGACTTAATAGCCGGTTCTTTTTACGCAATTGCTCTGCTTGCAACTCAACCAGTGAAATGCTGCCTTTTTGCTGGTGAGGAATATTCAGTTTTGTGAGCAGTAGAGGGTATTGATTAAAAAAGTCGGGATGGCTCACAAGATAGTCAGCAATATCTTGAGCTTCTAACGCTTGGGGGTGTTCAAGGTCGTCTAAGATGTCGGTTTTTATTTTTGTTTGTATCGACATATCACTCATAGATTCAGCGTTCCATCAAAAATGTGCTCTGCAGGCCCTGTCATTTTTAATACATTATCTCGGCCTTGCCAACGAATTTTTAAACTTCCTCCGGGTAAGTCTACTTGCACGTCTTTCCCGAGTTTTCCCTGAATTTGGCCAATGGCCGCTGCCGCACAAGCGCCACTGCCACATGCCAAGGTTTCACCCGCACCACGCTCATACACCCTTAACTTTATATGGTTCGGATTGATCACCTGCATGAAGCCAACATTGACCCCATCAGGGAAACGTTCGTGTTTTTCAAGCAACGGACCAATGGTCTCCACCTCTGCCGTTTGAACATCATCCACCTCAAGGACACAATGGGGGTTACCCATGGACGCAGACCCAACAAAGAATGTTTGGTCTTGTTCCCGAATGATATAAACCCCTTCCTCTTTGTTGGCTTTCAAGGGAATGGCACTGGGCTCAAAAATGGGTTTACCCATGTTGACAGTCACCTGTCCGTCTTTTTCCAGATACAACACCATTTTACCCGATTTGGTGCTGACCACGATCTTGTTGCGATTGATCAAGCCTTTCATTTTCACGAACTTGGCAAAGCATCGGGCCCCATTACCACATTGAGAAACCTCACTGCCATCGGCATTAAAAATGCGATAGTGAAAATCCTGCTCTGGGTCATAAGGGGGTTCGACCAACAACATCTGGTCGAAGCCGATGCCGAAGTTTCGGTCCGCCAATTGTTTGATCTTGTCTTTTGAGAAAAAGACGTTTTGGGTGACGTTGTCGATCACCACAAAATCGTTCCCTAACCCATGCATTTTAGAAAATTGAATTTGCATGTTTACTACTGTGCGAAATGTTACGCCTATATTACGTAACTTTATGCTCACCTTTCCAGAGGTCTTTTTGTTTTTCTCGTTCTCGAACCAAATGAACTTGTGATTTGTCCACCAAAACTTCCGCAGGTCGGCAACGACTGTTGTAGTTTGATGCCATCACAAAACCATATGCGCCGGCACTTCGCACCACTAACAAGTCTTCTGCTTGGATGGCTAACTCACGATCCTTGCCAAGAAAATCCCCCGTTTCACAAATGGGTCCGACAACGTCATACAGTGCTTTGGGACGCTCAAGTTGGTTATCGGCAGGAATAATGTTTTGCCAAGCGCTGTACAGTGCGGGTCGAATCAGATCGTTCATAGCTGCGTCGACAATGGCAAAATTCTTTTCTTCCCCTTGTTTGATGAACTCGACTTTGGTCAGCAGTATGCCAGCATTGGCCATAATGGCCCGCCCCGGCTCAAATATCAGGGTTAATTCTGGGCGCTGACGCATCCGAGTCATCAAGGCTTCAACATAGGTATCTGGGCTAGGGGGGGTCTCTTCCAAGTAGGTTACGCCCAAACCGCCGCCCACATCCAGATGCTCGATGTGAATGCCAAGGTTGGCCAATTGGTCGATCATCAGCAGTAATCTGTCCAACGCATCCACAAACGGCGCGACGTTGGTCAACTGTGAACCAATGTGACAGTCCATGCCGACAATATTGAGGTGTTCGTAGCTGGCAGCTAATTGATAGATTTCAATAGCTTGCTCATGAGATATACCAAACTTATTGGCTTTGAGACCTGTTGAAATATAAGGATGGGTCTTGGCATCAACGTCGGGATTGACGCGAATGGAAATGGGGGCCTGCTTCCCTAATTCTTTGGCAACATTATTGATGCGCGCAAGCTCAGCAGGAGACTCGACGTTAAAGCATTTAATATTGCAATTGAGCGCATCACGGATTTCTTGCGGAGTTTTGCCGACGCCTGAAAAAACCACTTTGGTTGGATCGCCACCGGCCTCAATGACTCGCGCAAGTTCGCCACCGGAGACTATGTCAAAGCCGGAGCCTAACTTGGCCAATACAGACAAAACGCCCAAGTTCGAGTTGGCCTTCACCGCATAACAAATCAGATGCTTGTGGTTGCCTGCGGCTCGATCAAAGGCATGCCAGTGCCGCTCTATAGTGGCGCGAGAATACACATAACAGGGCGTGCCGAATTGCTCTGCAATCTGACTGACTGGCACATCTTCGGCGCATAGTTGACCGTCTTGATATTGAAAATAGTCCATTACTGCTCCGTTTTCTCTTGATCAGCTTCAGCCGGTTTAGGTGTATCAGCAGTTTGGTTTTTGTCCGTTTCGCTTGGTAGATAAAGAGGGCCTTTGACACCACAAGCGCTGACTAAAAATACACTCATGGCCAAAATTGCCAAGAGTTTGGGGGCGGATTTGATTCGCAACACAATGAGTTTGCCACACAGAATAACAATGCTCGTATCATCGCATTGGCAGCAAAAAAAACAAGACGCAGATTGATAATCTGTATCAAAAACTATCGGGATACAGCACCCGATAGTTTTTGATGAATTGTCATCCCCGCGACGCTCTTGGGAGGGGATCTTTTCAACATTCCACCGGTTTCAACATATCCCGGCCAAAAAGCCTTGCACTCGTTCGGATGAGTCAGCCTTTTGAGGAGATCCCGGCCCAAGAGCATTGCCGGGATGACAGTTTTGTTTTTGTTGGGATGACAGTTGGAGTGAGAACGCCGGGATGACAGATTTGCTCTTAGTCTTTGGTATCTCAAACAAAATGCATGGCTATTCTAAATACCACTTGGTGTGGATGTGAACTTCGTCGCTGGCAAGCAATTGTTCAATAGGGATCCAACGATATCCCTGATGCTGCTTGTCTAGTGGTAAATTTTCCAACGGGCGGGTGATTTTTAGTTGGTACGCGATGGCGACATAGTGAGTGGTAAACTCGTCTCCAAACACATTATCGTCATAGAAATGGTCGTACGGTCCTAACAACTGAGCTTGCTCAATCGAAAAACATTCGCCCAACTCTTCCTGAGTCAGCCTCATAAAGGCTTTTGCGAGAGACTCATCTTTCAGAATCCTTCCACCGGGGACAAACCAAAACCCTTTGGCTGGGCGATTTAGGCGCTGCCCTAACAGCGCCTCATTTCTTTCATTGGTGATCACCAAGTCGATTGATACCAGCGGTGTACTTTCTATAACGGTACTAAAGGTGGGTTTGTCTAAAAACATAACAATCGACTTCGTGCTAACTGCCCAATGTACTTAGGCTTTGTCTTTTTGATAATAGGTTAAGCAGGCTTCCACTTCTTCTTTGGATCCCATGATCACTGGGATACGTTGGTGGATCTCCCTAGGCATGACTTCCAAAATTCGACCTTCGCCTGTTGAAGCAGCGCCGCCAGCTTGTTCAATCAAAAATGACATGGGGTTGGCTTCGTACAACAAACGCAGTTTGCCCGGTATCTTGGGGTTACGTTTGTCAAAGGGGTAGGCAAAAATACCGCCACGAGACAATACTCGATGAATGTCACCCACCATAGCGCCAACCCAGCGCATGTTGAAGTTCTTGCCGCGCGGGCCTTCATCGCCAAGCAGCAAATCTGCTACGTAGTGCTGCATGGGCTCTTCCCAGTGTCTTTGGTTGGAGCTGTTTATGGCGAATTCTTTAGTAGCCGGAGGCAGTTCAATTTTAGGTTTGGTCAACAAGAAACCGCCGTGGGTTTTGTCGAGCGTGTACAAGTGGGTGCCACGGCCCGTGCTCATTGCCAACATGGTCGAAGGCCCGTAAAGCACATAACCAGCTGCAACGATTTGCGTACCCGGTTGTAAGAAAGCAGACGGGTCGTCTGGCTCCATCCATTGAGGTGCGTGAGTGATAGAAAATATGGTTCCAATGAGGCTGTTGATGTCGGTATTGGATGAACCATCCAAGGGGTCGAAGCTCACTAGGTATTTGCCATCGGGATGACACGCGACCACATCATCTTCTTCTTCTGAGGAAATGGCTTTTACGTAGCCCGATTCCTTCAGGATGTCTTTGAGGATTTGGTTGGAAATGACATCCAGCTTCTTTTGTGTTTCGCCCTGTACGTTTTCACTCAGTAGTGAACCGAGAACACCTGCTAATGCGCCTTGGCTGACACGGAAGGAGATCTCCTTACAGCCTGCCAACAAAGTCCGTATCAGCAAAATCAGCTCCATTGGAGCGCCATCTTCTTGCAACTGTGAATTGAGTCGTTTCATTCTAATGAAAACCTATTGTCTATTTGTGTGAGGGTAGAGTGTTATTGACGTCTTTATTGTTATTGTTTTTTTGTCGAGCGCAATTGTACCCTCGTTAAAAGAAAAACTCAGCTAAAACAAAAAATAAGCTACTCTGGCCTTACCTGTTGTGGATGTCACAACCTCGTTTAGTCCAAAACGACTCGATGATTAAAGTGAATGCGCAAGGTGATCTTGGGCAGAGCAATCGTTATCTGCTAACCTAGGCACAGTTTTTCTCGACGTACTATTTTATGCACATTCATATCCTCGGTATTTGCGGCACCTTTATGGGCGGCATCGCAGCTTTGGCAAAAGCCATGGGTCATCACGTGACCGGCAGTGATGCCAATGTTTATCCTCCGATGAGCACACAGTTGGAACAGTTGGGCATCGAACTGACCCAAGGCTTTGATCCGTCTCAGTTGTCGCCCGAGCCTGACATGGTGGTTATTGGCAACGCGATGTCTCGGGGTAATCCAGCGGTCGAGGCCGTGTTAAACAGCACAATTCCCTACACCAGCGGCCCCCAGTGGTTGTCACAACATGTTCTGCAAGACCGTTGGGTGATTGCCGCATCGGGAACCCATGGCAAGACGTCGACGTCGAGTATGATCGCTTGGATTTTAGAGTATGCAGGGTTAAAACCCGGATTCTTGATTGGTGGCATTCCAGAGAATTTTTCAGTCTCCGCCCGTCTCGGTGATGCGCCGTTTTTCGTTATTGAAGCTGACGAATACGATAGCGCCTTTTTTGATAAGCGCTCCAAGTTTGTTCACTACCGGCCGCGGACTTTGGTGATCAATAACCTTGAGTACGACCATGCAGACATTTTCCCCAACCTAGACGCCATCATTACCCAGTTTCATCATTTGATGCGTATTTTGCCCTCCAACGGTCTTGCCTTGGTACCCAGTGCAGATGAAAACGTTACAACCGTTTTAAAGCGCGGCTGTTGGAGTGAAGTGCAAGCTTTGGGAACCCAGTGGCAGTACCGTCAAACTGACCAAGCCGGGAGTGCTTTTGACGTCGCATTTGAAGGTGAGGTTTTGGGTTGTGTGCAATGGAATCTGATTGGCGAGCACAATATGCATAATGCGGTGATGGCCATAGCCGCGGCCCGCCATGCAGGCGTGAAACCCAGTGTAGCCATCGAGGCATTAGGGGAGTTTGTCAATGCAAAACGACGCATGGAAGTGTTGGCGAAAGTGAATGAAGTTACGGTCTACGACGACTTTGCCCATCATCCTACCGCCATCAAAACCACCTTGGCAGGCTTACGCAAAAAGGTCGGCTCGCAACGTATCATCGCGGTGTTAGAGCCGCGCTCGGCAACTATGAAGTTGGGCGTACATAAACAAACACTCGGACAAGCATGGCAAGATGCCGACCAAGTGTTATTATTCGAACCGAGTCAACTTTCCTGGTCTATGGATGAACTTGTACGTTCGAGTCACGTACCTACAGAACGATTCGATTCAATCGACGAAATTGTTGAAACGCTCATCAAAATGGTTAAGCCTCAAGACCACGTGGTGATCATGAGTAACGGTGGTTTTGGTGGCATTCATCAGACCCTAATTAAGCGACTGGAAACACATGGCATTTGATCGACAAATTACCCTCGCATTTACGGGTGCCTCAGGTGCACCCTATGGACTGAGGCTTTTGCAAACACTAGTGGCGGCGAACTGTCAGGTGTTCCTGTTGATCTCCTCAGCTGCTAAAGTGGTATTGGCCACAGAAGAAGACGTGAAAGTCCCCAGCGGTACCGAAGCGGCCACCGATTTTTTCAGCCAACTGTGTCAGGCCAAGCCAGAGCAGATAAAGGTGTTTGGCAAAGAAGAGTGGTTCTCGCCCGTGGCCTCAGGCTCTGCAGCGCCAAAACAGATGGTGGTCTGCCCGTGCTCCACCGGCAGTCTGTCTGCCTTCGCGACGGGCAAAAGCGACAACCTTATCGAACGGGCGGCCGATGTAGTGATGAAAGAACGGGGACAGTTGATTTTAGTGCCTCGGGAGATGCCACTTTCAACCTTACATCTAGAAAACATGTTGCGCTTGTCGCAAATGGGCGTAACTATCATGCCTGCTGCTCCTGGGTTTTATCATCAACCCAAGAGTATTGAAGATTTAGTAGATTTTGTGGTGGCGAGAATTCTCGACCATCTACAAATTGATCAAACCTTGATGCCCCGCTGGGGCTACAGCAAATAAGCCATAAGTGCAGTAGAGAAAAACGATATGAAATCCAAGCGCTACACAATAACTCTGGCAAAAGTTGCCGCCGTGACACTCGGTCTTTTAGGCAGTGCTCAAGCCATGGCCTGGGGCCAAGTGGGCCATCGAGTAACCGGGCAACTGGCCGAGTACTACTTGTCGGACAACGCCAAACAGCAAATCCAAGCTTTGTTTCCCAATTCATCTTTGGCAGAGATTTCCACTCTGGCTGACGAGATGCGTTCCGATCCTTCCGAGTTTTGGCAAAAAACCGCCAATCCTTGGCACTATGTGACCATTGAACAAGGCGTGGATTACCATGCAGAACATGCTCCTGATGTGGGCGATGCCTACACTGCTTTGTTGGCGTTCAAAGCTACCTTGCAGAATCCTCAAGCGAGCATCGAGGATAAACAATTAGCTTTACACTTTATCGTGCACATCATCGGTGACTTGCATCAGCCTTTGCATGTAGGCAATGGCACAGATCGTGGCGGCAACCAGGTGAAAGTGGAGTTTTTCTGGGAAGAGTCAAATTTGCATCGTGTATGGGACTCTGGGCTTATCGATCGTCAGCAGTTGTCTTACACCGAATGGACCCAATGGTTGCAACAAAAGATCAGCCCTGAGCAAGCGAAAGCTTGGCAAACGACAGATGCTAAACAATGGATGAAAGAAAGCGCCACTTTACGTAACACTATCTATCCCGAAGGTGACAAATTGTCCTGGAGTTATCAGTACGAACATCTGCCCGAGGTAAAAACCCGTCTACAAATGGCCGGCGTGAGAATTGCGGCGTACTTAAACGACGTATTCAAATAACTATCGTTGCAGTTACTGCGCCATAAAGGCGCAGTGTTATTCAATATCCAAAGGTTCGGGAGACAAGATAATTCCCGTGCTGTCAGCATAGATGTGATCTTCGGGTAAGAAGGTCACACCCCCAAAATTCACCGCGACATCAACTTCGCCGGTTTCCTCAAAAGGCGCATTAACGGGAATAGATGCAACACCATGGATCCCTAAATCGAGCTCTTCGAGTTGGTCGACTTCTCTAACGCTTCCATAGCAGATAATGCCTTCCCAATCGTTTTCTACCGCGAGCCGAGCTGTATTCATATCAATTAGTGCCCGGCGAGTAGAGCCACCGCCGTCAATCAGCAATACCTTGCCTTTCCCCGGTTGCGACAGCACTTTGTCAATCAAGCCTTTGTCTTCGTAACATTTGATGGTGGTAATTTCACCGCCATAAGACAAACGCCCACCGTAACTAATAAAAATCGGATCAACGACATCGACACTATCAGCAAACAGATCACACAGTTCAGAGGTGTTGTATTCCATGCTCAGGCTCTTTAAATGTAGTCAGAGTGATCTCCAGATTAGAGGTTCATGGCTGGTTTGTAAAACCCTTTATTTTTGCGCGGGTTTTTACCCTCTTATTTGAATGAAAAGCGCTTGAAACACCGCGAATGTTAGTGCGGCGGCCAGTGCGGCGGCCAGTGTCACAAAAGTTTTGCCATTCTGTCACCGAATCGTCATCCACTGCTTTTACTCTCACACAAACTGGTACCGCACCAAACGGAAGAGACCCATCCGAAGGTGCCCCAAGTAACAGGAAGTGACGTGATGAACTTGTTTGCCCGCACTGATACAAAGCTGTTTTTCTTGCTGTTTAATGTCACCGCAAAACGAAATTGCCGTTTTATTAAATTAATTTCGAAAAGTGGTGATGGTCATGTATATCTTCTTATCGGTTTGAGTCTGTGGACCTTTGACCCCTTGGATGGGGCTCTTTTCTTATACACCGCGCTATTGGCATACGCCTTCGAATTGCCACTGTACTGGTTACTCAAAAGTGCCTTCAAGCGGCAGCGGCCCTGTGACATGTTAAGAGATTTTCGATCTCACATTCGGCCGTCAGACAAATTCAGTTTGCCCTCAGGACACACAATGGCGGCGTTTTTGATGGCTACTCTACTCAGTCATTTCTATCCCAGCATCGAAATTTGGGCTTATTGTTGGGCATCAATGATTGGTTTGTCACGAGTACTTTTAGGCGTTCACTATCCCAGTGATATTTTGGCCGGTGGTTTGTTGGGACTGCTGGTGGCGATGATAACTTTGCAGTTTATGTTGTAATGAAAATATTGTACGGCGTGCAGGGCACGGGCAATGGCCATATTGCCAGAGCAAGAGTAATGGCCAAAGCGCTCGCAAAGCGAGTAGACATTGATGTTGATTTTGTCTTTACCGGACGTCATCCAGATCAGTATTTCGATATGGGTGTATTCGGTCAGTATCGTACTTTTGATGGGTTAACCTTTATCACCCGCAAAGGCCGGGTCGACAAGTGGCAAACCATAAAACAGGCGAAAGTGAGACAGTTCGTCCGGGATATTCGTAGCCTGGATTTAAGCCAATATGATCTGCTATTAAATGATTTTGAACCGGTGACTGCATGGGCCGCCAAGTTGCATGGCTTAGACGCTATTTCTGTCAGTCACCAAGCCGCTTTTAAACACGCTGTTCCCAAGCAAGGTGAGACCCTAGCCGATCGTTTATTGATGAGAATCTTTGCGCCCAGTGACATTTATCTGGGCGTTCATTGGTATCATTTCGGCTATCCCATTATGCCGCCTTTCATAGAAGAAAATGTGCAGCACAGCCGCTGTGGTGAGCAAATTCTGGTTTACCTCCCCTTTGAAGATGTGACGGAGATTGAGGTTTTACTAAGCCATTTCCCGAATCAATCTTTTGTCTGTTTCCATCCGGAAGTTCGTACCCAAAGTCAAAAACGACACATACAATGGTGTCCTCCTTCTAAGTCCAAGTTTCAACAGGCCTTGCTCGCCAGTTCTGGGGTTATCGCTAACGGCGGCTTTGAGTTGTCCAGTGAGTGCTTGCAGCTGGGTAAAAAGCTGCTGATCAAACCGCTATTAGGTCAGTACGAACAAAGCTCTAATCGCGTTACTTTAGAACGACTTAATCGTTGCTTGAGCATGGACAAACTCGACCCTACCGTGGTCGCAAAATGGTTAACGGTGGAAGCGCCAGCGCCCATTACCTTTCCAAGTGATCCAGATATCTTTATCGACTGGCTGTTGGAAGAAAATTGGTTTGATACCCAAGGGTTGTGCAATCAACTGTGGAAGCAAGTTCGCTTTCCAATGGATGTACAAAACCAACTCAAACATTTTGGGCATATTCGCAGCGGAGTTGTGTAGGCGAATTGACAGGTTTAGTTCTTCGCATACAAGCTTTAACACCGTGGATTAAATCCATCCCTGGTCACGCACCCAGCCGCTACATCCATGTAGCGTCGTTCACGGGCAGAAGCGGTGCTTCTGACAGCCACCCGTTCATCCCCGCAACGCTTCCTACTATTGTCATCCCCGCAACGCTTTTGGGCGGGGACCTTTTCAGTTTCGAAGGATGTTTGGGCAAGATCCCGGCCAAAAAGCACGCCGGGATGACAGGTTTGTTCTTTGTTGGGATGACTAAATTGTAACGAGGCAAGCTTCGTTTTTGGTTTTCAGAACCCAACAAAGCATGGACGCTTTGTTGGAGCTTCCAGGGAGGGACTCGCGCGTGTTCTGGAAACCAAAATGCCGGTTGCTCTTGTTCTTTTCAAATATCCATCAGGAGTTGAGCGTTCCCGGCTCAAGGGTGTTACGGGATGACAATTCACAGACTAAAAAAAATAAAGCAAAAAACTTGCGCATAATTTATACAGTATTATACTGTATATATAAACAGTATGGGGGTGGGTTATGACATCAGACTTACTTGCAATGCAAAACCATTTGGCACAGTTGAATCAAGTTAACTCAACTCGCCAACGCCAAGAGAGCATGGAAAAAGCCCAAGAATTGTCTGACCAACAGTTTGAAAGCTTGTTGGAACGGCTCGATAGACTACGTAAATCAGCAGGGCAAAGGCGAGCGGCTAGAATGGCATCAAGAAGTATGCGCTCCCGTCAAGGTAGCTTTGCTTTTTAGCTCGGTATTTGCTTCCTCAGTTAACCGTTTCAGGTGAATGTAGCAGATGACCTGATGTACAGGTTGTCTGGGTATTGATTGGGGGTTCGAGTCGCTACATAGCAGAGCGACATAAGAAGAGGGCATAAAACAGCCGCCCATCGGGCGGCTGTGAAAGGTATTTAATGAGAGAAACCTAGGCTCTCTCAACGGGGATCACGAGGTGGTCAACAGCGGAGCGATGACCAAGCTCACAATGGCCATAACGTTGATCAAGATGTTCATTGAAGGGCCAGAGGTGTCTTTGAAAGGGTCACCTACGGTGTCCCCTACCACTGCCGCGGCATGGACATCAGAACCTTTGCCACCAAAGTTGCCTTTTTCGACATACTTTTTAGCGTTGTCCCAAGCGCCGCCAGCATTCGCCATCATCAGTGCTAAAAGCACACAACCCAGTAAAGCACCGCCAAGCATTCCGCCTAGAGCATGGGCACCTAAACCAAATCCAACAATGGGCGGAACGGCAACCGCGATTGCGCCGGGTAGGATCATCTTTTTCAAGGCAGCAGTGGTGGCAATATCAACACAGCGACCCGTATCTGGCTCAGCCTCACCTTCCATCAAGCCTTTGATTTCTTTGAATTGACGACGGATTTCTTTAATCATTTCAAAGGCCGCATCGCCCACTGCAGTCATGGTGATCGAGGCAATTAAGAACGGCAGCAAGCCACCAATGAACAATCCAATCAACACCATCGGGTCACCCAAGTGCAAAGTGAAATTATCAAATTTTTGCGTCAAGGTTTCCACGAAGGCAGCAATGATGGCTAGCGCAGCAAGTGCCGCCGCGCCAATGGCAAAGCCTTTTCCGATAGCAGCAGTGGTGTTACCCAATTCATCAAGGGAATCGGTAATTGCACGTGTTTCTTTACCTAATCCACCCATCTCAGCGATGCCACCGGCATTGTCGGCAACCGGGCCATAAGCATCAATGGCCATGGTGATCCCCACCGTCGCTAACATGCCCACTGCAGCAATTCCCACACCATACAAACCGGATAGTTGAGTAGAAACGTAGATGATGGCACAGATAGTCAATACTGGGATGACTACCGATTGCATACCAACGGATAAACCCGTGATCATAACCGTTGCAGGTCCGGTTTCGCCAGATTTGGCGATTTTTCTTACCGGTCCCGCTGCAGTGTAATATTCGGTCACAAGACCAATGATAATACCACCGATAGCGCCAGAAATGACTGACCACCATACGTGGTTGTCGATGCCGACATGGCCGATAACAAAGTAGGCTGCAACGATGAAAATCAGTGCCGATGACATTGTGCCAGCGCGCAATGCTACTTCTGGTTTCGAAGATGACATCAGTTTTACAATCACAATGCCCAGAATAGAACATAGCAAGCCAGTGCTTGCCAGACCTAAAGGTAAGAACATTAGGGCTTCTTTGCTACCCAATTCACTGGCAGCCATAGTAGATGCAATCGCGATGGTGGCGATCATAGAGCCGCAGTAGGATTCGAAAATGTCCGAGCCCATGCCTGCTACATCACCTACGTTGTCTCCTACGTTGTCAGCGATTACGCCAGGGTTGCGGGGATCATCTTCAGGAATGCCCGCTTCGATTTTGCCCACCAAATCTGCGCCCACATCGGCACTCTTGGTAAAGATACCGCCGCCCACACGGGAAAACAGAGCCACGATGGAAGCGCCCATTCCGAACCCGTGTATCGCGTGAGCTGTTTCTGGATCGCCGCCGAAGAACCAATACAAACCACCGAGTCCAAGTAGGCCCATCGATGCCACACACAAGCCCATAATGGAGCCTCCCATAAAGGCTACCGAGAGCGCTGCCGCAGCGCCTTGATCGTGTGCTGCTTGAGTGGTTCGAACGTTGGCTTTTGTGGCAGTAAACATGCCGATGTATCCCGCAAGTGCAGAGCACACTGCACCCGCGACAAAAGCTAAGGTAGTGTCTTGCCCTAGTGAGAAATACAACGCTACGCCAACCACCAAGGCAAAGATAAACAGCATCTTATATTCACGGTGCATAAACACCATGGCACCGAGGTGAATTGCATCGGCAATTTTAGCGATTGCGGCATTAGTGACAGGAATACGTTTAATCAACACATATATAAACAGCGCGCAGATAAGACCAGCAACGCCGAAAACTGGAGGTATAAAAAATAGTTCGGTCATAATGTTCCCAAAAAATGAGTTGCTATGACACAAAGTGCGACGACACCGAAAATCTTATTATGGTTATCTTCGGACACGCTTTGCGCTACGTCGGTGATTTCCTCATCAACTTACCATAAGTGTAGATGATGTTGATACACCGTTGTTTTGTTTACAAAAAATTAACATCGCATGGGCGACTATAACGACCTTATGGACCTGAATTCAAGCTTTTGCTGATTAATTCTGCAATTTGCGCAAAAACAAGCCATAAAAAGCGTCCTAACGTTTTCATCTTGGCCTGTAAGCCTCTATAATTCGGCCATCTCGTTTCACTCTTTTTAAATAGGTAATCTCATGAGCTTAAATGCTGTTCCAGCAGGTAAAAACTTGCCTGATGAAGTTAATGTCATCATTGAAATCCCGGCCCATTCTGATCCGGTGAAATATGAAGTAGACAAAGAGTCTGGCGCGATCTTTGTGGATCGTTTCATGGCAACTTGTATGCACTACCCCACTAACTACGGTTATGTGCCTCACACTTTGTCCTTGGACGGCGACCCTGTTGATGTTTTGGTTATTACCCCATTCCCATTGATGGCCGGTTCTGTAATTCGTTGTCGCCCTGTTGGGGTGCTGAAAATGACCGACGAATCCGGTGAAGATGCGAAGGTTTTGGCTGTACCTGCGGACAAGTTGTCTACCATCTACCGTGGCATCACTGAAATTGACCAGATCCCTGAACTGACCAAACATCAGATTGAACACTTCTTTGAACATTACAAAGATTTAGAGCCTAACAAGTGGGTGAAAATCGAAGGTTGGTTCGGTAGCGAAGAAGCCAAAGCTGAAATTCTTGACAGCGTTAAGCGCTATGATGAAGCGGAAGACAAACCCGCTTTCTAATTTTGCTGCCAGTAAGGATTGTGAATAAAAGGAGAACCATCAGTTCTCCTTTTTATTATTTGCATCTTCCCAAGCAGAGGTAGAAGATAAGAATTCGAGTAGTAGGAGTGGTTTAATGCGTTTTTTGTGTGTCGTCTTTTTTCTATTTAGCAACATTGCTTTCGCAGAGCCTCAGGAAGTGTATTGGGAGGATTTAGTGCCCAAGGGGTATGTCCCTGAGGAGGCGGCGATAAGTCATGAAGGCTCGATGGCTCAGCAAAACTTGAATGCCCCGTTGGTAGACACTTACAACAACAAGGTTATAAAAGTCCCAGGTTTTGTCGTACCGCTAGAAGGCGACGCCCAATCAACAACCGAATTTTTGTTGGTACCGTATTTTGGGGCTTGCATTCATGTGCCACCGCCACCGCCAAATCAAATCATCTATGTGAAGTTTTCTGATGGCGTGCCGATAAGCAATCTAAACGATGCGGTTTGGGTAGTCGGTGTATTAACGACAGATGGTTGGCAAGGCGAGATAGCAACAGTTGGCTATTCATTGCAAGGCTCACAATTATTGCCCTTTGACGGTTAGTAGTATTTTCGAATAAAGAAGGTGCTGCTTTTTTTCTGTGCAATAACTAAGTTTTGGCTATACTGCTGTTAGTTATTGGGCTTAAAACCCTTTATATTTCAACATGCTTTGTTGGCGCAAATACCCTGAGGTAAGCAGATGAATTTCTTGTCTAAAATGTCCATAGCTCAAAAGCTATTTCTGATCCCCATTATCGGCACAGTGAGCTTTTTGGTCTATTTGGTGATTACTACTTTTACCGCTTTGGATAATGTCGACTTGCTTGAAAATGCTGCAGATGTCCAGTTTCCGGCCTTTCGCACTACCAGTATGGCCTTGGTGACAATGGAGAAGGTTAAGGACACCCTCAGCAGCGCCATCACAACCGGCGATGATGAAGGACTAAACACCGCAAACGATCTGGCAGAGCAGACGCGCGATCACTTAGATAGCATTAAATCCATCGACCCAGAGCTTTCGGCCCAAGCAAACTCTATACAGAAGTCTTTCAATGCCTATTATGAGTTGGCTTTTGGCGTATCGGAATCGATGATTAACAACACCGCTGACTTTTCAAAGATTGGTGAATTGTCGACCCAAATGAACAACAATTATGACAAAGCTTATTCAGACCTCACCTCCTTTAGAGATGCTCGTCTAGCTGATTTTAAAAATGCGATTTCCGATTCCAACAGTGCAGCTCAATCAGTGATTACCGTTGGGATGATCATGGGCGTGATCACCACTATTCTACTTTTCGCAACCGCAGTGCCCATTGTAAACGGCATTAGAGGTAGCATTGTGAAAGTAGTGGAGTCTTTGAAAGATATTGCTCAGGAAGATGGCGATTTAACGGTTCGAATTGAGAGCAAAAGCGAAGATGAAATTGGTGACTTGGTGCATTGGTTTAATCAGTTTATGCAAAAGCTCCAAGGTGTCGTCAAAGACATCGTGAACGCTTCACTTCCTTTGTCAGAACTAGCGCAGAATCTGAATCAATTGACCGACGACACCAATCGTACCATTGATGTTCAACGACGCAGTGCAACTCAGGCCAAAGAAGCCGTAGACAATATGACCCATAGCGTGGCAGAAGTGGCAGAAAGTGCTGCGGAGGCCGCATCCGCTGCCGGCGATGCGTCGAGAGCCGCAGGCGACGGTCAGATGGTGGTTAACCACACTGTGGCCAGCATTCAGCAGTTGGCGTTAAATGTACAAGAAACAGCCGAGGTGATCCGCAAGTTGGAATCCGACTCGAACCAAGTGGGCGTGGTCTTGGATGTCATCAAAGGGATTGCAGAGCAAACCAACTTGTTGGCATTGAATGCGGCGATTGAAGCAGCCCGTGCCGGTGAACAAGGCCGTGGTTTTGCAGTGGTAGCTGATGAGGTTCGGACTTTGGCATCCCGCACCCAACAGTCTACCGAAGAAATTCAGGCCACCATCGAGCAGTTGCAAGGTGCTGCTCGTTCTGCTGTAAGCGTTATGGCCAAAGGCACCGAGCAAGCGACAGAAAGTGTCGAAACGGCGAACAAAGCCGGAGCAAGCTTAGGTGCGATTACCGAAACCATCAGCAAGATCACCTTGATGAATGATCAAATTGCGTCGTCGACAGGTGAGCAGCAAAAAGTGGCTGGTACCATCAGCTCCAATGTGGATGAGATTCATCAGCGTACCGCAGAAACCTCCAACAGTTCCCAGAAATTGGCCTCAGTCAGTGCCGAATTGGCACAATTGGCCAAACACTTAGAAGCCATAACAAAACAATTCAAAGTGTAAGAGTTTATCCCGGCAACGCTCTTGAGCCGGGATCATTATCAAAAACTATCGGGTGTAGTATCCCGAAGTTTTTGATCGCCCTTTGCTCTTGCCCTTTGCTTTTAGCTCTCGCTGTTGATTGCTTTAGCACTTACTGTGCTTCTCTAGGCAGTTGGGTAAGGTTTTTTGATATTCCCAAGGGGTTAGCAGGTCCCCGCCCAAGAGCGTTGCGGGGATGACAATAGGAGGAAGCGTTGCCGGGGTGAAGGCGGAATTTTCTGGAGCACTGCTCCAGCCGCCTGAACGACGCTGCATGGATGTAGCTGCTGGGTGCGTTACCATGGATGGGTTCAGATCACGTTATAAAAGCACTTCAGCAAAGTATTCTCGATACTGTGCATCCAAGATTAAGACTGAGTCGTTAGTCATTATATTGGAAGCTATCAAGAGTAATCACTTTGCAGCCTAAACATTCTCATTACATCGCGTTAATTTTCAGCACATTTTCATTTATTGCCGTAGCAGACGATGATCCCGCCAATGAACTTGAGCATATTCGGATCAGTTCTGATGGGCAGTTTAAAAGTGGTACCCATGTCTCCGCTTCTCAAGGTTGGGTTTCTGGAGAAACGCTGGTGGAACGTCCCATGTTAAGAACCGGTGAAATGCTTGAGTTCATCCCCGGTATGATGGTGACTCAACACAGTGGTTCGGGTAAAGCGAACCAATATTTCTTGCGTGGTTTTAATCTCGATCATGGCACTGACTTTGCGGTAACTGTGGACGGCATGCCTGTCAATATGCGCAGCCACGGACATGGACAAGGCTACTCCGATCTCAATTTTATTATTCCAGAATTGGTCGACAGTCTGAGTTATTTTAAAGGCACCTATTACGCTAATATCGGCGACTTCTCCGGAGCGGGTGGCGCTTACTTTGATCTCAAAAACTCCTTGGATTCAGATCAGGCTAGTATCACCCTCGGACAGGACAATTATCACCGAATGGTGACGCTCAATCAGGTTTCCCTTGGCAAAGGTACTGGTGTAATTGCTTTGGAATATCAGGGGTACGATGGCCCTTGGACGGACATCAACGAGGACATTCAGAAAAAAAATGCCATTGCTCGCTTTGTTGTGCCACTAAGTGACGGTCAGTTGTCCGTCTCAGCCATGGCCTACGACAACAGCTGGAATAGCGCCGATCAAATACCGCAAAGAGCGGTGGATATGGGACTCATCGATAACCTAGGATCAATTGATACACAAGTTGGAGGAGAGAGTTCGCGCTACAGCTTGTCTGCCCAATACCAAAGTGAAAACGTAAATGCGTCGTTCTATGCCATCGATAGCGCACTGTCGCTGTTCTCAAACTTTACTTATTTTTTGGACAACCCTGACCAGGGCGACCAGTTTGAGCAACAAGATGATCGCAATGTCTATGGAGCGGATATTTCAACGACTTTACCGATTGGCGGTTTAACAGATGCTTCAATTACCCTTGGCGCGCAGTGGCGTTACGACGATATTGGTAATGTCGGTTTGTACCCTACGACGAATCGACAACGTACTGGTATCGTCCGAGAAGACGCAATAGACAGTTCTTCATATGCCGCCTATGCACAGGCGTATATGTATTTAACCGAGGATGTTAGCCTGACTTTTGGGGGACGCTACGATTACATGGATGTGCAAGTCAAAGGTCTGCTAGCCGCCAACAGTGGCGACGAGAGTGACAGCTTATTCAGCCTCAAGGCTGCACTCAAATGGTCAATCTCTGACACCATTACGGCTTTCGCTAATTGGGGGCAAGGTTTTCACTCGAACGACGCGCGGGGTGCCACGATTAAGATTGATCCTGTTTCCGGCGATGCCGTTGAACCTGCACCATTATTGGTTCGCTCAACGGGTTATGAGGCGGGTCTGAATTGGACCGATAATCGCAACTTCAATGTCTCAGCCGCATTATGGCAGTTGGATTTGGACTCTGAGCTTGTATATGTTGGTGATGCTGGCTTTACTGAAGCAAGTCGACCATCAGATAGACATGGTATCGAAGTCAGCGCCTATTATTGGTTTAACCATCACGTCACCGCCGATATCGAAGCCGCTTGGACTAAAGCACGTTTTAGCGACAATTTACCAGACGAAGGAAACCACATTGATGGAACGGTACCTGTAGTGGTTAGTGCAGGGGCGAGTTGGTACGCCCAAAGCAATCAAGATGGTCTGAGCCTTACTCTGCGAGCCCGTTATCTAAGCTCTCGTACCGTAGATAGCAATGATAGTATCTCGCCTCCGTCTACCTTTTTAATCAATACCCAAATGGCTTACACCGGAGAAAACTGGAAATTCGTCTTGGAAATGTTGAATTCTCTTAACAATGACGCCCACGATATCGATTATTTTTATGCCTCTCGTTTACCAGGTGAGCCGGATGGGGGCATAGAAGATCTGCATTATCATCCAGTAGAACCAAGAACCCTGAGAGCCAGTTTCACCATCAACTATTGAATGGAGGGGAGAGCTAACGAATACATGCTTAAAAAACGCCTCTTTTTCCAATGAAACCGTGGGGGAACGGACAATAGACTCGAATCCGTTGACTAAAATTTAGAAGTAAGCCGGGACATCCATGTCCTGACTTAACCGGGAACAGCACAAAAATATTGTAAATTAGTTAATTCCTTGTATTCCAAAAGAGTTATTACAGCGGCGCACAGCTTTTTTGGTCACTTTACAGAGGAGTTTGTCTGCGTGATTGGGCTTCTGCGAAATTGTTCAGTTCGTTCACTGATTGGATGATGTATACCGATTTTTCAGTTGACATCATTTGTAATTTTTCAACCCAAGCTTGGTTCTAAAATTTAGGGCAAAGCCGAAGCACTTTGTAATATCGCATAGTTGAACATTCGATACCCCGGTTACCCAATAGGCAAACCGGGGAAGTCGTATTCACTTTTGCAATATCCACTGGGTTATTGTTTCGGTGAACCCTGGCACAAAATCCTTGTTCAACTGAGCGTACTCTGCTCTATGTCCAGTTACCGCAGCTTGAAAAAAGTGGTTAGCATTGTCAAAGGTCTTAAATTCAAAGTGTGTCCCTGCTCTCAGTAACGCCCTGTCCATAACATCTTTGTTTTGTGCAATAGTGACCTGTAAGTCCTTCCCGCCGAACAATGCCAGCACAGGAATATTAAGTTTTTCCAAATCTTTGGCCGTGTCGTGATACAAAAATGAAGTAAGGGATGGTAAGGCATAAATGATTTTATGCTCAGTGGCAATTTCGCTAACCAAGTCATCAATTTTTTCGCCGTTTGCCTCTTTCGATTGCGCCAGCAATGCATTGCGTGTGGCATCTTCAAGTTTTGCGAGGGCAGAAGACAAATCCTTACCTTGATTTATTGACCAAAGCAGGCCGTTATGCGCTTGCACAGCGGCTTCTCGCAATGACGGAGACAGACTTTTGTCGAAATATTCCTCCCGCACTTGATAAAGTAAGATATCGATAAGCGGAACAGACGGCGCTGCCATCAATACCAGCTTTTTAACATCTTCGCTTTGGGTTGCCACCCTGGCTGCAACAATACCGCCCTGACTATGGCCAAGTAATATGAAGTTTCTAAAGCGGTGCTTCTGATGCGTTTTAAAAAATTCGATGATGTAGAGCACATCCGTTACATGATCATTTAGCGTCGATTGGCCAAAGTTACCGGTGCTGTCATTAACGCCCCTGTCATCGAAGCGAAAGCTTGAAATCCCGGCTTCCTGCAGTTGAGTCGATAACGCTTTAAACACCTTAAAGCCTTCCAGCGTTTCATCCCTGTCCTGAGGCCCGCTGCCAGACAATAAAATCACCAGTGCATCGGTCGATTCGGCTTTAGGCAGCGACAGTGTGCCAGCGATAATCAAATCATTATGCTGAATAGCAAGCTCATGTTCTTTAGACTGGTTTGCTGATGCCCCAAACGCAACCCAAGTGAGCAATATTGTGAAAAGGGTTGGCAATACATACAGATTCTTTGTCATTCAACTTACCTTGGATTCTAATAGTCAAACACCCAATGTGTTAGCAAGACAGTCGCCTTACGCTTTTGGTATTGTCATACACTAATAGTGAAATATATGTGAAATGCTTTTATATGGACTACTTCTCGCCAAGTACATCTTTGACGTAATGCACAATATACTCCTTTTGGTGGTCGTAAGCGTTGAGGTGCTTAAGCTGGCTATGAATTGAGCCATCAGTGGCAATATCCACAGGTTGCAAGTTTCGCTTTGATAGGGAGATAACTTGATTTACAAAACGGGTATAGACTTCAATTAGATTCATCAGATCTTGCTTATTGCCATACTGCTTTAATGACCAATTCCCGGGGAAAATTCGGGTTTCGTTATCAACAACACTGAGCATATTTCGCAATGCTTTGATATGCGCTAATGGCCCGTTTTTGCCAGAATACACAATCCAATCGAAGCTTACGGCATCACCGGCAAACACGACGTTACTTTTATCTAGCTTTAACATCATATGATCGTCGGTGTGGGCCATTGTAGGGGTAGCGGTTATAACGTCAGACTTAAGATCGAACGCGCGCTCTTTCGAGATAAAGATTCTGTTAGCAAAGGCGTTTGGGATCAGATTTTCGCGGGCAACAAGGGTTGCACCATTTTCAACGAAAAGCCGGCTACCATTGTATTGATAATAATCACCGTCTAGGGCGAATACATATTCAATCTTTTTATTGGTAACGCTTTTTACCAACGCCTGCACATGCTTCGAGTAGTCTTTCATCATTGTTGATATAAGGGCAGCGTCATGTTCACCGATAACCACGGCGAAATTGATGTTTGAGCTGCCGTAATCCTGGCTCATTACATACAGGTTATCGTTAAGCTTTGTTGTATCAAACATAGTCAGATCTAATTCCTGCGCAGAAAGCTGGGGCGGCACAACCCACAACGAAAGTAATACAGCATAGATAATACGGGTTAAACGCATAAAATCCTCTTGTGAAAAATTGATATTAAGGCCTGATGTAACAACACAGAGTATCTAGAGCAGGCTTTTAAAATGGGTTTTAATTTTTTTTGCCAATTCAGCATTACCTGCAAGCTCAACTTCGCCGGCAATTTGGGATATAAAATAGCCTTTGTGCTCTGACGAGCTTTTTAACCAGTGCTCAAACGCTAGCTCGAGCTTTCCTGCATAGGTGTAGGCCTTGGCAAATTCGGTATGTAAATCAGATTTTTCTTCAGCAGAAGCCCTGATGCTATATAGCTGTTCCCGCTGTTTGAAGAATTGCTCTACGTTCGCTGTGGTCCAATTTGATGCACTCATTTCTGTATAGGCTGCAGCTCGATAGTCAGAAAACACGGCCAGTAAGCCATGTCGAAATGATGGAACAAAAGATGATTGATGTGTCTCGCCAGATAATTGCGTAACTTGCAGCTTTTCAGACAGTTTTTTCTCTGCCCAAACAGAGACGAATTGAGACTCAAGTCGTCGCTGCTCGTCACCAAAATAGATACGCAACTTGGGCAATGACCCAGCAATCTCATCAGGTTCAACGACATATTTGGTGTTATCAAACACCGGCGATAAGCTCAGTACGTCCGAAAGGTCTGTTGCATGCAACCCTAGCTCAGCCGCAACCCAGCCTCCGGTGTAGGAAAAACCAACAGCAACCTGTTTGTTCAGTGTTCGGTAGTTTGCGTTAATCTCTGGTTGCAATTCAGTCTGAAACCAAGTCAACAAGTCATCTCTTTTTGCATTTACAGTGGCATACAAAGACGCAATTTTAACGTTAACGATGATAACTTCCGGAAAGCTATGCTGCGCTGCCAACTGCTCTATCGCCAATTTAGCCTCGCCAAAATAACTTCCCAGATAAAAGGGTGAGCTATCGAACAAATACACTACGGGATATTGTTGTTCGATATTTTTATCGTATGAAGCGGGTGTAATCACCTCTGTTGCAACGTTCAACGTCCCTTTGTTATCAACTTCACTGGCTATCGTTTGCACACCAGAAAGAACTAACAAAAATACAAACAGCGCCACTTTGTTCAGTGCATTTAGCATCGACTTTTCCTTAGGTAATAGACTAACAACACGCATCAGGAGCTCATTTACAGTGAAACAAATAAATCCACATGTGCCAGCTCGACTTGTGCATGAAAACTAGCAATACAAATGTGAAATAAATGCGAAAACAAGAATGCGTAAAAAACATTTTTTAAATTAATGAATTGCTTCTTACCACTGAGATACGCCAATGAAAAGTTGATAATGACAAGCAGACCGTTATATGGGACAAAAAATGGCATTTACCCAAAAAGAATGAAAAGGCTGCAACCAAAATTACGTTCTCAGGATATTATTTCAATTTGGTGGTCCGGTGTTAAGTTCTACTGCGATCATTCGGTGTGCGTTCAATGACTTGCAGTGTTCTTTCGATGAAGCGCTCCACCGCTCGCTCAGGAAGCCCATTGTTATTATCAGGGCTAAACCGACTTAGAATCTTTCTTAGCTCTTCATTACTCATCATCTGATTGACCGTCTTTCCTTGGTCATGCAATTGCTTAACTTGGCTCACCCAATCTAGTGTGTTTTGTTTGTAAACCTGTAATGCAAACTTACCAGTAGGTAAACTATGGCCCGGAATAATTGACGTTTTTTCGTCTGAAACAGCAAGTAAAGCGTCAATTGCGCTGACAAAGTCAGCCAGGCCTCCTGCATAAAAGGTTGGATGCCAACTTGTATCGTATATATCACCGGTGAAAATACTATTGCTACTGCTAATAGGGCAAAGAATAGTTAGTTGAAAGACGAGGGCGCGGCTTTGAACGATTGGTTGTTAATATTGAATCTTCTCATCATCAACTTTTGTGCGCTATGAGTAAGCTGTTTCTTATTTACATCAATTGGATGTCGTGATTTTCGACAAGCCTCATTACCTAAACTATCGTCAGGCAAAAATTACTGACTTACGTAATCTTATTGCCATGCTGGCAAATGACCCGCTAGGTCAGACTAGAGAAGATACGACGGTTCCTACTAACCCAAGCTATTTAAAGGCATTCAATTATATTGAAAATGACCCAAATAATATGCTCTTTGTGGTTGAGCTGGAAGAGACTCTCGCAGGAATGTTTCAGCTCACGCTTATTCCTAGCTTAACTCACATTGGGAGCTGTCGCTATCAGGTTGAGGGTGCAAGAGTTCACCAAAGCTTTAGAAGTAGAGGCATAGAACGACAAATTTGTGAATTTGCGACTAATTTGGCGAAATACCGTGAATGCAACATAGTTCAGTTAACCAGCGATAAAAAAGAGAAGATGCGAAGAGGTTCTATGAAAGCATAGGTTTCGTAGCGACTCATGAAGGGATGAAGCAGAAGCTTTAGCTTTATATTACTTGGTTAATTTCCATGCTAGATGCTCAAGCCTCGATTTTTATCATGATTTAAAGGAAACTTATATGTATATCTTTCACATTAAACGAATAGTAATTCTTGTCGCCTCATTACTCTGGTCTTCACACACATTAGCTGAGACTTCAGAAGTTCTGTTTGATAACCTTTCAGATTTTGTCAAAAACGCTGAGCAGATAGTCCAACCGTACGTCGACCAATCATGGTTTTCTGGGAACGTTCTACTAGCAAGCAAGAGCGATCCCTTATCGATACGCTCGTATGGTATGTCTAATATTGCTAATAAGGTATCGAATAGCCGTTGCACACGTTTTAATATCGGCTCAATTGCAAAACATTATACAGCAGTCTTAGTCTTGCAAATGATAGAGCAAGGAAAGCTATCTTATGATACGAAATTATCTGAATTTGATATCGGGATAGATGCGGAAATAGCGGCAAAAGTATCGATCGAGCAACTACTCAAGCATCGTGCAGGCTTTGGAGATATCTTCATACCTGCTTACATGAATGACCCTCTTAGCTACGACTCATTAGAGAAAAAAGTTGCGTTATTGAAAGATCAACCATTGTTGTCTGAACCAGGTACAGAATATCGCTATTCAAACTATGGCTATATCCTGTTGGGAACAATACTTGAACGTATTACAGGAAAAAGCTTCGCTTCGTTGCTCAAAGATAGAATTTTTTCCCCAATAGGCGCACAAGATAGCTCTTTGCGGTTCGAAGCAAGCAACCCATGTCAATCGGAGGCCTATACGTTCGCACTGGACAAGTCGCAAAAACCAAGCCCAATGCGGGAAGTCGCAGGTCCCGATGGTGGAATTCAATCAACAGTAGATGATGTCTACAAGTTCTTTAGTTCATTGTTCTTTACTGATCAGTTACTTAAACGCGATGGCGATGCTTTTAAGCGCTTTTTCGGTAAAGGTACACACCATGGGTCCTATGGTGGTGGTACGGGAGTAAGCGCGGCCGCAGAAGTTTTGCGAGATCAGCATATGATCATCGTAGTGTTAGCTAATAGCGATGAACTAGTTGCCGAGCGTATCTCAACGCGTCTAGCAAAAATATTGCGGCAAAAGCCTATCGAGGAATTTAGACTTCCAGCGAAACACTTTGTATACGACAAGTATAAGGCCTTGGGACTTGAGCATTTTAAACGTGACTTCCCTGAGTTATTCAAGGCCAACGGTTATCAAGGATTTATGGGGCGCCCGTTAAATGAAGCGGGATTAAACCTAGCGAAAAATGGTAACAGTCAAGAAGCCTACGAAATTGTCAGTACACTTAGCTACTTCTATCCAGAAGCGCCACAAGCATACGACAGTCTCGCATATGTACACTATTTACTCGGGGATACGGCCGCTGCACGGAGGGAATTCGAGAAGGCTCGAGAGTTATCAGCTGGGTTTAATAGTGATTATCATCTAACAAATTACGATGAATAGCAGTCTGTATTAATGTAAATACGCAGCTTTGCTCATGTGATGTTTTCTTTTCTAATATCACTCGGATTACGGCCTACCACTTTTTTGAATGCGCGTGAGAACGATGATTCAGATTGGTAGCCGTAATCAAGTGCAATTGAGAGAATAGTGTCGCTTGAGTTTAAAAGCGCTAAATATGCCAAAGACATTCGCCATTCAGTTAAGTAATCGATAGGTGAATTTCCGACGAGCTGTTTAAACTGAACCGCGAAGCTAGTGCGAGACATACCAACTTCATGGGCTAATTGTTCCAGTGTCCAGTGGGTCGATGGCGACTCATGCACTAGCTCAATCGCTTTAGTGATACGTGGATCATTGAGCGCGCCAAACCAAGTTTTGGCTTTTTCGGGGTGCATTTCTAAGAACGAGCGTATTGCTGTTATGACTAATATATCAGTCAATTTCGCTATTACGCCCGATACCCCGGGACTTGTTCTTTGCGTTTCGTCTGATATTAACTCACCTAAAGTTGTAATAATCTGACTGCAAGCTGTCTCACCGCTCGGAATATGTATGATATCTGGAAGAATACCCAACAAACGCAGAGTCAGTGGATGGTTTGATGTTACTGCGCCACACACTAATTCACAGGCCTCCCCTTGCCCGCCAAAGTCTAAAGTTTCATATCTCTCTGAGACAATCTCTATGGGTAATTCGCTAAGCGATGTTGTCGGGGTTGAACTACCATCGAATAGTTTATGCCCTTGCCCCAGAGGAAGTAGGACAAAATCTCCTTTGACTAACTTTAGGTGTTGAGACTTGACCTCAATTTCGGCTTCGCCCTCTAGTATCATGTGAAACATCATACATTGGTCCATCGCCGGCAGTGACACAGCCCATGGTTTCCTGAGCGTTGATTGAGTGAAGAACACACTATCCATTGTCATTTTACTTAGGATTTGACCTATGACGGTTTCACTAATTTTCGTGTTTATACGTGCTTTATAGTCAAATGACATGGAGGTTGGCAGGACTGATAAGAATGAAGTCAATAGTAGGGTACAGTTCCCGACCTTGTCAATCGGAGCGCTGGGCTTCCCGCCTTCCTTGACGTGTGACAGCCCTATCAATTCATAAGTAATAGTGTGTTTTATTAGATGCCAGAGCGGAGATGTGAACAACGTTCACATTGCATCGCCGAACTTATTGCCGTTTTCGGAGCGTATCTATTATTGTTGCATCAACCCAAAATATATTTGCATTGCCAGACTCATTGAGACGATGGAATATTAGAAACTTTCCATCCGGAGTCACGCTCGCTGCGGCATCCCAACCACTGGTATTTATCGTTGGGCCTAAGTTAATAGCTTCCCCCCACGTGCCGTCGTCTTGTTTAAAGCTGACATATACATCTGCTCCCCCGAACCCGTCATCTCGACGACTATCCCAAAGTAAATATGATTCATCTGGGGCAATATATGGGTGGGCATTGAAAGTACCCGAGTTGATGGCTTCCCCAAATGGCTGCGGCTCTTCTCGTTTCCCGTCAATTAGACGTGAATAACGAATTACTCCATCACCATCAGCGGAGCCTACCTCATCGAATACATAGGTACCGTAAAGGGAGCTCGTCATGCGCATAATTCGAAATTTTTCAAAAGACTCCCCGAGTGGCTTCACTTCTGACCAACCGTTTGAAGTCTGCATTTTGTATCGTTTCCCTAAATGCATCATGTCGCCTTTTGGCGCTATCATCGGTTGTCCAACAGGTTTCGACAGCACAGTCTCTTGCCATTGGTCGTCAATGTTTTCATAAACAACAAACTCTATCCCGCTTTCGGTCCCTGAATCTCGCAAAAAGTAGAATGCGTTCATGCTTGGAGTGAATGTACCACCGTAGGTATAGTGTTCTGTCGACACAATCCCGGGAGCGAATAATTTAGGCTTCGCCGCTGGTGGTGTTTGGCCTAAATACGGACCTCTTAACTTATTGGTTTGCCCTTGAGCAACACCTAATGCGAAAACGATAATAAACAAAGCTACGAGCCCTTTAAAAGCCATGGTTCCTCCGAAAAAATTGCACGAATTTACTTTAGTTTGAAAGTAGATACATTTTGAAAAGATATTAGGCTCGCCTTTCGCACCCGAGTAGAATCGACGCAACAGACGTTATTACAACTAAAGTTGCAACAATAACGGCCCACTCAATACCTAAGAATTGATTCGTCAAGTTTCCCGAACGAACGGTTGCACCGACGAAAGGCGAGATGATATGAGACAGCAGTACACCTCCCATAATGCAACAAGAAATCAGAGCAGGTAGAACAATTTGCCCTCTAAGCCAAGTCAACCACAATACAATCACTCCGAGGGTGATATGAGTAAACAACTGCCACACCTCATGAAAACGTGCGTGCGGTGGCCAGCTCGGATTGAAAACGTGGCTATTATTCCACTCAAGCACGGGTATGAGCAGAATATAAAATAGCGCACCTACCGAAATCAATATTTTTGCCAACAGGGACATTTAAAACTCCACAATCTTTTGTCTTATTTATTTTTCGAACTTAAAAGCTGACGTTTCAATCCGATCGATTGCAACCGGAAAAATCAGACCAGTCTTGGATATTTGAGAAATCACTTAAAAAGCTTTCCTGATTCTGTTGAGCACTGTAGCTAGGTTTTGACTGACTCGTTAGAACGATGCCTAAAAACATAATTATGAACATGGCAATTGCAGACAAGATGGTTGGGTCTGTCCATAACGTCGCATTAAATTCAAACTCATTACCCCAAATCCTAGCCCAGCCTCTAAAGTGCTGAAACGCGGCAACAACGAAACCAAACGCTGCAATTTCAATAGCGACTAATTTGAGCAGCCAATGATGCGCAAATGGCAAAAGTAACATCAGGCCCAAAACACCGATTACGGTTCTTTGGGTTCTACAGTAAGGGCACTCATATACCACACCGGCGATATCCATCCACCAAGTTAAAATTGAAATAACGATAGCTAGACATGCAATCCATTTACGTTTTCTTAGGATGAAGAAAGGAACTAAGTTAGTCATAGTAAGTTTTAGTTGAAGTACGGTTGCCAAAGGTTATTCGAGATAAAACTTTCATAGTAGCCACTTAGTTCAGAATCGTTTGCTAATAATTCAATTGGGGCTAAAACGTGAACTACGTTGATGGGAAGTGGGCGGTATAAACCCAAGGGCATAAGAAACGTACGTTCTGCAAACCTGACAGTATAAGTTTTCGCTAATGTTTTTACTTTTCTTGAAATGGAGACAACTCGGTGAATGCATCAAACATCCTTTATCCCGTCTTAGCCCAAGTTTTTCTGGTTTTTATGGCTTTTATGTTACTCGGTCAACGACGACTTAAAGCAGTAAAAACGAGAAAGGTAGACTTCAAAGAAGCGGCTTTAAGCAACCGATCGTGGCCAAGTAACGTGATATTAGTTTCTAATAACATCGCTAACCAATCGGAAGTACCGGTTTTATTCTACACGCTAGCGCTTGTCGCTTATGTTACTGATAGCGTCAGCATGCTGAATGTAATGTTTGCTTGGTTATTTGTGGTATCGCGCTACTGCCACGCATACGTTCATGTCACAAAAAACGTAATATTACTTCGTTTACGTTTTTTCCTAAGCTCCTTGCTATTCGCATTTTTGATGTTCGTTTCTACGTTAATTAATCTCGTTACGACGTAAATCAAGTTAGTAAGGCAAGCCTTTCGAATGTATGCGCGAATTGAACTAAAAGACATTTTCGACACCTTTAAGCCTCGTAGACACACAGAAGTCGCATAGCTCAACAAATGCACAGGTTCTAAAAGCTTTTAGAGCGCTAGACAATGTGCTCAAGAAGCTGATCACTCAAGTTAATTGATATTAAATAATCTCGCCAATATGTTCGAAAGAATTAACAGAATGCCTTGAGGGTTTTAAATCATAAATAGTACTGGCTGCAAAGCTTTCGAGACTTTGTGTGAATTAGTACCGCTTCAAATTAGGTCTAATAAGCTCTCACTCTTAACCATGATTTGTCGCTTTACGAACCGACAAATCCTAATGAAGATTCTCAATTTGAGATGGAATAATGAAAATGTCTATATTTCAACGTGTTGCTTTGAGCTTGGCAGGTCTAATTGTTGTTGCGGTCGGCGGGTTCATCACACTAGAGCCACATATTTTTTATTCGAGTTATGGAATTTCGCTAGGAAATAATCCTGACCTTTTAAGCGAAATACGGGGCCCCGGAGCTAACCTTGCAGCGCTTGGAGTGTTAATCCTGTTAGGACTATTCAGCGATGAACTAACTAAAACATCTATAATCGTTGCGAAGGTCGTTTTTTTTGCCTTTCCGATTGGAAGACTTCTGGGGACCGTTGCTGATGGTATGCCATCAAATGAAATCTTGGCAATCCTCGGTCTCGAGATTGTGATCGGGCTTTTGTTATTCGCAGCGTTTAGAGGGAAGAAAAAGTAGCTTCTGGATTACTTTGACTCATAATATCCTCTAGGGTCTACATAGTGAAAGCCCGATACACTGTATATAGCTAGCAACCCAATATAGTCTCGTACGGAGCATGCTGTGAACATTGCAATAAAGTCGAAAGTACCATTCCTATTCCTTGTTGGCATCTCGATATGGTGGGGTTTCTACTACCAATCTAATGGTTGGTTTAACGATTATGGCAACTCCAATTTTGAGTGGCTTTTCCTCTTAGATGCATTAGTAATGCTACCGATAGTCTGCTTCCTATGTGTTAAAAGCAAAAAGGAAGCCCTACTAAAATCCATTATAATGATTTGTTTGTCTGTCATCATTGGCAGCTACATTATTCCTGAACAAAGCAAAATCGTTTGGCATTATCTTGAGGCTGGTCGCTACATCGTTCTAGCTTTCATTCTTATGATCGAGCTCGCCGCGATCTTAACGGTGTATCTCGCAATTAGGTCAGCCTTAAATAAGAGTGAGGATCCCGACCTTTCAATTGAGACGCCAATTAAACGCTATTTAGGTGAAGGTCCCGTCGCACAGTTGCTGAGCCTCGAAACTCGCATGTGGACTTATGCGCTGTTCTCTAATCGAGTTAATATAGAGAATTTTAGAGGCGATCAGCACTTTAGTTACCACAAGAAGGATGGCACGCAAAGCAACCTTCTAGGGTTTGTGCTTTTGATCGCACTTGAAGCTCCGATTATGCATTTATTTCTGCACTTTATCTGGTCACCATTCGCCGCAAATATCGTAACTTTCTTGACTATTTTTAGCTTAATATTTTTCATTGCTGAATACCGTGCGGTTGCAAAGCGGCCTATTTCTCTCGTAGGAAGCAGTTTGTTCATTCGATACGGACTCTATCAACCAATGGTCATCTCTTTAGACAATATCGCAAAAATTCGCAGAAACACCAAGTTTGTAAAGCGTTCTAAATACGTAAAGCGTTACAACTACTCAGGCTACCACAATGTTGAAATAGAACTGATTGAGCCTATGGGGAAAGTTAAGAGTGTGTTCATTGGCGTTGATAGTGCTGATCAGTTTATTGCAACTCTACAAACTGGGATATCAGGGAGCTAGCTAATAATTGGCGTAGCCGCTATTAAAAATTACTTGTGCCATCAGAGCATATTGGGGAAAAGGGGGCGAATGTTGAACAACCTAATGTTGGTTATCGCTATCTTTTTAGTCACCACACAGATTGTCATGGCGCATGACCATTAAGCTGAGAAGGACCTCGTCATCAAGGTGTTAGACATTGGACAGGGGTTCTTCGAGCTTAGAAATGATAAGAGTGGTAATGCCGTAGTCTTGGCAGACGATGAAGGGGTTTTGATGGTCGATACCCAGATGGAGCAGTTGGTCGAGCTCATCGATCAATCGAATTCTTTTGATCAGCAGCTTTTATCAACGAACACGCCAATACTAATAAAACTAAAAATAAGTTTTTCATTTGAAATCCTACTTACCTGAGTAATTAGCTACCCAAGCGAACTTTTGACTATGAAAATGAAACCACACGCATTTTAGTTGTTAGCTTTGCAACACGCTGCCCTAAATACAACGCAGTCTTTTTATCGGACTCATGCACAGCGCTGCCTTCAACATGCGCAATGACGCCAACCTGACTACCTAACCGGTTTACCTCATCGTTGGTATAGCCATGGGCCGCATCGATGCTTACCCACAACATGCCATGTTGACACGCCAAGGTGAAAAAGTAGTGCAACGTGTTGGATTGGTCGCCATTTGGTGCACTGCCACAGGTAAAACCGGCAGCCAGCTTGTCAGCCCACAGTTGTTGGCACCATAGCTCGCTAGTGGCATCGGCAAAGGCCTTAAATTGACTGGCCGTGCCGCCCATATATGTTGGCGAGCCAAAGATGATAGCGTCACAGCTGCCAAGACGGGCTAATACTGCCTCGTCCGTAAAGCGTCCGCCGGCAAGCTGATCTTTGGTGATACGAAAACGCTCTGCGCTAGCGCCGTCAACTGAACATACCCCCTGTTCAATCTCATGCGCTAATAGGTCAGTTGCGCCAGTTGCGCTAAAATAAACGATGCCTACCTTAGTCATAATTGCTCCGCTGTCGCTAAACGTTGCCGTTCTCGAAGTGTTAACACCGCCCAAATGGCTACCAAACACAGCAATGCATAAACCATCTTAAGGCCTATTCCCCACATAATTCCCCATAACAGCAATAACCCGGTAACAATTAGAGGCCTGTATTTAGCATTTAGTAAACGCCAGGCTGAGGCTAACGTGGCGATATAAATAAGCACAAAGACGCCATTTGCCGAGGTGATTAATGCTTCTAAATCAAGATTTAAAACAAAAGTCAGCAACAGCATTGCGGCGTTAATAAGCAAAATAAACAAAATCGCAGTTGTGGGTACGTCCTGCGCATTTCGTCTTGCTAATATCGTTGGTAGGATCCCCTGCCCGGCAAAGCTGGCTAACAAACGCGATATGCTTGCCACGTATACATTTACAGTTGCCAGCCCACCTGCCACACCCAAAATACCGATTGCCAAGGTGCCCCAATTACCCAGTTTCAACTCGGCCACACCCATAATGGCAACATCCGCCCTTGTTGGGTTATGCAGAATAAGCCCAGTGGTTGCGATATAAATGCCGCCAACTAACAGACAGCCAATCACCATTGCCGGTACAATGTCACGAGCGGGTTTTCGAAAATCATTGGCTAAATGGGTAATGGCCTCTAACCCAAGGAAGCTCCAGAAAGCGATGCCGATGCCGGTTAGTATGGGTTGCAGATTTACATCAGGCGGTACCCAGGGTGACACAGCTTGTGATGACGGCACAAATAGCAGAACGGTAATCAGAGTCACCACCGCCACAGCGATAAAAAGCTGCACTAATGCAGATAACTTAAGACCACGACGATTCAATAAGAACAGCAAAGCCAATGCTGCTAGCTCAGATAGCAATAAAGAGCCGCCGGAAATTCCTGTTAAGCTGCTGAAGAAAGTAAAGGTTATGATCATAGCGGCCGGTGCCCCAAAAGGTACTACAAACAAAAACAACAACCCTAAACTGCGCCCCCACTGCATACCAAACGCCTGCTCAACAAAATGCGCTGGCCCCGCGGCATGGGGATAGGTTGCCGCCAACTTGCCCATAACCAGTGCGATGGGAATAATCATTAAGGTAAGCAACAACCAAACCAGTACACTATCTGCCCCGGCGTTACTTATCGTTAGCTGCGGCAAAATAAACACGCCGGTGCCAAGTAATGTTGTCGCAACCAGGCCTGCGCCCTGCCAACGGGAAATTTTGTGTTTCATGTTTTAGTTTCCGGTTAATTGACTTGTTGCCAGTCGCAAGCCTATATCTATGTTTGCGTTTTTGACGACAGCCAAGCTATCAACGATGTTTTAAATTTGAGGTCGATAAAGTGAAGCGCCTGTGAAATCCGGTAACCTTGGCCAATTCGGCATTTCAATAAACGCGAACACGTTACACCTACTTAGTCTTATCGAGATAAAGTGAAAATAGTTGTTCCAACGCTTTAATTACCGGGTCTTCGGCCGTGGTTGGGCGTATTGCCGTTTGCAGCGCGACTGTGCGCATTAAGCCATGTTGTAAAGGCAACTTTACCAGGTCGTTATTGTCGGGCAGTTGCAATAACCAATCGGGTAACCAGGCAAAACCCAGTTGATGTTTAACGCAAAATACCGCCTCAGACAGCGTCGATACGGTTAAGCGACTTTCACTGCCTAACCAGCCAGAATTAATATTGGTTCTAAGGCCTGCATCGCGAATAACCACCTGCTTGTATGGCTCTAGCATCTGTAGCTGCAAATCACTTTGCTGCATTATCGGATGAGATTGATGTGCAACCGCATACAGCTCAACTGTCGTTGCTAAGTTGCCGGTATAACCCCGAGGAATAAGGCTGGCGATACCGACATCAACAATGCCGTCTTCCAATAGTTCTGCACAGCGGGATAAAGCGGTTTCATATAATTGAATATTCACCCCGGGGAATAATGCATTCAACTCGGTTAAGATTTCACCTAGCACAGGCCTGGGAAATAACGTGTCGACCGCTATTTTAAGCGTTTGTTGAATTTTTGATTTTTGAGAAATCGCTTCATGCTCAAGGCTATCGGCCTGCGTCACCAGGGTTCTTGCTGCAACTAGCAGGCTGGCGCCATAAGAGGTGAGAACTGCTTTTCTACCCACCACATCAAACAGCGGTTTGCCAACGACTTGCTCTAACTTCTTTATACTGTGGCTAATTGTTGGTTGCGTTTTAAACAGTGCATCGCCAGCTTGAGCAAAACCACCGTTGTCCACAACGGCGATAAAAGCCCGCCACTGCTCCAATGAAATTTTGTGCATAGCATCCTCCGTTTATTTCGGTTGATAAATCAGCAGCTGACCGCAAACTTTGAAGCCGAGCTTTAAGTATAAGTTTTGCCCCATTTCCGAGGCTTGCAGGCACGCATGCTCAAAACCCTTTTGCTGCGCATAGTTTAGTATGTGTAACATAATTGAGGTTGCATAGCCCTTACCCCGATGTTCAGAAGGTACTGCAATCTGATAGATACCTAGCACACGCTCAGTTTCGTGCAACAAAGCGGTAGCCACACTTTTGCCATCAACAGCCAGCAGCATCAACTTAACAGAGCTCATTTGGGCTACCTTTTCTAGTACTTGAGTATCTATTTCGTAGCCAAAGCCTTTGCTACAAAGTACGGAAAATTCATTTATTTGGTTAACCGATTCCCTTGAAACGGGGATTAGCTTGGTGCTATCGCAATCAGCAAATGTCGAAGTGGTTAAATCTAAGTTCATCAATTGCAAGCCGCCATCGGTTTGATAGTGCGCTAACCAAGCTGGCGGCAGCAACTGCTGATCTTGGAGCATGACAATCTTTTGCTCTTCTGCCAGTGAAACATGTTCAAGGGAAGCAATAGTCGCACCTGGCTCAAGTGAATCATGCCATACCCGATGTGGCCAGCTATCAGAGTGCCATAATTTTCTTTTGCCACTTGCTCCATAAAGATGCCACAGCGAGAGCATATTTTGTATGTTGTAGCTAACTTCAAGCGTCATGCTGTCACCTATTTAAAAGAATCAGACCTGCGATCATCGATACAATGCCCGCTAGCTTTGTGGGCGTCAGCGCTATTTGTGGCAAACCGAACAAACCGAAATGACTGATCAGCACAGAGAGCAACAACTGCCCAGTCAAAGCGAAAGACATCATGCTACCAACACCCATCTTAGGGATAAGATAATAAAAAAGGCCGACCCCAACGGCGCTAAGCACACCGCCAAACCAGAGGAATACCGGGATCGTTTTAATCAACGACTTTGTCGGCCAAGCGGGTGCTATGAAAGCGATTGCCACACTACTAACCAAAGCGCTCATAGCAAAGGCGACGACGGTTGCAAACATCGGATTTCGCAACATGACACCAAGCTGGCTATTGATGCCCGCTTGGAAAGCAATCAAACCGCCAGCGAGAAAGGCAAGTAGTATGGACATGGCTAAATCTCAACCACAAACTCAGAGGCAGGTATTCTGACTTTTGGGTTTTTTGCACTGCTATCTGAATCACAGCGGTTGCCCAGCGCACAAATAACGCTGACGCTTAGCTGTTGTGAGGTCAGGTTTAACACCTCGTTAAAACCTGCCTTGTCAAAGCCAGCCATTGGGCATGCATCAACCCCGGCTATCGCTGCAGCTGTAAGTAGATTCCCCAACGCAATATAGGCCTGATTGTCTGCCCAGTTCGCTAGTTGCTCAGTTGTCATTGAACACATCACTTCTTTTACATGCTTTGCAAATCCCTCTAGTGAACCTAGCTCTAAATTTTGCTGTTGCTCCGCCATGGTGAAGTGCTTATCGATATACTCAGCATCAATATTGGTTTTAACTGCTAACAAAAACAGATGTGAGCAATCCCGTACTTTGTTTTGTCCCATAGCGTGGGGCAGTAATTTTTCACGCACCTCTTTTGAGCTAATAACCAGCAACCGATAGGGCTGTAGGCCATAGGATGAAGCAGTCAAGCGGGTCGCTTCGGTCAGATTGTTAATCTGTGCGTTGCTAAGAATATGGTTGTTGAACTGGCGTACTGCATAGCGCCAGTTTAAAGCGTCAATTGTGTTCATAACTAGTCCTCAACTCTTTTAATGGGAAAGGCAATTGGCCTCATTGGCGCGGCATCAGCGCCACGCAGCTTGATAGGCGCTGCAACAAAGGCAAACTCGTAAACTCCGGCCCGTGATAGTGATTCCAAATCCACCAATTCAAGAATGGGCACGCCCATTTGCGTCAATAAGTAGGTGTGCACAGGCACATAGTTTCCGCTAACTTCTGAAGGGAAAGCTTCAAAGCTTAAGTTGTCAGCGCCGATAATCATGGCTTGTGATTGCTCTGCAAGATAAGTGGCGGCAGCCATGCCAAGGCCGGGAGAGTTATTCATATATGCCTGTGCATCATTGAAGTCTTGCATACGGCCGGTTCGGATTAATACCACATCGCCCGGTTGCAGCTTGATGTTCTGATGGGATAAGGCTGCTTTGATGTCTTCTGGTGTTACTCGATAATTATCAGGCAGCATTTTGATGTTTTTCGCGTTGGGTAAATCCAACAAAACCCCTCTGGCAACAATTGGTGGCACAGTTTCAGCACCACTGCGTTGCCAGCCTTTATCACCCAGGTGTTGATCCGCTGAAAAATGATTATAGATTTTTCCATCCAGGCCAAAATGGCTGAACATATCGATGTGGGTTCCAGTATGGCTGTACATGGAAAAGGCGCTACCCGAGTAGCTAACATGCTGATTGACGTCATGCCCCATGTTCAGCACGTTATCAACCACAGCACCGCGAGGGGTATGGGTCATCCAGAATTGATAATGTGGATCACCCGCGGCCTGCCAGCTTGGCATACCGACAAAGTATTCAACCGCTAAATCGTGTACTTTAGTGGCGTCAACTTTCGCCATAATGCTAGCCTGAGATTCGGCTGTCATCATGTTAAGACGGCCAATCTCATCATGAGCGCCCCAAGGACTAGTACCAACGGTCTGTGTCGGAAAGTCAGCGGCATAATTATGGCCCGATAGCATTACACTGACCGCGGTTAGTGAGGCAAAAAATAACTTAGTTTTCATGGTGTAACCCCCTCTTCAATAGCTGACGCGAGCTCTGTTACAACTAAATGCTCCAACTGGGCTAAATTTAGTGAATGAGAAATAAGGTTGCGGCTATTGATGAGTAATGTAGGGATAGTTTTGACATCAAAGTAAGCTGCTCGTGCGCGGTCTTCCTCCAATGCATTAATATTTTCTGCTGAGTGTAAAATGGCATTTATCTGGTCCAGCGGCAGGCCCAACAATTGCGCAATGGCGTCTAAAACGGCTGCATCGCCAATATTCTGGTTGTGATATAGATGTACTTTTTGCACTGCATCAAAAAAATCCCAATGGGCATTCTGCCCAGCAATGCGCTCTATCGCCTTAGCATAAAGCGCAGCCAAGTAACCGTTTGGATAATTAAAGCCTGCTGCGCGCATCCCTTCGATGTTGATGCTGTCAGGATCGTCAGCAAAAGACTTGCAGCTTAGCCAATGATGCAAAATTTCCTGCTTTGCAAGCTCCATGGAACCAAATCTGGCAACCATTTCTTCATCGTTGCGCTGTAACACAAAAGCACGATGAATCACTTTTACGGGATATTTCGCTGCCATCTTTCTCAAACGGGGAGACAGGATGTAACACCAACCGCAAACCGCGTCATGAAAAAATTCGATTTGAATCATATTAACCTCTAGCGTTATTCAATTCGAAAAGTCTACGACGACCGCGGGGGTAAAAATAATGATGAAATTCTTGGATATTGATAGACGAAACTAATCTTGGCCTTAAGCGGTGTTCTCTCTACCATGTATACCTTCCAACTTATGTGGCCGGCCATAAAAAAGCCTTTGGCAAGATTCGCTCTGAGCGCGAGTATCATATTATGTTGCTCGGTTGTTTCGACACCTTCAACTACAACGGTTAAGTTATGATGTCTGCAGTATTCCAGGATAAGCCGTATCAGCTCGAGAACACCGGTATTGGTGATTATGCCAATTTGATGCCGGCATTTTTTAGCTCAATGATCCGTCCTAAATCGCGTTGACACTTTTCCAACCCTGGGAGAAAGTGATGGAAAACGACTATGGAGTACCTCTGTCAAAAAACGAAGAGGGAAGTTATCTGGGAGAAGGTGATACCTGGTTTATCCGTAAGCAAAGCATATGGCCATAAAATACAAAACGCCCGATGCAATGCATCGGGCGTTTTAAAATCCCTAATAGTGTTAACCTAATTGGGACATGTCATATTTCTGCCTTTTTCAATTTGTTATTGATCAGAATGGAATATCGTCATCAAAATCGAAATCTGGCTCTGCCATTGGCTTAGGTTGGCCCTGATTAGGATTGTTGGGGGCACCTTGGTTGCCGTACTGGTTTTGTTGACCGTAATTTTGCGGTTGTGCCGCAGGGCGTTGCTGACCTTGGTTAGGGTTGCTGTAGCCAGCGCCCTCTGAAGGACCGGATTTGCCACCGAGCATCTGCATTTGATCGACAATGATTTCAGTGGTGTATCTATCTTGACCACTTTGGTCCTGCCACTTGCGGGTTTGCAGTTTACCTTCAACATAAATCTGTGAGCCTTTGCGCAAGTATTCACCGGCAATTTCTGCCAAGCGGCGATACATAGTCAAGCGATGCCATTCGGTGCGCTCTTGCATTTGTCCGCTTTGATCCTTCCAACTCTCACTGGTGGCCAGACTGAGGTTAGCAACGGCGTTTCCGTTGGGCATGTATCTGACTTCTGGATCTTGTCCGATATTGCCGACCAGGATGACCTTGTTTACGCCTTTTGTTGCCATGATAACTCCTATAAATGTTCTGTATTGGCTAACTCTTGAGCCTTATTAATTTCAAATTCTTGACTGTCGACTTTCAAATACGCAGCCTGCTGAGCCGGTACGATGGTGATATCTTGGACACCTTGCAAAGCGGATAGTTTTTGTCGGAGTTCTGCCACTCTCTGAGCAGACACGTTGACCTGTAGTGTAACCCTTTTTAGATTGTGTTTGCCATCGAAACCGAACAGTAACGCCAACCAAACTAAACACAACACTATGGCGCCTATGAATACTAAGTGTGGCACAGAATATTGGTTGGCTAGTCCAGAAATTACGCCACCACAAAACGCGCCAAAAAACTGAAAGCTAGCATACATGCCCATCGCTGAGCCTTTCTTGCCTGCCGGTGCAATATTAGACACCAACGCTGGCAAATTGGCTTCGAGATAGTTAAATCCGGTAAAGAACACGACGGCCAACACAGCAAGTGTCAACGTGCTGTGTGCTTGGGTAAATCCGCCAAATGCTGCGATCAACAGTATGATGGCAAAGCTCAATAGTCCTGCAACAGAACTACGTCGTTTCATGCCCATCAACACAACCAACCCTACAATGGATGCCAATAGGATAGGCATGTACAAAGTCCAGTGTTGGGCTAACTCTACGCCGCTGGCGACTAACATACCGGGCAGTTGTACAAACAACAGTGTGATCAGCATGTGCAAAAACGCCACGCTCAGATTTAAGCGCAGCAGTTGAGGGTTGCCAAGCAGACTTTTTAAATCCGCCAAGTTCGGCAAGGTATCGCCACTGGGAGAATAGTTTTGCGCGCTAGGCACACCCCAGATGACTAACGGGATACAGACCACAGCAAGGATTGCGGTGATCATAAAGATTCCAGCCAAGCCGTGTTGATTGGCGATCAGCGGACCAAGCAGCAATGCGATATAAAAAGAGAAACCAATAGCGATACCAATAATAGCCATCACTTTGGCTCGCTCACTTTCTCTAGAAACATCACCGGCTAACGCCATAATGGCTCCGGCAATCGCCCCCGCGCCTTGCAAAAACCGCCCAATAACCACCCACAGAAGGGAGTCCGCCATGCCCGCAACGGCACTGCCGATAGCGAACAGTAGCAATCCGGCAACGATGATGGGTTTGCGGCCATATTTGTCAGACAACATGCCCATAGGGATCTGCAAAATGGCTTGAGTCAGGCCGTAGCCACCGATGGCGACTCCCACAAGGGCGGCAGAGTAATCGGGATAATCTGTGGCTAAAACCGCCAGAACCGGCATGACCATAAATAAGCCCAACATGCGGAGCACGTAGACAAAGGCCAATGAAAAGGCGGCGCGTAATTCAGTCGTATTCAAAATAAACTAATGCTGTGACGTTGAAATTTGTGATTTATTTGGCCGCGCAGTTTAGCACAGCGACATGGCTTTTGGGCAAATTAGAATGTTGGGTTTTGCGGGGTTTATTTCAAGGCTGATTTTTTTGCCCAATCAGCATTTTCTATCCGCGTGAAATCAAGATCTTAATAGTGCTCATTTGCAGAATATGTAATACTGGATCTTTTCTTTTAGGCGACGATTTACCCATATGGATAAAATTGAAGTTCGCGGTGCTCGCACTCACAATCTCAAGAATATCAATCTTACTCTGCCCAGAGACAAACTCATCGTGATTACCGGCCTGTCGGGCTCGGGTAAGTCTTCATTGGCATTTGATACCTTGTACGCTGAGGGCCAGCGGCGCTATGTTGAATCATTGTCCGCCTATGCCAGACAGTTTTTGTCGATGATGGAAAAGCCCGATGTGGATCACATCGAAGGCTTGTCACCGGCCATCTCTATTGAGCAAAAGTCCACCTCCCACAATCCGCGTTCTACCGTGGGCACCATCACCGAAATATACGACTACTTGCGTTTGTTGTACGCCCGAGTCGGTGAACCTCGTTGTCCTGACCATCAGGTGCCATTGGCAGCACAAACCATCAGTCAAATGGTCGATCGTGTATTAGAAATGGAAGAGGGCAGCAAATTGATGCTTCTAGCGCCAGTGGTGCAAGAGCGTAAAGGTGAGCACATCAAGACTCTCGAAGGCTTGGCGGCACAGGGTTTTATTCGTGCCCGTATCGATGGCGAAGTGTGTGACCTTTCCGATCCGCCAGACTTGGATCTCCATAAAAAGCATACCATCGAAGTGGTGGTTGACCGTTTTAAAGTTCGAGAAGATTTGGCATTGCGTCTGGCTGAATCCTTTGAGACTGCTTTGCAGTTATCTGGAGGCACAGCGAAAGTTGCCTTTATGGATGAGCCGAGCAAAGCAGAACTGGTGTTTTCCGCTAACTTTGCTTGCCCTCATTGCGGCTATAGCATGTCGGAATTGGAGCCTCGGTTGTTTTCCTTCAACAATCCGGCTGGTGCATGTCAAACCTGTGATGGATTGGGTACCCGCCAGTTCTTTGATCCGGCGCGCATCATCAGCAACGACGAGCTGAGTTTGTCCGGGGGGGCGATCCGTGGGTGGGATAAACGCAGTTACTATTATTTTCAAATGCTCCAAGCGGTTGCCGACCACTATAAGTTCAGCCTAACCGCACCTTTTGCTGAGCTGGACCAAAAGGCTCGTGACGTGGTGTTGTACGGCAGCAAAGGTACCTCGATTAAATTCAAGTACATCAACGACCGCGGCGACATCATGGAGCGTAAGCATCCCTTTGAAGGGATCATTCCCAACATGGAACGTCGTTATCGTGAAACCGAATCCAATGCGGTCCGTGAAGAGCTGTCCAAGTATTTAAGCCAACAGCCTTGCAACAGCTGTGATGGCACCCGTTTACGCCTAGAAGCCCGTAACGTGTTTATTGGTGAAACCACTTTGCCGACCATTACGGAAATGTCGATTGCCGATGCGCTAGCGTTTTTTGCTGGCATGCAATTGACCGGGCAACGAGCACAAATTGCCGACAAAATTCTAAAAGAGATTAATGACCGATTGAGCTTTTTGGTCAATGTTGGTTTGAATTATCTCTCAATGTCACGCAGTGCGGACACACTCTCCGGGGGAGAGGCGCAGCGCATACGTCTGGCCAGTCAAATCGGTGCCGGTTTGGTGGGGGTGATGTATGTGTTGGACGAGCCTTCTATTGGTTTACATCAACGGGACAATGAACGCCTGCTCAAAACCCTGACTCACTTGCGGGATTTGGGCAACACCGTCATCGTGGTTGAGCACGACGAAGACGCCATCAAAGAGGCGGACTATATCGTAGACATTGGCCCTGGCGCAGGGGTGCATGGTGGGCAGATTATCGCCCAAGGCAGCTTGGACGATATTCTCAATAGTGAAGAATCACTTACCGGCAAGTATCTTTCCGGTCGCGAAGCCATCGACATTCCGAAACAGCGCAACAAAGTAAAAGATGATCTTTGGGTGGTCTTAAACGGTGCCAGTGGTAACAACCTTCAGCAAGTGGAATTGAAGATCCCCCTTGGCTTGATGACCTGTGTCACCGGGGTGTCTGGCTCCGGTAAATCCACTTTGATTAACGATACTTTTTACCGCATTGCCCATCGAGAATTGAACGGCGCAACCACAGGAGAACCTGCACCCTACAAAACAGTGTCAGGTCTTGAGCATTTGGATAAAGTGGTGGACATCGACCAAAGCCCCATTGGTCGCACCCCCCGTTCGAATCCGGCGACCTATGCAGGCATATTTACGCCGATCCGAGAAATGTTCGCCGGTACCCAAGAAGCCCGTTCCCGTGGTTACAAGCCCGGTCGCTTTAGCTTCAACGTCAAAGGTGGCCGCTGTGAAGCCTGTCAGGGCGACGGCGTGATCAAGGTGGAAATGCACTTCTTGCCCGATGTATACGTGCCCTGCGATGTGTGCAAAGGCAAGCGCTACAACCGTGAAACCTTGGAAGTGACCTACAAAGGTAAAAATATCCATCAGGTGTTGGAGATGACGGTGGAGGACGCACGGGCATTTTTTGACGCGATACCGGCCATCTCTCGAAAATTACAGACACTGATGGATGTGGGGTTGTCTTACATTCGTTTAGGACAGTCTGCGACCACCCTATCAGGCGGTGAAGCTCAGCGAGTAAAACTGGCAAAAGAGCTGTCCAAGCGGGACACCGGACAAACTCTGTATATTCTGGACGAGCCCACAACGGGTTTGCACTTCCACGACATCAAGCAATTGCTGGCTGTCTTGCATCGTCTGCGTGATCACGGCAATACAGTGGTGGTCATTGAACATAACTTGGATGTGATTAAAACCGCCGACTGGATCGTCGATTTGGGGCCCGAAGGGGGCTCCGGTGGTGGTCAAATTATTGCTACCGGCACCCCAGAAGAGGTATGCAAGGTGAAAGCATCCCACACGGCTCGCTTCCTTAAACCGTTATTGAACCAAGCTGGGTAACGGAGAACCTATGTTAAGTGAAACTTACTCTGTACGATTTTACGAGACCGATGCTTTGGCTCACGTCAGCAATACCGTCGTGGTGGGATGGTTTGAATCCGGTCGCGAACCGATATTCAAAATGTTCACACCCGAGTTGGATTTGCGCAACTGGCCGCTGATTTTGGCCAGTTATCATGTCGACTTCCATCGCCAAATTTATTACGGCAAGTCAGTGGAAATTCGCACCTATGTCAGTCGTTTGGGCGGCAGTTCCTTCGATACATACCAAGAGGTTTGGCAGGACGGACAGAAATGCGCATCGGGCACCACCACCATGGTGCATTTTGACTACCAAAGCCAAAAATCCGTTGTGATCCCGGATGATATTCGTAGTCAATTGCAGCAGCATTTTATCGAGCTTGAAAAGTAGTTAATTCGGGAACGCTATGAGTGATTTTATCGAAGTTATCGACAACGCCATCGACCGCGATTTGTGTCAGCAGTTTATTCAGCAATTTGAGTCCAGTCAGAATACCGCGCCCGGACGCACCGGCGGGGGTATTGATACAGACAAAAAGCGCAGCCTAGATGTATCCATCGTCCAGCATCCGGAATTCTCAGCTCAATACCAAGCATTATTGCCGCAACTGTCGAAACATCTGATCGATTACTTTGAAAAGTACTTTTTTGCCGTTATTGGCCCCATCGGTTTGACCGTGGCCGACCCGCAAACGGGGCAACCTGTTAAGTTGACACAAGATAATTTTGAGCGAGTAGGCAAACCTAATTTACCCAATCTGATCCAATACTTGTTTCGTATTGGCGACATCAACGCGCAAAAGTATGAGGCCAAGAGCGGCGGGTACCCATATTGGCACTCTGAGGTGTATCCCCAAGCCCAGCACAACGACGCGCTGCATCGCATACTGCTGTTTATGTTCTATCTCAATGATGTGGAAGAAGGTGGTACCACCGATTTCTATTATCAGAACCGCGCTGTTGAGCCCCGAGCCGGCAGGATGGTCATCGCGCCGGCCTATTTTACCCATACCCACCGAGGCTCGATCCCGATCTCCAACAACAAGTACATTTTAACCTCTTGGGTGCTGTTTAATCCGGCAGAGCGAATTTATACCGGGTAGTTTAGGGTGTACTTTCCAACTCATTGATCCAGCCAATCACCGTTTTGGGCGCTTCCATTTGATACAGGTGGGCGTGGGATGAAATGGGGATATAGCGATTCTTTGGATTCAGCTGAGCCAATCTTTGGTAGTAATCCGCTGCATCTTGCTGCCAGGTTTGCAATTCTTTCTTCTGTTCAGGGTCGTCACTCGTATCGATATAAGCTTGTTCAAAGGCAGTGTCGGCAATATAGGTAGGGATGTTTTTCGGCCAGGATAGCGCCATCACGCCAGCTAAATCCTCGTCATAGCGAGCGATCTCACGAAACAGATTGAGCTGATTGGGAATGGCTAATCTGGCTTTGAACAGACTTTCCAAATAACGCCAATCCATGGTGAGTATCTCGCCACTTTGCTTGGCGAGAGCTTCCACCTGGGCTTTGTCCGCGGCATTTTTTTGCTCAACTCGTGGGGTGTATTTGCCTTCTGCAACATAATCTTGATAGGCCTTGGCGTTGTCTTTAAAGGGCTTTGCATCATTGCTGTAGCGGGCACTGGAGTATTCGGTAAGGGCATCCGGGTCGATCAGGATAGCTCTACTAAGAGCGGTTTGACTTGGGTGATTGGCAAAATAATACTGTAGGGTGATATTGCTGCTGGCAAAGGCGACGACGGTGGCGTTTTTTATCGACAAGTCCTTTAGGATAATGGCCAAGTCGGTAGCAAAATGTTGGTAGCCAACGGGCGCATCCTCTTGTGCCAACACCAAACCAGCGCGATCGATGGCAATCACATTGTGAGTTGCTGCGAGTAATGGCCCCATGTTTGAAAACCATGCCGTGTCTGAATGCCAAGAGTCGATTGGGCCAGAAAGCAAAACCACAGTCGGCTTGTGTTCCGATTGGGGTGTTTTCCAATAGGCCAAATGGACGGCGTGGGAGCTATCGTCATGAACGACGGTGTGTTGTGAAACCGACGCTGATTGCACTTGTCCGGCCCATGCTACTGCTAATAATCCCCATATCAAACAGGTGTATTTCACGGCTTTGTCATCCTGATCTTATTGTATTTATCCACAATGCTAGTGGAGTCATCGCCCAAGTCCAGCTATTGTGGGTTGAAGGGGGCAAAAAAGGCGATGGACAGCCTACGCTCGCACTAACCATTTAGAAAATGACTTTTAATTGCCGCCATGTTTTAGTAAGTGCATGAATTTAAATGATAAAAATAAATTTTCAGGATAATTTTTTGAACTAACAACATTTTAATTTTTGTTCTGTTTGCAGTTATTTTTGAAAATCTTATTCAAACCCGCTGCAGAGCAATGAAAAGTTTTTTAAATCGTTCATTTATCAGGTGTTTTTTAAACTGGTACTTTGCAATAAAGTTTGCTGTAATAGTCCAATAATAATACTAAATAAGACGCCTGAACTATGCATGCTGGCTGGCGCTACTATCTCAAACAGCGCTTCAAAAAAACTTCTCCGTTTTACTCTGTGGGTCTGGAATTTAAATCTGAGACGGTTCAGCTGTGCCTGTTGGATCGTTCAAAAGGTGAAATTGTCTGGGTTAAGCAACATCTTTTGCCAGCACAAAACTGGGCGGAGCATTTACGCAAATACGTGTCCGTTCAAGGCTTAGACAATACGTCTACACACGTGGTGCTTGGACCCAGTCACTATCAAATGATCCAAGTGGAAAGGCCCGCCGTTAAGGCCAGTGAAATCAATCAAGCTCTATTGTGGAACGTCAAAGATCTGGTCAGTTTCGATGAGCCTCTTCGAGTCGATTACTTCGAGCTTCCAGCGCAAAGTGCAGGGGCAAACAAAGTGAATGTCGCGGTGATGACGGAGTCCTTTGCCAACGAGTTGATCTCGGGCATAGAGCACGCGGGATTGCAAATAACCAGCATTGGCATTGGCGAATTGGCGCTGTGTAATGTCATTGGCGAGTCCGAAGAGGCCGTGTTGACACTGATGCAAGAAGCCGGTCAAGAGGTCTGCTTAAATATCGTTAAACAAGGCCAGGTATACTTTTCTCGGCGTTTGCGAGGTTATGAGAACCTTTCAACCTTTAGCGCCAGCGAATTGCAAATGGGGGTGGGTGATAATCTGAGCGTCGAAATTCAACGTTCGATGGATTACTTTGAAAGTCAATTGCGCCAAGCTCCAGTGAAGAAAATCCTGCTGGCATTAGACAGCCCCATCTTAGACGAACTAGCGACATTACTGCAGAATCTCACTTTTATGCCCGTTGAAGTGTTGGTGCCAAACATAGACAAGCTTGCGGAGCTGGAATTTTCCAATGGATATTTGTGTGCTCTAGGCGGTGCGTTAAGCGAAGCGCAGGAGGCGGACCATGAAAAATAGAATCAATTTCATTGAGTCAGGCTTTAAACCTACCGTCAAGCTAATCAACCTGAACTTTTTACTTGCCTTGCTATTGGTGTCCTTTTGCCTGATTGCCTCGGCATCCGTTTATTTTAGTATCTCAGCCCAAAAGGCCAACAAAGAAGCCCAAGACTTAAGCACTCAGGCAAAGGCGAAGCGGGAGCTGGTGGCGTCTCTGACCGAAGCTCAAGAGCAGCGAAAACAAGATCAGAAATTGGTCGAGCGCATCGAAACCGAGCAGCAAGTTTTGCAGATGAAGCAAACCATTTTGACTCAGCTGGACCAGCGTGAAACCCAAAAAGCCAATGGTTTCTCCGAGTTAATGAGCAATCTTGCCAACTACCACCAACCTAATTTGTGGCTAACCAGTGTCACTTTAGATGAACGTCATCTGTCGTTGCGGGGTGCGGCCAGCCAATCGACTGCGGTACCCATGTGGATAGAAAAATTGTCTTCTGCGCCCTATTTTATGGGGCGGGAGTTTGCGGGGGCAAAAATGTTGCGAGTGGATGACAAGCAATTGGACTTTGTGTTTAGTTCCGATCTGGATGAAGTGGCAGGTGGTGCCCAATGAGTACCTTGTCACAACAATACGATAAATGGCGTGGTCAGTTCGACGGGCTGACTCAGCGGGAACGAACACTGTCCGTGGTTGCTGCTTTGTGCTTAGTGTTACTTGGCGGTTTCGTATTGGCGGTTGAACCGCAAATGAAGGATTTAGAACGGCAGACCACTGAACTCCAGCGCCAGCAGGGCATTGTTGAACAACTCTCCCGTCAAGTAGATGAATTGACTCAAGCGCTCAGTAGTGACCCCAACGCCCCTTTGATTGCGCGGCTTGAAGCGATGGCAAAAGAAGATGTTGCCCTCGATCAACAACTCGCTCAGCGCACAGAAGATTTGGTGCCAGCGAATCAAATGCCCAAGTTACTGGGTAGCATGTTTGCCGAATTTGAGACTCTGGAATTAGTCGAGATGCAATCCATCAAGCCAGTTGCCCTATTGCAAGTGGATGAGAACGCTGCGCCCATCGACGTCAATTTGTACCAGCACGGTGTTCGTTTGAAATTAGAAGGGCGGTATTTCGACATACAGTCTTATTTGCAACGAGTAGAAAGTCTGCCTTGGCACTTTTACTGGAAGCGATTTGACTATCAAGTTACCGAATATCCGCTCGCCCAAGTAGAGATTGAAATCTACACCTTGAGCACCAGTCGCGCCTTCATAGGAGTGTGGAACGATGGGTAAAATTTGTTTGGTCGGCTCTGTTTTTGTTTTGGGGGTGGCTGGCTCTTCCCTAGTCTATGCCCAACAGAGTGTCGATCCCACTCGACCGGCTACCGCAGCGGGGGCGAGTGTCTCAGGAAATTCAGTTTCCAGTATCCAGGTCAGTGCAGTATTTCTTAGCGAAAACCACGCCCGTGCGATTATCAATGGCAAGAGCGTTGAAAAAGGTCAACGGTTCGGCAGCTACACCTTAGTCGATGTCACCAGTGACGGAGTTGTGGTGCGCACGGACGATGCCCGTGGCCAAAGCAAAGTAATTTTGATCAATAATCATTCTATTAAAAAAGATGTGTCCAATGACTTTTAAGCAATGTTCATACATGGGTCTGGCTATGCTGTTAACCGCATGCCAATCCACCACCCAACATAACACCGCAAGCCGCTCGATGGACGCAGCCTACTCGGAGCAGGTAGCTGCCATGGAAGGTCGACAACAGCCGATTGCCCCTCTGGAAGCTGTGCCCGACGCGGTCAGTCAAGCATTGATGCCGGAGCCCTCGGATGCCAGCGCGCCCTTGTTTGGTGAATCCAAGTACGACATCAACGCGCAAAATGTAGATGCGGTGAGCTTTTTCTCTGGCTTGGTCAAAGACACGCCTTACAGCGTTGCAATCCACCCGGATGTGAGCGGCAAATTGTCTTTGGATTTGAAGCAAGTGACCTTACAGCAAGTGTTTTCCCTTGTAAGTGACTTGTATGGCTATGATATTCAACAACAGCAACAAATCTTCCGCATTTACCCTGCAGGTATGCGCACCGAGACTTTCCCCATCAACTATTTATTGATGAAGCGGGATGGCATGACCCAGACCAGCATTACCTCAGGTGGGGTATCGCAAGCAGAGGGCAATCGCGGCAACACCAATGGTAATGGAGTAAACAACTTCAGCGGAAATTCTGCCAACGGCAACAATATTGGCGGTGGTAATTTTAGTAGTAACATAAACGGCACCAACATCAGTACGCGCACCGACACGGATTTCTGGAAAGATCTGCAAGCGACACTGATGTCTATGATCGGCAAAGAAGAAGGTCGTAGCGTCATGGTCACACCGCAAGCCGGTTTGGTTACCGTTCGCGCCATGCCATCGGAGATCCGCAGTGTCAAAGAATACCTGCAAATTTCCGAGGAAATCATCCAACGTCAAGTGATCCTCGAAGCCCGTATCATCGAAGTCTCCTTAAGTGATGAATATCAACAGGGTATCAACTGGAATCAGATCGTCGCCAACAGCGGTGGCAGCACCGAGTTTATTTTCTCTACGACTGCGGGCAGCATTGGCAATGGTATTTCAGCCGCGTTAGGTGGCGTTACCAGCCTCTCGTTTTTGAATAAAGACTTCTCAGGTGTGTTGTCACTATTGTCAACGCAAGGCAATGTGCAAGTGTTGTCCAGTCCTAGGGTAACAGCGACCAACAATCAAAAAGCCATCATTAAAGTGGGTGACGACGAGTATTTTGTGACCGAAGTGTCTAACCAAAATACCATTACTTCTGGCACCACTACAGTAACGCCTAACATCGAGTTAACGCCGTTTTTCTCTGGTATTGCGTTAGATGTCACACCGCAAATTGATAAAAACGGCGGGGTATTGTTGCACGTTCATCCTTCGGTGATTGAAACCAGTGAACAAGAAAAAGTCATCACATTGAACGAAGAGCGATTTGTTTTGCCGCTGGCACAAAGCAATATTCGCGAATCAGACACCGTAATCCGCGCCAATTCTGGTGAGATTGTGGTGATCGGCGGGTTGATGCAAACCATCGTCTCACAAACTGACTCAAAGACCCCTTTGTTGGGTGACATTCCAATCTTGGGTAACTTGTTCAAGAGCAAAAACGAAAAAGAAACCAAAAAAGAACTGGTGATCTTGCTCAAGCCAACCGTGGTGGGCGCAGACACCTGGAAGCAACAATTGAAACAAAGCCGAGATCAGATGGCCGATTGGTTATACGTGGAATAACAACATGTACCTGTACCATTATGGGATAAAAGAACTGCCTTTTACCCTAACACCGAACACTAGCTACTTTTTTGGCTTACCCAGCCATAAAGAGGCTATTGCTGTGTTGATGACTGCGCTGAAAACCGGCGAAGGCTTCATCAAAGTGACCGGTGAAGTAGGTACAGGAAAAACCTTAATCTGCCGCAAGTTACTCAACGAATTGCCAGAGCATTTTGTTACTGCCTACATTCCAAATCCCTACTTGAGCCCAGCAGAATTGCGCCGTGCCGTAGCCAATGAACTGAATGTGTCGTTGACTGATCATTCGGATCAGCAAGAATTTACCCATCGTATTCAGCAACGGTTGATCCACATACATCAGCAAAACAAAGGCGTGGTGCTGCTGATCGATGAAGCGCAAGCTTTGCCGATGGAGAGTATTGAAGCGTTGCGTTTGATGACCAATCTGGAAACTGAATCTCGTAAATTGTTGCAAGTCGTGTTGTTTGGTCAGCCCGAATTGGATGAAAAGCTAGCGCTGCCAGAATTGCGTCAGTTAAAACAACGCATCACGTTTTCTTATACGCTGCGCTTGATGGATGCTGATCAGGTCTATCAATATGTGCGCCATCGTATGTCTGTAGCGGGTTACCGAGGGCCTGAATTGTTCAGTCGTCGTTGTTGCGAAATGCTATTTAAAGCAAGTAAAGGCACACCACGGATCGTAAATGTGTTGTGTCACAAATCACTTATGCTGGCCTATGGAGAAGGAAAGCAAGTAGTGGAAAAGCGCCATGTTGAGTTGGCGATCAAAGATACAGAAGCGGCGCAGATGCCCAATTCCCATATGCGCACCCTACTGTGGTCGTTGGCTGTCGTATTAGTCGCGGCTTGGGTTCTGGTGGCCTTGATGCATTTTTCGGTGATTGAATTATGAGTGTCGTAAATAAAATGCTTCGGGATTTGGAAGACCGCAAAGGCGATGATGCCGCGGTCACAGCCGATTATCAACCGGCGGCCAAGACGTCGCCAAAATTGAAGGTTGCGGTTTTGCTGATATTGCCATTTCTTGCAGTGGCTGCTTGGTTTTACTTTTCATCCCAAAGCGAACCTGCTGCCCCTGTATTGGTGACGGTACCCGTTCAAGCGGAAACCTCACAGCAGCAAGAACCTAGTGAGTCGCAATCTGTCGAACCGAAAGACTCAGAGGCCACTTTGCAAGGCTCAATTGAGCAGGTTTCGAGCGCTTCTGAATCTACCGCACAGCAGGTTCAAACTGAAAAAGCACTGCCAGAAGAGAAACAACCTAGCCTCGCGATGCAAAGCCAGAAGCTTGCCCAGGAGCCAGTGGTGGCTATTGCACCTCCGACCGAAACGGTATTGCCATCGACACCAACCCTAGTGGCTAACAAAGATAAAGGGGCAGAGACTGAGCCGAAAGGGGTTTTGAATATCCGCTCCAATTATCAAGATGACTCGTTAGCAGGGTTGAAGCAGAAGGCCCAATTAGCGGTCGAGCAAGGCGATACCCGTAATAGCATCAAATATCTCACACAAATTTTGACTAAAGAGCCCGACAACATCAATGTGCGCAAGAAGCTGGCAGCGATGCAGTTTTCTCAAGGCAGTTACACAAAAGCGCAAAGCCTGCTCGAAGATGGTATGGGTCGTCATCCCGACAGCGCCGATTTACGTTTGATGTTGGCTCGTCTGCATGTACAGAGAAAAGATCTGCAACAGGCCCATCAAGTGTTGATGGCCCATCCCGTCAACGCTGCCGTGAATCCTGACTACGTGTCCTATCGTGCTTCCATCGCCAGCCAGTTAGAAGATTATCAGGCAGCGAAAGAAGACTATGTGCATTTGATCAACAGCCAGCCCTCAAATGGCAAATGGTGGTTAGGCTTGGGCGTCAGTGAAGAGAAATTAAATAATCAAAGTGCGGCACTGCTTGCGTATCGACAAGCACAGCAGTTTGAGCAGTTGACACCTCAGGTGCAGCAATTTGTGCAACAACGTATTCGCTTTTTGGCAGGTGAGCAATGAATAAACCCCGTGTAAAACTCAGACTCGGTGATTTGTTGGTGCAAAATGGCATCATCACTGAAGATCAGTTGATGCAAGCGCTCGCGGCGCAGCGGGATTCAGGACGCAAGCTTGGGGTCGTGTTGGTTGAGCAGAATTTTGTAAGTGAGCACCAACTTTTAACCTTCCTCTCGCAGCACTTGGATGTACCACTGATTAATATCCCTGAATATCAGGTCTCTCCAGAACACGTTAAACTGCTGCCAGAAGTCCAGGCACGCCGCTATCGGGCCATTGTATTAGACGATAAAGGCGACCACTTGTTGGTGGGTATGACTGATCCGGCCGACATCAATGCGGTGGACAACTTAGCGTCATTCTTATCCAAACCTATTCAATTGGCAGTGGTCAGTGAAGCTCAGCTATTCGCGGCCTACGACAGTTTTTATCGCAGAACCGAAGAGATAGCTTCCTTTGCACAAGAATTGGCTGAGGAGTATCAAGAAGAGAGTGAGTTTGAGATATCAGGTATCACCGGCGGAGAGCAAGACACCGCGGTAGCCCGTTTGTTGCAATCCATATTCGAAGACGCAGTGCAAGCCAAGGCATCGGACATCCACATCGAACCAGATGAAGGGATGTTGCGAATTCGTCAACGGGTAGATGGCATATTGCAAGAAAATATCATCAAAGAACGCAACATTGCCTCGGCGTTGGTGTTGCGCTTGAAACTTATGTCTGGACTGGATATCTCGGAAAAACGGCTTCCACAGGACGGGCGCACCCAAGTTAAGATCAAAGGTCACACCGTCGATGTGCGGATTTCCACCATGCCAGTGCAAAATGGCGAATCAGTGGTAATGCGTCTATTAGACCAATCGGCCGGCTTGCTGACATTAGAGCAAACCGGTATGCCCGGACCCATATTGCGCCGCTTCAAAACCTTATTGCAGCGTCCCCATGGCATGATTTTGGTTACTGGACCAACGGGCTCGGGTAAAACCACTACTTTGTACGGCGCGTTGAGCGAGTTAAACAAAGCAGAAACCAAGATCATCACTGTGGAAGATCCGGTGGAATATCGGTTACCCCGTATCAACCAGGTACAAACCAACAGCAAAATTGATTTGACGTTTTCGAACGTACTGCGCACAACTTTGCGTCAAGATCCCGATGTGATTATGGTGGGTGAGATGCGTGACACCGAAACGGTAGAAATCGGCCTGCGTGGTGCATTGACCGGTCACTTGGTGTTATCTACTTTGCACACCAACGACGCTATCAGCAGTGCCATTCGACTTTTGGATATGGGCGCACCGGGTTATTTGGTGGCCAGCTCATTGCGTGCCATTGTTGCCCAGCGTTTAGTACGGAAAGTCTGCGACAACTGTAAAACCGACTACACCCCCAGCGAAGACGAACGTTTTTGGCTGAAAAATATTCATCCAGAGGCGGACACCTATACTTATAAGCGTGGCACCGGTTGCCAAAACTGTAATCAGCGCGGGTACAAAGGCCGGGTCGGTGTGTTTGAACTGCTGGAGATGACTGAACCCATGATGGATGCCCTCAAGTCGTCAGACACGGTGGCTTTTAGCCATGCGGCCAAAGCCAGTCCAAATTACGCACCGCTGGCAGAGGTGGCTCTGTCCTACGCTAAAATGGGCTTCACAACAGTAGAAGAAGTGCTGCGGTTAGTGGAGATGGTGGCAGACACCAAATCGGCACCGACTCAATCTGAATCAGTAAATGAGACGAAGGGTAATGGCCAACTATAGTTACACAGGCCGCACAGCCGACGGAGATTTGACTACCGGCTCAATTGAGGCGGTGGACAGTTCGACTGCGGCAAAAATGCTGATGAGCCGTAACGTCACGCCCCTCAAAATTGATGTTTTTGATGAGGCGCAAGTTGCCAGCAGTGAAAATGATAAAATCGGCTTCTTAACGCCCAAAGTCAGCTTGGAAGATCTGGTGATCTTTGCTCGTCAAATGTACTCGTTGAGCAAATCGGGCATTCCGATTTTGCGAGCGGTGAATGGCTTGGCTGAAACCACCAATTCAAAACGCATGGCTCGAGCGCTCAGAGATGTGGTGGAACAATTGGAACGTGGGCGGTCCTTTTCATCGGCATTGAATCAACACCCTGACATCTTCAATCAGTTGTTTGTCTCGGTGGTGCATGTTGGGGAAAACACCGGTCAGCTCGATGCAGCCTTTGCCCAGTTGGCAGAATATCTGGTCAGAGAGCAAGAAACTCGTAAACAAATTAAGTCGGCCACCCGCTATCCGATTTTTGTCATCATTGCTTTGGTCATCGCTTTGGTGATCATGAATATGGTGGTGATCCCAGTTTTCGCGTCTATGTTCGAAAAATTTAACGCCGAACTGCCAGTGATGACTCGATTCTTGTTGGGTATGTCAGACTTCTTCTTAACCAAATGGCCGTTTATGTTGATTGTGCTAGGCGCGGGCATCTATGGCGTGCGTCGCTATGTGAATACGCCAGAAGGGCGCTACAAATGGGACCGACGTAAGGTCAGGCTGCCGATTGTGGGAGACATTCTTAATCGTACACTGTTGGGTCGTTTTGCCCGCAGTTTCTCGATGATGCTGACCTCGGGGGTGCCACTGACCAGTGCGTTGAACTTGGTCGCTGACGCCGTATCCAATAGCTATATGGCAGAGAAAATCATCACTATGCGGCGCAATATTGAAAAAGGTGAGAGCCTGTCACGGGTCGCCAATAGCAGTGGTTTGTTTACACCTCTGGTGATGCAAATGATCAGTGTTGGCGAAGAAACGGGACGGGTTGACGAATTGTTGGCTGAAGTAGCCGACTACTATGAGCGGGAAGTGGACTACGATCTTAAGAGTCTCACTTCGAAAATCGAACCCATTTTGATTGTGATAGTGGCGGTGATGGTACTGATTTTGGCATTGGGTATTTTCACCCCAATGTGGGAAATGATGGGCGCTTATACAGGCCGAAACTAGAGAACAATAATGGGATCATTTAAGTGAATAGAAGTGAAGCTGGACAAGAAAGCACAATGACACTGTTTAGTAAGATTCTGGTGTTGTTCGTGTTTATCGGTCTGATGACTGGCTTTATCTATTACTTCAATGAAAGTGAACCAGATATTAAATACGTGGCGATGGAAAATCTGCAAAAGCGCTTTGCCCAGAGTGTGACCAATTCTCACTGGCAGTGGCAAGCGGAAGGTCGGCCACAGATGATCATTCTGATCCACTATGAGCCGCGATTAGACGATCAGGATCAGTTGGTAGAAAAAGACCGTCGTCCGGTGGCAATGGGCTTAAATGGCTACCCCAAAGCAGAACACAGCAGCGAAGGTTGCGCCAAAATTTGGCAGATGATTTTGAACATGCCATTAGAGATAAATGGCTTTAAGGTCTTTGCGGAATTTTTTGAAGATTCGGATCCCAGTGACAGGGTGAGCGACGCAAAATGTCGTTTCCGCCTGTCGGTGGGCCCCTCTTTCGATTATCACTTAGAAACTGGGCTGGTTAGCCCAATAGAGAATTAGTCATGGCAATGAGATTGAACTCACGAGGCACACATATGAAAACTGCAAGCGCAACACCCCTATCCATCAGGGACTCAGGCAAACACAAACAGCAGGGTTTTACTCTGATTGAGTTGGTTGTCGTGGTCATCGTGCTTGGGCTTTTAGGCGCGGTGGCGCTACCCAGAATGTTGGACATTACTGAGCGAGCAGAAGATGCGACCGTAGAGGGCGTGGCAGGTGGCTTTGCCACCGGTGTGGGTTTGGTGCGAGCCCAGTGGGAAGTGGAAGGACGCCCGGAAGAAAACTTTGGAGTAAACAGTACCGCAGTGGTGCTTGATGGTGTGCAAGTGGGTATAGATAAAGACACAGGTTATCCCACCGGTCAGCTCAACAATGACAACAGCAGTGAAGACGATAGTTTGAATGATCTGGATTGTGAGAGCACCTTTAACCTAATCTTGCAAAGTGCCACCACTATCACTTCGGATTGGAACTTGCGTCCTTTTAACGACGACCGTTATTTCACCCGAGCAAGCGAAGGTACAGGGTCTGGTGGTAATGATGTGTGTTACTACTACCTGACACAAACCATCAAAAATAATCTAGATGAACCCACAGATAACACCGTAGGCAACGGATTTACTTATGACCCACGGATCGGTCAGGTGATTGTGTTTAGCAATAACTAATTCGTGTAATGAGACTTAAAAACGATAATTAAGTATAAAAATATATACCATTAAAGCCTAGTGACTTTGATAAAAATTAGACAATATACAAAGACTTAACTGAGGAAACACAGATGCAACAAAAAGGTTTTACACTCATCGAACTGATAATCGTAATCGTGATCTTGGGAATTTTGGCCGTTACAGCCGCCCCCCGATTTATCAACCTGTCCAGTGACGCAACTGCTTCAACCCTTGAAGGGGTGAAGGCCGCGCTGCAAAGCGGTGGTCAGTTGGTTTATGCTAAATCAGCCATTGCTGGCGTACAAAACGTTGCGGATACTGAAACACCGTCTGTAGCTGTTAGCGGCAGTACTGTCTCGACTCACTATGGCTATCCTGATGCCAGTGAAGCGTCAAATTCTGCAGGAGCAGATTTTGTTGGCAACTGGGTGCAAATCGACTTGACCAATGACTTTGATTTAACTGTTGGTTCAGGTACGGCTGGTACCGACACGCCTGCTGCCGATACCTTTGCCATTTCACCTAAAGGTGGGGCAACGGATTTTAGAGACCCTATCAGTACAGCGACTTCTGGCCGTTGTTACGTGCTCTACAGTAACTCAACAGGTTCTGCTGCAGCACCCGTGGTGCAAGTCGTCAGCGACGATTGCTAATTTAAATTTGGTAGGCAGCGATGATAGGCTGCCAACCATGAAAACGAGGAAATGACCATGCAACAGAAAGGTTTTACATTGATCGAATTGATCATCGTAATCGTGATCTTGGGTATTTTGGCAGTAACCGCAGCACCGCGCTTTTTGGATCTCTCCAGTGACGCTAAAGCGTCTACATTAGACGGTGTAAAAGCGGCTCTGCAAAGTGGTGCGCAATTGGTTTACGCCAAATCAGCCATCGCTGGGGTACAAAATACAGTGGGTAATTCTGCGAACGATCCAGTTGTGGAAGTAAGCGGCAACAATGTAGCCACTAACTATGGCTATCCCAATGCCAGCTTTGTAGCCGATACCGGTACAGATAACAACGTCAGCAACTGGTTGCAATTGGACTTAGCAAACGACTTTGTGTTGACGGTCGGTTCTGGTGCAACAGACACACCTCCTGCAGGTAGCTTTGGCATCGCGCCGGGAAAAGTGGAGCCAGTTTATTCTACCGATACCTGTCATGTGATCTACACCAACTCAACTGGCGCTGCATCTGCACCCGTTGTGACTGTAGTCTCTAGCGGTTGTTAATGCCTGCCCCGTCGGAAGACGGGGACTCGGTTGAGGATATCAGTTATGACTCGCGACGCGGGTTTTACGTTAATTGAGTTGATCATCGTTATTGTCCTGTTAGGAATATTAGCGGTGACGGCGCTTCCTCGACTACAAGACAGTGGTGGCGTGTCAGAGTACACCTATCAAGCGCGGCTGGTGGCTGCGCTTCGCGCTATGCAAGCCAGAGCGATGTACGGCACGCGCGCCAACTATTGTTTTCAAATCAATTTTGTAACTGGCAATGCCTCGGCCTTTGGTCCACCAACTCTTGTCTATACCGGTGCAGCAGCAGCGACTTGCGCCAGCACCATCGATGGCAGCTCGGCAAGCGATTTTATGAAAGCCACAAATGCGGAGTTGAGTGAAGATAACGTGGTGATCAGCAGTGCCCCAAGTTATGTCCGCTTTAACGCTTTGGGATGCGCCGATGTTGGAGCCGGATTTTGTAATTCCGCTACGCAAATCGATTTTCAAGGTGAAGTGACTACTTCTGTTTGCATCGAGTCCCAGGGCTATATCCATGCCTGCAACTAAGCGCATTGCCCGGGGCTTCACGCTCATCGAGTTGGTGGTAGGGATTGTGGTCTTCGCTATCGTACTGACGTTGGTAACCACCTTATTGTTTCCTCAAGCTGGCCGCAGTGTTGACCCTATTATGCAAGTTCGGGCCACAGAGTTGGCCCAATCGTTTTTCAATGAAATCCAATCTAAGCGCTTTGATGAAAATGGCGATAGCAATGTACGCTGCAATGAAGACATCAACACCGACGGAGATTTGGATGACATTTCTCTTGGTGAAGCGGCATGTACCGCTGCTGTGAATTTTGGACCAGACTCAGAATCGCGAAGCGACTTCGATGATGTTGATGATTACCACGGTTTTGCCCAAGGTGTGGGGACAGCAACACCGATTATTCAAAATTCATTGGCAGAATCTATACAGGTCAGTGGCACTAACCTATACGAAGGCTTTACCATCAATATAACGGTAATGTATGACGGTGATCTCAACGGCATCGCAGATGCCGATCAATCGGTGAAACGGGTCGGTATCATTATAACTTTACCCAACCAAGAGCAAATCCAGTTCGCCACTTATCGGAGAAATTTCTGATGGGAAAAGGCGCTGCTCGCGGTTTTACACTGATTGAATTGATCACAGTGGTGGTGGTTTTGGCCGTGGTGTCCGTCGGCATTGCTGGATTTATCCGCACCGGTACGCAGATCTACGCCGATGTAACTGAGCGTGACCAGCTACTGAGCCAAAGCCGATTTGTGGTGGAACGTCTGAATCGCGAACTTAGAGCGGCGTTGCCGAACAGTCTGAGGGTATCTGGCAATAGCGCGGTGCAGTGTCTGGAGTTTGTGCCTATTCGCTGGAGTACGTTTTATTTTGATGTGCCGGTCGCGCCAGAGTCGGCCGGCGATGAAATTACCGTGGTCGCCACCAGTACGACTACCGATAACTACTCTTATACCAACGGCGATCAAGTGGTGGTGTATCCGGTTTCCAGCGCGGCGGTGTATGCCACCAACAGTGGCTATCGCTATCCTTTAGCCAGCGCGCCACAAGCAGACCCTTCCGACGCCAAGAAATCAATATTGACTTTGAACAGTGCCAGCCTGTTCGCAACGGACTCCCCCAGTTCAAGATTGTATATTGTCGGACAGCCAGTGAGCTATTGTGCAACGGCATCGCGCATTACACGGCACCAAAATTATGGCTTCAATGCCTTGCAGACCACAGCAGTAGGCTCGGGGGTGCTGATGGCTGAACAATTAGTGAATAACTTGTCCGGTACAACCCAAGAGCAACCTTTTCGTGTCAATGAAGCTACCCTTAGCCGTAACGCTTCGGTGGTAGTATTGCTGAACTTTGAACTTAACGAAGAGATTGTGGTGTTTAACAATGAGGTGCATCTCCCCAATGTCCCATAATATTCGAATACAGGCTCAAAAAGGCAGCATGTTGGTAATTTCGCTATTTGTGATCATCATCATGGCTGTATTGGGTTTAACCATAGTACGATTACTCAATGCTTCAGCTGATTCTGTGGTTCATGAGGTGTACGGGTTGCGTGCCTACAATGCCGCCCAATCATCAATGGAGTTGATGTTGGCTCGAGCTTTTCCGCTGGAGCAAAACGCCCCGGGGACCTGCAATGCTGTGGATGTGCGCAATTATCAAAATGCACCGGGTTTGGAAGGGTGCATAGCCATTGCCCGATGTTCTTTGACTGAAGGGTTTGTAGGAGAATCGACCCGTTATTATCGCTTCAGCAGTGAAAGTCGTTGCACGGCCGGAGCGGTGATCACTAGCCGCACAATTGCGGTGGATGCGAAACTGGATAACTGATGCGACTGATACTGTTTTTAGCCTTGTTGAGTGTTTCACAGATGCTGCATGCCGCACAGTGCAGTGCGGTGTTTCCGAGCGCGCTGCAAGGACACTCAGACAGTGGTCGACTGACGATTATCAGCGGTGCAAAGGTACTTAATTCACCTACTACGGTACTGCCATTTGTGTCGGGTTCTATTAGTACCGCAAATGGCGACAGTTGTGGCACTGCTGACTGCAGCGTGACTGGATTTGCCTCGGATCCTATCAGTCTACCTACCTTTCCAACATTTTCCGGCAATTCATACAATAGCTATGGTGGGACACTAGGTGAGGGCAATGCCTACAGTCGCACCTTCAATAATATTAATGCGTTTTCAGGTACTACTCGTTTCTCTAACAACTACAACCAATACTTTTTGCAAAGCTTGAATATTAGCGATAACGCGCGCGTCGCACTAAAACCGGGCACTTACTGGATCCGTACCATTAACATCAATTACTCTTCTGGTGCAGATGATGTCGGTATTACAGTTGAGGGAACAGGCACCGTCTATCTTTATGTTGAAAACCTAAACATCAATGGCAATCGAGTCATCAATGGCATTACCGCAAATGCCGCCCTAAACATTAACGCTTACAACAATGTTATCTTAACATCACCCACCAAAGTTTCAGCCTTGTTGTATGCCAATGGTACGGTAGAGATTAATGACGGGTCGGTTTTTACCGGCATTATTTCGGCGGCAAATGTCACCCTCAACAGCAATAGTACAATGGTCTACGTTGATGACTTACTCACTGACTTTGATTTTTCTAGCATCTGTGATGTAGACAATAATCAGGACTTGCGGTTGCAATACGAATTCGACCAACTGAGTTGGGAGACGGCGGGCGATGTGCTGGATTCCTCAGGCAACGGCCAGAATGGGACAGCCTTGGGCAATGTTAAACCCGCCAGTTACAACGGTGGCACTTGTAAGATCTTGGATGTACCGGCCAATACTTCCTCAGCTCAGACCGATGCGGTAGATACCTTGTTGGACATGAACGATGTGGGTGATACCGGTTCGATTGCCTTTTGGTATCGCAGTGATTTGTCTTGGTCAGACAGCACCCGACGGCAGTTATTTGATGCCTCTAACGACATTACTTCTCCCAACAAGCACTTTTATCTGACTTTGGGCGGCGGAGTATTGCAATTCTCGGTCGAAGATGAAAACGATCGTGGGGCATTCGCAACCATCAGCAATCTCTCTGTCAACGCCAATACCTGGGTTCATATTACGGTCACTTGGGATTTACCAAACAAGTTTTTGCGTGTGCATTTAAACACATCCAACCAAGCCCAAGTTTGGCAGCTGACCGATACAGGCTTGGCCAACCGAATGGGCGATTTGTCCACTTTATACATCGGTGACAGTCGAGGTAGCTATTTTTTGAACCGCTCGACGGGTAACTCCGCCCACGGACAGTTTGAATCATTCCATGTGTTTGACTATGTGCTCACCAACAACGAAGCGCGCACGGTAGCTGAAGCCACACCCAATTGTACAACTCAGGATGCCAATTTAGTTGCCCACTGGCCGATCAATGTATGCGCCCTTGATGGTACCGGAGGCGAGGTGATAGATATCGTGGGTAGTCTCGACGGTCAAGCGGTCAGTGGGGCTGGGGTGTCACTGCAAGGTAAGCTCTGTCAGGCGGGCGATTTTTACGGCGAGGGAGAACACTTGAACTTACCTCATGGCAATGGGCTAGCGGTAAGCGATGGTTCGGTGTCCATGTGGTTTAATACTTCAGATCTGAGTCACAACGTGGACTCTACTCGCGACGGCATGGCGATTTGGTCAAAAGATTCCAACGGCCGAGACAATGGTGGTGATCACTTAACTTTGTATGTTAAAAGTGACGGCAGTGTCAATGCTCGGCACCAATCAACCTCAAGCGACTACTTTACCAATTCGGCTGCCAACCTGGTGCAAGAGAATACCTGGCATCACTTGGTTTACACCTTCGGAAACGACGGTATCAAACTCTATCTCGACAACACCTTGGTGGGCAGCAATGCCTATACCGGAGGCTTAGCAGGTAACCCAGAGCCTATTATTATCGGTTCTGGCGCGTGGCAGACTGGCGACAATGTGTCTGAGCCGAGTAACTTGAAGGACCATTTCATCGGTCAAATCGATGATGTTCGATTTTACGAGGGGCAACTCAACGCCACCCAAATTGATGAACTCTATCAAGAAGTGGATAGCAATTGTTTGGATTGCAATGTGGCATTGAATGTCGCTCTGTATTCATTTGAGCAAGATCAGTGGGACGGCCCGAACCAAGTTTTGGATACTTCGGGAAATGACAATCATGGTACCGCTTTGGGGCTGGCCGCTCCCGTGTTCCCTAGTGAACAAGTGGCGTGTAAAGCCATGGATGTGCCAGATGATGACAGTATCACGGGGACCTTTAACGGGTTTGATACCCAAGTCGACATCAACACCTTGGGACAGCAAGGTACCATCTCGTTCTGGTATCGCAGCAACGAAGATTGGAACTCTGGCAATCCCAGACAACTACTCGATGCGTCTACCAATTTGGGTAACAACAATAATTCAAAATATTTCTATTTGACCCTCAACAGCAGCGGCCGTTTGGATTTCAACATGGAAGACAGTGGCGACCGGAATTTCGGCGCATCGACAGCCAATGCTCTGAGTTTTGCTGCCCAAGAGTGGGTCCACGTGGCCGTATCGTGGGACATCGTTAACCAGTCGATTCAAATCTTTATCGATGGGGTCGCGCAGAGTTTAACCAGCAACAGTGAATCGGGCTTGTCCGGCAGTTTGGGTCAATTAGACACCCTCTATGTGGGCGACAATCGCAGTAGCTATTTGGTGGTCAGCGGCACTCGTTTTTCTGCAAACGGGCAGTTTGATGACGTGCGCATTCACGACAACGTGCAAACCAGTGCCCAAGTCAATGAAGACAAAGATAACCTCTCTACATGCGCGTATGTTTACAAATATCAGATCAGCCACGATGGTAATGGCTTAACCTGCGAACCAGAAACCATTACCATTCGAGCCTGTAAAGACGACAGCTGCGCTGCAGATCAGTTATTCGAGAGTGCCCACTCAATTACCCTAGAACCGATTGATGGCTGGGTAGGTGGCAATACACTGACTGTCCCCAGTACCGGTATTCTGCAAGCCCAGTTGGGTCAAACCACTGCGGGCAATTACACATTGAACGTGCTGGGCGAAAACAGCGATTGTGTGGGTACGGCTACCAACACTTGTGACATTGTATTTGCCGATGCGGGTTTCCAGTTCGTTGGCGCAACCACCACCGACCCATTTCCACACCAGCTTGCTGAACAAGGATTTGTCAGTGGGCAAATTCGGGCGGTGAAAACCGACAGCAACACCAGTCAATGTGTGGCAGCACTGGCTGGCGAGCAAAACGTTGAATTTTCGATGAGCTGTGACGATCCTGGTAGTTGTAATGTGGGCATTGAAACCGCTGGCAATACCATCACCGACGCAGGCTTTACGCCGGTGACGCTCACCTTTGATGATCAAGGGGTAGCCGACTTTAGTTCCTTCAGCTACGCTGACGCGGGACTCATTAGCCTTAACGCTCAAGCACAGATTGACGGAGTAGATGTCGCTCAAGGCAGCACTCAGTTCGCCGTTTATCCCGATGCGTTGACCATTTCCTCCAGCGCTACCCAAAGTCTTGCTGCGGGTGAAGACTTTACCATTACGTTGACCGCATTGGGTGCCCAACAAGGCACCCTTCCGAATTATCGACCAGGTAATTTGCAACTCCAGCTGTTGCGATTGACGCCTACTCAGGTTGGCAGCGTCAATGGTGTATTCAATTATGCCCAAAGCCTGACCCGTAGTGTCCCTGTCAGTGGTAACTTCAGCGATAGTGACCTGTCAGCAACCACGACAGGGATTACTTTTGGAGCGGGTGTGATGACGATCCCCGCGTTCTACAGTGAAACCGGAAGTTTCTCGATGGACGTGCGAGACAGTAATTTCCATGGTAATAGCATTTCTTCTGCTTCCGGAAACGGGACATTACCTATCACGCTCGGGACATTTATACCGGCTTATTACGATGTTACGGCCAATGCTCCCAGCCTATCCAGTTACTGTTCGGTATCGACAGACTTTAGCTATCTCGGCAAAGATTTGAGTTTCGGTGTGGAACCAGAGTTTGTCGTGACCGCTAAAAATGCCTTGGGTGATACTACCGAGAACCACTTTTTGTCGGCGGACTGGAGTTGGCTGTCGAGCCGAAACTTGCAAGATGTTGAATTCGATGACCCCAGCCATGGCGAGATGGTCAGTTATGTTGGGACGCCCACTCTATCTGTCAGCGATAATGGGATTCAAGGTAGCAAAACCCTGACCTTTAGCAATAGTCGTTTGGTCTATGGTAAATCAGACGACCCAAGCGCCCCCTTTGCTGCCAATTTGAATATGAATCTACTTCCGCGGTTTTTCACCGATGATTTGGGAGTGTGCTACCAGCAAAGTTATAGCAAAGGTGCGGCGGACGATTGCGATACAGCGCTCAGTGTTTCAGCACTGGATGACACCAATAACCTAATAACAATGCCGGTGAGCAGCAGTACCCAAATGCGTTGGGGCAGACTACGCATCGACAATGGCTTTGGCCCCGAGAACCAAGTTCTAAAACTACAGGTCAATGCTGAGTACTACAACGGCAGCCGCTTTGTGGCCAATGTCGACGACAGTTGTACGTCTTTGTCACTCACATCAAGTGATTTCAGTCTCACCCTGCCTGATGGCACCAGCACAACTGCAATAAGTGTGTTGCCCAGTTCAATGGTGCTCAGCGGCGGCCGCTCTTTGCCTTTCGAAGGGATACAAGTCGAAAATCAAGACACCACAGTGAGCGGCGAATATCGAATCGAATTGCTTCCAAAGAACGACTCGACCATCACCTGGGATGACTACCTACAATTCGATTGGAACGGCACCGACTCGGGTTTTGAAAATCCCGCAGCGATGATCAGCTTTGGACAATTCCGAGGCAATGACCGCATAATCCATTGGCGTGAAGTGAATCGTTAGCCATGCTGTCGAATATTCTGTTGATCAGAATTTACTAGTTTTTTTATTCTGAATTTCCGACTCATATTTTAAAAGTTTGATGATTCCGTCGGTTTGCTTGGTGTACTCGATAACCACCTTATCTCCTTTTGACAAATGCTGATTGAAATTGTCACTGAAACTGTTGCTACCACCTTTTTTTGTTTGGAAAGACTTACCATTTACCTGCATCAGTTGAAAGGTCTTGGTTGGGTAAGATTCAATTAGGTCTACTGTTCCCTCCAAAACCTTAAAATTACCATTGGCGTAATTTCTCAGATTTGCCTCATATCCCCTGTAGTCAAAGGCTATTAGCAATACTAAAAATGTAAAGGCGACGGTATAAAAAGATAAAACAATGTTTTTTTGTTCTTGGAACTCTTTTTTCTTCTTTACCCAAATATAAGCAAATGAACTTACTAAAAAATTCAAAGACAGCCACAACTGTGAGAAAAACTTTGAAAGGGATTCTTGAATTGTTATCTCAGACGTTTCTCAGGTCTTTTTTAGCTTTTGAGGCGGTTTGAAAGGAAAGTTTGGAAATTTCGAGAAGATGCGAATGTGGTTTTCCTAGTTTGCGCCCACGGAGAAGTGCTGCAATGGGTTGCAGTTTATAGAAAAGTCAGATTTTTGATGGAATCGTTAGACGACTTGCAATCGTCTTCGTTTGTTGTTTTGTCGATAGACTTTCAGTGCGTTGATGGAACCTGCTGCGCCATGAAATTGAGCTTCAAATTCACAGGTCAATGTTGACCAAAGCGTCTCATCAATACCCAATCGAACAAGAATGGTCGATTCGTGGACATCAATGGCCCCTCTCTTTCTTGGGTTGATTGCCCGTCCTGATAGGTCTACTAAGTTGATGTAATCGATAAGCGCAAAGCTCAGGCCTTTAGGTTGGGCTTGTCGAGTGTCGCCGACAAAGGGCATTAAGGTTTTGGGTTGATGGCCAGATTTAAGGTCATGGATGCGCCGTTTAATGCTGGTGTGTTCGGAGGTTTCTGGGGTTTTAGCCATTTTTGCACGAATGGGGTTTAAATCCACGTACACCATGCACGCTGCCAAAGCATGTTCATCCAGCAGCGCTTGGGATTTGAATCGTCCTTCCCAGAAATGCCCTGTGCATTGGTCTTCTTTGTTGGCCTGACGGGCGATAGGCTCATTGAGCTCACGCATAAACCAACTGATGCTAGTCAACCGCTCTCGATACACTTTCAATGTGTCGCCAAGAGTGAAGTGCTGAGCTGGCGTCAGTGCCTGAGAACCCGATGCGGCAAACTTTTGAGAAAGAAGTGTGCCTTTGTGCAGCTTGTGCCAGCGTTTGCAAACTTCCTCTTCGCTCCACCGCTTGGCTTGGTGTTCATCGACGTGTAACACCACATGGGTGTGGTTGCTCATCACTGCGAAGGCACACACATCAATCGAAAACACGGTGGAGAGAAACAAAATCCTGTCTTCCACCCATTGCCTACGATGCTCATAGCTTTTTCCAGAGAACGTATCTTCACCACACAAGAATGCACGACGCACACAGCGCGAGACACAGTGATAATAGGGGGTGTCGGTTAAACTGATCTGTTGCTTCCTTGGCACGGGCATTACAAGCCTCCTGAAATTCCTTTCTTAGAAGTGTAGCCAACGCCATATTCGAGGTAGTACAGTTTGTGGGTGTCCATGAATTACTGAATTAAAATTAATGGGGAGGCGAGCTTGTTCGAGATCCAGTATCACATTAGACATTTTTTTTTATTCATGCTGCTATCGATGTTTAATGCTGAAAGTAGCGCTGAACAGGTAGATAAAAAAGGTGTTTCAGATAAAACTAGAGACGAAATTATAAAAAAAATTGACTTGGGCGCTGATTGGGAATTACGTTCCATAATTAAATATTCGTCAAGTAAACCAGAAATCATCGTTAAATCAATCGATATTAAAGATGAAATTACAGGAAAATGTTTTAAAACGGACATCGAATTGAGTTCCGACACAAAAAAATTACCGTCACCTTTTGGCATACATGTCACTTACTGTTATACAGATGATAGTACCTGCTTAACTTGGATCTTTATTAAGAATAAGGACGGCCATTGGATTGCGGACAAAACGTTCGAAATCTATTAACAAAATAACAAAATATTAGGACAGTCACTCCCTATTCAATCGAACAAGAATGGTCGATTCGTGGACATCAATGGCCCCTAATTCAAAGACAGCCATAGTTTTCCCACACGCAGCCAAGGTGGTAATGCGAGCCCCAATGAGGTGCGCAGTATCAACCGTGGTGGCAGCACGTACAGTTTCACTTACGACAACAACGGCAATATGACAACCGGTAATGGCCTTGCCGAGGCCGTCACGTTGACAACAAACCCACCAAGCTGGTGAAAAACGGCACCACAACAACCTTTGCCTATGGTGCTGATGGCATGCGTTTCAAGCAAACGAAAGTCAGCGGAGGGCAAACCTGGGTCACTTATTATGTGGGTAAAGGCTTTGAGCGTGAGATACAGCCGGGCAATCACATACTGGACAAAACCTTTATCGGCGACCACACCACCTTAAACCGCGTGGTATCAGGTACGCCAGAATATGCCGCAAAAGTAGTGCACACTCTCAACGACCGCTTGGGCAGCCCCAATGTGTTGATCAGTGGTGCAACCGATACCCCAACGGTGATCCGCCAGAGAGCCCATGGTATCTTTGGTCGCCCCATCGATGCGGGCACCGGCTCGATCCTCGATTCACTGGGTGATTGGGACGGACAGTACCGTGGCTACACCGGTCACGAGCAGCTCGTTGAACAACAACTCATCCATATGAACGGGCGGGTGTACGATTATAACCTTGGGCGGTTTATGTCGGTGGATCCCTTTATTCAAATGCCTGAGAGCAGCCAGAGCATTAACCCTTATTCGTATATTATGAATAATCCGATGGCGGGGACGGATCCGACGGGGTATATCGCAAGAGGTACCAATGCTTCGAATTGGCGAGACAACTGTTTTGATGCACATGGATGTTTGTCAACGCCAGTCGAGCAAGCAAAGGCTAAGTACTTAGGTAGTGGGCAGCAGAACGCTTTCGCCTCTTTAAAAGCTGGTCGCAATAACAGGATGATAGGCCAACAAGAACAATTTGCAGAACAGAGCTTGGGAAATTCAGAAATACTGGATGTTTTCGATAGTACAGAATTTACCAAAGAGCAATTAGAAGTATTAGAATTGGATAGAGAGGAGACTTTGAATAAGTTAAATTCCGTACTAACAACCGTGCAAGCGGGGGAGTTTTCTGACGAAGAAATTAATAAACTATCAAAGTATGGAGTTGATGCAAGTAGCACCAAAGACCTTGCTAAGCTGCAAAAAAGACTTGAATACAGCATTGTAGCTCTTAGTAGAGCAGAGTTTGTTACGAATTCAGAAGAAACAATTAGAAATGTAGAATTGAATTTTGGAAGAGGACCGACAAAGCTACCAAAAAGAAAACAAGAAAGGAGAATTGCAGATCTATATGACGGTGATACCGATTATGCTTTTGTTTTTCCAACTGACAGGAGTCGAAAAATTTTCATCGATAAGGCATATTTTTCACAAAATAGAAATGCTCGATTAATAACTCTGGCGCACGAAGCGTCTCATTTCAGTTATGTCAATGACAAAGGTACTCGTGATAAACCCCCTTACCTCGATATTGACAACGCGCATGGTTTTGGAATGTTAATTGGTGATTTCTAGCATGAAAATAATTACATTAACGATAGCTTTGTTCTTGGTTTCAGGTTTTTGTCATTCCCATATGAATGAGCCACTAATTGAGTTGAAAATTGAAAGTGTAGATGATGATGGTAATCTGACATTTATATTAGAAAATAAGGGAGACTCTAGTTTTAGAGTACATAAGTATGAATTATGTGATGAATATGGCTTTTCAAATCATGATACTTTTCGCATCATGAGTCTGTTAAGTGAAAGCATCATTCCTTACACATATATAATCGTTGATATGCCATATTTTTATCATGACAGTAATTATATTGTCATTTCTCCAAAGGGGAAATTATCAAATGTTTGTGCAATATCTGAATTGTACGATATTGATAGGGGGACGCCATATTCTGTTCGTTTTGTTTCGACTTTCCCAGCTTATAGGGACGAACAAATAGAAATCACTGTAGAGTCTAATACTTATGAATTTGTATTGAATAAAAGGTGAGCAAAGAATTCATAGACAGCCACAGTCAAGAAATACATAGACAGCGAAATACATAGACCGAATTCATAGACAGCCACAGTTTATAGTTGGACCAAAAAGTTGATGATTCAAACGGTGAGAAATTCTTTCAATAGGTTGATTTTTCAGTTTTTGATGAGCTTGGAAGAATTTTTGGCGCTAACAAAATGAAACAAGAATTCATAGACAGCCACAGTTTGAGATAAACGTTGATTGTGAGTTTTGATTCGTCGTCTCCGAGGTTTCCGGGGAATTTTTGAGGTCTTTTGGTGCGAATAAACTCAATTGTGTTGAAATGGAGTGAGGTCCAGGCGGGTTTTGCTGAATGTCACCCACAACGTCTTTCTGAACGATGCTCAGTTGTCGGGTTGTGTGTGTCCGTCCGGTAAACCCCATCTAGCTTAACTTAGCATTCCACGGAAGCAGCTTTTCAATATCTCGAATTGAATTCATAGACGAATATTACCAAGACACCCATGGAGATGTTGGGGCATGCAGATACTACCAGCACGCAAATTTATACATTTGTGCCGCGTAATAAGCTGACTGAGGTATGCAGTCAAACCAACTCTTCTGCGTTGAGTGGAAAGCGCATATTTGAATAAACTCAAACAAGCAACGCAATTTGTTGCCTTTTCATTTTCTGAAGCGTTTCGTATATGCTGCCCAATGGCAATTGATGACTTAGTAGGGTAAAATAACACCTGTTATGGGAGGCAAATATGGCAACCACAGTCAATAAATCTAGCAATGACCGCAAGGCCAAGTTTACGCCAAATATGGATAACTTTAAGGTCAGTTTGAGCTATGAAGGTCTTTCACTCAAAAAGAGCAGTGAAGGCCAAACCATTGCGGATCTGAAGCGAAAATATGCGAGATAAATACGGGGTAGCCCATGATAAATATTGCTACCCCGGTTCTGACGTTTTAATTAACCTTCTTGATATCAGGAATTCAGAAAAGCTTGAAGAAGCTGAAGCTGAATTTACCGCTGAACGGTATCGAACCTACGAACCCACCAAACAATCACTTGCTGATTTTTCATTCGAACATTTAAAGTACCTCCATCACCACTTGTTCCAAGATTTATATGCGTGGGCGGGTAAGCCAAGAGATGTTGATATTTCCAAAGGTGACACGCGTTTTTGTACTTGGACACGCATTGAGCCTGAAGCTATTAAATTATTTAAAACGATTCCTGCGTTAGCTGATTATCAGGACAATGAAGATCTCGTTGAAAAGGTCGCAAATTTGTTTTGTGAGTTAAATTTACTTCACCCATTTCGTGAAGGGAATGGCAGAGTTCTGCGCTTTTTTTTCGAGGAGCTGTTGTTTACTCTCGGCTTCGATGTAACGTGGCCAAAGATTTCTCAGAAAGATTGGATTGACGCTAACATTGCTGGTGTGAATCTGAACCTAGAACTGCTCAAGGTGATATTCACTCAAGCCATTTCAGAGCTGGAATGAAGGGATTAAAAAACTGGCAATCATGGTGTGAATAAAGGGGTCGGAACGAATTAGTTGTGATAGATCACAGAATTAGCCATGAAGCCTCGTAATAGCAGGGGCTTTTGCTTTCAAGACTTAAACAGCAAGCTGAATCCAACATCGAACACCCCATCTCGCCATTGGCCTAATGTTCTTCGGCCATCTGGGGTTATTCGCTCAAGATATTCAGGATAGTCGTGGTTTATGTTGATGTATGGAAACTAGAAGAACAGCAAACTGACGTAAACATTGTGGTAGAGTCATTATTTGATGTAATGACGGATGATAGTTTGGAGCAAGTAGTATTTGTCACAAATGATACAGACTTGACCAGTGTTCTTGAAAAATACAATCCCTCAACAAAGAAAAGGTAGGGCTTGTTATACCCACAACTGACAGTGTGCGGATGCCAAACGAAAAATCGGATAAGTTTGCAAATAGGGCAAGACGAAATATCTTAGAAGAGGAATTAAAAGCCTCTCAACTACCAAGAACTATAGAAGGTGGGCGTAAACCCGCAATTAAGCCTATTGGCTGATATGGTTAACCAGAAATCATTCAAAGTATTTTTGAAATACTATTAACGGTAGAAAAAAATCGTACTAAGTGTTGGCGTTGGTTGGAGAAACAGCCACCAAAGTTTGAAGACCTACCTGACTTGTCAGAATTACCAATAAATATGCTTGATGAGGAGGCTTCGGCCAAGATCGTTTTACTCTATGCTCAGCAATATGTAGAAATATCAAAACGGTAGCTCTGAATTTATCAAATAAAGCTTAGTGTCTTTTCATTAGCTGGATCGTAGTTCGTACTAATTTAAATGCAGGCACGATACTATGATCCAGTCATAGGTCGTTTCTACTCGAACGATCCTGTTGGAACACTCGGTCAATTTGGTAAATGAATTCTTTGACAGCCGAAGTTCAAAGAAACGCTTCTGGCAAATTATTTTTTCAGCAATTGTGACTATTTTGTTAGTAATGCGGTCAAAGTGTTGCGAGTTCGAGGAAATCGGCTCGTAAAGCTTAATTTTTCTGTCCTTAACGCGCTCTTTGCTTGCTGATTCACAGGGGCATTGGTAAAGTTAGCGGATCTTAATTTTTATCACTCACAGGATGCGGTTTTTCCATGTTTAAAAAGCTTCGAGGAATGTTTTCTAACGATCTTTCCATTGACCTGGGTACAGCGAACACGCTGATCTACGTGAAAGGTCAGGGAATCGTTCTAAATGAACCATCTGTGGTTGCCATTCGTCAGGAGCGAGCTGGTGGACCGAAAAGTGTCGCCGCGGTGGGTCACGACGCTAAGCAAATGTTGGGCCGTACGCCGGGCAACATTAAAGCCATTCGTCCTATGAAAGACGGGGTAATCGCCGATTTCTATGTGACCGAAAAGATGTTGCAGCACTTTATTAAACAGGTGCACGACAATAACTTTTTACGTCCTTCTCCCCGTGTTTTGGTCTGCGTACCCTGCGGTTCTACCCAAGTAGAGCGACGTGCAATTCGCGAGTCGGCACTCGGCGCGGGTGCGCGGGAAGTATATTTGATTGATGAGCCTATGGCCGCTGCCATCGGTTCAGGCTTACCGGTGTCGGAAGCAACCGGCTCCATGGTTGTGGATATCGGTGGTGGTACTACCGAGGTAGCAATTATCTCCTTGAACGGCGTGGTTTATTCCTCATCGGTTCGCATAGGTGGAGACAAGTTTGATGAAGCTATCATCAACTACATCCGTCGTAACTTCGGTTCTTTGATCGGTGAAGCAACGGCTGAGCGCATCAAGCATGAAATTGGCGCTGCGTATCCCGGTGAAGAAGTCCGTGAAATTGAAGTTCGCGGACGGAACTTGGCCGAAGGTGTGCCTCGTGGCTTTATTCTCAACAGCAACGAAATTCTTGAAGCCTTACAAGAACCGCTTACTGGTATTGTGTCAGCGGTAATGGTGGCATTAGAACAGTCTCCACCTGAGCTAGCCTCTGATATTTCTGAGCGCGGCATGGTGTTGACCGGTGGTGGCGCATTGCTAAAAGACCTAGACCGTTTGTTGATGGAAGAGACAGGTATTCCTGTTGTTATCGCAGATGACCCTCTGACCTGTGTTGCACGAGGCGGCGGCAAGGCGTTTGAGATGATCGACATTCATGGTGGTGACCTGTTCAGCTACGAATAAACTGACGGGCCAATCATGCAAATGTCAGTTTTAAGTGCCAGTACAGTGTGTCCTAACCGAAAAGTGAGCTGGCAATGAATACCATGTTCACCCGCGGACCTTCGCTGGTCGGAAGACTGGCGATGGCACTTATTGTGTCGACGGTGTTGATAGTCGTCGACCACAAATTCGATGGTTTTGCCTCCACTAAAGTTTACTTAAATTCCCTCGTCAGTCCTCTCCAGTACATTGCCAGTTTGCCCGGAATGATGCTCAGTTCCAGTGCGGAGCGCCTAGTATCACATCAGCGATTGGTGGAAGAAAACGCCCAACTGATTCACCAAGCAGCGGTGATGTCAGAAAAACTGCAGCGCTTCGATTTACTCAAAGCCGAGAACGACCGCCTGCGCACTCTGTTGGGTTCTCCGGTTCAAGAAGACGCGCAAAAAATGGTGGCGGAGTTGATGGCGGTAGACAATAACCCCTTCAGCTTACAAATTGTTATCGACAAGGGCGCTATCCATGGTGTGTATGAAGGGCAGCCTGTGCTGGATGACAAAGGCATTGTTGGGCAAATCATGGAAGTGGGCAGTACCAATAGTCGGGTTTTGTTGTTGTCTGACATTACCCACGCTATTCCACTGCGCATCGCGCGCAACAATGTGAGATTGGTAGCCAGTGGCAGCGGAGAAATTGACGAGTTGATTGTCGAACATGTGGCACACAGTGCAGACATTGTAGTAGGCGATGTATTGGTGTCTTCGGGCTTAGGTAAAGTGTTCCCGCAAGGTTATCCTGCAGCCAAAATCACTTCCATTTTGCGCGATGAAAGCCGTCCCTTTGCTCAGGTCAGAGCCAAGCCTATTGCCCAACTGGATCGCTTGCGATACTTGTTGTTGTTGTGGCCAGTCGACGCTCCTACTCAGCCCGTATTTGATGCAGAAGACCAACCATGAAGCTACGTAACTATATTATCTTACTGAGTATTCTGGTGGCCTTCGTGCTGCAAATTATGCCCATGCCCATTGTGGCCGATCAGTTCCGTCCTGATTGGGTGTTATTGGTTCTGTCCTATTGGGCTTTGGCGTTGCCTAATCGCGTTAGTGTGGGCATTGCGTTTTTATGCGGTATCACTTTGGATATTTTGCTCGGTACCAGCTTGGGCGTGCACAGCTTTGCGCTGTGTATCAGCGTGTTCGTTTTATCGGCAAACTACCAACGGTTGCGTAATTACTCCTTGTGGCAACAAGCTGTGGTCATTGGCATCCTCGCCGCGCTTTATCATTTGGTCGTATTTTGGTTGCAACATCTGCAAACCGACGTCAATTTCCTGTTCACCTTCTTGTGGCCTGTGGTGACCTCCATGGCCATGTGGTTTTGGGTATTTGCGCTGTTACGGAAGTTACGTCGACATTTCAGAATTACCTAATTATGGGGTTTTACAATGATTTATCTGGCTTCACAGTCACCCCGCCGCGCCGAGCTGCTAGCACAACTTCAACGTCCCTTCGAAACCCTCTCTGTCGAGGTGGATGAAACGCCGCTTCCCAACGAAGCTCCCCAAGATTATGTGGAACGATTGGCCATTGCAAAAGCGAAGTGTGGCGCAACTAAATGCCCGCCGACTAGTTTGGTTATCGGTTCCGATACAACCGTGGTTGCTGGCACACTTGCCAGTCCTATTATCTTGGGTAAACCTGAAGACTTTGATCAGGCACGTCAAATGTGGCGTATGTTGTCTAACCAAACCCATCGGGTGATGACGGCTGTGGCTGCGGTCAAAGATGACAAGCAAGAGCACTGTACGGTAATCACCGAAGTTGAATTTGCCAAAATGAGCGAGCAGCAGATGCAATGGTATTGGCAAACCCAAGAGCCTTGGGATAAAGCCGGTGGTTATGGGATCCAAGGTTTGGGCGGACAATTTGTGAAACATATTAAGGGTAGTTACAGCGCGGTAGTCGGGTTACCGTTGTACGAAACTCAACAGTTAATTGAAAAATTGGAAGGAAGCCTCCCATGAGTGCGGAGTTGTTGATCAATGTTACCCCCTCTGAATCACGCGTTGCGTTGATTGAAAATGGTATTCTGCAAGAAATCCACGTCGAGCGTCACACCAAGAAAGGCTTGGTTGGCAATATTTATCGGGGCAAAGTCAGCCGAGTATTGCCCGGTATGCAAGCAGCCTTTGTCGACATTGGTTTGGAAAAGGCGGCGTTTCTCCATGCCTCCGACATCGCGATCCACAATGAGGTAGTGGAGGAAGTCTCCTCGTCTCACATTCAAAAGCAAGACATCCGTGATCTGGTTCGCGACGGCCAAGACATTGTTGTGCAGGTGGTCAAAGACCCCATTGGCACCAAAGGCGCGCGTTTAACCACAGACATCACCATCCCGTCCCGTTATTTGGTGTTCATGCCGTCGGTTAAACACATGGGTATTTCTCAACGAATTGAAGATGAAAAAGAGCGGGAGCGGTTGCGTAATTTGGTACAAGATTTTTGTACTGAAGAGGGTGGCTTTATTTTGCGCACCGCAGCTGAAGGTGTCCAAGAGCAAGAATTAATTCAGGATGCAGAGTTTTTGCGCCGCCTGTGGGCCAAAATTCAGCAACGCATGAAGCGTAGAAAAGCCAATGTGTTGTATGAAGATTTGCCGCTGGCGCGACGGGTTTTAAGGGATTTCGTCGGCACTGAGCTGGATCGGATCCGCATTGATTCGAAGCTCACTTTTCAGGAATTGCAGCACTTTACCCAAGAATATGTGCCAGAATTAAACAAGTTGCTTGAGTATTATCCAGGCGAGCGTCCAATTTTCGATTTGTATGATGTCGAGAATGAGACGCAGCGGGCACTTGAGAGACGGGTTGATTTAAAATCTGGTGGCTATCTGATTATTGATCAGACTGAGGCCATGACGACTATCGACATTAATACCGGTGCATTTGTGGGCCATCGAAATTTGGAAGAAACCATCTTCAACACCAATATCGAAGCCACCCAAGCCATTGCCAGACAATTGCGATTACGAAACCTCGGCGGCATGATTTTGATCGATTTCATCGATATGACCGACGAAGATCACAAACGTCGAGTACTCCACAGTCTAGAAGTTGCCACCAGTAAAGATCGCGCTAAATCCCATATCCATGGCTTCACCGCCCTAGGTTTGATTGAGATGACCCGCAAAAGAACTCGGGAAAGTTTGGAACATATTCTGTGTGGTGAGTGTCCAGTATGTAAGGGGCGCGGATCGATCAAGACGGTTGAGACCATTTGTTTTGAGGTCATGCGAGAAATTGTTCGAGTCAACCGCGCATATGATGCAGACAAATTTGTGGTTTATGCCTCACCGGCTGTAGCCGAAGCCCTGATGGGAGAAGAGTCCCACATGTTGGCGGAATTGGAGGTCTTTGTCTCTAAACAAATAAAGGTACAAACTGAATTGCTTTATAACCAAGATAAGTTCGACGTGGTAATGATGTGAAATCAGCCTCGTTCTACGCAGCATACATAGTTAAAAAATTATGGACACTGGCCGCACTGCTGCTGGTGGTGTTTGCGTTGCTGATCAGTATATTGCGTTTTTCTCTGCCGTACATGGAAGGCCAAAAATCTCGACTAGAGGGTTGGCTGAGCAATCAATACGGCGTCGAGCTATCGATAGGCAGTTTGTCAGCCAGTTGGACGAAAAGCGGCCCGGCACTTGTGCTTAATGAGTTACAACTCAAACAAGATGCTCAATCACCTATAGGTCTAAAAATCGATCGCACGGAAGTGGAGTTGGACTTTTGGGCGTCTCTGTTGGCGTGGCAGATCCAATCTAAACGATTTGAGTTAGATGGATTGGACTTTCAAGTGGATTTGGCGCAAATCCAGATGTCCGAAACTCAGTTTCCCATTGTGGAAGCCTTAGAGAGTTTGTTCTTGGAGCAATTGCAGGCGTTTTCTGTGACCAACAGTTTGGTTTCCGTGAATACCCGCTTTGACGAGCAGTTGATTGAAATTCAGCAACTGCGCTGGATGAACCGTGATGAACGACACCAAGGAGTGGGAAAGCTGCGGGTAGTTGAATTAGCCAATAACTTAGCGACTTTCACACTGGATTTGTACGGTACCAAGAATAATCTGCACGGTAACTTTTATGCCACAGGAGAAGAAATCGACTTATCTCCTTGGCTCAATCAGTTGGTGAAAACCCAGAATCAACTCACCCAAAGTCGTGGGAATTTTGTGTTTTGGGCAGGCATTGAGAATGGTCTGGTTGATAGTGTGCAAGTACAACTCAATCGCAGCGAATTCGAGTGGACGACACCGGAAGCGCAAGTCGAAGCCGCCATCTTGGGGGGCAAAGTGCGCGGCATCCCCGATGCACAGGGGTGGAAGCTAAACATCGAAGACCTTACGCTGGAATCTCAGGGACAAACCTTGGTCACCAGTTGGGCCGGTCATTTAGGGCGGGACGGTTTGAGCCGCTTTAACAGCACATCGGCAATCAATGTAGAGGCGTTGCTGCCAGTTCTACCTTTGCTGTTTGACGCCAAAACCATGGATTTTATTGAACAATTGTCGCCTCAAGCCAGGGTAGATCAACTGGCATTGCTGGTTGGCGACCAATTTGCCCTGCGGGCTGAATTTTCCCAACTTGGCTGGAATCAGGTTGATGCGGTTCCCGGTTTAGCCAACTTAACCGGCAGCTTTGAATTTGCCGATCAATTGGGTCGCTTGAAAGTCAATGGCGTCGCAGGTCAACTCGTGGTGGATAACACCTTGGCTGACAACCTCACCTATCAAAACTTGCAAATTGATACCCAATTACGCTGGCACGACCGAGGTGTGTTGGTTTATGTGCCACAGTTTCGCTTTGCGAGTGACTCCATTTCCTTCGAGCAAAGCCTTAAATACGACAGTGCCGATGGGGTGTTGTCGTTAGCGGCAGAGCTGGGTTCCGACTCGGTGGCACAGGTTAAAACCCTCTTTTCTGACGCTTACATGGGCAAGCAAACGGTAGCTTATCTAAACCGTGCCTTAGAGGCTGGAAACATTGAACAGGCCCGAATCGTCTGGCAAGGCCCTGTGGAGCAGTTTCCATTTGCTCAGAATCAAGGTGTGTTTCAAGCCTCCGTTGACATGACCGACGTGACCTTACGATTTGACCCAGAGTGGCCCGCATTGACTGAGTTGGATTTGAATCTGCGGTTTGAAAATACCGGCATGGAAATCTTTTCGGAACAGGGGCAGTTGGCGAATGTTTCGATGCAACAGTTGCATGCCCGTATTCCAGAATTTGCAGAAGACGCTACCCTACTGATTGAAGCCACAGCACAAGCCTCATCGGAACAGGTGACCGCACTACTGGCTGACACCTTTCTTGCCGAGTCCTTAGGCGATGTGTTGTCTAATCAGGTCAAAGTGGATGGCGTATTCGATACAGATTTAACCTTGAGCATTCCTTTTTCAGACCAAGATGTGGTGGCCAGTGGCGCGGTCAACTTGGCTGGTAATCAGGTCTATATTGACGCTGTGGATATGACCTTGCGAGACGCCCGTGGCCCAGTCCGGTTTGAAAATGACAAAGTGACCATCGAAAGTCTGCAGGCTAATCTCTTCGAGCAGCCAGTAGAGGTTTCATTTTCTGGCGCGGATGATCCGAAACTTGGCTATGTTGCAGATATCAATTTGCAAGGGGATTGGAAGATTACGCCGCTGTTGGCGGAATATCATCCTGCCATGCAAACCTACCTCAGTGGCTCGGCAAAATGGTCTAATCACACTCAACTTATCCTGGATGCCGAGGGCTATCGCTATACCAGTCGCTTAGAAAGTGGTTTGGAGGGAGTCAGTACCTCGTTGCCCGCACCGTTTTTCAAAGAGTCAAACCAAGCTTTGTCATTGGTGGTGACCAGTCAAGGGGATAATCAGGCATCTACAGTCAATCTGACCTTAGGCAAGGATGTGCGTTTCGATGGTGTTTTGCCTCACGACACTTTGGCCTTCTCAAGGGCGCACTTGGCCGTCGGTGACAACGAAACCCTCAGTATGGGACTGGGATTCAGTATCTTTGCCGATGTGGCCTACGCCGACTTTGATGCCTGGTTTGAAGTGATCAATTTGCTTGTCGATGATTTGCCAGAAAGTGACAATCCAGTGTTAGGGGCACCCCAACGGATCCACGTCAACGCTGACAGAATGCTAGTGGCAGGGCAAAACATTGAAAATCTGGAATTGGTTGCTAAACATTCGACCCAAGATTGGTTGTTGGACTTTAATGCTGAGCAAATTCGTGCCGAGGTGATTTTTTATCATGACTGGCTCGACCGTGGCATCGACATCAAAGCCGACTTTATTGAGCTGGCTGAATGGCAAGGGGAGCAGAGCATGGGGGTTGAACAATCCACATTGAAAAACCTACCCCCAGTGCGATTTGAATGTAAAAGCTGCCGAATTTTGGACAAAGATTTAGGGCGGGTGGACTTTTCACTTTCCCGAGCGTCTACCGGTATGACCATAGACCAACTGCGGATCAATAATCGTAACGGTATTTTGTATGCCAATGGTGATTGGTTTATGTCTGGCCAAGGCGCTAGCACACGACTCAAGGGCGAATTGAGCAGTTCGGATTTCGGTGCTTTTCTCAAGGGCTTGGGATTGGATTCGGGGATCAAAGATTCTAAGGCGAAGTTTGATTTTGACCTTAGTTGGCAGGATGCGCCACACAAGTTCTCATTAGCCACCCTCAATGGCGGTGTCGATTGGCGGTTGACCGATGGCTATTTGTCCGATGTCAGTGACAAAGGGGCGCGTTTATTCAGTATTTTGAGCTTGCAGTCACTGGTTCGCAAATTGAGTCTCGACTTCAGAGACGTATTTGCCAAGGGCTTCTTCTACGACAAAATGAAAGGATCATTCCAGTTATCCGATGGTCGAGCGAGTACCGATGATACGGTAATCGATGGTGCAGCCGGAGAGATGACCATCGCCGGCTATACTGACCTCAACAGTCAGCAATTGAACTATCAAATCGAATTTACCCCTAATGTCACCTCTAGTTTGCCCTTGTTGGTTTATTGGATGGTGAATCCGGCAACTGCGGTAGCGGCACTGGCTTTGGATAAAGTGCTCACGGAAGCCAAGGTAATTTCGAACGTCAGATATTCTATTACTGGCACCTTGGACGAGCCGGTCATGACCGAATTAGACCGTAAGAGTAAAGACGTCACCCTACCCGCCCGCAACGATTCTCAAAGCGAGGGTTCGAATATCGATATTCCGCCTGATGTACTGAATGATGAGCGAGTCTCTTTGGAGTTAAGCGATGGCTAATTTAGTGGCAATGCAAATGGTTTCCGGGCCTGACGTCGATGAGAATTTGGCTGTGGTCAGCGAGTGGGTAGCCAAACAAGCACCCGGTTCACTAGTGGTATTGCCCGAATGCTTTGCCTGCTTTGGGGCTGGTGATGCGGCGCTTCTTAACATCCGTGAAACCCTTGGTGAAGGCAAGATCCAATCACGATTGAGCCAATTGGCAAAGCAACATCAGGTGCATATTATCGGCGGTACTCAGCCCCTTTTTTGCAATGATCCAGGGCGCTATTCGGCTTCCAGTTTGTACTTTAATGACCAAGGTGAGCGGGTCGCGGATTACCAAAAGATCCATCTGTTTGATGTGGATATCGAAGACAATACCGGCAGTTACCGGGAATCCACATACACCCAAGGTGGGTCAAACATTGTGGTGGTCGATGCGCCTTTTGGTCGATTGGGGATGGCAGTATGTTATGATTTGCGCTTCGCGGGTCTGTTTCAGGCTATGGGCCAGATCGATGTGCTTGTCTTGCCGTCGGCATTCACCCGTCGCACCGGACAAGCCCATTGGCACTCATTATTAGCGGCCCGAGCCATTGAAAAGCAATGTTATGTGGTTGCGGCAAACCAAGGTGGTGTGCACGCCAATGGGCGAGAAACCTATGGCCACAGTTGTATCTACTCGCCTTGGGGCGTAAATTTAAGCCAAATCGAACAGGGCGTTGGCGTCGCTCAAGCCAACATGGATCGCAGCGAAATAGAAAAGGTGCGTCGTTCCATGCCGGTTTATCAGCATAATAAATTCAGGAGTCATTTTGTCTAATTTGGTAGAAAACAATTTGTTGACTGCGTCCGAGTTGACCCGTTCGTCCTTGGAGCAAGCGTTAGGTACTATCTATCAACACCAAACTGATTTTGCTGATTTGTATTTTCAATCTAGCCAACATGAAAGCTGGGTTTTGGAAGATGGGATCATCAAAGATGGCAGTTACAACATTGAACGTGGAGTCGGTGTACGTGCGGTTTGTGGCGAGAAGACTGGCTTTGCCTATTCCGATGAAATCAGCCCCGAGGCACTCAGCAAAGCGGCTCATGCAGCGCGGTCCATTAGCCCTTCAGGTGGCACTCACAAAGTGACGCCGGTCACTGTGAAAGCCATAACGCCTGTTTATCGTGGCGACAATCCCCTAATGGCGATGGCTGAACACGACAAAATTGCCTTTTTACAATCAGTAGACCAATACATTCGTCAACAAGAGCCCAATGCAACGCAAGTGACAGTAAGCTTAAGTGGGGTGTACGAAGAGATCCTAATTGCCGCAACTGACGGCACATTTTGTACCGATATTCGCCCCTTAGTCCGTCTTAATTGTTCGGTTTTGCTCAGTGAAGGGGACCGCCGTGAGCGAGGTAGTGCCGGAGCGGGTGGACGCTATGGTTATGCCGAATTTTTGCAAATTGATGGTGATAAGTTGGCGTATCAAAAAATCGCTGATGAGGCACTGCATATGGCAAGGGTTAATCTGCAAGCCGTCGATGCTCCTGCGGGCTTAATGCCGGTGGTGTTGGGCAGTGGTTGGCCCGGTGTTTTGTTACACGAAGCGGTCGGTCATGGACTGGAGGGCGACTTCAATCGCAAAGGCGCGTCAACCTTTAGCGGTCGTATGGGCCAACAGGTTGCGGCTAAAGGCGTAACGGTAGTGGACGATGGTACCTTAGCCAACCGTCGAGGTTCTCTATCGGTCGACGATGAAGGGACACCCAGTCAACATAATGTGCTGATTGAAGATGGGATTTTAACTGGCTATATGCAAGACAAACTTAATGCCCGACTGATGGGGGTTGCCCCCACAGGCAACGGTCGCAGAGAATCCTACGCCCATCTGCCTATGCCGCGCATGACCAATACCTTTATGCAAGCGGGTGAACACGACCCTCAAGAGCTGATCGAATCAATTAAGAAAGGGGTGTACGCGCCTAACTTTGGTGGCGGACAGGTGGACATTACCTCTGGCAAGTTTGTGTTTTCCACCTCAGAGGCTTACTTGATTGAAAATGGCAAAATTACCACGCCGATCAAAGGGGCTACCTTAATCGGCAACGGCCCGCAGGTGATGCAGAAAATCTCCATGATTGGCAACGATTTGTCGTTAGACAGAGGGGTGGGCGTTTGTGGAAAAGACGGTCAGAGTGTACCGGTAGGTGTAGGTCAGCCGTCATTGAAAATCGATGAATTGACAGTGGGTGGAACCGCATAGGGCCAAACGACTTGAGTCGTGGCCCATGGGTGAATTAGTCGAGCATCTCTTTGAGATATTGGAATAATTCTCGTGCCGCCTTGGGGGGCTTATTTTCTTTTTGCTGCTTCTGCGCTTGGCGTGCAAATTGACGAAGCTTTTGTCTATCCAACTCAGGATGTTCATTCATCAATGCATTGATGCCAACATCGCCACCGTTCAAAATGGTGTCTCTGGCTTGCTCAATGCGATGAAACTTTTGATTGGCATGATGATGAGACATTTGCAATTGATCCAAAGCTGCTTGAATCGGCTGAGTATCACGATGGCGCATCATTTTACCAATCAATTGTAATTGGCGACGAAAGCCGTCCTTTTTGCGGTTGATTCGACGGGCCAAGGCAACGGCTTCCGCCAGTTCACTGTCCATGGGGATTTTGGCCAATGCAGAGGCACCCAGATCCACGAGTTGTTCACCCAGTTTCTGGATGGCGATCATTTCATTTTTGAGCTGCGTCTTACTCTTTATCTCGACGTCTTGCTCATCAATATTAAAATCAGAATCGGTCATAAGCGTTTCTTTAATGTTACACTGTGACCATTGTAACCCAGCAAGGGCGTGCACAGTAATGTTAATTCTCAAAAGCCCTATCGAGTGAGTGAAGTATGCAGATGGAACAACACCTAGCCCAGATTAAACAAGCCGTCGAAGAAGTCTTGGCGTTGGCAAAGCAAAAGGGCGCAGATCACGCCGAAGCAAGTATGTCCAAGGTGGAAGGGATTGCGGTTTCGACTCGTTTACAGGAAGTGGAAACCGTCGAATTTACCAATGATGGAGGCTTGGGGATCAGTGTCTACAAACAAGGACGCAAAGGCAGTGCCTCCACCGCAGATCTGAGCCAAGGCGCATTGAATCGAGCGGTAGAAAAAGCCGTCGAAATCGCCACGTATACTGGCGAAGATCCTTTCTCTGGTCTGGCTGATGCAGAGTTGATGGCCTATGACTACCCAGACTTGGATTTGTATCATCCCATTGAGTTAGATACTCAAAAGGGCATCGCTCTGGCCTTGGAAGCGGAAACCGCAGCATTACAATATGACAAGCGCGTAACCAACTCTGATGGCGCTTCTTACAACGCCAACATCGGTTTGAAAGTCTATGGCAATTCTCACGGTTTTATCGGTGGCTACACCAGCAGTCGATATAGCTTAAGCTGTGTGGTGATTGCCGAGCAAGACGGCGATATGCAGCGTGATTACAGCTACACGGTAAGTCGCATAGCAGACCAACTCGATGAGGCTAAGCAAGTGGGTATTGAGGCGGCTCAGCACACCTTGGGACGTTTGGGCGCGCGGAAAATCAATACCACTAAGGTGCCGGTTTTGTTCCATCGTGACCTAGCGCCTGGGCTATTTGGCCATTTGGTCAGTGCCATCAGTGGCGGTAGCTTGTATCGCAAGTCGAGCTTTTTATTGGACCGCTTGGGCACACAGATCCTGCCAGATTGGTTTGAAATTGTGGAAAGACCTCATCTGCCCCGCGCATTGGCGAGCTCGCCCTTCGATAATGAAGGGGTCAAAACTCAAGATATGACCATCGTCTCTGACGGCGTTTTGCAACACTATCTGTTAACCAGTTACTCTGCTCGCAAACTCGGCATGACAAACAATGGCCATGCTGGCGGTATCCACAACTGGATGATCAAGCATACCGGACACAGTGATGATGAGCTGCTCAAAGCAATGGGAACGGGGTTGTTGGTTACCGAGCTGATGGGTCATGGCGTTAATATTGTGACAGGCGATTACTCTCGTGGGGCCGCAGGTTATTGGGTAGAGAACGGTGAAATCCAATTCCCCGTGCACGAAGTGACTATTGCTGGGAACCTAAAAGAGATGTATCACAATATTGTTGCTATTGGCGCAACACAAGAGCAACGAGGCAGTATTTTCACCGGTTCAGTGCTGATTGATAGCATGCAGGTGGCTGGCGGTTAGGCCAGAGTTTTATTGAAAATAGAGTCGAATAGAAAGGCTGCAGCCCAACGCTACAGCCTTTTTTGATAATTTAAACGTCCACTGAGCCGCAGAAACGATAGCCTTCACCGTGAATGGTGACAATCAAATCTTCTGAACTGGGCTCAGATTCAAAGTGCTTACGAATACGACGAATAGTCACGTCCACAGTGCGGTCATTAGGTCGCAATTCTCGTCCTGTCATTTCCATAATCAACTGTTCACGAGTCAATATTTTGCCCGGATTGCTCAAGAACAAATGCAATGCGCGGAATTCACTGCGCGGCAAGCGAAACTCATTCTTGTTGGGCGAAATCAGGCTGCGGCTATCGCCGTCAAGGATCCAGCCATTGAAGCTGACGCGGCTAGGTAAATCGTCGTCATCGGTATTCGCCGTCGTGCGATTGAGCAAGTTGCGTGCACGAATCGTCAGTTCTCTGGGGTTAAAAGGTTTGGTCAGATAATCATCCGCGCCGATCTCTAAACCCAAGATCCGGTCAACGTCGTTGTCTCTACCGGTTAGAAAAATTAAGCCAACATTCTTTCTATCTCGTACTTCCCGAGCCAAAATCAAACCATTTTTACCGGGTAAATTGATATCCAGAACGACCAGATTGATATTGTTATTTTCAAAGTGGTCATGCATTTGGCTGCCATCTTCAGCCTCAAACACGTTGTACCCTTCTGCCTCAAATAAGCTCTTGAGGGTGGTGCGCGTTACAACTTCGTCTTCAACAATCAATACGTTGGGTGTCATCGTTCTCTACCATTTAGTTCGCTATACACAGAGTTTAACAGAAAATATCGCCAAATCAGGGTTTTATCCAGTGAAATTTGCGTACTTTAACAAGCGAGCACTGAATTTTATTGGACAAGACCGGTAGCGATCCCGTTGGATCAGAATTTTTATTTTTTGCGCACGCTCCACTAGGCTTAAAACGCCTGCTTTATTCACGAAATCGAAACTCTCACCTATGGTCATTACCCGGTCATTAATCTCGCGAATTTGTTGGAACAATTCGGGGGATTCAAACTCTTCGGCGACAAACAGATAGTCACACTGTTTTTCAACTGCCTCATCAACCTTACTAATGGGCGAAATTGTCAGCGTATCTGTATAGATCCCCGCTTGTTGTTTTTGCAATAGAAAAGTTTGGTAAGGCCTTTCATTCGATTCCATCAAACAAAAGGTCTTGTTGTTATTGTTTTCATCCAGTGTGTAATTGACGATGTGCAGCATAAAAGTGCCACGAATGTCGATTTCCGCTGAGGATTCTTGAGCGATAGCGGGGCGCCATATCAACCACGCACTAAGCCACAATATCAGACTCACTGTACGACTCAATTGCATCATGAACTTTTCGCCAAACTGGCGGCATCCACTTTTTTGACAGGGAACTGAATGTCGAATTCAACGCCATGATTTTCTTGGCTGGTGATAGAGATTGAGCCATTCAATGCTTGAGTCACTAAGTTGTACACCAAGTGCATACCCAAACCGCTGCCACCTTGTCCACGTTTTGTGGTAACGAAGGGGTCAAAGATACGCTTGCGAAGGTGCTCAGGAATTCCTTTCCCGTTGTCTAGGTAGCGAATACTGATCTTATTGTCTACTACCTGTGCATAGATATCGATAGTGCCTTCGTCGATGAATTCGAAACCATGAATGATGGAATTCATAATGAGGTTCATCATGATTTGGTTGATTGGGCCAGCTTTGGTTTCTATCAGTAAATCCGCATCACAATGGATATTAATCTTGTGATTGAATTTTTTCAGCTTAGGTCGCATGGAGAGCAAGATTTCATCCATGAGTTGAGCGAAGGAGAAAACTCGAGCCGTTTCTGAAGATTGATCCACAGCTACTTGCTTGAAGCTGGAAATCAGCTCTGCTGCTCGATTCAGGTTGCGATAGATGATATTCAGGTTTTCTTGCCCTTCATTGATAAATTTGGACAAAGTGCTGGCCTTGAGGGACTTCTCGTCGAATTCTTTTTGCAAGCTATTCAAACGGTCTAGCATCATCGTCGACGCAGTGACCCCCAATCCGATGGGCGTGTTTACTTCGTGGGCAACACCGGCCACCATGTCGCCTAAGGAAGCCATCTTTTCATTTTGTACCATTTGCCGCTGGAATTGATGAAGCTTTTCCAAGGTTTGGATAAGTTCTTGGTTAGCTTCTTTTAAGGCAATGGTTCGTTGATTTACTTTGTCTTCCAAACTGGTTTGTAGTTTTTGTTGTTCTTGTTCCGCCCGTTCACGATCAGCAAGATATTGTTGAGTTCGATCTAACATGTCGTTGAATGCAACAGCCAATATATCCAACTCTTTGATATTGGTTTTTTCTGCACGACCACCGTAATCCCTTTGTCGTGATATGCGTTGCACCAATGTCACCAAATCGGTGATGGGCTCGGCGATGGCTCGCTGTAACTTCAACGTCAAGAAAAAGCTCAGTAGCAACATGACCGCAAATACGCACAGAGAGATAATCACGGCGCGAGTGGTTAAGTCACTTAAGGCCTCGGCAGAGGCTCTCAAATACACATATCCAATTTCACGATCGTCTGAAAGTATTGGCTTGATAATCTCGAACACGCTGCCAGTGAGTTTGGGGCGGCGCAATTTATCCTTGTGAGACCACATTTCAGGCACTGCCGCCTGACCGGGGCGATTGTAGCTGGCAAAAAACTGGGGATCTGATCCAGGATTGATGCGGTAAATGTGAATGTTCTGAATAAAACTGGCGACTTCGTAAGCCTTGAGATTATTTTCCTCAGTAATACTGTCATCGAACGCAATACTGGTAGCTGCGTTTTCACTGATCAACTGGGAGTAGATCTCCACCTGATTCACGAGTTCATCTTCGTAATTGGAGATTTGATTGATTAACGAGACGCCAGAGGTCAACACCAACGCAAGGGTCGTGATGGCCATAACAACCCATACGAACAGTGTTTTAATTGACAGATATCTCGAATTTGCTTTCATTACCACCGGCAACTTTGCGTTTTTTATCATCTCTTTAGCAATAATAGTGATATAAATCCCCGAAAAAGGAAAATTATATTGCTATTAATTTTCTTCATTTTGGCGGGAGTACCGACGCTGTGAGTCAAACTATTTACGTATCAGGAGTAACAATGTTTCAGCAGGGATACCCAGATCTGCTGCCATTCTGCTGCTTTTCAATGCTTGTTGGCTCATTTGTGGCTCAGTCAAAGCGCGAATTCGCAAGTCACTGAAATCGGCCATACACAGACAAATCATCTCCCCTTCGGTAATCTCCAATTGCTCAACATCAATGGGAGAGCGCTTGTACAATAAATTGGGGCACACCTCGGTACGTTGCACCGCCTGAATACATTTTTGCGGCATCGCTTGTTGTGCTGAACTTTGGCCTATCCACACCAGCATTGCCGCGGCAAATACAAACTTACAAACACGATTCATATAACTGCTCATATTCTTTGGCGGCTTGATCCCAAGTAAAACGGGTCTTCATCGCCCGCAATTTCATTTCTTCAAAGCTGTCTGGATACTCATGGAAATGCAGTAAGGCGCGCTGAATACAGCTCAGCAGCGCCGAGCTGTCTGGTTGGTCGAACACAAAACCCGTTGCTTCAATCGGCGATTGGCGCAGATCGACAACCGTGTCTTTCAAACCACCAACGGCTCGAACGATAGGCAGTGTGCCATAGGCCAGACTATACATCTGATTCAGCCCGCAAGGCTCGAACAAGGATGGCATCAAGAAAAAGTCACTGCCAGCCTCGAGCAAATGGGCAAGTTTGACACTGAACTCTTCGCAGAACACAAATTTGTCCCTATGTTGCTGTGCTTGTGCTCTGAGTACTTCACTGATGGAGGGATCTCCGGTTCCCACAATCAACAATTGAATGTTGTGATGCAACAAATCTTCAATGATGGGCAGCAAATAACCAAAGCCTTTTTGTTCGGTCAAGCGGCACACCATGCCAATCAGCGGGACTTGTGGGGCTTGAGGTAAACCAACGTGTTCTTGCAATACATGCTTGCAAACTTGCTTACCACTGATATTTCGAACGCTGAAGTTCTCAGGTAAGTATTCGTCTAATTCTGGATCCCATTGACTGTAGTCACAGCCGTTTAATATGCCAGATACATCTTGCTTGCGAGCTTGAAACTCGTTGTACAACATATGTGAACCCAAGGTAGTTAAAAGCTCTTGGGCGTAGTTAGGGCTTACTGTATTGATCTTGCTGGCGTAGCGAATGCCGATTCGCAGAAAATTAACCGCATCGCCATCCAATTGATTGTGCAAAGCCGTATGGGGATGCAAGTAGGGGATCTGGTCAAGGCGATGAGTGCCGTGAAAAGCGCCATTATGAATCGTCAACACACTGCGGCTGTTTTTGAAGTAGCCGGTGGAATCGGTGCGCATGAAAAACGGCGTCAAGGCAGTATGCCAATCATTACAATGGACTATGTCGGGTTGAAACTTTAACGCCTTGGCCACCTGTAAAGCCGCGTCTGCAAAGAACGCAAAGCGCTCAGCATTATCTTGAAATGCATGATAGCCATCGGTGTAAAAACCATTGCGATCGAAATACTCTGGGAAGTCTACACCGTAAACCGGAACACCGGACAACTGCATTTGACGAATAGTAAAGCGGTAAGTCTTGTTGTAGGCGCTTAACTCTTGCTCTCCCGCGACAGTAGGCGCTTCAAACTTACTTTTCAGTACTTGGTAAAAGGGCATCACAATGATGACCTCATGTCCCATTGCTTTGAGGGCGATTGGCAAAGCCTTGGCTACATCAGCCAAGCCACCAGTTTTTGCGAGATCTTCAACTTCAGAAACGACAAACAAAATTTTCAAAATCATTTACCTTCTAGTGTTGCACACTGCATTTTGTCGGATGTATCGGGACAGTTTTCGCCTGCTCAATAGCGCTTGAACGATTTAGCCCATTAACCACATTGGTATAAGTTAAACTTGGATGTTTGTGCGATCAATCGGTTGCGCCCAATGTACTTATCCAGCATATCAGGGTAAGGCAAAAACCGATTAGCAACCAGTATTAAGCGACCAGTTGGGTTTAAGTTACCTTTGAGTTGGCGGATAAATCCGTCGGTGACAGAGTAGTCAGTTTTTATCCCCGTGTGAAAAGGCGGATTGGTGAACACAAAATCAAACTTGCTTTTCAGTTGCGCTAGCCCATCCGATGGCACAATTTTCACTTCAATATTCAACGCTTGTGCATTCAGTTGTGCGGCGTGCAGCGCCAGAGCATTGATGTCGGATAAAGTGACATCTTTAAGACCAAAGTGACGAGCGATGTAACATCCAATGATGCCGCTACCGCAAGCAAAATCCAGTACTTTCCCTTTAACTTGTGGCGGCAAATTTTCCAGCAAAAGTTTTGTGCCAGCGTCCAGTTCATTGGCACTGAATACGCCGGGAAAACTGATCCAACTGATGTTTTGATCGCCCACCTTAAGGTCTTTTTTGATCAGCCAATCTTGCTCTTGAAAAGAGTGAGTTTGATCATTTAGTTGCGCACAAAAGAGCGAGCAGTGTCTTGCAGAATCGACCTTGTTGACCACTTGAGCAAAAGCACCAAAAAGCTTGTCTGCGCCTTTAATGCCGGATTTGTTTTCGCCTACCAGAAATATCAACCCGCCTGGTTTCACACAAGCCGCCATATTGGCAATTAGCATTTTCGCCTGTTCCTTGGCTTTGGGCATGTAAATCACCGCACCATCGAATAGCTCGCCCTCACTGACCAATACATGAGTAAAATGATGCTTGTGATTTGGCGCGACCTGCAAACATTGCTGGTAGACATCAAAATATTGATGAAAGCCGACACAATTAGGGTTGCTCAGTTCATTGAAAATAAAGCCATCTACGGGATTGGCTAAAACCCATCGCCCCTCGCTGAAAAACTCACTATTTCGAATCAAAACCTGACTAGCGGGAGATAAGCTCATTGGATTCTCTCAAACATCAGATCCCATACTCCATGACCGAGTCTATGCCCACGTTGCTCAAACTTAGTCAACGGACGATGATCGGGGCGAGGAACATAATCATTGGTAGTGGATTGATTCTTGAAGCCCTCTGCAGCGGTCATGACTTCAAGCATATGCTCAGCGTAGTTCTCCCAATCTGTCGCCATGTGAAAGACGCCTCCAATTTTAAGTTTTTGGCGTAACTTTTGGGCGAATTCAGGTTGCACAATGCGACGCTTATGGTGACGTTTTTTGTGCCATGGGTCTGGGAAAAACAACTGAACCGTATCTAAACTCTGGTCTGGGATGCAATCGGCGAGGACTTCTACCGCATCGTGTTCATACACCCTCAGGTTTTTCAGTTCAAGCTCTGCTGCGTCGGCAAGACAAGTGCCCACACCGGGGCGATGCACCTCGATACCGATGAAATCTTGATAGGCTGCTTTACTGGCCATCTCGACCAAAGACTTGCCCATGCCAAAGCCAATCTCGAGAACCACAGGTGCACTGCGACCAAATACTTCGGCGAAGTTCAGCAACCCTTGTTGATGCTCTAAACCCATGCTCGGCCAATGCTCTTCGATGGCTTTTGCTTGGCCTTTGGTAAGACGGCCTTCGCGCTTTACAAAACTACGTACTTTTTGTACGTAAACCCCTGCAGCTTCTGCTTCTTGCTGGGTTTTAAATTGACTCATGGGTAATTCCTATCTGAACCGAAACGGCGCTAAGAGGTCGCCGGCGACAATGGCTGCGCATTATGCCCTTGCACCATTGAATTGCAACATGGGAATCATGGCATTTGATTACCTCAATAGCAGAATTTTGCATCACAATGGCCAGTAATTCTACAGATCATAAGTACAAAGCCTTTACCTTATTTTCTCATTCCTCACTTTTTAGTTTTTCCGAGTTGTTTTTCCAACAAGGTGGCACAGGTGTGAGGTTGGCTCAGTAACATCATGTGTGCAGTATCTTTGACTACGTCAAGATGAGTTCTAGGGTATTGAACTTGGTATGCTCGTAATTTTTCCAGTGGGGCAATCTTGTCATGTTCCCCTGCAATAAAATGTACTGGGAAGGGCTGTTCAGCCAGAGCTTTTGACAAGTCTTTGCGTGGCGTCGTGGCGCGGATATGGGACGCTAACACGCTGGCACCTAAATCCTGTTCCATGTCCAGAATAGTTTGTGTGATGTGTTCTTGGTCCACCTCTGCCTCGGTGCAGTATTGAGTTAAACGGGCAGCGTTTAAGCCTCGATAGCGCTTTTGTTCTATTTGTTTAATGATCCCTTTGCGAACCTGCATCTCTTGCTCTGACAAGCCGCCGGGAAAATAGCCAAATAAGTGTAAACTGGCAACGTTCTGTGGGCGTTTAAGTGCCGCCAAAGAACCGATATAGCCTCCCATGGAGAACCCAACGATATGGACCGGTTCTTTGAAACCATCAATTCTATCGAAAGTGAGTGCTAACATCTGATCGAGGTCATCTGCCCACTGCAAAGGAACATAGGCTCGATTATTAATCGACAGTTGTTTCCAAAAGGGCATCCAAATGCGTTCGTCACACAAGGTCCCGGGTAAAAAAATCAAAGGCATGTAGGATTCCAATTAGCTTCCCAGCGACCTGAATCGTGCATTTTCAGTTAGCTTAGGTATCATGGCTGCGAATTCGAGATTGACCCACAGTGTAGCAAAACAACAGAGCATTGAAATTGGCAGACAACAAATCCCCCCATTCTTTTTCGCAACGGGTATTGGCTTGGTTTGATATAAACGGGCGCCACGATCTTCCCTGGCAGCATAATAAAACCTGCTATCGGGTGTGGGTTTCAGAGATTATGCTGCAGCAAACTCAGGTGAAAACCGTCATCCCTTTTTATCTGCGTTTTATGCAAGCCTATCCTGACGTAGTGGATTTAGCTGATGCGCCGCAAGATGAAGTTTTGCATTTGTGGACGGGGTTGGGTTACTACGCCCGGGCTCGCAATCTTCATAAAGCGGCTCAGAAGATTCGAGATGAACACAATGGTGAGTTTCCAGACTCAATTGAGTCTGTGATGGCTTTGCCTGGAATTGGGCGAAGCACTGCCGGTGCGATCTTGTCCATCGCAAAGGGGCAAAAGCATGCCATTTTGGATGGTAATGTGAAGCGTGTCTTAAGCCGCTATTATGCGGTTGACGGTTGGCCAGGATTGAAAGCAGTGGAGCAGCAACTGTGGGATTATGCTCAACAACTTACTCCCAATGAGCGCTGCGCCGATTACACACAAGCGATGATGGATTTGGGAGCGACGCTATGCGTTCGCAGCAAACCCAAGTGCGACCAATGTCCATTGCAAACAGATTGTCTTGCCTATGCTCAAGGAGCACAAAACACCTACCCTGGGAAAAAACCAAAGTCGGACAAGCCAATCAAATCGACTCTTATGATACTGCCTATGTGGAATCGCCAAGTACTGGTATATAAGCGACCCAACAATGGAATCTGGGGCGGTCTCTATGGCCTACTAGAGGGTGCACCTGAGCAAACAGTGCCAGATATCATCGCCAATCATGGTTGGAATGAATGGCAAGAGCAGCGATTGCCTGCCTTTCGCCATACTTTTAGTCATTTTCATCTTGATATCCAGCCAGTGATTTTGCATTTGGCTCAACCACCGCAAAATCAGGTAAGCGAAAGCGACTTTCTTTGGTATGATCTCGACCATCCTGCCAATGTGGGGTTGGCTGCACCAACCAAAAAACTCTTTACCACTTTGGCTAACGATTTATAACAGATTTGGGAACATGCATGAGTAGAACGGTTTTTTGTCAGAAGTTGCAAAAAGAAGCGGACGGCTTGGATTTTCAACTTTATCCGGGTGAGCTGGGTAAAAAGATTTTCGACAACATCAGTAAAGAAGCATGGGCACAGTGGCAGCAAAAGCAGACCATGTTGATTAATGAAAAGAAGCTCAATTTGATGGAGCCACAGTCCCGCGCATTTTTAGAAGAGCAAATGCAGGCTTATCTGTTTGAAGACAAAGAGCCGGACATTGAAGGCTATGTACCGCCAACGAAATAGACGGTTGCGGTAAATTTGCACTGAGCATCGAGAAATTGATTGCTTTTCGCACAAAGGCACTCGAAAGTGCAAAAATAAGCAAAAAATCGGTTGACTTAAATGCCAAGAATCCGTTTAATACGCACCCACGACGCGTTGATGGCATTTAAATCGCCGAAAACCAGTCCAAGCCTCGATAGCTCAGTTGGTAGAGCAGCGGATTGAAAATCCGCGTGTCCCTGGTTCGATCCCGGGTCGAGGCACCATTATTCCGAAGCCCTGCAAGAAATTGCGGGGCTTTTTCGTTTTTGGGGTTGGCACACTCACATTTATGTCATCCCCGCAATGCTCTTGGGCGGGGACCTCCTCAATAAGGCTGGCTCACTCAAAAAATGTCATCCCCGCATGCTCTTGGGCGGGGACCTCATCAAAAGGCTGGCTCACTCAAAAAATGTCATCCCCGCATGCTCTTGGGCGGGGACCTCATCAAAAGGCTGGCTCACTCAAAAAATGTCATCCCCGCATGCTCTTGAGCGGGGATCTTTCAAAAAGGCTGGCTCACTCAATCAATCACTCAATCACTCACACCAACAAATGCAACGCTTCTGATCGCCTTTGCTTTTGCTCTTATTCTGCATTTCTTGGATATTGAATAAGGTTTTTTTGACATGCCTATGGGGTTAGCAGATCCCGGCCCAAGAGCGTCGCCGGGATGACAAAGAATTAGAGCGTCGCCGGGATGACGCGGTCAACTGTCATCCCCGCATGCTCTTGAGCGGGGATCTTTCAAAAAGGCTGGCTCACTCAATCACTCACTCAATCAATCACTCAATCACTCACTCAAACGAATGCAACGCTTTTGATCGCCTTTGCTTTTGCTCTTATTCTGCATTTCTTGGATATTGGGTAAGGTTTTTTTGACATTCCTATGGGGTTAGCAGATCCCGGCCCAAGAGCGTTGCCGGGATGACAAAGAATTAGAGCGTTGCCGGGATGACAAAGAATTAGAGCGTCGCCGGGATGACAGTGAATTAAAGCTTGCCGGGATTACAGAGAATTGAAGCATGCCGGGATTACAATTTAGCGGTCAGTCGATTCCTAGACTCTGTCGGACATCTTTTTCTAAGATTGGCAAAGGTAATCCACCTTTAGTGAGCACGGCGTCGTGAAAAGCTCGGATATCGAAATTCTCACCTAATTCGGCTTTGGCTTGGTCTCGTAATTCTAAAATTTTCAGCATGCCCACCATATAGCCAAGTGCTTGTCCTGGCATTGCGACGTAGCGTTCGATCTCTGAAACGACTTCTGAGCCCGAGCCGGAAGCATCAGCGCCCTTTGTGGTTGCCATGTAGTCGATAGCCTGCTCACGGGTCCAGCCTTTGGCGTGCATGCCAGTATCCACGACCAAACGCACCGCTCGGTGCAACTCGTCATACAGCCGACCAATATCTGCCAAGGGTTTGTCTTGGTACATTCCCATTTCCCAAGCTAAACGCTCTGAATACAGTCCCCAGCCTTCAGCAAACGCGTTGGTGTTGGTATTGATTCGGTGAAGAAGTGGCAAGCCACGTTGCTCAAGTCCAAGGGCGACTTGGAAGTGATGGCCGGGAACGGCTTCATGGTAAGTTATTGTCGGTAGACCCCATGTAGGGATTAAGCTGGTGGAACGTAAATTTAGGTAATAAATACCAGGCCGAGATCCGTCTTCAGACGGACCATTGTAGTAGCCAGCGGCACTGGTTTCTTCTCGAAAGGCCGGAACTCGGCGGACTTCTACTGAGGTTTTCGGTAACGTGCCAAAGTATTGTAGGGCGATTTCGTCAATCGCCGCGATCATCGCCCGAACTTCATCCAAGGTTCTTTGTTTAAATTCCTCAGTATCTGGATAAACGAGTTCAGGATCTTTGGCCATCGCAGCCAAACGCTCAGGCACAGAACCTTCTGTGCGTCCAACTTGAGTCATCAGCTCGTTCATTTGGGCATGAATGCGGCTTACACCGTCTAAGCCGATCTGATGCAGTTCATCGGCTGTATACTGACTGTCTGTGGCCAACAGAATCATTTTGTCATACAAGGTTCTGCCCTTGGGTTGTTTAGATAATGAGGCCTCGTGCGTGGCTTGTGATAGATAGCTTTCAACAGTATCCGCTAATTTCAAATAGCCAGCGTAGGTGTGCTCTTCCAGCGCGGCCAAAGCTTGTGACTTTAACTGTTGGGCCCGGGCTAATTGCAGTTTATCGACGCGAGAGACAAAGCTAGTATAAATACTGTTTTCTTGCGGTGGCATTTCAACCATGGATCGCAACATTGCAGCAGTTTTCTGAATAATAAAATCAGGGGGAATGACTCCGTTTTTTGCATCTGCTTGCACTTCTTCTTCCAAGCCTGACAGCATTTCAGAAGAGGCTTTTAAACGCAGTATAAAGGCTTCGGCATCTTCCTCGTTTGCTATCGTATGATCGTTTTGCATAAAGCTTGGGAATTCAACATGGGGCCCATTCATCTGGGCGACAGCATAAGGTTCAAATTGTGGACCATAAGCGGTTAAATAGGGCGTGCCGTAATTGACTAAACTGTGTATATCCAACAGTTGTCGGTAACGAAACAGTTGGACCTCCACCATTTGCTGATGTCGTGCAGACAAATTCACTTTTTGCAAAGCTTCAAGCTGGTTTACGAAGTGTCTTACCATTTCTATGGTTTCTTCCCGTGCCGCCAGTCCTGTCTTATTCAAGCGATGATTATATTTTCCACCGACAATCTCTTGTGAGATACCTAAGGAACTGGCACTTTGTGGATCAGCGTTTAACCATTGGCGAGTTATGTCAGTAAATACTTGCTCAAATTGTTCGTCAGCGGTCACCGAGCTTTGCTCTGGCGTTGTAGTTGTTGAACTGGATGATGACGGCACTTGACCGCCACAACTGACAACAAGAGCTAGCGTTAATAACACAAAGAGTGGGCGCAGCATGATGCTTTCCTTGTTTGTGGTTGGAATAAAGATGGTATCGAGTTACCCAGTCTAGCCGACACATCTTGAAAAGAACAATGAAGGAGTTTTGCCTTGCCTAGCGACAGCGGGTAGCGCACAGTTCGTTTCCGCACGCTACCGCTTTAAGACTAGGATTTCGCAGGATTGATATAAAATTTAGCGCCAGTTTTCTTGGCGTTGTATTTCATGATAGTGGCAGGGTCCATCGCTTCTTCAAGACTCAATTCAGCGCTAAATTCAGTGGCGAAAGTGGTGTTGATTTCATCGGCTACCCTTTTGTGCAATTCGCCCACACGCTGAGGCGGTAGCTTCGACAGGAAACGCATCAATAGCCAGCCACCAATACCCCAAGTCATGCCATATGCTCGGTTTAATACTGTAGCGGAGACATCCAGTGAGCCATAAATGTAGACTTGCTTGTTATCTGGAGAACCATAGGTATTGAAGCCCACAGCGTCTGCACTACCAACCAATTCCATGGTGGTCAATATGTCACTAACCAAGGTGCCTCCGCCAATAGCATCAAAGGCGAGTGTTGCACCTGTGCTACTTATCGCATTGTATAAATCAGCTCGAAACGACTCACTGGAAGAGTCGCAGATAAATCGTTTATCTGTGTTTCGTAGCTTATCTGCTTCACTCTGATTCGGTGTGATCCCTTTTAGAATATCGGCCTGTGCTTGATTGCGCACAATGTTGACCAAGGGCACTTGTTCTGCCAAACAAATTTTATTCAACATTTGTCCTAAACTCGAAGCCGCTGCCGTATGCACGAGACCTTTGTGGCCCTCCAATCGCATCGTTTCTACCATACCCAAAGCAGTCAGTGGATTCACGAAAGACGATGCCGCTTGCACCGGTGTGACACCTTCATGATGGGCAATGCAGGCCTGCGCTGGAACGCAGCAATACTCGCCATAGGTTGCACCAGACAATATACCCACCGTTTTACCCACTAGGGCTTGAGCTTGTTCACTGTCACCGGCAGCGACCACAACACCCGCACCCTCATTCCCGATGGGCAATATCATGTCTAAGCGAGATTTGATGCGTGGCAAAAAGGCTTTTGCAACTGGAGCTGACAAGGTTTTACTGCCTTTATCCAAAGCCGCCTTATGTAAATCAGCAGGGCCAAACATAGGCCACATATCCGATGGATTGATCGGTGCCGCTTCAACCTTAACAATCACTTCATGGGGTTTAGGTGAGGGGACTTCGACTTCGTTGAGCGTGATCTTTAGCTCACCAGAGGAGGTGATTTGGGTAAACAGTTGTTTGGATGTTGTCATGATAATTCCCGCTAGAAAGTTACATGTAAGGATAGGATCTCATTCAATAAAAGGTAGCACGCGGTTGACTTAGCAACGAGTTATTTGCAGTGTTAGTCAAGCATAAGAAAAATGGATAGAAGGAGAGAGATCCCGGCCCAAGAGCGTTGCATTCGTTTGGCAAAAAGAAAGAGCAATCAAAAACTTCGGGATACAACACCCGATAGTTTTTGATATTGATCCCGGCAACGCTCTTGGGCCGGGACCTTTTCTAAAGGCTGTTTTCTTTTTAAAAACCTAGTTTGCTGGAAGGTTATCCTGCAAAAACAGCAACATATTGCCACCCATTACCTTGAATATTTGGGTTTCTGTGAGCCCTTGTTGCAGTAAAGCTTCGGTTAAGGCGCTAAGCTCACTGACATCAAATCCGGTCTTTACTGCGCCATCATAGTCGGAGCCGAGGGCAATACGGTCTTCGCCGACCAACTGAATACCATAAGCGATGGCCTCAGCAATATCAGAAGGTTGAATGCCGCAAGCGGCTTCCTGCCAAAAACCCACCGCAATCAAGCCATCGGTTTTAGCTACCGATTTCATCAATTCATCATCAAGGTTGCGCTTCGTGTTGCAATGGCCTTTAAAGCCCGTGTGACTGATTATTACCGGTCGTTGAGTTATCGCTAGCACATCACGGACGGTCTGATTCGATGAGTGGGACAAGTCGACAATAATGTTCATTTGCTGCATTTTCTCAACCGCCTGGCGGCCAAATTCGCTGAGTCCTTGATCACTCGCGCCATGTAAAGATCCACCGAGTTTGTTGTCGAAGAAATGTTGCAGGCTCATCACCCTAAAACCTTTCTCATACAGTACATCAATGTTGTCGAGATTGCCGTCAAGGGCGTGTGACCCCTCGGTTCCGAGCAACGCGCCAATCAATTTGGGATTCGCTGCACGCCCTGTCATCCACTTGGCTAACTCCTGTTGCGAGCGAATCATCATGATGTCTTGAGGGTATTTAGCGGTTAGGGACAGAAGCTGGTCCCCTTGATGTAATGCCCGTTGCGTTAAACTATGCCAGGTATCAATCGGCCAGGTTTGCAATAAGGCAAGCTTGAAAATACTGTCTGGTGCATCAGCTAAATTATGCTCGTAATTCAGACCTTCAGGCGACTTGGTTACTGTGGTGAACACCTGCAAGGCGACATTACCCTGTTGCAATCTTGGAATATCCACATGACCGGTATCATTGTGTTTGGCAAGATCTCGGCCCCACAACAAACTGTCTGCGTGCCAATCGCCGATAGTTAAACGTTGATGGAGCGTTTGCGCTTGTTTCGATACGGAATAGCTTTGGTGATCCTCTACTTGATTTAATTGCTGCTCTACCAAACCGGGCCCAAATAGTTTTATGCCGATCAATAGTGCACAAACCAATATTAAAGAAATTGCAAAAATACGTGTTTTTAGCACAACAACTACCTACTTCTTAGCCGCCACTTTGGACAAATATTCGTAAAACGCCGGTGTTGCTGCTTTGGTATCAGCATCAATTTTTTGTGCGATTGGCGTCTGTTTTAAGTCTTTGTACAAAGTTTTACCTTGGGGTAATTCATCGAACAAGTTGAATTCAAAAACCTTAGTTGCAACGGTATTTGCCAGACCCATGGTGTACAAAAACATTATGTCAGCCGCAGTAAATTGTGAGCCTGCAACAAAAGGGTCAAAAGCGGCCACACGAGAAAAAGCCTTTATCCCGTTAAGTAACGAACGCTTGGCTTCTTTTCTAGTGTTTTCGTGTACTGGCATTCCCCACATTGCTTCGCTCAAACAGCGCCGGGCAGGCAGTTCAATGTACAACTCTATGACTTTTGCGAGTTCTTTGACCCTTGCACATTCGAAAGGGTCAGAGGGATAGAGTGGCGGAGCCGGGTATTGAGTGTCTAAATACTCCAAAATGACATTGGTCTCCACCAATACACCCTGTTCAGTTTGTAAGGCAGGCACCTTGCCCATCGGTGAAATAGCAAGGTAAGCTTCGCTTTGGTTTGGGTAGGTGGTTACCACCTCATAGCTCAGGTCTTTGTACTCCAACGCATACTTCACCATGTTGTGGTAATTACTGACATCGAAACCGTATAAAGTAAGCATGGTTGCCTCTTTTCATCTTTATGGTGGGGCCGAAAGCCCCACCTGTGTAAGTACTTAGTTTTTGGCTCTACTCACTAGATTAGGGACGGGAGTCATCCAGCTTTTCCACGGGAAACGCTTGAGCAAACTCTGTCAATTGGCTTTCGTCGACGTCGGAACTTTCAAATAGCAACATACCGCCCTTTTTCAGGTTTACCATAATCTGTACGTTGCCGTCCTCTGCGATCACAGTCGCCGTCCGTTTTTGGATACGCATTTTCTTGCCCATGGACATACCTAGTTGAGCGAGTGCTGAAAAAGCATCCATCGCTGTGCCAGAAGCTCCGCCATTTAGGGTCACTGTAATGTAGCGGTCTTGCTTACTATATTGGCGGCTGATTGCGCTAAAGCCCATGGCGTTTTGCGACTCGACTTCTGCTCCACTAAAGCCGTTAACGGAATCAGGGAAAACCGATGTTGTGCGGCTCAATTGCTCTTGTTCCAACAATGTGACACACCATTTAGCTTCTTCTAAAGCTCCTGCAAAATCATCGTCGGCATAAAGCTGTGCGGCGTTTTTGCACGCCTTCTCAGGAGATTCTTGCGCTAAAGCGGGGGCGCTTATGATGAGTAAACAAGAGAGTAAATAGGCATGTTTCACTTTCATAACTAATGTTCCTTTTCGTCCTTAAAGAAGCTCAAATATTAGTCTATGTTGCGAACTTGTACAGCCAATTTTTTGCTAAGCGTGGTTCAAAATAGCGATAAACTCCTGTCAGTTGAATGACTCGCGCACTTCAGTCACAAAACATCATTACTTAGCAGGTAAATTTCGTTCACATATTGTGTATTTGCAGATAGAATGTCGCCGTTTATTTAAGGAAGTAGTTTTTATGTTACGGATAATTTTATTCTTGTCGCTATGCGTTTGTTCCACTTTGAGCATGGCAAATAATGATCAATTAGCCACCGATTTCTTCAGTCGCTTACCTGCTTACCAAAAGCCTCAATTGTCGCCTAAAGGCACGAAAATCGCCTTTGTCAGTAATTTATATGATCAGGAACTATCAATACTGACTTCCGTGGATCTGAAGACGGGCGAGACCCTATATTTGCTGAAAACTGACAATGAGAAAGTGAAATTGAATTGGTTTGAGTGGGCAAATGAAACGACGCTTGTTGTCAGTGGTCGGTTTGCTAGTGCGCGGCATCGAACCGATACGGTAGAAACCCGTTTAGTGGCTATTGATGCCATCAAAGACCGAAGCGAAGCGCGATTGCTTCTCAAACCGCGAAACGGAAAAAATTTCTCTCAGTTTCAAGACAATGTCATCGACTTTTTACCCGATGATCCAGACCACATTATGGTAGCTGTCGACTTCGACGTTCAAAACATGCCGTCGGTCTATAAAATTAACGTCAATAACTCGGCTCAATCACGAGTGGAGAAAGGTAAGCGGCAAATTCGAGATTGGATGACCGATCAACAAGGGCGTTTACGAGTGGGCTATTTCACCAACTACAAAACCGGTGAACAAGGCAGTTACGTAAATCTGCCAGAAGATGAAGATGAGTGGTTTGATTTGTTTGCGTACGACGGACTGACAGAGCCGCCTATTTATCCCATCGGTTTTGATTTAGACCCCTATATTCTCTACTACAAGCGTTACAATGGCGATAAAAAAGCCCTGTACAAGATGGATATTCGTGATCGAAAAGAACAAGTGGTCTTTGAAGATCCAGATTTTGACGTGGATGGTGGATTAATTTATTCAAAGAAAACCCGAGCTGTGATTGGATTAAATCATGCTCATGCCCCCGGTGGTAGAATTTATTGGGATGAAGATCGTAAAAAGCTGCAAGATGCCTTTGATCGAGCGCTACCTGATACCGACAACTATCTGATTGATTTTACCCAAGACGAAAATCTATACATTCTATATACCGAGAACGACTCCACACCGGGACAATATTTTTTGGGGAACCGAAAAGAGCGCTTGTTAGAGCCCTTGTTTGCTCAGTACCCTGAACTTGAATCAGACAAACTATCCCACCATCGCAAAGTGAAGTACACCGCCCGAGATGGTGTTGAAATTGAAGGGTACTTGACCTTACCCAACACTGACAAGCGTCCGCTTGCAACGGTACTGATGCCTCATGGCGGTCCTAGCGCTCGGGATTATTCTGGGTTCGATACTTGGGCGGCGTTCTTAACAAACCGAGGTTATGCGGTTTTTCGTCCCAACTTCCGTGGTTCCAGTGGCTATGGTTATGAGTTTTCCCAGAGCCAAATGAAAGGTTGGGGCTTGCAGATGCAAGACGATTTGCAGGACGCCGTAACTTGGTTGGTGGATCAGAAAATCACCGACCCAAATAAAGTATGCATCGTTGGTGCAAGTTACGGCGGTTACGCTGCCTTAATGGGAGCTGCAAAAACGCCAGATCTTTATCAATGTGCGGTGAGCTTGGCGGGTGTTACCAACTTAAAAACCTTGGTAATCGATAGCCGTCGCTATACCAATAGTAAGTTTGTTAAGAACCAAATTGGTGATGACTACGATGACTTGGAGAACCGTTCTCCTTACTACAATGTAGAAAAAATCAAAATTCCGATATTGCTTTTGCACGGTGCAGACGATCGCGTTGTCGATGTTAAACACAGCCGAATGATGGCCGATGAGCTAGAAGACGAAAATAAAGATGTAAAATATATCGAGCTCGAAAATGGCGATCACTATCTCTCGATTCAGCGCAATCGCAAGATTTTCTTCAACGAACTTGAGCAGTTCTTGAGAAAGCACTTACAGTAAAATATTCAGAAAATTGCAGAGGCCCAATCGGGCCTCTTTTTTTGTGCCTCTGGACAGCCGGCCTTCGCAAAGGCAATCTAAAGCATCAAAGTGGAGACGGAGGTGCGTATGTGTGGTCGTTATGTCAATCACGTTGGCGCAATGCATGGCTGGACAGACATTCTGCAAGATTGGCCAGCTCAGGGTAACTTGAGCTTTAATGTAGCACCTACCCAAATGGCACCGATCGTGACTCCTGATGGTTGTGAAGTGTATCGCTGGGGATTGTTGCCCAGTTGGGTTGAAGGAACATCCACGCGCTTTTCGACTTTTAATGCTCGCTTGGCAACTCTTGGCGAAAAGCCTGCTTTTCGAAATGCTTGGCACAAAGGGCAGCGTTGTCTGGTTCCAGCATTAGGCTACTTCGAGTGGCGCGAAGAAAACGGCCGCAAACAAGCTTACTTTGTCTGTCGTAAAGACGGTTTGCCAATTGTTTTTGGTGGTCTGTATGAGCCGGTGCGGCAGCAAGCGCCAGGTTCGTTTACCATTATCACCCGCCCTAGTGAAGGCATGTTGGCTGAATTACACCATGCAACACCGTTAATGTTCGAACCCGAGCCTGCGCGAGCATGGTTGTCTGTGGATACCCAACAAGCCTTTGAGCTGGCTAATCAACCCTTGGCAGAAAATTTTCGTTACTATCCCGTTTCTGATCGAGTTAACAAAGTCACCAACCAAGGTTCAGATTTGATTGAGCCTTGTGAGCCCAAAATGACCCAACAGGGCTTTGGGTTTTAAGCTTCGGCACAAAATGTAGCTCAACCTTCAATTTCAAAGGCGTCTTTTGAAAATCTAATCTTAACCGAAGTCCCATACTGGAACTCCTCGGTAAAAGGTGCCAACACCTCGAGAAGATTGTCGGGATGAATATGATCGGGCTTGGTCTCTGGATGTGGGTAATAGATCAATCCATCTATCCAACCTTGGTTGCTCAGCAACGCACATCTAACAAAGGAAAAGGTTTCCGGCGGCGTGGTCGAATTCCATTTCAGCTTCTCAAAACAATAGTCGGCCTTTCTCAACTGCAAGGATGCGACCTTGCAATCAAGATTGAGTGTACCTTGATAGTAAGTACTAACATCAACCCCAAGTTCTTTAAAGAATGGCGTTTGCATTGCGATAGAACCTTGCGGATACGGACTCTGGGGATTGTTGCCCGAGGCCACCCCAAAACCGGGTATCACGGTGGCGTCGAGTGTGACTAAAGTCGCGTTATTCATGAGCATTGCAAAGGTTGGGTCGCTGGGGTAATTGAAATAATACGTCCCGCTTGATTGAAGGCAATATTAACGCTGTCACCACTTTTAAGTTGCGGCGTTACCAGTTTATCTAGAGTCAATCTGGCGATTAATTCACTGCTCACTGCGACCATTTCATTGTCACAGGTTTGCATTTCCCAACCTTGGGGTGACATGCGCAAAACCGCTTGTTTACTGTGGTGCGCGATCAAAATAGCTTGTTGTTGCTCGTACGCTTGCACATGACTTCGATATTTTTCACTGATGTGTGAATAGTCCTGTGCAGTTTGCCCCGGCAAAGTGTGCAACTGCACAGAGGTGTAGCGCATGAGGGTGCCAAAATCCAACACCTGTTTCTGCTGCACCATAACGACCCCAACCAATAGAAGAGTAGCCAGCGCAAAAGCAGAATACTGTAAGCGATTGAACCAATGCTTGGCATTTCCCTTCGAAGCTTGCTTGGCTTCGTACATCACTTTGCGCTTGATCCCCCCTGGAGGATGAATGTTGCGCTTGCGATTCTCATACAACTGATTAAGTGGATCTTGTTCTGCTCGATTTGAATCAGTCATGGTATTTCTCTAATTGGGTGCGAAGGGTCGATTTGGCGTAACGAATGCGACTTTTGATGGTTTCAACTCCATCGCCGGTAATGTTTGCAATTTCGAGTATTCCGAATCCTTCTTGTTGCAGCGTAAATGCTTCACGCTGCAATAATGGAAGCGACATCAACACCTGATTGAATGCTTCCTGCAAATCGGAGTGGGAGTCGAATGGAATATTTTGTTCGGGTACTGTCTCGTCTGATTGCCACCGATTCTGTTGGCGCAATTCATCGATCAACAGGTGTCGCGCCATGGTAAACAGCCACGCGATAAAACGACCTGAAGGACGATACAACTGCCGCTTTTCTATCACTTTTAGCCAGGTTTTTTGGCAGATATCCCGAGCTAACACTGGGTCACTTTGGGTCAACATAAAGTGATACAAATCGCCAGAGCAATTGTCGTATAACTTTTCCAACAGGCGACTATCTCCTGAATCGGCGTAGCGTTCCATCATCCATTCGTTAGAAGGACTGGCGTTAAATAGGGTGCGTATCGAGAGACTAATACTCATCCCAGCTCCTTTTTCTTGATGCCATTAACTCTGTGAACCGTCGAGTTTGAATTCCAAAACCACAGACATGCCAGATTGTTCGACCGGTTTTCCATTGACCAACGTAGGCTTGTATTTCCATCTTAGCATGGCTCTTCGGGCTTCGCGGTCAAAAATCCGTTTTGGTTGCGCATCAACCACTTCAACGTCTCTGACTTTACCACTGGCATCAATGGTAAATTGCAATTGGACCCAGCCTTCAATGCCATCGCGAGCGGCATCGACCGGATAGTTAGGCTGGATCCGCACGATCGGAGTGGCAAAGCCACTTTGGCTGCCTGAGACGTATTCGTTTTGAACCTCAAATTGCGGTTTGGGCGGAACATATTGAGAAAAGTCCGGCGCCTCATTCACGGTGGGTTGCGCTTCTGGTGGTGCGGTTTTAGGCACTGCTTTTGGTTCCGGAGGAGTTGGTAAAGGTTTCTTGGTGATAACCTCTGGTTCCGATTCTGATAAAACGAAATCGGTATCAATGACCGTGGTCAAAGGTGGCTCCGCAATCAAGTCATTGCGGGTGAGCTTATCCATCACCACAAATAAGGCAAAGGTGATCAGCGCAGCACCAACAAAGTAAGCGACAAGATTGGTTGCGTTGGTGGTTTCGAATTGAGACGCGGTGGCATTCATGGTGTTCTCCTTGAGAATTACATCGTGTTTAGTGAAGAAACGACTCAAAGTTCTCAAAGGGGTTAAACAGAAAAACATTTTTTTATATTGAGTGAAATGGCTGAGTCGTTATTGACCGAGGATTTTATTAGCTGGATATCACTTCTACGCAACCGTCAAATTGGCTAGTCAGCCTACTTTGAAAAAAGCTGAAAACTAGGGATCCTCAGACTCGCGCCTTGAAATAAATGGGTGAAACAGTCTGCTATTGAATGGCCTTGTGTTTCTCGGCGAACTCTTGCAAAAGCATTGAATAAGCCGACTGTTTTTCAATGGTTTTACCGTTTTCAATCACATGGTAAGTGTCATACAACCCGCCATGTTCATTGAGGTAATCAATGACTTCAAAATAAAAAGATTCAATCAGTTGTTTATCGCTAGTGTTCGCCGGTAACTCTAATTGAATTCCAACAATCGCCACTTTTGCAAATAAGCTATTTCTCAAGGTACTGATAGCACCGTCAACGTCTTTTTTCTCTTCAAGTTTTTTTAATGCGTAGAGTGCAACCCGCCCGTTATCTACATGTTCTTGAGTATATGACGCTACATTTGTTTGATAGGTCATTAAGGACCCAATAACCAGACCCGCTACAAAAACTAACGTAATAAACAGGCCAAATCCAAGCCATGTAAAAACGTTTGACTTCATAGAACTCTCCATTTAACACGGTTCCCCTATTAGCAAGGATAGTTATGTTTCATGGATTGCTGTGTATTTTATTAATTGAAATCAGTAAGTTTTCGTATGTTGCCCCCAGCATCTCATAGTAGCTTTCACTGCTGTCATATGTTTCGAAGCTTTTTGAGAATTCAACACATTCGCTTTTTTGCTGTTCCGTTGCTTTTAAAGACATTGCTCTGATAAACAAGCTGCGGGTATCTTCTAATAATTGGATTTTTGCATGTGAGAATAATTCTTCATGATAATCAGTATATCGCTGAAGAGTTACCTTCAACCTCGAATAATCACTTGGAAACTTGGCACTACAATAGTCGAGCATTCCAGAAATATTGCTGATGAGGCCAGACGACATCGCTGGCAACGAAGACTCTTTATTACTCAGATCTATTTGCCCTATAACTGGCAAAGCTAGAAAGCAAAGCAAAAGTAGTGTTTTCTTAATCATATTGTCTCTATCAGGCTACGGGCATTATTCAGCGGCAACACTATTTGGCGTCGATTGAGTGTGTTTGCTGCATGGGTATATAGCTTACCTATTTATAGCCCGAACACCATCCCCATTATTTGAGTATTCTCAGCAATTCCAAATCCAGAATACATAGGTATTACACCATAGATAATGTGCTTGATTGCTTTTTAATTTTGAACAGTTTGCCATATGTCGCGCAACGCCATAGCCATTCCATCGGTCCAAACTCAAAGTGTCTGAGCCACAGGTTTGAAAGAAGGGTTTGTATACTAACGATAGACAATGAAATCGCAACAAATGAAATTGGACCGCCCCGTGTCCCCAATCCGAAACCGATGCCATAAAAAATTATGATGCAAAGTAAGGTCTGAGTCAGATAGTTGGTCAATGCCATTCGGCCGGATGCAGCAAACACGTTTAATACTGAAGGAAGGTACATCCACAACAAAGTGAATCCCGCAATATACCCAAACCCTGCTGGGAACACGGCAAGCAAATAGGCAACGACTGACCAAAACCCTTCGCTGCTGTATGGACTAAAAGAGTTTAAGCCTTCCAAGTGGGTGTAAAAAACACTCGAAACCAAGCCAATCGGTAACCCCACAATACAAACGGTCTTTATACGTCTTGTATTTTCCAACAATTCTCCGGCCACCAATTTTCTGCCTGCCCAGAGCCCAATCAGCATCACAGCGAATACTTTAGGGAATCGCCATGTGTCGAAGTAATAACCAAATTTACCCACACCTATTTCTAGATTCCTTTGCACAAAGGTCAAGAGGTCATGTGTTGTCATACCCTCTATCCATGCGCCAAAAAAAGCACCTAAACTCCCGTCTCCGCCTGCAATCCGACTCGCGACTGCATAAAACCCTAAGTCAGGACTGATCCCTAAAGACCAAAAAATGAGATAGCCCGGAATAGGCAAAAGGAGCAGAAGTCCGGCTAAAGTTAAGATAGCCCTATCTGACAGTTTGTGAATGGCGAACAAGGCAAAGCCTAAAACGGCATACAGAGTGAGAATGTCGCCAATCCAGATAAAGAAACTATGGAATAGGCCAATCAGCAATAAAATGGTGATTCGTCTGAGGTACCGATAACGTGCACTTGCCAGGCTAGACTGTTCCATTTTAGACAACTGAAGTGCGAAGCCAATACCAAATAGAAAGGAAAAAATCGTATAGAAGCGGCCGTCAATCAGAAACAGCAGGAAAGCGTCATATAGGCCAGCCCCGAAAATGCTTGCTTTGGTCTGAGAATCCAAAAAAATCCATCCCGCAAAGAAGGGGACATTGGCCAGGCAAATGCCAAACAGGGCAAAGCCTCTGAGTCCATCAAGTACATCATGACGTGCTTTGCTAGATACGGGCGAAAGCTTGCCATCGCTCATTACGTTGTCAACCATGAGTACTCACAATCTGGCTGGTGGTCATTAATTAACCAAACTATAGCTAATTATGCTAGCAAGCAACGCTTATTTCGTTTCATCCAAACATGCGTCGGTCGCGCTTAATCACAACAGGTCCGCATTTATATATCCTTCCTTTTAAACTCAACTTTTAAAGCGGCACATCGTGGGAATCGCAAATGTCACACAACTACAAGTACATTGGCGTTTCTTTGAATGATTAAATTGTTGCCAAATTCAGGGTTTCGTCGCATTCTTTCGTACTGTGCGTTAAAACCATGCCGTTGCGACGCTCCGACGCCATGCCATGTGAGTAATGGCGCTAAGCTAATAAGGAAATATTTATGAAAATAACAGGAATAGTATGGCTTGTGTGTCATCTCTCACTCTTTGCCTATTCTTTCAATCTACAGGCTCAAGAAACACAAGTTGTGGAGTCTACCGAAGTAGTCGAAACCGCTAGCGAAGTGCTCGACGAAGCTCAAGCCTATGAATTATGGGCAAAAGAAATATGGGACTCTTTAGATCGCCAGACTGGCGAGATCGACCTGCCCGGCAATGCTGCGACATTGACCGTCCCTGAGAATTTTTACTATTTAGACCCCACTGACACAAAGCGCATTTTGGTGGATGTTTGGGGCAATCCTGAAGGCTCTACAAAAGGATTGCTGGGGATGTTATTTCCTGCCGATTCTACCCCCTTTGATGACGCTTCTTGGGGTGTCACCATCGAATATGAGCAAGATGGCTATGTGAACGACGAAGATGCCGCAGATCTGGATTACAACGAGCTGTTGGCTGACATGCAGCAAGACACGCTTTTGAGCAGCGAAGCGCGAGTTGAGCAGGGCTATGAGCCCATCGAGCTAGTCGGTTGGGCTGCCGCTCCTTTTTATGATAGCGAAGCGAAGAAACTCCACTGGGCAAAAGAATTGCATTTTGGAGACGCAGAACTCAATACATTGAACTACAACATCCGTATTCTTGGTCGAAAAGGCGTATTGGTGTTGAACTTTATTGCGGGCATGGATCAGTTAGACGTGATCAACAATAACCTTGATACGGTATTGGCTATGGCAGAGTTCAAGGAAGGTTCTCGCTACGCAGACTTCAATCCGGACATCGATGATGTCGCCGCCTATGGGGTGGGGGCGTTGATTACCGGTAAAGTACTTGCCAAAACAGGATTTTTAGCCGCGGCGTTGCTGTTTTTGAAGAAGTTCGGAGTGTTTATCTTGGTAGGTTTATTCGCCTTGGGCCGCAAATTGTTTAGTCGCAAGCCTGCAGAATAATTCGATATACCAGTTGGTTTCCCCGCAGCTTGTCTGAGGGGAGTGCTCGCTTGAGTTTCAGCAGGGTGGCCGGGAGTGGAATGTGACCTATTTCAATTCAGGGTAACATAGCCACTTTTGTTACCTCTCATCTGCCATTGATGCTCCCTTTAGAGGGTTCGAATTATATGATGCGGTATTGTTAAATAAATGCTAGCTTAATGCACCAATAGCGCCTTGAGATAAGCGCATAGACTGAGTTTTATCAAACCATGTGTTTAGGGAACACCTGACCAATCGTGCCAGGAGGTATCGGCAGTATGACACAACGCCAGGACAATCATCACAATCCTTTTCAGGGGTTGGTTCCTTTCCTGCGTGAAGACGCTGGGCGATTTTTTGGTCGACAAGATTTGGTTCAAGAAGGGCTCGAACGTCTTAGTGCCAATGCTCAAAGCCGAATGCCAATGTTGTTGCTGTTGGGCGAAAGCGGTTGTGGCAAGCGCAGCCTCATGTCTGCCGGTATTTTGCCGGCGTTGCTTAAAAGCTTCGAGCAACGCTTCGGCCAAGAGCCGCTCTATGCGTCGATGAATTCCTGTGACGTCAGCCTGGATCCCTTTAAAGGGTTTATTCACAGTCTATGTCAAAGCCAAGCCGCGCTGTTTGAATTTGATGAACAGCGGGACCTATTCGCGATACTCAATCGTGATTTAGATGGCTTTTTGGCGCTTCTTTCCGAACGATTGGCGCAAAAGCAAAATCCGGCACCTATGGTATTAACCATACCCGACCTAGAGCAACTGTTTTTTAATTCCACACTCAACCCTTTGCAACGACGAATCTTTGCTGAGCTCATTGCCCGCTTAGTCAAAGAGTTGGATGTGCATGTGTTGGTGACTTTTCGCAGTGATCAATACCATCATTTAGTCGAACTACCCGCCTTGTTTGCGATCAAACGTCACACCCAACAGTTAGATGTAATGCCGCCGACTTATGAACAGTTGCTCTACATGATTGAGCAGCCCTTGGCCGGCACAGACTGTCAATTTGAAAAGCAAGACGGCAACAGTCTGGCTCAGGTCATCGCACAGCGGGCGCTGGAATACCCTAACAGCTTACCTCTATTGTCTACCTTGATGTCACGACTGTATGAAGGACGCACTAACGAGGGGCTGCTGAGGTTTGCTATTTATCGACAATTAGGTGGTCTAGATTCGGTATTACCGATGCTGGCAGAACGGGTTTATGACAACCTAGACCGCTCAGTGAGAAAGCATTATGTGCGTATTTTCTCTCATCTAGTTACCCTCAACGACAAAACAGAATTTTTGCCACAATGGGTAAATTTGAGTGAGTTGACCATCAGCGATAGAGGCGCAGAATGCGTTCATGCCTTTATCGATGCGGGCATATTGCAAGTCCAGTTTGATGGTGACGGCAACACTATGGTGAGTGTGGCTCATCCTTGCTTGATTCAGCATTGGCCACGTTTGACCAATGCGCTGAGCGATCATCGTAAAAATCTACTGTTAAAAGAAGAGTTGATGCAAAGAGCGAAGCAATGGGAAACCGCGACTCGCCCGTCAGCTTATTTACTCAAAGATAGCAAATCTTTGTATGAAGCAACTCGTCTTCTCAAACGCAGTGGCAAGGTTGAACCTGCGATAAAGGCCTTGGTTAAAGCGTCGATGCAACGGGTCAAACGCAACAAACTTATTTTGATAGCGGGTGCTGCAGTCGTGGTGTTTGCCTTCGGATTCACTCTTATGCAGAGCTATCAATCGAAGACCGATGCAGTGTTGGCGCAAAAACGCCTCGATGACAGCCATCAGTTGATTCAATTTTTGATCGCCGATGAGCACCAAAAGCTGGATGAGATTGGTCGATTGGACGTTATGCAATCGGGTTCGGAAAAGTCCATGGCGTATTTATCCCAAGTCTCCACCGCCGATGAGTCCACCGCTTCAAAACTCAGCCGTAGCCAAACCTTCCATCAAATTGGTGAGGTCTATATGGCTACCCAACAATATGCTGCCGCATTGGAAGCCTTTAACATGGCTCTGGCATTGAACCAAGAATTACTGGAGATTCATCCCAATAGCTTTGTACATGCCCTTGCCTTGGCCAAAGCTCATTATTGGATTGCTGAGGCTTATCGAGCATCGGGTGAGTTGGACAAAGCCGATACCGGATATCAATCCTATCAAAAAGTGGCCTACGATCTGGTGAAGATGAAGCCAGATGACAACTATGCCAAGCTTGAGCTGGCTCGCGCCTATCATAATGTTGCTCAGGTGGCATCCTTGCTGGGGCAGAATGAACGGGCGATGCAAAACTACATTGAATCGACTAAATTCGCCGAAAAAGGCCGTGTGGTTGCCAATGTTGAAGCGCTGTCGGATCTAATCGCAGCATACACATGGTTGTCCACTCGCTACACCAGTGAGTTTAAAATCAACGAAGCATTAGAAGCATCAAAAGGACGGGTTTTTGCCTCTCAGTCAATGCTTGCGGCAGACAACAACGCAGCAAATTTGAGACTCTGGTTGTTGGCCAAGTGGGACTACAGCGAAAAGCTGATTTTGGTGGGAAAAAATAAATTGGCTTTGAGCGTGTTGCAAGACCTGTTGGAAGAAATCAACAAGCAAAATTTTGATACTAGTGATGAGCAAATTCAGAGTCTAGTTGCCTATGTATTGGCTCGACAAGGGCAAATTTTCCAACTGACGGGCAAAGATTCTTCTGCACAAGAACAGATGTTGGACAGTGCCAAGCGCTTGTCATTAGACAGCCAACCAGCTGACGAAAGTTGGTTGGATGCCCACTTCGAACGCTTGTATTGGCTGGCTAGAGTCGCTCATATTTATGCTCCACAAGAGTACCAGAAGTACCGAGCCGCAGTGATCAATAGCGAGCACGAACTGGCCAGAAAATGGCAAATTCGACTGGCCAGTTTAGAAAATCAAACTCTATCTTTGCCGCCTTTGGACGATCAAATTAGTACTCGCAATCCATACGAGTTGCTGGCTTATATTGAATATGCCATCGTTCATCAAAAAACCGAGCATGTAGAGGCCCTGCGAGACCTAGTGCCCCAAGAAATGTGGCTGCATTCAGAACTTGAAACCCTGCGTAGTCAGATAAGACAATTGCTATAGACAATTAAATCGTACTAAACCCCTGCCAGCCTGAGCAAAATATCGTAGGATTCATTCAGTGATCGGAGAAATAGCTGCGTTGAGCACTGCCTTGTGTTGGGCAATCGCTGCACGAATGTTTCGTGTGCTGGGAAGGCACTTCTCTCCACTCGCTTTGAATTTTTGGAAGGGATTGGCGGCCATAGTCATCTTATTGGTGATCACCGAAGGTTTTTTGCCTCCCGTCGAACTGAGTCAAGAGACCATCTTCTGGCTTTTGCTCAGTGGTGTTATTGGTATCGGACTGGGTGATACATTTTTCTTCCAAGCACTAAATAAAATAGGTGACAGCCAGAGTATCTTAGTCGCCGAAACCTTGGCTCCTATTTTTACCGCGTTGTTGGCGATGGCTTGGATTAGCGAGTGGCTCAGTTGGCAACAATGGATAGGCGTCGCTTTAGTGCTGGTCTCGGTTGACATGGTGATCAAAATCCAAAAGCGCACTGCGATGGAGATCTTTGAACTCTCTGGCTACATCTATGCGGCATTGGCGGCACTGTGTCAGGCGGTCGGGGCGGTGATCAGCCGCGATGTATTAACCTCGACCCATCTGGATGCGTTCAACGCCAGTCAAGTGCGACTGTTGGGGGGATTGGCCATTATAGTGTTGTTAATGTGGATCCGACGCGCATCTTGGTTACCCAGTAGTGGGCGGGAGATTAAAACCTGGATGTTCTTCGCAGGTGCAACGGTGATAGGTACCTTTGCTGCGTTATACCTGCAAATGCTGGCATTCACCCATACCAAAGCGGCGGTGGTGCAAACCTTATTCGCTACAAGTGTGATACTGTCGTTGCTGGTGGCCAAATTTCTGGGTGAACGGGTCAATTCTAAAACGGCTCTGTGGTCCATTATTGCGTTATTGGGTGTCGGCATTCTGGTGTCAATGGAACATTTCCACAGCTAAGTTTGTAGTCACAACTTAAGATTTGGGCAACAAAAGCACCCAAATCCTTGAATAATCGCTATTTCCAGCCCTTTAAAGACAAATAAACCTTGTGCTGTTGTCGCGCTTTGTATAAAATTCGCGCCCTTAAATCAGCTATTACCCTTTAGTTCCTTGTCTCAACACAGTTTGGCTGAGCTGTAAGAGGCTACAACCGTAAGGAGCAACAATGCGTCATTACGAAATCGTGTTCATGGTCCACCCTGACCAGAGTGAGCAAGTTCCTGGTATGATCGAGCGTTATACTGGAATCATCACGAACAACGGCGGAACCATCCACCGTTTAGAAGATTGGGGCCGTCGTCAATTGGCTTACCCAATCGAAAAATTGCACAAAGCACACTACGTTCTAATCAATGCTGAAGCTTCTGCTGAAGCAATTGAAGAGTTGGAAACTGCTTTCCGTTTCAATGATATTGTTCTGCGTAACTTAGTTATGCGCACTAAAGGTGCGGTGACTGAACAGTCTCCAATGGCTAAAGAAGAGCGTCGCGACGACCGTCGTGCTGAGCGTTCTGAAAAGCGTGAAGACAGATCAGAAGCTACAGCAGATGTATCTGCTGAAGAACAAGAATAAGGAGACAGATAATGGCTCGTTTTTTTAGACGTCGTAAATTTTGCCGTTTTTCAGCCGAAGGTGTTGTTGAGATCGATTACAAAGACATCGCTTTGCTGAAAAACTACATCACTGAAAGTGGTAAAATCGTACCTAGCCGTATCACTGGAACTAGCGCTAAATATCAGCGTCAGTTGTCAACTGCTATCAAGCGTGCTCGCTTCCTAGCGTTGCTTCCATATACTGATTCACACAAGTAATCGTTGGCGTAATTTAAGAGGTAGCAAAGATGGAAATCATTCTACTAGACAAGATCGCCAACCTGGGCGGCTTGGGTGACACGGTCACTGTAAAATCAGGTTATGCACGTAACTTCCTTTTTCCTCAGAAAAAAGCAGTTCCTGCAACCAAAGCAAACGTTGAAATGTTTGAACAACGTCGTGCAGAGTTAGAAGCAAGCATCGCTGAGCAATTGGCTGCTGCTGAAGCACGTGCGGCGAAAATTGCTGAATTGGCAACAGTTACCATCGCAGCCCCTGCTGGCGACGAAGGTAAATTGTTCGGTTCTGTTGGTACTCGTGACATCGCTGAAGCCATCACGGCAGCTGGCGTAAGCGTAGCAAAAGCAGAAGTGAAATTGCCTACTGGTACTTTGCGTGAAACTGGCGAATTCGAAATCGATTTGCAGTTGCACTCAGAAGTGATGGCTACCATTAAATTGGTTATCATCCAAGAAGCCTAATTCGGTTTCAAGCAATCGCAAAAAACCCTGCCTCTGTGCAGGGTTTTTTTATGCCTGTGCCAAATCGAACGAACTGTGACCCAGATCAATATGCTTTGTTTAAAGTCCCCCATAATAAAGTCATACCAATCCACTTGAGGTTGGCTCAAACACTTTGGAGGCACAGCCATGCAGATCGAAAAACATTCGTTGTTAAACGACTTACCTGATCACCACCATACAATTCGTCATCTAAAAATGAATGATAGCCACTTTGCTCGTCTGTTTGACCAGTATCATGAGCTTGAAAACGAAGTGCATGGTATTGAAGAGCAAAATAGTGCCGTCTCAGACGAGTACATTGAGGCGTTAAAGCAAAAACGCTTGCAACTCAAAGACGAACTATATCGTTTGGTGCTGAAGACTGAGCAAGCACTTTAATCCATACAATGATGAGTTTGGGGGCAAGTATGAAAGGTTTCCATGTCAGTCTAATTGGTTTTTCAATGATCGGCTTAGTTGCTGGGCTGATGACATCGGGTTGTAGCTCGCAAATGGCTGCTGCCATGAGAAAAGTGACTTACCCACCGGAATTTCAATACGTTGAGCCTGCGCAACTGCGATCCAATATGGATCACCTTGCTCAACATGTGCGAAGTCTGGATTTGGCATTGCATCCCTCAAACTCAGATTTATCACCTCAGCAACAACAGGTGATAGCGGCGCTACAGAGTATTGAACGTATCGCAGATAAGCTAAAAGCTGGGGAAGGCGGTGCCAGCCATCCCTTTTTACAAAACGATATGAGCCGCTTTGCATCTCAAGTGACTGAGGCGCGAGTCGCCGCATCCTTACCCCAACCAAGCTATTACCTTGCAGGGAAAGTCGCAGGCGGATGCGTCAACTGCCATAAAATCAACCGCTAAAAGCGTCGTATTTGTTTGGCAAAAAGGAAGAGCAATCAAAAACTTCGGGATACTACACCCGATAGTTTTTGATATTGATCCCGGCCAAAAAGCGCACCGGGATGACAACTCATCAAAAACTTCGGGATACTGCCCCCGATAGTTTTTGATATTGATCCCGGCCAAAAAGCGCACCGGGATGACAACTTATCAAAAACTTCGGGATACTGCCCCCGATAGTTTTTGATATTGATCCCCGCGACGCTCCCTCGTTGTCATCCCCGCAGTGCTCTTGGGCGGGGACCTTTTGAACAGCCTGACTTACATCAAACATCCTGGGAATACACTCCAACATTCTGTCCAAAGAACTCGTGTATTAATTATTTTTTGCGCCTTTAAACCTTTCTGATCTACCCTGCGACTAACCTTTCAAGAACAGCAAAAACAACCCAGACATCGGACTGACGATTTGAACACAAAATCAAACGTGGTATCCGCTGAACAAGCCTTCTCAGAAAAACGCGAGAGTGCTCTGATACAAGCGGTACAACAAGGAGACAAGCAGGCGTTTCAAGCCCTCTATGAACTGTACATCGGTCAGGTCTATGGCTTGTGCTTGCGCCTCACTGGTGAACGAGGGTTGGCTGAAGATGCGGCACAGGAAGTCTTTATCCAGCTATGGCGCAAAATCGGCAATTTTCAAGGACAGAGCAAGTTCTCAACATGGCTACACACGGTGACTTCGAACATCACCATTTCCTATCTGCGTAAGCAACGCAGTTGGGTAAAGCGCATGTTCAACATTGAAGATTCCGAAGCGGCGCATTTCGCAAGCGAAGAATCGATGGATTTACAGGGACTAGATCAGCACATTGTTCGGCTGCCAGAGCGCGCTCGAATTGTATTTGTGTTGCATGCCATTGAGGGCTATCGCCATGAGGAAATCGCCGACATGATGGGCATGGCAGTGGGGTCGAGTAAAGCACAGTTTCATCGAGCTAAAGGCTTATTGAAGGAGTTTATGGGGTATGAGTAACGGCAATTTTGAACAAGATTTGCAGCAACAAATTCGCGATCTTGAAACAACTAAGTTGCCCCAAAGGGACTTGTGGCCGGGCATTGAGGTGGCGTTAACCAAACAGGAAAGCGCAGAGCCAAAAGGCAGTCCGTTTCGGCCGGTTGCGGTCGCTGCATCGGTTCTTTTGGTCGGTGTTTTGACCTGGTTTGGTGGCCAACAAGTACTCAATTCCCCGCCCAGTGGTGAAGAATTAGTGGCGAAATTGAGTCAGCAACATCAACAACAAAAGCAAGCGCTGTTGGTGAAGTTTCAAGATCAGCCAGCGCTAACCCAGAACTGGGAGACGCAATTAAGTGAATTGGATGATGCTGCCAAGGCCATTAAAGCCGCGTTGCAGCAAGATCCGAACAATATGGCGCTGTTAAAGATGTTGCAAAACGTACATCAACAACAAATCGATTTAATTGAACGGGTGCATTCCACCAAGTGGCAGCAAATTTAAAATGGTATGTGCAAACGCACACAGTAAAGAATCAAACGCAGTAGGAAGGACATTGACATGAACAAATTAATGGTCGGTTTAGGCTTGTGCATCGTGAGCGGTCTTGCGTGGGCTGGCGAGCAAGTTGACCGCACGCTCGACGCGAAAAGCGATGGCTACGTAGTCATTTCTCACGTAAATGGTTACGCCAAAATCACCGGATGGGACAAGGAGCAGGTTCGCGTGGTGGGTGAATTGAGTGACCGCACCAGCAAGTTCATTTTTGAACGCAAAGGTAATGAAGTCGAAATCAAAGTGAAAGTCAAAGACAGCAACGGCTGGGGCAACTGGAACTCCGATGACGGTGATGATTTAGAAATCTTCGTGCCCTTCAATAGTGTGCTGGATTACACCTCAACGAACGCCAACGTTGAAGTATCAGACATTCGTGGTGGCACCGATATCGAGACGGTAAACGGTGGAATTGATGCCAGTAACTTGAGTGGCCGCATAAACATCGAATCGGTGAATGGCGACATTGTTGGCAGCGGTTTAAAAGGTAAAATTAGCTTTGAAACGGTCAATGGTGACATTCGAGATCGCGGTTCTGACTCGATGGATGTGTCTTATGAGTCGGTCAATGGCGATATTGAAGCGAAGACCAACAGCCCTGAGGTACAGGTGGAAACCGTTAACGGTGATGTTGAACTGAATTTGCAAAAGGTGGAACAGTTGGCAATCAATACGGTCAATGGCACCGTTGAAGTTGCCCTAGATCTTGCCAAAAATGCCGATGTAAGGGCCACATCTGTCGGCGGTACCGTCGAGCTGAGTTTTGCAAGAGGTGTGTCAGCCCGCTTCGACTTAAAAGGCCATGCTGGTGGTCGCATTATCAATAATCTGACTGCCGACAAAGAGCAAAGGGCTAAATACGGACCGACTCGTTGGTTGGAGTTTTCTACCCGAGGTGGCAATGGCCGGGTAACCGTATCAACTGTCAGTGGGCGCATCAAGTTACAGTATCAATAGAGGACAATGTCTCCCGGACATTCTTTTAGAGCAGACTGAGTCTGCTCTTTTTTTGTTTCACTAACTTAAATCGGCCCAATGTATCGACAGACAGATTGGGCGGCAGGACAAATACGCAAAAATCAGCGTTTTCTGCGCATCAACAGACCAGCACCCACCAATAACATACCTAAAACACCTGGCTCTGGCATTGGATTTGGGTTTTGTTGACGTTCTCGGACGTCGCCTTCGAGTAGAAAGTTATCTAACCCCCAAGCTTCGTCGTTGAATCCCTGCATCAAGCCGTAGTCAAATGTCACTTCATTGGTGCCTGCGATAATACTGAACGCTGGAATGGCAATATTACGCATCAGACCTGCACCGGTGACCACCGCACCTAGCATGTTGACATTGATGGATTCGCTTCCACCTCCGCCCAGCGGGAAGTTGGCGTTGAATACTTCTATGCCGTTGATAAGTAATGAAAATGTGTCCGTACAGCAGTTAACACCATCAACGGTTCGAAAACCTATGAGGTCAAATTCCATGGCGGCACTTCCTCCGGCCATGCCATCGAAAGACAGGGTGACGACAGAATTGTGGAGCTGCCCCAATATGCCCGCATCACCATTATCAAAGCCACCAATAACGGACCACTCTGGGCCGATGGTAGTGAAGTCTTCACTGATCATAATCGGCACGGCCGATACATACCCAGTGAACAACAGACCCATGGCAAAAAAACAACGTCTCATTAAATTTCTCACTGTATTTACCTTTGTTTAGTTAAACTTTTTATGCTTAAAAAATAAGCAATAAAAACGCCAGCAAATCTAAGATATTGAAATATATTTCAATTTTGCTATTCGATTTTGTTGGGATAAGGCTAAATGTAAAGAAATTCGACATAAAAAATGGCATCGTGATGCACTACAAACTGGATATTTTGCTCCCGTGAGTGATTTTTGTAGCGGTATCGGAAAAACCGATTATGCTGATATTTGAACGTTGGTTTTTGATGGTGATTACATGTTTCTGCAGCAGTCCTCGATCAAACAAAAAGTAATAATGACTATGGTTGCTCTGGTGGTGACCTGCTCACTCTTGTTGAGTATTTTGTCTTTGGTCAGTTTAAGCTCTGTTTCACAAACTCAATTGAACAAAGTCGAAGAAGACCTGCGCCAACAAGTGGTCGACTCTTTGCAACAAAATGCCCAGTTGGCATCTCGACGAGTGAGTGGTTTGTTGTCGCAAAGTTTTGAACCAGTCAAAGCGCTTGCGAACATATTTGCCGAAACTGCAGCCCCCAATTCCAGCTTAGATCGAGAAGAGGTCATGAGCCTACTCAGCGCGACGCTCGAGTCTACAGAGTCGGTAAGCGCGTTGTACAGTCAGTTCGAGCCCAATGGTTATGATAAACAAGATGCCCAACATCGCTCCTCAGGGGAACACAGTACACCAAGCGGTTCACTAGAAGTTTACTATGTGAAAGAAGATGGCAAGGCGGTGTTGTATCCGGTGGATGATCCCGAAGAAAAGTATTTGTCTGAGCGGGACGAAAATGGCATACGAGAAGCCGAATGGTATTTGTGCAGCATGGATACCTTAAAGCCCTGTGTACTGGATCCTTATCTTTATGAGATAGAAAAAGGTAATGAAGTATTAATGACGACCATGAGCATGCCAGTAATTGTTTCAGGTCGATTTGTCGGCTTGGTCGGTGTAGACATTAATTTACCGGTAATGCAGCAGTGGTTAGAGGAGTCCAGTACAAAGCTCTACGGTGGTGCGGCTGGACTCACTTTGGTGAGTCAAAGGGGGTTAATTGTCGCTTCGAGCCAACACAAGCAAGACCTTGCCAAGCCCATCAAGCAAGTCGATCCTGAAATCAATGCCTTTGTGTCACAAAAAGAAGATTTTAGAACCAGTGATGATACTTGGTATGTAAAACAAAGCTTTAATATTACTGACACCGAAGCGAAATGGACTTTGGTGGTATCGATTCCGAAACACATCGCCTTAGCACCGGTGCGAGAGATGCAGACCTTTGCAGACGAAAACTTCTCTAAGGCCACCATGACATTGATTGTTCTGGCATTGACATTGACCGGCATTGCCGTATTTGTTGCCGCCTGGATAGCTCGCTCAATCGCCAAGCCTATTGAAACGGTATCAAATTCGGTTCAACTATTAGCCTCTCAAGAGGGCGACCTAACCCAAACCATAAGAGTTCACACACATCGCGAATTGATCCGTCTGGCACAGGGACTGAACGCCTTCATGGAAAAATTGGCAGAAATGATACGAGTGTCAAAACGCAGTTCCACTGATCTGGTCGCCGATTTAGATACATTGACTCACAATGCCGGAGCAATTGGTCAGCAAACATCTGAACAGCAGATCGAGTTAGATAATATCGCCACTGCCATCACTCAGATGTCCGCAACAGCCTCCGAGGTGGCTAAGTTGGCGAGTCAAACCGCAGGCGATACACGCGAATGTAACGATATGCTGTTAACTACCCAGACATCATTAAGTGAAAACGTTCGCGACGTCGACAATCTTGCCGATGCGATTTTATCGTCTTCGAACAGTGTCAATGAGGTGGCGACCAAGACCGAGGATATCACTGGGATTTTGACGACCATAGGCGCAATCGCAGAACAAACCAACTTGTTAGCCTTAAACGCAGCAATCGAGGCTGCTCGAGCGGGCGAACAAGGGCGAGGGTTTGCCGTAGTTGCTGACGAAGTGCGCAACCTTGCGGCTCGCACTCAAGCATCAACAGAACAAATCCGCGACTTGATCGATGAGTTGCAGCGCAGAGTGAAACTGTCGGTAAATGCCTTGGATAAAATCCGTACCACAGTGAGTGATACCGTAGGTAAGACCCGACACAGTTATGAACAAATTTCTTCTACCTTGGGCAATCTTCAAAATATTACTGACAGCATCAATCAGGTGGCGACCGCTGCGCAAGAGCAAAGCCAGGTCAGTGAAGATGTCAGTCGTCGGGTGGTGTTAGTCAGTGACAGCAGCAAAGCTTTGGCAGAGAGAGGCGTGCAATTGCAATCGGTGAATCGACACATAGAACAATTGATTACCGCAATGGACGAACAAATGTCGCGCCTGAAAGTGTAGATTTAACGGGCGGTCTCGGGCCGCCCGTTCTGAACTTAAACTTGCTTGAGTAGAAAGTCTAACCCGCCTGTGACTGCCGCTACCTGAGCTTCAATACAGTTTTGTGGATTGGTTCTAGGGCTATCTGGATACACTTCGGTAGTGGTAACGTATTGGGCATTAGTGAATCCGCCACACAAGAACAATTTTTTCTTATCGTAGTGAATCACCCCTTTTTGCTGTAGATCTGCGCCTATGATTTTACCCTGTTCATCGGCAGGTGCGATGTGAGTCACTTGTTCTACCGACGCAATGATTGCAGCTTGAAAGTCGGATTGTGGGTTTTGACTGTCGCCCACAGTGTAGAAACCATCGGGAATATTCCAGTTGTCTTGGAAAATGCCATCTCTTGCCGCCAGCGCGGGACGGAACTCGCTGTTGTCTGTGTCCGTGGTTTCGTGCAGATCAAAGTGGGCCAACAAATTGAGATTTAAACTGTTAACGTACTGCATGATCAAATGGGCTTCCGGTGAGCCGCTATTTTCTTTAAACGAGCGATTGGGATCCACCGCAAGAGGATTCCAACGATTGATGGTCTCAAAGCCCCAAGGGCTTAAGCAAGGCGCGACCATCACGTTAAAGTGGGCTAAATAACTCGCACCATGGTGATACAGAAAAGCCAAAGCACCCTGCACACCACTGGTCTCGTAGCCATGAACACCGCCGGTAACTAAGATCGTGGGTTTGTCGTCTTGCCAAGCCACAGGTCGGGCAATGAACACGGGGTAGCGCGCTTCGTCGTAAGGCAAAGCTCCGTATTGAACCCACTCAAACTGGGCAGGCAATTGGTCAAAACTGTCCAGCACCTCTTCTTGATATGAGCGTTTTATTTGCTGTTGCGCATACCATTGTTGTTTTTCTTGTTCGGTCCAGGGCGTGCCCGGCGTACCGATCGAATAAAAAGCTTCGTTGCTCATGGATGTTCCAAATTTATGCTTGCGAATAATCGCGCACACTAACATCGGCAAATACACAGCACAAGTGCGCGGAGAAATCGCCCTGCTATTGGGTTGTAAAGGCCTTGAATTATGTGAAAATGGCGTCATATCCAATGACCATGCAGCAGCGACGCGGAATCCCCATGAAAGCACTTGATATTTCCGGTTTAACCAAGACCTACAAAGGCGGCACACAGGCACTCAAAGGTATCGACCTGCAGGTGGGTGAGGGCGACTTTTTCGCTTTGCTCGGTCCTAATGGTGCGGGCAAGTCCACGACTATAGGGGTGGTTGCGTCTTTGGTGAACAAATCAAGCGGCTCGGTGAAGGTATTCGGCCATTCTCTTGATAATGCGCTGGTGGAAGCCAAATCTCACATCGGTTTGGTACCTCAGGAGTTCAATTTCAACCAATTTGAAACCTTGCTGCAAATTGTCGTGAATCAAGCAGGCTACTATGGTGTGCCTCGCGACGTGGCAAAACAACGTGCGGAAAAATACCTTAAACAACTGGATTTATGGGAAAAGCGCAATAGCCCGGCTCGGGAATTGTCCGGCGGTATGAAGCGTCGTTTGATGATCGCTCGGGCTTTGATGCATGAGCCCAGAATGCTGATCCTCGATGAGCCGACTGCAGGCGTAGACATTGAAATCCGCCGTTCCATGTGGCGTTTTTTGAAAGAAATCAATCAACAAGGCATCACCATCATTCTCACCACTCATTATCTTGAAGAAGCGGAAATGCTTTGTCGCAACATCGCCATCATCGATAAGGGCGTCATTGTGGAAAACACCAGCATGAAAGCCTTATTAGCCAAGTTAAATGTAGAAACCTTTGTCCTCGACTTGCCAGTGCAAAGCACTCCGCCCAAGTTAGACGGCTTTGAGTACCGCAATTTGGATGACCACACTATCGAAGTTGATGTGCTTAAAGAGGTGGGACTGAATGACGTGTTCAAACAATTAACCGACCAAGGGGTTACTGTGCTGAGTATGCGCAATAAGGCCAATCGCTTGGAAGAATTGTTCGTCAGCATGGTGGAATCGGGCCGTAAGAACCAACAAGGAGCCGCATAATGGCAAGTCGTAATTTTATTGCCCTACGTACCATTTGGATTAAAGAATGTACCCGGTTTTTGCGCATTTGGGTGCAAACGCTGGTACCTCCTGCCATTACTATGTCGTTGTATTTTGTGATTTTCGGCAGTTTAATTGGCTCACGCATCGGCCAGATGGGAGGTTTTAGCTACATGGAATTCATCGTTCCTGGGTTGATCATGATGTCCGTCATCACCAACTCCTACGCGAACGTGAGCTCGTCATTTTTCAGTGCCAAATTTCAACGTAACGTGGAAGAGCTATTGGTGGCACCTGTGCCCAACTGGATCATCGTGATGGGCTTTGTCGGCGGTGGCGTGGCCCGAGCGATTTTAATAGGCATCATTGTCACGGCAGTCTCATTGTTTTTTGTCGACATCAAGATCTACAACTTTGCCATCATTATTATCACTTTGATCCTCACGTCGACCCTGTTCGCTACTGCAGGTTTGATCAACGCCGTATATGCGAAGACCTTTGATGATATTTCCATGGTGCCGACCTTCGTGCTAACGCCTCTGACCTACTTGGGTGGCGTATTCTATTCACTGAGTTTATTGCCGGAGTTTTGGCAGTGGGTCAGTAAAGCCAATCCCATTGTGTATATGGTCAATGGCTTCCGGTATGGCTTTTTGGGAGTATCGGACGTGAACTATTTGACCTCCATTGGCTTGCTTGTGATCTTCAATGTGGTGCTCTTCACTGTTGCTTATCAGTTGATCAATCGTGGCGTTGGGATCCGAAGTTAGTGGGCAATTCTCGAACCATTACCACCAATCAATTGGGGCCCCACGAGAAGCTTAAAGATTTGGTGGAGCGACATTTAGCGAATGACAGTCAGAAGCCGTTCAATCAGCACACCCTGGAGGCATTTGAACAAGTCAGCAAATGGCGTTCGTCGGGTCAAGACAAGCCACTGATATTAGACTCCTGTTGTGGGGTTGGAGAGAGCACCGCTAAAATTGCTGCCTCCCATCCCGAGGCGCTTGTCGTGGGCTTAGATAAATCAGCGCTGCGCACCCAAAAGCACGGTCATTATTCGATTCAAGCCGATAACTACGTGGTGGTCAGGGCTGATGTGAACGATTTTTGGCGACTTGCCGTGCAAGACGGATGGCAGCTTGCTAAGCACTTTTTGTTGTATCCTAACCCCTATCCCAAGTCGGCACATGTGCAACGTCGCTGGCATGCTTGCGCGGCATTCAAGTCCTTTATTGAGCTGGGCGGCGCAATTGAAGTGCGCAGTAACTGGCAGATTTATATCGAAGAGTTTGCCTTGGCTTTGGGCTATGCAGGGATCAGTGCGCAATGGGAGCCATACCAAAGCGACCAGCCCGACACGCCTTTTGAGCGTAAGTATTGGGCCAGTGGTCAATCTAGCTATCGGGTGTGTGCACAACTATAAGAAGTTCAGTCGGTTGTTGGTTGTGGCATCGAGAAATAGAATCCTTGCGCGTAACGAATGCCAATATCTTTGATCCGCTCCATGGTCGCTTTGTCCTCAACATGCACTGCAACAACCGCCATATTCTTTTGCTGTGCTTGTTGGGTGAGATATTCAACAAATTCGTAACTTGGAGGGTCGCTGATCAATTGGTTGATCAAGCTGCCTGCCACTTTGATGCCAGTAATGGGGAGTGCCAAGATCCGTTTTATGTTGCCAGAGGTCGCGCCGAAATGGTCAATGAACAGACCTATTTTAAGATTTAGACATTGATTGGCGAATTGTTCGAAGAGCGCTAAATGATTGAGTGCAACCGATGCTGTGATCTCCAGACTGACCCTGTGTGGGTTAGGATACACGCTCAGACATTCCATCAGTCCTTGTACAAATCCTGGATTGAGCAGGTCGTCTTCACTGATATTGATGCTCCAAGCCACATTGAGTTCACGAAAGTACTCGGCGCTGCGGTTAAAGATGGTTTGCGTCAGTTGTTTGACTGATTGTTGGCGTTCAACAATATGTAGAAAGTCGCTGGGTAAGAAAGTCTGCTCCCCAGGAGTGACCAGCCGCGCAAGACATTCGAATCGCCAAACACAATTTTGTTCAAGGTCCATGATGGGTTGAAAGAACGGCACGATCCTCTCGAGATCGAAATGCTCAGTAACTTCCTTAATGTGCATAGCACGCCTCTTTGAACGGATGAAGTCGTATCAACAGACACCTGAGCGTATCGTTCCTTTCATACACAATTGAACTCGACGCTCTAGATAACCATACCACTTCTTTTTCAAACTGGAAAAGAAAAAACGTCGCGCAAATCTGATCTCTTGAAAGCAGCGTATAAACGCTATACTTAGGGTACGTTTCACTGCCGTTGTTGGTGTGTTAAAGTCGACTGCCCCGGTTATTACAGGGTATTCAAGGTATAAATTTGGCGCTGAACCCATACATGGGTTAAAGTCCACGGTTGAAAGTTTACGAACGAGGTTACAAGAGTGGGCAAAGCGTCTGTCAGTTTAGAGCATCTTTTCCGGGTATTTACCAAACCAGAAGGTAAAGATTCCAAATTGGCTCAGATCGAACAACACCTTTCTGACAACCTATCTGACTTTTTGTCCCAACATGTCGTCACCAAAGCCAAATCCCTCAGCCACATCGAGCGTAATTTTAGTAATCATCGGATGCCTGAGTATCCAGAATTTGTCTCAGAACACGCCGAAGCCTTGCTCGACAAGCTGGTGGCCCATTCAGTAAACACCTACTCGCCTACCTTCATTGGCCACATGACCTCGGCCTTGCCGTATTTTCACCTGCCATTGGCAAAGCTTTTGGTGGGCTTAAATCAAAACCTGGTGAAAATTGAAACGTCCAAGGCCTTCACACCATTGGAAAGACAGGTTATTGGTATGATGCACCAACTGGTGTTTGGTGAGGATGAAGGCTTTTACAAGCAGTATCTACACAGTGCTAAACATTCACTTGGGGCCTTTTGTTCTGGTGGTACCATTGCCAACATTACTGCGCTTTGGGTCGCACGCAACAAAGCGCTGGCTGCAGACGGCGAATTTCGAGGTATTGCTCAGCAAGGTCTGGCAGCAGCGTTGCGGCACTATGGCTATGACCGTTTGGGGATCTTATCTTCACGGCGGGGGCACTATTCTTTGTCCAAAGCCGTTGACGTGCTGGGTATAGGTCGTGAGCAGATGTTAATGCTCGACTGTCCGACCCAGCGGTTATCTCCTGAAAAAGCGCTTAAGTTAGGCAAAGAATTCGAGCAACAAGGCAATAAATTACTGGCGTTGGTGGGGATTGCCGGTACTACCGAAACCGGGCATATCGATCCGCTGGACGAATTGGCCGACGTCGCCAAAGAGCTGAACTGTCATTTTCACGTCGACGCGGCGTGGGGCGGCGCGACGCTATTCTCTAATACCTATCGTGACAAGCTAAAAGGAATCGACAAGGCCGATTCAGTGACCTTGGATGCTCACAAACAAATGTACGTGCCAATGGGCGCGGGCATGGTGGTATTTAAAAACCCCGAAGACAGTAATGCGGTTCGTCATCACGCTCAATATATTTTGCGGGCCGGTTCAAAAGATTTGGGTGCCACTACCTTGGAAGGCTCCCGTAACGGCATGGCCATGATGGTCTATGCGTCGTTTAACATTTTTGGTCGTCAGGGCTATGAGCTGCTGATTGACCAAAGTATTGAGAAAGCCAAAACCTTTGCCAGACTGATTGACGAGCACGATGATTTCGAACTGATCACCGCGCCCACTTTGTCGTTGTTGACCTATCGGGTCAACCCACAAGTTATCCAATCCAATCTTGAATTGACCCAAGAACTCAACGAAACCCTAGATCGTTTGACTGTTGCGGTTCAAAAGCAACAACGTGAAGCCGGCAAGTCCTTCGTGTCTAGAACCCGCTTGCGGGTGGAAAAATACGGCGAGCAATCCATCACCGTATTTCGTGTGGTGCTGGCCAACCCTTTGACCACCGAACAAGATCTGATGGACATTCTCGATGAGCAACTCGCCATTGCCAAAAAGACCAAGACGTGGCGTTTGCTGAAAAAACGCATCAATGAAAAAGGCCTTGAGCAATCCGTTGCCTAACAGCTAATCCTTATTGCGAATTTGCGGGTCCTGCAGATAGGTTTTACCGTCTACAGTAAATTTGAGAATGTAATCGTGCATTGTGCCTTGGGCGGTTCCATCGCGGTTGAGGTTCTGCAAGACCATGTTTTGCTTTTGCGGATTGCGCAGATTAAACTCATGGCCTCTTTGTTGGCTTGATGCCTTGCCTCGCCACAAAGCATCAAAGGCTTTCACCGCGGCGTCAGGATTGCTTTGATACAGTACCATAATGGCGTTTTTCTCATTCACCTCATTCATCTCAAACACCCGAATATCAAAGTTCGAATACCCCGCAGGAAAGGCAAACTGAATGAATTTTTTGTCTTTCGGGAAGTCAATCACAGAAATCGGTGTGCCGTTCATACTCAGATTCAGATCAGCAGGTGACGAACCTGCCGTTAGAGTGACCATCACTGAATTTTGATTATTGGCAAGATTGGCCTGGGCAACTCCTGCGCTAAAAAGAAGCAGCGCCGCTACCCAAAGTGTTTGCTGTAGGTAACGACTCGACTGCTTAGCTTGCGGATTTTTAATCATTTGGGTTCCTTGATACGGAATGTTTTAATTTTCTTTGTTGCGAATTTGCGGATCGAACAAATAGGTTTGCTTTCCATAGGTAAATTTCAAAATAAAATTGTGTAAGGTGCCGTCCTCAGCATTGCCGTCTTGATCTCGGTCACGCAAAATCATTGTTTGGCCGTTAGGAGATTTCAGCACAAATTCCCTTTTCGGTGACTCGCCATCCCGTTGCTTAGATGCTTTTCCTTTCCACAATGCATCATATTGAGCAATTCCAAAGCTGGCATCAGACTGATATTCATCCATAATTCCTTGTTTTATCGGCGCATCCTCAGGCTCAAATACTTTTATGCTAAAGTCCTCATAACCGTCTGGGAAGGTGAAACGAATAAAGCGCTTATCGGCGGTAAAATTGATGACACCTTCCACAACATCTTCGCCTGCTAGCCAAATATCGGTTGGGTCATTTTGGGCATCCACACTGTTGATGGTGACGTCTACGCTGTTGGCGTTAGTAGGTACATCGTTAGGTGATTCATTGCATGTGCTCATAATCTTGTCCTTTTTTGTTTCCTAAACTGTCAGTAACGATCTACTTCAAAGGTGTTACTTAATTTTCTTTATTGCGAATCTGCGGGTCGAATAGGTGAAAGCCAGCGGAATTTGTGCCGACATAGCCAAATTTAAGGATAAAGCTATGAGCTGTGCCGTCAGGGGATTTGCCCCCATCCTGATCCCGATCGCTGACCACAAGCGTGTTACCACTGTTAGATTGCACCTTAAACTCGCGATGACTTTTGCCGCTGCCCTTTTTCGATGCGTTGCCATTCCAGAGATTGTCAAAATCCGTTATGGCTGTTGCAGGATCGGTAGAGTAGGTGCTCATAATCGCTGTTTTTTGGTCTTCCTGATTGCTTTCAAACACGCGAATGTCAAAATTGCTGTAACCGCTTGGAAAGGTAAATTGAATATCAGATTCGTCACTGAAAAAGTCGATTTCTGTCACAACGGTGCCACCAACAGAAAATTGTAGTTCCTCTGGGTTTAAATAGTGTCCGCTGGGGTCTTTATTGCTTGTACAGCTGACTTGTACTTCTAAAGTTAAATTTTTGGCCATGATTACGCTCCTTTTTCATGGGTTGGGGGTTGGGCTTAACTGCTGCTTTATCGTTTTTAGTTCTGGATTTGCCCACATTTCAGTAGGCAAATATTGGCTGATACGCTCGACGGTAGTTTGATCATTTCGGAAAAGGGCGTATTCAAGATGGGCAAGCACCGTATCGGGTCCTTGCATCAGTATGGTTTCGGTAAAAGGTGGAGCATCAAACGGCAAATCGGTCGCACTGGCCAGACGCATTTGCCATTTAATCGCCCTTGGTGAGGACTGCTCCATCAGTTGCTGGGCAATGTCTTTGGCCTGCTCTGTCCGTTGCGTCTTGTGCAGGAAACGCCAATACCAATAGTGACGCTCTAGATAGTCATCCGCCCATATTTTCTCTGCATTTTGTGGCAGGTTGGGTTCGAGCTCATAACTCTTTGTAAAGGCTTGCTGGCTGTTTTCCAAATTACCTAAGAGCAGCTCAATTTTTGCTATGTTGGCGAAGGTAAACACTCGAGAATTTCGCCAACTGGTATTTGCTGGGTCATGGTTAACCAAATACTGAATATCAACTAAAGCTTGGTAATAGCCTTCCAATGCGGCGTCTAGCTCGCCCAGATAAGTGCGCATTCCCAAAATTCGCAGTGATGAGAGCAATAAATCATAGCGATTCTGGTAGTTGAATTGGTCATCTACCAGATTGGAGAAAATACGCTGTTCAGAACGATAGTAAGCAATCGCTTTATGCAGATCTAAGCGGTCGCGATAGGTATTGCCCAGCCATGAAAAAGCGTCGGCAGAGGAGGATAAGGCCGCTTGGTTTTGCGGATCAGCGGCAAGAATAATCTGGCTGTTGTTGATGGAATCTAAAAAGTGCTGGGTGGCTAAATCGGTTTTCCCTCGGTTCGAAGCCAAAGTGCCCAAGTTGGAATAGGCGTAGGACACTTCCATCCGTGCATCCAGATTGTCAGGTTGCAACTCCACCAAGCGCTTGGCGATCTTCAGATACTCCAAGAAGTAACCTTCTGCGTCATCAAGACGCTCGGCGGCCCAATAGGCATAGCCCACCCAAAAACTGGCCTGTGAATACTCATATAAATAATCAAAGTTGTTGGGATATTTTTGTGCCAAAAGAGAGAGCAACTCTTGGCTTTGGGCGAAGGCTTGCGTGGCCGAATCATATTCGTTTAGCTCCACATAAACACTGCCAATTTGGTAAAGCGCTTTACTTCGATTGGCAATGTTTTCATCTGTGGCTTGGCGAGGATCCAGCTCGGCAAAATACCCTAGGGCCTTTTCGCCAATACTTTGCATCACATCCAAACGGCCCAGTTTTTCTAGCTGAGCGTGCAAGTCACCAATCAAGAACTCGATCAAATCTTGACTCTTTTTCAGGCTGCGCTCTGCTACTTGCTGGTTTTGTGAAGCTGAGATAGAAGCTATGGTGGCGTAGATAGTGACTACCACTAAGCTGGCAATCGCCCCCCATTTTGCCCACCGATTTCGATTGGCTCGTTGAATAGACAGTTTAATCAACTTTTTCGTGTCAGGCTCTAAGGTCAAATCACTGCGCACTAATGCTTTACCATCTTCCAATGGCTTTCCTGCATTCAACAAAAGCGCGGAGTCTCGCCCTGCGGCTTGCCAGCGCTTCACCTGTTCATTGATTTCATCCCGCAATCGCAGCAAGTTTTTGTTTTTTTCTAGATACTGAGACAACCTAGGCCAATGTCGAAATAGGGACTCATGGGCCAAGGTCACTACTTCATCGCCGTCGGGGTTACGTTCGGCAACCAATAGTCGGGCATCTAAGAAGGCTTGCAATAACGTGTGATCGTTACCGGTTTCCGTCAATTCGTTGAGTTTTGCCCATTTGCGGGTGAACTGGCCACTATTTTGGCTATTCACCAACCGATTGAATACCGCTGGAAGGCGATGTCGAACGGGTTTCTTTAATTGGCTAAACACCTGCTCGGCATGATTTGCAATAGCACCTTCTATGCCACCCATTCCTCGATAGCACTCAAACGTCATGGTGCCACTGGCTGTTCTTCCGTCATAAAGCTGGCTCAGAGTGAATTCCAATAAAGGCAGACTTTCAGGGGATTTGGCAGCGCTTTGGGCGATCACTTCGTTTAAAGGCGGTTGGCCGTTTTGACCTTGCTCAAAATGCAATCCTGCCATCTCGGCGGGTTCACTGATCATTTGCCGAATATTAAATAGCTCAGGAGGTTGTAGGTCGAGCTGACCACCTTCGGATTTGAGTTCCAGCAGTTCGGGGGTATCACCCAAAAAGTGATAGCAGTCGCTGCGCATAGTGGCAATGACCCAAATTCCCAGTTCCTCAATCATGCGTTTGAGCATAATGACAAAATTGCGTTGGGTGTCAGAGGTTATGACTGCTGAAGTATACAGCTCCTCAAATTGATCCACTGCCAGTACCAATTGACTGCGGTTTTCTCTGCGACTAAGTTCCTTGCGCAAATGGTCTAAAAACTCGTCAGGGTGATGTTGACACAAACTGAGCATTTGCAAGCGCTGGCTCGGGTCGAGAATATGGTCGGCAGAGGGGGCGCTCAGCGCCGAAACCAGTCCCGCAAACGGATCGCCGTCAATATCTGCGGGACGCATAATGCCACGATAAAACTTACTCACCGATTGCACAATTTGCGGCGAATATAAGCTCGGCAGGATACCAGCGCGGAGCAAACTGGATTTGCCGGAACCGCTCATGCCCATAATCAACAAAAAGGGTTGTCCTTGGGCGGCTTTATTTTTTAACCGCTCAATACTTTGTGCGATAGCCGCACTGCGGCCACGAAATACATTGGCCTGTTCAAAGCGAAATGCCTTGAGACCTTGGAAAGGGTTGCCACTGTCCCAGACCCTAGAGGACGCGAGGGCGTTGTCGCTGACGATAGGGAGATTGGCGTCAAACCAAGCATTAAGATGGGTTTCTAATTGGTGTTCAAATGCGCTGGTGCTGTCAAACTGATGGAAGGCTTTGAGTAATCGATCGTCGTTATCAGTGAAATGCTGCTTGAAGAACTGATCTACGTCGCTGTCCGATTTACCCGATTGGTGGTCCATTTTGCGATAAACCAATATCGCGGGCTTTTGATGTTTGGCTTGATGACGCAACGCCGCTAGAAACTCGTACTCCGTTCCGGTTAGTGGGCCTACAAAGCCTTGGGGAAGTGCGTTGTCGGGTAACGGTGTGCCAATACGGCGCCATAATATCAGTAAGAATAATTCGGCATCGGACGGATCGGGTAACTGAGGCTGGAATGAATCGTTCGCATCCAGCGGCATTTGCTCCCATAAGATCAGTTTTAGCTGGCTGCGATGACCAAATTTGGTTTTTAACCGCTCAACGACACTGGCTACTAGTGTTCGTTCAATCGCTACATCTCCAGGTGACGATACAAAGATCCGACACTCAGACATAGGGTTCCGTGATTGATGAAAAAATATACGCTTAGGTTAGTACAGAAAGTGTCAAATAACAGGTAAAACTGCTATACATTCAATGGAATACCAAAATTTAACCCTTTCCGGGTAGAAATCATACCGAACCAAGTCGGTAATCTGTAGTTCCCCTCGGTAGCGTTTTTAGCAAATCCACTTCAGGAGAAAAGATGGACAGGCTAGATCAGGACAATTTGTACCACTATTTCAGCTCAACTGCATTAGTACCCATGACTCTCAGGGTGGCTGTTGCGGGGCACCGGGTTCACTCTAGTATCAGCTTGGACAACACTCAGCTGGCAGAGCAAATAGAATGGGTCTATCGTATGATTGGCGCACAGTTGGAGCGCTGCTATCAACATTCCCATGCGCGCAAACTTTACTATGAGCAAGCGCCTATTCTGCGCATCATCTCTTCTTTGGCCGACGGCGCTGACCGATTATTGGTGGAGTCTCATCTGGTGGGCGAAGCCTTTGAATTGTCATGTATTCTGCCCTTTAGCGCCGAAGAATACGCCAACGATTTCGACGAAAGCTCCCGAAAAGAATATTACCAATTGCTCAAACACGCCGGATATCAATCTGAAAAAAACCGGGTGTTAGAGTTGGATGGTCGTCGCAGTGAGGCCGACGAAGCCTATCGGGTGTGCGGTGAATCTTTGGTGAAAAACTGCGATCTTCTTGTGGCTTTGTACGATGGTGAACAGCGGCAAGGTTATGGTACCGCATTTACAGTGAAACAAGCATTGGATGCCAAAATTCCGGTCATTTGGATTGACACTGAGCACCCGAATTCGGTGTTTTTTATCCAGCAGATTAAGGGCGAGCAAGTTCGTACCGAATTGACTGAACAATCCTTGTATCAGTGGCTTGGGCACGTTCTGTTATTCGATACTATTCTCGACCAAGTGGACCCTGACACTGGTCGGCCTCTGTCGGATAAGATCTTTGAAAAGTTTGAACAGTATTCGTCTGAGCACTTAAATCTAGACCATGCTGCATCGGAAATTGACTTCAATGACAATGGTCCCATACAGATGCACAAAAGCCGCTGGAATCCTTTGTTAAACGGCTTTAACTACATGAAACGATTGCTCACTTCTCGACGAGCATTAAGTTCCAAGCTGGACCACTTTGCTGAACAATTGCCAGATGAATCGGATATGAGCGGCACGGTGGACCACCTTTGCCAACATTTCCACAGTCCAACCAGTCATGGATATTATGCGGCTTATTTGCGAGCTGATAGGCTGGCTTCTTTCTATTCGGCACTGCATCGCAGCATTTTCGTATTTATTTACATGCTCGGCGCTAGCGCCTTAATCATCGCTGCACTGGCCATCGCTCTTGCCGATAAAACCAAATACGGTATTTTGCCCCTGTTGTGTGCAGTGGCCGAGTTGGCTATTTTGGCTTCGATCTATTGGTTATACAAAAAAGACCATAATCGCAGTTTTCATGACAAGTGGCTGGAATATCGATGTATCGCCGAGTTCTTGCGGCCTACTTTGTTTTTGTCATTTTTTGGTACCAATTATCCACTGAGACGTTTTCGAGATATCGAAGATATAGTGGGGCGGAACTTATTGGGACATGGTGGGCCCGAGCGTTGCTGGGCCTATCTCTATACTGAAACGATTCTGCGCTGGGTGGGCTTTTCCGGACACCAAGTGAATCGCAAATACATCAATACCGCCATCGACTTTACCCGTGGGCAATGGCTTACGCAGCAGTATCGCTACCACACTAAAAACGCCATCGCTATGAAACTCATGGGTCGTCGACTGGCGCACATCAGTGAATTTATGTTTTGGTCTACTATGGTGGTGATCAGTGGCAAAATTTTGATGGGGATTGTGGGGTTTAATGTGTACTGGTTGTCGAAGCTACTGGGTTTACTGGCGACCTGGTTGCCAGTCGTCGGCACCACCTCTTTCGCTATACGCAACCATGCTGAATTTGAAATCTCTGCGCAACGCTCACTAAGCTCACGAGAAGTGTTGTTGGGTTACAATCGACGCTTACAAGCTCTACAGCAATGCAATGCGCCGATGGAAGAGATCGATGCCTTACTGGTTGACTTGACCGCCGATTCCATCAGCGAAACAGCAGATTGGTTAGAGATTTATGAAGTGAAAGAGTCAGAAACCGCCTGATTCGGTTCAGGCGGTGCAGTGATCAATCCAGCAGACTGACTTGTAGATTATCGATTAATCGAGTTCTGCCCAAATAGGCCGCGGCCAGTATGACCAATTCTTTGTCTTCATGACCGGGGCTTAGCAGGGTGTCTACCGAGCGTACTTCAATGTAATCGTTCTTGAACCCAGCTTCGGTGAGTTTTACTTTGGCATCGTTGATCAATACTGAAAAATCTCGACGACCCAATTGAATCTGCTCACTTAAATCACTTAAACAGCGGTACAAGGTGGGAGCAATCTGCCGCTCCTGCTCGTTCAAGTAACCGTTTCTTGAAGACATTGCTAAGCCATCGTTTTCTCTGACCGTAGGTACGCCAAATACCTGTAGGTTCATCGAAAGGTCGGTGACCATCGCTTTGATCACTTGCAACTGTTGAAAGTCCTTTTCTCCAAAAAACGCCATATTCGGCTGCACCATGTTAAATAGCTTGCAGACGATGGTAGCAACTCCACGGAAATGCCCAGGTCGACTGGCACCGCAGATCATATAAGATAGGCCTGGCACTTCGACGAAAGTTTGCTGTTCCAAACCGCGGGAATAAATATCTTCTACTTTTGGGGTGAAGACCACATCCACACCCAAGGTCTCGAGTGCTTGCATATCTTGTTCTAAAGTCCGAGGGTAAGCGTCGAGATCTTCATCTGGACCAAATTGCAGAGGATTCACAAAAATTGACACCACGACCACATCTGCATGCTGTTTTGCAGTCTTGACCAAATGCAAGTGGCCTTGATGCAAATTGCCCATGGTAGGCACAAAGGCAATGGTTTTACCTTCAATTTGCCAACTGCGACGCTGCTCTCTCAGAGCCAATATTTCGCTGATGTGCTGCAAAGGGATCTCCTTTAATTAAAGCTATGTTGCTCGCCGGGGAACGCGCCTTCCCGGACTTCTTCGATATACGATTTGACTGCTTCGCGGATGTCTCCGCAGGGCTCTAGGTAGTTTTTCGAGAATTTCGGCATATAGTTAGCACTGATGCCAAACATGTCGTGCATCACCAGGATCTGGCCATCGGTCTTAGCGCCAGCACCAATGCCAATGACTGGAATTTTCACAGCTTGAGTGATTTTCGCGGCCAGCTCGGTCGGCACACATTCTAATACCAACATTTGTGCGCCGGCTTGAGCCAAAGCCTGAGCGTGTTCGAGAATTTGTTCCGCTTGTAAGTCGTCACGACCCTGCACTTTGAAGCCACCAAACACGTGGACAGACTGAGGGGTGAGGCCTAAATGACCACAAACCGGCACACCGCGCTGATTAAGACCTCTGATGGTTTCCAGTAACCAGTCGCCGCCTTCCAACTTCACCATGCTCGCACCCGCGGCCATCAGTTTGGCTGCATTGGTGTAACTTTGCTCAGGGGTGGCGTAACTCATAAAGGGCATATCTGCCACCACAAAGGCACGCTGAGTGCCTCGTCGTACCGCGCGAGTATGGTAGGCAATATCTTCTATAGTCACCGCAAGAGTATCGTCTACCCCTTGCAGTACCATACCTAACGAATCACCGATCAACATCACATCGATGCCTTGCTCGTCAAACAATTTGGCGAAACTGGCATCGTAAGCGGTTAGCGCAGTGATTTTTTGGCCTTGTTCTTTCATCTTCAACAAGGTTGATGTGGTTACTTTGGTTGTCATCGTTAATCACCTTTTTGCTAACACAGACCCACTTCACTGAGTTGGTCATGCTTATTGTGTCACAGCCTGCTCGATTATCTGCAGACCGTTCTTAGACACATTATTTAGTATACTTTTCAAACTATTGCCACAGGGTAACAGCAGCTCTGGTGCCAATTCAAATAGCGGATAAAGCACAAACTCACGGCTTTTCATACCATAGTGGGGTACCGTCAACTCGGGAGTTTGGATCTGTTGCTCGCCAAACAACAGGATGTCCAAGTCCAAGGTTCGTGGACCCCAACGTTCGCCTTTTCGTTCTCTACCTTGGGTTAGTTCTATGGCTTGCAATGCGCTTAGCAATTCAAGCGGCGTAAGCACCGTTTTTAGCTTTGCAACGGCATTGACATAGTCGGGCTGATCTTGAGGGCCCATCGGGCGACTGGCGTAAAATGAAGAACAAGCCAACAACTCGCTATTGGGCAAGTTGGAGATATGGGTCAAAGCATTGTGCAGTTGGGCCAGCGGCTGTTGCATATTACTGCCCAAGCCGATAAAAACGACTTCAAAGGAGCGCATTAGGCATTCGGTTTCTTTTTGGGCTTACGCTTGCGTTTGCGTCTTGGTGCACCGCCATCTTGGTCGAGCAATGCCGTTAACATGGCCTTACGTTGATTTCCATCGACGTCTTGAAACTCGGTCCACCAATCTGCTAGTTCCAACAGTTCACCGCCTTCAATTTGTCCACGCAGCAATAAGAAGTCGTATGCGGCACGAAACTTCGGATGTTCTAACATTTGATAAGCACGGCGTCCGAAACGCTTCGGCAGGCGGATTTGCATTTGCCAGATGTCGCGAATGGTGGTGGAGAATCGTTTGGGGATCATGATCCGCTGAATCTGGCGATGCATGACTTCATTGATGGCAATGTTAAAGGCATCGTAGAAGCTTAGTCCAGACTCGGCCATCAGTTTCTGGCAGTGCTCTTCCACCGGATACCAAAGTAACGACGCATACAAGAAAGCTGGCGTGACCCGCTGGCCGGTATTGATGCGATTATCGGTATTGATCAAAACCTGACGGATAAATTGGTTTTCTTTGCTGTTAGGATCATTGAGTAGCCCCGCTAATTGGGGAAACAACGGATCCATCAAGCGGAACTCTTGCATTAACTCAAAGGTTTTCAAGCCTTGACCAGAGACAAACAGTTTCAAGACTTCTTCAAACAGTCGCGCTGGTGGAATATTGCTCAACAGGCCGCCCAGTGCATGGATGGCGCTGGTGCAAGGGGCACTGATGGTCATGTCGAGTTTGGCGGCAAAACGCACCGCTCTGAGCATCCGTACCGGATCTTCCCGGAAGCGGGTCTCAGGGTCGCCAATCAGTTCAAGCTTTTTATCCCGAATGGCCTGCATCCCGTTGGCGAAGTCGGTAACAGTGAAATCAGTGACTCGGTAGTACATGGCATTGACGGTAAAATCCCGTCGTTCGGCATCTTCTTCAATGGTGCCGAACACGTTATCGCGGAGGATTTGGCCTTCCTGACTTTGTTTGCCAAGGACTTCATCGCTGGCTTTTTTCTTATCGTTAGTTTGCTCAGCGTCACTTTGGTGGTGTCCACGAAATGTCGCGACTTCGATGATTTCGCGACCAAAGACGACATGGGCAAGACGAAAACGACGGCCAATCAGGCGACAATTCCGAAACAGTCCTTTGACCTCGTCGGGTGTGGCATTGGTGACTACATCGAAGTCTTTGGGATGTAAGCCGAGGATCAGGTCGCGCACGCAGCCGCCAACTAAATAGGCGTCAAAGCCGGCACTGTTGAGCCGATAAAGTACTTTCAGAGCGTTTTCACTGATCCCCTCGCGGGAAATGCCGTGTTCTCCCCGAGACAGTACCACAGGGTTGAGCAGTCCAGATGCCACCGCTTCTGGTTGCGACCCAAACGCCTGTTTCACCTTATTTATCACACGGGAAATAATAACTACGCTCCTGACAATTTATTACACATTGTGGTGAACAGTGCGCCGAGCATAGTTCACATTCACTTTTCTATGGCGCGCAATAATATACCGGATGTGTGGGGATTTCTATCAGTTGATGACCCCATTGGGTTTGAATGACGATTTTCTACTATTTGGAGTGTTTTAATTGGATCTAGTAGCCTTTGACCAATGTTGCAGCGCCCATTGAATGTGGTCCTCAACAGTCTTGAGTTTTACTTCGTCTGAAAGGTCTAATCCTAAGTATGACATGGCTTGGCGAAGGTTATTAAGCGGTGATTGTTCGGCCAGCGAAGGCGCGTGATTTTGCTTGCTGTACTTACGACCATCGGCGAAGCACACTAACGGGAGATGCATGAATTGTGGCAAGGGGGCTTCTAAAGCATTGAACAATGATACTTGGCAGGCAGTGGGCACGATCAAATCTTCGCCTCGCACTATCTCGGTGATAGACATGGCGATGTCATCCACAACCGAAGCCAAATGATAGGCAAATAATCCGTCACGACGTTTAAGGATAAAGTCTTCTGAGGCTGCCTGTTGGTCGATGTTGACCCGCCCCAACCGATTATCATTAAGCCAAGGTTTTGCCGGACTGTTGGCAAATCGCAGCGCATGGGGTGAACTCACAGAGGGTTTATGTTTGCAGATTTGAGTATAAATGGGCCCAAGTTGCTTTATGGCTTTGCGGGTGCAGTCGCAAGGGTAAATCAAGCCTTTATTCTGCAAAGAGTCCAAAGCTTCGGCATATTCTTCAAGGTGTTCGCTTTGATAGTAGACCGGTCCATCCCATGCCAACCCATGGGCCTGCAACGCCTCACAAATTCTTTCACTGGCACCCGGGACAACTCGAGGTGTGTCTAAATCGTCGATTCTCAAGCGCCATTGCCCTTGTTTGCTGCGGGCTTGCAAATAACTACCCAAGGCCGTCACCAACGAACCCAAATGCAAATCGCCACTCGGCGAAGGAGCAAAGCGTCCAATGTAGGGTACGACAGGGGGCATGGGATTCCTCGATTAGGTCATGGCGATGTTAGTGAACACGTCTTGCAAAGTATCGTCAAGGGGCTATATCAAAAACTATCGGGTGTAGTGTCCCAAAGTTTTGGATTGCTTTTGCACTTATTCCGCATCTCTCGGCAGTTGGGTAAAGGTTTTTTTACATTCCTCCGGGGGTAGCAGGTCCCGGCCCAAGAGCGTCGCCGGGATGACAGGTTGAATGTGTCATCCCCGCAATGCTTTTGGGCGGGGATCTCATCAAAAGGCTGGCTCACTCAAACGAATGCAGTGCTTTTGGGCGGGGATCTTTGTCAAAAACTATCGGGTGTAGTGTCCCAAAGTTTTTGATTGCTTTTGCACTTATTCCGCATCTCTCGGCAGTTGGGTAAAGGGCTTTTTTACATTCCTCAGGGGATAGTAGGTCCCGGCCCAAGAGCGTCGCCGGGATGACAACGGGAGAGCGTCGCCGGGATGACAGGTTGAATGTGTCATCCCCGCAATGCTTTTGGGCGGGGATCTCATCAAAAGGCTGGCTCACCCAAACGAATGCAATGCTTTTGGGCGGGGATCTTTATCAAAAACTATCGGGTGTAGTGTCCCGAAGTTTTGGATTGCTTTTGCACTTATTCCGCATCTCTCGGCAGTTGGGTAAAGGTTTTTTTTACATTCCTCAGGGGGTAGCAGGTCCCGGCTCAAGAGCGTCGCCGGGATGACAACGGGAGAGCGTCGCCGGGATGACAGGGTATTATTAGTTTTCCAGAGGCAATAAAAAAGCCGCGTATGCGGCTTTTTAAATTTCAATCGAGTTGACTAACCTTGCAGTTGTTTTTCTTTAATCTCAGCAAGGGTTTTACAGTCGATACACAAGTCTGCTGTGGGGCGAGCTTCAAGGCGTTTTACGCCAATCTCGATACCACATGCATCGCAAAAACCGAAATCGTCGTCTTCGATACGCTTGAGGGTTTTCTCGATTTTCTTGATGAGTTTGCGTTCGCGGTCTCGAGTACGCAATTCCAAACTGAATTCTTCTTCTTGCGCAGCGCGGTCCACAGGGTCGGGAAAGTTGGCCGCTTCGTCTTGCATGTGGTGTACAGTGCGGTCGACTTCTTCGCGAAGTTGTGCACGCCATGCAGACAAAATCTTACGAAAATGCTCCATTTGAGCATCGTTCATATATTCTTCGCCGTCTTTCTCTTGATAGGGCTCAAGTCCGGCCAGCGCGATCAAACCTAATGCTTTATGCTTTCCTGTTGGCATGTGCCAATTCTCCTACACTACGACACAATTGCTAATGACTTGGGGAGCTATCTATAGCAGAAAGCGATCACCCTAGCAAACCTTTGTACCGTCTAAAAAAACCTTGTCATCTGGATATTCGCAGCCACAACGCAGTGTTTTCTGGGTTGGATTCGGGGGTTTTTGACCCGAGGCTGTTTTTTACGACTGGCAAATATGGCCTCCCTAGCCAAAAAATCAACCTTTTTTTTGTAATATAAAGTCTAGCTGTTGATTTAACGCTATTTTTTCTTCATTGATAACACAATCGTAAACCAGTAATTCGACTCCACAAGCAAGTGCTCGCTCAAGGGTGCTGGCGTAAGCGGGATCGATATGCTGCGCAACGGCGACTTGCTTAATACCTGTGTGTTGGACGCAAAAAAACAGCACGGCACGGTGGCCGAGCTCAACCATCTCAATCAATTCTTCAAGATGCTTGGTTCCCCGAGTGGTTTTTGCGTCAGGAAAATAGCCCATTTCCCCGTCTAGTAGCGTCACCGATTTTACTTCCACGTAGCACTCTTCTCTATCTTCTGAGCTGAGTAGAATATCAATTCGACTGTTTTGACTGCCGTATTTTACTTCGCTGCGGATTTGAGAATAACCCGACAACGCCTGAATTCTGTCTTCCTCTATTGCTTGTTTGACGATGGCGTTAGCGCGATGGGTATTGATACCTATCCAATGTCCATGGTTGTTGATGGCAAGCTCCCACGTATAGGCAAGTTTACGCTTAGGATTATCTGACTCGCTAAGCCAACAGGTGAAGCCAGGCTAGGCGCAGCCGGTCATTGCGCCGGTATTGGGACAGTGTGCCGTGACGATTTCGCCTCCCATTAAACGCACATCAGCCAAAAACCGTTTGTATCGTTTTATCAGCGTGCCCTTGATAAGTGACCCTGAGGGCTGCATATTTACTCCTACTCTACAATCTTGGCTGGCGTTTCATTTTGCGCCAACCTCAACCTTTAAAGAGGCCAGTATGTCACAGTTTTGTGTCCAACTCAGTAATCAGCCCGCTCCTGCTCAATGGGGCGAAAAGGCCATCGTCAGCTTTGAAACTAACACGGCGACCATTCACATAGATCCTGCTCTACGCGAAAGTGATCAGTTGCGTGTCATTCAAATGGCGGCTCGGGTATTAGATGGGATGAATCTTCCTAGTATTAAACTGGTTGGCAATTGGCAAATAGAACAGCAATGGTTCTTCGCTTACAGCGTGACGCGGGCACGCAACCCTGTCCCAGTAGAATGGGCTGAAAATGACGACAAAGCGACGCTACAAGACCGCTTTGATGCTTTGCTGTTTACCCGTTCACTGGTCAATGCTACGCCAGAGGATTTGTCACCCGAAGATCTGGCTGATCGGGCTGCGGATTGGTTGACTTCATTGGCACCAGATTCGGTTTCTGTGCGACGTTGGGTGGGTGAGGAATTGCTCCACGATGGTTGGACAGGCATTTACAACGTAGGCCGCGGCAGTACACGTCCGCCAGTGCTATTGGAGGTGGATTTCAATCCCCAAGGTCAACCGGAAACACCCGTAAGTGCCGCCCTTGTGGGTAAAGGTATCACCTTTGACAGCGGTGGTTATAGCATCAAGAGCAGCGAAGGCATGTTGACCATGAAATGTGACATGGGCGGTGCAGCCACCGTAACGGGTGCATTGGGATTAGCGATTAAGCAAGGTCTGCAAAAGCGGGTTAAATTGTTTTTATGCTGCGCCGAGAACTTGATCAGTGGCCATGCTTACAAACTGGGTGACATACTGACCTATAAAAACGGCGTGACTGTTGAGATCGTCAATACCGATGCAGAAGGCCGTTTGGTGTTAGCCGATGGCTTGCTGGCAGCCGGTGAAACCGGTGCTCCGCTGATTATCAACGCAGCCACCTTAACGGGTGCTGCCGTTGCCGCTACCGGTGGTGATTATCATGCTATTTTTGGTTTGGATAAACCACTGCAACAGACCATGATCCAATACGCGGAAGCCGAGAACGAACATCTTTGGCCCTTGCCCTTGGAACCATGGCACAAAGACAAATGCCCATCACCATACGCAGACACGGCAAACAGTCGGGCACAAAAGGGAGGCGGAGCGGGTGGCGCGTCGAACGCGGCAGGCTTCTTGGCGCGCTTTGTTCCCAATGACGGTAAAGGCTGGGTACATTTAGACTTGGCAGCTGCGTTTAATGACAGCCCCAATCAGTTGATGCCGGCCGGAGCTAGCGGTGAGGGGATCCGAACCATTGCCCGAGCGCTACTCGCTCAACAATAATGTAAAAACAAAAACGGAGCCATTGGCTCCGTTATTTAATTCAATTGATGTGGGTTAGATCCCGCCGAGTCGCTCTGCCAGTTCTTTGTATTTTTCTACATCAGTGCGGTCAAAAAGCGGCTTGTCATTTGCATCTTTGTCTTTAGCAATCAACAAACTCTCACGCTCTAGTCGCTCGACTCGCAATTCTTGTACGCCTAAAAATTCAGCGACTTCTGATACTGTCATCAGACTCATTTTTGGTTCCTCACATAGTCAGTTTTATATGATTAAAGCGCAAAATTGGTTTTTTGCTAGTAATCCCTGTGCGCGAGCACAAAGTTTTCCTGTGCTTGCACAAAAAAGTCGTAACTGAGTTCGCGCTTGAAACTGCTACGCCAACACATTGTAAATTAAAGTAACTCAGGAGTATGTTCAAGTATTTGAATCTATTTTATTTTTTTGTTGGGGTTATGATGATTATCTATTCCGGTTTACAATTGGACTAGGGTTTTGGACTTACGTTCCTCAAAAGGCGACTATTGCTCGTCTAGTGAACAGTAATTTGGGAGAATTGATGGATATCTGGTCTGCCGCAATCATGTTGTTTTTGATAATGGACCCATTGGGTAACTTGCCCATTTTTATGTCGGTTCTCAAGTCTATCGAACCTAAACGTCGGCGTATTGTGCTTGCTCGTGAGTTATTGTTTTCCTTGGCTATTATGCTGATTTTCTTATTCAGCGGACAAGGTGTACTGAACTTTCTGAATGTGAAACAGCAAACAGTGAGTATCGCCGGTGGTATTATCTTGTTCCTGATTGCGATCCGTATGATTTTCCCGCAAAAGGGCAAACATGAAGACGATATCCACGAGCAAGAGCCGTTTATCGTGCCCTTGGCGATTCCGATGGTCGCCGGTCCGTCTATTTTGGCGGCACTGATTTTGTTGGCCAATCAGGATCCGATGCGGATGACTGACTGGACTATCGCGTTAGTATCGGCTTGGGCGGTTTCAGCCGCCATACTGATGTTCTCCAGCAGTCTACACAAGCTCTTAGGAGAACGGGGTTTGATCGCCGTGGAACGTCTAATGGGGATGATTTTGGTTATGATATCTATTCAGATGTTCTTGGATGGGGTTGGTAATTATTATGGCTTTGCGGAGTAGCATGTGACAAAACTTAATACCTTTGCTCAGGTCAGAGAGCTCAAAGGTTGGGCAGCGGTTGCCTTTGCCGCCACACTGGTGCAACGGATGCAGCCCAATTACCAGTTGTTCTGTGAAGTCAGCGATTTTGAGGGTGCAGAACAGTTTCGAAAGTCATTAGAAACCATTTGGGAATGGCTACGAGGCAGCAAAGCCAAAATCAATTTTGCTTTGCAGCTTGATAAAGTCGAGGAAGTCACGCCTGATGCTAACGACTTCGACCACTACGGTGTGTATCCAGCCATCGACGCGGCGATTTCTTTAGCTTCTACCTTGAGTCTGATTATGGGCGAGGAAGCCCAAGGCGCTGTGATGGTCAGCAAACTTTCCCAGGGTTGTGTTGAAGCCTTTGTCGAAGCCACCGCAGAACAAGAACTGGACAGTCAGGCAATCAAGGAGCATCCCTTGATGCAATGGGAGATAGAATTCCAACAACAGTTGCTTGAGGAAGTGACTCAGTTATCGCCGGGCAGCAAAAGTGTGCAGCACCTTCAAGGGCTAGCGAAAGAAGAAGGTGTGTCGAACATTGGTATCGAAATTGAGTAGAGCCGCAAGTTTACCGGCGCTACTCGATCTTTTGATACAACCGTGCACATACCGCTGAGCTCGATTTATCTTTGATGCAACGCCATGACGGGGGTACCGAATAATTTGCTGCGGTAGTCTCACACTCAATGTAGATGTAACCATCGGGCGCAATAAGTTGATGCTGCTCTAAGGTAGCGATCGTGGTGTCCACCAATCCATAACCGAAAGGTGGATCGACAAACACCAAGTTGAATTGGCAAGAGAGTGTAGGCAGGACTTTCTGCATTTCGCCATGATGAATTATGGCTTGGCTGTCATCGAGTTTCAGTAAGCCGCGATTGTGCAGCAGTTGTTGAAATGCACCTTTGTCTTTTTCGACAAAATGAGCTTGATTAGCATAGCGGGATAAGGCCTCGAAACCTAAACCGCCACTGCCAGCGAACACATCGAGACACACACTGTTTTGCACCCCATGCATCAGCCAATTGAAAAGTGTTTCTTTGTTGCGATCGGTGGTAGGACGCAGTCCTTGTACGTCCAAGACTGGTAATTTTCGGCCCCGCCATTGACCGGCGATGATGCGAATGGTACCGCTACCACCAGTTTGTTTTTTTACGCCTCGCTTCATGGATCCAAGAAATGCTATGATTGGCTACAAATGGCGATAGTGTAAACCGAATGGCTTGCCAGTGCACTGGGTCAAAAATTAAATAGTTGAACGTTACCTAGAGATGATGATCACCGATGTCCAAATTTTTTCGCTGGTTTAATAAAGACAAGCACACCGACGAACCTTCTACGCCGTCTCAGTCTGAGACACAATCTAGCCAACCTGAAGAGCAGACTCAGACCGGACCAGAAACAAGCTCCGAGCTACATTCTGAGGAACAGCCTAGAGTTGAAACAGGTTTCCTTGAGCGCTCAGACGCGGAAGTCATAGAGGTCGCTCAACCCAGTTCTCCAGAAGTCTTACCTGAAGTGCCTGAGCAGCGAGAAGGTAATGAAGAATCCCTAGACAAAGCAGAACTCCCTGAACATAGTTTGAAAGCAGAAGCAGAAGCAGAAGCAGAAGCAGAAGCAGAAGCAGAAGCAGAAGGCTTTTTCTCTCGCTTGAAGCGTGGGTTGTCTCGTACTAAAGAGAATCTGGGCAGCGGTTTTGTCAGTTTATTTAAAGGTAAGAGCATCGATGACGAGCTGTTCGAAGAGCTCGAAACCCAGTTATTGGTCGCCGATCTTGGCATGGATACCACTAACAAAATTATCGATAAACTCACTGAATCTGCGAATCGCTCCCAACTCAAAGATGGTGAAGCGCTCTATCAGTTGCTTAAACAGCAACTTGCGGAAATCTTAGCGGCTGTCAGTCAGCCCCTTGAAGTGCAAAACCAAGACGGTCCTTTTGTGATCCTGATGGTAGGCGTAAATGGTGTGGGTAAGACAACCACCATAGGCAAGATGGCTAAGCAATTTCAGCAGCAGGGTAAGAAAGTCATGTTGGCCGCCGGTGATACCTTTCGCGCCGCTGCAGTTGAGCAATTGCAAGTTTGGGGTGAGCGAAACAACATTCCTGTGGTTGCACAGCAAACGGGTTCTGATAGCGCCTCGGTGATTTTTGATGCTTATCAGTCGGCTAAGGCAAAGAACATCGATGTGTTGATTGCCGATACCGCCGGACGTTTACAAAACAAAGATCACTTGATGGAAGAGCTGAAAAAAGTGGTGCGGGTGATGAAAAAAATCCATCCTAATGCCCCCCATGAAATCATGCTAACTTTGGATGCCGGCACGGGCCAAAATGCTTTGAGTCAGGCTCGTATTTTCCATGACGCTGTTGGGCTAACTGGGATTACACTAACCAAACTTGATGGCACTGCAAAAGGCGGTGTGATCTTTGCCATTGCTGACAAATTTGCCATCCCGATACGCTACATTGGTGTAGGAGAAGGGATTGACGATTTGCGGCCCTTTGATGGAAAACAGTTTGTCGATGCTCTGTTTCAGCAGAGTGAGTAACCCAAGGCATTGATGCTAAGGTGAGTATGTGATCAAATTTGAGCAAGTCAGCAAAACTTATCCTGGAGGGCAGCAAGCGCTGCGTAAGGTCAGTTTTCATATCGAGCCTGGAGAAATGGCTTTTCTCACTGGGCATTCTGGAGCAGGCAAAAGTACCCTGCTCAAATTGATCAGCATCATGGAGCGGCCGACCGTGGGTAAAGTGCTCATCAACGGCCACGATCTCAATACCATCCATCGTCGTCAAATTGCTTATATTCGTCGTGACATCGGCATGATTTTTCAAAGCCATCAATTGTTGATGGATAAAACTGTGTTTGACAATGTGGCTTTGCCATTAGTGATCGAAGGCTACTCTCACAAAGAAACCACTAAACGGGTGCACGCCGCGTTGGAAATGGTCGGATTGAGAGACAAAATACGCAACCTACCCATCACCTTGTCAGGGGGGGAGCAACAGCGTGTGGGCATCGCCCGCGCGGTGGTCAACAAGCCTCCTTTATTGCTGGCTGACGAGCCCACAGGTAACTTGGATCCCAAATTGTCGATGGAAATCATTCGCTTATTTGAAGATTTTAACCAGGCGGGCGTGTCCGTATTTATCGCTACCCACGACTTGGGACTCATCGCTCGCATGAAATACCGTACTTTAACCCTCAAGCAGGGAATGATGATCACCGACGGTTTGACTGAAGACTGGCAAGGGGATACGAGTCAAAGCGGGGGACAAGGTTTATGAGTATCTTATTCAAAGGCCGACCTCAAGGTGCGTATTCAAGCCAAATCAGTCCATTGCAACGACTGGCGATGTTTTTCGTCAGTCATGTTCGACAAGCCTTGGCAAGTTTGGGTGAGTTGTGGCGTGCCCCAGCAGCGTCTTTGATGACCATCGGCGTTTTGGGACTGAGTATTACTTTGCCGAGCACCTTTTACATCTTGGTCAAAAACGCCGAACAAGTCAGCGCGGGTTGGGATCAGGCATCGGAAATCTCGTTATTTTTGAACAAGGCGATTACTGAAAAAGATCGTAGTCAATTGGTCACTCGCTTGGAACTTTGGCCGGAGATTGACAGCTTAAAGTTGATTACCGCGGAACAAGGTCTACAGGAATTCCAGATTCAGTCTGGTTTAGGCGACGCGCTGAGCTATTTAGAACAAAACCCTTTACCCGATGTGATTCTAGTGCGTCCTACTGCTAAACACAGCAGCCCTACCGCGGCTCAATTGTTACTCGACAAACTTCAGGCCGAACGCTACGTGGAGATGGGTAAGCTCGATATAAAGTGGTTAGAACGTTTGAACAGCTTTCTGGGATTGGCGAAAGAATTGATTTTCTCGGTGGCGCTGTTGCTGTTTCTCGCCGTGGTATTGATCATCGGCAATACGATTCGCCTGAACATTCTTAGTCGTCGTGATGAAATATTGGTGATGAAATTAGTAGGTGCAACCGACGCCTTTATTCATCGTCCGTTTATGTACACCGGGATCTGGTATGGTTTCTTGGGGGGATTAATCGCTTGGTTCGCGGTGCTGATACTACTTTGGTGGTTAGAAGGTAGCATCGTGGAGTTGAGTGCCCAGTATGATAAAAACTTTGAGCTGAGCGGCATGGATGTAACCGCTCTAATGGTGATGTTGGGCTTGTCGATTTTGCTAGGCTTGGTGGGTTCGATGATCTCGGTTCATCGTCATGTGCGAGAGATTGAACCGAGATAAAGCAGCTCTCTATACGCCCTTTAGGCGCTTTGCGGTCTAGGCTTTGGGAAATGAGGCGACACCGATTGACGCACACTATTGCCCCACAAAATCGATTCGTTGAACAGCGCATGCAAGCGCTTCTGGTCCATTTGTAAGGCGTCGGCTAGACGCTTCACTTTAATCCAAGTCGCACTTTCAAACGCCTTGGCTAACATCAAGTACAAGGTAAAGTCGTTTTGACCACCGCATAAGGCAAACTTCACTTCGTCTACTATGGGCATTTTCGTCACCAAATCCTGCATCTTCTGATCCAGTAACGCATCCAATAACGAGAACAGTCCGACCATAAAACCCGTTGGTGGGTTATCACCGATGCCACGATCCTTAGCGACTAAGTCACAGAACCGTGCTCGCACCAAAGACATATGCAGCAATTCCATTGGCTTGTCGTCCGCCAGATTTGCCAAAGCAAGCAAGGCAATGAACTTTTTGATTTCCACTTCGCCCATATAGGTCAAAGCGTGTTTCAAAGATGTAATCTTGTAGCGCTTGTTGACCATGGGATTGTTGATAAAGCGTAACAACATGTAAGACAGGCCTACATCGCGCTCAATGATCTCGTTTGATGCGCTCTAAACCAAAATTTTCGCTGTTGGTTTCGCCAATCAACTCGATCAACGACATCTTGTTCACGGGCAGCGCAGCTTGGGAGAAACTTTCAGGCTTGGAGAAGAAATACCCTTGGAAATAATCGAAGCCGAGATCGCTGTAGGAGATAAAGTCTTGCTGAGTATCCACATTATCAGCTACCAACTTAACTTTGGCATTGGTAAACCGGGGAAGCTGTTTTGAGATGGTGGAAAAGGCAAATTGCATGGTGTCGATCTTAACAATGTCGACCATGCTGAGTAATTCTGAACTGGTGGTTAATTTAGGTTCGTTCAGCGCAATTTGGAAGCCCATGTTACGAATATTGTCGCATGCACGGATCAGCATCTGATCGCCCGCTTCCCTATCAGCAATTTCAACCACCACGGTCTGAGGATCTAAACTGCTGGGCAGTCCCTTAAGCAAGGTGTCGTTGGTAAAATTAATAAAAGCAGTCTTTTGGCAAGAAATGTCATCCAAACCCAGTTTAAGAGCATTTTTGTTTGCATTTGCGACTTTCTGTTCGTCTAAAGCGTATTCGGGAAAACAATTTTGTTTTCCATCTCGGAACAATAGCTCATAGGCAAAGACTTCTTTTCTCTGTCCAATATGGGCTGACGGGCGACAAAAGCAAACATCCAAGTATCTTCTGATTTACTGACGCTATTTATACCAAGTCTGTGTGTATTACGCTAGGGTTGGCGGATGGAGCGCGTCATAGCTCCTGCCCATTTAATGGCTTCATTGTAAATACTGTGCAACATTCGCTGGTCCAGAGCCAGCTTGGCACTGTGGCGTTTAATAGCAGACCAGTCTCCATGTTCGAATGATCTGGCTAAAGACAGATAGTCGCGCAGTTGGTTCTGCATACCACATAAGGCCGATTTTAAATCATCACTTAAGGCAACTTTGCCATCAACTGTGTCATGGTTTGATCCAACAAGGCATCAAGTAGTGAAAACAAACCCACCAAAAAGCCTTTAGGAGGATTGGCCATATCTTTTTTTGCCATCGACACCAACTCGCAAAATTTGGCGCGCACTAAGGACATGTGCACCAATTCTGGTGGTTTATCGTCGGCTAAATTGGCCCAGCGCTACCAAAGCAATAAATTTCTTAATCTCAATCTCACCCATGTAGGTCAGTGCGTGACTCATTGAGGTGATTTCATTGCGCTTATTGACTACAGGGTTATTGATAAAGCGAAACAACATGTATGACAGCGACACGTCTCGCTCAATAACGCGACTGACCTCTTCGAAATCGAACTTAGCACTGGAACTGATTTGCATTAGATCCAGCAAAGTCATTTTTGATGAAGGGATATTCTTTTGCTTCATCACTTCTGGGCGAGCAAAGAAGTATCCTTGGAAATAGTCCAAAGCCAAGGGCTTTGCATTGTTCGAACTCTTCGGCAGTCTCAACACGCTCTGCAACAAGTTTTACTTTAGCCGCTTTAAATTTATGCAGGTTTTGTTCAACAAGGGCCATATCAACATCAGCGATATCCACTTTGACAATGTCAATATAGGGAAGCAACACATCCCATTTAGGATCAAAATCGTGGTCGTCGAGGGCAATCTTATAACCGAGGTTATGAATGTGTTTGCACGCGCTTACCAACTGATCGGTCAGCTTCACCGTCTCTACGACTTCTATCACAACGCTTTGAGGGTTCAATGAGGTTGGAAAGCGGTACAGCAAAGGTATCGGTATGGAAATTGATAAAGCCGATTTTGCCGTTGGTGATTTCTTCAATTCCCAACGCCAAATGACTGCCGGTAATCAGTTTTGATGTTGCCTCATCCGGTTCAATGTCGGGATAACAATTTGACTTGCCGTCTCTGAAGAGCAACTCATATGCATATATTTCTTTGTTCTCATCGAGAATGGCTTGGCGCGCCACATATGCAAACATTGAGTACTACCTGATTTTATTGGTTAAATGCTATACAGAGTATACAGTTTGTAACATTTTATGGCTAATTTAAACCTTTAAATTGTGTAAAACGTACCCATCTAGAGTGATTGGCAAATAAAACCTATTTTTTTTCTGTTTAGGTGAAATTTTTCGACCTTTTTTCGGTCTTATAAGCAGACAAAATATTAGCGATCCCCATTTCCCTTTGGTAGACTTTGGGGCTTGAATGAATTTAGAGGTGAATATGAGCACAAATATGCGAGCAATGGCATTAAGCGTCCCTCATAGCGGCAGTATCGAGAGTTACATCCAGGCCGTTAGCAGCATTGAGATGCTCAGTGCTGATGAAGAGCGTGCACTTGCAGAGCGTTTGCAGCAGGACGATGATTTGGAAGCCGCCCGTAAGTTGGTTATGTCCCATCTTCGTTTTGTGGTGCACATAGCGAAATCTTACTCGGGTTATGGTTTGCCACAAGCGGACCTAATTCAAGAGGGCAATATTGGACTGATGAAAGCAGTCAAGCGTTTCGACCCAACAGTGGGTGTGCGTTTGGTATCTTTCGCCGTACATTGGATCAAAGCTGAAATTCACGAGTTTGTGTTGCGCAACTGGCGCATCGTGAAAGTCGCTACCACCAAAGCCCAACGAAAACTGTTCTTCAATTTGCGTAAGAACAAGAAACGTCTAGGCTGGTTTACCCACGCTGAGGTTGAGAAAGTCGCTGAAGAGTTGGGCGTGAGCACCAAAGAAGTGCTGCAGATGGAAGCTCGCATGAGCAGCCAAGACCAAGCCTTTGATTTGTCTGCTGACGACGACGAAAGCGGCAATTTTGCACCAGTACAGTATTTGGAAGACAAATCTGCTGACGTCGAGAGCGATGTGCTTAATGCAGATTGGGATGACAATGCGACCAAGCGTTTGTACTCTGCTATCAAGACACTTGATGAGCGCAGCCAACACATCATCCATACTCGCTGGTTGTCTGACGACAAGACCACCTTGCAAGATTTGGCCGACAAGTACCAAGTATCCGCAGAACGTGTACGTCAGATTGAAAAAAATGCGATGAAAAAGCTGCAATCGGCAATGGTTGCGTAAACAACCGCAGATTCGAAATCTGAAAAGCCGCGAAAGGGTTAACCTCTCGCGGCTTTTTTGTTTGTCATCCCCAGGCGCATGGCCGGGATCAATATCAAAAACTATCGGGTGTTGTATCCCGAAGTTTTTGATTGCTCTTTTTTGCCAAACGAATGCAAAGCTCTTGGGGTGAACCCTTCCTTGGGCGCTTGGCGAATTCATCCTTGAATGTCGTTTTGGGTCAGCTAACCGGTTCAAAAGATCCCCGCCCAAGAGCATTGCGGGGATGACACCGCCACCTGTCATCCCGGCGTGCTTTTTGGCCGGGATCTGTTAAACCTTGAAAAATCTCGAGTGAGCAAGAACAAGAGCGATCTGAATCTTTGGGACACTACACCCAATAGATTCAGATAATGGTCCCCGCCCAAGAGCATTGCGGGGATGACAATTGGTGAGCGTTGCGGGGGTGAAGGCGGGGTTCTCTGGAGCACAGCTCCAGCCGCCTGAACGACACCATATGGATGTGGTGGCTGGGTGCGTTACCATGGATGGGTTTAATCCACGTTCTTAAAGCACTTGTTCTGAGCAATAACCTGTCATCCCGGCGTGCTTTTTGGCCGGGATCTCTTCAAAAGTCTTGCTCACCCAAACGAATGCAACGCTCTAGGACCGGGATCTGTTAAACCTTGAAAAATCTCGAGTGAGCAAGAACAAGAGCGATCTGAATCTTTGGGACACTACACCCAATAGATTCAGATAATGATCCCCGCCGAAGAGCGTTGCGGGATTGACAATAGATAAAGAACTTACCCCTCGGCTTTATCCGTCCCTTCGGTTTTCTCTGGCAATACCCAATAAACCCCTTTGAATTCGGCTACGGGATTTTCGCCGTCTAATATGTCGACTTGCAAATGTACAACGGCTTTCTTGTTGCGCTCCAACATTTCGAATTTACCGTCGAGAGATTCTTTGTTGCACAGCGCTCTGGGTTGCATGGTGATGGGTTTGTGATAATGAATATCGGCATCACCCAATACTATCTCACCGCTTAAATTCTTTTCTTTGAGTTTGAGGAAAATCATTCCCCAACCCGTCAATGTAGCCAACGAGAAGATACTGCCGGCGAACATGGTGCCATGCAGATTGATGTTCTTATTCAACGAGGCATGGGTTTCCAGCGTATTTCCGGTATATTGGTAGAGTTTAATACCCATTTGCTCACTGATGGGAATGGTCTCGTACCAAGTGTTTTGTAATTGTTGACACCATTTGGGATGCAACAAGACCGAGTTGAGTTCAGACAACTTCTTGATCATTTGGTGACGTTTCAGCTTACCCATTTCCGTGGGAGCTTCTTTTTCAATTTCAAAACCAAGGGCAGTGAAAAATTCGATGGAAACTTTACGACTGTTGGTAACCAGTCGAGTGGCACCTTGCTGACGAGCGACTTCTTCCAGCGCGGAATACAGCAACTTGCCAACACCTTTGCCTTGTTTATCCTTTGCTACTGCAATGTGTCGAATTTGCGCTTCTTCCGAGGTGTTCAAATGCACACGACCCACCGCGATGATCCTGCCACTGTTGTCCACCACCATGCGGTGTTCACCCACGGTTTCATATTCGTCTTTTTCCGAGCCTAAAGGATGGTCCCATGGCTTGCGCAACATCTCCCAGCGAAAGTGGAAATACTGTTCTAGCTGTTCTGCAGTTTTGGGAATTTCAATTCTATACATACTTTGTGCATTTCTCGCTTTCTGAACCCATTGCTAGCGGGGAAGATGACTGGACGTCGGCCGACCATTAAAGCGCAAAGCGCATTTGGAAACAAGTCGCGAAAACAGTCGACTATTGCAAGAGTCGCTATCCGTTTATTTGCACATGAAAGGTGACGGGGCCATCGTTGCACAAAGACACTTGCATGTCTGCGCCAAATTCTCCGTGTTGGCAATGTGCACCAAGGCCCTGACAGTAACCGATAAAGTATTCATACAGTGCTTTGCCTAGATTCGGTGGTGCGGCTTGGGAAAATCCGGGTCGGTTTCCCTTGCGAGTATCGGCGACCAGGGTAAATTGTGACACAATGAGTAACTTGCCTTGGCTTTGCGCCAAATTAAGATTCATTTTGCCCTCTTCATCACTAAAAATCCGCAGCGCTAATAATTTTTCTGCCAGTTTGCGAGCAATCGACTCGTCGTCGTTTTTCTCGACGCCAAGTAACACCAACATTCCATTGTCAATTTGAGCGATGGTTTTATTCTCTACTACAACACTGGCATGAGTGACACGTTGTATCAGTCCAATCACACTTTACCCTCCTTTAGAAATTTCGCCATTGCCGCGGTTGCTTGGCAGATGGCGTCGCTGATGTGAGGATCTGAGCCACTGTGACCCGCCTCAGGTACGATGTTCAACTGACTGTTTCGCCAAACACGACTCAGGGTATACGCACTCTCAAGTTTACACACCATATCGTAGCGGCCATGAATGATGGTGCCGGGAATGGCGCTGATTCGCTGAACATTGTTAAGGATTTCATTCTCATCAATAAAGCAACGATGCTTGATATAGTGGCATTCTAATAGAGCCAAGCTGGCCGCATGGTGCAAATCATGGGCAAGATCCTGTTCAATCACACTGCTGTTGAGTACCGATATGCGCTCCTCCCACATACACCACGCTTTCGCTGCATGGGCCTGTGTCAATTCATCGCCATACTTAAATATTTCGTAGTAAGCATCAATCAACGACTGTTCTTCGGGACGACTTTTGACCACCTCGCTCAAAGCATGGTAGTGCTCAGGAAAGACCTGAGCGGCACCGCCGGTTTGTTGAATAAACCAGTCCATATCCTCTTGTCGAGCTAGGAAAATCCCCCGTAATACCAATGCATTGACGGCTTTCGGATGTTCAATGGCGCTGAGCAGCGCCAAAGTCGTGCCCCAGGAGCCACCACACAGCATCCACTTATCAATATTCAGAGTTTGACGAATGCGTTGAATGTCATCCAGCAAATCTCTGGTGGTGTTGTGTTCGAGTCGACCAAATGGAGTGGAGCGCCCACAACCTCGTTGATCAAAGCCAATAATGCGGTATTGCCTTGGGTCGAAGTACCTTCGATAGTCGTCCGACAGACCCGCTCCCGGCCCACCATGCAGGTATAACACAGGCAAGCCGTCTGGATTACCTGATTGCTCTAAATAGATTTGGTGGCCGTTACCAACATCCAGCATTTGCTGATGGTAAATCTTCAAAGGTGGGTAATGGTGTCCCATATGTTTTCGCTTAATGTTTGTGAATTTTGGCGAGATGCTTTAATTTAACGACTAGCTTCGCATTTAATTTAACGTTTTACATCTAGTTTGGAGAGGATTTATGGCAGGTCAAGGTTCAGGCGGAAATGTTATCGCGGCAATTTGCAGCTTCTTTATTCCGGGATTGGGGCAGTTGGTGCAGGGTAGAGTGCTTGCCGCATTAGTGTTTTTTATTATCACAGGCGTGTCCTATGCGCTGACCGCCACCGTGATTTTGTTCTTTATGTGGATTGTAGGAGCTATTTTCCACTTGTGGTCCATTATTGATGCGGCCAAATACCGAGGTGCGGGCGCATGAAATCGCTAATTGCAGTTGTTTTCCTGATATTCCTAGCGGGTTGTCAGTCAGCTTATTATGCGGCGTGGGAAAAACTCGGTATTGAGAAGCGCGATATATTAGTGGATCGCGTCGAGGACGCAAAAGAATCCCAAGAAGATGCACAAAAACAGTTTGCCTCTGCTTTGGATGAATTTAGCCAATTGATCAATTTTGATGGTGGGCAGCTGCAAGACGTCTATGAAGATCTCAGCAGTCAATATGAGGCCAGTAGAGACGCAGCGGAACGCGTAACTGGGCGCATCGACAAGGTTGAAAGTGTTGCCGAAGCCTTGTTTGAAGAGTGGGCAGAAGAGTTGGAAAGCTATTCCAACGACAAGTTGCGTCGAGACAGCCAACGTCAACTAAAAGATACTGAACGTCGCTATGAAAGTTTGATCCGAGCTATGCGTAAAGCAGAGTCAAAAATGGCTCCGGTTCTGTCGGCATTGCAGGACAATGTGTTGTATCTGAAGCACAACCTCAATGCGAGCGCCATTGGTGCCTTGCAAGGGGAGTTTGGCGTGATTAAAAAGGACATTGATTTGCTGATCAAGGAAATGAACACCGCGATTAGTCAGTCCAACGATTTTATCAAGACCATCCAACAATAACCTTTTGCTGTGGGGGCGGCTTTATCTGCCCCCACACAGTTTGTATACACTTGGAATCCCCATAAATGAATCTCAATCAGGTCACCCTGCCAGTCAATGATATGGACAAAGCGGTTACCTTTTATTTGACCTTGGGTTTTACTCTGATTGTTGATACCCCACATTACACACGGTTCGCCTGTCCCATGGGAGAAGCTACTTTTTCTCTTTCCCTCAATCCCGAAATGACTGTTTCTGGAACAGTCATCTACTTCGAGCATCCCCAGCTCGATGAGTGGATTGAGTTGATTAAAAGTAGAGGCGTAGAAGTAGCGCAAATGCCGCAACAAGAAGCATATTTGTGGACGGAGGCGGTGGTGTATGACCCGTCAGGTAACAAACTTAAGCTCTACTGGGCAGGAGAGAATCGTTTAAATCCGCCTTGGCGAGTACATAAAACCTATGATGATCTCAGTTAGTGTATTTCACACATTGTTAAACAAAGTTAAACACGCAGAAACGACAGATTTGAGCCTTTAATAGAGCCTATTGCTTGCATGGCGAGCATCACATTTGTGCCATTTGCTGATCGTCAGAAGCTTGTAGCTGAACGATCACTTCGTACGTTTAGCTGCCGATCGGCCTAAAATGCTAATAACAGGGCGTTATTCGTGAAAACGGACGTTGATAGTTAGTCATCAGTCTCGGTTTTTTCTGGCTCAGTGACCGGTAGATAAAGAACTAAATTACTTCCCTGCTTGAAAGAAATGTTTGAGAGAAGAGTGCTGCGCAAATGTCATCTATGGGTGTTTACAAGCGAAATCGGCCCAAAACAACAATGCTGTATTAACACTATCCAACTTTTATATCGACTTTAGCAACGCAATATAGATTCCTTTTAGTTACAGTATCACGCTCTAAAAAACTCACTGGTAGCCTCATCAGCTGGGAAAAAGGTTTCTACTTTTAATTCAGAGGCTGTTACGTCTAAGGCAGTACCGAACGATGAAATCATGCTAAACATTTTCAGTTCTACATCACCGAGTTGTAGATTCAAACTCATCACTGGCGCGACTGTCGCAGAGATATCGGCGGCAGTGTAATCTTGCACATTGGCTAGCTTTTGCGCTTCCTCTAACAGATTGATCAGAAACGTATTTTGCGGATCATCACTGATTTCACGCTGTAATCGCAATAGCAAGGGATTGGCGATTTCGGTCCAGTTGGATATGAATGGTCGCAAACCCTTGTCGCTGAAGGTCAAGCGATAGATATTGAGTGTACCGTTATCTAAAAGACTCTGATCAGGCTCTCCAATAATACTGAACAACTTACTACTGGCTTGATTAGCCATGTACAGATTCCATCGTCGGTCGACCACAAGGGCGGGAAAGGGCATATGGTGCTTTAGCGTCATATGCAATGCGTTTTGCACGGTGACCATCGTGGCGTCATCAAGGGCTCGTTCTTTATAAATAGAGCCAAAACCCGCACTTTTAAGCATTTGGTTGCGATCGCGTAGGGGCATTTTTAGCGCTTCAGCTAAATCAATAATGGTATCTTTACCAGGCCGAGAGCGGCCAGACTCCAAGAAACTTAGATGACGCTGAGATATACCCGCTTCTAATGACAAGTCTAACTGGGAATACTTACGGACTTTACGCCAACGTTTTAATGTAGTTGAAAACGGAGAGTCGCTCATGAGTTGCTCTTACATAATTTTTCATCTGCTACTAATGTATCCTAACCACAAATCGTGACAATTACCTAACAGGTAATTGCTGGATTTATCACCGCTTCTACAATGAGTTCCAACATTGAGGAGAAAACTATGAACTTACGTCTTATTCTACTGCTGGTTACTTTGGCTCTGTTTGGTGCTTACTCTGTTTGGTTATTGCTGGATGTCGGCTACATTGCAATTTGGAAGGCAGGCTTTGCGAATCCATCTAGTTTGCAGATCTTAATGGACCTTGTGATTGCTTGTTTAATCATCTCAAGCTGGATGATTGGCGATGCTAAAGCGCGTGGTGTGACCGTATGGCCCTGGATTATTGCTGTGCTAACCACGGGCACATTAGCGATATTAGTTTACTTAGTGGTGCGTGAACTAGCGAAAAAGCCAAAGCTGCAAACGGCTTAAATACATTGAACAAAGCTCTGGCAGTGCCACAGCTTTGATTCGCTACTAACTTCACAATACCCAAGGCCTGCAAAACGTACACTTTGATCATTCATTGACCCGAATTTTGCAAAAGCTCGAACGACCTGTAATTGTCTTAAAGAGACTACCGCCTTCGCGGTAGTGACGGTCAGGTTTTCGCTCTTTGTCGAAATAAGCCCTAGACTCCTACCGTCCAATCCCTAAAAAATTCTGTTGGCAGACATTCAAAAGCTTGCCAAGGGCTCGCGCTGCTTGCGTGTCCTGTAGAGGCCATATTGTTTACGGCCGGAGATTTCTTTGCGAATTTTTTATGTTTGTTTTCCATTATAGCAAACTGAGCAAAAGACTAGGGAAAGCAAAAGCAAGAGTAAATTAAACTTGAACCATAGAGAAAAAGTATCTTCTGTAAATTCAATTTTCGCTTTGTTTTGATGCTCCATTATTTCTAACGCGATAATTAACTTGTCACAATCTTTGATGCATATTTCCTTAAGTTCCTCTCTTAGAGGCAGAATGACTTCCTCTGTAATTTTTTTATCCCCTTCAATTATGGGCATTTGGTTTAGGTAAAAATATCCCAAAAATGAGCCGAAAGTTGTCATTAACAGCATTGCTAGGGGGAATAAAAACTTCTTATCCATAAAGCTCCTTGAAAAACCAATTCTTTTGTCCGTTAGGTCAACCAAAGCAGTCATTGCAAACTGACCCAATCAACTTCCGCTATTCGCTCACATCTGACAGTCAGTCCAATGCTTGTCGGACTCAATCCTTTGATTCAGCCTTTTCCTGATTTGCCTCTTCGACCTCATCCACTTCTGCCCCCTCGACGGGAAACATTCTTTCTAGTGCTCGGGTGAACTCCGCACCGACTAAAACTAAGATCCAGCTAAGATAAACCCAGACAAACAGAATGGGCACAATGGCGATGGCTCCGTAAATCACTTGATAGGATGGAAAGTTTTCCACATACAGGGCAAAGGCCTTTTTCGATAGCTCGAATAAAAAGGCGGCCAAAACTGCTCCGCTGATACCATGTAGCGGAGCGATGCGCTTATTGGGCACCACCATATACAAGATGAAAAAGGCAATAACTGAAGTGGCAAAGGGCACTATCTTTAACAACAAAGTTGATATACCCGGCGTGTATTCCTCGGCAAAATTTGCTAAACCCACTAAGTAACTCGAAACCAGCACACTGACGCCAATTAGTAGGGGAGCAAGAGTCAATACCATCCAATAAATCGCGAAGGTGTAGATAGTGGGGCGTTCACTTTTGGTGCGCCAAATTCGGTTGAGGGTTTTGTCCACGTTGGAAATCAAAGCCAGGGCAACAAACACCAAGAATAGAATGCTGACTGCACCCATTTTGGATGCATTTGCGACAAAATTGGTCAAATGTTTGTGCAATACATCCCCAGAGGTGGGGATAAAATTAGAAAAAACGTACTGTTCCAACTGAGTACGCACTTCTTGAAAGGCGGGGAAAGCGGACAAGATACTAAAAAAAACCACAATAAAGGGCACTAACGACAATAGGGACACGTAGGCTAGATGACCTGCCGAGACAGTAATGCGGTCTTGCTGGCAAAAATGGATCACGCTTTTGAAAAGCGCAATCCCATGGGAGAACCCGTTTTTAATTCTGTCTAGAACGTCGATTTGTGGCATGTTGACTCAAACTTTCTCTACAACCTGCCTACTAGTCTATCCGTTGTTGGCACGAACGCCTAGTAAATGACAAATCGCGTAACTTAACTCGCTGCGGTTCAAGGTGTAAAAGTGGAAATCGCGGATCCCTTCTTTTGCCAACACTTTAACCATGTCCATTGCGATGCTGGCACCCAGTAAATTACGAGTGGTCTGGTCTTCTTGATCTAAGCCTTCATACATACGATGCAACCAATTCGGCACATGGACGTTGGTGAATCCGGCAAAGCGCTGTAAGGTCTGATAGTTGGTGACTGGCAATATACCCGGGACGATATCCAAATCTATCCCCGTTGCTGCACAACGATCACGGAAGCGCAAAAACACTTCAGCATCAAAAAAGAACTGAGTGATGGCTTGGGTTGCGCCGGCTTCTGCCTTGCGTTTGAGGTTTAGCAAATCAAATTGGGCGTTAGGCGCTTCCGGATGCTTTTCTGGATAGGCGGCCACAGAGATATCAAAATCCGCCACATCTTTTAATAGAGAAACCAGATCCGCGGCATACATATCAGTTTTATCCACACCTGGTGGTAGATCGCCACGCAGGGCAACGATGCGGCGGATACCGCTGTTCCAGTAGTCTAGCGCAATTTGTTTTAGTTCCTCGCGACTGGCATCCACACAGGTTAAATGGGGCACAGCAGGCACACCGGTTTCGTTCTGGATCCGCTTGACCACATCGTGGGTACGGTCCCGTTCACCGCTATTTGCGCCATAGGTCACCGACATATAAGCCGGTTTCAATGGTGCAAGACGCTCTACTGATTTCCACAGAGTTTTTTCCATTTGCTCAGTTTTTGGCGGAAAGAATTCAAAGGAGACTTGGATATCCTTTATTTCGGACAAAGACTGATTGAGGGATTCAATTCCCTGAGCATAGGACACCATAACAACTCCAACTGTGAAAATAGACGTTTAGACGTCTAAACTAAACCGAGAATCAAAAGCCGTCAAGATGTTTAGACATCTATGATTGACCTTTGGCCCATTACAGTTAGAATTTCCACTTATAAGAAAGATAAAACCGAGTATTGAAATGGCCGAGTGGAACGGAAAATACATACACCCTTACGCAGAACACGGGAAGAAAAGTGAGTTAGTCAAAAAGGTCACTGTCTCGATTCCACTTAAGGTATTAAAAGTTTTGACTGATGAACGTACCCGTCGTCAGGTAAACAACTTGCGACACGCTACAAACTCAGAGCTGCTCTGTGAAGCGTTTTTACATGCATTTACTGGCCAACCGTTGCCCAATGACGAAGATCTGGCAAAAGATAATCCGAACCGGATCCCCGCTGAAGTGCGCAAACTGCTCGAAGAGATGGGCGTTTCCCCCGAAGAAGCCGAGCAAGAAGACCACTAAGCGCTTAACGGCGCATCATCTATCCCAATAATGTGCAAACATCATTGACAAATACCTCGGCGAAAAATCGCCGAGGTATGTTCATCCCGTTAGTTTCTCTATGACTCAGTATTCAGGCAGCGTGTCCAACGCGGCCACACCTGAATCGATGGCTGCTTTTGCGACGGCGCTGGCGACCCGCTGCAACAATCGCGGATCCATTGGCTTGGGAATGATGTATTCGCGGCCAAATTCCAGTTTGTCGATGTTGCTGGCTTTGAGAATCTCCGCCGAGACCGGTTCTTTGGCGATACTACGAATCGCATCTACCGCAGCCACTTTCATCTCGTCATTTATTTTTGATGCTCTGACATCTAGCGCTCCGCGGAAAATAAACGGGAAGCAAAGCACATTGTTTACCTGATTCGGATAATCTGAACGACCTGTTGCCATGATCAAATCGCTGCGCACTTTGTGGGCCAGTTCAGGTTTGATTTCTGGATCCGGGTTAGAACAAGCAAAGATGACAGGATTATCGGCCATCAACTTTAACGCTTCTGGTGGTAACACATCTGGGCCTGATACGCCCACAAACACATCCGCGCCATCCATCACATCTTCTAGGGTGCGCTTGTCGGTATTGTTAGCAAATAATTGTTTGTGGGGGGTTAAATCGTCTCGACGAGTGTGGATCACACCTTTGCGGTCGAGCATGTAAATTCGTTCCCGCTGGGCCCCGCATTTAATCAACAATTCCATGCACGCCACTGCCGCAGCGCCCGCTCCCATACAAACAATGGTCACATCTTGAATTTGTTTACCTTGGATCTCTAATGCATTAAGCATCCCCGCTGCTGTCACAATGGCGGTGCCGTGCTGGTCGTCATGGAAAACGGGGACTTTACAACGCTTAATCAACTCTTGTTCAATTTCAAAACACTCGGGCGCTTTGATGTCTTCCAGATTAATCCCGCCAAAGGTGTCAGCAATATTGGCCACCGTCATAATAAATTCTTCGGTGGTACGGTGTTTCACTTCGATATCAATCGAATCTAGACCAGCAAATCGTTTGAAAAGTAGAGCTTTGCCTTCCATGACCGGCTTGGAAGCCAATGGACCAAGATTACCCAGTCCTAAAATGGCAGTACCGTTTGAAATGACGGCCACCATATTCCCCTTGGCGGTGTATTTGTAGGCTGCATCTGGGTCAGCGGCTATTTCTCTTACGGGCTCAGCCACGCCGGGACTGTAGGCTAAAGCCAAATCGGTAACACTTTCCGCTGGTTTGGTCAGTTCAATACTGATTTTGCCCGGAACGGGCTTGGCATGGTAATCCAATGCTCTTTGACGAAAGTCAGACATAATCGTCTTTGTCCTTGGTGTTGTAGGGTTTAGAGTGTGAGCGAGTGGATTTTGCAATTATTTTGTACAGCGAAACACAACCTTTCCTGCCCGAAAAGGGCGAGAATTGAAAGTGCGGTTAATTCGTCTCCGGAACGATACGACGTTAACGCTGACAACCCTGCAAATATCTACACGCTCTGGTGTTACTGACCTAATTTTTATTGTTTTTTTGGTCTGGTATTGGAAATGTAACACAGGGATATGAACAAAACATATCAGACGAGCCTATAAAGGTTATTCATATTGATTATAAGTTGTTACTTTTGTATTTACTTAGTCAATGAGAAACATTACAGGCATGATTGAGCTGCAGACCATGTTTACAGTTGCAACGGCAAGTGCCCGGTTTTCACCCAAATAATGGTCTCTTCGTCGGTAAATGGAAAGTGTTGGCTAAGATGAGGGCTGCGCAGCCAAGTTCCGGTCGGGTAGTCACCGAATTCATCCTTGAATGTACCTTGAAGCACCAATATTTCTTCTCCACCAAAATGCCGATGAGGCTGGAATCGTTCCCCTGCAGGCCATTTCACTAAAGCAACATGTTCACCTTCGAAATTGTGTAGTGGCATGACTTGCAGTCCCCCTTGACCAGGTAACCAAGGTTGTTGGCGGGTGGGGATCACGACTTGTTGCAAATCGTTGGAATGGAACTGGTTTAGCTTGACGAAGATAATACAGCCATCACGGCTAAAGGGGGCATGTTGACTGCCTGGAGGATTGCGCAAATAGGTTCCGGCCGGATAGTCGCCATTCTCATCACTGAACACCCCTTCGAGCACTAAGATCTCTTCTCCGAAGGGATGCAAGTGGGGAGAAAAAGCTGTGCCAGCCTCGTATTTCACGATACTGGTAGTATGCCCGGATTCCTTCTGCTCACGCTCTAATGGTCGACGCCAAACGCCTTTTGCGGGGCTGGTTTGCCAAGGTTGGTGGTGTGTTTCAATGACCAGTCTTTGGGAGAAATCCATATTCAACATTGTTTGCTCCAACAAGATTTTGAATAGCTCATTGTACGGGAGAGTGCTGCAAGATGTTCAAATTTACTGGGCACAGAAACAAAAAAGGCGCTTGACGCGCCTTTTTGTATGGTTTTGATTTGGACTTATTTTTTGCCCAATGCACCAAAACGTTTTTTGAACTTGTCAACACGACCACCGGTGTCAACGTTACGTTGCTTACCAGTGTAGAAAGGGTGACAGGCTGAACAAACGTCAAGGTTTAGATCTTTGCCCATAGTTGAACGTACAACGATCTTGTTACCACAAGAACATGTAGCGGTCATTTCTTGGTATTCTGGGTGGATTCCTGCTTTCATGGGTTACCTCATCTTCAGGCCGTATCGCTATACAGCCCGTAGCTGCACACCATACGTAAATTAAATAAAATAGCGGCTTGCCGCAAAGAGGCGCGCATATTAATGTAAACCCCTGCCCGGATCAAGCGGTTTTGCACGATTTATAGGCAATGGGGCAGGTCATTTTCAGCATTTTGAGGTTCAGTTTGTCCAAGGAATTTATCTATCGCATAGGGTTGGCTGTGCCAACACGGCGCTTGTTTGATTATCGCCACGACAGGGGAGATCTGAAGCCGGGTGTGCGAGTGCAAGTGCCCTTTGGGCCGCGCAGTAAAGTTGCTGTAGTAGTAGAACAAATTGAGCACTCAGATCATTATGACAAACTCAAATCCATCGAGCAGGTGTTAGACGAGTCACCCGTGCTTGACCCATTGCTGATAGAGTTGTGTCAATGGATGAGTCGCTACTATCACCACCCACTTGGAGAAGTGCTGCATACCGTATTGCCTGTGGCCCTTCGTAAAGGTAAGTCGAGCGCTCCTGAACCGATTGAGTGGCTTCGTTTACGTCAAGACAGTGAAGAAGATGCAGCTCCCGTGGGCCAGGCAAAAAAGCAATTGGCACTGCTCGATTGGTTAGCTCAAGGGGAACAACCTCTTACTGATGTGAGACAGCATTATTCCGTTGCGGTGATACGAGCACTGCTTGACAAAAAACGCATTGAAAAAATTGCCAAGGTACCTCAGTGGGGTTCGCAGTGGCCGACTTCCCAAATCAGCACAAATGTTCCGAAGCCGAATGTTCAGCAAGCCTTAGCCATCAGCGTAATAGAACAGAAGCAGGATTCCTTCGGCGTGTATTTGCTTGACGGGATCACCGGTAGCGGCAAAACCGAGGTGTATTTGCAGAGTATCGAAAGTGTGATCCGCAGTGGCAAGCAAGTATTGATTCTGGTACCTGAAATCGGTCTTACGCCGCAGACTGTGGCTCGCTTTGAACGCCGTTTCAATTTGCCTGTGGGGGTTTTGCATTCCAATTTGACCGACAATGAGCGGTTGTTGGTATGGCAGCAAAGCCACAGTGGCAGCTTGCCGATTATCATCGGCACCCGTTCTGCGATTTTTACGCCGATGGCTCGTCCCGGAATGATCATTGTTGACGAAGAACATGATGCCTCTTACAAACAACAGGATGGCCTGCGTTATCACGCTCGGGATGTGTCGGTGATGCGCGCTCAAGCACTCAACATTCCCTTGGTACTTGGTAGCGCGACGCCTAGTCTCGAAACCTTAAACAACGCATTGAACGGCAAATATCACCATTTGCACCTGAGTGAACGGGCGGGGCCAGCGACTTTGGTGCGCCAACAATTGATGGATATTACCAACCAGACTCTGCAAGTGGGGTTGGCCGGCGGCATGATTGAGCGAATGGAACAGCACCTCAAACAAGGCAATCAGGTCTTGCTGTTCATCAATCGCCGAGGCTTCGCGCCAGCGTTGCTGTGTCACAGTTGCGGCCATGTAGATACGTGCGTGCGTTGCGATCGACCCTTTACTCTCCACAAAGGGTTGAATAAGGTTCAGTGCCACCACTGCGCTGCGGCAAAGCCTATTCCCAAGCGATGCTCTCAATGTGGAAGTCAGCAACTTACCCCCCACGGTGTTGGTACAGAACAATTGGAGCACTTTTTAACAGAACGTTTTGCCCAATACTCCAATGTACGCATCGACAGTGACAGCGCCCGTGGAAAAGAGAAGTTAGACCGCTTATTGACGGCCATCAACGCTGGCGAGCACCAAATCCTCATCGGCACACAGATTTTGTCCAAAGGTCACCATTTTCCCAATGTAACGCTGGTTGTGATCCTCGATGCCGATGGCGCATTGTTTAGTGCGGATTTTCGTGCTGCTGAGCATTTGGCTCAGCTCATCACTCAGCTGTCAGGGCGTGCAGGAAGAGCAGACAAGCCCGGCGAAATGTGGTTGCAGACCCATCAACCGGGGCATCCATTGTTGCAAGATTTAATTCACAATGGCTATGGGCATTTTGCCCGCTATGCTTTGTTAGAACGTAAAGAAGCCCAGTTACCGCCCTACGTATATCAAGTATTATTTCGCGCCGAACACACCCAAGCAGAATCAGCGTTCAATTTGCTTGGGGAGATTGCCACTGAATTTAGTGATGCTGGGATACAGATTATGGGTCCTATTCCAGCCCTGATGGAGAAGCGGCAGGGCCGATACCGGATGCAGTTGGTATTGCAATGTAGTAATCGCACCTATCTGAATCGTATTGTCAGTGAGAAAATCGTTAAGATTGAAAATCTCCCTTTGGCTCGCAAGATACGTTGGTCTGTTGACACCGATCCGCAAGATTTCATGTGATTTGTAATAACTGTGCTTGGGTTGAAGGGGCAATACAGGTTAGAATCTTGTGCTCAGTTTCTGGCAAGAATACCCTTGCTCAGCAGTAAAAAAAGCAAATTCAAAAATGGCCCAAAAAGATTATGTGACAAGAGGAAGAGCTCCGAAAAAGACAACTTCCCAGGGTCGCGCTAAACCTACCCCAGCGAATAAAGGTCGTGGGGCGAAAAATACCAAAGCGGAATCTGGCATGCCCATTCCGTGGCTTCGTTTGATAATCACTTTAGCGTTGGTCGCGGCCTTCGGATATTTCCTATGGAGCATCAATGGTCGTTCTGATGATGTCAAAGAAGTCCCAGTAAAGCAGACTGCTCCTGCCCAAGCTACTAAAGAGGATCCTCTGCCGGTATTTGAAGAAGACGAATATGTGTATCCCGAAGAGCTCGAAGAGTCCACCGTTGAGGTTGAAGTAGGTGAGCAGCAAAAGTCTGAGCGACCTTACTTAATGCAATGTGGTTCTTTCCGACAGCCTGAGCAAGCTGAGACCATGCGGGCAAATTTGGCAATGCAAGGACTTGAGGCCCAAGTCAGAGCTAGTGACGGCAAAAATGGCCGCTGGTATCGAGTGATTTTGGGCCCCTACGACTACAAACGGGATGCGGAAACCGACCGTCACGTGATCCAACGAATCGGTATCAGTACTTGTCAGATATGGTATTGGAATCTCTAAGCGCTATTCCCAACAGGGCTTAGGCCAGCGTTGCATGGCCAGATCGATTTTTAACGTCAGGCACTGAGTGTCCTGACGTTGCTCTCCTTTTGCTGCTGCCACCAAAATCAATTCGTTCACCCCTGCCTTTTCCACACTGAACTCAAAGTATTCTGACTTTGGCGGCTCTATTGCTTCTGTCGATGCAAAATGGGGGTTTCGCAGTCGATAGGACTGCTGTATCAAATGCCACTGCAACAATTGGCCAATAGCCTGATCGCGGCGGGCTTTCACGATATGTCCTTGATATCCCGGCAGTGCAATAGCCGTTAATAGTCCGACGATGGCTAGGGTCACTACGAGCTCAATCAGGGTCATACCTTGTTGACCCCTGCGTACAGTTTTGTCTTTCATTGGTGCAGTTCCTTCTGTTGTGACTGGAAATTCCTTTTTGGCTTTTCTAGAGTTTAGACACAAGCTGACCGCAGGAAAGGTCGGGACAGGGACAGTTTTTCATCACCAAGGAAGAATTTGATGAGACGCAGACAATCGGGATTGACACTTTTGGAACTGATGGTGAGTACTTCTGTGATCACCATCCTGTTGAGCTATGGCGTGCCAGGATTGCTGTCTTTGCGCCAGTCAATTGCCATGTCCGGTGCTATATCCCACGTACATGCTTTCTTGCTAAAAGCGCGATCATTGGCAGTCACTGAGCAGGTCGATATCAGTGTGGTATTCCAATCGGGTCGACAAGGGTGGATAGGTCTCACAAATAAGCCAAAGTGTGATTGTCGAATATTGGCGTCCTGTCAGGTCAATGGACGAACTCACTGTTTGCATATCGAAGATTATCCTCTCGTTCGCTTAGAGCACACTACCTTTCATCAACAAGTGGCAACAATTGATGGGCTAAGAGGCTTTGCGGTGGGGAGCGCCGGAGCGGTGGTCCTGGATAATGGTAAACATGTTGCCAAGATCATACTCAGTAATATTGGCCGCGTCCGAGTCTGCATGGAGCAGGGACAATTAGGGCGGTATAAATCGTGTTAATCCTTCAACTACCCAATTCAGTCTTACCACCCCAGCGTGGTTTTTCATTGATAGAGCTGATGATTTCAATGGGATTGGGACTTGGCTTGTTGGGTGCAGTCGCCGCGTTACTGGGGCAAAGTATTGGATTTTCTGCCCAACTGCAGCAATGGTCCCAAAGCGAACAAGAGTTGTCGGCGGTGGTAGCGCTGATGCAACAGGACATTTCTCGCTTTGCTTCGTTGGGTCGAAGTGTTGCTGAGGTCAAAGAGTCTGCTGTAAATCCTTTTAAAAATTCTTTACATATTGCGCAACATAGAGGTGAACTGGCCAACAGTTGTCTGTTGTTTGGTTACGATACCAATGGTAATGGGAAAATGGACACAGATAGTCCCAACGAATTATTGGGATTTCGCCTTAAAGACTCGGCAATTGAAATACGTCAGCGCGGAGCAAAGTGTGATGAAGGTGGTTGGCAAGATCTGACAGACACTCGATTCATCCGAGTCACTCGCGTGGAATTCGAATATGACCAAGTTCAACAGGCCTCTTTGCAACTGCCAACGCTCACTATCAGGGTAGAAGGCTATGCCACAGCTCAGCCTAAATTCAAACAAGCTTTTGTAAGGCAAGAGGTCTTGATTAATGGCAAATAGCCAAGGGCAAATGCTGCCCAACCTAGTCTATCAAAAAGGGTTGATTGTATTGACCACTGTGACACTGCTGTTGGGTTTGGCAAGTTTAGCTGCCCTATATGCCGCTCAACTGTTTACAAACCATCATAGGGTGGCTTTGGCAACAACTAATCAACTGCAAGGGAGAATGGCCGCCGATGGGTTATTGCAAGCAGCGTTACAACAGTTGGATCGCGACCCGGCTTGGCGTGGAGAATTTGAGCGTCTGCCCAATCAGCCAGATACTCAGGCAAATATTACATGGACACAGCAAGATATATCTCGCACGGGGTTAACGCTCACCCTCTTCAGATTAGAGGCAACCAGCCTTTCTGCCGACAAGCTGCGAGTTCAGAAAATCTTTGCCGATGCTGTTCGCTCTCCGTTATTGCGTAATCTGCCTCGTTCACCATTGACATTGCCTGATGGTCTAACGGCCAGTACCCAATTTGAATTGGCAGCCAACCCACAGGGGCTCGATACCAAAGGGGCGCTTTCCATTTGGTCTGCAAAGGAGGTCCAATTTCATCCAAATAGTGTTACGTGCCAGCAAGATGACTTTGCCCTAAAACAGTGTGCCGAGTCATCAATTTCCAGCGTTCACACTCGCAGCAGCGATATTGTCCAAAGCAGCAAGCCATTTCCTGATGATGTGTTTGCCCACCTGTTTGACTTTGCTTTGTCAGAGTATCCCTATGTCAAAGGTAAAAGCCTTTTAGTTGTCGATAGCTGTGCCGATTTGAATAGTGATTCGAAAGGTATGATTTGGATTCAGGGTGACTGCAAAGTCATGACCAACAGCGAAATCGGTGGCCCTCCTAATCCAGTTTTTCTAGTCATCGAAAGCGGAAAACTTGAGCTGGGATCCTTTGCCAAAGTGAATGGTTTGGTGTTGATGTTTGATCCCGCACAACGACAACCGAGCGTACTGCATATGCAGCTAAGCTCAAAGATTGTAGGCGCATTGGTGATAGGAGAGGCGCTAAGCAAGGATAGTAAACTGATCCGAGTCTCCTACCATGGCGAGATGCTGAATCGACTGCAACAGGATCCTCTTTTGCAACACATTGTATTAGTCGCTGGAAGTTGGCGGGACTATGAGCATCAATAGAGTGGGCGGTTTTAGTCTTATCGAGCTCTTGATCAGCAGTGTGGTCTTGTCCATTGGCGCGTTAGGTTTGATCAAACTGCAAAGCAGCTTGCGGATTGAATATGAACAGCTTCAACTGCAACAAGAGGCGTTATATCTGCTTAGACAAAAACAGCAAGACCTTATGGCTGCAGCAATACGATTAAGTGACGAGCAACAGTTGGAATACCTGTCAATCACGGACAACACCGGCGGACGGCAGCCTGCAGGTACTTTGCAGGAATGGGAGCAAAGCAAATATACAACCGAGTTTGAACGATATTGGCAGGTGCGAGCTAAGAATTGGCTAGACTCGGACGCCGACGGTGTCGCAGACGCTTGGCAGCCTGGACTTAATCCAGATGGCTACAGTCATATTAAGACGACTTCAGTGACCATCAAATGGAAAGACGCCTACGGCCATTCCCAGAGTGTTACTCAACAAAGCACAGTCGCTCCAATGTTGGTAATGTCTCTTGAGCGCATAGTCACCCTTGGCGAACAGGCAAAGCGTACCCCAGACTAGCGTTAGTTAACCGAGGTTTGAACGGGTACGGCAAACAATTTCAACTCATTTACTTTTACATTGCTTGAAAAACGGGTGAATCTCCCCACATATAGACCATTGATGTGCTTGTTGCGAGTAACAAGCCGTAAACGAAAAACCAAGGAGTCGACGTGACTACAATTGTATCTGTACGCCGCAATAACCAGGTAGTTATCGCAGGAGATGGTCAGGTGTCATTGGGCAATACTGTAATGAAAGGCAACGCGCGCAAAGTCCGCCGTTTATACCATGACAAGGTGCTAGCAGGGTTTGCAGGTGGCACCGCAGACGCGTTTACGCTGTTTGAACGATTTGAAGCCAAATTGGAAATGCACCAAGGGCATCTTACTAAAGCCGCAGTGGAACTGGCCAAAGATTGGCGCACCGACCGAATGTTGCGCAAGTTAGAGGCTCTGCTAGCGGTCGCAGATCATACCGCGTCTTTGATCATCACCGGAAATGGCGATGTGGTGCAGCCAGAACATGACTTAATCGCAATCGGTTCCGGTGGACCATACGCACAAGCAGCGGCAACGGCGTTGTTGGCCAATACCGACTTGGATGCCAAGTCGATTGCAGAGAAGAGCCTCACCATCGCTGGTGACATTTGTGTGTTCACCAACCACAGTCAAACCGTCGAGACGCTTGATTACTAATCCATTTCTCTGTGTGAGCAGGATGCTGCGCACATGGAGCCCAGAAAAAGGTTAATTGCATGTCTGAAATGACACCCAGAGAGATTGTCCATGAGTTGGACAAACACATCATTGGCCAGCAAGGTGCGAAACGTGCGGTTTCTATCGCGCTGCGTAATCGCTGGCGACGCATGCAGCTTGAAACAGAGTTGCGTCAAGAAGTAACCCCTAAGAACATTTTGATGATCGGCCCCACCGGTGTGGGGAAGACCGAGATTGCTCGTCGTTTGGCGAAACTGGCCAATGCTCCTTTTATCAAAGTAGAAGCAACTAAGTTCACGGAAGTGGGCTATGTTGGCAAAGAAGTGGAAGCCATTATTCGTGATCTTGCAGATATCGCGGTCAAAATGACCAAAGAGCAAGAGATGGAAAAGGTCAAATATCGCGCCGAAGAAGCGGCAGAAGATCGCATCCTCGACGTGCTCCTGCCTCCCCCCGAAACTCCTTGGGGAGAGAAAGAACCGGTACAGGACAAAGGTACTCGCCAGACTTTCCGTAAAAAGCTCCGCGAAGGTCAACTGGATGATAAAGAGATCGAGATTGACGTTGCATTGCCACAAATGGGCGTGGAGATCATGGCTCCTCCCGGTATGGAGGATATGACTAACCAGTTGCAGAGCATGTTCCAAAACTTGTCTGGTTCGCAAAAGAAAAAGAAAAAGCTGAAAATTAAAGAAGCGTTCAAACTTCTTGTGGAAGAAGAAGCCGCCAAGTTGGTTAATCAAGAAGACTTAAAAGAAAAAGCACTGTTCAATGCCGAGCAAAATGGCATTGTGTTCATCGACGAGATTGACAAAATTTGTAAGCGAGAAGGCACCAGTGGTGCGGACGTATCTCGCGAGGGCGTGCAGCGCGATTTGTTGCCATTGGTAGAAGGCTCGACCGTTTCCACCAAGCACGGCATGGTTAAAACTGACCATATTTTGTTTATTGCCTCTGGTGCATTCCAAATGAGCAAGCCTTCTGATTTGATCCCAGAATTGCAAGGTCGTCTGCCAATTCGAGTCGAATTGTCTGCGCTGACTACCGAAGACTTCGTCAGGATCCTAACGGAGCCCAATGCCTCGTTAACCGAGCAATATGTCGCTTTGATGAAAACTGAGGGCGTGGACGTGACATTCAGTGACGACGGCATTCGTCGCATTGCCGAAGCTGCATGGCAGGTGAATGAGCGTACCGAGAACATCGGTGCCAGAAGATTGCATACGGTGATGGAGCGTCTAATGGAAGATATTTCCTTTGATGCTTCAGAAAAACAAGGCGAGTCCATCACTATTGATGCCGCATACGTTAACGATCACTTAGAGAAATTGATCGACAACGAAGATCTAAGTCGTTTTATTTTGTAAAAGCGTCATCCCGGCAACTCACTGTCATCCCCGCAACGCTCCTGAGCGGGGACCTTTATCTGAATCTATTGGGTGTAGTATCCCAAAGATTCAGATCGCCCTTCGTTCTCAATTGGGAGTAGTATCCCGAAGCTTTTGATTGCTCTTGCTTTTTATCAAACAAAACAGCGACATTTGGGATTGGTTTGGAAAGCCGCGGTAAACCCATCCCTGGGCGCTTGGCGAATTCGTCCCTGAATTCGACACTTTCCATCCCAACACCCTAACCTCGCCTTAGAAAGTGTCATCCCGGCGTGCTTTTTGGCCGGGATCTGTTAAACCCTGAGAAATGTTGAAAAGATCCCCGCCCAAGAGCGTTGCGGGTACCTTTATCTGAATCTATTGGGTGTAGTATCCCAAAGATTCAGATCGCCCTTCGTTCTCAATCGGGTGCAGTATCCCGAAGTTTTTGGTTGCTCTTGCTTTTTATCAAACAAAACAGCGACATTTGGGATTGGTTTGGAAAGCCGCGGTAAACCCATCCCTGGGCGCTTGGCGAATTCGTCCCTGAATTCGACACTTTCCATCCCAACACCCTAACCTCGCCTTAGAAAGTGTCATCCCGGCGTGCTTTTTGGCCGGGATCTGTTAAACCCTGAGGAATGTTGAAAAGATCCCCGCCCAAGAGCGTTGCGGGGGTGACAACTCATCAAAAACTATCGGGTGCAGTATCCCGAAGCTTTTGATTGCTCTTGCTTTTTATCAAACAAAACAGCGACATTAGGGATTGGTTTGGAAAGCCGCTGTAAACCCATCCCTGAGCGCTTGGCGAATTCGTCCCTGAATTCGACACTTTCCAACCCAACACCCTAACCTCGCCTTAGAAAGTGTCATCCCGGCGTGCTTTTGGGCCGGGATCTGTTAAACCCTGAGAAATGTTGAAAAGATCCCCGCCCAAGAGCGTTGCGGGGATGACAATGGGATTGAGCACGCCTTTACGGCAGTGAGATTAAGATGAGGCCGACACAGACACAGGTTAGTACGTGTCTGGGAAGTCTTCTCTTACCTTGCAGAAGGCATCGATATTGTCCAACAGTATCTCGACCAGTTTAGGTTCAAAATGACTGCCGCTGGATTGCTTCAAATGCTCAACAATGTCTGAGATTGGCCAAGCTTTTTTGTAGCAACGATTGCTGCCTAAAGCATCAAATACATCGGCTAACGCGGTAATTCGCCCGGCTATGTGAATTTGTTTGCCGCTCAGCCCAGTTGGATATCCACTGCCGTCCCACTTTTCATGATGCTGGTGGGCGATGATGGCACCCATCTGCAATATTGGGTTGTCCGATTTACATAGCATGGTGTAACCAATTTCAGCGTGCTGCCGCATGATTTGCCATTCTTCTTCTGTGTGTTTACCCGGCTTATTCAGAATATAATCGGGGATCCCCACTTTTCCAACATCGTGTAGAGGAGAGGCGAGCTTAATCATCTCCGCGTCATAGTCAGGCAACCCGTACATGACTGCTAGCATATGACTGATGGTGGCAACCCGCTTGACGTGACTGCCCGTTTCTTTACTGCGCATCTCCACGGCTTCACCAATCACATAAGACAATTCTTTTTGCGACTCTTTGATCACATCTCGAAGCTTGAGATTTTCATGAGCAACCGCGATGTTATTGGCGAAAAATTCCAACAAATTATGCTGCATCGGCTCCAAGCTATGATCTTGCGCTACATACAGCAGATTCTCATTACCTCGTTTTGTCGTGAAGTAGCCAATAAAGTAGTCTTTCTCGTAGATGGAATGTTTCTGTTCGAGTGCCATTCTCAATCGTTCGTTAACCTCTTCTGGCAACTCAATTTTGTTGTTGTTATTCTCAAAGGTACTTTGATTCAGTGCGAGAATATTGACACCCGTTGGTGAACTTTTGGCGTCTTTTGCAGCGGCGCAGCAGATGATGGCTTTCTCGTCTATTCCAAGCACTAATGCGACTTGGCGTAAAATTGCGGAGGCAAATTGAGGTAGGGTGTCACATTCGATGAATACCGAAGTCGCTGAAATAATCTTTTCTAATCCCTGCCGATGACGCTCGATGATTAAAATGTCTCGATATCCACGCAGGGCAGAGTAGAAAGTGGTTTTGAGTCTCAGCGCGGTTAGTTCGGTTTTGTTTTTGTAGTCGTTGATGTCGTAGTCGCGAATGACACTTTCTTCTGGTGCTTCTCCGGGTTGGCCAGTTCTCAAGATGAGTCGAATCTTATGATTGTTCAATTCTTCTCTGACCCATTTCACGAAATCCAGCCCAGCATGATTGGATTCCATGACCACATCAACTATTGCCACGGCAAACTCATCACCCGACACATGCATCAATTCCTTTGCCTCAGCACCTGAGTAGGCACTTACCAACTCAAGCCCGCCACCTTCAAAACTGATGTCTTTGAGGACTATCTTGGTAATATTGTGAACTTCCGGTTCATCATCGATCACCAAAATTTTCCACTTGGCTTCAAACTCGTGCTCTTCTTCGTGGGTATCTTCGGCAAACAAAAATGTATCGTTCATTGGCTACTTAAGTCTTTGACTTGATTGGCAACATCTTAATATGAAAGGTTAGTCAATTGCAGGTAATTTGCGCATTTAATTATCAGAAATTTATGTATTATGTCATCCCGGCGTGCCCCTTATGTCATCCCGGCGTGCTTTTTGGCCGGGATCTGGTAAATCTTGAGGAATGTGGATAAAGATCCCCGCCCAAGAGCATTGCGGGGATGACAACTGGTGAGCATTGCGGGGATGACAACTGGTGAGCGTTGCGGGGATGACAACTAGTGAGGCATAAAGTATGAAACGTTGGCTTGCATTATCTTTGAGAGTGTTGGTTTTGCTGATTGGGGCCAATGGCACATATGCTCTGAGTCATCCTGCCCACCAACAAAATGATGGGGCAGTCACTTACTTGGCAAACGAAGCCTTGATGGTTGCCCACCAAAGCAAGAAAGTTTTGTTCGATCCTTTCTTCCACGAGCACTTTGGCGTATATCAAATGGTTAGCCACGATACCCATCAAGCTATGATGCAGGGCGATGCACCTTTCGACAACGTTTCTGCAATTTTGATATCTCATGCCCATGACGATCATTTTTCTGCCGAAGACATCGTGACTTACCTAACTCGTTTTCCCAACACCAAGCTAATTGCGCCTCAACAAGCGATAGCACAAGTTATCCAAACAAGTTCAAATGAAATCCCTGCAGAGCAACTGATAGGCTTTGCACTGGACTTTGGCGATCAAGCACAACGGGTGGAATGGGATGATTTATTGTTTGAGGCTGTGCGCATTCCTCACGCCGGTTGGCCGAGCCGAGCTGAAGTTGAGAATTTAGTGTATCGAGTTACCTTTCATCCAAATTCTGACTCGCCATTAACAGTGATGCATATGGGCGATGCAGATCCTCGGCAAAGTCACTACCAACCTCATCAAAGTCATTGGCAAGGGCGGTTGAGCCATCACGCTTATCCGCCTTATTGGTTTTACTATTCAGACGAGGGAAATTTGATTCTGGACACCGTAATCAACGCGGCTCACACTATTGGTGTGCATGTCCCAGAAAAAGTACCCGAAAAACTCATTTTTACCCAGCGGCCTTACTTTAGCGAGAGAGGGCAGCAAGTGGTTATTGAACATACTCAGCAAATAGATATCAAACCCAATCAGGACTAACACCCGATGCTACGAATTACATTTTTGATCGTCACCGCCTTATGCTTTTTAGGCTGCGCAAGCTCAACCGCACAACACTCATCAACCCATCGTCCTGAGCTTCACGTTGGCGAGATTACCTCTGCAGATCTGCTTGCTACCTATCCTGTTTTTGCTGAGGAATATCATCGCAGTGAACCCAGTGAAGATGCACTTGATAAGATGCGCACACTAGAAGGTAAATCACTAGTGGTGTTATTTGGTACTTGGTGTCATGACAGTGAGAGAGAAGTACCGCGCTTGCTGAAGCTGATTGATCGGTCAGGGGTCAAACTCGACACAGTGCAATTGGTGGCCGTTGACTACAATAAGGCCGATCCGAACGGGATCGCAGTGCAATACAATTTGCGCTACACCGCCACAATCATTGTCAAAGATCAGCACAAAGAGTTGGGACGAATCGTTGAACGCCCCAAAGTCAGCTTGGCTGATGATTTTTGGGAGATGATGCAACCATGAGTCGGCCTTAGGAAGATTCCCCAATACAGACGATCATTCATAAAACTGTCACCGGATCTTCATCATTATTTCTCAATGATTGACCATCGTTAGCGCCTGTCAAAGGGTTAACGAGTTAGGTACATTCATTGAACCAGAAGATATCAATCCAATCGCGTTTTGAGTCAGCTAAAAAAGTGCTGTTTATGTCCCATATGGCGCTCGGCGACTATTTGTATCAGCGCGGGTTTCTATCACAGATTAAACAGGCTTACCCCCATCTACAACTGGATGTGTGGATTGATGATTTTCGCGATAAAAAGAAGTCTTTCCACGACGCTCGCTCTGATTTTTTGAGCAATTGGATTGCTCAAGAATCCTTTGTTAATCAAATATATCCCATTGCAAAGAGTGCCAAGCAGCGAGAAGTTTTCATCAGCAAAGGGAAAAAGCAGCACTATGACATCGTAATCTTTATTGCTACTGCTCGCAGTCGCAAATTTGCGAAACATGCCAAGAAAATAGCCGGCAAAGGACAATTCTGTGCCGGTGTGATTGGTGAAAAATTCTGGAAAGTGGATGAATTGCTGTTCTTGGGAAAACTCGACCACGTTATTGTTCACTCCAAGTCTGATAAAACCACTCCAATTCGCGAGCGTTATCGCCAACAGTTTAGTGATTTGACCGGAACCCAGATGCATTCGAACTGGCTGCCGCTCAGTTTGAATACATCAATGCAGAATCGCGCACAACAACGCATCCACGAATGGCACACTCAGCACAATAGCGACTTCTCTCTGCTGATCAACAACATATCGACGACGTCCAAGCGGGATTATAGTTGGGAAAAACTAAGCAAAGTCATCTGTGGGCTAGCTGAAAAACGACCAAATTGGCTGTTCATCGTCAATACGCCACCTCATCATTTAGCGGCTGTAAATCAGCAAGTTAAAGCATTGCGTAAGGAGCGACAGATCAACGTCGTCCCCTACACCGCAACTGAAGGCGTCAACGAGTTGGCTGCCACCATTGACCAAGTGGATGGAGTGTTAAGCGTTGAGACAGCCATTATCCATTTCGCCGCTGTGTTGGGCACCGATCAGGTGGTACTGATGCGTCAGAAAACCGCTTTTTGGTGCCCAAGTGAGGCGAAGCAAGTGTTAGTTGCCAAAGACCGAATTGATGACATCGCGCCAAAAGACGTCATTCAGGCTTGTCTTGACTGCTTTGCCGCCGTCACGGTGCGCTCATCACAAAGGTCGTGATGCTGCCGACGCCGATGCCAAAGACAAATATTAGAATAAATGCGATCTGGGTTCTGAGCGTAAATTTTTGTGCCACGGTCTGAAGCGATTCGGACTCTTCGGGAGTAAGAATATCCACTCTTTTTACTTCGAAGACTGCGCACAATGCGTTAACCGATTCGTTTGAGGCAACTCCTTGGTTTTCGATTCTTTGCACCGTCCGCAGACTCAAGCTGGCAACATCTGCTAATTGTTGCTGTGTCCAACCCTTGGATTGGCGAAGGTCTTTGACCTTAGTAACGTTCAGTTGCATGTCAATTCCCCAGCAACCAAGAGGCGGTCTGATAGCCGCAAATCATACCCAAACCAAGCAATATTAGTGTTACTGCGATTTGTTTAACGGGATTCTGTTCCTGCTGTGGCCGAATGAAAATGAAATCCTCATCTACTTTGTTTCCCTCTTTACAGAGTGTGATATGGATTTTCGGCTTCAAAATCGAAAGCAATTCAATGGTGATTTCATAGTGTTCACCATCCAAAGATATCGAATGAACCGACTTAAATGTCCAATTCAGTTTCTTTGTGACGAGTACATCATCAATATAGACGTATTCACGACCCGATAAATTTGAGCCCGACACACGTATGGTATGTTCGTCCAAGTCAAAGTAACTATTCCATTGTCGAAGGTTCGAATTATTGCGCTTTGATTCAGTTACGGAGTTCATAGTCAATTTACCTTACTAAAACAAACAATGCATAGCCGATGAGAGCAAGCGCGACAGCGAGATGTCCCAAGATCTGTAGTTTCTGTGAAATGGGCTTTTCTTGCCACTTTAAATGTTGGCCAAAAGGCTCAAAGATAATGGCGAGGGTAATTAAGCACGCCCCCAGTGCATAACTGTCGAAAAAGGCTACATTAATAATTCCCACTAGGATAAAGCCAAAATAGGCAAAGTGTTGAGTAGCTCTATCATCTTGCTTGTTCATGTACGTTTTCTCCAAAATATTGATGCGGCATAAGTTGTCACCAGTGCCGAATTTAGCTGGAACGCAGCATAAACAATACGTCAATTGGGTGACTGTCGCATTAATGTCGCATGTAGTGACTGTCCGAACAGGTGTGTAAAAAAGTACCTAGAGTCTTTCAATTATCGGTGGATTATCTCATTCATTCCGGTGGACACCGTTTGCAATACTAGCGGAATTCTTGAATCAAACGACGATCTGCCCTAATGTGGTGACATATAACCACTGTTCGACAATGTCATGTTTATTGAATCGTTACGTCTTTTCTTTTTTGCTTTTCTGCCAATATTTCTGATTACCCACGTGATGTTCAGCAGAGCCATCCTGTCTAAGCGCATCGAAGGATTCTCTGACCAAGAGAGTTTAAAAAGTGCGATAAAGAACATGAAGAAACAGTATAAATCTGAAAAGAAGGGGTTTGATTTCAGAAAAAGTCCTAGTCAGCATGTTATTGATAAGTGGCTTTATTTTGGAGGTGGTTTTTATGGGTTAATGGCCTTTGTTACCTACATGTATATCGAGGTGGGGCAAATTATCAGCTTTTTTGGGCGCTTGTTTTCCCTCAATCTTTCCCAGCTTTTTAGCAGCATTTCCATCAATATGTTGGTCAACTTGTTTATCGACGCCATCATGAATCTAGTCGACGCTTTCGTGTGGTTTAATTTTTGGATGAAAGAAATCGAGATGATGAATGGATGGGTCTGGCTGGTTTGTACATACCTTGCTTATTTAGCCGGTGTGGAGACGGCGCAGCACTATCCATTTAAGTACCGTTTTAGCGAACTTTTTAAGAAGATTACAGCAAACAAAGAGGCCTAGTTTCCAACGACGATAAATTATATGGAACCCACAAATTCGAGCATTCGCTGGTTGTGGTTGGGTTTGCAGTTACGCTTACGCTAAGTAAAAAATCAATAGACAATGGTAGTGTTAAAGTCACAAAGATGACGAATTTAACCATTCTATTTCTTTGACCTCTAAGCGAAACTCGCCAGCTTGTTTTTGAGTAATCATCAGTCCAATTTGTGATACCTCGTCCCATGCCAAGGGTTTAATGTTGTCGAGTCGCCTACCGCGCCAAACGGGGAAAAAGTCTTCTAGTTTGAATATTACTTCTACAAGCTCATCTTTCGTGGTTTCAAAAGAAGCTGCATAAGCAACACCATCCATGTAGCGATCGGTGCGGAACCGCAGCTGATAAGCTTTTCCATCGCCCTTGACCGTGATACGAAGCAGAGATTTCGGTTCTGCATCTTTGAGCGTTATTAGACTTCTAACCGACGCAAATCCGCCATTGTTTTCCAGTGATAAGGTGCCTGTGAAAACTAGGGTATCACCGTCCGAGAGCATCTGACTTTTGGAAACTCCGCCCATCACTCTGTCATCAATGCTTATCCAGCTATCACTTTTTAATAGTTGCAAACCAAAGGCGTTCATAGACATTCCTGTTAACAAAACAATCAGTGCGATTTTGCAATTCATAGGCATCAGTTTCACAGTGACCAGTCTAATCATTACTGGTTTTTATTGCTTTTAGATTGCCTCATCGCAGCATACAGAGGCAAATCCCGAAAAGCCTCTCAAATGGGAGGTTGTAAGTCTGGAAAGTTTTTCGCAATTGCATAAAAAAGCCCTGCAGTTGCAGGGCTAGTTCTGTATCACAGAGGTGATCAATTGGCGGCGAGTTTGTCAGCAATATACTGATCTACCAATCGCTCAAGAATATCCAAAGGTACAGCACCGTTTTTCAGCACTACATCGTGGAATTCGCCTAATGAGAATTTGTCACCCAGAGCTTGTTTGGCTTTCTCGCGCACTTCTAGGATCTTAATCATGCCCACTTTATAGGCCGTTGCTTGCCCAGGTAGGACTATATAGCGCTCTATTTCCGATACTACGTCAGATTTCGCCATACCCGTATTATTGAGCATGTACTCAATGGCTTCCTCGCGGGTCCAGCGTTTGGCATGGATACCCGTATCGACAACCAAACGCACCGCTCTAAATAGCTCAGCCTGTAATCGACCGATGTTGTCGTAGGGATCATTCTGGAAACCTAACTCCCAAGCCAATTGCTCGGTGTAAAGTGCCCAGCCCTCGGTGTAGGCTGTAAAGGGAGACAGGGTTCGGAAAATCGGCAGACCTTCCAATTCCATAGAGATGGCGATTTGGAAATGGTGACCGGGTATGCCTTCGTGATACGCCAAGGTGCGCATACCATATTTGGGCGTGGCTTTGATATCGTATAAGTTGGCAAAGAACACGCCGGGGCGTGAACCGTCCATCGATGGTCTCTGATAGTAAGCGCCCGGTGAAGTCTTTTCTTTAAACAATGGAATGCGTTTGACTTCCATGCCTGCTTTGGGACGCACTAGGAAGGCATCGCCCAAACCAGCATCGATTTCGTCCAAAATCTTTTGATAGTCAGCCAGAATTTGTTCGCGACCTTCATCGCTGTCTTCATAGTAAAACTGAGGTTGTTGGGACATGGTGTCGATAGCTTGGGTAAAGCCGTTACTTGTGTCGTAGCCTTCAGACTCCAGTATCGCGAGAATTTCTGACTGTATACGGTCGACTTCCGACAAGCCCAATTGGTGGATTTCATCGGCGCTCATATCGGTCGTAGTAAAGAAGCGTAGCGCCAACTTATATGCACCGTCACCACCAGGCAAACGCCACAATCCATCATCGTCGGTGGCTGTAGGCAGAAGTTGGGTAAAGTATTCAATGATGCTGCGATAAGCAGGATAAACTGTGTTTTCAATTTGTGCTTGTGCTTGCTCAAGTAACGGAGCCGCTTGCTCATCGGTGATTTGCTCACTTTCTTTGATGCGCTTGGCTAAAGAAGAATACAGAATGTTTTCTTGAGCCGGCGTGTCGACAAAGTTCTGCATTTCATCAATCACGCGCTGGATCACGAATTTGGGCGGAATGATCCCCTTTTGTTCGCGAATCACCAAGTTTTCCATATGCTGTGCAAAGTAACGTTGGCTTTCACTCAAACGAGAAACATAATGTTCAACACTTTCCACATCACTTATACGATGTTGTGCATCCATAAAGCTCGGAAAGTTACTTTGCACACCAAACATCTGGTTGAATGGGTAGTTGTGGTAGCGATAAGTCTCAAACTCATCCAAAGAGTCCATCAAATATAAAGCGATTTCTTTGGATAAACGCTGACTCTCATCTAAGTCCTCATCGGCATAGGAAAGTAGGGTCTGTTTCGCTTCTTTCAAGGACGCGATCATTTCGTCCGCACTGGCCTCGCTGGCGTCGTCCAAATGCGCATTGTGGCCAGTGATCCCAATGTTTTCCAAAACACCCAAAGAGGTCAAAGTTTCGGGGCTTTCAAGGGCTATTTTGAGCATGGTTCTGTCAAGGAACAAACGGAAAGAGAAGGGCTTGTCCGCTTTCCATTCATGGGTAGCGAACGCCGCCGCTAAGAGAATCACAGACAGCAATACAATGCCTGTCCATTTAAAAAAGGTCTTCATAGGTCGTTAGGTCCTTGTTGTTTTTAGAGTTTTATTTCCGGTACGGCCACTTTACCCCATTGTTGTGGCGATGTCGCGGGGGTAAATGTTTCTTATTGTGAGGAAAGCGAGCACTCTGAATTGTGGGTAAATAGTGATAGTCTGATACTCAGAAACGAAGGTAATCAGGAGCGATCGAACTTGAAGAGCTGGGAATCACAGGGCAAAGCATGGGTCGCGTGGATTGTATTGTTATTGATGATCATTGTCGCAGTGCTGCAATGGCCATCAGTTCACTTTGCTGACGATTCATCCTCAGTCGAGACCGAACAGTTATCCACTCCTGAAGAAGCCCAAACCTATTCTTTACCCGTTGAATTGGCCGATAAAACAATTGACAGGCAAAGCGAACTGTTAGAGCTCGATAAGGATGACGAAGTCGACTCGTTACTAAGCGACTGTGAAGCACCCCAACAGGAAGTCGAACTCGCATCAGAAGCCAGAATTGATGACTTCCTCAGCAAGCTCAAGGATTCCACGCAACAAGATGACCAGTATTATTATGCTTTATATGGCGGTGAACCACGTCAACGCTTGACGTCATTGCAAAATTATCAACGGAACTATCCTGGTAATCCCCAGGTGATGCGCGAGTGGTTGCGACTTTGCGGGATAGAAGCGCCCGTCGAGTATTGTGATAAAAGTCTCATTGCAGAGTCTCTTGACGGGATCCCCGACGATGGAACGATTTGGTTAAATCTGGCCGCCTATCAAGCTCGCAATGGCAATGACGAGGATGTAATACATGCCTTGCAAAGGCTCAATCGCACTTCGCATTTTGGCAGTCCATTTGCAGAAAGTATTAGCGATTTCTTGAATATGACCCAACAAGCAGAAGGCGAGGTGACTCATTCGGCAATCATCTCTGCTCTTGGCAAAGAAGCGGCCAAATCCAGTGCGATAGTCGCCATCTTTGATTGGTGTAAGAAACATAATCAAGAGCTTGCTGCTGTCGATCTGTGTTTTCAGACCGGCAAAACTCTGGCGATTCAAAGCAAAGAGCTGTCCAACGTGTTTTTCGGCATCAACCTACAACAGATGGTGGCAGACACCAACCACGACTATCAATTTCAACCTGTGGATGACCGTGTTTGGAAAAAGATTAAAAGTGAGGGCGTGCTTGACAACTTTTTACGGATTTCACCTTTTATGAATTCCAACGAAGATTTGGTGCTTGAGTGGCTAGAGAACTTTAAGCAACATGGGGAAGTGGAAGCGGCAAAGCGAGCAACTCAAGAGATACTCGATATGGCGCACGGTCAGCCACACCTGTTGTGCAAGCAAAACAACCAATAACTAGTATCTTTTCTGCTTGGCCCTTTTGACCTACCAGATTCCTTTGGTTTGCAAAAGTTCGTAGGTGGTAATTTTGTCGTCGCACATTTCCAAATCTAACCCCGATATAAGTGAAAATATCGCTTCAGCGTGTTTTCTATTTTGCAATGCCTGAGAATAAATGATGTGGCGAAAGCCAATAGTGCATTTTGCCACGGGGTCGCGAATTTCTTGTAGTAAGGTTAGAGACTTGTCAAAGAAGTCCGAAGTACCGATTAGCTTAAATGCGTCTATTGGAGTATTGTCATCTTCAGCGGTCTCGAGACCGTCAATAATTTCCTTAGCCTGCGAGAGTAATTCTAAATTCTCAGTTTTACCCTCGTGAAATTCATACAGGTACGCGTCCATTAACACTTGAGCTTTGCCACACATATTGTTGCTTTCACCCGGGTACTTAGCTTCCAATTGCTCAATCAATTCGAGAATTTCAGGCGTCCAATCTCGCCACTGCTTACTCTCTGACAACTCAGGAAAGAAAAACAACATTTGTCTGGCCATTCTCGCAGAGTAAACACCTGCACAATGGTAGTTAATCTCGGTCATGTAGGTTCTAATGTGCCAATCATAGGATTTTTCAATGTCTTGGCGAATTCCACGGCCACCGGTAAAGTAGTTGAACGCTAGGATATTCATACAACCTGCATGAGATTGTTCAGCGCATTGATGCCAATAGTGATAGCCCGAGATGGGATCCTCCAAAAGGAATCGAGCGATGTGACCTGAGTGAAACAATAAATCGCCAAAATCGGTAATATTCGGATTGTTTTCTAGCAGCAAATTGACTTTGTTTAGACCGGCTTCCAATTGATCGATGTGAACTTTTTGATCAAGTTCGATTCTTGCAAAATTGAGTATGAGAATGGCATGTATAAGTGCTTGGTGGTAAGCAATTTCGTCGTCACTGGGAAAATTATATTTTTCAATGACTTTGTCTAACAAGCCTGCAGAATGCTCTAAGGCAGTTAAGTCAAGTTCATTGTATGGTAACTTTTGCACGGCATCGCTATATACGTAAGCGAATGCCTCCCTTGCTTCATCCAGCAGATTTTGTTCAGCTGCTACCGTTGAACACAGGCCCCAAAGCGCAAAAATACATATCCGTATGAACATTTGAATCCTTTTAAATAACAAAGCAACACCCAGTTTACCGTCAATTTGACAACTTGATCTAGCATAGTCTGAGTGTCGCTGAATTTAAAAGCCGTGGTGCTCAGATTAAGTCGAGAAGTAACAGGTCTGGTTCTAACTTTCTGTGACCTGACCTACTGTGACTATTCCGTTTTAAAACCCTGTTGCGCAAGCCAAGCCAGTGCGTCGTCTTCGTCGCTAAATACTCCAAGAGGTAAACCGGCCCGTTGGTAGATACGCTCAAACTGCGATTGCACTATCGCTTCTATTGTCGTCTCACCGGTGACCAATGCACCCATCGCCATGCCATGAGCGGCGCGCCATTCGATGGATTTTTGCAGTTCCAACTCGCCTTCTTTTGTGAGCAGAGCGGACCCATGCAAGATCCCTAAAAACGCCCATTTGTCTCCCTCAAACTTGGAGATGACCTCGATCATATCTCGGCCATAACGCTCAATCGCGCTCTTATCTGCCATACCTTTGGCAGAAACCGCGACAATGTTCCCCAGCACAGCGATGGAATATTCGCCATACAAGCTTTTTAATGTCGCTTTGGGGTTTTTAAAAATTTTCATGCTAATTCAAGTTGACCAGTGGTGTACAAGGGGCATTCTAATCTGTTTTGCAATGTTAGTTTAGTCAAAATGCAAGAAGCTAAGATTTCAGCGCCAATGGTCTCTGGCCTACTAATCTGAGGATGAGCTTCTTCTCGGTATTGGTAACTGTTCAGTGCTTGCCTGCACCGCAAAAGTCAATTGTTTCAATGTCTGATATCTTTACACACCAGGTTGTTAAGCAACCAAAATTACAAGTAAATATATGAAATATAATGATAAATAATAATTGGCTTAGGTTTTGCTTAAGAGGGCTTGTATCACTTTTTAAAAGTTCATTAAGAGGTAACTATGAACAAATCTGTATTCCGTATCATCGCTTCAGCCATACTTTTGGTTTCAGCATCATTCACTGCAAACGCCAATTTGATCACCATTGACCTAACAGTTGACAATCAACTTCTTTCTGGTGGTATCTGTGAAGATCAAACTTGTACCAATTTTGCAGCAGGTTACGAGATCCCAACCAACCTTTCTGGTTTGAACAACTGGCAGCAAATGACCAGCCACGCATTTCCTGAGTTAGCTGGCGGCACTTATTGGTTGGCTTTTGAGGTTAACAACTTTGTTTCTGGTGGAACTAACCCTGCGGCATTCTTGGCTACCATCTACAATGGCGCAGAAACCATCTACAGTAACGCTCAGTGGGAAGTGTTCAACGGTACAACTGGCGACTTCATCAGCAATGCGACTGAATACGGCCAATACGGTTCTGGAGTTTGGGGTAGCAGAGTGAATGCCGCTTCTGATGCCACTTGGATTTGGGATGCCACCAACAGAACGTCAGGCGAAACCATTTGGTTGCGTACTAGCGTTGAAGTGGCGCAAGTATCTGAGCCTTCAATGCTTGCTCTGCTTGGCTTGGCTTTGATGAGCTTGTCTTTGAGACGCCGCGTTCGCTAAGCAACCAGATTTAGAAAGATTGAAGGGGCTTTTAAGCCCCTTTTTTGTTGCTCTTAATTAATTTGGGGTCAGAGCCTGAGGGATCCCATTTATTTTTTTAAATCTAGAGGGTGACAAACTCTTCGGCACTGGTGGGGTGAATGGCCACGCAGGCGTCGAAATCGGCCTTGGTTGCACCCATTTTCATGGCGACGCCGAAGCCTTGGAGGATTTCATCCATAGCAAAACCGATGCCGTGTAAGCCCACCACTTTTTGCTCCTTGCCTGCGCAAATCAACTTCATGCGAGTGATCTGGCGATGGGAGGTCACTGCAGTGTACATGGCTGCAAAGCTGCTGTTATAGACTTTGATGTTGTCTTCACCATACTTGGCGACGGCTTGAGGTTCGGTCAATCCGATGGTGCCAATGGGGGGATGACTGAAGACCACCGTAGGGATCAATTCGTAGTCCATATGGGCGTCAGTTTGACCATTGAACAAGCGCTCCGATAGCAAGCGTCCCGCTTTAACCGCCACAGGCGTCAGTTCCACTTTGCCAATGCAATCGCCCACCGCGTAGATGCCATCAACATTGGTGTTCTGGTACTTATCAACTTTGATATAACCTTTTTCGTCTAGCTCCACACCGACGTTTTCCAAGCCGATATTATCGTTTGCCGGACTACGGCCAATGGCCCAGATAAAGCAATCAGTCTCAATCCGCTCGCCATTGGTGAGCACCACGGTCAGACTCTGGTCGTCATTTTTGATGATTTCACGCACCACATGATGGGTGTGTAACTTGGGGCCTTCCTGACGGATAATTTCTGTCAGGGTGTCGGTGATCATAGGATCAAAGTTTCTTAGCGGTGCATTGTTGCGCACGATCAAGTGAGTTTCGCTGCCTAGACTGTGCATCACACCGGACAATTCAACGGCAATGTAGCCAGCTCCAGCCACCACCACCCGTTTGGGCTGCTCTTTTAAGGCAAAAAAGCCATTGGAATCGATGCCATGCTCTGCACCAGGAATGTTATCTTTGTTGGGGCGTCCGCCGGTAGCGATGAGGATATGATTGGCAGTATAGCGCTTTCCGTCTACCTCAACGGTGTTCTTGTCCACAAAGCGGGCAAAGCCTTTGATTACGGTGACTTTGTTGTTCTCAAAACCTCGTCCATAGGAGCCATGGATCCGCTCAATGTATGCATCCCGGGATTGGATCAAGGTTTCCCAATTAAAGCCATTAACCTTTACGTCAAAGCCATAATCGGGCGCATATTTGTGTATCGCTTCGGCTACTTGAGCGCCATACCACATGGCTTTTTTCGGTACGCATCCCACGTTCACGCAGGTACCACCAATGGGGCCTGCTTCAATGATCGCGACTCGCTGGCCATAGCGGGCGGCCCGATTGGCCGATGCAATCCCGCCGCTGCCGGCACCGATACAAATATAATCAAAATCTGCCATGTAAACTCCTGTTTGGGTAGGCGTGACGTTATGCTACCAATGTAACTTAACTGCGCAAAAAGCGCTAAATCGCTTGGGTCAGATGAAGCATTTGCTCATCAGACCGTGAAAACGGTACTTGTATTTCTGCTTGTTTGCCCTCACCTTTGCCTGTAATGACGTTTATAACCAGCAAAGAGGCCTTATGACCGCACTGTCCCAGTCAAACCTTGAAACCTTGCCTAAATTTAGCCAGATTGAACCACAAAATATTGTGGCCTCGGTGGAACAAGCAATACAACGGTGTAAAGAGACCATAGAACAGGTTCTCAAACAAGAGCAATACGACTGGGAAAATCTGATTGCTCCCATCGACCAAGTCGATGACCAGCTCAGTCGCCTTTGGTCGCCTATCTCCCACATGAACTCAGTAGTCAGCAGCGATGCCCTCCGAGAAGCTCACGATGCTTGTTTACCATTGTTATCTGCCTACGGTACCTGGGTTGGGCAACACAAAGGCCTATATCAGGCGTATCTGAGCATTCAACAAAGCGAAGCCTTTAGCACCCTTTCTGAAGCCCAGCGCAAAGTCATCGACAATGCTATTCGAGATTTCACCCTATCTGGTGTGGCGCTGGAAGATGACAAAAAGCAACGCTATGGCGAGATCAAAAGCCGTCTTTCAGAGCTGTCGTCTACCTTTAGTAATAATGTAATGGATGCCACCTTAGGCTGGCGCAAACACATCACCGACATCAACGAATTGAAAGGTCTGCCTGAGTCGGCGCTGGATGCAGCTCGCCAATTGGCCGAACAGGAATCCTTAGAGGGTTGGTTGTTCACTTTGGATATTCCCAGCTATTTGCCCGTGATGACCTATGCCGACAATGCTGAGCTGCGCAAAGAAATGTACATTGCCTACAACACTCGCGCGTCAGAGCAGGGCCCGAATGGTGGCAAATGGGACAACACTCAAATCATCGAAGAAACCTTGGCGCTGCGCCATGAAATTGCCAATTTGCTGGGTTTCGACAACTACGCTGAATTGTCCATCGAAACCAAAATGGCGCAGTCGGCGGACCAGGTAAACCAATTTTTGATGGACTTGGCAAAGCGCTCCAAACCACAGGCCGAACAAGACCTACAGGAACTACGAGATTTTGCCCAAGAGCAATACGGTCAATCCGAGCTCAACGCTTGGGATATGGCCTATTATAGTGAAAAGCTCAAAGAGCAGCGCTACGCCATCTCTGACGAGCAGTTGCGGCCCTATTTCCCCGAGCCGAAAGTCATTTCTGGCCTATTTGAAGTGGTTAAACGTCTGTATTCGGTGGACATCATCGAGCGTCAAGGCGTGGATACTTGGCACAAAGACGTCAAATATTACGACATCGTCGACCAGCAAGGCTCGTTGCGTGGCAGCTTCTATCTTGATTTGTATGCTCGTGCGAAAAAACGCGGTGGCGCTTGGATGGACGAATGTCAGGTGCGCCGACGCTTGGAAGACGACAGCGTGCAATATCCCGTTGCGTACCTGACCTGTAATTTCAATGGGCCGGTGGGTGACAAGCCTGCGTTGTTCACCCACGATGAGGTGATCACCTTATTCCATGAGTTTGGTCACGGAATCCACCACATGCTCACCAAGATCGATGTGTCTGGTGTGTCGGGGATCAACGGTGTGGCTTGGGATGCGGTGGAATTGCCCAGTCAGTTTCTGGAAAACTGGTGCTGGCAGCCCGAAGCTTTGGCTTTCATCTCCGGACATTATCAATCTGGCGAACCTCTTCCACAGGATTTGCTCGATAAGATGCTCAGCGCTCGCAACTATCAATCGGCTATGCAAATGCTGCGTCAATTGGAATTCAGCTTGTTTGATTTCCGTTTGCACGAGGAATACGACCCGCAATCTCCGGTCGATGTGCAAAGCTTCCTAAACCAAATCCGTGAACAGGTTGCGGTGGTCGTTCCCCCTGCCTTTAATCGCTTCCAAAACAGTTTTGGGCATATCTTCGCGGGTGGCTACGCGGCCGGATATTACAGCTATAAGTGGGCTGAAGTGCTCTCTTGCGACGCCTTCAGTCGTTTTGAGGAAGAAGGTATTTTCAACCCGCAAGTGGGCCAAGATTTCTTAAGCAATATTCTGGAGATGGGCGGCAGTAAAGAGCCGATGGAATTGTTTGTCGCGTTCAGAGGAAGGGAACCCAATGTCGATGCCTTGTTGCGACACAGTGGCATTGCTGCATAAGGAGTCATCGTGAGCCATTTGGAACCCTTTGAGAAGTTGTATCAGCGTGCCTGCGAGCGCAAGGGCGGGCCGCGACGACTGCAACAGTTGCTGGGGCAGCCTTTGAGCAAAGAAGAGCTGGAGTCGGTGCCCGACAGTCGCTTCTTGGCTGAATTTACTAAAAAGGTCTTTCAGTCGGGATTTGTTTGGCGGGTAGTGCGGGACAAGTGGCCTGACTTTGAGCGGGTGTTTTTTCAATTCGACATCGAAAAAATTCTGTTGATGCCTGACGAAATGCTTGAGCAAAAGGCGCAAGATCCTAGCATCATTCGCAACTTCAACAAGGTGAAAACCATTCGCGACAACGCCATCATGATCGACATGGTAGGTCGGGAGCACGGCAGCTTCGCACGCTTCGTGGCAAATTGGCCGAGCGACGACATCATTGGATTGTGGGCTTATCTGAAAAAGCACGGTGCCAGACTCGGTGGCAATACTGGGCCCTATGGGCTTCGCGCGATCGGTAAAGATACCTTTTTGCTCAGTAATGATGTGTGTGCCTATTTTGCTCAGCGCCATGTTTATAGCGGTAGCGTGACTTCCAAGCGCAGCCTGCAGGCCATTCAAGCAGCATTTAACGAATTGCAAAAGCAAAGTGGCCTACCGCTGCAAACCCTCAGTCAGATCATCAGCTACAGCGTCGGTGACAATGTGGTGATGGCACCCTGATGTGCTGTGAGCCAAATTGGCTCGGCTTGGGGCGTAGGCACAGGCAGATTATTTCGGTAAACTTGGCGACACTTTGTTAAAGGACAGCATATGAGCGAACATAACGACGCCAATTCAGCCCAAGGCACGCCTTCACAGGACGGCGAACAAACCCATTTTGGCTTTAAGCAAGTCGCCAAAGAGCAAAAAGCGTCAATGGTGGCCGATGTTTTTCATTCGGTGGCTGGCAAATACGACTTAATGAACGACTTGATGTCGATGGGGATCCACCGACTATGGAAACGATTTACCATCGACTGTAGTGGTGTGAGAGCGGGCCACAAAGTGCTGGATTTGGCCGGCGGAACCGGTGATTTGGCAGCCAAGTTCTCTCGCATGGTGGGCTCAACGGGACAAGTGGTGTTGGCCGATATCAACAACGCCATGTTGACGGTAGGTCGTGAAAAGCTGCGCAACAACGGTATTGTCGGCAATATTGAGTATGTGCAAGCGAATGCCGAAGCCTTGCCCTTTCCAGACAATACCTTTGATTTAGTCACCATCGCCTTTGGTCTTCGCAATGTGACCGACAAAGACAAAGCCTTGGCGTCTATCTTTCGCGTGCTCAAGCCCGGTGGCCGTTTATTAGTGTTGGAGTTTTCTAAGCCTCAGCACGATTGGCTGAGTAAAGCCTACGACCTATATTCATTCCACCTGCTGCCGAAAATGGGCAAATTGGTGGCCAACGACGCCGACAGTTATCAGTATTTGGCCGAATCGATTCGTATGCATCCTGATCAAGACACCTTAGAATCCATGATGCAGCAAGCGGGTTTCGAGCAAACCCAATACTTCAACTTGACCGGTGGCATCGTGGCACTGCACAGAGGGTTCAAATTCTAAATGCCTGCCGCTCAGCTGTGTACCGCTGCGATTGAGCGGGTCCTCAATCACCTACTTAAACTGGATGCTCAGGCGCGAATCAAGCTTGAGCCCCTCAGTGGCAAACGCTTAAAGGTCACCCTTAAGGAATTGCCTTGGCCTTTGGTGTTTGTGTTTACCCAGCGAGTGGAAGTGTTAGCTCAACTGCATGACACTATCGAAGCGGATTGCCAATTGGGTTTGTCGTTGGCGACACTAGACAAACTGCAAGACACCAGTCAATTGACTCGTCTGATCCAGCAAAATGAGCTGACCCTAGAAGGAGACATGCAAGTTGCCCAGCAATTCTCCGAATGGATGAAGTCGATTGATATCGATTGGGAAGAGCAGTTGTCCGCCTACACTGGCGATGTGTTGGCTCACAGCTTAGTGACTGGCGCAAAAGCCTTTGCCGGACGAGTCCATAAACATCTAACCTACGTTGGTCGTACCGTCAGTGACGCCTTGGTTGAGGAAAAGCGCGTGGTTGCGCACCCTGTTGCACTGGCAAATTTCTCGCAGCAGGTGAACACCTTGCGCAGTGATGTCAGTCGTTTTGAGGCACGCTTGCAGCGCTTAGAACAGCAAGCAGCCAAAAGCCAAGGGGCAGACTAATGCGCGTGATGCGACTCTACAAAATCAATCAGGTGTTGTTGCAACACGGTTTGGACGAGTTAATCCCCGATCGTTGGTTGCCGTGGTATGCCAAGGTGGGTCGTGCCTGTCAATTTTGGTTGCGCAATCAGCACAAAGACAAAGCACTGGGCGAACGGATCCGCTTGGCACTGCAAAGTCTGGGGCCAGTGTTTATCAAGTTTGGGCAAATGCTCTCCACCCGAAAAGACTTATTGCACCCGGACATCGCCCGTGAGCTGGCGTTATTGCAAGACAAAGTCCCACCCTTTGACCCAAAGCAAGCAGAACAGATCATTAAAACTGCACTAGGTTTGTCTTCATTGGATGAACTATTTGTCGACTTTGACTCCACACCATTGGCATCGGCCTCCATCGCCCAAGTGCACTGTGCAAGACTTAAAAGCAATGACAAAGAAGTGGTGATCAAGGTCATTCGGCCTGACATCGCCGACACCATTCATGCGGATATCGAGCTATTGCAGGCCTTGGCGTACTTTGCCCAAAAGTTACTACCCGATGGAAAGCGACTGCGCCCCGTTGAGGTGGTTGAGGAGTACCGCAAAACTATAGTCGAAGAATTGGATCTGCTTAGGGAAGCGGCCAACGGCATTCAATTGCGGCGCAATTTTGAAGACTCCGAAGCCTTGTATGTGCCTCACATTTACTCGGATCATTGTCGTAAAAATGTGATGGTAATGGAACGTATTTACGGCATTCACATTTCCGACTTGGACGCCTTGCACGAGCAAAATACCGATTTGAAATTATTAGCAGAGCGGGGAGTCGAGGTGTTCTTTACTCAGGTATTCCGCGACAGCTTTTTCCATGCGGACATGCACCCGGGCAACATTTTTGTGTCGCGCATGCATCCCCAAAATCCCCAATACATCGCCATAGATTTCGGTATTGTCGGTACCTTGAATCGAGAAGATAAGCGCTATTTGGCAGAAAACTTTATCGCCTTTTTTAATCGCGACTACCGTAAGGTTGCGGAATTGCACGTGGATTCAGGTTGGGTGCCCGCCGATACCGACATCGAAGCCTTTGAAGTGGCCATTCGCACTGTATGTGAACCCATATTCCAAAAGCCGCTGGCAGAGATTTCCTTTAGCAATGTGCTATTGCAATTGTTTAACACCGCACGACGGTTCAATATGGTGGTGCAACCACAATTGGTTTTGTTGCAAAAGACCTTGTTGTATATCGAAGGTTTAGGTCGCCAGCTATATCCGCAGTTGGACTTATGGCAAACGGCTAAACCGTTTTTGGAGCGTTGGATGAAAGAGCAAATTGGCTTTATGGCGATGATGAAAAAGATCCAAGGCAATTTGCCATTTTGGTCTGAAAAGTTGCCAGAAATCCCCGATTTGGTTTACGACAGCCTCAAGCAAGTCAAACAACTTCCAGCGCTACAGCAACAGCATTTTGAGCAGCAGCAAGCGCAGTTATTGCGAAATCAACATACCCAATTTTACACCCTAGTGGGCGCGACCTTCTTAATCATCTCTGCCATCTTACCTATTTACCAAAGCCATTGGGCTCCCAGCGCAATATCGGCCATGGTGGGGCTAGGTGCCTGGGCTATCGCCTTGTTTGCTCGCCGGAAATAATTTCTCAGCGAGTTCAAAACCCATGAAAGATTACAAAAAAATTGCACCCTGACAGGTTTGCGTTAGATACTAGGTCTACAAAAGAATGAAGGGACAATATTCAAGGGGATTGCAATGGAACCAGATTATTCCTCCTATACCAAACAGGAATTGATAGAAGCTTATAACGCCATCGATCGCGACGCTTATCCTCAGCGATTTGAGCAAATCAAAAAGCACCTCGGAATGGCGCAAATTGAGCATGACGCACTGCCCGAAGAGTTGGGCGATATTATCCCTGAAACTATTGAAGGGCGATTCCAGAATAAAGTTCTTCTCGCGACTATTTTGATGGTGTTGTTCTTTTTGCTGGGTCTTTGGGGTACCAATGAGTACTTTATTGAAGGGCAGTGGACAGAAGCTAGACAACTTTCTTTTCCCGCAATGTTGCTCATTGGACCGTGGCTTTTTTTGCATAGCAGACGACGCTGGCAAAAGCATCAAAATGATTGGCTAAGATTGGACGGTAAAGGCATTAGTTACTTCGAACTGGGATCACTACAGAAAATCCTGTGGGGCGAATTAAAGTCTGTATCCTTTGTAACTAAACGCAAAAGCGTACAGTACATTTTCGAATCGGCCCAAGAGGTAAGTTTCAGTCCGTATATTTCCCACTTTGGATTGGACGCGACCCAAGTCGAATCTTTTATTCGACTCAAAGCGCAAAAGTATGGCTTTAAATTCGAAAAAATTGGCTTGATGGGCATATCGTGGGACAAAACCCAATAGCATCTGAGTGGGTGAGTCACACCAATGTTCAATAGGTAAGAATTACAAAGCCATGAAAATTGTGCCCTTCAACCAATTGTAAGCCCATATTTAATCTAACCATATAGCCATTCTCTGCTTTTAAATCTGCCTTTCTTTTTTATATAAATCATAAAGATAGGATATAAAATGCCGGTTTCTTCTTAGATGTTCTTGGGCTGGTCCAATGATTGCGTATATAACAGTGCATCTCATTTGATGCGTTTCAAACTCAATTATGGAGGTTCAAATGAACAACGATTTCATACAAGGCAACTGGAAAGAGTGGAAAGGAAAAACGCTGCAAAAATGGGGTAAATTGACCGACAGCGATTTTGACCAGATTGATGGTAAGAAAACGGAATTAGTGGGAAAAATCCAAAAGGCTTACGGAAAAAGCAAAGAAGAAGCGGAAAAGGAAGTTGACCAGTTTTTTAACTGATCCTTCGGATGCACGCAGTCGGGATTCCCTGGCTGCTGCTTATTCCCGTCAAGACCTGCGCCGAATCACTATACAAAAGACCAGATCAGTTCTGACTTAACTTTTTCAAGAGCTTACTAGCGTAATTGCTTATGGCTTATGGCTGTTGATCATAGTCGAAAGTCTAATTGCAATAAATCGCCCAACAATCTTTAATCCAATTCATACCAGTCAGATTAGGAATTTCAATGGATTGGGAAAACGCTTTTCACAACATCAACTGCCAGTTGAATAAGACTAAACAAGAAAAAATAGAATCTGTTCTTGAGCTTGGTTTAGACCTTTTGGGATTAGGCATTGGCCTAGTGAGTCTGGTAGAAAATGAAGTTTACACCGTTATTTATGCCAAAAGCCCGGCCGACATGATTGAGCCTGGTACCACCTTCCCAATCGGTGAAACCTATTGCTGTCATACTTTGTGCGCCAACGACGCTGTTGGTTTTCATGATGCTGGCAATAGTGAGATTGCCAGCCACCCATGCTATGTGAACTTTAAACTGGGGTCTTACATAGGCGCGCCCATTTCGCAAAGTAGGCAGACAATCGGTACTGTCAATTTCTCTGCTGCCGCTCCAAGAGATCCATTTACCGCCGAAGAGTTTCGTTTTGTGAAGTCAGTAGCCAAGTGGCTTGGAGAATATTTAGATTGATTCATTCCGCACAAAGTGGCGGACGAACGTCAAAAATAACTGGTAGTATAGCGCTCTGAGCGGTCCGACGAACTATTTGTACTTACCAAGCGTCGTTCCCATCGTAGACTACCCAGGATCACCATGGCACTTAAAGCGACCATTTTTAAAGCCGACATATCGATTAGTGATATGGATCGCAACTACTACAACGACCACAACCTGACCATAGCCCGTCACCCTTCTGAAAATGATGAACGTATGATGCTACGAATTATCGCGTTTATCGCCAATGCTCACGAACGATTGCAATTCACAAAAGGTTTGTCTGATGATGAGGTGCCAGATCTGTGGCAAAAAAGCTTCAGCGATGAAATCGAATTGTGGATTGAATTGGGCCAACCGTCGGAGCAGCGAATTAAAAAAGGCTGTAATCAGAGCCAGCAGATGCGGATTTTTGCCTATGCCAACAACAGCTTTGAGGTTTGGTGGAAGAAAGAGAAAGGGAAATTACAAAGTAGAAAGAATTTGTCTGTATATACCTTGCCAGAAGAATTGACCTCCAGACTGGCCGCTGCCGCTCAGCGTTCGATGCAAATGCAAGTGACCATTCAAGACGGACAAATGTGGCTGACCATTGAAGGTGCTGACGCCACAGAAAGTTTAGAAATTGTTATCGAGGAACGGTCCTAATGAAAAAGCTTTCAGGCGTACAACTTAAGCAACAAGCACTGCTGTTTAGTGTAGCTGATCAAATAGAAGCCCAGGGCCGTGAAGAATTGCAGGGCATGGTACAATGCTGGTTCGACGTGGAGTACCACCATTTCCCAGGTTCTATTTTGCTGCGTTTTCAATTTGAGAATGCACAAGCGTTATCTGCAGCAGAGCCAGAATTAAAGAAATGGCAAAAGCGCTTAAGCGCCGCACTGCTTAAAAAAGGCGTGGTGTTGAAAGACATGCGCAGGCACCTGGTGTTTACTGTCGATGGCCCCGAGGCGTGATTGACGCTGAGAAATCTACGCTAAGGTCCCATTTCGAAAATCTGTCAGGGCTTGATGGATCTCTTGCTCGGTGTTCATCACAAACGGACCGTATTGCACAACCGGTTCACCAATGGGTTCGCCTGCCACTAAAATAGCGCGGCAATCTGCATTTTGCGCTTCAATCAAAACTTCCTCACCGTCTTGCAGCACGCCCAACTGGCCTTTTTCGAGAGCCTGTTCTCCTATCTTGAGTTGACCTTCATAGCAATAAACAAAGGCGTGATGAGAGGCGGGTAAGGGAATACTAAGTTTGTCGGCTTGCTTGAATAATAGATCCAAAAACAGGGGTTTGACTGCGGCAGTATTTACCGGGCCTGTAGCTTCGCCATAGCTGCCAGCTAGCACTTTCACGTCGGCAACGGATGTGTTTACTGTCGGTACTTCACTGGCAGGGATGTCTTGATAGTTGGGCGCTGACATCTTTTCGCTCGCAGGCAGATTGACCCACAATTGAAATCCGCGCATCGCCTTTTCACTGTGCTGAGGCATTTCTTCATGAATAATACCCTTACCCGCATTCATCCATTGGATTCCGCCAGCTTCGATTAGACCTTTGTTACCAACGGAATCTTGGTGCAACATTTTGCCTTCAAGCATGTAGGTGACGGTTTGAAATCCCCGGTGTGGGTGCGGCGGAAAACCCGCTAGATAGTCGTTTGGATTGTCGGAGCCAAATTCATCTAACATTAAAAAGGGATCCAAATTTTGCAACGCAGGTTGCCCAAGGATCCGCTTCAGTTTTACTCCGGCACCATCTTGGGCTGCCATGCCGTTGACCATTTTACTGATGTGTCGCTGAGTCATCGTTTCTCGTCTCCTTTAGCCCAAGTGGCCGCGACCATGAGGTTCAAGTAAGTCCATCACCGGGCCCTGAGGGATCACTTGGGTTGGATTGATCATGGTGTGGCTGAAATAGTAGTGTCGTTTAATGTGCACGAAATTGGTGGTCTCGGCGACACCAGGGTACTGATACAATTCACGCAGATAGCCCGACAAATTCGGATAATCGGCGATACGTTTCAGGTTGCACTTGAAATGCCCAACGTACACCGGGTCGAAGCGCACCAAGGTGGTAAACAAACGCCAATCGGCTTCGGTAATTTGCTCTCCCACCAAATAACGCTGCTTGGCCAATCGTTGGTCCAATTCATCTAGGGTTTCAAATAGCGGAATCACCGCATCTTCATAGGCCATCTGGTTGGTAGCGAAACCCGCTTTGTACACTCCGTTATTGACATTGTGATAAACCTTTTCATTGATCTTATCGATCTCGGCTCTTAGTTCAGTGGGATAAAAATCTAATTCGTTCCCGGTTAACTCATTAAAGGCTGAGTTGAAGATCCGGATGATCTCGGCGGATTCATTGTTCACTATGCTGTTGGTGTGTTTGTCCCATAACACAGGTACGGTTACCCGGGTCGAGGCGTCAGGCACAGCCTTGGTGTAAACCTGATGCATAAACTTATTGCCAAATAATTTGTCTACTGTTGAACCAGGAAAATCGGCAAATTCCCAACCATTCTCCAACATGTCTGGTGCGACAATCGAGACATCAATATGCTCTTCCAAGCCTTTCAACTTGCGAAAAATCAGGGTGCGATGTGCCCAAGGGCAAGCCAATGAAACATACAGGTGGTAGCGACCAGATTGCGGCGAATATTGCGCCCCTGGTTCGGCGCTGATGGTATTTCTAAACTGGCTAGCTTGGCGCTCAAACTTGCCACCACTGGATTCGGTGTCGTACCACTTGTCGACCCACTTTCCTTCGACCAAAAGTCCCATAGGGATACCCCTTTTGTTGCCTGTAAAGGCAGTTGATACTCTATTTCACGTGATTCAGTTCAATCTGTGCCTCAGACTGGTCACACTTCGCCAAAAAAACCTTCGACTCGCAATGCTATCCCGTACGATGCAGAGAAAGACTCGTCTTTCCGCCACAAAATGAAAGGCTCAATGTCAAAGTATAACCAATGACGAATGGAATTTTTGCGGATCTTCATACTCACCAAATATTCGGTTAAATGATAGTTGGGACGACTTAATCCCTCGATGTAAAAGCCGGAAATGAGCGCGGTGTTGTCGCTAAGTTGCGTGAGGTGTTGCAGACTGTGCTGCCATAGCCAGTCATCGGTTGTATCGCGAAAATAAAATCGATTGCGAAATCGCAAAACAGACTTGTCTTCCAGTTCTCTATCTAAAGTGGCACCAAAATCAGAACCGAAGCGGTCTCGATTGTAGTAGTACACGGAAACATCGTATCTCAGATTAATTTTGTCGGTGATATTCCAATGGTTCTTGTAACTCGACTTGGCGAAGTATTGAAAACGACGCCCAAAACCAATGCGGTGGGAGATGCCACTTTCGGGGCGGGGTTTGAAACGCAATGCTACGCTAAAGCGGTCTGGGCGATTGATATCATCATCCCGCCCGGCCTCGACTTTATCTTCTTGTTCGTCGTCATAGTCGGACAAGATCAGGTCGACTTTATTGCGTAAATTGGGCAACTTTACCCTTACCTTGAGTTTGGCATCGAAGGCATTTAACTCCCGGGTGCGGGGCTCCCAAGCCAATCTTAAACGCACTTCACCCAACGCATCGTGGTCTTCCTGTGCGTTTTCATTGGCGAAAAAGTCGTCTAGCCATTGGGCGCTGTCGTGCACTGATTCAGATATGCTGCGATGCATATCATCCAACCAGATAGGCTCCTCGTCAGTTTGTTGGGCGTGCAAGCTATTCATCCAAGCTACAGACAAGCACAAAGCAACAATAATTAAGGTATGACGCAAACTTTTTCTCCCTGATACTGTCAATAGTAGCAGTCTTTCGTGCTCAGATGAGGACATGCCCTGTAACGCTTTATGAGTTGACTCCCTTGACCCGAAGCACTCTAATTCGGGACAGGCTTTAGCCTATCTTGGTTGACGAATGAAATCATGCGCTTTTTTAGGATCCGCATCAAATCCAGTGACGTTTGGGATTTGATACGTATAATGGCGATGAAGAAATAATTTGGAGTGGTATATGGGTGGTATCAGCCTTTGGCAATTACTGATTGTATTGTTGATTGTCATTTTGTTGTTTGGAACAAAGAAACTGAAAACCTTAGGGACAGACTTAGGCTCGGCAGTGAAAGGTTTCAAAAAATCTGTGTCAGATAAAGACGCCGATTTCGAGGAAGAAGAAGCCAGAAAAGAAGTGGAAGATAAGAGCACGCAGCAAAGCAAAACCTCTGCGGATAAGGTCGGCCGCGACGTTTCTACTGCCAAAAAATCTGACTAGCCTGACATAACTGTATGTTCGATATTGGGTTTTTAGAGCTTCTTGTGATCGCCGTGCTGGCGTTGCTGGTCTTGGGGCCAGAGCGGATGCCGGGTGCGGTGCGCTCGGCTGCGCGCACGTTCCGCAGTATTCGAGGAATGGCATCTGGTTTCAAGCAGGAAATGGAAGAGCAACTGCGGATCCATGAACTCCACGAAAACTTGAAGAAAGCCGAGGAGCAAGGTCTGCATAATTTGTCGCCTGAGTTGCAAAAAGCAGTGGATGAACTCAAAGCCAACGCTCGAGATGTGACCCAACCTTATCAACCTAAAACGCCAACAAAGAATGACTCAAACCAATAGTTTTATTGCTCATCTGGTTGAGCTGCGCAATCGAATTTTAAAAGCGTTGCTCAGTGTATTGATCCTGTTTGTGCCTTTGGCATTTTATGCTCAGGACCTTTATCATTTGCTCGCGCAACCCTTGCTCGATGCCATGCCAGACAACTCCAGCATGATAGCCACAGATGTCGCTGCGCCGTTTTTTGCGCCATTCAAACTGGCCATGGTGTTGTCATTCTTTTTAGCGATTCCGTTTGTGTTGTATCAAGTTTGGGGCTTTATCGCACCGGGCTTGTATCGCAACGAAAAGAAACTGATTGCGCCATTGTTGCTGTCCAGCACCTTGCTTTTTTACGGTGGTATCGCCTTTGCCTATTTCGTGGTTTTTCCCTTGGCATTTGCGTTCTTTGCCAGTATTGACCTGCAGGATGTTGCCTTTACTACGGATATCAGCAGCTATTTAAATTTTGTCCTTAAATTGTTTTTCGCGTTTGGATTGGCATTTGAAATACCCGTCGCCATCATTTTGATGTGCTGGACCGGCATGACCAGCGCCGACAGTTTAAGAGAGAAACGCCCTTATGTGATTGTAGGGGTTTTTGTGGTGGGCATGTTGCTCACCCCTCCTGATGTGATTTCACAAACACTTTTGGCACTGCCCATGTGGTTTTTGTTTGAAGTGGGCGTTTTAGTGGGATCGCTTTATTCGAAAAAATCAAAAGAACAACAAGAGCAGGAAGTTTAATGAAAGTAGCCATTGCTTGTGTATTGGGTTTGGGCTTGATTGCCTCGCCGCTGCACGCCAAAACCTTATCCGACGCCATCAAAGAATGTGGTCAAGTACAAAACAGCTTAAAGCGCTTGGTGTGCTATGACGGGATTGCTAGAGACATCAGCCAATTTGACGATTTAAGCGAACTGATGAATGTGCCTGCCCCAATCCCAGCTCCGAGTGCTCAAGTGCCTGCCACAACACCTGTTGCCCCCGACGCTTCGCAAAGTAGCGATAAAGAAACCTTTGGTTTGCCAAAACCACAGGGTTCCGACTTGGATAATGTAGTAGACGGTAAAATGTACGCCATATTGACCATGGTTGAAGATGACCCTTACGGTAAGAAGGTCTTAACCCTAGATGGCAAGCAAGTCTGGAAACAGATGGACAGTGGCAAGATTAATCTTCAAAAAGACGACAAAGTCTATGTTGAAGAGGGGATGCTCGGGTCCTATTACTTAAGTCGCGAAGACATCAATAAGCGTATTCGAGTCAAGCGGATCAAGTAATCTTGGCCCACTGGTGTGACATCGGCGTCAACATGCCGGACAATCGGTTGCCGGCGGAGTCTGTGGTGCAGGCTGCGCAAGCGGCTGATGTGCAACTGATGTTGTTGACCGGCACATCTATTGGGCAAAGTCGTGAGGCATTAGCCTTAGCCAAACAATACTCATCTTCGCTGTTTTGCACTGCGGGTATTCACCCCCATTACGCCAAAGATGCCGGCGACTTTGAAGCTCAGATCTGTGAGTTAGCGAAACATTCTCAAGTATTGGCGATTGGCGAATGTGGTCTGGACTTCAATCGAAACTTTTCTCCTCGGCAAGACCAATTGGACGTATTCGAGCGGCAACTCGTATTGGCAGTAAAGTTGCAGTTACCAGTATTTTTGCATGAGCGAGACGCGTTCGAGGAGCAGTTAGCCTTGTTGGATCGCTATCGTGATGATCTGGTGGGTGGGGTAGCCCACTGCTTTACCGGCGATTTAGAGCAAATGCAAGGCTACTTAGAACGGGATCTGTATATTGGTATTACCGGCTGGTTGTGCGATGACAAACGAGGTCAAGCTCTTCAGCTAGCGGTAACCCAATTGCCGCTCAATCGCGTGCTATTGGAAACGGATGCACCCTATTTGATGCCAAAAACCTTGAAGAACCAAGGGCGAACAAATCAACCCGCCAATTTACCCCATGTGGCGGAATTCTTAGCTACACTGATGAATGTTGAGCTGGAAGAGCTCAAACAAGCAAGTTGGCGCAACGCCCATGCGTTGTTTTCGTTTCCCACTGGAACCCAATAAAATGTTTTTGAGCTCCGACAAATTCAAGTTTGATCAAGGCTGGTGGGTTGCATTGGTGTGTTTGTTGGGCGCTGTGTTGATTTGGGGTGTTGCCCAGGTCAGTACTGCGAAAAGCTATTTGCAAGAATTTGCCCAAGATACCCATTATTTGGTGGACGACAAGAACGAGTATACAGTTAATCAAATATTGGAATTGCCTGATTTGGCTTGGCAGGTTGAATCGAACGAACTTCTCTCCTACGGCATGACCAACTATCCCTATTGGTTCCGCTTTTCTCTACCGTCAAATCCCGAAAATCAGAAGCGTTTGCTCGAGATTGATTATGCGCTGCTCGATGAAGTGGATCTGTGGTTTTTTGAAAACGGACAATTGTTGAGAGAGTTTCATGAGGGGGACAAATATCCCTTTGCCGACCGTACAATTTTACACGAAAAGTTATTGTTCCCAGTTCCAGCCAGTCAATCTGAAATATTGGTGGTTATTAAAGCCAAAACCACAGGGACGTTGAAATTGCCTATCTTTCTGTGGGAAGAAGAAGCTTATCTGGTCTACAACGGTGAACACAACGTTGTCATGGGTTTGTTCTTCGGATTTATGTCGGCTATGGCGCTGAGCAATCTATTTTTCTTCATCACCACACGAAATACGACGTTCTTAAGTTACTGCGGATACGTTGGCTTTCTTGCCTTGACGTTAGCCACCCTTCACGGACTGGGGTACAAGTATTTATGGCCAGAGAGTGTTTGGTTGCAAGGCAGAAGTGTTGGTTTGTATGCAACAGTGACCATTTTTTGCGCATTGATTTTTAGTCGTCAAATTCTCGATGTGAAACATAACAGTCTGATTTTAGACCGAGTCCTGTTGGTCTCCTCTGCCATCATGCTGTTCGCCCTATTGCTTGGGCTTTTAATTCCTTATGCCGTCTACATTAAACTCTTTTTGGTGCTGTTGAGTTTAGCTGTGGTCATCATTTATGGAGTGGGTGTGGCACTTTGGTACAAAGGTGTACGCTTAGCTCGCTTTTACTTGGTAGCCTGGACCGCACTTTTGGTCACAGCTTTCATTACCAGTCTAGACAATGCGAACCTCATTGAGTTGGACGTGCCAAGTCATTATTTGTTGATGTTTGGCGCAACGGTAGAAACCTTTTTGTTGGCCCTAGCGTTAGCAATCAGCTACAGCCAACAGCGTGACGAATTATTTGCTTCTCAAGCGTTGTCACTCGAACAAGAGCGTCAGGCGCGAGAGGCGCAAGAGAAACTACTGAAACTCCGTGAAGAAGCCCAACATGATTTAGAGTACAAGGTGCAAGAGCGTACTTTGGAGCTGGAAATTGCCTTGCGCGAGTTGTCCGAAACAAATCGGGAATTGGAACAGAAAAACCTGACTGACGGACTGACTGGGATCCGAAATCGCCAGTATTTCGATAAAAAGTATCTGGCCGAGGTTCGCCGCAGTCGTCGGGAACACACTTGCTTGTCAGTGGTGATGATTGATATCGACCACTTCAAGAAAGTCAACGACACCTACGGACATACGACCGGAGATAAATGCATTCGAGTGGTTGCACGAGTATTGAGAGAAACCTTACGCCGACCCAGCGATGATATCTGCCGCTATGGCGGTGAAGAATTTGCCTTGATCCTGCCCAATACCGATGAGGAGGGGGCACGACTTGTGGCTGAATCGATGCGCGAAAATGTCGAAAATACCGAAATTGATACCGATCACGGCCCACTTAAACTGACTTTGAGTGCGGGGGTGTGTTCCTCCATAGTGTTGACCGCTGAGGATGAAAAAAATCTGTTGGAGAAAGCCGACGAAGCCCTATATGTTGCAAAGCAGCAGGGACGTAATCGGGTTGCGGTGGGACATCTACAAAGCCAATCAACACAAACACGCAAAACTGGGCCAGACTTGGCCATCAACAGCCAACCTGAAGATTCAGATTCAATCGAAAAAAATTAGGAATTCAACATGATCACCCGACAATACCCAGCCTCTCGCATGCGTCGCTTACGCCGTCATGATGCTGTCAGAGCAATGGTTGCAGAACATCAACTGAGTGTTAAGGATTTGATTTATCCCATGTTTGTGCTGGAGGGAAACAAACGGGTAGAACAGATCGAATCCATGCCGGGTATCAAGCGATTGTCGATTGATTTGTTGCTTGAAGAAGCAAAGGTGCTTGTGGAATTGGGGATCCCTGCAATCGCATTGTTTCCGGTTACACCATTGGATCTAAAGACGGATTGTGCCAGTGAAGCTTTCAACCCTGATGGACTGGCACAGAAAGCGGTACGGGCATTAAAAGAGACCTGTCCAGAGCTGGCAGTGATCACTGATGTAGCCCTGGATCCTTTTACCTCACATGGTCAGGATGGTCTGATTGATAAATCGGGTTATGTCTTGAACGACGCCACCATTGATGTTTTGGTTAAACAAGCCCTGTCCCACGCTGAAGCCGGCGCAGACATCGTTGCCCCTTCGGATATGATGGACGGACGGGTGGGAGCCATTCGACAGGCACTGGAAGAAGCGGGGCATGCGAATACTTGCATAATGGCTTACTCGGCTAAATATGCGTCTAATTATTACGGTCCATTTCGCGATGCAGTAGGCTCAGCCGGCAACATTAAAGGCGGTAACAAATTCAGCTACCAGATGGATCCGGCCAATGGTGACGAAGCATTACACGAGATCGGTTTAGACCTACAAGAAGGCGCAGATATGGTTATGGTTAAGCCTGGAATGCCATATCTGGATATTGTTCGACGCTGCAAAGACACCTTTGGTGTTCCCACCTTCGCCTATCAAGTCAGCGGCGAATATGCGATGCATAAAGCAGCCTTTGAAAAAGGTTATTTGAACGAACAGGCTGTAGTGATGGAGTCACTCCTGGCGTTTAAACGGGCAGGAGCCGATGGCATCTTGACCTATTTTGCCAAGCAAGTCGCGACTTGGTTAAAAGAAAACTAAGTAAAGAAGGGATCTTTATCTAGATTTATCGGGTGTAGTTTCCCGAAAATCTAGATTGCTCCTGTTCATCCTAGTTTCGACATTTCTAGCACATTGAGAGGTCCTGGCCCACTATTTGTCATCCCCGCATTGCTTTTGAGCGGGGATCTTTTAGAACATTGCGCAGGAGTTGAGAGATCCCGGCCCACCATTTGTCATCCCCGCAGTGCTCTTGAGCGGGGATCTTTTAAAACATTGCGCAGGAGTTGAGAGATCCCGGCTCACCATTTGTAATCCCCGCAGTGCTTTTGAGAGGGGACCTTTTAGAACATTGCACAGAAGTTGAGAGATCCCGGCCCAAAAACTTCGTGATACTACACCCTATAAAGAGCGATCAAAAACTTCGGGATACGACACCCGATAGTTTTTGATACGAGGATACGACACCCGATAGTTTTTGATGTATGGCTATTTTTCGTTTTTCAGCCAAAAGCTGTGGATCAAACCGAGCACCAGCAGACTACTCATTAGCAAAACAACCTGATCTGAGACGTTGGAGAGCCAAGCATACAATCCACCCAATGTCAGCAATGCGATACCAACGCAGGTGTTGGCTGCTGCAACGTAGCCGCTGCGATTTTGATCGTCGGTGATGTCCAAGAGGTAGGTTTTACGGCCTGTTCGGATCCCAGCATGGCCAAGAGTAAGTATAAAAAATAACATGAGATCGCCATAGGGGATAGCATCATTCCAACCGACTCCCACAGCGAAGGAAGCAGCAATACAGGCCACTGCAGCCACCCTCAAGCATTTGAGGGCACTACTGTCTGCTATGGTTCCCCACACGTAGGATGAGACCATCGACGCTAAAGCGGACAATGCTACGTAGTAGGACAAGGTTGCGCTGCTTTGCTGGGAAACAGAAGATTGTGCAACGATGAAAGGCACGATCAAAGCGGAATGCATCAGCAACACACGGCTGACGATGAGGTTTCGCAGGTCAGCATGTTTTAGTACCATTTTGATTAAGCTTGGTGCGCGGTTGTCGTTCTCTGCTTGTTTTGACTCAATACTCATGGGCAGCGATAACAGCATAGAGAGCAGAAACAATGCGCCGCCCACCACCAATAAAACATAACTGGCTGATTGGGACAGCTGCGAGTCAGTAATGAGAAATACCAATGCTGAGGCCATGGTTAGGCCACCGGAAATTGAAGACGCCATGCCAATCAATCTACCTCTGCGGCCTTTGGCGACCGACTGAGCTTGAATACTTTTCATGGACAAAGAACATATTGCCCGCCCAAACGCGATGCCCATTAACAGTGCCAGAACAGTGTAAGCTAACAGATTCCCATCAAGTAACAGCATAGCCAGTACCATGACACCAATCCCCAATCCTTGGGTCAAAGCTCCCACACGCCAAAACGCGCTGTGGTTGTTAAAACGATGGGCAAGAGTCGTGTTGAGCAACCACTGAGGTAGCAAGGAACCGGATTCTTTGATGGGGACTAACAAGGAAATCATCCAACTGGGTGCTCCGCCGGCACTCAGAATCCAAGGCAAAGTCGTTTTGGGGGAAACTAATAGATCCGCGAGTTTGGTGAGACTGGAGATCGTCACCAATCGCCAAAAATGTGACTCTTTTTTCTGCTCAGTGTCTGACAAAATAACCTCTTTGGCGTTCAATCTAGCCTAAATTACCACACTCGTATGCTTTACGTGGAACAGTGAAAATAGTTCCACTGCGTGGGTAAAAACTTCAATTGATTCTCGACTATATGGAGTTAAGCTTCGATTGGTTAGCTAATAAAGTCAATAAAAACAATTGGATATAGATATTTCACTTTATGGCACAGATTCCGCATTAGTTATGGCAGTTCAAACAATCTGTACCATTGAGTACAGCAAAATTGATAAAACAAGGAGACCTTAATGAAATATTCAAACTATCTTAAGACGCTTTTGGTGAGTTTACCTCTATTGTTTGCATTGGGCGGTTGTGGAGATGACGGTGCAGAGGAAGCGGGTGAGAAAGTCGATGAGCTGGTAACGGATACGGAAAATGCCGTTGAAGACGCCTGTGAAGAAGTAAAAGAAGGTGTGAAAGCAGAAGATACAGACTGTTAATTGGCCACCAAACATGGCACAACACGGGTTGTGCCATGACGCTTCGCTTTTTTCTATATCAACTCGGGAGATAAAAATGAAGCAGGCTTCTCTCTATCGCATGGTGACGGATCAACACATTTGTCCTTATGGGATCCGTTCAAAACATTTACTCAAATCTCGAGGCTTCGAGGTCGATGATCATCATCTTGAAAGTCGTGAGCAAACTGATGCCTTTAAACAAGAGCATCAGGTGGAAACTACACCTCAAACCTTCATGGACGGTCAGCGGATTGGTGGATACGACGATCTGCGTGCCCACTTCGGTCTTGATCCTGTTGAGCAAGAGGATCGCAGTTACACGCCAATTATTGCCATTTTGACCAGCTCTGCGCTGTTGACCTTGGCTTTCGCCATGTCGGCATCACTCAGCTTCTTTAACTTAGTCATGTACTTTATTGGCATCGCGATGGTGGTTTTGGCAGTGCAGAAACTGCAGGATCTTTATCAATTCACCCAGTCATTTATTACTTATGATCTGCTCGCGATGCGTTATCTGCCATACGGCTATGTGTATCCCTTTTTAGAATTGGGAGCGGGCTTGGGGATGATTGCACAGCTGCCAGCATTGCTAATTGCACCGGTTTCAATTGGTATCGGTACCATTGGAGCGATTTCGGTGAGTAAAGCGGTCTACATTGATAAGCGAGAGCTAAAATGTGCCTGTGTCGGGGGGAATAGTAAAGTTCCTTTGGGCTTCGTATCGCTCACCGAAAACCTGTTTATGATAGTAGGGGGCGTTGCCATGTTGGTTCACGACTACGCCCAATGAATCTTGGATGAGTTATTTCACTCTATGCAATGCGCAGACTTTATTACCACTGGGATCCCGCAAGTAGGCCAGATACAACTTGCGACCGCCACCTTCACGAATACCCGGTGGATCTTCACAATCGGTCCCGCCATTGGCTAAGCCAGCAGCGTGCCATGCGTCGGCCAACTCAGGGGTTTTTGCGGCAAAGCCAATAGTGCTGCCATTACCATGACAAGCGGGCTCACCGTTGATCGGTTTGCTCAAAGCAAATACACCGCTGTCGGTAAAATAGAAACACCGACCTTTTTCGTCGATAACGCCAGGGTTATAGCCTAAGGCACCTAAGGTAGCATCGTAGAAAGCTTTTGAAGCTTCAATATCATTTGCTCCAACCATGATGTGACTGAACAAAGTGACTCTCCTGTGGGTTAAAAGAAACAGTAATTTGCTCTGTTCATTGCCGACTGTCAACTGTGAGGACAAGGATAAAGCCTGCGTAATTGCTATACTGATGCCAGCGGTCGCAAGCACGAAGCACTAAGTTATTTTCTAACAATAAATGTATGCGCCCTGGTGCGATGTATAAATATGATGGAAAGGGGAGTCTGTGAAAAATCTTGCAAATGTGGCCAAGCTATTTGACCAAATTAAAACCAGTTTCTGGTTTCTGCCTGCCGTAATGGTGTTCGCTGCACTACTCGCTTCTTTTGCCCTTTGGATGCTGGACTCCTCAAATTGGTTAGCGGGCACATCCTGGTCCTACTTACTCGAGTATTACGATCAAAACATCGCTCGTAGTTTGGTCAATACGATTGCTGGCTCAATGATCACTGTGACCAGTATTGCTTTTTCTATCACCATAGTGACGTTGACTTTGGCATCTTCTCAGTTTGGACCGAGACTCATCCGCAATTTCATGGATGACCGTGGTACCCAAGTGGTGTTGGGAGCTTTTATCGCTCAATTTGTATATTGTGTGGTATTTGTTTTCACTATGAGTCTGCGGTCTAGTGCAGCACCACCTATGTTTTTTTCAGTCGTCTGGTGTTTTGCGGTTACTTTGATTTGCGTCTTTGTATTGATCTACTTCATTCATCACGTTGCTCAATCTATTCAAGCGGACAACGTTATCGACAATGTCTTTTGCGAGCTTCAAAAGTCGCTAGAGTCACTCGTTGCGTCAGAAGAACAGATCACAGAAGCTCCTGATGAGGAGGCTATTGAGCGAGATTTTCCCTACAAGCAAGTTATATACGCTGAGGGGTCAGGATATTTGCAACTGGTCAATAGAACAGGACTGATCAATCTGGCTCAGCAACAGGATGTGCTTATCGAGTTTGATTTACGACCCGGAGAACTGCTGTCTGAGCATCTGCCTATTGCGACGGTGCGCTCAAAGCAAGGACAAACGACTGACTTTCAACAGCAACTTATTGATTATTATTTGATCGGTAGCACACGTACCCCTTTGCAGGACCCTGAATACGCCATTCATCAGCTGGTGGAAATTGCCGTCAGAGCGCTGTCCCCCGGCATCAATGATCCCTACACCGCCAACACCTGTGTGGACAAGCTGTCTCTCATCCTTTGTACCTTGGCCAACAAGACTCTGCATGATGGCAACGGATTTGACCAAGATCAGCAATTACGCTTGAGAGGGAAGGTGCATCATTTTGAGGGGGTGGGTCGAGCCTGTTTTGACCAAATTAGACAATACGCGGTGGAGTCGGTTTCTGTCACCATTCGCTTGTTGGAAAGTTTGCGACGTTTGAGTGCTATCACCAGCAAAACAGAGGTATTGGATTTCGTGGAAGACCAGTTGCGGGCTATGGTGGAGTTGCAGGAGCAACACCCCTTTTGTGAAACGGATCAACATGATTTTGCAACAATGGAACAGCGAATTCGGGAAAATCTCGACAGTATGCGTATGGTTCAAGAGGACACTCGTGGATGGAATCATTGAACCAAGCCACGGTGAAAAATTTACATCGCGCCAGCAATTATTTCACCACTAGCCTGACGGCTCGAGATTGTATAAAAATAAAACCCTTTTAAAACAGTTAGATAGAAGTTGGCATCATTTTGGCAACAATTAGGAGGAAAGCAAGCAAACGCTATTTGCAACGAAAAGGAGAACATTATGAATACTATCCGTAAAACAGTGATCGCAACCACGTTAGCAGGTCTGACTTTCTCAGCTTCTGCACAAAACGATTGGAAAGATACTGCCAACGATGCATGGATTGATGGTAAAGCAGAAACTACCTTGATTCTAAATACAAATTTGAACAATTTTGACATCGACACTGATGTTAAAGATGGCGTCGTAACTCTGAGCGGTAACGTTGACAGTCAGGTTGACAAAGCATTGGCCGGTGAGTTGGTTTCTTCGCTCGACGGTGTTAGTGATGTAAATAACGAGCTGAAAGTTGTCACTCAGGAAAAAGACACTGACAGCGAAATGTTGTCAAAACTCACCGACTCCAAAGTTGAAACCGTTGTGAAAACACGTTTGCTAATGGAGTCTGAAGTCAGCGGAATGGATGTAAATGTAGAAGTAGAAAAGGGTAAAGTGACCCTGACCGGTGAGGTAGGCTCTGATGCTGAGAAAGACTTGGCCGGTGCCATCGCTAAAAACACTAGCGATGTTCGCAAAGTGATCAACAACCTAACGGTTGAAAGCTAATTGAGCACGATATCGCGACCATAATTCAAGCGCCCTGCGGGGCGCTTTATTGTGTAGGAAACCGGCAAAAGCAGGAATTCACCTTGAACCTGTCGTCGTTGGGTCCCATGACTCGGCGAGCACAACACATTTCTCTTTAGAATGGTATACACTGTTTATGTTAGGAAGGGCCAAGGGTAAACGACTCCCGTTAGGAACAAAAAATGGCAAACCAAAAGAAACAGGCAGTGGTTATCGTACATGGTATTGGCGAACAACGGCCAATGGACACGGTGCGCGAGTTTGTGAAAACGGTATGGGCTAAGGATCATGAATTGTCTAATACGCGCTTTTGGAATAAGCCCAGCGAGGTCAGCAATTCTCTAGAGCAACGGCGCCTCACGACTGATTACGCCAAAATACTCAGTTCAGACAAAGATGAAACGACTTCGCGAGTGGATTTCTACGAGTACTATTGGGCCCACCACACAGTGGGAACCACCCTTCAACATCTAAAAGATTGGTTTGCCACACTGTTATTTCGTTCTCCTTTAGACTACCCCAAACCACTTTTGCCTTTTTACATAATCATTTGGGCAGCTATTCTATTTACTCTTGGTTATTGGGCATTTTCTGGCAGTAATGGGGTTGCCGAAGCAAGCCAATCCCCTTGGCAAAGTCTTAAACACTTACTAGTGCCTTTGGTTTCCGCCGCAGTCATTGGATTGTTGGTAAATTATCTGGGGGATGTTGCCCGTTATGTCCGGGCAAATCCTTCCAATATCAAAGTTAGACAAGCGATAAGACAAGGCGGTATTGAGTTGCTTCAGTCGCTGACGGAATCGGGAGACTATGATCGCATCGTGCTGGTGGGACACAGTCTAGGATCGGTAATCTGCTATGACATTTTATGCCAGTTTTGGGCTTTTCAGAACAAGTTCAAAAATACCCAACAACAGTCTTTGCCGCTCAGTGCGGAGACCATTTCACTGATAGAAAAATTAGAAGAGATAGACCCGCAGACTCATCAAAAACTCTATCGAACTACCCAAAATGCGTTATTTCATCAATTGCAAAAAGACTGTGAGCTGGCTAATGCTTCCCATCCCAGTGCTCATCAAGCCTGGCTAATTTCAGATTTAGTTACCTTGGGCAGCCCCCTGACATATGCGGATTTCTTATTGTTTGACGATAATCAGGAATTTGAACTGCGCAAACGCGACCGCGAATATCCGACTTCTCCCCCTGTGAAAGAGGCGGGGCATTTCTACTATCAGGCCGCAGACAAGTCTTTTTTACATCATGGCGCGGTGTTTGCCCCGGTTCGCTGGACCAACATTTACTCTCCCCATTTTGCTTTGTTTGGAGGCGATATTATTTCCGGACCGGTGAATAGAGCCTTCCAGTCACCAGATACACCCCCTTCAGAGCAAAACAACGGCTTGATAACACCGATTTTGGAAATTCCCGTTGATGCTGCATCACCGGGTTGGCGGGGCAAATGGTTAACCCACACTAATTATTGGACCTGGCACAAATCCTTCGAAGAGCCTGAGAATACACCGGCGCACATACTGGCACTGCGTAATGCCTTGGACCTGAAGGGGCAACAAAGCCGAGAATCGAATTGAAAGCTGTAGTCTACCGAATAACGCCATCGCAGACCTACCTGACCGGTAAATTTTAACCACAATGCTTGCACCTGTTGTAAAGCTGAGGATCGAAACTATGAAACTGTTGAACACTTCATTGATATTACTATCCATTCTGACGATGTTAAGTGGCTGCGTAACTTCCTCGTCCATGACGCCCATTCAAAAACGCCAAGCCATACTAGAGATGCAAAACGAGGTTCTAAATGAACTGTACGAGTCCAAGCCAGATGTTCGCTCTCAAGTAGCACAGTCGGTAGGTTATGCTGTGTTTGATAATGCTAATGTCAATCTACTGATTGCGAGCTTTGGTGGAGGCTATGGTGTGGTTACCCAAAGCGCTAGTGGACAAAAAACCTATATGAAAATGGCTGAGGCGGGGATCGGATTTGGTGCGGGCGTGAAAGACTTCCGTTTGGTGATGATTTTCCACACCCGTGACGCCTTAAATCGATTTTTAGAGCATGGTTGGGCATTTGGCGCTCAAGCAGATGCCGCTGCAAAAGCCGGTGATAAAGGTGCTGCAACAGGCGGGGAGGCAACCGTTGATAATATTACCATCTACCAAATCACCAAGAGCGGTATTGCTCTGCAGGCTACTATCAAAGGGACTAAGTTCTGGAAAGATGAAGAGCTGAATTAAACCATCGAGCAAATATTTCTACAGCAGCATCTCGTTTTAAGATGAAGGTGCTGCATCCTGTTTTTGTTGCCACATGGTATCCAGTTTTTCACCTCCCTTTGCACCAAAATCCAAGGTACGGATAGGGAAGGGGATGAGAATATCGGCTTCTTCCAATGCGCGTTTGACGGCTATTACAGCTTGGTCTCTGGCTTCCATAAAGCCGGTCTCTCCTGGGTAATCAATCCAAAACCAAAGCAACAGATTGACACTGCTGTCGCCAAAACCGGCAGCAAATACACGAGTCTCATCGGTCCGAATCACAAAATCCAGTTTATTTATGGCGTCAACGATGGTGGATTTAGCCTGTTTGGGATCGTCGCCGTAGGATATTCCCACTGGTACCTCAATTCGGCGCACACCGGTGGATGAGTAATTCGTCAGTATGTTTCGAAACAGTATTTTGTTGGGAACCACTTCTATCTGACCAAAAAAGGTTTCGACCAAGGTATTGCGCAAATTGATTGCTTTGACTGTGCCGAAAACCTGCTCTGCTTTGACTACATCTCCAATTTTGAAAGGCTTTCGAATCCCCATCGCGATCCCGGCAATGAGATTTTCGGTCATATCTTGAAACGCGAAGCCAATGGCCAAACCCACAATCCCAGCACCGGCGAGAAGGGAGGTAACGGTTCCTGACAAGCCTAAAAAATCGAGGGCGATAAAGATACCCGCTACCAAAACTAACACTTTACATATCGAAGCTAAAAGGTCGGCGATTTGCCTTGACTCAAGGGCTTGGTGGAGAACTTTTCTGAGCATGGAGCCAACCAAGCGCGACAAAAATGAGAAGAAGAACACGATCAACAAGGCAACTACAAAATTGGGAATGTGCTTTATTCCTGCTTCGAGCCAACCTTGCAATTTATTCTGGATCAACGACCAGAATTTATCTACCTCGATAACATCCATGGTTGCTCCTCACATTCTGTCCTGCAGTTGACTGAGTTTGTCGACCATCTCTTGAATATGGACGGCTGCGTCAGATAGGGTCATCTTGAGCCCTTTGTGGTGAGCTGATTTCACCAAAGGCTTGAGACTGTTCAGGTGGCCTTTTTCTTGCTGCAACAAGGTATCGATTAGCTCATTGTCGCTGATTTTCTTCAGTTGCGCCGTTAGTTTTAAATATAAGATTTTAATCTGAGCTCGAATTGACTGCCCCGGATCATCAGCAACGCCGAGTTGCTTTGCGACGCTCTCCACTTCTTTTCCCACCGATTGGTAGGCATAGGCCATTTCAAGTAACAGCTTACGAAGAGAAAAGCTGTCTACTTGAACGGCGGCTTGTCGGTAAAATGCCTCACCATCACAGCATAGTGTCAGTAGATCTGACGCCGTCAACTGATCGATGGTCTTATCTGACAATGACAACGGATAGAGCACGGGATCCATAACTGTCCTCTCAACATTTCGCTTGTATTCTTGGAATGAGATCTAGTTCTTTAACTAGGATGTTGTTCAAGGGAAAACATCTAAATAACTCTGTTCACTACCTATTCTCAATCCAATCTCTATGCCACTATTTAACTGTCTGAAAAACTTAAAGAAAAGTCGCACATAGAACTTAGGGAACGGGTCCGTGGGTAATTCTTACCAGAGACTGTGTGAAAAATTTATAGACATCATTGAGGAAACTAAACTGCAATTAACAGGCGACGATTTGGCCTTTCTCCTATATCCTACGGCTGATGACACCTTCAGGAGCGAATATGTCTAGGCCAAGGCTTTTTTTTCATCTACACGATCAAACGTTGGAACACGCGTTACTTTCCTCGAAGGTGGCAAAAGGCTTTTTACTTGCCAAGAGCAACCATCAAGACAACTGGATCGAGCAGCTTTCCTCTGAACCTTGCGATTTAGCCATCATCGACATTCAATCGTTTACCGAGCGTGACCTCAATCGATTTATTGAAAGCATTGATTTGTTGGATTTGGAATTTATCTTTTTAAGCGATGGTCAACCCAATCCTCATTTAGACAAAGTCATGTTGACCAGCGCAGGTTACCACTTCCGAACGCCCTATGAGTTCAGTCAACTGGAATCCATTATCGGCGATATTCTTGAAGAAGCAGAGCAAAACCAGCAGTCTGCTGAGCAAGTTCGAACCAGCGAGCTCAATCAGTATGGTTTGCTTATGGGCTCTTCTAAAACGATGCGCAAATTGTTCCGCACCATTCGCAAGGTCTCTTGGACTGACACTAACGTATTAATTATAGGTGAAAGTGGTGCAGGAAAAGAGCTGGTGGCCAATACCATCCACCTAGCCAGTGAAAGAGCAGAAAAGCCCTTCGTGGCCATCAACTGTGGAGCCTTGAGCTCAGAATTGGTGGACAGTGAACTCTTTGGCCACGTTAAAGGTGCCTTTACTGGCGCTCATAAAGATCATATTGGCGTGTTCGAACAGGCGCAAACGGGCACCCTATTTTTAGACGAAATTACCGAGATGCCGATTGAGCACCAGGTAAAGCTGTTGCGAGTTCTAGAAAGTGGAGAGTTTCGCCCTGTGGGCAGCGGCAAAAGTAAAATCGCCGATGTACGTGTGGTCGCCGCCACCAACCGGAACCCATCTGCAGCCATTGAAGCGGGCATATTCCGTGAAGATTTGTACTTTCGTTTGTCCCACTTCCCCATTCAGGTTCCACCCTTACGGGAGCGAGGCGGTGATATTGAGGGCTTAGCAAAACACTTTCTGGCTTATCGAAATGCTCAAGATGAACAAGCTAAATCCATTGATCTTGATGCATTGGAAATGCTGACCAAACATACTTGGCCAGGTAACGTACGGGAACTCAAACACGTCATTGAGCGGGCTTATATTTTGGCTGATGATGTTATCCAAGTACAACACTTGGTGTTGGATCAAGTCAGCTCAGAGGAATCAATGGGCTCTGATGGGATCCCTTCCGGTATGCCGTTGGATGAGATTGAAAAGATTGCCATCGAGAAAACCCTGGCGGAAAATCAAGGCAATAAAACCGATAGCGCCGAGCAGCTCGGCATCAGTGTGAAAACCCTCTACAACAAGCTAGAAAAATATCAGCAAGATTGAAACCTCTCCGATCTTAGAACTGGCGATAGTGGGTGAGGCTCGGTGAACCGTTCATTCCTTTGTGTTGGTTTTAGAAAGCCGTCGCCATGGCTGTGATTTTACTCATCCGTGAAAAAATGGGATAGTGAAACCATTCGGGGCCGTATTTAAAGACCAAACAGCAAATCTATTTCACTTTTTTACATGAGTGACGGTTAAATGAAAAAGCAAATCACCCACATCATGAGAGTAGTGGCGGTCATTGTCACCATTGGCAGTATTTACCTATTTGCCCCTTGGGAATACGGTTTGTATTACCTCAAGCCTTTGCCCGAAACGGTGCAGCAAGAATTGGACAGTTTTATTGCGCAAGGGGTTGATGGCGTCATTGTGTACGTTGACAAAAAGGATGCTGAGCCGGTCTCGTACGTAAGTGGGATCGATAATCGAGAAACGCAAAAGCCAGTTCGTCCTGACGCTTTGTTTAAGATTGGCAGCATAGCCAAATTGTATGATGCAGCAGCCGTTACCAAACTTATCGGTGAAGGGAAATTGTCATTAGATAAGCACCTATCCGACTATTTACCTTATACCCGTGGACGGATCGAGAACGCCGATCAGATCACCATTCGGATGATGGTGCAACATCGCAGCGGCATCCCTAACTTTACCGATCATGAGCGCTTCCATTGGGGTGAACTGGATTTTGATGTTATGGAACTGGTATTGGACCAACCGGCTGACTTTGCACCTGATGAAGATTACGCTTACTCCAACAGCAACTATCTTCTCTTACAAAAAATCATTACAGAAGTAACGGGTGCACCTCACTCAGAGTACATCAAAAAGGTTTTATTGAATCCTCTAGGTTTAACCCGCACGTTTTTTTCGGTCAATGAGGTGAATCAAGATGAGATGATGAGTGGTTATCATCTAGGGTATGAGGCCGATTTGCGCCACTTGGATCAAGGTTATGTGTCTACCGCACAAGAGGTGGCAAACTTTTTACGAGCTCTTAATGAAGGCACTTTTTTCTCCGAACAAGAGCAACAGATTTATGCTTCGATTTATAAGTACAACCACAGCGGCTGGGTGTTGGGTTATCAAAGTATTGCCCGCTATCACCCCCAAGACGGTAAGGTGGTCATTCAATTTGTCAGCACCACGGGCAATGATTTGGTTATTCTGACCGGAGTGCTCTATGACCGAGTGCTTGAAATACTGCAGTCGAATTAAGCTTACTGCCAAGATGCCCCTAGCCGGGCACCAGAGTTAGGTTTTCTCGGCACTCTCAAAGACCAGTAATGATCCCGGTTGAACTCGGATCTTGATTTGCTGACTTTGCCGGTTCTCCCCATCCACCACATACTTGATTTCCCTATCAGAGGAAATGGTTACTTCGGTGGCTTGTCGATGAATGATCTGGTCTGAAACAGAGCTATTGGTCACGCCGGACAGTGTTAACTCGAGCAGATTCAGCATTTGTTCGGAAGGATGGTCCGTTTTGGGTAACCAAGTCACATCTAACTTACCGTCTGCAAAGTTAGGTTCGCCACCTCCTTGTGCCAATACTGTGGTAAAGGGGGCGGCGTTAGCAATAACCAAACTGCCAGTTTCTATCTTCTGTGCTTCATCGTCATCGAGAGTCAATTCAATGGAGCAGGTATCGTTGTCATTCACCGCTTCAATTAATGCACCCACGTAAGCAAACTGACCTCCTTCATCCTTCTGCTCCCGATCGGCTTTCTCAATCATTTTTTGTTCAAACCCAATGGCGCTGACCAACAGCATTAACTCGTCATTGCACAAAGCGGTATCTATTTTGCGGGTTTTGCCTCCAATCACCGCGTCGCAGGCCACGTCGACCGGGATAATCTTACTTTTGCTACCGTAAAGTGCATGGGCCAGCGCATTTGCAGTGCCCATTGGCATAATCCCCAATGGGATCCCTGCTTGACTGGCGACATGGGCGACTTCAGTGATGGTGCCGTCGCCGCCACAGGCGAGGAGGTTTTGTGCCCCCTCTTTTACGGCTTGTTCGGCTAATACTTTGCCGTTTTTCTCTTCAGTGGTCTCAAATAACCGAATTTTAAAGTGGGCGGAGAGATAGGCCAGCACATCCTCTTTGTGAGTCGGCCATTTCCCTCCACCTGCAACTGGATTGGCAATGACCGCTAAGGTTTTTTGTTTTTGAAAGATACCTTGTTTATGCAATCGCACCAGCTTTCGCATCTGATAACTGTTGAGACGAGCCGTTGAGCGGGTGTCTTGTATCTTTTGCAGGGCTTGTTCGACACTCCAATCTTGGTGCCGACTGAGCAAATAGGCGGCCATTACTAAAACCGAGCGGCCGCGACCCAAGGCACAATGGACCACCACGCCTTTTCCATTTTGGCGATGATTGTCTATCCAATTGATTGCTTCGACCAGATCTTGCTCTTTGGGACTTTGATGATCCAAAGTGGGAATGTTCAGATAGTCCAGCTCTTGACCCGTTGCTGTCCAATCCAATCCATCGAATTCTGCAGTTACATCAAGGATGCCTTGGACACCTAATTTTTGTAGCTCATCAACATCGGAGGGGAATAGCCGACATGCCAAGTACAAATCGTCACCTATTTTTTGTATGGGAGGAACCTTATCGTGCTTTCTCGCCCAGCTATTGTAAATCTGAGCGCCGAGCAGAAACGGAACGAACATCCAACGGATATACCAGGGAATATGGCCATCGTGTTTCTTACGAAAGATTTTCGGGGTTTTAAGAAAATAGGCCAAACTCACCATAGCCAAAGACAAAGCAATCCATCCCGAGGCAAGTTGTAAAAATATACTTTGTGCAAAGATCGCAGCTAACGCGAATAGCGCGGCTCCAGCAAGGTAGTATTTTACAATGAACATAGTATTGCCTCTCTTAGTATTATAAGAATTTGAGTTGTATCCCCAATCCGATGCGCTGTTGGTGGCGATTGTAGTCAATCAATGAATCACCATAACCATTAAAATACTGCAAAATAACGTCGTATCGATCTGTCACTGGATAGGTCAGACTCAATTCGAAAGAGCCGCGATTGTCTGAGCTTTTTAAATTATTTCTCAGCAGCGCTAACATATTAAAGTTACCTACTTTCTTTCCGTAACCCAGTTCAAAATGACCTAGATAATCGGTGATATCCGGATTGTCGTCACCGGTTGCACTCAAAGGATCGGTCTTTTCGTCCTCGGGAATGCGATACCACAATTTTAAGTAGTAAATCGAATCAACATCGCTAAACAATGCCGAAGCAAAGATGCGGTTCCAACTGCGTGACCGCAAACCGCTTTGGCCATTCGATTGATGATTCAAGCCAAACTGCAACTGGTTAAACTCTATCCCCAACATGCGATAGTCGGTGTGCCATGAATAAAACACCTCCGGTTCATAATTGGTTTCTCGAAACGGCTTAGACGCTTCACTATTGTAAACCTGCCAAAATGACACTGCCGTGAACCCCATATAGACTCCAGAGCTGGTGTCTTTTTGTAAGTAAATTGGCAGCTTAACGCTGATTTGATACTTGGCTTCAAAGCGGTCGACATTCTCACTGGTTAACTCGGTGACCCCCAATGGGTTTGGATTCTTGACATAGCTAAAGGGCAACAAATAATTTCGTCTATGTTGTGAAATCGCAAAAGGGTTCGACAACGCTTGAGAATCTGAATCTTCGCGTTGTTTTAACACATTCGCGTTGCTTTCAGTGCTTTGTTCTACTGAGCTTTCGCTGCTTTGCGCAGCGGCAAGGCCAGGGCTTAACACTAGCACTCCAACAGTGAGCATAACGACGATATTGCGAAAAAAGAGCGAGGGAAAATCTAATTGCCAGTTCATGAGCATCCTTGATGTGTCAGGTTCCAACCAATTCTTCCATTAAACCGCCGGCAGCAGAAGTAAAACCTCGCCTTGAATACGCGATTAGCTCATATGAGTTCCACGGATCGGATATCGATTGTCTCGGGCGAAGCTGAGTCCTTCCAGCAATTGGTCCAGATTTGGACGTGCAAAAGGACCGCTTGCAATGTCGACTAACTGGATTTGATGCTTGTGATTAACCACAAACAACGCGGGCTCCGAGAACAAATGGTCAGTTTCCGATTCATCTCTGGGTTCAGAAATATACACACCCAAACGCTTCATATCTTCAAGTTGCAATCCATAGTAGACCGGAAAGGATACCTGCAAGTCGTTATCCATGTTTTTCAGCAATTGTGCTTTGGAATCCGCCGACACTGCGACCACTTTGGTCTTGATGCCAAGAAAACGACCATACAAGGTGTCCAGAGCATTAAGAAAGTTGGTACAAATGGGACAGTGCTGTCCACGATAGATCACAACTAAGGTCCACGAGTCTGCGTCCTCTTTTTGTGCCGCTGCATCAGCATTAACATCCACCAATGGGACGTCTCTGTCGTCTATGGTTTTAACCATGATCAGCGGGAAGTCGGCTCCCGCAGTCGGTTTAAGGGTCATCATAAGGTCCTCCCGTAAAGTTTCGGGTTAGTGTTTGGCTTGCTTGCTCATCTCTTCCTGATAGTCGTCGGCCAAATCATCTTTCTCTTTTGCACCCAATACTTTGCCAGCTTGTTGGAATACTTGGCGCTCTTCTTCGGCCAGGTGGTGCTCAACACGCTCGCGCAAGTGCTTCATGGTGCGCAACCAAGCAGGTGAGCTCATGTCGGTGTTATCCAATTTGTCTATGATTTCTTCAATCTCTTGATGCTCTGCAATGCCATGTCGAGATTGGTCAATGGTTTGATCTGATTCCATCAATGGATTATAGAAATAGCGCTCTTCAGCGACCGCATGTCGGTGCAATTCCGCTTTCAAATCGTCGAAAAACGTCTGACGACTGTCAGAAGCGCCGCTAGTCTCCACTAAGATCTTCATTAGTAAACGTTGTTTTTCATGATCTTTTCGAATCGCTTCGAAGATTTCCATTGTTGACTCCTTGGTTGATCTATTCTGGGCTAAATCATGTTTACACCTTAGATATTGCGAAACCTATGCCAATTGGTTAAGTGTATGAAAAATAAGTATTAAATTATTTTTCGTGCGGTAGGTTGGTGCAAAGAGTGAGACAATCTGCAATTCTTACAGAAGTATTGTGTAGTAATTACTAGTACCGTTTGAACCTTGCTGCAAAGTTCAACAGGCGCTAATACAAAGGAGGGTAAAATGAAAGCCAAAATATTGGGATATCTCGGCTGTCTAGTTTGCTTTTTGCTGATGGACGCCATATGGCTGGGGTATCTGGCAAAACACATCTATTTAACCGCAATGGAAGGCAGACTTAGGGAAACCTATCCAATGTGGCCCTGGGTGTCTTTCTATCTCGCCTACAACGTTGCAATCATGTATTTAGTCGTATGGCCCCAACGCCGTGGTTTACCCTACCAAGCGGTATTGGGCGGCGCTGTAATGGGGGCGGCATCCTATGGCGCATACAACATGACCAATTATGCGATTCTAGCCGGTTGGCCACTGCACATTAGCTTGATTGATTTGTCTTGGGGGATAGTTGTTACCGCTTGTTCAGCGTTATGTGGATACCTTGTTGTGAGAAAGTTTCAGTCTGATTTTCAATCTTAACCAAGTCATTCTGAGCCGATTGCATTGGCAATTTTCTCATGGAAACAAAAAAGGCCAGTCATCAATCGACTGGCCTTATAGTTTTTGCGAACCGCGGGCTAGGCTCGGATCTGGCCACTGCCGTTGACCAAGTATTTTTCTGTCGTCAACGACTCCAGTCCCATCGGTCCGTAAGCATGCAGCTTGGTCGTTGCAATCCCGATCTCTGCACCTAAACCTAACTGACTACCATCTGAGAATCGAGAGGATGCGTTTACCATGACCACCGACGCGTCTACGCTCCGTTGGAATCGCTTCGCGGTCAAATCGTTGTGTGTACAAATCACCTCAGTGTGATTACTACCGAAGCGGGCAATGTGCTCCATAGCATCGTCAACATCTTTGACGATCTTCACTGCGATTTCCAAATCCAAATACTCATGACCAAAATCATCTTCACTCAACACCGTGCATTGCTCGAAATGATTGGCGCTGCGGGTACAGGCATTGATTTTCACATTCTTGCGATCCATAGCTTCTGCAACAATGGGCAAAAACTGGTCGGCGATATCTTGGTGTACTAACAATCCCTCAATCGCGTTGCACACTCCCGTACGCTGAGTTTTACCATTGATCAATAATTGCATTGCCGTCACAAAGTCAGCGTCTTTATCAACATACAAGTGACACACACCTTTAAAGTGCTGGATCACTGGAATTTTACTGTTTTCAGTTACGTAGTGGATCAAGCCTTCTCCGCCTCGCGGGATCACCACGTCAATGTAATCGCTTTGCTCAAGTAATTCCTGCATTAACGCTCTGTCTGGATTCGGCACAACAGTAATCAACTCTTCCGGCAAGTTGTGTTGGCGCAATACCTTTTGCAGAACTTTGGCAATCGCCAAACTGCTGGTCAACGCTTCTTTACCGCCTCGCAAGATGACACCGTTACCGGATTTGAAACACAGTGCTCCCGCGTCTGCGGTCACGTTGGGACGTGCCTCATAAATCATGCAAACCACACCTAAAGGAACGCGCATCTTGCTGATCTGTAGTCCGTTTGGACGTTGACCCAATTCTCGCTCCAAACCTACTGGATCATCTAAACGAGCGATCGTCTCGACACCAGAGGCCATGTCTTCGATACGTTGATCGTTTAGGGTTAAGCGATCCATCATCGCATCGCCTAGACCCGCTTCCTTTGCTTGTGCCAAATCGGTTTGGTTAGCTTTTAAAATGGTGTCTTTGTTACTGCGCAGTGCTTCAGCCATTTCCATTAACACGGCATTTTTTGTGTTGGTGTCTAGTACGGCTAGCACTCGTGCTGCTTCTGCAGCTTGTTTCGATAAGTCTTTAATTAAATTCATTCTTTCTCCAATACTGCAATATTCTTGTCTGAAATAATCGGGCCTGTTTTCTGTTGGAACTCATTGGCAAAATCCCGATCCGACTGTTCGGCGATAAAGCTCAGCAAGCAACTGCTGTAATTCGATTTCGCTTTTGCCAGTTTGGTGCCGTCACCTTTTCTCACCAGCACCGTGTCTCCGACAGAGAACTCCCCGTTAACGGCCAAGATCTCGTCGCTGTTTAAAATCCCTTGGTCGTCATCAGTGGACAATTCGAAGTCGTTTTCAACGATCACTTCCCCCTGTTCTGTGGACGTGTGCTTCATCCAATGCTCATGTTCATGCATCGGGTTCTCGAAGGGTTGAAAATGTGTGCCCGGATTTTTGCCATCCAGTAGCATGTTAAACGTCAGCTCAGTGAAGCCATTCACGATAAAGGTATCGATACCATGGGACACCGCTTTTTCAGCCGCTTCGATTTTTGTCTTCATGCCGCCCGTTCCGGTACTACTGGTCGCACCGCCCGCCATGGCGTAAATAGACTCGTCTATTTTTGAGACCCAAGAGAGCAATTTGGCATCTTCGTGGGTGTGTGGGTTCTTGTTATACAAACCATCCACATCTGAACAAATGATCAGCGCGTCGGCATCCGCCGAAGCTGCCACCATGGCCGACAAATTGTCATTGTCACCCACTTTAAGCTTGTCCGTCGTCACCGTATCGTTCTCGTTGATTACCGGCAAAATGCCGTGACTAAGCAGTGAGAAAATCGTTTCTCGGATACTCACATAACGCTCACGGTCTCGAAGATCGCCATGGGTCAATAAGATTTGTGCCGAAGGAAAGTCAAACAACCTGTCCCAGGTTGCCATCATCTCGGTTTGTCCTGCCGCTGCCATGGCTTTTTTAATGGCGATATGGCTGCGCTCTTGGTCAGGGAATAAATGTCTTCCTGCTGCAACTGAGCCGGAAGAAACCAAAACAACTTCTATGCCTCGTGCCCGGCATTTGACAATAAACTGTGCAATGCCCAGCAGATAATGAGAGCTACAACCTTGGTTGTGAGGCGCTATTAAAGCACTACCAACTTTAATTACGATGCGTTTCCAGTTAAATGTCTTCATGTTTGTAATACTCGAAATACCTTTTTTGCTTGCGTTTTCATGGCTCGAAGTTAATACCTCGAATCGGATTAAATAAAAAATAGTGTTGAAATAATTCGTATTCTAATTATATTATGGTCATAGTTTGGGCAGATGATCAACCCGAAAGGGCAAAAAACCGGTTAAATGTCCTGTTTTAATTTCTTTTGGAATGGTTAGTTAATCTTTTTATTACTTTATTGATGTGTTTGATTGGTAGAGTAAGAATGAAATAGCAGAGGGAATACTTAGAGGTGAAGTTAAAGTAATTATGGACCCAAGTGGTAACAATCAAAGGGCAAATCCAATAGTGGACGCAAACATCCGAAAATATTCTGAGTTGTTGGTCAGCGTCAGGAAGGTGATTCGCGCAGTTGACGTTTACTCCAAGCAATTGAGCAAAGAGACCGGTTTAACCAGTCCTCAGTTATTGCTGTTGCAGAAAATCGCTGCAAATGACGGTGTGATGGTTAAGCAAATCGCTTCTTTTACAGATTTGAGTTCGGCAACAGTGACCAGTATCCTCGATCGCCTCGAAGCCCGTGACTTTGTGGTCCGAGAGCGCTCGACCGTGGACAAACGAAAAGTAGGTTTGCACATTACTCCACAAGGTATGAATGCCATTGCCCATTCGCCCATTCCATTACAAAAGAAATTTATTCGGGAATTTGAATCTTTAGATAAGCGACAGCAGCAGAACATCATCTCAGCGGTCAGTCACTTAGCTAAGATGATGAGCCAATAATCCTAATCTTTACGCTGTTCAGAGTCTTCTGGCTGCTGATCTTCGTCTTCTTGGGATTCATTGGTCTGGGCTTCGCCTCGGCTAAATTGATAGTAGACATCTACCGCTGATTCCGCTCCTTTGACCGCTTCAACGTACAAACGGGGCAGCAATTGATAGCGCAACGCGACCTGCGCGACAGAGTCAAACACACCAACCACGTAACGCAATTGCACACCAGGCGCAATATATCCGGAGACGGCAATCTGCGTCGTTTCCCCGGACCCTGCGGTGTCCAGGGTAAGGTCTTCTATGCCCAATTTACGGCCCAAACGATTGAAACGATTCTCACTTCCACTGAGCCCAGCATTTATCAGTACGGAGGCGAGCAAAGAGTCATCTGGTCGCTCTCCTTGTGCTTTCAAGCTCTTGCCTTGCAATAAATAGGACAAGGCTTCACTTTGCTCCATCGCTGGAATTGAGAAAATATCCACTTGGGGAGATTCGGCTGGTCCGGTCACTCGAATCCCAGCGATCACATCATCTGCCGTTTTTTCAGGGTCACGAATCGCTTCAATGTTGAGGGTTGGCCTGTCCATTGGCCCGTTAAACAAAATTTCCCCTGTGCGAATTTGCAAGTCTTGTCCGTAAGCCTGATATCGTCCGTTGATTAAATTCAGATCGCCATTGCCAGTTAACTTATCGTTTTCCTGTTTGATTTTCATCGAGCCTTGCAGGTCGGTTTGCAAACCAAAGGCATCCAATTTGACTTGATCTTGCCGTTGAGGGTCAATGTTGACCGTCAAATCCATCTTGATGGGAATACTAGCGTCTTGTTGCACAGCGGGCTGATTGACAATGACGGTATCTTCAGAGGGCGCAGCGGCATCGGGAGGCAATTCTTTCACTTTAACACGGGCCCTCAACACATCGACTTTACCCTTTAGTTCAATCAAGTCTGAATTAGCAGTGACCCGTATGTCTGGTGAAAAAGTCGCTCTGACGGTATTTCGGTAATCTAATTCAAAGGCCTCTCCCTGCAATCGCAGTTCACCGTTAGGTGAATCAGACCAATCGACAAAGCCGTTGCTGCGTCCAGCACCCTCACCCAAATAAAAGGTGCCTTCTAAGGTTGCGCGCTTCCCATTGAAATCCACAGTTTGATTCCATCGACTCACTCGGGTCGGCAATGCGTCACCCGCTAAGGTTAAATCTGCCACATTCAACTGACCCTGCAAATCCGGTTCCGCGGGTTTGCCGGAAATAGTCAGTTGCCCATCTATTTGCCCTTCTAATTCACTGAGTTGTGGTACGAACGACCTCAACGGAAGTAACTTTAGGGATGAGATGGTGATTTGGCCACTTAGGCTGCCGTTTAACAATTCTTGTTCCGGCCAATCCCGCAAGCTAATCTGACTAGACAAATCGCCCAATTGCGCGGTACTTAATTCCATCGTACTTTGTAAAGCTTGTTCAGATGCAACCAAACCAAGTTGCCATTTTTGCAATCTGATCGGTTCGGCCAACTCGGGCAATTTGATAGTGCCGGGTGTTAGGGACGCATCCAAACGCGCATTCGCATTACCGGCCTCAAGCCACTTTCCTTGCAAGGTGAAATTCAGTTTTGAGTCGCTCTCCATGGGTTTCAGTTGCGGTACATAGGCAGTGAGGATTTGCAATAACTCCAATTTCTCGCCATACACGTCAATTTCACCTTGGTTAAGGGTATATCGGGCTTGCCTGACACATAGGGCCGCGATATTGTCCTGCCAACAGTGGGAACCTATCTGGTACTGATTTTGCTGCCAATCCGCGTGAATGGCGGTATCCGGCGAGTCCAATTGATAATCGCCCCACAGACTGATAAAGCGTCCTTGTTGCCAGACACCGTCCCAACTTTGTTCACTGAGTTGGCCACTAAGTTGAGTTGTAAATTGCACACTTTGTGACTTCACATCCAAGCTCAATTGATGCTGTTTAGCTTCACCTTGTAGGCTCAGATTGACCGCCTCTATGGGCTCGCCTTCGAGACTTAAGCCAGACATCTCAACGTCTAACGAGACAGGTTTGACTTGATCCCAAATGAGCTCTCCTTGCAATTGAGCAGAAGCTAAACTCAGATTGTTGAATTTACCGTTGGTCAACTGCATCTGAGTGGTAATGCCAGGCTGCTCAGCTGTGCCAAAAAGATCTAAGGTTGCGTTAATTTTTCCGCTTAGCCGCGGATACAGCTGTGCCAATTCAGGTGCGTCCACTTTGAGGTTGCCAGACAGATTGTTTTGTCTGTCTAAGGTCAATACTGCCTCAATGCGATTGTCGCCACTACGCAGTAAAAATTGCGGCAGGTTCAAGCCATCTTCGCTGTTCCAATCGACCTGTCCCGACATATCCAGAGGATAATTCTGCCATTGCCCAGACAATTGTAAGTCCGCCACACTTAGTTGGGTGCGTTGAGGGTAAAACTGTGCCTCTAGTGGAATTTCGCCACTGATATTGCCTTCGAATTGCGGCCACTTTGCCTGTGGCTGTATGTCCTGTAAGGTCACACGACCGAGCCATTTGGCTGATTCGTCGATGGTCAAAGTGCCGTTCAACTGTGCAAGACCGGACAGAGTGTGTACTTCCAGCGTTTCAACTTGAACCCGATTGGGTCGAGCAAGTGCATTTAAATCCGCAGTAAGCGGCGGTATCGAGTCAGAGGATAGCCCAGAGGATAGGGTTAATCGGTAATCATTCAGGTCACCGGAAAGGGAAAAGTGGCCTGCTTTTATACTGACTTTATCGCCACCCATTGACCAGTCGAGTGCTTGCCATTCAGACGACAAGCTTATCGGCAACATAGGATCAGAAGGCGACACATTGCCAACTAGTTTAGCCTCTAAATCTCCGCTGATATCGGCCTTTAACGCGGTGTTGTCCAGATTACCCACTAAGGTTAGCTCTACTTTGCCCGAAAACGGAGCGGCGGAAAATGCTTCAAGGGTGAGAGCGAGATCGTGTTGATAGTTTTGCCGTAGTGTTCCTTTGAGCTGCGCCTGATATGGCGGCGAGAGCAAATCCAAGTGTTCGACTGTCAGATGGTTATTTTCAAGTTGTAAGGCGCTGTTCAGTTCGGTTACGGACAGCACCGTTTGGGGTTGCCGCAGTTCGAAATCACGTACCTCTAGTCTATCAACCATCGCATTAAGCGGCACAGTCCAATTCTGCAATTCAACAGGTTGATATTGCCAATGGGCGATTTGCTTAAAATCCAGTGGCTCTGCGTCACTACTTGGAGCAGTCACAGGCAACTCAAGGATTGGATTGAGCAAAGTCAGTTGCCTAACATGTAATCGCTCTTCCATGGAAAACTGTGTCGACAGTTGTTTCCACGTGAGTTTCAGTGTTTCAGGGATCTCTAATGTGAACTGGCCTACAATAAGTTTGTTAACACTTACTTTTAATGGAAGCTCAATCAATTCAGGGGTTTCAGTCGAATTCTCTGGCTCTATGGTGGGTTGAGGTTGTAAGCGAATGGAGATGCTTTTAATCTTTACTTGTTCGAGACATAAGTCTAAATCGAACAAGCAAGACCATTGCATATTGATCATCAACTCACGAGTGTCGACGGTCATCCCGTCTTGTTCAAAGCGGCTGCGGCCCAACACCAATTCACTAAACAGGCTGCCAGAAACCTGTTCGATTTCGAGCTGCGGCATGGCTAGGTCTGCCAAATGAATTGTCAATCGAGTTCCCCATGGACTCAACAGGGCGAGAACTAAACCGCACAAAACTATGCCAAGCCAGGCGAGATAGCGCAGCCACTTCATAGCACTGGCCCCATGGAAAAGTGGAAGCGAATTTTTCGTTCGTCTTCACTGACGCCTTGAGCTAAATAAAAACGAATCGGTCCCACTGGTGATGCCCAACTGAACCCAAGACCATAACCATAGGCTAAATTTTCAAAGGGTTTGTCACTGGCATTGCCCACGTCGGTAAACACGGCAATCCGCCAATCATTGCCAATGGGGTAGGAATACTCGACGCTGGCCTCATTAAGATAGCGGCCTCCAAGCAATTGTCCGGACTCGGGATCTTTGGGTCCCAATTCTTGATAGCCAAATCCACGAACACTTTGGTCGCCTCCAGCGAAGTAACGCAAACTAGAGGGTAATTCTGCAAAACTATTGGTATTGACTGCTCCGCCTTTCGCCCGCAGAAAAATCCGATGCTCGCCAAAACTTCGCAACCACTTGGTTTGTCCGGTCACCCGCAATAAATTGATGTCGGATATGAAGACATCGTTGGCCGCTTCGATGGTAATTTGTTGTAAATCGCCCCAATGAGCATCCAAGCCACCGAGGCTGCGATGGCGGCTTAATGTAAATCCAGGGATTAACAGGTCCGTGGTTTGCTCGTCTAATTCTGCCTGAGTGAAGGTTTCTCGTTCATAGCGAACAAAAGCAATTTGGTTCCATTCATTGCTGTCTGACGCCCAATGCCTTTGTGCTGCAACCGAAAGGGTCTCACTTTTGGTGTCATTATCATTTTCACTTTTCAAACCTGCCTGAAGGGAGACAAAATCGTGCAGCGGGTTTTCGATTGGGATCCGATAACGAAAGCTCAATGTTTGGCGTGGCTCTGACACAAACAATTCGGCATTCATGGAATGACCATCACTGTTGACCCAAGGTCGTTGCCAACTGAACTTGCCCCTTGGGCCACTGTCCGTCGACGCACCGCCACCTACGTTGAACAAATCACGAGGTTTGCTGGTGGCTATAATTTCGATTGGGACTTGCCCATTTTCTGCCTTATTGACCACCGGGCGAGCCACAACCTGTTGAAAAAACTCGGTCAAACGTAAATCTTGGTTAAATTTGGCCAGCACGTTGGAGTCATACTTTTGCCCAACCTCAAATGGTCTGACTTTGTGGATCAGCTCATCCGCTCTAAGATCGTGAGCACCTATCAGTTCTCCAAATGCATAGCGAATACCTGAGTCGTATTGCAATATTATCGTGGCAAGGTTTTTTTCGGTATCCACTTCCAGACGTTGCTGAGTAAATTGTCCGTCAAAGTAACCACGAGCCAAAGCCAAAGAATCGAAACGTCGTTTGCCCGTACTGTATTTTCTATGGCGCAGGATATCTCCTGCTTTTAGGGGAAATTGTGCTTTCAGACGGATAAAATCTTCATCGGTTTGAGCTTCTCCACTGATGCTAATGTCCACTTTATCAATGTTAATGGGCTGCCCAGAATCCAATTCGAGAAGGAGCTTGTTACAGGTCTTGTCGTTGGTAAAAGTCAGTTGCAAAATTTGGCTGTGATAATAGCCCATGGCTTGAGCTGCACGATTGACTTGGGTTTCCACAGTGCTTTGAAAATCTGGATTCAATACGCAGCCACTGGGCAAATCAATGGTACTCAGATACGCGGAAATGTTGTCAGTTAAGCCACCGTCACTCACACCTTTTACGCTGACCTCCATCGCCGTCAGCGGCGCACTGAATAACAACCAGCACATGATGATACGAGCTATCAAAAGCCACTCCTTTGTAGCAAAACCATTGTGGGTAAACACTCCATAATTACATTGTTATAGATAGGTATCTTATCGACAAAAACAAGCCATTCTCATGACAAAACGATGCGGGTGTTCTGATTAAATCAGTAGCAGAGCACCCAGACCCAAGAACGCGACAAAGCCGACAATGTCGGTCACTGTGGTAAGAATCACTGAACCGGATAATGCAGGGTCAAGTTTGAGTTTGTTCAGTAACACCGGGACGCCGACTCCTGAAAGTGCGGCAGCGCAAATATTCACTAAAATGGCCAGCCCAATCACTAAACCTAAAAGTGCACTGTTAAACCAGACAGAGGCAACGGTAGCGATCACAATGGCCCAAATGATGCCGTTGAGTCCACCTACCTTCAATTCTTTGATTAGCAATGCTCGTAAGTTTGCCGAAGTGACCTGATTCAATGCCAGACCGCGAATAATCAGGGTCAAGGTTTGGCTGCCGGCAATGCCACCCATTGAAGCTACAACAGGCATTAAGACCGCGAGCGCAACCACCTGTTGCAAGGTCGCTTCAAACAAACCGATAAACCAAGAGGCTAAAAATGCCGTGAGCAAGTTGATACCCAGCCATAGGGCGCGATTTTTTGCACTCTTGCGTACCGACGAGAACAAATCCTCGTCTTCATCCATACCCGCGCCCGCCATCATTTTGCGTTCGTAGGATTCGTTAAGCAGCTCACAGGCAGCACCAATGTCCAAGCGGCCCAAGAAGCGGTAATTATCATCCACCACGGGTAAGCTGGTAAATCCTGAACGTTGTACCTCCAAAGCGGCACTATCACATTCATCGGTGGCTTTTAGCACATCAATATCGTCTTCGGCTAAATCCACCAGTGGCGTGTGCTCTGGCGTTGAGTAAATTTTGTAGAGTTTTACCGCTTCAGAATACTGTCCTGCTCGATTTACCAAATAAATGCAATCAGTGTATATAGGCACCTCGCGACGCAAAAATCGCTTCGCATCGCTGACTTTGGCAGTCAGGGGTAAAATTAAATTTTCATGATTTGCCCAGTGGCCGACGTGATGCTCACTGTATTGATTGGCATCTTCAAAATACAGTCGCTGTTTCTTGTCCATCGCTGCGACCGCGCGATCGATAAGACGATTCGGCAACGAATCTGACAGCTCCAATAAAGTCTCAGCATCGATGTCGGTAAACAAATCGTCGAGTTCTTCATTGGGCGTCGCATCGATAAGGGTTTCCCGTGGATCGCCACGCATTTCAACCAAGACATCGAGCTTTTTGCTTTTCGGCACACCTTGCCAAGTCGCTAGACGACTCTCCAATGGCAAGGATTCCAACAACATCGCGATATCGATTTCACCCTGAACCGCGACTTTGCTGATCAATGATTCCTGATCTGACTCTTCGTTGACTCTCACCGCTTCTTCGATCAGGTCAGTAATTTGATCTGACATAAAAACCTTTCTTGTCGTTTAAATTTAGAACCACTTGCGCCAAATCATTGCGCCGAGCATGGCAATGGATAGGACGCCCATAGCCGAAGCTAGATAGAAAAATGCGTTCGGCTCTTCAGTCCCAGGCAGACCCGCAACATTCATTCCAAATACCCCGGTCAAAAAAGACAAAGGCAGAAAAATCGCTGTGACCAATGACAACACATACATACGCATGCCTTGTTGTTCAGCGATTCGATTGCGCAATTCGTCCTGCAACACCATCGAACGCTCTTTGGCTAAATCTAAGTCTTCCACATAGCGAGCCATTCTGTCGGTTAGATCATTCAATTGGTGCATTTGTTCCGGCGTAAAAATTTTAACACTGCGATACAAAGCTTCCAACGCATCTCGTTGCGGTGCAAGGTAGCGCCGAATCGCCGCCGCTTGGCGACGGATCAAACTCAATGCAAAACGATCCGAACTGTTCATTCCACCTTCCTCTTCAAAGGTGGTTAGTCTGTCGTCTAAATCATCCACAACTTCGCTAATACGACTGGCAACTCGGTCGATCATTTCCATAACCAAATCAGTACTGGTAAACGGCCCTTCCCCTTGCTCCAGCATCTGTTTAGTGTCCAACACCGACAGCAAACGTCGGTCACGACGGCGCGCGGACACAACCATAGTGCGGTTAAACCAGACTCGTAACGATACCATATCCTCAGGATCGGCGTCAGGGTTGCGATTGATGGCTCGCAAATAGACCAGCATGCCATCCTCGAGTATTGCTGCCCTTGGACGGGTTTCCATGTTGCATAAGGCCTCAATAACCGTGTCTGGCAGACCCAACTTACTCATGGTCTCGTTGGCATCAGGGGCATCGGACTGAAGGTGTGCCCAATGATATCCGCCTGGAGCCTCTGCATTAACGAAATCTGTTTCAGGACCCGCAGTGACCATGCCATTGCTATCGACCTTAAGAGACCACAGCAAACAGTTGTGGGAATCGGTCATTTCTGGCTCTCCTTAGCTGGCAAAAGCGTTAGTGTGCCATCGACATGCATATCTCGTTGAGGGAAGGCAATGACAATATTGTGTTCTTTAAAGGATGCATCGATTCGAAATCGAATATTGCTGCGGATTTTTCTCAAGTCTCGTTCAACGGTCGCATTAATCCAGAAGAACGTTTCAAATATCAGGGAATTATCGCCAAAGTCATCGAAAATTACGATGGGCTCCGGTTCACTCAATACATCGATTTCGCTCTTCACTGCTTGTTCTATCAAGTCTTTGACTAAGTGACAATCAGAGCCATAGGCAACACCTACTCTCACTGAGGTTCGGGTGAGTTGGTCGATCAAGGTCCAATTGACAACGGTGTTTTCGAGCAACTTGCTGTTGGGGATCAACATATGCACACCATCCACTCGACGAATGCGAGTTGAGCGAGTGTTGATGGCTTCCACCCGGCCGCGGGCCCCATCCACTTCTAGAAAATCTCCAATACGGATAGGCCGCTCCCACATTAAAATCCAGCCACTGATGAAATTATTAATGATATTTTGCGCACCGAAACCAAAACCGATGGCTACGGCACCGGACAAGAATGCAAAGGCAGTAATGGGGACATTTAACAAATCTAAAGTAGTGATGACCAACACAACCAAAGCGATTATATAAATGATGCGTTTGATCAGGTGCACGATATCAGCGCTGATGCCGCGCTTGATGAGGCGGTTGGTTAAGGTTTTGGCTAAAAATTTAGTGAGCCAGATGCCGCCAAATAGAAATAACGGAACTGTTAACAGTTCGCCCAAGGAAAACGTGTAATTGGCTAAGGTGAATAGCTCAGTTTGTAGAAGCGATTGCAATTCTTGAAAGGTTTCTTGCATGGAATTCCAACTATTTTCTCTGATTTCGCTAAGATAGCCCAACAAGATTCAATTGCACAGGGCTATGGTTAATGTAAGTTTAGCCGTTAAGTTGCTCGTTAGGGGTTGAGTGCCGTTAAGTGGTTTACACGACTTACCGGTATAGCCAACCACAGTATTATGAATTTGGCCAAGGTGAACAGATGAATTTTAAACCCGCTTTTCGATTTTTTACTCTGCTGTGTCTGTTTATCAGCTTTGCCAGCTATGGCTTTGTTTTTACCGTTTCAGAAAAACAACTCAACTCGATTCTAAACCTCAGTTTTCCTATTGAACAAACCTATCAACAAGTCACAGTGCGCTTTTTTGACCCTGTTGTGAAACTTGATGCCCTTGACAAAAAAGTCACTATTAGTGCAAGCATTCATGCGACTCAAAATGCTCAAACCCTAATGGCGATGGGCACCATAGAAGGTACATTGGAGTTTGACAGCTTTAATCAAACGCTGGAGTTTGAAAAGCCCACATTGAAGGACTTCAAAGTATTGGAAAACAATATGGCACAAGCTGACGAAGCGATCCGCCACATAAAACAAACCATCGGCCGAAACTTACCGGTGATCATATTAGTGGATTTTAATGAGCTCAATATCGGCTTAGGTGACATCACTCCCAAAGACATCGATATCACACCCAAAGGCCTAATGATCACACTCTAGAGTTTGGCTATTCGCTCTTGGTTTTGACGAATTCCTCAAACCACATTTGCATGAAGGCTGCTGTCACCTTCTGTTCGATTTCCAAAGCCCTCTCGGTGGGACAAAAGATCGTGCAGCGTATTTGTGTATGACCTATGTCGTTCGTTGAGACCTCAATGTGAGGCTCAGGACCGGAAATTTTCACATCCAGACGGCGTTCTATAATGTGGTTATAGCGTGTCGCGACATCATAAAAGTCAGAACATTCCTGTTTGGCTCTTTCCCGTAACGCATCGATAAACAAGTAGGGATTGACGTCCTCATCTCGGGTAATGGTGAAATGATGGGTGACATATCTGCGCAAGAAGTTGAGGTTTTTGATTGGGCTGCTAATTAACTTGTTGTTGGGAATGAAAACCGTCTTCCCAGTGTACTGATAGCGCTCCAAATCAACTTCCAACACAGTGGTTTTGATCCAATCAGTGGCGGAAACCTCACCGGCAAAATCGTCCACCTGAATCCAGTCACCGATTCGAAACGGTCGAGATGACATTAGGTAAAAGAAACCAATCACACACTGAATAAACTCACGGGTGGCCAACACGATTGCCACGGCGAATGCGGCAATCGACAACGCAAAGTTTTGAATCTCGTTAATCCAAATGCTCAACAGCACAAGTACCAGTGTAAAATTGAGCAGATTGCGAATATTGCTAACCAAGTAACGTCGGTCCTTTCCGACCCGTTTCGCACGATTTCGAATTAAGCTGACCAGCAGATATTTGATTGAAATGACGACAGTGGTAATCAGCAGTGTGGCAGCGAGTCGGTTGTGCAATATGAGATCAAGCATGGGGCGGGGAAATCCTAAATTCATAAAATGATTCTGGCGAATCGGCTCTTTCCTGCGTACTATGACGCTATCAAGATTTTTATTTAACAGGCTAAAAAATGCGCATTGCAATCTTATCTCGCAACCCAAATTTATACTCTACCAAACGTTTGGTAGAGGCGGGTGAAAAGCGAGGGCATACAGTCGATGTGATCGACACCATGCATTGTTACATGGACATCACCAGTAGTCGACCTTCGGTTCGTTATAAAGGTAAGTCATTGCCGAAATACGACGCGATTATCCCAAGAATCGGTGCGTCAGTGACTTTCTATGGCACCTCTGTGGTACGTCAGTTTGAAATGACGGGCACCTTTTCTATCAATGAGTCCGTCGCCATCAGCCGTTCTCGTGACAAGTTGCGCTCCTTACAGTTGTTGTCGCGCAAAGGCATTGGCATGCCTCGAACCGGATTTGCGAATCATCCAGATCGAATTGACGATTTAATCAAAAACGTCGGCGGTGCTCCGGTGGTCATCAAACTGTTGGAAGGCACACAAGGGATTGGGGTGGTATTGGCGGAAACGCAAAAAGCCGCAGAGTCTATCATTGAAGCCTTCATGGGGTTGAGCGCCAGTATTCTAGTGCAAGAATACATTAAAGAGGCGGGCGGTTCAGATATACGCTGTTTAGTGGTAGGCGGAAAGGTAATTGCCGCGATGAAACGACAAGCCGCGCCGGGGGAATTTCGTTCTAACCTTCATCGTGGGGGATCTGCCAGTATCGTGCGTTTGTCTCCGGCGGAACGAAAAACGGCGGTAGACGCGGCCAAAACCATGGGACTGAATATGTGCGGGGTGGATATTTTACGTTCGAATCATGGCCCTGTGGTAATGGAAGTCAACTCGTCACCGGGTTTGGAAGGGATTGAGACCGCGACCAAGAAAGACATCGCTGGCATGATCATCGATTTTATCGAGAAGAATGCAAAACCCCATAAGACTCAGACAAAAGGAAAAGGTTAGATGGCAGAGTTTGTGTTGGGCGGAGTAAAAATAAAGCCCGGCGAAACCAAACAAATTCAACTCGACATGCCGCCTTTGTACACTGGTACCAACATGGCCATTCCAGTACATGTACAACGAGGCAAACGACCCGGCCCAACGTTGTTCGTCAGTGCTGCGATTCATGGCGATGAACTCAACGGTATTGAGATCATCAGCCGCTTGATCCGCAGCAAGCGAATTCAACGTTTGCGAGGCACTCTGATTGCCGTACCCATGGTTAACGTGTACGGAGTGCTCAACCAAAGCCGCTACTTACCGGATCGCAGAGACCTGAACCGCTGCTTCCCTGGCAGTAAAAAAGGCTCTCTGGCCGGTCGCATAGCCAATCTGTTTCTAACCGAAGTGGTGGCTAAATGTGACTACGGTATCGATCTGCATACCGGCGCGATTCACCGCTCCAATCTTCCGCAAGTTCGCGCCAACTTAGATGATGAAGAGACCTTGCGCATCGCCAAAGCCTTCGGTTTACCCATTATGCTCAACGCAGACATTCGCGACGGATCGTTGCGAGAGGCTGCGGCAGATTTGGGCGTTAAAATTATTCTTTATGAAGCAGGTCAAGCCCTGCGTTACGATGAGTTTTCTATTCGCGCCGGCCTAAAAGGTATTATTAACATCATGCGCGAAATTGGCATGTTGAACAAAAGCCGTTCGAAAAAAGAACTGAAGTTAAAGCAATCCATCGCGCGACAAAGCGGTTGGGTCAGAGCCAACGAGAGTGGTTTTGTTCATCACGTTGCCCAGTTGGGTGACCATGTTGAGAAAGGTCAGGTTTTAGCACAGATTTCTGATCCTTTTGGTGTGGAGCTGGGAAGATTAACCAGTCCGGCTGAAGGGATTGTGATCGGCAAACAAAACATTCCGTTGGCCCAAGAAGGGGAGGCAATGTATCACGTTGCTTATTTCCGAGCGCCAGATTCAGTCGCCGAAAGCGTCGAACTGTTACAAGACGATTTAGTGTTGGGTAATGCGCCGATGGTGTACTAAACAAGTTGAGTACCGAAATGAAAACAATCAACGAGAAAGTAGTGGTAGGTTCATTGGAACTGTGTAATTTGCCAGATTTAACCATAGACAACTTGAACATCCGCGTCGATACCGGAGCGGCAACTTCGTCTTTACACGTTGACAATATCGATGAATTTGAGCGGGACGATGAACTTTGGGTCAGCTTTGATATTCATCCAGATATTCATAATGTCAGTGAAATTGTGCGCCGCGAAGCGCGAGTGGAAACACTCAAAACAGTTAAAAGTTCGACGGCGACTCGAGAGAAACGCTACTACATCAAAACGCCAATCGAAATGGCTGGCCAGCGCTGGGATATTCACCTGACACTGACAGACCGTTCAGAAATGACTTACTTAATGCTTTTAGGCCGCGAGGCCATGGTGGGGCGTTTGATAGTAGACCCTGAACATGAGTATATGTTGCGCTCAAACTAGTTACTTTTGGGTTACGAATGTAATGGCTTTCATCTGCTGTAAAGTCATGTAGTATACGAATTTAGTCAATGTAGTTTAGGGTTTGCCTTTGATAAAAAAACACCACCGTGGATTGCTTTTGATGTGTTTGCTCACAATCAGTAGTCAGGCAAGCTCTGAAGGCCTGAGAGTGGTCAATCAACATAATGAGCCGGTTGAGAACGCAGTTGTGGCTATTCCAATCACGACACAACCCAGTGATGAGCCTTTGCCCGTTGCCATTATGGATCAGGTTGATAAGCAATTTTTGCCACACGTCCTAATCATTCAAAAAGGCCAACAAGTCAGTTTTCCTAACAGTGATGACATCCGTCATCATGTCTACAGTTTTTCTTCAGTAAAGCCTTTTGAAATTCGTTTGTATAAAGGCTCCGCCGGCCCGCCGATATTGTTCGATAAAGCAGGCATTGGGGTGTTGGGCTGCAACATCCACGACAATATGGTGGGCTACATCTATGTTGCTGAAGGCGAACAAGCTCAGTCGACCAACGCCAATGGTGAAGTGTCTTTTTCTGAGCCTCTACCTGAAACAGTGGCTGTTTGGCACAAGCTGATGAGTTCCACGGCGAGTAAAAAGGTCACGGCACCGGTACAAATTGTCGATGGGCAGAAACAAGTTGTTATCGAGATCGATTTGCCCAGTGAAGACTCAAACGAGCGTACTTTTAAGTCCCGTAAGTTTGGGCAAGGCCACTAATCTATGGCGGTAAAAACGCTCAACCAACATGTGCTTAGATTGCTCAGTGGATTGCTGTTGCTGTCCTGTGCGGCCATTTTGGTTAATGTTGTGTTTGCCACCATTCAACATGCCAAGGACCAATTGGCAGCAGATTTACAAGTTGCGGAATCCATATTCAAGCAAGTACTGATGAGTCGCGACGAGCAGCTTTTCAACTCAGCTGACGTGCTGACCTCGGATTTTGGCTTCAAGCAAGCAGTTGCCACCGGCGACGAAGGCACCATTGAAAGTGTCCTGATCAACCATGGCAACCGTGTTTCTGCCGACATTATGAGCGTGATGAATCTGCAAGGCGAGATTGTCAGTAGTTCAGTACCTATCCTGTCTCAAGGTGAACAGTTCCCTTATTCCGACTTGGTTGAAAGAGTAAGACAAGAGCGTGGTACGACTGCAATACTGCTGGTGGGAGATAAGCTTTATCAAGCCATATTGTTGACGGTTAATGCCCCAGCTCCCATTGCCATTGCGCTGGTGGGGTTTGAGTTAGACAATGAGTTACTAGAGCGACTAAAGGGCATCACACAGCTCGATATCGTGCTGGAAGTGATTAGCAACGACACTGCACTGTACACTGGCAGTACACTGCAAGGGGAAGTGCTAGAGCAGGCATTACAACAATTGGATACGGATGTATCTTGGCTGTCGGTATCAGTACTGGGTAATGTGCAGCACATATCGAAGAAGTTTAAACTCAGCGAGCAACAAAGCGGGCAAATCTGGGTGACCCTTTCATACGAGGTTGAACGTTTGTTTGGTGAGTTTAATGCATTGCAATTGAAGATCACTGCGATTGCATTGTTGTCTCTTCTGCTGTCGGTATTGCTGGGCGCATTGTACTCTTCAAAGCTATCTAAACCACTGAAAAACCTGTCTAAAATTTCACGTACTATTGCTTCTGGTCAATACGATCAGCCCATTTCACTTCACTCCAATACCCGTGAAATAGATGACTTGGCGCAGTCATTTCAATCAATGCAAAAAAACATTGCTCAGCGTGAAGAGCAAATTACTTATCAAGCCAGCCATGACCTATTGACCGAATTGCAGAATCGTTATCGGATGAGCCAATTGTTGGATCAAAAATTGGCAAGTGGCGAAACCTTTCAAGTGGTCGCTGCCAACATCCTCGGTTTCCGTGGCGTGAACGATGTATTTGGTTATCACAACGGGGATTTGTGTTTGCAGATCATTGCTTCTCGATTCCAGTTTTTGGGCGGTGAAGCAGGGCGACTGAACGGTGGAGAATTTTTGTGGTTGCCCGACCGTTTCATTAGCGAAGAAAAACTCGAACAATTGCAGCAACAGTTAGAGTTGCCAGTGGTGGTCGAAGATGTGGTCATGAATGTCCGCATCTCCATTGGCATGTTGACTTGCCCTCAAGACAGCCAGGACACTGAAGGCGTATTAAAGCGGGTCAGCATCTGTTTGGATGAAGCTCGTCACGTAGAACATGCGCGAGTGATCTACGACCCCCAATTCGAGCAGAATTACCTCCGTCGATTGTCGGTGATATCCGAACTGAAGAAGGCGATTTGGGACGACTCAGATGAACTCAATGTCGTCTATCAACCCAAACTCTCTTTGCAGACCGGTACCATTACAAAAGCGGAGGCGTTGATCCGCTGGAACAGCAATAAATTGGGTTTTGTGCCGCCTGATGAGTTCATTGGAATTGCAGAGCAGGCGGGACTTATTGGTGACGTAACCCAATGGGTAATCCATCGGGTGATTAAGGACGTACACGTGATGCACAGCAATGGTATGCCTATCAATGTTGCCATTAACTTGTCGGCCAAAGACATCATGAACGATCAGTTATTGCCCATTGTGATTGAGCAGATGGAAAGCTTGAAACTGCCCACTGATGCTCTATCTTTCGAAATCACTGAGAGCGACTTGGTATCCGATGCTCAACGTGCGGTGGAAGAATTGCAGAAATTCCGTGATGCTGGTTTTGAATTGGCCATCGACGATTTTGGTACCGGCTATTCTTCATTGGCGTACCTTAAAAGTTTGCCCGTTACTGACTTAAAGATCGATAAAAGCTTCGTACTCAATCTCGATACCCAAGCTGGCGACCAGCAAATCGTGCAAACAATTTTAGAGTTAGCACATAACTTCGAGCTTGGCGTTATCGCTGAGGGTGTGGAAAATCAAGCATCTTTGATGATGCTCAAGCAATGGGGCTGCGAACTGATACAGGGCTACCATGTTTGCCGACCAATCCCCCGTGATGACCTACTCTCATGGTATAAAGAACGACTCAATAGAAATTGGTTTGACGAATGACAACCTTAAATAAGAAGAGGAAATAGCTCGGGCCCACAGTTGTCTTGAGCAAAGTCTGTCCTCAGTGCGAAATCAAAAAACAATTGATAGGAAAATTGCCATGATAAGAACTTTTTTGCTTGCGATGCTGACCTTGGTGGCGGCAAAAGGTTATGCCGGTGATGGGAAGCTAATTGGCACCGCAGGTTTGATGCAGGTGGAAGGTAGCGGCGGCGGTGGTATTGTGCCTTGGGCAACGCTGGCAGGATACGACAGTCAAGATGAGGTCTCATTCAGTGCTGTAGCCACGCAGGTAGACGTGGATGATTATCAATTGAATATGCTGGGTGTTGCTGCATCATTTTATGACAAAGTGGAAATCAGTGTCGCACAACAACGATTCGATTTGACCACCTTAGGCGGTGAGATCAAACAAAATATTTTTGGTTTAAAGTACCGGGTATATGGTGATGTGGTGTTCTCAGAAATGCCGCAAATTACCCTTGGCGTACAACACAAACGGCTTGAAGACAAAGTGATTGCCGGTGCCGTTGGCGCAGATGACAATGACAGTGGTACTGATTTTTATGTTGCTGCGACCAAAGTCCATTTGGGAGCAGTTGCTGGGTACAACTTGGTTTGGAATTTAACGGCGCGGGCAACTAAAGCCAACCAGATGGGACTGCTCGGATACGGTGGCGTGAAAAACAAAGATTACGAAGTGATGCTAGAAGGCTCCTTAGGCGTGTTGTTTTCACGACATTTGGCGGTTGGAGTCGAGTATCGGCAAAAGCCTGATAACTTGGGCTTGGGGGAACAAGACTGGCGAGATATCTTTGTTACCTACATCCCCTCAAAAGACTTCAGTGTGACCTTGGCTTGGGCGGATTTGGGTAGTATAGCCGGAGCAAAAGACCAGCAAGGTTTGTATATATCCATTAATGGACAATTGTGGTGATAAGAATGAGACAGATTGGCTGCACAGTATTTCTTTTTGTAGTTTTAGCTTTGGCTGGATGCGCCTCTACCAGTTCAACTGTTTATCAACAGTTAGGTGGTGAAGCAAAAGTCAAAGAAATTGTTGAGAATTTCGTTACAGAGATCGAAAACGACCCCGTTATCCTCGCCTATTTTGATGGCGCTGATATCGATCGATTCATCGAAAAACTCAGTGAGCAAATTTGCCAGCGTACCGGGGGGCCCTGTGAATATAGTGGAGATACCATGGAACAAGTGCATGGTGGTATGAACATCACTGAGGCTCATTTCAATCGCACCGTAGACTTGCTGATTAATGCCATGGACCGTGCACAGGTTCCGCACAGACTGCAAAATCAAGTGTTGGCAGTGTTGGCACCAACTCGCGAAGAGATGCTCTATCGCTGATTCTTGAAAAAAGCACGGTCGTCTACACTTACATAATGAGTGTAAACAGAATTAAAGGTCTAGGTTGGTCAATAGCACAACTCTGTTTGTGGTTGGTTTTGTGCGCCACTGTGTCTGCTCAGCCCATTGAATGGCGAGGAGAGTCTGAGGTGGACCTGCAAGGTAAAGTTGTCTTTGCAGTTTCAAATGACTCAGTACGAGTTGGCGTTAATCAATGGACTAAGGATGTTGAAAGTCTCGCGCCAGATGGTGAGGACTTTTTGCATTTTAAGTTTTCGGTTGCAAATTACACCAGCACTGACAGAACGTTTTGGCTGGTAATTCCTTTTCCCGCAATTCCCCATCTTCAGGTCAGAGTAAATCAGCAGCAATGGACAACCGGTGATGCCTTGCCCTTTGAGACCCGCCCCATACCTGCGACGGATTATGTTTTTCCTATACCATTGGAAAAAGGTCGGCTCACTGAAATAACCGGTAGCATGCAAGGGGAAATTCTTCGCTACAGCTTCCGCCTTGCCACACCTGAAACAATGCTTCACGAATATCGCAAAGATCTGACTCGAGACATGTCTTTTTTCGGAGTCTTGTTGACTTTGGCTGTAATTGCGCTGGTCATCTATATGGCAACGGGATTTACCGCTTATTTGAGCTTTGCCGTATTCTCGTTGGCAATGTGGTGTTGGTTCTTTCGCGTATTCGGCTATGGATTCGAATGGTTTTGGCCCAACTATCCACAACTCAATGATCTGACTTACGGCATTACGGTGTACGCCTTGATGCTTAGTGCGCTGTGGCTGCCAATCGAAGTCTTACGTCGCCATGGTAAGCAAGTGAAATTAGAGCGCTGGATGTGGCGCTATGGAGCATGCTTGGTTCTGGCTGGGGCCCTATCCGCGTTCACTATGCCATTGCAGTTTACCTTGAATTTGCCTTTGCTGTGGTTTTTTCCCTTTATCGTTTTGCTAATGATCGTACTTTATCTGGAACACAAAGCTGGCTCTGGCAAGGCACGGTGGTTCGCTTTCTCCATGCTCCCGATGTGGCTCAGCGCTGCCATAGTGATCTTAACTGGATTGGGCATGGAAATTCCTATTGATTTGGTAATGAGTATCATGGCGGGCGTGACTCTGACCAATTTGATGCTAGCCATTATGATTTCTGCTTATCTCGTTCGCCTGTTGCAGAATCAGCGGGATCACGAGCAACAGTTGGCTCATGAGCGAGCCCTACAAGCGGAAATACTTGAGCGACAAGTTCAAGAGCGCACTGAACAGTTGCAAGAGTCCAATCGTAAACTGCAAGCTTTGGCATCTATTGATCCTCTAACTGATTTGCCCAATCGCCGGACTCTGGACCGCTTTGTTGACCAAAGTCAGGAGCATGGTTTTAAACAGTTGGGGATCGCTGTGGTCGATTTAGATCATTTTAAATCCATCAATGACACCTATGGTCATGATGTTGGCGATCTCGTCCTTAAGAGCGTCGCACGGGTTCTGGAGAAAGTCGCATCTGAACAATGCATCGGCGGACGTTTCGGCGGTGAAGAGTTTGCTGTCGTTATGTGCCAACCCAAACGCCAAGACTTTGAACATTGCTTGGAGCAAATCCATAGGGATATCAAGCAAATCAGATTTCCAGAGCATCCGAATTTACAGGTGACCGCCAGTATCGGATGGGTGCTGACCAGTCAAGAAGAAGTCATCAGTGAAAGCTTTCGTCGTGCCGACAAAGCGCTGTATGTGGCCAAGGAGCGCGGTCGTGACAGAATGATCAATGGTAATGTTCGCGCGGTGAGTTAAGCTAACAAACGAGATCATGCAATATGATCAATTCGTAACTTCTTTGTGAAAGTTTTGGGATACTTTCCCGCCATGATTTCCTCGTCAAGCAATAGGCCAAATTGATTGGTTCCGCTGTGCAATATGGAAGCGTCAAACAGGCCTCAACCCACGAGGATACAACATGAGAACATTCACCAAAGCTTTAACAGCTGTTGCACTGGCATGCACCGCCCATCAAGTCAGTGCCGCAGACTTAACCATCGAAGTTCAAAACCTAACTCAGGGTATTTATTTCACACCCTTGCTGATTGTTGCCCATACCCCAGATGCAAGTTTGTTTGAGGCTGGAGAGGCTGCATCTGCCGAGATCGAAGCGATGGCCGAAATGGGCGAATTAGATGGACTTGCCGCGATTGGCAGTGCTATCAGTGCCGATGCATTGGCAAATCCAGCGGGCGGATTACTTAGTCCTTCAGCGTCTACTTCTGCTTCTTTAATGACCGCCGACAGCAATTCAGTGTTGTCTATTGTAGCGATGATCTTACCCTCAAATGATGGCTTTGTTGGGCTGGATAATTGGCCTATCCCAACGGAAGCAGGGACATATACGGTTTATCTGAATGCTTATGATGCTGGCACCGAAGCCAATGATGAACTGCGCACCAGTATGCCCGTTCCACCGCCACTGGACCCGCTGTTAGGGAATTCAGGTTCCGGGGTGACCAACACTGAGTCTAATGCAACTGTCCATATTCATCGCGGTAACTTTGGCGACGCCCAACTCGACGGTGGAACCAGTGACATGGTCAATAGTGTTCATCGCTGGCTTAACCCTGTTGCAAAAGTCACGGTCACTGTGAACTAGGAGGTCAGCATGTTTAGTCTACAAAACACAACGATGAAGCGCGGATTAGGTTTAGCAGTACTTTCGCTGATCCTCTCTGCGTGCAATCACAATGATGACAACGACTTACCGGACCCTCCCGAGCCGCCCCCACCGGTGGTATACAGTTATGAAGTTAAGGTAACCAACCTGACAAACGGTCAGCCGTTGTCCCCTGTTGCAGTGGTACTGCACCAAGAAGGTCAACTTTGGCAACTGGGTGAGCCCGCTTCTGTTGAGTTGGAAACCATGGCTGAAGGCGGTGACAACTCTGGATTGTTGGCTTTGTCAGTCGTTGAAGCAATGGCATCGGGTAGTGGACCTATAGGCCCAGGCAGTGATGAAACCATCATGGTCAGTATCGACAATGTGGCGAATGCTAAACTTTCTGTCGCCACTATGTTGGTCAACACCAATGATGGGTTTAGCGGTCTCAATGGCTGGGATTTGGGGCAGTTATCCGTTGGAGATAGTTGGTCGACTGTGGTTGGTGCATACGATGCTGGAACGGAGGCGAATACCGAATCCATGGGGACCATACCTGGACCTGCTGATGGTGGAACGGGGTTCGATGCAGCTCGTGATGATGTTGATTTTGTCGCAATGCATCCAGGAGTGGTCAGTTCGGCGGACAACCTTCATACGTCTATTTTGACTGCCCAGCATACTTTCGATAATCCAGTCATAAGAATCGAAGTGACACGTACGCAATAAATCCAGTAAACCCACGGTCTGTTTCACTAACTGCAGTGAGACAGACCGAATTGCGCGGAGGAAAATGCCGATGTCGGACAGAATTTTAGTGGTGGAAGACGAACCAGATATCGCCGATTTGATCCGCGTGAATTTAGCTGAACTGGGTATGCCCATCGTCCATAAAGATAATGGTCAACAAGGCTTGGATATCGCGTTACAAGAAGAGTTTTCCTTGCTTATTTTGGACATCATGCTGCCGCAGGTCAACGGCTTGGATATTTGTCGTCAAGTGCGAGAACGTAAACCAGAACAAGCCATCATCATGCTCACGGCCAAGAACTCAGAAACAGATCGTGTGTTGGGATTAGAGCTTGGGGCCGATGACTACATGACCAAACCCTTCAGCGTACGTGAGTTGCAAGCGAGGGTGCGATCTCAGCTACGTAAAGTGTCGTTGATGAGATCCATAGCAGACGGCAAGAACAACCAATCTGACGCGCCCCTTCAAATTGGTCACTTGACTATTGATCAGAAGACCCATCAAGTCAGATTACAAGAGCAAGAGTTGGAATTGACCGCTACCGAGTTTGACTTATTGTTGCACCTGGCAAGTCATCCCAATCAAGTGTTTTCCCGTGCTCAATTACTCGAGTCCGTATGGGGCTATCATCACAGCGGTTACGAACATACAGTAAATTCACACATCAATCGACTGCGTGCCAAAATAGAGCAAGACGCCACGGTGCCCTCTATAGTGCAAACGGTATGGGGAGTCGGATATAAGTTTAATCCGGAAGGAGTGCAAAGCGGTGTTTAAACTGTGCTTCTACCAACGTTTGGCTCTGTCTTTAGTTGCAGTATTTATCTTGATTGTCGCAGTGTTGTTTTGGACTACCAGCTATTTGCAACAGCAAACTCGTTTGGAAGCGGAGCAACGTCTGCATGTTGGGCTGGCAGGGCATTTGGTAGAAGACAATCCACTGCTTTCCGAGGGGGTATATGACTATGCTGCCTTGAAAAATCTGTTTCACACTCTGATGATACTCGGCCCCAGCTTTGAATTTTACTACTTGGATCCGCAGGGTAAGCTAATCACTTATTCAGCGCCTAGGGATCATGTCATCAGTGAATCAATCGATATTGAGCCGCTTCGAAACTTGATTAATGACGCCACTGAACTGCCGATATTGGGCGATGATCCGAAGCAGCAGGGCGTGAAAAAAATCTTCTCTGCTGCGCCGGTGTATCATCAAGGTCAACTGCAGGGCTATCTATATGTGATTCTAGGAGGCGAGATATACGACTCCATTACTCGTAATCTACAATTTTCTGAGAATTGGCAGGAATGGGCCTTATTTGCTCTATCAAGTTTGGTTTTTCTGCTCATTGCACTACTGATTTTGTTTAAGTTTTTTACCCGACCCTTACGTATCCTCAGTGATGACATGGATCGCATTCGTGAAGCCGAATTTCACGCAAAGCGCGGGTCGGTTAAACGAGAAAAATGGCGTAGAGACAGTCACAATGAGGTCCATCGCCTTGGCAGTGCATTTAACGATATGTTGGACCATATCGATAATCAGTTTGAACAATTGCAACGGATTGATCAGCAACGGCGGGTGCTGCTGACGGACTTGTCCCACGATTTGCGTACTCCTTTAGCAAACTTGCAAGGCTACATTGAAACCTTGCATTTAAACGGTGAAAAGCTCACTGCAGAGGATCGTCAACGCTTCGTCGACATTTCATTGAAGAATGCGAAAAATCTAAAGCGACTCATTGACCAGATATTTGAACTGACTTACTTAGAAGGGGGGCAGGTTACCCTGAACCAAGAAACCTTTCCTCTTGGTGAATTGCTCCATGATATTGTCGCCAAGTTTAACCTTAAGGCGCAGGAAAAAGATATCACGCTGACGGTGGTGCCTAGCCAGTTTGAATATCAAGTGTTTGCTGATATTGGCAAACTGGAAAGGGTATTAACGAACTTGTTGGAAAACGCCATCCGACATACTCCCGAGGGTGGGACCATCACCCTTTCGGTCACGCCACTGAGTGGAAAGTTACGCATCGACATTCGTGATACCGGTATCGGTATCAGTGAAACTGAGATTGCCTTTATTTTTGACGCCCGATATCAAGCCTCAAATAGCAGAAAAGACTCGTCCTTGCACGCTGGGTTGGGATTGGCAATCAGTAAGAAACTCATGGCATTGTTGGAATCGGACCTGGAAGTGCAAAGTGAGTTGGGCAAAGGCACATGCTTTTCTTTTGAGCTGAATCGAGCATAACCGTTTTTATTCGACTTTAGTTGTAAAAAACTGCTTTTTATGGATTCAAATTTGTGTAAAAAACCTCATAATAGGTGTCGCGGAAAAAGCACTACTATGTGAGGAGAGCCATATTGAGCGGTGCAATCTGGATTGCTTTAGCGCTGGTTTTGATTATTGAAGGGATCGGACCGATGCTTTTCCCCAAGAAATGGAAGCAATATATACTGCAAATCTCTCTGCAGCCTACCGAGCAACTTCGTACGATTGGTGGTGTTCTTGTCACCATCGGTGTTGTGTCTTTGGTGTTCCTACTTTAGCAAGACTTAATCTAAAGAACTTTATTTCCGTGAGATAGACCAAAAAACGGGTGATTTTCCGTACGTTTTTTTGGTAGAATCCCCGCCTAATTTTTTGACAAATTTTATTCATGGCTAAAAACGTTGTAGTACTCGGCACTCAATGGGGTGACGAAGGAAAGGGCAAAGTCGTCGACTTGCTCACAGATCAGGCAACCTACGTTGTGCGCTACCAAGGTGGTCACAATGCAGGGCATACATTGGTGATTGACGGTGAAAAGACCGTTTTGCACCTTATCCCATCAGGCATCCTCCGTGACAACGTCACCTGTGTCATTGGCAACGGCGTAGTGCTGAGTCCAGAAGCCTTGCTCAAAGAGATGAAAATGCTCGAAGAGCGCGGTGTTCCGGTAACAGAACGTCTGGTGATCAGCGAGGCGTGTCCCCTGATTTTGCCATATCACGTTGCCTTGGACATGGCCCGTGAAACAGCACGAGGCAGCAAAGCGATTGGCACCACAGGACGCGGCATTGGCCCGGCCTATGAAGATAAGGTATCTCGTCGTGGACTGCGCGTAGGTGATTTGTTCAACGCCGAAGATTTTGCCAGCAAACTGAAAGAAATCCTTGAGTACCATAACTTTGTATTGACTCAGTACTACAAAGCAGAGCCAGTTGATTTTGATTCTGTCTTGGCTGACGCCATGGCGGTGGCCGATTTGCTCAAGTCCATGGTTGTGGATGTGACTGACCTGCTCGACAAAGCTCGTATCAAAGGTGATGCCATCATGTTTGAAGGCGCACAGGGTACTTTATTAGACATCGACCACGGTACTTACCCCTATGTTACCTCGTCTAATACCACAGTAGGTGGCGTGGCAACCGGTGCAGGTTTTGGTCCACTGAATCTAGATTATGTATTGGGCATTGTTAAAGCCTATACAACTCGGGTGGGCGGCGGTCCATTTCCGACTGAATTGCATTGTGAAGTGGGCGAGCATCTAGGCGTTAAAGGACATGAGTTTGGTGCAACTACAGGTCGTAAGCGTCGTACTGGCTGGTTTGACGCCGTCGCCATGAAGCGGGCTGTGCAAATCAATTCCATTACCGGTTTTTGTTTAACGAAATTGGACGTTTTGGACGGTTTAGAGACACTGCAAATCTGTACCGGTTATAAGCAAGCCGACGGAACTATCAAAGACGTACCGCCGATGGCCGCCGATGGCTATGACTTGATTGAACCCGTGTATGAGTCTATGCCAGGTTGGTCAGATAATACCTTTGGTGTCACCGAGTTTGATGATTTGCCAACGCCTGCGCAAAACTACATCAAGCGTTTGGAAGAGTTGACCGGAGTGCCAATCGACATCATCTCCACCGGACCTGATCGTAATCAGACGATTATCTTGAGACATCCATACGAAGTTTAGTCGCTCTTGACCGAAAGGTAAGATTCAAAAAGCCAAGCAAACTCGCTTGGCTTTTTTGTTTATGCGCAACAATCAATCCCATTCGTGAGCATCGACTAACAAGAAAAAATACGAATGTAGGGAATTCATAGGATTGGAAAAATGGTGCCGACTGCCGGAATCGAACTGGCGACCTACTGATTACAAGTCAGTTGCTCTACCAACTGAGCTAAGTCGGCACACTGGAGGTGCTGCTTGTGCGGGTTGACGCTGATGGTATCGAGCGTCTCACAAGCGAAGCGCTATTTTAGAGTTTCGCAGAGGTTTGTCAATAGTTGTTTGAGACGACAATCAAGACCAACGACAGCCGCTGTGAAGCAACTGATTTTTTGCCTAAACTTCTAAATTTGCTAGCTTATCTGCTTCGTCTAATAAGCGTGGAAAATGCGCCATCGGTAAATACTTAGCTAGGGTTGTCATGAGCTCTGCTAATTCTCCATAAGACTGACCGGTCAAGTTTATGTGGCCCATTTTGCGCTTTGCACGTACTGTCTTACCATATAAATGCAAATGACAGTTGGTAATACTCAAGAGGTCCGTCGAAAAATCATCACATCCGATGATATTGATCATCGCCGAATAGGCCTTTGCGTCGGTATTGCCTAGGGGCAAACCTGCAATGGCGCGCATGTGATTTTCAAATTGACTGGTGTCAGCCCCTTGCATACTCCAATGGCCCGAGTTGTGCACCCGAGGCGCAATTTCATTGACTAACAATTGATCACCGACTTGGAAAAACTCCACGGCCAGCACACCTACATAATCAAAATGTTCGACTAATTTCCGGAAGGCATCTTGGGCCTGTTGGCTGAGAGCTTCGCTGACAAAGGGAGCAGGGGCGACCGAAACATGTAATTGGCCTTGGTGATGTAAATTCTCTGCTAAGGGATAGCAGCGAACCTCACCTTGTTGATTACGTACACCCACCAATGAAAGCTCACGATCGAAGGCAACCATTTTCTCAACGATCAGCGGAACTGTTTCTAAGTCCAGTTGGCTGAGTTGTTCTTTTAAATTGGGCAATTGTTCAACGTCATTCAACCGCCATTGACCATAGCCGTCATAACCATCTCGGCTGGCTTTAATAATCAGCTTGTCACCCAACTGAGCTACGGCGTCATCCAATTGCTCGATTTCTCGCACAATACGGTGGGCACAATTGGCAATATTCAGGGCCTCTAATACTTGCTTTTCCCGTACGCGGTCGGCTCCAGTGAGGATGGCTTCTTGTCCTGGTAACAGCTTGCCACTTTGTTGCGCTTGCTCGAGCAAATCCTCTGGAACATGTTCAAACTCAACTGTTAAGGCATCGGCCTGCTCGATGGCTTGCTCCAAGGTAACGGGTAGTTCGATTTTAGATATTGGATCCACGACTTTCTTGTTTGCCACATCCACTGCGCTAACTCGAATACCTAAAGGAACTCCAGCCAAACACATCATTTGTGCTAACTGCCCTGCACCGTAGATCACTACCTTCATTCAGGTAGCTCCAATTCACCATTAGCCAAAACAGACTCGGTTTGCTCTTGTCTAAAGGATTTTATCGCATCAGCAACTTTTTCATCGTGTAGAGCAATAACCTGTGCGGCCAATAAGCCCGCATTGGCTGCTCCAGCCTCGCCAATGGCCAGAGTGCCGACGGCAACGCCTTTGGGCATCTGCACAATAGACAATAGAGAATCTAGGCCACTTAACTGGCTTGAACGAACGGGAACACCAAACACGGGTAAGTGGGTGTGAGCGGCAATCATGCCGGGAAGGTGCGCAGCACCACCTGCACCACCGATTATCACGTGGTAGCCTTGATCGGCTGCGGATTCGGCGAACTCAGTCAGCAAATTGGGCGTGCGGTGGGCAGATACCACTTTAGCATCAAATTGCACACCGAGTTTTTTCAGCATCAAGGCTGCTTGCTGCATGGTTGGCCAGTCTGACTTTGACCCCATTACGATAGCCACTTTTGGCATAGTTGCTCCTGATAAATCGCAATTGTGACCAACAAGTCTATGTTGGTTACCGTTTTTAGTACCCACAGGGATACGGACGACTTGATTTCCTCGGGCCAATTTCAATCCCTGCACCTAACAGAAGGTGTAGGGATTTCAATGTGGAGGCCACACACTCTGTGCGCCAACGCCCGATTGCCGTGTTCAGCGAAGCGCAAGATTGTAGCCTAATTAGCCGCCAAGCCCAAATATCCCGATGAAAATTTTATCGATCTGAGCTTACATTAACGAGAAATCTCGTCAAAAATCCAAAAGCACTGATTTTCCCGGTGTTGAATCGCAATTTTTTACCCGAAAATGGTAAATATAATTCACGGCTAATTGCTTCGAGTTGCAGACAACGAATCGACGGTGGATTCAATTTTTGTATATGAAGAGCTGCAAAAAGTTAAGCAAGCTCTTCCGTGGACGTTCGAGTACCCAGCCAAACAGACAGGGTGTTAAGGAGCTTGTCTCGATCTATGGGCTTGGCCAGATGGTCGTTCATTCCAGCGTCAAGACAACGCTGACGATCTTCTTTATAGGCGTTGGCAGTGAGCGCAATTATAGGCACTTCGCCTTTAGTTCCTGCCATAGAGCGAATTCGTTGAGTGGCTTGGTATCCATCTAAAACCGGCATTTGGCAATCCATTAACACTAGATCGAAATCGATGTTTTGCATCGCCGTTACGGCAATTTCACCGTTTGGCACTCGAATGATTTTGATATCCTGATTTGCCAACATGTCCTGAACAACTTCTGCGTTTATGTCGTTGTCTTCGGCTAACAGAATTTTACTACCAGAGGGTAACGTATGTTGATCTGTCAGTTCAGCTGGCTCCACTTCTGGTCCTGCTTCGGCGACGTGTAGTGGTAGGGTTAGAACTACTGTTGTGCCAACGCCAACGGTACTATCTAGCCTTAATCGCCCCCCCATCAGAGCGGCTAATGCGCGGCAAATTGGCAATCCAAGTCCGGTCCCTCCATAAACTCTTGTGGTAGATGCATCTTCTTGAGTAAATTCGTTGAGTACTTTCTCTTGTTCAGATTTGCGGATCCCGATGCCGGAATCTCTCACTTCTACTTCAAACTGATTGTGTTTGTAGCTGGCTTTAATGGTTACGAAACCTTGTTCAGTAAACTTCAATGCGTTGGTCAGTAGGTTGTTGACGATCTGAACAATCTTTGTTTCGTCACCCAACAGAGCAGTAGGAATGGAGTCATCACACAGAAATCGCAGTTGCAATAACTTTTCTTCAGCCACTGAACGATGCAACAAAATACAACTTTCCAACATGGTCATGGGATTGAAGCTGACTTCGTCCAATTGCATTTTACCCGCTTCGATCTTTGACCAATCCAATATGCTGTTGAGCAATGCCATCAACGATTGCGCGGATTTATGGATCACTTCCAACTTACGACGATCAGTCACGTTCAAATGCTCTGATTGAGACTGCATGTTTTGCACTGAACCGATAATTCCGTTCATTGGTGTGCGCAATTCATGGGAAACGTTTGCTAAAAACTGAGATTTTGCCTCATTCGCTTGCAATGCCTCTCTCGCGACAATCTCTAAAGATTCAGTTTTTTCTTTTACCCGTTTTTCCAACGAAGCATTGAGGCTTTGTAATTCGTCGTTGAGTCTCAATTGTTCGGCTCTTGCCGTATTCAATTGATAGAACATTTGTACCAAGCGTTCAGTCAAACCTTGAAAGCCAGTATCCAATTGACTGATTTCGGATAGATAATGAGCATCTGTTTGTTTGGTAGATTTGTGGGACTGCTTGGGATTAGACGGGTCAAACCGGTTAAACCCGTCAAGCAATTTTGCCAACGGCGAGGAAAAGGTGTTGGCAACCAAATAACTTGCAATATTGGCCAACAAACTGAGCATCACGATGATGAGTAAGCCAAGAGAAACATATTTTGTGAGCTGATGCACAAATATTGATCGTGGATAGACTTTGTAGACTTGCCATCCATACAAGTCACTGATGCCCCCGGCTATGACCCAATCTTTCGGATCCAAAGTGCGGGCCAAATCAATGTCGCATTGGCGAGGCTGACAGTCAGGTTGCGCCATTTGGGTTAAAGGTTCTATGCCCAGACTTTCTGATGCATAGACAATTGAGCCTGTCGCATCTGCGACTACTGTGCTTACTGAGGGCCTAAATTCTCGTTGGTCGTAAAGTCGAAATGCCGCCAGATTTAATGAACCCTCAACAATGCCAGCAAAATTTAGATTCTCGTCATAAAAGGGAGCAGAAATGGCCAAAATGGGATCGGTACCAAAGCCTTTTCCTCTAAAAACCGGCGACACGTACAAACGTGATTGTTGTTTTGGAACATAAAAGTAGTCCCTTGCAGCTACGTTAGTCTGACCGCTTTCTTGTGCTTTGGTTAACATCGATTCTGGGAATGTATTGATAATATCGCCATGTTCATCTGTTACAAGCATGGTGAGAAAATCAGGAAAGCTCACTGCTGTATCGGTCAATCTCGACTGAATCCTTTCCCGGTTTTCCTGAATGGCTGTAGTGGACAGTGCGATTGCGCTAGCGTGTGCATCTAAGTAATCGTCTAGTTGGTCGGCCACCACATTGCTGCGTTGAGTGAGATAGGCTTGTAAGTCGTCGAGTTGCTCGCTTTGTAGCATACCGATGAAAAAATACGACAATACCATAATGGAGAAGAAGAACAGTACAGTGAAGAAATAGCGAAACAAGAACGCCATCTTGATAGACTGAATCTGTTTATGTAGATTCAAAATTGCCATCAGCAAAAAGGCTGCATGCCCCAACAAACCCACGGCCAATCCATTGATGCCATTAGCCAGCAGAGTCGCAGCATCATTTTCATAAAATCCGGCTTGTGTGAAGTAAACGTAGACAAACTGAATGGGGGTCGCCAACAAAATCCAATAAGCGATGGAGATGTTGATTGGATAACTGGTGCTTTTTCGGCGCCCAAACTGGGAAATGAGCAATGTCTGGATGCTTAACAGAACGATTTCAAGATCGGGCTGCAGGTACATAATGGGGCTAGCGATGATTGCGATGCTCAGCAATGCATAGTAATTACCCCAAAGTAAACCAACCAGAACTGATAAGGCGAAACCAAAGGCAAATACAGCTTCGGTTTCATAAGGCGCTGGAATAAAATTGAGAGCAGCGCCAGTCAAAGACAAAAGCAGTGTGATGGGTAGTTTCTGCTTCACAAGGCGCAGCTCTTAGTTATTTCTTGGCGTGTTGCTGCATATAATCTAGGGTCAAGTTGGTCAGCAACTTAACACCCAATTTCATTCCTTTGTTGTCCACATAAAACTCCGGTGTATGATGAGGCGGCGCATCTTTTTCTGCCACATCATGTGGTTTGCCACCTATCCACAAATACACACCGGGCACTTGTTCTTGGAAGAAAGAAAAATCTTCCGCTCCAGTGGCTGGTTTGCTGTATAGCACATTGTCCTGACCCGCTGTTCTAACTAATGTTGGCAACATTTGCGCCATTAGATCGTGGTCGTTAAATGTAATAGGGTAGTTGTAATCCAACGGTAACGTGACTTCCGCTTCGGCGCGCATGCTTTGTGCAATGCCAGCGACTTTTCTGGGAAGGGCTTCGTATATATGATCCCGAGCTTCCTTGTTTAAAGTCCGTATGGTACCCACCAGTTCCACTTCAGATGGAATAATGTTTGAACGATTGCCACCATGAATTGAGCCTATGGTGATTACCGCGGCGTCATCGAGCAACTGTATCTCACGACTGACGATGGTTTGTAAGCTCATGATGACCTGAGCTGCGGTTGTAATTGGGTCGACGCTCAACCAAGGATAAGCTCCATGAGCTTGTTTACCCTTGATGACGATTTTAAAAGGGTCAACCGCGGCCATTATGCCGCCTTCGCGATAACGGACTTTACCAATGTCAGTATTGGAACTGATGTGCAAACCAAAAATCGCATCGACATCAGGGTTTTTAAGAACCCCTTCTTTTACCATGACCTCAGCACCGCCTTTCTCACCGGCTGGCGCACCTTCTTCTGCTGGCTGAAAAATAAACTTCACTTTCCCGCGAAGCTCGCTCTTCATAGTCGTAAGAATTTTTGCTGCTCCCATTAGCATTGCCATGTGGGTATCATGACCGCAGGCGTGCATAACCGGTACCTGATTGCCGTTAAACTCCCCAACCTGGGTTGACTTCCAAGGCAAATCGGTTTTCTCTGGCACTGGCAAACCATCCATATCGGCTCGCAGTGCGACCGTTGGACCCGGCTTACCGCTGTCCAATATGGCTACAACTCCAGTTATCGCCACACCGGTTTGTACTTCTAAGCCGAGATCTTGTAAGTATTTGGCAATGTATTTTGCCGTCTCGAATTCGCGATTGGACAGCTCGGGATATTGATGTAAATGCTGCCGCCATTTGATGACTTCGGGTTCGATTTTATCCGCTAGAGAATCCACGTTTGCGGCTGAGCAAAAAAGTGGAACAAATAGACTCGCGATAAGCAGCTTTTTCATGAAATATGGACTCTTATAGTGGTTCGAATTCTAGGTGATTCGTTTTTATTGATTAATATATAACATACTTTATTTGAGACGTGATGTGCTAATTTTTTCGAACTATCCCACTTTAATGTCATCCCCGCAGCGCTCTTGAGCGGGGACCTCATTAAAAGGCTGACTCACTCAAACAATACTCAGGTACCAAAAACAAAAAAATCCGCCTCTGACATGGTCAGGGCGGATTGTTTTTGCAGTCATTCAAACTAGCTTTTCTGGCGCTTCATCGAATCGAAAAATTCTTCATTGGTCTTGGTCATTGCCAGTTTACCAATCAAGAACTCAATGGCGTCAATTTCGGACATTTCGTGAACGATCTTACGTAGGATCCACATCTTCTGTAGCTCATCTTGAGTGGTAAGTAATTCTTCGCGACGAGTACCTGAGCGGTTGAAGTCGATGGCTGGGAACACACGTTTTTCAGCAATCTTACGGTTTAGGTGCAATTCCATGTTGCCTGTACCTTTAAATTCTTCATAGATGACTTCATCCATTTTTGAACCGGTATCGATCAAGGCGGTAGCGATAATAGTCAAGCTGCCACCTTCTTCAACATTTCGAGCCGCACCAAAGAAGCGCTTAGGCTTGTGCAGAGCGTTAGCATCCACACCACCAGTGAGTACCTTACCGGAAGATGGGATCACCGTGTTGTAGGCGCGGGCCAAACGGGTGATGGAATCGAGCAAAATGACCACGTCTTTTTTGTGTTCAACCAAACGCTTGGCTTTTTCAATTACCATTTCGGCTACTTGTACGTGACGGCTCGCTGGCTCATCAAAAGTTGACGCAACCACTTCACCTTGCACCAAACGTTGCATTTCCGTTACTTCTTCTGGACGTTCGTCAATCAACAAGACCATCAGTTCGCATTCTGGATGGTTTGCTGCAATAGACTGTGCAATGTTTTGCAGCAATAAGGTTTTCCCTGCTTTAGGAGGGGCAACGATAAGACCACGTTGTCCTGCACCAATTGGGGAAGCCAAATCAAGAATACGAGCGGTTAGATCTTCAGTACTGCCGTTCCCTCTTTGCAAGGTAAAACGACGGTTTGCGTGCAATGGCGTTAAGTTTTCGAAGAGGATTTTATTACGGGAGTTTTCAGGTTTGTCGAAGTTGACTTCATTGATTTTTAACAGGGCAAAGTAACGTTCGCTATCTTTAGGAGGACGAATCTTACCTGAAATCGTATCCCCAGTTCGTAAGTTAAAACGTCTTATCTGACTGGGTGAGACGTAAATGTCATCTGGACCCGCCAAATAAGAGGAGTCAGATGATCTCAAAAAGCCAAAGCCATCTTGCAATATTTCCAATACGCCATCACCGAAAATGTCTTCGCCACTTTTTGCGTGGGCTTTGAGTATGGCGAAAATAATATCTTGCTTGCGCGCCCGGGCCATATTTTCGAGGCCCATTTGTTCTGCCAGTCCAACTAATTCGCTGATCGGTTTATTCTTAAGTTCGGTTAAATTCATATTGGTGGGTCTTTATGCTTTTGAAGTAGGCTTTACAGCACTTGGTTGTTGTTTGAAAACTAAGTTTATTGTCTAACTCTCTGAATTGAGCAAGAAATCGGGTGAGTTCAGGATATGAACAACCAAAAGTTAGCACCAATTATCCTGTCCGTCTAGTGAAAAACCACCTATATGGGGAGAAATGTGCTGATCAGTGCTAATTGGCCGCGTGCAAACAGGTAAACCGTGCTGAAAATGAAAAAAGCCCGACGAATCGGGCTCTTTCTTTAAGCATTTGGAGGCTTAGAGATGGTCGTTCAAAAATTCCGCTAATTGGGTTTTTGACATTGCACCTACTTTGGTGCCAGCGACATTGCCGTCTTTGAACAACAGCAAAGTTGGGATCCCGCGGATACCGTACTTAGCTGGAGTTTCATTATTTTCATCGACATTCAACTTGGCAACTGTTAACTTGCCCTCGAACTCGCCAGCTACTTCTTCTAAAATTGGCGCTATCATTTTACAAGGGCCACACCATTCCGCCCAGAAATCAACTAGGACAGGACCAGCAGCATTGATAACATCGGCCTCGAAACTACCGTCTGACAACTGGATAATTTTGTCGCTCATACTTTTCTCCGTAATTGGTCTCTCGCTGCATTTACACAGCGCGTCATGAGAGTTATATAGAAACTGTTTTTTAATGCAAGCACTGATAAGCTATAAGCTATGCAAACTACACATTTAACTGATACACATTTTTCTGCATTGCCCATCCATGAGGATGTGCTCAAAGCGCTGACAGAGGCCAACTTTATCCACTGTACGCCGATTCAGGCGCTCAGTCTTCCGCCATTACTGGAAGGCCATGACATTGCAGGGCAAGCACAAACCGGAACCGGTAAAACCATCGCTTTCTTGGTGGCTACATTTCATCGACTCTTGACACATCCCAAAGAATCAACGAAGCAGCCGAAAGCCATTATCATGGCACCAACCCGAGAACTTGCTGTTCAAATCTATAATGATGCTGAGTTGCTTAGTAAGCACACAGGATTATCACTAGGTTTGATCTATGGGGGCGAAGGATACCAAAGTCAACGGGAGAAACTCCAGTCTGGTGTCGATATTATTATTGGCACGACCGGCCGCATCATTGATTACTATAAGCAGAATATTTTTTCTCTGGACAATATTCAGGTCGCAGTGCTTGATGAAGCCGACCGGATGTTTGACTTGGGATTCATCAAAGACATCCGCTACATGTTCCGCAGAATGCCAAAGGCAACGGAGCGACTGAGTATGCTGTTTTCTGCTACCTTGTCCTTTCGAGTGCAAGAGCTGGCTTACGAACACATGAACAATCCAATGCATGTGCAGGTGGAGCATGATCAACAAACGGCGAGTCGCATTCAGGAGGAGCTGTTTTACCCTTCTGATGAAGATAAAATGCTGCTGTTATTGACCCTGCTGGAAGATGAATGGCCTGAAAAAGCCATTGTCTTTGCCAACACCAAACACGCTTGTGAAAAGCTTTACGATTGGCTCAATGCCGATGGTCATCGGGTTGGTTTGCTTAGTGGTGACGTCCCGCAAAGGAAACGTTTGAGCATTCTTGAAGATTTCAGTAAAGATAAGCTGGATATCCTTGTGGCCACCGACGTGGCAGCCCGAGGATTGCACATTGAAAAAGTCTCTCACGTGTTCAACTACGACTTGCCAGATGATGCAGAAGATTATGTACATCGTATCGGCCGCACCGGACGAGCTGGCAAAAGTGGTCATGCCATCAGCTTTGCCTGCGAAAAATATGCCTTGAACTTGCCGGCGATCGAAGCTTACATTAATCGACCCATTCCAGTGAGTAACTATGACCCGAGCGCTCTATTAGATGATATAACGCCGCCTAAACCGCAGCACAAAAAACGTATGCAAAGTGGCAAAAATTATCAAAAACGCTCCAACAATCAACGAAACAGGCGTTAATGACCACACAAGCTCTGACATCGATGAACAGCCAGGAACAGCTCTATGCCGCCGTGGATTTAGGCTCCAACAGTTTCCATTTGGTGATTGTTCGAGTTATTGCGGGCAATGTACAAGTCATTGGCAAAGTTAAACAGAAAGTGCGCTTAGCCGCCGGTCTGGATGACGACATGGTGTTGGATGATTTGAGCATGGAGCGGGGCTGGCGCTGCTTGGAAACTTTCGCTGAGCGCTTGCAAGATATTCCCCTTTCTAACATCAAAGTCGTTGGTACGGCGACCTTAAGATTAGCGAAAAACGCCCAAGTCTTTATCGACAAGGCCGAAGCCATTCTTCGGCAACGACTTGAGGTCATCAGTGGTGAAGAGGAAGCGCGGCAAATCTATTTGGGCGTGGCCTACACTTCAGCCAATCAAGGTAACACTTTGGTCATCGACATTGGTGGTGCCAGCACCGAAGTGATTATTGGCAGTGATATGCAACCCATTAATCTGGTTAGTTTGGATATGGGCTGTGTGACCTTTATGGAGCGTTACTTTGTCGATGGTCATCTTACCGAGAAAAATGCTCAAAAGGCCATTGCTGCAGCCCACGACATGTTATCGCCAGTCGCGGCGGATTTTGTTTGTTTTGATTGGCAACAATGTTTGGGAGCGTCTGGAACACCCCAAGCCATAGTCGAAATTTTGGTCGCACAGGGTATTAGCGATGCAATCCGCTTAGATTATTTGCACAATTTATTGCAGCAATGCCTTGATTGCGCTCATATCGACGCCCTTTCGATAGAGGGGTTAGAAGAAAGTCGACGTGCCATCTTCCCAAGTGGATTGTGTATTTTGATCGCGCTGTTTGAGCAACTCAAGATCGATCAAATGCAAATATCCGGTGGCGCACTGCGCGAAGGCCTGATCTATGGCATGCTGGAAAATCATCAGAAAAATGATCGGCGCAGCCATTCAATTGATGAAGCGATTAAAACCTTCCACATTGATGCTGCACATGCACAGCGAGTAGCGGATCTGGCTAAACACTTCTATTCCCAACTCTGTGCGCAAACCAATATTTGTAACTTTGATGGTATGGCGGTGATTGAAACCGCTGCGAAGTTGCACGAAATTGGATTGCATATCGAGTACAAATATTTCCATAAACACGGCGCTTATATTCTAACCCATCATCCACTGGTGGGCTTTACCCAGTTGCAACGTAAGAGCATTCGAGATTTGGTCGGTATGCATAGGCAAGACATTGATCTTACTGTGTTCGATCAGTATCACGCCGACATGCAGGTGTTGTTGCAGTCCTTGGTCAGAATTTTAAGACTTTCATGTGTTTTATCGATTCGTCGTAAAGATGATTTGTTACCTACCATAAAACTCAAAGTTGATGGCTCAGATTGGCTGTTGACCTTTCCAGAAAATTGGTTGCGCTCTCACCCCTTAATTGACATTGAACTTGCCAATGAGAAATGGTTGCAACACAAGGCCGGCTGGAACTTATACTTTGCGTGATTGGCTCTCGCAGAAAGCTCTGCGAGAGGTCCCGTCTAATAAACGCGGTCAATCTAGTAGAGCAAACCGTATATTTTTCGACGATATTGGGATTTTAATGGCTCACCGTCTGGTAGTGCGTTAATAATATCCAGTGTGAATTTCTTCGCGTCACCAAAGCTGAGATCTTTGACCAGAACACTGTACAACAAAGCCAACGCATCCGCTGTTTGGTTTGCCTGATGCAGCTGTACCGCAAGCTCGACTTTCAAACTCATATTTTCCGGGTCATCCGCTAGCTGCTGCTGTAATTGCTTGATCTCTGGTGATTCTGCAGCTTGTTCGGCGAGTTCAATTTTGCCAACGATGCTGTGATAGTAGCCATTCTGATCCGCCAAGCCGACCGTCTCAAGGAGCGATTTCGCCTGTTGGCTATTTCCCATCTCAACATAGCAATCTGCTAGTACCAATAGAATGTCTTTACGTTCTTTGTTTAGATCATGAGCCTGCTTGATGACCGTAAAGGCATTTTGATAATCACCCTCATTAATAAGTTGCACCGCTTTTTCGTATAGACCGTCCTCGGCACTGGGCAAATGCTTATTCAACATGTCTTCAATTTGTCCGCTGCCTTGCAAACCGGCAAAGCCGTCAATTGGTTGACCATCTTTGACTAAAATTACGGTGGGAAGACTGCGTATCCCAAACTGCGCAGCAATTTGCTGTTGTTGTTCGCAATTAACCCGCGCATAGATCAAATGTGCAGCATAGGAGGGTGCCATAGCCGATAGGGTTGCGCTGAGTTGTTCACATTGCTCTAGATTCGGTGCCCAAAACTCTACCAAAATGTACTTTTGTTGAGATTGCTCCAGAATGACCTGTTGGAAATTTTCCAGTGTAATATCGATGGTGTTATGCATAGGTTGTTCTTTTCACTTTCGTAAATAGGTCGAAATAAGTCTGACATAACCTGAGCATGAATGCTTCTTTACGCCAATCTTAGTGCTTCGTCATAAGTGGGGACAAAAACACAAATAGCAAGTCACTAATGGCAAGCATGGTAACGGAATAGTGGGTTCCCAGGTCGTCAAACTGCAAGATTGTCAATTTTACGACAATCTTTGTGCTTTCAATGTGTTAGCGTTTATCATTATCGACGGAGGTGACTATGAGCCAGCAATTTAACAGTTTTTCTGAATTTTATCCGTTCTATTTGCAAGAGCATCAACATCCTGTTTGTCGCAGGTTACATTTCATTGGTTCACTGATTGTGCTGGGGCTATTGTTGTCTGCCATATTACAGAATCAATATCAGCTGCTTTGGTTAGTTCCCATTGCTGGATACGGATTCGCTTGGGTGGGGCATTTCTTTTTTGAACACAATCGTCCAGCAACATTTAAGTATCCCTTTTATAGCCTGCTCGGCGATTGGGTGATGTTCAAAGACATTCTGATTGGTCGGATCCGCTTTTAGTCCATTCATTGCACTCTGTCCCAAACACTAAATTCATGTCCCATATTTTGCCTGTCTGTTCAACCCACAGGACAACTCATTCGTAAAGTGCATGGGACATGTGTCCCATTGCCACACCTCCATGCCCCAAAACCCCATGTCCCGAACTTATCCCGTTTCTAGTCTCAAATAGCGCTGAATTGAAGCGCCACCGTTTGTCAGAGATGCGCGACAGGACGTCATGCAAAACCTCGACAAGCAACGTCTTTTAAGGAAGAAAGCGCATTTGCAAGGAAGCGTCAAGGAAGGCGACTGCCCAACAGCAGTCTCGGTAAGGAAGCCGAAGCAAAAAAGGAAGCGAGCAAAAGGTTCATCGTTGACCAACTGGCTTGGCAACCATCTTTTACAGGATGAAAGAGGAGCCCGCACATCGTCTATCGCATTTTTGCACAGGGAGTGGTTATGCCCATGGATGGGCACTATTGATTCGTGTCATGGCAGTTCACTTTTCTGGTGATGTGGCAAACAAACCATCGAAAGAGAAAGCCTATGCACAGCCAGTTATTTCGACAACAAGCACTGGAACACCAAAAAGAACGATTACATGGTGTTGTATTGATTTTGCCCAAGCCCTCGCATCTGGCTATGACCGGAATGATTTTGATTTGGCTAATTGCACTCTTTAGTTGGGCGATCTCCAGTCAATATGCACGCCAGGTTAGTGTATTGGGTTGGTTACAGCCTCCCGATGGTATTGCCCGAATCTTTGCAGAGTCAGGGGCCGGCAGAGTGCAGACGCTTTGGGTGTCAGAAGGGCAGTTAGTTTCGGCTGGACAACCTTTAATGTTGGTGCGTACACAACGAGAACTAGCCAACGGTGCCAGCTTAGAAAAGCAGATTGAAAAGGAGTATCAGCAACAACAACAGTGGCTCAGTGCTCGAATTCTCGAACAGCATGATTTACATCGGATACAGAGTGACAAAGTGAATCATCAGATACACATGGCCGAGCAGGAAGTGACAGGTATTGGGGACCAGATTGAAACCTTGAAAGCTCGTCAGATTTTGCTAGACAAACGCATTGCACGTTACGAGGAAATGCGTCAACAGGGTCATCTGGCAATCATCGAATTAGAATCTTTGACCGATCAAAAGCTAACCATGCAAGGTCAATTACAGCAGTTAGTCAGAGAGCAAATCAAGCAGCAAGATCTGCATCAACAACTACTGAGTCAACGTCAACAACTTCCGCAAATTCAAAGCGCGCAGATCAATGAATTGCGCACCCAACAAAGTGAACTGGCTTTGAAGTTAGCCCAACTGCAAGGACAGACGGCTTATGTTGTGGTCGCTGCACGGGAAGGGATTGTAAGTAATCTACAGATCAGTGTCGGCCAACAAGTCAATGAGCGCGCGCCCCTGTTAAGTATCGTGCCTCAACATCAACGATTGCAAGCCAAGCTTCTCATACCAGTTCGATCCGCGGGGTTTATAGAGGTTGGGCAAACATTGGATATTCGCTACGATGCGTTTCCATTCCAAAAGTTCGGCATTCACTCTGGGCAGGTAACGCACATCGCTCAAGACGTCTCTTTACCTGGCGAAGTATCGCAAAGCCCAATGACATTAAATGAACCCGTCTATGTAGTCACCGCGACCTTAAATGGGCATCAAATTCAAGCCTATGGTCGAGACATTGCACTCAAACCCGGTATGACTTTTTCGGCCGATATTCAATTGAGTCAACGCAGTGTTCTCGAATGGTTTTTCGAACCCTTGCTTAGCATAACGGGACGCATCTAATGACTTCGATTGAACAAACTTACCCACAGATGCCGGCACTGAATTTTTCTGCTTCGCGAGCGCTGCCAATGATTTATCAGACGGAATCGGCTGAGTGCGGTTTAGCTTGCCTGACTATGGTGGCTGGCTTTTATGGTTTGGAAACTGACATTCAAAGTGTACGCCGCACAATCGGGGGTTCTTGCCACGGCATAACCTTGAAACAGTTGATTGATATGGCGGCTAAATTAGGCTTAAGTGGACGGCCGTTGAGACTGGATCTGGAACATTTGAATCAGTTGCAATTTCCCTGCATTTTACACTTGGATATGAATCACTTTGTGGTCGCTAAAAAGGTAACTGGCAGTAAATTGATTATTCATGACCCCGCCGTAGGCGAATGTCTTCTGAGTGAAAAGGAAATTGCACAACGGTTCACCGGTATTGCCTTGGAGCTAGCTCCAAATACTCAATTTACGCCAGGAAAACAACGGCGAACTCTCAATTTAAAGCACTTTTGGCAACGTATCGTGGGACTCAAGCGCACCGCTACTGTGGTCATTATCTTATCCTTGATATTGCAACTGGTGGCCATTCTCAATCCCTACTATATGCAACTGGTGATCGATGATGTGATTTTGCGCGCCGACCTAAACTTGTTGATGGTTCTAGCGTTGGGATTTGGTCTGTTGTTGATACTGGAGTTAGGCATTCAATGGCTCAGACAAGTGGTCGTACTGCAATGGTCCAGTCGCTTACATTTACAAATGGCCAGTAACGTTTTTACTCACCTTGTTCGATTGCCACTGGACTATTTTGTCAGTCGGCATATGGGTGACATCGTATCTCGGTTTGGCTCAATTAGGGCCCTTCGAGATGTCATTACCAGCAGTTCAGTCGCCGTTTTCATTGATGGCGTGATGGCTATCCTCACCTTGCTGGTAATGGTTATGTATTCCCTATCATTGACGGTATTAGTGTTGGTCATTGTGTTGATGTATGGGGTAGTGCGCTGGGCTTTCTATCGGCCGCTATTACGAAGCTCAGAGCAGGCATTGGTCAGTGCTGCAAAGGAAAATTCGCACTTCATGGAGACTGTGAGGGCGATGCAAACAGTAAAACTCTATGAAAAAGAAACTTTGCGCCAGAGCCAGTGGCAGAACCGGCTCGCAGAGTTCATCAACTGTGATATTCAAGTGAGCCGTTGGAAGATCCGCTTTGATATCGCCAACAAAGCCCTGTTTGGTTTAGAAAATATTCTGGTTGTGTATTTCGCTGCCATTGCGGTAACCGAATCACTTTTTACCGTCGGAATGTTGTATGCCTTCATTGCATACAAGAGTCGATTTGTCAGTGCAATGGATAATCTGATCACGAATTTAATTGAGTTTAAAATGCTTAGATTGCATTTTGACCGACTCGCGGACATCGTCTTTACGTCTCAAGACCCAATGTTGGGAGCGAGTCAAAAGGAAGATGTAGCCGCCAATGATAGACACAATACGGTGTCGGCTAATATCGAAGTCAAAAATTTGTCCTATGCCTACAGTGCCATAGACTCGCCTGTTTTCAGTGAAGTTTCCTTCTCCATTCCCCCAGGATGTTGTATTGCCATCGTTGGCAGCAGTGGTTGTGGTAAATCAAGCCTTCTAAAGTGCTTAATGGGGCTGTTTGAACCCAGTCACGGAGAAATTCTCATTGACGGTGTGTCATTGCAACATAGAGGCGAGTTTCGCAGTCGCATTGGAGCCGTGCTGCAAGATGACCAACTCTTGGCGGGCTCTATAGCAGACAATATTGCATGCTTTGATCCACAACCCAATCTGCAAAAAATTGTGTTTTGCGCCAATCTGGCCTGTATCCACGATGAAATCATGTCGATGAGTATGCAATACAACACCTTGGTGGGCGACATGGGGGCCAGTTTAAGCGGCGGACAAAAACAACGGATCATGTTGGCCAGAGCGCTATATAAGGAACCGAGCATTCTGTTTCTTGACGAAGCGACTAGCCACCTCGACGTTGCCAACGAGGCAGCGATAAACCAACAAATTAAACAATTATCGATTTCTCGTGTGATTGTTGCTCACCGGCCCGAAACTATTGCCAGTGCTGATAGGGTGCTGAAGATGGAAAACGGTCGAGTGCAAGTCGTCAATTACGCGGTTCACCCCCAACCTTCTATTTAAGGAAAAATATTATGGAAAACCAAAATCCAACCTATAACGACATGTTGTCCAAAAGAGAAGCTCAGGTCGCCGACAAGGTGTGTCAGGGGCTGACAAATCGTTCGATTGCCGATCAACTTTTCATCAGCGAGCGCACGGTAAAATTTCATTGCACGAACATTTTTAAGAAGCTGGCGGTGAGCAATCGCAAAATGCTGATGTCTTTGTTTCCAGACCAATGGGGTACCGCCTAATTCTGGACGGTACGGACAGTTTTCAAATGACCAAATTGGGTCATACTTAATACAGCTTCACATGGGGTGGAGCAAACTAAGGATAGAATTAGGAGAAAGATATGGAACATCCTTTTGCACAATACAAAGAGTTAGATTCGCAGCAACAACAGTGCGTTTCAGGCGGAACCACAATGGTTGATACAGGCTCGGATTTTTCCAGCACGGAGATCATTCCGCCTTTTATCAAGCCGCCCATTGCCACCACAATGGCATACGGTGAAGAAGGTGGTGTCATCGGCATTTGGTTTTGACCCGCAACCAGCCGGTGGCAACATCGGCTGGTCTGCCAAAATTCTCTGTGATTCGCCACGAGAAAGCGTTGGCGATAGCAATAATGCAAGGATAGCAACGATGAAAACTGTGATAATCTTGGGGTCAGAGCGAGACTACCATGCACAACACATGTTGCAACGGTGCCAGAAAAGAGGCATCGATGCAGCGCTGTTTGACACCAGCCAATTTCCCCATCGAGATCGGATCAGCATTGATCCCAATTACCAGCAAAGCACACTGCATCTGCAACACCAGAGTATTGATTTTTCGGAAATCTGTAGCGTTTTCTGGAGCAGTGTTTGTCCTACTCACAAGCACTCAGGGGCGGTGACGGATGGTTCAATGGTGGCCTATCATGATGCCTACAGTGTATTGCGCTGCTTCTTCGATAATCCAAGTTGTCGGTGGGTAAACTCTTGGCAAGCCTATGACTTTCATCGACTCAAGCCCAGACAATTGGCGTTAGCGAAATCTATTGGCGTTACGATCCCTGAAACCTACATCGGCAATGATCCGCTATTAGCCAAGCAGTTTATTGAACAGCATGAACAGGTGGTGTTTAAGCCAGTTTATGGTGGTGCTCATGCCGCATTAGTGGATCGCAAGCTGGTGGGCATGGAACACTTGCAAGCTGTGCTTAGGCAATCTCCGGTGACTCTACAACGCTTTATTAAGGGAACTAACGTGCGCACTTATTGTATCGGTGAAGACGTTTTCAGTGCCACATTGGACAGTGAACATGTGGACTTTCGAACAGAGCCTGGCATATTGCCCAAAGCCTGTACGACTCCCTCACAGGTTGCTCTGCAAAGCCGAAAAATCAATCAATTCTTTGGACTGCAATGGAGTGCCATTGATTGGCGCGTTGATGAGCATGGCGAATTCGTTTTTCTCGAGGCCAATCCCAGCCCTATGTTTATTCACTTCGAACAACACACTCAATACCCCATTACCTCAGCGTTGATTGAGTTGTTGGTTGGGGCAACAAGGGCATCAGAGTCCCCGGTTCAGAACCAGCTAGGCTCTGTGCCTGTGCATAAAAGTTTCCTGCTTTCAACTGCTTGAACAGACGTTAGGGATCCCATTAAGACGATTTTTCCGTATAGTGTCAGCAATCGATTTTGTCCATGCAACGGAGATTGCACAGTCAACGACACTGGTAATCTACTAGGACAATATCTTGGGAACCATCATTAACGGCGGATCTATTCAATGAAAAAAGCAACTCTGCAGCGTTACTTGGGAACATTCAGCTTAAGTGTGATGCTTATGTGCTCCTTTGTGTCAAATGTATATGCTGGCAATAACGAAGAACAAAAAGACAGTGATAAGTGGGACGTATTGAAGCCGCCTTTTGCTCTCAATACTCTAAAAGTGGAATCGGACCAACTGACTTGGGCTAGTCTTGATGTGACACCCGATGGCAGCCAGATTGTATTTGATGCACTGGGAGACATTTTTGTTGTCGACAGTGAAGGTGGCGACGCAAAACCATTGACCCAAGATTTTGCATGGAACATCCATCCGTCAGTTAGCCCTGATGGCAAGAAAGTCGCATTCATATCGGACCGTGATGGCCTTTCAAATGTTTGGGTTATGAACATTGATGGGTCAGATTTGAAGCAAATCACTAAAGAGAAGAAAAACCTGATCCATTCACCTAAATGGAGTCCTGATGGACAGTATATTGTGGTGTCTAAGGGCATTATGTCGAGTCGCAGTATTCCTGCCGGCGAGGTATGGATGTATCACTATTCCGGTGGTGATGGCATCCAATTGAAAGCCCGTGAAAACGGTAAAAGCGAGCAAAAAAACATTGCCGATCCGGTCTTTTCTCATGACGGGAAATACGTTTACTTCACCCACGATATTACGCCAGGCAGTACCTTTAGCTACAATCGTGATCCGCTGAAATCGATTTTTGCCATTACCCGCTTGGATCTGCAAAGTGGTGAGGAAGAGCAGTTTATCAGCGGTACGGGTGGCGCGGTGGTCCCTACACCATCTCCTGATGGCAAGTACATTGCGTTTGTTCGTCGCGTGAAAGAAAAAACCGCACTGTTTATTAAGGATCTAACCGATGGTAGTGAATCGCCTTTATATTTAGACCTTGAGCGGGACATGCAAGAGGGGTTTGGTAGTGAGGGCTATTTTGCCTATTTCGACTGGACACCGGACAGCAAAGCCATCGTATTCTGGACTGCGGGTCAGTTCCACAAATTGAACCTTAAAGATCAAAGCCTGAAAACCATTCCGGTCAAACTCTCCAGTGAAATGCAGTATGCCGACGCCGTGCGTTTCGATGTCGATGTCGCACCGGAAGAATTTGATGTGAAGATGATCCGTTGGGCGCAAAAATCACCTGATGGCAAAACTATCTTGTTCCAGGCCCTAGGCAAGCTGTATCTCAAAGACATCAAAAGCGGCAAAATGAAGCGTTTGACTCGCCAAAATGATCACGATGAGTACTACCCACGCTTTTCTAACGATGGTAAACAAGTGGTGTATACCACCTGGAATGACCAAGCTTTGGGAACCATTCGTGTCGTGTCAGCCCGCGGCGGCAAGGGTAAAGTCATCAGCGAAAATCCTGGTCACTATATTGAACCGAGTTTTTCACCTGATGGTGAATGGGTGACCTATCGCAAGATTAGCGGTGGCTACTTGTTGAGTCCAAAATGGTCAATCGAACCCGGTCTATATGTAACCAATTTGGATAAAGGTACGCACACCCGTATCTCCCAAGGTGGTTACGCTCCCCATTTTGCTGGTGGAAACGAGCGTGTGTATTTTACGGAAGGTGTATCAGCGGCTTATCCTGAAACTCAATTAGTCAGTGTCGACCTACAAGGATTCGATAAGAAAGAACACTTGTATGGCGCAGACGAGGTAAGCGAATACCGTATCTCCCATGACGGGAAATGGGTCGCATTTGTACATCAATATAATGCCTATGTTGCTCCCTTTGTGTCCTCTGGCAAACGTCAGAATATCGGCCCTAACAGCACCGCGTTACCGGTCAAGAAAATCTCCAGCCGTGCTGGCGAGTACCTGACTTGGCTACCAGATAATGAGACCGTGAGTTGGTACCATGGGCCATACTATTTTGAGCGTTCGCTTAATGAAGCCTTTGACTTTTTGCCAGGTGCACCGGAAACCATGCCTGAACCTGTGAGTGAGGGGATTAACCTGTCTTTTCGCCACAAAGCGGATATGCCCAGCGGCATTAAGGCCTTGGTTGGTGCAAACGTAGTTACGATGCGTGATGCGGATAATCAGCAGGAAGTGATCGAAGGTGGCGTAGTAGTCATCGATGGCAACAAAATCGTGGCAGTAGGAAAGGCGGACGATGTTTCCATTCCAAAAGGCGCACAAGTGATTGATGTCGCCGGTAAGACCATTATCCCGGGTTTGATTGATGCTCATGCTCACGGATCGCAAGGGAGTTACGAAATTATCCCTCAGCAAAACTGGAGCCAGTATTCCAACTTAGCCTTCGGCGTGACCACTATCCACGATCCGTCTAACGACACCACGGAAGTCTTCTCTGCATCTGAGATGCAGCGTGCAGGTATGATTGTTGCGCCGCGGATATACTCCACAGGAACAATTTTGTACGGCGCTGAAGCTTTGGGATATAAAGCGGTAATCAATAGCTTTGAAGACGCTAAATACCATTTGCAACGCCTAAAGGATGTCGGTGCTATCTCGGTGAAAAGCTATAACCAACCTCGCCGTGACCAGCGTCAGCAAGTGCTTGCGGCTGCTCGAGAATTGGGCATGATGGTTGTGCCTGAAGGAGGCGGTAAGTATCAACAAAACATTTCTATGCTGGTGGATGGTCACACCGGGCTTGAGCATTCATTGCCAATTGCTACTGGCTACGATGACTTAACCCAGTTGTGGTCAGCGACCAAGTTCGGCTATACCCCCACTTTCGTGGTCTCCTATGGCGGACAAATGGGCGAGGAATATTGGTACGATCGCACTGAAGTATGGAAAAACGAGCGACTAATGCGATATACCCCGCACTTCTTAGTAGATCCTCGCTCGATTCGTCGCCCGACAGCGCCGGACAATCAATATAACCATGTCACTGTTGCGCAATACGCAAAAGCGTTGCGGGATAAAGGCGTCAGTGTGCATATCGGTGCCCACGGTCAGCGTGAAGGTTTGGCCGCACACTGGGAGTTGTGGAGCATGCACCAGGGTGGCTTCACTCCTTGGGAAGCTCTGCGCGGTGGAACCATTGATGGTGCTCGTCACTTAGGTATGGACAAGCAAATCGGTAGTATCGAAGTGGGCAAAGTGGCTGACCTTGTGGTAATCGACGGAGACGTGGTGAACGACTTGAGTCGCAGTGAATATGTGTTGTATACCGTTTTGAATGGTCGCGTATTCGAAGCCGCCACTATGAATGAATTGGGTAGCAAAACTAAACGTCAACCCTTCTTCTTTGAGTCTGACAATCAAGCCTTTATGCCCAAAGAAACCGAAGAGGCTATTAACGCGAAAGCCAAGCGTCACCATTGGGTACACTAGGGATCCCCCTGTATTTGAGTATTGAAAAGGCGCGTTGAGCGCCTTTTTTATTGGTTTAGTAAGTATGTTAGCGGCACCACTAACGTGAAGGGTGACGGCAGCAAGTTGCTACTTCAAGACGCAATATATACGTCCATGTAGGCTCTGCATTGAAGCTTTCAAAACCAACTCACTGCCATCATCTCAGGTACAGCTTGCACCAGCAGCTCCTATTAAAATAAAAATGCAGCGAAAAGAATTTCTTTTTGCTGCTAACTTTTCATGGTCAGGCAAATCAAAAGGTGACAAACAAGTTGCTGAAATGTGATGCATATCCTTGCCAATTACGCTGTTAAGTGGGATAACTTACCCTCATTCCGTTATTCAATTTCCATGGAGACAATAATATGGACATCGTTTTTGATTACATTCTGACAGTGCAAACGGCGCTGTTGGTATTCATCGTATTTCTACTCAAATCCTCGATTAAATTTGTGCCACAAAATCGCGCGTATCTGATTGAGAGATTCGGGAAATTTCAGTCTACAAAAGAGGCTGGACTGAACTTTATTGTCCCTTTTATCGATACGGTGGCTGCCGATCGTTCCTTAAAAGAGCAAGCCGTGGATGTGCCTGAGCAAAGTGCCATTACAAAGGACAATATTTCTTTGTCTGTGGACGGCGTGCTCTACTTTCGTGTGTTAGACCCCTACAAAGCCACTTATGGCGTCGACAACTATGTGTTTGCCGTAACTCAGTTGGCGCAGACCACCATGCGTTCCGAGTTGGGTAAGATGGAACTGGACAAAACCTTTGAAGAACGGGATATGCTCAACACTAATATCGTTGCAGCAATCAACGAAGCCGCAGGTCCTTGGGGTATTCAGGTTTTGCGCTATGAAATCAAAGATATCGTGCCGCCAGCTTCGGTTATGGAAGCGATGGAAGCGCAAATGAAAGCCGAACGTGTAAAACGTGCACAAATTCTCGAGTCTGAAGGTGATCGACAAGCGGCCATTAACCGTGCAGAGGGTCAAAAAGCCTCAGTAGTTTTAGCTGCAGAAGCCGATAAGTCTGAGAAAATCTTGCGTGCCGAAGGTGAAGCACGAGCCATTATTGCAGTGGCAGAAGCTCAGGCTGAAGCCCTTCGTAAAGTGGGTGTCGAGGCCAATACTGTTGAGGGCCAAAAGGCCATCCAGCTGGATTTGGCCACCAAAGCCATCGAAGCCAAGCAAGCCATAGCAAAAGAATCTTCTGTGGTGTTGCTGCCAGATAGCGGCACCGATGCTGCCTCTGTTGTCGCCCAAGCGATGACAGTTTTGACCTCATTGAATAAGGGCAAATGATGGAATGGTTTAGTACCCATATGGCGCAAAGCCTCATTGTATTGGGGCTGCTATTGTTGACCGTTGAGATTGTGATCCTCGGTTTTGCCACCTTCATCTTGTTTTTCGTGGGTATGGCTGCGGTTGTGACCGGGATCTTGATGTATTTCTCAATCATCCCAGAAACAGCCTTGAGTGCGGCTCTCGCCGTGGCGCTCCTTACCGCGATTGATGCGGCACTATTGTGGAAGCCTCTTAAAAAGCTACAGCAACAGGTGGACAATAAACCCGCCACAAGTGATTTGATTGGTCATGAATTTTTCTTGCAAGAATCGGTTTCTGCGACCGAAAACCCCAATTATCGCTATTCTGGAATTGCTTGGACTTTAACCAGCCAGCGGCCGATCCCAGCAGGTGCGAAGGTAAAGGTGGTCAAAGTCAGCGTGGGTGTTATGGAAGTGGCCTCAAGCGAGTAGAATTCGTTTCTGTTGATTTAGGTGGGAACGCTCCCACCTAGTTTGCTTAGCAGCCCATTAATTGCAGACATTCCCTATCATCTCTTCTTTACAGTCGTCTTCATCATCACGGGGAGACCTTACCGCTTGTTTCCACCTGTTCTGTGACCACGTCCTTGACTTCAAACTTCAAAGTGCCAAAAGGAGATGCGATGAAGGAGATGCTCAGTGTGTATTTCTCGGTATGTACGGGAGCATCGGTTTTGATGTTGACGGTGATTGAACTTTTTAGTGGAAAGTTCAGATCCCCTTGCTGATTGAGCTCTTCTAGGGTCATAGTGCGCTGTTTACCCATGATCAGTGTGATGTCATCGTGAGGGATCTTTTGATCGTCAATTTTAATCCATAGCAACTGGGTCAAAATGGCATCTTTAAGACGATTTTTTAGCGTGAATGAAAGGCCGGTAGCGGTTTTCGTTAGACTGCCATGAGTGTATAACTGTTTCAGTAATATACTGGGTACAAACACTGTATGTGATCCTTATTAGGCGTTTACCGAAAAATAAGTGTGGACCATCCTAAACAAAGTGTTGAAGAATTAATTGATACAAATCAGTCAAAGTGGTTTTGATATTTGCTGTGCCTGATGCAAGGTCTAAATTAAGTGCCAATCCCAATGTATCTGCTATGCTAGGCAAAAAAAGAGAGACTCAGTAAATGGACAAAGACGATATCGAGAGCTCCTTTGTAACTCTCAAACAAACAATCCCACTGCTCATTAAACATCGTGTATCTGCGGTACCAACCAATTACGCACTTTGGTATACCTATGTTAAAAATGAGTCTCCCAAGTTGAATGCGGAGTTAGACGCTGTGGTCAGTGTCGATGCGCCTATCTCTGAATTGAAAGCCAAAGATCTATACCGTACCCACGTAGCAAGCCAACAAGAAGTGGACCCTTGGGAATTGAGACAGTCTTTGGAAGGCATGATGATTGAGCTGTCCCAATCGTTAAAGGACACAAAGTCAGACACCGGTGACTATAAATCGAAGATGGATAAATGCATTGACGATCTAAGTAAAGTTGAGCGGGAAGGTTGGTCTGTGGAAGAAGTATTGGGTCTGGTTCGTAACATGGTCAAAGAAGCCCAATTGATTCGCCAAAGTACCATAAGTTTCAATGGCGCACTGGCCAGTGCTGAGCAAGAAATTGAAAGGCTCAAAAATCAGTTGGAAGAAACCAAGCAAGAGGCTCTTTACGACGCATTGACAGGCTTGTGTAATCGCCGCTATTTCGATTCGGAATTAAGCAGTAAAGCCGAGTTGGAGACTCTCTCATTAATGGTGATCGATATCGATCATTTTAAGAAAATCAACGACAACTATGGCCACCAAATGGGCGACATGGTGCTTAAAGCCGTGGCGCGCAAACTACAAAATTGTTGTCGAGATCATGCTCAGATCTTCCGTTATGGGGGCGAAGAGTTCGCCGTATTGTTACCCCATAATGATTTTAAACAAGCCCGTCACTTGGCAGAAGTGATGCGCCGAACCGTTGAAAAGGTTTCGGTTAAAGATCGGCGCAGTGGACAAGTGCTCGGCGATATCACCGTTTCCATCGGTGTGGCACAAAAACAACCTAAAGAGGCATTGGATCAGTTATTGGAGCGCGCTGATAAATCTTTGTATCAAGCCAAGAACTTGGGGCGAAATCGAGTTATGCCGATCAGCTAATTTAGTCGAAAAGTCGATAAAATTAGCCGAAAAACCAAAGTTTTAGACGTTTTCACAGTCTGAGAAAAAAACTGAATTGCAAGCCATTGAAAAATAAAGCAAAGGAAAGATGTAAACAGTGCTTATTTTTTGTATAATGCCGCGCAATTTTTTATCAGACACAGAGTGGATCAATGTCAGACTTATCTCATTACAGAAATATTGGTATTTTCGCGCACGTGGATGCGGGTAAAACCACTACCACAGAACGAATTTTGAAACTAACCGGTAAAATTCATAAAACCGGTGAAGTACATGACGGTGAATCAACCACCGACTTCATGGAACAGGAAGCTGAGCGTGGTATTACAATTCAATCAGCTGCGACCACCTGTTTCTGGAAGGACCATCGTTTAAACATCATCGATACTCCTGGACACGTTGACTTCACCGTTGAAGTTTATCGTTCTTTGAAAGTACTTGACGGCGGCGTAGGCGTATTCTGCGGTTCCGGTGGTGTAGAGCCACAATCAGAAACCAACTGGCGTTATGCTAACGATTCAGAAGTAGCTCGTATTATCTTCGTTAACAAACTGGATCGTATGGGTGCTGATTTCTACCGCGTTGTTAAGCAAGTTAAAACCGTATTGGGCGCGAACCCATTGGTAATGACTTTGCCAATCGGTATCGAAGACGACTTCGTAGGTGTTGTTGACGTACTTCAGCAAAAAGCTTTCGTATGGGATAACTCTGGTTTGCCAGAAAACTACGAAGTTACAGACGTTCCTGCGGACATGGTTGATAAAGTAGCTGAATACCGTGAACAGTTGATCGAAACTGCGGTAGAGCAAGACGACGACCTAATGATGGCATACATGGATGGCGAAGAGCCTTCTATCGAAGACATCAAACGTTGTATCCGTAAGGGTACTCGCGATTTGGCGTTCTTCCCAACATTCTGTGGTTCTGCATTTAAGAACAAAGGTGTTCAGTTGGTATTGGATGCAGTTGTTGATTACTTGCCAAGCCCAACAGAAGTTGACCCTCAGCCTTTGACAGACGAAGAAACGGGCGAGCCGACTGGTAAAGTAGCAACTGTTTCTGTTGACGAGCCTTTCCGCGCATTGGCGTTCAAAATCATGGACGACCGTTTCGGTGCCTTAACCTTTATCCGTATTTACTCTGGTAAATTGGCCAAAGGCGACACCATCTTGAATAGCGCAACAGGTAAAACTGAGCGTATTGGTCGCATGGTGGAAATGCATGCCAACGATCGTACAGAATTGAGCACTGCACAAGCCGGTGACATCATCGCCGTTGTGGGTATGAAGAACGTGAAAACCGGTCACACTTTGTGTGATCCTAAAGACCCTTGTACTCTTGAGCCTATGATCTTCCCTGAGCCGGTAATCTCAATTGCCGTGGCTCCAAAAGACAAAGGTTCAACAGAGAAAATGGGTATCGCGATCGGTAAGTTGGTTGCAGAAGATCCAACTTTCCAAGTTGAAACTGACGAAGATTCAGGTGAAACCATCCTTAAAGGTATGGGTGAATTGCACTTGGACATCAAAGTAGACATCTTGAAGCGTACTTATGGCGTTGAGCTGGAAGTTGGTCAGCCTCAGGTTGCTTACCGTGAAACCATTACTCAAGAAGTTGAAGATTCTTATACGCATAAGAAGCAGTCTGGTGGTTCGGGTCAATACGGTAAGATCGATTACCGCATCCGTCCTGGAGAAACAGGTTCAGGCTTTACCTTTAAATCTGTGGTTGTGGGCGGTAACGTTCCTAAAGAATTCTTCCCAGCCATTGAAAAAGGCTTCAAGAGCATGATGGAAGCCGGTACTTTGGCTGGCTACCCAGTATTGGACGTAGAAGTTGAGTTGTTCGACGGTGGTTTCCACGCGGTTGACTCATCTGCGATTGCATTTGAAATCGCAGCAAAAGGTGCATTCCGTCAAACGATTCCAAAGGCTTCTCCACAGTTGATCGAGCCAATCATGAAAGTTGACGTGTTCACTCCAGATGATCACGTTGGTGATGTAATTGGTGACTTGAACCGTCGTCGTGGCATGATCAAAGACCAAGAAGCTGGTGTAACAGGTGTTCGTGTTAAAGCTGACGTCCCTCTTTCTGAGATGTTCGGCTATATCGGTCACTTGCGTACTATGACTTCTGGTCGCGGTCAGTTCTCTATGGAATTCAGCCACTACTCTACTTGCCCTATGAACGTGGCAGAGAAAGTTATTGCTGAAGCCAAAGAGCGTAAAGCGAAGAAATAATTCTGGATTCGTCCATGAATACAAAAACCCGGCTTTGGCCGGGTTTTTTATTGGTCTGCAAGATAGACCGCACATCCGCTAGAGTGCGGAAAAGCAAGTAGAGTTCGTAAAACTAGAGGTTGGGGTTTACTTGTAAAATGACTGCCTGGGGGGGATTAGAGAGTTTTAGAAGTCTTCGACAGGATAGTCTCCGTCCATAGGAGGTTCATCTTCGGCGTCTTTTTTCGGTATGGTTTGCTGCATAGTCAAGTCGGAAGTTTCGGTTGCAGCCACCTCGGTGATGCTTTGCTCGACGGTAACGGCCTCTTGATTTACATCGCTGACCAATTCAGGTTCTTCGGCTTGCAGAGTGGATTCGGCAGTGTCGAGCACTTCCTCTTCGACTTTTTCCACTTCTGCAATTTCCTGCTCACTTGGTTCAACCATTGGCTCAACTTCGCTCGAAGCCTCAGAGCCTTCAGCGACTTCATCAGCGACACTTTGCATCATCGACTCAGGTTCACTTTCAAGCGCTTGTTCAGGTTCTTGTTCCGCCATTTCATCGAGCGTTTCAACTTCTGGGGTTTCTGCTAACTCGACTGCTTCAGTGCTTGGTGATTCTTCTGCAAGAGCCGACTCACCACTCTCTTCCACAACGGTTTCCTGTTGGGCTAGGACTTCTCTTTCTGGTTCGAAAAACTCAGCAACTTCAGATTCTTCATCCGCAGTTTCTGCTTCTACCGTGCTTGAAGGAACTGCAAATGGTGACTGAATATCAGATTTTACCAGCACATCCACTTGGCTACCGTCGCCATCTTTGGAAATGACGATGATGACATTTGAACCGTCATATTCCAAAACTGTGCGGCCTAGCAAGGTGCTGGTTTTGTTGGCATTGCCAAGATTTTGCGTGAAGAACTTTTGCGCTGTGGATTGGTCTGTCGAGGCATGGTAAGTCAAGCTTGCGGGAAGTCCGTCAGAAAACAGTTGGCACATCTTGGCATCGGGATACAGCGGCAACCCAAAGAAATCGGCTGGGCATGACTGGCTAGCAAAACCAGATTGCTCGGATTGTGCTGCGGCAGCGACGGATACTGAGCCACCGATTAGCAACATAGCCGTCATGACGGATTTTCGTGTTGATGCCAATGTAAACTTCACCTGAATCTACCTGTCAAACCATATAATATTAGTCCACACTATAGAAGTTCGCATAACGACGGGCAACTTTAAATCGACTCATAAGGGTATGTAAATGGGTGACAAGGTATGCTAACACTGTTTAAAGACTATCTTCGCTTGGGCCTTTTTGCATTGGGTTTGTTGTGTGGAGTGCAAGTGCCTGCATTTGTGAATCAATATGAGCAGCGGGTCGAGGCACATTTGCTCGAGGCGCAGCAAAACTTGTCTGGCTTTCAAAGAACGGCTGACTTGTATTTTTCCGGAAGTATTGAACGACTCATCGTTCACTATAGAGAGAGCTCTGATCGAGTCTTCCGTCAAGATGCGGCAAGCATAGAACAGATTTATAAGCGGGTGCAGCTGCTAAAATCCGAAGCTCAAAAAATGATGCAGAACAGCTTTTTTAAAGCGCTACACGTGGCCACGGATTCTGAACCACAGTTATTAGATGAAACTGTGAGTAGCTATCAATATACCGTTCCACTGAATCCACTTGCGCTGTTGTGGGGTATAGCCTGTGCGCTGCTACTGGCATTGGCGAGTGACAGTGTGTTGGGAGGATGTCGCTATTGTGTTAGAAAGATGACTGGAGCGCAGCCTCAGCATTGAGGCTGGCTAAAGTGCAAAGCAGGTGTTTCCTACTTTGCATGGTTTTAGAACTTGTAGCGGATACCAACGCTTGCAACGTCAGTACCATCAATTGATTCGTAGGTTGCTTCGAAAGACAGGGCTTCTGTTGCTTGGAAGCCAACACCACCACCAAATCCAAGCTCCCACTCTGAGCTAGACTCACCATAATCGGGTGCAGAGATTTTCAAGTTGGCATAAACCGGTTGAGCATAAACATAGATGGTGTCATTCACTTGATACTGTCCGCGAAAGCTCAGGGCTACGTAGCGATCTATCTCAACGTCAATACCGAAAAAGGAGTCGTCTTTGATACCCAAGCCAATTTTAATCTCGGGCATCCAGCTAAACTGACTTTCATCATTTTCAATCAGATAACCAGCGCCAACTGTAACGGCACCAAGAGTAACGTCGAGACCATCAGAATCATCTGATAATTGGGTGTATCCTGCACTCATGTTCCATTGAGCGTTTGCAGAAGTTGCGAATAACGCCAGTAGTGAGCTGACCGCTAATACTTTGAACGTGTTTTTCATATCATTTCCTTTCCTTTATAAACTTTGCTGCGCACAATCCGTTGATTATGCCGAAGTAGATTATCAGCAATTCCAATTTCCCATCAGAGAATTTAAGAGCAAAATTGTATCCAAAGTTGTTTTGGCTCACTAGAACAGCAAAGATGGTGTATTCGTCATACAATCGACACATTTAGTCAATAGGGTCACAGCATATGAACACTCATTTTCGTATTGATATCGTCTCGGACGTCTCATGTCCATGGTGTATAATTGGATACCGTGCACTGCAACAAGCGCTCGATGAATTAGCACCTGAAATTACTGCCCGTATCCATTGGCAGCCCTTTGAACTCAACCCCAACATGCCTCCCGAAGGCCAGGAGATAATGGAACATTTGATGCAAAAATATGGCATCGATGAAAAGCAAGTTGAGCAGAATCGTGCGGTTATCAAAGGTCGAGGTTTAGAAGTAGGGTATGAGTTTGGGGTTCGAGGTGGAGGCCGAATTTATAACACTTTTGATGCCCATCGCTTATTACATTGGGCGCACGAACAAGACAAGCAAATGGAGTTGAAATTAGCTTTGTTTGATTTGTATTTTCGCTTGGAGGGCAACCCAAGTGATCACGGTCAATTGTTGGATGTGGTGACATCCATTGGCTTAAATCGAGACATCGCGGCGGCGATTTTAATGTCAGACCAATATGCTGATTTGGTGCGACAGCAACAACGCCACTATCAGCAAATGGGGATCCAATCGGTACCTGCGATTATTATCAACAATAAACACTTGATCAGTGGCGGGCAACCCAAGGCGGTATTTATCCAAGCCCTAAAGCAATTGAGCGAAGAGGATTGACCCAGTAAAAAGGGGCATCTAGTGCCCCTTCATTTACATCTTTACCTTCTACACCCCAATATAATCGAGGATACCTTCGGCGGCTTTGCGGCCTTCGTCAATGGCAGTGACTACCAAATCGGAGCCTCGCACCATATCGCCACCAGAGAAGATTTTGGGATTGGAGGTTTGGAATGGGAACTTGCCCTTTGCCGGCGCTCTTACGCGGCCCTTTTCGTCGAGAATGATACCGAAATCGCCGAACCAACTGGCTGGACTGGGCGAAAAGCCGAAGGCAATAATCACCGCGTCCGCTTCCAAGACATGCTCGGAGTTAGGCACTTCTACCGGACGGCGACGTCCCGCTTCGTCCGGCTCGCCCATTTCAGTTTTCACCAGCTTCACGCCACAGGCTTTGCCAGTTTCATCTACTGCGATGTCGAGGGGTTGTAGATTAAACTGAAACTCCACGCCTTCTTCACGGGCGTTGACTACTTCCCGGCGTGAGCCTGGCATGCTTTGCTCGTCTCGACGGTAGGCGCAAGTCACGCTGGCCGCACCTTGACGAATAGAGGTTCTAACACAATCCATAGTGGTATCACCACCGCCCAATACCACTACGCGCTTACCACGCATGTCGATAAAGTCCGCGGGGTTCTTCTCTAATCCCATCACCCGATTGGTGTTTGCAATCAAAAAGGGCAGTGCTTCATACACGCCTTCGACGTGTTCATGCTCGAAGCCGCCTTGCATTGAAGTGTACGTACCCATGCCCAAGAAAACGGCATCGTATTCGTCAAGCAAAGTCTGGAATTCAATGTCTTTACCAATTTCGGTATTGAGCACAAATTCCACGCCCATTTCGGTGAAAATTTCACGACGCAGCTTGATCACATCTTTTTCGAGCTTGAAAGACGGGATACCAAAGGTCAGCAATCCGCCGATTTCTTCATATTTATCAAACACTACTGGCTTAACGCCGTTGCGCACCAGGATATCTGCACACGCCAATCCCGCTGGGCCTGCACCGACAATCGCGACTTTCTTGTTGGTGGCGATGACACCTGACATATCAGGGCGCCAACCCATCTTAAAGGCCGTATCGGTGATGTATTTCTCGATGCTGCCAATGGTGACAGCACCAAAATCATCGTTCAGGGTACATGCGCCTTCACACAATCTGTCTTGTGGACACACACGTCCACACACCTCAGGCAGACTGTTGGTCTTGTGAGACAGCTCAGCGGCTTCGAGGATCTTGCCCTCATTGGCCAACTTCAGCCATTGGGGGATGTAATTGTGTACAGGACACTTCCATTCACAATAAGGATTACCACAGTCTAGGCAGCGGTCTGCTTGTCCTTCTGTTTGGGATTGACTTAAGGGTTGGTAGATTTCACCAAAGTCTTCTCGACGCACAATAATAGGCTTCTTCGGAGGATCAATGCGCTCTACGTCTACAAATTGATATACATTTTTCGCCATCTTTAAACCCTACTTACTACTGTGCCTGAATGCGTAATTCTGCAGTGGAACGGCTGATGTGGCCGAGCAGATTTTTCACATCACTGGTTTTCGGTTTGACCAAACGGAAGCGCTGTAACTGAGTGCTGAAGTCCGTTAATAGACTCAGCGCATGTTCACTACCCGTTTCTTCGTAGTGTTGGTTTATCAACCCACGTAAGTGCTCCGACAAAATACCTTTCTCTTCAATGGTCAGAATGTCGACCAATTCACTGTTGACACGACGTTCCAAATCATCAAATTCATCGTACAGGTAGGCGAATCCGCCCGTCATACCAGCGCCAAAGTTGACACCAACCGGACCTAATACTGCAACGATGCCGCCGGTCATGTATTCGCAGCCGTTGTCACCAGTACCTTCCACGACGGCAATGGCCCCCGAGTTGCGCACTGCAAAGCGTTCACCCGCTCTACCAGCTGCAAACAATTTGCCACCAGTAGCGCCGTACAAACAGGTATTACCCATGATCGTACTGGCATGGGGGTCAAAGGTGATATTGCGGGGAGGATGAATGACCAATTTTCCGCCTGTCATGCCTTTGCCCACGTAGTCGTTAGCATCACCGCACAGTGTCATTTCCAAACCGCCAGCGTTCCAGACACCGAAACTTTGACCGGCAGTACCGGAGAAATTAACTTTAATTGGATGGTCGGCCATGCCTTGATTGCCATGGAGTTTTGCGATCTCGCCAGACACTAGTGCACCTACAGAGCGATCGGTATTGCGTATTTCGAAATGCAACGTCATGCCAGATTTAGTCGCGATTGCGGCTTTGGCACTGTCGAGCATTCTTTTGTTCAAAACGCCCTTGTCCAACGGGGCGTTGGTAGTTTGCGAGCAGAACAGGCGAGTATGCTCACCGGCCTTAGATTTGGCCAGAATAGGGCTCAGATCCAAGCGATTTTGTTTCGCCGTGTAACCATCAATGACTTCAAGCAATTCGGTACGACCCACCAAGTCTTCAAACTTGGCAACGCCCATTTCTGCCATAATCTCGCGCACTTCTTGGGCGATAAAACGGAAGTAATTCATGACCATTTCAGGCAAGCCAATGAAGTAATTCTCCCGCAGTTTTTCATCTTGAGTCGCTACACCGGTAGCACAGTTATTCAAATGACAAATACGCAGATATTTACAGCCCAATGCCACCATCGGACCGGTACCAAAGCCGAAGCTCTCAGCACCCAAAATCCCTGCTTTTACCACATCCAGACCGGTTTTTAGGCCACCATCTGTCTGTACCCGAACTTTATGACGCAAGCCATTCTCAACCAACGCTTGTTGGGTTTCTGCCAGACCCAGTTCAAACGGGCTGCCTGCATATTTTACTGAGGTTAATGGGCTCGCACCGGTACCGCCGTCATAACCTGACACAGTGATCAAATCGGCATAGGCTTTTGCCACACCTGAGGCAATGGTTCCTACACCGGGTTCAGATACCAGTTTGACCGAGATCAGCGCCTCTGGATTGACCTGCTTGAGGTCAAAGATCAACTGTGCCAAATCTTCGATAGAATAAATATCATGGTGCGGAGGCGGAGAAATCAAGGTGACGCCAGGCACAGAAAAACGTAATTCTGCGATGTAGCGGTTCACTTTGTCGCCGGGAAGCTGTCCACCTTCACCGGGTTTTGCACCCTGTGCGACTTTGATCTGGATAACATTGGCGTTAACCAAATAGTGAGGGGTAACACCAAAGCGTCCAGACGCAACCTGTTTGATCTTGGAGTTCTTTTCCGTGTTGAAGCGCGCAGGATCTTCGCCACCTTCACCGGAGTTTGACTGCCCACCCAAACGGTTCATGGCAATCGCTAAAGCTTCGTGAGCCTCGGGACTTAATGCGCCAATCGACATTGCTGCGGAATCAAAACGTGGATAGAGGTTTTCAGCAGGCTCAACCTCATCGATGCTGATAGGCTGTGCATCAGGCTTGATTTTCAACAAGTCTCTGAAATGACTAGGTGAACGACCATTAACCAGTCCGGCGAAGACTTTGTAATCTTCATAACTTCCTGATTTAACGGCTTTTTGTAAACTGGTTACCACATCTGGGTTGTAGGCGTGGTATTCACCGTCGTGCACATACTTGAGCAATCCGCCATGACTGATGGATTTGCGCTTCAACCAAGCGATGCGGTTGAGATTAATCTGATCTTGTTCAAAATCATCAAACCCTGCACCTTGAATACGGCTGGGGATGCCTTTGAAACACAACTCTGTGACTTCGCTATTAATACCAATAGCTTCAAACAATTTCGAACTGCGATAACTGGCGACCGTGCTGATCCCCATCTTCGACATGATTTTGTATAAGCCCTTGTTGATACCTTTACGGTAATTCAAAGTCGCTTGCATGGCAGTCAATTCGATTTCGCCTTGCTCTACCATTTGCTCAACGGTTTCATACGCCAAGAACGGATAAATCGCTGTAGCACCCAACCCAATCAACACCGCAAAATGGTGTGGATCACGGGCCGATGCGGTTTCCACAACAATGTTGGCGTCACAGCGCAGTGCTTTTTCAATCAAACGTCTTTGTACAGCGCCTACTGCCATGGCGGCAGGGATCGGCAAACGGTTAGGCTTGATGTGTCTATCGGACAGGATCACAAAGGCCGCCTTTTTCTGCTTCACCAGATATTCGACTTCATTGCATACCCGTTCAATGGCCTTTTTCAGTCCTTCTTCCGGTTGGTAGTTCAAATCGACCACTTCTGAGTAATAAAACTCAGGGTCGAACTCCCGCAACTGTTTCAAATCCGTATACATCAGTATTGGCGATTGAAATAACACTCGATGGGCGTAGCCAGACGTTTCGCTAAATACATTTTGTTCACGGCCAATACAGGTCGCCAAAGACATTACGTGGTTTTCACGTAGTGAGTCGATAGGAGGGTTGGTTACCTGAGCAAACTGCTGACGGAAATAGTCGTACAAGGTACGCTGCTTAGAAGACAGTACGGCCATAGGTGTATCGTCACCCATCGAACCAACCGCTTCTTGGCCATCATTAGCCAACACTTTGACGATCTGCTGCATTTCCTCATAGCTGTAATTAAACAGCTTGTGGTAGGTGGCCATCATATCGTCATCGAAAGCCCGTTTACCTATCAGGCTCGCATCACATTCCTCAATGGGTTTGAGTCGTTGAATGTGTTTGCTGATCCATTCTTTGTATGGGTGGCGCTCTTTCAGATCTTGATCAATTTCGTTGGAACGCCAAATCTTCCCAGTATAAGTATCTACCGCCAGCATTTCGCCGGGGCCAACGCGACCCTTTTCGATTACGTCTTCTGGTTTGTAATCCCAAATGCCGATTTCTGAAGCCAGGGTAATTAACCCATCTTTGGTCAGTACATAACGGGCAGGGCGCAAGCCGTTGCGATCTAGGTTACAAGCCACGTGGCGACCATTGGTCAGTACGATACCCGCTGGGCCGTCCCATGGTTCCATATGCATGGAGTTAAATTCGTAAAAGGCTCGCAGATCCTCGTCCATGGTGGTGTTGTTTTGATACGCGGGCGGCACCAACAAACGCATGGCGCGGAATAAGTCCATGCCGCCAGCCAGGAACAACTCAAGCATGTTATCCAGTGCTGATGAGTCAGAACCATCAGAGTTCACAAAAGGCGCTGCGCTTTGCAAATCCGGTAGCAATGGAGTGGAGAATTTACCAGATCGAGCTTGTGCCCAATCACGGTTACCTCGAATAGTGTTTATCTCACCGTTGTGAGCAAGGAAACGGAAAGGTTGTGCCAAGGGCCATTTCGGCAGGGTATTGGTTGAGAAGCGCTGGTGGAAAACACAGATCGCAGATTCCATGCGAGTGTCAGCCAAATCCAAATAAAAGTTGGGCAAGTCTTTTGGCATGACCAGACCTTTATAGATAGTGACCAATGCAGACAAACACGCCACATAAAAGTCTGGGTCATCCATCAATTGCTTTTCTGCCCGACGTCTGGCCATAAACAGGCGTCTTTCTAGATCCCGTTTACGCCATCCAGGAGGAGCATTAACGAACACTTGTTCAATAACTGGCACACCTTGCGCAGCCAAATCACCCAACACAGAATTATCAACCGGTACTTTGCGCCAGCCCACCACATCGAGGGTTTCCTTCATCAACTCTTCATTGATGACTTGACGGGCCGCTTCGGCTTTTTCTGCGTCTTGGCTCAGGAAAATCATTCCTACGCCGTATTTCTTACCCAGTTTCCAACCATTTTCTTGTGCGATTGCCTGAAAAAAGGCATCTGGCTTTTGCAGCAGCAATCCACACCCGTCACCAGTTTTTCCATCCGCCGCAATGCCGCCGCGATGTTGCATGCGGTCCAATGCGTCTATGGCCGTACGAACCAGTCGATAACTGGGCTGACCTTCGATATGGGCGATGAGTCCAAAACCACAATTGTCTTTGGAATCATTCGGATTGTATAAACTCATTTACCTAACTCCTTCAACCTTCGGCTAGGCGCGGTTGTTGTACACTTGTCTTAGATCTGCAAGCAGACCGTCATCTCACCCCAATGGACCAAAGCCCACAGTTATACGGTGATTATTATTGTTTTTCTGTTCGTTAGCTTCGTTTCGGTTGTCTTAAGTGCAATCGTTCACGAAATGAGGATACCAGCCGGATATCGAATTTTTATGTTTTTGCCAAGCGGGCCTGACAAAATACCCAGTTTACTATTAGAAATCAATTGGCAGTTTTAGTTCAGCGCGAATAAAAGTGGGTTGGCAAGCTGTGAACTTATAGTAAATTCAATAAAAACAGTTATTTATGATTTTTCTGAAGATTTTATTTCTAGCTTAGAACGATTAGTAGTAATGAAAAAAACCTGTTAATAAAGCGTTGCTCAGTTGATTAGAACCGGAACATTTGGTCAGAAATGCCATTCCAAAAAGAATAAATATCCAGCAATACTGCATAATCTCACGTTGATGGCCGCTTGATATCTATTTGATTCTTTGTGTAAATATCTCAAATTGTTGAAAAAATGAACTAATCTTATTGGGCGTGTTGAAGATTTCTGAATAACACGGGTTTGATATGACGGAAATCCTCAACAAGCTCAAACAACCAAACTAAAAAGGAACAAGTATGAGTTGGTTTACTAATTTATTCGCTGGTGGAGCCAGCGATGTCATCGAAAAAGTCGGCAATGTAGTAGACAGTTTTCATTTATCTGGTGAAGAAAAACAACAGTTCAAAATCCAGGTCCAGCAATTGGTCGCGGCCCGAGAGTCTGAAATCGAGCAAACCATAAGAAAGAATCTAGAAGCCAAAGAACGCATTTTAGTGGCCGAACTCACCCAAGGGGACTCCTATACCAAACGTGCTCGTCCAACGGTCGTCTATTTCGGCTTATTGATGATTGGCCTGAATTACTTTTTGGTCCCTTTGGTGAGTCTCATCTCAGGCAATCCGTCACCAATTACCTTTGATTTGCCAACTGAATTTTGGGCGGCTTGGGGAGGCATTGTTGCAACTTGGGCTGTAGGGCGAAGCTTTGAAAAAGTGGGAGCGGGCAATCGCGTTACTCAAGCCATAACCGGTAGCAAAAAGGTATCCCTTTTGGATGATGATTCAGCAGTTGGCTAAGGAAGCAAAATGGCAACGAAATTGAAAATAGAAGATCACAAACTTAAAGCTACGGGCATAAAGTTTGTTCCTTCACCGAACCATAGTGGGCCCTTTGCTGTCGGGCTACCGGATACTTTGGTGATCCATTTTACTGCAGGCAGTAGCTTCGATTCTTCGGTAGCCCATTTGGCCAGTGAGAAAGCTAAAGCCTCTGCTCACGTTGTGATTGGACGAGAGGGGCAAATCACACAGTTAGTTCCTTTTGATACAGTGGCATGGCACGCAGGCAAAAGTCAGTGGAAAGGACGTAGTGGGTTGAATCAGTATTCCATTGGTATCGAACTGGACAATGCCGGTGAGCTGACCAAGAATGCAGCGGGTCACTATCTTTCTTGGTTTAATCGTGTTTACGACGCCGATGAAGTGTTTGAAGGGGTACACCGCAATCAACAGCAGCCCAGTTTTTGGCATGCCTATTCCCAAGCGCAAATTGAAGCGACTTTCGAATTGTGTGCTTTGTTGTGTGAAACCTATGGGATTCAGGAGATAGTCGGTCATGAGGAAATTGCACCGGCTCGTAAAACCGACCCTGGCCCCGCATTTCCACTTGATCGTTTACGCCGCTTTATTGATGCTGATCGGGCCCAAGATGGGCCTGAATCGACAGTCACTGATGAAAACCTAAGAAGAGTTGTTGCCAGCAAGCTCAATGTTCGATCTGGGCCGGGTACCCAATTTGCCGCTAATAATCTGCCTCTGACTCAGGGACAGGCTGTCACTGTGTTAGAGAAGCAGGGCGAGTGGAGCAAAATTGAATATAAGGTAACAGGCTGGGTCAGTAGCCGATTTCTTAGCTAGAAATTCCTCTTTGCAGTGGCGGTTATTATCAGATATTGGTAATAGCCGTTCACTCTTTCCATCTTTTCTTGATAGCATGGCAAAAACGCTAGTCTTGGAACCCGTACATGCAATCAAAAGAGCCAATCGAATCCTGGGCGATTCGAGTCGCGCAATTTGTTCAACGCTTTGGCACCTTAAAAGTCAGCATTATTTTTGTGCTGTTGACCCTAATCTTTACTTTGGGCGGATCCTATCTGCTGCGCATGGCTATGAACGGTCGTGCTGATGTTGAGGATTTTATCAGTGCCATCATTCTTACTATGCTCAGTGCCCCTTGGGTTTTGTTTGTCTTTACCGAATTGGTAAAGCAACTGGAGCAGTCCCGTACTAGTTTGACGGATGCGGTCACGCAATTGGAGAGACTCCGAGAAGAGGACGTTCTTCTTAATCAAGAACTGCAACGCAATATCAAAAAACTGAATCATGAGATTGAGCAACGTAAAGAAGCCCAATTGGAACGGGAAACCGTCTTTGCCCACCTTGAGCGAGAAATCAGCAACAAATCTCGTCAGGAGGAACAAGCTCAACGATTGTCGACCTTGCTCCGTTCTATAATCGACGCGTCACCTGATCTTATTTATTATCGCAATGAGGAAGGACAGTTCGCAGGTTGTAATCGGGTAGCAGAACAAATGACCGGAAAGACCGAAGAAGAACTCATTGGGCTGACTCCTCATCAGGTTTATGACGAAGACCTAGCTCGTCAGGTGGTCGCCAGTGATCACGAAGTGTTGGAGACCAATGCCAGCATTACCGAAGAATTGTGGTTGCGTTTTGCCGATGGTCGCCGTCGCTACTTTGAGATGCGTAAAGTGCCCTTTTACGACAATGATGGAAAACGCTTGGGCTTGTTGGCCTTTGGTCGTGATATTACTGAACGTAAGCAGGCTGAAAATGCGGTGAACAAAGCCAGCAAAGATAAAACCGCTTTCATTGCTACCATCAGTCATGAGTTGCGCACGCCTTTGAACGGCATCGTGGGACTGAGCCGAATGCTCAGAGACACCAAGCTCAACGAAGAGCAATTCGCTTGGGTGAGCACCATATATGCTTCTGCTATTACCCTTGGCAATATTTTTAATGACATCATCGATTTGGATAAATTAGATCGAGATCGTCTGGAGTTGTCCTTAAAAACCGTTTCCTTACGCGACTTTACCAATGAACTTGGCAGCATTATCGAGTTGTTGGCCGCTGACAAAGGGTTAAAGTTCGAAGCTAAAGTGTTCGACCCTATTCCCGCTCAAGTGGAAGCTGATGGTACACGTCTCCGTCAGGTGCTATGGAATCTAATGTTTAATGCGGTTAAGTTTACCCAGAAAGGCAAAGTCAGCTTGTCAGTAGAAGCTTCGCGATTGGAAAACGATATCAGTTTAGTGAAGTTTAAAGTCAAAGATACCGGAGTCGGGATCCCCCAAGAAGAACTGCAAAACATTTTTGCGATGTACTATCAGGTGAATCACCCCGACCATCAAACTGCGACGGGGACGGGTATTGGTCTGGCCATTTGCAAAGAGATGGTGACTTTGATGAACGGGGATATCAAAGTACATAGTGTGGTAGGTGAAGGCACCTGCTTCACTGTTGAATTGCCGCTGAAAATCAGTCATGCACCGGTGCAATTGCAAGAGTTGGCGGTTACAGGGCTTCGGATTTTATTGGTTGAAGATATCGAGCTCAATGTGATGGTCGCCAAAGCATTACTTGAAAAGTTAGGCCAGACAGTAGAAGTCGCCATGACGGGGCAAGAGGCGCTGAAAATGGCTCGGACCACCCAATATGATCTGATCTTATTGGACATACAATTACCAGACATGACCGGTTTCAACGTAGCCAGCACCCTGCATGAAGAGGGTTTGGTAGAACAAACCCCAATCGTTGCCTTGACCGCCAATGTTATCAAGACCCGTCAAGAATACCTCAACAATGGCATGGACGATGTTATTGCCAAGCCCATCAAAAAGAGCCGGGTGATTGAAGTGTTTAATCAGTTATTTGCCGACCAACGTGACATTCCGCAGTTTGGTGAAGACAAAATCAACACCGAAGAATTGGAATCGGTACTGGATATTGATTTGCTGCAAATGCTGGTGGATACCATTGGACATGAAATGGTGCGCACCAGTGTGAAAGTTTTCCAAGAAAACATGCCGGACTACATGGACGTGTTGCAGATTTCACTCAGCGCTAATGAAAAGGACGAAGTGTGTTCTCATGCCCATAAAATCAAAGGGGCTGCAGGATCAGTCGGTTTGGCCAGAGTGCAGAAGATCGCCAATCGTATTCAACAAGGAGATCACCCTGCTTGGTGGGAGAATGTGCATGATTGGGTCGAAGAGTTGCAAATGGCGGAGCGTCAAGATTTGGAAAAGTTGAACAGTTGGTTGAATCAGCAGACCTATGACGATTGAGTTACAGCTCGATTTTCTCGGTGTAAAGTCTCGTTCTGATTTACAACAGATGGATAAGATTGGATTTGCAAGGTGCCCAAGAAGCAGGGGGGCTGGGTCTTAAAAACCATGACACACTGTCGTTTTTTTCATTAACTTAACCTGAACTCGGGATAAGATAGGTCGAATAAAATAAAATATTGTTTGAATTTCAGCACTTAATTTTTAATTTAATCTAACTTATGTCTGCAAAAAGAACCTCAGCGTCGAAATTTTTGTGGATATCAAGGCGCGCTTTCGTATGTAATAGCTGGCTATTGCTAGAAAGCGCAACGCAGATAGACGCGAAAATAGCGGTGCTGATAGGCCTGGCTTATCCCGAGTTCAGGTTAACTTACAAACAGCTATAGGCAAATTCCTCATTGCAGACGTATTAGAGATAGAAATTTTCTGCTTGGTATATTAATAGTATAATAGTATTATTAATCTAAATAGTGTGTAATGTATCCCTATGTGGATGCCAATTTGGATAAAGTGGAATGCGCGAATTTAACCCGGTAGATCACCCCCATCGTCGATACAATCCTTTGACAGGAGAGTGGGTGCTGGTATCCCCGCACCGCGCCAAACGGCCCTGGCAAGGGCAAGTAGAAAAAGCGCAACCAATGAATTCTCAACCTCATGATCCACAATGTTACCTGTGTGCTGGAAACACCCGGATCAATGGGGAAGTCAATCCTCACTATGAAAACACCTTTGTGTTTACCAATGATTTTGCAGCGTTAATGGACGATACGCCGGCATCGCTGCAAGACAATGACGATCTGTTTCATTTGCAATCGGCAAGAGGCACCAGTCGGGTTATCTGTTTCTCTCCCGACCATAGCAAGTCCTTACCCCAGCTATCATTGGTCGCACTTGAGGGCGTAGTTGCCACTTGGTGCGAACAGTTTGAAGACTTAAGCAAGGATTACGAATGGGTGCAAATATTTGAGAATAAGGGAGCAGCAATGGGCTGCTCTAATCCTCATCCTCACGGCCAAATTTGGGCAAATGACTTTGTCCCTGTAGAGGTGGAAAAGGCTGATCGAGCGCAAAAGGCGTATTTCGAAAAACATGGTCGCTCTTTGTTGTTGGATTACGCCCAACGTGAGCAACAAGATGGTGCGCGCACCGTTGTTGAAACTGAGCACTGGATAGCAGTTGTACCCTATTGGGCGGCTTGGCCATTTGAAACTCTACTGATGCCTAAATTTGCTTGTTCACGGATGTCCGATTTGTTGCCTGAGCATCAAAAAGACCTGGCCATCGCTTTGAAAAAGCTCACTAGCCGCTACGATAATTTGTTCCAATGCTCATTCCCCTATTCGATGGGTTGGCACTGTGCGCCAAAGAGTGTTGAGCAAGCTGAGTATTGGCAGTTACATGCTCACTTTTATCCGCCTCTATTGCGCTCTGCTAGTGTTCGCAAGTTTATGGTGGGCTATGAAATGATGGCCGAACCTCAAAGGGATTTGACCCCCGAGCAGGCGGCGGAGAAATTACAGGCGTTGTCAGACATTCATTTCAGCGAGCAGGAAGCCTAGTCATGATCAACGCGACTCGTATTGATGCCCTGAAAGAAAATTTTAGAAGCCACTTTGGTGCTCTGCCCCAACGTATATTCCAAGCACCGGGCCGAGTAAATTTAATTGGCGAACACACCGACTACAACGATGGTTTTGTGTTGCCCTGTGCCATAGACTATCAAACCTTGGTGGCAGTGAGCCCACGTCAAGATTCTATGGTTAACGTGGTTGCTGCTGATTGTGACAATCAGCAAGACCAATTTGACCTACAGAACCCAATTGTTTCCCATCCTTCACAGTTGTGGAGTAACTACATTCGCGGTGTCATCAAGCATCTGCAACTGCGCGGCTTTGATTTTCAAGGTGCTGACTTGGTGGTGACAGGCAACGTACCGCAAGGCGCTGGACTGAGCTCTTCGGCCTCTTTGGAAGTTGTCATTGGTGAAACGTTTCGGCAGTTATATCAATTACCATTGAGCCACCAAGATGTCGCCATAAATGGTCAGCAGGCAGAGAATCAGTTTGTCGGGTGTAACTGCGGCATTATGGATCAAATGGTCAGTGCCTGTGGCGCACAACACAAAGCGTTGTTATTAGACTGTCGTAGCTACGAAACAAAACTGATCGCTATGCCAACTGAGCTATCAGTGATGATCATCAACTCTAACGTAAAACGTGGGCTGGTGGACTCTGAATACAACATTCGTCGGCAACAATGTGAAACCGCGGCATCTGAGTTGGGCATCAAAGCCTTGAGAGATATCTCCTTGACGTCTTTGCATCAGCAAAAAGACAAACTTGACGAATTGGTGTATCGACGGGCCCACCATGTGGTGTCAGAAAACGAACGAACCCTTAAAGCGGCAAAAGCGTTGGAAAATGCTGATTATGCGGCCTTGTCAGAGCTGATGGCTCAGTCACATGCATCCATGCGCGATGATTTTGAGATCACTGTCCCGCCCATCGACTACATCGTCGAGATTTTATCTGATTTGATTGGCGTCCAAGGTGGCGTGCGCATGACGGGAGGCGGCTTCGGCGGCTGCGTAGTTGCCTTGTTGCCCAATGAATTAGTGGAACAAGCGCAAGTTAAATTGGAACAAGATTACCATGCGAAAACTGGCTATCACGCAGATGTATACATTTGCCAAGCCAGTCAGGGCGCAGGAGAAGTAAACTAAACAGTCGACACAGGGCTCTCATTTAAGGCCTCGCCTGCAACATCCAAGCCCACGGAGGCCGCACTCGGGTCTAAACGAGTAACAAGGTCGCGGTGCCTAAGAAAGCAAATATGCCTACCACGTCGGTAATGGTGGTTAATATCACGCTGCCTGCCAATGCAGGGTCAATACGCAATTTTTTCATCACCAAAGGCAGTGTTGCTCCTGCCAACCCAGCGGCAATCATATTGACCATCATAGCAAAGGCAATGACGCCACCGAGCACCCAGTCTTGCTTCCAAAGGGCAATGACCGAGGCGATCAAAATGGCCCAGATTGCACCGTTGAAAAAGCCGATGGCTAGCTCTTTGCTCACCAGCCATTTTGAGTTACCAGCGTTGACATGGCCCAAGGCCATACCGCGGATCACCAAGGTTAGGGTCTGATTTCCTGCCACTCCGCCCATGCTTGGGACTATGGTGTTCAGGATGGCTAGGACCGCCATTTGACTCAAGGTTGCTTCAAACAAATCACTCACAGCAGCGGCAAGTAGAGCGGTGACCAAGTTAACGCCTAGCCAAATCGAGCGACGTTGGGTACTTTGTAGTACCGGTGCGAAAGTATCTTCTTCATCATCCAAACCAGCCATACTCATCATCGAGTGTTCGGCGTCTTCACGGATGATATCCACCACGTCATCGATGGTGATACGACCAAGAAGTTGATGATTGGCATCTACCACAGGCGCTGAAAGCCAGTTATAGCGTTCGAAGAGTTTTGCCACTTCTTTTTCTGGCATGTTGACGGGAATGGCTTCTGCTTCCTCGTCCATCAAGTCTTCGACAGAAACATCAGGTACCGCAGTGAGTAATTTGGTCACCGGCACGGTACCTATCAGACGATCCTGACGACTTACCACATAGAAAGTGTCAGTACTTTCAGGGATCTCACCGCGCAACCGTAAATAGCGCAAAATTACATCCACACTGACGTCAGGGCGCAAAGTGATAGTGTCGGTGTTCATGATGAAGCCAGCGGTATCCTCACCATAAGAAAGGGCTTGCTCTGCCCGTTGCCGGTCTTGTTCGTCCATGGATTGCAAAACGTCTTTGGAAACCGATTGGGGCAGAGTACTTAGGGTTTCCGCCAGATCGTCGATTTCCATGTCTTCTAAGGCGTCGACAACCTTTTCTGGCACCATTTGACTGATGATACCGTTACGCACATCTTCGGAGAGTTCTTCGAGTACGTCACCGTAAAAATCGGCGTCGAGCATTTTCCATAACTCAGAGCGAGATTTGCTGGGGCTCGATTCCAATAACAGGGCAATGTCACTGGCAGGCATCTCGTGAAGCACTTTTCTAACGTGCACGAACATGCCGCTGTCCATCGCTTGGTTGATGGCCTGCAATTGTCGTTGTGCGTGTTTGACGTTAAGTGCTTCTGCCATAGAGGTTTATGCTTACCCTTTGGTGCTGCAGAATTTGTCTATAGTGTAGAGGACAAGGCACATCAGGTCAGCAAATAAATGACTTCGATTTAAACAAAATGAAATGGTATGAGGAGCAATATTAAAATTTATGCAGAGTCACTCTATTCGTTTTCATTGAAGCGTTCAGCAATAAGTTTCTCTACTGCATCTAAGGCGGCTTGAGCGTCCTCACCTTCGCTGACTACCTTGACCGCCTTTCCTTGTCCACTTTCCAGCATCATCAAGCCCAACACGCTGCTGGCAGAGGCTGACTTATCACCTTGTACCAGTGTGACTTGTGCATCGAATTGGTTCGCTAACTTGGCCAACTGGGTTGCAGCGCGGGCATGCAAACCCAATTTATTCACGATCAGCAGTTCTTTTTCTAGCTTCATTAGCGATTCAGTTCTCGATGGCGAATTTGTACGTCAGGATGGATCGCGCCGAAGGTTTTTGCTAAGGCTTCAGCAACGTATACTGAACGGTGTTGACCACCGGTACAACCAATAGCAACGGTTACATAACTGCGGTTGTTCCGTTCCAGATGGGGTAACCAAGTCGAAATTAGGTTTTGTATTTGCCAGATAAACTTGGTGACGATGGGTTGTGAGCCAAGGAAGATTTCCACCGGTGAATCGAGGCCCGTTAAATGCTTAAGGTCCGGCTCCCAATGGGGGTTGGGTAAGAATCGCGCATCGAACACATAGTCTGCATCTTTGGGGATGCCGTATTTGAATCCAAAGGATTCGAATACCAGCACCAAGCGAGAACTCTTTTTGCCGAGAATGCGTTCACGGATCAACTCAGCGAGTTGATGAACCGACAACTTATCGGTATCCAGATACAAGTCAGCCCGCTCGGCAATAGGAGCAAGCAATTGGCCTTCTGCTTGAATGGCGTCAGACAAGGATTTGTTCTGTTTTGACAAAGGGTGCAAGCGACGAGTTTCACTGAATCGCTTGATCAGCATGTCATCGCTGGCATCTAAGTAAAGGATGGTCATGTCCCAAGTGGATGGCAGATAGTCAAGAATTTCTACCAGCTCGCCGGGGTTTTTCGGCAAATTTCGTACATCAATGCTCACCGCAACCAGATCGTATTCGTCCACTACGGTGTGGGTTAGGGTCGGCAACAAGTTAACGGGGATATTATCGACGCAGTAATAACCCAAATCTTCAAGGGCACGCAACGCGATAGATTTTCCAGAGCCGGAACGGCCGCTGATGATGATCAGTTTCATGCAGTGATGCTCTCGTATAATTGCTGGTCGGTTTCCGCTTTGCGCATAACTTTTACCACGTCTTTATCACTGAGTTTCCCCGCAATGGTAGCAAGTGTCTGCAAATGTCCTTGGGCTTGATCTTCGGGCACGAAAATCGCAAAAAAGATGTCGACAGGATTGTTGTCGATGGCGTCAAAGGCTATGGAGGGCTTACTGGTTACTAAAATGGCCAGCGTTTTCTTGAGCCCACTCAACCGCCCATGGGGCAACGCAATACCATTACCAATACCGGTACTGCCCATTTTCTCTCGGGACAGCAGACTGGATAGAAATGTCAGTTGATCAATGTCGGAAGTGTGTTGTGCAGCAATTTGGCTGATGACTTCAAGAATGCGCTTTTTGCTGGTGCCCTGAACTGCACATTGTGTGCAGTCAGGGGAAAGGATGTCTTTGATTTCCATTAAATTACTTATTTGTTGGTTAATGGCGCTTGATCTTTTCCTTGTGCTTGATCACCTGTCGATCAAGCTTATCAATCAAACTGTCAATTGCTGCATACATATCGTTGTGTTCTGAGGTTGCAAATACCTCTCCGCCAGTCAAATGCACAGTCGCTTCGGCTTTTTGACTGAGTTTTTCGACGTTTAAGATGACATGTACATTGTTAATATGGTCGAAATGCCGCTCTAGTTTGGTAAATTTGGAATCCACATATTCTCGCAAAGAATCAGTAATATCCACATGATGACCAGTTAGGTTAATTTGCATATCGGCGTCTTCCTTCTATTGGTAAGTCTATATGAGACTCTTACGTTGGTTAGACGGTGGGATCGACAACGATTCCCGGTATTTTGCTATTGTCCGCCGCGCCACTTGTATACCTTGGTCGGCCAACAATTGAGCAATCTTGCTGTCACTTAGCGGCTTATTCGGTTTTTCAGCCGCTACCAATTTTTTAATCAAAGCCCGAATCGCTGTGGACGAACATTCGCCCCCTGTGTCGGTTGCCACGTGACTGGAGAAAAAGTACTTCAATTCAAAAATGCCGCGAGGCGTATGCATGTACTTTTGCGTGGTGACCCGTGAAATGGTGGATTCGTGCATGTCGACCATTTCTGCTACGTCGTTCAATACCATGGGCTTCATCATCTCCGGCCCATGCTCGAAGAAACCCACTTGCTGTTGCACTATGCAATTTGCCACTTTGAGCAAGGTTTCGTTGCGACTTTCTAAACTCTTGATGAACCATTTTGCCTCTTGCATATGTGAACGAATGAATTGTCCGTCACTGGCATTCTTGGCGTTGCGACTCATCGCAGCGTATTGTTGATTCACGTTTAATTTTGGCAAACTATCAGGATTGAGTTCTACCTGCCATCGACCATTCTTTTTCATTACTGAAACATCAGGAATGACGTACTCCGGCTCTCCCGTAACCAAAGCACTGCCTGGTCTGGGGTTGAGGGTTTGCAACAACCGCATGGCCTCTTTTAACTCATGCTCGCGCAATCGCGTTTTACGCATGAGGGTTCGATAGTCTTTGCTGCCAAGAAGTTCCGAATATTCGTTAATCAATAATTTGGCTTCTGTTAGCCAAGGGGTATCAGGCGCAAATTGATTCAGTTGCACCATCAGACATTCTTGCGGGGTTCTAGAGCCGGAACCGATAGGGTCAAACATTTGAATGCGCTTGATCACACATTCAACCTCATCAATTTCAATTTCGTCATCATCGAGGCTTTGCAAAATTTCTTCTGCACTGATGGTCAAATACCCCGACTCATCGATTGAATCTATGATGGCAACGGCAATAGCCATATCCGTGTCGGAAAATGGCGTCAAACGCATCTGCCACAAAAGATGATCTTGGATATTTTCAGAGGTCTCTCCCTGAAACACCATATCATCATCAGAACCGCCGGAGCCAGACAAGCTTGCTGGTGCTGACGAAGCACTGATGTAGTCATCCCAAGTACTGTCAATTGGCAGTTCGTCAGGCAGATCGTTGTTCTCTAACGCTTGGTTGGTATCGATGCTATCCACATCAACACTGGCGGTTTCCTCTTTGCTATGGTGATTGTCTTCTGCCAGAGCGGAATCGCCGCTGAGGCTGTCAGATCCTTCCTCTATTTCTAGAAGCGGATTGGATTCCAAAGCTTCTTGAATTTCCTGTTGTAAATCCAAAGTCGATAGTTGCAATAAGCGAATCGCCTGCTGCAACTGGGGCGTCATGGTAAGTTGTTGGCTAAATTTTAACTGTAAAGAGGGTTTCATTTAGGTTTATTTGTTCTTTCTCAATTAGCCACGAAGCTGGGTTTAATTCTCGAATACCTTAACTATAGCTTGAATTGCTCACCAAGGTATACATCTCTTACTTGTTGATTATTGAGTACCTCTTGCGCCGTGCCAGAAGCGATCAATTCGCCATGACTGACGATGTAAGCTTTCTCACATACGTCAAGAGTTTCACGTACGTTGTGGTCTGTTATCAGTACCCCAATGCCGCGGTCTCTAAGGTGCTGAATTATCTTCTTTATATCATTTACTGATATGGGATCAACACCTGCAAAGGGCTCATCAAGCAAAATAAATTCTGGATCGGCAGCCAACGCTCGAGCGATTTCTACACGACGACGCTCGCCACCGGATAGACTCATGCCAAGGCTGTTACGAATATGGTTGATGTTGAATTCATCTAACAACGCATCGGCTTGATGCTCGCGATCTTCTGAAGACAGCTCTTTACGAGTTTGCAAGATGGCCATCAGATTTTGGTACACCGTCAGCTTACGGAAAATCGACGATTCTTGAGGCAAGTAACCAATCCCTTTTCTGGCTCTAACATGCATGGGTTGCAAAGTTAGTTCATTTTGGTCAATAAAAATACTGCCTTTGTCCAAGGGCACGATGCCTACAATCATGTAAAAGGTGGTGGTTTTTCCCGCGCCATTTGGGCCGAGTAACCCGACGATCTGACCGGTAGAAACCTCCAGACTGACATCACGGACAACCTGCCTAGCCTTGTAAGATTTGGCTAAATGGGATGCTTTCAGGGTGGCCATTAAGGTTGGTCTTCCTTTTGTTCTTTAGATTCGTCGTCGGCTTTACGATCACTTTCTAATTTTCGCAGACTCTCGGGTTGGAAAATGGTGGTGACACCGCCGCCTTCCGATTCATTACCTTCGGCAATCAGTTGTTCTCTTTCCATATTAAAAACAATGGATTCACCGCTGACTTGGCTGCTGTCTTGTTTTAACTGAGCACTGCCATTGAGTGTCAGAATGCGAGTGGATACTTCGTAGCGGATCTCATTGGCTGCCGCAGAAATATTAGTACCATCATCTAGATCTTGCTGGTAGCTGGCGGGGTTACCGCGAGCGATAAACACTTCGCGACCTTCACCCTGACCGGCGACGACTTCTACTTCATCGGCCAATATTTGCAACGAGCCTTGAGTGATTCGCACGTCTTTTCGAAAGATCGAGGTCTTGGTCTTGCCGTCAAAAAAGTTAGATTGAGAATCAACCTTAATAGGCAACTCGAAGTCTTTTTCTCCCGCTAAACTGCTTCCACATATGGTAGACAGTATAACCACCGCCAACCAAATAGGGGACGACTTAGCGAGGCGAATACATTGTTTGAACATGGTCAAGTAACTCATATTTTTGGGTAAGCATATTGCCTTCAAAGCCATTGCTGTTGACAACAAAGTCTTTGCCACTGATTTCTACCGGTTGATCGGACATCATGGTTTTGTCGATCAAATTGACTTCTAAAAATTGGGTCTTGATGGTCTGCACAAAGCCGTTTTGATCGAGGCTGCGAATTTCGACATCGGTTTCCAAAAGAATGCGATTATCTTCATACAAGGTGCCCTCTTTGGCAACCACTTGCCAAGGTTTTTCCTGGCTGTCGAGAAAAATCGTATATTGTGGCTGAGCAAATATCGTGAAACCCAACAACTGATAGTGTTCCATGCGTGCCGCAAACACCTGATGAGAAATATTCCCATCGTTATCATACAAAGTGCTGCGCAAATTTCGCGCTTGATAGTTGGGTTGCCAGGATTCATCGCTGGTTTGCACTGGCGCATCTTGTTCGCCAGACATCCAACTGGGAAGGTAGATCCCCATAATCAACAAAAACAGTATGCCAATGCTGATGGTAATGCGATTCATACGCTCGAACCATATAAGGTATTGAGTTTGTTGTGTGCCATGAGTACCAAGTCGCAGACTTCTCTGACCGCACCAGATCCGCCGCAGCGATAAGTTACATACTCTGCTTGGTTTTGCACATAAGGGTGGCCATTGGGCACACTGATGGCTAACCCGCTGTGGCTAAACATTCCCAAATCGGGCATATCGTCGCCCATCGAAGCAATCTGATCTCGTTTGATGTTGAGATGTTCCATCAACTTTTTCATCGCTGAGGCTTTATCTTCTTCCCCTTGGACAATCAGCGAAATGCCCAGTGCAGACATACGATTTTCAACAATTTGTGAGTTTCTACCGGTAATGACTGCCACCTCGATACCCAGAGCCAACATCGCTTTGACGCCATAACCATCCAAGGTGTTGAAGGACTTTAATTCTTCACCTTGATTACCCATGTAGATGCATCCATCGGAAAAAACGCCATCTACATCGAAGGCTAAGAGTTTGACTTTGCTCAGTTTATCGATGATTTTCTGTTGAACAGGCCCATATAAGGTTTCTACCAAAGACATTAGACGACACCTGCTTTGAGTAACATATGCATATTCAATGCGCCCACAGGACGATGTTGTTGGTCTACCGCAAAGAGTGAATTAATCTTATGTTTCTCCATTAAATTGAGGGCTTCCACCGCTAACATTTCAGGCTTGCCAGTGATGCCATTCTTGGTCATCACTTTGCTCAAAGACGTGTTGTGCACATCGATTCGATTGTCTAACACCCGGCGCAAGTCCCCATCTGTGAATATACCCAGCAATATTCCATCTTTGTCGACGATGCCCGTCATGCCTAAACCTTTTTTGGAGATTTCCAATAAGGCGTTGCTGATGGTATGGCTTTCGTCGACCAGCGGTAGGGCGTCGCCAGTATGCATGATGTCACTGAGCGTCAGCAACAATCTTCTACCCAAACTGCCGCCAGGATGGGAAAGTGCAAAATCATCGGACGTAAAACCATTGGCGTTAAGTAATGCCACCGCTAATGCGTCGCCCATCACCAAGGTAGCGGTAGTACTTGCTGTTGGGGCTAATCCCAACGGACAGGCCTCTTGCTCAACCTTGATGCACAGCACCGCGTCAGCATGTCGACCCAGTGAGCTGTTAGCACTGTTGGTCATGGCGATAATGGGAATACCTTGACGTTTGATAACGGGAATTAAGTTGATTAATTCGTCGGTTTCTCCAGAGTTTGAGATTGCCAGCAGCACGTCTTGCTTGGAGAGCATTCCTAGGTCACCATGGTTGGCTTCTCCTGGATGCATGAAAAACGCTGGCGTACCTGTGCTGGCCAAGGTTGCGGCGATTTTACGACCGATATGTCCCGATTTACCCATACCACAGACCACCACTTTACCTCGGCATTGCTGAAGTAAAACGCAGGCTTGGTCGAAATGTTCATCCAAGTACTGATGCAATTGAACGATGGCTTGTGCCTCAATCTCAAAGACTTGTTTGGCGGACTCTCGGAATGTTTTAGGCATAGTTATCGCTTATACGAACAAGTAGGCGCAGTAACCACAATAGCACAAGATTAGCGCACCACCTTCCCATCGGTTAATACTGCGTGACCCGCGGAAGTTGAAACTAAAGGCGATCAGCAGCGCTGTAACCAGCAACATCGCAAAAATGTCCCGGCTTGCCACATGACTGTCAATGACGCCGGGGGCAATTAAGCCCGGCATGGCCAGCACAGCCAAAATGTTGAAAATATTCGAACCAATAATGTTGCCCAGCGCCAAATCATCCTCGTTCTTGAGCACGCCTGCAATGCTGGCGGCAAGTTCCGGAAGACTGGTCCCAAGGGCAATAATGGTTAAACCTATCACCAATTCACTCATACCAAAATAGCGCGCGATCTCTACAGCTGACTCCACCATAAAATGGGCACTCAGCGGTAGCAAAATTAATCCTGTAATGACCCAGAATACGGCGATACCCGTGGGGACGTCTTTGGGGATTTCGGTATCTGTTTCCAATTGCAAGGGGTCGTTTTTCTCAGCACTGAGGGAAATCACTGCCAAACCGCCAATGGTGACAACGAACAGAACAATCAAAATCATCCCTTCGTAAAACTCGAAAACGGTATCGATAAGAAAATAACTGGCCAGTAAGGTCACGGCCATCAATACTGGCATTTCTCGACGGACAGTGGTTGATGACACGCTTAATGGCTTAAGCAGTGCAGTGAGTCCCAAAACCAAGGCTATGTTGGTAATGTTGGAACCAATGGCGTTACCCACAGCTGTGTCGGGTGAGTTCGCCAAAGAAGCTGTAGCGGAAACCACAATTTCAGGAGCAGATGACCCCATAGCAACGATGGTGAGACCTATCACCATCGCAGATAAACCTAAATTACGCGCCAGCGCGGCAGCACCAAAGACAAATCGATCGGCACTCCAGCTTAACGCTGCTAAGCCCGCTACAAAGATGAGAATTTCAACTAACACAAGCTCTCTTTATTCGTTAACCAGTGACATCATTGTCGCAAAATACAATTTGAATTTATACGTATTGGAGCGAATATTGTGATCAATTCTTCCTTATTCAAGGTATTGGTCTGATACTAATAGCAGATTCCTGTGTTTTTTATATTTTGTAACCTTTATATCTTAGTGTTTTGTGTTGAAAACACATAAAATGACCTCATTGTACTGGCCTTATGGAATTTTTCTGCCCCAATTGGGGTCTTCATCTCGTGGTAACTCGGAGTTTCTAGTGGAAAATTTGATTGAAATAGAGAGTTTGACCTTTAAACGAGGTGAACGGGTCATTTATGACGATATCTCTTTGCAAATTAAAAAAGGACAAACCACGGCCATCATGGGGCCCAGTGGAATCGGTAAAACGACCCTGTTAAAACTCATTGGTGGGCAGTTAAAGCCTGACAGTGGTGATATTCGCTTTAAAGGTGAGTCGATTCCTAACATGGCGCGCAATCGGCTTTTTAAAGTGCGTCGCCAGATGAGTATGCTGTTTCAAAGTGGCGCATTGTTTACCGATATGTCGGTATTCGACAATATTGCGTTTCCTTTGCGAGAGCACACCCAATTATCAGAACAGATCATCGAGTCGGTGGTGCTGCTGAAACTGCAGGCGGTAGGATTGCGAGGAGCGGCACACTTGATGCCCAGCGAGTTGTCCGGCGGTATGGCCAGACGAGCTGCCTTGGCGCGGGCTATTGCGCTGGATCCTGAACTGATCATGTACGATGAACCGTTTGCCGGGCAAGACCCCATTTCAATGGGGGTGTTGGTTAAATTGATTAAGCAATTGAATAATGCTCTCAAGCTCACCAGTGTAGTGGTGACCCATGATGTAAACGAAGTGATGAGCATTGCGGACTATGTTTACATTCTCGCGGAGAAGAAAATCATTGGCTCGGGTACCCCCGAACAAATTCGCCAAAGTGACTCGGCATTGGTGCAGCAATTTTTGCAGGGTGAAGCGGATGGTCCGGTGCCATTTCACTTTCCTGCAAAAAGCGTCAGTGAAACATTTTTAGGGAGTTGAGATGATCGAAGGATTTGTCAAACTGGGTCGCGCAACTCTTGAGCGTTTTAGCGCTATTGGAAGAGCCAGCTTGGTGTTGTTTGGCGCTTTAGTTGCAGTGCCTCAGGTTAAGAATATTTCACTGACGATCAAACAGATCTATGTGGTGGGATTTCAGTCCTTGTCCATTATCATAGTGTCCGGTTTGTTTATCGGTATGGTCATGGCATTACAAGGCTACACGATTCTAGTGGACTATGGTGCCGAAGGCAGCCTAGGTCCAATGGTGGCATTGTCATTACTCAGAGAATTGGGACCGGTGGTGACCGCGTTGTTGTTTGCCGGTCGAGCCGGGTCTGCATTGACCGCAGAGATTGGCTTAATGAAAGCCACCGAACAACTAAGCAGTTTGGAAATGATGGCGGTCGATCCGCTGCGCCGGGTGGTTGCACCTCGTATGTGGGCAGGAGTCATTTCCATGCCAATGCTGGCAATGATTTTCAGTGCCGTGGGTATTTTAGGAGGACACTTAGTTGGAGTTGACTGGCTGGGTGTTGATGCGGGTAGCTATTGGTCAATCATGCAGTCCACGGTTGAATGGAATGAAGATGTGCTCAATGGCGTCATCAAAAGTATCGTTTTTGCTTTGGTTGTGACCTGGATCGCCATATTTAAAGGATATGATTCAGTGCCGACATCAGAAGGGATCAGCGCCGCAACTACGCAAACCGTTGTGTATTCGTCCCTCGCGGTGCTGGGATTAGATTTCGTATTAACCGCTATTATGTTCGGTATTGAGTAACAGGAGATAAACATGACGTCACGGAAAACAGAATTATTGGTGGGACTGTTTGTTGCCCTAGCCATTGCGGCTACACTCATGCTGGGTTTGAAAGTAGCCAATCAGGGCTCAGTAGGCCAAGGTGAGTCATACACTTTGTATGCGAAATTTGATAATGTAGGCGGCTTGAAAGTGCGCTCTTCAGTGAAAGTGGGTGGCGTGAACATTGGGCGTGTCGAAGACATTAGCCTCGATCCAGAAGATTTTACTCCCGTTGTGAAGTTGAGTATTTCAACTCGCTATAATACGTTCCCTGAGACCAGTTCGGTGGCTATTCTCACCTCTGGACTGCTCGGTGAACAATATGTCGGGTTCCAACCTGGCTTCTCTTATGGTGATATCGAAAACCTGAAAGATGGTGACTATATTGCCGATACGAAATCCGCCTTGGTACTCGAAGACCTTATCGGTCAGTTTCTGTTCAGCAAAGACAGTAATAATTAATCAGGACATGCAGCTTAGGTAATCATTATGATCCCAAACGTTAGAACTCTTTTTTCCATTTTTGTCTTTGCTTTAGCTGCATTGAGCTTTACCGCTCAAGGGCAGGAGGTCAAAACTGAAAATCCTTACGAACTTATTCAGGTCGTGGGCATGAAAACTTTTGACCGCATCAAAAATGATCAAGTGAAAATTCAGCAAGATCCAGAAGTACTGCGTACCATTGTACGCGAAGAACTATTGCCTTATGTGGATTATCGTTTCAGTGCGTTTAAAGTCTTGGGACGCTACTTCAAAAAAGCCAGCAAAGACGAATTGAACGAGTTTGTCAGTGTTTTTCGGGAATATTTGGTCACCACTTATGCCGTTGCTTTAGGCTACTACGATGACCAAACGGTGGAGTTTGAACCCCAATCTGAGCTAGAAGACAAAGACAAGCATGTGGTGGTTCGAGCCTTGGTTAGAGACGACAATCGCCCTGATATTAAAGTCGCTTTCAGTCTCCGTAAAGATTCCAAAACCAATGAGTGGAAGGCTTATGATATGACAGCTGAAGGTATCAGCATGTTGCAAAGTAAATCTTCTGAGTTCGAATCCATATTGCGCCAGCAAGGGATCCGCCAAGTGATCGATTTGATGAAGCAAAAAATAGAACAGCCCATAGTGATCGAAAAAGACAAAGAGAACGCTGAGTAATGACATTGCAGATTGAGGTTGAGACAAACGACGGTTTGGTGAAATTTAGCGGCTCTCTGAATCGGGACTCAGTGCCGACCGCATGGCCTCAACTCGGCGCTGACTTGGGGGCTATTGCAAATCAAAACCAACAGTTGAAATTGGATCTGGCCAATATTGATGCAGTGGATACCGCAGGGTTGGCTTACGTATTGTCGATTCTCAAAGAGTGTCAAAGCAGAAAGTTAGAGGTTTCTCTCATCAACACACCAGAAGGCCTGATCAATTTGGCGAAATTAAGTGACGTTGATGCTATATTACCGATCAACTGAATTCATCTACATTATCAACTAGAGGCAAGATGGACTGTAAAGACATCGAAGCATTATTAAAAGACGAACTGGAGTTGGCAGAAGTGCATGTCAGCAGTGATGGCTCACATTTCAATATCATCGCGGTCAGTGACCAGTTTGAATCCTTAAGTCGTGTGAAAAAACAGCAAATGATTTATCGTCCATTGGCAAATAAAATTGCCGACGGAAGTATGCACGCGATTTCAATCAAAACCTTCTCAGAAAAACAGTGGCAACGCGAACGCTTGTTTAATTTGCCTCAGTAAAATCGGTCATTTTCTTAATGGATAAACTTCTTATCAAACCCGGCTCTCCGTTAAAAGGAGAGGTGGTTATCTCTGGTGCGAAAAACGCGGCGCTACCCATTATTATGGCGTCTTTGCTAGCAGACAACAGTTGCCGATTCGAAAATGTGCCCCATTTGCGTGATATCACTACCAGCGTCGCTTTGTTGAGCGAATTGGGCGTGAAGTGTCATCGCCATGAAGACGACACTTTGGAACTCGACGGTAGCACAGTAAACAACTACACAGCATCCTATGATCTGGTAAAAACCATGCGTGCCTCAATCTTGGTATTGGGCCCATTGTTGGCCAAATATGGAAAAGCCAACGTGTCATTGCCTGGAGGCTGTGCTATCGGTGCTCGACCGGTAAACTTGCATTTAGATGGCCTGAAGAAAATGGGCGCTAAAATTGAAGTGGATGCGGGTTACGTCAGGGCATCTGTTATCGGTCGTTTAAAGGGCTCCCACATCTTTATGGATACGGTGAGCGTAGGCGCAACAGAAAACCTGATGATGGCGGCGACGTTAGCACAAGGTGAAACGGTATTAGAAAACGCAGCAAGAGAACCTGAAATTGTCGATTTGGCTAACTGCTTAAATCGTATGGGAGCAAAAATCTCTGGTGCTGGTACTGATCACATTACCATCACTGGTGTGGAGCGTCTCAAGGGCTGCCGTTACAGTGTTTTACCAGACCGTATCGAGACAGGGACGTTTTTAGTGGCGGCTGCTGTCACTGGTGGCCACATCCGTTGTGTCAATGCCGCTCCTGAAACCTTAGACGCGGTGTTGAGTAAGCTCGAAGCAGCGGGTGCTGAAATCCGTACCGGCAAAGATTGGATCGAGTTGAACATGAACGACGCACGTCCACAGTGTGTCAATATCAAAACCGCTCCCCATCCAGGCTTTCCGACAGACATGCAGGCGCAATTTGTAGCACTAAACTGCGTGGGTAAGGGCTCTGGCGTGGTCACCGAAACCATCTTTGAAAATCGCTTTATGCACGTACCCGAATTGCAGCGCATGGGGGCCAAAATTGATTTAGAAGCCAATCACGCTATTTGTACCGGTGTAAATGTATTGAAAGGAGCGCAGGTTATGGCAACGGATCTCCGTGCCTCTGCCAGTTTGGTGATTGCCGGCTTGGTAGCTCAAGGTGAGACTGTTGTGGACCGCATATACCACTTGGATCGTGGCTATGAAAAAATTGAGCAAAAGCTGAATAAGCTTGGAGCAAAAATCGAGCGCGTTAAAGGTTAACGCGCTTCACCAACAACTACAGGCAACAACAACTGAGTTTCACCACGATACACCGATAATTGCAATGTAGTGCCCGGCGCGCTGTTGGCTATGATTTCCAACGCCTGAGAAATGTCCTCTAAAGCCATCCCATCAATATCGCGGATCACGTCACCCACTTGCAAGCCGGCTAGATCTGCAGGTCCACCTGTGGCCACTTCGGTTACTACTATCCCTTGCAGTTCAATATCCTGAGCTCCAGTGAAGCCAAGCTGACCATGGGTCGCTTTGCCATTGGCAATGATTTGATCCATGACCCGACGTGCTAAAGGGTAGGGAACAGCAAAGAAAATTCCGTTTACGTCTACCACACGTCTTTGATTGTCTAAAGTTTTGAAGTTGGCGTTGTTGATGCCTACGAGCACACCATTACTGTCCACCAGAGCGCCACCAGAGTTGCCTTGGTTGAGCACCGCGTCGGTTTGAATGAAGTTAACAAAGTTTTGAGTGATATTGTGACCGCTGCGGCTGATGATACCTTGGGTAATCGTCTGGCCGATGTTTAGTGGGTTGCCTATTGCCAAGACCACATCGCCGACGCGAATTTGCGGATCAGGTTGTTGGGGGATTACGTGCAAGTTATCGGCGCTGATTTTTAACACGGCTAAGTCTGTAAAACGATCATAGCCGACTATCTCAGCTGGCTCCTGACGGCCATCGGGTAACCCAACCAAAATCACTTCAGCGTTTTGTATGACATGTAAACAAGTGAGGATGTGACCCGACTCAGTCATAATCACTCCCGAGCCCAGACTGGTGCGCTCCACTTGTTGACGGCGAGCAATGCTACTTTGAATATCAATACTGCTGCTGTAAATGTTGACAACGGCAGGGGCAGATTGACTGATCGCGTCGTAATAGCTGACTTTCGGGCCGTCAAAGCTTCTGTCTTGACTAAATAAATTAAAATTGACGCCAGAACCTTTGCGCAGGTCTGGAACCAAAATCAATATAAGCGCAGAGATGATCAAGCCTAAGATCACGGATCTGCCGACAAATCGGAGCCAAGAGGGTATATGCACGAGCCACAAACACTATAAATAATTGATAAACAAGAATAACACTAAAACAGCAGAGGGTGGTAGACAGGATACGAATTGTTTAAAGCAATGCCCTCGCCGCGTAAGCGGAGAGGGCATCTAAACCCGTTAGCGGATCACCAAGTACAAAGTAGTACTACCCCGTTGCACATTCAGTGCTATGACGCCTTTAACATCATCCATACGAGTGCGTAATTCGGTGACATTGTTCACCCGCTCGCGGTTAACACCAATGATAATGTCGCCCTCTTGCAAACCAATTCGAGCCGCTGGCGAACGAGCTTCCAGCTCGGTAATTTCCACACCAGCATTGCCTCGGTCGGTGGTGCCATTGGCCAGAGTCGCACCTTCAAGGGCGGGATGAATTTCACGAGCGGCAACCACCGCACCTGTGGCATCACCTAGAACAACCTCGACGTCGATTTTCTTACCTTTGCGCAATAGGGTTAACTCGACTTCTTTGCCGGCCCCCATGCTACCGATCTTAGCCCGCAGTTCTTGGAAACTATGAATATCGTTACCATTGATAGCAATGATGATATCACCGGCTTCAATTCCACCCTTCTCGGCTGCAGAGTCTGGGCTAACTTCACTAACAAAGGCACCTTTGCTCACATCTAAGTTCATCGCTTCAGACAAACCTGCATCAACGTCTTGACCGAGAATACCTAATAGCCCACGACGCACTTCTCCGAACTCAATGATTTGGTCCACTAGACTCTTCATCATGTTGCTAGGAATGGCAAAACCAATACCCACGTTGCCACCGTTGGGACCGAAAATGGCGGTATTGATACCAACCAGTTCACCTCGCAAATTCACCAACGCACCGCCAGAGTTACCGCGGTTGATGGCTGCATCGGTTTGGATGAAATCCTCATAACCGCCGATGTTTAAGCCGGAACGGCCGAGCGCACTGACAATGCCTGAAGTAACGGTTTGACTCAAACCAAATGGGTTGCCAATCGCAACCACGAAATCACCAACGCGCAACTTATCCGAATTGGCCAAAGGAACCGCAACCAGATTTTCAGGATCGATTTTTAACAGGGCGATATCACTTTGCTCGTCTGCACCCAGTTTCTTGGCCTTAAGTTCTCTGCCATCGGTGAGTTTAACGGTAATCTCATCGGCGTTGTCGACCACGTGATTGTTGGTGACAACATAGCCTTTTTTAGCGTCGATAATGACCCCAGAGCCCAATCCTCTGAACGGACGTTCTTGTACTTGCTCATCTGGGCCACCGAAGAAATGACGGAACATTTCAGGTATACGTTGACGGGAAACTTGAGTGCCCTCTACGGCAATGCTGACGATGGCTGGTGTTGTATTTTCCAACATGGGTGCCAGAGATGGCACTTCGTCTTTGTCTGATGAGAAAAACGGTAGCGCAGCATTGGCATTGAGACCCAATACCAATGTACCTGCAATGATACAACTTACTAATCCAAAACGACTTACTACTTTTTTCATCGTGATATTGTCTCCAACGTTTACACCACTAAATGGAAAGAATGATAAATTCGTTTAAGTGACCTCTATGTGGGCCGGTTAGTTCATTTGATCAACTTAGTTGTCGATGAAACGCCCTTTTTTTGAGCCGTCGAACAGTCCAGAACTCTCAGACGAGAAATCTCGGGGCTGAAATTCGGCGGTCGTAGGCTTGCGTTTTTGCTTGACCTGTTGATGGCGAATAAACGCAGTGGCGTGCTCACCAAAGAAGCTCAGATGGTTTCCTTGGTCGTCTGTTTGACTCGCATTGAGAACACTTTCATAGGAATCTAACTGCAAAGCTAACGCTTCACATTTGCTTTGCATGGCTTCAACCAAAGCCCGCGACTCACTCAAATGGTCAGCAGCATGCTGTGCCATGATTTCTTTGAGCGTGCTATCGCTGTATTTTTGCGCCTGCTCGGCCAATTTTTTGTCGGCAAGGAACTTAGCAACAAAAAATCCAATGATTGCGCCTACTATCAATAGCAATAACCCTACTATCCAGTCCATAATAACTCCACAGTGTACAAATGCTTTGCCTAATCATACCCGCTAAGCGATAGATGCGGCCATTTTATTTTCATTCAAGGTAAGTTTAGGATCTATTCTGCATTGTTGTACGATTTCACTTAACCAAAAGGCTCAAGATAAATCTCGAATATGGAATCAATAACGCCCTGGCAAAAATATCAATCTGATTTGCAGTCTCCCGATTTCCACTATGATGCTGCTCAGGAGAATGCAGTCAAAGAGTTGCAAAGACTTTATGATGAGTTAACCCAACCCAAGAAAAAACGTACTTGGCGGGTGAAGTTGGCATCGGCCTTTGGCAAGGGGATGACCTCACCGAGTATCCAAGGCTTATATTTCTGGGGTGGTGTGGGACGAGGTAAAACCTATTTAGTGGATACCTTTTTCGAGTGCTTACCCTTTGAACGCAAAATGCGTATTCACTTTCACCGTTTTATGCATCGTGTGCATGAAGAAATGAAGTCTTTAGCGGGTGAATCTGATCCTTTGAAAATCGTTGCTGACCGCTTCGCCAAAGAAGCCAAAGTCATTTGCTTCGACGAGTTTTTCGTATCCGACATTACCGATGCAATGATTTTAGGCACATTGATGCAGGAATTGTTTGCCCGTGGGATCTGTTTGGTAGCGACCTCAAATATTGTACCCGATGAGTTATATCGCAATGGCTTGCAAAGAGCGCGCTTTCTACCCGCTATCGAATTAATTAACCAAAATACTCGGGTGGTCAACGTCGACAGCGGTGTGGATTATCGCTTGCGAACTTTGGAGCAGGCTGAGATATATCACTATCCTTTGGATAAAAAAGCCACTGAAAACCTCCATCACTATTTCCGGCAATTGGCTCCAGAGCAGGGTACTGATGGCAAAGCCATTACCATCGAAGGGCGAAAGATCCCCACGATTCACGATGCCGACGGCGTAGTAATGTTTGAGTTTAGAGCCCTGTGTGACGGACCCCGTTCGCAAACCGACTATATGGAAATCAGTCGTTGTTACCACACGGTATTGCTGGCTAACGTTGAACAAATGGGCCAGCAGGTCGATGACATTGCCCGCCGATTTATTGCCATGGTGGACGAGTTTTATGAGCGAAACGTCAAATTGATCATCTCCGCTGCGGTGCCAATGGACCAGCTATACACTCAAGGTCAGTTAGAATTTGAGTTTAAACGGTGTTTGAGTCGCCTCAAAGAGATGCAATCACACGATTATTTGGCAACACAGCATTTGCCCTAGAGGCCCTAGCTTGGGTAGAATCCGCACACTGAATTCGGTTTAAACAAAATAGAGCATAGCCAAGATGGGAAGAAAGTTTGAAGTTCGCAAAGTTGCGATGGCCAAAACCGCAGCGGCCAAAACCAAAGTCTATTCAAAATATGGTAAAGAGATTTACGTGGTTGCCAAAAACGGTGGTCCCGACCCCCAAGCCAATTTGAGCTTACGCCGTTTGATGGACAAGGCTAAAAAAGACCAAGTCCCCGCGCACGTTATCGACAAAGCCATTGAAAAGGCCGCAGGTGGTGGTGGCGAAGATTTTCACCCTGCACGCTATGAGGGGTTCGGCCCCGGTGGCTGTATGGTGATTATCGATTGTTTGACGGACAACAATAACCGTACCATCACAGATGTGCGCAACTGTTTTACTAAGACAGGCTCAAAAATTGGCGCGCCTGGTGCGGTGGCTCACATGTTTGATCATCAAGCCATTTTGGCCATCAAGGGCGACGACGAAGACGCCATGTTGGAAGTGTTGATGGAAGCCGACGTCGATGTGGCAGACATTGAATGCGAAGACGGTTTGATTACAGTATTTGTACCTCACACCGAATACTTCAAGGCGAAAACGGCCATCAGTGAAGCCCACCCAGACGCCGAGTTTGAAGTAGATGAGATTACCTTCCTGCCACAAACCAATACCGAAGTCTCCGGAGATGACGTCGAGGTGTTCGATAAGTTTATGGACATGCTCAACGACTGCGATGATGTGCAGGACGTTTACCACAACGCTGAAGTAGTGCGTTAAGCTCTAGCTAAGGCAAATATCCAAAATCTGAGCCCACCTCTGAGTGGGCTTTTTACTATTATGATGGCAGGCTATTGCTCGTCCTAGGATGTTAAAGTGGGTTAAGTTGATCGATCATTACTTTGCACGTCTGATTAACGTAAAGGGTTATCGGCGTTTCGTATAAATGGGGTCAGAGCCGTTTTAACTGCAGCAGAGCCCAAATCAAACCAGTTTCCTAAGTTAAAACGGCTCTGACCCCATTTATCCTCCGAGCACGTCAAGGCGAAAACGGCCATCAGTGAAGCCCACCCAGACGTCGAGTTTGAAGTGGATGAGATTACCTTCCTGCCACAAACCAATACCGAAGTCTCTGGAGATGACGTCGAGGTGTTCGATAAGTTTATGGACATGCTCAACGACTGCGATGATGTGCAGGACGTTTATCACAACGCCGAAGTGGTGCGTTAACCGCTCACTGCAAATCGAGTGCTAAAAGCCCACTTTTTAAGTGGGCTTTTTACTACTTAGACAACGAGTTTTTGCTCACCTAGGGATGTCAAAGTGGGCGAAGCCCAGCAATCATTGCTTTGCACGTCTGATTAATGAACAAGGTTGTAGGTGTTTCGAGCAAGGTTGGTTTGTCAAATAGTATGATGTTTCCTGTGTCTTGCACATTGACGAATGTTTAATAGCGGGTTTTACTTAAGGGCAGACTGAAATCCAATATAAGCCCATGTTATTCGATATAAATTACCAACCCATGCAAGGTCAGGTCACGCACAAAGATGCCTATCTGAGTAAGTCACCAACTGAACCTTTGAGCCAGTGGGTTCAGTGCTTTTGGCAGTTGAATGTACCGGCAGGCAATTTCAATTACCGCAGTGTGCCAGACAATTGCGTTGATTTGATTATTAACCTCAACTGTCCAGAAGAAATCTTTTTGATTGCACCTTTCTCTAGCGCAACCATCTTTGAAATGTACGGGCCTGCTTGTTACTTTGGCATTCGTTTTCGGTTGCTGGCACAACAGGGTATTGTCACCCGGCCAATTGGAGATTGGCAACACAGTGTTGACGGTACTCCAGCAGCGGAAGTCTTGTCCAATGTGCTATTGGAAAGATTAATTCAATCTTGTAGGCAACCCGTATCGTTTGAGAATCGCTGTCGGCAGATAGAAAGTTTGCTGATCGAGAGTATCAAGTCTCCAAACCTTGACCCTCGGTTATTGCGGTTCGTTCGTTATTGTTCTGGGCATTTGGCTTCGGACATGGATATCTCCGACCGTAAATGTTCAGAATTCGGATTATCAGCCCGGCAACTTCGGCGCTTGAGCCATCTTTATCTTGGTTTGTCGCCCAGAGAATTTTGTCGAATAATGCGATTCCAACACGCCTTGCGAAAAATCCAATGCCATAGCGATGTCACGCCATGGGCTGACTGCTACTACGATCAACCCCACTTTATTCGAGAATTTAAGCAGCTCTCTGGCGTGACCCCCAGCGAATTTAAGAGTTTGTCCGTTTTATACAATCACTAGAGCGTTTTTTGCGGGAACATGCGAGCTGACTAATCCATTCTATAAAGGACTCCAACCGATGATCGAAATCAATGCCATGTTCCCCGTGATGGTGACTCAGGACCTTGAAGCTGTGAAGCAGTTTTATGAAACCGTATTTGGTTTTAATGCAGTATTTTATGACGCAAATTTTTACCTGCATCTGCTGTCGCCAAACTCAGGGGTGCAACTTGGATTCTTGTTACCGAATCATCCATCCCAACCCACCTTTTTACATCCTGTCATGTCTCCAGACGGGTTCGTTATTTCATTAGAAGTTGCTGATGCTGCGTTAGCCTATATGGAAGCCGAACGCCTTAATTTGGATATCGTTATGCCACTTAAACAGGAAGTGTGGGGCCAGAATCATTTTATTGTAAGTGACCCTGCCGGTTTTCGAGTCGATGTGGTTCAGCATTTAGATGTAGGAAACTAAAGGCGAGAGGCCCTTCTTTTTTGAGGGGCCTGTTCTACCGCGTATCTTCTTGTCACCAAAGTGTCATAAATGGGGCTAAAAGCAGTGTATCTATTGTTGTCATAGTTGTCCGTCGCAGCGCCTTTCGATTCCCGCCAAAAATCAATGGCATAATAAAAATCAATTTAAAAACAGTATGATACGATAAATCCGTAAGAAAATAATGGAGTCTTTTGCGATCTCATTTGCTCTGTAATATTACTGTCATACATAACCCCTATCCTTTGCGCAGTTTTTATCTTGGTCAAAGACCAACTTGATTTCACTAGTTAGGGTTTAATCGTATGAAATGTTTTAGAACGCTGTCTGCCGCGTACATCGCCTGCTCCATGGCGGTGTTTGCAGCACACGCCCAGCAAGATAAAGAGTTGCAGCCTGTGATTGATGCTGCTGCTCAAATCAATGAGTCTGCTGCACAGTCTCAACAAACCATCAATAAGATCACCGATCAAATTGATTCCAAACTGCAACAGTTCAAAACGATTAACAAAGAAGTCGAAGGGTTGCTGGTATACAACAATCAATTGCGTAAGCAGATCGCCAATCAGAAACAAGAAATGGCCGATTTGAACGCTGCCATTGACGAAGTCAGCGTCATTGAGCGTCAGATTACCCCTTTGATGTTGCGCATGATTGATGGTTTGGAGCAATTCATCCAGTTAGATGTGCCGTTTTTGCCAGAAGAGCGTGCTAATCGCATCGTTGATTTGCGCAACATGATGGACCGTGCTGACGTATCTGCTTCTGAGAAATTCCGCCGCGTGATGGAAGCCTATCAAGTAGAGATGGACTATGGTCGCACACTAGAAGCTTACGCTGGATTGAAGGACATTAATGGTCAAGAGCGTAACGTAGACTTCTTACGCATTGGTCGTACCGCGCTGATTTATCAGACCCGTGATGGCAGCCTGCAAGGCATCTGGAACAAACAAACCCGTCAGTGGGAAGAGTTGTCGTCAGATTATCGTACTCAGGTGACCAAAGGTCTGCGTATGGCCAAGAAACAGATGGCCCCTGATTTGTTGATGCTACCAGTAGCGATTACGGACTAAGAGAGTGATGAGCATGAAATACACAATCAAACAGTTTCGCTCAGTGTGCATGAGCACCGTCCTAGCACTATTGGCTAGCGGCAGCGTAATGGCTCAAGAGAGCAAACCTTTAGATTTAGACGCCTTGTTGAAACAATTGGAACAAGGTCAGTACCAACAGAATCAACAGAACACAGCCCGTGAAAAAGAGTTTCAGGAAAAGCGTTCTGAGCAAGACGCCATGTTGCGTGAAGCAGATCAGCGTCGCACTCGCGAGTTGCAAACTTCAGAAACCTTGGAAACGCAATTCGAAGAAAACGAATTCAAATTGGCTGATTTAAATGGTGCGCTAGACAAACGTCTAGGTTCGTTAAAAGAGTTGTTCGGTGTTTTGCAACAAGTTGCTGGGGACACCAAGAACAAATTCTCTAACTCTGTTATTTCGGCACAAATTCCTGGCCGCGGTGACTTTTTGGATCAGATGGCCCAATCTATGGGTAGCAGTTCAAAGTTGGCGTCTATCGAAGAGATAGAACGTGTTTGGTTCGAAATTCAACGTGAAATGACTGAGTCTGGCAAAGTCACCCGTTTCAGCCGCGACGTGGTCGAAGCTGGCGGCGCTAAAGTAAATAAAGAAATCGTACGAGTCGGACCGTTTGCATTGGTCTCAGACGGTTTGTATTTGGAATACAAAGGCGAAACCGGCACCGTCAACGAGTTGGTGCGCCAGCCTGCCGATCGTTACCTAGACAGTGCAGCGGCATTGCAGGCTTCGCAAGGTGACCTAGTTGAGTTTGGCTTAGATCCAACTGGTGGTTCTATCCTCGGGTTGTTGGTTCAAGCACCTAGTCTGGAAGAGCGTATTCACCAAGGTGAATTGGTGGGTTACATCATCATCGCAGTAGGCGCAGTCGGTATCTTAGTTGCGTTCTGGCGCTTTATCGTGTTGTCGATGGTGACCGCTAAGGTGAATCGTCAACTTAAATCAGATAAGTTCAGCAACGACAACCCACTGGGTCGTGTGATGCAAGTGAAAGACAAGTACCCAGAAGTGGACACTGAAGTGTTGGAGTTGCATTTGACCGAAGCTATTTTGGGCGAAGTGCCAAAACTGGGTCGCTTCTTAACCTTAGTGAAAATGATTTCTGTTGTCGCACCTTTGGGCGGTCTGTTGGGTACAGTAACCGGTATGATCGTGACCTTCCAACAAATTACCTTGTTTGGTACTGGCGACCCGAAAATCATGGCGGGGGGTATCTCCTCTGCATTGATCACTACGGTTCTCGGTCTGGTTGTGGCCATTCCAACCACCTTGTTGTACGCCTTGTTGAGCACGCAAAGCAAAAACATCGTTTTGATTTTGCAAGAGCAAGCAGCGGGTGTAATTGCTGAGCGCGCTGAACGTCAATCTGATGTAAAGGCATAAGCTCATGTTAGTCGAGATCTTTGAATCAATCCGAGACTTCACCGAAACCGGCGGTACTGTACTGCTGGTGATCGGCGGTCTGATCTTCGTGATGTGGATATTGATACTAGAAAGGATCTTCTATGTGTCTTTTGGCCACAAACAATTCAAACGAGATGTCATTCAAACTTGGCAAGCCCGATCGGATCGCTCTTCGTGGAATGCCGAGCAAATTCGCCAAGCATTGATCTCCAGAGTGAGTTTAAAGCTGCGCTTCAGTTTGCCCATCATCCAGGCGCTGGTTGCGCTTTGTCCCTTGTTGGGATTGATGGGAACAGTTACTGGGATGATCCAAGTGTTTGACGTAATGGCCATGTCTGGTGGCGGCAATGCGCGCTCCATGGCGGCCGGGGTATCCCAAGCAACTGTACCGACTATGGCGGGAATGGTTGGGGCTTTGTCAGGCGTATTCGCGTCCACTTGGCTGACCCGACTAGCGAAAACCGAACGCATTCATCTCGAAGACGCTTTAGAAATTCAACGCTAGCGCTAGGCTGCCGGCAGTAAGGTAAAGAACATGAAACAACATTTTCAAAACTTAGTCGAAGAAGAAGAAGCGACCATCGACATGACCCCCATGTTGGACGTGGTGTTCATCATGTTGATCTTCTTCATTGTGACCGCGTCTTTTGTGAAAGAGTCTGGTATTGATGTGAACCGACCAGAAGCGGCCACTGCGGTGAAAAAAGACCGCGCGACCATCTTGGTAGCCATCAGTGAAAACAACGAAATCTGGATCAACAAACGTCGGGTTGACGTGCGTGCGGTTCAGGCGAACATTGAGCGACTCAAAGCTGAGAACCCTCAAGGTTCGGTTGTAATTCAGGCCGACAAGAAGGCCACCACCGAAATTCTGATTAAAGTGATGGATGCGTCACGGGCCGCGGGAGCGCCGGATATTTCCATTGCGGCACAAGAGTAGAGGCCAATGGCAAGATTTCTATTAGCTATCGTCGCTGCAGCGTTCATCACTTTGAGTTTGTTCTTTTTGATGCAGGCTCTAATCAAAAGTGGTGATCAGTCTCTCAGCGAGCCACCGGTGGGTTCGGTGTTGGATTTTGTGCGCTTAAAGCAAGAAGAAGCCGCACAGACCAAAGATCGCAAACCGCGCAAGCCGCCCCCGCCCAAAGCGCCGCCACCACAAATGGAGCAGCCACAGCTAGATTCTCCGTCCCCTGAAGGTGATGGTGGCGGTATGAACTTCGCAGCGGATGTAGGTGCCGATGTTGCCCTTGGCAGCGGTCTGGCGCTGGAGTCTGGCGACGGCGAGTATTTGCCTATCGTGAAAGTAGCGCCGGTATATCCCCGCCGTGCTTTGTCACGAGGAATCGAAGGTTTTGTGATTGTTGAATTTACCGTAACCAAACAAGGCTCGGTAAAAGACATCAAAGTGATCGAAGCCAATCCTGCGGATATTTTCGATCAAGCAGCCATCGACGCGGCGTTGAAATTTAAATATAAACCTCGGGTCATCAATGGTGAGCCGGCCGAAGTATCTGGTGTTCAAAACCGGATCAGCTTCCAGATTGACGGATAGGAGGAGCAAAGATGCCAGTTATGACGTTTAAGCGTTTCGCTCATTCCGTTTGTTTAAGTGTGTTGTTTTTGACTGCCCCGAGTTTAGTTGGTGAGCAGGTTGCACAAGCTCAAGAAGTGACTAAAGCCAGTGAAAAGCAGACCCGCAAAACTCCAGCATTGCGGACTCGGGTATACGATCAGCTTGCGCGGGCTCAGGGTCTTGCCGACGAAGGTAAAATCGATGAAGCCATTGCAGTGCTGGACGAGGTAAAAGATAAAGCCAGCTCGATGAATAGCTACGAAACGGCAATGATGTATAACTTCTACGGCTTTGTGCACTACAACGCCGAGAATTACGATCAGGCCATCGAGTCCTTCGAGCAAGTGGTGCAGCAGCAACCTATTCCAGAAACATTTGAGCAAAGTACTTTGTTCAGTTTGGCGCAATTGCACATGATGCGCGGAAACTACGACAAAACCATCGAATACTTGGAGCGTTGGGAAGCGCTGCAAAGAGGTGAGTTGCCGATCAAAAACCTGGTGTTGAAAGCACAGGCCATGTATCAGAAAAAGGACTATCAGGCGGCCGCAGGCTATATCGATGAGGCGATTCTTCGCCAAGAAAACAGCGAAGAAGGCTACAAGGTCGATGAAAACTGGTACATCTTGCAACGAGCAGTGTATTACGAGTTGAAGCAGCCAGAGCAAGTCACCAAAATCTTGGAGAAAATGGTCAAGCTGTTCGACAAACCTGAGTATTGGATTCAGCTTGGCGGCATGTACGGCGAGTTAGGAGAAGAGAAAAAGCAGTTGGCCATTCTCGAAGCGGCGTATCAGCAAGACTACATTCGCTCATCCTCTGATGTGTTCAATCTGGCACAGCTGTATTATTACCATCAAGCGCCCTACAAGGCTGCTAGATTGATGGAGCAAGCTATGGCTGATGGCGTGCTAGAGAAGAATCTTCGGAACCTTAAGTTTTTGGCTCAGTCTTGGTCATTGGCAAAGGAAAATGAGCAAGCGATTCCTGTTATGCAGGCAGCCGCGCAATTGTCTGAAGACGGCGAGTTAGACGCTCAGCTTAGTCAGATTTACTTAAATATGGATCGTTTCGATGACGCAATCCGCACAGCGAATCAGGCGCTAGACAAAGGTGGGCTGAGAAACGTTGGTACAACGCATCTGGTGCTAGGCATGGCGTTTTACAATAAGAAGCGGTTTGTCGATGCTTTGAATCAATTTGCTGAAGCTGAAAAGCACGCCACGAGTCGTGGCATGGCGCAGCAATGGCGCAAGTTCGTGTCATCTGAAAAGGCAAGTTACGAAAGCCTGCAAAATGAAATCGGGTCGTAGGCCTCTTCAGTAAACATATCTGTACCATCAACGCCGCATTTAAGCGGCGTTTTACTTTTGCTTTTTCAATTTTGTGCGTACTATTCCGCCACTTTTATTCACCGAACCCGATGTTTTGTTGAGGTTTACCTCAATCACCCATCGACTCAGGGAAAGATAACGTACTCTTAGAAGACGGAATATCATGCGAATTTCATTTACTTGCTTGTTGGCCTGCATGGCCCTCAGTGCATGCACCCACGTAGAGCCGCAAATGCCTTCAGCTCATCCTCGATTGACACAACTTGACATCCCGGCGCCGCAGGCGGCAGAAAAGCCATTTACTGCGACCTATCATGGTATGACTTTATCCGACCCTTACAACTGGATAAGAGATCCAGACTATCCCGATGTCAATGATCAAGAGGTACTGGGTTATTTGAAAGCTGAGAATGACTATTTTGATGCCTTTTTGAAGCCCCATCAGAAGCTGGTGGACACTTTGGTTGAGGAGTTTAAAGGGCGCACTGATGAGACCGAAGAGTCGGTGCCTTGGCAACACCATGGTTACGAATATCGCTGGTATTACAAAGAAGGTGAGGAATACCAAACTCACTCACGCAAAAATCTCGCAACAGGTGAAGAAACGATCTTTCTAGACGAATCTAAACTAGCACAAGGTCACGATTATTTTGATTTGTTAAGTTGGGACATTAGTCCAGATGGAAAGTATCTTGCGTATTCACTCAACACCAGCGGAGATGAGCGTTATACAGTTCACATTGTTGATCTGAAAACCGGTGCTCCGGTTGATTTGCCCCTTGAAAATGTGCAAGGCGACGTGGCCTTTGGTGGAGACAGCCAAACCCTGATTTATGGCCTTCTTGATAAAGAAAAGTGGTTTGTGCGCAGCATCAATTTGCATAAAATTGGTTCCTCTCAAGCTCAAGATATAGTCTTATACACTGAACGAGACGAGAGCTTTTATCTTGGGTTTCAAATCACCAGTTCGAAACAGTTCCTAGTTTTGAACTCAGCGAAAAGTGATGTTAATGAAACCTACGTAGTTCCGATGAAGGATTTGCGGAGCAAGCCAATGTTGTTGGCTTCCCGGGAAGAAAACTTTTCTTACAGTGTCGATCACGGCAATGGTTTCTTTTACATTTTAGCCAATGATGAGCACATCAATTTCCGCCTAGCAAAAGTGGCAGACAGTCAACCGCAGTATGAACATTGGCAGACGATTATTGCGGGTTCTAACGCTTTATATCAGAGGCAAATTCAAACCTTTGAACAGTTTTATGTGCTCGAGGTGCGGGAAAATGGTCTCGACCAGATCAATGTCTTCGATTACCAAGGGAATGGATACAGTGTGGACTTTCCCGAACAGGTGAAGACTGTGAGGATGGGTAAAAACGTCGAATTTTCCCAAGGCTTTGTCCGGCTAGATTACGAATCCATGATTACCCCGTCTACAGTATTGGATTTCGATGTCAGCAGCAAAACATTGACTACCCGCAAAGTTCAAAATATACCGTCGGGCTATGATAAATCTAACTATGTGACCAAGCGCATTATGGCGCAGGCTAGGGATGGGGTATCAATACCAATAACTCTGGTCTACAGAAAAGATTTTAGGCAAGACGGCCGAGCACCTTTGATGTTGGAAGGCTACGGAGCATATGGATTGACTTACGATCCAGAGTTCGATGCGATGCGCTTAAGTCTGCTCGACCGGGGATTTGCATTTGCCATTGCCCACGCTCGTGGCAGTGACATGATGGGTTACCAATGGTACCTAGATGGCAAACTTGATAAGCGCACCAACACTTTTAACGATTTTGTCGATGTGGCTAAACATCTTATCAATGAAAACTATGTGGCAGCTGGCAATATTTCCATATCTGGCAGAAGCGCAGGCGGAGAACTCATGGGCGCGGCGGTGATACAAGCACCGGATTTGTGGCGTTCGGTGACCTTAGGCGTACCCTTTGTCGATGTGCTGAATACCATGTTGGATGCCTCGCTACCACTTACGCCGCCCGAGTGGGCAGAATGGGGCAATCCTATTGAAGATCCTGCTGTCTATGATTTGTTATTGAGTTATTCGCCTTACGACAACATTGAAAAACGTGAGTATCCTCCAATGCTCATTACTGGTGGTTTGAATGATCCGCGCGTAACCTATTGGGAGCCAGCAAAGTTCGCGGCGAAAATGCGTAACTATAAGACCGACAACAACTTGTTGGTGATGCGCATTAATATGGGCGCGGGACACTTTGCCAACAGTGGCCGTTATGGTCGCCAGATGGACTATGCTGAGGAATTTGCTTTCGTCTTGCTAGCCCATGACATTACTCAATAACGCCTAGAAGTTCAGATTCAATTTACAGGCTTGGCTCTCGTCTACCGAGCCTGTGGTTAATGCATTACTTCGTCATCATGAATCGATTTCATCAAACAGCACAAATATTAGACTAAAGACTAATAGCCATCGTCCATAAGCTCGTTATGCTATGCCCCGCAAATTATTATAAAAATCATAAGGATAAAGGATGTTTGTGGCATTAAGACGGGTACTAGGGGTATTTTTATTAGGTTTTTGCTTTTCTTCACAGGCCAGCCTGATCCAGTGGGATGCATTTGAAGTCGGTGATGGTTTAGCGGTAAAAGATGAATCCAGTGGATTGATTTGGCTCGACCTTAGCGTTACAGCCGGTTTGAGCTATTACGAGGCAACCCAGCGCTTCGACGATTGGCGTCTGGCTCAGTACGATCAAGTCGATAATTTGCTTAATCAACATTTTAGCGATTTTACTGATAATAGTGGCCAAGGGAGCTACATTAATTGTAAGGCAGGTCAAACATGCTTTGAACAAGCCAGCCAGTTTTCCACCCTGTTTGGTTACACGCCTCATGCTTTAGCTCCCAGTTTTCATTACAGCTTTGGGTTGTTTGAGAACGCTAATAAACAGCTTCAAATGGGCGGGACAGTGGTCCAAAACGGGCTTCGCAATGCCAATATCTACAGTAGTTTGTTTGCGGTTGATTATTCGGCTTTCTACAATGCCGGTTTTTACAATCTGTCAGTTTACTTGGTAAAAGAACTCGAAAATCCTACAACAAACGCGAATTTGCCCACTCTTGTCGTTTCAGTTGATGAGCCTTCGAGTAGCTTAGCATTGCTTCTTTGTGGAGGCTTTTTGCTGCGTTCGCGGCCAAAATTTAAATCAGCCTAGGTTAGAGCCCAAGCAATTTGCGTTTTGCAGGTGTTTTTGTTGCGATTTGTTGGTTAACATAGGGAATCAACACAGCAAACAATAATAATTAGAGTAAATCGTGCTGTTCAACCTTTTGCAAAAAGCACCCCTGTTCGTTCGACAAGTGGGCATTAATGCCGTGGCTAATATCTTGTCTAAAGCGCAATTGTTTGTCGTTGCTGTGGTGCTTGCTCGATATTTTGATGTAGCAGAGTTTGCCAGCTTTGGGGTTATCTTAACCGCAGTGGGCCTAATCTCCGTATTTGCCACAGTAGGATTAGGTCCCGCAATGATCCGATTTGTTGCTGCCGAACAAGCAGGGCCGCAGCGGGACAAGGTGGCGTCTTCCGCGTTGACCGTCAATGCAGGATTATCCTTGTTGTTCTGTCTCCTTCTGTTTTTACTGGTTCCCCAAGTTGAAAATGCCTTGGGGTACGTGTCTGACTCATTCTCATTGGCTTTGAAGATCATTTGTCCTGGTATCTTTGTATCTCTGATTGCTCAATTGGGGATCTCGTTTTTCAATGGTGTAGAAAGATTTGATCTGGTCGCAAAAAGTCAAATGGTTACGGCCTTTGTAGGCTTGCCGTTGCAACTGCTACTAGCCATAACAATGGGGCTGCCGGGGTTTGCCATCGCGTTTACCATCAGCAATCTGATTCTGTTGGCCGTACTCACATACTATGCGGTGATAAAGCACAAGCTGATTGGCGGTTACGCCTTTGATTTGACTTTGTGCCGCAGTCTTTTGAGCTTTTCCTTTCCCAGTTTTATTAGTGGTATCTGGCCCATGCCCTTGATGGCCTTTGCGTTTTGGCGGATAAGCACCTTGGACGACGCCGCTTTTCAGGCCGCGCTGCTCACCAGTGCCAATCAAGTGTTTTCCATTTTGTACTTTGTGCCGGTGATGATTGCACAAGTACTAATGCCTAAGGTGGCTGCCAGACAAAATGCGACTCAACAGGCCGAGATTCTCAGGGCGCTGCTAAGAAGGCTTATTCCAGCGATGCTCGCCCTGTGTATCCTGATGTCGTTATTCAGTCCGATTTTCCCTTATCTATTTGATATGCCCGTTAAATCGACGATTTGGGTGTTTATTGGCTGTATTGTCACAGTAGCCATCGTTTCGATTCAAACTCAGGTTGATCACTATAATGTGGGCCGCGGCAAAGTTTGGTTGCATTGCGGGCTAAATACCTTTTGGGGCATTGTATTTTTGTTGGCTATTGAATACGCGTTCATCTGGGGTGCTTTGGGCATTGTCTTGGCCCGTTTAATGGCTTATTTCGCTCGTAGCATGGTGATGATTCCGTTGTTGCCTTCATTCAAACCTACGCAGGAGAACAACTAGTGCTGCGTCCTTTTCGATTGTACTGGGTGAATCTGTTTACCCGTTGTTTGCCCCCAACTCGGTTGTATGGATTAAAACGCTCCTTATTCCGCTGGGCGGGGGTGCAACTGGGTGACAACGTACGATTGGTGTCGGGAGTAAAAATTGTCGGCTCTGGCAAGCTTTCCATTGGCGACAACAGTTTTGTCGGACACGACACTATGATCCTGTTGGGCGGCGGGCAGATTACCATTGGTCGCGATGCCGACATATCCAGTCGCGTGACTGTGGTTAACGGCACTCATCACATTTCAATGGATCCTGACAAGGCCGCCGGTGATGGCTTTGCCCAAGAAATTCATATCGGCGATGGTGTTTGGGTTGGGGTGAGCGCTACGATAATTGGTGGGGCAAAGGTCGGCAAAGGCGCGATTGTTGCCGCCGCTGCATTAGTCAACGGTGAAGTCCCAGAGCAGATGATCGTAGGTGGCGTGCCGGCGAAGATAATCCGTAACAGACATGATGACCATTAATCTGAAGTTTTCCATTTTTAAATACTTCTTGCTGTTGCTACTGGGTCTGATGGTGATGCCCGGAGCACTTGGCAGCGTTTGGGCCATTTTGTTTATTTTTTACAGTCTGACTCGGGGGCGGTTAGGCTGTGTACTGGCCATGTTGACTTACTTGAGCGCAATCATACTCAACCCTCACGTGTTCTCTGTACCATCACTTCCCACTCTGAATTTGCTGATTTTTGCCTTTGTACTTGTCCGCTATGGTCGTTTTAAAAGTCGTGATGACTTGGCGATTATACGATTGATGTTGATTGTGTTTGCTTTGGTTTGCTTGTCGTCTGCCATTGTTTATGGCTTTGATTGGCAGGTTTCAATGTTAAAGCTCACCATGTTTTTCTTTGGCATCAGTGCGCTTCTCACACTGCTTAAAGAGTCGGTTAAATTGCAAACCAACCTATTCTTAGAGCCCTTATTTACACTGTTGGCCATGCTCGCAGTGATGAGTATCCCGACCTATTTTATGTACGCCGGTTTTGCCATTAACGGTCGAGGGTTCCAAGGCGCGATGAATCACCCACAGGGCTTTGCTTTGGCGATGGGAAGCTTGTTTATGCTGTGCTATTACCGAATTATCAGCAAGGCGAGTCCCCATTTCTGGCTGAACCTGGGGTTTATGTGTCTCAGTTTCGTGTTTCTGGTGCTGTCCCAGTCACGGACCTCCATTTTCGCTTTGCTTTTGTCGCTGTTCTTGGCCGAAATCATCGGCTATTACCGCGGCGGTAAAATGTTGTTTGTAGGCCGCATTGCCTTGAACAAGTATGTCTTCATCGGTTTTGTGTTCGCTATAGGATTGGCGCTTCTCAACGCAGATAAAGTGAAGTCCTTGTCCGAAGGCATTTTGCAGAAAGGCTCTGATGCCGGCAATGTCCAAGAAGCCTTTGCCGAGTCCCGAGGCTTTTTGTTTCAAGCGGCACTGCGTAATTTTCGAGAGAACAAATGGTTTGGGATTGGTTTTCAGGTGAGTAACGGCAAATATGGCGGCTATACCATGAAGGTGTCGCGAGATCCCTTTTTTGGCATCCCCATCGGCGCAAGTATTGAAAAGGGCTTTCTACCCATGGCGATGCTAGAAGAAATCGGTTTGGTGGGCGGAGGGCTGTTTATCCTTATATTGATAAAACTCTTTCTCACCGGGATTGGCGGCCAAGGGTACTATGCAGTCAGTTTGTTTTTCTTCTCCATCTTTGTAAATTTTGGTGAAGCCGTGTTGTTTTCCTTAAGTGGATACGGACTGTTAATTTGGCTTTTGATCAGCACCTTCGTAAGCGCTGGATTGATTTCTAGAAGGAACCCACAATGAAGTTGGTCGCCTGGCAAAACATGATCAGCCCCCACCAAGCTCCCCTTCTGAATGCCCTCGCAAAGGACCCGAGAGTGTCTTCTGTCACTTTGGTGGTAGAACAGGAGCTTTCACGTGAGCGAGCTCAAATGGGGTGGTCTGTACCTGAGTTACCAGATATTGAAGTGTTGGTAGCGCCAGATCTGGCTCAATTGGATGGGCTAAAAGCGCGTTTTGTGGATTCAGAGCATTTGGTGTCGGGATTTTGCCAAGGCAGATATGGAGATTGGATCCGCGCCAATCTGGGCCATTTCTTTTTGTACACCGAATTGGCGAAAAGCGACAGTCTGTGGCGTAGTTGGGTCAATGCCATGCGTTATCGTTATTTTTATCGAAGAATGGCAAATCAAATCAAAGGGATATTCGCCATCGGCTCACAGTGCCCCATTTGGCTTCGTGATACTTTGGCCATTCCCAATGAAAAGATTTTGCCTTTTGGCTATTTCTTACAGCAAAACCACCAAAGTACTCAGCCCACTCAGCCATCCAAAGGGGCTTTGTTTGTTGGACGTTTGGAGCCTGTGAAGGGCATTGTGCCATTACTACAACAGTATTTGGATGACAAATGTAAGTATCCACTTACTATCGTGGGAGATGGCAGTCAAAAGGATCAAGTTTTAGAATTGGTGGCACAATCTGACAGTTTGATTGCCCTTGGCAGTGCTTCTCAAGCTGACATTCTGCAATGGCTGTCTGAATACGAATTGTTGGTTCTACCCAATCAAAAGGAAGAAGGATGGGGCTTTGTGGTCAATGAGGCTTTGATGAACGGTACGCCGGTGTTGTGTAGCGATTTAACGGGCGCTCGAAGGGCAGTAAAGAACGCTCCCTATAGTCAGGTACTAGACCATCAAAACTTAGCCGGGTTTGTGAGTATTATCAATTCATTGGCGGAACGGGATTTCTCCGCCCTTCACCGCAATGCATTGATTGATTGGTACAACCAACATTTGAGCGTTAACGCAGCACGTGACTATTTGTTAACTTACATGCTCAACGATAGCACTGTGCCTATTGAAGTCGCAAAGGAACGTTATGGCTGGCTCTAAAACTATCATCATCAATGCCAGTTCAGTGAAGTACGGTGGCGCGGCCACCATATTAATGTCATTGCTGGACTACATTCGTCTTCACGACACCCATAATCGCTTTATATTGTTGTGTGGATACGCGCCTAGCCATTTGCCAGAAAATGTCACTTGGGTGAACAAACAAACGGAAGGTCTGGGAACGCTGTGGTTCGCGACCTTCGGTGTATTGTGGTACGTCATTAAGTATCGCGCCGGACAATGTTTGTCACTGACTAATTTGAACGCGTTGCTGCCCCTTTGCCGTCGCATCACCTATTTTCATCAGGCCAAAGTGTTCAGCGACCGCAGTGCTCGATTCCGTCTGATGGCATGGGCAATACAGTGTTTGATGGGGTCGACCATAGTGGTGCAGTCACCCTTGATCCAACAGCGATTTACCGAGAAATTTGGCAAGCAATTTCGGATTTTAGTGCGTTGGCCCGGATTGGAAGAGGTCGAAGCCAACTTATCCGCCAATTCCCAAGCCCTTTTAGATCAATATCGCGACAAAAAAATAATTCTTTGGCCGGTTACCAGTCCGTATTTGCCACAGAAAAATCTACAGTGGTTTATGGATAATCAAGACTGGCTAGACAAAATCGATGCGCAGGTATGGGTAACCAGTGATAAGGTCATCGACCATCCCCGTTTTACCTCAATTGGTCTGCTCAATAAGGCAGATTTGATGGCCTTGTACACGCAGGTGGACCGGGTCATGATTACCTCTTTAGAAGAAACCGTTTGTCTGCCCATATTTGAGGCAGCCAAACAGGGAGCACGGGTCTGTGTATTGGACCGCCCCTACATCCGTTCAATCGAACAGTGGCGCGGTTTGCCACCTAAGGTCCAAGTATTCTCCACAACTGAGGACTTGGACGTCACTTTTTCTCAATCAAACGCGCAGCAATTTGATGCCGCATATTTTCAATCAGACTGGCAAATTTATACATCATGAAGCAAATACTCCAACATCTCGAAACCGGCGAAAATCTTATTGTTGAGGCACCCGCACCCCAAAGTAAGTCTGGGCACTTACTGATTGAAACCAGCAAAACCCTGATTTCTGCGGGCACCGAGCGGATGCTGCTGAATTTCAGCAAGGCTTCGTACATTCAAAAAGCCAAACAGCAACCTGAAAAAGTCAAACAAGTGCTGGATAAAGTCAAAACAGACGGACTTAAAACCACCTATGACGCGGTCAAAAGTAAACTGGCTGAGCCCATTCCATTGGGTTACTGCCACGTTGGACGGGTGGTTGAAGTGGGCGCAGGTTGTGACGGTTTTTCCGAGGGTGACCGGGTAATATCAAATGGTCCCCATGCAGATGTGGTGCGGGTAGCCAAGAATTTGTGTGCAAAAATACCAGACAATGTGGACGACGAATCCGCTGCCTTCACAGTGCTCGCATCCATTGCATTGCAGGGGATCCGCTTGTGTGCCCCCACACTGGGAGAATCCGTTGTGGTCACAGGTGCTGGTCTGATTGGATTGGTCGCTATTCAGTTGCTCCGTGCCAATGGTTGCCGAGTCTTGGCCATCGACTTTGACCAACGCAAGTTAGACCTTGCTGCCCAGTTTGGCGCACAAATCTGCAACCCGGCAAAAGGTGAAGATCCCGTTGTGGCGGGTATGCAGTTTTCAAAAGGCCGAGGCGTAGATGCGGTGCTGATCACCGCATCTACTCAGTCTAGCGAACCGGTCAGTCAAGCGGCGCAAATGTCCCGCAAACGAGGGCGCATCGTGCTGGTGGGTGTGACCGGTTTAGAATTGAATCGTGCCGAATTCTACGAAAAAGAACTGAGTTTTCAGGTGTCCTGTTCTTATGGTCCCGGTCGCTATGATGACCAGTATGAAAATCAAGGACAAGATTATCCCATTGGTTTTGTGCGCTGGACTGAACAACGTAACTTCGAAGCCATTTTGGATATGATGTCGATGGGTAAATTGGATGTAGCCTCTTTGATCACTCATCGATATGCTTTTGATGATGCTCAATCTGCTTATCAAACCTTGACTGACGACGCACAAGCACTGGGGATCATTCTTGATTTCCCCCAACAGCAGCAATCCCAGCGATTTGCTCGCCAAGTGGTATTGCAGCCGGAAGCGACTTTCGATCCCCAGCAGGCTGTGGTGGGCTTTATCGGTGCTGGAAACTACGCCTCGAGAATGTTGATCCCCGCGTTTAAAGAAGCTGGCGCTCAGCTACACAGCTTAGCCACATCGGGTGGCGTTTCAGGCGTGATCCACGGCAATAAGAACCAGTTTGCGTTCACCACCACCGATACTCAGGCGATGTTAGAAAGCCCCGACATCAATACGGTCGCCATTGCCACTCGACATTCCAGCCATGCCAATTTCGTCATCCAGAGTTTGCAACAAGGTAAGCATGTTTTCGTGGAAAAGCCGTTGGCGATTACCGAAGCACAATTGCAAGACGTCGAATCGGCCTATCAAGCCTGTGTAGACAACGGTAAGGCACCCCGATTGATGGTCGGCTTTAATCGCCGTTTCGCGCCCCACATTGTTAAAATGAAATCGCTGTTAGACACCGTCTCTCAGCCTAAAACCTTCATTATGACCGTCAATGCCGGGCACATTCCTGATGATCATTGGACTCAAGATAAGCAAGTGGGGGGGGGCCGCATCATCGGTGAAGCCTGCCACTTTATTGATTTGATGCGCCATTTGGCTAACTCGCCGATCCGAAAGTTGCAGGCACAATGTGCAACAGATCACGCTTCTGGGAAAAAGTTGGACGACGTGACCAGCATCACTTTGGAACTCGAAAGCGGCTCAACTGGAACGATCCATTACTTAGCTAACGGTGCATCCTCCTTTGCGAAAGAACGTATCGAAGTCTTCTGTGGCGGCAAGATCCTGCAATTGGATAACTTCCGTAAGCTCAAAGGTTTCGGTTGGAGTGGGTTTAATGACCAAAGTGCTTGGCAACAAGATAAGGGACATAAAGCCTGTTCCCAAGCCTTTGTCGACGCTATCGTTCAAGGTACGCCCAGCCCCATCCCATTAGAAGAGCTACTAGAAGTGTCGCGATTCACCTTGCAAGCTGCAATGCAGCTAGAGCACCAGCAGTAATTCGATGATAAGAGTAAAACTGGCCACTTACTGGCGACTTGGACTGGCTAATATCGCACGGGTCGCTTGGTATCAACTGCGACTGCGTAGTGGCTGGTTGCGCCATCAATTGCCTATTGGCGAGCCCGTCGTTGGTGAGTTTTTTGTTGCTGATGATGTCACTATTTCTAAATGGAGTGAGTCGACGGTAAAACAATTGACTGGCCAAGACTATCTCAGCGATTGCATCCGCGATTGCATACTGTTTGGAAATATCCCTATTTCGCTGACATCGCCTTGTCCTTGGCTTACCAGTGTTTTAAATCAAAAGTCTTTTGCTCACTCTGCTCAACATTGGAGTTTGATCAGCGATTTTGCCAGTGGGGTTGGAGACATCAAAGGCGTGTGGGAACCGTCGCGATTTACTTGGGCTATTCATTTCGCTCAGCGTTATGTCATCGATGGCGATCCCAAGTGGATCAGCCAACTCAATGAATGGATCGCAGATTGGAGTCAGCACAACCCGTTCAATCAGGGACCTAATTGGAAGTGTGCTCAAGAGACCTCGATGCGCGTTTTGCATCTAAGTGCGGTGGCACTGACCTTCAAAAATCCGTCGGCCACATTGCCACTGCAAACGTTCTTAAAGCAACATTTGACTCGGATACTGCCTACCATGGGTTATGCCATGGCACAGGACAACAACCACGGGACCAGCGAAGCCGCTGCTCTGTACATCGGTGGTAGTTGGCTTTTAAAAGCCACACCCAATGACTCCTTTGCCAAGCGCTGTGTGGACAAAGGCCGTGCCTATTTGCACAACCGGGTCCAACATCTGATATTGAATGACGGCACCTTTAGCCAATACTCCGTTACCTATCATCGTTTGCTCTTAGATTCTTTGAGTTTGGTGGAGCTGTGGCGTCGACTTCTGGATTTGCCGAGTTTTTCAGAAAGCTATAAAAATAGTGCGGGAAAGGCAAGTGAGTGGTTACAAACATTGGTAGAGCCAAGCACGGGCGATGCGCCCAATCTTGGCAGCAACGATGGGGCGCACATTTTAAATTTTGCCCACGCAGCCTACCGCGACTTTCGTCCTACAGTTGAGCTAGCCAGCCAATTGTTTTTAGCGCGGGGATGTTATGACGATCCTGCCAGTCAGACCATTCGAGAACTGTTTGACTTGGATGGACGTGGTTCACCAATCCAAGTCGGAACAAGGGATTTTCACATCGGAGGATTGGGGGTATTGCGTTTTCCCCGCGGGATGTGTGCATTAAAGATCCCCAGCTTTGTTTTTCGACCGGTTCAAGCGGATATCTTCCATCTCGACCTGTGGCTCGATGGTGAAAACCTACTACCCGATGGCGGCACTTACAGTTACAACACCGATGCAGAGTGGCTTGTCTATTTTAGTGGCTGCCGGTCACACAATACGGTGGAGTTTGACGGACATGAACCGATGCCCAAGGTGTCACGGTTCTTATATGGTCAGTGGCCACAATATCATCATTGGTCAATTGATGATGAAAGCATGGAATGCGAGTACACCCAATGGCAGGGAGTACGACATTATCGAAAAGTACATTTGACTGAAACAGCTTTGGTGGTGATTGATCGCTTTTGTGGCGTGACAGAGAAAGCCGTTTTGCGCTGGCGATTGGCAGCCAATCGAGAATGGCAAGTCGACAAACATCGAGTTTTCGACCAAAAGATTTCCCTAACGGTGGAATGTGATCAACAGATTAGTGGTTTTGACGTGACACAAGGCGCACAATCCCTTTATTATGGGCAAAAGAGCCTGCTGCCTGTACTGGAAGTCAGTACAGAGCAAGATGCCACGATAACAACAACAATAAATTGGCAGTAGTATGCACATTTTGTATTTTCACCAGCATTTTTCCACCCCAAGCGGCGCAACGGGTACTCGCTCTTATGAAATGGCGCAAAAGCTCATTGCCCGCGGTCACCAAGTGACTATGGTGTGTGGTTCCTACAATGTGGGTACTACCGGCTTGAGCCAAGACTTTGACAAGGGTCGACGCAGTGGTGACGTCGATGGTATTCATGTCATTGAATTTGATTTAAGTTACGCCAACACCGATGGCTTCGTTAAGCGCACGATGTTGTTTCTGCGATTCGCGTGGCAAAGCATTAAAATTGCCATGACCCACGATTACGATTTGGTGTTTGCGACCTCAACACCATTAACGGCATCCTTACCGGGCATCTTTGCCTCTTGGTTTCGTCGCAAGAAATTTGTATTTGAAGTGCGAGACTTATGGCCAGAACTGCCCAAAGCCATGGGCGCGATCACCAACCCCTTGGTGATTTTTGCTATGTCGGTATTGGAAAAGATGTCCTATTCCGCCAGTGATGCCTGTATCGGCCTGTCACCGGGAATTGTAGAAGGCATACAGCGTCGCTCCCGCACTTCTCTGCCCGTGTCCATGATCCCCAATGGCTGTGATATTGATATGTTCGCCAAGCCAGAATCCCACTTTGCCTTGCCTATGGAAGTCCGTGATGATCAATTGCTGGTCTGTTTTACCGGTGCCCATGGTATGGCAAACGGATTAGACAATGTGCTCGACGCGGCGGCAATACTGCAACAACGAGTCGATGATAAAGTGCTGTTTTTGTTTGTGGGCGAAGGTAAAGAAAAACCAAGATTAATGGCCAGAGCGCAAACGGAAGGGTTACAAAATTGTATCTTTCATTCAGCCATTCCCAAGCATCAGCTTGTCAGCGTTTTGCACCAATGTGACGTAGGTATGATGCCATTGGCCAACGTCCCAGCATTTTACTACGGGACCTCACCTAATAAGTTCTTTGATTATCTCAGTGCTGGACTGCCGGTGGTGAACAATTACCCCGGTTGGCTGGCCGACATGATCCAGAAGCATCAATTGGGCAAGGCCGTTGAGCCAGACAATCCAACCGCGCTGGCCGATGCTTTATTGGCTCTGGCGCAAGACAAGTCGCAATTGCCAGCCATGGGCGAGCGATGTTTGCTCTTGGCTAAGACTCAATTTAATCGCGATACCTTGTCGAATCAATTTCACGATGCATTAGTGGAGGCAGCAAAAGGATGAAACGTCTATTTGATTTTGTCGTAGCTTTGCTCGCCTTGGTCATGCTCCTGCCGGTAATCGCCGTTTTGTATGTGCTGATCGCCATCAAGATGGGACGCCCTGTTTTCTTCACCCAAACGCGCCCTGGGTTGCATGGAAAAGCCTTCAAGATGGTTAAGTTTCGCAGCATGACGGATGCGCGGGATGAGCAAGGCAATCTTTTACCCGATGATCAACGCTTGCCCGCCTTTGGCAAAATGCTCAGAGCCACCAGTTTGGATGAGTTACCAGAGCTTTGGAATGTGCTCAAAGGTGAGATGAGCCTAGTAGGGCCTCGTCCGCTTCTGATGGAATACTTGCAATATTACTCGCCTGAACAGGCACGTCGTCACAATGTTCGTCCCGGTGTCACTGGTTGGGCACAAGTGAATGGCCGCAATGCTATCTCTTGGGAAGAGAAGTTCATCCTCGATACCTGGTATGTGGACAATCGTAGTCTTTGGCTAGACATTAAAATCCTCTGGTTGACGGTGAAAAAAGTCATCGCAAGAGATGATATTGCTCAAGAAGGGCACGTGACCATGGAGAAGTTTACTGGCAGTTCGAACCCAACAGAGAGTGAGAAAACGTCGTGAAACTGATGATTATTGGTGCTGGTGGTCACGGTAAAGTGGCAGCGGATTGTGCTAGCGTAATGGGGCAGTATCAGCACATTGCCTTTCTCGATGATGAATTTCCTGGCTTTCGCCAAGTCTGCCAGTGGCGCATTGTCGGCAAAACACAGGCTTTTCGTGAGTACATCAACGAGTATCGATTTTTCATCGCCATAGGCAACAATGGCGTGCGCGCCCAATGGCATCATCGATTGGAATCCGCTGGCGCACAAATAGAGACACTTGTGCATCCATCCAGCGTTGTATCCCAACACGTAGAATTGGGAGCTGGAACGTTGGTGCTGGCCAAAGCGGTGATCAACATTCAATCCACTCTGGGCCGTTCATGCATTGTCAACACTGCAGCAACGGTGGATCACGACTGTCATTTGGGCGACTTTGTCCATGTGGCACCAGGCAGTCATTGTGCTGGTGGCGTGAAACTAGAGAATCAAGTTTTTATGGGGATTGGCAGTGCAGCCATCCCAGGCGTAACAATAGGCGAAAATACTATTGTTGGTGCAGGTGCAACTGTAGTGCGTTCCTTATCTGCAAACGTCACGGCAATTGGCACGCCTGCCAAAGTCATTTCACAAGATGGAAAATGAGGTAGCTAAATGTTAAACGGTCCGTTTTCACCCTGGCCTTGCTTTGAAGATGATGAAAAGCAAGCGGTGCTGGACGTGTTGGACTCCAACCGTGTCAATTATTGGACCGGGCAGGTGGGGCGCGAATTCGAATGCCAGTTTGCCGGTTTTGCTGACAGCAAGTACGCCATTGCCGTTGCTAATGGTACTTTGGCGTTGGACTTGGCTTTGGTTGCCCTCGATCTTCCCAAAGGCTCCGAAGTTATTGTAACGCCTCGCTCGTTTCTCGCGTCGGTGTCTGCCATTGTTTTGGCCGGGCTAAAGCCGGTATTTGCTGACGTTGATAGAGACTCTCAAAATATCTCTGTGGACACCATAAGTGCCAAAATCACTGACAAAACCTCAGCAATAGTGTGTGTGCATTTAGCAGGTTGGCCTTGTGATATGCCGGCCATTATGGCTTTGGCAGCTCAGCACGGTTTGAAGGTAATAGAAGATTGTGCCCAGGCACATGGTGCAAAAATCAATGGTCAGTCAGTAGGCAGTTTCGCCGATGTGTCGGCGTGGTCATTTTGCCAAGACAAAATAATGACCACCGCTGGGGAAGGTGGAATGGTGACCACAAACAGCCAGCAATATTGGAATACCATGTGGTCCTACAAAGATCACGGTAAATCCTGGCAAGCCGTGTATGAGCGGGAACACCCACCGGGTTTTCGTTGGTTGCATGAGTCATTCGGTACCAATTGGCGACTCACCGAAATGCAATCGGCAGTGGGATTGAAGCAAATTGCTAAGATGCCTAAGTGGACTGAGATCCGTCAACGATATGGAATGCAAATCCACGATACTGCCGCAAAACTCAATGGCTTGCGGGTTCCGTCAATCCCCACGAATGTGGAACATGCATTCTACAAATGCTATGTCTTTGTGGAACCGTCACAGCTAAAAGAGGGTTGGGATCGAGACAGAATCATGGATCAGATCAATCAATTGGGCGTGCCTTGCTTCTCGGGTTCTTGTTCAGAAATGTACAAAGAAAAAGCTTTTGAAGATAGCGGTTTTAGACCGACTGAGCCCCTACCTGTCGCACAGGAACTGGGCGAGACATCATTGATGTTTTTAGTGCACCCAACTCTTACGCAGCAGGAAATCGACAAGACCTGTGAAGTGTTGGCCCAGGTAATGGGAGAAGCCAGCCTTTGATTCGCTTGCAACGCATTTTCCAATTTCATCGTTTAACCAAGCTGCTGATTGAAGTCAGTTGGGATAGCCTGTCATTGGTCGTAGCGTTTGTGGCAGCTTATTTGTTACGGATCGGCTTTGATTCTTGGCAGTTTGGTCGATTGGAGCTGCTGGTTCTGGTGCTTAATTTGTTATTCACCCAGAGCATGTTGACTTTTCTAGGTCATTATCGACAGGTGATCCGTTACATCAATCTACGGGCAATTTATTTGATCTTTTTGTCCTGTTTAATGTCCGCGGTGTACCTGTTTGCGGCCAAAGTGTCATTGGACATTTTCATGCCGGTGACTGTGCCTCTTATCTATCTGATGTTGGCCTCTTTGCTGCTGGCAACACCACGGCTCATCATCCAAGCCACGTCGCAGTTATACAGCTACCGACTGCGAGAGAAGTGCATTATTTTTGGTGCTAGCCAAGCGGGTCGAGCACTGGCGTCTACGTTACGAGCGGGCAACGACTTGTTACCTGTAGCTTTTGTCGATGACAAACGTAAATACCAAGGCAAGCAGGTGCTTGGAATGCCTGTTGGCCGACGTGAAGACATTCCCGAAATAGCCAAAAAGTATGGCGTCACGAAAATGCTGTTGGCCATCAACAATACATCAGCGACACGTCGAAAAGAACTGTTGACTGAGCTGGAACCCTTTGCCATTGAGCTGCTGTCGATCCCCAACATTCAGGACATTGTCTCCGGCAAGCGCCGTATTGACGAACTACGAGAAATTCAGATTGATGAGCTTTTGGGCCGTGAATCGGTGCCGCCCGTGGTGGAATTGTTGGACGTCAATGTACGTGACAAAGTGGTCATGGTCACAGGAGCTGGTGGATCTATTGGCAGTGAATTGTGTCGTCAGTTGGTTAAATCTGCGCCCAAGAAGCTCATTCTGTTTGAGCTTTCCGAGTTCAACCTGTATCAAATAGAGAACGAATTGGCGCGCGCTTATCCACAGATCGAACTGGCGACGGTACTGGCATCCATTCAAGACAACGATGTGTTGCGGTTAACCGTCGAAAATCACCAAATTCAGACCATCTACCATGCTGCCGCATACAAGCATGTGCCCATGGTGGAGCACAATATTACCGCGGGGATCCGCAACAACGTGTTTGGAACTTCAAACGTTGCGCTTATCGCCGCTGAATACGGAGTAGAAAAGTTCGTCTTGGTATCCACAGACAAAGCAGTGCGTCCCACCAACATCATGGGCGCGACAAAGCGGTTGGCCGAGTTGTTTGTGCAGGGCATTGCTGAACTGCACAGTGACACCGAGTTCGCTATCGTGCGTTTTGGTAATGTGTTGGGTTCCTCAGGTTCGGTTGTGCCCCTATTTACCAAGCAAATTCGCGAAGGCGGACCGATTACCGTGACTCATCCGGATATTATTCGCTACTTTATGACCATTCCTGAGGCTGCCCAGTTAGTGATCCAAGCGGGCGCGATGGGCAAGAATGGTGAAGTCTTTGTGTTAGATATGGGAGAGCCAGTAAAAATTGTCGATCTCGCGTCGAAAATGGCTCACTTACTCGGCTTTCATTTAACCACTGATGGACCGGGTGAAGGAAGGATAGAGCTTAAATTTACTGGCTTACGGCCGGGCGAGAAGCTTTATGAAGAATTGCTTATCGATGATGCTGAGACTGAGACCCAACATCCAAGGATCATGGGGGCCAATGAGAAGCGCATCGATTTTTCCGAAGTGGTTATGTTATTGGATCAGATCAACTATGCCCTTCTGCAACGGGATGAAGAGCAGGCTAAGTCTTTGTTGATTGAGGCTCCTTTGGCATATCATCCCGCATCTCATTGAATTGCATAGGGCTTTAGCAACGTGTTTTGCAGCCGATAAGAAGGTTCGATAACGTCGATTGTGCGAGCAAGCAAAGTCGGTTAATACATCTGTTTTAAATGTTTCGGTAGATTTTATGACGCAACCTTTCCACCTATTCTTGTTTACGCGCCTTTGGTGGTCGCGGGGTGGATTGATCGTGCTGATGTTTGTAACTGGATTGTGCAGCAGCGTCGCCAATGCCAACGATGATCAATTTCAGATTGGTGCGGGCGATTCCATATCGATTACCGTGTACGGTGAACCAGACTTGAATTTGCAAGCTAAAATCGGTGCATCAGGCGTATTGAGAGTAGCCCTTATCGGCGATATCCAAGTAATTGGCAAGACGCCGAAACAATTGAGTAAAGAGTTGGAGGACGCGTTCGAAGACGGCTATTTGGTGCAGCCAAGCGTGTCGGTAGTCATCGATTCTTTTCGCCCATTTTATATTCGAGGTTCTGTTAATCGACCCGGTTCCTATAAGTTTGAATTCGATATGACTGTCGACCAAGCCATTGCTATCGCAGGTGGGTTGACTGAGCGCGCCTCCAAGAATGACTGGCTAATATTTCGAGGTGAACAAAAACAACGAATCGAAGCCAGTAAAGAAACGCGGGTGTTTCCCGGTGATATTATCCAGATTGAGAAAAGTTTCTTCTGATCATGAACAGTGTGCAGACCACTCCCATAGAAGATGATGTCACCTTTGAGCTTGGTGACTTATTCATATTTTTATGGCAGAAGAAATTTCGTATCCTGCTAACCACTGCGGTCCTCGGGTTTTTCGCTAGCCAGTTTATTCTCACCTTACCCAAGTACTACACAGCCTACAGCACACTGCTCTTGGGCGGGAAAAGTGGCAGTATGAGTTTGCCCTCCAGTGTTGCGTCTCTGACCGGCAACAGCGACAACAGTATGGATACCTTCATCGAATTTATGCGCTCCAGACAGTTTGCCATGGAGGTGGTAGAGCAGGAACAATTGATGGAACTGTCGGAGTTTCAACCCGGTCCGAAAGCGCAAAATATTGAACCGATTGATTACGCCATCAGTGTATTTCAACGGAATGTTACTTATGCTCAATTGGGTGAGACCGATTTGTTGCGGGTCAGTTATACCTCCATCGACCAAGATACCGCTGCTCGGGTTGCTAACCGGATTGGTCCAGCCTTTTTTGAATTCCACTCACAGATGAGTCGACGCCGTGCTGACGATGCGTCGGCTTGGTTGAACTCACAATTGAGTCAATTGCAAACTCGTTTGGCTGATGCCGAAGAGGCACTGCAAGCCTTTCTGTCTGAGAACAAACTGGTAGACGTAAAAAGTCAAATTGACATCGCCCGAGCGGAAATTACCACTTTGCTGAATGAGAAATTGGCAATCGAACGCTCCCTTGCCGAAGTTTCCAGTACCTTTGCCAGCGTCAATCGTACCGACCGTTCCATTACACAGTTGATGGACATTCAATGGCTAATGCAAAACCCTTTGATCGTCGACATACGAGCGCGCATTGCCGCCCAAGAACAAACCCTTCAGCAATTGTCGAAACGATACAAATACAAACATCCCAAATACATTGCGGTTCAAACCAAGCTAGATACCTTGCAAGACGAACAGCAGGTACTGGTGGACAGATTGGTATCCAGCTTGGAAAAGGATTACAACAATCTAAGACAACGCAAAACTCAATTGGAGCGTCAAATAGACGCGGTAAAAGAAAAGCACAGCACTTTAGGCCAACATGAACTGCAATTGTCACGCTTGCGTCGCGAAGTGGAATCAACGCAAACCATGTATGAATCCTTTCTGGCAAAACTGCAAGAAACTGAGATCCTAAAAGACATGGGTAATCAGGACGAGTTTGCCGTGGTGGATAATGCCAGTCGGCCCCAATTTCCGTCTAAGCCGAAGGTTTCTTTATTGATTATCATGGCTGTATTGTTTGCCTTTATGGCCAGCACAGCATTCTGGTTTGTGCTCCATGTCATCAGTGATAAAGCCTCACGAGTTCGTCAACTACTACGAAAACTGAACGTACCGGTGTTGACAGAGATGCCGAAACTCACTTCTGGCCAATTGGCTAGTACCATGAAGTCGGCGATCAGTGGTGAGCAGGGTGACTATGTGTTTTCAGAGGCGGTACGAAGCTTGCGCACGTCAACCATGGTTAGACCCGATGAAAAGGAGCGCCGCATCATTGTGGTTACCAGCGTGGGTGCCAATGAAGGAAAGTCCACCACCGCCATCAACTTGGCTGTCTCTTTTGGCAAGTTAGAAAAAACCCTGTTGCTCGACGTGGATTTGCGCCAGCCTTCCATCGCAAACACCTTCAAAATGGAAGATACTCATCCAGGGTTGATGGACTTTATGAGCAAACGGGCTCGCTTTTCTGACTGCGTACACAAAGTCGAAGGTTCCCAGTTGACGGTGATGCCCGGCGGCACCATTCCCAATGATCCGATGATGTTGATTTCAAAAACCCGTTTTGCCAACTTATTACAAAAGTTCAGTGTGTTGTATGAACGGGTCATTATTGACGCCCCCGCGTTGAGCGCGTTCTCCGACGGTTTAATTTTATCCAAGTATGCCGATGCCGTCGTTTTAGTGTGTGATTCAGAGCATTACGATAGCGAGCAAATGTTGCGCACCATTCAAAAGCTTGAGGACTCTGCATCACCTTTGATGGGGGTGGTGCTCAATAAAGTGAAAAATCTGCGTAATACCTTTGATAACCGCAGTCGATTACGCCGTGCTGTGCGCAAAGTCACTGGCCGATAAGGTAAGTTACTTGGTATTCTGTCATCCCTTGGGTACACTGCGTTTGTTTGTCTAATTTAACGTTAACACCAGCACCAACCACTCTGAGATTCTAACTTGTATTCACTTCAAGCACTTCACACATTCGGTCTTCACGCAAACGCAAAGCATATCATTGCTCTTGACGACCCGATGAAACTTCCTAAGTTTGAGAAACCCTATTGGTTGCTCGGTGAAGGCAGCAACTGCGTATTTTTGGACGATTTCGAAGGCACAGTCGCGCAAGTCAAATTCAATGGCATTGAGGTAAAAGAACGAGATAAAGATTATCTGGTTAGCGTCGCCGCCGGTGAAAATTGGCACCAACTTGTGCAATTTTGCTTGAGCAATCAATTACTTGGTTTTGAAAACTTGGCTCTGATCCCCGGTACAGTGGGAGCCGCGCCGATCCAAAATATTGGTGCCTATGGCGTAGAGATTAAACGCTTTGTTGAACGGGTAGAGTGTGTCGAAATCAAGTCAAATAGGCTCTTTGAACTCAGTGGGGCGGAATGTCGCTTTGGCTATCGTGACAGCATTTTTAAGCAGGAGTTGCGAGACAATATCTTAATCACAAAAGTACATTTCAGTCTCCCCAAACAGTGGCACCCGGTGCTTAATTATGGAGAGCTAAGTCAATTGACGGCTCCTACAGCCAAACAAATTTTTGATAAAGTGGTGGCGATTCGTCAAGCTAAACTGCCTGACCCAATTGAACTGGGCAATGCCGGCAGTTTTTTTAAGAATCCATTGGTAAGCAAGAAGCATTTGGCGGCGCTGCAATGTGATTGGCCAGAGATTCCTTTTTATGCGGTTGATCAAAACAGCGTCAAAGTTCCTGCGGCTTGGTTGATTGATACCCTCGGATTCAAAGGCAAAAGGTGCGGCGCCATTCAATGTCATGCCAGCCAACCGCTCGTATTAACCAACACCGGTGGTGGCGTTGCCGCAGATTTACTCGACTTAGCCAGACAAATCGTCGACAAAGTTGCCGCAACCTTCTGTATAGAATTAGAAAATGAAGTCAGCCTGATAGGCAAATCTGGATTAGTGAAGTTATGAGCAGAGACTCAAATTTGACGCGCACGTTGTTGTTGCGAACCTTGGCCGATGGTCAGTTTCATTCTGGGGAAGATTTAGGACAGGATTTAGGCTTGTCTCGAGCTGCGATTTCTAAGCACATCAAGAGCCTGACTCAACTTGGACTGGATATCTTCAGTGTGACCGGGAAGGGCTACAAGTTGTCCAAACCCTTGCTATTGCTCTCCCAGTCAGACATTGCGAAAAGCTTACCCACCGAAATGCAAAATCGTCTTGAGGTAGTCAACGTTATAGCATCAACAAACCAGTATGTTAAAGAACGCATACCACACCTACCACAAGGCTATACCTGTATCGCAGAGGCGCAGACGCAGGGCAGAGGACGACATGGTCGAACCTGGGTGTCGCCTTATGGTGCCAGTTTATATTTATCAACCTATTGGCAGTTTGCCGCAGGTTATCAAGCTATCAATGGCCTCAGTCTGGCCATGGGGGTTGCCATTGCGCAAACCTTGCAACAACTTAACGTCGAAGGCGTTCAGTTAAAATGGCCCAATGATGTTTATTTGGATGGCAAAAAGCTCGCCGGAGTATTGATTGAAGTGGAAGGGCAAATGGGCGTCGAATGTCATTGTGTAATCGGCATTGGCCTAAACATTGATTTGCCCAGTCAACAAGATGAAATCGATCAGCCATGGACAGACTTGGCAAAGAGTACAGGCCGACAGTTTGATCGGAATCTGTTGTGTGCAACTTTGCTGAATCAGTTGTACTTAACCTTGAGCGAGTTTGAGTCCTCGGGGCTGGCCACCTATATCGAGCCTTGGAAAGCCCTCAACCTATATGCTGACCAGCCTATTCGTGTGCTCAGCGGTAAGACAGAGAAACAGGGCACTTGCCGCGGTATCAATCCACAGGGGGCGCTACTGTTGGAAACCCTTTCAGGTATTGAAGCCATTCATGGTGGCGAGGTAAGTGTTCGTGGGCATTAAGGCGTTATTAGTCGATATCGGCAATACCCGAATCAAATACACTTGGAGTGAGTCGGATCAGAAGCTGGCCATTCAAACCTGCGAGAGCGTCGATATTTTGTTTGACTTGATGGCTCAGGCTCAGCAAGTGGTATTGGCTTCAGTACGTTCTCAAGCAGACACGGAAGTCATAGTAAAAGAGGCGCAAAGTCGCGGTATCCCGATTACTTGGGTGCAAACGCAACCACAGACCTTTGGCGTGCATTGCGCGTATGAAAATTACGGGAACTTAGGGATCGATCGCTGGTTGGCAGTTTTGGGAGCAAGGGCCATCACCGATATGCCTGTGGCGGTCATTGATTTAGGCACGGCCGCGACCTGTGACCTAGTGGTTGATAATCAACATCTCGGCGGTTGGATTGCACCGGGTTTTACGATGATGAGAAACAGTGTCACCAGCGGCGCTGCACGAGTCTTTGCAAGTGGCCCGGCACCGGAAACCTTGGGCATTGGTCAAGATACTCCAGAATGTGTGAACTACGGATGTTTAGCGATGTTGCACGGCTTTGTTGAGCGGGCCAAAATGGAATTGAGTCAGCATAGCAAAGAGTATCGGATCTTTGTGTGCGGAGGCGATCGCCAATTGATCGCTCACATTCAAGATGTCGCAGTAGAAATGGTTGAAGAGTTGGTTTTCATAGGCTTAAAGCGCTTTTTAGAAGGCCAATTTTAAGGGATCCCACCCCGTACTGCGGTTAATTTGAGCGATCGATCAAAAATTCCGAATTTTTTGAATTTAGACTCTTGCACCCAGAGGATCATTACTCTAGAATGCGCACCCACTTGATGCAGTGCCGACTTAGCTCAGTTGGTAGAGCAACTGACTTGTAATCAGTAGGTCGCCAGTTCGACTCCGGCAGTCGGCACCATCAATCTGGAGGGGTACCCAAGCGGTCAACGGGAGCAGACTGTAAATCTGCCGGCTCAGCCTTCGCAGGTTCGAATCCTGCCCCCTCCACCATTTACTGTGTGTCTGGTGATATCAACAGATGCAGGATGTGATGAAGTTTGTCACTCCACCACTTTTAAATGAGGTGGCCAGAGAATAGGTTTGCGGGCATCGTATAATGGCTATTACCTCAGCCTTCCAAGCTGATGATGCGGGTTCGATTCCCGCTGCCCGCTCCAGTCAGTGCTGATATAGCTCAGTTGGTAGAGCGCACCCTTGGTAAGGGTGAGGTCGGCAGTTCAAATCTGCCTATCAGCACCATTTTTCTCCCCAGCTCATTGATTAGTTTATTAACAACTTTGCTGGGAATAGAGAAAAATGGCAAAAGAAAAGTTTGAACGTACGAAACCCCACGTAAACGTCGGTACAATCGGCCACGTTGACCACGGTAAAACGACGCTAACAGCGGCAATCACTACTGTTCTAGCAAAGACTTATGGTGGTAAAGCACAGGCATTCGATCAAATCGATAATGCGCCTGAAGAGCGTGAGCGTGGTATCACAATCGCAACTTCACACGTTGAATACGACACACCTGCACGTCACTACGCGCACGTAGACTGCCCTGGACACGCTGACTATGTTAAAAACATGATCACCGGTGCTGCGCAGATGGACGGAGCAATCTTGGTAGTAGCGGCCACTGATGGTCCTATGCCACAAACACGTGAGCACATTTTGTTGGGTCGTCAGGTAGGTGTACCTTACATGATCGTATTCATGAACAAATGTGACATGGTAGACGACGAAGAGTTGTTGGAATTGGTAGAAATGGAAGTACGTGAATTGCTTTCAGAATACGAATTCCCAGGCGACGACTTGCCAGTAATCAAAGGTTCAGCGTTGAAAGCGTTGGAAGGCGATGCAGAGTGGGAAGCGAAGATTGTAGAGTTGGGCGAAGCATTGGATACATACATTCCAGAGCCAGAGCGTGACATCGACAAGCCATTCTTGTTGCCAATCGAAGACGTATTCTCAATCTCAGGCCGTGGTACGGTAGTAACGGGTCGTGTAGAGCGCGGTATTCTCAAGACTGGTGACACAGTAGAAATCGTAGGTATCAAAGAAACTACGACTACAACTTGTACAGGTGTAGAGATGTTCCGTAAGTTGCTTGACGAAGGTCGTGCAGGTGAGAACGTTGGTGCATTGTTGCGTGGAACGAAGCGTGAAGAAGTAGAGCGTGGTCAAGTATTGGCTAAGCCTGGTTCAATCACTCCTCACACTAAGTTCGAAGCAGAAGTGTACGTATTGTCAAAAGACGAAGGTGGCCGTCACACGCCATTCTTTAAAGGCTACCGTCCACAGTTCTACTTCCGTACAACAGACGTAACGGGTGCAGTAGAATTGCCAGAAGGCGTAGAAATGGTAATGCCAGGCGACAACTTGAAATTCAAAGTTGAGCTAATCAACCCAATCGCGATGGACGAAGGCTTGCGCTTCGCAATCCGTGAAGGTGGCCGTACTGTAGGCGCTGGTGTTGTAGCAAAAATCATCGAATAATGATTTAAGCGAAAGCAACTAAAGAAAGGTCACTTAGGTGGCCTTTTTTTGTGCTTGATAAAAAATGTCATCCCGGCAACGCTCTTGGGCTGGGATCTCATCAAAAGGCTGACTCACTCACACGAAGCGCTCTTGGACCGGGATCTCATCAAAAGGCTGACTCACTCACACGCAGCACTCCCTCGCTGTCATCCCGGCAGTGCTCTTGGGCGGGGACCTTATCAAAAGGCTGACTTGCTAAACCACAACTGTGACACAAGGGATTGATTTGGAAAGCCGCTGTGAACCCATCCCTGGGAGCTTGACGAATTCTTCCCTGAATTCGACACTTTCCAACCCAATGCCCTTGAATCCCTCTAATATTGCGTCCCCCGCAGCGCATCCTCGTATTCAAAAAAATCCCGAGGCATTTTACTACTGGTGTTGTTTGGGAAAGATCCCGGCCAACAAGCGCGCCGGGATGACACGTACGTCAAAAACTATCGAGTGTCGTATTTCGAAGTCTTAGATTAATCTTTATCCACATTTTTGAAGCTCTTAAGCGAAGAAATGACCTAGCATCTAAAGGCCGACTCACCCAAAGCAAATAAAAAAGCCGCTAATAAAGCGGCTTCTCAAGTTCTGGTTTTATTATTTAGAAAAGGGTTTTTACTCGTCCGTTTTCTCTTTTGCTAAACGTACTTTCAAAGTTCTCTCTTGGAACTCTGAGTCATTCAACTGTTTGATCATATCGTTGGCATGCTTGCTAACCACTTCTACAAAACCGTAACCTTTCCTTTTGCCAGTGCGACGGTCTTTCATTAAGCGTACAGAGACTACTTTTCCAGTTTGGGAAAAATGTGCACTAACATCTTCTTCATTGGCACGGTAGGGGAGATTACCGACATAAAGAGTAGTTGTTGAGTTGGAGATAGTGATGGGTTCAATGGGCACTTCACTCAGTGTCTTTGAAATCATTGGAATCAAAATGCCGCCGACTAATAAGCCAATTGCAATAGCTTGCGGTGCAGTGAGCAATTCAGAAGGTAAAAGGAAATAGGCGAGAGCCGCCAAGATAAGAGAAAAGATAACATTTAATACTAAAGGAGATTTCATGTGTGTACCTAAAAGCTTTGTTATAAGAATTATTGTGTTGGTGTAACCTGTCTATGGTACCCATAAATGCTACTAACGCAAAGTTAAGCGTTGTTGGGATGGGAAAGCCGCATAAATAACACTCCAATCGAGCTTAATAGGTCAAATAACGACCACTTAAACACGATTTTTAAATATTTCCTTGATCTTCATTATTGGGTCTGTAAAATGCGCGCTCGCTTCGGGGCAAACTTAAAAGAATGTCCATTCACAAAGACCGTTTAGCGGAATTTGTGACACAGCTGTAAAGCAAGTGTGAAGCGGGATGGCGGCAAGTTGGTGATTTGAAATTTTTCGCAAAAAGCCAAATAAAATTGTTGACATCAAACCTAAGGCGTGTAGAATTCGCGTCCCGCTTGAGAGAGACTCTCAAGTCGCTCAAAAGAGCACTGTTCTTTAACAATTGATAACAAGACAATCTGTGTGGGCACTCGACTAAAAGAGTGTCAACCAAAAAAGTTCATATTTCGATATTTAATTGAAGAGTTTGATCATGGCTCAGATTGAACGCTGGCGGCAGGCCTAACACATGCAAGTCGAACGGTAGCAGAAAGAAGCTTGCTTCTTTGCTGACGAGTGGCGGACGGGTGAGTAATGCTTGGGAACTTGCCTTTGGGAGGGGGATAACAGTTGGAAACGACTGCTAATACCGCATAACGTCTACGGACCAAAGGGGGCTTAGGCTCCCGCCTAGAGAGAGGCCCAAGTGAGATTAGCTAGTTGGTGAGGTAAGAGCTCACCAAGGCGACGATCTCTAGCTGTTCTGAGAGGAAGATCAGCCACACTGGGACTGAGACACGGCCCAGACTCCTACGGGAGGCAGCAGTGGGGAATATTGCACAATGGGGGAAACCCTGATGCAGCCATGCCGCGTGTGTGAAGAAGGCCTTCGGGTTGTAAAGCACTTTCAGTTGTGAGGAAAGGTTGGTGGTTAATACCCATCAGCTGTGACGTTAGCAACAGAAGAAGCACCGGCTAACTCCGTGCCAGCAGCCGCGGTAATACGGAGGGTGCGAGCGTTAATCGGAATTACTGGGCGTAAAGCGCACGCAGGCGGTTTGTCAAGCTAGATGTGAAAGCCCCGGGCTTAACCTGGGAATTGCATTTAGAACTGGCAGGCTAGAGTCTTGGAGAGGGGGGTGGAATTCCAGGTGTAGCGGTGAAATGCGTAGATATCTGGAGGAACATCAGTGGCGAAGGCGACTCCCTGGCCAAAGACTGACGCTCATGTGCGAAAGTGTGGGTAGCGAACAGGATTAGATACCCTGGTAGTCCACACCGTAAACGCTGTCTACTAGCTGTGTGTGTATTATATACGTGCGTAGCGAAGCTAACGCGCTAAGTAGACCGCCTGGGGAGTACGGCCGCAAGGTTAAAACTCAAATGAATTGACGGGGGCCCGCACAAGCGGTGGAGCATGTGGTTTAATTCGATGCAACGCGAAGAACCTTACCTACTCTTGACATCCAGAAAATTTGGCAGAGATGCCTCAGTGCCTTCGGGAATTCTGAGACAGGTGCTGCATGGCTGTCGTCAGCTCGTGTCGTGAGATGTTGGGTTAAGTCCCGCAACGAGCGCAACCCTTGTCCTTAGTTGCCAGCATTAAGTTGGGCACTCTAAGGAGACTGCCGGTGACAAACCGGAGGAAGGTGGGGACGACGTCAAGTCATCATGGCCCTTACGAGTAGGGCTACACACGTGCTACAATGGCGAGTACAGAGGGAAGCGAGACAGTGATGTGGAGCGGATCCCTTAAAGCTCGTCGTAGTCCGGATTGGAGTCTGCAACTCGACTCCATGAAGTCGGAATCGCTAGTAATCGCAGGTCAGCATACTGCGGTGAATACGTTCCCGGGCCTTGTACACACCGCCCGTCACACCATGGGAGTGGGATGCAAAAGAAGTAGTTAGTCTAACCTTCGGGAGGACGATTACCACTTTGTGTTTCATGACTGGGGTGAAGTCGTAACAAGGTAACCCTAGGGGAACCTGGGGTTGGATCACCTCCTTACATAAAGGCTTGGCCTGTTTTGGCTGAGTGTTCACACAGATTGTTTTGTTGTTGATATGAGAACGATGGCCATATGGGGCTATAGCTCAGCTGGGAGAGCGCCTGCCTTGCACGCAGGAGGTCAGCAGTTCGATCCTGCTTAGCTCCACCACTTCAAGCAGTTGATAGTCAAGTCTATCGATTGTTGCGAGCAATTTTGTTCTAGGCAAGCCGACTGACGAACGAGCGAAGGCGTGTGGTACACCACATAACTGAGTGAGTGAGGAATCAAGGCGCAGCATAGGGCAAAAGGGCGAAGCAAGAATAGGCTTGTAGCTCAGCTGGTTAGAGCGCACCCCTGATAAGGGTGAGGTCGGCAGTTCAAGTCTGCCCAAGCCTACCAATTCGTGTGTTGAATTGGATGGAAACGGATTTGCGGTCATCGAAAAGGAATGAGCCTTAATGAATAACTACGGTATGTGATTATTCATTAGGGTTTTTTAAACCTTAAACCGGGTAACCGGTGAAGTTCTTTAACAATTTGGAAAGCTGATAAAGTAATCAAAACAAAGAGTTATTAATGAGGAGAAATCCTCAAGCGTACTCTATCTGATTTTGTGATTAGTACTTGTCACGCATACACAGAGTCTTTGGTGACTCACGTCAAATCTATGCAAGCCTGCTCAGCGGTGGTTGAGTTAGGTGCAAGAGGGGATTTGGGGTTGTATGGTTAAGTGACTAAGCGTATACGGTGGATGCCTAGGCAGTTAGAGGCGATGAAGGACGTGTAAGTCTGCGAAAAGCTGTGGTGAGCTGACAAAACGCATTTGAGCCACAGATGTCCGAATGGGGAAACCCACCGCTTCGGCGGTATCATTAACTGAATACATAGGTTAATGAGGCAAACGAGGGGAACTGAAACATCTAAGTACCCTTAGGAAAAGAAATCAACCGAGATTCCCCTAGTAGCGGCGAGCGAACGGGGATTAGCCCTTAAGCTAATTGTAAGCCAGTGGAATGTGTTGGAAAGCACAACGGTACAAGGTGATAGTCCTGTACACAAAGGCGAGCTTTAAGTGAAATCGAGTAGGTCGGGACACGTGTTATCTTGACTGAATATGGGGGGACCATCCTCCAAGGCTAAATACTCCTAACTGACCGATAGTGAACCAGTACCGTGAGGGAAAGGCGAAAAGAACCCCTGTGAGGGGAGTGAAATAGAACCTGAAACCGTATACGTACAAGCAGTGGGAGCCCTACGGGGTGACTGCGTACCTTTTGTATAATGGGTCAGCGACTTATATTTTGTAGCGAGGTTAACCATATAGGGGAGCCGTAGCGAAAGCGAGTGTTAACTGCGCGTCTAGTTGCAAGGTATAGACCCGAAACCCGGTGATCTAGCCATGGGCAGGTTGAAGGTTGAGTAACATCAACTGGAGGACCGAACCCACTAACGTTGAAAAGTTAGGGGATGACTTGTGGCTGGGGGTGAAAGGCCAATCAAACCGGGAGATAGCTGGTTCTCCCCGAAAGCTATTTAGGTAGCGCCTCGGACGAACACCTTTGGGGGTAGAGCACTGTTAAGGCTAGGGGGTCATCCCGACTTACCAACCCTTTGCAAACTCCGAATACCAAAGAGTGCTATCCGGGAGACACACGGCGGGTGCTAACGTCCGTCGTGAAGAGGGAAACAACCCAGACCGCCAGCTAAGGTCCCAAAATATTGCTAAGTGGGAAACGATGTGGGAAGGCTAAGACAGCTAGGAGGTTGGCTTAGAAGCAGCCACCCTTTAAAGAAAGCGTAATAGCTCACTAGTCGAGTCGGCCTGCGCGGAAGATGTAACGGGGCTAAGCAATATACCGAAGCTGCGGATGTGTGCACCACCAGATACTATTTGATAAAAAGCTAACAGCAACGTGATTTGCTTTTGAATCACCTGCTGGTAAAGCGTTCCAAACGTCGAGTGATGTTGGAGTGATATTGAGTAGTATGTGGGGTGCACACATGGTAGGGGAGCGTTGTGTAAGTGGTTGAAGGTGAGCTGTGAGGCTTGCTGGACATATCACAAGTGCGAATGCTGACATGAGTAACGATAATGGGGGTGAAAAACCCCCACGCCGGAAGACCAAGGTTTCCTGTCCCATGCTAATCAGGGCAGGGTAAGTCGGCCCCTAAGGCGAGGCAGAAATGCGTAGTCGATGGGAAACGGATTAATATTTCCGTACTTGTATTATCAGTGATGGGGGGACGGAGAAGGCTAGGCAGGCTTGGTGTTGGTTATCCAAGTGAAAGTGCGTAGGCTGGTGAACTAGGTAAATCCGGTTCACTAAGGTCGAGACACGAGACGAGTGACTACGGTCACGAAGCTGTTGATGCCATGCTTCCAGGAAAAGCCTCTAAACTTATGATAATACAAACCGTACCCCAAACCGACACAGGTGGTCAGGTAGAGAATACTAAGGCGCTTGAGAGAACTCGGGTGAAGGAACTCGGCAAAATAGTACCGTAACTTCGGGAGAAGGTACGCCCCTGTTTGTGAACGCCTTGCGCGGTAAGCAGATGGGGGTCGCAGTGACCAGGTGGCTGGGACTGTTTATTAAAAACACAGCACTGTGCTAAATCGAAAGATGACGTATACGGTGTGACACCTGCCCGGTGCCGGAAGGTTAATTGATGGGGTTAGCGTAAGCGAAGCTCTTGATCGAAGCCCCGGTAAACGGCGGCCGTAACTATAACGGTCCTAAGGTAGCGAAATTCCTTGTCGGGTAAGTTCCGACCTGCACGAATGGTGTAACCATGGCCACGCTGTCTCCACCCGAGACTCAGTGAAATTGAAATCGCAGTGAAGATGCTGTGTACCCGCACCTAGACGGAAAGACCCCGTGAACCTTTACTACAGCTTGGCACTGAACATTGAACCTACTTGTGTAGGATAGGTGGGAGGCTTTGAAGCGAGGACGCCAGTTCTTGTGGAGCCGCCGTTGAAATACCACCCTGGTATGTTTGATGTTCTAACGTTGTCCCCTTATCGGGGATGCGGACAGTGTCTGGTGGGTAGTTTGACTGGGGCGGTCTCCTCCCAAAGAGTAACGGAGGAGCACGAAGGTTAGCTAATCACGGTCGGACATCGTGAGGTTAGTGCAATGGCATAAGCTAGCTTAACTGCGAGACAGACACGTCGAGCAGGTACGAAAGTAGGTCATAGTGATCCGGTGGTTCTGTATGGAAGGGCCATCGCTCAACGGATAAAAGGTACTCCGGGGATAACAGGCTGATACCGCCCAAGAGTTCATATCGACGGCGGTGTTTGGCACCTCGATGTCGGCTCATCACATCCTGGGGCTGAAGTCGGTCCCAAGGGTATGGCTGTTCGCCATTTAAAGTGGTACGCGAGCTGGGTTTAGAACGTCGTGAGACAGTTCGGTCCCTATCTGGTGTGGGCGTTGGATGATTGAGGGGAGCTGCTCCTAGTACGAGAGGACCGGAGTGGACGAACCGCTGGTGTTCGGGTTGTCATGCCAATGGCATTGCCCGGTAGCTACGTTCGGAATCGATAACCGCTGAAAGCATCTAAGCGGGAAGCGAGCCCCAAGATGAGTCATCCCTGACAGTTTAACTGTCCTAAAGGGTTGTTGAAGACTACGACGTAGATAGGCAGGGTGTGGAAGCGTTGTAAGGCGTTAAGCTAACCTGTACTAATTGCCCGTGAGGCTTAACCATACAACACCCAAATTCCTTGATGGAATGGCGTGTTGCATGAGTGACAAGACGACACAAAACAAAGAGTACGCAAGACTCGATTTGATTACGATATCGCTTTTCCAACATTGTTAATTTAGTTTAAAGCTGGTTGAACGAGACCTCAGAGTAGAGGTTGGCTCAGCAAGCGCAAACGTTATCTTGAAAATCGGACGTCACTACGTTCCGCAATTCGCTTCGATAAGTTTGCACAACGTTTATGCCTGGCGGCCATAGCGATACGGTACCACCTGATCCCATTCCGAACTCAGAAGTGAAACGTATTAGCGGCGATGGTAGTGTGGGGTCTCCCCATGTGAGAGTAGCACACCGCCAGGCTCCCAATTAGAAGAAAGGCTACCTGATCAGGTAGCCTTTTTTCGTTTCTGCGATACCAAAAATGACTCTGTCATCCCCGCAACGCTCCTGAGCGGGAATCTTTGTAAAAGGATGGCGCACTCAAAACAAGAAGAATACTATTTTGTAATCTCTGCAAGAGTTGTTACTAAGATTTAATATTATCAATATACGCTTTGGGTGATATGCCATATTCCTTTTTAAAGCAGTTACTTAAATAAGAAGGGGATGAAAAGCCAAAGTCATAGGATGCTTCGGTGATTTGAACGCCCGATTCAATTGCCTTTCTTACTTTTGCTAATCGATACTTTCTCAAATAGTCATTGAAACTCAAGCCAACCAGTGCAGTGAGTTTACGATTTAATTGCCTGATACTAATAGCCAATTGCTCTGCTGCTTCCTTTCTTGAGAAAGACACATCACTGAGATGTTTTTCAATAGTTTGCTTAAACCGGTCGAAAAATCGCTTATCTCGTTCATTAAAAAACTGATCGTTAGGAAGCATGATAAGTTTTTCAAATTCGTCTTCTGGAGTAGGACCGATATATCGGTGAACAATCATTTTTCGCAAGGCGATAAGATTTTGAACACGACTAGTCAATTCAGAATTGATAAATGGCTTACTAATGATTTCATCCACATTCTTCTGCCAACCCTCGATACGTGTCTCTGAGTCACTTTTTGCGGTCAACAAGAGGATTGGGATGTGAGAGGTTACTTCATTTTCACGGACAACCTTTATCAATTCAAAACCATTCATCTTAGGCATCATAAGGTCGGTAAGTATAAGATCTGGAACTTGTTCGTTTATGATATTTAATGCCTCCTCACCATTTGAAGCGACAAAGCACTTGTATTTATCACTCAACAGCTCCATTAGCATGTTTTGCATATTCGGTTCATCCTCGACAATGACAACTTTTACTTCGCTGCAATTCACAGAAGGGTGATCAAGAATACTTGTTTGTGAGAGTTCTATCTGGCTCTGAATACGATCTTCCAAGTGACTTAGGAAATCGGAATTTTTAGATGTCGTGCATTTTTTATCGGATGTGGGAATCTTAATAGAAAAGCATGTACCCTGATTTAACTCGCTTTCTACTAAAATATCTCCTCCATTTAAAGTTGTAAGTTCTTTTGCAAGCGCTAAACCTAGTCCAGAACCGCTAGTATTCCTTGAATTTTCCAACCGCGTAAAACGCTTGAAAATGACCTCTAAGTCCTGTTTTTCAATGCCGGGTCCATTGTCCTCAATGTCGATCCTAAAAAACTCAGCTTCTATATATGAATTGACAACAATGGTACCGAAGTCGGGAGTATATTTAATTGCGTTGACAATGATATTTGATAGTATTTTGTCCAACGAGTTAGGAATCAATTCGCCACATGCTTTACCAGTAATGCTGCTCTTTATCGCTATGCCTTTCATTTCGGCCATTGGATTCAGCACACCGATTAATCGTTGAATCGCGACATCTAATTGATAAACTTCTCTATTCTCTGAAATCTTGTAGTCAAGTTTTGATAGTTCCAATATTTGGTCAACTAAGTCGGTTAATCTTAGAGTATTCGCCTTTATCATTTTTATGTAGTCTAACTGTTTGATGCTGTCCTTTTCGGCCCGAGCTAAAATCGTTTTTTCGAGCTTTTCGAGTGGGGAATTGATCAGAGTTAGTGGGGTCCTGAGCTCATGAGATGCGCTCGCGAATAATGATTCCTTTCTGCGAAGTAAACTTCCAATTTGGCTGTCACTTTCAGCCAAATCTATAGTAGCCCTTCTTATCGAAGTCTCTAATTTAGATCGTATGGCTTTTTGCAGTACGTTCTTAATCTTCACTGCGAGGATAAATGAAATTAACCCTATACCGGCGTATGCAGAATACGCCTGCCAAGTTTGCCAAAAGGGTGGATTAACCTTAATTTTTAATTGAGTAGGAGGTTGATATGCTTGGCTTTTGGGGTCTTTGACTCTCAGTTGAAAAACATAATCTCCACTTGGAAGAGAGGAGTATGTAACATTTGCATTTTGTGGAGTTGAATATTGCCACTGGTTCTCGAAACCCATTAGTCTATATTCGTAGCCTAAAACTTCACGGTCTAGAAAGTTGCTTGTTGCGAATTTAAATTTGAGATTAGTATCATCCTCGTTTATCTCGATATTATCGAACAGCGCCGGAAAACCTAATTCAGAAGATTCTTTTTTTACAAGTTCGATAACTTTACCGCTCAGAGTGGTTAGCTCAACAATCTGCGCTACCGTCTGCTGAGTTAATCTAATGTTGATTATTTCATTAGCTGTTTTTGTGTCTATTACGTAGTTTTGTGTATCACCAGCGATAAGGATTTTATCATTGGGAAGCCTTATAGACGCTGAAATTTCAAAATCTACATCGGAAATGCCCTCTTCCTCTCCGAGCAAGAACGATGTTTTATTTTGATGGTCATAACGAACTAGTCCTTTATTCGTCATAATCCAAAGAAAGCCCTCTGAATCTTCTACAACTTCTCTAATAAACCGAGAATTAGCTGTAAATCTGGGATCAATTTTAGAAGTACTTCTCGTTTGGGGATCCCAGACAATTAATCCTCCTCCATCTGTACACATCCAAATATTGCCTTGGCCGTCCTCAACTAGGCAATTTTTAAAATATGCAGGGCTTGCAGATTCTTCGTCAATATTAAGAACTGTAAGATTATGTTGGGGGTAGTTTGTCGATTGAAGCGTAAAGCGGGGAGCAACCAATACATTGTTGTTAGAGGTTACAGTTGCAACGTCAATATGTTCGCCCGAAACAATAAAGTCTTTTTGTTTTGTTTCTACGTCAATTAGCACTAATCCAGGGCTTGCGCCTCCCTCGATTGAGAATAATATCCTATCGTGATACTTTGAAATTGACGTTATAATCCCATCTTTCTCACCGTAGATTACATCTTTTATAGTGAGTTCGTATCTATCTCCTTTTACTTTGACGAGACTAGATCTGACTAATCCCAGCCCCTCTATACCCAGATATATTTCATTAGCAGCTTTAACTAGTACAGCTGTTCCAAAACCTATGTCTGATTTTAGTAGTTGCAATGAGCTTGAGCTATATAGTTTCAGAACGATATCATTTGAAATGCCAATCAAAATTCCCAGTTCCTCAACATTTGCCGAAAACTGAATGTTGGAGGTATTTTTGTGTATAATCGTGTTAGATTTATTAGTGTTCTCGATATTTGAAATTGAGTAAACTCCAACGAGTGGGGCTGCGATAATCGTATTTCCAAAAGAATCAATTGCAATATCATATATATTTACAATCAAAGCATTCAGACTTTCACTTGCGATAGCATCTCGAGACTGATAGCCATTTTCAATATCGAATTCCCTCAATCTTCCATTGAAGAATTGTATGTTGCCACTTTTGTTTTCAATTAAGTTTCTAACCGGATTGCAGCAACCAACGTCGATCTCATTTATCAAATTGTAGTTTTTGTCAAAAACTAAAATATAACCATTAGTACCAATCAGCAATTTATCTGAGGAAGTATATAGGATTGACTTTGGAGCGTATTGGCCAATGCTGATTTCTTTGACACTCCCATCAATATAAGTAAAAACTCTGTTTTCAGAACCTATAAAGAACAATTGCTCAGAATGTTTTTGAGTTATTGATATAGGGGTGTCGGTATGAACATCTAGTTGGTCAGAAATAATGTCAGTGGATAAGTCGTCGTAATTGACTCTTATCAAGTATTTTCCGCAGGAGACATAGGCTACATGAGTCCCTTTAGATATATCATCACAGTTGTTTATATTCTTGTCGGGGTTGTCCAAGTCGATACTGAGGTTTGTGACTTGATTTTTATCTTGTTCCAGGATGTATATACCTTTCCCAAACGTAGTCAGTAAGACTCTGGTTGGAGATATATCGACGGTATCTTCAATATCAATGCCCTCTATCTCTGTATTTGAAAAGTCTATTTTTTGAACATGAATACCTTGTACGTGAAATAACCCATTTTCACTTGATATCCAAATTGCATCTTTACTGAGGTGAATTGAAAACACTAATCCGAGTGGGTGACCATCGAGTGATTTTACCGAGGATGACATAGAGGCAGCACTCATAAAGGTACTTGCAAGTATGAGAATATACTTTATCAGTTTGCGCATAGTTCGTTTGTCTCACTTTTACACTAAAGTGTCCCAACATCTAAAATGCACAAACTTATTAGAACTAACTTGAAAGGACAGCACGTTACATTTATGAGGGTACATAAATACCCGCAGAACTAGGAGTTTAATATGAAACAGCAGAATTACAATGTTCGTAGCTTATCAGAAAGTGAATGCGAGTTGATTTCAGGTGGGGGGACCGCGTCAGATTTTACTGTGCCAGATGAGTGTTTTGAAGTCGATCCAGATAGAAAAAAGAAGAAACGAACTGAAAATGGGCTAATTCCAGATTTGCCCAGCGACGGTTTTAGATAAGACCTATTTTTACAATTGCTCCGTCAACACTTGCACCCATAACTACTCAACGCCAGCAGTAAACATTGCTGTATCACAACTTCGTTGACTTCGGTGTCTATGGGTAGGTCGATAGCTCGGTTGCGTTGGTATTGCTATTCGGTGGGGTAGAACTCTTTGCTGGTGTTTATCACTCGGGTTTGGCAGTGCACGAATACTTTGAATTTATCCTGTGTGGGGTGTCGCTTTTGACTTTTAACCTAGGTCGCACCGTTCTAGGGTTTCGGATGAGCGTGAGGACTGCGTCAGCATACAATGTCACTTTTTAAAAACTGCTATGTCGGGAGCGAAAAATGCTATTTCGACATTGTCCTAAAGATTGCGCCTTGTTTGATATAGTCGGCCTGTTCAATAGATCCCCGCTCACAAGCGTGCGGGGATGACAAAGTTGGAGCTTCTAGGGAAGGACTCGCGCGCGTTCTGAAAGCCTAGCCCTTTTGCATTTCTTGCACCAGCCATTGTCGCAATTGTTGTTCGTTCAATGCGCCGGAAATCCTCGCTTTTTCTTTGCCCTGTTGAAACAACACTAAGGTTGGCAGGCTGCGGATCCCAGCTTGAGCCCTAACGTTGGGGTGGGTTTGGGTGTCGACTTTGGCAAATCGAATTTGCGGTGAATAGCTGGCCACTTTTTCAAATACTGGCGCGAACATTTTGCAGGGACCACACCAGTCGGCCCAAAAATCAACAAGAATGGGTAAATCGTTCTTTTCGATAAAGCGGAAGAAGCTTTGCTCGGTGAGGTTGGTGGGTTTGCCTGTGAGCAGTGCATTGCCACATTTCCCGCACTTGCCCTCGGTAGCGGGTTTGTCTTGTGGGACGCGATTGACTGCTTGGCAGTCTGAACAGACAACATGCATGATGATTTCCTCAAAAACGGCTTTACTCGGATATGGGGTTGGTTGCGGTCAATTTCACCACTGCATTGGGTATTTTCGCTAATTTGCTGTGAAGTTTACAAACTGTTAACTTGTTGAATTATTAAGCTATTGAAAAATAAGAAAAATAAATCTGGCCTCATATTTGCTCTGTTGGTCTGAACCCTTTTTATTAGGAATAACAACATGTATACAGATGAAGATTTGCAACAAGCCGTTGGGCAGCAGATTTTTTCTCAGCAATCGGTAGACGCTTTCCGTAAGCACATCAACGAGATGCGCAACAGTCCTTCGATTGATGAGGAAAACTTTCGCTTAATCAGCGGTTTCAATGATGTGTTTGTGGTGATCGCCAGTGCTTTGTTGATTGCCTCTTTGGCGTGGCTAGGCTTTAGTATCACGCCCCCTTTAGGTGGCGTTGCTGTGGCTGTGTCCTCTTGGGGTTTGGCTGAGTATTTCGTCAAACAACGCAAGATGGCATTACCTGCAATTGCGCTGCTTTTATCCTTCTTAGGTGGTGTGGCTTCGGTGCCCATGCTATTTCAGGAAAATCCAACCGAACTCTCTCTGGTAATAGCCGGCTTGGCTACCTCAATCGCTGCGTATATCCACTGGTTGCGCTTCCGAGTGCCCATTACTGTGGCAGCGGGTGTAGCAGCGTTGAGTGCTTTTGTCACCGCAGCAGTGATTTATTACCTACCTTTCATGCTGTATTACGTGAATAACGTGGTATTGGTCTGTGGTTTGTTGGTGTTCGGATTGGCGATGCATTGGGACGGTCAAGATCGCGTAAGGCAGACTCGCTCTTCTGATGTGGCCTTCTGGTTGCACTTAGTCGCAGCACCGATGATTGTGCACCCTATCTTCTCTTCTTTAGGTGTGTTGCACGGCGAAGGTGGTTTGATGATTTCATTGGTGGTATTGGCCCTTTACGTGGTGCTAGCCCTAGTGTCTATCGCGGTGGATCGCAGAGCCATCATGGTGTCGGCACTGGTTTACGTTATCTACGCCTTCTCAAGCTTGATGGAAACTTACGGTATGGTGACATACAGCTTCGCGGTAACAGGTATTTGTATTGGTTCTACCTTGTTGCTGTTGTCTGCCTTCTGGCACAACTGCCGTCAGTTCATAATGGGCTACATGCCTGAGCCAGTGCAGCAAAGACTGCCTGCATTGAAATTATCGTAATCTAGCTACTCATTGGTGGGTTTTTTTCGAGCCCACCAATGCTTTATTCAACTGCTCCATTTCTACTTCACTCAAATTTCGCCACTGACCCGGCCGCAACCGCGCTAAATCAATATGCATAATCCGAGTGCGTTTCAACTTAGTCACCTCGTAGCCCAAAAATTCACACATACGACGAATCTGTCGGTTCAATCCCTGAGTCAAAATAATCTTAAACTGAAACTTGCCCATGGGCGTCACTCGGCATGGCTTGGTGACCGTACCTAAAATCGGCACGCCTTTGGCCATTCGTTGCAAAAAACGCTCACTGATAGGTTGATTGACGGTGACTTCGTATTCTTTGTCGTGGGCGTTTTCTGCCCGCAATATCTTATTCACTATATCGCCGTCGCTGGTCAGCAAGATCAAACCCTCGGAGGGCTTATCGAGTCGGCCAATGGGGAAAATGCGCTCAGGATGATTGATGGCATCGATGATGTTGCCTTTCACATGACGCTCGGTGGTGCAGGTAATGCCAATCGGCTTGTGATAGGCAATATAGACTCGGTCCGACTTATCTTTTGCGGTGGCACCAATGGTTTTGCCATCCACTTTGACGGTGTCTCCGGGAAACACTTTGGTACCCAGTTCGGGCAGCTTGTCGTTGATGGTGACGCGATTCTGTTCAATCAGTTTGTCGGCTTCTCTGCGTGAGCACAAACCCGTTTCGCTGATGTATTTATTGAGTCGTTTACTGGGTTGTTCGCTCATGTTGATGGGAACCTGCGTCGTTGGCCAAGGCCAAAGGTGAAAGTAAAACGCCATTATACCCATCCGTTAAGTTAAAGTAATGCCACGCAATTGGTCTTTTTCCCAAGCCATGGCATATTGACTAGAACAACCGAACTGCACAGGACAAGACAATGGAATACAGCGCATTAGGCAGCAGTGGTATCGAGGTATCGAGAGTCTGCCTTGGAACAATGACCTGGGGACGACAGAACACCCAACAAGAAGCTAACCAACAAATTGATTATGCTCTGTCGCAAGGGATCAATTTTATCGATACCGCCGAGATGTACCCGGTGCCGCCCGTCGAAGAAACTTACGGTGGCACTGAAACCATCATTGGCAACTGGATTGCGGCTAACCCCAACCGGCGAAGTGAGTTTGTTCTGGCCAGCAAAATCTCCGGTCCGGGCATTGGTTATGTGCGAGGCGGCGGCCCGATTGATGGCCCAAGTGTGATCGCTTCGGTAGACGCTTCACTCAAGCGCTTGCAAACCGACTATATCGATCTCTACCAACTGCATTGGCCGAATCGACCGTTTCCTCACTTTGGTAAACACTTCCCGAATGATGTGAAATTCAGTGAGGCCAACACCCAAAAGCAAAAAGACAACATGTTGGAGATTCTCCAAGCATTGGATGACTGTGTAAAAGCGGGCAAAATTCGATTCTGCGGCCTGTCTGATGAAACCAGTTGGGGGATCAGCCAGTACATCAAGCTTTCAGAGCAATATGCTGTGCCCCGTATGGTTTCTATTCAAAACGAGTTTAACTTGTTGCACAGCAAAGACTGGCCTTTCTTGGTGGAAACCTGTGTCCATGAAAAGGTGGCGTATTTGCCTTGGTCGCCTTTGGCGGGGGGCATGCTAAGCGGAAAATATTTGAATGGTCAGCGCCCTGAAGGGAGCCGCTGGACCATTGTTCAGCGTATGGGATTGTTCCGCAATACTGAACTGTCTAATGCTGCGGTGCAGGCCTATGTAGATTTAGCCAGACAATTTGAAATCACGCCGTCACAATTGGCTTTAGCATGGTGTGATCAAGTGGACGGTGTTACCTCAACCATCATTGGTGCGACAACGATGGAGCAACTCAAAGAAAACATCGCTGCCTTTGATTTGACTCTAAGCGAAGATGCATTGAAAGCAATCAACACTACAGTTCGCCAATATACCGTGCCCTTTTAATGTTTAAACGCCGCTCCGAGTGGAGCGGCGTATTCATTAGAGTTGTTGGGCGAGGTACTTCTCAATTTCCGAGTATAAGAGTCTGCGACCTTCCTCGTCGTAAACCCCATGACCACTGTTGCTGAAGTTCAAGTAAGGCACCTGTTTGCCTGCTTTGACCAATGCGTCACGCATATCCTCAGAGTTTCGCACTGCCACACGGGCGTCTTTCTCGCCGTGGATCAAGAACACATTGGCTTTGATTTTATCGGCAAAGTGAACCGGTGAAAATCGGGCCAACTCGGTTTTATCTGTGCCAATGACGTCTTTCAAATAGTTTGTACCTTGGTTACGCATGGTGATGTCGCTGTCCGTATAGGCATACTCAAGATTGTAAATGCCCACATAACCGATGGCGCACTTAAATAAGTCTGGCTGGCGCACTACCGACATCAGAGCTGCATAGCCGCCATAACTTGCGCCGTAGATGCACATTCTGTTGCCGTCCACTAAACCTTGGTCGACTACATTTTGAGTGGCGTCGGTAATGTCATCAATCATCTTACCGCCCCACTGACGGTAACCGGCTTCTTCAAATGCCTTACCAAACCCGCCTGAACCTCGAAAGTTTACTTGCAATACGGCATACCCTCGATTGGCCAAGAACTGCACCATACCGTCAAATCCCCAAGTGTCGTATGGGCCATGCGGGCCGCCATGCACCATGGTAACTAGCGGTGGTTTTGCCGTTGCGTCAGGATTCGTCGGAAGAGTTAGATAACTGTAGATATCCAAGCCATCCTTAGTTGTGAATTTGATACTTTGGGTCTTGGCCATTTTTCTAGGGTCAAGCCATGAGCGGTTGGCCCATAAAAACTTGGCATCCATTTTCTCAGTATCGAATAAATAGTATTCGCCGGGATTGGAGTCGCTGCTGATGTGGAGCAGGAGTGTTTTCCCATCTTTTGTAGACCCAGAAATATAAACGTTTTGTCCGCCAAATGCTTCAACCAACAAGCCATGCAAAGTAGCAAGTTGTTCGCCCTCTACATAGTGATATTGCGGCAAGCCTGGATAAGAGGTCGCGACGACGGGTATGCCTTTAACGCGATCATACATGGTGTAGGCGATGTCTGCGCTTAGATCGGAAAATAGCGGCTCAAGCTTTTTGTTTTTAATATCTAACGCATAAAGAGTAGAAAATTGTTCTGCGCCCAATCTACCTGACAGTACAACTTTATTACTGTCTTTACTCAAGGTCACGGGGACTAAATCTAGATTGGTATTAAATGCGTCTTTTATGTCAACCCAAGGTGCACTCTGGTTTTCGCGAAACGCCCCATGAGGTTCATTCTGCTCGTCCGTCCATCGCATAAAACGAATTTCACCTTGTGCATTTGCTACTGCTTGCGCACCAGGGTTGGGCAAAATTTCCACTTCGGTTTTTCTGCCATTAAACACGTTGAGTTTACTGATTGTTGTATGTTTTTCTCGCAAGTCATATAGATAAGGTCCTTGTTGCGACCAAGGGAATTCCATGATCAAAACATGGTCTTCGTCGTCTTCTAGCACACTAATCAGTTGCGGTGTGGCGCGGGTAGACTCTTTCTTCTTGATACGGGAACCGCCGGTATATTCGCCAGCTCGGAAACCATAGAGCATTTCCTTGCGACTGCCATCAATATTGATGGCAAATAGTTCACCAGTCGGCAAGGGCGCATCGAGTCTGGCCCTTTTCTCAGCAAACTGGTACATCACTCGCTCATTACTGATCCAATGGGCAGAATGGATAGAGTCCCCTTCAAGAGGTTTTACCCCACCGACAATTTTCATGGTCGAAGAGTCAAGAATAATTAGGCTAACTTCACCCTCGTAGTGCACTCGCGCAAGCAAATGCTTACCGTCTGGCGAAATTTTCATATCCAAATAATCACTGTGTTTGGAAAACTGCTCAACCGGCAGAATTTCTGCGGAGGCAAATTGGCAAACTAGGATTAAAAGCAGGGATGCGATGACTTTATTCATACAGGTTCCTTTTCAGTGCAACTTCTGAGGTGCTGTCCGACCTCTTACGATAGTGTAGCGAGAGGAAAAAACTTCGCAACTAAAAAGATTCGATGAAAAGTCCAGTTTTGCTTTCGTGAGTCTTGACATGCGATTGATTATTGCGCACATTGTTCACTCGTCATTTCGGAGATTAAAGCCATGAACAATCCAACCCGCACAGCCCTTGTGCTGACTTTGGCTTAATCCTTCGTACTGGACCACAGTAATACCTTTTCCATCCCTGTTTTCCGTTTCGAAGCTACAGCCGCAAATCCTCATTTTTTGATTTTCTTGCTGACGTTTTATCAGCTTCGTAGGTAACAGATATGCATTCTAATTCAACTCCGCGTCCAAACCTCTGGGCGCTATTTAAACAAGCACTTTCCGGAAAGGTGCGCTACGACTACACCCAAGGTTCCATTGGTGTTGCGGCATTTTTGTTGGCGGTACCCATGGTGTTGGAAATGGCCATGGAATCCATCTTTGCGGTAGTGGACATCTTTTTTGTCGCCAGTCTTGGTTTTGAAGCGGTTACGGTAGTGGGCTTAACCGAAGCGGTACTCACACTACTATATGCTGTGGCCATTGGCTTGAGTATGGGGGTTACCGCGCTGGTCGCCAGACGGGTGGGAGCAAACAACTTGGAAGAGGCCAATAAAGTGGCTGGGCAAGCGCTGTGGATCGGCATGTTAATGTCGCTAGCAGTCGCAATGATTGGAATTTTTTGGGGGCCAGAGATTTTGCGTTTAATGGGGGCAAGTGCCTCTGTAGTGGAACAGGGTAGTGGCTATATCTCAATTATGCTCGGCGGTTCCATCACCATTTTGTATCTGTTCTTGATGAATGCAATATTTCGCGGAGCGGGCGATCCTTCCGTTGCTATGCGTTCATTGTGGCTGGCTAATGGCATCAACATTGTCCTCGATCCACTGTTAATTTTGGGTATCGGGCCTTTCCCAGAAATGGGCGTGACCGGCGCGGCAGTGGCCACCAACATTGGTCGCGGCGTTGGGGTGTTGTATCAGCTTTACCACTTGCGTGGTCATTTTGGTCGGATCCAATTATCCCTTGCCCACTTGCGACCCAAGTTTGATTTAATGTGGTCTGTGGTAAAAGTTTCGATGGGCGGAATATTGCAATTTTTGGTGGCTACGGCTAGTTGGATGGTTATGGTAAGGATTGTGGCTACCTATGGCAGTGCTGCGGTGGCAGGGTATACTATCGCCATTCGCATCATTCTGTTTACCATTCTACCTGCCTGGGGTTTGGCCAACGCTGTAGCGACTTTAGTGGGACAAAACCTCGGGGCGGGTCAAGCTGAACGTGCGGAGCAGTCAGTATGGAAGGTGGCGCGCTACAATGTGGTGTTTATGGTTACCATTGCCGCGCTGTTTATCTTTTTCGCGCCCAACGTGGTTGCCTTGTTCACCACGGATCCGCAAGTTGTGTCTGCCGCAGTAGCTTGTTTGCGCTACATTGCTTACGGCTACGGCTTTTACGGTTTTGGCATGATAGTGGTACAAGCGTTCAATGGTGCGGGTGACACTATGACACCGACCAAGATTAATTTTGTTTGTTTCTGGTTGTTGCAGATCCCATTGGCACTGGCGTTGGCAGAATCCTTCCAATTAAGTGCCGAGGGGGTGTTTTGGGCAATTATGCTTGCCCAATCCAGCTTAGCGGTTGTGGGGGTTGTGATCTTTCGGCGCGGAAAGTGGAAAGCACACTCGGTTTAACTTCTGTAGGTGTGCAAGTTAACGCATCGATGCCATCGACAAACACAAATTAAGATGATCAAGAACAAAGCTCAAATGGGCCACTTGATAGGGATCGAGCTTCCTACGAGTGGTGACCATTTGCGCACTCACCAAGCCGATGGGGCGGTCATTCAGTTTGATTGGAAAAATACAAAGGGGGCCGCGATTGACCACCGCTTCTAAATCAGCACTAATGGCCACATGGTCCATGCGCGTAATATCAATTTCGGTGGCTTCATCTTTTTTCAGTGCAAGGGAGAAGACATTCTCTATGTGCCCGACTGCTACGCTACCTGAGAGCATCACTGGCTGCCCTTTCTCGTCAAAGGTCATGCGGCAGTCCAAGCGGTTGCGTTCTTTGTTTAAGGCCCAAAAGGAACACTGTTCAAAATCTAAAACAATGGCGATGTTGCGCAAGGTCGACACCAAAAAGTCGTTTATTTTGCCTTTGTTTTTCACCAACTGGTTAATTTCTTTGGTCATAGCGAGCAGGCCTTGCTCTGTGCTGAGTTGCGCGATGACTGGGATAGGCGCGGCTTCTTGATTGCTGTTATCCAGCGGTAATGGTTTGATGTAGCTGGTTAATACCGATGCGCCGTAAGAGTTGAGCATTTCGGTGGCAAAGTCCCGGGTAGATTCTATGTGTTTCTTCACTTTCGCCACATCAATCTTCATGATCCCAGACATTTCTGTGAGCAGCTTATCCATCAATGGCCCAGATTGACCTGCAGAGATAGCGCTGGTCAGCCGATTGGCCAAATTGATGATGTTCATCTCTACCGCTCTGGCTTGAGGGTTGTCCAACGCTTTGACTAACAAGTCTCCCAAATTCCAGCGCTTGGCTAAACCAATGCTGATATCTTGAAATCTTACTCCCGTGACAGAGGCGCAGTAACGCTGAAAATCCGCCTCTGGCATATCCACGTTTTCGATGAGTTTGTCGGTAATGGGTAAACCTGTACTCCAGAACGAGGTTTCTCCTATGTGGTACATCATGGCCGCCAAATACACCTCTTCTTGGGTGGATTCTTCATGGTTCGGCACCATTATTCGGGCCAGTTGGCCGGCATAAAAGGCGTTGGCCATTAATTTCATCAGTCGGTCATAAACTTCTGGGGACAGGTTTTGGCACTTGAGCAATCGGTCCAGCACCTTAGCGGTCAAACAAATATTCTTTACCGCTTGTATGCCCAATACGATGGCCGCTCGAGACACGGTTGTGACTTTTTTGCGGGGCGATCGAATGGCACTGTTGGCAACTTTTAATAGACAGGACGATAATGCTTGGTCATGCAAAATGACCTTGGTTAGCTTGGGGATAGAGGAAATATCATCGTTGGCAAATTTGTCGAGCACCACGGCAATAGAAGTGATGGCCGGGAGTTCCTCCTCGGCGAGAAGATCGATCCACTGACTGGGAGAACGTTTGCTTTTATCGTTCATTCAAGTTCATCGCAACAGCAGAGAATGAAGACCAATTCAGCTTTGTCATATTAAAAATGTATGCTCATGGCGACAGGATTATTACTGGTAGCTTAACCCCGAAGGCAAAACTGTCAAGTCGCCCGTATGCAAAAGGGGGTCGTTCCTTGACCCCAAAGGTAACCTAAGCTAATTGTGGCGTTTTATGCTACGCTTGACGGCCTTCCCTTGTTCCCATCCAAGCCAGATAATTCCAGTAGAAAAGACCAATACGAGCCAAAACACAGTGGCGTAGTTTAGTGCTGAAAGCGAAATTACGAATTCTTTCCAAACCTCGGTTTGACCCGCACTCAAGTACAATATGAACGTAATTAGGTAGATGAAAAACGCGGTCAACCAAACCTTCCGCTCGACTTTAGTTTTTAAAGCAATAATTCCAATACACACGATAGTCAGCAGCATGCTAAACCATAGGGAAGTACTGAAGTTGCTCATGGTGTCTGGCCCCGTGACTAAAAACCCAGGCACATAATTGACCAACAAGCGCGAAAGTGAAGGGCCGATTAATGCAAAACAAGTCAAAATCATGAGCGCGGCATGATGTGCGAGGTTCTTTCTGTACTTCAAAGCAAGATAAATTAATCCAAGGGTTATGGGTAAAAACATCAAATCGAAAATCATCAGCGGCGCAGAGAACAATTTTGCGAACATTGATGCCCCTTGGGCTGTTCTGTGCGCAGAGTCTAAATTTATCATCGCAAATCCGGCTATCATGATTGGCGCAATCATCAAACCTGTAATGCCTAGAGTGCGATGAATGCTGGGCTTGTGAGCGTTTATCAACCATGCTTGGGCTCCTAGAATCACAATCCAAATTGTGCTCGTGAAACCGTGCAAAAGATGAGTAAGTGGTGCTTCCCCAAGTCGACTAAAGAATGAAGGCCAAAATCCAATAAATGTAATCACCAACAAAATAGCCATAAAAAGAGGCGTAAGTTTGTACATACTTTTCATAATCAAATCCTTTCAAGTGGTATTTAAACGGGCCAAAGAGCAAAATGTCATTGCTTTCTAGGCTAGGTATAGTGTGGCTTGAAGAGAAGTGATGATTCTGTGATGAAAAGATGATGAAGGGTAAAAACTAGTTTTTGAGAATGTTTTTGTCCTTTTGAGTTAACTGATATTGGTATTGATTACACCGCCATTGTTGGTTGTCATAGACGCAAAAATCGTCGACCGAATTTTGCTGCCAATAGTCTAACAATTCGAGACGTGCAAAAATTTTTATCATTCTGGGATCATTTATAAATGGCGGAGAAAGCACTGCCAGTGCATAAATGGCAACCCCTTGCTCCGTGTCGATAAGCGAATTAACGTACTCAAAAAACAAATCGGCTTGTTGCATATAATGCAGACTAAAGATAACAGTGCGATGGTCAACTTGTGAAAGTGTCTCATCCTCCATTAAAGCAACAAGTGCATCTTGGTTAACCCGTTTGTGGTTGGCGTATTCCATTTCGAGTTCAACTAGGTGTTTGTAAGCGCCAGACAACTCTACTTCTTTTCGCCAGTTTTGCATTGATTGAAGTTGATTCGATAGGAGTTTTGCTTGGAAAATGGCGCGCCACAACCAAAGTGCACGGGCGCCTTCATTCCACAACTGGTTGAGGGTTTGGTCTACTGGTTCCGGCCCAGTTGCATGCATAATCGTCACCGCAAAGTCGGCCAGTGGAACCCAAATTGTTGGGTCAATTTCCACTGCTTCGCGAAGTTGCACCATAGAATCGTCCATATGACCCAACTCTCTTAGAGCGTTGGAGTACCAATAAACCGCCATGGCATTATTGGGAGCATTACTTTTCATTTTCTTCGCGTACTCAAACGCTTGTGGATAGTTCTTGGCGTTATACGCTTCCTGATAAAGCAAAAAGTATGAAAAGGAAACGCTTGGGTCGAGTTTGATTGCCTGCTTGGCCGCGGCTCTGGCATCCTCTTCAACGGTTTCGGGAACATCTTCGTAGGTACCCCAACTTATAAGGGCGGCAGCTAGGCTGTCCCATGCGGCGGCAAATTTGGGGTCGATTGTGGTTGCCTCTTTGAGAAGATATACGGCTTCTGACATTGGCCGTTTTCCCCGTTGTAACCATATGTATTTTGCTTTCAAATACAGACGGTAAGCCTCAGGGGCGGGCGAGTCCATTGCTGGTGCGTCAAAGGATTGTATTGGTAGGCCAACAAGTGCTTCTAACACTTTGGACCTTACTTCTACTGGCCAAGATGCTTGAGAATCAAAAGACTTTACGCTGCGTTGACTCCACACGACATGGGAGGTGTCAGTTTCAATGAGTTCAGTGTAAAAAATGAGTTCTTTGCTTTTCGCCACTTGTTCCACTTTGCCAGTAATGTAGTGACTGGCACCAATAGAAGCCGCTGCTTTCAAAGGCTCTTTCAACTCTAACAGTGCTTGCTCTGCTGTAAGAAAACTCCTTAGTTTGATGTCAGTTACAGCATAGAATTCTTCCAGCAACTCTTGTGAAAAAGAATCGGTGAAATCAATCGATTCTTCGCTTTCGAAGGGAAAAACAACCAAGGTTATGGGTTCGCGGTTTTGTTGATTGGATGGCCAGAGCGCAATACCCAAAAACAGAGTGCAAAGTATGACAATGAGTGCTACCCATCGATGAAATGTAAAATCTTTAGCTTGAGAATCAGATTTGGCTTGCTTAACGTCAGCGATAAACCGATATCCGGTTTTGGGGATAGTTTCAATAAACCGCGGTGCTCGGTGATCATCACCCAAGACTTTTCTAATTTGCGCTATTACCCGAGTGAGCGAATTTGGCGTCACAACAACATTGGGCCAATGTCGTTCGTAAAGGGCATCTGAGGTCACTAAATGATGAGGGTTTGAACATAAATGCAGCAGAACATCAAATGCCAGCGGCTCCAATGCACATTGCTGTTGGCCACGATACAAATTGCGTGACTCAGTATCTAAAACAAACTCATCAAAATGATATTTCATTCAGAAAAATCTCAATCAGCGTTGTCGGTTTCAAAGGAGTCTAGCCATTAAAATCGGAACAGATTGGCTCAGCCAAATGCCTCCATAAGATTGCAATACACCATAAAGATAGCAAACTTGCTGGAGCAGAAGCATCCCTCATCTAAATTTCACTGACTTCCATCTCATCACGCAACAATGAGAACATGTCCATATCGTGAAACGCGCCGTTCCAGTAACACTTGCCACGCAACGTGCCTTCTTTATGGAATCCCAGCTTGCTCAGTAGTTTTTGTGATGGCTGATTCTGTGGCAGCACCAGGGCTTCAACCCGATGCACGTAGAAATGAAATTGCTCGCTAAAGATGTACTCAACGATGGCTCGCACCGCTTCATACGCATAACCTTTGCCCCATTGATCAGCCGCAAGTTCGTAACCCAACACGGCGCTGTGGTCATAGGGGTTCCAGTTGGTATAGCCACAGGTTCCGAGTAATTGCTTGGTTTTTGGATCTCTTATGGCCCATCGAATGCCACTGTCATCGGCAAATCGAGCATCGAAATAGTCAACCAAGCGAGAGGCTTGCTCAACCTCGGTAAAGCGTTCTACATCGTAGTGAGCGATGACCTTAGGGTCGGAAAAAATCCCATACAATGCTTCGGTATCAGTGTGCAGCAACTGATCGAGCTTCAATCGTTCAGTATTCATTTCAGGAAAAGGGCGAGACTGCATCAATAAACATCCACAAATATTGTTCGCTCAAACTGGACAACATCTTGGCTCAACAGTCTGGGCTGGGGTTATGTATGCAAGACTAACACAATCCACAGTGGTTGCATGCATTGGCCGGTTAAACGATGGTAATCAAGGGTGTCAGCTAAATTTTTCGAATTTGCCGGTATAATCAGCGCCTTGAATCGAGTATCTTTAACCGATAATTGACCCTTGAATGGCACTCTTGTCGAACACATCATGGCGCAAAGTATTCGAAAAGACAGATTTATCCCGGTGCGAAAAACCGACCTTATCAACGCTTGTATTCAAGACAGTCCATTTGGCGAACCACAAAAACAAGCCTTTCAGCAGTTATGCCAAATCATTGTGAGCACGTTGCATTTTGATTACCACAAAATGCTCGAAGTACTCAAAGACAACTACGCGCCCTTTGACCCAAACTCCGATACTTTGCCACTACAGCCGTTGGATAAAGAACAGTTGCAGATCAAGCAGCAAACTTTCGCGAAACACTTTGCCTCGGTACTCAATGCTGCTAACTATGAAAAAGTGACCGAGGAAGATCTGCAAGAGGCGCTGGAAGAGGAATCTTTGTTTAAGGTGCGACTGGAAGTCGAGTTTAACGATTTTGCTGAAGTGGTATTTTATCGTCGGGGAGATTACCAGAAAACAGAGACGATTCGCAGTTGGTTTGGTCTTAGAAAGCGCGAGTTGACCTTCACCAACTACGATAAAGTCGCGGTCTACATCAAGTTTAAAGACGCCGACTACTTTGAGGAAAATGATCGAGGAACGCTGCTTTTCGAGCCGGGTTCTACCATCATTAAACTGTTTCAAAACGTTCCAAAAGCAGATTTAGAGATGCTGTTTCCTAACAGTGAAGTGCGCATGCGCACATTGGATAAAGCCATTATCGGCGGCTCCGCTTTGGTGGGTGGCGCAGTGGTGTTGGTGACCAAACTGGGCGCTTCACTAATTCTGTTGGCGGGTCTATTCAGCTACTGGCTTGGATTGTCAGATAAGCAAGTCACCATTGGAACTCAAGAGTTGATTGCCCTTGGCGTTGGAGCTGGGGTATTGGGCGGTTTTATTTTCAAAGAGTGGAGTAAATTCAAAAACCGTAAGCTGAAGTTTATGAAGGCGCTGGCAGATAATTTATATTTCAAAAACCTCGATAACAATGCTGGTGTGTTTCATCATCTCATTGATGCGGCAGAAGAAGAGGAGTGCAAAGAGGCGATTCTAGCCTACTATTTTTTACTGTTGAGTGAAGACGCACTGTCTGCTGAGCAATTGGATGAACGTATTGAACAATGGTTTTCAAAACGCTTTCAATTCGACATCGATTTCGAAGTCGAGGATGCACTAAACAAGCTATCTCGATTTGGTATTGTTGTGAAAGAAATCGGTTTGTATCGTGCCAAAACCATCGAAGAGGCCAGGGCGACAATGGAAGCGACATGGGACGGCTATTTCTAAACTGCATCCCATCTCATGACGCTTAAAAAATTTTGCGTCAATCCCTTTTACTTTAAACGTTCCCGCCAGCGATTAAATGTGACATTGGCTTTATTGATAAATGCCCGGTTCGTAGCGCTGTCATGGCACACTATTGCCTCTTCAGCTATATAAATCGGTTTATGGTAAAACAATGTATCAGGGGCGATGTTGAGCAGTTTTTGTGCGCCAATAATATCGGGTAAATAACCAATGAGTGCGTCTGCTCGGCCCTTTAACAAAAATTGCAAGGTAGCTTGATCATCTTCTAACTCTATATATTTTGCCTGCAGTACATCGCGGAAATTGCCGTAACTAAAACCTCTTCGAATTGCGATGATTTTATTTTCAAAGAATTGATGATCTACATATTTTACTTTGCTAAAAATATAAGCCTCGACCGAAGTCAGTGCGGCACTTTGAATCAACTTTTCTGAGTTTGGAATCGTCGTTTTACTGGCAGGAAACAAGCAATGAACGTCGCGGTTATCGAACATGATTTCAGCTCGCGCGGGTGGCATAAAAAACAATTTTAGTGCTTTGTTTTCAGTCTTCAACTCTGCCAAAACTGGGTTATATGCGCCTGCTTTATCGTTATTCATGCTCAGCAGATAGGGGATCTCTGATACACCCATCACTATTTGGGTCTGATTTTCGGCCGCTGAATATTGGGCAAACCAAAGTAGACTGACAAAAATAAAGTGCTTAAGCATATTCAATTAATTTTTCCGCAATAGTTTCAGTTTTGAAGTGGCCTCCCTGAGTTCAGGGCATACTTTCATCCTATCATCATAGTATGTCCAACTAATATTGACGCTATTATTGCTGTGCTTGAGTTGATTTCACAGTTTATTTTTTGACTGCAAACATGGCGCTTTAGTTTGTCTCATTTGAGAACTTTATAACTGAGCAACGCTGTGAGCAATGATCCGTGCCGCCAATTTCGCGGTGCGCTGATCCTTATCATAAATCGGGTTCATCTCAGCCACATCCATCAAGGTCCAGTCAAAATGATAGACTGATTTTGCTTGGTGTAACCAATCGATCAGGTTAAGAACCCAGTGAGGTTCAATGCCCACCGCTGATGGCGCACTGACGCCCGGCGCAACCGATTGATGAAAGGCATCAAGACATACAGTGAGATATAGGGTATCGATTTGCTGCAACATCGGGCTGAGCAGTTGTTGGGCGTTCGGCATAGTGCATTGATAGTCTTGCAGTATCAAGGTGCCACTTTCCTTGGCATAGTCGAACAGTGCCGGGGTGTTGGCGGTTTTGGCGACACCCAAACACGCATAGTGGAAAGGTTTGTTTTGAGTTTGACACCATTGGTGGATTTGGCGAAAGGGTGTGCCTGAACTGGCATTGGGCGCGCAGCGGCGCAAATCCAAATGGGCATCGATGTTTATGATACCAACAATCTTATCCATCCGTTGTTGCGCCAAACCCAAGTAGCTACCCAAAGCGATTTCGTGGCCACCGCCTAACCCTACTACAAAAGCGTGTTGATCTAACAATTGCGTGATAGTTTGGGCGTAACGTTGTTGGCTCTCGGTCAAACTCTCGCAGGCATCGGTATTACCGGTGTCCAGTACATCAAAATCACCATGCCATGCCAGATTAGCCAATCCGGCTCGAATTGCATCTGGCCCTTTGGCTGCGCCAATACGTCCTTTGTTGGCTTGCACACCCAAATCACAATTGAATCCATGCAGGGCTATACTGGTATCAAATTGATGTTGGTTTATCTTTTGATGCCATCGCCAGCCCGCCTGACCGTCTTCGCTATCCACTCGGCCTTGCCATAAAGAATTATCGGACACGTTGTCCTCCTTGCCATACTTGTGATGGGCGATGGGTATTGAGTTCATGGGCCAATTGAGCAGGATGGTCGATAGACCAAAGACTGAAATCGGCGTCAAACCCCGTTGCTAACTGACCTTTGCGCGGCAGCCCCAAAGCTTTGGCGGCGTGTCGAGTGATGCCTGCGATGGCTTCCTCTGGCGTCAACCGGAACAGAACACAGGCCATATTTACGGCAGCTAGTATAGACGCAAGCGGTGACGTGCCCGGGTTCAAATCCGTTGCCACCGCCATAGTAACACCCTGTTGTCGCAGAGCATCGATGGGGGGCAATTGGGTCTCATTAAGATAATAAAAAGCGCCCGGTAATAGCACTGCAACGGTGTCTGCCGCTTTGAGTGCCGACACATCTTCAGATTGTAAATACTCGATGTGGTCCACCGAAAGGGCATGGTACTGACAGGCTTTGACTGCGCCTTTGAGATCCGAAAGTTGCTCAACATGACCCTTAATTTTTAAACCCAGTTGATGAGCAGTTCGATAGACCTGTTCGCATTGATCCACGCTAAAACCGATGGACTCGCAAAACACATCCACTGCGCTTGCCAACTTGAGTTGGGCTATTTGCGGCATGACCTGCTGACACACAAAATCGATGTAATCCTGATCTCGACCGGCAAATTCGGGAGGCACAGCATGAGCACCCAGATAGGTGGTCTCTACCCGCACGGGTAGGTGATTCTCGAGCTGCTTGGCAATTTTGAGCATGCGGATTTCGGTTTCTAAATCCAGCCCATAGCCAGACTTGATTTCGATACAGGTGACCCCTTCTGCGACTAATTTCTCTGCTCGGGACAGGGCGCTGGCAAGCAGTTGTTCATCTGTTGCAGCCCTCGTTGCCGCTACGGTGCTTTTGATGCCTCCGCCTTGCTGGGCAATCTCAGCATAACTGACGCCTTGCAGTCGCTTTTCGAACTCATTGGCACGGTTGCCTCCATACACCAAATGGGTATGGCAATCGATAAAGCCAGGCAATGCCCACTGTCTCTGTCCGTCAATATGTTCTTTGCCTTTTCCTGAGAATTCAGCAGCCGGTCCGGCATACACAATCTGACTGCCTTGAATGGCCAACACGCCGTCGTCGATGTGGCCATAGGGATTTGGACCTGCCGTCATCGTGGCGAGTCGAAGATTATCGATGACCAAATCAAATTGTGCTGACATGTCTGCCCTCATGGTTGCATAGCGAATGATGGTGCTTCAGTTTACTGATTGCGACTTGTATATACAAGTATAATGAGTTAGATTCTGCAGCGATTAGACCCATCAAACGGAAGTTCATCATGCAGCCTCGTTTCATTGCCATTAAAAAAGCGCTACTCGATCAAATCGAGAATCGAGTGTTGCAAGCCGGCGACCGTATTCCGTCTGAAAATCAACTTGCTGAGCAGTTTGCCGTGAGTCGCATGACCGCAAGACGAGCGCTCAGTGAGTTGGAAGCGGAAGGCGTATTGATGCGTACCAAAGGGCTGGGCACTTTTGTGAGCGACGTCCGGCCAATGGGATCGGTGATGACCATTACACCGATTGATCAGGAAATTGAGCAGCGCGGACACCGCCACTCTAGTCGAATCATTCAGTTAGAGTCGATTAGCGCGAATGAGCAGCAAAGCGGCTGGTTGGGTGTACCCGTGGGCAGCACCATTTTCCATTCGCAAATCGTGCATTTTGAAGACGCTCTACCGATACAATTCGAAGATCGTTTGGTGAACCCCAAATGGGCTCCGGAGTATCTTCAACAAGACTTTAGTAAAACCACAACCAGTGTTTACTTGAATTCGGTAGCACCTCTAACCGAAGCAGACCACATCATCGAGGCATGTTTTGCAGAAAGCCTTATTGCTGAGATTTTGCAACTGCCTGCGCAACAGCCCTGTCTAAAAATCAGTCGCCGCACTTTCTCAAGCCGCGGCATCGTGAACTTTGCACAACTTTATCATCCGGGAAATCGCTACCGATTAGGTGGCCACCTGGATTTTTGACCATGGGAGACAACATGAATCGTCATGATCCGTCGCGCGTTATCAAAGCGCCAACTGGAACCAAATTGAATGCCAAAAGCTGGCAAACCGAAGCGCCACTGCGCATGTTGATGAACAATCTCGACCCAGACGTTGCGGAGCACCCGCAAGATTTGGTGGTGTATGGTGGTATTGGTCGAGCAGCGCGCAATTGGGAGTGTTACGACAAAATTGTCGAGGTGCTCAAGCGCTTGAATAATAACGAGACGTTGTTGGTGCAAAGCGGCAAACCTGTGGGCGTGTTTCCTACCCATGAGAATGCTCCTCGAGTGCTTATCGCCAACTCCAATTTGGTTCCCCACTGGGCCAACTGGGATCATTTTCACGAGCTGGATAAAGCGGGATTGATGATGTATGGGCAAATGACCGCAGGCTCATGGATCTACATCGGTTCACAAGGCATTGTGCAGGGTACCTACGAAACCTTTGTGAGCGTGGCGAAAACCCATTTCGACGGACAAGCAAAAGGTCGCTGGATCCTCACCGGTGGACTTGGTGGAATGGGCGGTGCCCAACCTTTGGCAGCGACGATGGCTGGCTTTTCCATGTTGGCGGTGGAAGTAGATGAAAGTCGCATCGATTTTCGCATCCGCACCGGTTATCTCGATGCCAAAGCGACGTCTTTGGAAGAAGCCTTAGCGATGATTGAGCAAGCTCACCAGAACGATAAGGCCATTTCAGTGGGATTGTTGGGCAATGCGGCCGATGTATTTGAACAAGTCTTGCACCAGTCGAAATTACCCGATGTGGTAACCGATCAAACCAGCGCCCACGATCCTCTCAATGGCTATTTACCCAGCGGTTGGACATTGGCGATGGCAGCCGAGAAACGTGAAAGTAATCCTGCATCAGTGGTCAAGGCCGCAAAGGCTTCTATGGCAAAACAAGTCAAAGCGATGTTGGCCTTGCAAGCAGCCGGATCGGCGACTTTGGACTATGGCAACAACATTCGGCAGATGGCACTGGAAGAAGGGGTGAAAAACGCCTTTGATTTCCCAGGATTTGTGCCAGCCTATATTCGCCCCCTGTTCTGCCAAGGTATTGGACCATTTCGCTGGGCGGCGCTCTCGGGTGATCCTGAAGATATCTACAAAACCGATGCGAAAGTCAAAGAGCTTATCCCTGACAATCCTCATCTACACAACTGGCTGGACATGGCCCGTGAACGCATTCAATTCCAAGGCTTGCCAGCACGTATTTGTTGGGTTGGCCTAGGCGAACGTCAAAAGCTCGGCTTGGCCTTCAACGAAATGGTACGCACTGGCGAGTTAAGTGCGCCGGTGGTGATTGGCCGTGACCACCTTGATTCAGGATCTGTTGCGTCACCAAATCGTGAAACAGAAAGTATGTTGGATGGCTCAGATGCAGTATCCGACTGGCCGTTGCTTAATGCGCTGCTCAATACGGCTGGTGGTGCGACTTGGGTGAGCTTACACCATGGTGGCGGTGTGGGAATGGGCTTCAGTCAGCATTCCGGCGTGGTGATTGTTTGTGATGGTACCGACGAAGCTGCCGAGCGCATCGCCCGTGTGTTGCATAACGATCCCGCTACAGGCGTGATGCGTCATGCCGATGCCGGCTATGACATTGCCAAAGAATGTGCAGCCAAACATCACTTGGATTTGCCTATGATCACAGGAGCAGAGCATGAATAAGTTATTGCTAAAACCCGGTGAATTGGATTTGGCGACTTTGCGTAAAGTTCATCGCCGTCATATTCCCATCGAATTGGATCCGAGTTGCCATGAACGCATCGGACAGTCAGAGAAAACCGTGTTGGACGTATTAGCCGAAGGACGCACCGTCTATGGCATCAATACCGGCTTCGGCTTGCTGGCGAACACCCGCATTGAAGCTCCCCAATTAGAGGAGTTGCAACGTTCTATCGTGTTGTCTCACGCTGCGGGCATCGGCAACTTCATGGCGCCCGATACCGTAAGATTGCTGATGCTGTTGAAGATCAACTCATTGGCGCGAGGTTATTCGGGGATCCGTTTGTCGGTGATCGAAGCCTTGATCCGTTTGTACAACGCCCAAGTTTACCCAGCCATTCCAGAAAAAGGTTCAGTGGGTGCTTCAGGTGATTTGGCTCCCTTGGCGCACATGAGTGCAGTCTTATTGGGGGAGGGGCAAGTTTTCATCGACGGCAAACTGCACACAGCAAAACAAGGGCTAGTCCATGCAGGCCTGACGGAAATCGCCTTGGCACCTAAGGAAGGATTAGCGTTGCTGAACGGCACACAAGCCTCCACTGCCTTTGCTTTGCAGGGGTTGTTTAACTGCGAAACCGCGTTGGAAGCTGCCATTTGTATCGGTGCGCTTTCAGTTGAAGCAGCGAAAGGTTCAAGAGTGCCTTTCGATGCAAGGATCCATGAATTGCGCGGTCATGTTAGTCAAATGGATATCGCCAGCGCCTTTCGCACCCTGTTAAGCCACTCTGAAATTGGCGAGTCTCATGAAAATTGTGAAAAGGTTCAAGATCCTTATTCACTCCGTTGTCAGCCTCAAGTACTTGGTGCGTGTCTAGACCAAATCCGCTATGCGGTAGGCATATTGGTGACAGAAGCCAATGGCGTTTCCGACAATCCTCTGGTATTTTTCGAGTCGCAAGACATTCTCTCCGGCGGCAACTTCCACGCCGAGCCGGTGGCCATGGCGGCGGATATGTTGGCCATAGCTTTGTCTGAAATTGGCGCGCTTTCCGAGCGTCGCATGGCGCTGTTGATTGACTCCAACCTAAGCGGTTTGCCACCATTTTTGGTGGACAACGGCGGCGTCAACTCTGGCTTTATGATTGCTCAAGTTACCAGTGCGGCATTGGCCAGTGAAAATAAAACCTTGGCCCATCCAGCATCCATTGATTCGCTGCCCACGTCTGCCAATCAGGAGGATCACGTGTCCATGGCGACGTTTGCTGCACGAAGACTACGAGATATTTTTGATAACGTGGCAGGCATTCTCGCTATTGAATGGTTGGCAGCTTGTCAGGGTATCGATTTTCGACGGCCATTGAAAACCAGCGATGACTTGGAGCAAATCAAAGGCTTGTTGCGCAGTGAAGTGACCTTCTATGACAAAGATCGCTATTTCTCACCGGACATCGAAAAAGCCAAAACGCTGATCACCCAACATCGACTGACGGACTTAGCCGCTCTAAGTGTGCTCTAATCTGAGTTTTAAAACACAAAAAAGCCAGCTTTATGGGGTCACTTCATTAAGCTGGCTTTTTTAATTCAACTGACGAGTTAGAACTGATAAGTCACCGATAAACGGGCATTCAAAGGTTCGCCGGTGGCGATATTGTCGTCGTTGTGGGCAGATGGAAAATAATTCTCATCAAATAGATTTTCCACATTCAATTGAACCTGAAGATTGTCCGATGCTTGATAGTAAATGGCGGCATCGACGCGAGTAAAATCAGGTAGCTCCACTGAATTGCCGATCGAGGCATACTGCTCTGATTGATAAATCACTCCTAATGCAGCAGACCATGCGTCATCAAACGCATAGCGGTTCCACAATGTGAACATATGCTCGGGGACTTGTGCCAAAGTACGATTGTCTAGAGTTCCATTTACCACTCGACCACGTTCTTTACCATCTAAGTTGCTATAGCCGGCATTGATACTCCATTGCTCACTCAGGTTACCAACCAATTGAATTTCAAATCCAGTTGTTTCGGAACCTGTTATCAGCGCTCGCTCAGGGTTATTCGGGTCGGTTACTGTGCCGTTTTCACGCTGAACTTTGAAGTAAGCGGAAGTTAAACTGAGTTCATCAGTGGCGTTCCATTTCAAGCCAACTTCTTTGTTTTCAAATTCTTCCGGTGCTAAGGTTTGCGAGCTTAGTGACAAACTCAAGAACTGATCTCCTGAGCGGGGTAAGAATGACTGTGAGTAGGAAGCATAGATAGACAATGAATCCATTGGCTTATAGATGGCACCCAAGCGCGGCGATACTTCGTTGTCGACCCGGCTTAGTTGACCATTGTTGCCGTCTTCGACTCCATTAGCCATCTCAATGCCATCGGTTACATCGATATCAAATCGATCATAGCGAAGCCCAGCGACCAAAATAATGGAGTCCGTCAATTCAATTTCATCTTGCACAAAGACAGAACTGAAGATGACCTTGGATTCCGTATCACGGACCAAATCGGTCAAACCAAACTCAGGAACATTCAACGGATTGGTGAACGCAAAGCTGATTTGGTCATCGTTAGAATCGGCAAATAAGGTATCGCGACGATCATTTTCGGTTTGTTGATCACCATATTCAGCGCCAATCAAAAGGGTATGGGCAGCACCGATTGTATCAAACTGACCCACAGCGTTAAATTGTAGGATCAGGTTTTGACGTTGTGTGGTGTCTTTGTATCCATCCAACGTTACTGTTTGTGCCATGTCGTCAAAACCTACCGGATATAGATTTTGATATAGCTTGTCGTAATCGGCGTACTGGAATGTGGTGTTAATTGACCAATTCTCACTGAGCATGTGATCAAGGCGAGCTCGGGCAATATGACCATTAAAGGTTGTACGGTTGAAATCAGCGTCACCAAAGTAGGTATCCTGATTGCCTTTTAAGGGACTGCCATTCAAAGACGGTACACCGCGGTCTACCACACGATCATCTTCCACGTATTCGTAAGACACCAGTAATTCAGTTTGATCCGACAGTTTAGTGGTAAAGGTCGGGTTAATGGCAAAGCGTTCGCCATCTTTAAAATCACGGTGGTTGTCTATGGTCTCTACGTAGGCATTTAGGCGAAATGCGTTTTCTGAATCGATGACGCGATTCATATCAAAAGACAATGAACCGGCACTAAAGCTGTCCAAACCCGCATTTAAGCTAGCAGAATCTTGTTTGAAATCCGCGCTTTTTGTGACTCGGTTAACGATACCGCCGCCGCCGCCACGGCCGAATAACAGCGCATTTGCACCACGAAGGACCTCGACCCTTTCCAAGTTGTACAACGGGCGGAAGTACTGAACGTCATCTCTGAGTCCATCAATGAAGAAGTCTGCAGTGGTGTTCTGTCCACGAATGGTCATTTGATCGCGATGATCTTCACCTAAGCCAATAGTGACACCTGGAGTGTACTGCACCACATCGCCAATACTCATCAACCCCATTTGGTCCATCATTTCACGGGACACAACCGATAATGATTGTGGCACGTTGACCAACAAAGTAGGGGTTTTGATAGAATCGGAAGCTTGCTGACCAAAGTAAGCGCCACGAACGGTGATGCGTTCCGTGACTCCAGCGTCGTCTAAGGCAAACGCCTGGGTGACTGGGATAAAGCAACTGATTGCTAGTGCGATGGGGCTTTTTAAAGTCTTAAACATCATTCTCACTTTAATATATTGAGGTGTGTGTCAATTTGCGCGACAGTCTAATATATTAGTAAATGAGAATCAATATCATTTGCAATATGGTTTTTATATTCCTTCTTGATTCTCACATTGGCGAGAGAAAACACAGTACTTATCGGTGCGATAGGCCAATGGCAAAAAACCATAAAAAAAGCCACCGAATTTCGGTGGCTTTGGTTAGTCAATTAAACGCTAAGCGATTTAATTAGTCTTTTGAACGAGAAGCACGCTTACGTTCGTTTTCCGTCAACAACTTCTTGCGGATACGAATGCTTACCGGAGTCACTTCGACCAGTTCATCGTTATCGATAAACTCGAGAGCTTGTTCCAAAGACATTACAATGGGCGGCACCAAAGTTTGTGCTTCATCGGTACCCGATGCACGAACGTTGGTCAATTGCTTGCCTTTCAACGCGTTTACCGTCAAATCATTATCACGACTGTGAATCCCGATGATCATGCCTTCGTATACTTCTACACCGTGACCGATGAACAAACGACCACGCTCTTGCAAGTTAAACAAGGCGTTAGTCAGTGCTTTACCAGTTGCATTAGCAATCAATACACCGTTTTTACGCTGACCGATGTTGCCACCTTTATGTGGACCGTAGTGATCAAAGGTGTGATACATCAAGCCCGAACCCGAGGTCATGGTCATAAAGTCAGTTTGGAAACCAATCAGACCACGGCTTGGTATGATGAAGTCCATGCGCACACGGCCTTTACCGTCTGGGGACATGTCAGTCATTTCACCTTTGCGCAAGCCAATCTGTTCCATGATAGAACCCTGATGCTGTTCTTCCACATCAATCGTTACGGTTTCAAAAGGCTCCAATGTTTGGCCATTTTCTTCACGCAAAATAACTTCTGGTCGAGACACCGCCAATTCGTAGCCTTCACGACGCATGTTTTCGATCAAAATGCCTAAGTGCAATTCACCACGACCGGATACACGGAATTTGTCCGGGTCGCCTGTTTCTTCCACTTTCAATGCTACGTTGTGAACCAATTCGTCTTGCAAACGTTCCAAAATATTGCGCGACGTCACGTATTTGCCTTCCTTACCGGCAAAAGGTGAGGTGTTCACTTGGAAGGTCATGGTCACGGTGGGTTCGTCAACAGTCAGAGCCGGCAAGGCTTCAACTTTGTTTGGATCGCAAATGGTATCGGAAATTTTCAGCTCGCCCACACCAGAAATCGCGATGATATCGCCGGCACTGGCTGAATCCACTTCGTGACGCGCCAAGCCAAGGTAGCCTTGTACCTGACCGATTTTACCGTTGCGCTTTTTGCCATCGGCACTGATGATAGTAACTTGTTGGTTAGGCTTAACTGAACCACGAGTCACACGACCTACACCAATAACGCCTACGTAGGAGTTATAGTCCAACTGAGAAATCTGCATTTGGAACGGACCATCGATGTCAGCCTTGGGAGGCTCAACCACGTCTACGATGGTTTGGAACAGGGCGGTCATATCGTCTTCTTTTTTATCCGCGTCTAAAGAAGCCCATCCGTTTAACGCCGAAGCGTAGACCACTTGGAAGTCCAATTGCTCGTCGGTTGCACCTAAGTTGTCGAACAAATCGAATACTTGATCCATTACCCAATCAGGGCGTGCGCCTGGCTTGTCAATTTTGTTGATCACGACAATCGGCTTCAGACCTTGAGCAAAAGCTTTTTGAGTTACAAAGCGTGTTTGCGGCATCGGGCCTTCTTGGGCGTCTACCAACAACAATACCGAATCGGCCATAGACATAACCCGCTCAACTTCGCCACCGAAGTCGGCGTGTCCAGGGGTGTCTACGATATTGATACGGTAATCGTTCCACTTAATTGCAGTATTTTTTGCCAAGATCGTGATGCCACGCTCTTTTTCTATGTCGTTTGAGTCCATGACTCGTTCTTCAGCTTCACCGCGGCTTTCCAGCGTACCTGATTGTTGAAGAAGTTTATCGACCAAGGTAGTTTTACCGTGGTCAACGTGGGCGATAATTGCGATGTTACGCAACTTATCTAATGAGGTATGCGATGCGCTCATTGAATGTTCTCTTGTAGCGTGAACTGATGTTCACATTTTAGCAGGATTAATAGGCGGCGGATTGTACAGTTTTCTGATCGCCTTGGCGATTGTCATTTGCATTAAAAGCGAACTATTTTTAACCCCTTGTGCAATTAAATGTAGCATCAAGGTCTGGATAGCGAGATAGTATTATCAATAGAAATCAGAATTGCACCATGTAAGTGCATCGGTGGCTATTTTGGTGCAACAAGCGGACGTGTCGGCGTCTAAGGATCCCCTGTAGGTTGCGAATTTATTGCTTTGGGCCAATAGCAGGTTTTGGCATGAATATCGCTTATCCCTCGGCCATGTTTAAAAACTTTTTTTTATTGATCTTTGATTAATTATCTGGAGGACACAATGTCAGTACAAAAGGCTTTAGAGCTGATTAAAGAAAGCGAAGCAAAGTTTATCGATTTGCGCTTCACCGATACCAAGGGTAAGGAACAACACGTTTCAATCCCTACGCACCAAATCGATGAAGAATTCTTCGAAGAAGGTAAAATGTTTGACGGTTCATCGATTGCTGGCTGGAAAGGCATCAACGAATCTGACATGGTGTTAATGCCAGATGCGAGCACCGCTGTGCTTGACCCATTCTCTGAAGAAACTCAGGTTAACATCCGTTGTGACATTCTTGAGCCTTCTTCTATGCAAGGTTACGAGCGCGACCCACGTTCTGTTGCTCGTCGTGCCGAAGAGTATTTGAAGTCTACTGGCATTGGTGACGAAGTCTATTTTGGTCCAGAGCCAGAGTTCTTCTTGTTTGACGATGTTCGCTTCCATACCGACATGGCAGGTTCTTTCTATAAGATCGATTCTTCTGAAGCAAAATGGAACTCAGGTGCCGAATTCGAAGATGGTAACATGGCTCACCGTCCTGGCGTTAAAGGCGGCTATTTCCCTGTTCCACCTGTTGATTCCGCACACGACACCCGCGCTGCAATGTGCTTGGTCATGGAAGAGATGGGTTTGACTGTTGAAGCTCACCACCACGAAGTTGCGACTGCAGGACAAAACGAAATCGCTTGTTTGTTCAACACCTTGGTGAAGAAAGCAGACGAAATCCAAATCTACAAGTATGTTGTTCATAACGTTGCACACGCTTATGGTCAGACTGCGACCTTCATGCCTAAGCCTCTTGTGGGTGATAACGGTTCTGGTATGCACTGTCACCAGTCCATCAGCAAAGGTGGTAAAAACGTATTCGCTGGCGACAAGTACGCGGGACTTTCAGATGAAGCTCTGTACTACATCGGCGGTATCATCAAACACGCTCGCGCAATCAATGCGTTTACTAACGCCTCTACTAACTCGTACAAGCGTTTGGTTCCTGGATTCGAAGCTCCTGTTATGTTGGCTTACTCAGCTCGTAACCGTTCTGCGTCAATCCGTATTCCACACGTGTCCAGTGAAAGAGCACGTCGTATCGAAGTTCGCTTCCCTGATCCAACTGCGAACCCGTACTTGGGCTTCACAGCCATGTTGATGGCTGGCTTAGATGGTATCAAGAACAAGATCCACCCTGGCGATTCTATGGACAAAGACTTGTACGATTTGCCACCTGAAGAAGCGGCTGAAATCCCAACCGTTTGTAGCTCTTTGGAGATGGCACTGGATGCACTGGATGCAGACCGTGACTTCTTGAAAGAAGGCGGCGTAATGACTGACGACATGATCGATGCGTACATCAACCTGAAACGCGCTGAAGTTGAAAAACTGAACATGACCACTCACCCAGTTGAGTTCGACATGTACTACAGTGTGTAAACGGTAAAGATATCGTAAATTATACCCAGCCCGCCTTGTGCGGGCTTTTTTTTGTTTTAAACAGGGCTACAATGTCATCAGGTAGTCAAAAAAGTTGGCGTTTATTTGCATCGTCTCAGGCTCTAACTTAGCCGTGTCTACCCACCAAGGCCTTTTATTCTCTATCTGGGTTTCTTGGCAGATGCGAAAGTGTTGGCTAATGATCAATACTCATAAACAAAGGAACACTATGGGACTCAAAACGACCGTATTATTGTCAGTCATGCTCAGCTTTGCTGCGGCTGCGTCTACTTTGTACAAAGTGGTCAATGAAGATGGCTCGATAACTTATACGGATATACCGGCACCGGGCGCTGAGCCGGTTGATTTGAGCAAGGTAAACAGTGCCGTCATGCCTTCATTAACGACTAACAAGCAAACGAATCCGCAAGTAAAGCCCACGCAGAAACCAACAATTGAGTATCAACTTTCCCTGATTTCTCCCACTCAACAACAGACTGTAAGGAATAATCTGGGGAATCTCACTGTCCGTGCAAAGCTATCTCCCCAATCAGCCGGTATGTTTCAATTGGTGCTGGATGGTGAAGTGGTGCAAACCCAGCCACAGCCAGTGTTTGAGTTGACTAACTTGAACCGTGGCGAGCACACAATACAAGTTCATTTTTTACAAAATAGAGGCAAGATACTTGCATCTACCCCTTCGACGGTTTTTTATCTTCGCAGGGCGTCGGCACTGATCAATCCGAACTGAGGTTAGTTAGGGTTTCTAAGGCCTTCCCTGATAAATAAAATCGAGACGTTTTTCGGTCTATGCACTAAAATGGTGCGTGCTAGTTTATTGGGAATCTCCGGTGTGATTGAGTGCTATGAATATCTTCTTGAAAGTTTAACGACAGCCATTTTAGTGGTTGATGAAAACTTGCAAATTAGTTACGCCAACTTAGCAGCACAATCTTTGCTGGAACGCAGTAGCAATCAACTACTTGGCTCGCCAATTAGTCAGATTGTAGTGCACTCGAGTGTGGCTTTTTCAAGACTAAGACAAGCGTTAGATGAGGGGGAAGGGTTTTCTGACAGCGAGGTTCTACTGGCCTTTGCCGATGGCCGACACAGTCTTGCGGATGTCACGGTCAACAGTATCGAGCAGCATGAAAAGCCTGCCTTATTGGTCGAAATCAAAGCCATCGATCAGCAAAAACGTATCAGTCAAGAATCCCAGCAATGGGCTCAGCAACAGGCTGCGAGAGAATTGATTCGTGGGTTAGCCCATGAGATTAAAAATCCCTTAGGTGGCGTTCGAGGTGCGGCACAGTTGCTGGAAAAAGCGCTTCCTGATCCCTCAATGAAAGAGTTTACTCAAGTGATCATTGAGCAGTCAGACCGACTACGCAATTTGGTAGATCGTTTGTTGGGTCCGAATTCGCCGCCCAATTTCCAATGGCACAACATTCATCGCGTGTTGGAAAAGATCAGTACTTTGGTGCAACTCGATAGTTCACACAGCGTGGCCTTGCATCGAGACTACGACCCCAGTATTCCTGATGTGTGGATCGATCAGGACATGATTCAACAAGCCGTGCTCAACATTGTTCGAAATAGTGTTCAGGCGCTCCAAGAGCATACCGTTGTGGGTGAAATTCAACTAGTGAGCCGAATTAAACGACAATTCACCATCCATGGAGTGCGGCATCCACTGGTGGCGCAAATAAAAATTATCGATAACGGCCCGGGCATTCCCACTGAAATCAAAGATACTTTGTTCTACCCAATGGTCACAAGCAAGCAAAATGGCACGGGGTTGGGTTTATCCATCGCGCAAACGCTGGTGGATCATCATCGAGGCAAAATTGAAGTGGAAAGTTGGCCAGGCCATACCGAATTTAAAATATTTCTTCCAATCGACAAAAAGGACACTGGATTATGAGCGCCGAACCGGTTTGGGTAGTCGATGACGACAGTTCGATTCGATGGGTTTTACAAAAAGCTTTACAGGCAGCAAATATCCCATGTTTTAGCTTTGAAAACCCAGAGGATTTGTTGTTGCAGTTGCAATCTGGGCAGCCTCCTCAAGTCATCGTATCAGATATTAAGATGCCGCAGATGGATGGTATGACGCTACTCAAAGAGGTGCATCGGAATTTTCCTGATATCCCGGTGATCATCATGACTGCCCATTCTGATCTCGACAGTGCGGTTAACGCCTATCAAAGTGGTGCATTCGAGTACCTCCCCAAGCCTTTCGATATTGATGAAGCTGTTAGTTTGGTGCAGCGCGCCCTATCACATGTTCGTGAACAGAGTTCACGAAACAAACCCGTGTTGGAAGTCAAAGACACCGAAATCATCGGTGAAGCACCGGCCATGCAAGAGGTGTTTCGGGCGATTGGTCGACTATCCAGCTCCAGTATCAGCGTTTTGATCAATGGTCAATCGGGCACCGGTAAGGAATTAGTTGCACAGGCACTGCATCGCCATAGTCCACGTAAACATCAAACATTCATAGCCTTGAACATGGCTGCTATTCCTGCCGATTTGATTGAGTCAGAGCTGTTTGGACATGAAAAAGGTGCATTTACTGGTGCGCAAAATGCCCGCCAAGGGCGATTTGAACAAGCCGACGGTGGAACCCTGTTCCTCGATGAAATAGGTGATATGCCTCTGGATGTGCAAACCCGGTTGTTGCGGGTATTGGCGGATGGTCAGTTTTATCGCGTCGGAGGCCACAATCCGGTCAGTGTGGATGTCCGGATCATCGCCGCCACCCACCAGAACCTTGAGCAGCGAGTCGCAGACGGTAAATTCAGGGAGGATTTGTTTCATCGTCTCAATGTCATTCGTATTCACATTCCCCGCTTGTGTGAACGCCGAGAGGATATTCCTCTGCTTGCTCATCACTTTCTGATCAAAGCCGCAAAAGAGCTTTCAGTGGAATCCAAGTCACTAAGCAAAGCGGCGGCTGAGGTTCTAACTAAGCTGCCTTGGCCAGGAAACGTAAGACAGTTGGAAAATATGTGTCGTTGGTTGACCGTTATGGCCAGTGGCAAAGAGATTTTAGTCAATGATCTTCCCCCGGAAATACATCAACATCCGGTGCCATCGTCCAGCCAAGACAAAGAGAATGATTGGCAAAGTTTGTTGGCCAGTTGGGCTGATAAGCAACTGATAACGGGTAAGAACAATATCTTGGAAGAGGCAACCCATCAATTTGAGAAAATCATGTTAGAGCGGGCCTTGCATCATACCCACGGTCACAAGCAAGACGCAGCAAAACGCCTCGGCTGGGGACGCAACACCTTAACTCGCAAATTGAAAGAACTAGATATGAGCTGATTTGGGATTCGCCTCAGGCGAATCCTCTGTTGTACGGTTGATTATTAGTTTGCCGCCATACAAGGTCTAGTACTGAATGCATAGCCGCTTTGTTGTTGTGGGTCCTTTTTCACCACCAAGACATCTTCATCACTGATGTAGACGACACGCTCTTCAGGCGTCTTCTGACAATGGGAATACAAAAAGGTCTCGTAGTTGTACACAAACGAAGCAATCACGTTGTCTAGAAAGTATATTTGTACCGTTTTTTCACTATTTTCTGAAGTTGATGACTCACTAGATTCGTCCGCAGTATCGCTGGCCACAATTGCAGGTGTGGTTTTGCTAGCTTGTTCTGCTGCCTTGTTTGCAGCGCTGTCCTCTAGCTTTTGTTTCGCCAATAATAAATCTGCGCGTTTTTCATCACTGATATTGTCTTTTTGCAGTTCTTCTTCAATCAAATTCAATCCAACGTTAGCCACATTGTCGTCTATCGACTGACTGGCAGTGCGAGTCATGGTTACTCCGGGAATTTCCGGTAAGTTCAGTTGGTCACTGTACCAATCCAACAAGGTCAATAGAGTCACTGTCACTGGAGCGAGCAGTACCAAACGAACGATGATAAAGGTCTTGGGGAAGGCTTCACTTGGAGGCGTTTTTCGACTGATAATTCTAAGTAGAAACAACATGCCTCGAAACAACCTCAGAATTTGCATAAATCCGAAAATAGCAATCATGCCAACGACACTGAAAATCATCAGCCACAAAGGCAAGATCAAAAGCGTGGTAACCCCTAGGGTATGATACAACTGGGTGGGATCTGCACCGATGACAGTATTCACTTTCTGAGCGGCAACCGCGAGGGTAAAGTTGGCAATCGCCGCATAGATTACCAATAACACTAAACGGCCAAAAGTGGACTCCCATACATGGATAAATATGCTCCACAGTTCTCTGGCCATACCAAAGAACGCCAGCACGCCAACCCACCAAATCATGGTGTTTGGTTCTTCAATATCTCCATCGACAACAAAAAACAACACAATCGCAATGGTGTATATAATCTGATTTGTATGAAGTTGAGCCCATCTTTGGCCCAGCCCCGAACGCCAGTTTTTAATCTTGCCGACTAAGGATGGCCGGACAGGAAACTCTGCATCGAGTTGCGAATCCAATTTATGTTGTTCGATCAATTCTTCTGACATTAGGCCCGGTCCCTTGTTGCTCAACTGCGCGCGTTTAAACGAGTATGTCGGTTGTAGTGGATAATATCTTCTATACCTAGCCAAGTGCTCAAAAAAGAAACTCGGCCTAACAACCAATAAATTCTAGTTAAGTATCACTAAGGAAAGGTCGAAGTACAAACGAAACTTGCTATGCTCACTTTTTGTAAAAATGACGCAGTCCTCCAATCACATCCAAATTTGCCTTTATCATTGGATGAGGAATCACATGAACTCATCTATTATTAATCCCGTACCAACGGATCGTTATGCAATTTTTTCGTTAGTCAATGGTTAGTCTATTTGTTGACTTGCGTGGATGGGAATTAGCGGACAGGCTAACCTACAAACTGTAAAGCAGCAGAAATACAGGATTTACATGCAAAAACCAAAGTCGCACCCGCAGGAAAATTTGAGAATCAAGACGCTTCAGTCAATGAATGTTCTAGACTCTAAGCCGGAAGCCCGTTTCGACCGATTGACTCAATATATCAGCTCGGTTCTAGACGTGCCGATTGCTTTGATTTCTCTAATTGATACGGATCGGCAATGGTTTAAGTCTCAAATCGGTTTGAGCGAGGATGGTAGTATCACGGAGACGCCGCGAGACATTTCCTTTTGCGCACATGCGATCCACAATGAAAATGTGTTCATTATCAATGATGCGTTGAAAGATGAACGATTTGCAGATAACCCACTGGTACTCGATGATCCAAATATCCGGTTTTACGCTGGCAGTCCATTATTACATCCCAACGGTTCGCCCCTCGGTACACTTTGTGTCATTGACAGTAAACCGAGGGAGTTAAAGCAGCGCGATGTTGAATTACTTCGAGAAATTGCTGCCATAGTTGAGCTTGAGTTGATGCAAACTCACTCAACAGCGGTTGATGAGGAGTCTCAGCTTTCTAACAAAGAAGGTTTTTTGCTTCTAGGAAAGCACAGTCTAGAGGTGTGCAAACGTCTAAATCTGAGCGTTTCGGTGGCATTTCTTTTTGCAAAAGGGCTTGCATACTATCGCGACAATAACGAAGTTTATCAACGAGCAATCTCTCTCATCAGTCAGCAATTTTCGCAACACTTTCGCCGCTCTGATGTCGTCGCTCGCTACGATCCATCAGGCTTTGTTGCATTGATGACAAATGTGAATGAACAATCTGCCAAAGACACTCTCAAGCAAGTGGTGCAAGATATTAATGCATCACTGCAACAGTTAAATCTTCAACATCCAATAGAATTTGCTACAGGTTTGATTACTAGCGATGCTCATTCGGACTTAGAAAAGCTTGTGTTTGATGCTTTTGTTAAGGTTCAGGATTAATCTCTTAAGAAGCGTCTAGATCTACTTACCGATCAAGCGCAAAAATTCGTTTCTGGTTGCTTGAGAGCTTCGAAATGAGCCCAGCATAACGGAAGTCACCATTGATGAGTTTTGTTTCTGCACTCCTCTCATCATCATGCACATATGTTTGCCTTCCATTATGACACCGACCCCTTTCGCTTGGGTGACCTGAGCCACCGCATCGGCGATCTGCTTGGTGAGTCCCTCTTGGATCTGCAAACGACGTGCATACATATCGACAATTCGCGCGAACTTGGACAACCCCAACACCCTTCCTTCAGGGATGTACGCGATGTGACAGCGACCGATAAATGGCAGCATATGATGCTCACATAAGGAGTAATACTCGATGTCTTGGATAACCACCATTTCATCGGTGTCGGCTTCAAAAATAGCGCCATTAACAACGTCATCTAATTGCATTTGATAGCCATCAGTCAAAAACTGCATAGCCTTTGCCGCTCGTTTGGGAGTATCGATCAATCCATCTCTTTGCAGATCTTCACCTAGAATGCTCAAGATGCTGGCGTAGTGTTCAGGTAAGGTTTGGCTCATAAATGTGCTTTCTCAATGATGGCAGGCAGTGGTAAATTGCCCCGTTGTTGATTAACTATAGCAAATATACTGCGCAACAGCGCTTACAAACGCCATCAAAGCAAATCATGTGGTTCGGATGTTTAAGTGAAGAAAATCGGGGACTTAGAAGTCTTTGTACTTCTGGCGAAGAGATTCTTTCATGGTCATGAGGTAGTGGTCCAACTCATGCTTAGCACTATCGTAAGCCTGATTCAAAATCTCATTGTTTGGATCCTCTAAAAGATCCTTGAAGGCCCTGTCGGTCTTGTTCAGAAGAGCCTCGAGCTCTCGATTATTTACGTCCATGTTTGCTGTTTCTCAGTTGAGTCATAGTTTCAGTCCTTTATATAGTGGTCAATAAATCGACATTTGGCAAATGGAAAAGTTCAAATATACCCTTTACCTACACTATTAAGAGATGAACTTCACAACCGCCAGTACAACAATGCCCAACAGCAACAAAACGGGACTTTCGTTAAGAAAACGATAGAAGCGGCTGCTGTGCTTATTTGCGTCTTTGGCGAAGTCTCTCATCAAAAAGAACAAGTAACCATGGTACACATATAAGGCTATTACGAGTAACAATTTGTAGTGAAGCCACTTTGCGGCAGCAAACCAAGCGCTGCCATAGAGCATGATGAGTACTACTCCAAACACCAAGGTGAGAACAGCGAATGGCGTAACAAAAAACCACAGGCGTCGCTCCATGATTTTAAACTGATCTTTAACCGCCTGATTAGTGGCTTGGGCATGGTACACAAACAACCTAGGTAGATAAAAAATCCCTGCCATCCAGGCAATCATAAAAAACAGATGTAATGCTTTAATCCACAGTATGGTCATAGTTAGGCTCTAGTGTTCTTTGTGTAGATAGTTTCTCAGGTTATTCCAAGTGACGACCCCAACAATACTTGCCGGTGAGGTGTCGTATACATAAACCGCGCCCTGACGACCTGATTGCAGAATTTCGTAGACTTCCGCCAATGTCGCTTGCGAGGGCACGCCTTCCATGCTGAAAAAGGCGAGGGGATTGTCATCGTGAGATAGGCTCAATTCGTATTGTACCAATGAATAGTGGACGTCAATTTCAAATGAGGACTTCAGTACCACGGGATGGGTGGGGGCACTTTCTAAGAAATTTAGAATGTAACTGTCAGGTGCATCCACAAATAATTTAAACTCAGTGTCCATTACGGCTAAAACCCCAGTCTTTTGCAGTGTTTCCCGAATAGGAGAAATGGTGTAAGACAATTTCTGATATTTCAACTGACGGATAAAAATAGAGCTGTTGCCCAGTAATTGGGTAGAAGTCACATAAGCCGGCACGATCACCAGCATTGCAGGTAGAATCACAGCCGGGTTATAGGACAGCTCCATCACCGAAGACAAGGCCGCAAGTGGGGCATGCAGCACTGCTGTCAGTAATCCTGCGATGCCAAGCAAAGCATAGCTGTTTGAGTAATCAATCCCTTCTGCGGCAAAATAACCGAGGGGCAATGCGAGTACTGCGCCGGTGAGCATGCCAATCACATACACCGGACCTATTACCCCGCCAGGTACGCCCAAACCGATGGAAAACAGCGTCAAAACAAATTTGGCAATCAAAATGGCAAGCAATAAGCCGATGCTTTCGCCCGTGACAAAGGTGTGGGCAACATCAAGTCCTGCGCCCATAGATTGGGGGAGGAAATAACCAACCACTGCGGTGATGGCTGCCGCAATCAGTAAGCGCCACACCATGTTTACTGGTCGAAATAAGCGCATAACGTTCATCATTTGGTTGTTGAACAAGGTCGCAACGCCACCTAAAACGATGCCAAAGATGATGAGGTAAGGGTAATGCCAATGTTCTAAATCTTGAAACTGAATAAAAGACAATTCATGGACCTGACCAAATACCATGCGAGTCATCAAAGAGCCGCAGGCCGCAGCCAACATGACAGGAATGAAAATGTGAATACGATACTCACGCAGAACCACTTCCATCACAAAGATAACTGCTGCAAAAGGGGTGTTAAAAGACGCGGAAATGCCGGCGGCGATACCACAACCGCATAAGATTCGGATGCTATTATAGGGCAGCTTTAAGCCGTGACCGATCAAACTGCTGCCTGCGGCGCCCAAATGCACAGAGGGACCTTCGCGACCCACTACAAACCCACTGGCTAGGGCGAAGATACCTCCAAAAAACTGATTTATGGTGGTCCGAAATGGCATGTGACCATATCGAAGTTTGAGTCGATGGATAACGAATGGGATCCCCAAACGGTAATGTTTGAATCCAGTCATAAACGCAAACAAGATGATTAAACTCACACCGATAAACGGCAACGCAGCCCTGAGCATAGGCTCAGCAGTATCAAAACGGTTAATATCGTCAAGGAAAGACAGTTGCAGCCACTCGACACATAAGCGGAACAAGATGATCAAAGACGCGGCAGTCATACCGCCGGCAATCCCAATCAGACACAACTGATACGAGGTTCGCGGATTGGCTAATTCCAGTCTGAAGGATTTTAATGTCATAATAGGCTCATGCTGGCCATATTGGCTTAATACCGTTGTATAACACCATAGTTTGCTCGGCAGCGCATTTTGTACTTGTCATGCCGGCACGAAGTTCCCGACAGTCTAACACAAGTGCTTGTTAACTATGGCAAAATAATTTTATGAGGAAGTGTAGGCTGTGATGCCCGATGAAATCCGTCAATCTTGGGGTGTGTTTAAGTTTTATAGCTTCAGCGCTTTGGTGATCGCCATTTCAATTTATTTGGCTTTTTCCTATGGAAATCAAAATCATGAACAACAAAAAGTGGAAATCAAGCGACTGAATCACACCGTTCAGAATCTGTCTGCAGAAAACCAGTCGCTGACCAATCAACTCAATCTGTTGCATGTGGAGCTTGAGATTCAAAGACTCGCGGCGCAGCGTTCGCAAACCGTTATTGAGCAGGGGCTAAATCGCGAAAGTGACTTAAAACAAGAGCTTTTGTTCTACCAAAAAGTCATGGCACCGGAATTGGAACAAGACGGATTTGTTATCGAAGCGGCTGAAGTGAAAGCCACAGCTAGTGAGAGCGTCTATCGATTAGAGATCGTCTTGATCCAGCAAGATATTATCAAGAGTGTGATCAAAGGTAACTTGGATGTGACCATCAAGGGAAGTCAAAACAACAAACCGGTAACCCTTAAACTTCTTGATTTATTAGGAGAGGAAAATCAGCCTGTGACCTTCAGTTTCAAATACTTTCAAGTAATTGAAAAGCAATTAACTTTACCTGAAGGATTTATTCCAGAAACCATTACAGTCGATGCCCAGATTTATCAGTTCAAGCGCAAACGTGGTGAACTGAAAAGCAGTTTCCCTTGGCAAATAGGGGAACCAAGTGACACGCCCATATCACAAGAGTAATGGCTGTTGTATTTAACCTGAACTCGGGATAAGCCAGGCCTCTCAGCACCGCTATTTTCGCGTCTATCTGCGTTGCGCTTTCTAGCAATAGCCAGCTATTACATACGAAAGTGCGCCTTGATATCCACAAAAATTTCGACGCTGAGGTTCTTTTTGCAGACATAAGTTAGATTAAATTAAAAATAAAGTGCTGAAATTCAAACAATATTTTATTTTATTCGACCTATCTTATCCCGATTTCAGGTTATTTAGATTTTTTGTGCGGTCTTCCCGCATTGAGAAAGGCGATCTTGCCAAGTATTGAGGATTTTTTTGCCAATCTCACTGGTTCGAGTGATAGGAATTTGTCGCTCCAAAGCGCCAACAAGCTCCTCGTGGGATTTATGCACAAAATGAAATACGGGTTGTGCAAATTGATCTATAGAAGTGTAGTAGATTTGCTTTTCTTCAAGGGAACAAATCAGATTTGGACTACTTACTGAAGCGATTAATACGCTGTCGATTCGACCGGATGTCAGCAACTTGGATAGGGTATCGAGGTCTTGGGCAACGTGGCAGTCTAAATACATGGCTTCGCAAATCGTCGAGCCGATGAAAAAACCCGTAATAACGCCAACGTTGCGCTGCTCGGTCAGGCAATCTGTATTTCGCAAGCACACTAAAATAAACTCTATTGCACCGAGGGGTTCTTCGACCATCACTAGATTACTGTAGTTGGCACCCACTTCACGAAAACGAGCTGCATCCGCATCCAAGTTGCCTTGGTTTACTAGATTTAAGCCGCGCTGGGAAGGGTAATATACGTATTTGGGTTTAATCCCAGTTTGCTGGTACATATGGTTAAAAAAGGCTTCGATGTCTTCCTTTTTATAAGTCTGGGCGATTACTTCCGATAGATTGATGACATAGGTTTGGCCGTAACACAAGGACGTGAAACTGAGTAATAAAAATATCGCGTAGCCGAATTTTCGATGTACCATTTTCTGTGGATGACTCCTTTGGGTATTCAGTCAGTTCTTATTTGTGGCCACTCAATCCCTTGAAGCTTTTTCGAAGTTTGTCACAACTGCAATCCACGAACAACTCTCAAGCTGGTTTTTGGTGATTTCCAGAGTTGCAGTGGGTTTTATCCGCACTTCATAAGACCGTAGCAAGGTGGGAGACCCAACCCTTCAGCGGTAATTCGCATTCCAGCATAGATAAGAAAGGCCAAGGATGAATTTTCTTTCAATTAATTGTCTCGACAATACTTGATAAGAATAGTCAGGTATTAGATAATCGCCCCCCTGCTGGGATCCAGCATTCTGTTCCATTATTGTGAGGTGACCCATGTCGGTTGAAAACGCGGTTGCGACAGCCATTCCTATTGAATTTTCAGACGCTGCAGCGAGAAAAGTACGTACCCTAGTTGAAGAAGAAGAAAATCCAAACTTGAAATTACGTGTTTACGTGACAGGTGGTGGTTGCTCTGGATTTCAATACGGTTTTACCTTCGATGAAAAAGTCAACGAGGGTGATACAACCATCGAGAAAAACGACGTCACTTTAGTGGTTGATCCAATGAGCTTACAGTATCTCGTCGGGGGCATAGTGGATTATACCGAAGGATTGGAAGGCTCTAGATTTTTGGTTAACAATCCCAATGCCACAACAACCTGTGGCTGTGGTGCGTCCTTCAGCGTATAATTCTACGCCATATATAACTCAGTCAAAATGCTCACGGCAGCCTGCTAGCGTACACTTTGAGCGTCAACAATACTTATTGTGCTAGAACCTTTTGCTAAGCTAGTTAAGGCAATTCAAAGTCAGCGCAAAAGGCCCGTATCCGTTAACTTGACGATCGAGACAACTAAGAGCTCGCCATGTTCAGAAATGCATTTTTAAGTGCCAGTTTTATCCTGCAGCTTGTATTTGTCAGCACGGCTGTGTCCGGACAAGAATCGGATTCTCCAAGCAACAGCCAATTGCCGGTGCTGCTGTTTGATGGGCCAGGAAGTACGCCCGCTGCACTCTACGTTCAATCTCTGCTGGAACAAGTCTATCTGCAACTCGGATACCAAGTTCAATACTCGCGCGTACCATTGGCCCGCAGTTTTGTCGAAGCTAATGCCGGGCGGTTAGATGGTTTGCGCGCGCGAGTGAAGGACGCTGCAAGTGAATACCCCAATCTTATTTTAGTCCCCACCCCGTTACTGGAATTTGAAATTATCTCTATAGCAGATAGGCGACGCTGTGGATTGTGTGATTCGGATTGGTTAAATACCGTTGTAACTACCCAAGGATTTAAAGCTCTTGAGGATCTTCTTTCGCAAAGCAAGTGGAACTGGCATGTGGAGTATGTTGCCAGGCAGACTCAAGCGATCAATATGGTGCTGCAGGGAAAAGTTGATGCGGCGATTATCAGCGATGTAAATTTGCCAGAAGACTACACGCAACTAAATGTTCATTGGGTCAAAAATTCTTTGGCGGTATACAGAGACTATCATTTTGTGAACAAAAAGCATCGATTGCTCGTTCCCAAGATTGTGCAAATCCTCGAACAAATGGAACAAGACGGACGCTTAGCGGATTTGCGTAAACAATACGGCTTATCACCTGTGTCGACAGAATCGCCAACAATGAATTTTGAAAAAATTCGTGCATCTACGGCTTCTTGGGTGGGGTTTACGGATACTGAAGCTGGGACATATCGGCGCATACTCAAGCAATTATATGCGCCTTACAGTAATCTAGTAGAGTTTGAGATTGTAAACTGGAAACGGGCCAAGCAATTATTTGCCACTGGTAAGGTCGACATGTTGGTGGGCGCATATTCAGATGAAATGCCAGAAAACTCAATTCCCAGTGTCAGCCACATCGATTACGAAGTGCCTGTCATCGCCGTTGCTAGAAATCAAACAATCTTAAAACGTCTACAAAACCAAGACGCATCTATATCTGTTTGCTACATTTTGGGATATGACTTTAATCGCAGCCTAACAAGCAACGTCAAGCCCTATGAAGTGCAAGATATGGCAGATTGTGAGCGTTTGCTTAAAAACGATAGGGTCGATGTGATGTTGGATTATGCTTTGGATATTCCTCCATCACTTTTGGAAACTTATCCGAATATGGAAATTATGGAGAGCTTGCCGTTGTTCATATTGTTTCATGACAACGATAGAGGTCGGGCCTTGAAAGGGATCTTTGATGAGCAATTTAAAATTATGGTGAAGGATGGCACTGTGCAATCGCTATTTCCAGACAAAGAGCAGTTTATAAATGCAAATCTAGTGCCCTTACAAAGCAATTAATCGATAGGTGGTTTCAAGATGATCAAATTGTATGGTTCGACGACGTCGCCTTTTGTTCGTCGATTGAGAATGTGGTTGGCGAATATCGATCATGAATTTATTTCTTTAGAAATTTTCACTCAAGGCGATCGGGAACTTCTGGCTCAGCATAACCCAACGCTTAAAATTCCAATGATTGAGTATGACCAGCAGTTTATATTTGATTCTCGTGTCATCTTTCGTTTTCTAAGCAATAAACTGGGTTACCCTGCGCTGAGTTGGGAGCAAGAAAATCAGCTTACATTAATTGATGCGGCCACAGACTCTCTGGTGCAAATGTTGCTCTTGTCGCGCTCCGATATTGATACCAGTGGTGACCAAATGTATTTCAAATTACAGCGGGAGAGGGTGGATAAGACCTTGTCGCATCTCAATGAGATGGTTTTGTCCGGTGAGTTTGATAGCTGGCACTATCCTTCGATATGCTTGTATTCGCTGGTGGACTGGGTCGAATTTAGAATGTTACACGATTTGGTAAATGTGCCCGCGTTACGCGACTTTCACCAGCGCAATCACCAACGTATTGAAGTTACCGCCACCGATCCACGCACCTAGTTGACGGTGCCGTCTCGCTTGAAACGAATCTGGGGCAATGCGCCCCAGACTTATTATTGAGATTGTTGTTTCAATATCGACTGCTCAAAAACATCAGGAAATACGACTAACCCCTCTTCCTCCGGGTTGGGGAATACTGCAACACAAAGATCATCACCCATTAATCCTGGAGTCCACTTTTCTATCCACGTCTGCAAAGAAATAGATAGAGGTGTACAGTGGGACCACTCACCGGTAGCCCAGAGATTGGCAAAGTATTCGTCAGGCCAAACAGGTACACAATCTTCGTCCTCAGTGTTGAGCATTACGCAACCATGCTCATCGGTTAGGATCCAGATTTGTTGCTGCTCGTTGACCTGCTTGATCAGATAATTCTGGCGCTGTTCCGGATTCATTTGGATAATATCTTGATTGAGCATTGTGTGCGTTTCCTTCAGTGATTTTACGTCGCTTATGCAGTGGACCCTATCTTTAATAGTCAGATAATAATTAAATCAGATTGTTGCCGTTCTGTGTGCCGATTGTTTGGGCAACGCAACAGTAGTTGCGTCCCTTGGCTTTAGCTTGATACATCGCACTGTCGGCTCGACCCAACCATTCATAAGCCGTTTCATCGGCTTCATAGGATGCTGTGCCCACAGAAATGGTTAATGCGTATTTAGTTAGTACCGAATTACTCTCTATACATTGCCTCAGTTCCTCCGCCAGCACTATAGCGTCTTTGAGCGGTGTATTTTCAGCTATCACCACAAATTCTTCGCCACCAAAGCGATAGAACTTGTCGGCCTGACGGATCCGACTTTGAATTGCGTTAGCAAAAGCCACTAACATCTCATCGCCTTTAGCATGGCCAAATTCATCATTGATGGATTTGAACTTATCTAGATCCATCAAGATTAAAGATGCAGGACTGCTGCTATCGCGACGTTGCAGCGCTACGACATCTAAAAGTCTTTGTTCCAATGCCCTTCGGTTACCTGCGCCTGTCAACGGATCTTTAGTCGCTAATTCCGTCAACTGTGCCTGCTGTTTTCGCATTCTATCGGCAAAAACATAAATAAAGACCAAGGTCGCAGTTGCGGAGATATACAATTCTAACGCGAGAAATAAAGTCAGCTCACCCTTGAGAACCACACCCAAACCGACTAGGACGGTAGAACTGAGCCCAGCAGCAACTTTAGGGGGGAGTACAAAGAAAATCGCAGTGAGTGCAGGATAGATCCAAAGTAGTTGGTCTACCCCTTTTAGGGTCACGGTAACAAACACCACAGATAACGCTAGAAAGGCGAAAATACGCGAAGGTACGAGGGTTTTGTGGGTAATGAACACATAGAAATACAGGGCTGCTGCAACCAAAACTGCAACGGTATCGAGAGTAGCCACTGCCCAATCATGCTGAACAAATCGGTAAATTGCAAAGGGCAGAATACAAATGCTAGTAGCGCCACTTAGCGTCAACATGATGTATTCTTCAGTACTACGATTGAAAGTTGTATTCACTTTTTTCATCTTGTTACCATCATCCGTGATGTCTAAATTTTGCACATTAATTTTTTGGCAGCATATCAAACTTCATCTGCGGCAAATAGCCCCAAAAGCGACCAATTGAGCCACTATTTAATAGCCTTTTTGCATATCTACTTGATGCATAATCGGACGTCCTTTGGCAAATCGCGTCAAATTGGCAACAAATAATTCTACTATTTCTTCTGTATGAGACTTAGCGGAAGTATGTTGGGTCAGCCAAACTTTGGGGTGATCCCACAATGGGCTGTCAGATTCTAACGGTTCATTTTCGAGCACGTCCAAGACCGCCGCCGCTAAGCTACCCGTACTCAGTGCATCGATAAGTGCTCTATGATCTATGGCATTGGCCCGGCCTGCATTAATCAAGATGCAATGAGAGGGCAGCGCTTGAATAACCTCATGATCAACAAGCTGATAAGTGGCTGGTGTATCAGGCAACAGGAGGATTAAAAAATCCAGTGAACGAGCAAAGTCGCAGATCTGGTCAGGCTTAAAATACCGGTCGACAAAAGGGCAATCTTGACTACCGTTAGTCAAACCATAGACCTGTAAGTCGAATCCTTTGGCAGTTTCAGCAACGCTGGCACCGATGGAACCCACGCCTGCGATCCCTATGGTTTTCCCGTACAAAGATTGACTGTCCAATGGTTGCCATAGATGTCGTTTTTGCCGATCTCGAAAATCATCGATATGTCTGGCGAAATGCAGTAGATATGCAAAGACAAATTCTCGCATCTGTTTCCCAAACAGGTCTTTTACTCCACTTACCAATAAGTTCGTAGCACCCGTCTCTACAATCGGGCGAACGCCAGCCCAAGTAGACTGGAGCCATTTAAGGTTGCGACACTGGCCAATAAGCGGAGCGCATAAGTGAGGCTCGCCCAGTAGAATATGTATATTGTCCCAATCTTTTACTTGGCTGGGCGAGTCGCAGACTTGACTGATTACAATGCCATCTGCCAACCGGCTTTCAATTAGGTCAGCGTAGCGTTGACACTGTTGACTCACGATCACAAGGTTCATTTGTTGTTATCCAGAGTAAAGAAAACTTTCCCATTCAATGTTTGTTCAGAATAATATTCGATTAAACAATCTTTAAAAGGAATTAAATTAGGTTAAAATCAATTCTAACTAATAACAAGAATAAGGCTTACCAATGGATTCTACATCAATAAACCTCACACAGGCGCGTCTTCTGTCGCCAAAGCGAAACAGCACCGAAGCCACTAACGTTGACGACTTGGCCACCGAGCAACTGAAACACTTTGGCATTGATCCCAGCAGTGCCTATGGCAAAGCCTTATATCAGGCCGCCAGCCATTTTTATCATGCTCAGTTAGATATTCATACTCTTTGGCAAGTGACCAACGAAACCTTGGCTGGACTCAGCAAAGAAGACAAATTGGCGTATTTCAACGCCAAAAAATTTCTGTCCTTTCAGATCGCAAAGGTTTTAGATACTTTACAGAATCCATTTCGAGCGACTTACCAGAGTCTGACCAAACAATCGGGATCTCAGGTAGCAAAGAGTCACTATCCACTGTTTGACAATGTAACCGCGCTATTTTCTGCTACGCCAGTTGTGGTGCGAACCGCTACCTATGTATATGCCTGCACCGAGTGGGTAGATGACGCCTTCCAAGGCAAAGAGTTCACCCACCAAATATATTCCCGACTACTCAACCCGACCAACATCTCGCTGGCCAATGCCATCGTCGATATGGAAGCGGGTCCATATTCTGCGGATTACTTGGCATGGAACTTTAACTCAGGCATGGCCGCCATCGATGCCTTGTTGTCCAACGTGTTGACCCATGGTGACATCTTGATCGTGTCACGTAACGTGTATGGCGGAGTATATCAATTGTTGCACGACTACTTTGCACGCAAGAATCGCATGAACGTACAGCTAGAATGGTTTGACGGATACAGCGAGGAAGCCTTCAGCGAGTTTTTGAAAGAAACAAAATCAAAACATGCCGATGCTTTATCTAGCGGCTCACAACTGCATGTATATCTTGAATCTCCTTGTAATCCTCACGGGTACGTTTTGGACGTTGCCGGAATTTGTGAGCAAGCACACAAAGACGGTCATGTGGTGATGTTGGATGCGACGTTAGCCACCCCCATTTTGCATCAACCACTACAACAAGCAGATAAAGCAAAGCGTCCTGATTATGTGGTACATAGCTATACCAAAGATATATGCGGTAGCGGTGCGACAACGGCGGGTGTGGTCATTGGTGAGAATTACCGTATGTTCCAGTCAAAAGGTGACTGTGCTAACGGTTACGATTGGTCTAAGACTATGTTCTGGGACGTTTACTACATTAAAGGCGCATTCTTAGACTCTGAAAAGGCATTTGATGTGCTCAACGGCATGAAAACCCTTGAACAGCGAATGATGAACAAGGTAATTAATACTAAGGTGTTCACCCAGTTCCTAAATTCCCATCCTGCCCTGAACGTCAATAGTCATGCGTTGGATTCCCATCCCAATGCGACCCTGCGGAAAAACCTGATGCGCCACGGTTGGCCCTGCGCACTGTTTACCGTGGATATGGAGCGGGCTGGCCTATCCAGAGACACCTTTGTGCGCTTCTTTGATGCGTTGGAGCCGGCCTTTAGTCACCAGGTGAGCATCGGCCAGCACAACACCATCATCTTGTGCCCGGCATTGACTTCCCATTCTGAAATGGCTCGTGAGGAACAACAAAAGGCTGGTATCCATATGACGACCATGCGAATTGCGATTGGTACAGACAACGTTAAAGAGTTGATGGCGCACTTTGTAAACAGTGCAAAACTGCACATTGATCCCCAGCATCCTGGCTTTAGTTCACAGTTTATGGCTGCTGAACAGGTCGATCAGTTGTACCTGGACGTTTGCACCGAGGTTTGTGGTCAACATTATGGTTCTGGAGCAAGTTTGCAGGATCTGTTAGATAACTAATGGGGTGGGAGACCGGTATAACAACGGTCTCCCTTTTTGCTCTTTTGCAATGAGCTTGCTCGGTCTCTTTTGGTACTGGACTAGGTCAAAAAATCAGGTAATGTTCGACTGACTTGGTGGTCATACACCAGCGCAGTTTCAACGTGACTGACTTCACTTCGTGCCGTAATGGCATTAAAAACGAAATCTCGAAGGTGAGTTGAATCGCTGACTGATACGTGGACCAGAAAGTCGTTTTCGCCCCCCATATGAAACACATTCAGCACTTCAGCTAAGGGCAGCAGGTCGGCTTGAAAATCATCTACGGTTTTGCGGTTATGATCGGATAAGCGAACGGAAATCATGGCTTGAATATGGCCACCCAAAGCACTGACGTCGACCAGCAAGTGATGTCCTTGAATAATGTTGTCGGCCTGCAGTCGTTTTATCCGCTCCAAACACGAAGATGGCGCTAAACCTACTGCCGCGGCGATGTCTTTGTTTGATAGACGAGCGTCTTGATAAAGTAAACTGAGAATTTGTAAATCGGTAGGATCCAAGCCCTTTTGTGAACGTTTCAATTGCTTAAACTGCCCTTGATAAACTGCCTAGAACTGCGGGTCGACTGGCACCGGTAACACTAGGAATGTTGCCATAAATTTCATGATCATAGGCATACGCTAACCAAGCAAATGCCATGGCTTCTAATCCATCAGGATCAACGCCCACCTCTGCAGTTGTCATGAGCTCACATTCTACCAATTCGTTTTCCAGACATTCCATCAAAAAGTCGTTTCTGGCTCCACCACCACAAACCAAGACTTGATCAACATCTTTCAAACGATTGATCTCTTGGGCAATGGTGATGCAGGTCAGTTGCACTAATGTCGTTTGGACGCTTTGCGCGGATACCTCATGGTCGAGCACCGCTAGGTTCTGTTCTAGCCAATTAAGATTGAAGTGCTCGCGGCCAGTGCTCTTTGGCAAAGGCGTTTTAAAATAAGGATCATTTAGCAGTAGCTTTAACAAACCACAATCGTGCTTACCCTGCGCTGCCCATTGTCCGTTTTTATCGTAATCGGCTGATAAATGCTTTTGTGCCCATCCATCCAGCAGGGTATTGGCAGGGCCTGTATCTAACCCATGCACCTGTCTTTGAGTGTCCGCTGGTAAGTAGGTTATATTGGCTATGCCGCCGAGATTTAGCACCACTCGGTTGTGATGGGAGTGTCGAAACACCTGTTGATGGAAGGCAGGTGCTAGAGGTGCACCTTGACCACCCAAGGCAATGTCTTTGCGACGAAAATCAGCGATAACATCAATGCCTGTCAGAGCCGCGATGGTGTTAGGGTCGCCAATTTGCAAGGTAAATCCACTGCTTCCTTGAGGATGATGGCGGATTGTTTGACCGTGTGATCCGATGGCTCGAACGGTTTTTGCTGTGAACCCGTGCTTTTGCAAAAAGCGATTTACACACTCGGAAAAACATTGCGCGACAATACGATCAGCATGGCCCATTAGCACAATTTCGTTGTTGCTTGGCTGACACAGTCGTTTTAGATGTTTCAGTAGATCTTGTGGGTAAGGATAGGTCTCGAACGCGACCAAAGTAGGTTTAATTTTCGAGAAATCAACGAGTGCCACATCGACACCATCCATACTGGTACCAGACATCAATCCGAGATAAAGCTCTGACATAAAATCCTTATGGTTTAATTCATCGCTAACATAATGCGTCGGGTTGTATTGAGTTGTTCCAAGCGTACTTGAGCAATTGCAGTGAAAGCGTCGCGATCTTTATCCGCTATGGGCTTGGCTTTTGGAAGGGTTACCGTGCGCGGATTGCGATGCACACCATCGACCAAAAATTCATAGTGCAAATGAGGACCTGCAGCCAAACCTGTGGCGCCGACATAGCCGATGATTTGACCTTGCTTAACCGTTTGTCCTTTTTTCACAGCACGTTTAGAAAAATGTAGATACTTGGTCACGTATTTTTCGCCGTGTTGAATAAACACGTGGTGGCCGTTGTATTTATCGTAGGTCGCTCTGATCACGCGCCCATCACCCGCAGCCATGACCGGCGTTCCCGTATTGGCTGCATAGTCGACACCACGGTGCGCTTTCCAGCGCTTCTGCACAGGATGATAGCGACTTTTCTTGAAGTTAGAGCTGATGTACTTGAAATTCACTGGAGCCCGTAAAAAGCTCTTACGCATGGAGCGGCCATCAGGAGAGTAATAATTACCATCTTCATAGCGGATTGCTGTGAAGGATTCTCCTTGGTTAACGAACTCTGCGGCAACAATATTGCCAAATCCAACGAATTCGCCGTCAACGTAATTCTCTTCGAACACCACGTTAAAAGTATCGCCTTGGCGAAGCTCCAACGCGAAATCGATGTCCCAGCCAAATATTCCCGCCAGACTCATTATCTGGCTCTCGGTCAATTGAGCTTTGATGCCTGCATTCCAAAAACTACTCTCAATCTCACCTTGGGCAAAATTCAGTTGAGTTTCAATTTGTTTCTTGTCGATGCGACTCACGTAGGACTTATCGTCCTGTTTGCTTATGACCAAGGTATCGGTGGCATTTAACGGATATCGCAGGTGAGTCAAATTACCCTGAACATCTTTGAGTAAACTTAAGGTCTCTCCTGGTTTGAGTGACACCAGTTTTTTCGCATCGTCACCGGCTCGGCTTATGCGATAGGTTTCCTGAGGCGTCAGGCCTTGCTTTTGAAATATCTTGGCCAGCGTATCACCTTTGGCAACCCGCACCGTTTGCCATAGCAAGTCGTCTTCGACCAAGTCTGCAAAATTGCTTTCGTTTACATCAATGTTAACCGGCAGTTCGTAGCGTTTACCCACTTCCAAAATCTGCGCATTTTTTGATGCATTAGCCCGCTCTCCTGGCAGCAACATCAGCAATACCACGAAGGCAACGATGCCGCTGAGCAAGACTCGGTGTTTGTGAGGAAGTTGTTTAACGATTTTTTGAACCACAGCGATGAACAGACTCGGAAAGATACATAACGTGAGAATATAATGATTACGCGCACTTTTCCATACGTAGATTAAAAAATGAACAGTTGGTTGGGTATTAAATTGGCCGGCTACATATAGAAAAATATGCATAATGCCTTTATCTATGGGCATTGCATGCGTAAAATGCGCCACTCAATTAAATTTAGGTTTTGCTGGTAGAGGACACAAAATGGCAAATTGGCAAGATGCATTGCGGGAAATCCAGCGCGGTGCAGAAGAAATATTGATAGAAGAAGAGCTTGTTGCCAAGATAAAAGAAGGCAAACCTTTAAAAATTAAAGCTGGTTTCGATCCAACCGCGCCAGACCTTCATTTGGGTCATACGGTTTTGATCAATAAGCTTCGAACTTTCCAAGACCTCGGTCACGAAGTCATTTTCTTGATCGGAGACTTTACCGGCATGATCGGTGACCCAACGGGAAAAAATGTGACTCGCAAGCCTCTAAGTGAGGCAGATGTGCTCGCCAATGCCGAAACCTATAAAGAGCAAGTATTTAAAATTCTGGATCCGGAAAAAACCACCATTCGCTTCAATTCAGAATGGATGAGTCAGTTGGGTGCGGCGGGTATGATTAAATTGGCGGCTCGTCAGACCGTTGCGCGGATGCTCGAACGAGATGACTTCAAAAAGCGCTATGCAGGTGGTCAACCTATCGCGATTCATGAATTTCTCTATCCTTTGGTGCAAGGTTGGGATTCCGTCGCCCTGCAATCCGACGTTGAGCTTGGAGGAACCGACCAACGTTTTAATTTGTTGATGGGACGAGAACTGCAAAAAGACGAAGGTCAACGTCCTCAAACAGTATTAATGATGCCATTGTTGGAAGGCCTGGACGGCGTGCAAAAAATGTCAAAGTCGCTGGGTAATTACATTGGTATTACCGATGCTCCAAACGAGATGTTTGGTAAAATTATGTCGATTTCTGACGACTTGATGTGGCGTTACTACGATCTGTTGAGTTTCCGTCCTCTAGATGAGATTGAGCAACTTAAACAGCAAGTGCAAGACGGTGCAAATCCCCGCGATATCAAGATTTTGCTTGCCAAGGAAATCATCGCTCGATTCCACAATGACTCTGACGCAGAGGCAGCACACCAAGATTTCATCCAACGTTTTGTAAAAAATGCGATTCCTGATGATATCGAAAAGGTGCAAATTGAGTGGCCCGATAACACAATTGCCATCGGCAACTTACTCAAAGAAGCCGGTTTGGTTGACTCAACTTCAGAAGCCATGCGTATGATTAAGCAAGGCGCAGTAAAAATGGATGGAGAAAAGGTCAGTGATACCAAACTCACTTTATCTCAACCGTTGAGTGCGGTGTTTCAAGTGGGCAAGCGTAAATTTGCCGATGTATCCTTTTAAATCCTGTTAAGACGCACTAACGAAAGTTTGTGCGTCTTAGCGATTGCGGGCAAAAAGATAAAACAGTTGCAACCCTAGACGACGAAATCGAGCAAAGGGAAATTTACGCAATGGCGATTGCCAATAAGGCAAATCGGGGAGGGCGTCCGGCTCCATAACGCTTTGCGCAAGTCGTTTACCCATTTGTGTTGAAAACGCGATGCCTGAACCACAATATCCCATTGAATAGTGAATCGATTTGTCATCGCTGTGCCAGAGTCTGGGATAATTGTCGTAAGAGGCGCTAATCCAACCACTCCAAAAATAGTCGGATTGTATGTCGCTGAGCATAGGAAAGGTGTGATATAAGCCGTCTAACAACCTGTCTTTGTGTACGGGTAGCTCGGCTTCTTTGCCAACAATCGCTCCCCGTCCTCCAAATAGCAAGCGATTGTCCGGTAATAATCGGTAATAGTACTTCAAACTGCGTGTATCCATTGCCATCAGTCCAGCGGCAATGCCACTTTGTTGTAACTCATCCTGGCTCAATGGTCGAGTGACGATGATACTGGAAATCACCGGGAAGTGTCGCTTCTCGACGATTTGATGTAATCCCTTACCGGTATAACCGTTGGTCGCAATGATCACTTTATTGGCTTTGACCTTGCCATTTGAGGTGTACAAGGTGTGCTGGTCGTGTTGGCTGCGCCATTTCAGGACGGGAGATTGGGTAAATACATCTGCCCCAGCTTCGGTGGCTAGTCGATGATAGCCCTGCACCAGTTTCAATGGGTTGACAGAATAACAGTTGGGATAATACAGACCGCCATGCATATTTTGGGTATGCATCAGAGACTGATCCACCTGTTCCGGCGTCAGCAGCTCAATTTTATCTGGATAATATGCTTGTAGTTTTTCAAACTGTTGTTGCATCACTTGGGCACTGGCTGCGTCATGTGCCAATTTGAGATATCCACCTGGAGTCTGGTCACAGTCGATTTTTCCACTTAGGATCATTCGATTGACAGTTTGAATCGACTCGAAAAATTCTTTGTAAATTTCACGAGTTGTTGACTCTCCCCATTTCTTTTCCATGTCAGATAAACTGAGCCTACCGGTTCCTGGCAGCACAAATCCGCCATTTCGTCCACTGCAGCCCCAGCCCACAGAGTTGGCTTCTAATACAATCACTTTGGCAGAATAGTGTTTGGCAAGATGATACGCAGCAGATAGCCCAGTGTAACCACCGCCAATAATCGCAATATCTACTTCTAGGTCACGGCTTATTGGGTTCTCTATGGGCGTGTCTAAGCCACTGAACCAATATGAATTGGGATAGCCTTGCCAAGGTTTCGGATAGGTTTTAGTGAGTGGATCATACATGGCCGGTCTCCTTGGCGCTGAAATCAAAGTCTAGCATCATTTCCGCTGCCACGCAGTCGCACGTACTGACGCACACGGGACATTGGTAGCCATGATACAAACTGAGATCCCGCCATTTCCCCGGATGTTCTTGGATAAGTCGGCCGCCACATCGGGAAAAGTAGCGAAACGCACTGTTCCCCGGGCTAGCTAACCAAATGTGAGCAAGGCCCGCTTGCGCACCCTGGCGCTTGGCTTGTTGGATCGATAAGCCAAGTAAGGTTGAACCGATCCCTTTGGCCTGAAAGGCTGGATCTACCGTGTTGCATTTAAAATAGCAAACTTGAGATTTGGGTACTGACCATTTTTCAGGAGTGCACCATTTGTCGAGCTGCCAGTGTCGGGCAGCCAAAGTCAAACGGAAGCCAATGATTTGCTTATCCAAAATAGCGACATAACTGGCGTTGATATTGCCCTCGAAGCTACCTTGGTAAAGCGCTTCCATGGAATTTTCGTCAAGATAGTTGTCGCCATGAACGCGATTGCCCAATTTAATCACGCCTGCAAAGTGTTCTGGTGCTAAGAGGGGGTATCTGATTTTATCCATTTCCGGCTTTTAGGCTGTACATTAAAGTGTTTTAGGTAAACGTCTAATGCTTCCACTGAAATACGGATTTCGCGAACCGACAACCACAGTGAATAGAGTAAGAAAACCAAACTCGCTGCGAAGATCCAACTGCCGACGGCTTGGTAACCTGCATAGAGCGATAACATTGATAGAACACACAAGAAAAAACTCACTACTCCTACTTCTTGCATGCGTTTGATGAGCTGGATACGCTGCCTCAGATTAGTAATCTGAGTTTGGGTGTCTTCATTGGGGGTCTCTTTGTCAAAATTTCGAATGATTTGTGCAAGACCAATAAAGCGGTTGGTGTAGGCAAGCAAAAGCAACGAAATAGCAGGAAACAAAACTGCCGGGGTAGTGAGGGTGATGTCCATAGTTACGCTTCCTGCTTGGCCAAATGTTCGATGATAGAACGAATGAAGCGTTCAGCCGAAGGAATGTCTGCGAAGATATGTTGGTCTATGTCGCTATCAATCTCTGCGTTTTTTCTAACCTTTTTGGCTTGTTCCCGCAGTAAAGCAGTACCCATTAAATAGGCGTCCACAACGCAACCACGCTCCTTTGCCTTTTTATGTGCGTCTGGTAGCGTATTTTCTGCTTCTAAGGTCCATGCCTGACATTGGGATAAATCGGCTAGATACCCCCATCTATGATCCTTAATGGAGTCATACATTTGTAGCATATCTGCTATGAATTTTTGCACCAAGCTCGCGCCAACAGCGCCTATGACCACAGAGTACAAGATTTGATTTTCGTAGCGGAGCCGGTAGGTTCCGTGTTTATCGCGACCGTTGAAACATAATTTCATTGTTCGATCTCGTAGCCTGCGGCCTGCCAACCTTTCATATCACCTTGCAAGTGCTTCACTTCAAGAAAATCATGCTCAATAAGGATTTTGGCGGCGATGGAAGCGCGATAGCCTGAGCGGCAATACACCACAACAGGTCGATCCTTGAAGGCTTCGATTTTACTCAAGTTATCAGCGAGATCCGTATGGGCGATATTGACAGCTCCCGGTACATGACCTTGCTGATACTCTTCAGCAGAGCGCACATCGAGCACAAGCCAGCCCTGCTTGTCAGCGCTGCGGAATGTTTCGGCATCAATATCTTGTATATCGCCAGCTACCGCAAACAAAGACAATGCACTGAGATACACCAATGACAACGCACGCTTGATGGTAATTATCATATGATTTGAACCCTGCAGTTTGGAGCTGTAAATACCGGAGTTGCCCATCATAGCAGACAACTCCGCTTCGTCTCTATATTAATAGCGATAACTGTCTGGCTTGAAGGGACCTTCAATATCGACATGGATGTAGTCTGCCTGACGCTGGGTGAGGCGAGTGATGACACCACCAAAGCCTTCCACCATATAACGAGCCACTTCTTCATCGAGTTGTTTAGGTAGCACCTCTACCGTCAGCGCTTTGGCCTTGTCCTCTGCTGACATGTTAGCAAAGCCTTGCTGATATAAATGGATTTGTGCCAATACCTGATTAGCAAATGAACCATCCATAATTCGCGACGGGTGGCCTGTAGCGTTACCCAAGTTCACCAAACGCCCTTCTGATAACAGTAATAAATGGTCTGTTTCATCTTCGCTTCGGAACACTTTGTGAACCTGTGGTTTGATCTCATCCCAGCGCCAGTTTTTGCGCATAAAAGCGGTATCAATTTCGTTGTCGAAATGGCCAATGTTGCATACGACCGCACCCGGTTTTAGTGTCCTGAGCATGTTCTCGTCACATACGTTGACGTTTCCGGTTGTGGTAACCAGCAAATCCGTATTACGCAGCAGTTCAACATTCACATCTTCAATATTGCCGGTATTGATGCCTAGGTTGTAAGGAGAAACCAATTCATATCCGTCCATACAGGCTTGCATTGCGCAGATAGGATCGACTTCGGCCACTTTGACTATCATGCCTTCTTGACGCAGCGACTGGGCAGAACCTTTACCCACATCACCGTAGCCAATAACGAGCGCTTTTTTGCCAGAGAGCAGGTGATCGGTGGCCCGCTTAATGGCATCATTCAAGCTATGTCGGCAGCCATATTTGTTGTCATTTTTGGACTTGGTGACCGAGTCGTTGACATTGATGGCTGGCACCTTGAGAGTGCCGGCTTGCAACATTTCTAACAAGCGATGTACGCCCGTCGTGGTTTCTTCGGTAATGCCGTGAACGTTTTCTAGCACCTGTGGATACTTGTCGTGGAGCATTTGTGTCAGATCACCACCATCGTCCAACACCATGTTGGCGTCCCAAGGCTGACCATCTTTCAAGATGGTTTGCTCCAGACACCACTCGTATTCTTCTTCAGTTTCGCCTTTCCAGGCAAAAACGGGTACACCTGCCGCGACAATGGCCGCCGCTGCCTGATCTTGTGTAGAGAAAATATTGCAGGATGACCAGCGAACCTCAGCGCCTAAATCAACCAAAGTTTCAATCAGCACACCCGTTTGAATGGTCATATGGATACAGCCCAAAATCTTGGCACCTTTGAGGGGCTGTGAAGCTCGATATTTTTCTCGAATCGCCATCAAAGCTGGCATTTCACTTTGTGCTATGGTCAGTTCTTTGCGTCCCCATGAAGCTAAGCCGATATCGGCTACTTTGTAATCGCCAGTTGCCATAACGTGATTTTCCTGATTCATAAACTCGCCTTATTTTGTCTACTTCGATCATGTTGCCATACCATGGCGTGCAATTCTATTGGCACATCAAACAATTTCAGCTCTAAAAGTTATTCTTTAATTGGCAGTTGAAATGATGCTGTCCCCAACTATTACGTCAGATTGAATCGAATTGATCTTAATGGCGAATGAATTTTTCGTTCGGATAGACTGGCTTCAATTGCGAGGATGCAATTGCTCACACAATCGCTCTAATTCATCGAGTACTCGTGGTGTGAAACGGTGCAGTTTATCCGGATTCACGACTATCAGTTTTGATGTGATTAGAGATCGATAACCTTGCCAAAAAGCTGATGCGTGTTGAGTTTCCACGTCCATGGCTGCGACCAGAACATCGGGCTTGAGCCGAACCACTTGTTCCGGGGTAACTTGCGGATATTCAACCAAACTGTCTGCGAAAACATTGTTTGCGCCGCACACTTGCAATAGATGGTTAGCCCAAGCATTGCCCCCTATACTCATCAAAGGTTTGGTCCACATGTAGTAAAATACGGACTGGGCAGGTTGGCTCGCATATTGGCGGTTGAGTTGTTTTAATCGCTGGCGAAAGTCGGCTGCTAGCTTGTCTGCTTGCTGTTTCGCATCCAGAGCATCACCTAAGGCTAAAATATCTTTGGCAATGTCATCCAGTTGAGTCACTTTGGAATAATAGAGTTTCATTCCTAGTTGCTCCAATCGCGCTAAATCCTGAGGCTTGTTCCCGCCTCGCCACGCGAGGATCAGATCAGGTTGTAAGCGCATAATGGCTTCAAAGTCCACACCCTGATAACTAGACACCGAAGGTAGTTTCGATGCTTGGCTAGGGAAGTCACTAAAATCACTCACAGCGACGAGTCGATGGCCCTGCTTCAGAGCGTAAACTAATTCAGTGGTATGGGGCGCTAAGCTGACCAATCGAGATGCACTTTTTGCTGTATTGTGAATGCTAATCAAACAGCAAAAAATGAGTATCAAGGGAAGATATTTCATTGGATATGCACGCTCACTATGGTGGTCAGAAGCAGTGTCACCCATAAAATCGCCATGCTACGATACAGGGTATTTCTACATCGCTGTAAATCGTCAAAGCGAACTTCCCGTGGCCCTCCAACGCGGGGGGCACGATTTTTTTGGCCATCGTAGAAGGCCGGGCCATTGAGTTGAATGCCCAATGCACTAGCCGTAACCAATTTTAGAGTAGATACGCCGGGAAAGGTCCGCTTTGCCCGCAGACCGGCAAATGCTCCTGAGATGTTTTGTGCAAGGGCAAAAGCAATTAAAAATAGCAGTTGCGGTATCCAATTAATAATTTGCCACAGTAGTTTCACTGGACGCCCAAAAAACACGAAGCGGGCTAACTTGGTGTTCCAACTGTGGTTAAGTTCCGCCAATAACCGCACCGCCAGAGCTGCTGTTCCGCCGCCTATTAAGAACCAAAATAGCACACCGACCTGATGAGCCTGAGTGCGGTAAATCAAGGACTCGATCGCCGCTTTGGCGATTCCCATCGGCGACAGGTTTGCGGTGTCACGCAGCACCATAGAGTCCAAATAATGTCGGGCCAGAGCCTTTTTATCGGCTTGTAGATTGACGCGAATCTTGTCGTAGGCTCTTAGTGCTGGACGATATTGCAGAGCCACTAATAACAGCAGAAAATCGAAGATAAAAGGATAGGGTGCCAAATACAGCAGCATGGCGACAATCATAATAAAAGGCAGCAGCAATAGGGTTGCCGCTAATGCGCCAGCGATTTTCCTTTGTTGTGCACTGCGAGGCTTACTTGGATTGACGCGAAGGGCTAGATTTTTTGCTATTAAACGAAAGAATGCCAGCGGATGATAAGCCACTGGCCAATGTAAAAAGCGCTCCACGAGCACCGCAAATACCATGACGGTAAGCGGTGCGTAGCCTGAGTCAATCCATAGCTGTAATGGGTCAGCCGGACTCAAACTTATTGACCCTGCTGCTCGCTCAGTTCGGCAATCATGCCCATTACTAATTCAGCGGAATTATGGGCCGCTTTATCAATATACGACTTAAAAGAAACCGTTGAGCTTTGGCCGGCAATGTCCGACAGCGAGCGAATGACGACAAAAGGCGTGTCTAACATGTAGCAGGTTTGACCGATTGCGGCCCCCTCCATTTCTACTGCCCGCATATCAGGGAACAGACCACGCAGGCGAGAAGCCGCTTCATCACAGCCAATGAAAGAATCTCCGGTACAAATTAGCCCTCGTTTGCTGGTGACATGCACGACATCTTTTGCTGCATGTTCGGCAGCGACAATTAAGCGCTCATCACAGGGAAATATGGCCGGCATACCGTACACTTGTCCGCGCTCATAGCCGAAGTGGGTGACATCAACGTCGTGGTGCTGAACGCTCGTGCCAATCACCAAATCGCCAATTTGCAGGTCGGCATCAAATCCACCAGCAGAACCGGTGTTTACCACAAAATCGGGTGCAAAACGGTCAATTAAAACTGTGGTGGCAACGGAAGCGGCGACTTTGCCGATGCCGCATTTCACCACGACCACTTCAACACCATGTAGGGTACCTGAGTAAAAATTCAGGTGGGCGTATTCCGAAACAGAAACATTTTCAAGTGACGCTTTTAACAGGGCAACTTCCTGATCCATCGCGCCGAGTATGGCAATTTTCATAGCTAAATAGAGGTCGATAAATTTGCGCGAATTCTAGTATTTCTGGCCGCTAATAGCGAATAAAAATCGGCTTTATATTGGCGATTCTATCGAGATCGCTCACATTTCATTGAGCAATCTCGATGGGCTTCCTGTTTATGCTGCTACAGGGCGACTGGAACGTAATGGGCGTTTTGGTTTGTTGGCCCGCGGGTTGTCTGGATTTTCAGTACCTTGAACGACCGGTTTGGGGGTTTTTCTCTGCAACGGTGCTAGTTTGGTTTCAATGCATTCCCGTAACTCTTCTACCGTGTAGCCGGCTTTCACTTTTATTCTCAAGTGAGGAATGCGAGCCGCATCCAGCGCACCGGTGACATACCAATCCCGCTGCGCTTTGTAACCATCTTTGGTTTGATTATTGACCAAATCAATCGCCACCACAGGACTCATATCTTGCTTGCTGCACAACACAAAGTCTAAATGTCGGCCAGCAGCACGACTCAAAGCAGATTTGGCGGTTTTCCTGTCAGTATTTTGGCGTAAAGAGACAATATCTGACAATTTTATGCGGCACAAAATGCGATATTTTCCACCAACGGCTCGCTCAAGCAGTTCCAGAAAATTACGCTCGGTTTGAGTAAACAGACTGCTCTTTCGCTTGAAGGGAAAGGCAATGCCACCATCGTTGAGTTTTAAGGCACCGATGGCAACCACTATCAACAGCATCATCAATACAATCGCTAATTCCATGTTTGCTCCTCAACAAAAGTCAAAATCTTGACGCCAATTAAGAGTTAAGCGTCTTCAGTCAAGCTGATTGCAAGGTCGATGCCAAAACTGGACCTCGAAATTTGTGAAAACAATTATACTCAAACAAGCCAAGACTCAGGCTGAGTGATGGCACTAAAACCCTACCATTCAAGGAAGAGAGACCATGAATTTTTGTCAATTTAACCAAGCCAACGATCCGCTCGAAGCACTTTGCAGTCAATGTTCTCAAGAGGTATTTCGCGACTCATCTGACACCGAACCAGACTTTGAGAGATTGGGGAGTGATGCGAAGCTGATTTACTTGCTTTGGGTATTCGATAGCGAGATTTATAACTGCGGTCTGCGCTATTTTCTGGAAACCGGAACAGCCGATTTTTTGCCACAGATACATCAAGGTTTGCAACGTATTCGAGCAACGCAAACTTTAGATTTGCTCAATCGCGCCATGGCCTGCTTTCCCGCTGGGCAAATACCGCTGGATTATACCGAGCGAGTTGAACTTTTGGAGCGCCTTGATGAGGATATTGAAATTGCCATGACACTCGACGATCTTGGCGATCAAATCCGTGATGATCCCGATGATATCATGATGTTGCTCAGCGACTTTATGCAGAGAAATCCTCAATCTCCGGTGTCAAAAACGGTCATTCCTAAAGTGCGTACTGCGGTACTTTAAGATGACAATAAACATTGTGAGACCGCCCATTTTTGCTTCTGCAGATTGAAAATTGTCACGTCTTTGGCATCACTGTTTGACAAAATATGGCATACTCTGCCTATGGTTTAAAACGTGAGTATCGTGATGAGTGTTGTGAGTCTTTCCAGTGAGAATAATGGGTCCTTGGATTATATTGCGGAATCAGTAAATCAAGTCCGCTCGACCTTTGCTACCGGCTATACCAAAGATTATGGTTGGCGGGTCGAGCAACTGAGACAGATCAAACGGATGACCGAGGAGCAGCAGGACAAGTTAGCTGAAGCGCTATACCAAGACTTAGGTAAATGCAAAAGCGAATCCTGGACCTCTGAAATTGGCTTTATCATTAATGACGTTGATCACAGCATCAAGCATTTAAAAAAATGGATGAAACCTCGCAAGGTTTCCACGCCAATAGCAGCTCAACCGGGCTCAAGTTATCGCTTGGCCGAACCTCTGGGTACTGTGTTGATTATTGGCGCGTGGAACTACCCGTTTCAGCTTCTTATTGCACCGCTGGTGGCCGCCGTTTCTGCGGGAAACTGTGCGATCGTGAAACCGTCTGAATTGGCTCCAGCCACCTCGAAACTGATTGCTCAGATGGTCCCTCAGTATCTCGACAACCAAGCTATTCGTGTGATTGAAGGTGCGGTAGACGAGACCACTGAGTTATTAGCGCAGCGCTTTGACCATATTTTTTATACCGGTGGTGAGACCGTTGGAAAAATAGTTATGTCTGCTGCTGCCAAACATCTCACGCCAGTCACCTTAGAGCTGGGTGGTAAGAGCCCCTGCATTGTCGAACAATCAGCCAACCTTGATGTGACAGCTGCCCGAATCGTCTGGAGTAAATGGATGAACGCCGGGCAGACCTGTGTGGCACCAGACTACATCCTAGTTGAGAAAGATCAGGCGCAACCTTTGATTGATGCGCTAAAGAAAAAAGTGGAAGACTTCTATGGAAAGGACGTCGAAAAGAGTGAAGATTACGGCCGTATTGTGAATGGTCGACACTTTGAACGTTTGAGTCAGTATCTTGAAGGCCAAAATGTGGTATTCGGTGGCCAGATGGATCCACAGGCAAAATACATGGCACCTACGATCGTACTGGATCCATCATTGGACAGTCCGTTAATGCAACAAGAAATATTCGGCCCCATTTTACCTATTGTCACAATAGATAAGATTCAACAATCGATCGCCTTCGTGAATGACAGACCGAAACCGTTGGCCCTGTATGTCTACACTAAGAACAGCCAATTTGAGCAAGACGTATTGACCGGTACTTCAGCAGGCAACACCTGTGTGAATGATGGATTTATGTTTATGGTTAACCCGGATCTGCCTTTTGGTGGCGTAGGCAGTAGTGGTATGGGGAATTACCATGGTCAGTTTGGGTTTGATACCTTGAGTCACCTTAAAACAGTGATGAAGCGCAGCTTTTTGTTCGACGTCAGCTTACGTTACCCTCCGTTTAGCCGCCTGAAGTTGGCACTATTGAAGAAGATTTTATGACCGATTCCTCTACTCTTCGTCCGTTTCACTTAGCCGTTCCCGTTACCAATTTGGCTGACGCTGAAGCATTTTATGGTGGTTTGATGGGGTGTGAAAAAGGCCGCAGCAGTGATCATTGGATTGATTGGAATTTCTTCGGTCATCAACTAGTGACCCATTTAGTTGCCCAAATGCCGACTTCGCTCGATCCCAACACAGTGGACAGTAAGGCGGTACCTGTTCCCCATTTTGGTGTGGTGTTGTCAATGAGTCAGTGGCAGGCGTTGGCTGATCGTATGACTGCAGCGAACATCGACTTTGTGATTGAGCCCTATGTTCGTTTTAAAGGGGAAGTGGGGGAGCAAGCGACCATGTTTTTTTATGACCCCAGTGGCAACGCTCTGGAATTCAAAGCGTTTCAAGATCTAAGTCAGCTTTTTGCCAGCTAACCAAAGGGACGAAGCATGTTCAAAGCTCTTATCCTCGGATCATCCGTGGTATTCAGTTCTATTGCTCAAGCAGGGACTTTCTCCAGTAAATTGGACCTGTCAGCTCGCCTTGATGACCGCTCTGGGAAAGACCTTCGCTGGCAATATCGCGTGCGTTTCTATCCCCAATATCATTTTGATCAAGACAAACGTTGGAGTGTGAATGGCTTTGCCGTTACCGGTGATGAATTCTCGTCCAGTCACAACACAGTAGATTCCGATGCCTCACAGTATTTTTACTTGCGACGCTTGTATCTGCGATTTCAAGATGGGGAAAACAAGACCGAGTTTGGTGTCATTCCCACATACAAAGGACGGGTGTCTTCGACGGGCTTATCTAAAGATGGTTTTATCGCCGGTTTACGCCAAGTCTTGGCCATGGACAACGGCAAGTTCGAGATGGTGGTAGGAGATCTCGATGATACCCGTGCAAGTCATGCCTTTAGTGCAATTGACGAAGTAAACTACGTAGAAGTGGAATATTCTAGCATCATGGATAATCAATTCGCCTATGAGCTGAGCGCCGATAGAGTGTTAGGAAACAATTTCGCTCGAGGTGAACTGCGTTATCAGCCTAGTGATGACACGACTTACTCTTCTGAATTAATACAACGTCTGGATACCAGTGGACGAAAATGGGTGTTTAGTGTTGAGCATGGATTGACATTATTCGATAAGCCAGCTGATTTGTTCGCATACTACAGCTATGTTGATGAGGATTTTGGCCCCAGAGCGGAGCTTACGGAAGACTTTTTGGCAACGGGCCATGGCATAGCTTTGGAGCTTGAATCACAGTTTAGTCACCAGTATCCGCTGGCATGGTTTGCCAAGTTTGAGCTGTATGAAGGGAACTCTCGCTTTCAGTTGGGGGTTAAGTACAGTTTCAGCCAATCCCACTAAAATTCAAATCACGTCTTCTGTAAAACGCTATCCAGATAACCAAAGCTTTCGTTTTAGGGAAATGCAAAAAGCCTCGAAGTATCGAGGCTTTTTATGATGCGGTCGGTGATTTAGATTTTGTGTGGCTTCGACTAATTTATCAGCATCGAACCGAAGATCAAAATTGCTAAAAGTACTGGTTCAGAAACAGAGGTGTCGTCATCCATGTTTGGTCTTGAATCAGTGCCCATAGCTGAGCACCCGATGTAATCTCCATCCCCCATCGGTTTGTTTCCAAACATGAGTAAAATGGAAGGTGCCGCAATCCGGTTTGCCATTCTCATCATGGCAAAAGCGATGTTGACCAACCTGAATCGCTCCGAAGTTAGGAACTGGGTATATCTCTGTGGTTTCATCCAATAGTGTGCGAACCAAACCAAGGTTACGGGCGCACAAATCCTTGATTGCTTTCATGTTTGTTGCATAGTCACCCAATCCCCCTTGATCATGATAGAACTCGAGTTCATTTGAAAATATGGATGCCATGGTATCCATGTCGCAAGAATTGAATGCTTTAAAAAAGCGCTTGTCTGCTTCTTTGATCTCGTCATTGAGATTGGGGAGAGTGGCCGCACAGACCGAGAGTGATATCGCCAGAAGACTCAGTAAAATAAGATAGATAGTGCGTTTGCCCATAATAATTTCCACCATATTGTTGTGTTATTGCCTATTCTTTAGTGGCTTACACAACTAAGACAATAAAAAATAATCGTAATAGAGTGGTTTGAGCAATAACTGCGCCAAACATCATGGGACTGCCAATCAATAATTTTGCTCTGGCATCAATCTAAATGGGTATGGCATTTGGAGGAGTGGATTTCTTAAAGATCGGACTTCGCGTATGAAAGTTTCCTGAGTTTGATTGTCGGAATTTTATACAGAAATGTTAATAAAATGTTTTCATTTTTCCTAACATATTGAATCAACGAGTATTTATTTCAGGGCACATTTATTGCTTTGAGGGTTTGTTAACCTTTGCAAGGGGGTTACTCAACGCGCGCTAATACTTGGCGATGCAAAACAATCTCTGGTTTCGTTTTCTACTCACGCACCCAGCCGACACAGCTTTTAGGAATCGAAATGTACAAACACTCTAAACGATTAATCACCGCAATAGCACTTCTTTGGGTATTCGCTGCACCTGCCTCTGCTACTCTAGTTATTGAAGATTTTGAAACAGACTTTGACCTAGACCAGATCTTTGGAGAATCTCCTAATGGCCCTGTTTACAGTACTCGAGTCAATCCATTTGACTTAGGTTTGAACAACGTACCGGGTTCTTCAGCAATGAATTCGGTTATGGCGGCTGATCTACCCACCAGTACATATGCAGGAGTGGGGCATACTTTCGCAGCTGAACAAAATTGGAGTGACTACAGTCTGGTGAATTTTTGGCTGTATGGCACGGGAAACGGTAATGAACTGACATTCAATTTAGTAGACCGAGACACCAGCACCCTGACTTCAGAAGTTTGGGTGAGCCAATTTGTCGACGATTTCACAGGTTGGCGATTAATGCAGTTTTCATTTGCTGATTTTAACCTCGCTTCTTTTAGTACTGTCGGTAACAGTGAGTTCGACACAACCAACATACGTGAGTGGTCCTTTTATGCCGAGACGCGCATTGGAAATGGCGTTGTCGCTACACGTTATTTGTTGGATGACATAGTGCTGGTGCCCGAAACTGGTACGCTATCGCTGATTTTTGCTGGATTGTTTGCTATGGGATTGAAACGCCGCAAAGCGCGATAGATGCTCTTCCATTTTGAAAGGGGGCGCGGCCCCCTTTTGCAGATTTTACGACCCGCTTAGGTTCGAATGCTCTGACTAATTGGCAGGATGAATCTGATCCTTTTCAAGAAACAGTTCTTGTTGGACGGGCACGGTCTCATTCTCTTGGGACTTCTTACTGTTTTTTATCCGTGTTGCAGTGTATCGGCCGGGTCGGTGGTTGACCGCAATCAATACATTGAACATGACAGCGCCTAGAATCGACAGCAAGATAGTATTCATATCAAACAAAAACAGTGACGTTGCCAAAATCAGACAATCCACAGCAAGGCCAAAATTACCTGCACGAATGTCGAAGCGATTTTGCAGGTACAAGGCCAGAATACCCAAGCCGCCGAGGCTCGATTTGTGGCGGAACATTATCAACAGACCCATACCAATTAGCATACCGCCGCACATAGCCGCGTAGGCAGGATGGATGCTACCTAACTGTATCACCTTATCCATCGACTCTGTCATTACAGAAACCAAGGTGACAGAGATAAAGGTATTGATAGTGAAGCGTTTACTCAGTTTGGTCCAGGCCAAATAGTAAAAGGGCAAATTAACTAAAAAGAAGATTTCACCAAATCCTAACGAAGTCAGGTGGGTGCCTATAAAGGCAATGCCCGCTATGCCACCGGTAAGCAAATGGTGGGATTCAAAAAACACCACGCCCAATGAGACGAGCACACAGGCACAAAATAAAGCCAGAACGTCTTCATAAAATCGGTGTGTAGGAAAGGGCATAGTGAAGTAGATCCTCTTTGTTGATTCGATGCCGCGAAGTGTACGGAAAATGAGCAAAGTTAAAAGGCTATGTACAAAGGTTTTTAAGCCGAGAATGACATGCCAAGTACGCCTATCTTTACGACTCTTTAGTGGCTCGTGAACGCACTGTTGCTAGGATGTGAAAGCATTCCTAAATAGCGACTTAAAGGGGAGGAAAAGTGAGGGTGACAGCCATGATAATGGGCGTCAAGATAGTGGTCGCAACATTGGCCCCCATCACACCTAACAACTCTGAAGGACGGGGCGAAAACAATGCATTGAGTTTAAATATCAGTGGCAAATAGCCGAGAAATGCCAGTTCCACCCAAATAGGAAACCATCCGATCATCACACCAATGAGAACGCTGCCTATGGCGATTCCGTGTAACAACAGGAACACTCTCAGCGCTGCGGATTTGCCATAGCGAATAGCAAAATGATTGCGTCCGACCGATTTGTCCGCTTCGATATCGGGTAACTGATTCAGAAGCAGCAAGCCATTTGCCAGGCAAAATGGCGTGACGCTGGCCAACCAAGCTGCATTGCTTATCTGGCCAACCAAGGCAATTTGCGTTCCTAGCACCATCAGTGGGCCGAAGGCGATACCTGGGGCAATTAAACAAAGCCAAGGGTGCAAATTAATCCATCGGGTATAAGTCAAAATGATCAACCCTCCCAAGGTTCCCAGCAAAGCGAGTGGCCATCCACGCAACGCGACGAACCATGCGCCAATGGCAAAGGTCAACAGCAAAGCGATAATTCCTGAAAATAGAACGGCTTTTGCAGCCGTCGGCGAACTCACCAATGCGCCGCTGCCTCCGCTGAAGGGTGTTTTTTCAGTTTTGAAGTCGAGTCCGCTGGAAAAATCACTGTATTCGTTGAGCTGATTCACACTGATGTGAGCGAAAATGCCCGCCAAAAGCACGAGTAAAATCTGCCAAACAGAAATATTATCACTCACGCTCCAAGCACAACTCATCCCCAGCGCCAATGTCGCCGGTGTCAGAATGATGAAAGGTGGTCTAGCGCTGCGAAAAACAGCCAATAAGGTATCCATATACAGCCGTTTTACCACACTGGTAATCAAAACATAAACTGGTTTTTCTTTTGGTTTGCTGCTTTGGGGGGCTATAACCAGTAATAGGGAGGACAGAGTAGAGCATCAGATGTCGATGCTCCTCTGTGCCGAGTAGGTTTATTCTGAGTCGTCGAAGATGGCCTCTATTGGCATATTGAACACTCGGGCGGCTTTAAAAGCCAAGGGTAAACTGGGATCAAACTTACCGGTTTCAATGGCATTGACCGTTTGACGAGTCACGTCCAACTCTCGTGCCAAATCGGCCTGTGTCCAATCGCGCTCTGCCCGTAAGACCTTTAAGCGGTTCTTCACGCATACCTCCGATATCCGAAAAACACACTTATGCCGTAACTGATCCCCATCACAAACAAGATATTCGATGGGTTCGGCGAATGATCCATCAATTTGATCGCATCAAGCAGTCCGTAGATGGCACCAAATACCATGCTGACACCTAATGAAATGGCCATAGCATTAAACTGGATTGCCCGCTGCATTTCGTCCATATCATCTAAATGTCGTTTATGTGCAAGGATCATTTTGTAGCCAAAAAACAAATTCAAAGCAATCACTGCCAAGCTGATATTGGTGGCGAAATCCCATAGAAATTTGGGGCCAAAGGCCAGCAGTGCCAAACTCAGTACCCAGCCACTAGTCCAAATGAAAAGCTGCCTTGCGGATCGCTTCATGCGCTTTTCCAATTTTTCAGGAACGTCTTTAATCTCATTCATTGTCTAAACTCCTTGATATAAAGTAAAACAAGCTTTACTTTTTGTTAGGTTAGCCAAGCTCGCCAATGAAGTCAAGCATGCTTTACAAAAAATATGGTCTTATTTACACAAACTGGATTGTGAGACACATTGAAATAGGCGGTTTATAGGCCAGCACCCATAAAAAAGCCCAGCAAAGGCTGGGCTGATTTCACGTTTAATTCACTCTGTGGACGTTAGACTCGCTCGAAAATGGTCGCGATGCCTTGGCCCAAACCGATACACATGGTTGCCAAACCAACGGATTTGTTATTGGCTTCCATCAGATTCAACAAGGTGGTCGAGATACGCGCACCCGAGCAACCCAGTGGGTGGCCAAGAGCTATCGCGCCACCGTTTAGGTTCACTTTCTCGTCGTACTGCTCTAACCAGCCCAACTGTTTTATGCACGATAGTGCTTGTGCAGCAAAGGCTTCGTTGAACTCGGCAAGTTCGATGTCATCCATGGTCATGCCTGCACGCTTAAGTGCTTTTTGGGTGGCCGGCACAGGACCAAAGCCCATAATAGCTGCGTCGCAGCCGGCGACCGCCATCGCACGAATTTTCGCTCTGGGCGTCAATCCCAAGGCTTTCGCACGATCAGCAGACATCAACAACATTGCCGCTGCACCGTCAGAGATAGCCGAAGAAGTACCAGCAGTAACCGTACCGTTAACTGGATCAAACACAGGGCGAAGTGCTGCCATGGTTTCAACGGTGCTATCTGGGCGGATAACCTCATCAGATTCGATTAGTTTTAACACGCCATTTTCATCGTGACCTTCCACCGGCACGATTTCGTTTGCCCAGCGGCCTTCCAAGTGGGCTTTGTGAGCACGCTGATGAGAGCGCGCGCCAAAAGCGTCTTGCATCTCACGAGTGATACCATTTTGACGGCCTAACAACTCTGCAGTCATGCCCATATTACCTGATGCTTTGGCAGTGTATTTCGCCAAGCCCGGGTGGAAGTCGAGGTTAAAGTTCATGGGTACGTGGCCCATGTGCTCTACGCCACCAATCATATATACATCGCCGGCACCGCTCATAATGCCCCGCGCCGCATCGTGCAGCGCTTGCATAGAAGATCCGCACAAACGGTTAACAGTCACCGCTGCGGTGGTGCGAGGGATCTGAGTCAACAACTGAGCGTTGCGAGCAACGTTAAAGCCCTGCTCTTTGGTTTGTTGTACACATCCCCAAATAATGTCTTCAATTTCTGCCGGGTCCACGTTGGGATTACGCTCCAACAACTTGGTCATCAGATGGGCAGACAGGGTTTCCGCACGAACATTGCGAAAAACTCCGCCTTTTGAGCGACCCATCGGGGTACGAATGCAATCAATAACGACTACGTCTTTCATGTTATTCTCCTGTGGGTCAATTAAGCGGGTTGAAAAAACGATTTACCGGCAGCAGCCATTTCACGGAAGCTGTCAGATAACTGATAAATCGGTCCCAGTTCGGCATACTTGTCGGCGAGTGCGACGAAGTTTTGCAGACCCATGGTTTCAATATAACGGAAAATGCCGCCTCTAAATGGAGGGAAGCCAAGACCGTAAAGCAGCGCCATATCTGCTTCTGCAGCGCTGGCAACAATACCTTCTTCTAGACAACGAATGGCTTCATTAGCCATTGGGATCATGACTCGTGCAATGATCTCATCGGCTTCAAAGTCACGCTTATCTGCACAATGTGGTGCGAACAATTCGTAAGCTTCTGGTGCTGGCGTTTTAGAAGGACGACCCCGTTTATCCACACCAAAGTTATAGAACCCTTTGCCGTTCTTCTGGCCCAAACGTTCGGCTTTGTACAAGCAAGTGACAGGATCGTTGTCGATTTTCTGCATCCGCTCAGGGATACCATCTGCCATCACGCCTGAGGCATGATCAGCTGTGTCCATACCCACTACGTCGAGCAGATACGCCGGTCCCATCGGCCATCCGAAGACCTTTTCCATGACCTTATCGACAGCAGCAAAATCGGCACCATCAAGAACCAGTTTGCTAAAGCCTGCGAAGTACGGGAACAGAACACGGTTAACCAAAAATCCGGGACAATCATTGACCACAATCGGCGTTTTGCCCATTTTCAAGGTCGCAGCGACAACCGTTGCGATGGTGTCGTCAGAGGTCTTCTCACCACGAATAATTTCTACTAGAGGCATCTTGTGCACTGGGTTGAAGAAGTGCATACCACAGAAGCGCTCAGGCTTGTCTAAGCTTTTCGCCAATTGGTTAATAGAGATAGTCGAAGTATTTGAACAAATCACCGTGTCATCGGCGACCGTATCTTCAGTTTCCTTTAACACAATCCCTTTGATTTTTGGATTTTCGACAACCGCTTCAATTACCAAATCTACGTCTTTAAGGGCTGAGTACTCTAATGTTGGCACGATGTTGTTTAAGGTCGTGGCCATTTTCGCTGCATCGATTTTGCCCCGTTGCATGCCTTTGCCAAGAATCTTGGCGGCTTCTTTCAAGCCTAAATCAAGTGCAGGCTGTGCAATGTCTTTCATGATCACAGGCGTGCCTTTAACGGCTGACTGATAGGCAATTCCGCCACCCATGATACCTGCACCTAGAACACCGGTTTGCTTCACGTCTTTACTGGCCGACTTCGCTAGCTTTTTGCCTTTACTCTTGACCAGTTGATCGGCCAAGAAAATGCCAACCTGTGCTTTGGCCTCATTGCTTTTTGCTAAAGTCACGAAGCCTTGATTTTCCATCGCCAGCGCCCCTTCGCGGTCCAAAGTGGAGGCTTTGGCGACGGTGTCAACCATCATGTGGGGAGCAGGATAATGTTTGCCTGCTTGGGCAAAGACCATTGCTTTGGCAGTTGAAAAACTCATCATTGATTCGTTTTTGCCTAAAGTCAGTGGCGCTTTCTTCGCCGCCCGGCGAGCTTGCCAGTCGAATTTTCCTGCAATGGCGTCTGTGAGCATGCTCAGTGCAGCAGCCTCTAGATTCTGTGGCTCAACAACCGCATCCACTGCGCCTTCCGCCAATGCTTTATCTGCTTTTCTGTCGCGACCGGTGGTCATCCACTCCAACGCGTTGTCTGAGCCTATTAGACGGGGCAATCGCACTGTGCCACCGAAGCCTGGCATCAAACCCAGTTTCACTTCTGGTAAGCCGATGCTGGCGGTGGTGTCGGCCACTCGCAAGTCGCATGCTAAAGTCATTTCACAGCCGCCACCTAGGGCAAAACCATTGATGGCTGCGATAGTAGGAAAGGGGAGATCTTCAAATCGGTCGAACACCTGAGAGGTTTTCGCTACCCATGACAACACTTCCTCTTCTGACAACGCAAAAAGCCCAGTAAATTCGGTGATGTCCGCGCCAACGATAAATGTTGATTTGGCAGAGCGAACTAAAACGCCTTTTACGCCACCATGTTGGGCGAGTGCGACGGTTGCCTGGTCCAGTTCGGAAACGGTTTGCTGGTCAAATTTGTTTACTGATCCTTGTGCATCAAACACAAGTTCAGCAATTCCATTGTCCAGTAGTTTTGCGCAAAGGCTTTTGCCTTCAAATATCATTATTATCTCCTCAAGCTTAAGCAAGGGTGTATGACCTGCAAAAACGAGTCTAAGCGGTCAATTCGTAGGGTTAACTTGTTGCATTAGTTGCCCAAAGTGTTGTTTAACAACATTGAAAGTGCAACCTAAAAACGCCGTCAGTGTAACATGTGGTCGGACGTGTGTAATTCAAGTTTTTCATTGTGCTTTTTATTTGCCCATGATGGAATGTTTAGACTTGCATATTCGGTCAGATATTTTATCGTTAGGTTTATGTCGAATACCGCGTTTTCATTGCCTTTTAAGGCTCCTTTCCTGAAAAAATGGATATGGCTTGTTTGTTTTGTCTTTGCAGGCAACGGGATTGCGGGCGCGACTCAAACTGACGTCAATATCGATGTTCTCGCCCAACAACGACAGATCTTTGAGCAACTTGAAAGTCTCGTCACCCAACCCAACTCCAACGAATACAAACGCTTAAAAGAACAATTGGGTGATTATCCGTTAGCCCCCTACATTGAGCAAAAAACTCTGTTGGCCTTTCCTTATCTGGCGAACGAAGAAAAAATTGTTGGGTTTCTGTCTCGCCACGAAGGCACACCATTAGAGTGGCCCTTGCGGGTTAAATGGCTCAACTATTTGTCAAAGAAGAATTATCGCCAGCGTTTTCTCGATTCCTTTAAGCCCACGTCAAACGTTGAGTTGACCTGTCGATATTTACATTATCGGTTAATGGATGACCCACAACAGCCTGAACTTTTAGATCAAGTCACTTCTCTTTGGTTGGTGGGGCAATCTCAACCCAACGAATGTGATCCGGTATTTTCAATTTGGACCAAAGCGGGTTATCGCACCACTGGCCATGTCCTGACTCGCTTACAACTGGCGGGTGATGGTGGTAATCATACCTTGATCCCTTACTTGAAGACGTTATTGCCAGCAGATCGCCAATATCTAGCAGACTTATGGCTCAAAGTGCGGCGCGCGCCCAGTTATGTTACCAACATGTCCAAGTTTCCCGGTCGCTATGGGGATCAGGAATTGCAAATTCTGCTCTATGGCTTGCAACGTTTGATTTGGCGTGATGAAGACTTGGCTTTGAAAACCTGGCATGCCGTTTCTCAGCGTTTTACTGTCTCGGAACAGCAGCAACATGAGGTTGCTCGTCAATTCGCACTGGCACTGGCCATCGATGATCATGACAAGGCCGAAGAGTGGCTTGAAAGAGCGAACAATTTGGATGCTGACGAAGAGTTGTTTCGCTGGCATTTGGCCCATGTTTTACGGCAACAAAACTGGCAGCATGCCATTGATATTATTGAGTTAGCGCCCGACAGTATACGAAATGAAAATAGTTTTCAGTACTGGCAGGGGCGGGCATATGAACAGGTCAACGCGACTGAGTTTGCCCAAAAGCAGTTTTCTAAGCTGGCCAAAAAACGCCACTATTATGGCTTTTTGGCCAGTGGTAAGTTGGCGCAACATCCAACTATTTATGACAAACCCTTAGAATTCGAACCGAGCCAACTACAGGAGATCGCAGCTTTGCCGGGGGCGCAACGTGCCTATGAGTTTTTGCAATTGGGCCGTTATCGAGATGCTCGGCGAGAGTGGTTAACCTTGCAACCGCAGTTGAGTGTCGAACAAAAATTGATCTCGGCAGTGTTAGCGGACAGTTGGCAGTGGCACGACCAAGCCATTTTCGGTTTCGCCAATGCCGGATATCTAGATGATGTAAAACGACGTTTTCCATTGGCTTTTAGCAACGAGCTGGTGACGGGCTCGCACAACCACCAGATTGACCCTGCATGGGCCTTCGCTATTGCGCGAAGGGAAAGCTCGTTTATGCACGATGCCAATTCCAGTGCCGGAGCAAAAGGTTTAATGCAGTTATTGCCTGGGACTGCTCGTTATCTGGCCCAGAAGAAAATTAAATCATCGAGTTTGTTCGACCCAGTAGTCAATGTGGATTTTGGCACCCAGTATTTGCGCTACCTCTTAGACAAAATGGATAATAACCCGGTGTTGGCAACGGCGTCCTACAATGCTGGTTGGCGCAAGGTTCAGAGCTGGATCCCTTCGGCGCACAGTATGCCAGCGGACATCTGGATTGAGACCATTCCATACAAAGAAACTCGGAACTATGTTAAAGCTGTACTAGCCTACCGTCAGATCTATGCTGAGCAATTGGGTTCACCAATCAGTTTGTTTGAAGATCTTGCCAACATGGAGCTAAAAGCCGACACACCCACTGTGCAAATAAATTAAGGTGTCGACTTTAAGTAAGCTATTTTGATTGCAGTGCCGTGAATGTGGCATAGTAGAAAAAGGCATCTGCTGGACAAATAGCCATGCAGACTTTCCCCCAATTTATTCTTTAGAGAGTGAGCATGAGCGATTTACATTCCCTTTATCCAGACCACATCCAACAAATGCAAAAGCGCACCAAAGAAGCGCTTCTTAGGGAGGGGATTGATGGCTTAGTGATTCATTCTGGGCAAAGTAAGCGTTTGTTTTTGGACGACAATCATTACCCATTCAAGGTAAATCCTCAGTTCAAGGCTTGGTTGCCGGTCATTGACAATCCAAACTGTTGGTTGATAGTGAACGGCGTTGATAAGCCCAAATTGGTGTTTTATCGCCCCAAAGATTTCTGGCACAAAGTTCCCCCTGAGCCTAATGATTTTTGGTCCAACGAATTCGATATTGTCATGCTGGCCCAAGCCGATGCAGTAGAAAAGCATCTGCCTTACGACAAAGCTCGATATGCCTACATCGGAGAATATTTGGAAGTTGCCAGAGCGCTCGGATTTGAGCTGGTGAATCCAGATAGAGTGCTTCATTTGCTGCACTATCTACGCGCCTACAAAACACCCTATGAACTGGAATGTATGCGTCAGGCAAACCGGATTGCTGTCAATGCCCACAGAGCAGCTGAAGAAGCATTTCGCGCTGGCGCAAACGAGTTCGATATTAATCAAGCTTATCTTAAAGCCGCGCGGCAAGGGGATAATCAGGTGCCCTATGGCAACATCGTTGCGTTAAACGAAAACGCAGCCATTTTGCATTACATGGAACAAGATACCGATGCTCCCGTTGAATCACGTTCTTTCTTAATTGATGCGGGTGCCAGTTTTCATGGCTATGCTGCAGACATTACCCGCACCTACAGTATGCAGCCCAATCGGTTTGCGGACCTCATTCAAGCCATGGACAAAGTGACTCGAGATCTCGTGGATATGCTCAAACCTGGCCTTGCTTACACGGAGATTCATTTGGCGGCTCATCAACATATTGCTCGTTTGTTGACGGAGTTTGAAATCGTGAATTTGAGTCCTGAAGACGCATTGCGACAGGGGATTACGAAAACCTTTTTCCCCCACGGCATTGGACACTTCTTAGGGTTGCAAGTACATGACGTCGCAGGTCACGCGGCAGATGATCGAGGCACTCCGAATCCACCACCTGAGGACCATCCATTTTTGCGCACCACACGCATCATCGAACCTAATCAAGTGTTTACCATTGAGCCCGGATTGTATTTTATCGACAGTCTATTAGCTGATTTACAAAGTTCGGAACAGTCAAAATATATGAACTGGGATGTGATCGATTCATTTCGACCATTCGGTGGGATCCGTATTGAAGATAACGTGATCGTTCATCGTGATCGCAATGAGAATATGACCCGAGACTTTGGTCTGAACTAAGTTATGTTCCCTTAAATAAGATAACAAAGTGGACGAATCCTGAGCGTTACAGCTAAACTTTGTACATTGATTGAGAAAGACGGCGAAACGTTCTTGACGAACCATTCATCAGAAAGCGATAGCTTAGGCTCAGATAAAAAAGAGAATCGATCTTTTGAGCATATACTTTTGCTCGGTTCTTTTGTTGTTGTGGTGATTTGGTTTATTGAGTCCATCACCGGAGTGGCTGCATCTTATGATGCTTACGGTTATGGTATCACCCTAGTCGTAGTCGCATTCTGCTTTTGGGTAAGTCATTTTAAACACCGAAGCACTTTGGCAAGAGGTATCGTATTCGTCCATATCTCTATTTATTTGGTGAGTTTAGCCGTTTTAGGCTTTGTAGAGGCCATTGAAACTGGCTCAATCTATCCTTTAGCATCCACCATGCAGTGGATGCCCATCATGTATATTGTTGCTTTTCTGTTTTTGTCCAATAAGGTCGCCGTTTACAGTTCGTTGCTTATCTACTTGTTATTGCTGCTTTTACTGGGTTCCAGTTTTACCTCTTTGTTCCCGGTCAATAACTTAGAAATCAACACATTGATGTTTAATATGGCCCTCGCACATGGCTTGTACCTTGTGTGTATGATCTCTGTCATGCGACTACGAAGAATTACCCTGCGCCATCAGGTTGAAGCGGTGGAACTCAAACGGGCTGCCAATCTGGATGGGTTATTGGGAATCGCCAATCGGCGCTTTTTGCAGACTGTAATGGATCGGTTTGTTGCCTTGCATCAGCCCGTTTCAATCCTGTTGATTGACGTTGATAACTTCAAACACATTAATGACCAACATGGTCATTCGGCAGGAGATGAAGTGCTCAAAGGCGTGGTGCAATGCATGCGGGAATCGCTTCGGCCAGTGGATATGATTGGTCGCTGGGGCGGTGAAGAATTTTTAGTCCTTGCCGATTGTGCCAGTGACGATGAAGCTGAGAATCTGGCGCAACGGATTAGAGCGAATGTCGCCAATAAGCGGTTTGCCGTAGTGGGGGATGTAACGGTTAGTATCGGTGTCTCTAAATACAAAGGAAACGGCGAAATTGAAGCTACTTTCAATCAGGCAGATAAAGCACTCTACACCGCAAAAGAACGGGGACGAAATCAGGTGCGGGTGCACCAGGAAATGAAGATACACGCGCAAGTTTGAACTGGAGCATCTATCTTTCTCCATCTCTTTTAGCTTTATAAATTCCTTTGCTCTTGCGGGTCCAGAAATTCTTGTACTTGCCTTTGTAACAACACCAATAGTGAATTCAGCGCCACTTTGTCGGTTTCGCTAAATGCGGCTAGCAAATTTGCAGCCAAACTAAATCGATGTGATGTAATTTTATCAATGAGTTCTACTCCTTCACTGTTAAGTCTAATGGGCTTGGCGCGCTTATCACTTTTGGATTCCATGCGTTCACAATAGCCTCTGGCAATCAGTCGATTGAGCAACGTTGTTAATGCACCTGAAGTAATACGTACTTCATCTAGCAATAGGGAAGGGAGCAATTCAAAGGGTTCACCTTGTCGTCGCATACATGCCATGACGTCGTGCTCTGCTTGACTGATCTGATAGGCCTTTAGGGCGTCTGCGCCGATATCGCTAACGTTAGCAGCCACCCCCAAAAAGCGGCCGATCAGCGTTGCTTCGTGCACTGGCAAATCGGGACGTTGCTCTTGCCACTGCTTTTCGGCCCTAGCCAGCAATTCAGGAAATCGGTTGATTTTATTCATCGTGGGTCGTGCAGCCTTCTCCGGGTGACAGTTTTGATAACTCAAACTCCATATTACCGTACCCTGTGATTGATAGCTCATAGGGAGGTGCGTTACCTTTTATTAGTAATGAATCTGGAGAGTCCTTTGTGAAAAACAAGGTGCGTTCGGATTCAAAGTGTAAAGGATCGTTCGTCAGATTGCCTTGACCATCTTTTCCAACAATAAACAGCGTTTGGTTATTACACTTGATAGTCATTTCTTGCTGATTAATCAGTAATTTATAGTGACCAGTAATGGCATTGGCAATATTAGGCTGGAATTTGCCAAGGCTACGCTCAATACGTTTTGGCTGGGCTACTGTGTTTCCAGAAAGCAGTTGTTTCACGTCCTCAATTGTTTGTGCTATTGGCATGTCTCCGTGGTTGCTAAGCATTATGAATGAAACATCTGTTTTTGTGTCGTAGTAAACGTAACTTCGATAGCCTCGCTTTGCCCCGGCGTGTTCGATTATCCCATCGTTGTCGGCAAACAATTCAGCTTCCATTGAGCGTAAAAAGGTATCGAGATCTTGAACTGTAGAGAGCACATCGCCGCTTGGGAAGCGTTGATAATAGGCCAAATCTACTTGGTGTGGCTGACCGTCTTTCATCCACATGCCGTTGAGATTAACCGGTTTACTGGTGCGATTTATTTCAACTGTATTTTGCATCCCGAGTGGATTAAATATCTTTACCGTGCTCACCTTCTCGATAGGCAAATTAAACCAATCTGCGTTCGCCAAATCGAGTAGAAGATGGCCGAAGTTTGAGTACAAATAATCGCTACCCGGCGCAAACAACAGTTTTTGCTTCCCTATTAAGGCGAGCAGCTCAGTTTTCGAGTACCGTGTTTGGTCAAAGTCAAAATTTTCGCCTCTGGGTAATCCAGATCGGTGCTCAAGAAGCATTTGAGGTGTCCATTCTGGATAGAGAGCGTCACTGTCCATAAAGGTTGTAAGTTTAGTAGATGCATATTTTTCTGAGGCTACCTGATAAACAAGATAGTGATTAAACAACTTACGCACCGAGGCAATATGAAACTGTGACTCAACGTTGACCCTCGCCCAGTCTGGGGTACTGACTGCATTAAAGGATTCTAAAACTTCAACAGTTTGCCCTTTTCTCATCTTCACCACGCCATTAAATTCCCCAATACCAGTGAGAACGGCAAAATATTCTGCAATTGAGTCAGTCGTTGTCTCGGGTTGCGCTTGAGAGCTATTAGCCCAAATGAGCAACAGCAATAAATATACACATTTGCGATGGAGTAACATGAATAAGCCTTTATATGAAGATAAAAATTAGATGTAAGTTGCACTTAAATGCTAATTAGAAGACATTAAACTCAAATAATACCTTTATGTAAAGATATATTTTGTTCTTTGTAACCCCACCCAAGGGATCGAAGTAGCATGTATAGTGGTGAAACTAAAATGACGATCTACCATACGGCTTTAATGTCCGAGAGAGCGAACGGCAAAAGGTGATTGGTTTCATTTTCAGTAATCCCTCTGAGGGATTGAGAAGTGCTTCTGAAGCACGCCGTATCGAAATAGGTGATGAAATTTGCCTGAGCACAAAAACTCTTCAAGTTTTGCTCTGCAAGGGCGATATCCAATTGAGGGTATTTTAGTGGGAACCAACCGATGCAAAGCAAGCCGACTTTTCGTGAGCCTGAACTCCATTTGTCCGAAGAGGAGCAATCAACTCGAAACGACAACGAACAAGGGATACGTTTACCGATTCTCAGTGGCATAAAAGACGCCTACAACAGCTCACTGAGAATTGATTTGAGTGATGAAGTATTGACCAAGTTGCGCCGCTTCAGTCACTAGCGATTTGGGAAAATGAGCGGCTTGAATCCTACGCCGCTCGTTCCACAGAGTTGTGTGCCAAACCAATTAAAGCTTGCTTGTACTCCGAGTCAGGCAATATCGACAGAGCATCAATGGCTTTATCCGCTGCTTCAAGTGCCAGCTTTTTGGTGTAATCGAGCGCTCCTGTTTGCTCCATCGCCGACAGAATTTCTTGCAAATGGGGCAAGCCATTGTTGTGTTCAATAGCACTACGAATCAACTCTTTTTGCTGCTCTGAGCCATGCCACATGGCATACAGCAATGGCAGTGTAGGCTTACCCTCTGCCAAATCATCACCCACGTTCTTGCCCATTTCCTCTGCGTCAGCAGCGTAATCGAGAATGTCGTCTACCAATTGAAACGCAGTGCCCAAATAACGACCGTAATCTTGCATAGCGCGCTCTACCGCTTCAGATTGGTCGGTCAAAACTGCCGCTAATTGAGTGGCAGCTTCGAACAATCGGGCGGTTTTGCTGTAGATGACCTGCAGATAACTTTCTTCGGTAGTATCTGGGTCGTTGCAATTCATCAACTGCAACACTTCACCTTCGGCAATGACGTTGGTGGAGTTAGACAAAATTTCCATCACACGCATGCGCTTTAGCTCAACCATCATTTGGAATGAACGGGTATATAGAAAGTCACCAACCAGCACACTAGCCTGGTTTCCAAATACCGCATTGGCGGTTTCCCTGCCGCGGCGCATAGTGGATTCATCAACCACATCATCGTGCAGCAAAGTCGCGGTGTGAATGAACTCGATGATGGCCGCTAACTTGTGGTGATCTTGGTTTTGGATGCCCACAGCTCGGGCCGCGAGGACTGTGATCAATGGCCGGATCCGCTTGCCGCCACTGTTGACGATATAAAACCCTAGTTGATTGATCAAAGCGACATCGGAACTGACTTGCTCTTGAATGAGTTGGTTGACCGCCTGCATATCTTGCTCTGCAAGCTGGCGGATTCGATTTAATTCCATCGTATTGTATAACGTCTCGATTCGGGTAAAATTGCTGCCGTCGATTTTACAGAAATCAGGCCATCTATCCAGTTACCGAAACTATAAATTTTCGGATAATTTTGGCTGCTGCAAATTTAGACGAAAAAAACCATTTTAGGGCTTGCGGTAAAAGGTCACTTCACGTACAATTCGCGCCCTGTTTTTGAATTGTAGCGCTATGTGCGCAGAGCGGAGTTAAATATGTACGCGGTTTTCCAAAGTGGTGGTAAACAACACCGTGTGGCTGAAGGCCAAACCGTTCGTCTAGAGAAAATCGAAGTCGCCCCAGGTGAATCTGTTGAGTTCGATAATATCTTGATGGTAAGTAATGGTGAAGATGTTAAAATCGGCATGCCTTATGTCGAAGGCGGCAAAGTAACTGCTGAAGTAGTTACCCACGGTCGTGGCGAAAAAGTTAAAATCGTCAAGTTCCGTCGTCGTAAGCATTCACGTAAGCAGATGGGCCACCGTCAGTGGTTCACTGAAGTGAAAATCACTGGCATTAGCGCTTAATAGGAGTACGGACAGATGGCACATAAAAAGGCGGGTGGTAGTACTCGTAACGGTCGTGACTCAGAAAGTAAACGTTTAGGTGTTAAGCGTTTTGGTGGTGAGTCTGTATTAGCAGGTAACATCATTGTTCGTCAACGTGGTACTCGTTTCCACGCTGGTGACAACTGTGGTATCGGCAAAGACCACACTCTTTTTGCATTGGCAGATGGCAAAGTGCAATTTGAAGTGAAAGGTCCTAAGAACCGTAAATACGTTAGCATCGTAGCTGAGTAATTCGGTCTTACCAAGACACGCAAAAAGCCCCGCCATTGCGGGGTTTTTTATTGTCTGGTGAAAACTCCCGTGCAAAAACGTGGGGTCAAGGTAAACTTGAGTATTGTGCCAAGGGTGAAGTCGCTTATTGGCCTGATACAGAAGCAAAATTATAGACTGCACAATGTGCAATTAATTGAGGTGTTAAATGAAGTTTGTAGATGAAGCTGAAATACGCGTAGAAGCTGGTGACGGCGGCAACGGCGTGATTGGCTTTCGACGCGAAAAGTATGTCCCCCGTGGCGGTCCCGATGGCGGTGATGGTGGAGATGGCGGTAGCGTCTATCTGGTTGCTGATGAAAACCTCAATACTTTGATTGATTACCGATTTGAGCGTTTCCACCGAGCTCAACGGGGACAAAATGGTCAAGGTAGTAATTGCACAGGTAAAGCCGGCGAAGACTTAGAATTGAAAGTGCCAGTAGGTACTCGCGCCACAGACAAAGATACCGGCGAAGTGCTGGGTGATCTGACTCGTCATGGCATGCGATTAAAGGTTGCCCAAGGTGGCTTCCACGGCCTGGGAAATGCACGTTTTAAGAGCAGTACCAACCGTGCCCCAAGACAGAAAAGTGATGGGACACCGGGCGAGATCCGCTGGTTGTTGTTGGAACTGATGTTATTGGCCGACGTGGGCTTATTGGGCTTACCTAATGCGGGCAAATCAACCTTTATCCGCTCGGTGTCAGCAGCCAAGCCTAAAGTTGCAGATTATCCCTTTACCACCTTGGTGCCCAATCTTGGCGTAGTAAGACAAGATGCACAGCGTAGTTTTGTGATTGCCGATATACCGGGTTTGATCGAAGGTGCTGCCGATGGAGCTGGTCTCGGCATCCGATTCCTGAAGCATTTGGAACGCTGTCGAATTTTGCTGCACATGATTGATTTATTACCGGCCGATCAATCGGATCCAGTAGAGAATGCCAAATCCATCATTGCTGAATTGGAAAAATACAGTCCGAAACTGGCAGCTAAGCCACGTTGGCTGGTGTTCAATAAAATTGACCTTTTGTTGGAAGAAGAAGCTGACGAAATTTGCGAAAAAATTAAACAGGCACTGGATTGGCAAGGGCCTGCATTCCAAATCTCGGCATTCCAGAAGAGCAACACTGACGAGTTATGTCATGCGGTGATGAATTATTTGGAAACTTTGCCGAATGAGATGGCCAAAGAGCCGGAGAGTCAGAAACAGGTTGATTTCAAATGGGACACCTATCACAGCAATACTGAGCAGACAGATTTTGACGATGATGACGATGATTTCGACGATGATGATTATGACGTCGAGGTAATCTATACCCGCGAATAACCTACCACTAATTAGGTAACGCACAACAGAATAGCGAATGAGATAATCGGTAGTATGAGAATTTCAATGATCGCCGCAATGGCAAACGGGCGAGTAATCGGAGCGGATAATCAAATGCCGTGGCATCTACCCGCAGATTTGGCCCACTTTAAACGTATCACTATGGGCAAGCCCATAGTGATGGGGCGCAAAACATATGAATCAATTGGCCGTGCGCTACCCGGACGCTTGAATATCGTTATCAGTCGTGACGAGACCTACCAACTTGCTGATGCCACAGTGGTTCATTCATGTGAACACGCAGTCGCCGTTGCGGGGGATCCGGAAGAATTGATGGTGATTGGCGGTGGTACCATATATGGGCATTTTCTGCCTTTGTGTCAGCGTTTGTACCTTACCCTGATTGATTTGGATGTCGAGGGCGATATTGTGTTTCCAGACTATCTCAGCGCCGCTGATTGGAACACGACTGAGCAAGAGTTCCATAGCCCAGACGACAAGAATCCTTATTCATATCAATTTGTCACCCTAGAAAAGACAAGTCTCTAATCAATGGTCGCGCTAGCCTCAGGACGCTCTTTAAGTAGTGTAAAGGTATAGACATAGCCGTACAGCGCCGTGAAAAACAAACTGGGTGCTACGGTAAGCCAAAGATTCGGGGTTTGATTGAGCAGGTTTGCACTGATCACCAAACAGGCTTGAACTGTCAACGGCAGCAAAGGCGCAAAGAGTGTGCCCGGCAAGCACGCGCCTTCGGCGGCTTTAGCCGACTTGTCTAGAGCGGCGCTAAAGGTTCTAAAAATGGCTATGTTTTGTCTGGTTTTCGAATGCACTCCACATAAAATAGGCACCACAAACATTAATGAATAGCTGTGAGCGCCGTAGCGTTTAACTGACCACTCCAATGCAAAGGTAAACCCCAAAGTGACAGATGCACTAAGCGTAGCTTGCACCAGTGCCGCTCGCAGAACCACCTGCATATCCTCAGTTGCCATCGAGTTGGCCCAATAAGTCCATACAAAATAAAATGCAAAGGCGACTGTGGCAGACAACAACAGTCTCAAGTGAGAATTCATATTCAAAATTTCCAAGTTAGGCAACAGGCGCTCTATGCTGAGACCGATTGGTGGCCATTGTCATTTCACAGTTTAGGTCAATTGTGATGGTGTAATGCACTTCCATCAAAATGATCCCATTGGCCGCAAGGCTCATTATCAACTACACTGTTGCTTCACTTTAACTCAGGAGGATCCTATGGCGAAAGTCACTTTACAAGGTAATGAATTTGAGACAGTTGGCGAACTTCCCGCAGTGGGCAGTGCTGCGCCGGACTTTGAACTGGTCAAAGCGGATTTGTCCACTGTGACATTGGCAGATCTAGCGGGCAGTCGGATCATTTTGAACATTTTCCCCTCCGTCGATACAGGGACCTGCGCTGCGTCCGTGCGTAAATTTAATCAGCAGGCGAGTGAGCTGGATAACACTAAAGTGGTGTGTGTCTCTGCTGATTTACCCTTTGCCCACGCTCGTTTTTGTGGTGCTGAAGGCATCGAAAATGTGATCACGGGTTCTGCGTTTCGCAGTAATTTTGGTGACGATTATGGGGTAACGTTTAAAACCGGACCACTAAATGGTTTATTGTCCCGCAGCGTTGTGGTGATTGATACCGATGGTCAGGTGATATACACCCAGCAAGTCGCTGAAACTGCTGATGAGCCAGACTACGATAGCGCGTTAGCGGCGCTTTAAAAACAGTGTAGCTGTGTAAACAATAGATTTATTTGTAGGAAAAAAACCAGTCCACTTGGACTGGTTTTTTTATTCGAGAATTTTAAATTGCCTTATTAAACAAGGCTTCTAGATTTAGCCCTTGATGGCCGAGCATGTCTCTCAGCCGTCTGAGTGCTTCAACTTGGATCTGACGCACCCTTTCGCGGGTCAAACCAATCTCTGCACCGACATCTTCCAATGTAGAGGGTTCATATCCCAACAAACCAAATCGTCTTGCAAGTACTTCACGCTGTTTGGGATTCAATTCCTCTAGCCAACGAATAATGCTGCATTTGATGTCTTTATCTTGCAGATCTTCTTCAGGACCAAAGCCCTTTTCATCGGCGATGATATCAAGCAAGGCTTTGTCATTGTCACTGCCAATGGGAGTATCTACCGAGGTGATACGTTCATTTAAGCGCAGCATTTTTGTGACATCTTCTACTGGCTTCTCCAATGCTTCAGCGATTTCTTCAGCAGTGGGTTCATGATCCAGTTTCTGAGCTAATTCACGGGCGGCTCGCAAGTAGACATTCAGTTCTTTCACCACATGGATAGGCAGCCGAATCGTCCGAGTTTGATTCATGATCGCCCGCTCTATGGTTTGTCGAATCCACCAAGTTGCGTAGGTAGAGAAACGGAATCCACGTTCGGGATCGAATTTTTCAACCGCACGAATTAAGCCTAAGTTACCTTCTTCAATTAGGTCCAGAAGTGCCAATCCACGGTTGTTGTATCGACGTGCAATTTTCACAACCAATCGTAGGTTGCTTACTATCATTCGTTTTCGGGATGCTTCATCGCCTTTTAAGGCGCGTCGTGCGAAGTAAACTTCTTCTTCGGCGGTAAGTAGGGGGGAGTATCCAATTTCACCCAGATAAAGTTGGGTCGCATCCAGATTCTTCTGGATTTCATCTTGACCCGCAAGAATTTCTTCCATGGGATCGATTTCGTCAGCTTCAATATCTTGTAATTCAGCATCGATGTCGTTGTCGCTATCCAGAGGTTCTTTAAGTTCCACAACAACGGTTTGTTTATCACCCATAACTGCGTCTCCTGTATGGACTGGTATTCGATTTTTTCTCCTTGCGTTTTGTAATTATTATTTATTGTTATTTTGCTTGGGTAGATATCGCATAGGGTCAACAGACTTGCCCTTGTACCTCACTTCAAAACGAAGTTTAACTTTATCGGTACCCGATTTACCCATTGAGGCGATGGTTTGCCCCGCTTTGACCCATTGCTGTTCATTGACAACAATAGTGTCATTGTGTGCATAAGCGCTCAAAAAAGTCTCAGAGTGCTTAATTATCACTAACTGGCCATATCCGCGCAGTGCGCTGCCGGTATAAACGACTTTTCCGTCTGCTGCGGCACGTATGGGGTCGCCTGTTTTGCCTCTTATCTCGATGCCTTTGTTGGCATTACCTGTGGCAGTGGATGCGACTGTGGCTTTGCCCGAAGCAGGCCAAACCCAACGTGAAATTCTGTTAGGAAATTCAACAGTTTCTGAGCGACTGTCATCTTTCTTAACATTTTCGTTACCATCACCATACGCCTGCTTTTGTGGGCGGTCAACCGTACTATTTGCATTTGTTTTTGAGGTCTGACCAGATGTGTTTGTAGTTGTGCTTGTAGCAGATTTTGCTGTCGATTCGAGTAGCAGTTTTTGCCCAGGGTAGATGGAATAAGGCTTTCCGATATCGTTCAGACGAGCCAGATCCCGATAATCATTACCACTGAACCAAGCGATGGAAAACAAGGTGTCCCCTGGTTGAACAGTGTAGGTGTTGCCGCGAAAAGCGTTTCGCTCAAAATCTTGGAAATTTTTACCTTGATACAGACTCTCCACAGGAGCTGGAGTTTCTCGACCTGAGCAGGCAATCAATGCCATGCACAAAGCACCCAACCCAATCAACCGAGTAGCCGTCAACAAATCATCGACTGAGAAAGTGACTTTGGGTTGATGAACAGCCATTGATCAGGAGCCTTAATCGGGACTGGCGCCAAGTTTCTCCATTAACACCACCAACAACATACCTAACAGCATCAAGCCAATCGCGGTGCCCAAGAAAGCCGGTTGTTGTGTAGCGGCCTCAAAGCTTTGGGGCCAGAGATTGGTTTGCACCAATGGGACTTCTTTACCATGGCGATCAATGAAGGATTCCAAGGTTTGTTTCCAAGGCCACACTTTATTCAGAGAGCCCAACATAAACCCTCCTAATAACGCCAGCGTGAGGGTTTTGTAATGCTCGAACATGTAGTTGAGAACACGAGAAAAACTCAACAAGCCAATCACACAGCCACTGGCGAATAAAACCAGGATGGTAAATTCAACATTCTTGATGGCTTCCAGCATAGGGGCATACATGCCCATCAACAGCAGTATAAAACTGCCGGAGATGCCCGGTAGGATCATAGCGCAGATAGCGATCATGCCAGACAGAAAAACCATTAATTTGGTCGCTTCAACTTGTGATGGAGACATCACAGTAACACCATAGGCGACGATGGCTCCGAAGATGAACGCAGCGACGACTCCAGCACTCCAGCGATCTACGTGGCGAACTACCGACCATACGCCAGCTAAAATCAGGCCGAAGAAAAAAGACCAAAGTAGGATGGGGTAATAAGTCAGTATATTTAAAACCACATGAGAGAGGCTGATCAAACTGATCAACACACCAGAAAAAACTGCGACTAAAAAATTTCCATTGATGTGTCGCCAAGCGGGTGCGATTCCTTGTCGAAACAAAATCGTTAAGGCTTCCGGCCCACATTGACGCAATGCATGGATTAATTCTTGGTAAATACCGGTCATAAAAGCAATGGTGCCACCAGAAACTCCGGGTACCACGTCGGCGGCACCCATCAGCAGTCCTCGTGCACTGACACCTAAATAACCTTTTAAAGACCGCTCTTGGTTCATCTGTTTTCCTTTCTAAAGCGCATAGTGTTCCGGGTTGCTATTATGTAATCGTGTGTCCGTCTCAATGAAAGCTAAACTAGATAATTTCACCCGCTACTAAAGGTACAAAGCGCACTGACTCAATGATCTGGGTATCAAATTCATCACCATTGCGAGTGACACAATGCAATGATTGTTGGGCCTCACCCACAGGGATAACCAGCAGCCCGCCATCGTTTAGTTGGTCGAATAAAGCAGTTGGCATGTGGCTCGCCGCAGCGGTAACGATAATGGCATCGAAAGGCCCTTTGCTAGACCATCCTTGCCAACCATCACCATGCTTCATTGAGACATTATGCAAATCCAACTTGTTCATTCGACGCTTAGCTTGGAATTGCAGTGCTTTGATACGCTCAACACTAAACACATGGTCAAATAACTGAGCCAAAACGGCAGTTTGGTAACCTGAGCCGGTGCCGATTTCCAAAACTTTATGATTCGCTGCAGCAGAATTGACCAATAGCTCGGTCATTTTCGCAACGATATAGGGCTGCGAAATGGTTTGGCCCTGTCCAATCGGCAAAGCCGTATTTTGATAGGCCTTGTGATGCAGGGCATCTGGCAAAAACAGCTCTCGAGGAATGGCCGCGATTGCACGCAACACCTGTTGATTGGTGATCCCCTCTGCATGGAGCAATTGTGCCAGTCCTTCTCCTTTTCTGGTGGTGTTTCTCATTCGGTTCCTTGCATTGTCGGTGAATTGTTTTTCACTCTATTTCTTTTTGGTTAACCATTGTTGCATGGCTTCTAAACTTTCGTATGCCGTCATATCGACGCTCAGCGGCGTAACTGAACATCGAAGTTGACTCAGGGCATAAAAGTCGGTGCCTGGGCCCGCGTCTTGTTCTTCGCCCACAGGGCCATACCAATACAAATCATTTCCAAACGGATCCGTATCTTTTACCATGGTTTCAGCACGATGGCGACGACCTTGGCGGGTGACTTCAATACCGGTAACTTGCTCGTAGGGTACATCAGGCACATTAATATTTAAAATTTGGTCTGAGGGCAAGGGGTGTGCCTGCAAATGTTCAACTATTTCTACTACCAAGCGAGCAGCGGTGACAAAATTCTGATTGCCATTGAGTGATACAGCAATGGCCGGAAGTCCCATGTAACGCCCTTCTGTAGCTGCAGCTACCGTTCCCGAATAAATCACATCATCACCCAAATTAGGACCGTGATTAATACCAGAAATTACTAACTCGGGATCTTCTTCCAAAAACTGGTTGATACCAATGTGCACACAATCAGAGGGCGTACCGTTGACGCTATAAAAGCCACTTTTATGCTGTTCCACCCGTAGAGGCTTGCGTAATGACAAGGCATTGCTGGCACCACTGCAATTGGCATCTGGAGCGATCACCGTGACCTCGTGGTGATTGCTCAAATGTTCGAATAAACAGGCTAACCCTTCGGCGTGCACGCCATCGTCATTACTCAGCAGGATTCGCATGGTTTGCCTCCTCTTGGTGGGGTCGTATTTGCACTAATTCTCGAATAACTGAGGTGGCAAAACAACCACTGGGAAGGTCAAATTCTATGACCAAGTCTTGATCTTGCCAAGACCAGGACAGCGCTGTGGGGTGCAACTGAATGGCACGTCGCTCTTGTTGCAGTCCCAAAGACTCTAGGCAGCTTGTAACTTGATTAAACTCTTCAGCGACCTGGCTTTCAAAGTTCAATGCTGCTCCTTGACTGGCTAAGGTGCCCTTACCCCACATCGGCGCTGACAATTGAATGTCCTGCTGTGCGAGTCTTTGCTGCAATGTCTCGTCTATTTCGGTGGCACAAAAGAAACTGTTGCTGCCAGACAATATGCAAACATCACCGGCCAACATTTGGTTATGGTGACCTGTCAGCAGTCTGCGGTGTACAAACTCATTGAACAGCCAGGCCCGCAAGGCCGATATGGCCATAGAACGCTTGTTGCGATTGCGTATCGCTTCGCCTTCAAGCATTTTCATTGCCAATGCAAGGTTACCCGGTTGTTGTTCAAAGCGGCTTTCGCCAAAGCGCTGAGCGCCAAAATAGTTGGGTACGCCATGACGTTCGATTTGCGACAATCTTGCCTCTACATCACTTTTTTCAGACACCTCACGAAGACGAATACGAAATCGGTTTCCTTGCAATGCGCCGGTGCGTAACTTTTTGTTATGTCGTGCTGCAGATTCCACTTGCAGCTGTGGCGAATGCAGTTGGCTCCAATCAAAATCTTGCTTACCCGGTGCATGGACTCCAAACCATTGATAGGTTGTTGCGTATTTGTCTTTGCGACCTGCATAAGTCACGTTACGCAGTGGCAACTGACAAAAACGGGCGATTTGTTCGGCAACGTATGCAGTATTTAGTCCTTGCTTTCTCACCCATAGATAAATGTGCTCGCCTTCACCACAGGGTTGATAGCCCAAGTGCTCGGTAACTACAAAATCCGTTAGTTGTAATTTGAATCCTGCACTGCCCTTGGGTTGGCCATATTGATATTGCCAATGATTAATATCTAAGGTGTTCATCGATGGCACGCTTGCAACAACACGACCGCATAGCAGGCGATACCTTCTTTTCGTCCCGCAAAACCAAGCTTTTCAGTGGTGGTGGCCTTTACATTGACTTGATCTATTCGGCAGTCTAAGTCTTCGGCAATATTGGCTCGCATGGCATTAATGTGCGGAGCCATTTTCGGAGCTTGAGCAACAATAGTGAGGTCTAAATTGCCGATTTGGTAACCGCGTTCTTGGACTTGTTGGAAAACCTGTCGAAGCAAGCCGCGGCTGTCTGCACCGGCAAAAGCGGCGTCAGTGTCAGGGAAGTGTTTGCCAATGTCACCTAAAGCAAGGGCTCCTAAAAGTGCATCGCACAATGCATGTAGGGCAACGTCTCCATCAGAATGAGCCAGTAAACCTTGCTGGTAGGGAATCTGCTGTCCACCGATGACGATAGGTCCCTCACCGCCAAACTTGTGTACGTCGTAGCCGTGTCCTATGCGCATCATTGGTTTCCTTGTGATAAGTAAAATTGCGCCAGAGCTAAATCTTCTGGGCGGGTAATTTTGATGTTGCTGGCACTACCATTAACCAGTTGCACAGAATGTCCTGCCCACTCCATTGCTGATGCTTCATCGGTAATGGTAGTTTGGCTGTCCAAGGCATCTTGCAATGCAAATTTGAGTTGTTGCAGAGGAAAGAGTTGTGGTGTCAATGCATGCCATAATCCTTCTCGCTCCTCAGTGTGCAATATACGCTGTGGGTACTGTGGATTTTCCCGTTTCATAGTGTCCCGTACTGGTGTCGCTAGAATGCCGCCAATCATGTCATGATTTACAATGTCCAGCAGTTTATCCAAGTCTGAATGACTCAGACAAGGGCGTGCTGCATCGTGCACTAAAACCCATTGCTCATTTTCCATCGCGTTTAATCCAGCTAACACCGAATCAGCGCGCTCTTGGCCACCCTCTACTCGAGTCAACCAAGATGCTTTGCTGCAAGAAAGAGCATCAAAATAAGGGTCTGCTTTGTCCAATGCGACTATTATACGGTTAATTCTGGGGTGGCTTATCAGGGTTTCTAGGGTGTGTTCGAGGATCGTTTTACCAAGCAAAGTCAAATACTGTTTTGGCCGGTCGGCTTGCATTCTTTTGCCTACCCCGGCAGCGGGTACCACGACGGTGAATTGCTCTGAACTCATTATGCTCATTGATTATTGTTGTGAAGGCAAAATACGATAAAAGGTCTCGCCTTGTTTGATCAAACCCAGCTCATTGCGGGCCCTTTCCTCAATGGCTTCCAAGCCTATTTTTAGATCAGCGATGTCAGCTTTGAGCAGGTTGTTTCGTTGCGTTAAATTAGCATTGTGCTGACGCTGCTCAATCACTTGCTTTTCCAGTTCTAAATAGTCGGTCACACTGTGCTTCCCGAACCACAGGCGATATTGCAAGGCACAAAAAAGGCACACCAGAATGAAGGTGATTAATTTCATTTTGTGCTCCTTGTTTTGTGCTTGAGGCTCATAGGCCCATTATGCCGAGAAAAGGGAGCGGTCGCCATCCTAAAATACCAATTCCTTGTGGAGTGTATTTATCAACAGTAGCGACTAAAATGCATTGCAAGTGACCTAAAAAGCAAATTTCATCAACACAACTATCCTGCTTGTGCACCTTGGTCAGTTGATTACCGAGGTGGATCTTTGCCGAACAGTTTGTCTTTGAGTTTATCCTTAATCTTGTCTTTCTCTGAGTCCAATAAGCCTTTCAACTTCGCGTTGAGCATATCGTTGACACTTGTTAGGTTGCCGTCAGCCAAGGATTCCCAATCGCCAAATTGCCCCATTTGCTCGCTGTATTTCGCCAATGGACCGCTGATTTTGCCACTCAGTTTGGTCTTAAGCTCGTTTAACTTACTTTTTTGATCGCCACTGAGATTGGCCAACATGGCCTGTGCGATGCGTTTATCCAGATCGGAACTGAAATTTACTTTGGGATGCTCAACTGCACCACTTAATGCGGTTTCGATTTGCAACGCACTCAGCCCATTGAGCGTTTCGGCAATAACTTGAGTAACATTGTTCGTGCCACTGGCACGTATGGACAAATCTCGTAAATCAATTTTGCCGTCGCCTTGCAACATGCCATTGTTGACTGCCACCTGTCCTTGACTGTTGAGCAGCCCTTTAAGCAACTGGGTGGTGAGCTTTTGCTCCGACAACAAATCGATATTATCTAATGCTACGCCTTTCAAATCCCAGTTTTGCGAGCCTTGTAGCTGCTGGTTAAACAGGCTGAATTGTCCGTCCAACTTTAAAGATTGCCATAATTTACTAGCAGATGAATCGATTTTGAAGGTGGTCGCTTTGCCGATGATATCGTGTTGATGAGTGATATCCTGCCAAGTGCTGCTTATGACTTCTTGTTGCCAACTAACGCCAATGTCAGCGTGCTTGATCCATAGGTCGGGTAAACTCTGCTGTTCGGCGAATTCCACCCATTCTCCAGTTTGTCGTTGCTGCTGTGTATCCTCGCTTGAGCTTTTTAGCATAGGCAAAACAATTTTATAGGCGCTGAGCAAGTAATCACTCCATACTGCCGCTTTGTCTCCTAAAACCATGCGGGTGACGTTTTCTATTGCACCTTGATCACCGGCAATCAACCCTTTGAGTTGATCATAGTCTTCACCGGGAGCGGCGCGCAGTGCAGATAGCTTTGGTGCGAGGTCGGTTTTAGCCTGTTGAACCGACTGTTTGAAATCTGACAGTTTCTTTTTGTCCTGTTTAAGTTTGTCCCGCAATTGCTCGAACTGTTCGGTCGCTTTAGCTAGAGCGATAGGGTCTTTGTATTCAGTTTTTGTCAATGCTTCCAGTTGCTTTTTGTACTCGCTAAGGGCGGCTTTGTCGGGCAGATTTTCATATTGCTGTTTCAACGTTGAACGGTGTTTTTCGTAGGCCGATTGCGCTGCTTCGACCGCTTTTGTGGTTTTCAGCGGTGAGCGAGCCAAAATCTCGTCTACTGAAGGTAGGTCTTCACGGCTAAAGGTGGGCAGCGCTGGGCGGTTAGGATCTTCCTCAACTGCGCGATAGACGGCACCTTCTGTGACTCTGGGTTGGCTAAAGGCCACACCGGTCATGGTCAAGTTGTCGATAATCACTTTGCGCATCAACAAGGGCGCCAATTCAATGTCGGCTTCAATAGTCTTGGCTTGCAGTTGATTGTGGGTTGGCTTTTTGGGATCGGTGAGTTGTACGCCCGAAAAGGTTACTCCAAAAGGCGAAAAACGGTGAGAAACAGACTCAATGTTGACTTCAGCTCCGGTGGCTCGCTCTAGTCCTGCGGTTGTCGCCAGTCTGATCCATGTATCGAGAAACAACAAAGTAATCGCCGCGATAGTGGCGCACAAAATCAGGAAGCAGATCAAACCAGGCCAACGAATAAATTTATTCATGTTCAATCTCCTAGCTTCTGATACAACTGAAATAATCGACTGCTTTTGAGTAATTCTACAACTCTGAATTGGTCGATCCATTGCATAAAGCGCTTTCGATATTCCGTCACTGCGTAATTGCATACGGGTAACATGACGATAGCTAACCCCCAGCTCACGGCGATACTTCCCATCATCAAGGTGTTGTTAAATTGGCTCAGACGCCCAGTACCTGTGTTGTAGAACGCATTCCATAAATCCTGGAGACTGGCAAGCGTCAAAATCCAGTGGCCAGCCGACATCATTAAAGGATCAAGGGCATATGCAAGAGCAGAAAAAACTCCGAGGGAAAGCAAGAAAGTGGACAAATTGACTCGGAAAAACAAAACGAAAAACAGCAAAACCAAATTGTGCAAACTCAATAAAGGGGTTAGTCCGACCATCATGCCCAGAACAATACCAAAAGCCAGCGACCAAGGGCCGGCATCGCTATTGAGCGCTTTTAGCAACTTGGCGAGAAGAAACATGGGTGACTCCTTAATTCTATAGCGCTAAAAAATTTATTCATTCAGTCTGCAACGTCTATTTAACTGAGGATTCTTTGTAAAAAGGAATCGACCAAAACACGTTGCCTTCCACATGAAGCATTTTACTGATCGTCAGCAGGTTTTCACCCGATTGCGCGGATGAAACATCCAAGAATGCAAACAAGCCCATTTGCCCAGTCAATGGGTGAGTCATGCGTTTAAAACTTGGCGACAGCGGGTTGCCATTTAAATTGACTTGATGGTAATGATGATAGCAATCCATTTTTAACAAGCTTTTCTTTCGATCTTTGCGATCAGTGAAAACCTGGTCACACAACGGTCGACTAAAGCGCTTCTCATAGCTGAAAATCGGAATAAACAGAGTTGTGGTTTGACTTTGTAGAATTTCAGAACCGATTTCTGGTGCGATCAAAAAGGGCACATCTTCATTGTTGTGAGCGTAAAACTCGGAAAAGATTTTAGTCTCATCGGCATAGTAATCATCACTCAAAAAGTATAGTGCTTTAGAGTTTAGACTGAAATAGACCGATGCGCTGAGCCCCAATAGAAAACAAAAGGAGGTGAGCAGAAACAAGCCTTTCTTATTCTTATAGTTTGCCCCAAACGACATGAAAATCTGCAAAATCGGTTTTAAAAATGGACCCAAGAATATCTGATTCTGAAAGCGGGTCGTATGGTAGTAGAGGATTTGAATCTTTTCATTGTTGTGAAGTCGTTTTACATTCGCAACGGCACTGATCAACGATTGAATGACGGCTAAGGATGCAATAAATATGGCTGGCACTAGCAAAAGCCATTGAGGGAGGTAGGGCTCCATAAAGTTATAAAAAATCAGGTACAGCCCGACCAACACCGCAAAGTAGGCGTAAATCACCATCATACAAAACGCGACAGAGAAAATGACGCTGCATTGTTCGTCAACGCGGCGAATCGTGTCTTTGACCTTGGGCAGAATGGCGAGCATTTTTGCTGTGTAGAGAGGCGAGAAAAAACTGTTTTCAGTGCTTTGATCGGCATCGTTGAAAACCGAGTCTAATCCCACTAATCCGACCCAATAAAAGCGTAAAAATAAATGCAGAATAAACATGGTAGTCAACATGCTCACTGCCAGCATCCCTGTGTAGGTTGCCAGATATCCGATGAAGTATTGGCTGGGGGGCAGCCAATCAATCATCACATACATCAGCCAGTCGACTAAAGAAAATAACTGAAAAGAGGCAAAGGTCCCGATCGCGGATACCAATAGTTCCGCTTCCCAACTCTGCTCTTTAAGGCGTTGTAGCCAAGAGGCTTTTTCAAAGGAATCATCGTCCATGGTCAACCCTTTTAAGTCATTTTTATGAGTTGCAAATATGCTAACTGGGGAAACTTCATTTTACTAGCACAGACTGAAAAGAAACGTGATGCATCTTTGGCATTGATGCTAGTACGCGACAGATTCAGTCAAATATTTTTCAATCCCTTTGACCTCTGAGTTCTGTCACCGCGCCTACTACATTAACGGGATTTATCTCGAGTATTTTGGTGGCCAAGACTCTGGCAATTTACATACTATCGGGGGGGGAGGAGCGATTGACCATTACTGGTGGAGCTGGCAGCTGGTGGGATTGCGGTTTTCCATAGACGGTTATTTAGATGTTGAAGGGGGGGATCCCACCATTGAACCGAGTGGAATCTTTATTGAACGTCCAGCTCACTCAAAAGCCATGCGCGGCTGGCGCGCCAGCTACGCTTTACAGTTGAGACTGAAATGCCAAGCACTTCTGCGATTTGTTCTAATGACATACCGCCGAAATAGCGCATTTCAACGATTCGGGCACGGTCTTCGTCCAGAGCTTCGAGCCGAACCAGGGTCTCGTCCAAATGGCACAAGTCAAAGGTATCGTTCTTGTCACCTTCAAAACGGGTTACCAGGGTGACTTTTTGGTGCTCACGTTTGTTAGCTTGCTTCTTGCGAGCATGCTCGATCAAAATGCGCCGCATAGTCGTTGCTGCCAAGGCCATAAAGTGAGATTTGTCCTGCCAATCGATTTGTTGTAATTCAACTAAGCGAATGGCAGCCTCATTGACCAAGTCTCCGGTGGACATGGAAATGCCGCCTTCTCGAGCCAAGAAATTTGCAGAGAGTCTTTCCAATTCTCTATAAAGCAATTGGAACAGGGCGTCGCGGGATTGGTGATCGCCGCTGCGCCAAGCGCGAAGGAGAATGCGAGCTTGATTGTCAGTGTGTTCGGCCGTATCCATGAGGCCCCGCTGGTTGACTTGAGACAGCTCCAGATTATCTAAAACTGTGTGATAAGTCGATGTGCAATGGACAAATTATCATCACTATGGTTGCATTTAGAGAATACTGATTGGTGATCAATCGTAATCATTACAGCCAATGCTGTGCTAAGAGAGGGGCAATGAGCGCAACGGGAAAAAGTCTGGATCTTCTGGCAATAGAGATGTTCGAGTCCTATTTGCAGCAACCAGAAGAACATCAGCAGCAATGGCTGATTGAACAGACCGAAACGCAACCAGAGTTGCGCGAAAAGGTCCTGCGTCTAATCAAACTGGACAGTTCTTCCTCGGGTGTTATTCATACGGGAAACGTCAAGATAAGCGATGAGGAAGAGCCGATCCCCGAACGGATAGGCGTGTATCGGATAACTGGACTTATCGGACGAGGCGGAATGGGCGCAGTGTTTCGGGCGCAAAGGGATCAAGGAGACTTTGAGCACGATGTCGCGATAAAACTCATCCGCCCCGGTGTCATGTCTGACGCCTTGGTGAAACGCTTTGAACACGAGCGTCAAACTTTGGCCAATCTGCAGCATCCAAATATCGCCGCCCTTTATGATGGCGGAACCAGCGAAAGCGGTGCACCGTATTTTGTGATGGAATATGTCGATGGTCTGGCAATCACACAATTTGCAAATCAACACGAACTCAACCTGAATAGCAGACTCGACTTATTCCGCAAAGTTTGCCAAGCGGTGCACTATGCCCACCAAAACCTGATTGCTCATCGTGATATCACGCCTTCCAACGTGCTGGTGAATCAATCCGGTGAGGTAAAGTTAATTGATTTTGGTATAGCTAAGCCCTTTGATTTAGAAGGCTCCCAGGAAGTGCTTCCCCATTCTTTGACCAGCTTATCGTTTACTCCAGGCTATGCTGCGCCCGAACGAGAACTTGGCATGGAAGGAAACACGCTGGCAGATATTTATTCACTGGGTAAATTACTGCAGGCGATGATAGATGGTTGCAGTCCTTCCAAGGAGTTGGTGGCAATTGGCCAAACCGCTACTCATTTGGATCCTAATAATCGATACCAAAGCGTCAGTGGATTGATGCGCGATGTAGAGCGCTTTCAACAGAATTTTCCTGTCAGTGTTTATTCTAATGGGCGTATTTACGCGGTAGGTAAGTTTGTGCGCCGTCATAAAGCGACGGTTGCTATCGCTGCTTCAGGGATCACTGCAGTGCTGGTGGCACTGGCCTTGACCTTCTTGCAATATCAACGTGCCGAACGGCACCTTGAAGAATCCATTGAGCGTTTTGACCAAGTACGTGAACTAGCCAAGTATCAAATCTTTGATCTGTACGATGCACTAAAAAGCGTTGTAGGTAATACAGCGATTCGGGCCGAACTGGCGCAAAAAGGGCAAGAATACCTGTCCAGTTTATACCAGCACAGCGCGGATTCACCCCAATTGCAACTCGAAACAGCACAAGGATTTATACGTCTAGCCCGCATCTATGGCGTACCTGCGGAGCCCAATTTGGGGGATGTTACCTTGGCTCGAGCCAACTTGAGCAAGGCCGAACAATTGCTAAGCGCAATGAGCAACAGGAATCCCAACTGGCCAGGTTTGAAGACTACCCAAGTTGCACTAATGGCCGCTCAAGCCATGATTTTGGTGCACGACAATAGCGATTTGCTTGCTGCCTTGTCACTGACTGACCAAGCTGACAAGTTATTGCTTCAAGTGGCGGAAGCTCAGCGAGATAATTATTGGTATCAAACGCAAAGAGAATTGCGTTATGCGCAATTCGAGCGCGCTGACCAAGGAGGGCAATCGCAGGTCATTCGTGATCTTGCAAACCAAAGTGTGGCTGTCATAAAGAACTGGCCGTTGGCAATGCAGCAAAGTCACATTGCAGAGTTTGATCGTGCTTGGTATTACTACTGGATGGGATTGGCGGACTACAACGACAACCTTCACGAACAAGCTATGGAAAACTTCGAGCAGGGTCATACGCTGTTGACTGAATTGGCTGAACGTCGCGGGAATGACCCGATGTTGTTGTACATTATTGCGTGGAATAACTACATTGCCTATGGTTCTGCTGCTCGTCTTTATCAAACTGAACGTTCTATGACGTTTCTAGATCGAGCCACTGCAGCAAGTGCCCGTCTGGCGGAGCTGCAAGAAGGTGACGCCTCCATTATTCGCTTGGGCATGCAGATGCGTGAGGCAAAATCCCAATTGCTCGCAGAGCTTGGCCGCATCGATGAAGCCATTGGGATGCAAGAAGCGTTGGTGGTCGATCAAGAAACCAATGCAAAAGGCAAACCTGAAGCCTCGCAGTTCGAAACCTGGGCCTTCTCAAAGATCATTTTGGCCTATATGTATCGTGATGCGAATCGGCGAGAAGATGCCTGTGTGGAGTTGGAGCAGGCAGAGCAATTACTCAAACCCTTTGCTGAGAAAGGCTTGCTTGCTGATTACATGATGAATGCCGCTCAACGGCTAGACAGTCGCATTCAGCAGTGTCGCTCAGGTCAACCCATTGCATCTCAAAACGCTTTGTTCGATTGAAATTTGGCGGTAAGTTGATGAGGCTAGCGAGTTGTATCCTAGTCTGCCAATAGCGCTAAAGCCTGTTCTAGCGTGTCAACAATATCGACTTGCCAGTTGGGCGCACCAAGCCCATCGCGATAGTATTCTGCGCGCGGTCGACCGGCAGGACTGCTGAGCACGATTACAATATGTAAGTGCTCGATAAAATTCGCATGGATCTTACCAACAGTGGCGAAACTCTTGGTTTCTTCCATGGAGAGATCAATTTCGTCCGCTTGGGTGTAATTGAATATGGCCTTTTGGTACTGTCCAAGTTGCGGCAAAAAATCACTGTCCTGAATAAGCTGGGTGATCTGTAAGCCGTCAACGTACCCCAAATATTGAACGTGCACTATTTGATCTATCACTTCAATGCGATAGCTCACTTCATTTCCTTGTCGTTATTTTGGTTCACACTACTACTATAGACCCAATATAACGAAAAGCGCCAATACTTTTTAATAGTTGTTATAAGCGCCTAAAAAATCAATAAGTTAGATGGTTTTTAGGCGCTTATGTGAGTCACTATCCCGTTAGTCGTCCGCTTCTTCTAAGGTCATCAGCTTAGTGTTTCCACCAGAGGCAGTGGTGTCGGTGCTGATGGTTTTCTCGGTCAAAAGACGTTGAATCAAATTGTCTTGATACTCCGCAGTAATGACCGGCAATATCGCTCCTTCACGCTCAGCCAGTTTCTGTGCCATATAGGCCTGACTGCGACTGTTACTGTCAATGACGACTCCTGATAGTAGCGGTGATGCTAGCAAGGTATCTAAATGAACCACTTTGGCCACTTGCAATGCGTTGTCAGGTGCACCGATGGCGCGCCATTTTTCACGAAATGCCATGGCTTCCTCATAAAACAAATCTGTCACGACGGCGATTACCGTATTACCGGTTGCCAAAGCAGTTACAATGGAAAGCGTCCAGTATTCGAAGGTCACCTGCTGGTCGGCGAAACACACCAAAACGCCTCTGGGTTCCAAATGTAATACATTGGATTCACCCGTGGGGCCGGGCAGTTCCAATGGCTTTTTCATTTGACGCTCAATTTGTATCAGTTGAGCACGAGCCACAGCTAACGTTTGGTCCAAGTCGTCGGCCAACTCATCTAACATATCCACTCGAGCGAGTTTGGCCAACAATTGTCTGACAAAAGAAACCCGAGTGGTAAGGTCCGTTAAACGCCAAATGTTTTCCGTATGAGCCGCTCGATTCATCATCTCGTTGGCTTCATTTTGATCTTGCTCGGTGACATCCGGTTGCAGTCTGTTTAAATCCTCTTCATTGGCTTTTTTGCCAAAATTCGGAGTGGCCTTTTCAAACATTAAGCGAGGCAAATAGTGTGGGCCGCCTGCTTTGGGGCCGGTACCAGACAATCCTCTGCCACCAAAAGGTTGGACACCTACAATTGCGCCTATCATATTTCGGTTAATGTAAATATTGCCTGCTCGTGACAGCCGAGCGAGTTCTTGAGCGCGCTCTTCGATGCGGGAATGGATCCCCATGGTCAAGCCAAATCCAGTACTGTTGATTTGCTCGATGACCTTGTTCAAATTTTTCTCTTTGAAGCGGATCACATGCACACAAGGGCCGAACACTTCACGACTTAGTGCGTCAATGCTGTCGATTTCATATAGCCTTGGCGCGAAGAAATTGCCGTTCTCATGTTCTTTGCCCAATTTGGATTCAAACAACAAAGTGGCTTTGTCTTGCATCTCTTCCACGTGGGCATTCAAACTTTTGAGCGCTTTTTCATCGATCACCGGACCCACGTCTGTGGATAACAGAGCGGGGTCACCCACGTTCAACTCGGCCATCGCACCTTGAATCATCTCAATGACTTTGTCCGCGACATCTTCTTGCACAAACAACACTCGCAGTGCTGAACAGCGTTGCCCCGCACTTTGGAAGCCAGAAGCAATGACATCGTCGACCACTTGTTCTGGCAATGCTGTTGAGTCGACTATCATACAGTTTTGACCACCGGTTTCGGCGATCAAAGGCACCTGTTCTTTGCCCCGTTGTGCCAGGGTTTTTGCAATCAAAGAACCGGTGGCGGTGGAACCAGTGAAAATAACCGCTTTAATACGTTCATCAGGCAACAAAACGTCACCCACGACCGGACCTTTGTTGATTACCGTATTCACAACGTTTGCCGGTAAACCAATAGTTTCCATTAATTCAACGGCGCGCAAAGCAATCAAACTGGTTTGTTCAGCAGGTTTGGCAAGTACCGTGTTACCGGTGACAATGGCAGCCGCTACTTGACCAAGGAATATCGCTAGAGGGAAGTTCCACGGGCTGATACACAACACCACGCCTCGTGGCGCTAGACGTGAATCCTGGGCTAGTTCTTCTGCCCGTGCAGCGTAGTAGCGACAGAAATCCACTGCTTCACGAACTTCATCAATACCGTCTTGGCTGACTTTTCCGGCTTCTTTGATACACAAGCCAATCAACTCATCCATGTGTCGCTCAAGAATATCTGCGGTGCGACGCAAAATGTCAGCTCGTTCTTCAATAGGAGTAGTTGACCAACTGGCAAAGGCTTGTTGGGCCTTTTCCAATTTCTGAGCAATTTGCTCTGGTTGGTCGTAGGTCAGATAGCCAACAATCTCCTCTCGGTTGGCTGGGTTGATCACAGCCACCTTATCGTCAAATCGAGGAGGAAGCGGGTGACAGTGTTCAGCTTTCCAGCGCTCTAACGCCAGTTTTAGCGGAGTGACTCGGTCAATGTGAGTAAGATCCAACCCTTTCGAGTTTGGCCGCTCATCACCATACAGAGCAATGGGCATGGAAATCTGATTATTGTATTTTTGTTTCAGACGTTGGGTCTTTTCTACCGGATCTTCAAGCAAATCTTCCACCGGTTTGGTGTCATCAACAATGGCGTTCACAAAGGACGAATTAGCGCCGTTTTCAAGCAAACGTCGTACTAAATAAGCCAATAAATCTTCGTGCACCCCAACAGGAGCATAAACACGACACTGAATTTTCTCTTCGGTGACAATTTGATCATACAAGGTGTCACCCATGCCATGCAGGCATTGAAACTCGAAACCCTCTTTGTCGTCGCCAGCCAATTCTAAGATGACCGATGCAGTGTACGCGTTGTGGGTTGCAAATTGTGGGTAGATGGTGTCGCGATAGGCCAACAATCGATTGGCGCAGGCATGATACGAAACGTCAGTAGATGATTTACGGGTGAACACAGGAAAATGCTCTAAGCCATCTTTTTGAGCTAGCTTAATTTCCGTATCCCAATAGGCACCTTTTACTAAGCGCACCATCATAGGACGACCAACCCTGTCGGTCAGCGCTTTCAGCCAGTCAATAACATACATGGCGCGTTTCTGGTATGCCTGAACGGCTAGACCGAAACCACTCCAGCCTGCCAAGTCAGGATCACTAAAGACTTTCTCGATAATGTCTAAGGAAATGTCCAATCGATCCGCTTCTTCCGCATCGACAGTCAGGCCGATATCGTATTTTTTAGCCTGCATGCACAGTTGCTTGAGCAGTTTGGGTATCTCTTCCAACACTTGCTCGCGGTGGGTAAATTCGTAGCGGGGATGAATCGCCGAGAGCTTAACGGAAATGCCCGGGCTACGTTTTGGACCTTTGCCACCGGCCGCTTTTCCGATCACTTCTATGGCTTTTTCGTAGGCGTCAAAATAGCGTTTAGCGTCACGACCAGTGCGGGCACCTTCGCCCAACATATCATAGGAGTATACATAGCCTTGCTGTTCTTTTTCTTCGGCCCGCTTGACGGCGTCTTCAATGGTCTCGCCCATCACAAACTGACGACCCATGACTTTCATTGCGATATTCATCGCCTTGCGGATAACAGGCTCACCCACCTTACCCAAAGTACGCTTTAGCAAGCCTATGCTGTCGGCTTTGCGGTGATCGGTGTAAGTCACCATATTGCCAGTGAGTAGCAAGCCCCAAGAGGACGCATTGACGAAAATAGAGTCGCTGGTGCCTAAATGGGAGCTCCAAGCGCCTTTCGATAATTTATCACGGATCAGCGCGTCCTGAGATTTCTTGTCCGGCACCCGTAAAAGAGCTTCGGCCAAACACATCAGCACCACGCCCTCGGCTGTCGACAGGCTGTATTCATTTAAGAGTGCGTCTACTCCGCCGTGTCCTTCTTGTTCTCGGCGAATGCGCAGAACCATTTTACGAGCTCTTTCCCAAGCTCGACTGCGGGCCACCATAGACACCTCGGCATCAGGTAAAATGTGATCCACTGCCAGATTTTCGTCAATGCGATAGAAGTCGCGAATTTTCTGTCTGATTGGGTCGTCAGTTACCAAATTACCGTCAAATAGCATAAAACCTCCAAGGACCTAATTCACCGAGTCAAAAACCGGTGAAGTGTATGCGCAGTCGCGTTGTTGAACAACAAAATTGTCTGTGTAGAAAGGGCTTTTTAAGTTGGCTACAGTACCGTTTTATATACAGTTACTGCTTGTGCCTTTGATCTAGAGTCAACTGGAGCACAGCCAGCTGGTTTTGCCCACAGTGAGTGTAGACAGGGTACTGGAAAGCTGCGACAGGATTAACGCCATCACAGCCATTTTTTGAATTGAGGTGGCAACCAGAACATACAGTACTGGTTTACATCCACTGGTCATTTCGTCGGCGCTTTTTAGGCAAATAAGCTATGATGACGCCCAATATGATACCGATCAATGCGATTCCGCCGCCACGGGTGAACCATTGCATTTGCTCTGTTTTATCCTGCTGATCCAACTCACGTTGAATGGCTTGATTTTTCTCTGTGAGCTCGCTGACCTGTTTGATTAACTGGTCCCGTTGCTGTTGGACTTGAGTTAACTCAGTTTCTAACTGCTGGTTGATTTGTCCGCTGTTGGCGATTAGCGCGTTCACTCGTTGCAGCTCAGCTTGGACTTGAGGCAACATTTCCCGAAGACTGGTTTGACTGTTAACGAAGCGTGTTTCTACCCATCCGGTGCGCTGTTTATCATCGATGACTTCCATGAAGCCTTTTTCATCATCGGTTTGCAGTACGGTAATCGGGGTTCCAGCCATCACCGAGCCAAGAATGCGGTAATTCCTGCCGGGACCAGCGTGCATAAAAATAAACAGGTCATCGGACACATACTGCACATCGCCCTCGGCATCATTAGGCTCATTTTGCTGCGCATAGACTCCTTGCGTGGACAAACCAACGCACAGTAGCACCAGCCATAACCATTGTTTTCTCATAATTGCCCGTTTTGCCCTTTTCATAATGCTTGAAATGGTATGGCTTGCTCGGAGCAAAGGCAAGTCTTGATTTAGCGACACATCGACAATGTCCGTATAAATTATGGCCTCGCCCGGCTTTAGCTACTGCAAGTATGGGTGCCACGCAATTGCCAAGCGCCGGACTTGGGAGTATGGTTTAAGTTTTTCAAAACCGGAGCTTTTCCGTCGCCCGATGGATACTGAAATCGAATTAAAAATGCTTTTGCCAGAAGGTCTGTCTGATGACCACCTTGAGCAAAAGTTAGCAAGCCTGCCTTGTACCGTGGAGAAAAGCGTCTTTTCTCTTTTTAATCAATATTTTGATACGCCAGAAAATACTTTGAGTCGCTTTGGTATTGGTCTGAGAGTGCGCAGCAGTGACAGAGGCATGGAGCAAACTGTTAAGCTGCCTGGCAGCTCGGCGGGTGGTCTACATCAACGCCCAGAATACAACTTGCCCATCGATCAGATTGAGCCCGACTTGGAACAGTTTGACGCTGATATTTGGCCTGAGGGCTTGAATGTCAGCGCGGTCAACGAACAGTTGGTCGCGATGTTCAATACGGATTTCACCCGAACTGCATTTCACTTGAGCTTTGAGGACGGCACTGAAATTGAGTTGGTCCACGATTGTGGAGAAATTTCTGCCCAGGGCCATAGCACTCCTATTGATGAGCTTGAACTGGAACTCAAAAAGGGAAGCGCCGAAAGTTTATTCGACCTTGCCCATCAATTATGTGAGCTCAAAGCCACGCAGCTTGGCAATTTAAGCAAAGCTGCCCGGGGCTTCATGTTGGCACAAAATCGCTTGTCACCGAGCCATCATCCATTGATGTATGTCAAGGTTGAAGGCCAAGACAGCTTAGGCGACGGATTTGAGAAGGCGCTCAGCTACAGTCTGCAAGTATGGCAAGAAGCAGAATATCGCTATATGCAGTATCAAAAAGTCGGTGACCTGCGAGATGTGTATCAAGGTATTCGACTTTGCCTCGAGGCATTGGATATGTACGCTGATGCCTTTGAGATAGCGGAAATTGCGCAGCTACAAAAACGCTTAAAAGCCTGGTTGAAAAAATGGCTTTGGATTGAACAAGTCAGCAGTATGAAGTCCCTTAGGTCAAAGCGTGGACCGTATAGTAAACGCTTACTGCAGAATGATGCTTTGATGAGTTATTTACGTGGCTTGCAAGATGGCATTTTAAATTTTTCTCGGCCCAAGTGGCTAATGACTCACAAAGACAACATTCAATTGCAATTGGCTTTGCTGCGCTTACTCGTGGCCAAACCGTGGCGAGAGCAAAACTCAGCACAGCGGTCTATTGGTGAATTTGCCGCCGAGGTATTGCAGCAAAGTTGGCGACCAGTGACAGAAGGAATTACGGCTTCGGTGATGAGTGCCGATAGTTATATATCCCAGGGGCCATCATTGCGAAAAGCGTTATTCAGAGGGTTGTTTGTTGGCAACTTGTTTTCAGCCAGCCGTCGAGATCCATTTCGTGCCCCTTGGTTGGATATTCTGGATGGAATTTCGGAGTTAGGAACGTTGAAAACCCTGAGCGATAAGTTGCGAGATTCCGACGTTGAGGACAAAAGCGATTTACTGGCTTGGGGTGAGACCAAACGCAACAATCTGCTGGCGGTTATGGAGCAAAGCAAAGTTATCGCCTTGTCAATGGAGCCCTACTGGTAAACAAATGCTGAACCTGAATCTCTATCAAACCATACTATTCATACTGATCTTCCTTTGGCTGGTTAGTGTGGTTTTGATGTGGGTTCGCTATGACCGCATGCCCCATGGCAAATACATGCTGGTGGCCATTATGCTTTGGCCGCTCATTTTAATGGATGAGTGGTTAAAATCATCCAATAGTTATTCTTATCTGCCCTTTTTGATCGGCATGTTTCAATTTGTGCCGGCCACCATCGCCGGATTGATAGGCATCAGCATTCGAGTATTAACGCTGGAACGTAAAGTCAGAAACTCGTTTTTGTACTTCTTGCCCGCGATTCTGATGTTAGGAGGGCAAATACCCCTGATCTTCCTGGGACAAAGCGATAAAATTAACTACTTATTGGCTCCTCCGGTTGGCGATATGTTAACCAACTGGCCTTTCTACGCGCCCTTCTTGTTTGGTGGCTTTGTATTGCTGATCTTCTCAGTTAATGGTGCTGAGCAATTGAGCCAATATCATCATCAGCTCAATGATCAAGTGGTCGACACCCAAAAATATAAATTGGAAGCGTTGTCCAAATCGATGATCGCCTTGATGGTGATTGCTTTCTTCAGCATCGCACTCGTGGGCCTCGTGGTGTTTGGAATATTCGATACCCGCTATTGGCAATTGGTGCTGTTGCTGCCCCAGGCTGCTGCATTATTGATTGCAATTGTGTTATTGCTCGACAAGCGGCGCTATTCTCCAGCGCCGTTCGACGTTGAGCAGTTTGACAAACACGGATATAGCGATGAGCAACTAAGACATGTCCTAAAGCAGGCAGAGCAAGCATTGATACGCCATAAGGCCTATAAAATAATTGGATTGCGGATCCGCCAATTGGCTGATCTGGCTGAAGTGGAGCCATTAGCTCTAGCCCTTGCAACACGAGCTGTATTGAAACGAAATTTCCGTGCGTTTATCTATCACTATCGCCTTGAATACGCCAAGAAAATCCTGATGCGCACCGATGCAAAAGTCTCTAATGTGGCGAAACGGTTGGGCTTTGACTCAGAGAAATATCTCAGTAGTGTCTTCATTAAATACATTCAAATGATGGGCAAGAACGACAAGGAAGGGACTCCGTTGTGACTCGGTAATTTGCCTGCCAGGAACTCAATAATCCACTTCTCATACCTAAAATAGATTGTATTAATCGTATTAAATCAATATTTTTGATGAACCATATGGCATATCGTATATCGCTCGCGGAGTCTAGCTTCGACGGGAATTGACGTCTTTTTGACTGGCACTAATTTCGTTAGGAACTATCTTTTAGGTTCTGATTCTTTGTCATTGCAGCGCAGATTTGTTATTGATTTAAATGTGAGCAGTTGAAACACGCAGTAATCAGGGTGATTAAAGCATCATGACATTTAGCACAAACTCTTCGGTAAGTTGAGATATTTAACCTTCGATGGAAACCGTTGCTTGAAAAGAATTGTCATGCTTCACATGGGATAGAAGAGGCGTTCCACGGAGAAAAACGAAATTGGGGTACAAAGTTTCAAGCCTCACTCTGTTTGCCTCATCGAACACCATTTTCAATGTAACTGTATCGTGCCGTTTCAGCTTGCTCAGACACTAAATACTTTAAATTGGGGTATACATGAAAGCATCCGATCTATTTGTTAAAGCACTGGAAGCAGAAGGGGTGGAATACATTTTCGGTATTCCCGGTGAAGAAAACCTCGACTTACTCGAATCCTTGCGCAGTTCATCCATTAAACTGATCTTGACCCGTCACGAGCAGGGGGCGGGGTTTATGGCTGCCACCTATGGACGGTTAACCGGCAAGGTAGGCGTTTGTTTGTCGACCTTGGGTCCTGGAGCCACCAATTTAGTCACGCCAGCAGCCTATGCCCAGTTGGGCGCAATGCCAATGTTGATGATTACCGGCCAAAAACCCATTAAGACCAGTAAACAAGGCCGTTTTCAAGTGATTGATGTGGTCGATATGATGCGACCTATCACCAAATACACCGCGCAAGTTGTCAGTGGTGATCGTATTCCTTCTATCGTCAGGGAAGCCTTTCGTCTTGCCCATGAGGAGCGGCCAGGTGCGGTACACATTGAATTGCCGGAAGACATTGCGGACGAGCAAACGACCGCTCAGTTGATTGAGCCTAGTGTGGTGCGTCGACCCATTGCTGAGTACAAAGCCATCAGCAAAGCGGTTGAAATGATAGAGTCTGCGAAATCGCCAGTATTATTGATTGGCGCTGGTGCGAACCGTAAACTCACCGCGAAAATGCTCAACGAATTTGTTGCCAAAACCGGCATCCCCTACATCACCACCCAAATGGGTAAAGGGGTGTTAGATGAAGGCGGCGATCTGTTCATGGGCAACACTGCGCTGTCGGATGGAGACTTTGTCCATCGCGTGATCTCCCGCGCCGATTTGATCATTAATGTGGGTCACGACGTGGTGGAAAAACCGCCCTTCTTTATGACCGCAGATGGTAAAAAGGTGATCCACGTAAACTTCGATTCCGCCGCGGTCGATCCGGTGTACTTCCCACAATTGGAAGTGGTTGGTGACATTGCCAACAGCATCTGGCAAATCAAAGAGAGCATCACCCCTCAAGATAGCTGGAAGCTCGATTTTTACCGCGACGTTCATGACGCGTACATCGCCCATCGGAAAGCCTCAGAAGATGACGATCGCTTTCCCATTTTGCCTGAACGCTTTGTCCGAGACATTCGCCGAGCCATGCCCAGAGATGGCATTGTGACTCTAGATAATGGGGTCTACAAAATTTGGTTTGCCAGAAACTATCCGGCGCATTTTCCTAACACTCTATTGTTAGATAATGCCTTGGCTACCATGGGAGCAGGTCTCCCCTCTGCCATGGCCGCTAAGATTGTTAACCCAGACAAACCGGTTATCACCGTATGTGGCGATGGCGGATTTATGATGAACAGTCAGGAGCTGGAAACCGCGGTACGCCTAAATTTGCATATTGTGGTGATCATCTTGCGAGATGACGCTTACGGCATGATCAAATGGAAACAAGCCAACATGCAATTTGATAATTTCGGTTTGGATTACGGCAACCCCGACTTTGTGAAGTACGCCCAAAGCTATGGTGCTCAGGGGTGGCGCATCGACTCGGCCGAAGAATTACTACCTTTGGTACAAAAATGCTTGGCAGAACCGGCAGTACATGTGATTGATGTGCCGGTGGATTACAGTCTCAACGATGAGACGTTGAATAAAACGTTGCGCGAACTTAGCGCAAAATTATAGGAGACCAGCATGTTACAAAAAGCCTATCCTTATTACCTTGCCAACAAGGCAGTATACGCAAATCAGGACCTGGTGGTCACCAACAAGTATACCGGCGAGCCTGCAACAACCGTCGCAATGGCAAAGGCCGATGTTATAGACAAAGCCATTGCTGCAGCCGAAAAGGCCCAGCATGCGTTGAACAAAATGACGCCTTATGAGCGTCAGGACATTCTCAATCATTGCGTAACTCGTTTTACCGAACGATTCGAGGAACTTGCCTATGCCCTTTGTATTGAAGCGGGCAAACCAATTAAAGATGCCCGGGGCGAGGTCACTCGTCTGATTGACACCTTCCGAATTGCCGCAGAAGAATCAGTACGCATCAAAGGAGAGGTGATGAACTTGGAAGTCACGCCACGGGCCAAAGGCTACCAAGGCATGTACAAGCGGGTTCCTATTGGTCCTTGCTCCTTTATTTCGCCTTTTAACTTTCCCTTGAATCTGGCAGCGCACAAAGTTGCACCGGCCCTGGCGGTGGGTTGTGCCTTCGTACTCAAACCAGCTAGTCGCACGCCTTTAGGTGCGTTGATTATGGGCGAAGTTTTGGCTGAAACGAATCTTCCAGAAGGGGCATTTTCAATCTTGCCCTGTTCACGAGATGGTGCAGATTTGTTTACTACCGATGATCGCTTCAAATTACTCAGCTTTACTGGTTCTCCAGATGTGGGTTGGGATCTCAAGGCGCGGGCAGGGAAGAAACCTGTGATTTTGGAATTGGGTGGCAATGCCGGTTGTATTGTAGATGAAGATGCGGATCTAGATGATGCCATCGAGCGCATCGTGTTCGGCGCGTATTATCAATCGGGCCAAAGCTGTATCAGTGTGCAACGCATTTTGGTTCATGAAAAGCTTTACGATGAATTTAAACAACGCTACGTGGAAAAGGTTTCCAACTTGGTTCACGGCGATCCGTTGGATGAAAATACCTTTATCGGGCCGATGATTTCAGAATCAGAAGCGACTCGTTTAGAGAGTTGGATCCAAGAAGCAGAAGCGGCCGGAGCCACCGTGTTGTGCGGAGGTAAGCGAGAGGGCGCAATGCTGCAAGCGACGATTTTAGAAAACGTGCCTCACGATTGCAAAATCAACGCCGACGAGGCCTTTGGCCCTGCTTCAGTCATCGCGCCCTTTAGTGACTTTGATGCCGCTCTCGATGAGGTCAACAACAGCCAATTTGGTCTGCAAGCGGGCGTGTTTACCCGAGATCTCTACAAAGCCCACAAGGCTTGGGATGTATTGGATGTTGGCGGCGTGGTGATTGGCGACGTACCCAGTTGGCGAGTAGACAACATGCCTTATGGCGGCGTGAAAGAATCCGGATTAGGACGTGAAGGGATCCAATTCGCCATCGAAGACATGACGGAAATCCGTTTGATGGTGATCCGCACACCTCAGTAAAAGCGCCCCATCGGTAGCGAGAAGCAGCTGTCATCCCCGCAACGCTCTTGGGCGGGGACCTTTTTATCCCAATGGTATTTTGGAAAAGAGCAAGAGCAATCAAAAACTTCGGGATACAGCACCCGATAGTTTTTGATAAAGATCCCGGCCAAAAAGCGCGCCGGGATGACATAGGGTGAGCGTTGCGGGGATGACAAAGGGTGAGGGTTGCGGGGATGACGAAGGATTAACATTGCGGTGATGACATTGTTTGAGCGCTGAAGCAATGACAAAAAGTCGCTGCATGGCGCAATTGGCATCACTTAAAATGGGGCTATTTACACTTTTGAATTTCAGGCTGTAGGTTTTGCACGTACGGGTGGTCACTGCTGAAGTGACTGATGCGCAGGGTGAACAATTCTTTTAGGGTTTCACAAAATTTAGCGTTGTCACTATTGGCTTTGTAAATTCGTGCCTTACCCTCCAAAGCTGCAGAGCGGGAAGGTTTAGTCACTTCATCGTCGGCGTGGGCATTTTCCAGTGCTTGTTGGGCGAGACTCAATGCGATCTCGAGTTGTCCTCTACTGTTCAACACCTCGGCTAACGTCATTCTGGCAAGGGCCACCTCTACACTTTGCGGTTCATATAAGGCGATCATGGTTTGCACTGCGGTTCTGGCCATGTTTTCTGCCTTTGACAAATCGCCTTGCAGCCTAATCAATAAGCGAGCTTTTAACATCATCAATTGGGCAACATCGAAATTCTCAAAACCATGACGTTCGGTCAAAATTGGAAGTGCCGCGTCCGCAAGCTTCATTGCCTTGTCAAAATTTTGCATCGATTCGTGTAAAAATGCGGCACGATAAGCATCGAGCGCCCAGTCCACACTGCCTGCTGTGTCGATTGACAATGCTCGATCAAAGGCCGCATCAGCTCCCTCCCAATCGCCAGTTAGGATTAATATCCTCGCTAACCTGTAACTGTTAATCGCGATCAGGTCATTGTCTGAACCAAATACTCGCTCTTGAATTTCAAGGGTGTGCCTGATAAGTCTTTCTGCCTCAGCAAATTTGCCTTGCTGTCTTAAAATCGTGCTCAGGACACTTCTGCTTGTCGCTACTCTTGGGTGTTCATCGTCAAAAAGCTCCAATCGCAGCGCCAAAGACTTTCGGGTGTACTCTTCCGCCAGTTCCAATTTGCCCGCACCGGTATACATCAAGCCTAAATTGTGCAGCACCACGGCAACCGGCAGGCTGCGCTCGCCGCTGTGTTCTCGCCTCAGTGCTAGTGCCTCTAGGTACAAGGCTTCTGCGGCATCGGTTTCACCCAGTCGGGCCAGAACAAGGGCTAGGTTGTTTGCCAAGGTTGCCTTGTCATCGACGTCTACCCCTTTTACGCGATCAATTTTTGACTTGGCATCTTCTAAAATGACTTTCGCTTCATCTAACTCATCATTTGCACGAAGCACATCGCCAAGCTTTATTCGAGCCCGCAACACTAGAACGTTATCTTCGCCTAACTCAGGTAAGGTGACGGCTATGGCGTCTCGAAGCAAAGCAATCGCACGGTCTGCTATCCATAAGCGCAGATAAACATCCGCGACCGTTTCACTTAACTGCAAACGAACACCGGCATCTAATCCTTTATCTTCGAGCAGACGTTTTGCTCCCTGATCGAGTAATTCCCGTGCCGTGGTCGATGGATCAGGGCTATTGTCTGGGCCGGATCCTTCAAAAAGTTTCAGTAAAAAATCGACGGTGGTTTGAGTTTGCGTTGCCAGCAAGTTAGCTCTTTGTGCTTCATTACTGGCTCGAATGAACGAGTAAGTCGAGACTGCAGTGGCACCAATTAGCAAAAGCAAAACCGCTAAACCAACCGCTACGCTCGCCGCATTTCGTTTTACAAAAAGTGAAATTAAATAAAGCGGGGTTTGAGGGCTTGCTTCTACTGGTATGCCCCTAAGCCAACGCTCCAGATCCGCCGAAAACGAAGTCACCGATGGATAGCGCTCATCTTTTTTACTGCGAATTGCCCGCATAACAATCGACGACAAATCGCCACGGATCTCTTTTCTGATTTTGTCCTCCGTGGTTGAACGCATGGCGGCAACATGCTGGAGTCTGTCGTCTTGAGGCAGTCTCGAAACCGGCTGTGGCGGTGCTTCAGTGCGTAAGAAGTGAAATATTTGTTGGGTGTCATGGTGGAGCAACTGCTGATCTTCAAATGGGCAAGCGCCACACAAAAGCTCATATAGCACAATGCCCAGTGAGTAGACGTCAGCTCTGGTGTCTACATCATCACCTGAACCACTCATTTGTTCTGGGCTGGCGTATCCAGGACTGCCGACAATATCGCCAATACGTGTGTATAAGGTCTGATTGGCCAACGACCGTTGCATGGACTTGGCGATCCCAAAATCAATGATCTTGACTAAAGGTTTTCCGGCATTTTCAACCACAACGATGTTGCTCGATTTTAAATCACGATGAATGATACCTTTTTGGTGAGCATGTAGGATGCCACTACAGGCTTGCATGAATAGTCTTACTCGGGACTTAAAATCCAGTTTTCGGTCGTCGCAGTACTGGGTGATGGGTATGCCAGGTACATATTCCATCACGAAATAGGGACGACCTGTTGAAGTCGCCCCGCCTTCAAATACTGTCGCCACATTGGGATGGGATAAGACGGCCAACGCCTGTCTTTCCGCCTCAAATCGCGCAAGTACTTCTTTAGTGTCCATACCCAGCTTAATGACTTTTAAGGCTACACGCCTGGCGACAGGCTCGCGCTGCTCAGCGAGAAACACCGTCCCCATACCTCCTTCGCCTAAAACTTCAAGCAAGCAAAAATTACCGACATGATCACCAGGTTTTAGATCGATCGCCGCTTCATTTGCGGATTGAAGTGATTTTTCTTTTGCAATCCCGAATGAGGACAATGCTTCACTGAGTTTTCGATCGAATTCTGCATCGCTGAGTTGATAGGCAAAAATCGCTTGGCGGGCACCGATTCTTAACTTGAGACCCGGTGGTAATTCAGTCTCAGCTAGGTGAACCGCCAACAGCGGACGGTTAGCTTCCAAAACATAATTTAATTCGTCTTGGCAGTGAACAGACTCTGCCATCTTGGGAGTAATAAAAACCAAAAACGTTGTGCACTGGTGAATGCGCAGCGCGAGTTCGTCTGACCAGCGAGCACCCGGGCTTACACCTTCGTCGTACCAGATGTTGTAACCGAGGCGTTTCAAGCGTTCAAGCTGGGGATAAACTATTGGTGAGTCAGCATGGGAGTATGAGACGAAAATGTAGTCCCCATCACCGTTGTAAGCAGGAAAGGGCGTATTGGCCTTCGAGTTACCCATGATGAATTCACTTTAATCCATTCTAAAAGAATGAGAATAGACAACATAATTCGGCAATACAACAAGATGCCAACCCCAATGTGGCTTCTTCACAACGATTGGCTTGTTAGCTTGGACCGTATTTAACTTATGAATGAAAAGGAATCTATTACTCGAAAAACGCGCTACGGAGAATCTCGCCTGTAAAGGATTTGCGCAGGTAAAAGCCTCTTGGTCGGGTCTGAATGACTTGCCCATGCTTACCGATGGCGTCGGTTAATGCCTGGCCATTGGCCGCTTTGGGGCGAATTTGCAGTGCTTGGCCATGGCGTGCTGTGATCTTTTCCACGTCACCGAGGGCAATCATGTCCATCAATTCTTCCCAGTCGTTTTGTAGGCTTTGCAGTTGTTGTGCGCTGGGCTGCCACAGTACCGGCGTTGCCACACGACGATCACTAGGAGGAATGTCACGGTCCCCTTCAATAGGGATCCATAAGACACAGTTAAGTTTGTTTCGAACATTGCTTTCCTGCCAATGCAAACCGGCGATGTTCGTCAGGTGGCAATAACACACATAGGTGGTTTCCAGCGGATTACCCAAAGCATCAATGGGGATAGTCTTGAGTTCCACGCCCAACTCGGGAAAGTCCTGCTGAGCTTTTGAGCCTGCCGCAGCGCCTAAGTACAACTCCAGCAATTGTCCAGTCCAGCCCTTATGCCGTTTAAAGTTTGCAGGAATGCGGATACCAGCGATATTTGCCAATTCACCCAAGGACCAACCTGCTAATTGCTGAGCTCGTTCAAGCAACTGCTTGATGGTGTCGGGTGGGGAGCTTGCCGGTTTTACCAAAGTGATTGCCTTTTTACTGTCTGCTGTTAGCCCGAGAGTTTCTCAGTCGGGGATGATATTGCTTTGAAAGCGTCATAGTTTATGGAAGAATGAACCAATATTAAAGAAATCAATCCCCCGGGAGTCTAAGTGATTGATGCCGAAGGTTTCCGCGCGAATGTCGGTATAGTGATTTGCAATAGAATGGGGCAAGTATTTTGGGCAAAACGCTATGGACAACATTCATGGCAGTTTCCACAAGGCGGAATAGATCAAGGTGAAACTGCTGAACAGGCTATGTATCGTGAATTGTATGAGGAAGTCGGACTAAAACCAGAGCAAGTAAAACTCATAGGCGTCACTAAAAACTGGGTTCGTTATAAATTACCCAAGCGCTTGATCCGCCAGGGTTCAAACCCTGTGTGTATCGGTCAAAAGCAGAAGTGGTTCTTATTACAACTTGAGTGTAAAGAGCAAGATGTTGATGTACTGAAAACCGGGCATCCTGAGTTCGATGATTGGCGTTGGGTCAGTTTTTGGTATCCTGTTCGCAATGTGGTTTCCTTCAAGCGAGAGGTGTATCGCCGGGTCATGAAAGAGTTTGTGCCTTTGGTGATGCCGTTGAATGCCAAACCCACAAATAATCAGAAAAATCGACGACGTCGCAGATCGGCAGGATAGCCATGCTCACCACTCTTAAACGCATCGTGCAAGAAGTCAGTAAAATTCCTGTGTTGGAAGATGCACTGACGTTTCTTACCGAGCGTTTGACTTCTGCCATGAAGGTCGATTCCTGTACTATTTATCTCGCCGACTATGAACAACAGCACTTTTTGTTGATGGCGACCCATGGTCTGGATAAATCGGCGGAAGGTAAGGTGGCTATTGGCTTTTCTGAAGGGCTAATTGGTCTGATAGGCCAGCGTGAAGAACCGCTCAATATTATCGATGCTCAATCTCATCCCCGCTTCAAGCACTATCCTGAAGTCAAAGAAGAAAAATATCACGCATTCTTGGGCGCGCCCATCATTCACCAACGTAAAGTCTTGGGTGTGTTAACGCTGCAACAAAAGAAGAAACGCCGTTTTAGTGAGGACGAAGAAGCTTTCTTGGTCACGCTTGCGACGCAGTTGGCACTGGAGATTGTCCATGCGGAAACCCGAGGTGTATTGACCCTACCTGATGACCATAGCAACCACAAATGGCAGCGCAAATTGTCAGGTGTGCCCGGTTCAGCAGGACTCGGTATCGGCCGCGGTTTTATTGCCAATTTTAAAGTCACTTTAGCCAGTCATGTGGCCAGGCGCAGCGATGAGTTTGAAAAAGAAATTCGTCGATATCGAGATGCGGTTACGGTAACTCGGACACAGGTGGATGAATTGTCTGGTCGAATAGAGGGGCAAGTTCCCGAAGACGTACAGGCAATTTTTCAAATCTACAGCCATCTATTGGATGCCAACAGTTTAGGACACGAGGTAGAGGCTCGCATAAAACTAGGTTGGGATGCGGCAAGTAGTCTCAAGTTTGTAGTAGAAAACTACATAGAACAATTTCGCAGTATGAGCGATCCCTACATGCAAGAAAGGGCGGTAGATATCGAAGATCTGTCGAACCGGATCTTGGCCAATATTTTAGGCTCTGACTCGCCCAATAAACGGGTTTTGGACCCAACAGCTAATGCCATACTGGTTGCAGAAGAGGTGACTGCACCCATGCTGGCCGAATTTTCAGGCAATCAATTGGTTGGGATCATATCCGTTCGTGGCTCCAACAACAGTCACGCGGCCATCTTAGCACGAGCGATGGGCTTGCCTGCCGTCATGGGGTTGACCAACGCACCTCTGTCATTATTGGACGGTAAAGAATTGTTATTGGATGGCTACTCTGGAGAGGTCATTGTTTCGCCTTCCGAATCCATCCGCAGTGAATTTGAGATCTTGGTCAAAGAAGAACAAGAATTATCTCACCGTGTCCTTGCCCAAGCAGATTTGCCAGCCGTGACCCTTGATGGTCGACCCATGTCTTTGCTGATTAATGCGGGTTTGTCTACCGAATTGGAAAGTAGCCATTTCAATTATGGTGAAGGGGTTGGTCTGTATCGCACCGAAGTCCCCTTTATGTTGCGGGAACGCTTTCCCAGCGAGCAAGAACAAGTGGATTTGTATCGGGCCATGCTTGAATCCAGTCCCGATAAAACCATTACCATGCGTACTCTGGATGTGGGGGGCGATAAACCTTTGCCGTATTTTCCTATCAGCGAGGAAAACCCGTTCCTTGGGTGGCGAGGGATCCGCTTGACCTTGGATCATCCAGAAATCTTTTTGGTACAAATTCGCGCCATGCTCAGAGCCAACATCGGTTTGGACAATCTGCAAATCATGTTACCGATGGTGACCACAGTCTACGAAGTCAACGAAGCTCGGCGCTTAATTCGTCAGGCTTTTCATGAAGTGTCCGAAGAAATTCAAGATGGACAGATACTCACCATGCCAAAAATCGGTGTGATGTTAGAAGTCCCGGCAGTCATTTATCAAATACCTCAATTGGCGCACAAAGTTGACTTTTTCTCGGTGGGCAGCAATGACCTGACCCAATACCTATTGGCGGTGGATCGCAACAACTCCCGGGTGGCCGGCCTTTATGATAGCTATCATCCAGCCGTTCTCGGCGCTCTCCAATTTATTGTGCAACAGGCCAGCAAGTATCATGTGCCGGTGACCGTGTGTGGTGAGATGGCGGGTGAGCCCGGCGGTGCGATTTTGCTTATGGCAATGGGCTACAACAAACTCAGTATGAACGCCCACAACCTACTCAAAGTAAAATGGGTAGTGCGCAGCGTCACCTTACAAAATGCCAAGAATTTGTTGGCATCGGTGATCCGAGCCGATGACCCCACGCAAGTGAGAGCTGAAGTGAATTCATATCTAGAATCCATCGGTCTGGGTGGACTGGTTAGGGCAGGTATTTAGTGGTGAATGAGTGGTTTCTCGCCTACCTTGGCTTAGGTGCTGTGGTGGGATTGTTTGCCGGTTTGTTGGGTATCGGCGGCGGTTTGATCATTGTTCCTAGTCTGTTGTATTTGTTGATGAACAAGTTGAGTGTACCCATTGATCTGGCTATGCCTGCAGCCATTGCCACTTCGTTATCTACCATCGTGTTTACTGGCTTGTCCTCCTCTTTGGCCCATATCAAGTTGGGCCATGTAAAGATGTCAATTGTGTTGTGGTGCGGATTAGGGATCGCAGTAGGCGCTATATTGGGACCACAAATCGCAACCTATTTACCAGGTGAAAAGCTCAAGGCTGTGTTTGCCATACTGGTGTTGGCAATTGCCGCACAGATGATCTTTGTAAAACCGAGAAAGTCTGAGCAGCACATTTCTAAGCCCATTTTACTGACCATCGGTGTGTTGACCGGGATTATTTCTGCTTTTATGGGCATAGGCGGAGGCGCGTTATTGGTACCCGCGTTGGTTTGGTTCCGCGTCGATATCAAACAGGCCATCGGTTGCGCAGCAACCTGTGGTATGGTTATCGCGCTTTTTGGTACCGCCAGCTTTGTTTATGCCGGTTGGAATATTTCCGGCTTGCCTGAAGGCGCTCTGGGCTATGTGTATCTGCCCGCAGCTGTTGGGATTGTGATGACATCAGTATTTACCGCCAAACTGGGTGCGAAAATCAGTCATAAACTCAACACCCAGAGGCTCAAGCAAATATTTGCGCTGTTTTTGGTGCTCGTTAGTTTAAATATGTTATTAGGATAAACAGTTATTATGTCAGACACCCATTACACTTTGCCGGTCATCGACCCTGCTATTTTTGAGTTGGGTTTTTTGAGTCCCAAGTGGTACGGAATGATGTATTTGGTCGGCTTTGTTGCAGCTTGGTTTCTGGCCAACAAACGCTTGGCTCGCACTGGATGGAGCAAAGAACAACTGAGCGATTTGTTGTTTTGGGGGTTTCTGGGTGTGATTTTGGGCGGTCGAATCGGTTACGTGTTTTTCTACCAGTTCGAGTTATTTTTACAAGATCCCATCTATTTATTCAAAATCAACGAAGGTGGCATGTCCTTCCACGGTGGATTGCTCGGTGTTTTGATTGCTTTGTGGCTGACGGCACGTAAACTCAAGGTGCCCTTTTTGGTAGTGGGCGATTTTGTTGCGCCCTTAGTGCCAATCGGCTTAGGGGCCGGACGAATCGGTAATTTTATTAATGCCGAGTTGTGGGGGCGTCAGTCTGACGTACCTTGGGCAATCATTTTTCCCGGTGCCGGACCATTGCCAAGACATCCGTCACAGTTGTATGAATTTGCGCTGGAAGGGGTCGCCTTATTTGTCATATTATGGTGGTTTTCTAAGCGGCCGCGCCCCATAGGCGCAGTCAGTGGTGTTTTTCTATTGGGCTATGGCAGTTTTCGGTTTTTTGTCGAGTATTTTCGTGAGCCCGATGCGCATTTGCAGGATCTTTTCCTCGACTTATTCAGTCGCGGACAATTGCTCAGTGCGCCAATGATTATCGGTGGATTGTTATTGATTTTGTGGGCGTACCGTCACGGCAAAATCGCGCAAGCTACAACGGCCAAAAAAGGTAAGAAAGGGTAAATGCAACAGTATTTAACGTTAATGCAGCATGTAATGGACAATGGCTGTAAAAAGGAAGACAGAACAGGAACCGGTACACTGAGTGTGTTCGGATATCAGATGCGCTTCGATCTAGCCGAAGGCTTTCCATTGGTGACCACTAAAAAGTGTCACCTGCGTTCGATTATTCATGAATTGTTGTGGTTTCTTAAAGGTGAAACCAACATCGCTTACTTGAAAGAAAACAACGTTAGCATTTGGGATGAGTGGGCAACCGATGACGGCGAATTAGGTCCGGTTTATGGGAAGCAATGGCGCAGTTGGGAAGGGGCGAATGGAGAAGTGGTTGATCAAATCAGTGAGCTGATTGAGCAAATTAAACACAACCCGGATTCGCGACGTCTTCTGATCAGTGCCTGGAACCCCACGGTCTTGCCCGATACCCAATATAGCCCTAAAGAAAACGCAGCGATGGGGCGACAGGCTCTTCCCCCTTGCCACACACTCTTCCAGTTTTATGTATTGAATGGCAAATTGTCCTGCCAATTGTATCAACGAAGTGGTGACGTTTTCTTAGGCGTACCCTTTAATATTGCCAGTTACGCGTTGTTTACCATGATGGTTGCCCAAGTATGCGATTTGCAATTAGGCGAATTTATCCATACTTTTGGAGATGCGCATTTATATTCCAATCATTTGGAACAGGCCAAAGAGCAGTTGAGTCGTAAGCCTTATCCTTTGCCAACCATGAAAATAAACCCTGAGGTAAAGAGCATTTTTGACTTTACCATTGATGATTTCGAATTGTTAAATTATCAGGCTCACCCCCATATTAAAGCGCCGGTGGCAATTTAGTGAGTCAGGTTACACAAAGGTTAGATAAGAATAACGAGAACCAACCATGTCTACCAACATTCTAATTTGCGACGACTCCGGGTTTGCACGGCGACAAATGGCTCGCTCCATTCCTGATGGTTGGGACGTAGAAATTAGCTTTGCTGAAAATGGCGAACAGGCCATTGATATCATTAAGCAAGGCAAAGCTGAAGTCATGTTCTTGGATCTGAATATGCCGGTGATGGATGGCTATCAAACCATGGAAATCATCAAGCAAGAGGATTTACCTACTTTAGTGATTGTGGTGTCAGGTGATGTTCAGCCAGAAGCCCGTTCGCGCATGATGAAGTTGGGCGCGCTGGACTTTATCCGCAAGCCAATTGACAACGCTAAACTGACGACCATCCTCAGCCAATATGGCATCTACAATGGTGATACTGCGGCTACCGGTCGGATTCCTACAAGTCAGCCTCAGGACACTTCCAAACTCTCCATGAGTGACAAGCTCGACGCATATCGTGAAATGGCGAATATTGCGATGGGTCAGGCTGGTGAAAAGCTGGCAAAGTTGCTCAATGAGTTTATTGATTTACCTATCCCGAATGTGAATTTGATTGAGACCACTGAATTGCATATGGCCATCGCTGAGATCCGCCACAATGATCGGGTTTCGGCCATTTCCCAAGGGTTTATCAGTGCCGGCATCAGTGGAGAGGCGTTGCTGATATTCAGTGATGCAAATTTTGCCAATATGGTGAAGTTGCTGAATTACGATGCGACGACCCAATCGGAACAAATAGAATTGGAAGCGTTGATGGACGTCACCAATATATTGGTGAGTGCGTGCCTTAATGCTTTGTCAGAGCAATTGCACGTCAAGTTCACTCATATTCATCCCATCGTTTTGGGACGGCATTGTGGTTTGGATGAACTGCTCAATAATAATGTATCAAGGTGGAATCGGGTGTTGGCCATCGAAATTGGTTATGCCATTAAGAGCCAATCGATTAGTTTCGATCTTTTGTTGTTGTTCCCGGATGACTCCATAGACCTGATGTTCGAGAAACTGGTGAAAACGGTTGGCTAAATCATGGTAAACAATGTAACTGACATTAACGATCTGCATTGGCAATTGGATTTGCTGGGTTCCATCGAGGTGGGACTAGCAGTTTTGGATCGGGATTATAATATCTTGATCTGGAACCAGTTTATGGAAAATCACAGCGGCTTGTTGCCCAGTCAAGTGAAAGACAAATGCTTGTTTGACCTGTTTGGTGAAATCGATCAGCAATGGTTCCGCATCAAAAGTGGTCCGGTGTTCAACCTCCGCAGCCCTGCTTTTATCATCTGGGAGCAACGACCCTATTTGTTTAAGTTTGCGACCAACCGACCTATTACCTCTGCATCTGATTTTATGTATCAGAACGTCACCCTGTTTCCGCTGTCCTCTTTGGGTGGAGAAGTGGAACAAATGTGTATGGTGGTATACGACGTTACCGACGAAGCCTTGAACAAAAAGGCCATCGAGTCGCTCAATGGTCAGTTACAACAGATCAGCCGCATTGATGGATTAACCGGTGTTTTTAACCGTCGCTACTGGGAAGAAAAGTTTGCCTTAGAGCACAAGCGCATTTCCCGTAATCAAGTGCCAGCCTCAGTGATTATGCTCGACATAGACCACTTTAAAGCGGTGAACGATAACCACGGGCACCCCGCCGGCGACCACATCATTAAGACATTGGCCAAAGTCATTAAATCCTCAATTCGAGAAACCGACTTGGCGGGACGGTATGGCGGTGAGGAGTTCGTGATTTTATTACCCGACACGAATGCCGAAAATGCCCGAGTCGTGGCGGAGAGAATTCGCATGGAGTGTGAAGCACTGCGCCCAACGTATGAAGAAACTGTCATTCCCTTTACCGTCAGTTTGGGCATTGCTCAATGTGCCAACGAATACAAAGAACACATGGTCTGGCTGGAAAAAGCGGATCAGGCTCTATATCGCGCTAAAGAAGGGGGTCGAAATCAAACCTGTACTTATTGATCAAACCTCATGGGTTATCGCGCTCTTCGAGTCGATGAATGTGATGTCGTATCGACCATAAAAAAATCAAACTCGGAATAACCATAATCGCGGTCAGTACAAAAAAAGCTGACCAATTGCCATCCATCCAATCAACAATGTAGCCGCTTCCTGATGCCATCGTGGTGCGGCCAAACACGCCAAGGGAAGCCATCAAGGCATATTGGGTGGCAGAGAAGGCCTTGTTACATAGCAGCGAAATGAACGCCACCAGCGCTACGGAGCTCCAAGCTGCGGTGAAGCCATCCACGAATATCGTTGCCGCAAATAGCGCTTTGTTTGGGCCAACATAGGCCATCAAGGCGAACATTAAATTGCTCGCAGCCATAGCAATGCCGCCAGTCATCAAGCCTCGGTAGATACCATAGCGAATGTTGACCATACCACCTAAGATGGCGAATACAATGGTCACCCACCAATTGAGCAACTTAGAATAGCTGGCAATGTCACTGTTCGAAAAACCAATTTCCTTGTAAAAGACAATGCTCATTCGGCCGAGAAATGCTTCTCCAATCTTAAACAGAAAAATAAACAGCAAAATCGACATGGCCAATTTGAAGCTATTGCGGCTGAAGAAATCTCTAAAGGGCTCGATCAGGGTGACCAATAACCAGTTGGTGATTTTCTGCCCCGTGCTGGTCAGTTGTCCAGTAGCAAATTGACTGGCATAGCGTTGACTTGCCGCTGCATGTTGGGCGATTCGATCAGTAACGGGTTCGGTACTGAGTGTCACAATGATCATTAAAACAAACATGATCCCCGCCAATACAAAATAAATGTCGGACCATTGCCAGCCCGGCATATCCGCAATAAAAAATGGGATTGCACCTAAGCCGCCGTAACCGGTCCACCATCCAGCGGTGGCCATTGCCGAGGCACCAGCAAGTTTGTCTTTTTCGTGACCCTGGATAATGTCAATTCTGTACGCGTCGATCGCTATGTCTTGGGTAGCTGAAAAAATTGCGATGGAGAAACCGATGATACCGGTCAGCAGTAAATTGTGTTCGACGGAAATGGTCGCCAGTCCGATGCAGCCAAGAATGATCATCATCTGTGTGATGGCAATCCAGCCTCGGCGTTGACCCAGAAAAGGTGGTTTGATGCGGTCGAGAAAGGGTGACCACAAAAAGTTAATGGAATAGGCAACAAAAATGGAGCCAAACAAACCGATTGCTGAACGACTCAGCCCAGATTCTTGTAGCCATGCAGTAAGCGCAGAGCCTATCATTACCCAAGGAAAGCCACTTGCGATACCAAATAAAAAAATGAACAGTAAGCGCTTGTCTTTGTAAGAAGCTAGGGTGGATTTGAGGGTCTGTTGCACGGCGGCTCAATACTGCGTTCAAAACGCTATTGGATCACGTCTTTGGCAAAGGTTCAATGATAAATCTGACGAGCAGTATAAAAATGCCGATCGATGTCGCTACAGCGACACAGCAATATTGGACTAAGGACGAATGCCTATGCAGTCCAGCGGGTATTGCCCCTCGCCTTCGAGATAATCGAGACATGTCAGTAACTCAAAACGTAAATATGGGTCATTCAAGAGTTTGTGTTCTGACCAATAATGCAATTGGTGGAGCAAGTGCCAAAACACTCGCTCTTTTTGACTGTATGGCTCAGTTTCTGAGGCTTTAACTTGAGCCCACTCTTCCAGCGTATCCCAAAAAAAGAGTTCTACCTCAGCATAGGGTATTCGCTGTTCCCACAATCCTCTGACGAAAAACGCCAGTTGTTTAGATTTGAGTTCAATGAACGCTTTCACTGTCACTGTCTATCTACATCTTTTAGTTGACCAATAAGGCAAGTATAGACGTGATTTTTGTGGATGTTGAAAACGTTTTCAGAATGCAATTTATCCGTTTGAAATTAAGCAGATTATTTTTTGCAATCTAGCCTTCGATAGTGATTATTGACCGCAACTTACCAACCCATACTGGTAACCCAGCCATAGATTTCCTTGCCGAGCAGTCGATACTGCTCAGCGTCCATGTGCTGGCCAATCAGTTCACGCTGGCGATAAACCATTTTCAACGCTTTGTTGGCTTCGATTTTCCGATCTTGAATTGTTGCCTTTGCCCATTCACTGTCCCATTGGCTGTAGATGTCCAAATAGGGCATGGTGGTGTTGGCAATCCAATCTGGTAGTTGAATGTTGTATTCCCGCTGTGGCCAATGGGGGGCGATGGCTACCATGGCATCCGGGGCAGGCAAGGCATTTTCACTGTACAACTTAGTGAGCCATGCCGCGCTGGTGCCTTGGGCAATGACCATAAAAAAGCCTGGATTCTGCCTAGTTTTGCTGACCACAGCTTGCATTTGGGCTGCAAGCTGCTGTTCATGTGCGGCGAAAGAATCTGCCGACACCATTACTAGTCCTGCTCGAGTAGGTGGCGGATCCCCATCGGTTGCTGGCGGTGATTCCGGTTTTTCGGTATCGTCGATTTTGAGTGCAAAGCCATCATGAGGAGCCGGCATAACCATAGTCACCCAACCCACTTGATTTAAGTATTCGCTGAGTTTTGCCATACCTTGGCTGTCATATGCCCCATGCCCAGATTCGCGTACGATAACCGCAACTCCTCGAGTAATTGGGGTGGCGGATTCTTTGACCACCAACAAGATTTCTTGTTCACCAACTAGTACCGTATCGTAACTGTCTTGGAAGTGACTGTTGCGCACATCGTTAAGCAAACTGTCCCGATCCTGCATGGCAGATACCGACAGAGTGATGCTTACATAAACGACGCTGGCAAAAAAAACGAGGGTTTTCACGTTAACCTAAAACTTGCACAGTAATACAAGAGTTATCGGTCGTGGTAGCCTCAGACTTAAACGCAAATGGACAACAGCACTGAAACATCATCCACTCTTGGCTGTAAGGATGGGTCAATGCGTGCGTTTGTGCATGCAGTTGCAATCGCGTAGCTCCTTTGAGGGCATTTTCGTGTGCATAGAGGCGGTCACCGAGTATCGGGTGGCCCAAACTCAGCATATGGACTCGCAATTGATGGGAGCGCCCGGTTATCGGCGTCAATTCCACTAAGGTTTCATCAACGTCACTTTTTATTACCTGCCAGTGTGTTTGTGCAGGTTTACCGCGCTGGTGATCAACCATTTGTTTAGGTCGATTGGGCCAATCACAAATCAGTGGCAAATCCACTTGGCCTTGATTCTCAAGCAGTTGACCATAGACACGGGCAATGTATCGCTTTTGGGTCTTACGGGTCTCGAATTGCCGCGACAGATGTCGATGTGCCTCTTTATTCATAGCCATAATCAGCAATCCCGATGTGGCCATGTCTAAGCGATGGACAATGGTAGAGGTAGGGAACACCCGTTGGGCACGAAGCTGTAAACTGTCTTTGTGCTGGGGCGCTTTACCTGGCACCGTCAGCAAACCACTGGGCTTGTTCAAAACCAGTAGATGCTCATCTTGATAGACGATGTCCAGATAAGGCGTTAGTGGCGGTGCGTAGTTAAGTATTGCCATTAATGATTATTCACCACTAATCGCACCGCCTCAAGATGCACCTGAGCTTGATTGATGCAGTCATTCAAAGCCTGAATTTGTTGTTGAATAAATTCAATTTCCTCTTGGCGAACTGAAGGGTTGACCTTAGCTAAGGCGCTCAAGCGATTGAACTCTTCTTCAAGCAGTTCATGCATCTGCACCAGACATTGCTGCTTAATTTCCTGACCCTGTTGTTCAGCGACTATGTTGGCCTGTTCAATGGTGGCAGAAATGGGGCCGGCAAGGGCACTCAATAACTGCGTGCTGACTTTAGGATTAACGACTTCTAGTTGGTGGAAGTGTTTGTCGCTTTGTTGGCCTTTGGCATCGAGACACACGCGAATCGGAGTCGGTGGCAAGAATCGATGCAATTGCAAACTGCTTGGGGCTTTACTGGATAACACAAACAAACATTCCAGCCAGTAGAATCCAGCGGGAAGAGATTTGTCACGCTGCATACCCAATGCGCTTTTTCCCTGCACATCTGTGGTCACGGTATCCATGGCGTGCTGTACCATGGGATGATCCCAACTCAAAAACTGGAAATGCTCAAAGGCCGTTGCAGTCTGTCGCTCGTAGGTAATTGTCATGCCTTCTTCGTCTAAGCCTGGCAATTGGGTGTGCATGGATTCGGTGGGACGCAGCAAGTAGCTGTTATCATCCCGTTCTTCTTGGGCGATGCCGAGGGTATCGAACAAGTTTGTCATGAATCTTTCCAGCACCGCAGAGTTATCCGAATCGTCGATCGCCTCAATCAATGGCTCGATTTTTCCCGCTCCTGAAGAGTTGAGTTCTAAAAGACGGTCGCGCCCTTGTTCAAGTTTTGCTCTGAGCTGTTGGTTCAACACCTGAGTTTGTTTGAGTAGCTCATCTTGTAGCCCCATATTCAGCGGCTCAAACAAGGCTGCATAGAGTGACTCTTCCACCTGTTCAAACACACTGGTACCGATTGGACAGGTGTGTTCAAAGGCGTCGAGTCCTTCGTGATACCAATTGAGCATAACCTGCTGGGCAGACTGGACGAAAAAGGGCACATGAATTTGAATGTCGCGCTTTTGACCGATGCGGTCCAATCGGCCTATCCGTTGCTCTAAAAGATCGGGAACCAGTGGCAAATCGAACAAAATCAGGTGATGAGCGAACTGGAAGTTGCGTCCTTCACTTCCTATTTCGCTGCAAATCAATACCTGCGTGCCTTCTTCTGCTTGAGCAAAGAAGTTAGCAATGCGATCCCGCTCTACAATGCTTTGACCCTCATGAAACACGCCTGCACGTATACCAGAACGATTGCGTAGTGTCTCAGCCAACAATTGGGCGGTGGCAGAATGGGCACAGATGGTAAGTACTTTCTGGCCTTTTAGTTCGCTCAACTGGTCGATAAACCAATCGATGCGAGTATCTTGGGCTGTCCACTTGTCTGGGTCACTAACAAGCCGCTCAGGGGCTAGCAGGAGGGCGGGGTTGCTCTCTTCTTCCAAAGGAGTTTGATAACACTCGGGCATTGGCAATGGATAAGACAACAGAGTGCGTTTGGGAAATCCTTTGATCCCCGAGCGGCTATTGCGAAACAGCAATCGGCCCGTACCGTGGCGATCGAGTAACTGGGACAATAACTTTTTACGCCCGCTGTCAGTGCTCAAGTCCGATTGAGCCAATAATTCCTCACCGGCAAATTCACTGATCAGTTGGGTGGCCTTTTCGTCTAGACCGTCTTGGGTGTAACCCTTTGTCAAAGGTGCGATGGCATGGGCAAGTTTGGCGTATTGTTGTTCTTGCTCAACAAATTCCTGATAGCTATGAAAGCGCGCCGGATCGAGCAATCGCAAGCGAGCAAAATGACTTTCGTGTCCTAACTGATCAGGCGTGGCGGTAAGCAATAACACCCCTTTGGTGTTCTGGGCCAGTTGCTCGATTACTGCATACTCTTCAGAAACGTGATGCTCAGACCAACTCAAGTGATGTGCTTCGTCTACTATCATCAAATCCCAACCGGCTTCGCAGGCTTGCTGGAAGTATCGGCTGTGGTGAGTTAAAAAATCCAAACTGCACAACACTAATTGTTCGGACTCGAACGGATTCCCCTCGTCGGCATCGATGGATTGGCAACGTTCTTCATCAAAGATAGAAAAGGCCAGATTGACTCGTCTGATCATCTCCACTAACCATTGATGGACCAAAGCGGTGGGTACCACAATCAAGACTCGGCGTGCACGATGGGTAAGTAGCTGCTGGTGGATTATTAATGCCGCTTCGATAGTTTTACCCAGGCCCACTTCGTCGGCCAACAACACACGCGGAGCATGACGGCGACCAACTTCAGCGGCGATGTGCAACTGGTGGGGAATAATGTCCACGCGAGCACCCACAAAACCCAGCAACTCAGACGTGGCGTGACGATATTGGTGACCAATACATTGCTGGCGTAAATCAAACCATTTGGGCTCATCGACTTGGCCAGCTAACAGGCGGTCTTGGGGTTGGTTAAGCTGATAATGGTGATCAATATGAGTTTCGTTGAGCACCGCTGCTTGTTGGGTGTCCAAGCGAATACCACGATACTGTAAAAAGCCGCTTTTATCGTCGACGGCTTCAACCAGCAATTGCCAGCCTTCGTGACTGGTGACAGTATCCGCGGAGGTAAATATCACTCGTGTCAGCGGTGCGCTTGCCGGCGCATAAATACGGGACTCACCGGTGGCAGGGAATAGAATCTCCACGGTACGACCATCAACAGAGACAATAGTCCCCAAACCTAATTCTGTTTCTGTGTTGCTCAGCCAACGTTGACCCAGAGCAAAGCTATTATTCGAACTCATTAAATTTCTCTATTGTTACCCGTTGCTTGTCACAAAGGGGCGCAAGTATACCCACAAAAACCTTTCTTAACACTTCTATTAAAAGTAGATGATTCTCACACAAAAGTGGTTTATGGTTATCTTGAGCGTGTTGACAAATTAGGTGGGATCCTGTGGTCAGCGCTTGAGCGATATTTCTACATACAAGGAATGGCATTGGTCGAGCCAAGACTCGATGGTCACCCTTTAAGGCAGTCATAGCGCTTATTCGCTGGAGCAAATACTTGCTTGGTCAACATGTCGTGAGAAACGCGTAAACAAGAGTACGCGCAGCAGCGTTAGGGTTGACACAGCCTCGTCCAACGTGACTCTCAACCCTATCCTGATTAACCGCGTGCACGGTCGATGTCCAACTGGTTAAACGGAGTAGCGGATGCCAGAAAAACCTGAAAAATCCACCAAAATCTACGTACTTGATACCAATATTCTGCTCCATGAGCCATTAGCTTTTCTCTCTTTTAAGGAACACGACGTTGTCGTACCCATGACTGTTTTGGAAGAACTGGATTACATCAAAGACAGTAAAAAAGATGTTGCAAGAGATGCCCGTGTATCGATACGTGCCATGGAAGATTTGCTCCATGAAGCCACCCCTGAACAGATGATTGAAGGCGTTTCAATGAAAGGGCTCGGTTCGGGCAGTTCAGCGCCCACCGGCAGCCTGTCGATTTTTGCTGACCATGGTCTGACCCTCGACCAACAAGTATTTACCAGCAATGAAAACGACAATCGTATTATCAATGCTGCGCTGCACTTGCAAAAGCTTAAACATCCTCGTCAGGTTTCCTTGGTCACCAAAGACATTAACATGCGCCTCAAAGCCAAAGGTGCTGGGTTGGCTCACGTTGAGGACTATCGTACCGACCAGTTAATCAGTGACATTAAATACTTGTCGAAAGGCTATCACAGCTTTGAGGGCGCGTTTTGGGAGCAAGTGAAATCAGTGGACAGTCGTACCGAGGGCCGCGATACCATCCACACAATCGACCGAAAGTTGTTGCCTGAAGCCTATGTAAATGAATTCTTGATTGACGAGCAACGTCAATTTGCTGGCCTGGTAGAATCCATCAGCGAAGACACCATGGATATTTTGGACCTTGGCTATGATCGTTTGATGGGGCGCAGTGCTTGGGGTATTTCGCCGAAAAACATTGGTCAAGCTATGGCTTTGCACGCTCTTTTAGACCCGCATATCGATTTGGTCATTTTGACTGGACCAGCGGGCAGCGGGAAAACCTTGTTGGCATTGGCGGCGGCGTTGGAAATGGTGGTTGAAAAAAATATGTACGATAAGATTATCGTTACCCGCAGCACCCCAGAAATAGCTGAATCCATTGGCTTCTTGCCTGGAACAGAAGAAGAAAAAATGGCTCCGTGGTTGGCAGCCATAACCGATTCTTTAGAAGTACTGCATAAAAATGATGAGAATGTGAAGGGCTCAATGAGTTACATCATGGAAAAAGCCAACATTCAATTCAAATCAGTCAATTTTATGCGCGGAAGGAGCATTCAAAATGCCATTGTGATTTTGGATGAATCTCAGAACCTGACTGCATCTCAGTTAAAGACCATCATTACTCGCTGTGGTGAAGGCACAAAGTTGATTTGTGGAGGTAATTTGGCGCAAATCGATAGCAACTACTTGTCTGCGGTGACTTCGGGGTTGACCTATCTGGTGGAGAAATTTAAAAACTTCTCTGGTAGCGCCACGATGAACTTGGATGGCGTGGTACGCAGTCGTCTCGCTGAGTTTGCCGAAAAGCAGCTATAATTTGTGGAAAGAATGTGGGGGATGGAAGTTTCTGTCGCCCGCTTTTCGTCTATTCCATACAGTGGCTATGAATTAGATCGAATTTCTTCTGGGCAACCTAATCCCCATGGTTCGTTCCGGAAAGCACTAGGGGATGTGTTGTGCAAAACCGAGTCATTCTGATCTTAATCTTCGTTTGCTTTTTGATGCATACGCCAGTCAGTTATGGCAAAAAGTTGACTTTCGGTGCTATCCAACATCTCACTGAACAGCAAGTAGGCGCGCTGGTGCTAACCGAAGTTTATCGGCGCATGGGTATTGATGTTGAAATTCATTGGTTGCCCGCCAAACGAGCCGAAATCTACGCCCAGCAAGGTAAATTGGATGGGGAAGTGATGCGCATCATGGCGTATGGGGAGAATAAGCCCTCTGTTGTTCGAGTGCCAACACCCTACTACACAATTCAGGCCACCGCTTTTGTGCACAAACTCAGTGGCATCGTTTTAACCTCTGAATCGGACCTAAAACACTATTCTATTGCGAAAGTGCGTGGGGTGAAAAATACGGACTTAATTACTCAGGGGCACGAACGCGTCATGGAAGCTAACGATACCGAGAGTATGATGAAATTACTCACCAGTCGTTTGGCGGATATTGCTATAACCAATCGAGTCAATGGTTTGATCGCTCTTGCTAAACTGGATGCACACAACATTATTGCCTATCCATTAGCCTCTCAGCAGGAGGATGTTTATCATTATTTGCATCGAGATCACGAAAATCTGCTAGTTCCTTTGGACAACATGATCCGAGTCATGATTCAAAATGGCCAGATGGAAACACTGATCAAAAAATCTGAGATCCAGGTGATCATGGACAGAGCAGCAGGTAAGTAAAAAGTAGGCAGGATTCTACTCGAGTCACTTAAGTTGCCAGTGCAACTGGTCAATGTCACGCCCGAATTGGTCAAGTCGTGTTTTTGCATCAACCGGCTTGGGCTCATTAAATTAGGTTGCCACCATTAAAGACTGTTATGCTGTGCAAACACATGCGAGAAAGTGCATCCATTGTCTGATTCAAAAGAGCAAGACCTTCCTACGGGTAAATCGACCTCAAACCTACAAGATATCAATCGACTCATCATTGATGCGGTTATCCAGTTAACAAACATAATCGAGACCATGCACCATCGTATCAGTCCCCTTTCCAGGCTGACACAATCGAAGGGGCAAGAACGGGCTTTGGGCATTTCCGGTTTGGTATATCGTGGTGTACGAAACATAACCGAACTAGTAGGTAAAACCATTGACCTGCCGCTTGGCGTCATCAGCAAAACCCTCGGCAATTCCCCTTTATCTGTCAGCCAATCTGCCTTTTTATCAGCACTTAACGGTGTACTTGGTGATCACCTTGAGAGACGCCAAAGCCCCTTGGCCATTACCATGACATTCAAGCAATATGGTGAAGTAATCGATGTGCAAGCCGTCGCACAAGCAATCGTCAAGTCCAAAGGTAAATTGAACATCATGGTTCATGGGCTCTGCATGAATGATGAACAGTGGCAAAGGGGAGAGCATAATCACGGTCGCATGCTTGAACAGGATTTAGGCCATACGACAATCTATTTACATTACAACAGCGGCCGACACATTTCTGATAACGGCCAACAATTTAGTGACCTACTCGAGTCATTGACAACGCAGATACAAGCACTGACTACTGAGTACACTCTGGAGATATCAATTGTTGCCCATAGTATGGGTGGTTTGGTCGCAAGAAGCGCACACCACCATGGAAAAGTGGCAGGTCAGAGCTGGCCAGAATACCTACAACGTCTAGTTTTTCTGGGCACGCCCCACCATGGTGCGCCTCTGGAGAAGGCTGGCAATTGGATAGATCTCTTACTGGGCATACATCATTACACAGCCCCTCTGACGCGCATAACTCAAATTCGCAGTGCGGGGATCACTGATTTACGCCATGGCAATATCATAGAAAGTGATTGGCAGCCGCGGAGCAGATTTGACTTTACCACCGACAAACGGACACCTTTGCCGCTGCCAGAAGGTGTCGATTGCTTCACGATTGCGACGACATCTTCAGCTAAATCCAACCTAATGTCAGAACAGCTCGTTGGCGATGGTTTGGTTCCTTTGGATAGCGCATTGGGGCGACACAGCCACAAGCCATTTTCATTAAAGTTTGAGCCCGACAAACATTGGGTGAGTGAGGGAATAAACCACATGGAACTGCTCAGTGATAAACGGGTTTATGCTGTCATTCGACAATGGTTGACGAATCTTGGTTAACTGCAAACCCGATAAAAGCAGAAAAGTGCTATAAACCCGACCTAGTTCTCGCGAAGGGGGGGCTCTATAGTGCCATTTGCTGATCGTCAGAAGCTTGTAGCTGAACGATCACTTCGTACGTAAAGCAGCCGTTCGGAAGAAACTGGTTCAGTGATAGTTGTGAGCGAGTTGCCATCAGTAAATTACTTATATTTGAGTCGCTGCAATTGACGTGCTAGCGGATGGTTAATCCTGTGAAAGTCTTTTTTCATAGGTGCTTTTCTTAATGAGTAGCATCGCCCTTAAAAGTAGAACCCATGCAGTATTGTTCGCATCAATATGCCAACAAGTATGCCGGGTAAGGCATATTTGAAGACTGCTATGATACGAGTACACATACCTAGAAAAATACCGATGCCGGGTAAATCAAAAGTATGGATGAGAAAGCCAACAGACTTATTGATTTCTCCAGCAGTAATATTGCTACTGTGCACCAGATCACTTGCTACGACTAAATATGCGGTGCCTCCGCCCAAATATTTAGCGATAGAGGGCACAACATAGATCTGAGAGATATTTAGCATATGAAGTATCGGCGCGACCAGACGCTCAAATCCCGATACTGCTCCTATCTGTGTCAAGATACCCACGATTGTGATTGATAAAGTCAACATTGGAACGGCGTTGACCGACAAGCGAATAGCCTCAGCACCTGCGTCATTAATAATATTAATGATTCCTTTTTTAGACGGAGAAGACGTTGGCTCGCCTTGAGTTTCGCTACATGTAATGGATGACAATTTTTTTCCAGAAAAATACCACGTAAATGATGCTGCACTCAGCCCTCCGGCTATGGAAAACGCGATAGCAACTGGCCAGTTCAGGCCTAGAGGTATCATGGGGTAGAGAATATTGCCCTGTCCCATGGCGAGAAGCATCGCTAATGTGGCTGCCAAGTGCCGGTCAGAGACCCCCCTGCTGAGCATTATCGCGAGTGTTGCGAGCGGCGCTGCAAAGCTAATTAAATTCATCTGGACCATCGCAAAGGTGCCCATGCCCGTTAGCCCGAAAGGTTTTAAAACAGGTGTCAGCATTTTTACAATAATAGCCATTACACCCATTGCCTCCAACACTTTCATCAGGCAAAGCATAACCACCATTACAGGCAAAAGTGTATATAGCGCAATATCTACTGAAGATTTGCCAGAGGCAATGACAATTTCGATGAGGGACATCTTGAAGTCCTATTCGCTAATCGGCTTTGAGGAAGTTTGGGGAATTTATTAGTGACTGGCTTTTAGAGCAAAAACGGCATCGATCTGAAGGATCATGCCGAATGTAAGAGAACTTACCCCCATCACTGAGCGCGAGTGATAACCTCTTTCACCCCAGACGTTGACCAGTAATTCAGAACACCCATTAAGAACTGAGGCATGGTCTTTAAAGTCTTCTGTGGCATGCACCATACCCACGATTTTCACTACTGAATCAATGCACGATAAGTCACCCATAACTTCTTTAACAACAGCAAGGAGCTGCAATGCAGTATTACTTGCTGCACGGTAACCGTCATTTGTTTCAAGCCCATCTCCTAATTTGCCGGTGAGAAAATGCCCCTTGCTATCTCTTGGGCCTTGCCCTGATAAATACAGCATGTTTCCAACCTGAGTCGCTGGGCGGTATAGTCCAGCGGGCTTTGGTGCAGGTGGTAACGTAATATTCAACGACCTGAGCTTTTGTTCGGGAGATACCATAATTGAACCCTTCGTAAATGCGTTTAGTAAATTTTCCTTGTAGAGCCTGATACTCTGATGCCGGAACCTTTTTCAGAGAAAATTTCCGCATTTAAGCGAGAGGGCATACCCATGTCATGGCCTTGGTGAACGGTTATTGCTCCGCAGTGTGGCCAGTTGATATCCCTAAGATATCCTCCCAATGCAGCGGCAGCGGCCCCCGTCGCAGGATCTTCAAAAACGCCACCGGTTGGAAACAGATTCCGCGAATGAAACACCGTGTGACTCTCTGAATAAATCAGGCTAAAAGTCACCAAACCAGCGCGTTTTGACAAGTCTGCCCCTTGCTTCTGGTCGTAATTCATCTGTGTTAACTTGTCTCTGCTATTAAGAGTAAGAATGAGATGCGTTCCCCCTGCAAAAGCCACAGCTGGCGGGATCCGCGTATCCAAATCTTCTTTATTAAGCCCAAATAAAGTGAGGGTTTCCTTCAATAGGCTTGGTTCTAATGTTTGACTGTGGGTTGGAGGAGAAACAAATGATGCTCCCCAGTTGTGCTCTGAAACGAAACCTTCCACACGAACTTCTGCATGATTAAGCGTAAGATCATACTCTCCGGCTCCAATGGTTTTTGCAAGGACAGCGCCAAGAGCAATAGTGGCGTGCCCGCAGAAGTCAACTTCTACTTCTGGTGAAAAATAACGTACTCTCCACCCCTTTTTTAGTGGCGAAGCAAATACGGTTTCCGAGTAGCCAATCTGTGCAGCGATGTTTTGCATAATATCTGGATTTGGCATTGTCTCGCACAGTACAACACCGGCTGGATTTCCACCCGATGAGCCGTTTGAAAATGCCGATATGCGCTCAATATTCATGATACTTTCCTTCTATACTGGATGTTTGAAGAATGATTACCCAACAATTGAGTCAAAGGAGGCAACTAAATCGATTTCAACCAAAGCTCCCTGAATCGCAAGTTGTGAAATGACTGTCGACCGAGTAGGACGATGGTCACCAAATGCCTGAGCATAGGCTGAATCAAACGACTGAAAGTCATCTCTTTCAGTCAACCAAACTCCAGCTTTGACGACATTTTCTGGTCGCAGGTTATATTTAGCTAACTCTTCAAAATGCTTAGAAAGGATCAGCGAGGTCTGCTTCTCAATGCCTCCAGTTATGTTATCGTCAGTATCGAATGCGAGTCGACCAGATAGAAACAATAATGAGCCAGCTTTGATAGATGTTGATAAATGCGCCACTTGAATTCTCCCACGTGATAACTTGCTCCTTGATTAATTCGACATGAAGGAGATAACACTTCACATTCACTCTAAGAGCAATATCAGAATTGATGAAGCAAATGCTTCAAAGTATAAGGTAGTTTCTCAGGCTGCAAAAAAATGCACAATATACTTATAATGCATTTTAAAGCTGCAAATTATGCTGTAATAAGCTTTTATTAGTTTGACCAAGGTGAAGGTTGGAAAAGCGACGATATCCAATTAGCAAATACTTCAGTGCGTGCTGATACATAGTGGCGAGAAGGGCGCACTAAGTAAATCCCCCCATCACCATCAAATGTCCATTCGGGAAGAATTCTTAATAGCTTACCCTTTTCAATATCTTGGGCTACAAGCCATTCTCCCGCGCCCAATATACCTACACCTGCCCTTGCTGCCTCTAGCATGGCTATACTATCATTTGTAAGCAGCGTCCCGTTGGTTCTGATTGCCTCTGCATTATCTCCGTCGGATAAACGCCAAATTGGGTAGGAGTGTAAGCTAGGGTTGCCTATACAATTATGTGCAAGCAAGTCGGTTGGTGTATGCGGCTGGCCGAATTGTTTAAGGTAACGTGGAGAGGCGGCTAAAATTCGCTTATGCCTCGTTAGTTTTCGGGCTAAAAGTCGACTATCCGATAAATGGCCAATTCTTATGGCGGCGTCAAACCCACCTTCAATAAGATCGACATAATTATCGCTGTAGTTGATATCCAACTCCAGCTTCGGATACATACTCATAAAACTGGGTATTTGTTGCGCTAACCATAAACGGCCCATTGTGGCCGGAAATGCGAGTTTTATTCTTCCGCTTAGCTCTGCGGCCTCTTTTACTACCTCATCCTGAGCTTCAATTATAAGATCAGTTGCCACTCTATACTTTTCAGCAAGGAGTTTAGCAGCATCAGTCAGTTGGACTTGACGTGTTGTACGTTCAACCAAACGCACACCTAAGCGCTGTTCCAATGAAGCGATCCGCTTGGAAATTATCGTAGAATGTCTGCCAAGATATTTCCCCGCTGCTACAAATGAGCCATTAGACGCCACGGCAATCAATGCCGCTAGCTCATCAAAATGTTGGCCGTCAATTGGTGTCATAGTAAATTCAGATTTAACATGAATGATAAGTACTTATCATATCTGAATTTTGATACTTCTCTTAAGGCATTTTTGCGGGCTTTTGTCGTTACGGCTTCTGAGAAAGGGATACTCAATGATAGGTTTGTTCGACGCGCTTTATTGAACATATTTATTAGCGATCTCAAACAGACATATTGCTAATGTCGATACAGTTCTATTAACAGCATTAGACTTGCTTTTTCAATAATGATGTCGGGCGCCTTATTTGCTATACGAAGACCTAGCTTTAAGCGTCTGCTTCGATTTAAATCGAAGCTACATTATCTGGTATACACTGTATGCTGTTGGCAAAAATTAGGACGTCTGATACTCACATCTTGAAGGTCCGCTCCTTGTCTGAAGCAGAGATTCCCGCTCGGAGGCGGGAATGACGGGAAATCGCTCTTTACCGAAATTGATTGTATCCCTTCTTTAAATTGTAATACCCAAAATAAAAAAGGTTTCGACCATTTGATGCATGGTTAGATATTTCCGTTGCGCTTTTTGCTAAAGGTGTGAAGGAATTAAATCTCTCGTTGTTTCACTAAGGAACAATTTTGCTAGAGTATTTTCCGGTAGAAATGGCTTGTGCGGTTCGCTCGGATACATTACCCATTGTAAGTAATGCGGGGCCGGTGGGTTCAAGTAAGACATGGGGGGTACCGCGAACATCCAGAGTCATTTCATCGCTGCGATGGCTCAAATTGACTGCCAGTAGAGCGTGCTCAGGTAAGTAAACAATGGCGATGCTCATATTGGGCAACAATGCCCGTAACAATGCTGCCATCAAGGTTGCCTTACTATCACAGTCGCCTTTATTGTTGATCAACAATTCCATAGGGTTGCTGTAACCTGAGCCATTGGTGGTGAATCGATTCTGTAGTGGGTCGTACGGGATAGTTTGAATCCAACTCAGTAATAAATTCACATAATCCCGCGTATCACTGCCTGGTTCTAGCGTGTCATAGATGGCCTGAGCTACGGGCAGTAGGAGCTCTTTGCTCTCTTGAACGTAGCGCACATGATCGGGGATCACCCCTGTCTCTCCAGCATAATTTTGTATCAATGTGTAGTAGTGATCGGCCAGATATTGGTTGAACGCATCGTCCTGTTTCTCTTCCATCAAGGCGGTGAATTTATCTACCATTTCCTGAGAGCGGCTTCGCACCTTAATTTGAACCTGACTGCCTACCTTACGGAGTTCTACATGGGCTTGTTTGGGATCGATAGACTTAGCTTGCTTCATCATCGAAACGTATACGTACCGCTGCGCCATGGAGGGTTGGTAACTGGTTTGATTGCTGAATTGAGATTGATAGGCTTGCAGAGAAAATGAGAACGCCAGCTCTTGCTGAGCAAGGAATTGGTCCTGCCACTGATAGGACAATAGGATACTGTCTTCTGATTGTGCCTTTTTAAACATACTCTGCTGGGCGCAGATGGACGTTGCGTACAGCAACACAACCAGCACAAGCCATTTTTTCATAGCCACCCATTGAGTAAAATTAAACCAATCAACTCATAGTATAGCAATCCTATCGAATTGGGGAGCGTGTTGGCGGTATTTTAACCAGGGATGTCTGGGAACCCTAGACTAAGATTGACTATGGGCGCTGTCGCTCGTCTCGGCCGCGCTGTTCTGGTACCAGTTGAGCTGGTCTCGCAAGGTCACCACCGTTCCCACTATTATTAGTGAAGGCGGAGCGATGTTTTGCGCTTCTGCTTTGGCAACGATGTCACTCAACGTGCCAGTAACAACCCGCTGTGTTGGTAACGTGGCAGATTCCACCATGGCTACTGGCATAGATTCAGGCATTCCGTGGGTAATGAGCTTTTCACAAATGATAGAAAGGCCCGTTAAGCCCATATAGAACACAATAGTTTGTTGCTTTTGCACCAGCGCTGGCCAATCTAAATTGATGGTATTGTCTTGTAAGTGACCGGTAGCAAATACTACAGACTGGGCGTGATCACGATGGGTTAGGGGAATACCGGCAAAACTGGCAGCACCGGTGGCAGCTGTAATCCCGGGAACCACTTGGAAGCGGATGTTGTGCTTAGCCAAGGTTTCAATTTCTTCTCCGCCGCGACCAAAAATGAATGGATCGCCGCCTTTTAAACGCACCACGCGTTTGCCCTGCAAGGCTAAATCGGCCAATAACTGATTGATCTCTTGTTGCGGAATAGTGTGTTTGCTTTTCGCTTTGCCAACGTAGATTTTTTCAGCGTCCCGTCGCAACATCTCCAATATTGGCTCGGACACCAGTCGGTCATAGACAACTACATCGGCCTTTTGCATCAGCCGCAGTGCTCGAAAGGTCAACAACTCTGGATCGCCGGGACCAGCTCCTACCAAATAGACTTCGCCTTGCTCTGCGTAGTTTTCTGGTGACGCCAGTTTCTCCGAGATTAACTTTTCAGCGTAGGCTTCATCTCCATTGAGAACGTGCTCAGCAATGCTGCCGTCTAAGGTTTCTTCCCAAAAATACCGTCTTGATGTGACGTTATCTAACCGTTGTTTTACTCGGTCTCTGAAACGCTCAGAAAATTCCCCCAGCTTGGCGATATTTTGTGGGATCCAAGACTCCAATTTTTGTCTTAGATAGCGCAATAATACCGGCGCCCCGCCGCCACTGCTCATAGCAATCAAAATGGGTGAGCGATCTACAATGGAAGGGGTTATAAAAGTGCATAATGGGGTATTGTCCACCACATTGACCAAAATGGACTGGGCTTTGGCTAAGTTGTGTACATGACGATTAACCTGACTATCGTCTGTAGCCACGAAAATCACATTGCGACCATTCACATCGCCGTCATCAAAGGTACGTTGTATCCACTGTAGTTTGTCCTGTTGGGCAAATTGCACTACGGCGTCACAGGCCCATGGAGCTACCACTGTCACAGTAGCATGGCTTTTCAACAGTAATTCGATTTTACGCGCCGCGACCTCGCCCGCACCCACGACCAGGCAATCCAGTTGTTTACTGTCAACAAATAGGGGCAAGTAGCGCATTGTGAATTCTCATTCTGGTGACTAACGACAGAGTAATTTTGAACCATTCCCTTTAGCATTCAAAAGTATTAAAAATGTATTTATATGCCGCAGGGTTATTAAAAAAGGCGACCTAAGCCGCCTTTCGTCATATTGATGCTGAATTACTCACCTTTGCGTGGCTTACGCTTAGGTGGCTCTTCACTCCATTCACGGATAGCGAGGCGTTGACCGGCAACTCGGGCTTTTTGCAAAACGCTTTGAGTTTCGGCGGGCATACCTTGTGGTAAGTCTACCGTGCTATAGGTGTCATAAATTTCAATGGCACCAATGTGTTTGCTGTTGATGTTGGCTTCGTTAGCAATCGCGCCCACGATGTTACCTGGTTTAGCACCGTGCACATGGCCGACATCTATCCGGTAGCGCTGCATGCCTTCTTCTGGCTTGCTACGGGTTCTGGGTTTGCGTTTTTCGTCACGTGGACCACGCTCGCCACGCTCTCCGCGCTCTCCGCGCTCTCTTGGTGCTCTAGGACCTCGATCACGCTCACGTCCACCTTTGTCGGCGAACTGTGGCTTGGCGTTCAGGTCAGGACGGTCCCCTTCGCGCAGAATCAATGGTTCATCGCCTTGAGCAATCTTGGCCAAAGCGGCCATGATTTTTTCCGGTGACGCTTCGGTTTGCTTTTGTATTGACTCAACGATGGGGATCAGAGTTTCAATAGAATCGTCTTCCATCGCTTCGATTACGCTTTTCTTAAAGCGTGTTAAGCGGGTTTCATTGATTTCTGAGATTGACGGAATTGGCATCGGCTCGATGTCTTGTTTGGTCGCCTTTTCGATGGCAAACAACAAACGTTTTTCCCGATGAGAAATGAACAAAATGGCATCACCTTGACGTCCAGCGCGGCCAGTACGACCGATTCGGTGTACGTAAGATTCGGTGTCGTAAGGAATATCAAAGTTGATCACGTGACTGACACGCTCAACGTCCAAGCCACGAGCTACCACGTCTGTAGCAACCAGAATATCAATCTTGCCTTGCTTAAGCTTCTCAACAGTGCGCTCCCTTGCGTTTTGCGGGATGTCGCCGTTGAGTGGTTCTACATCGTACCCTCGCGCCGAAAGCTTATCGGACAATTCCACTGTCGCCGTCTTGGTGCGCACGAAAATAATTACGCCATCAAATTCTTCGACTTCCAAAATACGGGTCAGTGCTTCCAATTTATGATGACCGGCAACCTGGCAGAAACGCTGTCTGATGGTACTGGCGGTACTGACTTTTGAAGCAATCTTAACGTGCTTAGGGTCGTTCAAATAACGCTGAGTGATCTTGCGAATTGGCTCTGGCATGGTGGCAGAAAACAACGCAGTTTGGCGGGTTTTGGGCGCGTGGCTCAAAATCCATTCTACGTCATCAATGAAGCCCATACGTAACATCTCGTCGGCTTCGTCCAGCACCAAAAATTTCAGTTGGTCTAGCTTCAGTGTGCCCCGTTTAATGTGGTCGATAATACGACCCGGTGTGCCTACTACAACTTGCACGCCACGCTTAAGTTGACGGATTTGATTGTCGTATGACTGGCCGCCATAGATGGGCAATACGCGAATTTTTTTCGAGAAACTGGCGTATACCTGAAACGCCTCGGCAACTTGGATGGCTAGTTCGCGAGTAGGTGCAAGCACCAACAATTGCGTGAAATCTTGTTCGGTGTCAATCTGTGCTAGCATCGGCAGTGCAAAAGCCGCCGTTTTACCCGTACCGGTTTGCGCTTGACCTAGCAGGTCGTGGCCTTCAAGTATTAGCGGAATACTCTCTGCTTGAATAGGAGAGGGTTTTTCATAGCCGACTTTTTCCAATGCCTGTAGCAAAGGTTCAGGCAAGTTTAAGTCTTTAAAAGTAATGTCTACGTTGGTGGTCATCAAGGATCCCTAGTAACCGGCAGAATGGGCTGCTGAAATAGCAGATTGTCAGTTCGATAGGCAGCGTAGTAGATTGCCTTGAGGCCGGTATGGTTTAAAAGCGCTATTATATTCGATAACCGAGTTTTATACCAATAATCGCTGTATTTTAAGCGCTTATTTTGTATCCATTTTAGAATTTGGTAGATTTACTATCTGAGGCTATTAAATCTTTGTTAACCCTTGTAGCATAGTGTTAACTGAATAGAGGGAAGCATTTACATATGAGAGCATTATTATTGGCAACCGGATTGTTGTTGCTTTTGGGATGTGGACAAAAGACCAGTGAAGAGCACTTGGAAGTCGCAAGGCAATACATTGAGCAGAAGAAAATGGACTCTGCCATTGTTGAGCTAAAAAATGCTATTCAACAAAACCCACGTTCTGCTGAGGCGCGATACGAACTCGGCCGAGTGTACTTTCTCACCAAGCGTTATGAAAGTGCAGAAAAAGAATTGAACCGAGCACTCGAATTCGGTTATCCACCGGGGAAAGTCATCCCGTTGCTTTCACAGTCGTACCAAAATACAGGCGCGTTAGCAGCACTGAGTGAAATTGACCATACTGAAGGTGATCTGAGCCCTGAACAAGAAGTTGAGGTCGGATACTTCAAGTTGCAGTCACTGTATCAATTGTCGAAGATTCCAGAATCTAAAGCGTTAACCGCTGAACTGTTGAGCATTCCGGTTGAAACGGTGTATTCAGGATTGGTACAAGCCTTTGATAGTGTACTCAATGAACAACCACTAGAAGCCATAAGTAAACTCGAAACCCTGCAACAATCGAATCCAGACAACGTTGAAGTGTTAAAAATGCTTGGCCAACTCTACCTAGAAAATGGCCGAGCTACTGACGCAGCAGCAGTTTATAAGAAGTACATTGAGCAGTATCCAGACGACAACCAAATTACCTTTATGTTGGCCAATTTGTTGGTTGAGCAAAATCAAGTCAAGGATGCAGAACCTTATGTGGACAAACTGCTGAAGGTTAACCCAGAAAACCCACTATTGAATCAATTAAAGGCGGTGATCCGCTCGGCAGACTCTGACTATGCCAATGCGCAAAGTTACGCTGAGAAGGCCATTCAAAGTGGTCGAGGTGACCCCATTTTGCGTTTGATTGCAGGCCATGCTGCCTACATCGAACGTGATTATGAGGCTGCCAATCGTCACTTGTCCTATATTGCCAGCACCTTGCCAGAAAACCATCCTGGTTTGAAAATGTTAGCGGCCAGTCAATTGGAACTGGGCTTGGCCGATGACGCCAGTAGTGTGTTGTCGCAAATTGACAATGCTTCGGAACAAGATGCGTTGTTGTACAACAAAACCGGCTTCGAATTAATTCGATCTGGGAACATCAAAGAAGCTCAAGACGTGATAGAGCAAGCCGCTAAGATCAGTGAATCTGCGGAAGACTTGACCCGATTGGGCGTGTTGCGACTGTCAGTTAATGATCTCGAGGGCATTGTTGATTTGGAAAAAGCGCTGGAGAAGTCACCGGATCTTGAGGTGACCAGAGCGACCCTAGCCAACGCCTACCTAGCAACCAATCAATTGGACAAAGCAGAAAATCTTGCCAAAGAATGGATTGCCAGTGCACCTGATGACTTTAAGGCTTACATGTTAGCAGGCGAAGTCAAGATGAAGCGTGGAGACTTGGATGGCGCTATGCAGTATTACAATGATGCGAGTGCAATAGAGCCCGAAAATGGCATCATTGAGATTGCTAAGGCCAACATCGAGTTCATCAAGAAAGACTTTGCGGCCGGTGAACAACGTCTGTTGAACATATTGAAGAAAAAAGCCGATTTTGTGCCAGCATTGGCGTCGTATTATTTGGTTAAAAAGAATCAAGGCGACGGGAAAGAAGGTATGAAACCTGCACTTGCTGCCAAGAAAGCGAATCCCGATAGCGTCGATTTATCCATGGTGCTGGCGCGAATTTATTTATCTGAAGGTGAATGGCAGAAAGTCGTAGACGTCGCTAACGAAGTGCCAGAAAACGATGACACGCCAGTGACTTATTGGATATCTAAAGGTAAAGCGTTACTGCAATTGGGCAATGCCAGTGAAGCGACAGAACACTACCAACGCTGGTTGGCCCGTTCACCGAACAACAAACAAGCTAATGTGGGAATGCTATTGATCCTAGATTCCCAGGGTCAATTCAAAGACGGTGCCGAATTGACCAAACGCTTCTTGTCTAAGCGAGAAGATCTTGAGGTCAGAGCATTCGATGTCCACTTTAACCTGTTTTCTGGCAACATCGAGGCCGCTCGCGAGAGTTTTGCAGTGTTGCCCGAAAGCACCCATGAATTGCCGGTAGTCAAAGGCTTTAAGGCGAGACTGTTGGCGGCTGACCAAGAATTTGATAAAGCCTTGCCGTTAATAACTGATGCTTATAAAGCCGTACCTAATAGCCGTAATTTGGCTATGTTAGTGGGGCTTTTAGAGCGCACAGGTAAAGCGGATGCTGCGCTGTCTATTTTGCAAAATCATGTTGAGAAAATACCCAACGACATGGTCGCCAAGATGTTTCTTGCTGAGCGTCAAATAGCTGGAGAGCCTAAATCGGCAGTGCAAAGCTATCGTGACGTGCTAGAAGCCAGCCCCAACAATTTTGTGGTGTTGAATAACTTAGCTTACTTGCTCACCCAATCAGGAGAGTATGACGAGGCTGAAGATTACGCCCGACGTGCGGTGGCCTTGCAACCACAAAATGCAGACGCAGTGGACACCTTGGCACAAGTTCTGGTCAAGCAAGAAGATTACAGTGAAGCGTTGAAGTTCTACGACCGCGTAATCAATGACAAAATGCAAAATAATGAGATCTATCTGAACTATGTTGAGACCCTGCTAGCTGCAGGAAATAAGAACTTAGCTCGACGGAAGTTGGTAGAGCGTAAGTTTGAGCAAGAAGAGCATGTGCAGCGCGTAGTCAAGATGCGCGAAGATTTCGACCTCTAGCAATAATGCACCCGCTGCAAGTAGGTGGCGGGTGTTCTCTCTATTCCTTGTCATTTTCCTGTTTCGGCTTGCCAGCGCTGGCATGCAGACTGCAAAGCGATGTAGCGGGTCTGAGAGTGTAGTTCTCGATATTGAGGCATGATCGACATGGCCAAATAACTGGCAGGTCCAAAAATATCGACAAGTTTTTCTAAATAGGTCAATGCATTGTCCTTATCACCGCAGAATAAGTATGCTGTACTGATGCTGTGATAATGATACAAAGTGGCGAATAGGTCGCGCTTTGCGTGGGCATGATAGTCCTCAACCGCCGCTTGAACCCCATGTAAATCGCCCATCAAACCCGGTAGGGTTACAGGATAATAGGCCGCTTCAGGTAACCAACCGCCTGGATATGGGTCACTCAAAGAACAAAGGCGCTGCTGTATTCCCGCCAGTAAAGTGTCGAGTTCATCCTCTTTTCCCTGCACTTTCAATGCCGTGGCTTTATAAAGATTAAATGTTTCTGGAAACATGGGAGTTCCGCGAAATTCACTAGGCCAAGTAGCAAAACTCGCTTCAATTACCTTTGGATCAGCGGTATTTAGTGCGTGAAATGAACGGCGGTAGTAATAGATAAAATCCTCTCGGTCTACCTCGGCACTGGCTGCCTCGTAGGCAGGTTGCGCTTGACCAGTAAGATGAAACACATCCGCCGCCACGATAGCCGTAAAATTGGATTTGGGGGATAGGGTGCGAACCCGGTCTAACATCTCCATGGCTTGCCAGACGTGACCAATGGCCCCCAATGTGTTGGACAACTCCATCGGAAGGTCGACTAACATGGGGTCCAAACGCATGGCTTTTTTCAATGCTGAAATCGACTCAGCAAAACGTCCAGTGCGGCGTATGACGTAACTCTTACAAGCCCAAGCCTCGGTATTTTGTGGAGAGATTTCTAGGACTCGATTGAGGACCCGCTCGGCTTGCTCCAAATCTAGTAATCCCCAGTATTGGTAATAGGCTTGGGCCAGCAAAGTCTCTATGGAGTTTGGCGCGAGCATGACTGCTCTCTCGACGGAAGACTTAGCTAGATTTAGCCAACGGGTGTCCCAGCCAAAAAACCAATACAGAGTTAAGTATGCGCGAGCTTTATTGGCGTGGGGCTCGGCAAATTGAGGGTCCACGGCAATAGCGTGATCAAAATCTTCAATGGCCGAATGAAAGTCCTGTTCTCCAGTTGCTTCTGAGCGCATTTTTTGTTTGCCACGCAGGTAGGCGTCGTAGGCTGCCAAATTGTTGGTTGGCGCTTGACCACTGAGCAGCAATTCATCTTCAGGAGAGAGTGCCGCGTGCATTGCATCGGCGATTTCTCGGGTGATATCACTTTGAATATCGAAGATGTTTTCAGGGGTCAATTCCCGATCGTAGGTATCGGCCCAAATGTGGGTGTCAGTTTTGCCGTCAATAAGCTGAACGTTAATGCGAACCCGCTGGCCCGCTCGCTGCACCGCGCCTTCCAAAATAACCATTGCGCCCAGTTCTGAGGCAATGTCAGGAATGCTCTTGCTGCTGTCTCGATATCCCATGACTGAGGTTCGAGAGATCACCTGAACTGAGGCCAGTTTAGAAATTTGTGTGAGCAATTCATCATGTACGCCATCGGCAAAAAAAGCGTCATCTGCCAGCGGACTGCGATTGGCAAAAGGCAATACGGCGACTACCTTGGCTAGTGAGGATGAAGTAGATACAGAGCGATCGGTTGCCCGTCGGTTTTTTATTACCGGAGCTGACGGTGTTGTTGCTTCAACTTCTTGAGATTGCTCCTGATGCACAGGTGAAAGCTTGGCACTGATGGCCCGGGTAATATCGATAAATGCAGGGTCGTCAGACTGCCCTTGCCAACTCGAAAGATCGACACAATGGAACTGCCTGAAACCGATGGGGGGAATTGAACCGTCAGTGGAGATCGCAATTAACGAGCCAGCGTCGGCTGCCACCGAGGCTTCATCTCTAACCCATCTGCTCTTGGACCCCGATTGCGACCAACCCACAATCACGGCTTTGGCCTGCAGCAACTGCCGCTCTATGTCATCGGCAAAAGTATCTCCACCGAGCAGTTCCCGATCCCACCACACAGAAAACCCATGGGCTTCTAACGCCTGTGAAAGCTGTTTTATGATCGGTTGATCAATTCGAGAATAGGAAATGAAGACATCGGCCAACAGCGTTCTCCCTGTGTTGCGGCACCCGTGTTGTTTACTGTGCAAAGATTAGCACAAAAAAACAGCAAAATGGGTGCTTGCAACAAATGATAGGATGCTCGCGGTATGACTGGTATTACTCAGGCTTTGTAGCCGTTTGCTTGGTGTCCTTTAGCGCCTCTATTTGCTGCTGCATCAGATTCAACTGCGCCATTACGTCTTTCAAAGTAGGTTCGCCTTGCTCTTCTTGTAATTCCTTTCTGGCTTTTTCGTTTTCCTGTTCCATTACATTCACTACGATACCAATCACCATGTTTAAAAACGCGAAGGCCGAGAGAAAAATAAAAGTCAGATAAAACAGCCAACTCAGAGGATAGACCGCCATAGTTTCGTACATGACGTCAGTCCAATCCTCGAATGTCATCACCCGAAACAAAGTCAGCATCGAAATGGTAATGTCACCCCACAATTGAGGATTGATGTTTTCGAATAAGGTACTACCAATCGCTGCATAGATGTAAAAGATGATAAACATCAATAACATCACATAGCCCAATTGGGGCATGGCTTTGATCAGGGAAACCAGCAGGATACGAAGTTCAGGGATGATGGAAATCATCCTAAGCACCCGGAACACTCGCACCAAACGGGCAATGACGGCCATGTCGGTATCATCAGCGGGGATCAGCGATACCACAACGATTATCGTATCAAAGACATTCCAAAAACTTTTAAAGAAATCGCGCTTGCGATGTTCCGCAAAGAAACGAATGGTGATTTCAGTTAAAAAGAACACACTGATAAACCAGTCTAATATTTTGGTGATGGTATACATGTTCGGTGGCATTTCGTACGTCTTGGCACCCACCAGTAGTGCAGAAACGACGATGACGCTGATCACCACTAACTCGAATGCCTTATTCGAGCGAATCTTGATAAATTTGGCTTGGAGTGCAGAAGCTTGCATAGGGACCATTGACTGTGGAAAAACGAGCCTAGATTAGTGAAAAATTTGACGCTGTCAAATACAAAAAAGGCAGTCTTGAAAGACTGCCTTTTTAAGTTCTACAGAATGTCGAATTAATCTGCTTTGGCAGGGGTCAATCCGCGGTTAATATCAACCAAATCCTGCTCTGCCAAGGTACCGGCAGCACGTTTGAGCGTCAGTACAGCTGTAATGAAGTCGTATCGAGCACCGGCTAGATTACGGCGTGCATCAAACAAGTTACGGGTGCTGTTCAGTACGTCAACAATGGTACGAGTACCCACTTCAAAACCGGCTTCGGTCGCTTTCAAGGCGCTTTGAGCCGAAACTACCGCCTGTTCCAACGCACGAATCGTAGAGGTTGAAGCCACGACATCGTTGTAGGAACTGCGTACGGAACGCACGGTAGAGCGAAATGCCAATTCTAAGTCTTCACTGGCCGCCACATAACGATAGCGAGCCTGATCAGTCTGAGCGCTGACACGTCCACCTTCATAAATCGGCACATTTAAACGCAGCCCGATAGAATCGTTGTCACGCTTGGGGAAATTGCCGTTGCCATTGATTTCGGTATCATCGCTGCCCATTGACGCTGTGAAGGTGACAGTTGGGTAGTGACCTGCTTTGGCAGAGGCGATGTCTTCTTTGGCGATGTCTTTGGCAAATTTGCGGACCAATAAATCGAGGTTTTTCTCTTGGGCAATTTCCAACCAGCCATCGACGCGCTCAGGAGTGGGTCGAGACGCGGTAAAGTTCTCGGTATTCAGTACTGAAATGCGATCGTGATATTTACCAGTAATTTCACGCAGCTCTTCCAGGCGCAATTCAACACCGTTTTCCGCGACAATCTCTTGGGCGACAGTATTATCAAAGTTAGCTTGGGCTTCATGCACATCAGTAATGGCTGTTAAGCCTACTTTAAAGCGTTGTTTGGTTTGCTCCAACTGACGCTCGATGGCACGTTTCTCAGCACGGACAAATTCCAGATTGTCTTGGGCGCGCAATACCGCCAAATAAGCCCGTGTGGTGCGCACAATCAAATCTTGTTTTGACAATGCATAGTTGACGTCACTTTGTTCCGCTACTTTCTCAGCGCGGGACAGACCCACCCAGTTTGAGTGGTCATAGACAGACCAAGACATGCTTAGGTCCCAACCAAGGTTTTTGGATTCACTACTGACAATGCTTACAACGGGAGCATTAGGGTCAGTCGTATTAAAATCAAACTGATCCTGAGAGCTATCCGAATAACTGATCACGCCAGAGACTTGTGGTAGCAGGTTTGCACGACTGATGCTGATCCCCTCAAATGCCGCGTCCCTTTCTGCTTTTGCGCGGTTGATGGTGGGGTCCTTTTCCAGGGCCATTTGATACACCTGATAAAGATCATCTGCAAAGGCTTGAGAGGCCACGCTAAAGCCGACAAGCAGAGACAGAATGGTTTTTTTCATGGGCTTTCCTATAGTTTCGTTTCCGAGAAGACACTGGGTGCCTAGATTCTTCACTTTCTGATATATTCCACCCAAATTGTAGGGAAATCAGACGCTAAGCGAAAATGAATTGTGGTAACACCAAGCACTCAAGTGTAACAGAATATGTTTGTTCGTCACCTCGGTTGGTCTCGATTTGTCACCATTTTGTCGGTGATTTTCTGCTAATGTGCTAATTTTGTGATTCTTGATTCGAAAATGGAGTAGGTTTGAAACCGTTTCCCGTATTTACCAAGTCCGATGTAGAGGTGAAAAAGACAGCACCATTATATTCGGGGTTTTTTAAACTAATCCACTATCAGTTTACCCATCGCTTGTTTAAAGGGGGGTGGAGCAACGACATCAGTCGTGAAGTGCTCGAACGGGGACATGCTGTGGCGGTTTTGCTATATGATCCCAAACTCGCTGAGTTCGTATTCATCGAGCAATTTCGCGTTGGTGCACTGGAAACTTGCGAGAGTCCATGGCTGATTGAAATCGTCGCAGGTATGATCGAACCCGACGAATCACCGGAATTAGTATGTCGCAGAGAATGTTTGGAAGAGGCGGGGGTTGAAATTCAGCGGCTACACAAAGCGCTGAGCTATTTGTCTAGTCCCGGCGGAACTACCGAACGTATTCACATTTACATTGGTGAAGTGGATGCCAGCCAAGCTCACGGTGTGCATGGTTTGGACAGTGAAAGCGAAGATATTTTAGTGCGTCGCGCCAGTGAGCAACAAACGCTTGAGTGGTTGCAGCAGGGTAAACTTGACAATGCAGCGACCTTGATTGCAGTACAATGGTTTTTATTGAATAAACAGACGGTATTAGATGACTGGCAAAAGGGCTAATCTCAATCGCAAGTATGTACCGCACTTGTCCAGTCTATTGGCAGTGTGCGAGCTTAACTATGCCCGACTGCTAAGGTTGTTGCCAGATTGCGATACCTTGAGCCTCAGTTATCAATTTGAAATTGCCGATGGATTGCATTACCGAGTTAAGATCCTCGATAGCAGTCGCTATACCAGTACGGTGGAATTGGCCCAATTAGCCGATGGCGTGCCCAATTACCTGCGCCCAGTGATGCAAATTCGTTTATATCATGATGCTCAAGTGGCAGAGGTGCTCAGTGCTCAGCATATCGGTTCGCTCAAACCCAGCTATGTGTATCCCAATCGGCAGATGCATCAGCCGAATGAGAAAGAAATGACCAACCGCTTTTTAGCAGAATGGCTGGGATTTTGTTTACAACATTCCAAGTCGGCGTCCTCGACCAATTGATGAGCGGTTCAAACACTACAACCATAGTGCAAATTTCAGATTGCCATCTGTTTGCCGACCCTGCGAAAACCGGTTATCAGAATATTGCTCCTTACACTAGCCTTGAGCAAATACTGGCAAAAATCAGTCAGATGTCTTTCGATTTGTTGCTGGTCACCGGTGATATATCCGGTGATGACAGTGCTCAGAGTTATCAACATTTTGTTGAGTTGATGATTAGTCATAACATGCGCGGTCGCATAAAAGTGATCCCGGGCAATCATGACAACAACCCACATTTTGACGAAATTTTAGCGCCCTTTATGCTCGAAAGTAGCTCTCCAATGACTCTGGGAGCATGGAAGTTACATGGTTTGGATACCCGTCATAAAGGCACGTTGGGTCAACATAAAAGCCACGCCCTTGAGGCGATTCGTAATCATGTTGAGGCAAGCTCAGATTACTTTCATATTCTCGCCTGTCATCATCACCCATTTGATACTGCCAGTTGGATGGATAAGCATGCGTACCTTAATCGTCAAGAACTGGTGGAAATGGTCTGCGAAGCGGTGTCGATTAAAGCGGTTGTCTATGGTCATATTCATCAGGACGCTTGGCAGCAACATCAACAATGTTACTATCTTGCCTGCCCTTCCACTTGCTGGCAGTGGAAAAACAGTTTGGAATTTAGTGTGGACGAGGTGCCGGCTGGATTTCGTGTGATTGAATTGGATCCCCATGGAAGCGTGTCCTCCATGGTGGTTCGGCTATAATCTGGAACCCTTATAATCATGCAAGATACCCTTATTTATTTACATGGATTTCTCAGTTCTCCCCAGTCAGTGAAAGCCCAACAAACCCAGAAATTTGTCCAGCAAAATAGACCGGATATCAACTTGGTTATCCCAGAGTTGCCAAACTATCCACAACAAGCAGCAGACACTATTGCCCAACTGATAGAGCAATACAGCGATCGCTTATTGGGGTTTATTGGCAGTTCCATGGGCGGCTTCTTCTCTACTTATTTTGCCGAACAAACTGGCACCAAGGCGGTATTGATTAATCCTGCGGTGCGTCCCTTCGAGTTACTTGCCGACTATTTGGGGGATCATATCAACCCCTATACTGACAAAGCCTTCACACTGACCCAAGACCATATCCATCAACTTATCGGCTTTGACACTCCGACTGTCACCCGGCCGGATCGTTATTGGGCGTTATTGCAAACCGGCGATGAAACCTTGGATTACCGTCAAGCTGTAGATAAATATGCGCACAGCAAGTTGACGATAGAGGAGGGTGGAGACCACAGCTTTCAAGGGTATGAGCGATTTTTATCTGCGATTTTGGATTTCTTTGACCAAGCTCGGTGAGTACTGGGGGCCTTTCGCAGCCCCCAAAGTTGCAAGCCAAAACCCAACAAGAATCTAAAGTCGATGTTTTGGCAGGTGACAGTAACGGCCAATGACTGGATTTACTGGCTTTTTATTAGCACGAGATCCTGTTGTGGAGGGATTAAATACTCAGCACCGGTGGGCGTGATGAAGACCATTTCTTCCACTGAAATGGTCTTGGGCTCACCTGAGTCGAGCAACCAACTGTGGAAACCATCAAAGGCAAAGGTCATGTTCTCCTGTAATTTTCGTTCTGATGCCGGACGTACACTGGTTGCTTTTGCCCCACCTAGATTTGGTCCTGTGTCATGGGCTACATAACCAACAGGGTGACCGGTACTCCAGATTATGTCTCTTGAGCCAGTGGCTTCCATCACTGTGCGCTGAGCTTGGTCAACATCAACACCGCGTACTCCAGGACGCATAGCGTTAAAGGCGGCCTCTCGACCCTGTTTGGCGCTGTTCCAATAGTAGGCAATATCCTCCGGTGGCTGTGTTTCACCCTCTTTTAGAACGTAGGCGAACCGCTGTATGTCGGTGACCCATCGGTCATAAACACGGATCCCAAAATCGGTTTGAATCACGTCACCGGGTTGAATGATACGACTGGTGGCATGTGAATGGCCGCGATCAGTACCGGATACCACATTGGGGTTTTGATCCGCTGCCCATGCATCACCCACTCCGGCTGCTCGCATTTTGGCTTTTAAAAATGCGGCCACGTCGGCATCCGTGGTAACACCAGGCACCACCGATGCATAGGCTTCGATCTGCCAAGCAGCCGTCAGTTTGGCCGCCTCGCGCATGATTGCAATTTCCTCAGGTAACTTGACTGACAACCACTGATAGACCACTTCATCAGCTGACACTAGGCGCTGACTGTATAAATTGCCAAGTGCGCTGGTCAGGTAGACATATTGGCTGTGGCTCAAGCCGTCTGCTTGGGCATTTTTGTCAGACATATTTATCGCGACCTGTCTGAAACCTTTTTGTTTAATAAAATCCGCCGCCTGTTGCACCGCAGATTCACTGCGCCCGACCGGCTTCACCTCATCCAGTAACTTGGTATCAGCCAATGCCGTGGCTTCGCCCACCGGTGAAAAAGCCATTGAGTGGAACTTATCGCCGTGGTTATAAAATATGAAGGCCGCGGTCTTCCCTGCATTCTCGCAGCCAACATGATCGGCCAACGGATCATTATTGTTTTCGCGACATATCACCAGCCAAGCATCAACGCCGGCATTCTTTAATGCCACTGGTAAGAGGGTTTGGATGCGCTTTTTACGAATCTCAGGCCAGGGTGAAGGTCCTTCAAACGCTGCCAACGCTTGAGCGCTCAAGGCTAGCAAAATGGTTGCAACTAGCGAGTGTTTAATCAGTAGTGATGCTTTTATTAACATTAGTGTCCTTGGTGAAAACGGCTTAGAAGAATAAAGCGTACATGTGCTCTTTATACAAAGCAGGTTTTTGTTAGGAGTACAATCATTTACGTTACTATACAAACAAGTTAAGTCGCAATTATTCGAGAACGCATCATTTTCAAAAAAGATTCATCTCCCATCAACTTTTGCAAACCTACCTAGGTATTTATTACTAAAGACCAAGAGATCGAGCTCAATGAGACACAAAATTAGGATGCTATGGATTCAGATAACGCATTAATGGAGCTGGTGCAGGCGGGACGCACTGAGCATTTGGCCACGCTGTTTGAACGCTATCACAAACCACTGTACTCGTATTTCATGCGTACCGGCAATCAAAGTGCGGCCAGTGAGGATCTCGTACAGGAGACCTTCACTCGGGTATTAACCTATCGAATGAGCTTTAGTGGCACCGCTAACTTTCGCAGCTGGTTATTCGGCATTGCCAGTAATACCAGAGTGGATTATTACCGACGCTCCAAACAAGATCGGCCCCATTGCGATGTGGATGAATTGGCTTTGAGTGCGCAGCAGAATGTCTCTGACGATTATGAAGCAAAGCAGCGCTCAGAACATTTCAATTTAGCGCTGAATTCTTTGGACCCTGAACAACGAGAAATCATTGTGTTGAGCCGTTTTGCTCAGCTCAATTATGAAGAGATAGCAGACATGCAAAAATGCAACCTAAACACCCTTAAATCCAGAATGCGCAAGGCGCTCAATGATTTGCAGCAAGCCTATCAAACTCTGGCAGGAGAAGGATCATGATCGACCACGATAAAGTGATTGCCTGGAAGACCGAGCAACTCAATAGCGGTGCGGCTTCGACTATGAGCGAAGAGATGGCTCAATACGTCGAGCAGCATCAAGACTTGCAACAGCAGTTGGCGTTCATGGAGCAATTTTGGCAAGCAGAAAATGCACCCTCAGTACCTTCTGAGCGCATGCGCGCTCGGTTCCAAACATTACTAACACAAACTCCAACCAGTGAACCGGCACCAATGAGTAAGTTGAATCATTGGTGGCAACAATTACGGGGTCAAATGTGGATGCCGGCAATTTACCAAACCTGTGCCTTGGGATTGGTTTTCCTATTGGGCATGTGGGTCAATGAACGATCAGAGGATCAAAGGCAAGTAGGTCAGCTTAGTCAATTGCAGCAAGATGTGGCTTCACTCAGTACCCTCATGGCAATCAGTCTATTGCAAAAGCCATCGGCCAGTGAACGACTCAGTGGTATTGCCTATAGCCGACGCTCCAATTTAACTGACCCGGCATTATTGCAAACCTTGGTGACTTTACTTGAGCAAGATAAGTCGACTGCTGTTCGATTAGCGGTAGTGGAAACCTTAGGTGCAGAACCTTTATCCGAGGACTTGTTGGAAACCCTAATGCAAATGGCCTCAAGAGAGACTAGCCCGCTGGTGCAGATGGAAATCTGTCGATTATTGTTGGCCCAAGGCGGCACTAATATTCGACAACATCTGAAACAGACAATGGCGCAGCCTTCGGTTCATCCCGACGTCGCCGAATTTATTCAAACCCTTGAAAACGAATTACGAATTTAACCGCTTAGGAGTACTTAACATGCGAAAAATAGTGTCTAGTGTTTTGTTGTTGGCGTGCGCACTGACCGCCACAGCACAAAGCCCAGAAGAAAAGCGTTATACATTAAATCTGACCGACCCAAGTCAACCGGCTCATTTGGAAGTGGAGATGCGCCATGGAGAGATCAAAATCGAGGGCTATGATGGCGACACAGTGGAAATCTTGGCGAAGTTTAGCCCTTTGTCTGAACAGCAACTGAAACAAATTCAATCCCATCAACACGAACGCAAAGCAGCAAAAGGACAAGACAAGCCGAGTCGTTCAACAGACGGTTTGAAAGTGGTAAACAATGCGCTGATAAATCTACAAATCCAAGAGTCGGCGAATCGGGTGGATATCACCAGCGAATTCACTACCTACCACATTGATTTGCTGGTGCGTGTGCCCAAAAACAGTAGTGTTGATGCCCAATTGTATGACGGTAAACAGATCGATGTCAGCAATGTCACCGGCGCCATTGAACTGGAATCTTGGAAAGGTGACATTTATGCTAGCGGCATCACCGGGCCCATAGTTGCAGAAACCTATCAGAGCGCGGTTGTAGTGGAATTTGCTCAGTTTAACGGCGAAACGCCGACGTCTTTGACCACCTACAGCGGCGATATCGATATCACTTTGGCAAATAGCACCAAGGCGCAGATCAACGTTCAGAACTATCAAGGTCAAATTCTTTCGGGCTTAGACGCAGAATTTGTCCCCACTGAAAGTGTTGAACGCAATGGTAAAGGCCGCAAACAGCAGATCGTGATTGGCGGACAGATGTCAGCAAAACTCAACGGTGGCGGCCAGGATCTATCGATCATTACCTATACGGGCAATGTGTATCTGCGGAAGAAATAGACTTTGGCAATGCTAGGTTAGCCGAGGCAAAGTCCCCATCAAATGAAAACATAGCGCCCCAAATTTGGGGCTCTGGTTCTTCACCTCTAAACAAACCGATTTACACATCTTTGCTACCGTTATCTGAGTCGAACTTTCCGGCTAATGCAAGCCTATAAACACCTTCTTCGCGAAGTACCAAAACGTCCATTGCTCATGTGTGCATTGGTTGGTAACATCCTATCAACGGAGTGAGTTTTTCACTCTCCCTTTGGCACATAACTCAAATTATAAGCATCATGTCAAACCAATATACCGCAGACGCGATTGAAGTCTTAAATGGCCTGGAACCGGTAAAACGCCGCCCTGGTATGTATACCGATACCACCCGACCTAATCACTTAAGTCAGGAAGTTATCGATAACAGTGTCGACGAAGCTTTAGCGGGTTTTGCTTCCAACATCAAAGTGACGTTATTTGAAGACCAGTCTTTAGAAGTGATCGACGATGGACGAGGCATGCCAGTGGATATCCATCCCGAAGAAGGCATCTCCGGCGTTGAATTGATCATGACGAAACTGCACGCAGGGGGGAAATTCTCCAACAAGAATTATCAGTTCTCCGGCGGTCTGCATGGTGTGGGTATATCGGTGGTGAATGCGCTGTCAAAGCGGGTGGAAGTGTCCATTCGTCGCGACAGTAATGTATACCAAATGGCGTTTGAGCATGGCGATAAAGTCGAAGAACTCAAAGCAGTCGATACCTGCGGCAAACGTAACACGGGCACCTCTGTACGCTTCTGGCCTGATCCGGTGTATTTTGACTCGGCTAAGTTTTCAGTTTCCAAGTTATTGCATGTGCTGCGTGCCAAAGCAGTCTTGTGTCCCGGGTTGCGGATTCGATTCGACAATAAGATCAGCAAAGAAACCCACGAGTGGTATTTTGAAGACGGCCTGAAAGACTACTTGTATCAGGCGGTGAGCGAATACGTCACTATTCCTGATGATACCCCCTTTGTGGGACAAATCGCGGGTAATCATGAAGCGGCCGATTGGGCAGTCATGTGGCTTCCCGAAGGCGGCGAACTGGTCACTGAAAGTTACGTAAACCTGATCCCTACAGCGCAAGGTGGAACCCACGTAAATGGCTTGCGACAAGGACTACTTGAGTCCATGCGTGAGTTTTGTGAATACCGAAATTTGATGCCCCGTGGCGTAAAACTAACCCCAGAAGATATCTGGGATCGCTGTGCCTATATCTTATCCACCAAAATGCAAGATCCCCAGTTCGCCGGTCAAACCAAAGAACGTTTATCTTCCAGACAAGCGGCGGCTTTTGTATCTGGGGTGGTCAAAGACGCCTTTAGTTTGTGGCTTAACCAACACACCGATGTGGCCGAGCAATTGGCCGAAATGTGTATCAACAATGCACAAAAACGCCTGCGTCAGTCGAAGAAAGTGGCCCGTAAGAAAGTGACTCAAGGGCCCGCATTGCCCGGCAAGTTGACCGATTGCTCGACCCAGGACAATGCCCGCTCAGAATTGTTTTTGGTGGAAGGGGATTCGGCAGGTGGCTCGGCCAAACAAGCTCGAGATCGTGAGTTTCAAGCCATTATGCCACTGCGAGGAAAGATCCTAAACAGTTGGGAAGTGGACTCTTCTCAAGTGCTCGCCTCTCAGGAAATTCACGATATTTCAGTTGCCTTAGGCATCGATCCTGACTCCGATGATTTGTCGGGCTTACGTTATGGAAAAATCTGTATTCTTGCCGATGCGGATTCTGATGGTTTGCATATCGCGACCCTATTGTGTGCCTTGTTTGTTAAACACTTCAGAACGCTGGTGGACCAAGGCCATGTGTATGTTGCCATGCCTCCGCTCTTCCGAATCGATGTGGGTAAAGAGGTTTACTACGCCCTGGACGAAGGGGAAAAACAAGGGGTGCTGGATCGTATCGAGGCAGAAAATAAGCGTGGCAAGGTTAACGTGCAGCGTTTCAAAGGCTTGGGTGAGATGAATCCATTGCAACTGCGGGAAACCACCATGGATCCCAATACTCGCCGCTTAGTGCAATTGACCACAGGTGACGCAGAGCAAATGCTTGAATTGATGGACATGCTGTTGTCTAAGAAACGAGCAGGTGACCGGAAGATCTGGTTAGAGTCAAAGGGAAATATGGCGCAGGTATAAGTGAGCAGCCTATTCCGATGGACATTCATTGTTTTTTTGTCGTTGGTTATTGCCGCTTCGGTTGTGGCATGGATGGCTGTCTCTAGACAGCCTTTGGTCTCCGTATCCGCGACCGAGCAAATCGACCAAGCTGAATCGGTCAACCTACTGCTAGAGCAGTTTAGGTCGATTAACCGACAACGCTATGTGCCCCAACAAATTAGCTTATCCCAGGCTCAACTGAACAGTTTGGCGGGATTTGCCCAACGAGCTATCCCCAATCTGGCCGGCAGCGTGGAGATTGCCACGCAGCAACTTTCCTTTTCTGCCAGCGTCGAACTTATCAAAACTCCTTTGCCCTTGTATATCAATCTCAAAGGTGGGGTTTTAGCCGGCCAAGACTTACGATTCACCGATGTTGAATTGGGCTCTCTAACCATTAGCGGTGATACCGCCCTTGCCCTGCTCATATGGCTAATTGATTGGAAAACCGACAGTGACTTAGGGCAAACGGCAATTAATCAGGTGGAATATCTGATTATGGATGATCAGCAAATGATGATTTTGTTGCGACCCATCGACTCGCTGCTGACTAAGTTAAATCAGATAAAAAAAGGTTTGGCGGGGAATGAAAATGAGGCGTTGAGAGAACGTACGTCACAATACCTTGCATTTTTGCACAGTTTACCTTCGGATATTCGAAATCGACCCAACTCGCTAGCGCGCTACATGCAGCCCTTGTTTGCCCATGTGAAGGAACGCAGCGCGCAAGAGTCTAGTAACCCAGTGGAAGAGAACGAAGCCGCGCTATTGGCGCTGGCAATTTACGTTGGACACCATCGCTTCGCCAATTTGGTGGGTGAGGTTCAGCCCTACGAAGGGCAGGTGGTCTTGCCGCGCTTTCGCCCCTTACTGGCGGGTCGTACTGACCTAACCCAGCACTTTGTGATATCAGCGGCGATCAAAATTTTGTCAATGCAAGGGGTCAGCAATGCCATCGGCGAGTTTAAAGAATTAATGGATCGTGCCCAAGGTGGCAGCGGCTTTAGTTTTGCCGACTTGGCGGCTGATTTAGCTGGTGTGGAGTTGGCCGTGAAGGCCAGCGATCCGGAATTTGCCGCTCAACTGCAAGACAAGCTTGCCCAACCTCACAACGAAAGCGCATTTTTTCCATCAATAAAAGCGTTGCCAGAAGGTTTGAGCAAAGAACAATTTACCGAGCAATTCGGACAGGTTGAAAGTGAGGCATATCAGGCCATGGCGCAGACAATCGAAGCTCGTATTCGAGCTTTACCTATCTACCAATAACACCTTGATGATGCGCCTACTCTGGCGAATTTAGTGAACATCAGAGTTAGACCCATTTTGATTTCGAGCAACTTTACCTCGTAAGATCACCCATTCTATCGAGTTCAGATTTGAAATATCGGCAAGAGGATTTGCTGTCAAAAGTAGGATATCTGCAAAATAACCATGGTTAATCTGTCCAAGGTTTTTCCTTAGGTATTTTGCAGGTTCTATTGTAGCTGTCTGAATTGCCTCGAGCTCAGACATTCCAGCATCGACTAACAATTGCAGTTCTCGAATCAGGCTAAAGCCTGGAATTGTCCCCTCGCAAGCCGAATCTGATCCAGCTAGGAGTTTCGTTTGCTCTTCAATTGCTTTGGTAACCAGACGACTGACATAGGCATTCCAAACTACCACTTCTGAGCGTTGCTCGTCATTTCGCTGTCTTAGTAGGTCACTTCTTAATTGCACCGCCCGTTTGATCGAATTAGGTAATGGAGTTCGGCGAGGGTCGAACTCAAAATTAGCTTGCTCTGAGGTAACCAAAGTTTCTTGGACCGCTAAGGTTGGGGTAAGCCAAACGTCTTCTTTTCTCAAACTTTCCCATATTGAAGGACAAGCTTCCACATGTGGGCTTGCCCATTTACGATCCTCGGCAGACCAATGATCTAAAACGAAAAATTCTTCCAATTCTGCCTTTGTTTTCGCAAAGCACAAAAGCAGATGAGAGCGAACATGCTCAATGGAACGTTGACCGACATGTATTGCGTCAAGAATAGTGAGCGTTTCTTCAGAAACATGCCCAGCAACATCCAGATGCCTGTTTTTCGCTTCAGATACCAAGGCTTCGAAGGATTCAATATTAATATTTTCATACACCTTAACAAAATCAGCTCCAAGCTGGTTGAGCTGCATCACTGAGTTCTGGGCTGTTTCGGGGGTTTGGGCAGAAAGTGATGTTGGCCAGCCGTTGCCGCTTAATGTAGGCCCGGCCAAAACCATTCTGGGACCCAAGCGTTGTCCTGATTCAATTTCTTCCCGCCATTTTTGTAGCACTTCAATGTTTATTGATTCACAACCGTCCGTTGGCTCAAGTACTGCACCGCCCATATCGCGCACCCCCACGACACCTTGTTGAACGAAAAGTGGAAAAAAGCTGGGGTCAGAAATATGTACGTGCATATCCCATAAACCTGGAAGTGCCCACAGATCTTTTCCGTCAATCTCCGTTTTGCCGTTAATTTTTTTCTGTCCAATGTACGCGATCTGTCCATTGAGCACGCCAATCGTTGCTTGGTTGATTTGACCGGTTTGGGTGTCAATGATCTGAGTGTCGGTAATGACGGTGTCATAGTTAGGGAGTGAAGAACAGCCTCCGTTGATCAAAAGGCATAGGAGGAAGCTGAAGCGCAGGCTCTTAACATGCAGCACGAGTTGATGCATTCCTTTGTGTTTTTAATTAGGGCGCCGGGTGAAAAGTTTACCCAACGCTTCCATTACAACAGATCTTGGATTGACTGATAAATCTCAGTGGCTTTTTCTGCGCTGAGATTGTTACTGGCGGCGCTACCCACACTGCTAGACACACGCACATAATCACTGTTGATGCCCTGAGTATCCTGGGATGGATCTTGATCCGTATCGCCGCTCGATGCTTCCCGTCGTTCGTTCACAGTACGTTCGTTTTGTTGCAAGATACGGGCTTGGGCTGACAGTTCGACTTCCGGTTTATTGGCCACACCAATACCGAAGGCATTGGGTTGCTCCGCTGCCTGGCTGGATGGGCTGCTGACAATCTTGGGCAGATTGACTTGATTTGCAAGATTACCTATTTCCATAACCTACTCACTTATCGCTACGTTAAAATCATAGCGATAGTTAAATTATGGCGTCATTTGCTCAAAAAACAAGCATAGACTGAGTCGCCAGAGAGACTATAACGTATGTTTAAATTGACCTAGGGTAGTAAGCATCAGTTCCATTTTTCGCACAATGTCAGCTAATTGGGCTTCTACCTGCTCTGCTGAAGCATTGTGCAACTGAGCCACTTGAGTCGCGAGCTCTTCCACGTAGGGCATGAATCGCTTACTTTGCACCGTGAAGCCGGCTTCGTCAGTGAAGACGTGGTTGAATTTACCCTTGCCCGATTGTTGCAACCTAGCCAAAGATTGGTCCGCATCGATGGCTTTGCGATAAATGATCTGCATATTCTCAGTCAGCTTATCAAACAAGGGTTGGAGGTTTGGGTTGGATTCTGGCATCAAATATTCTCAAAAAAAGACTAAAGAAAGCTAAAGTCAGGCCGATATCTACCTGAGGCGGGCAATTCTGCCCGTTTTTTAACGTTGCGACAAGCAATCGAGGTAATTGGTATGGAACTTCAAGGTGTCAATACATCTGGAACGACCGGTGCGCCGTTGGAAATAAAGGCATTGCAGTTGGCGAAAGAAAATCAAGAACGGCAAGGTCAAGCGACGCTTCAGCTACTGGAATCAGCAGCTGACGTACCAAAAGTTTCTTCTAATCCGGCAATCGGCTCTAACGTAAATACGTACGCCTGATTAAGGATGAAGATGTAAATCGATAGGCGTTTTGCCAGGTTGGCCTCCTATTTCTCTCACCAGTTTAGGAACCAGAAATCCTGGCAAGCGCTTCACCAATTCGGCCATCAATTGGCGTGCCTCCGATTCACACACATCAAAGTGAGCAGCGCCTTCTACCTTGTCCATCAGATGCAAGTAATAGGGCATGATACGAGCGGCAAAGAGTGCTTCGCTCAGTTCCACCAAAGTATCTGCTGAATCATTAACGCCTTTGAGCAACACCGCCTGATTGAATAGCATCACTCCCGCATCCGCCAGTTTTTGGACGGCATTTACCAGCTTGTCATCAATTTCATTGGGATGGTTGATGTGCAGTACCATCACAGTCTGTAAGCGTGTGGTTGTTATCCACTCAATCAATTCTGCGTTGATTCTGCTGGGAATGACCACCGGCAGTCGTGTGTGGATCCGTAGACGGCGAATATGAGGAATGGCTTCAATTTGCTGTGTTAACCAAGCGAGAAAGTCGTCTTTTGCCATCAATGGGTCGCCACCGGAATAAATGACTTCATTGATGTTCTCGTCTTGGGCAACCTTGGCTAAGGCTTCAATCCATCCTTGACGATTTACACTGTTATCTTGGTAAGGGAAGTGACGTCGAAAACAATAACGACAATTCACTGCGCATCCGCCGCGCACCATCAACAACACGCGACTTTGATATTTGTGCAACACCCCGGGTGTGTCATTAACGTGTTCGGCCAAAGGATCGGCAACAAATCCGGCTCGTTGGTCAAACTCCTGACGAAGGGGAAATACCTGTTGTAATAAGGGATCCGTCGGATCGTTGGGGCGCATTCTAGCGACAAAGGGGCGGGGTACACGCATGGGAAAGAGTTTGCGCGCGGCAATGTCATGCTCATACAGATTCACATCCAACCCCAAATGCTCAAGCAAAGCTTGAGGCTCGGTGAAGCATTGTGCCAGTTCTTTTTGCCAGTTATTCTCCACAGCAATAAGATTTTTAGGTATTATCAGCGGCAAATCAGGTCTCACTACTTTTTTTAGAGGAAATATGGCTACTTTCAGCACCAACGAGTTCAAATCGGGCCTAAAGATAATGCTCGACGGCGAACCATGCAACATTCTTGAAAACGAATATGTTAAACCCGGTAAAGGCCAAGCATTCAACCGTGTTAAAATCCGCAAACTGATTTCTGGAAAAGTATTGGAAAAAACCTTTCGTTCAGGCGAATCAGTTGAGGGTGCCGACGTCATGGATACAGAATTGTCTTATCTGTACACAGATGGTGAATTCTGGCATTTCATGAATAACGAAACCTTCGAACAAATCGCCGCGGATGCAAAAGCCATCGGTGATAATGTCAAGTGGTTGGTAGAAAACGACAGCTGTACCATTACTTTGTGGAATGGTAACCCCATCGCTGTCTCGCCGCCTAACTTTGTTGAGTTGGAAATTACCGAAACCGATCCTGGGTTGAAAGGGGATACTGCGGGTACCGGTGGTAAACCTGCAACTCTGTCTACCGGTGCGGTCGTGCGCGTACCCTTATTCGTCCAGACTGGTGAAGTGATCAAAGTCGATACACGCAGCGGCGAGTACGTATCTCGGGCGCAAAAATAAGCCCTTGTAGTGGGTGGGCAGCTTCTTTGCTCACCCAAAATATTCTTCCGAGTTCATCATGGATCAAACCATTCAATGGCAGCCTAGCTGTGATTTGGCGACTTTGCGCCAAAGAGCGCAGTTACTCTCTGATATTCGACAGTTTTTCGCTCAGCGCAATGTATTGGAAGTCGACACCCAATGTCTCTCTTTGGGCAGCGTGACCGATGTACACCTAAGGGCATTTTCCACCGAATTTATCAGTCCTATCTCAGCAAATAGACCAACGCTGTATTTGCAAACCTCCCCAGAGTTTGCCATGAAGCGCTTGTTGTGCGCTGGCAGTGGTAGCATATACCAATTGGGGAAAGTATTTCGCAATGAGGAAGCGGGACGCAATCACAATCCTGAGTTTACCTTGCTGGAATGGTATCGCGTGGATTTTGATGATTTGCAATTGATTGATGAGGTGGATGCGCTGCTACGCTGTACCTTGGGTACTGAACCTCTGGAATGTCGGACCTATCAGTCATTGTTTGTACAATATTGCCAGTTTGATCCACTCACTCTGGATAAGTCGGCCTTCGAAGCACAGTTAGTGGCACTGGGACACGAGGATATTGTTGCCCAGTCTTTTCCTTTTGACACCCTGCTACAGTGGGCTTTTTGCGAAATCATCGAGCCCCAAATTGGTTTAGAGCGACCCATTGCGGTCACTGAGTTTCCCGCCAGTCAGGCTGCTTTAGCACGCTTAGATTCAGGTAAGCCTGGCGTTGCAAGACGCTTTGAAATCTATTTTCGAGGCCTTGAACTGGCAAATGGATATCATGAACTGCAAAGTGCAGACGAGCACCTTGCGCGATTTCATCATGACAATGAGATACGTCGGCAAAACGGCCTACCTGAGATACCCATTGACCATCATTTTATCGCTGCCTTAAAGGCTGGCTTGCCCAATTGTGCCGGCGTGGCACTGGGTTTCGACAGACTGCTGATGATTGCCACTGACAAATCTCATATCAGACATGTCATTCCTTTCGAAATTGATCGCGCTTGAATGCAAATAATTGATACTACGCCATTGTACACTTAAGGTTTTTTGTTAGACTGTCAGACAAGGTGATTTTTTCCTCGCTCCGCGGGATCTGCAGTATCGACACTGCGCGGTGGGACAAGCAGGTAGCTAATGTCACGTCTTTTTCCAAAGCCTAAGCCTGAGTTTGAAATTGAATACAGGCACATATGTAATCAAAACAACTTAAGGTATGTCTGGTACTTTTCTTTGTTTACCTGCGTCGTCTTTGCTTTTCATTTAATTCATCATTTTCGTCTTGGACATCAAGCACTTAGTGCGGAGATGATTCCCTATACACTGATCTACTCTTTTTGCATTGTTTATCCTGCGATCAACATGCTTCTCCTAGGCAAATTGAAACACATGCCTGCGCTGCAACCCGTAACCAATGTTATTGAAGTGGTTTTCCCCTATTTCATGGCCGCGGTTGCTATTTTGTTGTCCACCATGAGCGCGACTTTTGGGTTGGGGATCACGCCCTACGCAGTGATAATGATGCTGCTGAGCTTTGTATTGCAGGGGCAGATAGTCGCCTTGATATCATTGATTGTGATTTCATTTTTGTTGATGTCTGTGACCTTATATTTGATGACACCAGTTGAAGTCTATTCGCCACTGATTGCCATCGCATTTACAACGGGTATTGCCTGCGCATTAATCGCCAATCTAACGGAGAATCTGCGCATTAAGCAGTTTGAAGTGGTCAGTGAGTTGAACGAAAGCAACCGCAAGTTACAGCATTTGTCACAACATGATCATCTCACTAGTTTGCTTAATCGGCGTGCCATTGATCGAATTTTGGACCGGGAATTGACTCGCAGTCAGCGCTTTGACCACCCGTTGTCCATTTTAATGCTCGACATCGATGATTTTAAGGAAGTGAATGACTCTCGCGGCCATGTGTTTGGCGACCGTGTGATCCAAGAAGTCGCAAAGACCATTGCTAGTCATGTTCGAGATGTTGACTATGTTGGGCGCATCGGCGGTGATGAATTTATCGTGATCCTGATTGAAACTGACCATGATTTAGCATTGCAAATCGCCAATCGTATGCGCAAAGAAATTGCCATGATCCGCATTCCTGAGGACGACATGTTTGTCACCATCAGTATAGGGCATGCGGTCTCCGAAGGAGAGAGTCACTTAGCTTTGATCGAAAAAGCTGACAAAGCACTTTACCAAGCCAAACGGGCAGGCAAGAATAAAGTGCGTTCTTTGCATGCGGTCTAGTGCCTAATGCACACCATTGAAACTGAGCGATTGCAATTACGTCCTTTGACCCATCAAGATGCCAGTTTTATTTTAACCCTAGTGAATGACCCAGATTGGCTGGAACACATAGGTGACAAGCAGGTTCACAATCTTGCAGACGCAGTAGGTTACCTTGAAGCCGGACCCATGCAATCCTATCGAGTATTTGGTTTTGGCTTGCTGTGTGTCACCCTTAAATCTCACCATCCCTCACTTGAAAACACGCCAATTGGGTTGTGTGGATTATTGCAACGGCAGGAATTACCGGCTCCGGACCTTGGCTATGCTCTGTTGCCTGAGTTTCGCGGTAAAGGCTATATTAAGGAAGCGTGCTTCGCCATCATCGATCAAGTTTTTTCTAAGCTTGGGCGCACTGAGCTGCTTGCTATCGTGTCTCCAGAAAATGAAGACTCAATCGGTGTCTTGACTGCTTTGGGATTCAAATTCGTTGGCCGTCAAAACCTGAGTGTGGGTGAGTCGAATGTGTATCAACTCAACCCGGAAAGGAAAAGTTAAGGCTGATTTGGGGCTGGCGTTGGGTTGGTGCTAGCTTCAAATTTTCGCTCAGGAACGATAGTCACTTTTTCCAAAATAATAGGCTCAATCGGCACATCTGCCCATCCGATGATAGCATCGTATTGAGTTTCAACCTGAGCGATCGCATCCAGCACTTCGTGTCCTTCTGTCACATAGCCAAATACCGCATAACCCCATTTACTCCCCGGGTCGAGACTTTCGTTGTCATTCATGTTGAAATAAAATTGACGATTCGCAGTGTGGGGATCGTTGGAGCGGGCCATGGCGATACTGTACTGTTCGTTTTTGAGGCCATTACCTGATTCATTGTAGATGTCGGGGAATTTGGGTTGTTCGCGGAACTTCTCATCATAGCCGCCTCCTTGTACCACAAAGTCGGCTATGACACGGTGAAAAATGGTGCCTTCGTATCCCCGCTTATCGACGTAACGTAAGAAATTATTGACCGTAATTGGCGCTCTGGAACGGTCCAATTCCGCAATAATTTTGCCTTTAGAGGTATGGAATATCACCTTCGGATAATAGTTGTCTGGCTGGATCTGCGAACCATCATCTTTGGCACGCGCCACTTGGCTCAATGCCACACTTAACATAAAAAACAAAACTACTAAACGCATTAAAACCTCTTTACTTTATACAAGACAAAATACTGAACTTGGCGTTGCTGCCAATGACCTTATAGCCTCCGAACAACCCTTTAAGTTTTAGCGGATAATCCAGATGGCGATTGCCGATGATCCGCAGCTCTCCTCCTCGCGACAGCTGACGCTTGGCGTCGCTAAACATTTGCAAGGCGATATGATCGGTTACCGTATTTTGTTGATGAAACGGAGGATTACACAATACCACATCCACAGTTGTGCTTGAATCGAGAGCCTCCAAACAGTTGCTGACAATAAAATCACATTGCTCAATTAAATGCGGGAAATTGGCCTGCACATTCTCACGAGCTGAGGTTACAGCCATATGAGACTCATCAACAAAAGTCACTCGACTGTCAGGATAACGCTGCAAAACCGTCAGTCCGAGTATGCCATTACCACAGCCCAAATCGATAACCCGCTTGCCGCTGCAATCGGGTAAATGTTCTAGCAGCAATCGTGCGCCAATATCCAATTGGGCACGAGAGAACACATTGGCGTGATTCAATAGGGTAAGAGAACCATCCTCGGTCTGCCAACGAGTAGGATAGGGACTGGAAGAAGGCTTAATTCCGGCTTTGGGCTGGGAAAATATCAAGCGGGACTTTTTGCGCGCCAAAGAGGTATGAGTCGGTCCTATTAAACGCTCGAACAAACTGAGTGTCGATTTGTGAATGGCTTTCGCTTTGCCACAGGCAACGACTTTGGTATTTGCCGTTACCACAGGTTGCAAATCCAGCAACTGTTGTTCCAGTAAAGCAAGGGTCTTGGGCAGTTTTATAATGACCCAGTTTGGCTCTTTTGGTAAGGGGGATAAGCTGCTTAGGTATTCAATAGGGGACGTGTCTAACCCATTTTGTAGGCGGTTTTTCTCGCATGAAACTTGGGCAATATAGGAATCGCTGATGTGGTAAATGTGGTGGGACGAGAGTACACAACTCAAGGCACCAAAGTCATCATTGAAGATTAAAATGCGTTGGTCGTCTGTGGGCGATTGCTGGTAAAAATGCTCCAAAACCAACTCGTCGGCGGAATCCCAAGCCTGCCAGCTCGGATGCTGTAGGTGTTCTGGATAGCGAGTCAGGCTATAATGGCGATCTAAAAAAGTAAAATCAGTATTCATCTAGTATTGTCAATTCTACGTAACTGGCTATGAGTGTACCATTGAAGGACATCATGCAAAGCGATCTGTTTCAACCATCAACCCCCTCAACCTATGTGCTGCCCATGCAGCAGGGAAATACAGTGTTATACAGTCGATTTCTGCTCACCCATGAAGCGGATAAGTATTTTCAACAGTTGCGAGGGTCTCTTGCTTGGCGGCAAGATCATATCAAACTTTACGGTCGTGAGGTGAAAATACCACGTCTGCAAGCTTGGTATGGTGACGCAGAAGCGAGCTACCAATATTCTGGACTATTGATGCAACCCCTTCCCTGGACACCACCACTATCAGCTCTTAAAAATCGCTGTGAGCAGCAGACTCAAACACAATTTAACTCGGTATTGGCCAATCTTTACCGAGATGGGCAAGACAGTATGGGCTGGCACAGTGACGATGAACCCGAGTTGGGCAGCCAGCCAGTGATTGCCTCGCTGAGTTTAGGACATTCCCGCAACTTCGACTTTCGTCACAAGCACACGGGAGAGAAAATCCGCCTTCCTCTTCATCACGGTGATTTGCTGGTTATGTCAGGTTCAACCCAGCAATTTTGGCAACATGGTATCAGCAAAACACGAAAGGTCCTTTCAGAGCGTATTAATTTGACTTTTAGGTGGGTTAATAGCTAGCAAAACTGAATACATTCAAATCCCTTTTTTGCGCTGCTTGGAATGTGACAGTGATATAAAAACGACCTAAGCGGGCTAAAAAAATAATAAGTTTTGAGCTCAATGATTTACCCGAGTATTGGAAAAAAATTATTTAGAAATTTTCTAAGGCAAGCTAAATTGTGATTACGCCGAACGGATAAATGGTGTGATAGCGACGGTGTCGGGCCACAATAAAAATAAATAAGCACCGGTGCCAAAATCGAACTCAATGGATGCACTTTGTCGCTAAATGTTATTGATTTATAAAGAAAACACAAAACCGGATCGAAGAACAGGACCGTTGCCCGATTCCACACACTGAGGGACAATCGATGAATATACAGAACAATATAGAACGCAAACTACTTGATCATTTTGACCCTGCGCATCTTGAAGTGGTGAACGAAAGCTTCATGCATAATGTGCCCACAGGCTCAGAAACCCATTTCAAAGTCGTCTTGGTGACGCCGAAATTCTCAGGGGAGCGATTGATCAATCGTCACCGTGCGGTTAACGCCGTGCTAAAAGACGAATTGGCCGATCAAATCCATGCTTTGGCATTGCATACCTATACCGATGAAGAGTGGCAAAATTTATACGGTCACGCACCAGCGTCACCTCACTGTTTGGGTGGTATGAAGAAAACCGCTTCGTAGCGTAAAGCAAGTCCTTTTGAAAGGGGAGCATGAACTCTTATGCTCCCCTAAAAAACTTTCATGTCCTCCATCAGGCTTAGCATAGAAATAAATGCGCACTCTGTGTTTGTCATTAAAATGCCCAATTCCTGTTATTCTAACCCTCGCAATTGGCAACTGAGTCATAAAGTAATTTTGTTGGCACATTTCATTTCTCAGAAAAGTTTGTTACAAACTACCCACAAAAAATTGATCGGCCTCCATGAGCCTCAACTTCAACTTGGCTGACTTTGAAACAGTAAAAAAGGATTATGAGCGAATCAAAAGCGCTATCGGTAAGCACTTTTTTAGACAGTGTAAATGACCGGCTGTGTCGTTGGGTGAGTTACCTCACTCTGATTATGGTGTTGTTAACCTTTGCCATCGTGTTGCTGCGCTACGGTTTTGACCTTGGCTGGATCGCCATGCAGGAATCGGTGATGTACTTGCATGCCATGGTGTTTATGTTGGGGTGTGCCCACACTCTGCGAGTTAATGAGCATGTCCGAGTCGATATTTTTTATCGAAAGTTTAGTGCCAAACGCCAAGCGGTTGTTGAAATCTTCGGCTCAGTGTTCTTTTTACTGCCAGTAAACATATTTATCTTTGTGGTGAGCTATGACTTTGTCGCGCGCTCTTGGGGAATGATGGAATCTTCTCAAGAAGCCGGCGGACTGCCCCTAGTGTTCTTACTCAAATCCCTCATATTGGTGTTTTCTGCATCGATGATACTGCAAGGTATTGCTGAGATAGGCCGTAACATCATGGCATTGAAACAATTGCCTGAAGCACATCAAGGAGGGCAAGGATAATGGAATACTTGTCACTTGTGATGTTTGCTTTGGTATGCGTGATGCTGCTTATTGGTTATCCCGTCGCCTATACCTTAGCCGGGACGGCACTTTTGTTTGCCGGGGTTGGCAGTCTGTTTGGCGTATTTGATGATGCTTATTTGTCTGCTGTACCATCACGGATTTACGGCATATTAACTAATCAGACTTTATTAGCCGTGCCGCTGTTTGTGTTTATGGGCGTGATGCTAGAAAAGTCGCGGGTGGCTGAAAATTTGCTGGTGGCCATGGGCCAATTGCTCGGACGTTTTCGCTCTGGCCTCGCTTTGTCTGTGGTGTTCGTAGGCATGCTTCTGGCAGCCAGTACGGGCATTGTAGGGGCGACAGTGGTGACCATGGGATTGTTGTCTCTACCGACTATGTTGAAACAAGGTTATTCACCTTCTTTTGCCAGTGGAGCGATTTGCGCAACGGGAACGCTTGGACAGATTATACCGCCATCGATTGCGCTGGTTTTGCTCGGTGATGTGCTTTCCAGTGCCTATCAACAAGCGCAGTTGAACATGGGGATTTTCTCTCCGGAATCGGTTTCTGTTGGCGACTTATTTATCGGCGCTTTGGTGCCCGGGTTGTTGCTTGTAAGTATGTACTTACTTTACGTATTCTTCTTTGCAGGCAGAAATATCTCCAAACCTACACAAGATGAAACCACGCAGACCCAAGAGGTCAATCTGTTCAGCGCATTGTTCTCTCCTTTGTTTCTGATTTTTATTGTACTGGGTTCAATTTTAGCAGGTTATGCAACCCCCACTGAAGCGGCAGGCGTGGGCGCTTTTGGTGCGTTGATATTGGCTATGGCTCAACGTCAACTCACCGTCGTAAAACTAAAAGAGGTGATGCTGTCCACCACCCGCGTGACTTCCATGGTATTTTTGATTCTGATTGGTGCAGCGATTTTTTCTCTGGTGTTCAGGGGGTTTGGAGGCGAAGAGCTTATTGAAGACCTGTTTGCCGGATTACCCGGTGGCACCTTTACCGCCATGCTCATAGTCATGTTAGTGATCTTCCTGTTGGGCTTCATTCTAGATTTTATCGAGATTACCTTTGTGGTTGTTCCGCTGGTCGCGCCTGTACTTTTGGCGATGGGAGTGGATCCCATCTGGTTGGGTATTATGATCGCGGTGAATCTGCAAACGTCTTTCCTGACACCACCTTTTGGCTTTGCGCTGTTTTATTTACGGGGAGTCGCCCCTGCAGTGGTGAAAACCGCGGATATTTACCGAGGTGTGATCCCCTTTATCTTTTTGCAACTCCTGTTGTTGGTGGCTATGGCAATTTGGCCAAATCTGGTAACGTGGTTACCTTCGAAATTGTAAAAGGTTCGACAATGATGAAAATGACACGTGCGCTGTTTCTTCTAGCCTTGACCGTTGGTTTGGCTTCATGTGGTAAAGAACAGGCTCAAACCGCCACCCAACCGGCTGCGCAGCAGCACTATGAATGGAAGTTGGTGACCTCTTGGCCTAAGAACTTCCCAGGCTTGGGCAAAGCGCCTGAAACCTTTGCCCAATATGTAGAGCGTATGTCCGGTGGGCGACTCAAGATCAAAGTTTTTGGCGCGGGTCAGATGGTGCCAGGATTTCAAGTGTTTGATGCGGTGTCCAATGGTACTGCAGAAATGGGGCATGCTGGCTCTTACTACTGGAAAGGTAAAGCACCGGCAGCGCAAATTTTTACCGCTATTCCTTTTGGTATGAACGCAACCGAATTCAACGGTTGGCTGCATTACGGCGGCGGCTTGAAACTATGGCGTGAACTTTATGAACCGTTCAATCTAATTCCATTTGCCGGTGGTAATACTGGTGTGCAAATGGCCGGATGGTTCAAAAAGGAAATCAACAGTGTAGAGGATCTCAAAGGTTTAAAAATGCGCATCCCAGGATTGGGCGGTGAAGTTTTGAAGAAAGTGGGCGGTCTGCCGGTGGCCTTGACTGGTGGTGAATTGTTTACCTCTCTTCAATCCGGTGCAATCGACGCAACGGAATGGGTTGGGCCATACAATGATCTCGCCTTTGGCCTCTATAAAGCAGCGAACTATTACTACTATTCAGGTTGGCACGAGCCTGGTGCAAGCTTAGAGTTTATGGTCAACAAGCAAGCATATGAGGCGTTGCCAGAGGATTTGCAAGCCATAATTGAAGTGGCCACTCGTGCGGTGAATCAAGACATGTTGGATGAATACACCGCCGCTAACAACGATGCCATGGATGCCTTGATCAACCAACATGGTGTGGATATGCGCCCGCTACCCGATGACGTGATTGCGGCCTTGCGTAAAGCCACTGAGGAGGTCATGGCGGAGCAGTCTGCAGCTGACCCTACTTTCGCCAAAATCTATCAGTCTTACCGAAAGTTTCAGCAGAAAGTCAGCGACTACCATCGAATTTCTGAGTTTGAATACTACAAAAACCGCCAAGCTGAACGCTAATTGGCTGGGGGGAATCATCTGCTCTGATCTGTTTTCCAGCATCAGAGCAGTACACTACGCCCCTAAGTTGAAAACGTCCTAACGCAAATTTTTCATGAGGAAGACGGAATATGGTTATTAAGCCTAAAGTGAGAGGCTTTATCTGCACCAATGCTCATCCGAAAGGCTGTGCAGCAAATGTTCAGGAGCAAATTGAATACGTCAAAGGGCAAGGCGATTTGGGCGAAGGCCCAAAGAATGTACTTGTGATCGGTTGTTCCACTGGGTACGGATTGGCATCACGGATCGTCTCAACCTTTGGTTATGGCGCAAAAACCTTGGGTGTGTGCTTTGAAAAGCCGCCTACTGATCGCAAAACTGCTACTGCGGGTTGGTACAACACCGCCGCTTTCCATCAACAAGCACAAGCCGCCGGAATCTATGCAAAAACCCTCAATGGCGATGCCTTTTCCGATGAAATGAAAGCGCAGGTAATCGAAACCCTGCAGGCCGACATGGGTAAAGTGGATTTAGTTATTTACAGTCTGGCCTCTCCACGCCGCACCGATCCGCGCTCAGGTGAAACCTACAAATCCACTCTTAAGCCCGTTGGTCAGGCATACACAACCAAGACTTATGACACCGACAAAGATTTGGTTCACGAGGTTGCGTTGGAGCCAGCCAATGATGATGAGATTGCACAGACTATTAAGGTCATGGGTGGTGAAGATTGGGAATGGTGGTTGACGGCCTTAGCCGAAGCCGACCTTCTAGCCGAGGGTTGTAAGACAACTGCTTACACCTACATTGGCAAAGAGCTGACTTGGCCCATTTATGGTCAAGCTACCATAGGTAAAGCCAAAGAAGATTTGGATCGAGCTGCAAGCGCAATCAATCAAGACCACGCTGATAAACGGGTTAAGGCTTATGTTTCGTCTTTAAAAGCACTGGTTACCCAAGCCAGTTCAGCGATTCCGGTTATGCCTTTGTATATTTCTTTGATTTACAAAGTGATGAAAGCAGAGAATACCCACGAAGGTTGTATTGAGCAGATCACCGGCTTGTTCCGTGAAAAGCTTTTGCAAGACGACCCACAAACTGACGAAGCGAATCGTTTGCGCATGGATGGAAAAGAAACCAATGATGCGACTCAAGCAAAAATCAAATCCCTGTGGGATCAGGTGACTCAAGAAAATTTCCATTCATTGAGCGACTACGCAGGATACCATCATGAGTTCTTGCGCTTGTTCGGCTTTGATATGCCCGGAGTCGATTACGAAGAAGACGTTGATCCCATGGTTGACTGGTAAAATTGGAATTTATCTAAATAAGGCCGCCGCTTAACACCGTGCGGCTTTTTTCGTTTTTGCGCGTCTATGTAATTAATTTAGACGTTCATTGAAATGGGTTAAAATTTTCTACCTCGGGAAGCATTTGCAATTGTCATACGCCAAATTGGACCTCGTTAATCATGGTGATACCGAGTTGATGAATCAGAATGAAAGGGAGGTGCCATAAGAAAGTGACTTAAAAAGTAATAAATCCATATAAAAAACGTGGTTTGGCAATAATTTGCGTGGCACAAACCGGTAGGTTGATGCTAAAATTCCGGAGTTATACCAATCGGTATAAATAAAGCAGCTTTGTCGTTGCCTTTGTCAAGACAAAGAAGACTTAAACGCTGATTGTTATCACATTCTGACTCGGTGGGAGCCAGCACAAAGGATTTGTGTTCATCGATTTCGGAAATCAAAAAAGAAATAAACAAACATAATTTTCGTTAAAGCGATCACCAGTGGGTTTTCGGTTGAGGCGTGCCTAGCAGCATTTCAATCGGCCAAAACTCGGCTACAGAGTCCAGCGGTGATATGTTTTTATTTTCAAATGGTAGTGCGGTTGCATATGATTAAAATCAAGCAAGGGTTAGACCTCCCCATTGCGGGAGCACCAGAGCAAACCATCCATGACGGACCGAGTATTACTCGTGTCGCGGTGCTGGGTGAAGAGTATGTCGGTATGCGTCCCACCATGCACGTGCAGGTGGATGATGTAGTGAAGAAAGGCCAGGTTTTGTTTGAAGACAAAAAGAATCCTGGTGTTATGTTCACAGCTCCGGCAGCGGGTAAAGTTGTTGAAGTCAATCGTGGTGAAAAACGAGTGCTACAGTCCGTTGTGATTGAAGTATCGGGTGATGACCAAGAGACCTTCGACAAATATGACGTTGCTCAACTTGAGAGCCTGGATCGAGCCAAAGTAGAAGAGAACTTAGTGAAATCCGGTTTGTGGGTGGCATTAAGAACTCGTCCTTACAGCAAAGCGCCTGCTTTGGGCAGCGAACCTCATTCAATTTTCGTTAACGCAATGGATACCAATCCATTAGCAGCAGATCCTCAAGTGATCATTGCTCAGCGTAAAGCTGAATTCGAAAACGGTCTAAAAGTATTGAAAAACTTGACCAAGGGTAAGGTGTTCGTGTGTAAAGCACCTAATGCTGAAATCCCTGCCGGTGTTGCTGGTGTTGCTGGTGTTCAAGTTGAAGAGTTCGCCGGTCCCCATCCTGCAGGTTTGGTGGGCACTCACATTCATTACCTAGATAGCGCCGGTGCGGGTAAAACCGTTTGGCACATATCTTATCAAGACGTCATTGCCTACGGTGTGTTGTTCACCACAGGTGAGCTTGACTCATCTCGGGTGGTTTCTATTGCTGGTCCTGCTGCGAAGTCTCCTCGTTTGGTCAAAACCGTTCTGGGCGCAAGTTGTGCAGAACTGACTCAAGGCGAGAAGTTGGACGGCGACGTCCGAGTGGTATCGGGTTCGGTATTGCAAGGTACCCATGCTCATGGCGTACACGGCTACTTAGGACGTTTCCACAACCAAGTTTCTCTGCTTAAAGAAGGCCGCGAGAAGAAATTGTTTGGTTGGTTAGCGCCAGGTTCTGATATGCATTCTGTTACTCGCGCTTACTTGGGCCACTTGAGCCCCAAGCGTTTGTTCAACATGACCACTTCAACTAATGGTTCAGACCGTTCCATGGTGCCAATCGGTAACTACGAACGCATCATGCCGCTGGATATCTTACCAACCCTATTGTTGCGTGATTTGATCTCGGGCGATACCGATAGCGCGCAAACGCTAGGTTGTCTGGAGTTGGATGAAGAAGATTTAGCCTTGTGTACTTATGTTTGTCCAGGTAAGTACAACTATGGCCCAATCTTGCGTCAGTGTCTCACCACGATAGAGAAAGAGGGTTAAGACATGGGTTTAAAAGCTTATTTAGAAAAAATCGAACCGGATTTTGAAGCCGGTGGTAAGTACGAGAAGTTCTATGCGCTGTATGAAGCGGCTGCAACCATCTTCTATACCCCGGGTAAAGTCAATAAATCAGGTACTCATGTGCGCGACAGTATCGACCTGAAACGCATTATGATTATGGTGTGGATGGCAACTTTCCCAGCCATGTTTTACGGTATGTACAACATCGGTTTTCAGGCAAATGACGCCATCGTAGCCGGTTTGGGTACTCTACCTGACACTTGGCAAGCTGCTTTGTTTACTGCTCTTGGCGGTGAGTTGGGAGCCGACACTGGCTGGCTAGGTATGATGGCCTACGGTGCCTGTTTCTGGTTGCCCATCTATGCAACGACCTTTATCGTGGGCGGTTTTTGGGAAGTGTTATTCGCTTCTGTCCGCAAGCACGAAATCAACGAAGGATTCTTTGTAACCTCAGTGTTGTTCGCCTTAACATTGCCCGCCACCATTCCATTGTGGCAAGTCGCTTTGGGTATCACCTTTGGTGTAGTCATCGCCAAGGAAGTGTTCGGTGGTACCGGACGTAACTTCTTGAACCCTGCACTTTCTGGTCGTGCTTTCTTGTACTTCGCTTACCCTGCACAAATGTCAGGCGACCAAATCTGGGTTGCTGCGGACGGTTATTCAGGTGCAACTTGGTTGAGCAAAGCCGCATCCGGTGACATGGACTACGGCAATATGGACCTTTGGTGGAACGCGTTCTTTGGCAACATCCCAGGTTCTGCTGGTGAAGTGTCTACGTTGGCCATTTTGATCGGTGGTTTGTTTATTATTTACATGCGAATAGCCTCTTGGCGAATTGTTGCTGGAACCATTTTAGGTGTGGCGTTCTTCGCAACCTTACTCAACCTAATTGGCAGTGACACTAACTCGATGTTTGCCATGCCTTGGCATTGGCACATGGTTATTGGTGGCCTTGCCTTCGGTACTTTCTTTATGGCCACAGACCCCGTTTCTGCGTCCTTTACCAACAAAGCAAAATGGGCTTACGGCTTCTTGATCGGCTTTATGACCGTGATGATCCGTGTTTTAAACCCTGCTTTCCCTGAAGGCATCATGCTAGCGATTCTATTCGCTAACCTGTGGGCACCACTGTTCGATTATTTTGTGGCGCAAAGCAATATTAAACGGAGGGTTGCTCGTGTCGGCTAAAAAAGAAACTCTAGGAAAAACCGTCGGCATCGTGGTTGCCGTGTGTTTGGTATGTTCTATTGTTGTTTCTGGTGCAGCGGTGGGCTTGCGCTCATTACAAGAAACCAATGCAGCAAAAGACAAGCAAAGTAACATCCTTGACGCTGCAGGGTTGAAAACCACAAAAGACTGTAATGTCATTTGTACCTTTGACAAATATGTTGTCGAAAAGCACGTCGACTTGGCTACCGGTGAATATGTCGAAGTGCCTGAAGGTTTTGACATGTACAAAGCCGCTAAGCAAAAAGACTACACAGTAAAAGTGGAAAACAGCAATGTCGGCTTCTTGCGCCGTTCAAGTGTTGCTAGCGTTTACCTAGTCAGTGATGAGCAAGGCAAGGTGACTCGCATTGTGTTGCCTGTTCATGGCAGCGGATTGTGGGATTTGATGTACGGCTTCCTAGCTGTAGATTCAGACGGCAACACCGTGCGTGAATTGGTGTATTACCAACACAAGGAAACCCCGGGACTTGGTGCCGAAGTACAGAACCCAAGCTGGAAAGCAAAATGGGATGGTAAAAAACTGTACAAAGACGGTGACGTAGCGATTCAAGTGAAAAAGAATGCTGGTGACAATAACCAGTATGCAGTTGACGCATTGTCCGGTGCTACCTTGACCAGTAATGGTGTGCAGAACACCTTGTCTTACTGGGTGGGAGAGAACGGTTTTGGACCGTATCTTAAAAATCAGACTTGGAAATCATAAGGCGACGCACAATGGCTGAAGCAAAAGAAATGAAAAAGGTACTGTTCGGACCCATTCTGAACAATAACCCTATCGCATTGCAGGTGCTAGGTGTCTGTTCCGCACTTGCGATTACAACGAAATTGGAAACGGCTTTGGTAATGTCTCTGGCATTGACTACAGTTGTGGCCTTTTCAAACTTATTTATCTCACTTATTCGCAACCAGATCCCTTCGAGCGTGCGGATCATCATTCAGATGACCATTATCGCCTCGTTGGTAATTGTTGTGGATCAGATCCTCAAGGCGTATTCCTACGAAATATCCAAGCAATTGTCGGTATTCGTTGGTTTGATCATCACAAACTGTATCGTTATGGGTCGGGCTGAAGCATACGCGATGAAGAGCCCACCTATGATGAGCTTCTTGGATGGTATCGGTAACGGCTTGGGTTACTCTTTCGTACTGATTGTCATCGGCACCATCAAAGAGTTGTTTGGTTTCGGTACTATCTTGGGCTTTGAAGTATTACCACTGATTCAAAATGGTGGTTGGTACCAAGGCAACGGATTGTTAATCCTACCTTTCAGTTCCTTCTTTTTGATTGGCGGTATGATTTGGTTTATCCGCACAATTCGCCCAGAACAAGTTGAGCCCAAGGAGTAAGTCATGGAACATTATTTGAGTCTATTTGTTCGTTCCGTATTCATTGAAAACATGGCGTTGTCTTTGTTTTTGGGGATGTGTACCTTCCTTGCGGTATCGAAAAAAGTGAAAACTGCGATGGGCTTGGGTGTTGCGGTAGTGGTGGTGTTGGGTATCTCTGTACCCGTGAACCAAGTGATCTACGTTAACATTCTTGCTCCTGGAGCTTTGGCATGGGCTGGTTTCCCGGACGCTGACCTGAGCTTTTTGAACTTCTTGACCTTTATCGGCGTAATAGCCGCATTGGTACAGATTCTGGAAATGAGTTTGGATAAGTTTTTCCCGGCTTTGTACAACGCTTTGGGTATCTTCCTACCGTTGATTACGGTTAACTGCGCCATCTTTGGTGGTGTAGCCTTTGCGGTTCAACGTGAATACACCTTCAGCGAAAGCGTGGTTTACGGTATCGGCAGTGGATTGGGTTGGGCAATTGCCATTACCTTATTGGCTGCGGTCCGTGAAAAACTGAAATATGCCGATATGCCAGAAGGCATCCGTGGTCTTGGCTCAGTGTTTATGATAGCCGGTCTGATGGCCCTTGGCTTCCAGTCATTTACTGGCGTAGCGCTGTAAGCGACACCAACGAGGAGTATGTAAATGAATCAAAGTGAAATTTTCCTTGGTGTAGGCATGTTTATCGCCATTGTATTGGCGCTCGTGTTTATCATCATGTTTGCGAAGTCCAAACTGGTGCCATCCGGTGATGTGACAATTACCATTAACAACGACCCAGAAAAAGCCATTAAAGCTTCACCTGGCGGCAAGTTGTTGGGTGCATTGGCCGATTCCGGTATCTTCGTATCTTCTGCTTGCGGCGGCGGTGGCTCTTGTGGTCAATGTCGAGTTGATATCAAATCTGGTGGCGGTGAGATTCTGCCTACCGAATTGGATCACATCAGCAAGCGTGAAGCGCGCAAGGGCTGTCGTTTGTCCTGTCAGGTTGCTATTAAGCAAGACATGGATATAGAGCTACCAGAAGAAGTCTTTGGTATTAAGAAGTGGGATTGTGAAGTTATTTCTAATGACAACAAAGCCACTTTCATTAAAGAATTGAAATTGAAGATCCCGAATGGCGAAAGTGTACCTTTCCGTGCCGGTGGTTACATTCAAATTGAAGCGCCACCTCATCATGTGAAGTATAAAGACTTCGAAATTCCAGCAGAATACCGTGCTGACTGGGAGCGTTTTGGCTTCTTTGACATCGAGTCGAAAGTCGATGATGAAACCATCCGTGCTTACTCTATGGCGAACTACCCAGAGGAAGAAGGGATTATCATGTTGAACGTGCGTATCGCTACGCCGCCACCTAATAATCTGAGCTTGCCTGCTGGTAAAATGTCTTCTTACATTTGGAGCTTGAAAGAAGGCGATAAAGCCACGATTTCAGGTCCATTTGGTGAGTTCTTCGCGAAAGAAACGCAAGCAGAAATGGTCTTCGTTGGCGGTGGTGCAGGTATGGCACCGATGCGTTCGCATATTTTTGACCAATTGCGTCGAATCAAAACCGACCGCAAAATTACCTTCTGGTATGGTGCTCGTTCATTGCGCGAAATGTTCTATGTAGAAGATTTCGATATGCTTCAAGAAGAGAACGAAAACTTTACTTGGCATGTCGCTTTGTCTGATCCTCAACCTGAAGACAATTGGGAAGGTTACACTGGGTTTATCCACCAGGTATTGTTAGAGAACTATCTGAAAGATCACCCTGCACCAGAAGATTGTGAGTTCTACATGTGTGGACCACCTATGATGAACGCAGCGGTTATCAGCATGCTGAAAAACCTAGGTGTTGAAGACGACAACATTATGTTGGATGACTTCGGTGGTTAAACTGACCATCCACTAAATACACAAAGAGGGGCAATTAGCCCCTCTTTTTTTAAACTAACCTGATTCAAACAAAGATTTGTGCAAGCCAAAATGAGAAATTATCGAGTTATTTGGGTGCTGGCCGCACTGTTGCTTGCCGCACTGTATTTTGCAAACCAGCCGACCTCTGAACAATTAGTCCACCTCTCCGGGCCCACTATGGGTACCACTTACAATGTTAAGTTTGCTGGGGTTGAGAACGAAAGTGCAGAAGCCATTCAAAAAGACATTGATGATCTGCTGGTTCATATCAACAAATTGATGTCTACCTACGATCCTACTTCTGAGTTGTCTCTGTTCAATCAGCAAAAAAACACCGAACCCTACCTTCTATCAGCAGAGACTGCGCTGGTGGTCAAAGAAGCCATTCGCTTGGGTCAAATGAGCAATTCGGTGCTGGATATTACCGTCGGCCCTTTGGTGAACCTTTGGGGGTTTGGGCCACAAGCCAGGCCAGAGAAGACCCCATCAAATGAAGAGATCGATTCCATTAGAGCCTATGTAGGATTAGACAAGATAGTTCTCACCGGACAGACGTTGCAGAAATTGCACCCCGACGTCTATGTGGATCTATCAACAATTGCAAAAGGCTATGGAGTTGATCAGGTTGCTGAACTATTGGCGTCAAAAGGCATAACAGACTATCTGGTGGAAATCGGTGGAGAGATGCGAGTTGCTGGGGTGAAGCCAAATGGTGATCCATGGCGCATCGCCGTAGAGAAACCAGTCACTGAACAACGGGCAATTCAATCTATCCTTGTTGTGGGTAACAATGCCGTTGCGACATCCGGTGATTATCGTAATTATTTTGAACAAGATGGTGTGCGCTATTCTCACTTGATCGACCCGCGCACAGGCTCGCCTATTCAGCACAATACGGTTGCTGTGACTGTGGTCCATCCGTCATCTATGACGGCTGATGGGCTTGCAACGGCGTTGATTGTGTTGGGTAAAGATCAAGCCTTGGCTCTAGCGCAGCGTGAAGGCCTCGATGTGTTGATCATTACTAAAGAAAATGGTGAGTTTAAAGAGTATACTAGTGGCTCGTTCAATCAGTACGTGATTGAGCATTAATAATTAGCGAATTTTGGGAATTCTCGTGAGTACGTTTGTTTTAGCATTTATATTTTTTCTTGTTGTTGTTGCTGCGATGGCCATTGGCTACATTGTCCAGCAGAAAACTATTTCTGGCAGTTGTGGTGGACTTGGGGCTCTAGGTATTGAAAAAGCCTGTGATTGTCCTGAGCCCTGCGATCGCAAAAAGGCGAGAATGGAAAAAGAACAGGCAAGACAGAAGAAGCTTGCCGAATGGAAAGAAAACCAAATTTTATAATCTCAGGCTTTTAGATAGAGCAAATAAGCAAACGCTGAGAGGTTGAGTAGGATGGTTAACCAATATCCTGCTTGGAAGGACTGCTTAGCGATCTTATGATGCATCAGGCGTTGTGCGAATGCAGCGCCTGGCCATCCTCCTAATAACGACAAAATATGCAGCGTTTGTTCTGTAGTGCGCCACTGTCCCTTCTCGGCTTTTGATTTGTCAAAAACATAGGCAAAAAACGTCATCACCGAAAGTGCCAAGTAGCCCCAAATCACCTCAATAGCCAAGCGCTCGAATATCCACAATACACACAAGCTGACTAGGAACACGACCGAAAGATAGCTGGCTAATTTGCTGGCGGGACGTTTGGCAGGGCGCGGAACAGCTTGGGGCGGTGTCTCTCCTGTGAAGGTGGCATCAATAGCACGGGTACGCCCCGTACTGTCCTGGCTAAGTTCGAAGGTGATGATGTCGCCTAAGACCGGCGTACGAGACTTGTTGTAGAATGCGGTTTTGTGAATGAATATCTGTTTATTGCCTTTTATGGGTGCGATAAAGCCGAAGCCTTTTTGACTATCCCACTTGACCAGTTTTCCCTTTGTGCGCATGAATCTTCCTTGTCAGTTATATCAGCTTGGAGTATGACACGTCTTCCCACTTCTTACCCAAGACAAATGCGAAAGTAGATTTCTTATGAAAATAACTGTATAAATAAACAGTTTTATTTTAGGTAGGATAAACATGCGTAAGATCATCCACATCGATATGGATTGCTTTTATGCAGCGGTTGAGATGCGAGATAATCCTAAGCTGCGCAATGTCCCTATTGCCATAGGTGGTAGTGCGGATCGCCGTGGGGTGATTTCTACCTGTAATTATCCTGCCCGCAAGTTTGGCGTGCGTTCTGCCATGGCCACGGCCCATGCACTTAAATTGTGTCCCCAATTGGTGTTGGTGAAAGGTCGCATGGAGGAGTACGTCAAAATCTCCAAACAAATTCGAAGTATTTTTGCCCGCTACACCGATAAGATTGAGCCTTTGTCTCTGGACGAAGCCTATTTGGATGTCACTGAGTCTAACCAATTCAACGGCAGTGCGACCCTAATTGCACAAGATATACGAAGGGCAATCGTCACAGAAACGGGTCTGACTGCTTCTGCGGGGGTTGCGCCTTGTAAATTCGTTGCCAAAGTCGCCAGCGATGAAAATAAACCCAATGGTATTTGCGTGATCACGCCAGATAAACTGGATGAGTTTGTCAAAGGCTTGCCCCTTGGCAAGATCCCCGGCGTGGGGAAGGTTACCGTCGAGAAGCTACATCAGCTAGGTTTGTATACTTGCAATGATGTTAGAGGCTATCCTTTGGAACAACTGGTGAAGCGCTTTGGAAAATTTGGGCCGGTCATTTGGAATCGAAGTCATGGTATTGATGAACGGGCGCTGAGTTTATCTCGAGAACGAAAGTCAGTAGGTGTAGAGCGAACCCTGTCTGAAGACTTGAGCAGTGAAGACGAATGTCAGGCTATGGTGGAACAGTTGTACCCGAAATTACTTGAGCGAATCGAAAAAGCCCGAGTAAATACAAGGATCCGTAGTCAAGGGGTTAAGTTGAAATTCAGCGACTTTCAACAGACCACGGTAGAACATCGATGTGCCAAACTGGACCCGCACTACTTTCGGGAACTGCTACAACAAGCCTATGAGCGCTCGCAAAGTCGCGGGGTTCGACTTGTCGGTTTGCATGTGGGATTATCAACAGATCATGAATTTGAACAATTAAAGTTGCCTCTGGAAGCCTGAACAAAGACTTCCGCCAAGCGCTGCCCACGACTGACTTCAGGAATGTATGAATCGATTACCTTTTAATGTTTGGCTGCTTACTCTCATTCTGGCTTTGGGAATGAGTGCCGGTGCGGTGATGGTGATGTTGGGAGGGATCATTGGTGCCCAACTGGCTCCCTCTGCTAAGTTTTCTACTTTGCCCATTGCCATGATGATCATCGGCACGGCCAGTGGTGTCGTTCCTGTCACCCGCCTTATGGGGCACTTTGGCCGCAAGAAGGTGTTTGTTGCGGCCGCTTTGCTGGCGACGACCGGCTTTTTGCTGGCTGCCTTGAGCGTGCATTGGGCTCACTTCTATGGATTTATTGGCTCTGCTTTTGTCATAGGTTTGGCGATCGCAGCCTTTCAACAAATACGCTTTGCTGCAATGGAATCCGTTGATGTTGAACTCAAAGCAAAGGCGGCCTCTAGAGTGTTACTGGGAGGCTTGGTTGCCGCAGTTTTAGGACCAGAACTGGTCACTTGGGGCAGAAATCTATTAAGTACAGAGTATGCAGGTGCTTTTGTGTTGATGTCACTCCTGACTCTGATCTGCGCTATCTTGTTTACCCAACTCAGAGCTATGCCCCAGTTTGTGGCTAGTGGCCAAGATGATGAACAAGACCCGTCTATAGATTCTGTGTTACGTAACCCGATTTTCATTATTGCGGTGTCAGCCTCGGTTGTGGGATTTGCCTTGATGAGTTTTATTATGACGGCAACTCCGGTGCACATGCATACCCATGATCACCACAGCTTGGAACACACCAAATGGGTTATCCAAAGTCATATTTTAGCGATGTACTTGCCCTCTTTGTTTAGCGGTTGGTTGATTGGGAAATTGGGACCACAGCGCATTATCGTGCTGGGTCTGTTCACTTATGTGTGTACCATGGCGATTGGACTGGCTGGAAACCAGCTGGCTAACTATTGGATTGCTTTGATATTACTGGGTTTAGGCTGGAATTTTTTGTTTTTGGCAGGGACCGTATTGTTGTCACAAACCTATACGCCAAGACAAGCGTACAAAGTTCAAGGGATCAATGAAGGATGTGTATTCGGAGCCCAAGCAGCTGCATCTTTGGGGGCTGGGACCTTATTGCATCTCACTGGCTGGGATGGTTTGATGTACATTAGCCTGACTATTGTCGTTTTGCATGTGGCGTTAGTCATCTATCAACGCAGTAAACTGCGTGAGTTTAATCAACAAGGGACAGAGTCATGAGTGTAGTGGCAGGACGTTATCGTCATTATAAAGGCAACGAATATGAAGTCATTGGTGTTGCCAGACATTCAGAAGATGAATCAGAATTGGTAGTCTATCGACCTCTATATGGCGAAAGAGGATTGTGGGTTAGGCCCAAAGCCATGTTTTGTGAAACCGTCGAAATCGATGGCGACATGCAACCCCGTTTCGCCCTTGTTGAGGCGTATACCTAATGACGGATTCGGTTGTGGTCAACACAGAGCAAACTCAAAAAATGCTCAAGCGTTTGGACAGACTGGCGTGGTTGATGGACAAAAGCATTGGTTTACCTGGTGGATTCCGCATCGGCATAGACGGCCTGATTGGCTTGATCCCCGGCGTAGGAGACGTAATAGGATTGCTGATCTCGTTGTATTTGTTTGTTTTGTCCTTGCAGATTAAAACCTCAACGGCGATCAAACTGAAAATGTTGTGGAACATCGCCCTTGAGTTCTTCATTGGCTCTATCCCCATCTTGGGAGATCTCTTTGATTTCTACTTCAAAGCTAACGTCAGAAACGTAGACTTGTTAAAAAAGCATCTTTCTACGCCACAAAACACATAAAAAAACGGAGCATTGCTGCTCCGTTCCACTTCGCTTCACACTCATTTAGAACTTAAATTTCAAGCCCGCTTTGTAGATACGACCTAGAGTGTCGTAGTTACTTGGGAAGGTGTTACCTGAGTTTGAGCTGGTATCACCCACATCGTTACCCAATACCGGTGGATCTTTATCGAACATGTTGTCGATACCGACTGTGAACGTCACATTGTCGGTAAAGGTGTAACTGGCAAAGATGTCAAAGTAGTCATAAGACTCAATACTTCTGAATGCTTCGAATCTCAAGTTGCGCTCTGTAGGCTCAACCTGAACGGAGTTGATGTGTCTCCACAACAATGACACTGTAATATCATCGATTGTCCAAGTAGTACGCTGAATCCAACGTAAGTCAGACAAAGGATCACAACTGGTGCCATAGTAACCTTTACAATCCAGAACCGGCACAGTATCAGAGCTCTGAGACTCCTGTGTTAGGTATTTGTTGATGTTACCTGAGAAGGCTAAGTTACCCCAGTCTTGCAAGTCAAAATTGAAGTTAAAGGCTACTTCAATCCCTTCAGCTTGCAGGTACTTGAGGTTGGTTGTGAACTGATTCACACCCGCTGCTGAGCCTGTGAGATCACCACCAACACGATTGATCTTCGCACACTCATTGGCATCACCGTTGATATAACAAGAATCCAAGATCTCTTGAGCGGAGAAGTTACCAATGATGTCTTGAATATCGATATCGTAGTAATCCACTGACAGGGTAAAATCATTCGCCCAAGCAAAATCTGGGGTCCACACAAAACCGGCGGTAAAGGTATCGGCCTCTTCCGGTCCTGGAGGATTGGCTGGGTCACTACCGTTAAAGGTGTTGATCTGGCCAGAGATAATGTCTGGGATTACGCCCACTTGTGCGTCGGTCATACCTGTAGAGATACACAATTGGCGCAAAGTTGCATCGATATTGCCGGCATTAGCAACGGAACAAGGATCCAGTACGGCGTTATCTAACCCTGAGGTTACAGGCGAAGCAATTTCCCCTACGTTAGGTGCACGGTTTGCTCTTTGTTGCATCACGCGAAGCAATAAAGGTTCGATAGGACGCCAGTTGAAACCCAGTTTCCAAGAATCAGTGCTGCCTACTGTGTCGAAATCTGATGAACGATAACCAAATTCTAAGTCCATGGACTCAGCGAATGACTTGCCATCAAAGATGGGCAAAATACCCTCGAAGTAGAATTCACTGACTTTGTACCCGCCTTTAATCGGCAACAAGTTACCACCAGCACCACCTTGACAACTTGCCGGTGATTCTTTCAGACACTCATCCGGCTCTAGTAAGCCTGTTTCAGTGCGGTGTTCTAAGCCCACACTCATTGAAAGAGGCAATGAAGCAGTTGGCAGTTCAATAAAATCTACTGGACCATTAAGTACCAATGAAATGATTTCTTGTTCGTACTTTTGTTGTTGAAGGGCAATTGCTCTTGAATATGCCGCTGCCTGTTCAGTAATGGTGCCGAAACCGCCAAACAAATTGATTGGCACACAGTTTCCACCCACGGCACAGGTAACACCATCGCGTGTATCGAGTGCATTTTGAATGTTGCCTAGGTTGGTATAGCCATCACGCACCGTTGTCCGGTTGGCTTCGCCATACTGATAGGAAAAATCAAACTCCCAATCTTGATACAAGGCACCACGGACACCGGTATTGATTTGCCAAATTTCAGCATCATAGCGTTCGGAGCGTGCGCCTAGTTCTAAGGTTCGACGACGTAAACGAACACTCAAGGAGTCCTCTGTATCAACGATGCCATTGTTATTTGCGTCGGTCCAACTGCCGCCATTGACTAGTGAACCGTCGGTCACCGCAGCATTTGCACCGTCAATAATAAACGATAAGGCCTGTGAACCGATTAATGGGTTATACAGAGGTAGGTTAAAGCTCTCTCCGAAAGTGCCTGAGGGCGCGACCTGTTGCACCACCGTGGTATTGGTAAAGTTGAAAGAGGTGTAGAACTCAATGTCATCATTGATGGCATAATTTACCAATGCTGTTGCAGAGTATCGCTCTGCAGGCGTTTGGTAATAGTTGAAGGGGTTGAAGTTGAACAAACTACAGTTGGGACCCAAAGTGCCATCTTCCCTAAACTGACCGGAAACGCCTGTACCAATCAACTCAAAACGCGTCGGGATTGCGGTTGTTGAGCCACTACCGTTGATATCAACAACATTGGGGCCACCGCAACCTTGAATTGGCAACTGCGCTTGCTCACCGTTTAAAAACTCCTCTAAACCCGAGCCGGTGTTTGAATTGATCCCGAATTGACCTAGATCCCGTTGACCCAACAGCACAGACTTTCGGTCCATCCAGCTAACTGAGACCACACCGTTACCCCGACCACCGTCGAAATTAGAACCAATGGTGATCGCCAGATTATTTTGATCGCCGTCCTGATCTCCTGTCTCAGAGTGGTTTAAGTCGATGGCCACACCCTCAAAATTGTTTTTGAGGATAACGTTGACGGCCCCGGAGATTGCGTCGGAACCATAAACGGCCGATGCACCACCGGTGACCACATCAATTCGATCAATCAATGCGGTTGGAATGTTGGCGGTATCCACTTGCCCGTTGAAGTTGAATGGAACCATGCGTTTGCCGTTGAGCAACACTAAGTTACGTTGCGCGCCCAAGCCCCGCAAGTCGATGGTGGCTGCGCCTGCAGTACCATTATTTACGTTACCACCGTCGGCTGGAATGGTGGCAGGTAAGGAGCGAATGATGCGTTCGAATTCGGGTGTTTGTAGATAGCCCACTTCCTCTTCGCCCAAAGAGAATATGGGGCTCGAAGACTCCACACCGGGCGCGCGAATACGGCTACCGGTAATAGAGATTTTCTCTAAATCTTTTGCTTCTGCCGCTGGATCTTCTTGTGCCAAGGCGGATTGCGAGCTGATGCCTGCAATCGCACCCAAACACAGTGCGATTTTGACCGAGCGCGCCAGTTTGGTGCTTGTAAACATGTTGTTCTCCCCTGCATTTCCCAATCTCAAACTGCCAAATGAGTCAGAAAAGTCTGCATTGTTATAAGTTGACGGCAATTCAGTTGCCTGAGACTAAATTAGGCTTTCGTCTCATCCAGCACTAGCGGCTATCCACAGGGGGTGGTAACTCTGTGACCAGAGGTCGAATTTTCAGGATAAGTGGGGGGAACTTTTGATTAATGGGAGTGGCCTTTCTCATTTTTGTTATTTTTAAAATCACATTTATGGATATATCCAATTGAATAATAAGAAGAAAATATAAACTTTGGAGAGCGTGCTTTGACTTTCATGTTGCACCATCTTGGATCGATGGGGCGGGGCAGTGGTGTGAATGGGAGGGCGCATGAATTGAACTTAGACGTATATATTTACACACTGAAATGTAGATTAATTGTGAAAACACGGATATGTTAATTAGACTTTCGTCTAAAAAGTGATAGCCATGAGCACGTCAAAACGTTTCTTTAACCGCTACTTTTGGTTCGCCAATGTGTTCTTTTGGTTGGCTGTGCATGCGCTATACACTCACATCAAATACAGAGCCTTACAGCAAACAGTGGTTGAGCCAAACTGGATCGACATATGGATTTCCATATCACCTTGGTTCTTGTTGTGGATCTTCATCACCGTATTTATCTTTAAACTGGTCATATTTTTAGAGTCAACCCGTATCCATTTTGTCGGTAAAGTGGTACTCCACACAGGGGTAATACTGGGGATCATGCCGCTGTATTGGTCATTAGCCCACGCGCTAATCATTCTTTTTACTGACCGTACAATCGACCAATTCAGCCATTTCCTGATGAGAACCATCACGACCAATGCACAACTGGATATCATTATGTATATCAGCGTGCTGGCAGGGGCTATGGCGATCCGTTTTTATCACAATGCACTGCAAGAACGGTTAGAACTCAAACGGCTAAATCACGCATTAACGCAGGAACAACTAAAAACACTTCGTTCCCAATTGAATCCGCATTTTTTGTTCAATGCCCTTAATACTATCGCGAGTTTGGTCCGACTCAAACGAGATAAAGATGCGGTTTCTGCTCTGTCTGCGTTAAGCGTTATGTTGCGCAAAATTTTGGAAACTAAGAACCATGACGAGATTACAGTAAAAGACGAAATCGCATTTATTAACAGTTACTTAGCAATACAAAAAATGCGTTTTTCAGAGAAACTTGATACCCATATCAATGTGCAACCAGACTGTCTAGATTTGGTGATCCCCAACATGTTGTTACACCCTTTAGTAGAAAATGCGGTACAACATGGGTCGCAGTTAGAATCGAATAAGAATTTACTCAACTTGGACATCACGCGCAGCGATAAGCAATTGATGGTTATCCTAACCAACAAAGTGGCAAAGAACGACCAACACGAAGGTTTTGGTATTGGTTTGAGCAACACCCGGGAACGATTAGCCAGACTCTATAGCCACTTTAAATTGGAGCTTCATCCATTGAATGACGATTTATTTGAGACCGTTTTAGCCATACCAATTGGAGGAAAGGATGCTTAGTATTCTAGTAGCCGATGATGAAAACTTGGCTCGAGAGACGATCAAAATTTTATTGCGAGATGAGACGGATATCGCGCAAATCTACGAAGCTGAGGATGGCAATCAAGCGCTGTCTATGATCAATGAGTTCGAGCCTAATATCGTATTTTTGGACATAGAAATGCCCGGAATATCGGGCATCGATATCGCCAAACAGGTGACTAACAAGACCATCATTATTTTTGTCACAGCATACAATGAACATGCCGTAGAGGCCTTTGAATTAAGTGCCATCGATTATATTTTGAAGCCCTTTGATGATGACCGATTCTATAAAGCTCTGCATCGAGCCCGGGGTAAAATCCAAGAAGATCGTCAGGATGATTATTCTAAGTTGGGCGAAGTGATCCAACAGATGTTGGCAGATCACCACAAGCCCTATCGAGATCGTTTGGTGATTAGAGACCCAGGACGCATCAGGTTGGTCGATGTCGACCAGATCGATTACATCTCTGGTGCGGGCAACTACGCTGAGATTCACCTTAACGACGGGAAACATATTTTACATCGAGAGACGCTATCAGCCCTGGAGGAGCAGCTCAATCCGCAAATCTTTGTGCGAATTCACCGCTCATCCATTGTCCGTCGCAGTGCGATTTCAGAGTTGCGACCAAACGATAAGGGCGATTACTCAGTGATTTTGCAAAGTGGCGAGGTGCTCACCTTGTCGCGACGCAATCGCGCAAAATTAGACGAATTAACCCACTGATTCGGTTGATATTAATACCAAATCAATACCGTCAAAGTCCACATAACACCCGCGAGTGCCGCTGCATAGGTAGCCGGCACGATTTGGGTTTTGACATGGTCCATCAAGTCGCAACCGGTGGTCATCGAGCTTAATATGGTGGTATCTGATATTGGCGAGCATTGATCGCCGTAAACGCTACCATTAAGAACCGCCGCGAAGCATACCATCATAAACACTTCAGGCTGCGCGAGGGCTTCATTTTGGGCGACTGCCCATACTAGCGGCATCGCTAAAGGAAATGCCACTGCGTAAGTTCCCCAACTGGTTCCAGTGGAAAATGCAATGAGCATGGTTAGCAACTGAAGCAGCACCGGCATCATCCAAAAAGGCAATTGTTCGCCAAGTAATTCAACCAAGAATATGCCACCCCCCAGTTCTTTACTGATTGCGCCGATGGTGATGGCTAACATGAGGATAATGGAAGCGACGACCACACCTTTCCAACCTGTGCTTAAGCCATCGAGTACATTACGTAGTGTCATCCCTTTGACCATGGCGACCGCAATGGCAATTAGCAAGGCACTGGCGAAAGCCCAATGTATTTGCGGTGTGCCACTAACAGCAAAAGTTAATATTGCCACCAGAATCAAGCTAGTTAGAGGCACAACAAATTCCAACCAATGAGAAAGATAGCCAGCAGGCACTGACACTTGATGCAACTCCTTTGCACTGATGGGGTTGGCATTTTCTCCGTCAAGTTGGCCTGTCAATCGAGCACGATCAATGGCTCGTTTTAAGCCTTTTCCGGAGAACATAGTGAAGTTCAAACTAAGCAATAAGGTGCCTAAAACAGCGAAAATACCGTAAAAACTAAAGGGAATGCTGGCGAAGAAAAATTGGATTCGATCTTGCTCTGTAGCCAAAAAAGCCACACCGGGCACAAACAAAAATGCTTGTACGTAGGCGGGCCAAGCGTTGAAGGCAATGACCGAGGCAATGGGAGAGGCGGTTGAATCGACCACATAACTGAGTTCTTCATGGCTAACTTGGGCTTTGTCCGCCATGGGTTTAACTGTTGTACCCACCAATACTGTGCTCATGGTGCCACCTTGAAAAAACAACACACCGAGACACCAAGTCACCAATTTTGCCGAACGTGGCCCTCGCACAAAGCGTTCACTCATCATTTGGGCAAAGGCTTGGGCGGCACCGGTTTTACCCCAGATCCCCATCAAACCACCCAATAACCACAAATACAGTATCAGAATGGACGCGGCGCTTTGTGTACCAATATTGGGGATTAATACGTCAGCACTGATGTCGTAGCGTCCTAAAATCAAGCCTCCGGAGACAATTCCACAAAACAGCGCGAGTAACGGTTCCTTGCTGACCAAACAAAGGATAATCGCCAACGCCGCTGGCAACAGTGACCACCAGCCATAGTGAAACTCTGCTTTCAGCAAAATAGGATTGCTCTCTTGGGTTATTTGCACCCACTGCTGTCGAATTTCAGGTGCTGTTGATAGACCAGACAAAGCCTCTTGACGAACAATCGCCTGGGAATAGGGAACGATGTTATCAATTCGGTTTAATTTGCCATTTTTTTCGAACGACCAGTGACCTTGACTGTCCTGTACAACAGGATATTGAAGCTGGGTTTCTAACCAGTTTGCAGGGACGTATAATTTGACCAATATCGAGGCCAATAATCCAAGTACGATAATTATTATGGTGGTGTGGTGTTGTTTTACAGCCATCTTAGATTCACAATCCCATGAGTATGTACTAAAAACTAACATGGATAGTGGTCAGCATAAACAAAGATGCCGGTAATTGTGTACCGGGCTTTTGATCTATTTGTTGATAAAACGACAACCTATAGGCACACAAAAATAATCATAGGAATCTCCATGAAAAATCGACTGTACCTTACTGTAGCGGCGACGCTGATGACTTTTGTATCCAGTTTAAGCCTAGCGGACGACCGATTCGCCAAGGTAGAAATTAAAAGCACCCATTTGGCGGGCTCGGTGCACATGTTGACCGGCTCTGGCGGCAATATTGGTGTCTCTGCAGGCAAAGAAGGCTTGTTGATCATTGATGACCAATTTGCGCCGCTGGCTGAACGCATATCCAATGCCTTGAACGAAATCGAACAAGGCAAATTGAAATATGTGATTAACACTCATTATCACGGCGATCATACGGGTAGTAATGAGTTTATGACCGAAGTACGTGAGTCTACCGTGTTTGCCCACGACAATGTCCGAGTTCGACTGGCGGCGAAGGACGATCATGTTCATGCTGAACTGCCGGTCGTAACCTACGCGCAAGGTGTTACTTTCCACTTTAACGGTGACACCATTAAAGTTTCCCATCTGTCTAACGGCCATACCGATGGAGACAGTGTGGTGTACTTTGAGTCGGCTAATGTGTTGCATACAGGGGATTTGTTTTTCAACAAACTGTTTCCGTACATCGATTTGGGTGCAGGGGGCAATGTGAATGGCTACATTAAAAATGTCGAAACCATGTTGTCGATGATTAACGATGACACCCAAATCATCCCTGGACACGGCCCGTTAGCGAACAAAGGTGATCTAAAGACCTTTGTGGATATGATCAAAGCCACACAAGCAGAAGTGTTAGCAATGAAATCAGCTGGTCTGTCACTGGAAAAAGCAATAGAAAAAGGCTTAAGTGAACAGTGGAAAAGTTGGAGTTGGTCGTTTATTGATGAGAAAAAATGGATAAGTACACTTTATCGTTAATCCCCACAGAGAAACTGAGTCAGTATGCCAGCCCGTTACTGCACTGGTTTCAAAGCCCTGCACAATTGCATGATTGGGCGGGGCCTGGCATCGATTTCCCACTGACCGATGACGATTTTTCGCTTATTGGTCAACGGCCTAGTTTCTCACTGAATTCTCAAACCCAGCCACTAGTTGGCTTTGGACAGTATTACCTTCGGCTTGAAAGACACCATCTTGCACGCTTGGTGATCAACCCTGAATTCAGAGGGCAGGGGCTTGGCAGGGTTTTGGTAACGGCCTTACTTGAGCATGCACAACAACAAAACACTGCCCGTGAAGCGACACTTTTTGTGGAACCCAACAACCATGTTGCCCTTGCCTTGTATTCGTCTTTGGGGTTCAAACCTCAAGCTTATCCCGACAACACGGCAGTGGAAGTCTTGCCCTACACCTACATGGTCAAAGCGTTGTAGCCTGATATTTAAAGACAACGTAAAACGGCTAGGTGCATTCTAAGGTTAGAAAAGGCTTAGTTTTTCTGCAGAAAAAACGAATGCAGGTGGTTGTATTTAAATATTTCGTATTAATTCTTTGTGCCGTTTGCCGATCCTCGCTAAATCCAGTCTGAATTGACGTTTAGGGTGTGGAGCGGTCGTTCGCAACTAAGCAGAGCAACCGCTATTTTTCGACTTTTTAGCTTATTTTTACCTATCCAAGGGGCTCGTTGTTCCAGAAGAATGCTGACCAATGACATGCGTGTAAATTTGTGTTGTTCGCAAATCATTATGTCCAAGAAGCTCTTGCACTGTTCGTATGTCAGCACCTGAAAGAAGCAACTGTGTAGCAAACGAGTGCCTGAACGTATGTGCAGTTACGTGCTTCGTGACACCGGATTTCTTCACGGCTGCCCGTAGAGCTTTAGTCAATGCTGTCCAATGCAAATGATGACGACAGTAGTAACCATCCACGGGATGTTGGCATCGAGTGGTCGATGGGAATAGATACTGCCACTTAAACTCTTTAATCGCATACGGATACTTCCTTGCAAGTCCTGGGGGGAGACTAGTTTCACCGCCACCTTCAGAAATGTCGCGTTGATGCAAGGCCTTCACTGACTCTATTTGCTTCTTCAGCGCAAGGACCAGATTATTTGGCAGCATAGTCACGCGGTCTTTTCCTCCTTTGCCGCGAAAGACAAATACGCTCTTGCCAGCAAAGTCGATATCTTTAATGCGGAGTTTAAGTAACTCTGCTTTACGTAACCCACAACCATAAAGCAACGAGAAGGCCAGTTTGTACTTCTCACTCATCTGACTGATTATGATAAGTGTCTCTTCATGACTAAGCACTGTGGGTACGCGCTTGGGTGCGCGGGCTCTCACAGTATCGGGTAGCAAGGTCAGTTCACGCTCGAATACATGCTTATACATAAACACGATAGCGCAGAGCGCAAGGTTCTGTGTTGATGAGGTGACATGGCGTTTAACGGCCAGGTAAGTTAGGAAGTCAGTCACTTCCTGCTCACCTAACTCTTTCGGGTGACGCTTCTGGTTAAACAGAATGAAACGTTTAATCCACAACAGATAGGATTTTTCTGTTTGGATAGAGTAATGCTTGGTGCGCATGATATTGCGAATTTGTTCTAGAAAAGGGCTCTGTCCCATGAATATCTCCAATAAATAATGACGTGGAATTACTGAGAAGTCTCAGTAACACGCATCATAAAATTGGATTAATTGGCTTGTACCCTGCGCGATATATGGGTTTTTGTATAGTTTGGCGTTTGTAATTACTGAGAAGTCTCAGTAACACGCAATAAATTTACGTCATAATCATGCTGTAGGCCCCATCATTGCTGAAAATGGGGTATGATTTGTATTTGTAATTAATGATAAGTCTTAGTAACACACACATTGACGCATCTAAAAATGCTAACGCATTGATTTACTTATACTAGATTGCAAATTTAGCCCGTTATTACTGAGAAGTCTCAGTAATACGCATATAAAACGGTGTTTTTTTGTGTTGGAAAGGTTGTAAGCTACTGATATTAAATACGAATATGGAGATTTGTTGCATGAAACCCACTGTGTGTTACTGTGAAGTCTTCATAATAAGATGTTATAGCGCGGGTTCTCTCTAAAGCTTAGTCCAATTCAGAAGTGGATTTCCGCTCAAATCTCCGAGCAAACAGGTGGTTGTTTTGCCAATCGGGCAAGGCTGTTTAAACGGGATTGCTCTTCACACCGATTGCGCCAGTTGTCTTAACATTGCTCCAATGGGGACCACGAAATATCGGTTGTGGTTTTGTTCAAGGTTGGTTTAGTCTATGGGTAATAATTTTAATCATGTTGTTGTGCACACTCGTGGTGGCGGCAAAGCCGCGAAAGCTCAAAGGTTGGCGCAATAACAAACGTATGTTACGGACACATCCTCGCTGGCTTGGCTCGTGCCTCGCAATTTTAGCCAGCAAGTCTGCGCCGCAAATACAAAGCGTTATATTGCATGGTGTTTGATTGATCTGTAAAAGCCAACGGATAGGTAGTATTTGAAGATGGAGTTGCTCACCTTAGTATTCGGTTTCTGGTTATTTCTCTTCAGTAAAATGTTTAGAGAAAGCTGGATATTTGAACTCAAAAAATCCAACCCACTTTTTAAGTTCTTGCATGTAATTGAAGCCGGTATAGCTATTTTGATTGGTTTAGGTGCGCCTGTATTCGTTATTAAATTATTGATAGTGGGTGGGTAATGCAATATAACAAGTTCATTAAGCAAGTTGCCGCTGAAAAGCGCGGCAAGGGACCCGCAAACTGCGCGGGCCCCTTATAAAAGCGTTATGCCTATGAATATTGATTACCAATCACTTATTCCGGTTGCTCTAAGAGCGCTGTATCCAGAAGAGGAAAAAAGAAAAGAAGTTGAACAGCTTCTTGAAGTTTACGGGACCGAAACATTCCATAGAGAAAAATCCAGGGTAAGACTTGGTGTTCTTTATCTGGCATCACAAGAACCAGAAAAACTGGAATCATTTATTGATCTTGCATGTACTGATTACCGAGACTTGCTCTGTGCGGCAGAATATCCGCACTCATCAAGACACTGGGGGCTTCAAGAGAAAGATCCTGAAAAATATAAAAAATTTCAGGTTAAAGAAGAGAAAGAGTATTTGGTATGGGTAGAAAGCATAAGCAATGCATAACAATTGCATTCACTGGAAAAAATAAAGCTACGCCGCTTCGCTCTGTAGCTTCATTTTCCCAGTGATGCAGGGCGTTATGTGTTTTCATGGTTGGGGGCAATATGCAAATTGAATCATTAGAGTCCTTGCAAAAAGAGGTTATAAACATCCTTAATGAAATAGATGTTGACGAACTGGAAGATGATTTAACTCATCAATTTATTGAGCATCATGTATTGACGTTGTCTTTGAAAGCTCACACATATAAAGAAATGATTTTACGTAACAACCTTACTCGCGAAGAACAGCTAAAATTTAAAAAGTATCTTGGTATATATACTAAGTTAGAAGAGGCCGTTGCAGGTAGACTAGATACGCTAACTACAGCAAAACTCTATGATCAAATCCTTACGTTTAAATCAATACTTGATGCCAATGTTACAGAACAAAACACATAACAAGCCAATCTTGTTTGGACGTTTACTCGCTGGCACTTCGTGCCAAAGCGCTCGCAAACGCCACAAATTGGAGCGTTAAGCGCCGGGCAAGATACCAAAGAAGTACAGAAATCAAAACTAAGGCTAAAAACCGAACCTTGGTACAGTTAAATAGTTTTCAACTTTCGTGTACGCTTTAGCGTCTTGCGTCGCCTCAGAAACTCGTTTCTAAAGGGCAAAGCAAGACACTAAAGCAAGGAAGTCAAACTATGCAATGTGCCCGGATCCGGATACTCGGCTTAAATTTGCAGTCAGGACAACCGAGATGAACTCAACTTATATGGTTGTTTTGCCATCGCTTAACAACCTGTTACACGACACCAGCAAAGAGCACTGGGTCGTGAACCAGAAACGTTAGCTGTACAAAATGAAATTCGAACTAATTAAATATACAGACCTAAACCGGAAGCATTTCGAAGAATCTCTTACATGGGCTCAATACTATGAACCTGATGACATCGAATCTCTCGAAGAACTTGGTTTTGACCGTCAAGTGGTATCAGCGGAGTTGGAGAAAGTTGGTTGGTCTGACGAGTATTGGTTCGCGGTTCCAGAAGAAACTAAAGTTGGCTCATTTATGTTTGAGCACCGAAAGGCCAATTTTGTAACTGAATCTGGAAAGAAAATAGATGGCTATGTAGTAAACTCGGGACATTGTATTTGCTTGTTCGGCGCCGAAAAGGAATGGGATATAAATATCAATCTTCTTGACCTGTTGGAGGAAGAAATCGATGATCTTAGAGTTGATGTTGGCCTAAAAGAAAGTGAAAAGCTACTGCCCCTAGAGGTACGCATTTCATTTAAGGGTGTTCAATTTACATTCGCAGAGAGCAGCTAACAAAGCTATGCATTTGACGTCAAAAAGCTTCGTTCGTTTCACTCACTGCACTATTTGCCGCAAATGATAGCGGCGTTATGGGTAAGAGAGTGAACATGAAAGTGCTAGTCGTTATTGTGGTTCTGTTGATGTGCTCGGCAGTTCTTCTAATGCGGTTTGGTTTTATCGTTTTTGACCGACACGTATTTGACTTTCAGGTTCAACCAATAATTAAAGCAGACAAAGTAACAAACATTAGAGAATACAAAATCATCCACGAATATATAGAGATGAGTTTTGAAAAAGACGCAGACAAGTTTGCTTCAGACCCTCTTTTCGTGAGACTAGATTCAATGTTGGGAGAATATGAAACAACTTACCCATAACAAGGCGCTTAAATTCACTCACTTCGTTCGCTGGGACAATTTTTCATTGGCTGGCGCTTCGCGCAGTATAGCCAACTCAAATTGCCCCTTAGCTTTGCGTTATGTGACAGGTGGAAAATTTAACTTTTATGGCCTTAAGTGAATTCGAAATAAAGAAGATAGAAAAAGCTGCCAACGCTTTTTTAAATAAGCGTAGGCCGCCAGTGCATATTAGAAATGAGTTAGACATTGGTTGGCGGCTGGAGAAGCAATCAGTTTATATATATGAAACACGTCCTGTTTGGAACAGCCCAAATGAATATCATGACCTGGATATGGCTAAAGCAACTTTTATCCGCGCTCAAGGTAAATGGAAAATTTTCTGGATGCGACAAGATCTAAAATGGCATGGCTATGAGCCAAATATGTATGTAAAAACTATTGAGCAAGTCTTTGCCGTTATAGGTCATGATGAATACGCTTGTTTTTTTGGGTAAGTCACATAACAAAAAAATCAAGTTCGCCCGCTGCGCGGGCTGGGACGCAAGCACGCGGTGCGGCTTCGCCATTATGCCCCACGCGCCTGCGCCCCTTATTTAAAAGTTATGTGTATTTTCTGCCATGAAATTAGATATTGCTCTGACATCAAAAGTTTATAGCAATTACTCGCTTGATGATTCCTCTCAGAAGGATTGGGATGAATTTAAATCAGAAAACAAATCGTATTTTGAAAAGTTACTCCCGATAACGATTGATACAGGAATAGACTTTGATAAACCCTGGGAGTTATCAAAATTGGATAACTGTACCGTTATAGAGTATTTCTGCGCAGGAATGATGGATGAAGAATCTATTTTCTTAGATCATGATTATTATGGTATCAACCTTTGGAAAACGAGTTGGCCAGGAGAGGCAAGTTTTGGTACAGATAAAATATTGTGCTTCGCAGTGGTTGTCGGTCACACATAACAAGTTGCCTAATTTCGCCGCAAAAAGCGCGGCTGGGACAAATACTCACAGGGCTTCGCCCAACAACGTTCGCATTTGCCCATTGGCAAAGCGTTATATGCTCAGAAAGTGGATGAAATGATAGAAGCGCTAACTTACTTCGCACTCAGTTTGTATTTAGTTGTGAGCTTTTTTGTATCCATGTTTATCCTTAAAAGAGACGATCTTGATACATTTCAAAAATCAGCTCAAACAGTATTAGTTTGGTTAATACCACTTCTTGGCGCGCTCATTTTTTGGCGAGTAAACAAAAGTCATGATGTGGCTTTTAGGAGGGGGAGAGAGTTTGGTGGCGGTGCTAGCAAACTAGGTAGTTACGATTCTGCTGGAGACGGCGGTGGCAGTGATTAAAGTCGCATATAACAAGGCAACACAATTCGGACCAAAATTCGCTGTCACATCTATTGCAAACAGCGCAACAAATGCGCCATCAACTTTTGGCCGTTGGTTTTGGCGTTATATGCCAAGAAGGAGATTCGACTATTGATGTACATAGTGATTTTTTTAGTCGCATTATCGTGTATTGAATTGTTGATTTTGGCAGATAGAAAAAAGGGGATAGTTGCGTCTTCGGGAATGGCGGCCTTAATAACTATTTGCCTTTGTCTTTATTTCTACTTTGGTCAAGGCAGCTCTTATGCGAGAGAAATTCAGCCTCTAAATCTATTATTTACAAACTTGATAATAGCAGCGGTGCCAACTCTTCTTTTCCTATATTTCGCTTATTTAAGCCGCAACTTTGAAGGAGCAATAGTTACTCATTCAATGGCACTCGCTTTTTCACTTGTAACTAGTTTCGGGTTTCCATTTTTTGTATTAGTTACCGGCTGCTACACTGGATTAGATTGTATTTAAAGGTTGTTTTAAGTTGGCATATAACAAGGCAACGCAAATCGGACCAAAACTCGCTGTCACATTTATTGCAAACGGCGCAACAAATGCGCCATCAAATTTTGGCCGTTGGTTGCGGCGTTAGGTACACATGGATAGTTCAGGCATATTCTTAAATATTGGCAAAAGTATTCTAGCTCTCGCTATAGCACTTTTCGTTATTTTTTGGTTCCCAAGTCCTGCTTTTGATGCCTGTTTTCCTGATAATAGTTCTTACGTGTGTAGCCAATGGCCCAAGATATTTGCTGGGTGTGTGTTTATCTTAGTTTCATACTTTCTCGGCCCTAAAAGTAAATATCACTATTTTCCTGTTTTCATGCTTTTTGCGTACATTGGTAGTGCGGAGCACATCAGGTTTGGTGGGCAACTTTTAGATGTCCTATTTCAAATGCCGTTCCAAACATTTTACTACGGCGGCATCATTGCTTTAGTAGTAATTACTGCGGTAAAGTTTATAAAACGTAACTGGGTGCAAAGTGTACCTAACAAGCTAATAAATAAGGACTATGTTCCTCCCCCGTTTTAGTGGACACCTCCTCTTTACAATGAGGAGGGCAAAATGCCTCGATATACACAACCAAGAAAGACATGGTTTTATCCGATAGATTTCAAAATTAAGGCAGTCGAACTAAGCTTACAGAACGATGTAATGTCCAAGGATGTTGCTCAAGCACTTGATATTCACCCGCTAATGCTAAGCCGTTGGCGTAAAGAATATCGAGAAGGTAAATTTTCCCAAACGTCCCGCTACCAAAGCAGCAATGAATTAATGAGTAAAGTCCCGACTAAAAGAGAGCTTGGTTCAATTCAAAAGCTCAAAAAAGAAAACGAACGTTTGAGGCAGGAGAATGACCTGCTAAAAAAGTGGCAACGGTATCTGGCGGAAGTACATCAGAACGATTTGGATTCATCCAAAGATTCGGTCAAACGCTAGGCGTCAGATACTTATGCTCTTGGCTGAAGGTTTCTCGCAGCGGCTATTATGCTTGGTGCAATCGTCCAATATCGGCTCGTGCTATTTCTGACATTGATTTGCTATCTCAAATAGAGCGAGTCTTTAATGCAAATCATCAAACGTACGGCAGTCCTAGGATATTCCAGGCCCTTAAACGAGAAGGCGTTAGAACGAGCAGAAAGCGTGTGGCGCGTTTGATGCAGGAAAATGGATTACAAGCGCGAGCATTGAGGACTTACAGCAAGCCTGCAAAGGTTAAGCTCTTCTACAGCGAGATTGAAAACAGACGCAAAGAAATCGGTAAACCTACGGCAATTAACCAACAGTGGTCAGGTGACATAACCTACTTGAAGGTGGGGACGAGCTGGCACTATTTGGCGGTCGTCATCGATTTGTTTTCACGCCGTATTGTCGGTTGGGCATTTGGGAACAATAAAACCACTAAGTTGACTCTTAAAGCACTTAAGCTTGCTATGAAAAAACGAAAACCCATGAATGCCATTGTATTTCATACAGATAGAGGCGCTGAATACCGAGCACATGTGGTTCAAACCTTTTTGGCGAGCCACAATATTACGGCCAGCATGAACCGTCCTGGATGCTGCACAGACAACGCTGAAGTGGAGTCCTTTTTTCATTCATTAAAGGCAGACCTAATTCGAGGGAATAGGTTCGATAAAGCAACAAACTTGCACTCTAGGTTAAAGGGGTACTTGAATTACTTCTACAATAGACAGCGTTTGCATTCGAGCTTAGGATATAAAACACCTGCCGAGTTTGAGTTGGCAGCAAATTAAAAAATGGAGGTGTCCATTTTTGCGGGGGAAGATCACTAAAAACAGTTTGCTGTTTTCGTTCCTCAACATTTTAGCAAACTATTTTTAGCCCATTATTAGGGCGTTATGCATTGTGGACAAAATGAATAAACTACCAATTGTTTTGTTAGTAATCGCGGTCTGTGTCACATTGGTTTCATATGATTTGTTTGTTAACTTTGGACTGCTAGACACTTATGGCGAATTTTACAGATTAATAGTGAGCCCAATTGCCCCGAGCAGTGAGGTGGAGATGCGCCCAGTGGGCGTGTTTTTGGAAGAGGAACATTTCGGGCTTGGGGCTGTAGGCCTGACTTGCACGATACTATTGGTTGCAATAGCAATTGAAGCTAAAAGGTATAAGGTATTTGGTAAATCCAAACGGTCTTCTGGCGTTGTGGCGCTTTCAACAGCCACGTTATTCGTCAACATTCAATTGTTATGGTGGCTCTTGTAATGCATAACAAGGCAACGCAAATCGGACCAAAACTCGCTGTCACATTTATTGCAAACGGCGCAACAAATGCGCCATCAACTTTTGGCCGTTGGTTGCGGCGTTAGCATTACTACAAACTATTGATGAAAAACCTTAATGTAAACTGCCCAAACTGTCATTCAAGTTTTAATGTGTTTTCGATGTGGGCAAAACAAACCAAACTAAATCACTACAAATGTAATTTTTGCGGTGAAACAAGTACATTTGAGGGTGCCAACGCAAGCGCTATTGTTAATATCATTTCAATTGCCACATTCTTCGTATTAGGAATAGTCGCAATTGAATATTCGGGTAGTTGGTTAGGCTTAGTGGTACCAGGGATTTTGTATTTACCTTTGGGTTACCTATGCCATCTACGTAATTGTAAAAATAAAAAGCTTTGTCTCGTTAAAAGGCAATGCTAACAAGGCGCTCAAGCAAGGAATTTTAAAGTTTGGCTCGGCTCGTGCCTCGCCAATTTTAGCCAAACTCTAAAATCCTCTTAGCTTGTCGTTAAGCAAACAAGGATAGTCCAATGAAATTTGTAATTACGTTAATTTCCTTAATTATTTTCTCACTAACTGCTTTTGCGGATGAGACATTGTCTGAAAGTGAGCTAAAACAAAAAGCTGAAGCATTCATACAAGCGAAAAATGCGAGGCAACAACCAAACACAACCGTTGAAGACATAGATCATTTCATTTCATTTTTGGCTGATGAATTCATTGATGAACATCTGAAATTTAATGTCACTACGACAAGTAAGGAAGAACTTCGACAAGGAATGATAGCGAAGATGAAAGACAAGGTAATCTTCAGTGAAATTAAAATTGACCAGATGATGTTTGGACGCAATGTGGTATTCGTCAAATATACGGAACACGCTAAAGTCAAACCTAGCCACATGGATAAGGTCATAGAGTATACAAGCACTAATATAATGTCTCTAGAGTTTGGTGATAATGGTCTTATCAAACATATTCGTAGACATCATGCGTAAGTGTTTGCTTAACAAGCCGTTTAACGAAAACGCCAGCAAACAACACTGGCACGGACTCGCAAACTGCGCTCGCCCGTTAACGGAGCGTTATGTTTTTCTGCAAATTAATAGGGATTTTAAAAAGGAATTGAATTAAATGAAGTTCTTTAAGTTTACAGCGTTAATATTGGTTGTTGTCATTATTACCGCCATATTGTCATACCAGAAAATCATCTCAGATATATTGATACCCCAATATGTTGACTGGGCTTACGAAACCGAAAGAAAAGGCTTGGATTCCGGAGTTCCTTTAAACTCACGAGAATTAGCTTTGGCAGCCGAGATAGGAATTAAAAAACCAGAGAACGTCAGGATTGTACATTTTGATGAAGTTCCGTTTCCACACGAAAACTTCGCTCTAAAGACATTAGGTGAAGCACTAGGCTTCATTGGTGAAGGTATCACTAACAATGCTCAGGCTTTTGGTTATTCTATTTATGTTCGTAACGGATATGAATTAAATAGGCCCAAATTGGCTCATGAATTGGTTCACGTGCTTCAAATAGAAAGGTCCAATCTTGACCAAGTGATAACTCAGCACTTCTCTGACATAGCAGAATTTGGTTATGACAAAGCACCTCTAGAAGTCGAGGCTTTTAAAGCAAACAAACAGTATGCAGCCGATTGGTAGTTAAACGTTGTGGTATAAAAAACATAACAATCGCATAAACACTCGCTTCGCTCGCAGGGGACAAATACACGTAGGCTTCCCTCGCTTTGCTCGGTATTTTAGCCTACGTATATTTGCCCGTTATGCGGGCCGTTAGCCTACTGGGAACGTACGATGTTTTTCCTAAGTTTTTTCATCTTTCTCGGCACATTGATATTGGGTTTCTGGTTCGGTAATTCCTTAGGGTTATTTACCGATTTAACATTTCCAACTATTCTGTTATTGGTCTTGCTACCTAGTATTACTTTTACAATTTATGCGAATTCCCTATCAGCTATAAAGCAATCATTCGCAGACTTAAATAGTGGCGGTAAAAGCCTCATTGCTCAAAAAGTTTTAAAGTGCTTTGGCAACACGTCACTTTTAATAGGTATTGCAGTCACTCTCTTAAATATCTTATCAATCGCTTTTAATTGGGGGACACCTGTTACACCTGCATACCTAGCAGCTGCATTTTCAACGGCGTTACTATCAAGTTTCATCGGCTTGGTTATAAAAATTTGCTGTGTAGTTGGTTTTTATAAGGCTCAGGGGTAGAGTAGGCTAACAAAAAAATTAAAACGTGCGCGGGGCGCACTGGGACAAAAACACAGCGCCGCTTCGCGATTGTAGCGCTGTATTTTTGCCCTTTATTTAAAAGTTATACGCCAGAATGAGTTCATGTCGTTGAAGAAAAAACTAAGAAGTATTATCTCATTTTTATTTGCTTCCACAGCTCTTGTTTGTGTGCTGAATATTATTGATTTTCCATATGAATTTAGATTTATTGAGCGCCAATATGATTACTTGTTTGTTACTGTCTTGTGTATCTTACTTCCAACTACGGCTTTTCTATGGTCAATAATTTGTATCAAGCAAAATTGGTATAAACTAACTGGTATCATTGCTGTGTTAGGTTTATCTCTGTTTTGTTATTTTATTGGATTATTTTCTTATGGAGACTATCAGGAAATTGGTGCATCTGGCGTTGACTTTTCATTTGAAGAAATTGAAAGGTTGAATTTCGAGAACAAAAGCTATGTTTTGTATCGCACAAATGGCGGGGCTACCACAGCATTTGGACTTGTACTGAGAACAGAATATCCTTTTTTAGATATGTTTAAATTAATTCACCGAACATACGATAAATATGAGGCTTACGAAGGGCACTTGAAGCCAAAAAATAACGAGCAGTTTTCTCTAACTATAGAGCCATATTCCGAAGGCGAAAAGGTGGAAGTTTTATGGTTCAAGATTTAGCGTATAACAAGCGACTTATGCCGCCAAACAAGTTTGGCTGTGACACAGCGGCTGCGCCACTGCGCACCATAGTCGAACGTTAGTTGTACTTAATCTGAGTCAGAGTAAATGGAAGAATTCGAAGTGAAAATACCTACCGATATCGAAATTGCAGAAGCTCAAGAAAAGCTAGGTTTCACTTTTCCACCCGAATATGTGGCATTCATTAAATCTGGATATGATCTAGGGGATGCTCCTCTTGAAGCATTGGAAATCGTCGATCCTCCTAGTTATGCAGACATATATGAAGCTTTGGTGAGTGCTCGAAAATTTTATGATTTACCTGTTGAGCTTATGCCTATCTGTGAAGACAACTCCGATTACTATTGCATCAATAATCATGGTGAAGTGGTGTTTTGGTCGCACAATGGAACTACCGATGAAAAGTGGGCAAACGTAACTGTATGGCGTAATCAAATGGTTCTAGAGGCTGGCGAATAACGTACAACTAACAAGGCCGTTAAACCATGGACACAAAACAGCAGGCTTGTGCTCCTTCGTCGCCAATTTTAGCCTGCTATTTTGTGCCGTTTACGGCAAGCGTTAAATACACAAGGACTGTATATGAACCGCAATCCTCTCGACGAAGTAATAGATAGACCTATAAAAGCTTCGCCAGAAACTATAGCCGAGCTGTCAGAATTCTTATCCAAATCAAAATTTCTTGAACTTCCTGGAATTGATAACGAAGATGAGAAAAAGAAGTTATCTGTTTTGCTAGATGGCGTTTTGAATTCACTGATCAATGGGCTTTCAGAAAACCCGACGAAAAAATGGGTAATGCAGCAATTTTGTTCAGCTTTAGGAGCTGTGGAAGACAGTGATACAGAAGTTCGAGACCATTTCGGAGAATACCTAGAGCTGATAATGGATATTCTAGAAATTGAAAGTTCTGACGGTGTTTTGGGGTTCTATTTAGGCCATGTCTGATAGGATGGTATTTAACAAGAAAATGCATGCGAATAAAAGCGCTCGCATTTCCGTTGCTTGGGGCGATATGAGTAATCAGGAATCAATGTGATTGATCGTATCAAGACACTAATTGAAGGTAGTTTTTCTGAAGGTCTAGCAGTTAGCTTAGCTTCCCTAATCTGGAGCATAGACGCTCAGGAACATTGTATTCCAACATCAGATGAGATTAATGAAGGGCTAAAGTGTATTCATAAGTATCAGCTTTGTCGTACAGGCGGAGACATCGAAATTCTTCCCTCAGAAGAACCATGTAATGAGCAAGTTTCTGAACTCGACATTAAAAAATCCATGGAAGTCTATGTATCAGAAATTGGACTAACTAAATAATTCATAACAATCACAGGTAGTCGACGCGAAAAAGGCCAGCGCAACTGCTGCAAGCGTTGAACGTCTGCTGTTTAGTCTGAGCGGTAGTTAGCGGAACTTCTTGTGACTGTCGCCTTCTCGCTCGAAGCCGACCTACCACAATCTGCGGAAACAACAATGATCAACCGGCCCTAGTTAACGAGATGCCAATTCTTCGTACATCACGACGGCACGATTCATCGCATGCAGCAGTGCAAGGTTCTGATGAGCCAAGACGCTCAAAAACTGCTCCTGTAGTGGGGGACTCTTAGCGGTTCCGCACTTGGTAAGTTGCGGGCGAAGTTCTTGATAAAACGTCTCTACTTTAACCAGCTGTTGTTGAATAGCACGAAAGGAGCTGCCAGTTACCGCTAACTCACTGTCTACATTGGATAATTGTTTTAACACTTGTTCAAAGATTTGTTGGCTTTTAGCCATTTTCTTACGATTGATTTCAACGTTATGGCCGGCCTCAATCAACAAACATTCTTTGGTCATTTTCTGGGTCAGCATGCGCTGACGGCCGGCAACATTAATGATCTTCGCTAGTGGAATATCGGCTCTGTCGGATTGCTGTTCAGCAATCTGCTGGATTCGAGAGACCACTTTTTCCAGTTGTTCGAGCAAGGTATCACTGGTTTGCGCAACCAATACGAGGAGCTCTTTGTCAATTGCGCGGTCATGAATCGAGTTAGATAACCTGTTAGAGTATTGTTGCCAAAGGTATTGACTCTTCTGCATGTCCTTAATCAAGGAGTCATCTTCAATTTTTGGAATTCCCAGTTCATCGCTGCCAAACATCAGCACGTGTTGTGCTTGATTAAACTGGGTGGTGGTGTCTGCCAAAACGGTCAAGTTTGCTAACGAGTCGCTGTTGAGGGAAATAAACAAGACTTCTTTACTGAGCTTTTGTAGCAGCATTCTTTGGCGGCCTGCCAAATTGACCATGGCAGCATAGCCAGTGCTTTGCGTCGCCTCTCGAGCATGGCTTGGTGGGATACAGAGCAAATAGCTAAGACATATCAAAATCGTGCTGCAAAGCAAAGCCTTAGCCCAATGCAACTGACCTAAGTATTCGATATAACGGCCATTGTTTCTTCCTGAACGGTAGGCCAATTTCACTCTCAGAACCTCCAATGCAAAAGTGTCAGACTCGGTAACTTAATCCAACTTGGAGCAGGTGATTCTGCCCCATCGCTATTTAACTAAATAAGACTAGTCGTAGTTGCTATCTTTTGCACCCCAAGTGACGGCAGAAACTCGGCTTTCACTCTTGTTGAGAGAACACCAACTGACCCGCTACCCATGTTTGCAGTACCTGAGTTTTCCAAATTTGTTGTTCTGGTATGGCAAAAATATCTTGGTCAAGCAAGATGAAATCAGCCCACTTACCTTCGGTCAAGCCCCCTAATTGCTGTTCCTGATGGGCCGCATAGGCGGCGTCAATGGTAAAGCCCTTGAACGCTTGCAACAAAGTTAAAGATTCTTCTGCTCTCCATCCCTCCGGCGGCTGATTATTGCGATCTTGACGGGTCACTGCGGCGTGGAGTCCGAAGAATGGATTGGCCAGTTCCACGGGAAAGTCGGAACCTAAGGGCAGCGGAGATCCTTGCTTGACAAAACTTTGCCAAGCATAAGCGCCTTTTAAGCGTTCTTCACCAAGACGATCTTTGGCCATATTCATATCGCTGGTGGCATGGGTTGGCTGCATCGATGGCAAGATACCCAGTTGTTTGAAACGAGGGATGTCGCTGATATCGATCACTTGCGCATGCTCCACACGGTGTCGCAGAGACTGTCCGCCAACCCGCTCAAAGCTGGCTGCGAAATTGTCCAATGCTAATCGGTTTGCCCGGTCTCCGATGGCGTGGTAATTGATCTGAAAACCGCTGGAAATGACTTGATCAAATAATTCCGGCAATTGATCTTCTGGTGTCACCAGTAATCCTCTATTGCCCGGCGCGTCATGATAGTCTTCTAACAGAGAAGCGCCTCGAGAGCCCAGAGCACCATCACCATATACTTTAACGCTTCGCACAGACAAAAAGTCGGCTTTATCGTTTATTTTTCCGGCCTTTAGTACACTGCTTAGGTTGGGATCATAAGAAACGATCATGGCGTAAATACGGACGCTCAACTCGCCTGCGTTAGCTTGATTGATATAAAACTGATAGTCCTGCTCGCTAATGCCCGCGTCGTGCATGCTGGTAATGCCTAGAGATAGCAAATGTTCACTGGCCACGTCCAAACTGGCTTTGCGGAAATCATCGTTGGCCTTTGGAATGTGCTGTCCGACCAAGTACATCGCTGTATCGATAAGCACCCCAGTTGGATTGCCTTGAGCATCTCGCAAGATTTTGCCACCCGGCGGGTCCAGAGTGTCTGCCGTGATGCCCGCAATCTCCAGTGCTCGACTGTTTGCCCAACCCGCATGACCGTCGATGCGCTCCAGCCAAACGGGCTTGTTGGCTATGCCTTCATCCATTTGGGTTGCATTTGGAAACTGCTTGTCTGGCCATAAAACCTGATTCCAACCGCCACCCACTATCCATTCCAAATCGGTGTGAGCCTTGGCGTATGCAGCCACTTTATCCACGGTGGCTTTAGCGCTGGTAATATCCCGCACGTCCACTTGTAACAGCGATTGACCCAAACCGAGCATATGACCGTGAGCATCAATCAAACCAGGCAGAAGGGTTTTACCCTGACCGTCAATTTTCGCGGCCTGCGGGTATTGATAAACCAAATGATCGTCACCGATGGCGAGTACCCGTCCGTTCTCAAAAGCCATCTGGCTGAACTGAATCAAGGCACCTTCATTATTCAAGGTGTAGCCTTTCACATTGGTCATCAGCTTGACCTGAGCCATGACTGGAAAATGAATGACCGCTAGGATTAGTAATAGCAAGGTGCGCATGTCTAGTTCCTTTTTAAGTTTGGGACGCAATCGATGGAATCATGTCCAGTTGGTTTGAAGCCCATAGTCGTCCCATCATGGTGTGATCGATGTTACCGCCGCTGAGCAGCACAACCACTTTTTGATCACGAGGTTGAGTGGCTAACCACTGTACCACAGCTTCCATGGTCATGGCGCAAGTGGGTTCGATGTGAAGCTTCAATAGATGTTGTAACCATTGAGCCCAATATAAAATTCGCGGCTCTTCTACCTCATAAAGGGCATCCAATTGCTTTAAGAATCCGAAGGTATGTTGTCCTACACTGGGCGTCGCTGCCCCGTCTGCTAAGGTGATAGGCGGTTTTGGTAGCGGAACGATTTTACCTTGTCGCAGTGATTCTGCTGCATCATTTGCCGCTAATGGTTCGGCACCAATGACTTTGGCATTGGGCATCAAAGCCCTTGCGGTAATTATGGTGCCTGACAGTAAACCGCCACCTCCACAAGGCGCGAATACCGCGTCTACCTCGCCGGTTTGATCAAGCGTATCCAACAACAAGGTGCCTTGTCCGGCGATGACATCAGGATGGTCGAAAGGAGGGATCCACAGGGTCCCAGGTTCGTCAGCGGCTTTTTGCACCGCTTTATCTGCTTCGAGACGGGTTTCAAACAAAGCCAATTTAGCGCCATAGTATTGGGTCGCTGCGGCTTTGACTTTTGAAACAGACTGGGTGCTGTAAATAGTTGCTGGCAGAGAATACAAATGGCTCGCGTAGGCCACAGCTTGAGCGTGATTGCCTGAACTATTGGCCACAACCCGTTGAGGAAGTTGGTTTGCTTCGGCTAATTTGGCTAAAGTATTGATTGCTCCTCGAACTTTAAATGCTCCCGTTTTTTGTAAACATTCAGCTTTAAACAGAATGCGGCTGCCTAACCATTGATTTAATAACTGGGATTCAAAAATCGGCGTTTGTCGAACCTTAGAGGCAATGCGTTTACGTGCTAACTGGATATCTTTAAATTCAATCATATGGAATTGGTTTTCAAACATCTTAATGGTGGTAAGTGCACAGTATGGCCAAAATCCATCGCTGTGCACAGTTGAATCGTGTGATGTCCTTCTGGTAACGGTTCTTCGATGTTTGAGGCTGGCTGTAGAGCGCTATTATTGCTAAAGTCGGCTAGGTCTGGAACCGCAAAGCAAAATACTATGCACAAAATTAGCTCAATGATTTTTCTTGTTTTTTTACTCCTTGGTTGCTCACAACCGGAAACCAAAACATCCTCAGCCAGTGATGCTTTACAAGCCGTGTTACAAGAGCATTGGCAAAACGCCAATCAGGAGCAAATTTTCTTCCGCAAAGATCCTGATACGTTTCGGATGAAGGGACATTTGCCGGACATGTCCGAACAAGGTCGCCAGAGAAGAGCACAGTTTAACCAACTCATGTTAGACAAGCTGTCAAAAATCGATTGGAAAACGTTATCTGCCGAAGATCAACTTACCTATCGTCTGTTTCAATACGAACGGCAAGCCGAAGCCAAGTTTTATCGACAGCCTGAGCATTTGTTTCCGATGAACTACTACGCCGGATACCACACCTATTTTGCCGGAGCGCCAGACAACATGTCGTTCTTGACGGAACAGGATTACCGAAACTATCTAATCAGTTTGGCGGACTTTCCCCGCTACAATCAACAACACCTTGAAAGCCTTACCGAGGCTATCGAAAGGGGCTACACCCATTATTGCGAGAGTTTTTCTCAATATCATAAAACCATTAGCAAACATGCTGTTGAGCTTCCTGACCAATCGGTGTTGTTTGCCCCTTTCATGGATATGCCAGAGAGTTTTTCCAGTGAACTGAAAGAAGAGTTGAGGGACAAGGGGGCTGAAATTATTGCCCGGGACGTTCTACCCGAGTATGCCAAGCTGTATGTGTTTTTTACCGAGCAATATATGCCAAATTGTCGTCAACAGGCAGGAATCGGCAGCTTAGAAGGTGGGAACGAGTATTATCAATATTTGATTGAATACTACACGACAACGTCGATGACGGCTGCCGAGATTCATCAATTGGGTCTGGATGAAGTGGCCCGTATTCGCAGTGAAATGCAAGGTATTATTGAACAATTGGGCTTTACCGGGAGTTTCGAGGACTTTGTAGCGTTTTTACGAGTAGATCCGCGATTTTACGCAAAAACCGCTCAAGAATTGTTTGAAAAAGCCAGCTACTTAACTCGAAAGATGGCCGGACAACTTCCCAAATGGTTCAAGACCCTGCCGCGGATTCCCTTTGATATTAAATCCAGTCCAACGGGGGGGGCGTACTATGTGGCATCGGACGGTTCCGGCACAACATCAGGAACCTATTTTTTGGATACACAAGATCTCCGCTCTCAACCCCTTTACAACCTCGAAGCGCTAACCTATCACGAGGCAGAACCGGGACATCATTTTCAGTCCGCTTTAGCGCAGGAACAATCGATGCCTGAGTTTCGTAAAACCCTTTATCATTCTGCTTATGGAGAAGGGTGGGGACTATATTCAGAGAGTCTCGGCAAAGAAATGGGTTTTTATCAAGATCCATACAGTGACTTTGGCCGACTGACCTATGAGGCGTGGCGTGCTTGCCGACTGGTGGTGGATACCGGTATTCATGCGATGGGCTGGAGTCGCCAGCAAGCCATAGATTACTTGGCTGCGAATACGGCATTGACCTTGCCCGAAGTAGAAGGGCAGATTGACCGGTATATTTCGTGGCCCGCTCAAGCGCTGTCCTACAAGGTCGGCGAATTGAAAATTCAGGCATTGAAACAACAAGCGAAACAACGTTTGCAAGGACAATTCGATATACGAGAATTCCACGAACAAATACTCAAAAATGGCAGTTTACCGTTGGCTCTACTAGAGGAACTTACCTTGGAGTGGATAGCCGCGTCGCAACCGGAGTCATGAGTTGTTTTGTATCGATAAGGTTGGTCTTCACTGGCCTTTTTGCTGATATCTCTTATTCTAAAGAAGAGCAAAGGCATCCAGACAATTTTGTACATTTCGCAGAGGAGGCATTATGGGATTGTTAGATAAAATTATGGGTAACGCATCAGAGATTGATGTGAGCGATATTCGCGAGGAGCTTGCGCCTATCATCGGTGAAAATGAATCGATTGAGCGGGTATTTAAAGAAATTAGGGATCTGTATGTGTTTACCAGTCGACGTCTTATTTTGATTGATAAGCAGGGTTTAACTGGAAAAAAGGTGGACTACCACTCCATTCCCTATCGTGCTATTACCCAATTCAAAGTAGAAACGGCGGGACATTTTGATTTGGACGCAGAAATCAAAATTTGGATTTCAGGGCACGATACGCCCATTGAAAAAGAACTAAATAAGAATACTGCCGTAGGAGTGCAAAAAACCCTCGCAGACTTTATGTTCGGATAGAATATCGTTGCAATATGTCATCACAGAACCCCATTTTTGTGATGACACAATTGCAGCAAATGCACACTAAAATCAGATTAAGTGTGAATTAAACTATGTACTTCTTAGCAGGAAGCAAAATCACAATCCAGTGACGGAGACCACAGTATGAATAGTAAGAAAAGCGCATTAGTGCTTGGTGCAACGGGCTTGGTGGGCCAGCAACTGATTCATCTGCTGCTCAAGGATGGGCGCTACTCAAAAATAACGGCTTTAGTTCGGCAACCGATACCAGACGTATTCGACCCTGACAACAAGCTGCAGTGCGTGCGCCTTGAAAACACCCAAGAGCAAGACCCGTGGCAGGCCTATTTACCGAATTTTCAAGTCAATCATGTGTATGTATGTTTAGGAACCACTATCAAGAAAGCGGGGAGTCAGCAGGCGTTTCGTCATGTTGATTATGAATTAATAGTCCGTGCAGCCCACGCAGCCGCCAGCCAATCGGTAGACAGCTTTGTGTATATTTCCTCAGTGGATGCTAACCCAAGCAGTTCTAATTTTTACTTGCGAGTAAAGGGTCAGACGGAGCAGGCAATCAGTGCAATACCCACTTTGCATCACGCTGTTCCAGTAAGACCCTCTTTATTAATCGGACAGCGCAATGAGACCCGTTTGGCAGAGCAAATTGGTATTGGGCTTGCTCGGTTCTTTTCACCGTTGCTGTTGGGCAGTTTGAAGAAGTATCGCCCTGTACATGCCGTAGAAGTGGCTCAGCAAATGATTTCTCTGCAAAAATTCAAATAATGGCACAGTTTCGTTGTAAACAATTTACCGTCAGTGATGACGATTGTGGGATGAAAATTGGCACTGATAGTTTACTGTTGGGCAGTTATGTTGAACCTGGCACGGCCAAAACCATCTTAGACATTGGTTGTGGATGCGGAATATTGAGTTTGATGATGGCGCAAAAAGCGCGAGAGGATGCGCAGATCCTAGCCGTAGACATTGACGGGATCGCTTTGCATCGAGCACGCCTCAATGCTCAGTCCAGCCCTTGGCCGCAAAAGATGAAATTTGTGCATACACCGATTCAAGATTTCCCTACCTGCGACAAAATAGATTTAGTGATCAGTAATCCCCCTTATTTCGCACCTCAACCGGGTGCTCTGCAGCCGCAGCATCACAGTCACATGAGTCCTCAACGACGAGTTGCCCGACACACCCAAAGCTTGGATTTTGAGACGCTTATACGCGTCACAGCGCAACTTCTTAGCCCCGTCGGTCGCTTCTACTGCATCGTTCCCCACTTCGGTAGCTTTGGGAGCGATGAAACGGTTCACCCTTTAGAAATCTTCGCCCAACAGCAGGGATTGCAGCGAATTGCTAACCTTGAAATCAGAGAACGAGACACTCTGCCTTTTTCCCGGCAAATATTCGGGTTCTCAGCAATTGGAGTAAAGCACAGTCGTCAAGCCCTGACGATTCGTTCGCCATCCGGTGATTACAGTGCCGAATTCAAAGCCTTATGTCAGGCTTTTTATTTGCGCTTCTGAGTCAATCCGCCAGCGAAAATTTTTTGTCCGCTATTTGCACTTTCAAAATTGTTGCTATAGTTAAAGTTAGATGCAATTGCTCGGCCGCGTGTCCTGAGGCCGCCTGCGAGGTGATGTATGCGTGAAATCGATTTGCCTGAACCCATAGCTGCGTTGGTTGAACAACTGCACGTGGTGCAGTTTATCTGGCAGGGCATACCTCTGCAGCTCCCCAAGTTTTGCGTTTACAGCATTATTGATCATCCGGTTTTCGACAAGACGGTGTTTCGCAATGGACGCAGAATTGCTTTGGTTAAGCTTGGACGATACGAAATACCCGTGATTGATCCGTTTCGTGGTCATATCGAAAGTGAACCAGAGCATCTGGTCATTATCAGTCACAGTAAAGGCAACCGCTTTGGATTGTATGGTTACCCAGCGGATCACGTAGCAGATGATCTTCATTTGCCCACCAATCATCGCTCGGTGCGCCGTATTGTGAAGGATTTTGTCTAAGCCGTTTTTCGCAAGGATAGAAAAAACCCAGCATTAAGCTGGGTTTTTTCTTTTAACTCGTTTGGTTACTGGAGATTAATCTTTCACCAAAACCGAAACTTTATCGATACCAGCCTCTTTGGCTTGGTTCATAACTTCTACCACGATACCATGTTTGGTTTTCGAGTGGGCTTGGATGGCAGCAGAATCTGTGTTGTTTTCTGCTAAGAAGCTTTGGATGTTTGCCACTACACGGCGGATATCCACTTCACGATTGTTCATTACGATAGTGCCGTCTTGGTCAATGCGGATCGCCAAAGACTTCACATTGGTTTTCGGTGGCGGCGTGTCGGTATCTTTAGGACGATTGGCCATCAGACCTTTCTCTTTCACAAAAGATGTGGTCACGATGAAGAATATCAACATGATAAAAACGATGTCCAACATGGGCGTCATGTCAATGGCTGCTTCGTCGTCAGCAGAGCCGTGTTTCTTTTTTCTCATAGTCAGTAAAACCACAGTTAGTTGTCACGAATACCCTAGTATAGAATTAGTTTGGGGGTCGAGTAAACGAGTTATGAGTAATTCGTTAAAGATTGTAAGGCAAAAACCAAGTAATTCGTCGCAAATTTAGCCCTTCGACCTTTGTAATGCTTGGCCGAGCTGGTAGAAATATTGATACAGAGGCTGGGCCAAACTGGCTCGATGGCCGTCTGTAGGATAGATGCCCAACTTCGCTTCAACACTTTGCTTGGTGCCCTGCACTAGAAAAGCGTTTTTAATGCTATGGTCTTGAATCAAAGCCTCAAAGGCACGAGCTGCCAGTTCCTGTGGCTGCGCGTAGTAATAGAATTTCAAGCTCCGGTCTGCTTGGGCACTGCGCTGTAAATAGTCACTGGGCGAATCACCTTGTTCAGACAAAAACAGTAATGCGAACCAATTCGACATCTGCTCATTTAATGGATGGTCAATAGTGGGGCAGTTGTCGAGCCAGGCTTGAGAGGCGAAATCATGTTGGCCCACCGTGTCAAACATACGGCTGCAAATGTAGTGATCAAAGGCACTCGGTTTATAAAGACTATTTTTTGTATGTAAACCCTACATACTTAAGTTAAGTGTATAATTATTATAAATATTTATGCTTAGCGTAGGATACAAAAATAAGGATAATAAATTCAATCTTATTGAACTTAATTAACCAGTGACTTCTTATCGAAGGAGTGCCTCAGGCTTAAAAAGTTATTCTGAAAGGATTGACCAAGAAGGGGTCTCTTGGCATATCGGGCAAACACCTAACTTACGTTCCCTTGATAGTTTGGTTTCTTGCTTGCACCAGAAAAGCGTTTTCAAGTGGCTGTTCTTGAACACCTCTTTACTAAGTGTAATGCTTCCACTTAAAACGCAGTTCGGGTTTAGTCTGCCATTACATTATGGTTGCACGAGGTGTCTTTAATGCGAGCATAAAATCAAAGAATAAGTTTTCCCTACCTTGCTCTTTAACTATATCTTCTCATTGTGTAAATGCTTTGGACTGGTCGAACACCACCTGAATCTCCCTAACAGAACTTCATCGCATGCTCTGTTTAGTTCACTTTAATTACCACGTTGAAAAGATATATCTCAGAGATTCGTTTCAAATTACGATATATCCTTCAAATTCTGTTTTTTATCGCAAAACATGAAAATATGAATATCCGAAAAATATGGAATCTATGAGCTTTCAACTGCTTTACCAAGCATAGAAAAGTAATTGCTAAAGTGGTGGTTTATGTTGGCCCTCTCATCTCCCAAAGGATAAATGCCCAGCTTTGCTTCAATAGACTGTTTTGTCCCTTTCACGAGAAACTGATTCTTTATTGGATTATCCTGCACGAAAGATTCGAATGCACGAGCACTGACTTCTTGGGGGAGTGCATAGTAATAGTAACCTAGCGCCTTGTCCGCCTGCACACTTCTTTTAAAAACATCACTTGGCTCAACACTTTCCGGCTTGAGGAAAATGTTTTGATAACATGATTCGAGGAGGTTGTTTAGCGGATGTTCAACCACCACACCACTCTGAAGCCACAATGATGATGCGAAATCATTCATATCACCTCTCTTAAGGAAATGTTTTGTTATGAAGTGGTCGAAAGCATGAAAATATTCGTGTGCGAGGGAGCCTGGGCCTGCGTTTTTAGCCAAGGAAATGGTTCTTGTCGCGGAGTTGTAATGAGCTGAACAATACTTATTACCGCCACTACCAAACGCAATGGATAATGTTCCACGAAGGGAAATCACCTGTTCGTTGACCTGGAGTATTGTCATCAAATCACAAAGAGCATCAAAGACGAGATTGGCGGCAGCCTGCTGTTCTCGTTGGTTAACCCAAGCGCCGACTTTAGCGGTACGGAATCCAAATATTTTTACAATATCACCAAAGCTAACGTCCCAGCCATCACGATGGCTGGGCCCATTTCGATAAAACTGCTTTCTTAAACCATTCTTTTTCGTAATTTTTCTCCGAGGCAATTAGTTGGCTTTAAATACTTTGTTTTTGAACCATTTCTTTATGTTATTTTCCATAATGATATCTTTGCAAATGTACACTTAGCCACGTGATTTTGCAGCCAAGTGATGTACTTTATGTTTTGTGGTCCATTCAGCCCAAGAATAGCAGGCAGCGGCACTTTTAAAATACTTATTAAAAGTTACATTGTTTGTTAATTCATCAAAGTGTGCATTGCATTCATCTACCCAACCGCTTTTTCCAGCAACGGAATATACTCTTGATTCAATGGTAAACCATTCAATGATTGTTCTATATTTAGATGCGGACTCTCTTCATGCCTTCAGTTTCCACTTTCCTATAGGCCTTGGCATGTGCTCACAACAGCATTAGAAAATGACATAAGTGGAAAGCAAGCCTTTAATTCTAGTTGTGGAAACATTAATTTTTGGATGGACGACGAAAAATGCAAAAATTGGAATGCACCGCCATTTACAAGACACAAGAATGGAGCACTTTAAAAGCCGACATATAGCATAGTCTTTAGTCACAGTTTTCCAGAATGTGAAGGAGTTGATTACACTTTACTATGCCAATCAATATAATTAGCTTCGCGAGAGGCAGAAACGACTTTGCAAATGTCGACGCCGAGTTCTTAAAAAAGTAATTTTAGAGACCAAAAACCTAGTAACTACTGAGAAGAGAACTCAAGATTATGGGTGAGAATAAAATAAATATGACTAATTTTGTGGAAAAAGGATGCATCCATTACTCAAAAGAGAGGGATTCGTTTTACATTGGATACTATGGGGGCCTCGGTAATTTTGATGTTAGAACACTACCAAAAGCTCAGAATGAACAACTTCGAGGACTCCTGCAAAATAAAGCCATACTAACTGAAAACAAGCCATTTACAGCACCATGTGTTGGAATTTTCTTACGCGAAGAAAATGATGATTTTAAAGGCTACTGGGTGAAATTGGATAAAGTAAGGTTTGTTTGAGTAAAACTTCGCCCATGCACATTCAGATAATCCAACGCGGTTAACGATTTTGTTATGGAATGGTAACTATGTAAAAGTAGCCGATCTGGAGCTTTGTAAAAAATAGCAGCTATGAGCGAATAGCCGTCGTTGGTTAGCTAATTCGTAATGGTAGGCTTCAGACAAGAAGCGGACATTCAACGCCGCATTCAGCGGCTTGTCTGCAGCAATGCTTTGTTAGCAAGGCCAAGTGTAAGAAAAGTGCTACATATAAAAGCTATAGCTTACCTGAGGTTTCTCATTCGCCTCAACATACTTCATGATCTCCCCAACTTTCCGGGAGCACTCCAGTGTGATCGGATACCGTCCGTCAAATTGCGTGTTGTTCCAGTTCATCTTGGTCAGCCCGAGTACTTCTTCACATAAATCCTCCAACGAAGAGTCGTGTTCAAAAGCTCTGATTTCCAGTGGAGACGGAACATACATCCCCGGATAGGTCTTGTAAAAATTGACTGCACCTTTTGTATAGAGAATGGCCTTGCTTTCCGACAGTGATAGCAATGTTCCCCTCACAGGGGGATACTGTTCGTAGCTGAAGAGACGGACTTTGGACTCCATAATGGTTACGAAGTCTTTCATTCGTATACCCTTGCTTTCTATTGCCCTCGTAAAACCCCGTATCTCTTCTTCCCGGAAGTTGCTGGACTTGTGAATAACAATCCGTGCAGGCATTTGCATCAAAGCGTGGTCATACTCATTTAAAGCGTTCATTAACAACTCGGACGCTTGCTCTTCATTCATGTACGGTCGGCGGTCTCTTTTATCCAATTGAACAGGAGAGCCCCTGAGAATTACGCCATGTCCAAACTCATCGAAGACCTGCGCCAAACTGGTTGATACGGTCTCATTGTCACGACTTTTATAAAATCCAATTCCCACATAGCAAGTCTTGGGCTTATGTGTTTCCTCCACCAATCGCCACGGGATTGTTTTGTTCCCCTTGTAGTAAAGGGCTGTACAAAAATTCCAGGCTCTCGTTGCATCATCCTGTTGTCCCTTATTACCGGTATCAATGGACAATGACTTCTCTAAAACAAGCTGTAGCGGCTTCCCCAAATGCATAGTCTTCGCTTTCAGTAGTCGGCGGAAGTTATGCTCTAATGAGTTCTTGGATTTGTCATCTTTCGAGTCGCCATCATAGTTTTCTGGATCATCATCCTTTCCCTTCTCCTTGGTCAGCGCATCGAACATATCATTTGGGATAACGCAAATAATGACATCCACTGGCCGATGCTCGGCAAGAAACCGAATTTGATCGAAGTAAAGGTCAACACATACCTTGACTCGCTCTTCCCTGACTTGAATTTTTAGCGTTTTGTTTAGCTCTGACTTCTGGATTGTTCTGGTTAGAGTCGGTCCATACAGAAATTTTGCATAGAAACCGTGATGCTGTGTGAATCCCCCAAACCCTCTGAACAGATTGGAATATTTTGACTCCTTCCCCTCTATTCCTTCTTGACATTTTGCTATCCAGAGATCTAAAAGATCGACACCTTCCCCGCGTCCAACGATTCCCAGTCTCAACTCGCTTTGTCGGAATTCATCGTTTTTGTCATATACGCCAAGTGTTTCAATACCTGCCTTTGGACAGATGTGAGTTCCATTGGCAAACTCTAGCTTGGGCTCCTCCAGGATCTTAATTTGCATTGGCTTCCTCCTCTTCCAACACTTCTTCCAACTCGTCGTTTTCTTCGAGTGATATGTTGGACAAACATTGGAATTCGACCAATTCGCCAAATGTGATCATATCGTAATCATTACGGCTATGAGCAAGGAAATACCCGATGAATCTAACTTGATCCCTAACGGAATTGTTATGTTCAAGACGCTTCTGCTTTGAGAGAAGATCATCATGGAACCGATTGCGTTTATACAGATTCCATGTGTAGTACCAGCTAGGGGCAACAGTGGCATACCACTGTGAGTCAACATCAATAAATGATATGTCAAATGCCAAGTGCTTGAAGAAGGCTACTTTTGTTGGGTCCTTCGTCTGGTATTTCTTATCAAAAACCCTTCTTCGTGAGAGCTTTTTACCAACCCATTCTTCCCTTCTCTGCTCAGAGTCTTTTTCATCAGGCAAAAAGTAAAATTGATTTTGTTGCTTGCTCCAATTGACATTGAACGCACGAAGCTGATCCCGGAGTGTATCCTTCATCAGATACTTGAACAGATTCTGATATTCAACGAGTTCATGTTGTGAAATATCTTCCGTCGTGAGTTCTTCGATACTTCCAATGTCTACTATGGATCTGAAGGCCGACTCACGCTCCATGTCATAGAACGTGAAAATGCGATTCTCAAATATCGCCCAGCCATGACTATCTAACCCAGCGAGCTGTAAAGCCAGCCTCACCAATAGATGCTTGTTAGGGCGTCTCCCGTTGTAGTTTAAATCGCGCTTGGCCGCTGCAATTGTTCTCTCTTCGTCGATGCACAATTCGGCCACATACAATTCCTTTGGAGGTGTAACCTCAATGAGATTTGAAACTAAGATGTACGGAGCATTCTCGGGCGCGTATAACTCTTTGACCGATGCTTTCACATCCCCTAGTATTGCGCGAAACTCCTGCAACATTCTCTCTTGTGCTGGCAATCGTAACCCGGTTATTTGAGCCAAAATATTGCTAGGATCAATGATGTGTTCCTTTGCATCAAAGCATATTTCATCACCAATGACGTTATCAATCGCATCCTGAGAGTAGCTTTTCTGCTTAGAACGGAGCGTGAATATATAGAGCTCGTCAAAGGCATTCTTGTAATTGCGTTTTTTAAACTGCTCCAAGGTCGATTTGACCTTCTCAATGTCTGTGGACGAGGTTACTTGGAAGGCAACCCTGTCCTGCTCATCTCCTAAATCAATGCCGGGAAAGTTCTTGTGTTTTCTATTCAGATTTACAAGATTCGGGCACTGGTAAACCTCCTTCAAAATAGGTATCCAGGCGTCTTCAGAAATCAGGTTAATATCATGCCTTCCCTGCTTTGTTGCGAGATCAACTTCAGTTATCAGTCTGCTAACAACTTCTCGTAACTGGTTTTCAATATCAATTTGCTTCAAAAAGACTATTCCTGTTCGATGTATTTCTATTCACTAACAGTTAAATGATTCGGACTCTAAGAACCGCATATAAATAAGTCAACATTGACATATTACAGCTTTACGCTGCTAAGTCATACACTTAGGGGGGGCGCAATACTGGTAGGTTAAAAGTAAAGCGGATCAATATCATGATCAACAGCCAGAATGGCTGCAATACGTCAAGGGACTGTCAGAATTGATGCTACTCTGTTATCAGATCTGTCAGATCAAATGAGGACCAATCCAAATAATGTTGTACACACTATTGGTTGATAAAATCCCCAATTAAAGATGCCCGCAAGATGTGTGCGTGTATTACAAAATCAAAGAATTCTCCATACCCGCACCTATCTTGGCAAAGACGTTCCCCCGTCTTGTGCAATTATCAGGGAAGCACTAAAGCTCAAACAAAGCGTCGCTTTCTTGTCCCCAAGTGCTTGGTAGTGCAATCAGGCATCGAGCCTTTATGCACCATTGAACGTGTGGTCGTTCAATCGCCAGTTAAGAGAGCCTCCGAGCTCACCCTAACAACCCCATGGCCAAAAGGGAGAAGTCGTCTCTCCCCTTAAAACTCCATAAACCAGATCTTGGAGAAAGGCCTCTCCATCTGGACTGAACCATGCTTTGGAGATATCTATTATAGATGTGCTTACTATTCAGCGATACAAAAAAACTGTTTGTTAATATCAGATTAGAAGTGCAAACTATTAAAAATTCGCTAAAGGGAATTCAAGTTGAATTTGGGGGAGAGGTCACTGGCGAAATAGTGAGTTCGAGGAAGTCAACAGCCTGCTGTAAAAATAAAGCCCCGCTAGTACACTTAGGTCTTCGAGTGCGAGGCTTTGGATTCAAAAGTTACTCTATAAGATTGCTTCTAACTCGAAAGACACATCTTCAATTGAAATAACGAATTCTCGCTCTCCAATAGAGAGTAATAGGGCGTTTAATTCACTATCTACTGAATACGAATCATTTTCCCACTTTACAAACTTTTCAAATTCTGAATCAATGATGTCGATTTCTTCTCCTGACATCAAATCCAATTTCTTAGCTTTGCAAATACATTTTAGTTTATGCGTAGGCATTCGCTCAGCAAAACAAACTCTACTACTACTTTTAGAAACGTCTGCACCATCTCCATAGATAGTTAAAGAATTTGTTGTTCCATAAAATAATTTAGTTTCAACTAGCGTTTCCCACGATGATTGCATCCAATCAGATTGGCATTCATCAAACTCATCAACACCGTTAAGAATTTTATTAATATGAGGCAACGAATTATTTAAATAATCAAAAAAATACCATATTGTTTGATTTACATTACACATTGTTATGTCTTCTCTAACTCTTTAATTTTGTCACGCTCTTTCGGCAATGGATCTCGTTTTTTACCCTTAGTTCCCGGCTGTGGCTTTTTCCATATACGATCATTTCCTTTGCCTTTTGGGTTATTTGGTGCTGGATCTTTTCTCTTTACTCGGTCTCCAGTAATATCGATCTCAGACCCGTCTCCCTTTTTAATTTTAATTCTAGGCCGACCGTCTTTAGTTTTATGATCATCTTCCATTACATCTTCTTCGGGATTGAAGTCCTCAATTTCATCAACATCTTCGCCTGACTCGCTAAAGACTCCAGACAGAAAACTGTATGCTCTTTGAACTCCTCTGACTGCTGCTCGACTTGTAGCAACGGCAGCACGACGACAAGCAGCATTTGAAGCACATGCTCTACCACCTGCAATAAGAACAGGAACAATGGGCGCTTCACCATCCGGGTCTACATACTTATACGGGTTGTTATTTGCGTATGTATAACGGTTGAATCCGTGAATATTTCCTTTTGCAAGATGAGCTTGTGCATCCATTGGATCATTCGAATAAAACCGCCCGATTACTGGATCATAGTATCGTGCCTGCATATAAGAGAGAGACAATTCATCATCGAACACGTGGCCCGTATAGCCGTTGCTATTATTGATATCTTCACCACTATCTGGAGCTCCGAATGGAGCGTAATGAAATCTCGCAACAATTTGGCCAGAACTATTAGTTTTCGCCGCGACTGAGCCTAAGTAGTCTGTATGAATATATGTAACTTCAGCGAATGACTCAGAAGTTAGCATGCTTACCAGAATCAATAGAGCAATTTTCTTTATATATTTCATCATCGAATCTCCTATTCGAATTTCAATTTAAATGTCGGTGGACTAATCATTGAAATATACCCAAATCGGCTTTAGGTACCTCCACGAACCGTTTCCTGCCGAGTTTGTTCCACGTATACGAATATGAAGCTTGGCATAGTCACTTCCTGATGTTGATGATGTGGATGGAACGTTTCCGTTGTGAATGGCACCAATATCGTATTGCAAAGTGCCTAGTGTGGTTCCTGGTGTATACTGGTTATATGTAGTCCAATTTACGTCCGTGTTTCCTGCTGAATTTCCGCTCGTACCAAAATCAATTTTGTATTCTACTTGGATAGTAGAATTGTTGACTGACGGGTAATTTGACCAAGACATAGTCGCAAACCTGTCAGAATCAAGGTTTTGAACAAATGCGATACTTGACTGTTGAGATGTATAAAGGGGATATGTTGTTCCATCTATAGTTAAGCTTGTAAAAACTACCGGAGCAACTGCGGTTGAGGCCTTGTTTTCCGCTACAATCCTGTTCCCGATATAAATTTTGTTTATTTCATCGCCATCACTGGACTTTGAGTAAAGCAGATTGTTGTTTACACCATATATGAAAAGCTGTTCTGCTCCATTGACTGTTTTCTTAACTCTTTTGTCTTTACCATCATACAGAAACGTTATTGATGAGCCGGACTTTGTGCTACTTGTAAGTTGTTGAGCTAGGTTAAACGAAAAAGAGCGCTCTCCATTATTTGAAACATTTCCCCTGCCATCATAAGCATAAGACCTGTTGTGACTTCCACTCGTATTTGTCAAGCGTTTATTGGTGTTATATGTATAAGTGATGGTGCTATTACCAATTTGGTAACGTAATATATTACCCATTCCGTCGTAATTTAGGTCTCCCGTTCCTAAGTAACTGTCTGTTATATTGTCCAATCTGTCCAGTCCATCATATGTCAACGACAGGTTGTAGAGGGAGTTCTGATAGTCCGTTAGCGTCATTAAATTATAGTTTGAATCAAAGACTAAACGATGGTCTATAGCTTTCGAAGTTTGTTTTGTATCCCTAAAATTCTTTGGTAGCCCACTATCCCACAAATCTAAAGTATGAATAAATCCATTCCCATATGTCATTTGCTTTATGAGCCCTGAAGGATGGTATTTTACACTAGTTACGTATGAACCCGCTTTTGTCGGGTTCCCCAACGCGTTTGGTGCGTATTCGACCAATTCATTATTAGGATATTGGATTTCTTTTAAATTTTGTAAAGCGTCATAGTCGTAATTGAAGGCAAAGCTAGATGAATTGATTTGAACAATTTCACTTTCAACTTGATTTGCTGAGTTGTATGTATAGCTATTCGCTGTACTTCCTGATGCGATATTCAGAATATTGCTGTTTTTATCATATGTGAAAAATTTATCTGGGCTCGAATCACCATAATTAATAGTTTCAACATTACCCAAATTATCATATATGTAGGAAATTTTCTCACTTGTAGTTACAGTATTGTCGCAGTCAGTGATTGAATTATTCACTGACGGTCCTGACGCTGACCAATCGATGTAGCCTAAAATATTATACTTGTATCCAGTGTTTCCAACATCAGGTCTTACGACTTTGCATAGATTTTGAACTGAGTCGTACACTCTAGTTTCTGTGATCCCACCTTGAGAAATTGACCTAACGTTACCGTAGATGTTGTATTGAATGTCAGTGGTCACCGAATGCGGACTTTGTATGTTTGTTGCAATATTTGTTTCCGGAGCGCCAAAAGCTAGATATGTTGTTGTGGTAATGTTTCCTTTGTTGTCATTTACTCGAACTCTGTCCCCACTGAGATAATCAAATTCCGTGACTCCGCTTACCGTATTGTCGTTCTGCGTAGTTAATCGTAATAATTCATCGTAGTTATAAGAAACTCCATGAGGTGTTTCTGAACTTTCATGGGGTCGACTCTCAAAGCTAAGTAGCCCATTCGTTTCATAGTTAAATCTTTTGAATACAACACTATTCGGATCAGTTGTATCTTCAGACTTCGTCAAAATCGGACGCAGCATGCCATCGAAATATGTTGTTTTTCTGAACGCTTGAGAAGTAATCACTTGCTCTAACATTCCCTCGTTAACGAATTCTAAATCTGCGTCGCTTTGCGTAGCCAATGAATAGTTGTAAATAGTTGAACTCCATTTGGAATCACAAGGTAATTTCGTTTTGAGCCAGTTAAGTGCGTTGTATGTGTAGTTTGTGCAGTTCCCTTCGAAATCAGTCACAGATGTGACATTTCCAAGATTATCGACAGTATTGTATCGGTATTGAGCATTACTACTTTTACTTTGCGGGGTTTTAATAGATTGGGGAATACCACGTTTGTAATTTGTGTATTCAACATAGCGGTTACCAGATCCAAATGTTAATGCTTGGTTGAACTCTATTTTTCTGACATCACCATTAGAATGGTATGTAGAATATTGTTTGGTCCAGGTACCAAATTTATTTTCACGGTATGGCAAGCCCAAATTAGCGTACGAAGAATTGCCAGCCGCACTAGTGTGAAATTGGGTCTCTGAGACTGTGGTAAAATTTCCATTTGTAGCGCTGATCCCAAATGTTTTTTCTGAGCCGATTAACCAATTAGATTGATCGTTATAATATCCATACTTCAAAAATCTAAGATTGCTTGATGCAATATTATGCTCTTTGATTTTCGCCACACTGCTAAAACCATCATACTCTAGATATTCAGTGATATAATTGCTATCAACCGTAACTTTTTTAGGTACTACAATGTTTGAACCGTTGGAATCGTGCCAAATAAACGAACTATTTAAATAGTTTCGTTCCAATTCATCCCATTCATATTCTGTCTCTCGAATAACAACGCCGGTAAGATTTTTTACTGTGAGTTTTTTTAGTCTATGGTCTGTATTATTACTAACGAAATCAGATACAAATCTTGCACAGTGAAATTCATATATTTCTTTTCTATCTGGAAATTCAATTTCCGTTGTAGCGAAGTCATCAATTGGAACGTTTGAATAGGGATAGTTCGGGTCGTAGTTTCGACTCAAATCGTAAGTTACCGTATGTGTGTTTACTGGGTCACTGTATGTTCTTTGCCACAAGTAATAATCATAAAACGGCCAATCTACATGATTTTTACTACATCCAAAAACTCTAGCTTTGTAACTATATTCAACCTTTCCTCCCCAAGGATTTTCAATTGACGTTAATCCTTTGTTTAGATAGTAACCGCTTGGTGCGGCCTGGCCCCATTCGCTGTATATATAGCGCCAAGTGAAAGAGCCATAAGAGTCTGATCTAGTGACTGAATCTAGCACCGTCTGCGAGGGTGCCGGACCGGACCAAGATTTTTGAATGGGGGTGTAAGCAATAGACAATCCGCCATAAGAAATTCCAGTAATATTGCTACCATCATTTGTAAGTGAGACATCAACACCACTGCTGCTTCTTACCTTTGTCAATAAGAGTTTTGTTGAAGTAGGTTCGTCGAAACTATCGAGCGAAGAGTTAAGTATTTGCTCTTTATAATCATAAGTAATCCAGTTGCCAAATCTATCCTCAATGTCTGTGATATAAAACACATTGAGTTTGAATACATTTTTTAAGTCGTTCAGATTTACTTCACTAAAGGTAACATTAGAGTTGTATCGGAAATGATATTTTTCTCCCTGAGGAGATTTGAGAGTTATCAGTGTGTTTTTGGCACTTAAGTTTTGTCCACTTGATTTTTTGGAAAGACTCCTAGTGCTGAATGTTTCACAAGTTAAGAGCCAGTTGTTTGAAAAATGAATTGCGGTATTAGTTGGATAGGTAATCCCAGCACCGCTGCGTCCAACAGGGTCAAATCCATTTACTCCTGGGATGCTTACCTGAATATTTTTTACAAAATTCATCCCACAACTAGATATACTTGATTCACGATGCGCCCAGAAATTGACATAAATTTTGGGTACTCTAAGTGACCAATTGTATATTTCATTGGGTGAATAATTTGGTGTCAATGGGTAAAAACTAGAAGTAGTTAGAGACCTACCAAGAGTGATATCAGGCCCAGACAATGGAATACTAAGATCAATATTGTCCCAAGAAATCACACCAAGAACCGGAGAGATTTGCTCTCCAAATCCACCAGCATAAGTTGGAGACTCAGCATTTTTGATAGGTTCTTCGTATCCATAAGACACTTCAATCGATTCTTGAGACGTAGCATCAAAAGCGAGAATTGAGCAAAGAAGTAAGGCTGACAATGCAGCTAATTTTTGCATATTTAAGTCCTTTTAAGTAGATAATCCAAAGCTAGTATTGCCTTTCTAGACTACAAATATTGCAAAAATATTACCGAAACTAAAAAATGCTTATTTTGTTGAATTCGAACAATCTGGAAATCGGTCTGAATTGGGCGGAACAGAAAATAAACAGGTTTTCTGACTAGTGATCACTTGCAACAGTAACAGGTCAGCTGAACTAAGAGGAAAAACGAAAAGACAAAAGATCTTTAATTAATGATTAAACGAATTTAAAAATACGAAAATTGTTCATCCCAGTTGCAAAGTAAAATGTGAGATGGCTAACAGGTAAGACCGACACTAGAAAAACCTTACCCAGACGAAGAGCCTTTAAACTCGTGCAAGCGATAAGGAGCAAGTGTGCGAATAGCCCATAGAGATTAGATGCATTAACGGATATTACGTCATTGGGAAACCTGATACACGTTGGCAATCATCCCCAAAGCTATCGAACAAATTACTTGCAAAAGAGGAGGAGTCCATAAACTGTACTAGCTCAGACTTGATCTGACAGTTACCCGTTTTTTCAGGTGCCGCTGTCAGATTAGATTTGAGCTAGATTCTTCTCAGCCCAATCCAAATAATGTGATTGCCAAGGGATACTGACGGCCTAATTACCGAGCGACTTTGGTGTAAACAGCTCATCCAGCCAGGAATCTTGGAATCAAAAGTCATAAAAACAATATCTACCCAACTCTCATCCATCTTTGTAAAGTTCACCATCAAATCTTTAAAAACTTTATACTTTTAAAATAAAAACCTCTGAATCAAAAAGTTACTGTCGCATAATGTGCGTGGAAAATTTAACTGTTCGCCAATTATTTTCCGATTCCTACCAATACTTCCCTGAAGCTATTCAAACCTGCTTCCAGGTTTTCGATAATCTCTTCTGCGAGGTCATCCGGCTCAGGCAGATTGTCCAAATCGGTCAGGCTTTTGTCTTTAAGCCAGAAGATGTCCAGGCTAGTCTTGTCTCGTGCGAGTAACTCATCAACATTGTACTTGCGCCAGCGCCCCTCTGGATTCTCTTCGGGGTGCCATGATTCCTTACGCTCAGATGGACTTTGTGGGTTGTAGCAATCGATAAAGTCTTTCAGGTCCTCTAGGCGCATCGTCTTTTTCTTTAGGGTATGATGAATATTGGTACGATAATCGTAAAACCACACATCTTTTGTCCATGCATTTGGACTGGCTGGCTGGTTGTCGAAGAACAGCACGTTTGCCTTAACTCCCTGTGCGTAAAATATACCAGTTGGTAAACGCAATATGGTATGCAAGGTCGTATTTTGCAGCAGCTTCTTACGGATTGTTTCACCCGCGCCGCCCTCAAACAACACGTTATCCGGTACAACAACCGCGGCCTTACCAGCAGTTTTCAACATGCTACGAATATGTTGCACAAAGTTGAGCTGTTTATTCGATGTGGTGGCCCAAAAGTCTTGTCGGTTATATGTCAGCTCATCTGTTTCCTGTTCACCTTCTTCATTGGTGAAGCTCATTGAACTTTTCTTACCAAACGGTGGATTGGCGAGCACATAGTCAACACTAATAGGGCTGGCCGCGATTAGTGCATCATTAGGGGAAACCAAGCTATCACCATCAATCTCACCAATGTTGTGCAGGAACATATTCATCAAACACAACCGTCGTGTATTGGCGACGATTTCGTTACCGTAGAATGTATTGTGCTTCAGAAAATATTTTTGCTCTTTGTCCAATGAGTAGTTTTCTGGATTGGTCAGAAAATCATAGGCCGCCAAGAAGAAACCACCCGTACCGCATGAAGGGTCGGCAATAGTCTTTCCGGGTTCTGGCCTAACACACTCAACCATTGCCTGGATCAACGCTCTCGGCGTGAAATATTGACCCGCTCCTGACTTAGTATCCTCTGCGTTTCTTTCAAGCAGCCCTTCGTATATGTCGCCTTTTATATCGGCCCCCATCATCAGCCAACTTGTGCTGTCTATCATATCGATAAGACGATATAGCTTTGCGGGGTCTTGGATCTTGTTTTGCGCTTTGGTGAATATTTGGCCAAGCATCCCCTTTTGCTTGCCCAACTCCCTTAAAAGCTCCACGTACAAGACTTCTAATTCAGCGCCCTTTTTGCTTTTGAGGGCCTGCCAACTGTATTTCTCTGGGATGCCAATTTCTCGATCTTTGTAGGCCAAGGAAAACTCATCCGCCATCTTAAGAAAGATTAGGTAGGTTAGCTGCTCAAGATAATCGCCATAACCCACGCCGTCGTCACGAAGGGTAGTACAAAAGCTCCAGACTCTGGAAACGATGGTTGATGTATTCACTGTCAAATATTCCTAACTTGTTAAATTGAATGAAAGCGCATCAATTTGACTTTCACATTAATTCGTTTTGTTGCTCGTCTTCTATCACCCATCCATCAAATCTTCCATCCTCGGACTTCGGTGTTGGGTCTGCACTTTTTGATCGTATACAGGTTGGTAAGGCCACAGTTCCTCCCATTATTAAGGCATGTTGTCTGGGTAGACCTGCAATACGAGATACCTCACGCTTATCTGCCCATTCGCAAGCAGATGAAATCACACGCAAGTCTTGCTCAGATGTAAGGCGGAAGGAAACCCATGTGTTGCACTGAGAAAGAACCGTTGGCGATACCTCAGACGGCCTCTGTGTACTAAGCCATAGGGCAAGTCCAAACTTACGACCCTCTTTCGCCAGTCGTTCATAAGCGAGCGATGAGGTGCCTGAATCCCCATCAGGAACGGGCCGCAGATAGTGGTGTGCTTCTTCAAGCACCAGCAATGTAGCTGGGTTATTGCCTTGTCCTCGGCGGAACAGGACTTGAGAATAAAGTTCTAGCATCGAACCAAGCACAAGGGGCATAAGGTCTTGCGGTACTTGCCGAAGGTTCACAACATGAACACGCCACGGAGTCTCTTCACAGCCAAATATCTTGTCGACAAGGCGTTCTCCTTCTGCTCGCATATCAAGATTACCACCGTTGACTGGAGCACCACCGCTAACATCAACGACTGCTCGAAGCATCTCATCATCAATCAGTCGATGAATCCGAGTGATAAGTGGAGAAACATTGCCATATGAAAACGTGTCCCTTTTGAATGTATTTGGATTCCTATCCGGAGATATGCTGTGACTATCTGCAACTAATGTTGCCAATGCAGCCATATCAGGCCATTGATTTGCTGTATTAGCGCGCCCAGCTCTAAGTTCAGCTATTGCAGCATTGGCTTGATTAGCACCATTTTGGCGACAATCATCAAAAAGAACAGGGTTAACGCCATCGATCGACGCACCTCGCTGAGCCCGATGCCAATGAACATATTTCAGGTTGTCGATAGCAAATGACAATGCGGGCCGTTGAGTTTTTTCACTTGGCAACAGAAGTCGATTGAGGCCCTGTCTGCCAAGCGCGTAATAGGGAATACGATACCCTTCTGCACCATCAGCGTCTTCACCTATAACGGTGTGCTGATAGGCACCTTCGGGCAGTCTGCATTCCATGTCGCCCTCAGCAATTGCACTTTCAGATTTTCTGAATGAGCGATCGTACTCTCCATTAATATCGAAGATAACAATGCGGGAGTTCGGCATATCTGCAAGTTGTTGTAAAACGGCGGCAGTAAAGCAGCTTTTACCTTGACCGGAACTTCCTAGAACAGCAATATGCTGCGCCAAGAGCCTGTTTAGACCAGTCTTAACGCTATTTCCTGTTTTATATTCGGTACCTAGTGTAATGGGGCCGTCGGGCTCCGGGCCCCCAAGTACAATTTGCGATTCTTCACCTGTTAGTGGAAAGGCTTCCGCTCCAAGAGGCGGCGATGCCAAATTGTCGGACACAAATCTTCCTGCCTCTACCCAACCAATGACTGTGCCGTGCAGATGACGCAAAGGCTGGCCATTCTGACTCTGGCTGCTTGCGGAAGGGCGATGAATCTCCTTGGGTTCTGAAAAATTGAGGCCAGATATTTTCAGCACAAAAAGCCGATACCCCCCATCAAGAACCAACAGACCGCCAACCTCGCCTACCGGAGTGACGCCTTGATAGTGACTAGCCATTTGTCCACGATGCTGGTCGAGTAGATTAAGCGTGACCTGGCCGCCATCAATCTGAACCACATAGCCTATAGCAGTCCTACTCAGCATCTTCGTCACCGCTTATCGCTTTTATTCGGTCTCGAAATTCCTGCTCCTTCAAATCGTAGAGCATAGGGTCCGGTAGGAAGTCGACCATGTGATTGAAATATGCATTCTCGCCACCACCCACAAAAGTCAGGCGGGGCGATTTCAGAGCGATTAGGCGCTTTACTTCAGGCTTAAGCGCCTCAAGTTGCGCTGGGTCGGTGCCTGTAATCTCTGGCAAAAACGCAATGACTTGCAGTGTTGGATTAAGTAGCGCGGATCGTAGAAGGCGGTTGATATGGTCATCGCCAAACGAATAGCCTGTCAAAATGATGCAGCTTTGTGGCTTGGCCAGAAAGTCGGAGAAGCGGCGGAACAGTTCGCCAGAAAGAAAACCAACGGTCTGCAAATATTTCGCTGCCCTAGGGAAAACCATCAGTGATTCATCTACTGATTCCAATCCATCCGCAATTTTTTTGAGTTTAGGCCAAGCTTCAGGTGCTGCCAGCTCACGATATTCGCCGTCAGTACATTGCCAGGTTAGCGAGCCATGTAGTTTTGCCACGTAAACATCATTACAGCCAAACCGGGCCTCACCTTTGGCATTAATGTTCCGATATCCCAAGTCAAAGGATTGTGGAGAAAATGTGCGATTATGAATGCCGACAAACCCGGTATGCGTGTGTATCCCTACGGACTCGGCAGCCCACTCCACTGCAAGATCGTAGTTTGTAGTAAACAACCATGGGCTTGCCTGTCCAGGCTGTCGAGCGCCAATCAAGCGTTGCAACAATTTAACGTGATAAGGTAAACGATCAAATGCCGGTGGTTTTGCCCATGCTTGTTCATCCAGTATGGCTGCTTTAACCACGCATTTGAGTAGTAGGGCTATGTCGCTTTTGAGGGTTTTTAAATTCCTACTGGCAGGTTGGCGGCGGTGCCAGTCAATCTGCGCCATTTCCAACTGATCCAGAAGAATTTCGATATTAGGCAGCGTTCTGGGGTTGTCTCCTCCAAAGTTGGCTAAAACGGCATCTTCCTTTGCGATAAATCCACTATTTGCAAATCGCTCCGCAGTATCAGGATGGTCGCGGATAAAATCCTTCCACAGCTGCATAATTGTCATGCCGCCAGCGGCAACGGACGCCCCCGCACCAAGCAGTACCGCAGTGTTTTCTAAACGCAACATGGCTGCCAAGTGCGCACGTAAATCTTGTTCGTCTAAAGCGGTGTCGCCGCGTAAACAGACAATACTCATTTTGCTTTCCTTGTCTTTATAGTGCTTTTTGCCTTAGATGCTTCTCTCTCGTTTTGTATACGGGCCAACAGCTCACTAGCAGGTTCATCGTTGGGGTCCTGCGGCACCAACTGACCGGAGAAGGCTTTTTTTAGGATGGATTGGCGGAGGGTTTCAGACCTGCTAAGTCCTGCTTCAATCTCTTCGCCAATCGCTTTAATGTTTGAAAGCTGCCTTTCGAGATTTAGTTCGATGATAGCTTGTTCATCTCTACAGCAAATCGGAACAGGCATCTGTTTGACGTCACTACCTGATATGCCTGATTGCCCAGCCGTAGTTCGAATGCGCTTTTCCATGAACTTTCGCGAACCACCGCTATTAATCGCTTTTTCTAGGTAAGAGGGAAGTACGGAGGCTACACCGATTCTAGTCTGAATGAGTTTGTCAGGATAAAGATGGGTGCCATCACCTTTGTACTCAGCACAAACGCCAACGTAATCTCGAGTACCGTTATATCTCGTGAAAACGAGATCACCTTTTGACAAAAAGTAATCATGGTACTGGCCTTCAGGGTCTTGCAAATAACGAATATCATCGAGGTTAAACTCCATCGCTCTAACGGCACTAATTCTGAATATTTTATCGCCAGAATCCCCGCTAGGTTTGGCTGAAATACCGTTTCTTATCTGTTCACAAATACCCACATATTCGACCCATACCCAACCGACTGGAAGTTCAGGTAAGTCTTCGTTGGTTGCCTGTGCTATTCTCGTTGGTTTGCTAGGCTTCCCCGGCTTTTTCCCTTCCTTTCCATTAGCTTCCCAGGCTTTTACCGCTGCTTTCCATTCTGCCAGTTGCTGCTGGTAGCGGGCTTCGCGTTCTTGTTGAATGCGTTCGAGAAGTTGTTCTGGGGATTCCAGCTTGTCGGCATTCTCTTCACGCCATTTAGCAGTCACCTTGCCTTCAAAGGCGTGTTTGAGCACGGCCTGGCGGTACACTTTTAGTTGGGCACGGGCGGTTTTTAATGCGGCAATGCCGTTGTCCAGTTCGGAGAAGAGCTCTTCGATTTTGGCGACGATGCGTGTTTGTTCGTTAAGGGGTGGGAGTGGTACCTCAAATAAAAGTATATGCTCTCTTTTTAGGTTGTTTATATTTGAACCTTTAGCGACCTGGCTAATCAAGCTTTTAAACGTATTCTCCTGAAATGCATAATATAAATACGGTTTACATAAAAAATCCGAAGGCCGAACCAAACCACAGAATGCGCCACAACTCCCATCAAAATCATTTATTGCGCGAGCAGATTTGCCCACAAGATGCTTACTTCCACTTGACATAGCAAATACTATGTCATGTTTCTGAACTAACTGGTTCTCAGAAATCAGCTCTTCAGGGACGTATACAAGTGATTCAAAGTTCAGATCGCCGTTAATGTTATTTGCACGTAGAATAGGCTTTAAGCCTATATCAGGCGCATTTCTAGCCTGTTCCTTTTTATAGGAAATTCCTCGTAAAAGCTCAGCTAGAGATTCTACACTGGCAAAACTCCAACCTTTAGGAAGTTGATTACTCATCACGCCACCAACTCCCGGTTCAGCTCTTCAATCACCCAGTCCACTTTGTCGCCAAATTGCTGGTACATGCCCATTAAACCACCTTTGGCATCAAAGGGGGTCATATCCAAGTCATCGCGTTCAAAATGAAACGAGCTGGCTATATGGTCGCGAATCGCTTGCAACCATTGCATTTGTTGTTCATTAAATTTGTTACTACCACCAGAGGCGTGGTACTTCATAATCCAATCCTGAAAATTCTTTCTTACTGTGCTACTAAAAGTGGTAATTTCGCTGTCGAGGCCACATACCCGGCGAATAAGTGCGACCAACGCGGTCAACTCGGTTAAGGGGTTTTCACCCTGGTAGTTATCTAAATGCGCGTAAGCCTGCCAAATACGTAAGGGGGCTAATTTCGGGCGATCTTGCTTGAGCTTATCCAACAGGGCTTTGATTTGCGGGTAGGTCACCTCACTGCGACGTGCAGGCGTTTTGAAATAAATACTAAGCGCATCAATCTCGTCGGCCTGTTCTTGCAGATATTCGGAAAATTCCTTCGTAAGCACCTTGGCGTTTTCAGTGGTTTCGCCATCCCACTCAGCTTTGATGACTTTGTCTAAATCGTCATGAACAATGGTTTGTTCTTTATCGCGACGGATGGTGTCGATGAGGTCAATGAGCTCTCCGTTAAACACATTGGCAACCTGACTGACCAACTGTTGCTGAGCCTTATTGCGGGCATCATCGCCAGGATCAGTATCAACGGGTTGGCAAGCAATCTCCAGTGCTTTTTGCTCTACGCGATCACCATCAATAGCATTAAACAACTCCCCTACAATCATCAGTAGTGGCGTGCCGCCAGCCTTTTCGGCGATGCGAGCGCGTTCTTTGTCATCGAGTTGTTTGTCTAATCGAGCCAAGCGCCCAGCCAGTGAAGATACTGTATCGCTGTCGTTTGCTCCCATCATCACGCCCATGGCCAGGTCTTTCAGAGGCACGCTGGGTTTGGTGATAAGCGGTTGGCTGGCGGTTTTCACAGACTTAGTCACGCCAATGGCATCAACAATGACATAATGGGTTTTCGCACTTTGTGCAGACGGGGTTACTTTTTGCAGACTGTCTTTATCCAGAGTGCGAGTGCCGCGCCCCTTCATCTGTTCGAAGTAGTTTTTGCTTTTGACATCGCGCATAAACAGCAGGCATTCGAGCGCCTTTACGTCGGTGCCCGTTGCAATCATATCGACGGTGACTGCTATACGTGGGTAATAGTCATTGCGGAACTGGGCGAGCACGGATTTCGGGTCTTCACCTTTTTGAATGACGTTGCCTTCGGCATCGGTTTTGTCATTGGCAACACGGTAGGTGACCTTTTTGCAAAGCTGGTTGCTTTCGCCAAACTCCTCACGCACAGTTTGAATGATGTCATCGGCGTGGCTGTCAGTTTTGGCAAAGATCAGGGTCTTGGGTACCTCTTTACGGCCAGGAAAAATGGTCGGCAGCGCGTCCTTGAAGGTTTTTATGACGGTGCGAATTTGGTCAGGGTTAACAATGTCGCGATCAAGCTGTTTGGCCGTGTAGGCTTCGTCCTGATCTTGTTGCTCCCAGCGCTTGCGACGTGTGGTACGTTCACGACGTTCCACCTGCTGTTTGGCTTCGATCTTACCGCCTTGCTTGGTTTTTTCTGTTTCAATGACAAAGATTTCATTACCAACGTTAACACCATCGGCCACGGCTTTTTCGTGGTCGTATTCGCTAACCACGTTCTTGCGGAAGAAGCCATACGTACGGTTGTCCGGCGTGGCGGTCAAACCAACCAGATAAGCATCAAAATATTCCAGCACCTGTCGCCACAAGTTATAAATCGAACGGTGGCATTCATCGATGATAATTACATCGAAAAACTCAGGCGGGATTTTCTCGTTGTACACGACCGGTAGAGGCTCTTTTGGCTTGACCATTCGCTCAGCCGGGTTTTCCTCTTCGAGTGATTCGTCTAACGGTTCATCTTTTAAAATAGAATACATTCGCTGGATTGTGCTGATACATACCTGAGCATCTTTGGCGATATATTGATTTTTCAATCGCTGTACAGTGTAAAGCTCGGTGAATTTACGGTTATCGTCATTAGGTACGAAGCTCATAAATTCCTGTTCAGCCTGTTCCCCAAGGTTTTTGGTATCCACCAAGAACAGAATGCGATTAGCATTTATTGGCTCGCGTAAGAGGCGATAACTGGCCGTGATCGCCGTAAATGTTTTGCCGGAGCCCGTAGCCATCTGTACCAACGCGCGAGGTTTGTCTTGTTTAAAGGATTCTTCCAAGTTGGTAATGGCAGTGATCTGACAATCACGCAGACCGTCCTCGATAAGAGGAGGGAAGTCCTGCAAGCGACCCCGTAGACTTTTAGGTTCTTTGAGCCATTTGGAGAGCGCTTCCGGACGGTGGAAATTAAAAACTTCACGAGAGCGTGGGTGAGGATCTGCTCCATCAGTAAACCTAGTTATGACACCAGTGCTCTCATAAACAAAACGCAAAGGTTGGCTGTTATTTACCCATTTCAATTTCGCATTTGCATACCCTTGTGATTGCTCTTCAACAGTCGTGAGCTTTTCACCCCACGATTCGGGCTTTGCTTCAATTACACCCACAGCCTGTTTGTTAACAAACAGCACATAATCGGCAGGGCCAACATCAGTTTGATATTCTCTGACGGCTACACCTGTAGACGCAGAAAAGTCGATTTCCTTTTTGTCCTGTACGTCCCATCCAGCTTGAGCTAACACCGCATCTATCTGGTCACGTGCTAATTGTTCTGGGTTTTGATTAACCATACTATTCAATCCATTGAAGTTTATTGTTGTTGTACGTATGAGCTTAACGCTCTATTCAATGTAGGCCGACTTACATCAAAATGCTTTGCCACCTCAGCTTTGGTCATTGCCGGATCAAGTAGCATAGCTTGCGCCTTTTTAATGTCAGATTTGGTCAACTTAGCTTTTCGCCCACCTTTTCGACCTCTCGCTCTAGCAGCATTCAGACCAATTCTGGTTCGTTCAGATATCAACCTGCGCTCAAATTGAGCAATAGCACCGATCATGTGAAAAACCAACTCACCTGTGGCCGTCGTCGTATCGATGTTTTCGTGAAGACTAACAAACTCCACTTTTTGTTTCTTAAACCCATCAAGCAATTCAATTAAATCTGATAGTGATCGCCCCAAACGATCCAACCTTTGAACGACGACAATATCACCGGGTCTCAAAGCATCAATCAGATGCAACAATTCAGCCCGTTTCGAAGTTTTAACGGACACTTTTTCGCGATATACACGCTCACAACCAAAAGCTGTTAAAGCGTCAACTTGCGCATCTTCGCTTTGATCAAATGTACTAACTCGTGCATAACCAATCTTCATAAACAAAAGGTCCGTTTAATTTACGTAGATAACATTACGAGTTGTTTTACAGACAAGCAAGGGAAATCAGGTAAAAATTTTAGACTGATAAAATGAAAAGAAAATGGTCTTTTTCTTTCATTGTTGAAAAACGAAAGATATGAAGTTGTTTAGCCTTTTTTATTGAGCTTTTACCAAATCTTTAAAGCATGAAAATTTTATGGTGGAAGCGACCAAAAGAGTCAATTGTTGAGTCATACCATGAAGAAAGTGGGCCTGTAGGTGGCTCAACTCCTAATTCAAAATCAGATGATGTGCTCTGAAATGAATTTTCTTTCTCTTCTGTGGTAAGCGAGAAATCTGTATCTTTACTTGAAGATATATCTCCGAGTTCATTGGTTTCGTTTGTTTCGTACGATTCAAATACTGCACGATGCGAAACATCTTCCGAGACTCGATTAGCATAGTCAACCAAACGAGGGTGTGCAGGCATAATTAGGTAGCCTGTCTCATTCGGTAAGTATTGGGTCCTTAAAACGCGCCCTAATACTTGCTTGAAATAGAGTTCAGTTGTCACTAAAGACAGATAACAGCAAACCCGCAAACGAGGTATGTTCGTTCCTTCGCTAATCATACTAATAGATATGATCCACTTTTTACTGCTGCGCTTAAATTGCTGTATTAGGTTTTCTGGATCATTTTCCTGATAAGTCACCACGTCACTAGTTTCACCCAAATCATTGAGCAACTTTTGGATATGTTTTGCATGGGATATTGATGCGGCGACAATGAGGCCCCCAGCATCGCTAAACTTCTGACGCTCTTTATTCAACCTATTTACTCCATGACTGAGTATTTGGAGGATAACTTCATCATGGGATATGAGTCCAAAGTAGGGCATTCCCCCGTCTAATAGATAATCTGAAATTGATGTAAAAGAGCTTTTTTCATTTTTTGAAATAACGCTTATCAGCTCACTATCAAATGTCGTAATGTGTGGAGAGCGACAAACTCCATCTTCGATGGCTTGGGTCAAATCATATCGATAATCTACCCGCAATTGATTATTTTCGCCTATGTAATTGGCCAATGTGATTGGAATAGTATCACTTCTCCAAGGCGTGCCACTTAGTGAAATTGTATAGTGCGCTTTTCCTTGAATATTTTTTATTATTTGCTCTCCCCATGCATTGGAGTTTTCAATACCGTGACCAGCGCAATGATGCATTTCATCAAAAATCACAAATACTCTATAGGTATCTAATAGCGACCAAAATGTTGAATCCAAATGCCTCATGCTTTGGTAAGTAAGGGAAGTTCCTGATGCACCAAGTCCACCACAGAAGCGCTTTTTCGTTATAGCCTCTAACTCCACCTTGAAATCATTTGCGACAACGATTGAGGGAGAAAAGCAGAGCACCAAATCAACCTTGTCGTCTTCGATAAGGATGTTTGCGAGCGATGATGCCATTACAGTTTTGCCGGCTCCCGGCGTAGCAAGACACAAAAAGTGAGAAAATCGTGTTCTAAATTTCTTTAAAGCTGCTTTGATAGCCTCTCTCTGCCATTTTCTCAGTTTAATCATAAGCGAGTTTCATACTCTGCCAGTAAACGCTCAAATCCTTTAACTTTTCCTAACATCAACTTTGCATTGTCACGAGTTTGTTGATAATGAGACTTTACATCGTTTGCGAGCTCAGGCATTTCTGCTACCCATTCAGAATAGGCTTCGGTTTCGCCTATGCATGTAAGCATTTCAGCTTTGTATAGGCGGATTTTTTCCTGAAGTTTTTTGATAATAGTTTGATGATTACTGCTTTTTAAGTGGATCTGAGTTTGGTCTTTTGCAATTTCTTTGTCTTGATCTGACCAACCAAAAACGATCGCTTTATGATGATTCGTGGTTAGTGTCCTGATGACTCCATGCTTTTCGAGAAGTTTAAGGTGGCGATAGACGAATTGAGTCGCATTTTTTTTCTTGTCAAACATCTTCGTATGAATCTCTAAAAGATGTCTCGTAACATCCGTTACCGTGAATGCTTTTAATGAAAGCGATTGTAAAAAAGTATATATATCAATGTCGTACTGCTTCTTAGGCATTCCAGTGTTTCTCTTTCAAATGTGACTGTCTCCAAATTCGCGACAGTGTACTTTGTCTCTATCATCGAGACAATGAAAACATCAGTTTACTCTCCTCATTACGACAAACTCAGGTTGTGGTTAAAAACGCATCGTGAGAAGCAATCTCTTTCTTTGCGAGAGGTCTCGGAAAAGTGGGGGAGGCATCACTCAATCTTAGGTAAGATTGAACAAGCAAGGCGCAAGATAGAACTAGTGGAATTCATTGAATTATGCCAGATCCTTGAAATTGATCCGCATGAGGGTTTATCACTTTTGGTTGTTTCGATAAATAATATCGCCAAAACCAACAGACGTTGAGCTGACAAATTTGCAGACCTATCTAAACACCAAGTAAGTGCAAATTTTGCAGTCGCTTTTCTTTCACTTTCTGTTAGGGATTTGTGTCCTATCATTTTCTGTTCAAGATATTCTTCAAAGTCCATTCTCAACTCTATTTTTTCGGCCTGTAACATAGGTATTTACGACTGCTTTCAAAAATAGCGGAGATCAAATCTAACAACAGGCGGATATTTTCCTTACTATCGGCAACCGTTGGTCTCCTCATACGTTCTCTAAAGATTTGAATACTCTACATGTTGTACAAGTACTGTCCAATTTCTAAAGGCTCAACAAGAAAATGCTGAAGTTTTAACGTCATTATGATGGATTAGGCAAGTCATTGACGCTCAACTAATGACTGTGTTTCGTCGTTTAAAATGAGTAAAAATCATCCCAAAAAACCTTTGCACATATCTTGATATTGATGTATTTTTCGCCGATAGGTAAATTTATGTCGCAAATTAGTGTCAGAATAATTTTAGTAATGGAGCTTTAAATGAAGGGAAGTCATCTCACCAAACACGTTCGTTCGAATTTTTTATCTCGACTGTTTTTCCAGGTTCCCATGTTGTTGCTGTCAGCGCTCTTAATTCATCCCTCTGCCCAAGCCGACAACGACAAGGAAAACAAGAACAAAGACAAAGTCAAATTTCGCATACTCCAAAACGAGGAGTACAACGACTGTAAATTCAAGGGTGAGGTTGTCATCAGTGTTAAGTATCGCTTGAAGTCGATGGACTATGGCGTGCTCACGGCTGAGCTCACGGAAGATGGCCAATATTTCTACGAAGTGGCCTCACTCGAGGTTGAAAAAGGAAAAAGCAAAGTCAACATGATGTTTGATGCAGGCGATTGTGCTAGCGATTTGCGCGTCACAATAAAGTAGTTTTATTTGAATTAGTATCGCTAAGTTTTTGCGAGAATGGTGTCGTTCATGCAATGGAGTGCACCAGGGATTAAAGTTAAAGAGGATGTTGTCATGGAAATATGGCGCAAATTAGGTGCACTTGCACTGTTCAGTTTATGTGCGGGTTTTGCAAATGCCGAAGTAGTTGGTTTGACAGAAGGCCAATTTCGAGTTGATGAATCCGGTGCGGCAACCTATAACCTGCCGATTGCTACACCTGCGGGACGCGCCGGTGTTACGCCTCAAGTTTCTTTGTCTTATTCGAGCAATAACATGGCTGAAGGCCCAGTGGGAGTAGGCTGGTCAATATCTGGCATGTCTTCAATATCAAGGTGCCCGCCGACACCATTGCATGACGGAAAAATTCAAGCCGTTCAGTTTTCAAATCAAGATAAATTGTGCCTAGATGGTAGACGGCTCATCCTCAAATCAGGAACCTACTTATACCCCAACAGCACCTATCGGTTTGAAGTAGATGATTTTAGCGAAATCATTGCACGTGGTGGTTCGAGCACCAATGGTCCTCAATACTTTGAAGTTCACAATAAGGCCGGAGAGGTGCATTACTACGGGAACTCCGCAGCCATTAGTACCATGTTCAATGATCATACCGACGCATTCGTAGAGCCTGGTGGCTTCTCAGCTAATGTAAAAGCCAAATCTTGGATGCTAAAGTTAGTTAAGGATATCAAGAGCAACTTCATTCTTTATAATTATGATAAGGACCCAGCCAAAGGGTCTTTGTACCTTGAGAGCATAGAGTATTCCGGCAATATCAGCCTCAACAAGCCGCCTTTTGCGAAAATTGAATTCAAGTACAGGCCATATGAAAAGGGATTTAAAGGCTATTATAGCGGCGCGCATTTCTATCATGACCAATTGCTTGAAACTGTTCAAACAAGCATTGATAACGATATCTATCGTACCTACCTGCTGAATTATGAAGAATCTGCCTTTATAGAAGAAAGAACACTACTTACATCGGTTCAAGAGTGTCCTGATGATGGCAGTATTCTTGACAACTGCCGAAACGCGACCAACTTCGAATGGCAACGCCCCAATTTGTCAAGCAGTGGCCAGACTTGGCAATGTGAGACCGAGCCCGGTATGGAGAATTTCTGTCATTGGGTGCCGACAAGCACGAACTATGTTGCGTTTCCATCAAGTTCAACCATCTCGACTTCAGCCCCAAATCGTTATCAGACACAAGTCATGGACATCAATGGAGATGGATTTCAAGATTTGGTTTATGTCAGCGGAAGCTATTGGTACGCAAAATTTGGCCCATATTTTTACGATACTGAACAATTAACCAATATTGGCGTGAGTAAAAAAGACTATGCGATGTCGATCGATTACAACGGAGACGGCGTTAGAGATTTACTTGTTGCCAACAGCAAAACCTCTAACTGGTATGCAATTTCTTATGTACCTTCAACAGGCACATTTCCTTGGTGCCCTCCGAGTGAAACCTGCACGGATTATACCTATACCACCGACAAGACTGTCAAAAACTTAGGTGTAGTCGCCACGGGACTGGAGGGCGAGGCCCAAGTCATGGATGTTAACGGCGATGGTAATGAAGACATTGTGTTTCGCTCGGGCTCAACCATCAAGGCGCACTTAAATGATGGTGATGGTACCTTTACTGCAAATAAAACACTGTATACTTTTTCAGGAACGACCTCTTTTGGTGAAACCGGCACCAAGTTCATTTCCCAAACCGCCGATATGAAGTCTTCCAGTCAGATTGACATCAATGGTGATGGGCGTTCAGACCTCATTATGAAGGTATCTAGGACAACTGGAGGCTGTTATCTTAGGGGAACGCTCATGCCCTTTATAAACAACCAATATGAATGTCAATATGATATTGGAGGCACTTGGAACTTATCGACCACTACGCTTAATACCGTCTATTTAGCAACAGGTACTCTGAACGATCCAACGCTGACTGAGCTTACTTACTTTAGCGGATATGTAGATAATCTGCGTGTTGCGGACTTTAATGGCGATGGCTTAAGCGATTTAGCGTATGTTGCGAATAACAAATGGTACTACCGGTTGTCCAATGGACAAACTTTATTAAGTCCAAGGGAAATGGGGCTTGCAACAAATTCAACTCTTAAAGATTATAATCAGTTTGTTGATCTGAATGGAGATGGCCGCGCAGACGTTCTGCATGCAACTTCAACGTCAAAGTGGTTTATTTATTTTTCTAGACCTACGACGTCGGGCGAGTGGATCCACTTTGAAGACCGCGGTAGCATGAATTTCGACAATAATGCAGTGGTGCGCTTTGGCGACACCAACGGCGATGGTAAGTTGGACTTGTTAACATCGACCGGCAGCACTTGGAAGCGTTATTATAATCGCTCCGACATCAAAGAGTTTGTTATCTCAAAAATAACCAACGGACTCGGAGTTGAGACGACTATTGACTATCGCCCTATGACCGATACTTCGGTGTATGTTATGCAGGCGTCAGATGAAAACATCAACTCCGATACCTTTTCTCCTATTTCGGGCGCTTCATTAGTTAAACAGGTCAACACGCAAAGCAGCATTACTTCGACGGTTGGCGTGCGTTACGAGTATGGTGGATTGCTCATCCACAAAAAAGGCAGGGGAAGCCTTGGTTTTGCGATGCTCAGGACAATCGATTTACAAACGGACGTTGTCTCAGAAACCCAATATTACCAAAAATACAGCGGCAATGACTTTGCGAAAATCGGTATGCCAGTCTATTCCGAGCAAAGCAAAAATGGCACGTTGCTATCTAAAGCAATCAACACTCTGGCTGTGCGCTCTACCGCGTATGGTGGCTTGTTTCCTTACATATCGAATTCTGAAGAGTGGGGTTTGGTCTACAACTCCAACGGCTCTAGTTCACATTTAAGTACGACTCAAACTACCAATACATACGATTCTTGGGGAAATCCACTGACGATAAATGTGACAGTGACTGATGAAACCGATGGCAAGTTCATGGAAACTCGTACAACCAATACGTGGGGAACTTCGACAGAGCAGCGATATGGACGCTTAAAACAGACCACTGTGGTGAAAAACCGAACGGGAGATACTGATAATACAAGCAGAGTTACTACCTTTTCTTATCGTAGCGACAAATTGCTCGGTGGAAGTGTGGTGTCCCCAACCAGCAGTGCTACTAGATTGGTAACGTCATACGGTTACGACTCCTATGGAAACAGGACTCAAACTTCAGTTACAGGTTACAGCACGGCTATTGGAACAAATCAAACCCGCACATCTAAAGTGGTTTATGATACTCGAGGTCGTTACGTTAAATACGAAGAGAATGCACTTGGTGAACGCAACAACTATTTGTATAACGGCCAATCACCAGACTCTGTGACAGGCGTCATAACGAATATGACGCTAACGGGACCGAACAATCTTCCCACTCGCACTTATTACGATGACTTTGGTCAGATTTCTCAAGTGGATTATCCTGATTCGAAGTTTGGCTACACCACGCGCTCTTGGTGCTCAAATTGTGAGGGCTTTTCGCTTTACAAAGTGCGTGAAACAGTGAGTGGTTCGCCTGCGAAAGAATCTTTTTTTGACAAATGGGGACGATTGGTTGCGTCAAGAGTTCAAGGGTTTGATGGGGCTTGGTGGACTACCAAGTACACCTATACCACAGACGGTCTGCAGTATCGAGTATATGAGCCCAACTCAACACTCTACACAGAGACCATCTATGATGATCTCAACCGACCCGAAGAAGTGCGCAAACCCGATGGTAGTACCGTTTCAACGTACTACAACGGTCGAGAAACGCGCACCACAGATGAGTTAGGTATCTCATCTTATGTATACACCAATGGTTTTGGGGAAACCGATTCCACGCGAGATGCGTTTTATAATTTGGTGTACTTCACCTACGACGCATTTGGCAATCTGACCCAATCGCGTACTCGGGCGCACAACAAAGACAGCATTATCACTAATGTCTATGACAGTTGGGGGCGCAAGCTCAGTACAACCGACCCGATAAAAGGTACTTGGGAGTATACGTACAACGCGTTCAATGAGCTATACACCCAAAAAACCGCCAGAAACCACACGACGACTTTCACCTATGATGTGTTAGGGCGCAAAGTGCGCAGTCATGAGCCAAGTGAAGGCACCTTGTGTTGGAACTATGGGTCTACCGCACACGCGTCTCAAAAGGCCGTGGGAAAACTGCTATCAAAGGCCAAATATGACGGCACAGATGTAGCATGTGACACCACCGCCACGCCAACTATCAAAAAACACTATTACTACGATTCATTAGGGCGGCCCAGAAAAGAGCGTACTCAGATTGGTTCGACTTATTTCGACCAAGAGCAAACATACGATAGTTATAGCCGCCCCGATGTCACAACATATCCGCTTGGGACAGTAGCGGTCCAGGCCAAGAAACACTACAACACAAATGGTTACTTCTATAAGACCACTCGGGTCAGCGATGGCTACTTGATCCAAGAAATTTTGAGTATGAACAGTCGCGGCCAGGTAACTGAGTACAAAAATGGTAATCAGGTCGAAACAACCATGGGGTATGACTCAGCGACTGGCTGGCTCGAAACCATAGACGTTGCCAAGAATACAACATTGCTGCACTTTTTGGATGTTAGCCATGATGCACGAGGTAATGTAAAAACGCGCAGAAGCAACTATGCCTCATCAATTGGTATTGGCAGCGATTTTACTGAAACATACGCCTACGATGCTTTAAATCGTCTCAAATCAAGAACTATATCCATCGCATCAGGTTCTGGTTCTTTACCTACGGCCTTCAAAGCATCGCAATCCTATGATTACGACAATTGGGGAAATCTCAAATACAAGACTGGCGTAGGTTACTACAAATACGACACAACAAACGTGCACAAGCTGCTAGGTGTGTATACCAATTCGAATTATACAGGCGTTAAGTACTCGTTTCGTAATGAAGATTATGACGCGAATGGCAACATAACCAATGATGGTACACGCTCGTTTACCTATGCTTCCTTTGACAAGCCCATTAACATTTCGAAAACTGGGTCAAGTTCAATCATGAAGTATGGCATCGACCGAGACTTGTATTTTAAGGAAGACAATTATTACGAAAATGGATCGCCAGTCAGATATAGACGATATTATATAGGTGCATATGAGCAAGTTGTCCGAACCGGTGGTAACGGCAATATCACAGAGCACAAATACCAAATTGGTAATGCAGTGATTACTTATCGAAGCGGTTCGACAACAACCACGTTTGTTCACAAAGATAATCAAGGCTCAGTCATCGCGACCACCAATGCGTCGGGACAAGTACTAACCCAGGCAATCTATGATCCGTTTGGTAAGCAAAGTGAGGTATACACCAACTCCTCCTATCTCACATCGTTGCCACCTATTACCGACAAAGGTTATACGGGTCACAAACAGATGAATCATGTGGATATTATTCATATGAACGGTCGGATCTACGATCCCACTTTGGGCAGGTTTTTACAGGCTGATCCAATTATACAAGCCCCTGGAAATTCTCAAAGTTATAACCGGTATGCATACGTCTTCAATAATCCACTTAAGTATACAGATCCTAGCGGCTACAGTGCTTGGACTAAATTTAGGGACAAAATACTAAAACCTATCGCTGCAATAGTTGTTGCTTATTATACTGGGCAATGGGCACAAGGTTGGGCTTGGATATCATCATATGGCGCAGTAGCACAGGGTGCTATTGTAGGTGCGGCGGCTGGAGGTGCGGCTGGTTTTGTAGCAACAGGTAGCCTCAAGGGTACTTTGCAGGGGGCTTTCTCTGGTGCTGTATTTGGTGGGATCGGTGGATATTTTAATGGAGGAGCCTTAGAAGGTGGGTTTGCACATGTTGGTTCGCATGCCCTTGCGGGTGGAATCATTAGCGATCTTCAAGGTGGGAAATTTGGACATGGATTCTTTAGTGCTGGCTTGACTAAGGCAGCAAATATTAATGGAATCGTTGGCCGAGAGGCAAGTAAAGCAGGTCTGCGAATAGCGTTGGCAGCAGTTGTAGGGGGTACTGTCTCTAAGCTAACAGGCGGAAAATTTGCAAATGGTGCAACCACGGCAGCTTTTGCACAAGCATTTAATGGCGAAGATGCTGCTAAAAAGTTTAGGGAACAAAGAGCGCATTTAAAACCAACAGATTCTGAGTATGAGATGGTTCGAGAAGGTAAATTGGCGGATATGTGGAAAAGCCGTTGTGAAAGAGGCGATCCTATAGGTTGTGTTGGGTACGGTACCTGGGGAGATCCAAGTGATGTCTCAGAAAATATTGGAAATTATTGGGTTGGTGTAGGGGCTACCGTAAGAGCTAATGCATACGCCGGATTATACTTTGCAAATGGAGCCGCACCTTCAGACACACTATTGTTACAGTTTGGGCAAGATATAGCGATAGCACATCTTGATGCCACCGCTTCAGATTTGTCTAGCATAAACTACTACTTATCTGCACCTGAGATAACTAGTTATCATCATACAGTTTTTGATTCATATGGTGTCAACAGAGGATTTTACGGGGGGAGCTGGGCTACCGGAAGTCACGATAGGACATTGGAGATCTTTTATTGTCAGCCTGCATGCGATTATGGGAAATACTAAATGAAAAGTTGCTACTATTTTTTAACTGCTTTAATTACATTGTCGTCGTGTAGTTTCGACTCCAAAGGTGAACCAAAGGAATATTTGGTGCTAGATAGTCAGATTAAAGATATCGTGCCTAAATACCAACCCTTTGGGGGAGACAGCTTCTCATATTTAGTTTTTGAAAGTGTTTTTGATCTTAAAGCTATTTCAGTTGAAAACGCTACTCACATTAAGACTGACGGTTCAAATGTTGAATATCAAAAGGATTCAGATACGTACAAAATTTTCAGGTCAGAAAATTCATGGACTAATAACAAGCTGGCAAAAAATGGAGATGAATACATCCCCATTAGACATCTCACCAGCTGTAGGAAAAGTTTCGGTACAGGTGAAGTGTTATGTGTATTTAAGTTAAATTCTGATAATAAAGGTTATCAATTTACTTTGGATGAGAAGAATATGGATTTAGCCGACGAAATTTTTGTTGCTCTTCAAATTCTGACGAAAAAATAGTCATGAGACACTCAGAATGTTCGAAGATAATCAGAAATAATATTGGATAAATGAATATCAAATTAACCAGCTTATGGTTGGTTAAGAAATGACGTTATTTTGTTCCAGCTTTTTATGCTGATCTGAATCGGAGGTGTCCACTTCCCCTTTATTGAGACAGACGCTCTTGAAGAATATGAGTATTTCTACCGTCTGTAATTGGTCTAACCTGAGTATCCGATTAAGTGAAGCTCTATAGTGAAACGCATCAAATGGAGTTGCGCGTAATCTAAGTTGTACTAGCTCAGACTTGATCTGACAGTTACCCGTTTTTTCAGGTGCCGCTGTCAGATTAGATTTGAGCTAGATTCTTCTCAGCCCAAGTCTGTTTCCCATCGATTAATGTTTCCAGTGGCGTTCTGCCACAGCACATTTTGCCCTGATGAGTCCTTTCATTGTTGTAGTAATCCATCCATGCGTCTAGATCTTTTTGAAGATCATCCAGCGACGAATAGAGTTTCTTGCGGAATGTTACTTGATAGAACTCGTTTAAAATCGTCTTGTGGAAGCGTTCACAGATGCCATTTGTCTGAGGTGACATCGCCTTGGTTTTGGTGTGATCGATGTCATTTATTGCCAGATACAGCTGGTAATCGTGATGTTCCACTTTACCGCAGTATTCTGTACCGCGGTCAGTCAGTATCCTGAGCATTGGCAAGTCGTGCTGTTCGAAGAACGGCAGTACCTTGTCGTTAAGTGCATCAGCAGCAGTGATGGGAGTTTTTGTCGTATACAGCTTGGCAAACGCCACTTTGCTGTACGTGTCGATAAACGTCTGCTGATAGATGCGCCCGACGCCTTTTAAGTTGCCGACATAGAACGTATCTTGTGAACCCAAGTAACCTGGATGAAGCGTTTCAATTTCACCACAGGCTTCATCATCGTGCTTCTTCTTTTCCAATGCTGCTATTTGTGAGTCAGTGAGGATGATACCGTCATTGGCTACCTTGGCTTCTAGTGCCTTCAGACGCTTTTTGAAGTTCTCTAAATCGTGACGTAGCCAGATGGAACGAACGCCACTACCAGAGACAAACACACTGCGTTTTCTAAGCTCATTACTGGTTCTGTGCTGGCCATGGGCCGGATACTCAATTGCGTAATCAATGACGGGTCTCGGTGGCTTCATCAACACGATTCTTCAAGTTTGGTGACCGACGACTCTTATCAATTAATGAATCGATACCACCGTCCTCAACCAGTTCCTGATAGCGATAAAACGTATCGCGTGATACGCCCATGACCTTACACGCTCTAGATACGTTACCGAGTTCTTCAGCGAGATTCAGCAGACCTGCTTTGTGTTTAATGATTGGATTGTTAGTATGCAACATGAGAGTTACCTATTTTGTTTTGATTAAAGATTCGACACCTTTATCAAAACGGGTAACTCTCATCTTTTCAAGAAGATGTGTCAGATTAAGTCGAGACTAATTCATCAAGTTAGGGAGGTTTACAATTCTCTACCAGTGTCTTTTCGCCAAGCTTTAATCCTATTCTTCGTTATGGTATCCCGACAAACCTCTAACCAACCGTTTCTTTTCGCCGCATCAAAAGAGATGTCGTAACTTTCTTTCCACTGTTTAAATTCGGTAAATTCAGAAGCTGAGTCTATACAGTCAGCAAGTGTTAGTCTGTCTAGTTGCGCTTCCCATACCTTTATTGCGTTGCTCAGTATTCCTCGCGTGGCAGCAACTGAGTATGCGCGCCTATTATGTCTCAAACATGCTCTTTTAGATGGATAACATTCTATTTCCGTAATCAATGCTTCCGTAGTTCTCTTGATTTGTTTCGCAACCATATGAGCACAAGCTTCGTTCTGAATACCCAATCTTCGGGCAGCGTTGTAAGCAGCAGGTGAGTACTTATCCCAATCACCTACCGAGTTATACCTAAGAGCATCCTCGAGAATTGCAGTGTGAGTCCAGCGTTTGAGTTTTGGCTTCATATGTTTACAAACTTCGTCCAAAAGTCCTCGTTTGCGGGCTACCGCATATGCATTTCGGGCATTTTTTTGAAAATCGCTTCGTGAATTGAATGCTTGTGCGACTTCTTTCAGGTCTTCCATAGTTCTATGTATTTTTTTGATTTGCATGTGAACGCATAATGTATCCAGTAGGCCTCGTTTTTTTGCCGCACTGTATGCTGCTTTAGAATGTTTTTGCCAGTCTGAACGGGTTGTATATTTAAGCGCGTCTAACCTTAATTCTTCATCTGTTCTATATCGAAGTTTAAGTTTCATGTGAGCACATACAACATCAAGTAAACCCAACCTTCTCGCCGTTGTATAAGCTGATGGAGAGTGCTTCTGCCAGGCACCGCGAGAATTATATTTAAGCGCATCATTTTTGAGAGTGTCTTGCGTCCATTTTTTGGGAGGTGCTAGCATGTGCATTGTGGCTTTTTCATAGATTCCCATTCTAACAGCTGCCTTTACTGCACTACTTGAGCTTTTTTTCCATGCAGTTTTAGTCATATGCTTCTTTGCATCATCTATTACTTGAGCCGGAGTAGTCCAACGGACGTGCTTGTTGTTCATAATCATTGGGTACGTTTTCTAGTGATAAAATTCCCTAGTCCAATCCTAATTTTATTCTTATGGGAAGCGGCAAGCGCTGAATAGAAAGCTCTAACACTTCATCATATGTTTTCAGGTTTAACTCAATATTTTTTTCTTCTACAGATTGTAGACTCTGTACCAACTCCTTTTTAGTTTTGCGTTGGTTACCCGAAAAGTGCGCAGCTAATACGTTCTCCTTAGCCGAGAGTAAAATGTCGTTTTTACGTTTTAACTCTTCTCTAAGCTTGCTTGCGTAGTTGACGGAGTTAAACAATGCATTGGGAGTCTTCCCAACAGCTTGAGCGACTGAGGTTTGTGAAATCTTAAAAGAGAATTCTTTGGCGAAGCGAGTTTTCTTCTTATGCGTCTTAATGAAATGCAGTTTCTGACTATACAATTCTTGTATTGCCATATAAGCCGCTTGTGAGCTGTTGGAATCACTTACCCAATCTGGATAATCGTCTTTGAGACCCGTGGGTGGTAGCTCATCTGTATCCAAAAAAACTTCTAGATAATTCTTCGAATTCATTCCGTGTTACTCCTAGTGTTCTCGGCTAAATCCAATGATTCAATTAGGTACTTGATAAAAGTGTCATATTTTTCGTTTCCTCCATTTCTACGCAGTTCTGATACTCGCTTAAGAGCGCTGCGTACTGTTCCAATATGATATTGTTTGATTACATACGGTAAGGACGGGCTCCGACAAGCTTCTATATCTGGCTTTATGTAAACAACAATGCCGTTAAAATTACCTTCTGTAATATCAGCATGAATGCAATCTAGACAAAGCGATGGTGAAGCGTTGTGCCTTTGAGGTATCCCTCCGCTAGAACATTTCGCCATTCGCATAGTTCCACTTCTTAGAAGACATGTTGCCCAGGGATTGGATTGTGCAGAAACGATTCTATTCTCGCATAAATTGCGGATAAGTTCGTTCCGTTCTTCTTCGGTCACAGTTTTCGTCCGGCTTATAACTCTTTCCAAAAAGCGGTCAGTGCCCCCTGCATAATCCCTATGTGCATATCCAAGGCTATCAATATGTTGCCTTACTACATTATTGATGAAATTTCTTTCTGCGACCTGCGTAATCCCTTTAAATTCTTTGCCTCTTAGGTATGCCATGAAGAAACGACTATTCATATGTTTAAAGTTCGAACGTATGAACTTACCAACATCACCGCGGTAGCGGTGGAACACAGCCTCTGCCCATATGTGACGAAACGCATGAGGTGTTGGGTATGAAGCGTCACCGATCAATTCAGCACGAATGGCCAAAATGTCTGCTTTTTCTAGTCGATCGACCCGCTGTAGAGCAAAGTTCAGCGTTGCTTCAGATAAATTGTCATACAACACCTGTTTCTTGGGGTTATTTAATCGACCTTCTTTTAACCTTCTGATGCAATTCATGAAATAGCCTTCTCCATACCTCGTGATAGTCATGGAGATTACAGGTAGTTCTTTTAACAACTTTTTGTGGATAGATGTGAGGTCTATTAACGAAGAATATTTTCCGATTTGGTCATCGTTTTCATGGCGCGCTTCGAATAAACAGTAGTGTTCAACAAAGTCACACCACCACTCTCTAACACTGATGTCGGGTGACGGGAATATGCTCTCTGAAGTATTTAACTGCCGTAGATGAGCAACTTGTGATGCTATGATATAGCTTCCTAGTGTAATTTCTCGTTTGAGTTTTGTTTCTCCGCTAGTTTTAGGTACTTTCCAAAAAACATGGAACCGCCAAGGAGTATAATGGTTGTCTAATACATCATCATTTTGAATGATCTCGATGTTCTTTAGTGAAAAGTCAAACTCACTGGCTCGCCATCCGGTTGCTCCAATAAAGCAAGTGGTACCCGCATAGGACACTCTGTCAGCCAATCGTATAATTAGTGATTTTTTCTTACTTTTAAATTTAGATGCGCCGAGTTTGTCTAACTGATTCTTTAGGAAAGCCTGCAAACCATCCGATGTATCGGGAAGGTTCTTAATTGAATCGTCTACTACTATTTTTACTATTTTCTCGAAAGAAGATAAGGTCACTTTTTCTGAATTGTTCTGATCGCCAAGATAAGCCATATATTCTTGCCAAATGGACTCCTTAGATTTACTACTTTCTCCAAATATATCCACATATAGCAGTGATCTGACAAACTCCTGAGTGTCATATCGCTCCGGAAAGCCAGAACGCTCGATTATTTTGTTGATGTTATCTATGAAAAATGGATGAGAAAGTTTGCATGACTTCTCATATGCCTTGCGAAACAAGTCATGTACGGTGTGTTGGATAGATATATATTTTTCAATCTGGTACCGGTTATGACGTGACCTTTTCGGTGGATTTTCCCCGGTCAAAATGTCTACAACAATGCGAGAAAGTGAGGATGGGATGTAATCGATATCAGCGAACAGCCGACCAGAGAGGCTAAGATCTATTGTTTCTTTAATCGCAGTAATGAATCCAAAGTGCTCCTCGAAAACGTTGCTGCAATGATCCAGATAATGTTTTCCGATATCTAGACCAAGAAAATTATAAGTTCCTCCTTGTTTATACTCGCTTGCAGTCATGTTCATGATATCCAGACACGTAGCTGTCAAAGCTTCATTGACTCTTCGTTTGGATATATTCCCAAGTACATTATTGATTCCATATCTGAGTAGAATGTATCTGAGTTTATCGATAGAAAAGCATTCCAACCTGTTCCCATAAGAAGGAACAGTAAGCCTCCTTGTCACCCCATCCTTACCAATGTTTTGAGTCATACAGAAGGCAAAGAATCCTTCAAGTCCAGAAGGTAAAAGACTTGACAAACCTTCCTCCGAAAGAAATGTGAATAGAAGTGCTAAACAATTGTAGGTCCCCAAGTAACTTTGTGACCGCGGGCTTAAGCCTTCTACCATGTGAAGCCAAAGGACTTTGGCAAGGTCAATTGTAAATATCTCAATATTCGAACCGTCGTATTGAACAGTTATTCTTTCTTTGAACTTCAGATGAGGTAGGTTGAACAATGAAAAATCGAGTGTCGATACCCTATTTTTGCCAGAATCAGTCGCAAACTGCCAAACTTCACTATCAAAAGAAGCTTCATGTAAAGGGGAAAGAGTCATTAGCTTATTATTTAATGCTACATATAACGTGGACCGAGCAAGCTCTAATGAATTGCTTTTCATAATGCAATCTCAGGTTAGCTTATGAGTAAAGTGAGGGGGCAAAATATCCTTATATTGGTTATACAACTGTGTGCCTTCCTTTAGGCTATCCGAACTAAAAGCGTCTTCATAAAAAATAGTTTCTATCCACTCCGTTGTGGGAAGAACCGTTGAAAAAAAGAATTCCGGAGAGCAACTCCTTAACTGTTTATGCTTTGCTTCTACTTCAGAAACATAATGCTTTAACTTCATTACTGTGAAAGGAGAATCTTCTAAATATATTGTATCTGGTAGGGCATCATCATATTGATGAGGGTTCTTCAAGAAGCCGAGTTCATCTACTTTCCCGTTGTCTTGCTTCGTGACTATTTTAAGAGTCGCCAGAACGTGGTTAGATTTCAAGTGGATGAACTCTAGGGCGCGGGTAAACTCACAGTTAAAAATCTGGCGGTCATTTTTACTGCAGCGCATCACATTAATGCACAGATCTCTCATGACTGCTCGCGTCACCCGTCCACAAATATTGTTCCATTCCTCATTGTCACACACTCGATAATTTAACTCTTCGGTGCGATCAGTATGTGAATTAAAGTTGAGTAATGTCGTCGGATCATACGATTCGCTTGAAGCATATACAGAACTGGTTTTTATCGAAGATAAGCCAAAAAATGTATGCCTGATAGGCGTTTTTAATTTGTTTGAATTGGGAACCCGCTTCTGAGCAAACTTGGAAATGCCATTTCTGTCCAAGTGACAAAAGGCGGTGAAGAAAACGGAAGTAACCTTTTCCTTTTTAAGCTTGCTCATGAGTAAACTTTTCAAAGAATCGATTTCCAAACTAAGTAAAATTCTTGAAACAATGCTCTGCGTACCTGTGATAAATGCTTTAGGTAACTGTGGAACTAGATATATCTCGCTGTTTTTCAACTCTGTGACGTCTTGAATGTAACGTAATATCGATCTGCCAAGGTCGTCATAGGCTGAAAGGGTTCTTACTTGATAATAATTATTCGCACGACTTTTAAAGTAGTCGCATTCGATATACTGTACATTTCCGTCCCGACGTTCTAAGAACTTAAAGTTAGATAATTTGAGCTTGGAAATGTCACTAGGTTGAACGGTTTGATAGGCCATTAGCCATGCAAACAAAATTTGTTCTGCAGCGCAAACTGAGGAGCACATCGTAGCTAGCTGATTCTTTTGAGATTGAGCAATTGATGACAAAAATGTAATGTAGAATATGGGGTGTTGATTTCGTTGTGCGGTTAGAAAAATCCTCCTCCCTATATTAGCTCTGTATCCCATCAGAAAGTCGAAAGCCACTCTCCGATAAGCGATAATTACATTACTGTAAACGATTAGTTCTAGCGCCAGAATCAGAGTTTCATCAAGGCTTTCTTTTGCACGAATTTTGTCCCTGAGTGTTGTGAAAAATGTATGAATGGAATCCATGATATGTTCCTGATGATCATTTGCATTCTCAAATTCATTAGATACTCCCAAGCTAGGAATATGTGTTGTGCCAATCTCCACTTCCTTAAATAAATTGGCAATGGCATCTTTGCTGGATTGAATGGTTAACAATAATGTTGTGACGGTTACTCTAAAAGAGTCAGTGAGTGCCTTTGGAGACGACAAACGCATATACAGATCGTTCCCGATACCGACATCATCTCTTCTTAACCATGTATGAGAACTAAACCAGTGATTAAGTGTGATAGGAACAATGTGATCTCGCGCTCCTAATTTTGTCTTTGTTAAGCCAAAGATGTAATCAAACTCCCAGTGTTTTAAGAGTTTCAGAAACCACTCAAATTCCAATGCTTGCTTTAACAAAAGTATTATAAAGCTGGCCCCAGAGCTCTGAATTTTTATATTGCAATCTACTCGATAGGTTTCAAAATCTTTGATGATGTTGGAGCGACTTTTTTGAGTAAACTTATCAAGCTGGACAAAGATCCAAAATTCACGCAGAACTTTACAAGGCTTTGCGAATGTATCGGACCAGTTTTTGCAATCCATGATGCGGAAAATACCTGCGTTAAGCGCCGAAAAAAGCAATCTCTTGTATGGGTCTTTTTCTTCGCCCAATTCGATCGAAAAGCCAACGGAGTTTTCTGAATTTGGGATTTGCAAAAGAGTAATATTTTTTTGAAACGGTAACGGTCTTATTTTTTTGTTGATTGTAAGCGTCGAAGCAGACTTCTCCTCAGCTAGTCTGTATTCTTCAATATACTTAGATAGCCTTCTATTGCCTTTTTCAGATTTGTCTTCCACGGTAGTTAGCCCTCATTTTCAAGTCTGCTTTTTATATGACAACTCCGAATGTATGCCGCGGTTATCTTTGCTCCAAACCTCTCTGATACCGAATGTCCCATTCTCCTTGCAACTTCTAAAAAAACCGGATGTGTTGTGGTTACTGCTTCAACAAAATTAAGCCCACCGGCTTCTCTGAAAAACAGATCTGTACCGAAACTGTGCCTTAAAATATGGTACGTATGATCCTCGTGTAATTTCTGTCCATTCTTATCTAGGACCCCTTGGGTTTGATATTCTATTATTTTCAAACGAGCTTTTCTGAAAACGGTTGTGCCATGGTTGTGCGATATAGGTATCCCATAGTATGGACCTGATGCATTCAGAAATAGCGTGTCCTCGCGTGACTTTGGGCGTTCATCAATGAAATACTTTTCGATGCGTCGCAGCAAGGAGCGACTGATGTGTATCCACCGTCCAACTCCTCCACTTCGTCTTGATTGTTTGGTGAATTTCCCTTGCAGCCAAAAATAAAATGTTCGTTCATCGGGGTTCGCATGCATCTTGTTGAAAAGACTTTTGAAGCCATCATATCGTTTACCTCCTGCCCAAAAATCTTCAATTAGGAAGCCTAAATTTTCGCGACTGCGCAATCCAAGTTCTGCACCGGTCCTAAGTATTAGCTCGTCCCGAATACATGTTGTGTGTCTGCACAGCAAATTCCTCAATTCATGAGAAATGTACTTTATCGCTGAGCGTTTTTTTGTGTTCTCTCTGGTTGTTGCCTTGGACCTTCTGGATAGTTTTATATCTTTAAGGTTTGATAATCCGGCTTGAAATAGGTAGTTGTAATAGTACCGGAGTGCCATGAGATGCTGATTTATAGAGTGCTCTCCCACGTTGTGAGTACATACCAGAACTTCGTCGATATAGTGGTTGAGCCAGCTTTGGTCCAGCATGGGGTGCATGTCCAGTGCATCTGGCATTATTCTTGAGCCATGCTCATCTAGCCAAACTAGGAACTGTTTTATACGGTGAATAACAAAAACTTCTGTAGTAGCACTGATTTCTTGAGCTATCAGTTTAGTGCTGACAAATCCATTGCAGTCTTTGTCTTTCAATTGTATCCAAACAGTGCCACTTTGCCTCAATGCCCGGCTGAAAAAGGTGGGTAAAAGTAAGAGTTCAGTATTCGCTGAAACAAACAGATACGTCCCGTCCTTCGGCGATTTAAACACAGATATCATCAGGTCTGAGCAACCTTTTTAGCTTGTTTAGCTAATGATTGTAGTTCCTCATTTTAAAAGGATACATTTTTTAGGGAACGATATGACTCTCTATTTTGAAACCATTCGTGGGCCAACGCACCGCCACCGGCATTTTTGGCCAGCGACAATTGTCGGATTCGGGCGTCATACTGAGCGCTGCAATATTTGTTGCCCCCTACGCCAAAGCCCAAAGATAGCTGACCATTAAGTGAGATAACGGCTTCCGGGACTTGCAGAATATCCATCAAATCGCACAGAGCATCGAAAAACAAATTGGCCGCGACTTGTTGCTCTTCTGCCGTCACCCAGCGACCGATTTTGATGGTTTTGAAACCGAAGATTTTGACAATATCAGCAAAGCTCACATCCGCACCACTTCGATGCTCTTCGCCGTTGCGATAAAAGGGGCGCTGGAGACGTGATATGGGACGCGAAGGTTCGTGAGTTGTCATATAGATATGCGCGCTACAAGTGAGTCATCTCATGCAGTAGTTGATCTGTCCACTGCTCGATACGTGACTCGGTTAGATCGTATTGGTTCTCATCGTCTAAGGATAATCCAACAAAATGACTGCCATCTTCCGTGAGTCCTTTGGATACGGCAAAACTGTACCCTTCATTTGGCCAATAGCCAATAAAGTGACAGCCCAGCACGGCCAGTTCATCATGCAGCATGCCCAAGGCATCTTGAAACCAGTCGGCATAACCCAATTGGTCACCCAAACCAAATAAGGCAACGGTTTTACCGCTCAGATGTAAGTCACGAATGTCTTCCCAGTGAGATTCCCAATCTTCTTGCAGTTCACCAAAATCCCATGTGGAGATACCGAAAATGAGGATATCAAACTGCTCGGCGCGCTTTAGCGGTACGTCTTTAATGTTAAAAATGGACACCACTTCTGCCTGAAATAGAGCATTTAATTGCGCTTGTATTTTCTCGGCCGCCATTTCAGTGTAACAAGTGGTTGATCCGTAAAATAATCCGATAGAAAGGTCTGACATAATCCACGCACGTCTACTGCAAAAACGCTATTGTCGCCTGAGCCATCGATGAGATCCAGTGTCGATGGGAAAATAGCGGAACAACAGCGAAGCTTCGCTACTTCACCATAATGGTAGGATCTGTTTTGGCTGCAATTGAATAAATACTACAAATAGTATAAGTTTGCTTTTGCGATGATCCTAATACGAGGACTACCATGACATTTGCCCGCTCCCTATGCTGTTTGTTTGTGTGTTTCGTATCTTTAAGTGCTTGCCAACCCCAGGAGAAAGTTTCCATGAGCGCAAACCATCCCGCCGATAAAAAGACCTTACCTCATTGGCAAAATCCGCAGGTGGTTGCCGAGAATAAGGAACCGATGCGGGCCTCGTTTTTCAGTTTCAGCCGAGATCCTGGCGAGGTGATATTTGAACCTTGGAACAGCACGGACTATTTGCTACTCAATGGACGGTGGGGGTTTCATTTCACCGAGCAGGTTAGCAAGCGGCCAATTGATTTTCAAAACCCGGATTATGATGTGAGTCAGTGGGATGAGATCGCTGTTCCCGCCAATTGGCAACTGGCCGGTTACGGTGTACCAAATTACATCAATATGCGAGTGGACTTTACCGATTCTCCGGTGGCGGGTGAAGTGCCGGTCGAGAACAATCCGGTTGGTTCATACAAACGTTCATTTACTTTGCCGGACAACTGGCAAGACAAACAAGTCTTTATACATTTGGGAGCGGTAAAATCGGCATTTTATCTGTGGGTCAACGGTCAGTACGTTGGTTACTCTCAAGATTCGAAAAGTCCGTCTGAGTTTGACGTGACTCAGTATGTTCATGCCGGAGAAAATCAAATCGCCCTGCAAGTCTACCGTTGGTCTGATGGTACTTTCTTGGAGCTGCAAGATATGTGGCGACTCAGTGGTATCGAACGTGATGTGTACATGTACGCTACACCTAAGATTCGAATCCGAGATTTTCATGCCAACAGTACCCTCGATGACGCATATCGTGACGGTGTTCTTGATCTCACCTTGTGGCTGAAGAATCATCTGTTAGAAGCCAGCACGCCCAGTCGCACCTTGGATATTCGTGTTTATGATGGGAATCAAAATGTGGTATTCGAGCAACAGCAACAGATTCAACTGCAAGGTGAAGAAACACAAGTTAGTTTGACACAGGTGTTTCCGAACGTGTCCCAATGGAGCGCAGAAACTCCAAATCTGTACCAGCTACAATTGACTTTGTCCGATGAAAACGGGCAGATCGAACAGGTGGTGCGTCGCAACATTGGCTTTCGCACCAGCGAGCTAAAAAATGGCAATGTGCTCATCAACGGCAAGCCGGTTTTGTTTAAAGGCGTGAATCGTCATGAACACGACCCCCATACCGGTCATGTCATTTCCCATGCGTCGATGCGCAAAGATATGGAACTGCTCAAGCAATTCAACATTAATGCGGTTCGCACCTCACATTATCCCAACGACCCCTACTGGTATGATTTAGCTGATGAGTACGGCATGTATGTGGTGGATGAGGCCAATATTGAGTCTCACGGTATTGGCGCGGCGAATCAGGGTCACAGTTATGATCCGGCAAAGCACATGGTGAACATGCCCAATTGGCGACAAGCCTATTTGCAGCGGGTGGAAAACCTGTATGAGCGGGACAAGAATCATCCCTCTGTGGTTATTTGGTCCATCGGTAATGAAAGTGGTGACGGTGAAAACATCGAAATGCTCTACGACTGGCTCAAGGAACGTACCCAAGTTCCCGTCATGTCGGAACAAGCTCAACTACGCCGTCACACCGACATGTACAGTCAAATGTATGCCAGCATCGATACCTTGATTCACTATGCCGAGCTGGGCGAAAGTCGTCCTTTGATCCTGTGCGAATATGAGCATGCTATGGGCAATTCGATGGGCAACTTGGCGGACTACTGGCAAGTGATCGAACAGTATCCGATTTTACAAGGGGGCTTTATTTGGGATTGGGTAGACCAAACCTTCCCGAAAACCAACGAAAAAGGTGAGACATTCTGGGGCTATGGCGGTGATTTTGAAACGCCAGACATGTATCACGACGGCAATTTTAGCGCCAATGGCATGCTAGCAGCAGATCGAAGCCCCAATCCCCACGCCTACGAAGTTAAGCGTGTATATCAATACATCGACGTGACGGCAAAAGATGCCAAGGCCGGCCAGTTTGTCGTACACAACAAGCGGTTTTTTACTGACTTGACCGACGTGTCCTTAACGTGGCAATTGCTGGCTGATGGTGACCCTGTGCAGAAAGGCGAGGTGCTGGAGTTGACCACGCAAGCACAAACCAAGGAATCGATTTCGCTGCCTATTTCGTTGCAAGGTCTGCATGACAAAGAACTATTGATCAACTTTAGCTTTTTGGCAAAGCAAGCCTCGGCAGGGATCCCCAAAGGATTCGAGGTGGCAGCGGTGCAGTTGCCCGTGCAACAAAAGTCATCTGAACAATGGGTTATTAATCCGGCGCAGACTGCGCCTTTAACCACACAATCCCAAGAGCAACAATTGCGGATCGGAAACGAGCATGTGCAATTGATCTTTGATACTATCACTGGATTTATTTCTCAATATCAGGTGAAAGGGCAGAACTTACTGCACGGGGATATTCGTCCGGAGTTTTGGCGAGCGCCAACAGATAATGACTTTGGCGAGAACTTCCCTGAAAAAGCCAAAGCGTGGCAGTTAGCAGGTCAACACACCCAGCTTACGAAGTTTGAGATGGTTGAGCAAAGCGCACAACAAGTCGTGGTGAAAACCGAGCATCAGTTGACGGATGTGGAAAGTCGCTATCTGGTTACCTATACCGTTTCTGCAGATGGTTCGGTGCAGTTGGATATCTGGTTTTACGCTGGGCCCCATCGTTTCCAAAGTGAGTTGCCTCGTCTTGGTTCGTTGCTCCAAGTGCCAGGTGAGTATGATCAAGTGCAGTGGTACGGTCGTGGCCCGCACGAAAACTATTGGGATCGCAATACCTCAGCGCCAGTCGGAAAGTACAGTTTGTCTGTGGATGAGCTCTATTTCCCTTATGTTCGCCCACAAGAGAACGGCTATCGAACCGACGTCCGTGAAGTTCGCTTCACCAATCAGCAAGGTTTGGGTCTAGGCGTCTCAGGTCTGCCCTTGTTAGGTTTCGGAGCCCAGCGCTATGATGTTCATGAGTATGACCAGTTTAGCAAAGCGGGCAAGCATCCCAATGATTTGACGCCTTTGCAGCACATCAATATCAATATCGACTATAAACAACGTGGTGTCGGCGGCACTGATTCGTGGGGCACGCCACCGTTGTTTAAATATCGACTACCATGGCGGGATTATCGATATTCAATCCGTTTATTTCCGGTATGGTGATCTGTAAGCCAGCGGATGACATGCTAATCTAAGGCTTTCCAACAGTCGGAAAGCCGTCTTGGACTCATTGCTTCTGTTTTTTGTCAGCGCCTTAACCTCCACCCTTGCAGCGGTGTTTGGTTTGGGTGGTGGCATGTTATTGATTGCTGTGTTACCCCACTTTTTGTCGCCCTTGACGCTGATCCCCATGCACGGTGTCACCCAACTTGCCAGCAACGGATCGCGGGCTTGGTTGAGTCGTCAGTCGATTCACTGGCCCGCAGTGCGTCCTTTCATGTTCGGTTCGGTGTTGGGAATCGTGGTGTTCGCCCAAGTTTTGACCTGGGTATCCTTTGAGTGGCTACCGGTGTGGATAGGCGGATACATTTTGTTGTCTCAGTTCAGTCGCTTGTTCAATCGCTTGGTGGCCCGTGTTGAGTCCCTTTTTGTGCTAGGACTATTACAAACTGGCTTGGGGGTATTGGTTGGCGCAACCGGACCACTGACAACAACATTACTGCTCAAAAGAGGCTTGAAAAAAGATCCACTGGTGGCCACCAACGGCCTGTTGATGTGCGCCAGTCACGGCTTCAAAGTGGTCTTGTTTGCACTTCTTGGCTTTCAATATAGCGAGCATATCCTCGCAATCCTTTGCTTGGTGGGGGGGGCTTTTGCAGGTTCTTGGCTCGGTACGCAAATCCGTGGCTATCTGTCCGTCGAGTCCTTTCATTTGGCCATCAAAGTTATTTTGTCTTTGCTGGCCTTGCAGCTCATCTTTGGCACCCTTTGGCAGTATTATGTTTGATATGAATATGCATCGACCATTTTACCGATTCAAAGGTGAAGGATTAAACCTGTGTTAGCCTAAACTCAAGCACGCTTCACTTTCAAATATCCAAATTTGCCAAGATAGATCACCATGACAACTATTGGGAAAAAGCCCAATGCTATGGGCAATAGGCTTTGTGCAAACCAATCCGGAAAGAACTGAATCTGACCAAAAAAGACTGAGCCTGACGCGATAAAAAAGGACATCGACATTCGCCATAAGTGTCTCATTATTCGGACAAGATTGCTGAGCTTGCCTTTCTTGATGGCTAAAGCGTCGCCGATCATTGCCAATCCACCAACAAGCAAAAATAACACATAGGCTTGGGGCGGAGAACCGTCCATCGAACCGTTAGGAGATTGAATGGTCAAGTACATGAAAACTGCGCCGAGTAAGGTGATTAAAGAAGCGACAACCAATCCAAGCTTCTCTTGAAATCCTGCCACAAACTGATGACGTCTAGCGGCAGAAACTCCACTAAATAACAGGTACAACGCCAGCACTGCGGCAACAAAATTGGTGCTTTGTTGAGTTTCTAAAAAAGGCGCGACCAAGGCACCGATGGTGTAACACAGCGCCATAGACCAAAAAAATATTATGCCCGATTTTCGATGAATCACACTACCCTTTTTCGATAGGCTAGCTGCCAAGCCGGTCAGGATGCCTAGCGCGCCACCGCCAATATGTAAATACAGAATCAGGTCTGCACCCAGGTGAAAGAGGAAATGCGACTCCGGGGCAACGGTAAGTCGATTAGCTAAAACTGGAGCGCAAAACCCTAAGGCCGTAAGCAATACACAAAGCTTTCGCCAGGAGAAAGAGAATTTGGGCATGGTTGGCTTTTCATAAATGGGCAATCAGTATGAAAAAACTACAGGGTCACCTTGAATATGAAAAGCGAGAAACTGTATCAAAACATTAAACTGACAGTTTCTGTGAGCGAAAACCTACCTCACGTCTACACACGATTTAGCCTCAGCTTTGTTTAATCATTTCGCGGATCAAAGGTCACGATTTCACCATTTTTAGCCAGTATCGAACGGGCTTCGATGTTCTGCGCTTGCTCGTCCAGTAGCACTTGCCCTATGCCTGACTGGTTCAGCAACGTGCCAATTTTATGGGCGCTGGGGCGTCGGTGGCGAATGGTCATATTGCGTCTCTGGGTAAACCAGTTTAGAGGCGAACGAGGGGAGTACAGCAATCGGTTTAACGTATCGAACCACCGCAACAACTTATGGGGGAATTGATTTTTGATGCCACTGCTGGTGATTTGGGTGATCTTGGGTGAGTTGCGTCGAAATCTCAACTCAATATCGTAGACAAAAGAGTAGTGGACATCACCAGAAAGGATAATAAAGTTGGGTGGCGTTTTATAGTGTCGGAATATGTTTAGCATCACACTGGCTGTACCTTTGTGGGCCATCCAGTTTTCGGCATCTACCACCAGAGCTTTGCCGAAAAAGGTAAAGATTTTCTGTATAGTTTCTATCATTTTGACACCAAACACCGGTGCCGCAGAGACCAAGATCACCGACTGCTGTCCGATCAACTCCTGCTGCAGATCACACAGGGCTTCCCAATCCATCAGCCCCGACGGTTTCACTAAACTCGACTCAGATCGCCAACGTTGTGTACGAGTATCGAGCACCACTAACTTTGGGGTGGTTTCTAAGGTGTAATGCCATTGGTCCCAATCTAACATCAGGTCGATGAGTTTATCGTGATCTTCAATACCATGCTCAGTGAAATGGGTGAGTGCTTGCTCAGTGAGTCTATGTAATTGTTGGGGGTTGTTGCCTAACCCCTGACACAACCAGTAACCAATCAAAGCATTTCCTACTATGCGTTTGGCAAAGGGGTGATTGTAGACTGCCTCTTCCCAGCCCCTTGTCAGATTCCAGTCGTCGGTAATATCGTGATCATCGAAAATCATGTAGACCGGTAGATGGGCCAACACGCGCCGAACCCGGTGCAGGTTTTGGCAAAATGCATCGATGCGTTGATGCTCTTGAGCGAACAGTGGACGGAAAGATTCTGGAATTCCTTCATCGGAGATATTAACCCTTCGCCACAATTCCGGAGACCAGGTTAACAAGTACATGGCTATCACTTCAGCAAAACTGACCAAATGATTGTTGGCATTGACCGAGGTGAAAATAGGCTTCTTCTTTGCGCCAAAAAACACAGACAATAAGGTTTCGCTGGCAATGTCATCGGGTAGAAGGTGGGGACGCTGATAGTAACAATATTCGTTTGTTAGTAATTGCTTACTGTCATTTATACCTTCTATCGGAAGAGACTCATGGTAAAGCCCTAATGTTTCAATGATTTGATGGATTGCCACCAACATGGGGCCAGCGACATCATCACAATAGACTTGGTCACCGGACATGATAAGCAAGTCAGGTTGTTCATCATTGTTGTTTTGGGTCGCGGCCAATAGGTCGTCAATGGGGATTAAGCCGTCATCCGAATCATGGTGAGGCTTACGACATGAGCCGTGCAAAATGTTGTCAAGTGTGGTGCTAAAAACAAAGTTTGGTGAAGCTTGATTGTCATACACAATATCCGGAATCAATTGTGCTAACGTTGCTGACTCGCCATCATCTTGCTTGGCAACCAAATCGTAGAAATAGCGATGTTGTGGCTGCAAATCTTGTTCTAACTCTATCTCCAATAAAGTGACATAAGCATGGGTTCCCACTTTAACTTGAGTCAGTTGGTCCTTTGTAATAGCTGTGGATTGCAGCAATTCGCCCTGTTGATTGTGCAAAATAAATTGCCAATTACACTCTCTTGATGTCGTCATCCACAGAGTGATGCGACTTTGCAGTGTTTGCCGCAATAGAGGGCCAGCCAGAATGAGTGGTAGGTTTGCAGAGTGAGTCAAAAACGCAGATCCCTAATTGAATACGACTTAGTATCAATCAGCTTAAGTTTTTTGTGAGGGGCAATCAACCTTACAATTAAGGCCTGTTAAAAGAGCTTTTTCGACTCTGGAACTTGATCTTGTGAGGCGGGGGATTTATAACTCGTTCTCGCCATCAAAACATGAGTAATAAATTTCGTTCACTGCGGAAAATTCACAGCTCGCTGTGTTACTCATAAATTCAGGAATCGACAACTTATGCGTTATATCATGTTGCTCAGTGTCCTTCTGACACTGGCAAGTTGTACCAATAAACCAGGGAAGCCTCAAACGATTGGTTTGCAAGGGAAATGGCTTGTTGAAACCAGCGGTGATGTCATGCTTGACCCGCAAACTTCAGGACTCAAGAGTTGGCGAGGTAAATTGCTGACCGTTTCAGACGGCTCAGCTCATGTATCTCAACGTTTACAGTTACACGTTGTAGACCCGCAAAGCGCCCAAGTCGCAGAACAGTCGCTACCCATCGTTCTTTCAGAAGCGGTCAAAGAAAGTTGTTTTGGTGCGTATTTGAGTGACGCGCCAGATCTCGAAGCCATCGCAGTCAATCCTGGCAACGATAGCGAAATCTTGGTGGTCACCGAAGACGCAACCCGCAGCGGCGGCTATACGCCAGAGTGTGCGCAGATGTACAAACATACTGGCTCTACCGACTATCCAACCTTGCTACTTCGTTTGCAGTTGCAAGATGACAACACCTTGCTGTTGAGTCACGTTCGACCTTTGCAATACGCTGCCGAATTTGCCATTGGTAATCATCCTAATGACGGCATTGAAGGGATGGCCTTTGCGAGTCCGACAGAGTTGTACCTCGGATTAGAAAAGGATGCTCAAGGCCACGCTAGAATCTTTTCCATTAAAATGGATGAATCATTTTGGGAATCCACCGACTTTATCGCAGTGCAGGATCCTCAGCTTCGCTTGCCCACATTTTCCCGAGGTAATCACCCCATAAACGGCATGGATTACTTTCCCATCAAAGGTAAAAAAGGTGCGTTGATCGCAGCCGCGCGTAACGACAATACGTTGTGGGTGATTGACTTAGACAAACGCTTTGAAACCAAAATCATTCCCCTTGAGTTCTATGCGCCGGGCTCCGATAGTTGCCAACAATGGATACTCATGAATAATGCCTCATTGGAAGGGGTCGCTGTTAAGGGTAATACCTTGTTTCTGGTCAACGACCCTTGGAAAGTACATTACAAAGAAAACATTGTCTGTGAAGTAAACCGGGATAAATATGAAAAAATGGCACCGTTGTTGTTTACGATGCCCATTCAATCCAATTGGTTTAATTAGAGACGAATCAGCCTCTGAAAGGCTCGTTAATCGCGCTTAAGCTTGCTGGCAAATTTCTGTTTGAACTTTGCCAGTTTCGGCGCAACTACCATATTACAGTATTGATTTTGCGGGTTATTGGAAAAGTAGTCCTGGTGGTAATCTTCCGCTTGAAAATAATTGTTTAGTCCCACCACTTCCGTGACCACCGGATCAGGCCAAATGCCTTCTTGCTCGATTTCAGCAATTATGTTTTGCGCCTCGGCCTTCTGACTTTCATCATGATAGAAAATAGCACTGCGATACTGGGTGCCAATATCGTTGCCTTGACGATTCAGTTGAGTCGGGTTGTGCAGGGCGAAAAAGATTTCCAGAACGTCACGGTAGCTGAGCTTGTTGGTGTCAAAATTTACTCTTACCACTTCGGCGTGGCCGGTCTTGCCGGTGCAAACCTGCTCATAGGACGGGTTTTGCACTTCTCCACCTGCGTATCCCGAGAAAGCTGACTCAACACCGTCCACGGAATTGAAGGCTGACTCGATACACCAAAAACAACCTCCGGCTAGGGTAGCTTGAGCGATATTAGACATGTGAACTCTCTATGCTGATTGAATTATCTAGACAGTGATAATGGTATCGCCGCTTTGGATCTTCAAGAGCGTGCAGAAGAATTTGTGTTTCGAGGCAATCTGTTTTCGATGCAATACGTACAAACCCCAAAGCAAGCTAATAAGTGAGAGATGTACTGATGCTGACAATTTTTTATGATGGTAATTGCCCATTGTGCCAAATGGAAATGCGCAAACTGGCACAGTTGGATCAGCATGGCAAATTGCACTTTGAAGACATTCAACAAAGCGACTTCAAGCAACGATTCCCTGACCTCAATTGGGCAAACTTGAACGCAAGAATCCACGTTATGCAGTCTGACGGTGTAATCGTAACAGGTTTGGATGCAACCTATTTGGCTTGGAAAGCGGTGGGTAAAGGTTGGGTGTATGCGCCGACTCGTTGGCCAGTAATCCGTTGGTTTGCAGACCTTTGCTATCGATTTTTTGCTAAGTATCGGTTGCAGTTATCCTTTATCTTGACGGGTAAAAAGCGCTGTGAAGCCTGTGATATCCAGTCTAAATCTTGCTCTATCGCCACTTCAGCTAAGGATAAACACCATGTCTCTTAATGCTGTCGTCATTGGAGCATCAGGGGGGATTGGTCAAGCCATTGCACAACAACTGGCAGAATCTGAGCATTATAAGCTCGTTCATTTAGTGTCGACCCAGAAACTGCAGCCGTTGAACAATCGATGCATCACACACCAGTGTGACAGCACAGACGGTAATGGCGTGAAGCTGATGGTGGAAAAATTGGGCGGTTATGGCGAAGTGGGGTTGCTGGTTTGTTGCATTGGCCTGCTGCACGAATCATCCAGTCATCTGTTTCCAGAAAAGCGACTTGAAGATATTGATAGTGAGAATCTGCAACGGTATTTTCAAATCAATACCATTGCTCCTGCACATTGGTTACAGCATGCTATGCCACTGGTTAAACACCAGCATCCAGCCGCCATGGTGTTTCTTTCCGCCCGTGTCGGCAGTATCAGTGACAACCGGCTTGGTGGATGGTACGGGTACCGGGCAAGCAAAGCGGCTCTGAATATGATGATTAAAACTGCCCAAGTAGAATACAGCCGCAGAGCCAAGCAGGTGAAGTTGGTGTGTTACCATCCGGGTACCGTAGATACACCGCTGTCGGAACCTTTTCAGGCTAATGTCAAAGCCGAAAAGTTGTTCACCCCGGAGTTTACTGCAAAACAATTGCTCAGTTTGCTCGGTGACTTACCATTAGAATCTGCCCCCCACTTTATTGATTGGCAAGGCCAGCCTATACCTTGGTGATTGAGGGCATGGGCAACGAACGAAATTGGTGTCCGTAAAGTTTAATCTCCTAGCCTTCAGCACAATATTTTTCTGGATTGCGATTTATGGCGAAGACTTTTTTACCACAGGCTGATAACATTCTGCGACTAAAACAATAATAAAAGGATTCTTTCATGGCAGCAGCTCGCGAACAGTTTGGTTCACGTCTTGGCTTTATTCTTGCCGCCGCCGGTTCTGCGGTGGGCATCGGTAATATGGTGGGTTTCCCCGTTGCCGCAACCAAAAACGGGGGGGGTGCATTTCTGATCATCTATGCATTGTTTGTCGTTTTAATTTGTTTGCCGGTGATGTTGGCTGAAATGTCGGTGGGACGTCACAGTCAAAAAGACCCCCTCGGTGCTTACTCAAAACTATCTGGTGGTGAACTCCATTGGAAACTCTCCGGTTGGTTGTCGATTATTACACCCTTTATGATTGCGGTGTTTTACTTAGTCATCACAGTGTGGATTTTCGGCTATTTATATCAGTCGATGACCGGCAATCTCGAGGTTTTAGCTGACCCCAACACCTTTGGTGAATTTATCAACGCGCCCAGCCTCTTTATCTACATGGTGGGCGTGCTCGCCATTGTTTATCTGATTCTGCAAGGGGGCGTTAAACAGGGCATCGAAAAGGCGGCAAAAGTGATGATGCCCGCTCTGTTCGTTATGCTAGTTGGACTGGTTATTTTTGTATTAACTCTCGACAATGCCTTTGCTGGAGTGGAGTACTATCTAGTGCCTGACTTTAGCAAAATAGACGCCTCGGTAGTCAGTGCTGCTTTGTCACAAGCGTTTTTCTCTCTGTCTTTGGGCATGGGCATCATGATCACTTACGGTTCATATCTGGACAGTCAAAGTGATGTACCAGGATCCGCTAAATTTGTGGCTCTTGCGGATACGGCAGTGGCCTTTATTGCCGGTTTATTAATATTGCCTGCAGTATTCTCATTTAATCCGCAAACCAACACTGCTGATTTGAGCGATTCGTCGGTTGGCATGATCTTCACCTTCTTACCGAAAATCTTCTTAGCTTTGCAAGCATCCATCGGTTATGTCGGTGCCAGCGTGGTCGCCAGTATGTTCTTTTTGCTGGTGTTTTTCGCAGCCATTACTTCTCTAGTATCGATCTTTGAGGTGCCAGTTTCGGCCTTGATGGAATCGAAAAAGATCAGTCGCAAGAAATCTTTGGGTATCATGGGGCTGTTCTTGGTCGTGATGTCTGCACTGGCCTCAACGTCTTTTGGTATTTGGGAGCCGGTTACACAATTTGCCAGCTACGCGGGGCAAAACAAGTCATTGTTTGATGTGATCGTAGATGTGTTCTACGACACCATACTGCCGCTTAACGGGTTACTGATTTGTTTGTTCGTAATCTACCGCTGGAAGAAACACAACTTTAATGCGGAACTGGATAGAGGATCGCCCAACTACGAGAACAGTCTGTTTGAAAAGTATGTTGATATTTCTGTCGGTACTTTCATCCCTGTCATTCTTGCCCTAGTGTTTATTAACACCGTTGCTCTGAAATACTTCGGCAGCGCCATCATCGGCTAATGTGTATATTTGAGCGTCCGAATATAGGACGCTCAAGTGAATCAATTCAACATATCTCTGGGATCGGCAAAACTCAATTGTAGATTGAGTCTTTCCAACGTCAAATCACAGTTAATCTGTTTGCCTGTTGGGTTTGCGTCGCAAGGCGCGAACAGGGGCACGGGTAAATCGAGTCGTTGTGCCGCATAAGGATAATAGTCTTTTCGCATGGGATGGGCTTTGGCACACAAATGGAAGGTATGGCCGAAGGCATTTTGATGAATAATCTGTTCTATAGTCGCTATCACGTCATTTAGGTGGACTAAGTTGACTACTCGATTACCATCCTCTATGCCAACCCGCCCGGCCAAATGCTTTGCCGGGTGACGGTCAGCCCCGACTAATCCTGCTAACCGAAGTATAGCGCTGCGATTGCCGTAGAGTTGAGACAAATACCGTTCGATTTCAATGTGCGCTTTGGCGCTGTCGGTTTCCGGGTCGACCTTGGAATACTCATAAACCGTTCGACTTTGCTCTCCGTACACCGCGGTTGTGGATATCATCAATATTTGCTTTACGCCGGCGCGCTGACCTTGGCGAATAAGTCCACACATGGATTGAATAAATTCCTGGGCTTGGAAGGATTTTCGACCTGGGGGAATATTGATGATTAACAATTCGCAGTCGAGCAAGGATTGTAGACTTAGAGTTGTTTCCGCATCTCCTAAAACGTATTGATGGGCTTCGAGGCCCAACTGTTTCAATTCATCGCACCCTGCTTCTGTTCGCTTACTTACGCGCACCGAGTGGTTTTTCTTTAGGGAAAGGGCAAGAGGTTGGCCCAGCCAACCCCCGCCGATAATCGATATTTTCATTGGAACCGATTTACCTTGATTTACATCCGTCGATCTTTCGACACATTGATCATGTTCAAGCCATCAAATTGCGAGACACTGCTTTGCAATCGATTTTCAACATCATCCAAATCTGCCAATTGTAAGCACAGTGCATCAGCTCGTTGCTCTAGCAATTCAGCTTTTCGTTCAACATTGTGTTCAATTTGTTCAGCAAAGGATTCCATACGTTGTTCGAACGCATTCATATCACCGCCACTAAAAATCATTTCACTACCGATGGCGACCATCAGATGTCCGATGGAGGAGGTAACCGCATCTTCAACTAATTCTTCGAATTCATTTTCCCATTGCTGGCCCAAGAAGTCGCCATCTTCGAAACGGGTGGATTCTAGGCGGATGCTGCCATCGTTGGCGTAAAAGTTATGCTGAATTTCGCCCCGCAGTTCTTCTAGTTTAGCGGTGATGTCAGCTAAGGTATCATTATCTCCGTCAAACAAGGTATTAAACACCTCATCCAAGGCCACCGCGGCAATTTGAACGCCGTCCAACGCCAAATTGGCAACCACTGGGATAGCATCGTAAATGCCAGTGTAGTACTGCTTAACCCACTGCTGTTGTTCTGAATTAAGGTCTACGGTGCGGCCATTGTAGAAAACTTGATAATCTGGCTCGATAACAATCTTATCTTTTTCTTCGGTTGTGATGGTGATCACCTGATCCACGACTGACAGTTCACCTTTCACATTAACATCGCACTGATCTGCAAATGCGCTAGAACTGACGAGCAAGCTGGCTGCTATAAGTGATTTTTTCATAAATGGCCTCATCGAATTTTAATAGTTGGAGAGTCTAATCTGTCCCCGTTAGCGATAGTGCTTTAACAGCAACCTTCAGGCCAGAAAGGAAAAAGCTATTTAAAACAACATGATAGTTGATTCTGAAAGGTGTCGATAGTGTAAAGGTTCTCACCAAAGCGTGATTTTTGCCAAAACTTAGCCTTTTTCACTATTTATGACCACAGTCGCTAACCTCAAAAAGATTCGACAGATTGATGCAGATCATTCCCCCAAAGTGGGATTTTGGTGCATAATATAGCGAGTTAATGAATAGAGTTTGGAGTACATATGGCAAGTTTCGCTGAGGCAGTGTTGTTTGCACTTACCTTGTTCGCTTTTGTAATGGGTGTCAGTAGTTTTATTATGGGCATGATCCCAGCACCAAACAACGGCATGAAAGAGAAAGTTGAGTATGCTTTTTTTGGCGTTTCAGGTTTGGTCATTGCGTTGCTGCTGTATATCGCACTCGTGTGGTAGCAATGAGTGAATTAAAGAAAAACGCCGGGCATTGTACCCGGCGTTTTTGTTTCTGCTGTTAATCTTTAAGGCTGCTGTGCCAGTCACTCTCACGCTGGTATGCGCGCAGTCCGAACACAGGCAGCATGGCAAATAGATGGTCGAAAATGTCCGCCTGAATGCCTTCGTAATTGACCCAATTCTTGTCCGCACTAAAGCAGTAAATTTCCAATGGTAGCCCCACCTCAGTTGCCGGCAGTTGTCGAACCATCAAGGTCATGTCCTGATTAATTTTCGGATGGTTTTTCAGGTAGGCCAGCATGTAGGCTCTCAAGGTGCCTAGGTTGGTGAGTCTGCGGCTGTTGATTAAATCTTGCTGATCGATCTTTTGCTCATTATGAAAGGCTTGCAACTCTTGAAGCTTGCTTTCGATGTACTGTTTTATGTAGCGGATATGCTTGTAACTTTCGATCATCTCCTGATCACAAAAGCGAATGCTTTGTACGTCTATCAGGATGGCACGTTTGATCCTTCTACCGCCCGATTCGCTCATACCTCGCCAATTTTTCACCGAGTCAGTGATTAGAGTGTAGGTGGGTACAGTCGAAATGGTGTTGTCCCAGTTACGGACTTTAACCGTGGTTAGCCCCACTTCCAGTACTTCGCCATCAGCGCCGTATTTACTCAATTCAATCCAATCGCCGGTGTTGACCATGCGATTGGCCGCAATTTGGATACCGGCCACAAAGCCTAAAATTGTATCGCGGAACAGCAGCAGTAAAATCGCGGTCACCGCGCCTAAACCCGACACCAGCAACAAGGGTGATTTGTTCAGAAGGTTCGAGACAATTAGTAGCAACGCTAAAATTACCAAGACCAACTTGGCGACTTGAATGAAGCCTGTGATGGGCGCGCGTTTGGCTAACTCTGAGGCGTTATACACATCTTCAATCGTATTGAACAAGGCGCTCGCGGCCCATACGACGCTGACGATTATATAAATCTGCATCGCCTTACGCAGCACTGCATACAGTGTGTCATCAGCATTCAGCAGTAAAGGCGTTGCCAGGAAAATAATCAGCGCTGGCAATATATGGGAACAACGTCGAAAGAATCCGTGTTTCTGCAGTTCATCATCCCAATTGTTTTTGCTCCTAGTAACCAGTCGTTTAACTTGGCCTTGCAAAACGTATCGAGCGATAAGGTAGCAAAGATAGGCAAAACTAAAGAGCACCAACAAGGCGCTTAATTGGTACGCCAACCCTTCTGTCGTAGCGTGAACACCAAAATAGTCAAGAACGCCTATCAGGGATTGTTGGAGCTTTTCAGTGAGCATATTATTTTTGTCCAACCCATTGAGATATCAGTTTATCTTTTTGCTCCCAAACGCCATTCAACCAGCCTTGGAAACGTTGTTTAAAGCCATTGTCACTAAAGTAGTCGCCTATGACTTCCTCACTGACTGGCAACACATCAACATGCACCACTACCTTGTTGAGCTTGCCACTGAGCATATCCATCATCGGATGATCTTTGTTCTCTGGATACAAAATGGTGACATCAAGAATATTGGTAAACAGCTCACCCATAGCTGCTAAGGTAAAGGCAACACCACCCGCTTTGGGAGGCAATAGGTTATTGTAGGGACTGTTTTTCAGCCTATGCTTCTCTTCGGTAAAGCGGCTACCTTCCACAAAGTTTATAACCGTGGTGGGAGTGTGTTGGAACTTCTCGCATGACTTGCGTGTGGTCTCAATATCCTTGCCTTTCAAATGGGGATTCTTTTCGACGAATTCTCTGCTGTAGCGCTGCATAAACGGCATATCTAATGCCCAGGCTCCGAGTCCGACAAAGGGCAACCAGATCAGTTCTTTCTTGAGAAAGAATTTTGGTGCAGGAATGCGCGTGGCGGCAAAATCAATCAATAAAATAATGTCTAGGTAACTCAGATGATTGGGCATCATCAGATACCAGTTGTCTTTGCTGAGATCACCTTTTATGGACAAATCCCATTCGACTTTATTGGTCAGTTTAATCAGACGAACACTGATAATACCGAAGCAAAACATAAAGCCATGCATGATTGGATTGAGCAACTTAGCTACCCAATTAAAGGGCAATACCAGTTTGATCAACCCTAAAAAGATGATCAGCAGTGCCCAAAAGCCCAAGTTAAACACTTGCAGTAAGAAGTGAATTGGGAACAAAATAATCGACGGTATAAAACTTAGCATAGCGTTAACGCCCCACAGACAGCGATTCAAGAGTTGCGTCTTTATCAGACCAGATCGAATTGAGCCATTGTTGAAATTTCACCCTTTGTTCAGGGTTATCAAAATAATCCATTGCAAAGGCGTCGCTTTTCATCAGTTCTTCAATTGAAAAGACGCGCACTTTGACGTGAATGGATTTCACTTGACCACAGACGAAATCCCAATAGGTTGGAATTCCCTGCGGGTAATGAATCGTGACATCGAGTAACTTGTGTAATTGTGAGCCCATCGCACTGAGCACAAAGGCCATGCCGCCAGCTTTTGGTTTCAACAAATACCGAAATGGGCTGGCTTGTCGCGAATGCTTGGCGGGAGTGAATCGAGTGCCTTCAACAAAGTTCATGATGCTCACTGGTTTATAGCGAAACTTCTCACAAGCTTGTCGCGTGGTTTCCAGATCTTTGCCCTTGAGGTGCGGATGTTTGGCCAAAAAAGATTTGCTATAGCGACGCATAAATGGGAAATCCAGCGCCCACCATGCAACGCCCAGTAAAGGTACCCAAATTAATTCTTTCTTTAAGAAAAATTTCAAAAATGGGATCTTGCGATTGAAGACCCGTTGCAGCACCAGAATGTCGACCCATGACTGGTGATTTGAGATCACCAGATACCAGTCTTTGCGAGTCAGAGCGTCAACGCCTTCAACGGTCCATTGGGTGTTGCTCAGTAATTTCTGATTCAAGTTATTGAAGGTTATCCAAGAGGTTGCGCAGCCATCAAGCAAATAACTTAGCATTTTTTGCCAAGGTGTAATTGGGATCAGTTTTAAAAACGACAAAATGACGATAGGGATTACCCAAAAAAACGTATTGAGAAAGTAACCGATGACGGAAACCGTACCAACCAAGTTGCGAAACAAAACACCCATGGGACAACATTCCAATGAAAAATTAGCCGCATATTGTAAACCATTTTTAGCTCAGGTTTGTAGTCAAAAATTGTTCAAAACCATGGAAAACCTTGCGGCAGCAGGCCCCGATCACGATTCTAACAATCTTCTGGAACCCATTGTCGATGAGAAGAGAAATGGTTTCCCAAAAAGGCCATTTGATCGGCCAGAATGCGGCGGTTCATAAGGTAGAATCGTTCGTAGATATTGGGAGTAAAAGGTACCGCAATCAGTGCCATATTGGCTTCTTCGGGGGTCCGGTCTGCTTTGTGACAATTACAACGTGAACAGGCCGTGGCGCTATTCGTCCAAACGTCTTTTCCACCCCGAGAGCGGGGCACGATGTGGTCGCGGGTCAACTGAGAAGGCGAAAAGCGTTGCCCACAATACAAGCACAGGTAATTGTCTCGGCGAAATAGGTAACGATTGCACAACGACAATTTACCATCGCCGGATAAAATTTTGCCGTCACAGGCAATGATGGATGAAAGGGTCAAGGTACTTTGTAAGCCGCTATGATTCCAGCCGCCATGGAGTATGGTCTTGCTCTCACCTAACTCAAATAGCACTCGTTCCTGCGCGTAATACTTGGCCGCTTCTTGGACCGAAATCCAAGATTGAGGAAAGCCTGCTTTGTTCAACCGTAGAACCAGCATAAAGTCTCCTGGGCTAAAAGATTAATTGACTCAATCTTGCCGTATCAAAACTATGAGAAATAAGCTTGATTCAGTGCACGCAAGCACGCTGACTCATCCCATTTCTATGAACAATGCTACTGGTCCACTGTGACAGATTTTGTACAGCATGACTACTGAATCCCGTATTTGCGGATAAAAATCCACCACATAACATCAATTCAATCAAAATTGGCATTTTCGGAAGGTCAGAACACGGGTTTTGCTTATCCTAAATGAATCCATTTAAGATAACGGGAAACCCAATTGAGGTTGTGGCAAAAGTATAAATAGCCAACGCTTTTGATATACCATGCATTCTAAACGGCGCTTGGGAGAGAGTTATTATCGATTTGCATCCGAGTATTGAGGATCTGTGGTTTTTGCCTCTGGGTGGCACCGGTGAAATTGGCATGAACATGAATCTCTACGGACACGCTGGACGCTGGCTAATGGTCGATTGCGGCGTGAGCTTCAATGAGCCTCTCAATGATTCAGCAATCGATCAAACCTCTCATGAAGTGGTGTGCGCCGACCCAGCCTTCATCAGTGCCCGTAAATCTCAGCTCTCGGGTATTGTGATTACTCATGCCCATGAGGATCACATTGGTGCTGTGGCGCACCTTTGGCCGAGATTCGGTTGCACGGTATATGCTTCCCCCTTTGCCGCTGCCGTACTTGAACGTAAGCTGGCCAATATCGGTCGCGCCGGACGGGTTCCCATCGTAATTATGCAGCCGGAGCAAGCGCAGACTATTGGCCCATTCACCTTGACCTTTGTTGGCATAACCCATTCTCTGCCCGAGCCGTTTGCTTGTCTGATAGAGACAGAGGCCGGTAGAGTGTTTCATACTGCAGATTGGAAAATCGATGGTTCGCCCATCACTGGTCAACCTTTTTCGTCCTCTCGCTTTAAACGCCTTGGCAAAGGCCATATCGACGCTATGGTGTGTGATTCCACCAATGCCCTAAGAGAAGGCCATTCGATTTCGGAACGAGCTTGCCATGCGGGATTATTAAACCTCATCAAGCCAGCCAAGGGGCGAGTGGTGGTGGGCTGTTTCAGCAGTAATATTGCCAGGCTGATTACGTTAGCCAAAATTGCACAACAAACTGGCCGTTACTTATTGTTGCTAGGCCGTTCATTGCAAATCAATATGGGCATTGCTAAAGCTACAGGCCATTGGCCAGAAGAGTTGACTGTTGTAGACAGTAGTCATGGCGGATATTTGCTGCCCGAGGAAGTTTTGGCGGTGGCGACAGGCAGTCAAGGCGAGCCGCGTGCTGCATTGTCCAATCTATCTCGGGATCAATATCGCGATCTGTCATTAGCAAAAGGGGACAAGGTTATTTTCAGTTCGATGATCATCCCTGGCAACGAAAAAGCCATCGCTCAACTGGTGGAGCGTTTTCAGAAAAGCGGCATTGAAACTATCGAAGCTCATCAAACAGAATTACCCATACATGCTTCTGGCCATCCGAATCAAGACGAGTTGCGCCATATGTATCATTGGATAAAACCTCATATCGCGATCCCCACACACGGTGAAATGGCCCATATGCAAGCAAACGCAGATATTGCTCAACAATGCCATGTGCCGGTTCAACTGGTGGGAAGTAATGGCGATGTGTTTGTTATTTCTCCTCGGCCCAAAAAGATTTCTGCGGCAGTAAAAGCCGGACGAATACCCGTCCAATCTCGGTAGTCGCCCCGACTCTACAGATGGCATAAAGCCTCTTTGTGGTCAGGGGGTCAACGCTTCACTTTGCCACTGCCCGTGCTGATTTTTGTCAAAGGCAAGTCGTGTATGGGGCTCGGTAGATAGGTCCAAAAAATCAACTTTTTCTATTTTTAGGCGCATTAAAGCAAAGGTGTTTGGGGGAGTTAATAGAGTTTCAGGCGTATCTTCCATAGCTTGCAACACCTCATTGCCAAAAGGCACTCCTGGACTCGGCTGGAAATAGCTCAGTTGTGAACGACGGGATAGGGCTCGCCAATGGTCAACTCGAAGATCCGAATCGACGTCCTGCTCGCTCACCGTCATGCTGATCGAGCCACTGAGTCGGAATTGTTGCCAATTGTGGGGGAAATACCAACAGGCCTCGAAGTGTGGATTGATTCGTAGCTGATGGCATTTATTGCTTCTGGCGTCGGTATGTAAAAATAGATCTTGGCTCGTTGGGCAACGACCTCTATATACACAGGAGCGAACCCGTGGTCGTAGATCGTCGCCGACAGTCGCTAATTGCAAGTATCGTGTTTGCGGGAGCGCGTCTCCCTGCTTCAGTGCAGCGTCAAGCAATGGGTACCATGATTGAGACAAGGGTTTTCATTCCTATATAGAACCGTCCCTTCATCATAACCTGATGGTCAAAGCTCGACTACCTATCACGGAACTTCGCCAAAAAACTCGGTTGATTGACAACAGTTGAAAAGTCAGGCTCGCTGTTTTTCTGGCAACAAATCCATTTTAAGTTGTTTAAACCCTTGGATTAACTTCTTAATTTCTTTGTCGGTGTCGTAAAACTGATTGTGATCAATTACCGCGGAGCGCTTGACCAATGAGAGTAAGGTTCCCGCCAACCGTGGTTCTAAAGCACGAGTTTGATATTTCAGGTCTTCCCATTTGGACTTTTTGTTGGGTTGGAATGAGATGTTTCTTTTTTGCAATCTCATCTTTGAGCTTAAGTAGCTCACCAATTAAGGCTTCGTTCTCCTGCATCTGTTGCACTCCTGTTCGATCTAGTTTTGTGGATTAACCAGAGGTTGAAAAGTGTCAATCAGGTGGCAAATCGAACCGTCTTCCTTGCACGGCGTTACTGCTGTCACCGGATGTCGCTGCACATTAAAAGCTCTTTAACTTTTCAGTTAAATAGCGCTATTTGTTCTTGGGATTGAAAATTCATACCTTTTGGCAGCATTGTTAGGGTTGCCAATCATTCTTCAGCGAAGCAGAACCGGGCTATTTGCTGGTTTGAAACTGAATTGGAATCGATTCAAAGTCACCGTGGCTTTTGGCTTTGTAAACGGCGAAATGCAAATGGGGTAAAGAAGAAAAACCAGTATTGCCGGAAAGCCCAATGAGTTGTCCTGCCTGCACATGTTGTCCTCTTTCTACCAACACTCCATTGCGCTGCAAATGATAATATTCGCCGGTGGTGTTGTCGTCATGCAAAATGGTGACAAAATTTGCGTAACGGGCAAGGCGTCTGTCACTGCCTCCGCGGCTGTGATGCTCTGCCAAATCAATGACCACGCCACCTCGGGCGGCATGAACGGGAGTACCCTGTGGCATGGCAAAGTCCAACGCATAACGAGAAGAACCGGTGTGGCTATAACGCCCCCCATAACCTTGCACGATTGGATAGTTCCTATCTTTCGAGTAAGGCTTTAGGTAGCGGTAGCTGTCGTCGTGTTTGGCATTCATATTACCTGGTGTCCAATAGAACGCTTCACGGACACGGAAGGGGCGACTTGGATTTTGTTTGTAGAGACTCGCTAAGGTGGCTTTTTGCAGGCCAGGTAAAACGGTGGTAAAGGTATAGCTGCCCGAATCATCATCAGGTAGTTGGAGGTTCTCTGTGGTGAGTTCTAACGTTAAGGTTATCGGAAATGGCTGACGGTTCTCAACCCGCGCTTCCAAGCCGTTTTGGGTGGATTTGAGTTGGTAGCATGCCCAATCTTCAATGCAATAAGCGAGCGTTTGCTTGGCAATTAATGCAAAACAAAGCCCAATGCTGGCAATGGTGGATCTGAACATCAGCGCCCCTCAATCTTCTAACACCTTTGTTACGAGTTAGAGTCGGGTTTTGCTCAGTTAATTTCATCCGTTTACCCCCTTTTTAAGGCGTTTTGCCCCGTTGCCAATTCTTTTGTATGTTTAGTATCGAGACTCTGAAGGACTCATCTACTCACTGAGTCGTATTGGCAAATAAGATAAACTTATTGAGTGGATTCGCAACGGCCATCCTTTTTTGCTTTGTTTAAGCTAGCAAGTCATCAGTTCGGGCCTTGGATGCGATCATATGTCGACAAAACAGAGTCAAACAGCATTTCAGCACATTTTATCTATTATCTTTGTGAGTATCTCAGCGGCTATGCTAGTATCATGCAGCTCAGGCGACGAATCACTTTTCGCAAAGAACACATCTTCCACACATGAATCACCCCAAGTTTTCGACAATCCCATAATCAAATACGATACCCCGAATCCAACCAGCCAGGTTGGCGAGATCATTTATACCGCCGATCCCGCTGCGATGGTTGTTGATGATACGGTCTACCTCTACACAACCCATGACGAACAAGTTTTAGGCGGTAACGATTATCGCATGTACAACTACCGCCTGTGGACCAGCCAGGATATGCAAACCTGGGAAAATAAAGGCACCGTATTGAGCTATTCCGATTTTGACTGGGCTCGCGGCGACGAAAAGACCGGCAATGCCTACGCTCATCACGTTATTCACCGTAAGGACGAATCGGGTAAATCACAATATTACTTCTACGCAACAGTAGAAGGTGGGCAGACAGACGGAGCATTTGGTTTCGCCATTGGGGTGGCAGTATCGGATAGCCCTGAGGGACCGTTTACAGACCCTCGGGGTATGCCAATGATTAAGCTCGAAGATACCGCTCAATACAAAGATCATTCTTGGCGCAACATCGATCCGGCGGTGTTTATTGATGACGATGGCAAAGCATACCTGTATTGGGGCAACAAACAGTTGTGGTGGGTGGAGCTAGAATCGGATCTGATTCATCTCAAAGGGGAACGATTCACCCTTGCATCCGATGGGAAAATGCAAAGTCGCGATACCAGTGAGGTTAAGATCCACACTGTTGACACTCTTCCAAATTTCGAAGAAGCCCCTTATGTGTCTAAACACAATGGCATCTACTATCTCGTATACGCTGCGGGCTTTCCTGAGAGTCTGGCCTATGCGACCAGTTATTCAGCAACCGGACCTTGGCAGTATCAAGGGATCATTATGGACCCACTACCCAACACCACCACTATTCATCCCGCGATGTTTGACTTCCAAGGGAAAACCTATCTCGCCTATCACAACGGTCAGCTACCGGGCGGAGGAAGCTATCGCAGGTCTGTCTGTGTAGACAGGGTTTATTTTAATCTGGATGGGACTATTAAGCCGATCGTCAGAACGTCCAAAAATTGATGTTTTATGGAGACCAAAGTCCCGATTCGTTATCCCGTTGATTGATGGCAGTCAGGATAAAAGTAGGCACAGTATTTACAAGTTTAACCAAAGGATTCCAATTCAATGAACCTTACTCATGCGCAAAAACAACATCAGGTGTCCGCTGTTTCAGGTCGGTTATCTTTGCCGTCGACAACCCATTGGAACAGCCTTAGTCCGAAGTTCAGTTTGAGTCGTGCAGCAAAGCCATTGCTTGCTACTCTGTGGGTGCTTGGACTTTGCCTCGGCGTTTCAACAGCACAAGGGCAGATAAACGATAAAATGACACCGATTGCTATCCCAGAGCAAACTGACGCCATAGAATTGGGTACGCCTGAGTTGCCCGGTGCGACCGCAAAAGAGGTTTGGCATACTCAATATGGAAGTCGATTCGCCCGCAACGTCACCCTAGCTACCCTCACTCCATTTCTACCGGATCCGGCTAAAGCCAGTGGCGCAGCTGTGATCGTTGCACCCGGTGGTGGATTTCGGACCTTGTCAATGGACAACGAAGGATGGGATGTGGCAAGGGCGTTGGCGAATCGGGGCGTAGCGGCATTTGTGCTTAAATATCGTTTAAATCAGACCCCACCAGAAATGGCAGACTTCAAACGTTCGATGGATGAGATGTTCTCAAACGCAGCGCGCCGTCCGCCTAGACCCGAAATTGCCACTATGAAAGATCAATTTGCGCCGCAGATTGAAGACGCTAGTGCCGCATTTGCATTAGTGCGCAGTCGCGCTGCTGAATGGAATATCGATCCCGAGCGTGTTGGCATGATCGGCTTCTCCGCAGGCGCGATGCTGACCATGGCGACAACGCTGGTGGCGGAAAATACTCAGCCTGCTTTTATTGCTAATATCTATGGTCCATTGAGTCCTGTTGTGGTTCCCAAAGATGCACCACCGCTGTTTGTTGCCATTGCAGCGGACGACCCCTTGTTTGCTAAAGGGGATTTCGGGCTAATCGAAAATTGGCATAAGGCAAGTCGTCCAGTGGAATTTCATTTCTATGAGCAAGGCGGCCACGGTTTTGGCATGTATCCCAAAGAGACGACCAGCACAGGGTGGTTTGACGCATTCGCTTCCTGGTTGCGTATGCATGGTATGGTAAAAGCTGCTACTCCCTAGCGTATGCAGATTATCTAAGGCATCAAACATTAGTGGGCTGGGCATTTGCCTAGCTCAACACTTTCTATTCTCGCAGTCATTCGAGCTTTAGTTTTTCCTATACCCAACTGAAATGGTATAGTACGCCCCCTTAAATCCCGCGATCTCGTCCTTCACAATGGGTCTTCTGAGTGCAAATCAGATTGAGATGTGGGTTATTACGGGATGCTTTGCATCCGATAGCCGTTACCGGTCTGGTTAAAGAATTAGAAAACAATAGGTTAGAGTTTGAATCCGTTAAAACCCATTGACAGAAAAATCTCTGTCGCGCCAATGCTCGATTGGACAGATAAGCACTGTCGCTACTTTTTGCGTCAAATTTCCAAGCATGCGGTGCTGTACACTGAAATGGTGACCACTGGGGCGGTGATTTTTGGTAAAGGCGATTATCTAGCCTTTAACGAAGAAGAACATCCTGTCGCTTTGCAACTTGGTGGATCTGATCCTAAAGACATGTCCCACTGCGCAGTACTGGCTCAACAAAGAGGCTATGACGAAGTCAATATTAACGTGGGTTGTCCTTCTGATCGGGTGCAAAACGGTGCGTTTGGAGCTTGCTTGATGGCACAGCCAGAAACCGTTGCTGCTTGTGTAAAAGCAATGCAAGCCGAAGTGGATATCCCTGTAACGGTCAAATCTCGAATTGGCATCGATGATATGGACGAATATGAAGACCTCACTCGTTTCATTGAAATGGTTGCTGAAGGCGGCTGTGACACCTTTATTGTCCATGCCCGCAAAGCCTGGTTAAAAGGACTCAGTCCTAAAGAAAACCGGGATATTCCGCCTTTGATCTATGACCGGGTTTACCACCTAAAAGAACAATTTCCAGACCTACATATCAGCATAAATGGGGGAGTGAAGACCTACGAAGACATCGATTTGCACCTCAACCACATCGACGGTGTGATGATCGGTCGAGAGGTTTACAGCAACCCTTATATTCTGGCTGAAGTCGACCGTCGCTACTACCAAGACCCTCATAGTGTCTTGACTCGTCATCAAGTAGTTGAAGCCATGATCCCCTATGCGGTTAGACAAATCGAGCAGGGGGCAAGAATCTGGCATATCGCTCGCCATATGCTGGGATTGTTTCAAGGGCAGCCCGGGGCGAGGATCTGGCGACGGTACTTGAGTCAGAATGGCACCCGAGCGGGAGTCGGAGTTGAATTGCTTGAAGAAGCACTTGAAGCCCTCGATAACGCACAAAAACAAGCTCAAGCCTTTTTACAGGAAAAGCCGGTTCAACCCTGTGGTGAAATTGACTAAGTAAGTAGCAAATTTCACCAACTGTTGGTTTTCCATACTGGTTTCGTGACGTTTGTCATCTTAGGCTTGAAGATGTAATTTCAATAAAAACAATGATTTAACAATTTATTTTGTGATTGGCACAACTATCGCAAAGGATACTGCGACTTAACTTGTAACTGACGTTTCAGTTCAACCAATTTACGAAATAAGGAAAATCATTATGTTTGCTAAGAAAATCACCACCGCCGCTGTAATCGCATCAGGCCTATTGTTCGCAGGTAACGTTAGTGCAAAAGAAATTTCTGTAGAAAAGTACCTAGGGATTTTAGTTAACGCTGCTTTTGAAGTGACTTCAGAAGAAATCTCATATGGTGTGCAAGAAGCTGTTTTGACTGCCAATAACATGATCGGTAGCTCGAAAGAACAGATGAATGCAAAAGTTTCTATTCAAGATCTGAATTCAGATTCAACTGCAAAAGAAACTAGCGACAAAGCTGAATAAGAGGGTAGGAATATGTTGAATCATATCGATTTACTTACCTTGTTGTTCGCCCCGGTGATTGCTTATTTAGCTGCTGCTTTGGTATTTAGTGCGGTACAAAGTAAAACGGGCAATCACTCTCTTGTGAGCAACTCTTCATCTGTTCATTATCACGACGGTCACACCAAGTAGTCACGACCGTCGTAGTTTTTAAGTTTTACCTCCAAGGGCGTTAACACTTTCTCAGTGTTGTCTTCAGAAAACGTCTCCAACAATTCCCGTTTTAACTAAACTCCGCTGATTATTTTTCTACCGGAAGTTCGCTTTTGCACAAAAAGCCGTTATGTTGTTAGCAATTTTTACTCAACATCGAGGGACTGGGTTGTGGATATCCAATATCAAATTAATCCCACCATTGGCAGCGAAGAATTCATCGACCTTTTGAAACGTTCTACGTTAGGAGAGCGCAGGCCGATAAATGATCATGCTTGTATTGAAGGTATGTTGAAAAACACCAATCTATTGGTCACGGCTCATGGTGACGGTAAATTGCTAGGTGTCGCTCGCAGCGTGACAGACTTTCACTATGCCTGTTACTTGTCCGATCTCGCAGTGGACAAGGAGTTTCAATCACAAGGAATTGGCAAAGAATTACAGATACTAACAAAAGCGCAGCTCGGTCCGCGCTGTAAGTTGATCTTGATTTCAGCACCCGCAGCTAATGAGTATTACCCGAAAATAGGTTATACCCATCAGCCCAGATGTTGGGTTATGGACGGCTCAGAGCGTTTCTCTTAATCAGGTAGCCATTTGCTGGCTATTGATTACCAACACGCTCAATGGTGAGTTGTTGAAACTGGCTTTTGTTAAGGTAGTCAGGCTGGCCAGAACCAATACTGATCATCAAGCGGCCCAGGTATGGCTGCTTATTGCCTTGATTGTCGATATAGATCAACTCATCACTGGGAATACTCAGTTCAATATTCTCACTCTGACCCCCTTCAATGGCTGTGCGGACAAAGGCTTTTAGTTCAATATTGGGCACTCGAACTGGCGCATCTGGCATATGCACATACACCTGAGACACTTCTTCACCTGCCATCGCAGATTGATTGGCTACCGTCACCGTCAGTTGCAGATCTTCGCCAACAGGTGATTCCGCGGGAACCTTGAGGTTCGAGTATTCGAACTGGCTGTAACTCAAGCCATGGCCAAAGGGATACAAAACCTCACCTGGATAGTATTTATAGGTTCGGTTACTCATATCGTAATCATCAAAAGCAGCAAAGCCATCAAGATTTCTGTAAAAGGTCACCGGGAGTCGACCGGAGGGATTCAAGTCGCCCCACAACAGTTTGGATAGTGCAATTCCAGTTGCTTCGCCGGGATAGAAAGCTTGCACAATGGCATTGAGGTTGTCTTGTTCCCAGTTCAGTGCCATTGCACTGCCGCTAAAGTTAACTAAAATCATAGGCTTGTCCAGCTTATGAAGCGCTTTTATGAGAGACTGTTGGACATCCGGTAAGTCAATATCACTGCGATCGCCATAGTTGAATCCATCCAATTTGACCGGCATTTCTTCCCCTTCGATGCTCGGAGATATACCTGCCATTACAACCACAACGTCAGCCTGCGACGCTGCGGCAAGGGCTTGGCTTTGTAGGTCTTCAGATTGATTGACCCAATTCAACTGAATGATGGGCACGGTATTGCCCCATGGATTACGCAAGAACAGACGGGATACTTCCAATGGATACATTTTACCGGCTTCTAGGTTAACCGTGCCATCAATGGTCTTACCGTCAATTTTGATGGTCGCTAAACCATCATTACGATAGTTACCTGTGCGGATTTGATATTCACCACTTTTATCTGCTTTGATAAAGCCACTCCAGACCGCGCCAAACTCGCTCATCACGCCGTTGTCTACCGGTGAGCGTTGCCAATAAAAGTCGACGCTCTCATCGACACGGCTGAGCACTGGCTCACCTACCATCTCAGCTAATTGGTTGAGTTGAGTAAAGTCCTGAATGGGGCGGTGCTCGACTTGGTAATACTCGCCAAGTAGCCCAGGTTGTAACTCTCCATTTTCATTTTCATGGAATAAATTCGCTGAGGAGATAGGCGTATAATGACCGTAAACGTCGGCGATGATACTGCTACCGGGAGCATATATAACATTCTCTTCACCAACATAGTCTCGAATGCCTTGAAGCGGCGTGACACCATTGATGGGTAAGCCATTGTAGTTCCCCACTAACACATCTTCGTTATGAGCATTGGGGCCAATCACCGCCACTTTCATGCCTTTCTTTAGCGGTAAGATGCCATCGTTTTTAAGCAGTACCAGTGATTTTTCCGTCGCTTTGAGTGCCAGAGTAAGATGTTCATCTGAGCCAACCACGGAAGTAGGGATTTGGGTGTAGGCTACGTCTTCAGCAGGGTCGAACATGCCTAATTTAAAACGTGTTTTGAATAGTCTTGCCACCGCCTGATCGATTAGGGATTCGGAGATCAGATTTTTTTGTAAAGCGAAGTTGAGATTGGCAAAGGTACTAAGACGACCAGTACCACAGTTCAGATCGGTACCACTTGTCACCGCCCAAGCTGCCGCAACGGCTGGCGCTTTGACCACATCGTGGGCATTTGGATCGTAAAAATCGGCGATGGCACCGCAATCCGACATCACGTGACCATCAAACTGATACTTACCTCTTAACACCTCTTTGAGTAACATGTCGCTGCCACAGGCGGGGGCACCGTTGACCCGATTGTAGGCACACATCACGGCCTCCACATCGGCGTCCACTACCGCATCTTCGAAAGCCGGTAAGTAGGTTTCGTATAAGTCTTTATCGCTCACCACATAGTTATCAGAATGACGAGTGATTTCCGGGCCGTTATGCACCGCAAAGTGTTTCGCGGTCGCGGCCGTTTTGAGGTATTTAGGATCGTCCCCTTGCATGCCCTTGATAAACTGAATGGCAAGACGGCCGGTTAACAACGGATCTTCACCGTAGGTTTCTTGGCCACGTCCCCAGCGGGGATCGCGAAAGATATTGATGTTGGGTGACCAGAACGTCAAACCGGTATAACGAAAGCGAACATCATTGTCGGCAAAGAAATGGTGTTTGGCTCGTGCCTCGTCAGAAATGGCCGTAGCTACTTCGAACATTAACGCTTCGTCCCACATAGCCGCCATGCCAATGGCCTGAGGAAATACTGTGGCCTTGCCTGCACGGGCGACACCGTGGAGGGCCTCATTCCAATAGTCGTACTTAGGTACGCCTAACCGTTCGATACCGGGCGCATCATTGTACATTTGCGCAATTTTCTCTTCTGTGGTCATGCGAGCCACAAGATCATTTACGCGAGTATCCAAGTCTAATGCCGTATTCAAGTAATCGGGAACGGACTGCTGGCGCTCTTGTTCTGAGCTCGGTGACGGACTGCACGCAGAAATGAGGAGGAAAGGAAGGCTAAGGAGCAAGTATCTATTCATAACATTCATTCGCTAATCAAAAACTATCGGCCAGCTTACCCTGTTTTAGAGCTTTCAAAGACCGGCTACCAGAAAACGTTAAAGCACAATGAAAAAAGATATAGTCAAAATGACTAATAAGTCAAAGGGGCAGATTTGCAGGTCGATTTAAGGGAATTGGGTTGCTGGGTAAGAAAACCCCGTCACCAATGATGATTAACTTACGAATGAAGGTTCAGCTTTAGTGGGCTATTTAACACTGCCTATTCTAATCACTTTGCCGTCTACGATTGAAACTACATAGTCTTTGTTTTCAATGGTAAACAGTAAGTCCTCTTTTTTTCGTTCACTGTCCCCTGAGGTTCTGTCGGTAGCCTTTGGCTGTCCGCAATATGAAACGACAGTCAATTTACTTGTACCTACCGTCACCCAGCCACCCTCACACTTTAAATTGCTTTGTCTAAGAGTATCGTTGGCATGGGCGGGAACTAGTGCTAAAAGGCAAGCTAAAGCTATCGCAAATCTAATCATTCGAACCTCCTACTACTCAAAAAATCCATTACTTAATTGGTTGGTATTTTTACCGTTGTGGATGTATTTTGGATAATAATGAACTAGATAACAAGGTTATCGAACTAAAACAAAGCCGACAGTAATTGCACAAGGTCTATCCGTAAAGCCAATGTTAGATCTTGGACCTAGGAATTTCATGCAAAGAATAAGGAGCACCATGACCTCTGCGTATCAAAAGCATAGATACAAAGAAAACCTATTTACTTGAATGTAGAGCAACGAGCACTATTTTGCGCCGCGATAGTATGTAAGGATCAAAAACTGGCAGTGAGCCTGCCAGTTTTTGTCTCAGTTTTGGTTAGGACTTGGCTGGTTTGACGGTATCCGTTTTGTCATCATCTTTTGCTAATGGGGTACCATTGAGCTGTGCTTCTGACATTGCCAATTCCGCAGGAGCTAAATCGGTCATATCCTGATGGCCTAAGATGCTGTGGTTGCCAGTCACCAAATCTTGCAGTGATCCTGAGTCCTTGTTAACCAAACCGAGTTCACGCAGTAATGAATCCACCAAAGGGGCATTGGCACGATAGTTGAGCGCGGCACTGGTGACTTGTTCCGCGATACCGCCATTGTTACCAGTCGAGCTCATAACTCCATCGCCACTGCCGCTAGCACCGTAACCTTGAAGTATCTTAATGCCTTCGATATTTTCCAGAGGCTTGACAGCATTGGCCACAATCTCAGGCAGTGCTTTGAGAATAGCCAAGGATTTTTGCAGCTCAATTTGTTCGTTTTTCAACGTATTCTCTGCTTCATACAAGGCCTGTTTACCCGCTGCTTCCACGGCTAACACTTTCTCATCGGCCGCAGCTTGCAGCATTTTGGCATCGGCATTAGCTTTTGCTTCGGTCAAGATGGCTTGTGCAGTATTTTCTGCAGCTTCTTTTTTCGCAGCGGCTTCAACGGTGATGCCTACGGCTTCCCGCTCAGCTTCTTTCTTCGCATCGATAACTTCAATTTCTTTGCGACGATTCGCTTCAGCAACTTGGCGGGTCGTAATAACCGCTTCTTCTTTTTCAACTTTGGTTTTTTCTGCCTCTGCGGCTTTGGCACGCGCAGCGGATTCTTCTTCTGATTTCTCCGCAACGGCAATCTGTTTGATCTGCTCAGAGACTTCCACTTCTTGCTGCTGACGAATGCGAGCCTGTTCCAACGCTTGACGTTTCGCTATCTCTTGTGTCTCTATTTCCCGAGATTTTTCAATTTCTGCAGCTTCAATCGCCCGTTCTTTGGCGATTTCCGCTTCACGTTCTTCTCGTTCCTTTTGTTCACGTTGTTTCGCGATCTCCGCTTTTTGCTCTTGGCGTTTGAAAGCCAAAATCTGTTCTTGGGTCAAACGAGCTTCTTCTTCGTCACGTTTGATGTCCAAAGACAGCTTTTCCGCATCCAAGTTGCGCTGCTCAATCTTGATCCGGTTTTCTTGTTGAATATCGTTGGTTTCTTTACGTTTCTCTTCAATGATTTTCGCCAGTCGTGCTCGACCTTCAGCATCGAAAGCATTGTTTTCATTAAAGAATTGTAAATCGGTCTGATCGAAACCGGTCAACGAAACCGACTCCAATTCCAAGCCGTTTTTCTCAAGATCATTGGCCACACTTTGCTGAACTTTTTGCACGAAGTCAGCACGTTGCTCGTGCATTTCCGTCATTGTCATTTCAGCTGCGACGGCGCGCAAGACGTCAACAAACTTAGATTCCATCAGTTTCTTAACTTCTTCGGCACGGGTCGTGCGTGTGCCCAAGGTTTGTGCGGCCATTGAAATGCCGTTAGCATTTGGCGCAACCCGCAGATAAAAATCCGCTTTCACATCGACCCGCATGCGGTCTTTTGTGATAAGTGCGTCTTTTTGGGTTTTCTCCACTTCAATGCGCAAAGTGTTCATGTTGACGGGGATGGTTTCATGGACGATGGGTAAAACAATCGCGCCACCATCTTTAATTACTTTTTCGCCGCCCAGCCCAGTGCGCACGAAAGCGGTTTCTTTGGTTGCTCTTACATAAAGTTTGGCAAAGATAAGTCCTATTGTAAGCAAGGTAACAATCACAATACCGACAATAATGAGGGTAAAGGATGCACTGCCAGAATTTAGCATTTCCATAATGATTTCCTTTTGCTAAGTATTTACGAGTGGTAGCTGGTAGCTGTCCAGCTATTGGGTCCTTTTTGGATCAGAACAACTTGTTGGCCTGGGCCAAACTCTTGATCCGATTCCATCGGTTCGACAAGTACATAATGTTTTTGTTGAAAGTTATCGACAAAGCTAGCTTCGGTCGGAGAACCGACTCGGGCTGTGCCTTGAGTTATCGTTGCCACTGCACCACTGAAGGATTCAACGGACAGGGCAGAGGATTCGTTTTTAGGCAAGATGTCAGCTAAGACTGGCCCACATCGGCGAGTGAGCATGACCGCGCCAAATAAGCCAACAACCAATGCCATCCAAGTCGGCAAAAAGCGATCTAATACGGATAAAGCGAGAAAGTTGCTGGCGTAGCCACTGATAGAGAAGCTACTGAGAAACAAAACTAACCAGATCATCAGGGGGAGGCGATTCAGGCATAACCAGCCTATGATCTGGGTTAGCCCACCTCCACTGAATTCCGTATTCGTGTCGATGTCCATATCCCATTCTATAGGGGTTAGATTGTCCAACATTGTGGACAAGCTCAGTCCAATTAATAATCCCAGACCTTCCAATAGACCCAGCGCCAATACGATCCCAAACGCAATGGTAAACACTTGATTTGGGTCTGCGAATAAGAATTCGATCATATCCTATACTCCTTCACAGTCTTGTCAGTAGCGATTACTCAAGACCTGCTTATTGTGGCAAATATCGCCATATCCTTGTTCAGTGCAAGGGTCTATTTATCTTCTTGCGACTCTTTTTGCAATCGTTGTAAAACATCTTCGGCTTTGGCTTCCGTCTCGATAATGCCAGCCTCCTTAAGCCGTTTCTCCAAGTCGGATCCCTCTTGCAGCATTTGGCTCGCTTCCAAAGTTGCCTGATGCTGTGCTTGTTGGCTGCGGATCCTAGACAAGCTTTGTTTCGCACTTACTACAGGGTTGCTGTCTTGTTGGGCCTGAGTCATCAATGCTTCTTGGGCTTTGAGCATAATTTCAGTGGTTTTCACCTGACTGAGGTGACTTTGCATGTCCAACATCCGACTCTGGGCTGAGTCGACCGCCGCATCAAGCTTCGCACATTGTTGCTGACGTTGGTTGGCATCCTGTTCTTTTTGTCGCTTTTCATTGATCAAATCCGCCACAACTTGCGCCATTTCTCGAGCCTTGCTTTGCTGTCCAGCAGCCATCGCTTCGCGCACGGCAATCTCTTTGTCACCAATGGTGCTTTGCAAAACCTTAATCTGAGTTTGCAGAGCCGCAAAGTGAGCATTCAATACTCTCTGGCCACGCTTAGCCTCATCCAATTGCTGTTGAGCCGTGCTGATTTCTAGTTCGAACTGAGCGACGGTATTCTCATTGGCTGTGGATTCACCCATCTCCAATGTGCCGTTTTTCAGTGCTTGGAACATTTTGCCCAGAAAATTCATAGCGATTGCTCCTGTTTCGATTGCTCGTTGAATTTGTACAACGGCTCCAATGCATCGATTACTCTAAATGTGTTGCTCACTAGCTCTAATAACTCTTCAATCACCACTTCAATTTTCGAATGGGTCGACAATGCGCCAAAAATGACATACCAATCTTCGCCAGCAATATTTTGTATTGCTATGGTGCTCAACGGCAGATACTTATGGGTGGTCATAAGGTAGTAATCAATTTTCTCTGGATGGGCGAATTCACTTCGTTCTACCAAAGCCACTTCCATCAGAATCTGACGTTCTCCTATAGCCAATACAACGGGCAGATCACCTTGAGCACAGAAGGTTAGCAGCAAGCTGCCATTCTGGACTTGAGGGGTAACGTGATGCTCTTGGTAGAACCCGAGTTCAAGCAGTTTGGAATCTATGTGCTCAACAGACCAGCTCATAACCATCCTTTTCCATTTGTGAATGCATTGAATATAATTCGCGCATTTAAAATAATCAACAAAAATTAAAAATATTTAATTAAAGTTGAAAATAATTGATTCTGCTGTATTCTCTATTACATCGAGTTTATTGGATCTTATTAATGCCCAAAAAAGACCCATCCATCTCTCAAGCCCTTGAACACCTGTTAGTGGTGAGCAAACTAGAATGGAAGGAAACGCTGAAAACCTGGTTGCCCGCCTTTATAAAACGATCAGGGCTGGATCACGACCAGTTGTCGCAGCAGTTGTGGGAACAGTTTAATGTGCGACAAAAAACCAACAACTTGCGCTCTAAATTCAGTCAAGGGACAGTCGATGGACAATTATTACTGCAGATCCTGCTGATTTGTGACCAACAGGTAAATTTGTCGGAAATACGGGAGTGCTACGACCGCGCATCAATGAAAGTCAAACAGCAAAAAGATCTATCCAAATAGGGGCTGTTGATCTTTGCTGTTCTCTGTTTGGTCTAAATGCACAGCAAAGTACAACAGCCCCTAACCACAACCTTTAATTGGCTAAATAGGAGGCGTTATGTCATATAAGCTCCGACACTATGCTCAGCCAGTAAAACGAAGCTACAGTCTCGATTTCGAAACTATAGCGATAGAATTTTGTGTTGGAATGCTGTTGTCGTTTATGGCGGTGGCCGCGTTTCAAGCGCAGATGATTTTGATGTTTGTACCTTGTGTGTTCGTAACGCTGACATGTTTGTGCTTAGTTCTGGTCAGCGTCGTTCAATACATCAGTGGCCGATTTTTCCAGTAGGCGAAGTACTCACATAAAGAGGCTATCCAGTCTCTATTTTTCTGCCAAACTTCCCACTTCCAAGACCGGTGAGGCATCAATTTTATCGGCATCCATCATACTGGCGATGCGTTGCATGGTTGCCACCATCTGGCTTTGTTCCCATTCTTGAAGCTGGCTGAACCGATTGGTGAAGTGCTCTTGTAGTGCCAAAGGTGCTTTTTGCAGGGCTGAATTACCACTGTCCGTTAGATAGACACCCACTTTCCGCTTGTCCTGAGTGCTGCGGACACGGTGCGCCAGCTCTCTAGACTCTAACCGGTCCAAAATACTGGTTACGGTGGCGGGGCTCAGATTAATCCCGTCAGCAATTTCCCGCACCATAATACCAGGTTGCTTGGCGATGTTTTGCATCACCAATAATTGTGGCCCAGTCAACCCGACTTCCCGACTCAACTGTTTGGAACGAAGATCAATGGCGCGAATTACACGTCGCAGAGCCACCAAAAGTTCTTCATCTTTTTGCATGAATTTCGCCTATTTATTTCTTCTGTACATATTAAGCCTGAAATTCTACAACGGTGCAATCGTGACGCTTTACACGACAGTTGTCGATTTGACCAATGGGTTAGTGATTTTGACTAAACCATCCTTTCTTTATTCAAGATCCTAAACTGCTGGGAAAATTGAAAAGTTAGAAAAAGCTATGTAATACAATGGATTATGTTTTTTGTTTTAGGTTGGCACGACACTTGTAATAGGTAAGTCATCGGATGCTCTGACAGACCAAATTACCACAGCATCCTATCGAAACACTCATATTAATACCGTGGAGGATCGAACAATGGGTATGTTTTCAAGAATGACAGACATCGTACAAGCCAATATCAACGCCATCTTGGATAAAGCGGAAGATCCACAAAAAGTCATCCGTTTGATCATCCAAGAAATGGAAGAAACTTTAGTCGAAGTGCGTTCTGTTGCGGCTCGCAGCTTAGCAGACAAAAAGCATTTACAGCGCAAACAAGATAAAGCGCAAAAACAGTTGAACGAGTGGCATGACAAAGCACAGCTCGCGGTTGAAAAAGATCGTGAAGACCTCGCTCGGGCTGCCTTGGTAGAAAAAAGCAAAGTGCAGAGCAACCTTGAACAATATGCCCAAGAAATGGCAACGATTGAAGAGGCCATCGGCAAATTGCAAGAAGATACAGGACGTTTGCAAGAAAAACTCAAGGAAGCACGCAGTCGCCAGAAAGCCTTGGATATCCGTCAAAAGTCGGCCACTGTGCGTCTAAAAGTGAAAACCAACGCACAAGTCGAGAGAATTGACGACGCGATTGCCAAGTTTGAAATGTATGAAAGACGTATCGACGATTTGGAATCGCAGGTTGACGCCTATGACTTAGTCACCAAAGAGCATTCTCTGAGTGCTGAAATTGAGCAATTGGCTATCGATGACAATATCGAAAAAGAATTGCAAGCGTTGCGCAAGAAAATAGCGGCTTAACCGCAAATTTCGATAGGCCAGGCGATAGTGCCTGGCCCAAATTGAAACCACTAGGAGTCGTATCATGAAAGATTATTTGAACACGCAGAAATTGTATCGAGATACCGTGTCGGGAAAAATCTCTGGGGTCTGTGCCGGATTGGCGAAGTACTTCAGTGTGGAGGCCTGGGTGGTGCGCATTGCTGCTATTGCTGCTCTTATTTTTATGCCAGTTCCTACGGCTGTCGCTTACTTGTTGGCTGTGGTGCTGATCCCTACTCGCTAAGTGAGGGAGACGAATCATGAAGAACTTTGTATTGGCAATCCTAATTGCCATCTTAATAACCTATAGCTTTGGCTTAGTCGCCCACGAATGGTTCGATTTTTCCATCCAGTTGGACGAGCACATGTTGGGCCCTTTTGAATCGGTGATTGGTATGACTATAGTGGGTGTGATAATGGTAATTGTTGGACTAATTGTCGCAGTCAGTATTTTCGGGGCACTGGCGATTGGGATCGTGGCAGCTTTGTTTGCGTTTGTCGTGGCGGGTGTAAGTGTTTTTTGGCCAATGATACTGGTGATTGCTATTATCGTATGGTTGGTTAAGGATAAACGCCCGGCAAGATACTAGGAATTAATTGGTAATGTCGTTGTTTTTCAAGAATAATTGAGCTTCGACATTACCGAGGTTTTACTACTGTGCTAAAGATCAAAAATATCGTTTCCATCACCCTTCTTGTCGCCGTGATGCTTTTTAGTGTTCAAGCCCACAGCCGCTTGGTGATTGAAGATGCCACTATCAGAATCTTACCCCCAGGTATCAACAACACTGCGGTTTATTTATCGATTAAAAATACCGGTTCACAAGCTGTCTACTTAACCGACGTGAAGACGAATATTGCTCGTACAGCTGAGTTACATGCACACATTATGGATGGCGATGTGATGCGTATGGAACAACAGAGTGAAATCGTGATCCCCGCAGGTGAAACCGTATTATTTCAACCTGGCGGCTATCATATTATGGTGTTCGGATTGCATCAGGCTCTGCAAGTAGGACAGCAAGTCAAGGTTACCTTCATAACCGGATTAGGACAGGAAATTGACTTCACAGCTAACGGGGCGTTACCTGGAGACGAGAAAGTAGGTGGTCATCAGCATCATTGATGACTGACACACATCCATCAACAAAAGGGATATCAATATGCAACGTTTTTTGAATTTCAAATGGGCTTCCATCTCATTGGTGGTGCTCATTCTGTTACTTTGGTTCGTGAGCATCTACTGGAGCACCGAACCGGAGATGTTTGATGTCCGTCGTTCCGCGGAATTGCAAGCGCAACAGAACAATCACGAAGTCGTGGTAGGGTATACGACCACACATACCTTGATTAAAGTCACTCGAACATTGCTAGAAAAGCCCGGTGGATACTTATCTAATGACGTTATGCCACCCAGTGTTTTCATGGACAACATGCCCAGTTGGGAATTTGGTGCCTTGGAGATGGTCAGAGATCTTGCTCTGGCTATGCGTAAAGACTTTAGTCGTTCCCAATCTCAGTCTCGAGACAATCCTCAATTGGTAAAAGCTCAGCCCAATTTAAATATGAATCATTTGAAATGGATTATTCCTTCTGCCGAATCCATGTATCAGGATGCGATTAAAGAGTTGGAGCTATATCAGGCCGATCTGGTGGACAGAACCGCCGGCGACGCTCAGTTTTACTCTCGAGCAGACAACTTGCGCGATTGGTTAAAGCAAGTGGAAAAGCGTCTTGGAAACTTGTCGCAAAAACTCAGCGCCAGCGTGGGGCAAGAAGTGTTGGACACCGATTTGGCTGGAGACGCCTCCGCTCGGTTGTCTACACAGAGACCTTCACAGCGATATGAAAAAACCAGTTGGTGGAAGACTGATGATAACTTCTATGAGGCTAGAGGCGCTGCCTGGGCGTTGCTGCATTTTTTGAAGGCTGTAGAAGTTGATTTTGCCGATGTATTGGAAAAGAAAAATGCCACTGTTAGCCTGCGCCAGATAATCCGTGAGTTGGAATCGACACAGCAAACGCTCTGGAGCCCAATGGTGCTCAATGGTAGCGGATTAGGTATGTTAGCTAATCACTCGTTAGTAATGGCGAACTATATTTCTCGAGCGAATGCTGCTTTAATTGAACTATCTGAACTACTCAATCAAGGATAACCAGTGAAATCAAGTATTAAAACACTTATTGCCCTTTCTACTCTGGCGGTGTTGCCTGCCGCTCAAGCCGATACCTTATTAGGCGTTTATGTGGGTGCTCAAGGCTGGGATATGGACACGAATGGCGGTTTCGCCAATGATGCGTCGTTGACGGAATTCGATTTCGACAAAGAAACCAAATCCAGCTTTTATATTGCTCTTGAACATCCTGTGCCTTTTGTGCCGAACGTAAAAGTGCGTCGCACAGCAATGGATACCGGTGGCGATGTGGTTCTCAACTCAACTTTTACTTTCAACGGGGAAATTTTTAGCGCTTCGACTCCATTGGTGACTAATGTTGATTTGACCGCGACGGATTTTATTCTGTACTACGAGTTATTTGATAACGACTTAATCAGTTTCGATTTCGGCTTAAACGGCAAACATGTGGATGGCACTATTTTTGTTGCCGATGCCAATGATGCGACCAACTCTGCGGAAGAATCATTCTCAGGCGTCGTACCCATGGTCTATTCACGCCTGCAAATTGGTTTGCCACTGACTGGTTTAGGGGTGTACGCAGAAGGCAGCTATTTGTCTATTGACGACAACACTTTGAGTGACTACGAGTTGGCTTTGACCTATGAGTTCGTTGATAACCTAGCGGTCGATATGTCGGTACAATTAGGCTATCGCGAGACGTCTTTGGAGCTCGATGACCTTGACGATATTTACTCTGATCTGCAATTTAAAGGTGTTTTCTTGGGTTTAGAAGCCCATTTTTAAGCGTCACGTAGCTGTATAAAAAAGCATAATGGGTGGTTTTGTTCAAAGCCACCCAAAGTGTATTGAAAGTTGGACATCAATGAAATCATAGCCTTAGAACCAAAAACTCTGTGACGGCTAAGAGTGAGAAAATTCTTTCATCTATCCTAAGTCAATTAAGTAATAAAAAATCTTAATTTATTCTTTCCTGTTATTTTAGAAACTCGCTAACCTTTGCGATGAGAAACCAGAGGTTAGAAATACTATGTCTTCATCCATAACTCAAACTGCGCAGACGTTTGCATTATTAGACGAGCAGCAGTTTGCACAGCTCAATAGCAGTATCGCGGGCTTGAATCGTGATCAGTTGAACTGGGCCAGCGGCTACCTTGCTGGAATTGCCAGCCAAAAAGATAATGCTGCGGTACAGCCTCCGATGGAGTCTGTCGCCAGTAATCAAACCTTAACGATTTTGTATGGTTCACAGACCGGTAATGCCAAGGGTGTCGCCCAAGACTATAAAGAGAAAGCACAAGCACTGGGTATCCCAGTAAACTTGATGAGTATGGCGGATTACAAAGCCAAGCAATTGAAGAGTGAAAGTCACCTTATTGTTGTGGTCAGTACCCATGGCGAGGGCGATGCCCCAGATGATGCCGTGGAGTTGCATGAATTCGTGCACAGCAAAAAAGCCCCCAAATTACCCGATCTGAAATTTGCGGTCATCGGATTAGGTGACAGCAGTTATGAGTTTTTCTGTCAAACCGCAAAGGACTTCGACAGCCGTTTAGAAGCCTTAGGGGCTAAGCGAATCATCGACCGAGTGGATTGTGATGTGGATTATCAAGCCGCAGCTGCAGGCTTTGTTGACCAAGTTACCACCATCGTAAAAGAGGAATTGACTGCCAAGAAAACCTCTCAGGTGGTGTCATTGCCAGCACGGGCAACAGCAGAAGCTACCAATCAATACACAAAGAAGAACCCGTTTGAAGCGACCCTGGGTGTCAGTCAAAAGATCACTGGACGGGATTCGGTGAAAGACATTCGTCATATTGAAATCTCTCTTGAAGATTCAGGTATTGAGTACCAACCAGGCGATGCCTTGGGTATCTGGTTCAAGAATGATGAAGCCATAGTGGACGAATTGTTGAGTTTGTGTGAAGTCGACGGACAAGAGACGGTGACTATAGAAGATGTCTCTGTCAGTATCCGCGAAGCTTTAATTGAAAAGCTTGAGCTGACATTGAGTTACCCGACCTTTGTTAAAAGTTATTTGGATGTGCAGCCTAACCCAGAGTTGCAGTCACTTTTTGATGACAAAGCGGCTTTGCGGGACTATTTGGGCAGTCGCCAGATTGTAGATGTGGTGCGCCAATATCCTGCGAAGCTTACCGCTGAGCAATTGGCTCGTGCACTGCGTCCTTTGACGCCTAGATTGTATTCTATCGCATCCAGCCAAGCGGAAGTGGAAGACGAAGTGCATTTGACCGTAGCCCTTGTCGAATACGATGTTGATGGACAGACGCGTATTGGTGGTGCTTCAGGCTATTTAGCGAAACGTTTGGAAGAAGGGCAGCCAGTCAAAGTCTTTATCGAGCCAAACAAAAACTTTCGTTTGCCAGACAATCCAGACACCCCTGTCATTATGGTCGGACCCGGCACGGGCATTGCGCCGTTTCGTGCATTTATGCAAGAGCGTGCTGAGCGTGACGCCAATGGTAAAAACTGGTTGTTCTTCGGTAATCCTAATTTCACCCAAGATTTTCTGTATCAAACAGAGTGGCAACGCTTTGTTAAAGACGGTGTAGTGGACAAGATTAGTCTCGCTTTTTCCCGGGATCAGAAAGATAAAATTTACGTGCAACATCGTATCTTGGAACAAGGTGCCGAGCTTTACCAATGGTTGGAAGACGGTGCTCATTTTTACGTTTGTGGTGATGCCACGCATATGGCCAAAGACGTCCATGATGCTCTATTGTCAGTGATCGAAACTCATGGCAAGAAAACCCCTGAAGAGGCACAAGAATATTTGGCAGATCTTCGCCGTGCAAAACGTTACCAAAAGGATGTTTACTGATGAGTGACAAGAAATTTATTGTTGAAGGTAAGCTTTCCGACAACGAACGACTCAAAGGCCAAAGTAATTTTCTCCGTGGCACCATTGTTGAAGATCTCAAAGATGACCTGACCGGCGGATTTACTGCAGACAATTTTCAGTTGATTCGCTTCCATGGCATGTATCAGCAGGATGATCGGGATATCCGTGCCGAGCGAGCAAAACAAAAATTGGAGCCACTGCACAATGTCATGCTCCGTGCTCGTCTGCCAGGGGGGATTATCCGCCCAGATCAATGGTTGGCCATCGACAAGTTTGCCGACGACTATAGTTTGTATGGCAGCATCCGATTGACGACGCGCCAGACGTTTCAATTCCATGGTGTCTTGAAACCCAATATCAAATTGATGCATCAAACCTTAAACAAGGTGGGTATCGATTCGATTGCCACAGCAGGTGACGTCAACCGTAACGTGCTATGTACCTCCAACCCCGTGGAATCGGAAGTGCATCAACAAGCTTATGAGTGGGCGAAGAAAATCAGCGAACATTTGCTGCCCAAAACTCGTGCCTATGCGGAAATTTGGCTTGACGGCGAGAAGATTGAAAGCACCGATCAGGAACCTATTTTGGGCGATCACTATTTGCCGAGGAAGTTTAAAACTACGGTTGTGATCCCCCCTCATAACGACATTGATGTCCACGCCAATGATTTGAACTTTGTCGCCATTGCCAAAGAAGGCAAACTGGTTGGCTTCAATGTGCTCGTGGGCGGCGGTCTTGCCATGACCCACGGAGACGAAACCACCTTCCCACGTAAAGCAGACGACTTTGGCTTTATACCAGTTGAGAAAACCCTCGACGTAGCGGCTGCGGTCGTAGGCGTGCAGCGGGACTGGGGTAATCGTGTTAACCGCAAAAATGCCAAAACCAAGTACACTCTGGAGCGAGTGGGGGTGGAAAACTTCAAAGCCGAAGTTGAGAAGCGAGCGCAAGTCCAGTTTGCTGCAAGTGAACCCTATACCTTCACCAGTCGTGGAGATCGCTTCGGTTGGGTAGAAGGCGTTGATGGTAAGCATCATCTGACCTTGTTCATCGAAAATGGTCGGATCCTAGATTACCCCGGCAAAACCCTTAAAACCGGTTGCCGTGAAATCGCCAAGGTCCACAAGGGCGATTTTCGCTTAACCGCGAATCAAAACTTGATCGTAGCTGGCGTGGAGACTCAAGACAAAGCGCAGATTGAATCTCTAGCGCGTCAACACGGTTTGTTGACTGATGATGTCAGTGTGCAAAGACAAGATTCTATGGCGTGCGTTTCGTTGCCTACTTGCCCATTAGCCATGGCTGAGGCTGAGCGATATTTGCCTGATGCGGTTACCCAATTGGAAGGCCTGTTGGAGAAACATGGGGTTGCCGAGCGCAGCATTATTTTCCGTGTGACCGGCTGTCCAAATGGGTGCGGTAGAGCCATGTTGGCAGAGGTTGGGTTAGTTGGAAAAGGCCCCGGTAAATACAATTTGCATCTCGGGGGCAATCGTGAAGGTACGCGCATTCCAAAAATGTACAAAGAGAACATCTCCGAACAGCAAATTATGGACGAGTTAGACAATCTCATTGGACAATGGGCCAAAGATGGTCAGCCCAATGAAAGCTTTGGAGATTTCTTGATCCGAACCAAAGTGGTTGCCGAAGTGGTCAACTCGGCTAAGGACTTTTATGCCTAATTTAGCCTTGGACTACGGGTCACAAAAGGGCAACTCTGTGAACTGGGTTGCTCAACTTAACAACGCCGAATTTGCCCAACTCAATTCTGAGCTTGAAGCGATGAATGGGTTGGAGCGAGTGGCTTGGGCGCTGCAAAATTTGCCCGGTGAGCACATTGTATCGTCAAGCTTTGGAGCGCAATCGGCAGTGATGCTGCATATGTTGACTCAGCAAAAGCCAGACATCCCAGTGGTGCTGACCGATACCGGATATTTGTTTCCAGAAACCTATCAATTTATTGATGAATTGGTGCAGCGTCTGAATTTGAATTTGCACGTCTATCGAGCCCCTATATCTGCTGCGTGGCAAGAAGCAAGGCACGGTAAAATGTGGGAGCAAGGGCTGGAAGGGATTGAAAAATACAATCGATTGAACAAAGTCGAGCCAATGCAGCGGGCGCTTAACGAGCTCAGCGCAGGCACCTGGTTTGCTGGTTTACGACGTTCACAATCTGATTCTCGTCAAAACCTATCGGTATTACAAAAAGTCGGGGAACAGATTAAGGTTTTTCCTATTTTAGATTGGTCAAATAAAACCTTACACGAATATCTAAAGGCTAATGATCTGCCCTATCACCCATTGTGGGAAAAAGGCTATGTGTCTATTGGCGATTGGCATACAACTCGGGCACTTGAAGCAGGTATGAGTGAGCAAGATACTCGTTTCTTTGGCCTCAAAAGAGAGTGTGGGTTGCACGAGTTTGGTGATGGTATTTAAGCGATTTCGCCCCCACTCGTGGCCAGCCCAACCACAGTTTAAGTGACCTCAAAAACGCTTCCTAGTAGGTTTTTCAGATCGTCCAAATAGGCAGATTTGGACTTTGCCTGGACCAATTTCGCCAACTCACATCCGGTCGCGGTAAACTTGTAGTACTTGAGCGTTAAGCCACGCCTTTTTGCTGAAAGGTGGAAGGTGTCTCCATTGCAACGGTACTGCTGGCGACTACCCAAACTGAACTCGCCCGACTCAATTTCACTGCTGTACATCAATCCCAGATCCATAAGCGACAGAATATCAGGATACGCCAAACCATAACTGGCTAGATTAATTTGCTGATGTTGGCCAAGACTAAACAGCGACAAGATGCTGGGACTTTGGCTAAAGCCAAATAGTAATTTCATGCCATGCTCACCTTTTTTGCGACTAGCCAGACTGACAGCCAGTTTCAAAATCTTAGCGTCCCGATGAGTCAGGCTTTGCAGAATTTGCAAAGTGCGAATGGAAAAGGTGCCCGGATGGCCGATTTCCACCGAGAAGATTTTGCCCCACAATTCTTGCATAGCCGGTGAATTTACATTCTCTGCCAAATCCACGAAGTTAAAAAACCAATCTGGGTCTAAATCATCACTGCTGCCCTGTTCAAGGCAATAATCCATTGCCAGTCCCATGATGTTTTCTAGGTTGGATAACTTTCTCTGGGCTTTTACTTGTTGGTGCTGATTCAGTCGTTTGCGAATGTCGGATTCATAGGACGCCGCGTTGACCACAAAAATCCCCGCTCGCGAAAACCAACTTCGCATCTTATTGCGCATAAAGACCGAATCAGTGGTTGAAGTGACTTTGCCCTCAGGTGGCGAGTCTTTTGTTGCTTCAATAGATTGGGAAGTCTTGCTCGGTGTAACCACTGCTGGAGCTGGGGAACTTTCAATTTTCATAAGTGTGGTTCATGCTAAATGAGAAAATATCGTCTAGGCTTTGTAATGTCTGATTTCGATTTCATACCACTACACCACAAAGTCTCCTTAAAGTAAAAAGTAACCGTTGGATACCCCTTGTGAACGGTGGTCAAAATACCAAAAGTCTATATCGATTCAGAATGGGGAATTGCAATATTTGTTATTCCTCTTTTTAAAATATTGCGTTATGTTTAATCCGACGCATAATTTTTACCTTTACAGGTAGTTAAACGGAAAGTTGAATGTCTCCAACAGGTTATGAAAACGACGAAATTATTTTCCTTGAGGAAGATGAATCGACAGGTAACGAAACCGTCTATGGGCGATGGAATGTGCTGGTCGTTGATGATGATGAAGAGATCCACTCTGTAACACGACTGGCACTTTCAGATCTCAGCCTGAACGGCAAAAAACTGTATTTTCATCATGCATATTCTGGTCAACAAGCTTTGACCATAATGGAGCAATTGGGACAAAGCTTAGCCATCGTTTTACTTGACGTCGTTATGGAAACGGACGATGCCGGCCTTTTGGTCGCCCGTAAAATGCGTGAAGAATTGGGTTTGTTAGAACCTCGCATTATCCTTCGTACAGGTCAGCCCGGTTATGCGCCGGAAGAAAGTGTCATTAAAGAATACGATATCAATGACTACAAGACTAAAACTGAACTGACCCGCAGTAAGTTGGTGACCACCATCATTGCGTCATTGCGGTCCTATCAGCAGATATTGACTATCAATCAAAGTCGTTTGGGCTTGGAAAAAATCATTGAATCTTCTGCCAACTTGCTCGAAGAGCATTCCGTCAAAGGGTTCTGCGAAGGAATCGTTACGCAAATTAGTTCAATGTTGGGTTTGGAAGCTGGAGGGGTAGTTTGTGCCCGTGCCGGTGCGGTGTTAGATAAAGACGACAATGGTGTTTATGTACTTGGTGCAGCTGGCGAGTTTGCAAAATACATCAACGAAAATATCGAGAAGATTCATGATTCAGTGATCATTAAGTCGGTGAATCAGTGTTTATTAACCCAACAACATGTGTACGAGAATGGCTATTCAGTGCTCTATATGAATAGCTCTGGGTATGAAGCAGCGGTATTTCTAAAAGCTAACAGTGAGATTAGCGACATCCACAAGCGTTTGCTCGAAGTTTTCTTGTCAAGTATCTCTGTGGGCTATGAGAATGTGAATTTGTTTCACCAACTCCGCAATGCCGCCTTCCGGGATTGGCTGACCAAGCTTCCCAACCGCAACGAGTTCATCAATATGTTGGATGAAAGCGATTGCCTAGATGAAAAGGGTTGCAATCAGGTTGTTGCGCTGTTGGACATTAATCACTTCTCTGATGTGAACGATGGCTTGGGTCAAGACGCCGGAAACAACTTATTAAAAGCGGTTGCCGAACGAGTGCTCGACAGTTTTGGTGAGACCGTCAAAACAGGACGCATCGGTGCCGACGTATTTGGTTTGATTGGCGCTGAACAAATCATCAATCCTGAACGTCTCAACGAGATGTTTTCTCTGCCTTTTAGAGCCGGGGATCATACGCTGCCAATTAATATCACGATGGGACTGTGTCGACTAAACAAAGACAAAGTGTCCGGTATCGATATTCTCAAACAGACCAACATCGCATTAAATCGGGCGAAAAAAGATTTAAACACCAACTTTGGATACTATGAACCCGAGATGGAAGAAAAAACCACTTGGCGTTTAGGGATGATCAGACAACTACGCACCGATTTCTCCGCCCGTAAGTTGCAAGTATGGTATCAACCTCAAGTGGACTTAGTCAGTGAGCGTATTGTAGGGATGGAAGCCCTGTTACGCTGGCCATCTGCAGACGGCAGCTTTATCTCACCCGCCGTCTTTGTGCCTTTGGCTGAATATTCGGGTTTAATCATCGACATTGGTGCTTGGGTGTTAGAAGAGTCCTGCTTGCGCTTGAAGCAATTGCGGGATAAAGGCTTTAAGGATGTTCGGGTGGCGGTGAATATTTCTATGCCTCAATTTCGTGATCCTGAATTTGTGCCACTGGTAAAATCCGCGGTAACTAAACATGGAATTCATCCTGCGGCATTAGAATTAGAAATAACCGAAAGTGTGGTGATGGACGAACCGCAGATTGTGATTGAGTCCCTCAAAGAATTAAAAGCATTTGGTGTGACTATCGCAATTGATGATTTTGGTACAGGTTTCTCTTCTATGAGCTACTTGCAACAGCTCCCCCTTGATCGATTGAAAGTAGATCGTTCTTTCATCAATGAGATTAAACCTGGTCAGTCGGCCTTCATCGCTGAAACCATAGTTACATTGGGTAATCGATTGGGCTTACAAACTATCGCTGAAGGGGTCGAAAAGCGTGAGCAGGCAAGTTATATGCTCAAGCTTGGATGTGATGAAGCACAAGGTTTTCTGTACGCTAAACCGATGCCTTTCGGAGAGCTCCTGACTTTCTTGGATTCCTACCGCAGCTAATCTGAACATCGGCTATTCAGGTAGTGCTTAACCATGGGCTGAGATGGTTTCTGATAGCCGGCAGCTCTTGTTGTTCAAACCATGGGTTTTTCTTAAGCCAAATATTGTTGCGCGGTGAGGGATGTGGCATCGCAATAAATCGAGGCAAGTAACGTCGCCAATGCCTCACTCGCTCGGTGAGCGATTCTTTATCCGACAAATAGTAGTTTTGTGCATACTGACCCACCAATAAAATGATCTCCGGATTGACATAAGTAATCAGTTTGCTGTGCCAAGCTGGGGCACATGCCGGTAAAGGTGGCAAATCACCATGACGGGATTTACCGGGATAACAAAAACCCATGGGCACAATTGCCAGTTTTGTCACGTCGTAAAATGTATCTCTGTTTATACCCAGCCAGGTTCTTAACCTATCACCGGACGGGTCATTCCATGCTAAGCTGCTGCGGTGGGCTGCTGTCCCAGGGGCCTGACCTATGATCATAATGTTTGCGTCAGCAGAGCCTTGTAAGATGGGGCGGGGCTGGTAGGGCAATTGATTCGCGCACAATTGACAGTCCTTTACCTCTAAAAAAAGGTCAGTTGTATTTTTTTGTCGATTTTTTTCAAAAAAGTCAGTCATTGTAATATTACTGTCACAAAACTATGTTTAATTTCATTTGGTAATTTACCGTAATTGTGTTACTTTTAACCTGCCGTTGGTGTCAGCGATGTTTTATTAGGAGTATCACATGCGTAAAATTACAGCTAGTCTTTTCATCTTAGCCCTTGGGGCCACTACGCATGCAAACGCAGATCAGACAAACGCGTTTGAATGTATGGACAAAACCTCCTTCGAAATTGACAGCCAATGTATGTCGAACAAGATCAGCCAGAACATGGAATTCCGTGATATGGAGATGACCATTGCCAATCAAGCATCAAGTAACGACGCAAATGCATTGGCAACGATTAAATTCTATCCGCAACAGATGCTCATTGAGGTTATTGCTCATCGTGAAGAAAGCACGCCACTTACGGCATCTGTTCAGCACTAATCTGATTTGAACAAAACCAAAAGCCGCGACAATGTCGCGGCTTTTTTGTTGGTTCAGAGGCGACATAGTCGCCAATAGTTATGCAAAACTCAGTTGATGTAACTCAAGCCATTTTCGCTTTTGTAATTGAAAGCTATGCTTGAGCTCTTTGTATTTGTAGGCCAACTCCAAATTATCGTATGAGCGCTTCAACTTCGCTTTCTTGATTTCCAATAAGCGCTTACGCGTCGAATAGTAATCGCTCATCTTGGCCATCAATACATCGTATTCTTGCTGTAATCTTTGCAGAATCTCTTCTCCATTAGCGATATGGGAGATTTTATCTTTACTTTGTTCCATCAACATCGCTAACTTGGCTTTTTCGATTCGCTCTTCAGGCGTACGACGAAGGTTGCTCGTTAAACCCACAAAGGATAACCCTCTGATCAGCCACTTAGTAGGGTCGAACTGCCACCAACGAATGCCGTTTCGATAGTCATACTCAAAAATGTGATGGTAATTGTGGTAGCCCTCACCAAAGGTGAAAAACGCCAGAATTCCATTGTCTCTCGCCGTATTCTTATTGGTGTATGGTTGCTTACCCCAAATGTGAGCCAATGAATTAATAAAGAACGTGACGTGGTGTACAGCAACCAACCGGAACACACCCGCTAGCAACAACATTCCCCAAACATCACCATTTAACCACCCCAGTAAGACTGGAATACCGAAATTACTGAGCAAAACGATAGGTAAATAGTGGTTGTGTTGCCACATGACTATTTTGTCTTTTTGTAAGTCACGGCAGTTAGAATAATCGTCATAACGATGGGCTTGATACTCTCTTAACATCCAACCAATGTGAGAAAAAAAGAATCCGTTTTTAGCGGAGTAAGGGTCTTTGCCATTTTGATCAACAAATCGATGGTGCACGCGGTGATCCGACGACCAATGCAGAATACTGTTTTGCACCGCCATAGCCCCACCAACGGCCAGGACCCAGCGAACGACCGGATGAGCGTCGTAGGATTTGTGTGACCAAAGACGGTGATAGCCAGCGGTGATTGACATGCCAGAGAAATAGATCAAGAAAATGCAGGTTGCGATTTCAAAAGCATCAAAACCGTTAATCAACGCTTCAGTGGGAACACCAATCAGTGCGATCAGGCCAGTGATGGTAAAAACCAAGATATTGGTCAGGATAATAGGAGGCTTATTCATTCTACTTAAATTTCAGCTTACAACTGTACGCTAATTTAAAGAAAAGGCGGTCAAATGGCAAGCAAATTCGACTTTTGCATGGTATCTTTATGACCAAGTTGGCACTCACTCAGGTTTTAGTTGAGTAGCCTCGGGCAACCGTCCGACATCGCGTTTTAGAATATGATACGAGCACCACATGGCGAGTTTAAATCGACAACAACAAAAACAAAAAACCCGCAGAGCCATTATCGATGCCGCCTTCGGCTTGTTAGATGAGCAGCACAGTTTTTCCAGTATCAGTTTGCGGGAAGTTGCCCGTAACGCTGGTATCGCTCCAACTTCCTTTTACCGACATTTCAAAGACATTGATGAACTAGGGTTAACCTTGGTGGATGAAGCGGGCTTGGCCCTTCGCCAATTGATGCGACAAGCTCGGGTGCGGATTGCTTCAGGTGGGGGTGTCATTAGTACATCCGTGGACACATTCATGGAGTTTATTACTGCGAACAGCAATGTGTTTCGATTATTACTTCGAGAACATACGGGCACAAGCAACGCTTTTCGCGCGGCTGTTTTACGTGAAATTCAGCACTTCACAGAAGAATTAACCGATTACACAGTGGCAACCACAGGATTGAGTAAAACCTTCGCCAGTTTGCAAGCAGAGGCGATGGTTAAGTTGGTGTTCAGCACCGGCGCTGAAGCGCTAGACCTGGACCCGCCCCAGAGACAGCAATTAAGTGAGCGTTTGAAACAGCAACTCCGATTTATCTCAGTTGGCGCAATCGCCAGTGCCAGTCAGTCACTATGAAATATTCAGCGCCTTTCCAATAACACACCGCATTCGGCGTGATGGGTGTAAGGAAACTGATCAAACAGGGCAAAACGGCTAATCTGATGGGTAGAACTGAGGTCACCCACGTTTTCGAGCAAGGTATCTGGATTGCAGGAGATATACACGATTCGCTGATATTCGCTTACCATTTTAATGGTTTGGGGATCGAGTCCAGCTCGGGGGGGATCCACTAACACCGTGTCACATTGGTACTCTGAAAGCTCAACACCATCGAGTCGACGGAATGAGCGTTTCCCTTGCTGAGCTTCGACAAACTCCTCGCTCGACATTCGTAAAATGGTGACGTTTTGGGCATGATTTTGACGGATGTTTAATTGAGCTGCTGCAACTGAGGTTTTAGAAATCTCTGTTGCCAATACTTTGCGGAAGTTTTGCGCAAGAGGGATACTAAAATTGCCCAACCCACAGTACAGTTCTAAAAGATCTGAGTCACATTTGCCGGTCACATCCAGACACCACTGGATCATCTTGCTGTTTACACCTGCATTAGGCTGAGTAAAGCTGTTTTCAATTTGTTGAAAACGATACACAGATTCGTTAACTGGCAGCACTTCCGTTACAAAATCTTGGTCCAAGCAAATTTTCTGCTTACGAGCTCGGCCAACAATATGGATAGCATAAGTTTGTCTCAGCGTTGCCAAGATGCCTTTCATTGATTCGATCCACGCGTCATCCAATGCTTTGTGATAGAGCAGTGAAACGAGAATTTCGCCACTTAGGGTACTTAAGTAGTCAATTTGGAAGAGTTTGCGGCGGGCGATTTCATTGCTCTTTAGCAACGGAATGAGAGAAGCCATTACCTGATTGATTAATTCACTAGCCGGTGGAAACTGATCAACTCGGTATTTCTCTTTGGTCTGAGTGTCAAACATGATGTGATAGAGATCATCGCCCTCGTGCCAAACACGAAATTCCGCTCGCATTCGGTAGTGCAGGGGAGCTGAGGCAAACACCTCTAGATCACCCGGATCAAATTCACTGAACTGTTCCTTCACTCTCTGTGCCTTTTGTGCAAGTTGCTCAGGATACTTTTCAGGATTGATCTCGGTGGGGCGCATGGTTATATCGCTTTGTCGCTTAAATTTAGGGGGCGAATTCTAACGATTTCGCCCATCACTGCCAACCGCTTACAGTCGTCTTAGCGATGAATTTATCATAATTACTAATTAAATTTTAGAATTCGCCGATAATAGATAACGAGGATAGTGAGGTATCTGTTATGAATTTTGGCGAAATTAAAGCGTTCTTGGGTAATAAACCCGAGCAATCCATTCAGGCGGGTGTGCAAAAGCAACTCCGTGAAGAAGGATTAAGGCAAGCTGAGCAGGGCGTGTCTCTGGGCAATGTAAAAAATGTCAGTTTTAGCTCGCAGACAACGGTTGGCCTGCGTGTCTACAATAATGCATTGAACCAATCCCTGACTGTTGATGGTCAACAAGCTAAGCTGCCCAAACCCGAAGAAAAAACTAAGAGTTTGTTCGATTTTGAAGAAATCGCCCGCAATGTGCTGCGTTTTGTCGGTGGAGTCATCACCAGTGCTGCCAAAAGCGGTGCTGATGAAGCAAAGCTAAGCAGTCTGTTTGAGCAAGCCCGCTCGGGTGTTGCCAAAGGGATAAAAATGGCAGAAAAAGATCTTCAAGGCTTTATGAATGAAGACATTTCTAAAGGCATATCAGCCAGCGCCGACTTGATTGAGGACGGCATCCGTAAGCTGCAAGAACAACTCTTAGGCAAAGATAAAAATTCAGAGTCGGAGTCAAAATCCGCTGCGGTTGCTACAAACTCCACCGAATTGAGCGCGGCGAGATCCGATTCTGGAGAGTTGTTAATTCGCACCCGTGACGGTGATGAAGTGACTATTCGCTTCGAGGATTTGCAGCGTTTTGAGTTCAACCGCAGTCAACTAATCCAATCCAGCACTTTACCAACAGAAGCTCCGGCCCAAGACGATATTCAAACCAATGATGTGTTGCCTCGCAGTTCAGCGGATGACGTCAATGAGTCAACGGCAGCTGAAGAAAAGTCCACTACAGATGGTGAAACTCAGCAAGGACCTACCAATTCACCTAGCAAATCAGCAGTAGAGCAGCAACAAGGGATTTTTGTAGCCCGGGACAGCTTTAGTTTCTCAGTGAATGGCGAATTGGACGAGGGCGAGTTAAAAGCCATTGGGAATCTGGTTGCCGATGCCAACGAACTTGCTGCGACTTTCTTTGATGGCGATATGGACCAGGCCTTCAACAAAGCACTGGAATTGGGCTTTGATGATCAAGAGTTGACAGGTTTTGCGTTGCAATTGACCCGCCAAGAGCAGGTGAAAGTGGTGAATACCTATGAAACTATTTCCCATTACGATGATGAGCAAAATTCGCGAAGCGTGAATCCAGCTAAAGTGGTTGAGCCTATTAGTGACTATCTTGAAAAAATGCTCAATGTGTTCGAACAATCACAGCAGACATTGGCCGATGGTCGCGAGTATGAGAAGCTGCTCAATGGTCTTGTAAATCGTATGCAAGATTTGGGTACGGACGATTTAGTTGACGCAATCAATCGCTTCCATAGTTTCAATGCGCGATTGTTGAATAACCTTCCCCAGCAAGGCAAGGAGTCAACTGAGGGACAGTCATAACGGCGAGTTAGGGAGTCTGTACAGACGGATTCACTTTAACCAAAGCTTCAAATAGCTTTGAACGAGAATATCCATAGTTGGGGCACAAAGCATGTTTGTGCCCTGATTTTTCTACTGCGTAGAGGTCACCATTGCTATGGTGGCTAGTGCGCCTTTCAATTTTTTCTATGTTTTCAATCGGAATCGACCAAGTCCAAGAGGCAGAACCGGGATGCAGCATCATAAAACGTGTTGATGACACCCGAACGACGAAGGCCGCATTTCGCCTGTATAGCCACACACCGATGGCCACCAATACAACCGCAATGAAGGGAACCGCCAAATCAACAATGTAGATGATGTCGTTGTATTGGGATGACTGGTCATCGAAATAGGCGATTGCTTTACCCATTAGAAACACCACCAAAACGTTGGCAAAGAACACCATTGCAACACGGCGATCCGAACGAATATATTCAAATTCAACTCGGTCCATAGTGGCTCTCGTTTAGGAATTTCGTGTTCCCGTGACTCATGCCGTCTGCCAAAAAACTAATCGGCACCGCTAATAATTTGCACTTGTGCGATATCTGTATCGCCTTTTAGTACTTTGTATATGCCGTCTTGAGTCAGGGTGCGCATGCCATCTTTCAAGGCCTGCTCTTTCATTGCACTCACGGCTGCTTCTTTGTAAACCAGTGAGCGCAACTCTGGAGTCATTGCCAGTAACTCATGCACCCCAGTTCGCCCCTTGTAGCCGGTGTCACCGCACTCGTCACAACCTTTAGGTCGATGCAGCATGACTGGGTCTTGCAAGTTGAGTTCATCAATAAACTCTTCCCCATACTGTCGACGGATGAAGGCCAGATCGGTTTCTGTTGCGGGATACTTTTCTTTGCAGTTACTGCATAGTGTTCGAATCAAACGCTGAGCCATGATACCCACACAGGCATCGGAGAAGTTCACCGGATCCAGTCCTAAATCCAATAGACGAGTGATGGTTTCAGGAGCAGAGTTGGTGTGCAAAGTAGACAACACTAAGTGACCTGTGAGAGACGCTTCAATACCAGCATGAGCCGTCTCCTTATCCCGCATCTCACCGATCAGAATGATATCGGGGTCAGCCCGCAAGAAGGCACGTAAGGCATTAGCAAAAGTAAAACCGATTTTGGGGCTAACTTGTACTTGCTGAAGCCCCGGTTGGGTGATCTCTACCGGATCTTCCGCTGTCCAGATTTTCTTGTCTGGTGTGTTGAGGTATCCCAGTACGGCATGCAAGGTTGTGGTTTTACCGGACCCTGTTGGGCCCACGACCAAGAGGATACCGTGAGGCTTCTTGATCATCTCTTTGAGCATGGTCATATTGCGAGGCGAAACATTCATCTTTTCGATGGGCATCGCGCCGCCCGACGCCAGAATACGCATCACGACACCTTCACCGGCTACGGTGGGGATGGTTGCCACCCGCACCTCCACCAATTGTCCTGACATGCGGAAGGATAATTTTCCGTCCTGGGGAACCCGCTTCTCAGCAATATTGAGGTTTGACATGATTTTAATGCGCGCAATTACTGCGCTGTGATGGGACGCGGGAACCTGAGTCATGTCCCGACAAACACCATCGATACGCATCCTCACTCGAGTTGGACCATTCTTTTCGGGGTCAATGTGGATATCCGAAGCGTTTAAACGTTTTGCATCATGCAAGACGCGACTGACCAACCTGACCACCGCCGGCGCATCGTCAGACATTTCTTCGTTGGCATCATCTAATTCTTCAGCACTGGTGCCGATTTCGTCAAGGATCTCATCCATTTCCCCCGGTGCACCACCTCCAGTTCCTTCACCGAGGTATTGCAATATCTGATTGGGCAGTCCTACTGAGATCTCATAGCTTTCAATGCCCAGCGCACTTTCGATCTCCATCAGAAGTGCTGCATTGTTTGGTTCCGACATGAGCACAATGGGGTTTTCTGCTACGTCAGCAAGAACTGCCACGAAATTCCGCTTTAAATAGGATAGGTTGAGCCTGCTTTCACTTTGGTAGAGATGGTACTTATCCGGCAGATAGCTGATAAAGGGCACTTGATAATGCACTGATAAGGCATTTCCCAATTCGGTTTCTGGGATCCGCGCTTCGGAGATCAATCGTTGAATCAGTTGGCGCGTATCGCGGCTAGATTCGGTTATGGCAGCTAGGTCTTTGTCGGAAATGAGATTGCGATGCAACAAGTAATCAAAGGGATTACTAGTGCCACCCAGTTCATAACGGAACTTGTTACCGAGAATCTCAGATAAGGAATTGGCCAGTTCTAAATCCGTGTCATTAAATGAGCCCACTTTTTTATTGATGATTTGCATCACGCCCATCAATACGCCCGCATTCATAATTGGCACACAGATTATGTTTTCTGTTTTAAAGGAGCTGTTCTTATCGAATTTGTCAGCAAATTTTAGGCGTGGGTGAATTTCTGCTAATTCTTGAGCATTATAGGGGTCAGCAATGATTAATGGTTTTTGGCTCAGCGCCACATAACCTGCGATAGACTGGGGGCTAATGGGAACCTTGATTTCGCGAGTTTCGCGACCGGTCTTAAAACGGGCGACCAAATCCTGATGTTGTCTGCGACGCTGAAATATACTCATTCGTTGTGCGCCAAATAACGCCAAAATCATAGGTTCAAGCTGCTGGTAGGCATCCATTAGAGACGGATGTGCCTCGAGCACTTTATCAATTTTTTGTAGAGTTTGTTCTGTCGCCGGTTCGTTTATCATTTACAACATCAGGTTAAATGCTATTTCCCTTACTATAACCGACAGTTAGCGGCAACAAAACCTCTTAATTTGCGTCGGATTCTGGTTTCTCTTTGGGCTTATAAATGTGATTCATTAGCATGCCGCTGATACTCAATAACATCACTGACTGAAAAGTCGGGTTGGTTAGCGGTCCGATACTGTCAGAAATCCACTGTCCTGTTACTTCAATTAATCCAAACACGACTGGAATGAGATAGATTGCGTTAATAAACTTGAGAAGTTTGGGGTCCATGAGACTACTCCTATAAAAAGCGGGGGAAGTCCCCGCAATTGATTAGTGGGTCCAATCATAAATTAGCAAGCCGAGTTGATACCCAGTTGATGTTATGCCTTGGTATGCACTTCCTACTGCATAACCTACGGTATAACCAATGTCTGCTACTGACATTCCGCCTGCGCCGACTACAAGATCAACTTCTTGGCTATTGAGTTCCTGCATCTTTATATCCTCCATGGATTAATGAGTAGCGTCGTAAATACCAATTCCCATCGCATAGCCAAAGTCACTAGCCGTGCTAAGAGCGCTGATGTAACCGATAAAGCCCATGACCTGAATTAGACCACCACCACTTACTTGCTGAACCTCTTTGTACGTGAGTGTTTGCATGAGTTAAATCCTTTTTACTGGTTGAGTAATTCGTGATTCGATCCAAATCTCCCACAATGAGAAAAACGTAAATGTTAATGCATATCGAATCTTTATTAGAAACGTAACTTCATTCCAACGACCTTAGCCTAGTTGAATCATAGAAACTTTAAACCTGTCCCGTGGTACAGTTTTGGCGTAGTTTTTATACCAATAAGAAATAGTTGAACTGGTTAATAGGCGTTTTTGTCGGTTTGCTACCTAAACCACCTATTAATTTGTGAATTGTGCTTGCATATGTTGTCCATATCAGTATAATTCGCGCCCACTTGCCTTGATGGCAGTGAATTTTCGGACCGAGCACAAGCTGTAAGGTGACTGTAAAAGCCGGGAATTATACGAACAAGACCCCGATTGGGGGTTATCGGTTTACATGCATCCTCCCACCTAGGAATTAGGTTGGTGTGGATGGTTTTTTTTGTTCTTTCGATTGGAGCTTAATCGATGCCAAATCAAAGAATTCGTATTCGTTTGAAAGCGTTTGATCACAAGTTGATCGATCAGTCTACGGCTGAAATCGTTGAAACTGCGAAACGTACTGGTGCTCAGGTTAGCGGTCCTATTCCTCTACCTACTCGCAAAGAACGCTATACCGTATTGGTTTCTCCTCACGTGAATAAAGATGCACGTGATCAGTATGAAATCCGTACGCATAAGCGTTTGGTAGATATCATTGAACCAACTGATAAAACAGTTGATGCATTGATGAGATTGGACTTGGCTGCCGGCGTTGATGTTCAAATCAGCCTGGGCTAACAAGAGAGGGTTTTAACAATGGCGATTGGTCTTATCGGTCGTAAAGTAGGTATGACTCGCATCTTCACTGAAGATGGTGTTTCTATTCCTGTGACTGTTATAGAAGCGACCCCAAACCGTGTAACTCAGTTGCGTACTGAAGAAACAGATGGGTATCGCGCGCTACAAGTAACCGCTGGCGATAAAAAAGCGAACCGCGTTAACAAGGCTCAGGCAGGTCATTTTGCCAAAGCTGGCGTGGAAGCTGGTCGCGGTTTGTGGGAGTTCCGTTTGGACGGTAACGAAGGTGAAGGTATTGAAGTTGGCAGTGAAATCACTGTTGAGATCTTTGCTGAAGCCAAAAAAGTTGACGTAGCAGGAACTTCAAAAGGTAAAGGGTTTGCTGGAGCTATTAAACGTTGGAACTTTAGTCACCAACGTAACAGCCACGGTAACTCATTGTCTCACCGTGCTCCTGGTTCAATTGGTCAAAACCAATCACCAGGTAAAGTATTTAAAGGCAAGAAAATGGCTGGCCAATTGGGCAACAAAGCCGTGACAACTCAATCTTTGGAAGTTGTACGCATTGATGCACAAAACAACCTTATTCTAGTCAAAGGTGCCGTACCTGGCGCTACAGGCGGCGATGTTATCGTTCGTCCTGCAGTTAAAGCGTAACGTCTGGGGAGTTAAGTGATGGAATTAGTATTGAAAGACGCGAACAGCGCTCTTGAAGTCTCCGAAGCGACCTTTGGACGTGATTTTAACGAAGCTCTAGTACATCAAGTAGTAGTAGCTTACGGTGCAGGTGCCCGTCAGGGTTCTAAAGCACAAAAAACACGCTCAGAAGTCAGCGGCGGTGGCAAAAAACCATGGCGTCAAAAGGGTACAGGTCGTGCCCGTGCTGGTACTATCCGCAGCCCAATTTGGGTTGGTGGTGGTCGCGCATTTGCTGCCAAGCCACAAGACCACGGTCAAAAAGTTAACAAGAAAATGTATCGCGGTGCAATCCGCAGCATCTTGTCTGAACTGGTTCGTCAAGACCGTTTGGTGGTTGTAGAAAAATTTGGTGTTGATGCACCTAAGACTAAAGCGCTTATCGCTAAGTTGAACGAGTACGACTTGAATGACGTGCTAATCGTTACAGCTGAAGTAGATGAGAACTTGTTCTTGTCTGCACGCAACTTGTACAAAGTTGACGTACGTGACGTTCAAGGCATCGACCCTGTAAGCTTAATTGCATTCGAGAAAGTGTTGATCACTGCTGATGCAATTAAACAGCTAGAGGAGGCGTTAGCATGATCTCTGAAGAGCGTCTACTAAAGGTGCTTTTGGCACCACACGTTTCTGAAAAATCAACTATGGCTGCCGAAGGCAACAATACGGTTGTTTTCAAAGTCCTGAAAGACGCGAACAAAGCTGAAATCAAAGCAGCTGTTGAGAAACTTTTCGAAGTAGAAGTTAACTCTGTTCGCACCTTGAACGTTAAAGGTAAAACTAAGCGTCACGGTCAGTCTTTTGGTAAGCGTAGCGACTGGAAAAAAGCCTATGTTGTGCTTAAAGAAGGTCAAGACATCGACTTCGTCGGTGGCGCAGAGTAAGAAGGGGATTAGACATGCCATTATTGAAAGCTAAGCCGACTTCTGCTGGTCGTCGTCACGTAGTTCAGGTTACAAACCCTGATCTGCACAAAGGCGCACCTTACGCACCATTGCTGGAAAAGAACAGCAAGTCTGGTGGTCGTAACAGCCATGGTCGCATTACCGTGCGTCACATCGGTGGTGGTCACAAGCAGCATTATCGTGTTATCGATTTCAAACGCAACAAAGACGGCATTCCTGCCAAAATTGAGCGTTTGGAATATGACCCTAACCGTTCAGCTAACATTGCTTTGGTATTGTATGCTGATGGTGAACGTCGTTACATTCTTGCACCGAAAGGCGCTCAGGCGGGTGATGCAGTTCAATCCGGTTCTGATGCTCCTATCAAAGCGGGCAACGCAATGCCAATGCGCAACATGCCAGTGGGTACAACTGTACATGCCATTGAAATGAAGCCAGGTAAAGGCGCGCAAATTGCTCGTTCTGCTGGTGCATATGCACAAATCTTAGCGCGTGCTGAGGGTTATGTAACCCTTCGTTTGCGTTCTGGTGAAGTTCGTAAAGTATTGGCTGATTGCCGCGCCACCATTGGTGAAGTCGGTAACGCTGAGCACATGCTTCGTTCACTAGGTAAAGCTGGTGCAACCCGTTGGCGCGGTGTCCGCCCAACTGTTCGTGGTGTTGCCATGAACCCAGTAGATCACCCACATGGTGGTGGTGAAGGCCGTACATCTGGTGGCCGTCACCCTGTTACACCTTGGGGTATTCCGACTAAGGGTAAGAAAACCCGTAGTAACAAGCGTACTGATAAACTTATCGTACGTCGTCGTAACAAGTAAAAGCGAGGATTCACCATGCCACGTTCTCTCAAGAAAGGTCCATTTATCGACCTGCACTTGCTGAAGAAGGTAGAGGCTGCAGTGGAAATGGGCGACAAAAAACCAATTAAAACTTGGTCTCGTCGCTCCATGATCATCCCAGATATGATTGGGTTGACCATTGCGGTCCATAACGGTCGCCAGCACGTACCTGTTTTCGTCTCTGACGAAATGGTTGGCCATAAGTTGGGCGAATTTGCGCCAACGCGTACTTACCGCGGCCATGTCGCGGACAAGAAAGCGAAGAGATAAGAGGAAAAATTATGGAAGCTATAGCTAAACATCGTTTTGCCCGTTCTTCGGCTCAAAAAGCACGCTTGGTAGCAGATCAAATTCGCGGTTTACACGTTGAAAAAGCACTGGAAATTCTGACTTATAGTCCGAAGAAAAGTGCCGCTCTAGTGAAGAAAGTACTAGAGTCAGCGATTGCGAACGCTGAACACAATGAAGGCGCAGACATCGATGAGTTGACTGTTGCAAAAATCTTCGTTGATGAAGGCCCAACTATGAAGCGCATCAAGCCAAGAGCCAAAGGCCGTGCTGATCGTATCTTTAAACGCAGCAGCCATATTACTGTTGTAGTAGCGGACTAGGAGATAATAATGGGACAGAAGGTACATCCTACAGGTATACGCCTGGGTATCAGCAAACCATGGACGTCTACTTGGTACGCTAACACAGCGGAATATGCAGACAACCTGTTTAATGATCACCAGGTACGTAAATACCTGACGAAAGAATTGAAAAACGCGTCTCTCTCGAAAATCGTTATCGAGCGCCCTGCTAAGAGTATCCGTGTGACTATTCACACTGCTCGTCCAGGTGTTGTTATCGGTAAGAAAGGTGAAGATGTAGAGAAACTTCGCAAGCACGTATCTAAGTTGGCCGGTGTGCCTGCTCAGATCAACATTGCTGAAGTGCGTAAACCTGAACTAGATGGCCAGCTTGTTGCTGACAGCATCTCTAGCCAGTTGGAACGTCGTGTTATGTTCCGTCGTGCTATGAAACGTGCTGTTCAAAACGCAATGCGTCTAGGTGCTAAGGGTATCAAAGTAGAAGTTAGCGGTCGTTTGGGCGGTGCAGAGATTGCTCGTTCTGAGTGGTATCGTGAAGGTCGTGTACCACTACACACTTTCCGTGCAGACATCGACTATGCAACATCTGAAGCTTTGACAACTTACGGTATCATCGGCGTTAAAGTTTGGATCTTCAAAGGTGAAGTATTGGGCGGTTTGCCTCTTACTCAAGAGCAACCTGCTGCTGCACCTAAGAAGAAAGGCCGTTCTGCTAAGCGTGAGGGATAATTATGTTACAACCTAAACGTATGAAATTCCGCAAAATGCACAAAGGCCGCAACCGTGGTCTTGCAATTGCGGGCGGAAACGTCAGCTTCGGTACTTACGGTCTTAAAGCAGTTGGACGTGGTCGTATGACTGCTCGTCAAATCGAAGCGGCTCGTCGTGCCATGACTCGTCACGTTAAACGTCAAGGTAAAATTTGGATTCGAGTTTTCCCTGACAAGCCAATTACTGAGAAGCCTCTTGAAGTGCGTCAAGGTAAAGGTAAAGGTAACGTTGAGTACTGGGTATGCCAAATTCAGCCAGGTCGTGTGCTTTACGAAATGGAAGGTGTTCCAGAAAGTCTAGCTCGCGAAGCGTTTGAATTGGCAGCGGCTAAATTGCCATTTAAAACAACCTTTGTAACTCGGACGGTGATGTAATGAAAGCGACAGAACTGAAAGACAAAAGCGTAGAAGAGTTGAACGCTGAGCTGATCAATCTGCTTCGCGAACAGTTTAACCTGCGCATGCAGCACAGCACTGGCCAGTTGTCACAAACTGATCAGTTGCGCAAAGTGCGTCGTAACATCGCGCGTGTTAAAACCATTCTGACTCAAAAGGCTGATGCGTAATGACTGAACAAAAAATTCGTACAGTACAAGGTCGTGTGGTTAGCAACAAGATGGATAAAACCATCACTGTTGTAGTAGAACGTTTTGTAAAACACCCTATCTATGGGAAGTACACCAAGCGCACTACTAAGCTACACGCTCACGACGAGACAAACCAGTGTAACGAAGGCGACGTAGTAACAGTACGTGAATGTCGTCCTTTGTCTAAGTCTAAAAACTGGACTTTGGTTGACGTCGTAACAAAAGCTGAAGCTTAATTCTTTAAGCTTTACCCCAAAAGGCGTTTATCCTCGGATAAACGCCTTTTTTGTTGGATCGTAATTAATACGTTTTATGGACGAAATGCAATGAAATACATCGTTATTAATCTACTGCTCATTTTGATTGCAGCATGTGGTGGCTCAGGCTCATCACCAAGTACAAATTCTAATCCACCTCCTGGTAACACCAATCCAAGCGAATTAGCCAATGAAATTGATGGCCGTTGGGTCATAATTGATCCAGAAGAACAATGCAATGAACTGCTCGAGCTTCGTTCTTCAGGAGCGGCCGAGCTACATTCTTCACAGCAAGTATCTAAGGGGGTTTACACCTTCGACAATCAGGTAAATGACGAAGAGCGGTATAGACTTGAGATTGAGTTTTTGAGCGACAATGGAAAGCCAGACTGTACTGGGGATTCAGAAGGGTTTGGAGGCTATATACTTGAGCTGTATGTAGAGTTTTTGAACGATACTACTTTGGTTTTGTATCAAAGACTGGACTCTGTTGATCCGCTTGGCTTTTTGACCATTGATGATGAAATCAAACTTGCCAATGCACCGAACCAAATGCAGGCAGGGCAAACATACGAAATCGATTTAAAAACTGTGTATCGAGACCCTACTTTACTCTCTATCGTATATGGTCCAGAGAACCTTAAATTGGAACAAGGTAAACTAATTTATACGCCTTCAAGGTCACTCTTCTCTGATTCTCAAATAGTTCGAGGAGCGATTAAATCTTTTGCAGGGTACGAGCCTTTGGAATTTGCTTTTGAGATCTTGTCCGCGGGTGGGGCCGCCCCCTACGTCATAGGCAAATCTGAAATCCCTATCAGACAATCAAGATTGCATGTGGGTAATTTTGACACAGTACCAGGTGATGAAATTCTGACACTCACAGGCAACAATAGGCTTGCATTGTCATCAATCGTACAGGGTCAACTCCGTCAAACGCAAATCTATCCCTATGGTTTCGACTACGAAAACTATCCGTCACACGTGTATACAGTAGATATGAATGGGGATGGTAAACAAGAGATATATGTCACCGGAGCAACGGGAATCTATCTAGTAACGGATTTCTCAAAAGCGCCTAAAAAGATCATTGATTTCGAAGCCGATGTTCATGCATTCATTGTTGCCGATGTTGACGAAGACGGAAATGCTGATTTGGTGACCATTGAAGCCAGTCGGATTGGCAATTCACGCGCTACCGAATTAGTAGTTCGTAAAACAAATTCTGGTGAGAATGTATGGAGCTTGGAAATTGAAGAAAACGATACTTCTCTTAACGTGGGTCAATTTGATCAAGATAGTCAATTAGAAATTGTGCTTGCTTCAGGAACTATAATTGATGGAGTCACAGGAAGGGTAGAATCGCAACTCAACTCAATTTCAACACATGAGATGACGATAGGCGATATCAATGGCGACGGTATTGACGAAGTAGCGGATAGAAATTCTATTTACGATCCTTTCTCGCAAACTACGCTACTGCAATTTGACACCTCAAACTATTATCCGTGTGAAGTGTTTTTTGTCCAAATAGACACAGATCCGGAACTGGAAATCTTACATCGTAGCTGCGAAGGTGAACTACTAGGCTTTGAGTTTTCTGAAGGTAATCTCATTCCGGTTTTCACTTATGCTGGTGAAGCGGAAAGTGTAATTGCAGTAAAGTCAGGCGATTTTGATGCAAACAGTGACCCAGATCTTGTTTATTTGACTTGGGGGGGATTTTCAATGTCGGTGCTGAGTGACTTTAACAATCCTCGTCTCATCTCCTTATCTAAATCTGACAACTCAATCACCGGAATTGTACCAGCAGGGTTCGCATCTGTGCAGCCAGGCATGGTCAAACCGATTATTGCAGCTTCCGTTGCCTCAAACGAAACAGATAAAATTGCTCGTGTTGGGTATTTCGAAAAATCCGGTGAGATTAAGCTCAGCGAGCCATTCTTTGAAACCGTAAATTCGCGAGCATTCTTGAATGTCAAAGCGCTAGATGCTCACGGGACTGGATTCTCTAAAGTTTCTGTTACAGGTAACTCTGGTGAATGGGTTCAAGCCGAACTTGATAGCGGTATCATCGAGAGGACTGCTTCACAGGAGTACCATATCCAAAAACTTTATGATTTCGACGGTGATGGTGCGTTGGAGATAGTGGTCAACAATGGTTCTAAGATGGAAGTACTTGACTTGCAGACCGGAGAATCTCAGGTTGTTTTTGGCTTAAGTAGAGAAATATTTGATTTTGTCTTGTGGAGTGCTGGTGAACAAGTGAAGATGGCGGTCACTACATTGGACAACCTCTACCTGTACGAAGTCGCTCCAGAGGTGAAATTGGTCCAGTCCATTCGCACGCCTTGGTGTGTCAGGGTTGAGTACGTTAAGTCATTGGACCGCATTTTATGCATCAGCGAGCGATATGGAAACGCTACTCATTTGTTGGATACTTATGATTTGGCTCTCAATAGGCAAAGCGAAGTTAGGTTAGACTACAAGGTGACAGATTTGCTGGTCTTAGATGATTCGAAAAATGTAATCTTGGCGACAAGTTATCAGGTGGGAGAAGTAACAGATGAATTGGAAAGCAGAATCCAATCTGTTGATGTAAAATCTGCTGAATTGATCTGGAAAAGTGATCCGCTAATAGCTCCGATAGAAGCTTTTTCGTTAATGCATCAAATTGACCCAAATGGAAACATCCCTGTGTTGATGTTTTCAACCGGCAAAGAGGTGTATGTCACCCAATAGTTTGATTCTTGGGTTAAGTGGCTTTTCGTCATCGGACATTTAGCTTCTTTAAGCTTTACCCCAAAAGGCGTTTATCCTCGGATAAACGCCTTTTTTGTTGGTGATAAACGGCCAATCCAATAAACGTGTCACAAACTTCCAAAGTTATCGATTTATGGATCCTTTTTACATCATCACCACTATCAATCTTTCTAAATCAATATAAAGCACTCTACTACGCACTTTTTTGCGTGAATCTTTGATATAACTTAAATGTTTAAGTAAAAAGCATAAATTAAACTTGAGACATGGGTTTTAAGTGCTGTAAAGTTTTACTTTTATACTAAGACGAACTTTTGACCTTAAAATTTCTTTCGGAATCTCATGAACTCAGCGCAAATAGACCAAATTGTTGAAGAGGTAAGGCACATCCCATTGGATGCGTTAAACCGTCTATTTGAGAGCAATCCTAAGTTTAAAGAATTATCTGAGCAAGCCGTTAGTCGCATTCGTATGCAGGTGGAACAATTATGGAAGCCTGACACTCGCAGTATTGATTTACGATACAAGATTGAAGAGTTAAAGATTGACCGTGTCGAGCGAGATGGGATAACTCACTTTTTGGACATCGCTTCACTCAATAGATTTGATCGTGAGATGCGCCAGTACAAAGGCATCTATACGGTGGGTGTGTACACCGCAGTTAAAAAGTTTTTTGACACGAACAAACAGAAATTGCTGATTCAGCAGCAATTGCTTGAACGAGATGTCCACATTGTACAGTTTGGCAATTTTGCAGAACGTTCAGAAGAAAGAATGAACCTAGCCATTGGCGCTTCCATGTTTGTGTTGCCAGTGCAAGACGTCGACAATGATTTCAAGCCGGATTCAGATGAATTAGGCAAGCCAGTGGACATTGTGACCTCAAACATCAGTCACACAGGTTTAAAAATCCGATGCAAACAAATGTTTGAAAAGGGCACATTGGTTGGTATTCGATTTGATGATTTAGAAAAAGATCTGGTGTTTAAGCAGAAGATAGTCACCTATCGAATTCTGATGCAGCGATTCAATGAAAAATACAAGATGTTTGAATACGCTCTTGCGCTTGAGACAATAGAAGCCAATGAGGAATTCAAGTCTTACACTAAAAATCTGATATACAGCCACAAACATAAGTATAAAGTAGACTTAGAGTATATCTACGATACTTGCTTATCCAAGGGTTTCGAACAGTATTTTATAGACCGCAGTGACACGCTTAATCTGTTCGTTGATGGCCAGTCAAAGATTAACCACATTTTCTGCAATCATAAAAATGAAGAGCTATTGAATAACTTTACAATAGCGGGAAAGAATCATCTGCAGGAACTGCTCAATAAAGACCGGATTTTAGAAACCCTATTGCAGCGTGGCGAAGTTTTTTACTTTGTTACTCGGGTCAAAACAAATCAGTCGGGCGCTCTAGCCTTACTGAGCAGCGTGGTAGACGACCGTGAGTCCTCACTATCACTATTGCAAAAGTATGCCGGCGGACAAGCCTCTAGTTTGTACAGCGTGTCGGTACATGAGATAGATGAAAAGCAAGCCACGAAACGCTCAACTATTCCAACGGAAGCTCAAAATGCCTATGGCAGTTCACGGGTCCATCGCTTCTCCAGTCATGCCATCGAGGCAATCGCAAAAAGCCAATATCTGATTACTTTGACGCCGATATTAGAAAGTTTTTGTGAGCGAATTAAGTGGTCAGATCAAGTTTATCAACCGAACGCGCAACAACTGCTGCGTCCCGACAGTAACACCAAAGCGACTATACCCGTGGTGTTAGCTGAACAAGATGATAACCGCTGTGAAGACCGTTTTTTGTTCAATAGCCCAGCTACAATTCGCTTTAAAAGCCAGGAATTTAAGGGAAAAATCACCAATATTTCTTCACTGGGATTGTGCATTGCGGGCAATGCAGGTAGTCATCTTTCCAAGGGGGATTTGGTGAGTGTGTGCTTTGATGAATTTGTCGAACGGACTACCTTGTACTCATTGGGTCGCTGTGATTATCGGGTTGTCTATGCTGACCGTCACTCGCTGCGTTTGAGTAACGAACGCTTTTCTGACCATGATGGCCGTGCGTTTTTACAGCGTTATATCACCGCGAAATTAGACGATTTGCAGCAGTTGGACAGAGAGAATGAAGTCTATGGGCTAAATAGGTTGTTGCGGAATCTCTCTTCAACCTACACGCCAAACTATCATTTCTTTATTCGTACCTTCCGGCAAAAGCCGGCTTTGGCTGGTGTGTCGGTACCCGATCGAAGAGCTGCCGAGATCTATTCCAAAAACCGCCGCACAGACTTTATCAACAATGTAAAAGGCTGGTTTTACAACGACGATATAACCGAGTTGGTTAACCAGCAACTCCATCCTTCAAAGAAGGACAGCGCAGGTCATACGGCCATTGCAGTTTTGTCCTATCGAGTCTCAAAAGAGAATGCCATCCTGACTAAAGTTTGGATGTTAACCGATGACAACCTGAACCATGATTCATTGCAAAATGCGATGCGTATCGCCACGGTAAATGGTCGTACGGTGCGAGTTTTTGAGTTGCGATGCTGTCGCACAGCAAAAGAGTTTAATCGCTATTACTTGGATGAGTTGAGCTATATAAAGAAGTTTGCTCCTCACAAATACAAATCACTCAGGGATGAAATAGAGCGGATCAAGGCCATGTTCGAAGCGGTGGAAATCACGCCACTACTGGAACAGGTTATGCCAAAAGACTGAATCGAGTGATTCTTCCCTACTGAATCCAATGGAGCAAAATACTTGAGCCGGAATAGTTGTACTCCATGTGCAACTGCTGGTTGTTTTCCATTTTCATTATCAAGGCAGTGCGGTTTTGCCCCGTAAAACTGGGGTCATTGGTATTGGTTATCGTCATCACATAGCCGGAGTTACTACCGATAATGTTACCCTGATAAAAGTAACTCGCGATGTTCCCCCATCCATCTGCAATCACAAAATTACTATTCCAACTGATCTGATTGTCTGCCCGATTGCCAAAGGTCATATTAGCCTGTACAAACTGACTTTGATCTAAGCCATTTAACTCGTAACTGCTGAGTGTCCAAGTGCCACTCGGTAACCAGACCGTTGGTGCTGTAGTTTTTGGCGAGCCCGATTGCTCTGAAACCCTCGGTTGAGTCTCTGTAGTCGACTCAACCTTTGGCTCTGTAAGGATAGGCTGAGGTTCAATATAGGGTGGATTCGAGTCAGTACCAGAGAGTGCACCGGGATTCGTCGGCGGTTGATTTGGCAACAATCGGGGGACCAGAAGTAAACCGATGCCAAACACGATTAGCATGATCGAAGGGTTGCTGACGTTGAGCTTAATGCCAAAGCCTTCAACTTGGTTGCTGTTTTCCGTGTCACGCTTACCGTTTATGAAGAGCATTAAACCGATAATGATAAGCAAACAGCCAATGCCCATGATGACATAATCTATGACGTCCAATGTTCTGCCTCCAAGTGGAATCTGAATTAATTATAGACTCAAAGAAATAAGCTGCTATTAACTAAGAATATTTGTTTTCACTGTTGTCGAGCAGTTTTCCATTTAAAAGTACAGAATCACCCAAATCGTATGACAGGAGTAATTGATTAAAATATTGCTTTTTGACGTTGGATAGTGTGGCGAGAAACGTACCGACAGGTTACCCAGTGCCCATTGTAAGCACTGGGTAATTGCAAGCCGCAGGAAGATTATGGATTGACCCAGTACATCATCAAGCTAGTGGCGATCAACAATTGATTGCCTTTGTCTTCAGAGTAACGGTGTTTAATTCCATATTTCTGGGGTGACCCAACTAATGATGGGCTGCTCCATAAAATCCCAGAATCCAAGTTGACTTCGTGAATGACAAGGCTTGGTTGGTAGCTATAGTTATAGTGACCCTGAGAATTTGTAGCGATGTACAAAGTTTGCTGTTTGCTGTTATGTCGGTTCACTTCGAAATCTTCAACTTGGGTGCCAAAAGCAAGCCTGGATTTTTCAACTAAAGACTCATTGACTATCTCGAAGAAAATTAAAATCGAACCATTGGTCATATAATCATATTGTTGCAGACATACTAATTCCATCGCTGAGTCATCGTCGGCATTGATAATGTCGATGCGATAACAGGATTGTTCTACAAAGTCTGCTTCAGAAAAGGAACTATTGTTGCGTTTCATTAAATGCAATTTTTCATTACTAGCTACCGCAACCCACTGTTTATCTGAACTGACGAACGGGACGAAGTCCACTATGTGTCTTGAGAAGTCGTAAGAGGCCAGTTGAGTTTGGTTGTAATAGTCCAGCACTCGCAACGTGCTGCTACTTGAAAACCACATGTCGTCGACATCATCGTTATTCAAGTCGTGTGCTTTGACCGTATTGATGCTGCCACTGCCACTGAGGGAATACTTCCAAATCTCCGACATATCGTCTAAGCGGAGTACAGATAAGGATCCGTCGGAATAGTCGGTAGTAGGGACAAATATCTCACTTATTCCGTCTTTATCTGTGTCGACAGTTAAGCTATTTCCATCACTGTTCCAATTGGACGACAAAAATTCGGAGTGCTCCACGGTTCCGTCTGAGGCCAGTTTAACTACTACACTATCACCATAACCACCGCCGGAGTTGGGCACAAAGAATACCCCCAACTCATCAGTCTGTCCTGTTTTGCCCCAACCTGATGCTTTGAAGGAGCCGTACTGAATTGTTCCAGAAAACTTTTCTTGTGGCTGATTGTTCAGTAAATCAACGACTACTAAACCGTCTGACCCAGTTGAAAGCAGTCCGGTGCCCCAATGTATTTCAAGTTCACCATCATTATCTGAGTCACCCGTTACGAGTGAACGGGAGCCATGCCCCATCAAATCTGTTCCCCAGCGTTTGACCAGAGTGTTTTGCGACAAATCGTATGCGGATACTTCGCCCCACTGACAGTCGCCGACCAATAGCTCCGCTTCAGGATCCTCATCGACGTTTTCGACGGCCAAGGTGCATGTATTGAACACATCTAACGTGGTGATCTGAGATTTATCTAACGCCGACATGACTCGAATTTTATCCCATGAATCTGCGCCAATAATCTCCGCGATACCATCACCGGTTAAATCTGCGGCGACCACCATAGCTGAGCCAAAAGGCGTTCCACTGACCCACTGATTGGACCATGAAAGGCTATCGAACACGTAACCGTTGTTAATGACAATCTCCAGTTGAGCATCACTGTCGACGTTTGCAACAGTGAAATCATTTGCGCCGCCAATGTTTTCTCTTAAGAGCACCGTATTGGGGTCGTTATAGCTCACTACATTGATGTATCGTTCTGAACCGTAATAACTGTCATCGGATGAAAGGTAAACAAGCTCGTGTTTGCCGTCTCCGTCAAAGTCCAACACTGAAGCCAAGAAAATCGACTTTTCGCCACTGAAAACGACCGAAGCGGGCTTGTCCAATCCATTGATTAGACTTATGCCTTGTTCAGTAACAACAAAAATTTCATGCTCTGAATCATCGTCGATATTGGCACTGAATTTCTGCAATATTAAACCATCGGTAGGCATTGTATAAGGATACGCCCATATTTGTTGGTACCCATTTTCGGTAAATTCTGCCAACAAAATTCGACTGTCATCGCCGGACAATATCTCGTTTTCACCATCCCCGTCATAATCTGCAATCCACATGCTTCGGTTTTCATAGGGTAATACCATTCCAGAACGGGCGAGAGGCATTGGGGTATCGGCTAAAACATTAATAGTCGCATACTTGCGCTCTGCGTCTGGCGACTCATCATTAGTAAATTCGAATGTGTAGATCTGACTAGAGAACAGCGCAGAATCAGTTTGAGTTTGCCACACTACTAATCCATCCTGGTCCATACTTGCACCAATCGGAGCAGAGGTCATCACAGGCACTATTGCATCTTGCCCGCCTATGTCTGGGTCTTCTAGCAAAACAGTAAACTGGACTAAGTCGCCGGATTGCACTGAATCTGGCTTGTTGTAAACCCGTAGTTGTGCTGGCGAATCATTCAGGTAAAAATAATATCTGTCGCTCTCTACTGTACTGACCCCATCCGTTACGACCATGGATACACTTACTTCATCTTCATACACAGCGACATAGGGAGGCAGTGTATCTCCTTGGTATTGCTCCATGAGGGTGCCATTCACATACCAACGATAAGAAATTGAAAGTTCGCTCGTCTCATTATCGTCATCATAATAGTATCCAGGCTCTGCGGTAATCGAGTCGACTGTTGTTAGCCCATAGGCATAAACATAAGGCGAACCGGAATAAGGCGGCAACGACAACATGTCTATCGATACGAGATTTAGATTGTCAAGATTGCCAGAAAACCAATCGTCCCAGTTTGTGATGTAAGCTCCTAATTCATACTCGCCATCACCATCGCTATCCTGCAAATACTTAATCGGAAACAAACCCATGTCTTCCAACATAATGTCGTTTAGACCGCTTAGCTTGATATAATCTGTGGTGACATAACCCTGGTTAGTGCTTACTGTGGATTCGACCTTTTCGATGGCAACCTGACCCAATGCGCTGTCTGAGACCGTCCCCGAGACAGTGTAGGAATAGGAGTAGCCCGATGGGCCGTCCTCATACTCGTAGGTCATAACGGTTTTGTCGAGTATTTGAGCTTGCGACGGCTGCAAAGTGATTAACAGGTGGTTCTCGATGCGATTGTTGTACATGTATGGGGGAGTCGATTGCTCGGAACTGGTCGTTTGCACATAGCCACTGATGCTACTTTGGATCTGATCAACATTTATCGTTACATTGTTGTAGTAAAGTACATGCTCGAAAGAGGTATTGGTCGAGGAGAGAACCTTAAGGGTTGCGCTGCCGCTCATTCCCATATTGTAGTAGGGATTAAAGTTACAGTTTTGATAGGTAAATTCCAAAGTGCTAACCGTCGTTGCTGAATAGCTTCCTCGCACTTGGACTAATCCACCAAAATCGCATTGAATCGACTCGTTTAACTCGGTATTTGCCGGCAAGTCAGAAAAGTCGTAGTAACTGAATGTCGGCAAAAAGTCGGATGCGTTTCCCAACAGGTTTTGCACAATGTAAGAAGCAACACTGGGGTCAAGTTCAATAGGGTTGTTTGTGCCTCGATAGGCGCTGGCAACTTTCTGTTGATAGGCTTGTTTTAACTGAGTCGCATTGTAATCCGCCGGTTTGGCAATGATTTGGTCTACCGTCGGTCCAGAAGTCTTTGGTCCTCCATTTCCTGAGTCACCTGAGCCGCCACCACAGGCGGAAAGTACAGCCACGACACCCAGTGTGGCGACAAATCGAAAACTAAGGTTCATTCTACATCCCTGTTTCTTAAAATTGATTTATAAAGTCGATTCCTACCGCACAGGATTGCTGCGAATAAAAATCAACGTCCTTTATATTTTGCGGCTCGAAGCCCTATTCTCGCGGGATAATAGTCCTTTTTCGGTAATAAAAATAGTCTGTTTTGTAGAATTTTAGCGCAAATCAATGGTAAGAATTTAGGCTCAAAGCAAATTACCGAGTCCTGGACTGTAAGTGGTCGCAATGACGTTATCACTGATAAGCGTCTGGCAGCTGAAAACACCAGACACTTCGGTGACACTGGAATTAATTTCGCTGATCTCGGCATGGATAGAGCATGTAGTGGATGAGAGTTCTATCTCATTGTTGGTGAATATGGCCGTACCGTTGGGTGCAAGGATTAGAGAGTTGTGTTGGTTGCTCAATTGAATGTGTTGTGCGCTTTCATCGAGGTGCAAGCTTTGGTTTTGACAGTGTAGGGTTAGGCTCGTTTCATCAATACTAATGTGGTCAAACAAAACCTCAACAAGAGACACTAAATCATCCACTCTCGACTCCAAATCACGGATCCTGTCAGCCATGTCCAGACTCCGTTGTTCATTGGTATCAATGAGTTTGTGTAAGTCAATCAGTGGTATGCGAATGAACTTGGCTAGCGCTTGACGATGACTGACCCTTGGCTCATCAAGTCCTCTTTCCCATCTCGATAAGGTTTTACTACTAACGGACAGCCGTTCAGCCAAAGTCCGTTGGGTTAACCCTGCCTGTAATCGTCGGTTTTTAAGTAGTGTAGCGAACTGATTCATAGTTTTTCTCGTGATGGCCAAAGCAAGACGTGTTAAAAGCATAGCGCAGTTTCAAGCTACTTGAGGTCTACAGGTGTAGTCGTCGCAACAATTGGGTTGTGGTTATTTTGCAGTTATGGGTTGGATGAGATGAGTGAGACCGATACAATGCAAGCAATCTTGGTAGAGAATAAAGATCGTAAGGATAGTTAACTTTAAATGACGCATACGCCCGTGTCCTATCAAGCCAAATTGAGCCATCAAATTTGGTTGCTGCTTTATTCCACTGTCATCATGTTGCTGTCGCCATTGGTGTATATGGGCATGGCTGTGAGCAAGAGCAAGGCGGTGTCTAGACACGCTAACTACCCTTTAGAGCGATTCGGCAGAGTCAAACCCGCCAATGAAAAGGGCGGTTATTTATTTCATTGCGTCTCCGTTGGTGAAGTCGTGGCGGCATCTTGTGTGATCAAAGCCATTATGCAACAGCAACCTAATCTCCCTATTACCATCACCACAACGACGAAGACCGGTTCCGCGCGAGTACAGGAATTGTTTAGCGACAAGGTTAATCATTGCTACTTGCCTTTTGATTTACCTTTCGCCATGTCCCAATTCCTTGAACGAATTTCGCCTTCACTGGTGTTAATCACAGAAGTCGAGCTTTGGCCAAATCTGATTAACCAGTGTTACCAGAAAGGCATCCCTGCCATGGTGATCAATGCCCGAATGACCGAGCGTTCAGCCCATCGATACAGCAAGGTTTCAGGGTTATTCAAACCGATGTTAGAAAAACTAAGCTGCATTTGTGCGCAAGGGGAACGAGACTATCAGCATTATCAGTCACTGCTGCCAAATGACTCGCGATTGGTGCTGACTAACAACATCAAGTTTGATCAAGCGGGGCAACTGACGGCGATGCCAGCAGAGATAATGGGCTTGGTAAATGGACAGCGGCCAATTTTGGTGGGGGGAAGTACCCATGATCCGGAAGAACTTACTCTCCTTGATGCCTGTAAGAGTTTGCTGGAACAGGTGCCCGATTTACTTCTGGTGTTGGTTCCACGTCACCCTGAACGCTTTAAAGTAGTAGAAAAAATGTTGTCCGAAAGTGGTTTGCGTTTTCAAACGAGCAGTACCGCGGACAGCGTTCATCAAGAGTCACAGGTGTTGTTGGTCGATCAAATGGGCAAGTTGAATCAATTCTACAGCGTTGCCAACATTGCTTTTGTCGGCGGCAGTATTGCCGACCGAGGGGGGCACAATGCATTGGAGCCAGCCGCCTTCAGTTTGCCAATTATGATGGGACCACATATCTACAACAATCCCACTATTTGTGAGTATTTGTTGGAACATGGGGCCATGGAGCGGGTGCACACCGCCCAAGACATCACGGCAATTTGCAGCAAATGGTTGCAGGATCCGACTTTAGCCAAGCAAGCCGGGAGTGCTGGTTTGCAGGTGTTGCAGAGCAATCAAGGGGCAGTGGACAAAACTCTACAACAGATAAAACGAATCTTTAGCTTAGGTTGATAGCTTGGCTGGCGTTGAATTCGTATTGAGTGGAGTGACTTGTTAGTCCAAATTTCCTTTTAATACAGCTTCACTCAATAAACTCAATTGCAATTCCACACGTTTGATTTCACGAAGAACAGACAGTCGATTCAGTTCCATAAACAGCCACAGGCGCAATACTGCAAAGACAACAAAGGCACCAATACCTCCGGCTAACCAGTTGATTTGCTCACTCACCATTTCTGCGTTGATCATGGAATATACACACCACGCAGTGAGGCCCGCAGCGACAAGCTGAAAAAGCACAACAAAGACAAAAGTATAACGAAACATGCCATTGAAACTGCGACCAATCAGGTGTAAGGCGGTGGCGTCTTGTTCAGACAACTGCTCTTGCTTTCCCGCGTCTTTCAACGCATTCAAAATTTGCTGGTCAATATTATTCATTGTCTTCTCCAATTGAGGGTTTTAATTTTTCACGTAAAGTAAACAATCTCGACTTCAGTGTGCCAACGGGGATGGCGCAAATCTCACTGATTTGGCCAAGACTGAACTGTTCCACATAATGTAAATAAACTAGCTGATATTCCTCTCTACTCAGTTTTGCCAACACACGCTCGGCGGTTTCTTGCTGAACCAGTTCATCCAACGGAGTGAGTGGTTGATGCTCATCTGCTGAATCTAAGTATTGAAACTGATCCTCACGGGATGCTTTTCGGTATTGATCAGCGATCTTCAATTGCAATATTCGATACACCCAAGCATTAAATGCCGCACTGTCAGACAAGGAGCGAAGCTTGGTTGCAACCGCCACTAAGGTTTCTTGCACGGCATCTTTTGCTAGCTCTCGATTGTTGCAAATGCGCAGGGCGTAGCCCAACAACTTGGGATACCAAATACGCAACAGTGAGTCGATGGCACCCTTGGTTCCAGACTGCGCTTGTAGTACCAACCACTGAGTTAAAATATGCTGAGATTTTTTATTCATAGACTAGAGTCGTGGTTGATTGGGGGACGGTTCATTTTTTTGCAGATGAAAAATTATGCTGCAAAAATCCGTTGACTATAGGTTACCCTACACTCTCTGTGCTACATTGAGAAGTACCTGATTAATAAAGAGAACTCTTGGAAGTTCGAATCTTTTAACGGCGATGATCACATCATACACTTTAAAGTGCTGAGGGAATAAAGACGTGAATTGGAAGAGTGTACTGATACTATTAATGCTTGTGTGGTCTTCGTTCGCTCGGAGTGAGACCGAAGTCTCAGTTGCCGCCCTTTTGCACGCACCACAACTGCCCTTCGTCGAACGAGAAGATATCTTGCTAAAACAACTCCAAGAAGCTCAAGATCAGGGGCTACCCTCGGAGTCGATTAAAGTGCAATTAGCAGCGCACTACATGTTGTTTAATCGGTTCGATTTAATTGTGCCCTTAATAAAACAACTCGAATCCGATTATAAAGAGGAATCTGACTCGGGTTTGCAGGTCATAGTCAACATTCTATCTGGCTATATTGCTTACTCAAGCAGTGAATATTCAAAAGCAGCTGAGCACTATAATCAAGCATTGGAGTTATTGCAGGATCATCTCCCTAAGACGGTTCTCGCTCGTCAGAACAATCCAGAAGACCTTTACGTGCGAGCACTCAGAGGAATCAACCTCGCCTATTTGCAAGATTACAGTCAAGCAATCTACGAACTCACTCAGGTTCATGAAATTGCCAGCTTATCTGAGCAACCCTCAATTGCCGCTCTCGCTCTGTCGATGCTTGGCGATGTCAGTTTCGAGTTGAAAAATTATGAAGAGGCTTTGGATCTTTATCAACAAGCGTATGAACAAACGCCCGTTGCCGAAAGTATTCGCCAAAGCGAGCTGTTAATGAGTCAGGCCCAAATGATCAATATTGTTGGGCAGCGCAGCCAAGCATTTCAGTTGCTCGACCGAGCCATCAGCCAGTTTGAAACCTTAGGGCACAAAGAGGGCCTAGCCTTCAGTTATTTATTGAAATCTTACTTTTATAGCAAACAGGGTAACAACGACGCAGCATTAGAGTGGATAGCAGAGTCAGTGGCGCTGCGTGAAGCCTTGGGGGTTCAAAGTGATATCGCCAATGCTTATGTTCATTACAGCAGCCGCTTAGCAGACGCCGGTCAGTTAGAGCAAGCTCAAGGCTATGCCCAACGTGCCGCGGATATTGTTGAGCCAACAGAAGATTTAGCAGGGCAGTGGGATGCCTATGCGAATTTAGCGCACATATTTAATGCGCAAGGTCGCTATCAAGAGGCCTATCAATACATGCAGCGTTCGGAGCGGGCACTACTATCAAAAGCACGACTCGATATTACTAAAGAAACTGCCAGATTGAATAGCGAGTTCAATCTAGCAAAAGAGCAACTGGAAAATCGCTTTTTGGATGAACAAAAGCAGTTACTGCAAAAACAAAATGCATTGTTGCAAACGCAGCTAGATTTGAAGAATGTACAACAAAGCCGCAATCAAACCTTGCTAGTTGTTATGTCTATTGCGGTCTTGGTCTTTATAGTACTGTCTATCACCATTTACCGGTTGTATCGCAAAAGTCAGTATTTGGCTACTCGCGACACCCTTACCAATTTGCATAATCGACGTAGCATTCTCAGCTTAGGTGAAATCGCCTTTGCCAGCAGTACTCGATACAGCACTGGTCTGTGCATCATGATGTTAGACATCGATAATTTTAAGCGAATAAACGACCAACATGGTCATAAAATGGGTGATAAGGTGCTCAAAAATGTCGCTAGAATCTGTCGCGACAGTTTGCGTGAGTCGGATTTAGTCGGTCGAATTGGTGGTGAAGAGTTTTTGCTGATCTTGCCTCAGGTTGACGAGAGCGATGCGATGGGACTTGCTCAGCGTATTCGTAAATCCATTATGTTGCTCGGCAATGAAAATCTACCCGAGCTTCCAGAAGTCACCGTCAGCATTGGCATGGCGTTAAAAACGCGAGATTGCAAGCAACTGCTCGACCTTATTAATCAGTCTGATGAAGCCCTATACAGTGCAAAAAATGGCGGACGCAACCAAGTGCACCTCTACCAACCTTCGCCGCCGCAAGCACCGTCAAACGCCGGTCAGTAAGTCAATGGAACACCACAATCGCCACCCACTGTTAGCCTAAATTGTGCCGTTTATCACAAATATCCGTGATTGGTGGCATATTCATTGTCAAGGCACTCAAACCTGTCGATAGTATGTTCCTATAAGGAGGAACCCATGAAGTTTTACGTATTATTGTTGATTTTATTTTGCGCCAATCTTTGGGCAAAGGAGCCGTCTTTGGCAATAAAACAAGCGGTCAACGATTCTGGTCGCAGCGAAAAAGACCAGAAAGCTGATCCGCTTCGAAAGCCGGACAAAGTACTATCTTTTTTTGAACTCGAACCGGGTATGCAAGTTTTGGATGTATTTTCCGGCGGAGGTTACTACTCTGAGTTAGCCGCGAAAGTCGTCGGGCCGACCGGTCACGTAGATGCGCATAATAATGCGCCCTATGTCGCTTACATCGGTGAAGATAAGCTGGCCCAGCGCTATGGCGATAATCGCTTGCCCAATGTTTCCCAGCTGCGTCAGGAATCAAATGCTCTGGATTTAGAAAAGAACCATTATGACCGGATATTGCTGATTCTGAGTTTTCACGACCTATACCATGTGGACGAAAAGAACGGTTGGAATAAAATTGATGATCAGGCCTTTATGAGCAAACTCAAGGGAGCATTGAAACCGGACGGGATCCTCGGCATTGTCGATCATGCAGCGCCCGCGGGAAGCAGCAGCGAGATGGGCAACACTTTGCATCGGATCGATCCACAAATCATCCGACAAAAAATGGCTGAATGGGGCTTTGAGTTGATCGCAGAGGCAGATTTTCTGCAAAACTTAGCGGACCCATTGGACATCCCCATGTGGGACGAAAAAGTGCGAGGCAGAACTCACCGAGTAGTAATGAAATACAAAAAGGTGAATGATTAACAACAAAAACTAGGGCAGCAGGTTGGGCATCTTCGATTTTATCGTGCCAACCATGTTGTCCTTAGTAACAAAATTCCGCAAAAGAACCAGCATGTTCTAAGCTTATCAAAATGCATTGATGAGATTAGCCATGAGCCTGATACCAAAATGGATCTTGAAGATAGTCATTGGGCTGCTTCTTTTACTGGGACTGATATGTGCACTGATTTGGATCTGGTCTGGGTATTTACTCAATCAATCTTATCCGCCTGTGAATCGACCTTTTGTCGTAGACACTGAAAACGCTGACTTAGATGAAGGAAAGCGTTTGGCACGTATCACCGGTTGCACCGGTTGCCACGGTGAAAACGCAGAAGGCGCGGTGATGTTTGACAGTCCTGTCTTCGCAAAAATCGTCGCACCCAACTTAACTGAAATTGTACACCGATACTCAGACAGAGAGCTTGAGGTAGCGATCCGTCAAGGAATCTCGCCTAGTGGTCGTGGTTTGATAGTTATGCCCTCTGCGTACTTTTCCTCAATGCGTGATGCTGATTTAAACAACATTATTGCCTATCTGCGTAGTGCGCCAAAATCGAGCAACGACCTTGGTACTTCATCGGTGCGACTGATTGGCCGCGCACTGGTTATAAAGGGCGATTTACATACACAACCGCAACTCCAACAATACGAACCGCTGCCTGATAAAGTCTCAAACTCAACGTTTTATGAGGCTAGTTACATTGCTCAATTAAAGTGTGCGGAGTGTCACGGTCGAGATTTGAAGGGCGCACCATTTGGTTTAGATGTTACCCCGAGCTTAGTTTCCGTGATGGGGTACAGTCGCGACGAATTTCGACAACTGATGCGGGAGGGGATTGCTAAAGGAAACCGTGAAGTGGGGCTGATGAGTGAGATTTCCCGTACCCACTTCAGTTATTTCAGTGACGAAGAAATTGACGATTTGTATCGTTATCTTGTCGATAAAAACTGGATGTGAGTAATGCCGTATTGGCTAGCAAAAAAACACCTTAGCGAGCTTTTGGTTTGTGGGGTGCCGTCGTTCACGTTCAGGAACAGCAAAACAACCCCTGACACGGGGCTATTGTGTCTCTGCATGTTCAAGCTCATTATCCAACTGTGACTTGCTCATCCAGCGCTCTTTTTGCCAGCGGTAAATCATAATGATGCCTCTTGTCCACTCATCTAAACCTACCGCAATCCATATTCCAATTAGGCCTAGCGACCAATAAATACCCAAAACATAGGCAAAAAGCACCCCGATCCCCCACATTGCCACAATACCTATTTTGACAGGGAAAATGACATCACCGGTACCTTTTAGCGCGGCAATAACAATCAAATTAATCGCACGTCCTGACTCAACGAATAAGCTTACAATCAGCAGTATGGCGATCAACGATTGGGTTTGTGGATCGTCACTAAATACCGCGGTTAATGGTTCCCGATAGACTATCATCAACAAGGTCGCGAATATCGAACTTGCCATACCCACCACCCAGTATTTGTGGACATTGTGTTTCAATTCAGTAAAGCGTTGTTGTCCAACATAGTAGCTACTGAGGATTTGTGCACCACTGCCCAGAGACAATGAAAATACAAACATAAAACGGGCCAAGGTTTGCACTACCGCTGCGGCTGCTAATGCGGCTGTGCCAAGTTGAGCGACAAAAAACATAATCGTAATTTGTGCAACATTGTAGGAAATACTCTCCCCAGCATTTGGAAACCCAATCTTGAGGATCTTTTTCAACTTTTTCGATTTGGGTCTGAATATACCTTGAAAGCTCAGAGGTATTTGATGATGCTTGATCACATACCAACATATTATTGCACTGATTAGCTGGCTTACCACTGTAGCGACCGCTACCCCGACCACACCGGTTTGAGGCCAGCCAAATGGGGGATACAATGCAAGATAATTACCCACTAAATTGATAAGCCCGGCAATAACTTGAATAACCATGGGCGATTTACTGTAGCCGTGAGCCCGCAAAATGGTCGAAAACATAATGCTTAGTGACATGCCGATTGAGAAGCCGCCTGTGATCACAGAGTACTGAATTGCAAAGGTTTCCACATCGGATTCTAAGTTATAGGTATGAATAAAAGCCGGACTAAGAAAGTAAAAGATTATGCCAATCAGTACTGCGCTCACAAAGGCCAGTAGCAAACCACTTTGAGCATAATGTTGTGCTTGCAGATCACGGCTTGCCCCTAAGTTTTGACCGATTAGAACGGCGCTCCCTGATGAAACAATGGTGTAGCTGAGGATCAAAAAGAAGATGAAATGACCCGTTAAGCCCACTGCAGCAACGGCGGCCTCGGAGAATTGAGCTAGCATGAAAACATCGATAGACATCAAACTCATTCGCACCAGTTGCTCGACGAAAATGGGCCACACCAGAGTGCGGATATTCATACGTTGGCTAATAATCGCTTGGCGAGACATGGGTGGTTCCGAAACTAAAATGACAGGAGTAGGCCGTTAAGTTGGGTTCTGCTTTGTATTGTTGCAACAACAATCCTTCGTCTAGGCTGACGACGGGCGAATTATAATCAAATCAAATCACATTGCACTGTTATTCGCAGTTTAGTCGTCCAAATACCAAAGCTCATAAAGCGGATAGTGTTTTTTATAATTCATTGTCATGATGGTGTTTCAATCACCGCACAGCCACTGGAAAATCGAATCGACCTCAAAGCACTTGAATAGGTGAGCTACTGAGTAATCAGATAGGCAGAAACAGGAAATGTGTTGTCGGCATTCGAAAGCGCTAATAGTGCACCAATGAACGAACTATGAGTAACTTTTGGTACTCTGGTTTGTCAATTTCATCCCAGGCACAGGCCACCATCAGGTGCCTCAATCTTTCTCCAGAACCCTTTGCCCACAAGGATTTTGAAGGGTTTGTTCCGTTTAAATTAGTTGCCATCAAACGTTCGTTTTAACACATCAATTGCCATTTTCATCCCACTTACTCCACGGCTCAGCTTTGCACTGATAGCGTGCGAGTTCACGATTCCCTCTCCTTTTTCAGGTTAGAGAGTTGGCATAAAAACAACAACGTTTTAGGGAGCACTCTTTATGAGTCAAAGAATATTCAAAGCAAGCTTGTGTGCGATGACTGTTGCTTGGGCGATGGGCACATCTAGTTTAGCGATGGCAAACAATGTGACATCAAACATCGTGGGTACGGTTGAAGCTCAAAGTTATCAGGGCTACACCATTACGGTAAGTAACCCACAAACCGGATATCAACGACAGATTGATGTAGACAGCGATGGCACTTATCGCTTCGCTCAATTACCACCGGGTAACTATGTGCTTGAGGTAAGTCAAAATGGGCAAGTGGTGGCCAAAGACGAGGTGCGCGTCACCTTGGGAAGCAACGCCCGCGCGAATTTTGATCTGCTAACCAGTGGTACAGAGCGAATTGAGGTCACCGGAGCGAGAGTGTCACAAATTGACGTTTCTTCCAACGATTCAGGCTTGGTCATTGGCGAATTTGAATTGGATCGAATCCCTGTTGCCCGCAATATCACCGCCGTTTCACTGCTCGCGCCCGGTACCGTAAGAGGCGACGAAGGTTTTGGTGATGTGGCCTCCTTTGGTGGTGCATCCGTGGCTGAAAATAGCTGTTATATCAACGGATTGGAAGTGACCAACACCCGACAAGGTCTTGGCTGTGGTACGGTTCCTTTTGAATTTTATAAAGAGTTCCAAGTCAAAACTGGCGGATATTCTGCCAAGTACGGTCGCACCACAGGTGGCGTGGTGAATGCCGTGACTAAAAGCGGTACCAATGAATGGGAATTTGCTGCGACTTTGGATTGGCGGCCTTCCTCTTTGCAAGAAGAAGGTAGTGTTTCCCGAGGTAATCAAGGAACCGGTGCCATTTTTCGTGATGGCCGAGTTACTGAAAGTGACTCACTCGATGTGACTTTATCAGCAGCGGGTCCCATCATTGAAGATACCCTATTCATCTATGCTTTGGTCAACCCTCGCGATGTTGAAAACCGTTTTGCATCAGATCGTTTCAATGGGAACAGCGAGTTTCGGGCCGATACCGAATATCGCGTCCGTGAGTCCACAGGCAATGACAACTTGTTCTGGGCGGCCAAATTGGATTGGGATATCGCTGAAAACCATCGCTTAAGCTATTTTGCGTATTCAAATCGCAGCGATACCCAAGAAAGCATCTACTCTTACAACCCCAATACCCGAGAGATCAGTGATGAGCCCACAGGCTTACAAAATCGTAAGCGGGGCGGCGAGGCGCAAAGCCTGACCTACACCGGTTATTTGACCGACGATCTAACGGTCACCGCGATGGCTGGCAAAATTAAAACCGAATACACTACCGACCCCGGTAATCGTGTTTGTCCAAGCGTCACCGATCAGCGCGACATCCCTAACCCTGTTGAAGGCTGCGGTCCTGGCGGCTCGATTGGTAATAATTTCGATGAAAACAAGCAATATCGCTTTGACATTGAATATGCATTGGGTGATCACACCATTACCGCAGGTCTTGATGTGCAAGAGCGCTTATCCACCAATATCTCCGAGCCGGTGGCTGGCCACTCATGGACCTACAACAGTTTAGCGCCCAACGGCAGTATTCAGGGAAACAGCGGTGCGATTTTCACCAATAGCACCGGAGCGTCAATTGATTTCGTGCAAGACCGAATCTTTGTCGGTGGCGGCGGTTTTTCTTCAGATTTGAGCGCGTTCTATATTGAAGATACCTGGCAAGCAACAGATAACCTCGTTATCAACGTCGGTCTGCGCAAGGACAAGTTTGAAGGAGAGGGTACGACAGGCAAGGCGTTATTTGAGTTTGATACGGACATCGCGCCGCGATTGGGATTCAGTTGGGACATCAACGGTGACGGCAATTCTAAACTCTACGGTACCTATGGCGTTTATTATCTGCCAGTTGCCAACAACACCATTTTCCGTGCGGCTGCTGGTGTCAGTGATATCACTACTTACTATTCCTTTACAGGAATCGATCCGACCACTGGTGCACCGACGGGCATCAACCCAATTGCGGGCACCATGGCTAACTCTTCTGCAGTCAATGCGATCACCGCGATACCAGATAAAGATACCTTCCAAACGAAGGAGGCTGAGCCTTTTTCTCGCGATGAATACATCTTGGGCTACGAGCAGGTGATCAATGATGAATTGTCTTTCTCGGTGAAAGGGATTTATCGCGAAGTCACCTCAACCTTAGATGATTACTGCGGTGCTTACGCCTTCCCATACTGCTTGTTGGTTACTCCGGGACGCGACGTAACGGCCTATAAAGATGGTGTGTACTACTACGGCGAAGGCGATCCTCGCAATAACTTGGATGTGCACGATCCGAACGAGGATTTCAGCGCCTTTGCATTGGCTGATGGGGTTGCGGATCCAGGCTCGTTGACGACCACATCCGCAGCGCAAATTGGTCTACCTGAGGCAAACAATGAGTATTTAGCTTTGGAATACCAAATGCACTACAAGACCGACGATACTCGGGTGAACTTCGTATACACTTGGTCTCGCAGTACAGGTAACTTTGAAGGGGCGGTCAAATCAGACATAGACCAAGCGGACGCTGGTGTAACCCAAGACTTTGACTTCCCAGCATTAATGGACGGTGCACAGGGTTATCAACCGAATGACCGCCGTCACGTATTCAAAGTGTTTGGCAGCCATGATATCGACGAAAATTGGAGCGTAGGCTTTAATGCCTCGTTGCTCAGTGGCCGACCCATTTCCACCTTCGGTCAGGGTTATCCCGATCAAAACCCAGACATCTATGGTAGCTATGGGGATACTTTCTACATATTCCAAGGTTGTCCTGATACCAATGAAAACGGTAGTTGTGAACAGGCAGAGAAGGTCTATAACTTTACCCCTCGAGGTACTGCAGGTCGCACACCGTGGACTTTCACCGTAGATCTGAGTGTCTCTTACGACTTTACCGTTGCCGGTGTTGATATGCAGGCATCAGTCGATGTATTTAACGTACTAGACATCCAAGAGGTTACCTCACCCAACGAGCACTATGAGCGCTCTGAAGGTACCGTCAATCAGTGGCATGGGGCTGCTTACGATTGGACTCCACCTCGTTCGGTTCGTTTAGGGCTTCAAGCTCGGTTCTAAACAGCCATACACTGCGCGACAAACCTTTTCATGGCAGGTTTGTCGCGCTTTTTCTGTGATTGACAGTTTTATCTCAAATATCCGCAATTGGTTCGCCTTTTTCTGCTCCCAGATTGGACAGAAGTTATAGTGTGCATAGGTCACTTGTAAGGAGTCACTATGCCTACCTGTATCGTAATTGATGATGAAAAGCTTGCTCGTGAGCGCATTGTTCATGCACTAGAGTCTCATTCCCAATGGCATGTCATTGGTCAGGCCGCAGAGTTTCAAGAAGCTGAAGAGTTAGTTTGTTCGCTACTCCCCGACGTGTGTTTTGTGGACATCAATCTTATTGGTGGAAGCGGTGTTGCTCTGGTGGAATCCTTGCGAAGTAGCGTCAATACCTTGTTTGTTTTTACCACAGCCTACAGTGAATTTGCCTCCAAAGCCTTTGAACTTGATGTGTGCGACTATCTCCTCAAACCTTTTGATAATGAGCGATTTGCAGATGTTTTGACTAAACTGGAAAAGCGCTTGGTCAATCGCTACACCCGACACAGAGAAATTCTCGCAGTACGTTCCATCGGCTCGGTACAATTTATCAACGTCAACGACATTATCTGGATCAAAGGTTCGGCTAATTATGTGGAACTACATTGTCAGGACAAGATGCTATTGCATCGAGAAACGCTGTCGAATTTAGAGAATCAGTTGGATCGACGTAAGTTTGCTAGAGTGCATCGAAGTGCCATGGTGAATCTTGAAAAAATTGAATCATTGAACAGCGAATTGGGCCGCTTCTCGTTGCTGCAATTGAGCAATGGTGACGAAGTTAAAATCAGTCCGACTCATAAATCCGGATTGTTTTGTCAGCTCGGAATCGAAGTTCATTCGTAATCCACTTTAATCCAAAAAGAGGCATGTATGAGTCGTAATGCGTCGTATTTTTCTCAGTCTAAGCCGTCATTCTGGCTATTGCACTGTGCTGGTTGGTTGACTTACACGATAATATTTGTGCTCGACAATATACTGTTTCGAGCGAACAACACCCAGCCTAATTCAGTGGTACTGTTAACCCTCTCCATCAGTGGCACCATTGCCGCAGTGTTAACCTTCCCGTTGCGCCATGTTTACCGTCGCTGTTGGAATCTTTCGGAGGTTAAGCTTATTGCAGTGATGGCTTCATGTTCTCTGTTGATTGCTGCCTTGTGGACGCCAGCAAAGAATGTGGTGATGTGGTATTTTCTGGATAACTATAATGTCTTTTCACAAGCGACAAATCACGACAAAGAAGAGTTTAAAGTGGCGTATCTTTTTGTCACCGCCAGCTACAGCTTTTTCATGGTGATGGTCTGGAGCAGTTTGTACTTTGGTATTAACTACCACTTCAGATTGATGAAAGAAAAACAGCAACATTTGGACGCAGTGCGTTTGTCCCACAACGCCCAAATTAAAATGCTGCGTTATCAAATCAATCCCCATTTTTTGTTTAATACCCTAAACGCCATTTCAACTCTGGTGCTCAAAGATGCGAAAGAGAAAGCCAATGGCATGCTGGCCCGACTCTCGACGTTTTTACGCTACTCACTGGACAATGATCCGGAAAAAAAGATCCGTTTGTATGAAGAGCTCAAAGCATTGATGCTGTATCTGGAAATCGAGAAAGTTCGATTCGATGAACGACTGACGGTGAAATTCAACGTGGAAGAACGAACTGAAGCACTGTTAGTGCCTAGTCTGATCTTGCAGCCTTTAGTGGAGAACAGCATTAAGTACGCCTTATCGAAAATGGCCAGCGGTGGCATCATCCAGATCAGTGCGTACTGCGTTAACAACTTGTTACGTCTGGAAGTGGCAGACAATGGTCCAGATGGACATACTGTGGTCGACAATGCGGGTTCCCAGGCTGCAGTGTCTCAATCAGGAGGCGGCGTGGGTATTCGCAATGTGCAAGAGCGGTTGAGTGTATTGTACCCGGGACAATACCACTTCAGTACCATCAAGAATAACCCGGCGGGATTGCTCGTCAGAATAGAGATACCCATAGAGGAGGCTTAATGCAAGCCATTACGGCCATCATAGTCGATGATGAACCTTTAGCCAGAGAAGGTCTGGCGTTGCGTTTGCAGTGTGTCGCTGATTTTTCCGTTTTGGCTCAGTGTGCGACTGGGGAAGAAGCTCTAGCAGCCGTGGTATCGCAGCCACCTGATGTGCTATTTGTGGACATTGAAATGCCCGGTCTGTCGGGACTGGACTTAGCCAACGAAATTCGCAAGCGCGATATAACAGCGCCGAAAATCGTATTTGTGACTGCCTACAAAGACTTCGCTGTCGATGCCTTCGCATGTCATGCCTTTGACTATTTACTCAAACCTTATTCAGAAGAGCGTTTGAGCAACTGTATTGAAAAACTCAGAACTGCTTTTGCGCAAGACTTGGTGTTGACCAAACAACAAAAACTCGATCAACTTTTGAGCCGTCGTACTGGCCGAACTTTAGACGGTTTTATGCATTCACTTGAGCATAGCCCCCAAGCTAGCTTAGAAGAATTGCAACAAACTATTTCTTTAAAAAGTGGAACCCAATGGTTACGCATTCAAATTGACCAGATCCTATGGATTGAAGCAGCGGGTGATTACATGTGCGTACACACCTATGAGGGAACCCACATCATTCGCAAAACCTTAAAGCAATTTGAGCAGGAGTTGGATCACCAGCGTTTTGTCAGGATCAGTCGCTCTGCCATCGTAAATCAGGCTAAAGTGCGCAAATTAACCCCCAATTCAAACGGCGAGTACATCGCCCAATTGTGCACTGGAGATGAAGTTAAAGTCAGCCGCTTATATAAGCTAAAGCTCGGCGAACTTAACCCGGCACCTTAATTCGGATGCTTTTGGGGGAAGAGTAGGCAATACTTTGGCGCTTTTTCCAAGAATATAGAGCGAGTTGGGTCCCTGCCATCGACATCAGGCAATAACCGGTGAAGAAGTAAAATCCTTGTCCCGCAGCAGACAGAGTCTGGGTGCTGATTTCCAAAGACATGCTGAACCCCAAAATACTGAATTGATGCACATCATTAGTCTCGGCATGATTGGTGGATAAAATGGCAAGAAAGATTGCCACTACAAAAACGTCCGCCATCGACCACTTGCCTATAGTGCCGACAAACCTCAATAAGCGACCTTCAAAAACGGTGTCGGGCCTGACGTAAGCAGCCGTGACCAGAGTCGTTTTTAGCGCTGGAATGCACACTGAAAAGGCAAAAATGAGAGCGGCAACGATCATTCTGTCGTCATGCCAGAGGTCACTTACTGTGGCCAAAATCGATAACTCTTTATCCACTAGATCCGAGGTCAAAGATGAATTGCCCAACAGTGCGGCCAATTCCATGTTAAGGGCAAACATGGGTAATAAAATGCCAGGCACAAAAAGCGCGAGGGCTAAGACATTGAGAGAGAATCCAAGGTGACGGGTTATCATGTTTTCATCCTGACAAAATGCATTGAAGATACCTTAGCAAAATGTGGCAATGGAAGCCTGCCAAAGGTTCAATAAACTGTAAAAAACTGTACCTTTTTTAACGGCACAGTAAGCAAGGCCACGTAATCCAGTTACTTTTGCAGATCACCTATAGAAGGGTCTACAGCAGTTTCTAAAACTGCTCGCCTTTTGGGCACAAAAAAACGCCGCAGAATATGCGGCGTTGTAAAGTGTTTTAGTGGTAATTATTGGTTCACTGGGAACCCACGATCACGCATCAAAGCTTCCACTTTCGCGTCACGTCCACGGAACTTGCGATAGGCTTCAGCTGGGTCCATGGCATTACGGATTGAGAACAAGTATTTCACCAATCGCTCGCCGACTTCTTTGTCGTAGAATCCACCGGGTGCTTCTGCAAAGGCTTCTGCAGCGTCCGAGGTCAAGACTTCAGCCCACATGTAACCATAGTAGCTGGATGCATAGCCTTCAGAAGAGAAGATGTGTCCAAAATGGGTGCTGCGGTGACGCATCGGTAACTGCTTAGGCATGCCCATTTTAGCCAGTTGCTGTTGCTCGAACGTTTGCGGTTCAATGGTCGCAGGATCAGTCGTGTGGTAGAACAAATCCATGATCGCAGACGCAAGATACTCGGTGGTTTTAAAACCTTCGTTGAAGGTTGCAGCTTTCTTGATCTTGTTCACCAACTCTGCGGGGATCGGCTCGCCGGTTTTGTAGTGAACTAAGAACTGATTAATGACTTCATCGGTTAGCAACCATCTTTCCAACAATTGAGATTGGAACTCAGTGTAGTCACGAACGCCAGAGTGTGAAGTAGGGTAGGCAACGGTTGCAGACAAGAAGTGCAAGGCGTGACCAAACTCATGGAAGTAGGTTTCTGCGTCGTCCCAAGAAATAAGGGTAGGTTGACCTTCAGCACCTTTGACAAAGTTAGAGTTGTTTGAAGACAACACCGTTTGTTTACCATCAAAGGTGGTGTGTGAACGATAGGTGGTCGCCCATGCACCGGAACGCTTACCTGTGCGCGCGAACGGGTCGAGATACCACAAACCAATGTGTTCACCGCTGGTTTTGTCAGTGACTTCCCAAACTTTCACATCTTCATGGAAAACCGGTACTACACCTTCTTTCACCGGTGTGAACTCAAAGTTGAACAAACGACCTGCCACGTAGAACATCGCGTCACGCAATTTGTCTAACTGAAGGTACTGTTTAACTTCATCAGAGTCTAAATCGTATTTTTGTTTACGTACTTTCTCGGCGTAATAACGATAGTCCCAAGGCTCGATGGTGATGTCAGCGCCTTCAGCATCGGCAACAGCTTGCATGTCTGCAACTTCTTCTTCCACTCGTGCAATCGCCGCGGGCCAGACTTTTTGCATCAGATCCATGGCGTTTTCTGGGTTTTTCGCCATGCGGTCTTCTAAGCGCCACTGGGAATAATTCTCATAGCCCAGCAATTTGACTCGCTCATTACGCAAGGTCAGGATTTTCTTGATCAACTCGTTGTTATCATACTGGTCACCGTTGTTACCGCGGTTGTAGTATGTGCGCCATACTTTCTCGCGCAGATCTCGTTCCTTTGAATAGGTTAGGAACGGGTCCATGGACGAGCGAGTGTTGGTAATGGCGTACTGTCCTGGTTTACCGCGCTGTTCGGCTGCTGCCGCTGCGGCGGACACGAAAGACTCGGGCAATCCCGCTAACTGGTCTTCGTTAATAAACAGTACGTAGTTTTCTTCATCAGCCAATACATTGTTGCCAAACTGAGTTTGCAGACTAGCTAATTCCTGGTTGATTTGGGCATAACGTTTCTTCGCTTCACCATCTAAGGTTGCGCCATTACGAGCGAAACTGTTGTAGTTCAACCAAGTGACGCGCTGTTCTTCTGGTGTCAAAGTGGCAAGTTCTTCACTTTCATAAACCGCTTTAACGCGGGCAAAGAGTTTTTCATTTTGGGTGATCTTAGAGCTAAATGCCGAGATAACCGGGACCATTTCACCTTGAATGGCGCGGAATTCAGGGCTGTTTTTGTTCGAGCTCCAGATACCCCAGTAAGTGAACACGCGATTGAGCGCTTCACCGGCTTTTTCTAGGGGCACGATGGTGTTGGCGAAGGTCGGTGCTTCAGGATTGTTGGCAATGGCTTCAATTTCAGCCATGTTCAATTCCATGCCTTTCTCAAGGGCTGGTTTCAAATCCTCTAAAGACATCTTGTCAAAAGCAGGGACACCGCCGTAGGGGCCTGAATAGGGTGCCAATAATACGTTGTCGAAACTTTGCGCACTGTCGCTGGCTGCACTTTTGGCCGTTTCTGGAGCTTTGCTAGATGGGCTGTCCGTACATGCGGCAAGACCACCTAAAAGTAAGGCTGTCGTTATTGTTAATGCTATTTTTTTCATGAAATTTTCCACAAGAAGAGAATGATTCCCGATGATTTATTGTTCTAATTTTCGTTGTAGGATCACCCGGCAGGGCTGATCTTTGCTTGGCTATAGTAATGCTTACGGGGAAAACTACAAGGTAGAGCGATGAAATCACCGTTATTTGCGGTGAGTGTCCAAAAAGCGGTGAGATCGTGCTGTGCTGAATATCGGTGAGTAGAGAATGCGCGGGTATTTATGGATAAATGCCCGCCAAAAAATCTAGAGTTTGCAGCCAATCTGATCAGTAAGAATGTTATGCCAAACACCTTGTCCAACCAACTCCTCAGCCACACCATCAGGATGCTCAGTAGATAGCTTTTTCACTCCATGTTTGACCATGTATGTGGGAATGTAATCAGGCCTTCCCGTTGACACAAGGAATTGACACGCGGTATCGAAAGACTCGGGTGTTTCGATAAACTGAGTCAGTTTTGCTTGAAATTTCTCTTGTTCCAAAGCCGTGAGTTTCCAAATCGAATGTTTTTGAATCACATTTACCGCGTCGTGTGCCGTTTGATCAACTACACGTTTAGAATCGAAAAAGCTATACGCGCTGGCAAGTACATAGTTAAACATGGCCTTGTCATCTTCACCGCTGACAATGCACTGTTGAAGAGAGGGGTACAATTCTGCGGGAGTTAGTTTCGAAGAAAGATCTGATTCCCCGAAACAGGTTACAGTTTGCGTTGGTTCTAAGTAATCAGGTAATACAGCTGTTTGTGGCTTAGTCTCGCTAGGAATGCAAGATAGAATGGGTTCTTCTCGTAACAGCTTTACCTCCCATTCGTCAGCTAAACCGTTTCTGTGTTGAGCAGTGACCAAATATCGGGTGCATTCTTTGGCATCTACGGGAAACATCTGTGGTTTACTGGTTTGACTTCTGAGATTTTTAGTGGTCATGACGTTAATGTAGTGAAAACCAGGTGTCACTTTCTTTGATTGCACGCCCACTTCCATTTTTCCGTCAATAGACACAATATTAACGTCATAATTATCAGTGTCGGACGCTTGGCTTCTCGTGCCGTCTATAATGGCGTAGGGTTTTGCTGCACAGGCTGTTAACAATACAGTAAAACAGACTAGGGCTAGATTTCCACATATCTTGAGCATGGTGCTTCTTCCTTGAATCATATTTTGTGAGTTGCGTATTCCAGACAGGTAGTGTTAACCGCCTGATTTTTAGCACTATATCACCGGAGTTTCTTAATTCACAAATTAAAAAATCTACTTTATAAAGGCTTTCTCGCTTGTGCCTTTAGCCAAAGATAGTCATCAAGTACCTGTGCCACAACGTCTTCTTGTTCGGAGCTTAGTTGTGTGTCACTAAGCTCTTTAGCAGCGCCAAAACCGGTGGACTGCCAGACATTTTCGTACCAATGTTCGGCCCAAATACCATCACTTTCCCGCGGTCCTGAGGGCCAATGCAACATAGCGTCACTAAAAGGAATGGACAACTTGTCACAAAGTGACTGTAGCCCTGAACGGGGATCTTTGAGCAACTCATCTGAGTCGACAATGGGAATGGCGTAGTCACACAGTTCGCTCAATTGCCGATACAACTGTGCCTGACGAATAATACCGATGTCCTGTGCACTGCACGTGCCTCTGCGTTGGGTGTAGGAGGCCACTACATGGGCAGGATGTCGAATTAAAAAACAATGTTGCAGATCTTGGGTCCAATCGAGATTTTCATCACGAAACATATGGTGGGTCATTAATTTTTGATATTGCACCGGCGTGTCGCACTGACCCTGAGTGAGCATCTTCGCCACAGAGGCGTAATCACTGGATTGTACCTCAAGTATTTCATCAAAGGCAGGGTGGGGGCTGCGGGTATGACTCAAATAATAGGCATAGAATGGCTCATCAATAACACTGGTATCAGGCCGATTTTCGAAACTGCGCATCATGGCAGTGGAAATGTTGCGTGGTCCAGACCACATGGCAATGCGTCGGGTCATAGGCTGTCTCCACAATGTTGTTCAATCCATTGGTGATAACCACGCTGTAAACGCTCTAACATGGGGCGCTCTCCAGTTCCGATAACACGGCCATCCACTCTACCCACGGGCGTCAAGCCGGCAAAGGTACCGGTGACAAAAGCTTCATCGGCACTGTATACCTCAGATAGGGAAAAATTCTTTTCAAATACAGGGATACCCTGATCTCGACACAGTGCGATGACATTGCCCCGCGTGATACCTTGCAAACAATAGTCACCGCTGGAGGTCCAGACTTCACCCTTGCGGATAATGAAAAAATGGGTGGAGTTGCAGGTTGCGACAAATCCATGGGGGTCGAGCATCAAGGCTTCATCCGCTTGCGCTTTGGCTGCTTGAATACAGGCAAAAATACAATTTAGTTTTGAGTGGGTATTGAGTTTAGGATCTTGTACATCTGGATACCCCCGTCGAACGTGACTGGTAAACAGTGCGATTCCCTCGCTGTTGGCCGGTGGCAATGGGGTCTTAAATTCAGCAATAATGACGATAGTCGGTGGCGAGATGGTGACCCTTGGATCTTGATAGGGGGTTGCTTTGATCCCACGGGTGACCATTAAACGAATGTGCACACCGTCGTGCATCTGGTTGGCGTTACAAGTCTGCATAATGCGCTCGACCAGTTGAGACGGCGTCAAACCAATCTCCATGTCCAACGCTTTCGCGCCACTGTAAAGGCGATCCATATGCTGATCGATAAAGGCTAACTTTCCCTTGTGTAAACGGATCCCTTCCCACACTCCGTCACCCAAAATGAATCCGCTGTCGAAAACCGATATTTTGGCATCCTGTCGTGCCAGCAATTCGCCATTGATGTTGATCAGTATGGATTGATTGCGAGGATCGTCTTGATAGTGGTGGGTGCCCATAGCCAGTCCTAAGTAAAAATCCTATGTCACCACGACTTATGCTGTTTTTCAACTAAATCAATGGGTTCGGGATTATCAATTGGTTAGGCAGTAAATTAATGACATTTGTCATCGGCAAAAGGTGACAAAGCCCACTGACCTACTTACATAAAAGCGTGAATACTGGCTCCCGAAGTCTTAAATCAGTAGGAGTACTCAAATGCAAACACCCACTTTAGAGCAACAAAGAGCCGATTTTAGCCAACGCCGTTTTCTGGCCATGCCATTGGCGGGCACACTAGTGTGGTTTGTCATCGGTATTATTGGCGCGACTCAGTCCGATTACGTCGCCGTCTGGTCGGTGTGGATAGGTTGTGGCAGTATTTTTTACTTGGGAGCTGGGCTCTCTTACCTCACCGGTGAGAAGTTTTTCACCAAGAAGCCCTATAAAAACACCTTTGATAGTCTATTTATGCACAGCGTCATTATGGCACTCCTTGTTTTTGCCATTGCTGTTCCCTTTGCCTCGGCCGATTACGCCTCCATACCCATGACCGTAGGTATTCTGGCAGGGCTAATGTGGGGGCCGTTTTCTTGGATTGTTCAGCATCCTATCGGGGTCATCCATGCAGTAACTCGAACCCTAGGTATAGTCGCAGTCTGGTATGGATTTCCAGAGCAGCGTTTTGTCTTAATACCCGCGGTGATCGTTGCAGTTTACATTGTGACCATTATCGTTCTGGAGTATCGTTATCGACAGATTTGTGCGCAGGTTCAGCAGCTAGCATGATCTTGAATAGTGATATAGATCATATCGTTGTAGACATTTTCTAATGTTTGCAACGACACAACCCCCAATGGGAAACAGCCAATGACAGTGACCGTCTTACAAGAAAATTTGCCCGCTCTTGCCCATGGAAGGAGCAAAAAGTGGTCTTATTTTTCAGTGCTGTTTAGTCTGTTCTTTTTCAGCCCACTGTTTTTCTATCCTAACCTAGTGAAACAAGTCGATTTAGGTCTGTGGATAGCTGCATACGGTGTTTTTGTTTTGTGTTATCTATGGGGGATCCACGGCTCAACTCCCGCTCGGCTTTGCGCGATACCGGCTATCTATGCCGTATCATTACTCACTGCCTTGGTGAATCCTGCAGCCTTATTTCTGCTGGGATTTGCCAATTTTATGTTGGGCTTTTATTGGCGCACAAAATGGGCATTGATTTTCTGTGGGCTAGGGTTGTTAGCTCACGGAGCAACGCTTCTGAGTCTGACCCTTGATTCGGATCTGGTGATGTTGCCCAGCGTGTTGCTGTCCTTGTCACTGTCGGTATTTGGTTTGTTTGAACAGCGAGAAGAACTGCATCGACAACATCAAGCCCGCTCTGCCCATCGGATGGAAAAGCTTAGCGCCATTGCAGAGCGAGAACGCATCAGTCGAGATCTGCATGATTTGGCTGGGCATGGCTTGTCTGCCATAGGTTACAAAGCGGAACTTGCGGCAAAACTACTGGAAAAAGGTCAGCAAGAATCCGCCCAACAACAGGTGAAAGAGGTTGCTAGTATGGCCCGTGAACTGCTAACCGACATACGTCAAGCGGTGACCGATATGAAACAACAGAGTATTGAAGAGGCACTCACTCAGGTTACTCATCAATTGGAGGCACGAGGCCTAGAGGTGCAAAGTCAAATTCATCTTGAGAACCTATCGGCTAAGCAAAGTGCTGAGCTGGCAATGATCTTAAAAGAGCTTTGCACCAACATCACCAAGCACTCTCAGGCAAGCCGCGTTGAAATAGAACTGGTAGTCACTTCACATAAAATTGCGTTAACTGTGCGAGACAATGGTCAAGCATCGGCGATTGAAGCGGGGAATGGATTGGTCGGTATTCAACAGCGGATAGAGCCATATAACGGCACTTTGGCAATGGATACGAAGACTGGTGTGCAATTTACCATTGAGATGGAGCGAGCATGAGCCACAAAGTGATGATTGTCGAAGACCAAACCTTGTTGCTGGGCGCCATCGCAGCCTTGATTGATATGGATGACGAGCTACAGGTCGTTGCACAATGTCGTGACGGTCGAGCAGCCTTGGATTGGTTACACCTCCCTGAGAATGCCGCCAATCTACCGCACATAGTCTTGACTGACATCGAGATGCCTCAGGTGAGCGGCTTAGAGTTGACTCAGCAAGTGGTTGAGGATTTCCCAGCCATACAGGTGATGATCATGACCACATTCTCGCGCGCCGGATACGTTCGCCGAGCGATTGACTGCGGCGCTCGCGGATTCATTCTTAAAGAGTCCAGCAGCGATGAATTGATCGCCGATCTCAAACGAGTACTGTCGGGCCAAAGGGTGATTGACCCAGAGTTGGCCATCAATGCCTTAGGCGTGCAAGATCCATTGTCAGATAAAGAACGCCAAGCGTTGTTGCTGGCGTCGCAGGGACTGACCACACAACAAATAGCAGAAAAATTGTTCCTTTCTCCGGGCACAGTGCGCAACTATTTGTCTGAAGCCATTGCCAAGTTGCATGCTGAGAATCGAGTGGATGCCGCTCGTATCGCGCGCCACAAAGGCTGGTTGTGATTAAACCATATCAATTTGGTATTGCCCAGCATACCTAATATGGTACGGGCTACCTTACAACAGGATGAGTTTGTGTATTATTTCACCATGTTGAATGTCCTATTGGAGCGACACACATGGCGAAATACATTTGTTTACTGCTGACCCTAGCCTGTGGCTTGTGTCATGCACAAGAAAATGCGTTTACTACTGGTGTGCAATGGCTAAAACAGAGTTTGCCCCAATCCATGAAAGTAGAGTTCAACAAATCACGAATTAAATTTAAAGGCTGCAAACACCGCGAATATGAGCTGAATTTTTTCCAGCCCATGACCGAAAATATCACCCTTCAAGCCGGTGTCAGTTACGCCAAAGGCCAACTAAACTGGGGCGTAAACAATCAAAAAATCAGCCTTCAGCAATATTCGGTTTTACCCCGCTATACGGTTTCAGATAATGTCAGTGTCAGTGGTGGTGTGGTTCTACAATCGGCTCCTGAATTCAAAACATCTCAGGGCGTAGAATTGATTTTGCCCCGCAGCAAAATATACAAACTGACGACTCGCTTTGTCGATGAACGCCAAGAGCATCAACTCGAAGTGGAAGTGTCTAGTCATCACTGGAATGCCACAGGTGAATTTGGCAGTTTGTTTGCCAACGGTTTGGTCGACAACAAAGTCGGTGTCAGTTACACCGCCTTATTTTAAACCTTACCTTCGGCCCCCAAACTGGACAAAGCGGCCTCATCAAGATGGCTAATGTCACACAATCTCAGTACTTTGGGCTGCAAATCCAATTCCACTTCGGTGACACAGGTATTGGCAAAGCCCGCCCGTTGCAACTCCAAAGGTTCAACCCCAACACACTGACTGAGTAACTCTCTCAAAACCAGACCATGGGTTATCACCAATAGATCCCCTTGCAATTGCTCACTTTTGTCTAAGATAAAGCGCCAGGTTTGGTTAATACGTTGACGAAATTGAAAGACCGATTCGCCATTGGGCGGATGAAAACCATCGGCAAAAAAATCCTCTTTAATGTCATCATAACGACGCCCCCGCAGGTCTCCAAAGTTCCGCTCAGTGAGTAAATCAGAATATTCCACTACGCAGTTTCGATGTGCCAAAAGAGGCGATAGGGTTTGTCGAGCTCGTGTGTGTACACTGCACAACAGCCCGTCAACAGGGACATCTTCAAAGGCTGCGGCGAGTTGCTGCGCCTGTCGATGTCCCAAGTCGGAAAGGGGGGTATCGGGAGATTGCAAAATTCGGTCGCGGTTGCCGTCGGTTTGGCCGTGTCGAACCAAATACACTTTCACGTTGCGATTCCTAAGCAAAAACCACAGTTTTGTTTTTGTGGATGATCACCCGATCCTGAAGATGGTAACGTACACCATTGGCCAATGCCGATTTCTCACAATTTTTACCCTTGCGAACCATATCTGCCGCTGAATCACTGTGGCTGATGCGGATTACCTCTTGTTCGATAATCGGCCCTTCGTCCAAGTCTTTAGTGACGTAATGACAAGTTGCACCGATCAATTTAACGCCGCGGTCGTATGCCTGTTGATAGGGTTTTGCGCCGGCGAAGGAAGGCAAAAAGCTATGATGGATATTGATCGCTTTGCCCGCGAGTTTGCTACACAAGTTGTCAGGCAATATTTGCATGAATCGTGCGAGCACCGTCAGGTCTGCTTGATAGGCATCGAGCAAGGCTTCGATTTCAGCGAAGGCTTTGGTTTTATCTTGCTGCTTGAAATCCACCCAATGAAAGGGCACTTTGTACCAGTCTGCAAATTGTTTCATTTGCGGATGGTTGGCAATAATACAGGGAATGTCGCATTCCAACTCTCCGCTGTGCCAACGGTGTAAAATATCAATCAAACAGTGGGACTCGTGACTGGCTAGCAAGGCCACTCGCTGCTTCTGATGAGAGTCGCTGGCTTTCCAGTTCATCGAAAACCGTTCGGCAATCGGTTCAAAGGCTTGTCGAAAACTATCCAGACTCAAATTCAAGGTGTCTGCCTTTATTTCATGGCGCATGAAAAAACGACCCAATTGAGCATCCGTATGGTGATTCGCTTCCACAATGGTCGCTTGATGATCCGCTAAAAACTGACTGACCGCGGCGACCAAACCCACTTGGTCAGGGCAGTCAATAACGAGTCTAAAGGTTTGTTGCATTGCAGTGTTCCTTCCCTTTGGTATTGTGCACATTGTGACCTGCCAACCAAAGTGGGTAAAGCACTTAATCGCTATAACCTATTCTGAGGTTGGAATTAGCTATTGAACAGTTTTGGTTATGGCTCTGTTTTGTATAAAATTTGATAGGTCGGGATTGAGCGAGAAGCGGGTAGTCATAAAATCATCTTAGATTGTCGGTTCAACAGACTATTGCGGACTTTAAGCCTCACGTTCGAGATAAGTAAATTGATGCCATTGCGGACAGTGTTTAAATCCAGTCTCAGACTGGCACTGCGTAAAAGCTGACTTTGAGAAAATGAAAAATACCGCTTTGCATCTGAACAATTTAAAAGTGCAGGCTGGTGCTAACGTTCAGCACTTCATGACAAAATCCATTCGATGTTGTCGTGCCTTCTAAGGTGAGGCGGTTCTATGCAACAGGTCTTATGTTTGTTGAATTTGAGTTTCATAAACTGAGTCCAAACACCTGACGGTAATTTGATCTAAGTTGATGTGTTGTCGTTATCGTCGCAAAAGGTTATCTGTTAACCAAGCTTGCGCATCATCAACCGATGTGAACGTTTTCCTAGTAAAAACTTCAGTCCCTTTACCGACTATTTTTTCCATTATTAATGATTTCGCAAGCTCTTGTTGACCAACAATAGCCTCAAAGCGAAGACCATTTTGAATAGCATGTTCATTTAGCAAACGGGCACAAAGAGCTACATACCTTTAAATTTAATACACTAAACCAGTGTCTAGGATAATGTCATAAATGCCTCACACCTTGACTAGCTCTAATTCAAGAAGGATACCTTTGACCTGCTATGGCCTTACATTCCGGATATGAGTATATCCAAAAGCGTCCATCCTGTCTTGACTCAGTCGGGTCACCTTTAAAACTTCTCCCTGAAACAATACTTTTCTTTCAGTACATTCATAGTCTGTCGTACTTGTCACAACGTTAACAACGGAGCTATCTACAGACTCTAAAGTAATAGCAAAACTGCATCTACCTAATAAAACAGGTTGATAATTTTCATAATTGAAGACTTCATAAGTCATCTCGGCTCCTGAAGATCTGTTTGTAGCACTGAAATCGAAAATAAGAGTTCCTGCTCCGTCGTTGGCTTTGTATGTCCAAAAACCATCAAGATAATTAGGCCAACCGCCTGTTGAATCAGTCTCTTTACAATCAACGTACAGTTCATTGTCACCGGCTGACAACGTTCCGGACTGAATTCTAGGCTCACAACTATAGTTGCTATCACCGTGTATCGAGACCACGTCAACTGTATAAGAATCCCCAGAGTTGTAAGGGCCTGAAAAAGTAGATGCTACCCTTTCATTACGATCAACTGTTGCGTTAAGTGTTAGAACGTTACTAATATGCACCTGTGCATTGACATCTAGGGATGCATCTGAAGGCATTCCTGTAAAGTTCAGATAGACAAGCGCCTCCTGAGTGTCAATGTTTCGAAATTCAGCGGTAACGTTCGTATCGTTGTTTAATACAATTGCACAGGAAGGAGTCGTTCCACTGCAAGCTCCTCCCCATTTGAAAAATTCGTTACCGTCATCGGCGAATGCATCAAGAATTACTCTAGTGCCAGCATCGAAAGTACCTGTGCAACTTGAGCCACAATGTATTGAAGAAGGTGAACTTAATACAATTCCATTGCCTACTCTTTCTACCGTTAGCGACTTCTGCTCAGGATAACTATAGTGGGCAATAACAGCTGTGTCTCTTGAAACCATGATTTCACAAACGTTCACGGAGCTTGTGCACTCGCCAGAAAAGTGAGAGAAGTTTTCTCCAGATGCAACAAGAGTAACAACATCGCCTTTTTGGTAAATGCTGGGACATGTTTGACTAGCTTTAGAACAACTAGCGTTATGGGTAGAGCTTGTTATCTGTATTGACTCATCTTGCCTACCGTCGATTCCAATATAAATTCTATTGATTGTTCCTTCAGGTCTTTTAATAAGCCTAGTTGGTAACCTTTCGTTCAAATCGTAAGTGACTGCCTCTCCTTCACTAAACTCAAGTGCAAACGGTGAAGACACTCCTTCAAGCATAGCTATAGTTATCACCCTTTCTGAAGTAGCATTAGGAAAAGCTTGATCAAGAACTGTTGGAATATTCTCAGGTATTTGTCTATCACAAGCAGCGTTGAAACGGTCTGTGCTTGTACAATATCGAGTACGGAATAAATCAACCGGCGATGACGGTACTTGCCATCCATTTTCTAAAGTTTTATTTAAGTCTATCAGCTCTTGGAAATTAAGGCGTTCAGCAACACCATTACACTGCTGTCTAGCTGTATTAAATGTTTGCCCATAATAACATCGCCCGTAATAAATTTGTGCTTCAGGCTGAAGCAACACTCCGTTACCTTCATCAACATAAAAGTCAGACAATGTCGAGCTCTGAATCCTATCCGGTCTGTTATCTGGCTCTGTTACAATGCTCATCCCAGAGCGCCCAATTAGCCCCTCCGAGTCTCGTGCTTGAAGGACGACGTCATATTGACCCGGCACATTGTATTCATAACTAACATTACCGTTAGCGATATTCCAATCGTTATCAAAGTGACCATCGCCATTAAAGTCCCACCTGAATTCCAATTCAGTATCAAAGTCATCTGTTGAACTATTTGCGGAGAAGGCAACCGGTGTGTTGAGCGGGACGTATCCAGTTTGTGCCAAGAGTATATTGGCTGTAGGGGGCATATTACCGCAATCAAAATCAAAAGCGTCCGCAGCATGGTTTAGCGAACAAGAGAGTTGTTTTTTAGCAAATGCCATATCCCAAGCCATTGGAATTACAACCTGAGTTCCATCTTTGATCATCGTAGCTAACGCACCTAAACCAGTAAATTTAGCTATGGCTTTCAACGATTTTTTACTTGCACGTTTCCCAACTTTCTTGAAAAGTTTCTTGATTAACCTGTCAGCCTGCTCAGGATTATTGTTCATGTAAGTAACAATTGCAGAAAAAAGCTCTTCAATTGATAAAGAGTCAATTACCACACCTATTCCAAAATCTAGAGGATCAATCTCCCACAACTCCTCAATTGTTGCTGCGTCTACTGGGCACCAAGCAATAATATCAATCAGAACACACGAAGCTCTGGCCATCTGTGCAGAGAAAGCTACTGGTGAATTTGCATCAAGAGACACTGTGTAAGTACCATGATTTAGTGAAATTTCTTCCTGACTTGCCTCACTAAACCTAACTGGAGGCCACAAACCAAACTCCCAAGCCTGCTCTTTCCCTGCAATGAGGTGCTCTTTTTCACCTCCAAAACTGTAGCTGTAAAAAATCATAGTTGGGTTTTCTACAAGCACTCTACTACTAGTCGAGAACTGTATATTAGGTAAAGAACTATCTGATTGAGAATTTTGGGCGCTTTGTTTTAAAAGAGTTACTTTACTAACTTTGGAAACTTGTGTTGGCGCGAAATTTATCCCTTCTTGCACTAGTTCAATTGCCATACTCCAAGTTTCTAGAGATTTTCGAGGGTTTAAGTAACCTGTGGGGTCAGAAATTATGCCATTAACAATACTATTCACTAATGTCTGATATTCAGGCTGTGACCGCGCGAATTCTAACACTGTAGTACGTTGTTGTCGGTCAATATTAAGCATAGCTGGGACCATCATTAGAACGCCATCAGCAATGGTGTTTCCAGTAATGTCAAATGAGGAATTAGTTACGCTCTCTTCGTCAACAAATAGTGGTGCTATAACAGTTTCATCCGCGTCAGTGATAAATAGCGTCTGCCCCCCTTCAGGTGTTGTTAAATCAATACTTCCAGAGGCTACCTGTTTTTCGTCAAACAACCCTGAGATAAAGAGTGAATTAATATCGATCCCATTTGCTGTAAACACACTTTCAGTGAAGTCAACATTTTTGGTCTCTAGGGACTGGAAGAACGGACTGACTGATATCGTTACAGTGTCACTTGATTCTAAATTTCTACTATCGGTAACAATTACTTCAAAAGAAAATAGAGATACTTTATCCACATCAGGAGCTACGAAAATCAAGTTGGAAGAGGTCGTTTCTGATAGAATAATTTCGGTTCCTGAAGTTTGAAACCAAGCGTATTGAACAGTGCCTATGGAATCCAACACTTCAGCAGAGAGCGTAACCTGTTGTCTTTCATTTACTGATTGGTTTTCCCCCGCATTAACTCTTGGAGCATTGGAATCCACCTCTTCAAATTCAATGATATTGCCCTCATCTGCTTTGGCTAGATAGTTAGGCGTACATGCCACAATAGTTTTATCAAACTCGAGTAAACAAACTCGAAGATATCGTCCATCGTCAATGGAGCCACCACCACCGCTACTATAAGATTCATTTGACGCTAAATCGGGAAGATTACCAAAACTTGTCGTTAACGCTTGTTCATTCAAAATTTCACCCTCGGACTGGAAGTTTGGGTTATCCAGCTCTAATCGGGCAACTGACAAAGGTAAATTATCGTTGTTGTAAGGCACATTCCCGATATTCTTTGCCGTCCAAGTCAGGTGGTAATATAGTGTCAGGTCAGTAGCATCAAACTTTACAGTAAACTCGAATTTCACCTCTCCTGCCGGTGGCTGTGGAGTTGGGGTGGGTGGGTTAGAGTTGCTTCTACCATCTGAACCTCCGCCACAAGCTGCTAAAATCAAAGCTGTGAAAACAAGTGATATAAGCCGAGTTCGAGCGATGAGTTCCATACTTATTCCTAATTGCCTTATATTTTTTGTTTGCGTAAGGTATTGATAAACAAACTTTATTGCAGAGGGTATAATTACATATCACCTTCAATAATGCTTTCGTTATTCGGACAACTTCAGCATTTTGTTGCGAAAGTTTTGTGGTGACAACCCAACAAATCTTTTGAACTGTGCGGAGAAGTGAGCATGAGTCGCAAAGCCAACTTCTGAGGATACATCTCCTATTGTCTTTCTACCTCGGAATAATTCCTTGGCAATTTCAATACGGTAATAGATTAATAAATGGGAGGGGTTACAACCAAACAAACGATTGCATTTGCGCCTTAATGTGCGCTCGGACATGTAAACAGAAATTGCAAAGCTTTCTATTTTTAAATCAGGGTCTTGATAATTCCGTTCCAAATACAAGGCAAGAACATTAATGCACTTTTCCGAAGTACCCTCATTATCTTCCAACAATGATTCTAATAATGACAGACTTTCCATATAGGTTCATTCCCTCAAGTAAACACTTGGGGAACGAGAATGTCATTTACTCAGGTTTTGGTGTTATCAAATAACCGTCATAGTGTCTTAATATCACGCCAAAAGTGTTTCAAATTGCAGACTCGATACATTTTTGCTAATCCATTGAAGTCGCTCATCTAAGCTCCTCCGATAATTGACCGAATCACGATAACTGCTAATTTTCTAAATCGTTTAGCCTTTTTGAAGTATGAAAAATATTCTATTTGCCGTAAGGAATTTACTTGCTGGAAAGTCATTTTTCGTACTTCTTTCGCATTGACTAAACTATTCATAAGGAAAAAACATGTTCAAAATAAGAAGTTTATTGGCATTTTTTACACTAATTACCGTGCCTTTTTTTCTGTCTGCAAATGATACAAGTTCCAGCATAAATTATGGAACATTCAATTTTAGCGACCCAGATAACAAAGGATACAGATATGGTTTTTCCACTATATTTTTTGCCGTTGGCTCTAAACACAATAAAGGGGCTGGATGGGAATTTAGATTAGGAAGCGGTATTGGAGAGGAGGATACAACGTTCGTCGACGCTCGTGAATTAGGCTTATGGGCTGGCATTTACGGAAAATATGATTTTGAAATCTTTAAATCCTTTGATTTCAGAATTATAGCTGGATACGCCGGTGCTAAAATTAACAATCTCGATTTGGACGAAGAAACAAATGCTAGCGGATTTAGCTATGGGACAGGGTTAGTATATAGAATTAATGAAAAATATAGTCTCAAGTATGACTTTTCAAAATATCTCATTGGCAACGATGATGCCCACGGACATAGTATAGGCATAGAAGGTCGCTTCTAATTTCATTACATGCACATAATTTGTTGCTCATTGGATGGTATTCCTTACCTTAAAAGAATACCATCCAAAAAATTCAACGTTTTTAATACTATAATTGGCCACTTTGAGCATCAGAATCATTGTATTTTTTAACAAAAGTAGAGGGCGTAACTCCTTTCTCTTGCTTAAAACATTGCCCAAAGTATGATTGCGAACCAAAACCAGAATCAAAAGCAGTTTCTTTGATTGTTTTTCCTTTTATTAGCATTTCACAGGCTTTATTAATCCTAAATTTTCTCAAGACAGTAGAGAACGGTGAACCAAGTTTCGCTGAAAGTTTCCTTTCAAGCGTGCGTTCAGAAACGTGAATGTGTTGGGCCAAAGAACTTAGATTAAGATTTACATCTGCGAAATTAATTTCTAAAAATACACGCAATTCGGACACAAATTCATCTTGAATATCATTTGGCATTCCTAAAAGTGCTTTTTCTGCAAGTGCTTTTGCTTTACGGAAAGTGCGAATAAGGTTAGCCGCTTTACTTATCAAGATATTACTATTGAAGGGCTTACCAATGTAATCATCAGCTAGTAGATCATATCCCTTAGACTGGCTTGATAAATCAGTTTTTGCTGTAAGCAAGATAAAGGGGACGCCGTTTAACTCTCCATCTTTTTTAACATTTTCACATAGCTCAAAACCATCCATATTAGGCATCATCACATCACTAATTATTAGGTCTGGAATTGATGTAATGTCATGAAGCCAATCTAGGGCTTCTTTACCATCCTTTGCAGTTACTATTTCGAAAGCCAGCTTGAACGTACTATTTAGGTGGTCTCTCAACTCTTCGTTGTCTTCAACGATCAATACAAGGGGTTTGTAGTCTATGTCATTGTCATTGTCAGAAATTTGTTGATCTCGAGTTGAGCTATCAATAGTGGTCAAGGAATCTTCGGTCACATAAGTAATTGGAATTCTGACCGTAACAATAAAATTGCCATTATTACCGGACAATTGAAGATCACCATTCATCCTTTCAACCAGCTCTCGCACAATATCCAAACCCAGTCCTGAACTCTGATGTACTTGATTGCTTTTTTCGTAACGATTTATGAGTGATTCATTCGCTTCAATATCACTCTCGTTTTCAACCTTCAATTCGAGACTTGTAACACCACTAGTGATTTCAAAACCTATCTTACTGCCAAACGTCGCATACTTTATTGCATTTCCTAGGACATTATTAATCAGCAGGTCGAGGAGTCCTTCGTAAACATTCGCTCGTTTCTCTGTAAGTTTTAAAGTGCTATATATTTGTAATTCTCTCTCTTTAGCCAGCGATTCGAGGCTATTAACTAAAACTGTCGCTTTCGACTCAAGATCAACCTGTGACATTTTTTGTTTAGGTGACCGAGCCTCTGCTAGCGCCAAGAGATTGTTGACCAAACTAAGTAATCTGTCACATTGACTTTGGATTATATTTGGTTCAGATACTGTGGAATTAATATTACTTAAAATGACAGTAAGTGGCGTTCTGAATTCATGAGAAATATTTTCAAATAATGTGTTTTTTTGTACAAGAACAGAATTAAGTTCTTTGGTTCGTTCTCTCACCTTTTCTTCTAATGCAGCCGTTCGCTTTTTGTTTAATCTTTCTCTGAAGTAAAAAGAGAGCAGCATGAAACATAGGGCACTTAGAACAAATGCCGAAATGCTAGTCGTTTTCATCCACCAGGGTTTTTCAACGTGATAGTTGATATTTAATCGTAAAGGGGTCTTTGACTCTCTATCTCGCAACAAGACACTATTATTGCCATATCGATTTAGTGGCAATTGAAGTAAGTTTGAATCATCAAGAGGCAACCATCCCTCTAGAACAGAAGGTATTGAATAATCTAAAGAAATATTTTCAGGGTAAGAGGAGGGTACTACTATCTTTAGGTTTGCAAAGAAAATATCAGTTTCCAATTTAAGGTTGACATTATTCAGAAAACCTTCTGTGTTGGTTTTTCCATTTAAAGAAACATTCGAAACAAATGCTTTGGAGGGTTCCAGAGTATCAATCAAGTTAGCGTATTCGATCTCCTGAACTCCTTGTTCTGAGGTTACATATAAGACCCCATTTACTAATTGAAGCGCCTTATGCGAAATTTGAGTTCCCTTAAAGCCATCAAGCGCAGTATATTTAAATGTACTCTCACCACTTAGTATGTAAAGATTATTTTGAGTGGTTAGAAAGACTTGGCCTTCAGCATAGATAACATTCGTTATCTCTGAGGTAGATTGAAATTCAGTCTTTAATTTTTGAGTTTGAAAATCATAAAGAAGAAGGGTGCCTCCTGAGGTTAAATAAACAGAAGTGTCAGTTTTGGCAGTCAAATCGGTAATTTCGGACACATCTAGGCTAGAGATTTCTTGCCATTCAACTTCAGAAAGGCTTGTTTCAAATCGCCCGATTTTCATGCCAACTAACAAAAAAGCTATTTTTCTATCAAAATGAGTGATTCTCAGATTATTTACGCTATAAGGTGATTCTTGTTGGCCGATAGGCTTGCCAGAGTAGTCAAATTCATAAAATCCAAACGCAGTCGCCAAGAGAATTGTAGACTCAAGTGCAACTAAACTTTGAACCACAAGCCTATTGTAGGGTTTTTCGTCTATTAGCCTAGAATACTGTTCGCTTCGCTTTTGTTTAATCCAGACTCCACCACCTAGAGTACCAATGACAACGTTTGATTCAAACGAATCAATGCTAGCAATAACGTCGTCAATGATGTGGTCACTAATTTGGGATAGTGATGTTTGTTTATCTCCCTCAAACAAACCTGCACCAGAGGTGCCAATAATTACATTGTTGTCGCTAACGTGCGCTGAAGATATATTATATTCGGTGTTTTTGAATTTATGAAAAACCATAGAATCAAAGTTATTTGTGTTGATTACATCAATACGTTTGTCGAAATAGCCGACCCAAAGATGTCCATTTCTGTCTGATTTGGCAACAGAGGTCATATTTGATGTTATATTTCCATTCTGCTTGGAGAATAGAATTACCTCATTATGTTTCTCCCTCAGCACGCCTCCCTGAAGCAAGCTTAACCATAAACCGTTTTTATTTTTGCTGACTGATAAAACCGAATCTCCGGGTAACACTGGCTTACTAATATGTTGAATTACATCTAGATTTTCAGTATTTATTGTTATTAGGCCCGAATTTGATGTTGCCGCATAAATAGTTCCGTTAATAATCTCAAGCGTCCACGGTGCAAATAGTGAAATAACATCATCATATTGAATGAGCTTTAATGTAGAGTCATAAACAGCCATTCCTCCTTGAACTCGATTCTTTTTATTAAAATAAGAACCGAAGCCAGTATAGAGCTTATCGCCTATCACGACAGAATCAAAAGCTGCTGTTGAGCTCAAATCAGAACTGAATTCTGGAACTTCTAAAACTTTTACATATTTCAATTCTATTAGTGAAAATATCAACGGACCACTTGTTGTATTGATTACTAGATAGTCTTTAAACTGTTTTACTGATTGCGGACGAACTTTGAGAATGTATTCTGGTAAAGGATACTTTTCTGTTTTTAAGGTTATGGTGTTGATTGAATAGAGCGCATAATTGTCAGCTGTCCAGAGCGTCTCAGACACTAGCGAAAACTTTGAATAGTCTCCTTGTGCATCAACTATATCGTCCACAAATTGGAAAATTCCACTTCCATCTGAGAGCCAAATTCCGGAGTTGGTACTGATCCACACCATGTCATTTTCATCAAATGCAAAGTCGTTAACGTGCTCAAAAGTAAGGCCTTCATTAGAACCAAATGATTGTACAACGTTAGGACTCCAATCTACCTTTACAATTTTTAGTTCATTTGTAATTTGTGCAAATACCGGTAATACAGAAGTAAACAAAAAAAGGACTATTAGCTTGATTATTGTTTGAGTTGCTAGGTTATTCATTAGACCATCCGGCTTTACAAAGTAACCTACACTTATCATAGCCACTAACTTACTGTAAAGATTAACTTTAATGCCTTTAAGTAATGATCGGTTTGTAGAAACGCGGCACTTTTCCAATATCTTAGGGTTTACCGGAAGATTTAACGAAACCTTAGGCAGTAGTGTTTATGTGTACGGTTCGATATTTTAATTCAACAACCACAATAACTGGCACAAATCACCTGCAAACCCAACTTTCCGACTGGCCGGCTTGGGCTAAGTAGCCATTCGGCTAAGGCAGATCTAACAGCTGCAATAGTCTCTATGTTGCCATTAGTTCTGCTAAAGATAATGTCCGCTTTGGTGACGAAGCGAACAATTGTTGAGTTGAATTCAACTCGAATAAACGACTATTTGTGATAAAAGCAATAGTTTCATATCCAACATTAAATGACTCCAATTGGCAAAAACTTCCCCATCAGGGTTAGCGCTCGACCGACCGCTTTTAGGCTCAAAGCTGCCTGCCAACTCTCTCCTTCTGAACTACCGCAAATGGCACAAAGCGTACCTAAAAAATCAATTTCCAACCTCAGAATGCAAATAGCCTTTTTTACCTGTTACTCATCATGCTTTGGATTGCGCAAAGAATGTTGGATTTTCCTGGAAAATAGTTGTTATTCCAAGCGAGCAATTCTATTGTTTCAGTTTGGCTTGGTGCTGGGACTTGGCACGCAATGATTCAGACTAAAAGTATCTAATGAACGCGTTTTTTTCTTTGTACATTACTAATTTATTTATCGTCGCAGGTACGGGCTTGCTGACGACTTATCTGGCGTTGTATGCCGGCGCGAATAATGTCTCGACGTTTTGGATAGGGCTGTTGTCTTCGGCATATTATTTGGGCCTGTTAATGGGTTCTAGATTGGGTTACCACTGGATTAAATCGGTGGGGCACATACGTACCTTCGCCGCCAGTACTGCGGTAGTGGTTGCCTGTGTGGCGATGCACGGTATTCACGACAACATTTTTTTGTGGTTAAGTTTAAGAGTGTTGGTGGGCATTGGCATGATGGCTAATTACATGGTTCTGGAGAGTTGGCTAAATGAGCAAGCGGAACCAGAACAGCGGGGCCGGGTCTTTTCCTTTTATATGATCACCTCTTATTTGGGCATGATACTGGGTCAATATGCGCTATCGCAGTTTCCAGAATTGGGTTATGCACCGTTGTTTATAGTTTGTTTGGCGGTTGCCATCGGCATCGTGCCCATTTCATTGACACGTCGTATCCACCCAAAGCCGCTCAAACCCGTTAAGTTGAGTTTGATGACCTACATTAAGCTCGCCCCTCAATCCTTAACGGCCATCTTATTTGCCGGCATCATCAATGGTAGTTTTTACGGTTTGGCCCCAACATTTGCCACCCAATCGGGATTTTCGCCAGAAGGGATTGCTTCTTTCATGACCCTCACTATTTTGGCTGGCCTATTGGCTCAATGGCCGATGGGGTGGCTTTCTGACCGGGTTCGCCGCAGTATTTTGCTGCGCACCAATGCCGTGATCATCGGTGTGGTCAGTCTTTTAATGTTTTTCTTCCCACAAGCTAGCACTATCACCCTAGTGCTGACCTTTGTGTTTGGATTGTTTGCCTTTACTTTGTATCCCTTGTCATCAGCGCTAGCAAACTCTCGGGTTGACGATGATGCTCGGGTGGGTTTGTCCGCATCTTTGCTGATTTGCTTTGGTGCTGGCGCTAGCTTGGGATCGGCGATCATTGCCCAATTGATGACGTATTTTGGCTATGCCGCCATGTACGGTGCCATTGCAATTTTAACGGTATTCATGTTCGCTGCATTGTGGTTGATCAACATGCGCCAAAAAGCAGAAAAAATCGAACCTTCCGACTATGTGGTGGGGATGTCCGATATGGATGCCTCTCCCTTGGCTGCGATATTAGATCCGCGCATCGAAGAATCTACGGCACAAGAGCAAATGCTTGATAGTGAACCAGTGTCTAACGATCACGAGATAGAGGATCAACTCGGGCGGTAACGGCTAGGTGTGCCTATTTTCCAACTGTATCGAATGGGATATCGGACTCCCGAATCTGTGGATACGGATTCAAACAAATGGAGCTGATCAAACACGCAGTGCAGGTCTATAGGCAATACTGCAGAGGGTGGGTTGTGAAGCACTTTTCTAAACAGCGTGACATGAGGAATGTAACGGCTTTTTGGTAAATTTAGTCCATGCTGATTGGCAAGATTGAGTAATTGCTCGTGAATCTGTATTAGGGATTGAGGAATATCCTCACAGCCTAACCACAGTACTTTCGGTTTAGCAAAATAGCCAAGTTGATTCAGTTGCAGTGCCACGCTGGGGAATGCTTGGTTGTCTAGATGCATTACGAGCTGCTCCAGCACTGCAGGTTCTACCTGCCCTAGGAACAAACTGGTGATGTGAAAATTGGCTGCTGGCACCGCTTTTCCAACCGCTGGCAATGCTTTGTCTCGCCAATGGTCGAGACTGAGTTTGGACGAAGGGTTGAGATCAAAGCCAAAAAAATAGCGCATGGTATTCCTTCAAATCGCGAAGTTTGTCGATTCTTGCTGATTCCGTTACCTTATCATAGTGGGGCGTGACATTGTTTGCCTCAAGGCTGAGTTGGGTAACCCTGGCAAAGTCACATCATTCCCACTTTTCTACAACAAAAGCGAAAGGATAATATGAAAAAAATTGGCATTTTAGGCGGCATGAGTTGGGAATCAACTTTGTCTTACTATCAGTCAATAAATCGGCAAATTCAGCAGCAACTTGGCGGCTTGCACTCTGCCGAGGTGGTGATTGAGAGTGTCGATTTTGCACAGATCGAGCAGCTACAGCGTGACGGTGATTGGGCTCAAGCAGGTGATTACTTGGCTTCACGGGCTGTGAATTTGCAAAAGGCAGGTGCCGAGTGTGTTGTCATCGCGACCAACACCATGCACATCGTTGCTGAAGCGATTCAACAGGCGGTGCAAATCCCTGTCCTCAACATCATTGACGTTACTGCTCAGGCGGTCAAACAAGCCGGTGTTCAGAGCGTAGCGTTGTTAGGGACGCGCTTTACCATGGAAGCTGATTTTTACATTGATCGTCTAGGTCACCACGGATTACAGGTATTGGTTCCCACCCAAGCCGATCGCATTATTGTCCATGAGGTCATATACCAAGAATTATGTCGCGGCAAAATTCAGCCTGAATCAAAGGCACAGTACATTCGCATTATCCAGCAGTTGCAGCAACAAGGAGCAGAGGGTGTGATCTTGGGGTGCACGGAAATTGGGCTGTTGGTTGCTCAATCAGACATTGCTGTTCCCTTGTTTGATACCACACAATTGCACACGGAAGCGGCTGTGTGTTGGGCTTTATCCGATTCGCTCCGTGACAATCTCCAACAACCTTGATGTCTGAAGGTTGCTCGAAGCCTAGGGCACAGCTAATATCCACACTCAATTTTTAGCCGATTTTCCAATCTAACAGAAAGAGTTGCCGTGTTCCCCGTTGAAGAATGTTGGCCAGCGTTATCCGAATGCTTGTATCGGCAAGACAGTATCTTGATTGCGCCTCCAGGGGCGGGTAAGTCTACTGTCTTGCCTCTAAAACTGCTCGAACATGCAAATTTTCGCGAGCAGAAAATCATAATGCTGCAACCCCGGCAGGTTGCTGTGCGGGCGATTGCACAGTTTTTGGCACAACAATTAGGTGAAGAGGTTGGCCAGACTATTGGCTATCAAATGCGCGGTGAACAAGCGGTTAGTGCAAAGACTCGACTTTTGATTGTGACCGAAGGCTTACTGACCCAAATGTTACAGCACGATCCAGAATTGTCGGGGATTGGACTGGTGATATTTGACGAGTTTCATGAGCGCAGCATTCACGCCGATTTTTCATTAGCACTCTGTTTGGACAGTCAAGCCGCCTTGCGGGACGATTTGCGATTGCTCGTCATGTCTGCAACCTTAGACGCAAACAGTCTAACCACATTGATGCCCGATGCGCAGGTGTTGTCCAGTGAGGGGCGAAGTTTTCCTGTTGAAGTAGTGTACCGTCCTGTTCCGACTCATGCTCGATGGCAAGACAGCCTTTTTCAGGTTGTCTTGGAAGCACTGCGTACTCATCAAGGCAGTGTGCTGGTCTTTTTGCCTGGCGCTTTTGACATCCAGCATTTGTTTAACCGATTGATTGAACAGCTTCCCAAGGGCGTCGAGTGTCATATGCTTTTTGGGCAATTGAGCAAAGCCAAGCAAATCGCCGCATTGCAAGCTGCACCAGCGGGCATCCGTAAAGTGGTGTTGGCAACCAATATTGCTGAAACCAGTTTGACCATAGCCGATATTACGGTGGTGGTCGACAGCGGACTGGAAAATGTCGCGAGTTTCAATTTGGCCCGCAATATGACGCAACTAGAGACACGCAGAATTTGCAAAGCGTCCAGTGTGCAGCGAGCAGGACGAGCAGGGCGAATCATGGCTGGGCACTGTTATCGACTCTGGTCGCAAGAACAACAACAACGCTTAATCGAGCATAAACCGCCCGCTATTTTACAGTTGGACCTCTCGGATCTTGTACTCAATGCCAAGTTGTGGGGGGCGCATATCAGTGACCTGAAACTACTTGATCAGCCTACCCAAGCCCAAATCGATCATGCTACTGATACGCTGATCCTACTTGGCGCGCTGGATCAACAGGGTAGTTTAACCTCTAAAGGGCGTGCCTTGAGTGAGTTTGGTTGCCATCCTCGCTGGGCCAATCTGTTGCTCGAAGCCAAGCAAAAAGGAACCATCTGCAGCCAAGGGGCTGCCGTGCTGGTGGCATTACATGAGTCTAATGGACGTCTTGCCACGTCACCTTTGCTAGAACACCATTTGCAATTGCTTAATCGAGAGCCACATCATCTTATTTGGAAACAAGCAAAGCGCTGGGCTCAGCGACTAAACTGCCGCATCTCAATTCCTTGGGTGGTCGAAGACATGCATACTGTGATTGCTCATTTGTTGCTTTATGCCTATCCAGACCATTTGGCAAAGCGGCGCTCAAATGGTGGTTATCAATTGGTGAATGGTAATGGCGCAAATTGGCTAGCTAAAGACGAAGGGGAGTGCGACGCCCCTTGGTTGGTGATTACACAATTGATGGCAGGGGATCAGGCCGACAGTCAAATTCGTCTTGCCCATCCTATCGACGAAAAGTGGGTAATGAGCGCTTTTTCTGACAAAATTGAGGTTCAAGAGAGGGTTTATTGGCATTCTCAAAAGCAATCCATAGCGGCACGTACGGTGGAACGTTTAGGGAGAATCGAACTGTCATCTCGTTCAACTTCGCTCAGCGATAGGCAACGGGGTAAGGCAGTGATACTTGAGCAGATACGAGCGCAGGGGTTAGCCTTTTTAGCTTGGCCTGAATCGGTATGGCAGTGGCTCGCGCGACTGAAACTGGCCAGTGAATGGTTTCCGGGTGAGTGGCCTGTGCTGGACGAAAGTAAGGTTTTAGACTCTGTGGAAAGTTGGCTATCGCCCTATTTGGACAACGTAACCTCATTAAAGCAGTTGCAGCAACTGAATTGGCTGGAAATATTAAGCCACCATTGGCTGACATGGCAGCAACAGTCTGAGTTGAAACAACTGTTTCCCACTCACTATACGAGTGCGACAGGAAGGTCACACCCGTTAGATTATCAAGGTCACAGAGTCACTTTGTCGATTCGTATTCAAGAAGTCTATGGCTTGAGTGAAACTCCCTGCGTTGCTCGCGGCAAATTACCGCTGCAATTGTCTCTGCTGTCTCCAGCGGGTCGTCCGATACAAACTACCGGTGATTTGGCGTCGTTTTGGCGAGGCAGTTACAAGGAGGTGCAAAAAGAAATGAAAGGTCGTTATCCGAAACATTACTGGCCTGACGATCCCGCTTCCGCCCAAGCTACATCGAGTGTGAAGAAAAAAAGGTAATAGCGAGACAAGTTGTGTATGCTAAACAAAGTTCGTTATGAGAAATCGATTATGCGTGCTTTTTCCTTATCGTTGAAATTTCTGTCGCTGGCGATAGTCATGCCGGGTCTGTTCGTCAGCTATAGTATTGGGGCAGCGGACCTAACTCGGTCTCATTTGCGCATCCCCGAACCCACGAAAGGGACTGTGGCTCAATACACCTATTTTCGTGACCTGTTGCAGGCGGCGTTAGCGGCGACCGAAGACCAATATGGAGCACTATCCCTTAAATCGAACAATGTCGAAATGCTGCAAAATAGGCAACTGGTAGCATTGGATCGTAGTTTGTTGGACATTCTGTGGACAGTAACTACGGAGGACAGGGAAAATCGATACTTACCCATTCGGGTGCCTCTGATACAGGGCTTGTTTGGTTATCGGGTTTTTCTGATCCATCGCGCCAATCGCTTTCGTTTTGACCCCGAACTGTCCATCGAACAACTCAAGACGTTGACCGCCGTGCAAGGCTTCGATTGGCCGGACACTGTCGTGCTAAGAAACAACGGGTTTAACGTGGCGACATCCGATTATTACAATGGATTCAAACTCTTAGCTCAGCAGTTTGTTGACTATTATCCTCGCGGCGTGACCGAAGTTTTCGACGAATTGAACGTTTACCAAGACAAAGAGATAGAGATTGCGCCTAATCATGTACTCTATTATCCGAATTTTATGTTCTTTTTTGTGCGAAAAGACGATCAAGCATTGCATGACAGAATTCTAGAGGGCCTGACAAAATTGCAGGCTAATGGCACTTTCGACGCTCTTTTCAATCAGCAGAATTTTATTCAGGATGCTATTAGTATGATTGAACAGCGCAAGGTGCATGTCCTTGACGTGCCCCATTCTGAATCGACTACCAATCTACAAGGTTCTGTTCGACGCTTTGGCTTACCATAAAATCAATTGCGCAATGGCAATTGTGGCTTGTTGGCGAGCTTGTTACACTTCTGCGCTGTTGTAAACCACTCGAATTTCTATGACTCTGGCACACAAACTCAATCCATTTCGTTGGCTAAAAGCCCACTACGGCAAATTGTTGTTTTTACTCTTTGTGTTAATGGCCGCCTATTTGTTTTATTTAGATGCCACCATTAAACATCAATTTTCCGGTAACAAATGGCAAGTGCCTGCACAGATATTCGCGCGTCCACTGACATTGACACTCAAAGAAGAAATTACCAGTAAAGAAGTTATCGAAGAGCTTTCCCTGCTGGGCTATCGACGGGTTAGCGTGGCCCAAAGTACTGGAGAATACAGTTATCGCAATGGGCGATTCTCTATTTTTCAGCGCGCCTTTCATTTTCCTGATGGTTACCAACAAGAACAAACCCTCGCATTGACTTTGAAAGAAGGGCGCGTTGCCAGTATCGAAAACGTCAATAGCGGCCAAAGCCTCAATCAATTTCGCTTAGAGCCCTGGCTGGTTACTCGCCTGGTGAATGTGGGGCGGGAAGATCGCATGTTGGTGAAGCTGAGCGAGGTGCCCAAGAGTCTCATCGATGCGCTGATTCTGGTGGAAGACAAAAACTTTTATCAGCATCATGGTGTCGCTCCGTTGGCTATTGTCCGAGCTTTAATCGCCAATATATCGGCCGGTAAAGCGGTTCAGGGTGGCAGTACCCTTACTCAGCAATTGATTAAAAATCTCTATTTAAGCAATGAAAAATCCCTGTCTCGCAAGATCAAAGAAGCGTTAATGGCACTACTGATCGATGCCCGCTACAGCAAAGATGAAATCCTCGAAGCCTACCTCAATGAAGTGTTTTTGGGACAAAATGGTGCCACTGGGGTACATGGGTTTGGCTTGGCCAGTTACTTTTATTTTGACCGTCCCCTTAACGAGCTGAACCTGAATGAGGTGACAACTTTGGTTGGCATGATCAAAGGTCCGTCTTATTACAACCCAAGACGTTTTCCCGATCGGGCCATGGCTAGGCGCGATGTCGTGCTAAGACTGCTATTTGAGAACAACCGCATCGATAAACAAACCTTCCAGAGTGTGGTCGCTGAGCCTATTCAAGTCGCTACGGGTGCCACTTTGGCCAAAGGCAAGCATCCAGCGTTTATGGACAAGGTACAACGTGAACTGCGGCAAGTTCTATCGAACCCAGATATTCGCCAGTCTGGGGTTAAGGTATTCACCACAATGGATTCCAATGCCCAGCGCAAAGCAGAATCAGCCCTAAGCCAAGGGTTATTGAGCTTAGAAAAGCAGCGCAGCAAAGAGAATTTGCAAGGCGCGATGGTGATAAGCGAAATAGACAGCGGTGAAATCCGTGCCATAGTGGGGGACCGTCATACTCAATATAAAGGCTTCAATAGAGCTTTGGATGCGCGCCGTTCAATTGGTTCACTAATCAAGCCCGCTGTATATTTAACCGCACTAGAACAATCTCACCAGTACACCCTGGCGACGCCTTTGCAAGATGAACCCATTGAACTTCCCGGTGAAAAAGGGGAGTTGTGGAAACCTCAAAACTCGGACAAACAATTCCGCGGCCAGGTTTCTCTTTTGTATGCTCTGAGCCACTCGTTAAACGTACCCACAGTGACTTTGGGCTTAAATCTTGGCTTGTCTGAAGTGGCTCGAACGCTCAATCGATTAGGTGTTGAGCGTTATATTCCTGAACACCCAGCACTGACATTGGGAGCCTTAGATCTTTCCCCTCTTGAAATTAATCAGGCGTATCAAACCCTTGCCAACAATGGTCTCCAATACAAACTTCATACAGTCAATGCCATTTTGTCTGCTGACGACCAAGTGTTGTGGCAGTTTGATACTCCTGCCGTGCAAGAATTTAGCGAGCAAGTCACCTATCTGATTAACTTTGCTTTGCACAAAGTTACTCTTGAAGGCACAGCCAAACAGATCCGCAGCCGCTTTCCTTCGGTAAATATGGCGGGTAAAACGGGCACCACAGATGATTACCGAGACAGTTGGTTTAGCGGGTTTGACAAGAATATGTTGATCACGACTTGGATCGGCCACGATGATAATCAATCTACCGGTTTGACAGGCTCAAGCGGTGCGTTGCAAATCTTCATCGACTATCAAAACCGACAAGAGCCAAAATCTCTAGTGCGCCGGTTTCCAAAAGGTTTGGCCATCGCACACTTTAATCCCGATACCGGTAAGCCCACCGAAGCGGGCTGTCAAACCAGTGTCAGCTTACCGGCCATTACCGAATCGCTACCTAAACGTAAGCAGAAATGTGATGTCAAAAATCCGAAGGTCGAAGAGCGCAAGACATTCTGGGAAAAGCTATTTGGTTTGTGAATCCAGCGCGCTGTGACTCTCCTTGTCAATCGCAACCCCCTTGTTTAAGCGATTTTGAATGTAAGGGGTCACAGATGGACCGTCAGTACAGCGCAAAGCCCCGCCGGTAAACATCGACAATACGGCCACGGTTTTCGCTGCACTGGAACTACAATCAACATTCACTTGCATTGACTCAAGTAACTTTTCGTCCTCGGTAATAAAGGGGTCCACTGGCTCTCCCCTCAGTTCTGGTGATATCTGTTGCTGTCGAAAAGCACCGGCTTGTCCGGCAACAAAGTCTTGCTGCCTTTGGGCTTCGATTCCTTGCAAGTGTTGTTTCGCTAAACTGCGCAAGTTAATCGGGTTTTCTTCCGCAGTTTTAGGCTGAGCCACAATGGGCGGTAAGTCCTCTCGTTGTTGATTTTGAGTCGCTGCAGTGGCTGGTGGCTCGATTGGCTGAGACTGCTCTGCGGGCACTTCTGCCCTTGTATCAATATCGGGTTGAGTGTCCATATCCGGCGTTGTTGGTTCGACTATTTCAGACGGTATAGGCTCAGATTCAGGCGCTTGAGTTGGGATTGGTGGAAGATCGACAAATACCAGCTTGGCTTGAATCGGGGCAGGTGGTGTTGCAACACTTTCCCGTTCAGTTTGATACTCGCGGAACAACAGAAAACCAATTAACAGGTGCAAAGCGACCGAGACGCTCAGCACGCCAGTCAGTTTCGGGCGCGCTGGCGCCGAATATTGCTCTTCGTTATCCCGCAAATTCAAAGATTGGTCTCGAGTTGATTAATCGGAGTTTCTGCAAAGCTAGAGTCTCATCATAATGAGATAGTTCCCCGCCTGAATCTGGTTGTCACTCACAATATGACTGATACCCATTGAGTCATTTTGGTGCCAATGCACCAAATTGGTGCCTCAAAATCCGCTCTTATCTTGCTTAAAAGATATAACCTGTTGAATAATAATGAAAATAATTTGTGGCATAGGACTTGTTCTATGTAAGCAGCGTTATTGAAAACCAATAATAATCACTGGGAGCAACACAATGAAACTAGTCACAGCGATCGTTAAGCCGTTCAAGCTAGACGATGTTCGCGAAGCAATCTCCGAAATCGGTATCGATGGCTTAACAGTCACCGAGGTGAAAGGCTTTGGACGTCAAAAAGGACATACTGAATTGTACCGTGGTGCAGAGTATCAGGTGGACTTCTTACCTAAAGTCAAATTAGAAATCGCCGTTCAAGACGATCATGTTGAGCGTTTGGTTGAAGCCATTGTTGGCGCAGCGAAAACCGGCAAGATCGGCGACGGAAAAGTGTTTGTGTACGACCTTGAGCACGCGGTGCGCATTCGTACTGGTGAAACCGACGGCGAAGCCATTTAACTGATAGGAGATAATCATGGAAATCACATTTGAACTCGGGTATGCACTAGATACCTTTTATTTCCTCATCTGCGGCGCTCTCGTCATGTGGATGGCGGCAGGTTTTACTATGCTCGAAGCCGGCTTGGTAAGAGCTAAAAACACTACCGAAATTCTGACTAAAAACGTCGCCTTGTATTCAATTGCTTGCATCATGTATATGGTGTGCGGTTATTCCATCATGTACGGTGGCGATGACTTTAGTTGGTTCTTAAAAGACATTACAGGTGACGGTGCCACCGGCGCTGCTGAACCTGCAACCTATGCACCTTCAGCTGACTTCTTCTTCCAAGTGGTATTTGTGGCTACAGCCATGTCTATCGTCTCTGGTGCGGTCGCTGAGCGTATGAAACTGTGGGCCTTCTTGGCTTTCTGTGTGGTGTTGACTGGCTTTATCTACCCAATGGAAGGTCGCTGGACTTGGGGCAGCCAACCCGTGTTTGGTATGTACACTCTGGGTGACCTTGGTTTCTCTGACTTTGCCGGTTCAGGTATCGTCCACATGGCTGGTGCCGCTGCTGCTTTAGCTGGTGTATTAGTCTTGGGTGCTCGTAAGGGTAAATACACTGCAGATGGCAAAATCAATGCAATCCCAGGTGCGAACCTACCTTTGGCTACCTTGGGTACTTTCATCCTGTGGATGGGTTGGTTCGGCTTCAACGGCGGTTCTGTTTTGGCAACTGCGTCAGTGGAAAGCGCCAACAGCGTAGCGGTTGTATTCATGAACACCAACGCAGCGGCAGCTGGCGGTTTGGTGGCAGCATTGATTCTAGCTCGCATCTTGTTCGGTAAAGCAGATTTAACCATGGCATTAAACGGTGCGTTGGCGGGTCTTGTGGCTATCACCGCTGAACCTTCAACTCCCACTCCATTGCAAGCGACTCTATTCGGTGCATTAGGCGGATTGTTGGTAGTCGGTAGCATCATTGCCTTGGACAAATTGAAAATTGATGATCCTGTGGGCGCTATCTCAGTTCACGGTGTAGTCGGTCTGTTGGGTCTATTGTTGGTTCCTGTTACCAACCCACTGACTGATGACGGCGGTGCTTCATTCTCTGGACAGCTAATTGGCGCATTGACCATCTTCGTCTGGGTCTTTGTTACCAGCTTAGTGGTCTGGTTGGCACTGAAAGCTATCATGGGTATTCGTGTCAGCGAAGAAGAAGAATTCGATGGTGTAGACATGAGCGAGTGTGGTTTGGAAGCTTATCCAGATTTCACCGGTTCACGTAAGTAAGCCATTTCTTTCAGGGAGAAGGATGGGCGTAAAATAACAATAACAAAGCCCCATCTGTAAATCACCAAGCCCCGTGTATCGCGCACGGGGCTTTTTCGTTTTTGTCGTGCCAACATCATTTGCGGATTAGACTTTAAAGCCTTGAATGTAAAGCGTATCCTTTGACCACAGTTGTCTTTCAAATGGAAAACAGATGAAACCCTATTCTCGTGTTCTGTGCATTACCCTTTCAGTTTTGTTTAGCCAAATCGCTTCGGCTTACGATCGAATTACTGGAGAGCCGTTTGCTTCGAGATCAGAAGTGATTGCCCAAAACGGCATGGTCGCCACCAGTCAACCTCTTGCCACCCAAGTTGGTTTGGACATTCTGAAAAAGGGCGGTAATGCCATCGATGCGGCGATCGCCGCCAATGCCATGTTAGGGTTGGTTGAGCCGACAGGAAACGGAATCGGAGGTGACCTGTTTGCCATTGTATGGGACGCCAAAACCAAACAACTCTATGGGCTCAATGCATCAGGTCGCTCGCCTAAGTCGTTGACACTGGAATACTTCAAAGAAAACGGCATGACCGCTATTCCTTCCCATGGACCTCTGCCGGTGTCGGTACCGGGTGCGGTGGACGGCTGGTTTGAGCTGCACGGCAAGTTTGGTAATTTGCCGATGGCCGAAATTCTCGCGCCCACTATTGAGTATGCTAAACAAGGTTTCCCGGTTTCCGAGTTGATTGCCTATTACATGCAGCGCAGCGTGCCGATTCTGAGTAAATTCGACGGCTTTGCAGAGACCTATATGCCTAGTGGCAAGGCACCTGCCAAGGGCGATATTTTTGTTAACCAGCGTCTGGCCAACACTTTAGAGAAAATTGCCACCGGCGGACGTGATGCTTTCTATAAAGGCGACATTGCCCGCATTATTGCCGCCTATATGAAAGAACAAGGTGGCTTTTTAAGCTATGAGGATTTAGCCAGCCACACCTCTGAGTGGGTTGAACCGGTGTCGAGCAATTACCGAGGTTACGATGTATGGGAATTACCACCTAACGGTCAGGGCATAGCGGCACTGCAAATCCTCAATATTTTGGAGCAATATGACATTGAAGGAATGGGCTTTGGATCACCGGAATACATTCATACTTTTGTTGAAGCCAAAAAGCTGGCATTTGAGGACCGCGCCAAATATTACGCCGATCCGGAATTCAATAAGATCCCAGTGGATTGGCTGATATCTAAAGAATATGCCCAACAAAGACGCAAGTTAATTGACGATAGCAAGGCTGCAAAACGTTATGACGCCGGCATCTATCATGGCGACACGATTTATCTCACCACGGCAGATAAAGAAGGTAATATGGTGTCACTGATCCAATCCAATTACCGTGGCATGGGCTCGGGTATGACGCCCACAGATCTGGGGTTCATCTTGCAAGACCGCGGTGAAATGTTCAGTCTTAAAGAAGGTCATTTTAATGTGTATGCACCAGGCAAACGTCCCTTCCATACTATTATCCCAGCCTTTGTGACTCGCTACGGCAAGCCGTGGTTGAGCTTTGGTGTAATGGGAGGCGGTACCCAACCGCAAATGCATGCGCAAATTATTGTCAATCTCATCGACTTTGGTATGAACTTACAAGAGGCCGGCGACGCCCCTCGTATTCTACATAGTGGCTCTAGCCAGCCTACCGATGAGATCATGGTCGATGGAGGCTATGTCAGCTTGGAAAGTGGCTTTGATGTGAAAACTCGTCGAACGCTGGTGCAAATGGGCCACGTACTGCGGGATGTGTCGGGAGCCTTTGGTGGCTATCAAGCCATTATGCGGGATCCAAAAACTGGGGTATATTATGGCGCATCCGAAACCCGTAAAGATGGCCAAGCCGCAGGCTATTGATTTTTAAACCAAAGTGAACTCATGAGCCAACCGCAAAAAGGCGTCTGTGCAGAGCCCAATCTGCACGCGCAATATTTAATGTTCAACGTGATTGACGACGATGCTCAAGTCATTCGTGCCAAGCTTGCGCACATTTTGGATGTGTTTGAGCACTATGATAATGAACATTATGAAGCCATGGTCAGCGGTATGATTGCGGTGGGGAACAACTATTGGAGTGAATTGTATCCTGGGCCGGTGCCCGTGGAATTGTCGCCCTTTCCTGATATGCAGTGTGAAGATCGCCATGCCCCCGTTTCTCCTTGTGATCTGTTTATTCAGATCCGTGCAGATCGCGCCGACGTGTGTTTTGCCATCGGCTGTGAAGTGTGCGAAATCCTTAAAACCCATGTGGAGTTGTTTGAAGAAATAAAAGGGTTTCGCTATCTCGATGGACGAGATCTACATGGATTCGTTATCGGTTCAGATAATCCCAAAGGGATGCGCAAACTGGATGTCGCCATCGTTGGTGACGAAGATCCTGACTTTGCTGGTGGTAGCTATGTGCACGTGCAGCGCTATCACGTGGAATTTGATCGCTGGCACCGACTACCGAAGAAATTTCAAGAAGAGATCATGGGCCGTCACAAAGAAAGTGATAGACCATTAGATGAGGAGGAGCTAGCAGACTACTCCCATTTAGTGCGCAGTCGTTGTCAAGATGAGGACGGCACACGGCATCTGATCCTCAATCAAAGTATGCCCTACGGCGACATGACCATTAAAGGGTTGTTTTTGGTTGCATGTGCCCACTCGCCAGAGGTTTTCGCGGCGATTCTCAAAAGTATGATTTTTGGCGATGAGCAAGGCAATTACGACAAGTGGTTGGATTATGCTGTGGCCGAGACTGGCGCCGCATTTTTCGCGCCCTCACAAACCTTTATCAAGCTCAATCAATTTTAGCAACGAAAAATGGCCTCATAGTGGTGAGGCCATTTCCCGAGTTGCAGGCTGTTGAAACCTGCATACCATGTTGAACTGGGTCGTTCAGTTCGAACTGATTAGTTCACAATTTCAGAGTTAGATACGCTCTTGGATAACCGCAGCGATAGGCGATGCATCCAAACCGTTTTCTGCAATCCACGCTTGTAGCGTTTTGCCGTCTTGCTCAGGGGCAGTCAAGTCGCTCTTAGGCATCTGCTTGACCATCAACTCGCCGGTTTCTACTGCGTTGTTCAACATTGCAGTGCGGATTAGGCTGTTGCCGCCACAGGTTACACCTGAGTAGTAATCTTTCAGTTTCAGACGATAGTCAGACTGAACCTTTTTCATTTTTTTACGCAATTCACCTTTGTCATCGGTTTTGACGATGTTACAGATGTTTTGCAAATCATCTTCGATGCCCGCTTGAGCGTTGCCAGCAAAGATAAAAGAAGTAGAAGCGATTAAGATAGAAGCTTTAACAATTTTCAACATGGTTAAATTCCTCGGTTTAAAGTTAAGTAAGTTGTTTCAACGAGGTCTATTAAAGCTCATGTTTGAGCAGACTAAAATCTGAACAACGATACTTAGGTATCCGAGTTAATACCAATTGAAGTGGCAAGCAAAGACTAGAGGGACAGAGCGCCATCCCAGTTCTGCGGCAGATGCTCTGTTTGTAATCGATGGCATTGTTCCATGTGATGGATAATCAAAGGGTCAGTTGGGCTGATCAACAAGGCTTGGGAAAAACAATCCAACGCATTTTGCCAATCTTGCTTGATGCGAAATTGAATGCCTTTGCTGATCCATTCGCCGGTGGCGAGCTTTTGCGATTGTTCTTGTTCTGGCAGATGATCGAGGATTTCATATACCTCTACAGGGGTTTTACGGCCTTTGACCCGTACCCAATCGAGAATACGGTAGGCAAATCGGCCTTGCGCTTCGGCAGTTTCCAGTAGTTGCGAGCTGACGATAATGTCTGAGCCAAATCGAGGTGCTAGCGTCTCCAACCGAGCGGCAATATTTACACTATCTCCAATTACCGTGGTATCCATACGATCGTCAGAACCGACCGTGCCGATGATCACCGGACCAAAATGCACCCCCACGCCGATATTGACCGGTGGATAACCGCTGTTTTGCCGATGTTGGTTGTAAACATTCAGGGCATAGCGTAAGTCAATGGCGGCGTGAATCGCATCTTTGGCTTTGTCCGCATTGGTACCATCTGGGTGGTCAAACAGCGCCATAATGGCATCGCCGATGAATTTATCGATAAATCCACCATTTTGGTGAATCGGATCGTTCATACGCAGAAAATAAGAATTGAGAAACTTCATCAATTCCTGTGGTGTCATTTTTTCCGATAGACCTGTAAAGCCTCGGATATCGCAGAACAAAATTGCGACTTCGTCTTCGTCCGCACGCCCCAATTCCAGAGTATCTGAGCCGTGTTTGGCAAAATGCTCAACAAATTGACGGGGGACAAACTTCTGAAAGGTTTGAGTCAGACGCAAGGCTTCATCGGCTTTACCCAAAAAGCGCTTATCTGCCTCATCCAAGCGTGTTTGGCTAATTGGCCGTTGTGCATTGGCAAACAAAGTCTGTTGCGCTTCTAACTGATTTTTTAGTTTCCGCTTCAAACGCCACAATGCCACCGCCATCACCAAGATGACGGTCAGTAGCACCAAACTCACAGGTTGAAGCAGTTGATCTACCATTGCGGTCTATTTATACCCTACAAAAAGGCTTTGTCCTTCGATTTGGCAAAGCTTAGCAACTATTGGATTTGTTTACACTTAACCTTGGTTTATGACACGAATTCACGGAAAAACCAAGGTCAGATCATCACTTCAACTGACTCAGAACCTGTTCGGCAATACTGAGCGTTTGTTTAATGATTTCTTCATCGTGGGCAAGGGAAACAAAGCCCGCCTCGTAAGATGCAGGGGCCATATAAACACCGTGATCAAGCATTGCGTGATAAAACCGGCTGAATCTCTGAGTATCACAATTGATCGCTTGCTGATAATTAGTGACTTTTTCTACGTCGGTAAAGAACAAGCCAAACATACTGCCGGCATAATTTACCGTCATAGGAATGTTGTTGGCGCGAGCCAATGCTTGAATGCCTTCGGCAAGCACCTGAGTGTTGCGACTCAATGTGTCATACATTCCGGGCTGTTGGATTTGCGTCAAGGCTGCAAGACCTGCTGCCATAGCAACCGGATTTCCAGATAATGTTCCGGCTTGGTATACGGGGCCGCTCGGAGCAATGTGCTGCATGATGTCGGCTCTGCCACCAAAAGCACCCACTGGCATACCGCCGCCAATTACTTTACCCAGACAAGTTAAATCTGGTTTGACTTGGTAACGCTCTTGCGCACCACCTAAGGCGACTCGAAAGCCCGTCATCACCTCATCGAATATCAGCACCGTACCATATTCATCGCAGATAGCCCGTAGCCCCTGTAAGAAACCATCGACCGGAGGTATACAGTTCATGTTGCCAGCGACGGGTTCAACGATAATGCAGGCGATGTCTTGACCTACCTGTTCAAATACCGCTCTGACCGAATCTAAATTGTTGTATTCGACGGTTAGCGTGTGCTTAGCGTAATCTTCAGGAATGCCTGGAGAGCTTGGCACACCTAAGGTCAAAGCACCAGAGCCCGCTTTCACCAATAGTGAATCGGCGTGGCCGTGGTAACAACCTTCAAATTTGAGAATTTTATCGCGATTGGTGAAGCCCCGTGCCAAACGAATGGCGCTCATGGTGGCTTCAGTACCGGAGTTGACCATCCGCAGCATTTCCATGGATGGCACCAGCGAGCTGACCATTTCGGCCATGGTCACTTCTGATTCGGTGGGCGCACCAAAACTCAAACCATTGTGGGCGGCATCGATAACGGCCTGACGGATTTTGTCATTGTTATGACCCAATACCATCGGTCCCCAGGATTGCACGTAGTCGATATAACGCTTGCCATCTGCATCGTAGATATAAGGGCCGTCTGCTTTGACGATGAATGGAGGTGTGCCTCCCACCGCTTTGAAAGCGCGGACTGGCGAGTTCACGCCGCCGGGAATGTGTTTTTGTGCTTGTAAAAATAATTTCTCTGATTGCTGCATAATTCTCTTATCTAATTCTTACTGCTGTACCAGTGTACGTCACGATCGTATTTTGAGACCAGATTTTCTACGCCCAAGGTTAACGCAAACAAGGCCATGCGTACCAAAACACCGTTGTCGGTTTGGCGAAAAATGGCCAAATTGGGATTCAAGTTCAAGTCGTTATCCAGTTCATTGGCATCCGCCCGTGAGTCTCTTGGAAGAGGGTGCATAATGACCGTTTTGGATTGGAAATGCTTGGTGTAGATTTGCTGGTTAAGTCTGAATTTTCCGCGATATTTGTTGGCTTCTTCTTGGGAATCAAAGCGCTCTTCTTGGATTCGGGTTTGGTAGCAAATATCGACGTCCAAGCTACCCTCCAATTGGTCCGTCACGGTAACTTTGTGGCCGGCATTTTCCAAACAATCCAACACTGAACTGGGCATACTCAATTCATTGGGCGAAATCAGGGTAAAGCGTACATTCTTGTACAAACTCAAAAGTCGCGACAGTGAGTGTACGGTTCGACCGTATTTCAGATCACCAATCATGGCGATGTGGATCCCATCAATTTGGTCACCATGGTATTGAAGCTCTTTACCAATGGTGTACAAATCGAGTAAGGCTTGGGTGGGGTGTTCGTTGGAACCGTCGCCGCCGTTGATGACTGGCACACGGCTACCTTGTGCGAATTCTGCTACCGAACCATTGTGTGGATGGCGCATGGCGATGATATCGGAATAACCACTGAGTACCCGTGCCGTATCAAACAGCGACTCACCTTTGGCCAGTGCCGAGTTGCTCATGCCGGTGGTTTCGCGAACTTCGCCGCCAAGCAGATTGAATGCCGTACCAAAACTGACTCGGGTGCGAGTACTGGGTTCAAAAAACAGATTTCCCAAGATCGCACCATCGAGTACTTTTGTGCGCTTTTGCCGTTTGGCGTAGGGAGTCATCTGGTTGGCGACGTCAAAAACTCTTTGGATCGAGTCTCTATCAAATTGTCCCACGGAAAGAATGTGTTCGCCTTTAAAGTTCATTTTCCACCTGTCATGTGCTGGCGTCAAAAATCGGAAGGGTTGCGCTCGATTGCGTTTGAGGCTGGGTGCAGATTCTATCAAAAAAAACACTTCGATGAAGCGACATTTGCTTGATAGTCAGAACTATTTTCTAGCGCTGGGATAGTCTTTCATAAAGGTCCAACAGCCTCTGAACACCACTTCATTGTATAGACGAAGAAAGTTCAGTTGCTCGGGAGTGATGCTCCTTAAATTTAGCTCGAGGCCCCGGAATCTTGGTGGTTGAATACCGCATTCTTGTTCAATTCGAGAAAGGGCCATTAAATTCAAATTTACACCAGGCAAAGGCTCTGCAGCACTGTCGATACTGAAGAGGGTAAATCGATTCTCGGAAACAGCTAGTTGACCCTGCTTCACAGGATCTTCGTTGAATTTTGGTTCAGAGTGCGAACTTTGAGTGGCTCGACAAGCGCCCAAGGCAAGCCAAATCAAACACATCACAAACATTTGCCGGGCAGGAAAATTTAACCGATTCAACACCGCCGATTCCTTATATTGTTAAAGTTTTGAGTCAGCAGCCGATTGACTGATCATCAGAAGTACATTTTTAGCGGCTCTTCTAACATGTTCGTCCTGCTCTTCTTCACTCATGGAGTAAGTAAGCCCTAACAGACTTCGCAAGTGAAAATCCCCTTTGAGTAAATTGAAATAAGCACAGGAAAAGTATTCAGCCTGTTGGGCATCAAGATTTAAATGTTGATTGTTGAATAAGAATCCGCTGAGTAAAGTCATACCGTTTTGCGGACCTGCATCAAAAAACAATTTGGCTACCCGAGGTGCAGTGGCGGCCTCGCCAATGACCACTCGATGCATAGCAATAACCTGTGGATCCTGTAGCAAGCGCATCAGTTGATGTCCCACTTGCAAGAGTGCTTCCAGCGGGGCCATCTGGGTATCGCTCATGTGCTCTTGGTCCAGTTGGTATTCGGTGCATTTGTGCGTAATGACAGCACTGAATAAGGCGTCTTTGCTGTTAAAGTGGGAATAAACCGTTTGTTTTGAAACACCCGCTCGTTGGGCAACCAAGTCCATTGAAGTCGATGAAAAACCTTGTTCTAAAAACAAATGACTGGCCGCAAATAAGATGTCAAAGCGCTTCTGCTGACTCTTTGGACGACCGGCGGAGGCCCGTCCTGCAGCACAGCTTGCAGAGGAGGCATCTTCTATTTTCTGCGACTGCAGCTTTTTATTGCCGCTGGCCGAATGGGTCATTGTTGATAACGAGTCTTTTTTCATTACTGCAATTTCTTTTTTAAGTAGCACTTAGGCGTCAGAAGCACCAGCTAGTTTGCCTTATTTATGCCTGTTTGGGTATGACCATTTTTTTCTGTCCGAAGCAAATTTTAATTATCATACTAGACGGTCTAGTATTTATATACTATCCTAGCCTAAATTACAAACGTTAACCTTTTCTTGAGTGCCAAAAGCTTATGTCCAACCTATCTATGAACCAGACCAAACGTCGTCTTATCATCGCCGTCACATTGGTCGTCCCAATGCTGGCAATTGCAGGTTTGATGGTCGTTGCGGGCACCGGTCAGGTCGCGCCACCGCCAAACACGGCAAAGTTGCATCAAGTTCCAGTGCGTCCAATACAAGTAGACCCCAATTATCTGGAAACACAACTTGCTTATGGCAGAGTTGAATCCGGTAGTGAAAGCCAGGTAGGTTTTGAACTTTCCGGAGAAGTGGTTGAATTGTGGGTCGATGAAGGGGATTACGTCGTAGAAGGGCAAAAATTGGCGCGCCTAAATACCGCACGCCTAGACGCTCAAATGAATGAGCTTAAAGCGGCACTTGCCAGTGCAAAGGCAGATCTGCAATTGGCCAACTTGTCGCAAAAGCGGGTAGCAGAACTGGTCGCAAAAAAACTCGACTCCAGTCAACGCTTGGATGAAGCAACACAAGCCTTAACTGTGGCTAAGGCCAGAGCAGACGAAGTGTCTGCCAAAATTGACTCCCTTGCAGTGGAACTACAAAAATCTGTTTTGGTTGCCTCTGAAAGTGGCACCATCATCGCCCGTCCCATCGATCCAGGCACAGTTGTCGGAGTAGGGCAGCCGGTCTTTCACATCCAACGTACTGACCAGTTGGATGTGCGCATCGCACTGCCTCGCGAACAAGCTCAAGGTTTGTCTGTGGGACAAATCAGTCAATTAACTGTCAATCAACAAGCCTTTGATGCGGTGATCAAGTCGATTTCTGCGCAGCGTAAACTCGACACCCGAACCATTGATGTGGTCTTTAGACTGTCGGTGCCAAACAATCAGGCAATCCTTGCCGGTGATTTGGCAACTTATCGTTATCAAAAAGTGGTAGGACAATCCGGTGTATGGGTTCCCAAACAAGCTTTAACCAGCGGGATCCGCGGGTTATGGACATTGTTTGTCGTGCCTGAGCTGGGCGAACACCCGGTAACTTCAAAGTCCGTTGAGGTTTTATATAGTGAAGGCGAGCGTGCGTTTGTCTCTGGTGCTCTGAGCGAGAAGGATTGGTTGGTAATCAGCGGTACTCAGAGGCTTGTGCCTGGGCAGCAGGTATTGAGCTTTGCCGATAAAGTGGCAAACAACGGGCAGGCAGATTGATATGTCAGTGAATTCATTCGGCAATAAAGGACCCTGGTACAGCTGCTTTTTCTCCAATGGACACTTGCTCGTATTGAGTATCGTGATCATTTTGGTGGCGGGTTTGTCAGCGGTGTCTACCTTACCTCGCTTAGAGGACCCACGAATTGACACCCGCAATGTGCTGATCCTCACACCTTATCCTGGTGCCTCAGCGCAACGTGTAGAAGCTCTGGTGAGTGACGTTATCGAGGATGAGTTACGTCAGTTGTACGAAGTGAAGGAAATTAAATCCACCTCTCGGGCTGGAATTTCAGCTATCAATGTAGAGTTGCAAGCTTGGGTTGATAATACCAATAACGAACAAATCTTCTCCAAACTGCGAGATAGTTTATCTGACGCCAAACAAAAATTCCCGGCGGGTGCTGGCGAACCTGAGTTAGATGAAAAACGCGGAGCAACCAGCTTTACACTGCTAATTGCGTTAGGTGCGGCAGACGGTTATGACTCGCCAATGTCATTAATTACCCGCATGTCTCAAGAATTGGCGGACCGATTACGGAATGTTCCGGGTACCGAGATCGTTCGGGTCTACGGCGATTGGCAAGAAGAAGTCAGTGTGCAGATTGACTCGCAAAAGTTGGTCAGCGCGGGGTTAACTGTGGAGCAAGTTAGTCAGCGCATTGCCGCTGCAGATCCTAAATTGCCGGCCGGCGTACTGCGCAGTGATCAATATAATGTGCGTGTTCAAGTAGCTCAGGAATTATCGAGCTTAGACGTAATCCGCAATATTCCTTTACATGTCAGTGAAGGAACCAGATTTTTGCGCTTGGGCGACATTGCCACGGTGGAGCGCAGCAAGCGTCAACCTGTAACGAATGTCGCTTTGGTGGATTCTAAGCAAGTCGTCTTCGTGGCCTTGCGAATGCAACCTACCGTGAGAGTGGATACTTGGACAGACGCGGCCAAAGCAACCTTGCAGGATTTTAATTCCCTCTATCAGGGAAACGTGAACGCCGAAATTGTATTTGAACAGAATATTTACACCCATAATCGCTTGGTGGACCTGACTGAAAACCTACTCATGGGGTGTTTGGTGGTGATGATAGTGGTGCTGCTTTTTATGGGCATGCGCTCAGCTTTGATCGTAGGCTTGTCGTTGCCATTGAGTGCCGCATTTGCCATCTTCTCTTTAAGTTTTTATGACGAACAGATCCATCAGATGTCGATTTTTGGGATCATCATAGCCATTGGTCTATTGATCGATAATGCCATTGTTATAACCGATGAAATCCGCGCAAATTTGCTCGATCGTTCTTTGTCACGAATGCAAGCCTTGGTGCACAGTATTCAGCATTTATTTTCACCCTTATTGGCGTCGACCTTAACCACTATTTTAGGTTTTATGCCGATCTTTTTGTTGCCGGGCAATATTGGCGATTTCATCAGTTCTATTGCCATCAGTGTGGTCATGGCACTAATTGGCTCACTGTTTATTTCGATGACCATCATCGCCGCCCTCGCTGCTCGCTTTTTACCTCGTCCGGAAACTGGCGCAAAGGTAACTTGGTTTAAAGGTGGCATAGACTACCCATTACTTAGCGACTGGTATCGCCGTAACATTACCCGAGCGATTCAAAAACCTTTGCTTCCTTTACTGGTTGTCTGTGCCTTGCCTATCGCGGGCTTTGTCTTGGCTGGACAGCTAGGAAACGTGTTTTTCCCAAGTGCTGACCGCGATCAATTTGAGTTGTATGTGTTTATGCCCGATGGCACGGCGATAGAGCGCACGGAGCAAACAGTACGCGAAATCGATCGTTACATTGCAAATCTTGACGACGTTAAACAGGTCACTTGGTTGGTGGGTGGTTCTGCTCCTTCGGTGTATTACAATCAAGTAATGACCCGCGACAATATGCCTCATTTTGCCAATGGCGTAATTACTACCTATACGGTTCAGCAGGCCGCGAAGTTGATTGGTAAACTGCAAGCGGAATTAGATGAGCGATTTCCTCAGGCTAAAATCGTGGTGCGGGCATTTGGTCAAGGACCGCCCATATCAGCGCCCATTGGCGTGGAAATCTACGGTCCCGATTTGACTGTCATCCATCAGTTGGGTGAACAGGTTCGCTTGGCCATGGCGCAAATTCCTGGCATCACTCAATCGATTGCTTCCATCACAATGGGAGAGCCGGAGCTGAAATTGGACGTCAGTCGCAATGCTGCGGCGTTGTCCGGATTGTCATTAAATGACATCGCCAGCCAACTGCAGGCATCACTGGATGGAAAAGTCGGAGGCTCCATCTTGGAAGGCACGGAAGAAATTCCTATTCGTGTGCGCTTACCGGCGGAAAATCGAGATTCTGTTGAGCAACTGCAAGCCTTGGGCTTGTTGAGTGCAAATTTGTCGGCAGAGCAGCGCTGGTTGGCCGTTTCTGCATTGGGCGATTTTTCCCTCAATTCCAGTATTGCCGGTATTACCCGCAAGAATTCGGAACGAGTGAATATTGTCGAAGCCTTTTTGTTACCTAACACACCTGCAGTTGATGCCAGCCGGGCGTTGCAAGAAAAATTAGATGAACAAGGTTTTGTCTTGCCCAAAGGCTATCGAATCAAAATGGCAGGGGATGCCGATGAGCAGCAAGAAGCGCTAGGTCTATTGGCAACTTACGCGCCTGTGTTACTGGTATTGATGGTGACCACGCTGATCCTAACATTCCGTAGTGTTCCATTGGCTTCACTCATTGGTGCAGTGGCGGTGTTGTCTGTTGGATTGGGAATGTTTAGCCTATGGTTATCCGGCTTGCCGATTGGATTTAACCCATTATTGGGCAGTGCAGGCTTAATTGGGGTGGCCATTAACGGATCCATAGTGGTCATCGCTGCCATCAACGCCAATCCTCAGGCAAGGGTAGGGGATCTACAACAGATCGTGCAGGAAACCATGAGCTGTTCACGACATATTTTGTCTACTACCTTCACAACAGTGGGCGGCTTTATCCCTTTGTTGGTGTTCAGCGAGGGAACATTCTGGCCACCTCTGGCGGTCGTCCTTGCTGGTGGCGTTGGTTTTTCTGTTGTTTTGTCCTTGGTCTTTACGCCCATTGTTGTGGCGCAATTGGCTAAGCGTCGTGGTTCGTCAGTCGTGACCACTAACCCCCCTTATCAAACTGCAAACGTCTAACTTTGCTACTCGCCCCCTTGATGCTGTAATTCAGGGGGCTCGGGTATATACTTTGAGCCATAGTGGTGAGCATAACGTACAAGCTGATAGACCAATAGGCTGTTGACGCTCGCTGCGGTTTGCTGCAAATGCCACCATTGGTGACGTTGAATAACGGCAAATCAACTGTTTAGGTTAAGTCTTAATCAAAAGGTAATTCAGTGCCACAAACCGATTCTAAAAAAGCTTGGTGGAAAACGGATTGCCCGTTTTGTCAACGTATGCGTTTGGTTGTCATATGGGGAGCAATTATGTTGATATGTTACTTCCTTTTTTGGGATTTTTGATGTGGCTGGGGTTTTGAAAAGTATGAACGATCAGGATGTTGAATTAATTTTGATTCGCGCAACCGCCAAACGCAACGGTTTCACCACCTTTTTAGGTGGTGTGGTGGCACTGATTTGCGCTGTGATCTTACTGAATCTGTTGCCGCACAGCCTATACCTCATAGGTGTGTTTGCTCTAAGTGGAGCCATCGTTGCAATGTTGATCGGTTGGTTCAAAATGCGTGAGCCACCCCACAGCGTGAGTTTGTCAAAGCAAGAGGTGCATTATTATCACCGCCATGGCCAATGGGTTTTGACATGGGACAACATTCAGCGCATCGACGTGCCTCGGGTAGATACCGGATTACAGCACGAAAACTTGGATCTTGTCGGCATCAAAATCAAAGATTACCAGCCCTTTCTCGGCAGTATCTCACCCCGTTTGGCAACCAACTTACTGATGGAGCAGCGTCCTTTGTTATTGCAGGCGGGCAAATGTGCCACAGGAGGCTGCTACAGTGCTGATTTGATCGAGGACGACCGATTAAAATTGCCTGATGGCACGGTCCTCACTGGTATTCCGGCAATGCTGGGTAATCGCATGAAAAAGCTTCGAGAACGGCTAGGTTACGACTTATTCATCAATGTATCTGAGTTGGATCGAAGCGCGATTGAGTTTTGTGCTTTGCTTAGGCAGTGCCATCAACAAGTGGCGCAAACTGAGGTTCGCTTGCCTGAATAAGTATCGACTCAATTTCTTCATAAAGGGCCTCTAATCGACCAACCGCTGCCTCTGTCTCATTGCGTTTCAATGCACTTTCAATTTCGTCACACAAAGACCGCAATTTGGGAACGCCCGTGTAGCAACAAGCCCCATTGAGCTTGTGTATTTGTTGTTGCAATTGGTCATAATTTAGAGACTTTGCTGCTTCTGATATTGTGTCTCGCATTTGTGGTAGTTGAGCCAAAAATACGCCTAGCAACTCTTTCGCGGCTCGCTCGTTGTGATTGGAGCGCTCTATCGCCAGTTGCCAATCGATAGAACTCATATCTACCGCTTCATGCCCTCCCTCTTGACACCAGCTGTGGATTAACTCAATCAGTTTTGCCATATCCAGTGGCTTGGGTAGGTAATCGTCCATCCCAGAACTCATCAAGCGTTCCTGCTCCTCTTTCAAAGCGTGGGCAGTAACCGCGATGATAGGAGTACCCACATTGAGCTCGGTCTGACGAATTAGTCGTGTTGCTTGCAAGCCGTCCATATTGGGCATTTGCACATCCATGAGAATCAACTCGAAAGCTTGTTGCTCACATAACTCTACCGCCTGTTTACCCGAATACGCCAAAGTGATATGCAGCGGTGAGGGGCTCAGCCATGTTTTGAGGAGCTTGATATTCATTTCAATGTCATCAACAACCAAAATCCGAGCGGCGGGTAAGGTCGATAGCGCTTGGCGCAAGGCGTCTTGATTCTCGGCCACTTGAGCTTGGTCTAGGCTCAATAACTTCTCTATGGTCAAGGGCATGCGAAGTGCGTTTACCTTGCTGTGGGTTTGTAAATCAGGAGCACTTTCAAATCGATTCGATGAATAAAGAATGATGCAATTATTGCATTTGAATTCATCCAATTTATGCTCAAGAGTATCCAGTGTGAGCCTCTGCAATAGACGGTTTTCAATGAAGACGCGGTCATATTGACCTTTAAGATCAATAAACTCCTCCAAGCTTTCACAACTGGTGACCTTTGCCCCGGCATATTTGAGCAAACTGGCCGTTGCGCGGCGCGCAAAGGGGCAAGAATGGAATACTAAGGTATTGAAATTGCGCCAATGGATTAGAGGTTCAAAACAACTGGTACCGTTGAGTAAATTCGAGCGCAAGGTGACGGTGAAGCAACTGCCTTGGCCCGGTGTGCTTTCAAGGCTAATCTGACCGCCCATCAAGCGGACCAATTGTTGACAGATTACCAAACCCAAACCCGTGCCTTGGTATGGCCGACTGATGTCATTTTCGACCTGTGAAAATGCATTAAACAATTTCTTTCGATCTTGCTGACTAATACCGATCCCCGTATCTTGGATCACAAATTTTAACTCGCATATATCGTGGGGTAAGGTGCTAGCAGAAGCACTCACACGAACGTGACCATGCTCAGTAAACTTCAACGCGTTGTTTAGTAAATTAGTGAGAATTTGCTTAATACGTTGTGCATCACCCACCAGTTTTTCCGGTAGAGGTTGCATCTCGAATATGAATTCCAAGCCCTTTTTATGGGCTGATTTGGCCATGACACTGACCATCTCTTCGAGCACTTCATTGGGAGAGTAGGGTTGATTGCTGATGTGCAGTTTGCCCGCTTCTATCTTTGATACGTCTAGCACATCATTGACAATGCTAAGTAGGCTATCCGCCGCCGCATTGATAATACGTACATGTTCTTGTTGCTCTGCTGGCAGTTTGAGGCGATTTAATTCACGACTAAAACCTAAAATAGCATTGAGTGGTGTGCGGATTTCGTGACTCATATTGGCCAAAAATTGCGACTTAATATTGCTGGCATTGATGGCGTCTTTACGAGCGATATCCAATCGCGCGTTCTGCTCTTCAATAAACTCCATATTGTTGCGCAAGTCCTTAGTGGCTTGGAATATGTCTTGTTCCAGCGCATAACGACTCTTGTCCATTAAAGCCAGCGAGAATAGTCCCGCTTCGAGAAAAACCCCCACTTGGAAACAGTAAGTTGTGAAACTATTTGACGGGAAAACGTCCACCAAACTGAGCATGCCTATTAACGCGGAAGTCGCCAAAACCGTCCAAGCAAAGATAAAGTAACGAGCAGAGCGAAACTTATTGAAGTAGCTCTCAAAACCGGCAACAAGATAACTGATGATGGCGAACAGGCTGACCAAATAAACTAGAGCGTTTTGCCAAAGAGGGGGAAGCACGTTGATGACCGACAATATCCCCATCAGCAGTAGCAAAAGAATATTCGTTTTAATGAACGGTGCCGTTTTTGGGGCAGTTTGAGCAGCGTTCAAGAAGGTATAGGTGAATCCTCCTGAGGCAATGCCAATCAATACAAAAATTAAATCCATGTGCAGACTCAACCAAGGGGTCAGTCCGCCTGGCATCAACATCGCCAAATGCCCACCCCAGACGAATTGCCAGATTAGCACCGCACCAATATAGCAAACATAGGCTAATAAACTGGTTTCATGGTTGGAGAGGTACAACACCAGATTGTAGATGGCGAGGATCAATAAGCCACCGTAAAATAATCCCCAAATCAAGTTGTCCCAAAATAAATAACGGGTAAACACGTCAGCAGGTTGCAACGACAAGGGGGCAATGATGTTGTTGTGTTTGGACTCAATACGAACAAAAAGATCCAAGTGAGTGGCATAGGGCAATGTCACATTGAAGGTTGGGAAGCGATGCAATGCGGTTGGATTCAATTTGCCTTGCTTGGACTCGGCCAGCAATTCTTGCTCTCTAAACAGATAAAAATCGACCTTATCCAGGTGGGCAAAGCTAATATCGGCTACCCATTGTTGCACATCTGTGAGGTTAGTGAATCTGACGTATAACCAAAGTCCGCCGTCGTGTAATCCATAGTTCGGGTTGCTGGATTGGGGCCAGATGAACTGCTCTTTATTTTTACGGATGGTTTCGATATTCAACTCGGAGTTGGTTTCTTCGAAAATCCGCACCTGTTCGGACAACAAGGTGCTCTGACTATTTTGAATCAGCTGCAATGCGGGTTCTGCATAGCTAAGTTGGCTGCATAAAATCAGCCAAATACAAGCTACCCATTGCCATCGTTTTCCCAAAAAAGTCATATCAAACCGCGTTCAACTGTTGATAAACCATTAAACCACTGTGCTGGATAGCTTTTCAATGAAATCATTCTTTGATTTCCTGTGTGTAGCGATTTCTTCCAACTGATTTATGGGTTAATCTAAACGATACAGCAAGGGTAGGGATAGGCCAACCCAAGGTAAAATTGGACACCTGCTGTTAAACCGAGGCCACCGGCAACGATGACGGTGACATAATAACAACGAAAATTTCGGCTAATCCATTTCACTATGAGCGAAGAAATCAGCATCAATAAAGATGGCATAGAACAACTTTCCTTAGGGCGTTTTACGGAAGACGCTTATCTGAACTATTCCATGTACGTCATTATGGACCGGGCGCTACCGCATATCGGCGATGGCCTTAAGCCGGTGCAAAGACGCATCATATACGCAATGTCTGATTTGGGACTGAGCGCCAATGCCAAGTACAAGAAATCTGCCCGTACAGTGGGTGACGTATTAGGTAAATTCCATCCCCATGGTGACTCGGCCTGCTATGAAGCCATGGTGTTGATGGCGCAACCCTTTTCATATCGTTATCCCTTGGTTGATGGTCAAGGAAACTGGGGGGCACCGGATGATCCAAAATCTTTTGCTGCGATGCGCTACACCGAAGCGCGATTGTCTAAATTCAGCGAAGTCCTGCTCAGTGAATTGGGCCAAGGTACCGTCGATTGGCAGCCTAACTTCGATGGCACACTAGACGAACCCAAAGTCTTACCGGCGCGTTTACCTCACATCTTGCTCAATGGTGTAACGGGCATTGCCGTGGGTATGGCAACCGATATTCCTCCCCACAACGTGCGTGAGGTGGCAAACGCCTGTGCAGCTTTGTTGGATGACAGTAAAGCAGAACTGTCCGAGTTGTTGCAGCACATTCAAGGCCCGGATTTCCCCACAGAAGCGGAAATCATCACGCCTAAAGAAGACATCATTAAATTATACGAAACTGGACGCGGCTCTATTAAAATGCGTGCGGTTTACCATGAAGACAATGGCGAAATCGTCATCACTGCATTGCCTCACCAAGCCTCCGGTGGCAAAATCCTGGAGCAAATTGCAGCGCAAATGCAAGCCAAAAAATTGCCTATGGTCAGTGACTTGCGGGACGAATCGGACCATGAAAATCCCACCCGTTTGGTCGTAACGCCCCGCTCCAATCGAGTGGATACCGAGCAGTTGATGCAGCATTTGTTTGCTACTACGGATTTGGAAAAGAATTACCGAGTCAACATCAATATGATTGGCTTGGATGGTCGCCCGCAGGTTAAAGATCTGCGCATGATCTTGACGGAATGGCTTAAATTCAGAAAAGACACCGTGGTGCGCCGTTTGCAATACCGTCTCGACAAAGTCTTGGCACGATTGCACATTTTAGAAGGTTTGTTGATTGCCTTTTTGAATATCGACGAAGTCATTCGTATCATTCGCTATGAAGACGAACCCAAGCAAGAATTAATGGCGCGTTTTGGGTTGTCAGATAAACAAGCTGAAGCCATCCTAGAATTGAAATTGCGTCACTTAGCCAAGCTCGAAGAAGTGCGCATCAAGGCTGAACAAGACGAATTGGCTCAAGAGCGGGATCATTTACAACAACTGCTGGGCTCGGATCGTCGTCTGAAAACCCTAATCAAAAAAGAAATTCTAGAAGATGCTGAGAAGTACGGTGACGATCGCCGTTCTCCAATTGTGCAGCGAAGTGAAGCCAAAGCTTTGTCAGAGAAAGAATTAGTCCCCTCAGAAGCGGTGACGGTTGTGCTGTCGGAAAAAGGTTGGGCGCGCTGTGCTAAGGGCCACGATATCGATGTGGAAGGACTCAGCTACAAAGCCGGGGATAAGTTCCTGGCCAGTGCTAAAGGGCGCAGTAATCAACAAGTCGTGTTCCTAGATTCTTCAGGACGCACTTTTGCATGTGACGCCCATGTGTTGCCGTCGGCGCGCAGCCAAGGAGAACCCCTGACCGGTAAGTTTAATATTGTCGGAGGGGAAACCATCGATCAAGTGATCATGGGACGAGACGAACAGCGCTATTTGGTGGCATCTGATGCCGGATATGGCTTTGTCGGAACCTTTGCAGACATGGTCAGTAAAAACAAAGCCGGTAAGTCTTATATCAGTTTACCTGCAGGTGCTAAGGTCATTGCGCCACAACCAGTCTATAATTTAGAAACCGACTGGTGTTTAGCTATCTCCAATGAAGGGCGCATGCTTATGTTCCCGCTGCGAGATTTGCCCAGTTTAGGGAAAGGCAAAGGCAACAAGATCATCAATATACCCTCGGCAAAGGCGAAGAGTCGGGAAGAGTATGTTCGAGTTCTGACCGTGGTACCAGATGGCGCGAATGTTAAAGTACTTGCCGGGAAGCGAGGAATGACATTGAGTGCTGCAGATTTGACTCACTACCAAGGTGAGCGAGGACGACGTGGGAATAAGTTGCCTAGAGGATTACAACGAGTGGATGGCGTGGCAGTAGAGTTGGCCAATGCAGCACAAAATGATTCGGTCGAACCGGGATCAGAATCAGAGGCCAGTGAATAGCGTCTAAGGTTTTAGGAGAACCTAATGGACATGTTAGAAGAGCAACCCTTTATCTCAGATTGGTTTTGGGTCGTGGCTTGGGTGTGTTTGGTATGGTATTGCGTCGGCGCAGTAAACTACGTTGAAGACTTGATGTACACTGCCGAGCAAATGCCTTTGCTGGCGAGTAAACATCGCGCATTGTTGCAAGACCGTCCCACTTGGATCGCAGTTGCAGCAGGCATAGGCGTGTTCGGCGGCGTGTTTGGGTCCCTCGCATTGATTTTGAAGAAGGCCATTGCCCAAGGCATTTTGGTTACCGCTTTTCTAGGCGTGTTGGTGCACATGTCTTGGGTGGTTTTTGTGGTAGACATGATCGGTCGCTTTGGACGGGATCAGGTGATGATGCCACTGATTCTGTTGTCAGTGGCAGGCATGCTTGCCGTAGTTTCGACCTATGCTCGTTTTCGCGAATGGATTACCTGACATACACAAATCTCAATCACCAATCAATCTAGCCACCAGTTACCGACAACTCGAATCATCTTAAAAAGCACTGAAGACTGGACCGCCGCTTAGGTCCAGTTTTGCTTTACAGACCATTTTTCCTCGTCAAACTTTGCTATGCTTCCCCTCTCGATCTCAGACAAGGAATATTATGACCGCTGACAGTTTAAGTGCGTTGCGTCACCATTTCGGTTTTGCCGAATTCAGAGCGGGCCAACAGCAAGTAATCGACTCGGTGATAGAAGGTCAATCCTGTTTGGCGGTTTTTCCCACCGGCGCCGGCAAGTCATTATGTTACCAACTCAGCGCGTTGATGTTGCCCAACATCACCTTGGTGGTATCTCCTTTACTCGCACTAATGGAGGATCAACTTCAGTTTTTGCGGGATAAGGGCATACAGGGTGAAAAGATTGATGCTTCCTTAGATCGAGAGCAACAACAACAGGTTTGGGACAATCTGCGCAGTGGTCGCAGCAAGATTTTGATGGTCTCGGTAGAGCGCTTCAAGAATGAGCGGTTTAGGCGAGCAATCGAGCAACTGCCCATCTCATTGTTGGTAATTGACGAAGCCCATTGTATTTCTGAATGGGGACACAACTTTCGCCCCGACTATCTAAAACTGCCTCAATATCAACGCAGTCTTGGACAACCGCCGGTGCTCTTGTTGACTGCTACCGCCACGTCTCGAGTAAAGCAAGATATGATGGCCAAGTTTCATATTGACAAGGCTAATGTGGTTCAAACCGGTTTTTACCGTGCAAACTTGCACCTAGAAGTGTGCCCACTGCAAAATGCTCAAAAACAGCAACGTTGCTGTGAGCTACTTCAACAGCATACCGGAACTGCCATCGTCTATGTTACCTTGCAACAACAAGCAGACGATTTGGCTCAGTATCTTGTTTCCCAAGGTCTAAAAGCAAGAAGTTACCATGCTGGTTTGTCAGAAGACGTTCGTCATCGAGTACAACAAGATTTTATGTCTGACCAGATACAAGTTGTGGTGGCAACGATCGCCTTTGGTATGGGCATAGACAAAGGGGATATTCGGCTGGTAATTCACTATGAGTTACCAAAATCTATAGAAAGTTATAGCCAAGAAATCGGTCGAGCAGGGCGAGATGGATTGCCCGCAAGATGCGTCACATTAGCCAATCTTTCAGCGCAAACCATTTTGCAAAACTTTGTCTACGGTGACACTCCAACTAAAAAGGAAATCCTTCGTCTGCAGCAGGAGATCATTAATCAGGTGCAGGGTGATCAGTGGGAAGTTCAGTTGTTGGCATTGAGTAACGCCACCAACATCCGATCCTTACCATTGAAAACACTACTCGTTCAGTTAGAACTGAAAGGCTTGATTGCCCCTCGCGCGAGCTTTTATGGCGAGTTGCGCTTTCGCTATATTGAAGAGCAAGCCGATATTTTGGCTAAGTTCGATCCAACCCGTCAGCTATTTTTGAAAACCTTGTTTGATTTCAGTGTCAAAAAGAAAATATGGGCAACCATGAACCTAGACGGATTTTTGACTGCACACCCGGGCAGTCGAGAGCGGCTTCTTAGTGCGCTGGACTATCTTGATGAAAAAGGTCTTATCGAGTTACAAAGTAAGAAATTAATTGATTTGTACTGGGTAGACATCGACCAAATCCGCAGCGACAAATGGGTTAACGAATTAGTTCAGTATGCGGAGCAGAGCGAAATTGCCCAGTTAGCGCGTATTGAGCAGATGATCGAATTTTTCAAAAGTGAGCGCTGTATTACTTCGCGGCTGGCAAGTTACTTTGATGATCATGAAGTACCGAGCAACTGCGGACACTGTTCAGCGTGCCTTGGACCAAGCAATACATTTCCTGTCCCAGAGTATCCTCTTTGGCCTTCGGAAGCACAGATGAAAAAGGGCATACACTTGCTCGGCGAAAAGTTAACGAGCCAGATGGCTGTAGAACTCGATGTCTCCTTGGCAACTCGATTCTTAGCGGGTTTGACTTGTCCCTACTTTACTCGTTTGCGAGTGCGCTCATTGCCAGGTTTTGCATTGTGTGAAGGTCAACCTTACGCAGCAATTCAAAAATGGGTCGCGTCTGCGCTTGCGGCAAGTTGAATCCAGCAGAAGGTAGGAAAGTGGCCGAATAGGATGCCCGTATTCGGCCTTGAAGATTAGTTCTTTGCGTTGGTGCTTTCGAAGATCTTGTCGGCCGAAGAGGCCACGAAACCTTGGTAAAGTTTGCCATCAGGCAAAGTAAAACGCTGAGCAAACTCATAAAAACAGCTTGGTACTGTTTTTACCGCATCGCTAAAGGTAACCGACATTTTGTCAGCCATGGTAGATGACTGAGCCAAGTGAACTTCTGGGCCACCTTTGATCTCACCGCCTGAGGTGTTAAGCACAAAGCCCGCTTCTTTTAGCTTGGCGTTGACATCCGCAAGCACTTGGAAGTGAGACATGTGGTTAACGCTAACAGTGAAGTGGTTGGCTCTGAATCCCCACGCTGCCATCCAGGCTGCGTATTCGGACGCTTCGAGCAAGGTTTCATAATCTGTGCTGCTGATTTGCCAATGAGTACCTGAATACAAGAAATCGTCGCGACTAGCCGCATCGTCAGCAATGTTCGCCACCATAGTGTGAATGATGTCTTGGACTTGCTGGGGGAACTCTTCAACCTTCAGTTCACTGATAAACACTTTAGGTTGTGTTTTATCTGCGTGCTCAAAGTGTTTAGCGTTCAACTTTTTCTGTTCAAAGTCGTACTGACCTTTTTCTTCGTAGCCTAGGGCTAGAAAATGGGCAGCCAACTTATCCAAGTTGATTTTTTCGATGTTAAAGGTACGAAAAGCCACATGATCATTGACCAAGGACTTAGAACCGTCAACCTCACCAAGCAATTGATGAACTTGCTTGGCTGAGGGGGTGATAGACACATAATCCTGCCATAAATTGGCAAAAAGCGTATCGATTTGACTGTGCATAAAACTACTTCTCACAAATAAAACGTTGATCTAACTCCACTCGGTTTTTTGTGCACTCGAGCAGAGCAATGCTTGTTCATCCTTGTTTCGGGATTAAAAGGTTAATCCCGGACTTAAACTTGAAGGCATGGTTACTTGCTCTAATTCCACTGATGCAACGGGGAAGGCGCAGTAATCTGCCGCATAAAAAGCGCTGGCGCGGTGATTTCCACTGTCGCCAATACCGCCGAAAGGGGCAGCACTGCTGGCGCCAGTAATCGGGCGATTCCAGTTGACTATGCCGGCACGAATGCGTTTGAAAAAGTGTTGATAGTCGCTTTCGTTATCGCCTAAAAAGCCCGCGCTCAAACCGAAGCTGGTATTGTTTGCTTGAGCAATGGCTTGGTCAAAATCATCGTAACGCACGACTTTCAAAAGCGGACCAAAATGCTCTTCGTCAGGCATAACATCGACAATGGATGTGACGTCTAAAATACCAGGCGTCACGAAACCAGTGGCTTTGTCTTGGTGTACTAATTCTACCAGAGGTGTTGCACCTAGCGCGATCAAAGATTGTTGTGCTTGTGCCATACCCGCTGCGGCGTTGGCCGAAATCATTGCGCCCATGAATGGCTGCTCTGCTGCGTCATAGTGACCCACTTTGATTTGCTTAGTGACCTCAATGAGTCGCTGGAGGATCGCATCCCCTTGAGCGCTGTTTTGGATAAACAAACGGCGAGCACAGGTACAACGCTGTCCTGATGTCACAAAAGCGGATTGCACGATATCGTGTACAGCGCCATCAATGTCACTGACGTCTTTTACGATCAATGGGTTGTTGCCACCCATTTCCAACGCCAGGATTTTACCCGGGTGGCCAGCAAATTGCTCGTGCAGCATTTTACCGGTGCGTGAACTCCCAGTGAAAAACAAACCATCGAGATTGTCATGGGAAGCAAGAGCTTTGCCGGTTTCTACTTGACCTTGAACCAAGTTCAATACGCCGTTCGGCAAGCCTGCCTGTTGCCAAAGCTCGACCATTTTCTCGGCAACCACCGGAGTTAAGTCACTTGGCTTAAATACCACGGTGTTACCGGCTAAAAGCGCAGGAACAATATGTCCGTTGGGTAGATGACCAGGAAAGTTGTATGGGCCAAAGACAGCAACGACGCCATGGGCTTTGTGACGAATAAAGGCTTTACCTACAGGCATGGGGCTTTCAACCGTGCCAGTGCGCTCGTGATATGCACGCTCAGAAATAGCGATTTTGCCAATCATGGCAGCCACTTCAGTGGCGGTTTCCCACTCTGGCTTACCTGTCTCTTGGGCAATCACTTTGGTCAACATCTCTTTGTTTTGGCCAAGCAAATCACCGTAGGTTTTGACGATAGCCAAACGTTCTTCAAACGCTAAGTCACTCCATGGGATAAAGGCTTCACGAGCAGCCTTCACTGCTGCATCGACTTGCGCTGCAGAGGCCGAGAGGGCTTGCCAAAAAGTTTCATTTTTTGCCGGATCTACTGACGCAATGGGATGACCTTCGCCTGCAATCCATTGACCATTTATAAAGTGAGTATGAGTATTCATCGTATAAGCTCCTTCAACTGCTCTAGCAGCTTAGCTTGGTGGGGGCAAAGCGGATCATGTCGCCGTCCTTAACCCCTAAAAGTTCTGCACTGGCTTGAGTGATGTTGGCAATTTGTCCTTCGGCATCAACCCAGACACGAGCCGTTTTGGCACGGAAATTCTTTACGCTGGTATTGATCACGTAACACAACTCACCATCTTGCGCCGCCGACGTATCGACCTTCACGGCCATCTTGCGACTCGCTTGTGCGGTTCGAATGTGCTGCAAATTGGCTTCTACTGTTGGACCTGCATCGAAAATATCCACATAGCCTCTGCAACTAAAGCCTTCTTGTTGCAACAACTGTAGCGCCGGACGTGTCTTTTCATGGACTTGTCCAATTACTGCCTGGGCTTCTGGGCTCAGTAAGCTGACGTAAATTGGGTACTTGGGCATTAACTCTGCGATAAATACCTTGTCACCAATGCCGGTTAAGTAATCCGCAGTGGGGAAGTCCATCGAAAAGAAGTGTTCGTCCAACCACTGCCAGAACGGCGATTCGCCTTTCTCATCGCTGACACCGCGCATCTCTGCAATCACCGTTTCAGAGAAACGGTGCTGGTGTTCAATCATGAACAAGAAGCGAAACTTGGAAAGCAGTCGGCCATTGCTGCCTTTGCGAGCTTTCTCTTTTAGGAACAAGGTACAAATTTCCGACACACCGGTGTAATCGTTACACAGCGTCAAAATGTCTACGGTATTGTGAATGTTTAGCTCTCGTGAAGCATGCACAACCTGGCCGCAGTGATAATGGTAGAATGCGTCATCCAACCCAACCGTTGCTTCGATACCACTGGTGCCGACCACTTCTCCGGTTTCACTGTCTTCCATTACGAACAAATAGCTTTGGTTGCCGGGCTGTTCAACTTCGGTTGAAAAGCCGTTGATTGACCTTTCTATCTTACTTTTCAGTAGCCCTTCGTTCACCGGTAATGAAGTGAAACCAATGCCTGATTCCACTGCAATTTGGTGCAATGCTGGGTAGTCCTTTTGTTCAATCGGTCGAATGAATTTCATAGTACCGCGCTCTTTGGTTGCAATTATTGTTAGCCGTTTACGACTTGTTCGATAGCACGCTCAAAACGTGCCAAGCCCTGTTGAATATCTTCGTCAGGGATCACCAAAGAGGGGGCAAAACGCACGACACTTGCGCCTGCGACTAAAACCATTAATTTATGCTCGGCAGAAGCAACCAAGAAATCTCGTGCGCGGCCTTGATACTGCTCGTTCAACGCACAGCCCAATAACAAACCTTTGCCACGAATTTCTGAAAACACATGGTATTTTTCGTTAATAGCATTGAGTCCATCGCGGAAAAGTTGCTCTTTGCGTTTTACACCTTCCAAAACTTCAGGAGTGTTGACAATGTCAAAGGCTCTTTCTGCCACGGCACACGCCAATGGGTTACCGCCATAAGTACTGCCGTGAGTACCTACTTTCAGGCTTTCTGCAATTTTCGCAGTAGTTAACATGGCACCGATTGGGAATCCACCGCCCAACGCTTTGGCTGTGGTCAAAATGTCAGGTGTAACGCCCAGCCCCATGTATGCATACAGGGTTCCTGTGCGACCCACACCAGATTGAACTTCATCAAAAATCAACAGTGCATTGTGCTTGTCACACAAAGCGCGTACGCCTTCCACAAATTCTTGTGTAGGAGAAATAATGCCGCCTTCACCTTGCAAAGGTTCCATCATTACCGCACAGGTTTTGTCAGACATTAAGGCTTCCAATCCGGCAAGATCATTGTAGTCAGTGTGCTCTACTGCACCGGGCTTTGGACCGAATCCGTCCGAATAGGCTGCTTGACCACCAACAGTTACAGTGAAAAAAGTTCTTCCGTGGAAGCCTTGTTTGAAGGAAATGATTTGATTCTTTTCTTCACCGTAATGGTCCAAAGCGAATCGACGAGCCAACTTAAGAGCCGCTTCATTTGCTTCAGCGCCAGAGTTTGCAAAATAAACACGTTCAGCGAAGGTCGCATCAGTCAACTTTTTAGCCAAGCGTAGAGCAGGTTCATTGGTGAACACGTTACTCAAGTGCCACAATTTTTCACCTTGCTCTTTCAGAGCATTGACCAATTCTGGATGACAGTGACCCAGTACATTTACCGCGATGCCGCCGGCGAAGTCGATATATTCATCACCGTTTTGATCCCAAACGCGAGAACCCTGGCCTTTAACAGGTACCATATTGGCCGGGTTGTAATTCGGAACCATAACGTCATTAAATGTCTCGCGTGTTACTTGCATATTCGGATACCTCTTCAAAATTTTTTACTTGACCACACGACCTTAGATTCAAGGTTTTAAAATTCTGTGGTCAAAATTGACTGCGCATTGTGTCAGAAAATAATCGATTTGTCTGCACAGAATTTGTTTAAAGCCCTTATTTTTAAAGGCTTTGCGCTAAATTTGCAGGAAATGTGAATAACTATTTACTGGGTTTTAGTGCTTAAATAGGGTGAACAAAAAACAACCAGTTTAATGCTGGGCATATGCCCTGTGAATAGCAAGGGGACACGGCACATTCTATGGTGATTGAATGCCGATTGCTGAATCTTGACTAGGGTGTGAATGAATTAAAACTTCTCCAAATATCGAGTAGTGGCAGCCAAAATCCAAATGCATGAATATGTAGAGATTTTGCGAAAAAAAAGTATTGAAATGTTACGAGATGAGTAAAAAAACACCAATTAGACGGTAAAAACGCCTAGTTGTCATCCATGTTGATATCCAAGTGTCGCAGATCGGTACTTTTGAGAACCGACAATGCACCCTGTGGAAAATAGAATTGACGCAAATATTCTTTGGCCTCATCGACACTGATCATGCGATGCTTTTTCAGCGTTCGATAGCGGTTGTAGGCGATACCTTGAGCTAACACCTTGCCGATGGGGGACATGTAAGTCACCGCTTGATTGCTAGCGAACTCTTCCATAGCAGGAGCAATGAACAGGCGTTTAAAGCCCATCATTTTCATCATTTGTGCGCTCAAAGGGTAAGCGTGTTTGTCGTACAAACCGATTAAGAAGTCGGCCGAGGGCTGAATGTCCATCAATGCCCCGTGTTCTTCGCGCTTTTTATCGTTGTGGGCTTCAATCAATGCTTCCCGCTGTATTTGCTCAAATAGCCGGAAATACAATCGGGTGACAACGATTTTGCCAATATCGTGGAACAGTCCCACAGTAAATGCACTGTTCTCATCGACCTTACTCACCGAAGCTATCTTCTTGCAAGACATTGCCGTTCCCACAGATGCTTCCCAAATCCGGTTTTTAATGTCAGGGTAGGGATCAGTGATTTGCGGGATCCAACGGCGAAATGCCATCGAAGGAACAACCATTTTCAAGTTGTCGATGCCAAGAAAGCTCAGCGCCACCTTCAGGCTCTCCACGGTCACAACTTTGCCCCGAGCGTCCGTGCGGCGATACTTGGGCATATTGACCATTTTAAGCAAATCATCATAAAGCCATGGAATGTTTGCTGCAGCAGGTTCAATTTTGGAAATTGAACTGGCACGGACGGCCAATAAATCTAAGAGTTCTGGCAATCTCATATCAAAGCCAAGCACTTTGAGGAAAATGTTTTCCTTGTCTTTGAGTTGTTCTTGGATCGCTTCTTCGACTGCATCGTGAACCATATCTCGAATACTATTTACATAGCTTTGACGGGATTTTTGGTTGAGCTCTTTGTCGCGGATGGCTTGTTTTTCGACTCTTAGCAACTGACGTCGCGCATCACCTTGTTCAGTTTGCTCAAATGCAACTTGTCCCTCTGGCTCCACACCATGGGACTTCAACGCCTCACTAAGACTCATTCCAAGCAAGCTAAATCGTTTGTCTATGTCAGTTTTCAGCGCTTTTAGCTCGCTCATATTCTCGGCTTTTTATTTTTAATGTCATTAATTATCTGAACTGGGGATAAGCAGGGCCCCTCAGCACGACTTAGTTTGCGTCTGGTTAATCGCAAACTAGCTATACTTGTCCAATTTGCCTTCAAAATAGAATTAAATCAATATGAAACAACAGCTAAACACTGCTTTACGGATACTATTGACCTGTATTACTTCTAGCTTAGCTTTGTTATCGACTTATATCGCCAATTTAACAGCTAAGTTGCGAATTTAAAACGCAAACTTATCTTTGTAAGCGCCAATTTTGAGCAATTGATAGGAAATTTTGCAAGATTTGATGACCATCGGGTGTAAGGAGGGATTCAGGGTGAAATTGAACACCAAAAATGGGTTCACTCACGTGCTCCAATGCCATCAACTCTTCAATCTCATGTTCTTTGCACCATGCTGTGGGACGCAGGCAACTCGGTAGAGAGTCTGGCGCGATTAACAACGAATGGTAGCGGGTGGCACAAAAAGGGTCAGGCACCTCATGAAAAAGGGCACTGCTGAGATGATTCACCATAGATGTCTTGCCATGCATGATGTGCTTGGCGACACAGACGGTCGCGCCAAATGCCTGACCGATGGCCTGATGACCCAAGCATACCCCCAAGATCGGAATTTTGCCTGCGAATTCGCGTATCGCTTGCAAGGTTATCCCAGCCTCATTAGGTGTGCAGGGGCCGGGTGAGAAAACCAAAGTATCGGGCTGCAATGCGGCAATACCGGCGCAATCGATTTTGTCATTGCGCACCACTTCAACGGTTTCTCCCAACTCGCAAAAATAACGGGCTAGGTTGTGGGTAAAGGAGTCGTAGTTGTCAATCAACAACAACATAAGTTAGGCCTTATTTAGGGTTTACGGATAAACCCTACCGCTTGATAGGCCGCAGCCAAGGTCTGTGCTGCTCTAGCACTGGCTTTGTCTGCGCCATCGCGCATTATGTCATTCAAATAGGCCTGATCATGCCGCAACTTTTGATAGGTCTGTTGAATCGGTTCCAACAACGAGACAACGGCATCAGCTACATCAGACTTTAAATGTCCATACATTTTATCTTCGTACTCTGGCACTAAAGATTCGACACTTCTTCCTGTGGCACAAGACAGCAGAGTCAGCAGGTTAGAAACCCCAGGCTTCTCCTGCGTATTGAAATAGATTCTGGCTTGCTCGTCTGAATCGGTCACGGCCCGTTTGATCTTTTTCGCAACTTTTTTGGGGTCTTCTAGCAAACCGACAAAGTTATTTGGATTACTGTCAGACTTGGACATTTTCTTGTCGGGCTCTTGAAGACTCATGATGCGAGCACCGAACTCTGGAATATAAGGATCGGGTAATGTGAAGATATCGCCATAAAGATTGTTAAATCGGGTGGCGACGTCTCGGGTCAGTTCAAGATGCTGTTTTTGGTCTTCGCCCACCGGAACCTTGTTGGCTTGGTAAAGTAAGATGTCTGCCGCCTGCAAGGCGGGATAACTGTATAACCCTACGTTGATATTGGTGATATTTTTCGCAGACTTGTCTTTGAACTGAGTCATACGATTCAGTTCACCCATTTGGGTGTAGCAATTCATTATCCAAGCAAGTTGCGCATGCTCAGGCACATGGGATTGAATGAAAAGAGTACTCTTGTTGGGGTCGATTCCACAGGCGAGGTATAAAGCCAATCCATCCAAACAAGCCTCATGTAAGGCTTTTGGATCTTGTCGCACTGTTATGGCATGCAGGTCAACCAGCATATACAGACAGTCGTGATCTTGTTGCATCTCGACCCACTGGCGCAATGCCCCCATGTAATTTCCGATGGTTAACTGGCCTGATGGCTGACAGCCACTGAGTACGATTGGTTTAGTCATAGTAGTAAGATTCTTTTTAAATAAGGCTTTAGAAAAGGCTATGCCGCATTAATGGCGGCAAGCTCTTGGCGCATCTGTTGTATCACATGCTGATAATCCGGCTGACCAAAAATGGCCGAGCCAGCAACAAAGGTGTCTGCACCTGCTTGCGCGATGGCCCGAATATTATCGACTTTTACGCCACCGTCAATTTCAATCCGAATATTTCTCCCGGAAGCTAGGATGAGTTGTTTCACTTGTTGTATCTTGTTTAGAGTCGACGGTATAAAGGATTGTCCCCCAAAACCAGGATTCACCGACATCAACAAAACAAAATCCAGTTTGTCCAACAAGTAGTTCAAGATCTCAATCGGCGTCGCAGGATTGAGTACGACACCCGCCTCACAACCTTTGTCGAGGATCAATTGAACACTACGGTCTAGATGACGAGTCGCTTCAGGATGAAAGCTAATACGATTTGCACCCGCATCAGCGAAGCTCTCAATCATTGCGTCAACCGGCTCGACCATCAAATGCACATCAATAGGCGCTTCGATTCCATAGTTTCGCAATGACTCGCATATCATCGGCCCAAAGGTAAGATTGGGAACATAGTGATTATCCATCACATCGAAGTGGATTAGGTCTGCTCCTGCTTGAATAACACTCTGCACTTCTTCGCCCAAACGGGCAAAATCGGCGGAAAGTATTGAAGGCGCAATTAGAAATGGTTGCATGGTCATCCTCGTTCTTGAACTGCGCGTTACTTTACCGAAAAACATCCATTGACAAAAGCTCCCATCGTGCCCCAAATTGGTGCTTTAGTGCTCAATTGGTGCAAATCCAAGTGAGAGTGTAACACGAGCGCACCCAGGGTTGGACGCTTTTGATTTTAAATATGTCAATAAATACAATTAGTTACGTGCATTTCTTGAGGTGTTTTGTGTGGTCGGAAGTTGCGGCATTAGTTTTGCGTTAAGGATGGCAGACTAATAATAATAACGACAGATAGTTTATTTACCAAAACATTGAAAATACTAAAGTAAACTTGGAGAACACATATGAGAACAATGAAATTGGCAACTGTTGCCGCTGCACTTCTATCTACTGTCGGCTTCAGTCAGGCAGCCAATGCGTCTGTAGAAGCAAATGTCGGTGTTACTAGCAACTATTTGTGGCGCGGCGTCTCTCAAAGTCAAGATGGCCCATCGGTTTCTGGTGGTCTAGATTATTCTCATGAGAGCGGTTTCTATGCTGGTACATGGATTGGCACCATTGACTTCGGTGGTGGTTCAGGTACAGAAAATGATTACTATCTGGGTTACGGCGGTGAGGCTGGTGACTTTGGTTATGATGTTGGCTATATCTATTATGCTTACCCAGCAACTGGATTCGAAGACAGCAATTTCGGCGAAGTTTACTTTAACGGTAGCTACGGCGCATTTGGTTTTGGTGTGGCTTATACCATTAACAGTGATATCGACGACGATGCCCCTTTCGGCACCGGAGACATGTATCTTAGTGTGAGCTACGGCTTCGAGTTGCCTGAGGAATATAGCTTGGGTGTGACTTACGGTTATTACAACTTCGATAGCGACGATGCCGTTTATGGTGACGTGGATTATGGCCACTTCCAACTCGATTTGAGCAAAGGTGACTTCACTTTATCTGTTTCAAAAGCAGACAAAGAGTCTGGCGATGACGACACTAAATTCGTTGTAAGCTGGGGCACCACGTTCTAATCGAACAAAAATACGCTAAACAGTGCCGGCAATACGCCGGCATTTTTGTTTCAAAGTGTTGCGATAGGTTGCAGGATATTAACGTTAAACTATTATTGTTGATTCAGCGTATATGAGTATAATATGAGCATTCGTATCGGTGGAGAGCACAAAATGAACAGGAAGTTTCAATCCGTATTCTCAGCGACGGCATGTAGCCTAGTAGCTGTCGTGCTTATGTTTCAAGCGCACAGCACCTCTGAAGACGTATTTTGTGAAGGACAAGAAAACGCCGTCGTCAACACCGCCTTACCTCTAAGCCATCCAGATAACCTGTGTGCCACAAGAAATATCTCAGACGTCAGTTGGGGAGCTTGGTTAGCGGGTCGCTCTAAAGGCTATCAATTCCATTATCTCGATTTGCTCGAGTTGTTATCGCGCATCTCCGACGACTCCAGCCAAAAGCCAACAGGCAATTAAATCTTGAGCCAAAGCTCTGGGCCCAGTTTGTGGCAAGTGATGAAAAGCGTCGCTGCCAGCATTTTTGGTGTGCAAAGCCAAAGAAACTACCAACAGGATTTCGAGAACAAGAATCCAATGCCCTACATCGTTGTGGGCATCATATTTGTTATTGCATTGGTTTTATCGCTTGTTTTTACCGTGCAGTTGGTTCTCAACTGAAACCCATTCAGTTTGATGGGGCTATTGTAGTTGGGCTTTAATAACCCTTTCGTTGCCATCAATTTCGATAATACACTTGGGTGCCAGCCCAAGAAAAGATTGGAAAACAATACGTTGGCCTTGTGGTATTGATACTAATTCATAGTAGGCGAAGTTCGCAGTGTCCAATTGATTCACCACCGAAGTTTTGTGATCTCCAGTTTGAAAGTTTGCACATAAATACTGAGCCTCCTTTTTGCCCTCGTACCAAGTAAAGCCTACGATAATTGCAAGCAGAATTGTCAATGCGCTAAGCGCTATTTGATTGAATAGCTTCACAGCACCTCCGGATTGAGATAACAGAGAGGATCAGAAAAGGGCTTTTTGCTTAATCCACCAACTTACCTTGTTGTTTTAGCTGGTACAGCGCAAAATCAAACGCCTTTGCAAACTCCAGAGCATTGGCAAAGGTGCTGTCTGCAATGGCTTTATGGGAGTAACCAATGTATATCGGCTTTTTACTTACCGTTGTGATCACAATAGGTTTGAGCGAATCCTCCCTCGGATCGGATTCTAAAGCTATTTTTGTAAAGGCTTGCTCTGATAGCATACAGTCCGCATTTTTCTTTGCTAAAACACGGTATGCGATTTCAACACTGGGTACCTCAAAGAAGTTCATAATCTGAGTATTGGCTCGGTCACGGGTTTTAAAATCAAGCCAACCATCATACCCTGCAATGTTCAGCATCAAGACACCGGCAAAACTTTCTGGCCATTGTGCTGGGGAGGGAATGCTCACATCTGGACGACACAAAACCTCTACCGTTTCGCTAAATAAAGGTTGCGAGTAAGGATAAATCCACGGGCGATGGTGTGCCGAAAAATAGGTCCCAACAATGCCTAGCGCTCTCCCTTCACGGACTTCTATCAGCCCTTCTCGCCAAGGCATTGGCTTGAGCGTGATAGTGAATTGAGGGATTGCCTCATCGATTGTTTTTATCCAATCGATAGTTTTACCTTTTGCCTCGCCATCTTCGACATAACTGTAGGGCTGATAATTGTTGTCAGTGATAAGAGTGACGTTTTGCGTGCGTTCTTTTCCGTAGGCATTAAGCGACAAACATGCCAGCAAAAAAAACATGGGAAACAGAACATTGCTGCGAGACAGGGTAGGGGCTATCATCAATACAAGCTCTTCGTTACCTATAGGTATATGAGAAGCTTAATGATTTTTCGGTTTTTACACAACGGCAAAAGGGTATTTGCAGCAAATATGACTCAGACACAGACTTTAAAAGGCCGAAAGCAAGCAAACCTAAGTTTGTGTTGCTTGTGTTTGCTTATGTGGTTTTGTGTTTTGTGGTCGGGCGCATCTCGCGCCGAGATACCACAAAGGCAGTTGGTGCTGTGGTCCGAAAACGTCAAATCCGAAGTGAATTTGGCAATATTAAAGCTCGCCCTGCAAAAGGCAGAGTCTAAATTTGGCAAAATCACCCTTGTGAGTAGTGCGCCCTTTTCCTACACAGAGGCATTCTCTGTGCTTGGGGGAAACAATACATCAATCGATTTGGTTATCTCTGCTCTAGATAAAGACAAAGAGCAAGCATTGCTACCGGTCTATTTTCCCTTGGATCGCGGTTTGTTGGGCGTGCGTTTGTGTTTGATATCTAAGCAGGCTCAACATCGATTCGAAACCGTTAAGTCCCAACGGGATTTTGTAAATCAATCCGTTTCAATGGTGCTAGATGCAGCCTGGCCAGACACGGTTATCATGCAAAGCAATCAAATTCCTGTGATTACCGCCAGCACACATGAAAAGCGTGTTGGGCTAACGCGTAACAGTGATACATTCTGTTATTCCCGCAGCTTGATTGAAATTGAGGGGGAGGCCAAGGCCGCATCGGATTTAGTAGTAGCCAATGGCTTCGTCATTGTCTACCCACTTGCTGACATCCTTTATTTTCGAAATGGAGCTAGTGACCTAGCTAGTGCGGTGGAATATGGGTTAGAAACTGCATTTCAAGATGGCAGTCTGATCGTGCTATTCAACTCGTTTTATCAAGATGTAAAACAACGATTTTCGTTGTATGAGCGCAAATTGTTCTTTTTACAAAATCCGTTACTTTCAGAGCCCGGTCGACGTGCAGTAAATCGATTTGGCATATTTAGTTTTACTGAAATTCAAAGTGAATAAACCGATGAAGCCATTGCTATATTGCTTGTGTCTATGTTTGTTTCTGGATTCCGTATCTCAACTGGCTGTGGCAAAAGATAAAATTATTCTATGGAAGCGCAACTACGAAAAAGCTGCAATTCACGAAGTGATAGAGTTGGCCGCAAGACTCAGCGAAGATCAGTATGGTCCCTATGAAATCGTCCAATCCATTGACATAGTCCAAGGTCGAGCGTTTGCCGCACTGCCGGAAGGCGAAATGGTCAATGTAATCGTTGCGGCGATCAGCAGTGAGCGGGAGCAGGTGGGTTTGCCCATCTATGTTCCGTTGGATCGAGGTTTACTGGGATTTCGGGTGTGTTTGCAAAACTCCGAGGGGCAGCCTATCGAAGGCATCAAAGACGCCCAAGATCTGAATCTTCAGCAAGTATTGATAGGGGTTGGTTCTCATTGGCCGGATAGAGATATTCTTGAAACCAACGGGTTGAGAGTTGCCCATAGTCCCGTGTACGAACAGCTGTTTTCAATGTTGGATAAAGGACGTTTTCAATGCTTTTTACGCAGTATGCATGAAGTTGATGGGGAACTGAGCCGATTCCAAGATTTACAATTGAAAATTGAGCCCAATATAGCCATTGTCTATCCTCAAGCGGATTTCGCATTTGTCAGTATTAAGCATCCCAGAATACGGGCACGGCTCGCTCTTGGTTTGCAAAAAGCCATAGAAACAGGTGCTTTTAACGAGCACTTTGAAAAGCATTATGCCGATACCTTAAAGCGGCACCAACTTTATGACCGCAAGTTAATATTGCTGGAAAACCCCGACCTCTCTTTGGAGGCAGTCGATGCGATCAACCAATATGGTGTAGCCAGCTTCGCGCCTCAGCATGTCCAAAAAACTCAACACTAAACTATCGAAATTGGCTATATCTGCGCTTTTCAAGCAAGGGTGGTGTCTTGTTGAGCCTTATACAAGGCTAGCAACTCACCTACTTTAACTCGCCCATCGCCTTTTTGGCTGATGGAGCGGCTGACCATCAAGGGAGTGAGACTAGATTGTTTATACAACTCGCGAGTCAAGGCCGTATCATGATTACTGATCAGCACAGAAACTTGCTTTGCTTGGGCCGTTTGATGGGCCAACTTGGCTAACACTTCCTGATCTGACAAAGAGAATCCGTTTTTGGCGTACTGGGTGAAGTTTGCGGTAACGCTGATTGGAGCATAAGGTGGATCGCAGTAAACCACATTGTTACGGCGAACCCGCTTGAAGGTTTCTTGATAAGAACTACAAGTAAAAGTGGCCTTCTGCGCCTTTTCAGCGAAGAAATAAAGTTCTTTTTCCGGAAAATAAGGTGCTTTATATTGCCCAAACGGCACGTTGAAACCACCAGATAAATTATATCTACAGAGTCCGTTGTAGCCGTGACGGTTGAGATACAAAAACAACACGGAACGGTACATTTGGTCGTCTGTTTGATTAAATTCGGCCCGTAATTGGTAGTACCGTTCTTCTTTATTGAATTCAGGCTTGAAGAACTTGCGAGCTTCAGACACAAAAAAGTCGGCGTTATCTCGTAAATCTGTATACAAATTTACCAGATCGGGATTGATATCATTAAGCAAATATGATTTGTACTGAGTATTTAAAAAGACCGAGCCAGCACCGACAAAGGGTTCAACCAATCGATTGCCCTCCGGCAATTGAGCACAGATATGTTCGATCAATCCGTACTTGCCACCCGCCCATTTCAAAAAGGCCCTTTGCTTAGTACTACTCATGTTCCGTCACCTTGATTGGCAAATGATTGGATTGCAATGGTGAGGGATTAAGGGGCTTAGCTTGGATCTGCAAGAGCAATTTCTTCCTGTACTTGTTTGACGGACTTCACAAATGGCCGTAATGCCTTTAGGGAAGGCGGCAGCGCTTCGACTGCGGACTGCGCCTCTTCAATGCTCTCGAAAACTGCTTGATAGACAATAACATACCAATCACCGCCGAATCGTATGGTGGTGTATCGCCAATGTTGCTCATCGAGCATATTTTGCTTTACGAATGCATCTGCTAGGGCTTTGGAGCTCATTGCTGACAACTGTATCACATACTGACTTGGAGCCAGATCCATCAACGGATTTAATTTCTCTGCGGCAACCACATTATCACTCTGTTCAATGGTATCCGTTTCTGGAGTCGTGAGCTCAATACCCTTTGGGTCGACGTCAGTGCCAGAATTTTCAATGATCGCCGATTGTTCCTGAACCGTTTCAGCATCTAAAGTCTCGGGTGTCTGCTTTGGCTGTGCTTTTTTTACTGCTTCATTCCAATCAGCAACAGGACGTTGATCGTCCAGTTCCTCTGACTCTTCGCTGTCACTCGTGGCTACCGTAGACAATGCTTCACTTTCAGTGGGCGTGTCTAGGGTCTCTTGGGTGGGCGGGCTGTTGATTTCTTGCGCCGATTGGATTTCTTGCGCTGATTCTGTGTCAGTCGAATAAAATGGAATGGTTTGAGGATATTGCCAAGCCAATATAGCCGCGAAAGTCAGCACAAAGACTGCTGCGACAAAGATTTTGAACCACAGAGTTTGAATCACTGCGGTAGTCTTTTCTGTAGGTTGATTCCGTTTCGCCAAGCGCTGGGCAAATTGTTCGCGCTTTTGAGCGATCAAACGCTCAAGGTCAGACTCTGGCTGCACGTTTTCTTCGATTATTTCATTACTTAACAGAACGGGTTTGTCTTGATTGCGCTCTGGCAACCATTGTTTGGCTTTTGCTGCCCAGTCGCTTTCTCCAAACAGAACTACATTAAGGTGAACCGTTCCTTGGGATTCGCGGCAGTGAATGACCAGATCCCACAGTTCTTGAAGAATTTGATTCGACAAGTGTTGTGCACTGCATATGCAGATTAAAACTTGGCCATTTAAGTACTGAGTCAGATGGGCTAGCGATTGGGTATTGCGCTGAGCTGGATTATCCAACAGTTGCAACATAATTTGTTCACGATAATCACGATCACTGTTGGTGGGTTCACCGTTTAAAAAGGCTACCTCAGTATTTTCATGTTGCTGGGCAATAAACCCTTGCAGTGCTTTTTGCTGCTGGGAAAGGCTCTCTCCACTGACAAAAATCAACTGAGAGGAATAGGCAACCAAGTAGTCGAGTCTGCGATGGAGTTCTGAAACGGCCACATTACCCTGCTTTTAATGTTGGTCAATTGAGCACTGTTTGCAATATTGCATCGTCCACGTCCGCAGTGACCACGGCACGTCCGATCCCTTTAGGGATGATAAATCTGATTTGACCGGATTGCACTTTTTTGTCGTGTTGCATATGTCCCATGAAATCCTCATAGGTCATTTGTTCTGGCTTGCTCGTCGGCAACGCAAAACGTTCGACTAAGCTCTCGATTCGAGCCACCTGATTTTGTTCCATCCAGCCTTTTGCTTGCGCTACTTTGGCTGCGATCACCATACCTGCCGCAACAGCTTCACCGTGTAACCATGTGCCGAAGCCTAACTCAGCTTCAATGGCATGGCCAAAGGTATGACCCAGATTTAATAACGCTCGAATACCTGATTCCCGCTCGTCTAGGGCTACGATTTGCGCTTTCACTTCGCAACAGCGGCGAATTAGGTAGGTTAGAGTATTGCTGTCTCGCTGCTCAATTTTATCGGCATTCAGTTCCAGCCAAGTATAAAAATCCGCGTCATAGATAATGCCGTATTTAATGACTTCGGCCATACCGGCAGAAAACTCTCTATTGGGCAGAGTGGCAAGGGTATCAGTATCAATCAGCACCGCTTTAGGCTGGTAAAAGGCACCAATCATGTTTTTCCCCAAGGGGTGATTGACGGCGGTTTTGCCACCTACCGATGAGTCTACCTGCGACAGCAAAGTGGTTGGTACTTGTATGAAGGGCATCCCACGTTGAAAACTGGCGGCAACAAAGCCGGTTAAATCACCAATAACACCGCCGCCTAGAGCAACTAAAGTGGTATCTCGGGCTGCGTGCATCTGCATTAGCTGAGTAATAACCGACTCGAATTGTTGCAGGGTTTTGTATTGCTCCCCATCGGGAATGCAAATCACATCAACCTGCTTATCGGTCATGCTAGCCAACACGCGGTCCAGCCACAAGGGGCTCACCACGTCATTGGTTATGATCACGGCCCGCTCACCACGGATATGTTCGCTTAAGGATTGAGTTTGGGTCAGAAGCCCGGGAGCAATGTGAATCGGGTAACTACGCTCACCCAAATCTACGGACAATGTGGACATAAGCTGAGCGTACCCCTAAAAGCTGTGTGTCAGTGGATCAAAGACCAATCTTCTCTATGATTTGATTGGCAACGGCTCTGGCACTTTGGTCGTCTGTATCGACCACATAATCTGCCACTTCTTCATACAACGGATTACGTGAATCTGCCAACTCCCGCAAAACCGCTTCCGGATTATCATTCTGCAACAGAGGGCGACGTTTATCACGTTGAGTGCGAGCCACTTGCTTATCAATGGTGGTTTGCAAATACACAACGATACCTCTAGCGGATAGTCGGTTGCGCACATTTTTACTCACCACAGAGCCACCGCCGGTCGCTAGGACGATACCTTGCTTGTCGGTCAATTCGTTGATGACGTTTTCTTCTCGAACTCGAAACCCGTCCTCGCCTTCTAAATCGAAAATCCATGCGATATCCGCACCTGTACGGCGCTCGATCTCCTGATCAGAGTCAAAGAATTCAAGATGAAGCTCATCGGCGAGATGTCGCCCGATCGTACTTTTGCCGGCTCCCATTGGGCCAACGAGAAAAATATTACGTTTTTCAGCCATTTTTGCTTATATCACAACTTAGGTTTCTCGGGTTTTCGTACCCCGAATTGAATGAAAATAGACCTCGTCGAAATTTCGAGAGCGGGATTATCTCAGCTAAAAGTAGATTTTTGCAAGTTTTGTTCACTTGTTGTCAACAAATCTACGGAATCGCATAAAAAATAACCGTACAAGTGCCGTTCTGCAAGTGTAAATTTAGCCACCTCGATGCCAGGCTAAATGCATATGTTGCTACAAATAAAAAGGACCAGCGAGTAGGCTAGTCCTTGGTGTGAGTAGCGATTCTTCGGGCTGTTATGCCCGACTCAGTCAAATTAAAACTAAAGGGAATCGTTGAGTATTTTGGGTGTTACAAAGATAAGCAACTCACGCTTTTCATTGATTCTTTGCGTGTTTTTAAACAAATGCCCCAAAATAGGTAGGTCACCTAGCAGAGGAACTTTTGCTACATCATCTGCTGACGTTTGTTGGAATATACCGCCCAAGACAATGGTTTCTCCATTCTCAACCAATACTTGTGTGCTAATTTCTTGGGTATCAATAGCGACCGCAGGGCCGGTAGAGGTTGAGACTGTTTCGCCACGGGTATCTTGAGTGACCACTAAGTCCAAAATAATCCGATTGTCCGGTGTAATGTGGGGCGTCACTTTCAAGCTCAACACCGCCTTTTTGAACTCGACCGATGTCGCGCCACTGGATGTCGCTTGTACATAAGGGATCTCAGTACCTTGTTCAATATACGCCTCTCGTTGGTTGGCAACGGTAATCCGCGGGCTGGCAATGATTTCACCTTTGTTTTCCGACTCCAGAGCCGACAGCTCCAAATCGATGATGGTACCGTCAATCAATCTCGCAACTTGCAGACCGATGCGACCTGCAGGGTTAGCCACGGGGAGATTCACGTTCAGACGATCGGAAAGGGAAGGAATTGTGCCGCCGGCAATCGTTTCCGCGCCTTCTAGTGAACCAGAGATACCATCACTGTCTTGTTGGTCACTGAAACCCCAACGGACACCCAATTGTTCATCAACATTGTCTCGAACCGTTACCATACGAGACTCGATGAGCACTTGCTTGATGGGTACGTCCAGGGCATTAATCAGAGTTCTTGCTTCATCAATAGAGGCTTGTGTGTCGCGCAAAAGCAAAGTATTGGTGCGTTCATCGATGGTGACCGAGCCACGAGTACTGAGAATACTGCTGTTCTCAGACTTCAAAATGCTCGCCATTTCAGACGCTTTTGCATAATTGATCTGAATGTTGACGGAATTCAACGGTGCTAAATCGGCAACTTGTTGTTTAGATTGTAATTCTTGAGTTTCTCTGGCCGTCAGCTCTTCCGCTGGTGCAATCAATAGAATATTGCCTTCTAAGCGCTTATCGAGTCCCTTGATTTTTAGGATCATATCTAGCGCTTGATCCCACGGCACACCATTTAAACTGATGGTAACGTTGCCACTTACTGTGTCTGTGGTTACCAGGTTGAAACCATTGACTTGTGCGATGATTTGCAACACTTGTCTAACGGGAACATCCTGAAAATCAAGAGAAATTGGCTCACCGCCATAGGCGTTTTGTTGGGCCACTGCCTTTTCAGCTGCCTTCTCGACTTCGATTACCAATGTTTCACCTTGGCGTTTGTGGCTGAAGTCCACCATTCCTGCCAAGTTGAACTCGACTTTACTGGCATCGGTTTGTTGAAAGGTTTCAATCATGCTGACTTGGGTACCAAAGTCAGTGACCTTCAGTTTATATAATTGCTCTGCACCCAGTTCGACTTCAGGAAGATTCAGCACCAACTTGTCACCCCGTTGTGCAAGCTGTAACTGATAATCGCTGTTATTAAACGCCAATTCAATGCGCGCGCCGCCCGTTGAGGTACGAGTAAATTTGATGTCCTGCAAGGTCGACCGGAATAGGGATGCCTGTTGTTCTGTGCTAACCAGTACAGGTTGCATTTCCTGTGCAATCGATTTGACAGAAACAAATGACACGCCCACCAGCGCTAGGGTAAGCCAATACCACGCGCGGTTCGCTTTGTTGAGCTTTTTGTTAAAGATGTAACGTTCAGACATTGTCATTTTCTCCTGCCTTTGAGGACATGGTGAGTGTTGCTTCTTTTGTCTGCCAGCAACCTGCGCCATCGGGCAGCATTTCAGTGATCGAAATTGTGCCATCATTGATTGATGTAATTTTTCCAAAGAACAAACCTAAATAATCTCCAGCTTTGGCTTTATGTAACGAACCATCGTTGGCCGTGATCAAAGCCCATTTTTTTCCTTGACTGGTAAACATGCCAGATATGCTAAGGGCGTCCAAACCGTATGCTTCAAGAGGTTGCTTCTTACGATTGAAGTTAGGTTGTAGACAGTTTTGTTTTTCCACTTCAGGCGCTTGCATTGCAATGTTACGAGGCCTTTGGAAAGGGCTGCGTAAACTTGCTGCCTGATATTCAAATGCCGGCATCGTTTTGAATTCCGGATAGGGTTCAATGTAAACCGGCGTATTCTGCTTAACTTGCGCAACATACTCAACTAAATCAGAGGTTTGTGCTGAACAACCTGCTAATGCAGCAATCAGAGTAACTAACGTGAGCTTCTTCATTTGACTTGCTCCGCTACCGCTGTGCGATAGGTTTTCGCCTGCAACTGCAATTTCAATTCGCCGCCTTCTTGTGTTACGTCAAAATTGTGCAAGGTCACGATGCGAGGCAGGCTAGCAATGTTCGATACAAATTGACCGAATTCATGGTAGGTGCCAGAAACTTCCATTTGTATCGGCAACTCCGTATAAAATTCTTTGGGAATTTCTTGTTGCCAATTAATCATTTTGAAGGTTAACCCTGCGGTTGTTCCGACAAAGGTAATGTCATCAATCAAACCAGGGGTTTCATTGCTGGTTGGCAAGGTTTTCAACATAGAAGAGAAATCTTCTTCAATCCGTGCCAATTGTTCTTTATAGGCATCGAGATTCACAGCAATACGATACTTAGCTTCAAAGTTTTGTTTTAATTCAATTTCTTGCAATTGAGCAGCGTCTAGTTTGGGTAATTTCGACGAAACCAGCCCGTAATAACCACCAAACCCAACCATGACGGCGACAAACAATGCGACAACGGTTTTGACTTCAAAAGGCCATTGGGCGATTTGCTCGAAGTCCAACTCGTTCATTTCCTTGAGTTTTGCAAAATCAAACTTCATTATTTGGCCTCCTGTTCAATGGCCGAAAAGTCAGGCGCTACCGAAGGATTGATAGAGAAGGTCAATTTAAATTCGCTTACCGCATCGGATGCTGAGGTATCGGCCACGATTGAAGACAACACACCATTTCCAAATACTTTGGAATTTTCTAAACGACGCATGAAGTCTGACAGACGGTTGTTCGACTCACTTACCCCAGAGACTTCAATGACATTGCCTTGGCGAGAAAAACGACGGAACGAAATACCCTGAGGCACAATGCGAGCCAGTTCATCCAATACGATAGGCGCTACGTTGCGACTGGTTTGCAATTGCTCAATCAAAGCCATTCTCTGTTCAATCGCTTTTTTGCTGTCTTTAATGTCTTTGATCTTGGCGATCTGAGAATCAAGCAAACCAATTTGAGTGGTTAAAAACTGATTGCGCTGGTTCTGATGCGAAATTTTAGTATCCACTAAAACACCCACAAGCCAAACCACAGCTAACACACCCAGTGCAACCGCAACCAGCAAAGTTAAAAACTGTTTCTTCTGGTTTTGACGCTGCGCTTCACGCCACGGCAAGAGATTTATATGTGACATGGGTCAAAACTCCTACATGCCAAACCTGCCGCGATGGCTAACTGTGAGGCACTTTTTGCAAAGCCCTGCTGCAGAATCGAATCGTTGATTTGCATCTTTGCAAAGGGATTGAAGACATGAATGTCTACACCCAATTCACTCTCCATCTCGCCGGCTAACCCTTCGATGTTAGCGCCGCCACCACTGATCAAAATTGACTGAGGACGAGGCGACTGAGTTGAAGATATGTACATTTGCATCGCGCGACTGATGTGTTGATTCAGGTTTGAGACAAAAATCGGCAGCGTGTCCTGGCGCCAGTTACCTGGCAACTCACCGTTGATCAACTGTTGCTCTGCTTCTTGGCGCTCTAGGGTATGCATTAAGCTGATGTCTTGGATCAAAGTGTCCAACCCGAACGAGTGTTCTTTACTGTAAATTACGTCATCATTCTTGACTGCACACACTTGCAATTGAGACGCACCGATATTGATGCATACTAGGGGAACATCTTGTTCCTTGTCAGCAAATTGGATCAGTGCGTTGCCCAACGCATAACCTTCAATGTCCATGACTTTGGGGTCAAACTGCACTTCTCTTAACAAAGTAATACGACTGTCGACCATGTCTTTGTGAGCAGCACTGAGCAACACGTCTACTTTACCTGGATGAGTGGTACTTTCACCCAGCTCTTCAAAATCCAGGTAGACTTCTTCTAGAGGGTAGGGAATAAGGCTGTCTGCTTCTATTTCAATCTGTCCTTCCAACTGAAAGTCATTTTGGTCTGGGTCCATATAAACAATTTTGCTTAACACTGAAGAGCCAGACACGGCCGTCGCGACCAGTTTGCTTTTGCTCTTAAGTGATTGTTTGACCTTTTTGAGGGCGTTGCTTACCGCGTCAAAATCTTTTATTTCACGCTCAGCAAAAGCATTGCCTGTGATCGCTTCGCAAGCATAACCTTGGACCTTAATCTGAGCACCATCGCGCTCTAGCAGCACCGCTTTGACGAATCTCGTACCGATATCCAGGCCGATCATCTGAGGTGCTTTTTTCTGAAAAAGTCGTTTTAGCACAATATGTTCCGAACCGTTAGGTTGACCTTAGTTATACCATTATTACTTATTTTTTTACTATTTATGGTTCTAATAACGGTACATAGGTATAAAATATAAGCCATTTTTTAAAGTTTGCTCTGGTATTATTCGTTTCGTGAAGTATATAAAACAGTTATTTATACTCGGTATTATAGGCGCTGTCATAGGCTGCATCGCATTGGTTGGTATGTATTTCTATATCAAACCAGACCTTCCAAGCGTTGCTGTGCTCAAAGACGTACGCTTACAAACACCGATGAAAATCTATACCCAAGACGGTAAACTGATTTCTCAGTTTGGCGTAAAACGTCGTATTCCGGTAAAACTGGAAGATGTACCTGAGCAGCTAATTCACGCTGTTCTTGCTACTGAGGATAGTCGATTTTACGAACATCCGGGTATAGATCCTATCGGCATGGCCCGAGCTTTTGTGAATCTTATCCTCACCGGTGAGCGTGGACAGGGAGGGAGTACCCTGACCATGCAGTTGGCTCGTGGTTTCTTTTTGACTCGAGACAAGACCTTTATCCGTAAAATTAAAGAGATTTTTATTGCTTGGCATATGGAAGGCTTGCTGAGTAAAGAGGAAATCCTTGAGCTATATCTCAATAAGGTTGAGCTAGGCCATCGAGCCTTTGGCTTCGGTGCGGCTGCACAAGTTTATTATGGAAAGAATCTCAATGATCTGACGCTAGCTCAAATTGCGACTATCGCCGGTCTACCGAAAGCCCCATCGACCTTAAATCCCATCAGCCGTCCAGAACGTTCAAAGAATCGTCGTAAAGTCGTGCTGCTGCGTATGTTGGACGAAGGCTACATTACACAAACTGAGTTCGAAGAAGCGGCAAACGCACCAGTCGTCGCGAAACGACACGGTGCAGAAATTGATTTGGATGCACCCTACCTTGCCGATTTGATCTACAACGAAATGGTTGAACTGTATGGTAAAGAAGAGGCAGAAACGGGCGGCTATCAAGTTTATGCCACCGCGCCAGCCTATTTGCAACAAGCCGCTCAAAAGGCGGTGATGCGTAATCTTCATGATTACGATGAGCGGCATGGATATCGCGGTCCAATCGAACAACTTTGGCAAGTCACTCCAGCGGATGTCACCGAGCCACTGCAAAGCGACTCTGAGCCATTGTCGTCGACCCCATGGACAGAAAGCGAGATGTTGGAAAAGTTGGCGTCATACGACGATTTGGGGCCGCTGACGGCCGCTGTTGTTACCACGGTCAACGAACAATCCATTGTAGTGTTAGACAAACAAGGTCAGTACCATTTGATTGATTGGCTGGGTTTGATGTGGGCTCGAGCCTATATCGACGATAATCGACAAGGTGATGAACCACAGATTGCTAGCGATATCCTTTCGGAAGGAGCGTTAGTTTGGATCCGGCAACGGGAGTCGGACCAACTCTGGCAATTGTCGCAAATTCCTCAGGCCAGCGGCGCGTTCGTTGCCCTTGACCCGGACAATGGGGCAGTCAGAGCGGTAGTTGGTGGATACAGTTTCTATCAAAGCCAGTTCAACCGAGCCACCCAAGCAAAGCGTCAAGTGGGTTCGAATATTAAGCCATTTATCTATTCAGCGGCATTGGACAACGGCTACACCTTAGCCAGCATAATTAACGATGCACCCATCAATCAATGGGACTCAAGCACCGGTGTTGCTTGGCGCCCGCAAAACTCCCCTGCGGTTTACGATGGGCCGGTGCGTATGCGCTATGCACTGGGGCGGTCTAAAAACGTAGTATCCGTAAGACTCTTACGAGCGATAGGGATCGATGCTGCGGCCGAACACTTAACAAAATTTGGTTTTCAAAAGGACGAGATTCCACGGGATGAGACCCTGTCATTAGGATCAGGATCCCATACTCCTCTTGAAGTTGTAACCGGTATGGCCGTGATAGCCAATGGGGGTTTTTATGTTCAACCCCATTTTATAGAGCGAATTGAGAATGAATTAGGAGAAGTCCTGTGGGAGGCTAATCCGCCTGTGGCCTGTGACAATTGTGATTTAACCGCGCAAGTCGACCACAGCGCCACCATGGAATCTGCTGAACGTGATGTCGAAGCGCTGTTAGCCGCCGAGTTGGGTGCATTGGATATGGAAACCAAGGAAGACGTACCGGAAAACCCGCTAATTCCTGCACAACGTGTCATTTCCGCTCAAAATGCCTTTTTAGTAAAAGAGATGATGCGTACCGCCGTGCAAGGTAACGGTCGATGGAGTGACGATCCAGAGCGCAATACCTATTGGCTAGGGACCGGTTGGAGAGCAAGAAACCTGCTAGGTAGAGAAGACTTAGCGGGCAAAACCGGCACCACCAACGATTCACGAGATGCCTGGTTTAGTGGCTTTTCTCCTCATTTAGTGGCGACCTCTTGGGTTGGGTTCGATGACATGAGTCGGATGTTGGGACGCACCAGCCGTAATCAGAATTTGATTAATCTGAACCCTGAAAAATTCAACTGGATCGGTAACGCTTTGGTCGGTGCTGAAGATGGCGCTAAAGCGGCGCAACCGGCTTGGATCCGCTTCATGGACGCTGCATTGCAAGATGTGAAAGAAGAATTCAAACCCATCCCAGATGGAATTATCACGGTAAGAATCGACCGCGCAACGGGCCTACTGACCAAACGAACAGACTATTCTACCTTGTTTGAATATTTTGTTGAGGGCACTGAGCCGACAACCTATGTTCAGGGTGAGTTCGTTGTCGATCCCTATGAAGAATTCGACGAGCAAGATGAGGAACAACCGCCACCACCTCCGGTGGAGGAAATATTCTGACCTAGGTATGCCTATTTCAACTTTGGCGTATTGAACCGTTTGGATTTTGATCAATGACGGTGAAATACGCCTTTAGTTTAGCTGGCAGCCCTAGTATCACCTCTGACCAGATCGAATCCTACTGTGTTTGTTTGGCAATTCGCTACACTTGCCACACATCTTCTATCAACAACATCACCGTAATGGTGTCAAAGAAAAAATAAAGAGACAGCTTTTTATGACTAATGCCTCTAGACCCTTGTACATCCCGCATGCCGGCCCCGCGTTGTTAGAAACGCCACTGCTCAACAAAGGTAGCGCGTTCACTGAAAAGGAGCGAGTGGCGTTTAACTTGACTGGATTATTGCCCCCCCGCTATGAAAGTATCGAGGAACAAGTGGAACGGGCTTATATGCAGTATTCCAGCTTTACCGCACCAATCAATAAACACATTTATCTGCGCGCAATTCAAGATAACAACGAAACTTTGTTTTATCGGCTGATCCAATCCCACATTGAAGAGATGATGCCGATCATCTACACCCCTACGGTGGGGGATGCCTGCGAGCAATTTTCCGATATTTATCGCAGTTCACGAGGCTTGTTCTTGTCTTATTCTGAACGGCACCAAATGGACGACATTTTACGAAACGCTACAAAACGGAAAGTGAAAGTGATTGTGGTCACCGATGGCGAACGGATCCTTGGTTTAGGTGACCAAGGCATAGGTGGCATGGGCATCCCGATTGGTAAACTGTCTCTTTACACGGCTTGTGGTGGCATTAGCCCTGCGTATACCTTGCCGGTTATGTTGGACGTGGGAACCAACAATGAGAAACTGCTGAACGACCCCATGTACATGGGCGCCCGTCACCGCCGAATTGAACAAGACGAGTACAACGAATTTGTCGATACCTTTATCCAAGCGGCGCAACGACGTTGGCCTGGTGTGATGATTCAGTTTGAAGACTTTGCGCAACCCAACGCGATGCCACTGTTGGAGCGTTATCGCAGTAAAGTATGTTGTTTTAACGATGATATTCAAGGCACCGCTGCTGTTACCCTAGGCTCAATTCTTGCCGCTTGTCGCATCAAAGGCTTGAAGTTGAGTGAACAAAAAGTGGTGTTTGTTGGAGCTGGCTCGGCAGGCTGCGGTATTGCGGAAATGCTGATCAGTCGCATGTGCTCAGAGGGAATATCTGACGAACAAGCTCGTCAACAGGTGTTTATGGTCGACCGTTTCGGACTACTCACCGATGGTATGGAAGGGCTGCGGGACTTCCAGCAAAAGTTGGTGCAAACGCCAGCGCAGTTAGCGACGTGGAGCTACAGCGGACAATGGCCTTCTTTATTGGATGTGATCAACTGCGCCAAGCCCGATATTTTGATTGGCGTGTCCGGTCAACCGGGGTTGTTTACCGAAGAAGTGATCCGCGGAATGAAAGCCCACTGTGACCGACCTATCATCTTTCCTTTGAGCAACCCTTCAAGACAGGTAGAAGCCCGTCCTGAACAGGTCATCGAGTGGACTGACGGTGATGTGATCATCGCTACAGGCAGTCCCTTTAAGCCTGTTGAGTACAAAGGCAAGACCTACAATATTGCCCAGTGCAATAACAGTTATATCTTCCCAGGTATTGGTTTAGGTGTATTGGCCAGTAAAGCCAGCCTGATCAGTGAGGAAATGTTGATGGCAACCAGCGAAGCATTAGCCGATGCCTCTCCGTTAGCGAATACCGGCAAAGGGGATTTATTGCCGCCATTGACTGAAATTACCAGTCTGAGTAAAAAAATTGCTTTGGCAGTAAGCAAAGTCGCGGTACAACAAGGATTAGCGTTGGAAATGTCTGAGGAGGTGTTGGTGGACAATATCGAGAAGAATTTCTGGCACGCAGAGTACCGACCCTATAAGCGAGTCAGTATTTAAACCGAATAAAAGTGTGACGATAACAACAATTAAAGAGGAACATTATGAACAAATTGGTTTTGATTATATTGGCGATTTTGCTACCACCCGTTGCGGTGGCGTTAAAATGTGGCTTAGGTAAAGATCTGGTGATCAATATTCTACTGTGTTTTGTGTTATACGTGCCGGGAATCATTCACGCGATTTGGGTTACAAAGGAGTAATCCTACCCACTTTATTGCTGAGGACGCCGCTTTGACTCATGTTAAAGCGGCGTTTTTTATATCTAGTTTAAAGTCAGTGAAAAAACTTTAGAGTTGCGCTGATAGTTGTACAGTTGCTTCTTCGATTCCGGTAAGGCATTGACGTCGGCTTGCACAAATCCTTGCTCTTGAAACCAGTGAGCGGTGACCGTGGTCAGTACAAAAATTGAATCCAAGCCCATTGCTATCGCTTTTTCACAGATGGCCTCCAGTAAACGCTCGCCCCGATTTTTACCTCGATAGTCTGAATGGGTGGCAACACAAGCGAGTTCACCGGTGCGTTCGTTTGGATAAGGATACAGAGCAGCACAAGCTACCACCATGCCATCACGCTCAATCAAGGTGAAGCAATCAATTTCTGCTTCAAGTAACTCGCGAGAGCGTTTGACCAGGATGCCTTTTTCTTCCAACGGATTAATCAATTGTAAGATCCCACCCACATCTTCGATTTTAGCTTGACGAAGTTGTTCGTAGTGTCTCTGTGAGACCAGAGATCCTGCACCATCGCGGGTAAAGAGTTCTTGCAACAACGAGCCATCAACACAGTAGCTCACGCAGTGACAACGGGGCACACCCGCATTGAGCACGTCGTTGAAAGCATTGAGGATCGAATGCTGAGCCGCAAAATGAGGATCTTCGAGCATCGACTGCAGTAAGCTCGCTTCAATGTTTCGCAGCAATTTACCACTTTGATTGACGAACCCTTCTTGCTCACTGAACACAATCAACTTGTCGGCCTGCAATGCGATGGCGGTTTGTGTGGCTACGTCCTCATGAGACAAATTAAACACTTCGCCGGTCGGAGAGTAACCCATAGGCGAGAGCAACACGATAGAGCCATCATCAAGGTGATCATTGATGCCATTGACATCAATTCGACGCACTAAACCGGTATGCTCAAAGTCAATTCCCTCTCTTACGCCAATGGGCATGGCAACGACCATATTGCCGGAGCAAACACGAATTTGCGCACCATGCATAGGCGAGTTGGCTAAGCCCATTGTCAACAACGCCTCAATTTGACAGCGAACAGAGCCCGCGGCATCTTTGACGGATTCCAGTGTCTGTTTGTCCGTTAATCGGATGCCTTTTTCAAAGCGTTTTTCAACGCCGCGAAGGTCAATTCGTTGGTCTATCTGAGGACGCGCTCCGTGCACCAATACCAATCTCACGCCAAGACTGTTTAGCAGGGCAATATCATTGATAATGTTCGCAAAATTAGGATCTTCAACAGCCTCACCACCAAACATCAACACAAAGGTTTTGCCCCGGTGGGCGTTGATGTAGGGGGCTGAGTTGCGAAATAGTTTTACGCTATCAATGTGGGATACCACCATGTATCAATGCTCCTACTGCGCTTTATCGAGCGCGGCTAACTCTTGGTCCAAGGCAGCAAAAACCGGCTTAGCGCCAGTGCCACCCAACACATCTCGCTTGTCTACCAGATACTCTAGCTCTAGCACGGGATAGACGTCGTCGCTGATTTTGTCACTGAATTGTTGCAGTTCTTCGAGGGGTAAGGATTCGATGGCACACCCTTTAGAAAGGGCATGCAGTACCACCTGACCAGAAATATCATGTGCCGTTCTAAACGGGATCCCTTTGTCCACCAAGTAGTCGGCCAATTCAGTGGCATTGGCGTAGCCTTGTTGTGCTGCGGTGCGACAAGCTTGCTCATTGAGCTCGATGCTGTCGATCACCTCACATGCAATACACAAACAAATGTGCCATTGGGTAACCGTATCAAAGGCACCTTCTTTGTCTTCTTGCATATCTTTGTTGTAGGCCAAAGGCAGACCCTTCATGGTCACCAATAAAGCCTGCAACGAACCAAATACTCGGCCACATTTACCGCGCATTAATTCCAGCGCATCGGGGTTCTTTTTCTGCGGCATCAATGAAGAGCCGGAGGTCACTTGGTCACCTAAGCGAATAAAACCCGCCTCTCCGGAGTTGAAGAAAATCAGATCTTCCGCCATACGCGACAAGTGCATCATGCTGGTGCTGGCACAGAACAGCAATTCCAATACGTAGTCACGATCAGAGACCGCATCTAAGCTATTGAGACACGGCGACGCAAACCCCAATTGGGCAGCGATTTCATGGCGATCCACCGGATAAGTTGTGCCAGCTAACGCGCCACAACCCAGAGGAGCTTGGTCCATACGCTTGTGTAGATCTTGCAATCGACTAATGTCTCGTTTGATCATTTCTACATAAGCTAAACACCAATGGGGGAAGCGTACCGGCTGAGCACGTTGCAAATGGGTATAGCCAGGTAAAATAGCTTGACGATGACGCTGGGCACAGTTAACCAAGGACGCTTTTACATTGAGCAGATCTTTTTGCAGCAGCTCAACATGCTCTTTACACCATAGGCGAAAATCCGTTGCCACTTGATCGTTGCGACTACGGCCAGTGTGCAACTTGCGACCTAAATCACCCAATCGCTCAATCAGCGCCGCTTCAACAAAACTGTGAATGTCTTCTTCGCCACTTTGGGCAAAATCCAACTCACCATTTTCTGCTTGTTGTTTAAGCTTCGCCAAGGCTTGCTCAATTTGCGTTTGTTCTTCATCGGTCAACACGCCCGCTTTAGCGATGGCTCGCGACCAGATGATGGAACCTTGAATGTCCTGAGTGGCAAGTACTTGGTCAAAGGGCAGGGAATCGTTCACCTGCCGAAACATGTCGCTGCTACCTTGTTGAAAACGACCGCCCCATAAACTCATTGGTTCTTTCCTTTATTCAAGGCTGCAATGCGGCTAGACAAGCTGTACAGGCGAATAAAGCCTTCTGCATGACTTTGGTCGTAAACATCATCGGCGCCAAAGGTGGCAAAGTCTTCCGAATACAAACTGTTGGGTGAACGTCTTTGAGTTACGGTGGCTTGTCCTTTGTATAACTTCACCACGATATCCCCGGTGATTTGTTCTGCGAAGGTGGCTGCTCCCGCCAGCAGAGCTTGGCTTAGCGGTGTGAACCATCGGCCATCGTACATCACGTGGGAGAATTCCAAGCCCAACTGCTCGCGGTGTTTTAATGCCGCTTTGTCGAGGATTAAACACTCTAATGCTTTGTAGGCGGCCATGATTACTGTGCCTCCCGGAGTTTCGTAACAACCACGAGACTTCATGCCGACCAATCGGTTTTCGACGATATCAATACGACCTACGCCGTGGGCAGCCGCGATCTTGTTCAGTTTCATCAACGCATCATAAGGCGATAACGCCTCTTCATTGACGGCAACCAACACACCCTTGTCGAAACTGAGCATTACTCGTTCAGCGCTGTCTGGTGCGTCTTCTGGATCAACGGTCATGGTCCAGACTTGCTTACTGGGTTCACACCAAGGATCCTCTAACTCTCCGCCTTCGTGGGAGATGTGCCACGCGTTGGCGTCGCGGCTGTAAATTTTAGTCGCAGAGGCACTGGTTTTAATGTCGCGCTCGGCCAAATAGGCTAGAAGATCTTCCCGCGACACCATGTCCCATTCGCGCCAAGGCGCGATCACTTTCAAATCCGGTGCTAGTGCGGCGAAGGTACTTTCGAAACGTACCTGGTCATTTCCTTTTCCGGTGCAACCATGGCACAAGGCATCAGCGCCCACTTTACGGGCAATTTCCACTTGCGCTTTGGCGATGATGGGGCGAGCCATGGATGTACCAAGTAAGTACTCACCTTCATATACTGCCCCAGTAGTAATGGTGGGGAAGATGTAGTCACTGACGAATTCTTGTTTTAAGTCAACGATGTAGCATTCACTAGCCCCAGTTTTGAGAGCTTTTTCGTGTAAGCCTTCTAACTCTTCCTCTCCCTGTCCCACATCGGCAGCAAAAGCGATGACTTCGCAATCGTAATTTTCCTTTAACCAAGGAATGATAGCGGATGTATCTAAGCCGCCTGAGTAGGCCAATACCACTTTTTTGATAGACTGTTTTGACATCAATGTTTCCTTTAGTTTACCTGCGACTCACCCAGAAGGTGCGTCAGGATTGCGTTCTGTGCGTGCATTCTGTTTTCAGCTTGCAGCATTAAAAGTGAGTGTTCACTGTCAATGAGGCTCCCAGAGATTTCGAGATCTCTATGGGCTGGTTGACAGTGCATTACGTAATCTGCGCCACATTGTTGCATCATGGCTTCGTTCACTTGATAAGGAGCGAAGCGCTCTTTGATGGCCTCTAGAGGCGTATTGTCCCCCATCGACAACCACGTATCTGTGTACAAAACCTGCGCACCTTTTGCTTCATCGACACTGTGGCTTTGGGTGATGGTGGCCCCTGTCAATTTAGCTTGTTCACGAGCAAATTCAAATATCTCCTGATCCACTTCATGTCCAGGCGGCGTGACACTGACGACATCCACTCCCAATAGCGCACCGACTATCAATAAAGAATGGGTGACGTTATTGCCATCGCCAATGTAAGCCAATTTGAGATTGTCCAACTGGCCAAAGGTTTCCTTGAGTGCTAGAAAATCTGCCAGTGCCTGACAGGGATGATACAAATCGCACAACGCGTTGATCACCGGTACTTTGGCAGCTGCACTGAATTCTTCGAGTGTTTTATGGGAAAACACTCGAGCCACAATCCCATCGGCCCAACAGGAAAGATTGGCTGCGGTATCTTTTGCATCTTCCCGTCCGGCTAACTTACCCGCTTGGCTGTCTAGATAAACCATATGACCGCCCAACTTATGGATACCGATGTCAAAACTGACTCGAGTGCGCAGCGAAGGCTTTTCAAACAAGGCCACAATAGACTTTCCCGCCAATACTTGGGTGAAACGTTGCGGAGTGGCTTTGATTTGTTCAGCTAATGATAAAAGTTTAAGCAATTCATCGGGTTGCCAATGTTTAAAGGTTAATAAATCCTGTTTCATAATGGATCCTATCCGTTCATCTTGGGGATAATTCTTGTTCCCGAAGCGCAGCTTCCGGCACTCAGTAAGCCTTGTGGGGTTCGCCAACTGGCGATGGTGACAGGGCAACCCAATGCTTGCGCGGCTTCCATCGCAGCATTAACTTTCACGACCATGCCATCTCGCACCACCCCAGTGTCAATCAGTTGTTGCAACTGTTGGTCATCCAGACTGGTTAAAAGGGATTTATTTTCATCCAGGACACCGGGAACATCAGACAACAAATACAAATCTGCCTGCAGCGTCTTGGCCAAGGCCGTGGCAGCTTGGTCGGCATTGATGTTCAAAAGTCTGCCTTGTTGATCAGCTCCAATAGAACTCACCACAGGCAGGAAGTTGTGACTTAGCAACAAGGTCAGTAAGGTAGCGTCGCCGCTGTGAACTTCGCCAACACGGCCCAACCGATCCGATATGGCTTGGCTGTGAGCCATTCGCCCGTCAGCTAAACTCAAGCCCACCGGGTTTAATCCCATGCTAATGGCTAATCCACATAGGGTTTTGTTCACTGTTCCAGCCAGTGCACCTACAACATAATCGATTTGATGTTCCGGAGTGACCCGTAATCCATCAATTTTTTCGCTACTTTGTCCCAATTCTTTGAGGAGGGATTCCACTGCGTTGCCGCCGCCATGCACGATAACAACCGGTTGTTCTTGGGCTTGTTCATGCAAGTACTGCAACAAAGGCTTCGCTTGTTCTGGGTCATCCAGAAACGCACCACCTACTTTTACAACAGCAATTCTCATCAACAAAGTCCCCTTTCAATAGGTAGTGAAAAGGCCAAATTAGCGCATTGTATGGCTTGAGATGAAGCACCTTTGAGTAGGTTGTCTATGGCACTGGAGACCACCAGATAGCCAGACGCCTCGTCAAGCTTCCAGTGGATATCACAAAAAGGAGAATGCACTACATTATCAAGTTTGGGAAAATGATCTTGGAGACGCACCAACGGTTGGTCTTGGTAGGCGTCCTTGTAGGCCTGAGCAACCTGTTCGCGGGTCGTGTTGGGTTGACATAAAACCGTGATGGTTGCCAATATGCCCCGCTTAAAGTTACCCAAATGAGGGGTGAACACCACTTGAGTCCCTAAATGGGTGCTGATTTCAGGCTGATGTCGATGACCTAAAACGCCGTAGGCCTGCAAACTAACTTCACAGAAGCTATTGGTCAATGTAGCTTTTCGTCCTGCGCCACTGACCCCCGACACCGCATTAATCACCGGACGAAACTGGCTTTGCAGTAAGTTGTTTTGCGCCAAGGGTTTGAGTGCCAACAATGACGCCGTTGGATAACAACCGGGCACGGCAATTAACTTTGCATTGGCGATTTGCGCACCATTGTACTCGGCCAAACCATATACCGCTTGCTGCAGAGCATCCGCTTGAGTGTGCGGGAAGCCATAGTAATCTTGAAACACCTCTTTGTCTTGCAAGCGAAAGGCACCGGATAAATCGAAAATTCTCGCATTGTGACCCATGAGGCTGGCCATCCAGTCATGGCTTGCTTCATGGGGGGTAGCAAGAAAAATGGCATCCATGGATTGAGCCAGGGTCTCAAGTTGGTCTGTAGCCAAAGGTTGCAAAACACAATCGGTTAAATGTGCATACCCGGGATATAAAGCAGAAAATGGTTTATTGCTATCCGCGCTGCCTTCTGACACATAAGTTGCACAGAGTTCAAAGTCGGGATGTAGCGCGAGTAATTTCACTAACTCAGCGCCGGTATAACCACTGGCTCCCACCACACAAGATCTAATCATTGAATGAATATCCTAATCATCGAATCATAATTTTAGTCAAGAAATACAACAAAAAAAGCGCCCTTTGCCTTTGACAACCACCCACAAGTCAAAGGCAAAGAGCGTGCTACGCAAGAAATTGTTATGGTCGTCGAGAGGACGAAAGCACGCAGCAAGGCAGGGAAGAATTCAGTGTCATAATGTTGTTCATCATTCAATTAGTTGTCGTTAACGCTCAGATAAAAGGGTCTGGCAATCTGTTGTTTTCTGTGATGATGGAAAAAGCCGTCATAAGCACGAAAAACAAATAAAGATATACAGACCCCAAGTTACCGTAGTATTAAAATTACATGTCCTGTGTTAAAACGTTGTCTGCACAACTACGTTTTTCACTGTGGTGTGTAGAGTGCCATCATTGAGATAAATATGCAATAAAAGTGAATAAATATATTTTAAGGTTTTTATGCCAAATTACTCTTTCATAGAAGCCTATGAAAAAATCATAGGTATACCATCTATAAGTGCTTTTGAAGCTTCAATGGATATGTCGAACCGGCCGATAATCGACTGGTTAGCAGGGGTTTTTGCCGATCTTGGCTTTCGCATCTCTATTCATCCTGTTCCGGGCACTCGCAATAAATTCAACTTGCTCGCGCAAGTGGGGAGTGGTGAAGGAGGCTTGTTGTTGGCAGGGCACTCAGACACGGTTCCTTTTGATGAAGGTCGTTGGCAGCAGGACCCATTTACCTTGTTGCAAAAGGACCACAAACTTTACGGTTTGGGCACCTGTGACATGAAAGGCTTTTTCGCTTTTATTTTGGAGGCGTTAAAAACGGTGCCGCTGAACAAGCTACAAAAGCCACTGTACATTTTAGCTAGCGCCGATGAAGAGACTTCGATGGCGGGTGCACGATTCTTTGCTCAACAACAACTGATCCGGCCCGACATGGCTATCATAGGCGAACCCACAGAATTGAAACCCATTGCAAGACATAAAGGTCACATGGCCCACAGCCTCGAAGTCGAAGGGAAGGCAGGGCATTCTAGTGATCCAGATAGAGGGGTTAACGCCATTGAAATCATGTATCAGGCAATTGGGCGATTGATGACTCTTAGAGATAATTTGGCTCGAGAATATCGCGATCCGAATTTCACTGTCCCCCAAGCGACGATGAACTTAGGGCATATTCACGGAGGCGATGGTGAAAATCGCATCTGTGGACATTGCCAGTTGAATTTTGATCTGCGCTGCGTACCGCAACTATCGGACGAGGCAGCCATTGCTATGATTGATGAGGCTCTAGCCCCTGTTCAGGCACAATATCCTGATCGGATATCCCGTTCGCTGATGTATCCCACTGCTCCGGCTTTTGCGTGTAAGAATGCTCATGGGATCATTGAATTAGCTCAAGAGCTGACGGGTTTTCAGGTTGAAAATGCCAACTACGCGACCGAAGCGCCTTTTGTGAATCAATTGGGCTGTGACACCCTAGTTTTGGGCCCAGGCAGTATCAATCAAGCGCATCAACCCGATGAATTTATCAGCCTTGACTACGTCAATCCGACCGTGAATTTGCTGCAAGGCATGATCAAGCATGTGTGTTTTTAACTCCGTGTATTATTTCCATGTATTAAGAGCTACGGCAACGGCTTTGCTGCTGGTGTTTAGTGTGACCTTCAATGCCATTGCTCAACCCCAATGGCCCGAACTTCCCGAGCCGGTTAGCAACAATGGGGTGGTCAAAGTGACTACAGCTCAAGGTGACATGTTGGTGTCGTTGATGGGGTTGGCGAAGGACAAAACCCCAAAAGATGTGCATAACCGTGTGTGGACACTCAACCTGAGTAAGCCCCAATCCGGTTGGCAGGCTCATTCACCCGTACCATCTAGTTTGCCTACAAAAGGCCGTTTGGCTTCTGCTGCGGTGGCGATAAACGGTAACGTCTTGGTGTTTGGTGGCTATACTGTTGAGCCAGATTTAACCGAAGTCTCCAGTCCAGATAATTTTCGCTACGATCCTGTGAAAGACCGTTACACCGAATTAGCGCCAATCCCTGTGCCGGTTGACGACGCAGTCGCGGCGGTTTATCAGAATCGTTTTGTGTACTTGGTCAGTGGCTGGCACAACGATGGCAACGTCAATTTGGTGCAGGTTTATGATGCCAAAATAGATAGTTGGCACCAAGCTTCCCCATTTCTGGGAGCGCCGGTGTTTGGTCATGCCGGTGCATTATTGAATAACACACTGTTGATTTGCGATGGTGTCGCTGTGCACCCCCAGCATCAAAAACGTCGAATTTTTGCCATGGAAACGGCTTGTTATATCGGTCAGATTGATGCAGATAATTTCCGTCATATTGATTGGCGAAGACTGGATCATCCCACCGGTGTTGGGCGCTACAGAATGGCCAGCATTGCCGATCCAACAGGGCAGCAAATTATTTTCGCCGGAGGCTCAACGAATCCCTACAATTTCAATGGCATAGGCTATGACGGCAAACCCAGTGAGCCGAGTGACCAAGTGTGGGCTTTTCATCTTAAGCAAGGTCAATGGCAGGTATACCAAAATGAGCAGGCCACTATGGATCATCGAGGCATGGTGGAAATTGACGAACGCTGGTGGGTAATTGGCGGTATGGCAGAGAATCAACGGGTTTTGCAAACATTAACCGAATACAAACTAAGGTAATTTCATGAAGCAACAAAAGACCATTGCGCTAGTCGCACACGACCACAAAAAACCTGATTTAGTTCGTTGGTGTGAAGATCATATCGAGCAGCTCAGACCCCATAAATTAGTGGCCACTGGAACAACAGGGGGGCTTATTAGCGAAAAATTGGGGTTGGACATACATCGATTTAAAAGCGGTCCGCTTGGCGGTGACCAGCAAATTGGCGCTTTAATCGCCGATAATCAATTGGATTGCTTGGTATTCTTTTGGGATCCTTTGAATCCTGCGCCTCATGATCCCGATGTCAAAGCGTTGTTGCGATTGTGTTCTGTATGGAATGTGCCTGTGGCATGCACCCGTTCTACCGCGGATTTGATTGTTACTTCGCCCCTATTTGGCAGTGACGAGTACGTCAGAGATGTACCTGTATACTGACTTAGGAAATGGTCACCAAGGAATCGAACACATGGCGTCAATGACCACCTCAATTTGAATGAGGTGGTCGCTGGGGTTACATCGCTTCTTCTTGTTCTTCGCCTCTTTTGCGCCATTTTTCCATGCGCTTGTGAGTCAATTTCTGCAGTTTCTGTTGCTGAGTTTCCGATAAGGCATTCCAAATCCGGTTGCGGGTTTCGCTATGATTTAACGCCAATTGAGCTTGGACGCTCTTCTGTTGTTGATCGATAGCCTGCCATGCTTGTGGGTCAAATTCTGATTGTTGGATCAGTTCTTTTTCTGCCCGTTTAAACGCTTTGAGTTGTTGATGTAAAGCCTGGTTCTTTGGTTTCTCTTCTGCCAACCACTGCTGAAACTGACTTTCCTGTTCGTCACTGAGATCCAGTGCGGCAAGCATCCGCATTGGGTTGCGTTGGCGATCAGCCTGTTTGGTCCTGTCATTGCCTTTAGACTCCATCAGTTGATTGAATTTTTGTTGCTGCTCAGTACTGAGTTGTTGCCACATTTGGTGGCGATTTTGTGCGTTCAATAGTGCCACTTCTGATTGCAGTTTTTGACGCTGCTCGATCAATGATTGGACGGTGGCCTTATCGAATTGAGGTGCTTGGATCTGTTCTTGTATTTGCCCTTGAATATTTTTTACGTCTTGTTTGTAGATGCGAGCTTGCTCACGACTTTGTTTCATTAGTGTGCGCATGTCATTGCGTTGTTGAACACTGAGATCCAGTTGCGACAACACTTCTTTTAACGGTGCTTCATGGTGTTTAGCCATTACCAGTCCGGGAGCAGATAGGCATGCGATGATTGGAAGTAAACGCAGTATTGTTTTCATAATAAACCTCTGGGTTGGGTTGATGAATTTTCGATATTCATAATACTCAAACCAATGCAAAGAAAAGTCAGCGGAGTGTAAAGCTTGTGTAAAGGTAGAACTTGTCGCAATCTTAACGAGTTATTCTTATTCGAAATGACGTTCTTTCTGGATAGCTGATGCAAACAAAGTCTCTACTGATCATAGACGATGATATTCCACTGACCCAGTTGCTGGTGGAATATCTCAGCCCGCAAGGATATGAGATTCAGGTCGCTCATGACGGCGAAACAGGATTGCAAATGGCGACGACACAGTCTCACTATGATTTGATTCTATTGGATGTAATGTTGCCCAAATTGGATGGGTTCGAGGTATTAAAACGTTTGCGAGCCAGCCACCTCACACCGGTGCTGATGCTAACTGCTAAAGGAGACGATTTTGATCGAATCTTCGGCCTAGAGCTTGGAGCTGATGATTATTTACCAAAACCCTTCAATCATCGAGAGTTGTCCGCTCGTATCAAAGCGATCGTGCGACGTATGGAGTATTTGCCCGCCGCTGGTACTCAGCAGTCCTTGCGCTGTGGAAACGTGACCTTGTCGCCTGCGACGCAAGAGGTGAGTTGCAACGATCAGAATGTGGTTTTGACTGCAACTGAGTTTGCGGTGTTGCAATTGTTTATGGTCAATCAAGGGCAGATAGTCAGTAAGCAAGATATCAGTGAAAAAGTGCTTGGCAGGCGCTTGGCTGCATTTGACCGAAGCATCGACATGCACGTAAGTAATATACGCAAAAAGCTGATGACCCACAGCGACGATGAAAAAATCAAAACGGTCCGGGGTACGGGCTATATCTTTGTGGCATCCTCGTGAATTGGTTTACAAAACTGAATCCAGCTAACTCTCTGTTTGGGCGGATCTTCTTTTGGTTTTGGGTGACCACTTTACTAATGGTGGGAAGCGCCCTGTGGCTGGCGAATCAATTCAACCAGAGTTACACCATTCGGCCCATAGACCCAACCGCTCAACAACGGTTGGTGAGTTTAGCCAAACGGCTGGAACTGGTTGCTCAGCGACGACCTGCGGCGAATTTATCGATGTTGCTCAGCAGAGCTGGGCAAAGAGATAAGGTTGCTTTGTTGTTGATCCAGCCACAGACCAAGCAAATGGTGTACGGCTTTCCACGAGCGATGAGTCCGCCAAAAGAGCCCTTTTACGAAACTCTCGGTAGCTCAACTCCTTTTCAGATTGAAACTCGCGGTGGCGTATTTGCCGGGCCTATAGCGGTATCACTCAACTCAACATCTTATCAGTTGTACGCAGGAAAGCCGCCTCCAGCGGGCATGTTTAGACGCTTGCAGCGACAACATCCAGGATTATTGATTGGGGTATCCATTCTATTGTCTGGGGGGCTTTGTGCGTTATTGGCCTGGTCGTTGGCCAAGCCAATTCGTGAGTTACAGCAAAATGCGCAGAATCTGGCACAAGGGACCCTTTCAAGTCGTGTGCAGGTCGCACAACATAGAGGTGATGAGTTGGGGCAGTTGGCCAGAGACTTCAACTTGATGGCCACTCAGCTTGAGAGCCTATTGGGCAGCCAAAAGCGGCTTGTGGCAGATATTTCCCATGAATTGCGTTCGCCTTTAACTCGATTGCAATTGGCCATCGGCATTGTGCTCAATAAGTTGGAACAAAAAGGAGAGGTAGACAATCTAGCCAGCCATTTACAGCGCATTGAAAAAGAAGCTCAGCAGATGGAAGAGATGATTGCACAGGTACTTAAGTTATCTCGATTGGAAGCCAATATGGCGCAGGAATCAAAACAAATGGTTTCCCTCAAGGCACTGCTTGAGCCAATGCTGTTGGATTGTCAGTTTGAGGCCCAAGGTTGGCAAAAATCACTGATATATTCAGACATCCCCGATGTTGAAATCAGTTGTTATGGGCAGTTACTAAGCAGTGCGGTATTGAATTTGGTACGCAATGGATTGAAATATGCCCAATCCGAAGTTCAGGTTTCGGTCGAGCATTTGGATTCGAAATTTTCTATCGTAGTCAGTGATGATGGTCCGGGAGTACCGGAGCAAGAATTACAAGCCATCTTTAAACCCTTTTATCGCCTAAGCATGGCTAGGGACCGGGATAGTGGCGGAGCCGGGTTAGGATTAGCTATCGCTCAACAAGCTATTTTGCAGCATAATGGCACCCTCACCGCAAGCAACTTAAGCCCCAACGGCTTGCAAGTGCGTATTGAGCTGCCAGAGTAGCTTGCTGTTGTTGATTGAAAACTGAACTGTATTCTGATCTGGAACTCATTGTAGCCGTAATCTATTGAGACGCTGGATTGGTAAACGTGGAATGAGAATGAACCAAGAAAATAGTGGTATTTTGGAGAAATTCCAGCACCAAGTAGAGCCTTTTTGGCAGACCAAAGTGAGTAAGGGGACCTTTAGCACGCAAAAGGACTTTTCTTTGGCCTATGCTTACGCGGTGCATCCACAAGCCAAGGGCGCTATTGCTATATCCTCGGGACGCATTGAAACCTTACTCAAGTACAAAGAAGTGGTGTATAACTTATACCAACTGGGATACTCTGTATTCATCCATGACCATCGTGGCCAAGGCTTATCAGCTCGATTAACGGACAATCCTCAACAAGGTTATGTCGCATCGTTTAGTGATTATGTATCCGACTTTAAAACCTTTTACCACTCCATCATTGCACCTAACGTCAATACAAAGCCGGCCTTGTTGTGTCACTCCATGGGAAGCGCCATTGGGGCTCTATATCTATTGACCTATCCCGATGACTTTGTCGGTGGAATTTTCACCGCTCCTATGTTTGGGATCCGTCCTGCAATGCCCAAGTGGCTGGGCAACGTGCTCGTCCGCTCACACTTGGCAATGGCTCGCTTGATTAGCCCAGCACCACGTTACTTTTTTGGACAAGGGGACTATCAAGCTGTGGAGTTTGCCGACAATGTTTTAACTCACAGCGAGGCTCGCTATCAGGTGTTTCGTGAGGAGTATATCCGTTATCCTGAAGTGCAACTTGGTGGTGTTACATCCCATTGGTTGAAGGCAGCAATTATTGCTATGGATGAGATTGAATTGCGAGCGTCTGAGTTACGCCTGCCTATATTGCACCTGCAAGCCGAGCTGGACTTGGTTGTGGAGAATAAACGCCAATCTCGGGTATGCAAACAGCTTCCAAGTTGCACCAGCGAGGTTATTCAAGGCGGATACCATGAATTGCTGATGGAGACTGATGACATCCGTAACCGTTGCTTTGAGCTGATAGAGGGGTTTCTGCAGCAGCATCTTTGCCGACCATCTTAGTGGGGAGGGCCTCTGAGATATATTAGAGCGGATTCCCATTCGCTTTTGCCAACAGTTTCAGAGTTTGTCGCTGTAATCTGTAGAAACCCTACAAATTCTCAAATTGGCTTCAAGTTAAGGCTCATTTTAGTTGCAGATGGCTAGTCTACTTTCTCATGTTACTTGAGTTGGCTGATCATGGGCGCTAGCTCTTTTTCATACACTTTCCACACTGAACTTCTGTCTTTGCGAATTCCATCTCGCATCATCACGCTGCTGGCCGTGGAGACAAACTCTTTACGTTCTTTAATGTTGACCATTGGTGGTTCAAACTCAAGACCACAAAAATTAACCATTGCTTTGGCATGAAGCTCAGGTTCGTTCACTAAATCTTCATAATTTATTACTTGAATTCGGTCAGGTAGAATTTTTTGCCAGTGAAGAGTGAGGTTGTCAAAGAGATTGTAATATTTAGCAAACTCAACTTGATCATAAGAGTAAAGACAAGAATTGCCAAAAATCGCCCGTAGACTTGAAAGGCCAACTTCGACCGGGTTGCGACGAACTAGAATGATTTTTGCTGTCGGCAGCGCTCTGGCAATAAAGCCGATATTGAGAAAATTAGATGGCAATTTATCAGTAATAAAAGGGGAACCGTTTGCTCTCCAACGTATACTCTCAATATAGTTTTTGCCAAAGTTTTGGTAGTCAAATGACGATCTAGCATTGACCGCTTCGATGCTGGTTTCACCTGGAAAGTTTGAGTCAGCGGCAGTTCTTATTTGATAGGTAATCCCATAATTCTCACCGCCAGCCGCAACCAGTGAGTGTCCACTCAAAATTCGTTCTGTTAACGTTGTGCCTGAACGATGCAGTCCAACAATAAATACGGGAGTCAACTCTGGATCAACATAGCCGTCTTGAGCATTTACTTCGTCACTTGACCATTTCATTAGAGCATTAAACAGTTGTTCGCTCTTTTCGTGAGAGTAATTTATGGTTTTTCTCATCGATTTACATGCTTGGTCTAATGCTTTCCATGATTCGCTAAAATTACCGTCATTGTGCAATTCATTATGCAAGGCGTAACTCAAATAAGCGTTCGCACTTAAACAGTTACTTTTACTCAACTCTTTTCTTATTCTTTCAATTCGCTGTTTGTGATTGGGTTGATTTAAACCAGATAGAAGCCAATGAGCCCCAGGATTACTGGGCATATTCTTCAGACATAAATTCGCCGCTTCGGCCGCCTTGTCAAGATTGCCAAAAAATTGTTCACATACCGCCAAAACATATTGACCATCAGGATTGCCAGGATCAATTCTAACCGCCTCTTTTGCATACTCGTGGGCAAGCTGGTTTAAATCAAGGGTGGCCAGTAAAGATGAAATGATGGCGAGTGAGTTGGCCGAATCCCATTTGTTCGGCGGCTTTTTCTGAAGCACTTTTCGTACTAACGTCGGTTGCCCCAATGATGTCAATGCGGATACGAGTTGAATGGTAAGCGCTGGGTTTTCAAACTCCTCTTGTGCCGCTCGGCTAACAAGTTCAATGGGTTTGTTGTAACAACCGAGCTCTAAATACAATCTGGAGAGAATAAGCAGTGTCTGAACGTCTTGCGGGAAAAGGTTTAGCGCTTCTTCATATTTTGCAATGGCGTTACTGAAATCTCTGAAAGCTCGATATCTTTCGGCATCCCGAATGCATTGCAAAAACTTCGATTTTTTTCGCTCATGTTCGGTAATGTGGGAGTCCTTACCAAACTCGTTCAAATATATCATGTGTTCCTCATTCGCCCATGAATCGTATTACAAGCTACAGCAGAGCGGGATTGGATTATAACTATTGCGACAGACTGTAATTTTAAAAAAGACCTGTGACTCAGCTTTATCAAAGCCCATAGATTACTTGAATTTAATCACTATTTAAGCGCATTTTTTACTTCGGACTGGCTACTACATCGAGTGGGATTTGCGTTTCCCTTTGAGGGAAAAAGTCATTCAATTAAGGTGTAGATTCCCATTTTGCTTGTCGCGAAACACTGTTCTGTTGATAGCGGCAAGGTCCTCGATACTAGATTGTGGCCAGCACCCGCCATGTATTCAGCTAAAATTGGTCTTAATGTTCGAGCTTCAAGTCTACTGCATGTGCAGGTATTAAAGCCACCATTTCTAGAGAAAGTGGCGATTTGTTGAGATTGTCAAAATAGCGTGTCTTCTTCTAAGCGGGTTATCTCATGATCTGTATCTGCCGCAGTGTTATGCTAGACGGCTAGGTGAATGACATCTGGGCGGTGGTGAGTAGCCAGAGCATACTCATTAAGCAATAAGTCAGTTGTTTGTTATGGTCAGTCCCTCATGGGCAATTTCGATGGTTTCAATCGCAACCTGTTTACCATCAGCTTGCAAATCTGTACCGGTGATTTTCGTCGGAAAAGCGTTTTGCAGTGTCCACACCATGGTCGCCGAACCCGATTCATCCATGAGACTGATGGTGACAGGTAACCTTGTGATTGTGTTCATTTTTATTTGATCAAACCAGTCCCATAATTTCGAATCTGATAGGCAAACACCTTTTTTTAAGGTGACATGACCGGCTTTTTGGATCCCGGGCATTTTTATAGTCGAAAATGTCTTCGAATCACCTGCCCGGTATTCAATAATCCCAGCCTCTGACTCAAGTCCCGAAACTTCTTGGAATGACATGACGTGTGAATCCCATTTCACTTGAAAGTAAAATTTCACAATAGGCCATACTGATTGGGATTGCGCACTGCCTTCATCTGCCATAGTGAGAGTCCCTCATTGTTGTTGGTTTATCTTCGATTTTTGTATCTTCGCAAGAAAGGCCGTTTTTAGTCACATCAAGACGATGTCTCATTCTCCAAAACTCGGTGAATCGAGCGGGTATTGAGTATCTTTATTATGGATACAACAAAATATTAAGCAAAAAGATTTGCATTGAGGCTATTGCTGTCCAACGCATACTGAAAAACGACTCAGCTCTAACTCTAGCTATACGTCCAGAACACACTGCTGTTGCAGGTCGGTGGATGAGGCTATTCTTATGTGAAGCCAATTGAGGAGCAAAAAGGATTTGTGGTTTATACTAGATGAAAGGCGAAAACTAGCATGGGCTAACGAAGAGCCACTTTGTTTTAATGTTAGGTCCTGTTGCACCTAAGTGAAATCAGCGAATATAGGTAAACCCAATGAACAGCAATAATGGAAACAAACTGACTCTTAACGAGTTGCTTTTGCCTTTAGGTTTAAACTTTCTTGGCGTGGCCATAATCATTGCCAGTATTCCCGGTCAGGGCAACAATGGTTTTATCGCATTTGGAATGTCTCTATCTTTTGTCGGAGTCGGGATCGCACGATTCCGCTTACACAAAAAGACTACTGGCAAAGAGTAGGTATGATTCTTTGGGCTAACCGCCTGCCAAAATCGAGTTAAGTGGTTTTAAACTTTATATTCTGTGTTAGATACCGGCCCCCCAGCCTTTTTGCTAGAATGCCATTTTTTTCATCTAACAGGTCACAACCATGCTCGATATCGTGCTGTATCAGCCGGAAATCCCCCCCAATACAGGTAACATCATTCGTTTGAGTGCTAATACTGGATTTCAATTGCATCTGATTGAACCCTTGGGATTTGATTGGGACGACAAGAAGGTGCGTCGCGCAGGGTTGGATTATCACGAATTTGCCCAAGTCAAACGCTACCCAGATTTACAGGCCTATATAGACAACCGTGCGCCTAAACGTTTGTTTGCTTGTACTACCAAGGGTAAAGCTAACTTTACCGATGTTCGGTATCAAGCCGGCGATGCGCTGTTGTTTGGGCCGGAAACCCGGGGCTTACCCGATGACATCATTGAGTCTTTAGCCCCAGAGAATCGTTTACGGATCCCTATGCTGCCAAACAGCCGCAGTATGAATCTGTCAAATGCGGTTTCGGTTTTTGTCTATGAGTCTTGGCGCCAACTAGGATTTGAAGGGGCAGTCTAGCCATGAAGTATCTGTTAGGCGTTTTTGTCCCTGTTGTTATCCAAGTTTTAGTGATTTGGCTGATTATTGATAGCAACACGGGGAACGGTTCTTGGGCGGGTCTTGGGGCACTATTGATAGGCATGGTCGCAGTACCTCTAACCGCCATTGTCAACTCACTGATACTAAAACGTCAATCCCATGGAGTGGGTTTGGCACTTTTGCAGTGCTACTTGGTGGCAGTATTGAGTGGCTTTGTGGTAATGATTTTTATGCTGGTAGGTTAGGCTAGACTTCGGCGGTGGGGTCTCTACCCAGCAACGTCATAGCAGCGTCTTTTGCCGGTTTGCCTTGATACAAAACTTGATAAATTTGCTCGCATATCGGCATTTCCACGTCCATTCTGTTTGCCAATATATGCACTTCTTCTGTATTGCGATACCCTTCAACCACTTGACCAATGCTGTCAATCGCTTGCTGGACATCCATACCACTGCCTAACGCAAGACCGAATCGGCGATTGCGAGATTGGTTGTCAGTACAGGTTAAGACCAAATCGCCTAATCCAGCCATGCCCATAAAGGTTTCTGGGCGCGCACCCATGCTAACGCCTAAGCGGCTCAGTTCAGCCAAGCCTCGGGTGATCAGTGCGGTACGGGCGTTGGCTCCGAAGCCTAATCCGTCGGCAAGACCGGCACCTATAGCGATGACATTCTTCACGGCACCACCGAGTTGTACACCAATCAAGTCAGGATTTTGGTAAACTCGAAACGACTTGGAACAATGTAGCTTTGCAGCAAAACTGTCGGCTAGCTCTTGATCCTCAGATGATAACGATATGGCGGTAGGCAAGCCTGCAACCATCTCTTTGGCAAAGGTAGGTCCTGACAGGACGGCTTTAGGAATACTTTCGCCTAACAGCTCATTAGCCACTTCCAAAAGCAATCGACCGGTCTTGGGCTCGAGGCCTTTGGTTGCCCAAATAATTCGATGTCTGGGTTCGAGATAAGGCTTGATGGCTTGCAGGGTTGCGGCAAACCCATGACTGGGAACCACGACTAAAATATCGTCGCTGTTAGCCAAGGCTTGTTGTAAATCAGTTTCAATATGCAAATCATCAGGAAAGCGGGCATCGGGCAAATACTTCACATTCGCCCGTGCTTGCGCCATTTCTTCCATTTGCACTTGATCCCGTCCCCACAAGTAAGTCGGGACGAGATTGCGAGCCAAACAAAATGCTAATGCCGTACCGTAAGAGCCGGCACCCAGCACAGTGACATTGTTTTGTGTAGTTTGACTCATGCTCATTGTATTAAGCGTCTAACTTAGGCGCACCTTCTTGCTGCTGACCTTGCGCTTGTTGCTCTTGAGCGCGCTTTTGCAGGTATGCACCAAAGATGGCGTCAAAGTTTACTGGCGCTAAGTTCAATGGAGGGAAAGTTCCGCGATTGACCAAGTTAGAGATGGTTTCACGAGCGTACGGGAACAAGGTGTTTGGACAGAACGAACCAATAGTGTGCGCTTTGTTCTGCTCAGGCATCTCACCGATAAAGAAAATACCTGCTTGTTGCACTTCACACAAAAAGGCGGTTTCTTCGCCTAATGTGGCTGTTACGGTAACAGACAACACCACTTCATAAAGATTCTTTTCTAATTCAACGGTACGAGTGTCCAGATCCAACTTTACTTCCGGTTTCCACTCTTTGTGGAACACCGCAGGAGAGTTAGGCGTTTCGAAGGAAATATCTTTAGTGTAGATGCGCTGAATTGCAAATTGTTGTGCTGCTTGCTCAGCACCTTGAGCGGGATTTTGTTCTGCCATGAGGGAGTTCCTAAGGGTGTTAACTCGGCTGTTTAAGCCAATAATTTGTCTAATGCATGTTGAGACTCTAGTGCGTACAGATCGTCGCAGCCACCAATATGCTCGTCATTGATAAAAATTTGCGGAACCGTGTAGCCGCCGTTGGCTCGTTGAATCATGGTTTCGCGCAATTCGGGCTGTTGGTCAATGGGAATTTCCACATACTCCACGCCCTTGGATTGAAGCAGTGCTTTTGCTCGGTGGCAAAAAGGGCAGTACCCTTTGGTGTAGATTTCAACTTTACTCATCGCTTCGATCCAAATCAGGTTATTTCGCGACTGGGAGACTCGCAGATTGCCAAGAGTTCATCCCGCCTTTTAATACTGCAACGTTGGCGAAGCCTGCTTTTAGCATTTGTGCCGCAGTTCGTTTGGCGGTCATTCCCATCGCACAGACCACTATAATGGGTTTGTCTTTGCTCTTTTCAAGGGCAGTGAACTCACCTTTATTTAATTGTTCTTGTTTGATTTGCTTAGCGCCAAGAATATGACCTTTCTTAAATTCTGCGGCTGGACGAATGTCCAATACAACCGCGTCGTCACGATTCATCAAAATCGTCGCTTCGTGGGTGCTGAGTTCTTTGATAGGTGAAAGTGAGCTTGCAATGGTGGTATAGAGCAGCGCCACTACCAAACCGATCCAAATGCCAGACAGGATGAGATGGTTTGAAATAAACTCAACGATTTGATCCATAACTGCGTGGTCCCCTGAGGTTAAAAAAAGAGTGCAAAGTATATAGAAATTCGCTGCTAAAACCAGTGTGAAATTGGTATTCACGGGATTTTATGCCCACGAATCAGGTTAACTTATTACTGCAAGTTCTACTTCTAGTGTAGAACTGTGCCTTGGCTCAGGATAAACTGATATTGTTACGCAAACTTTCACTACTGAACTGGCATTATCTGTGCGCCAAAACGAATAAATACCTTCAATTGGACAGCTAATGACACAACATCTAGACACTTTACGGAGTACTTCATGACTCAAGCGAAGAAGACGCTGGCACTGATTATCCTCGATGGCTGGGGCCACCGCGAGGACACCTCAAATAACGCTATTGCCAACGCCAACACCCCAGTCTTGGATAAGCTCACTGCGAATTATGCCAATACGCTGATTTCAGGCTCAGGTTTGGATGTCGGCCTACCTGACGGTCAAATGGGTAACTCTGAGGTGGGCCATGTGAATTTGGGTGCCGGTCGAGTGGTATACCAAGATTTTACTCGTATCAGCAAAGCCATCGCAGACGGTGAATTTGAATCAAACGAAGTACTCAGCTCCGCTGTAGAAAATGCGGTAGCGCAAGATAAAGCCGTTCATATTATGGGATTGTTGTCACCGGGTGGTGTGCACAGTCATGAAGACCATTTGTTTGCCATGATCAAAATGGCCGCCCATAAAGGGGCCAAGAAAATCTACTTGCACGGTTTCTTGGATGGTCGTGATACCCCCCCTCGCAGCGCCGAAGAATCATTGCAAAAGGCTGATGCAGTTTTTGCTGACTTGGGTGTTGGCAAAGTCGCAACCTTAGTGGGTCGTTACTATGCGATGGACCGAGATGAACGTTGGGATCGCGTTGAAAAAGCCTTTAACTTGATTGTAAATGGCAAAGGAGAATATCAAGCTGAATCGGCAGTGGCAGGATTGCACTCTTCCTATGACCGTGACGAGAACGATGAGTTTGTTAAACCCACAGTCATTGGAGACCCGGTTGCCGTGGAAGAGGGCGACGCGGTTATTTTTATGAACTTTAGAGCCGACCGTGCCCGAGAGATCACCCGGGCATTTGTGGATGCCGAGTTTGATGGGTTCGATCGTGGGAATTTCAAACCCATGGAGCAATTCGTCATGCTGACTCAGTATGCAGACTCGATCGACGCACCAGCTGCCTATCCGCCGGAGCCGTTGATCAACGTGATGGGCGACTGGTTGGCTCAACACAACAAAACTCAGTTACGTATTTCTGAAACCGAAAAGTACGCTCACGTTACCTTTTTCTACAGCGGTGGAAAGGAATCAGAGTATCCGGGAGAAGAGCGTATATTGATACCCTCGCCCAAAGTGGCGACTTACGATCTGCAACCTGAGATGAGCTCTAAAGAACTGACAGATAAGTTGGTGGAGGCCATTGAATCGGGCAAGTTTGATGTGATCATATGTAATTACCCGAACGGCGATATGGTTGGCCATACAGGTGTTTACGAAGCGGCCGTTAAGGCCGTAGAAGCGGTGGACAGTTGTATCGGTCGGGTTATCGAAGCATTGGAAAAAGTGGGTGGTGAATGTTTGATCACTGCAGACCACGGTAACGCTGAGAAGATGGTCAGCGAAGAGACGGGCCAAGCCCATACCGCACACACCAGTGAGTTGGTGCCCTTCATCTACTTCGGCCGTGAAGCAAACGCTCGCACAGGGGGCACTTTGAGTGATGTGGCCCCGACCATGCTGCATTTGATGGGCATGGAACAACCCAAAGAAATGACCGGTACGCCGATCATGACACTCAAATAATTGTTGCGCTGGTGAGTTCGACATTTTCATATTGGTTTATGCAGCTCCGTTGGGGGCTGCTGCTAATTACTTTGGCTTTTAATGTCCAAGGTATGCAAAGTGACGAGCTCAAAGATATTCAACAGCAGATAAAAGAGAAGCAAGCCCAGATTGATCAACGCTTAGCTGAATCTAAAAAGCTTCAGGCTCAACTAAGACAAGCTGAGCTAAACATTGCTGAAACCGCCAAAGCGTTGCAAGAAACCCAAACCGCGTTGGATGGCAATCGCACTCAACAGAGTCAACTTCGTCAAGAACAAATTCAAATTCGCCAACAGCAAAAACAGCAACAACAAGTCTTGGCCAGTCAGTTAGTCAACATGTATATGGCGGGCAATTATGACTACGCAAAAATGCTGTTTAATCTTGAGGACGCCAGTAAATTTGAGCGGACTCTTACCTACTATCAGTATTTAACCGATGCCCGCAAAGAGCAAATCGACAAATTCCGGGCCCTGGTTGCCCAATTGAAACGAGTCGATGCTTCATTGCAGGAAAAGCAAGCGGAGCTGTCTCGCTTAGAGTCAGAGCAGCGCAAACAAAACACCTTACTGGTACAACAACAATCGATGCGAGAGGCCACCTTAGCGCAAGTCAAAAAGCAAATAGACAGTGAAGCGGCGCAAATTGAACAACTGCAGATCAATGAACAGGCATTGCTCAAAGCCATTGAAGAGGCCGAATCTGCAGCTGCTCAACGACCGGTCAATCTCAGTGGCTTAAGTGGGCTAAAAGGCCAACTGATGGTGCCGACTCGAGGTCAATTGCGGGATATGTTCGGCAAGCGTAGGCAAGGACAAGTGCGTTGGAAAGGTGTGCTGTTTGCTGGCAATACGGGTGCACCCGTGCGAGCCATCTACGATGGCAAGGTGTTATATTCAGACTGGTTAAGAGGTTTTGGCTTGGTTACTGTGTTAGATCATGGTGACGGATACATGAGCCTCTATGGACATAATCAGGCGTTGTTGAAAAAAGCTGGCGACGAGGTGCAAGCCGGCGAGACCATTGCTTTGGTAGGTCAAAGTGGCGGCCAAAATGCGCCTAACTTGTACTTTGAAATTCGTCACAAGGGCAAGGCTGTCGACCCCGTAGACTGGTTGAAACTGCGTTAAGTAACCGGCGCGTGTCAGCGTATGTAATGATGTGCAAAACTTCCTGACGCCGTTTTTTCATCCTTAGTTCAGAAAATCTTATCTTTGCCTTGATAACAAGTTTGTATTTCTTCGTAGAACCAAGCTGGCGGCTACTATCACTCCCCAATCTACATCAACAAGCAAAAGGACAAGGGCTTTCTTAAAAAAAGTAATTGTTGAGTTGGTTTTCGAAATGCAACATGTTTGTAACAATCAATACACCAAATGTTGTGCTATCTCGGTGTGTAAATCAAACCTGAACATAAGTTGATGTAGTAAATGAAATCAAACACCGCACCATTGTCTGTCGTTGAAAAAGTTGGCTACAGCCTCGGCGATTTAGCCGCCAATCTGATTTTCCAAACCTTAATGACGTTTCTCGCTTTTTTCTACACTGACGTGTACCAAATTCCACCCGCTTCGGCAGCCTCCATTATTTTTATCGGTGGCATGATTGGAGCGTTTTTTAACCCGGTGATGGGCGTCATCGCAGACCGAACGCACACTCGGTGGGGTAAGTTCAGACCATGGATTCTGTGGACTGCTATTCCTTTTGGTGTGATTTCTCTGTTGGCCTTTAGTACGCCAGCCTTTAGCGAACAAGGTAAACTGATTTACGCGTTTTCGACTTATGTGTTGTTGGTCATTATCTACTCGGCCAACAACTTGCCTTATTCAGCCCTAAGCGGTGTATTAACTGGCAGTATGAAAGACAGAAATAGTCTCTCGGCTTATCGATTTGTGTCTGTCATGGTCGCTCAGTTTATTATTCAAGTGCTGTTGCTTCCTCTGGTGCTGATTTTAGGGGACGGAGACAAAGCGGTTGGTTTCCAAAACACCATGACGATATTTTCTATTGTCGGTATCGTGTTTTTCTTAATCACTTTTGTCACAACAAAAGAACGAGTGGTGCCTGCGCCTGAACAGGCGTCCAGCATCAAAGAAGATCTTGTAGATTTGTTCGGCAACCGGCCTTGGTTAGTCATACTTTGTGTAACCATCTTGATATTTATTACGCTGGCTCTAAAAGGCGGCATGTATATCTACTATTTTGAAAACTACTTGAGCGCCCCCCAGATCCAAGCTTTTCTGACTGATATTCATTTCAATGCATCAATTGCGGCGCTAAATGAGTTTTTGACCAGCGCCGGCCTGACTGAGTTTAAATGGCCTGAAGATCCTGCGACTTCCGGATTTAGCTTGTTTAATGCAGGTGGCATCATCTTTATGATTATCGGCATTGGGTTCTCGAAATCCTTGGCCGACCGCTTCGGTAAACGGGATGTATTTGGTTATGCTCTGTTAGCCTCTACCGTGTTTATCATGGTGTTTTACGTTCTTCCTGCAGACCGAATCGGCTGGGTATTCATCAGCCAGATTCTGCATGGATTTTTCTATGGCATCACCATTCCCTTGTTGTGGGCCATGATCGCAGACGTTGCCGACTATTCAGAGTGGAAAAACAATCGCAGAGCCACCGCGATTATCTTTTCAGCGATGATATTTGGACTTAAGGCGGGCCTTAGCATCGGCGGTGCATTGGTCGCCGCGATTTTAGCGACCTATGGCTACGATGCCACTTTAACCACACAGTCACCAGAAACCATTCATGGCATTATGCTGTCTGTCAGCATTTACGCTTCTCTACCGTTTTTAGTAAGTGTCGCCGCAGTGATGTTCTTCTACAGCATCAACAAACAACTTGAGACGGATATAGAAAACGAGCTCATGGCCAGACGCGCAATTCAGCCAAAGATTTAAGGAGTTTTTCATGCCGGAACAGGAATACCAACAGGACATTAACACGCTCAAAGCCGCCGCCATTTCACAACCACTGGTGGAACACATCTACACAGCTGATCCATCGGCTCATGTATTTGAGGGGAAGCTGTACATTTACCCCTCCCATGATATTGAAGCGGGCATTCCCTTTAATGACAATGGTGATCACTTTGCCATGTGTGATTACCATGTTTTGTCGATGGATTCACCGGACTCAGCGGCAAAAGATCACGGAGTTGCGCTGCATGTAGACGAGGTACCATGGGCACAGCGACAAATGTGGGCGCCCGACGCCGCCTGTAAAAACGGCAAATACTACTTTTATTTTCCCGCCAAAAAAGCCGATGGAATTTTTCAGATTGGCGTTGCCGTTGGCGATACGCCCTACGGGCCGTTTGTGCCGGAGGCAACGCCCATCGCTGGTAGTTATTCCATTGATCCGGCAGTCTTTGAGGATGATGACGGCAGCCAATATATGTACTTTGGCGGAATTTGGGGTGGACAACTGCAACACTACCGAAATAATCAGTATGACAAGACGCTGGCAGAGCCAAAAGACCATGAGCCGGCCCTTGGCCCTATTGTCGCAAAATTGCAGGACAATATGCTGGAGTTTGCTGAGACGCCAAAAGAACTCACAATTTTAGATGAGAGCGGCAACCCTCTGTTAGCTGGAGATCATGATCGACGGTTTTTTGAAGCCTCGTGGATGCATAAACACAACGGCCAGTACTATTTTTCCTATTCAACCGGCAACACCCATTATCTCTGTTATGCCATAGCAGATAATCCGTACGGACCCTTTGTCTACGCAGGCAGAATACTGGAGCCTGTGGTGGGGTGGACGACTCACCATTCCATTTGCTCATTCAAAGGTAAAGACTATTTGTTTTATCATGACTCGACATTATCCGGTGGTGTTACTCATCTGCGCTCCGTTAAGGTCACAGAAATTACTTATGATGAACAAGGAAAAATTATCACCTTGTCACCTTATGGTGATGTAAAAGTTTAAGCAATCTGGAGTGCTGGGCCCCCTATGCCTAACGCTCCTTTGTCATGCTTTAGACCTGCTCTTTTGGAAATCGAAACGGGCAAAAAGCGTCATAGGTGACATACCTGTGAATGAAATCAGATCTCGAAATATTCATAACTATCGATATACTGACAGCATTGCTTAATTCATTTTCATTATTGTGCGTCGACTAAAAACGTTACTTTTATACAGCCTCTTCTGTGTCATGCCTTGCTCGGTTCAAGCCGCCGAGATTGCGTTGATCATTGATGACGTGGGCAACAAGCCAGATGATGCAGCGGTTTTCACCCTGCCTGTCGAAGTTGCTGTGTCTATCTTACCTTTGACCTATTTATCTGAGCGCTTTTCAGCACAAGCGGCAAAGCAAAATCGAGAAGTGATGTTGCATATGCCCATGGAGTCCTTGGGTGGCCGTCAACTTGGTCCAGGCGCGATTACCTCGGATATGCCCGTAGAAACCATTCGTGCCACATTATTAAAAGCACTGGAAACAGTGCCCCACGCGATTGGCGTGAACAATCATATGGGCAGTAAGTTGACCCAATTGACTACCCCCATGAGTGCAACCATGGGATTTTTGACTGACCACCAATTGTTTTTTGTCGACAGTCGAACCACCCGATACAGCAGAGCGGCTAAAATAGCACAACGATTTGGTGTGCCAGTGACCCAAAGAAACGTATTTCTCGATCATGATATTGACGAGCAAGCCATCGACTACCAATTTCAAAGATTGTTACGTTTGGCGCGGAAATACGACTATGCAGTGGGTATCGCGCACCCTTACCCAGAAACCATGGCTTACCTGAATAAAGCGCTGGCCAAGCTTGAAGAGCAAGGGGTGAAACTCATTCAGGTCAGTGAGATTGTGCATTTACAAGAACTGGCTAAACAGGAAAAAGCTGCTGGCACCTCTTCAGTAGCACTCAAATAAAAAGGATACAATATGGCTGCGGCAAATTTATTGGCTTTGATTGACGACATTGCCACCATTTTGGATGATGTGGCGGTGCTGTCGAAGGTAGCTGCCAAGAAGACCGCAGGTGTATTGGGAGACGACTTGGCATTAAACGCTGAACAAGTCTCTGGAGTGCGCGCAGAACGTGAGTTACCGGTAGTTTGGGCTGTAGCGAAAGGCTCATTCTTAAATAAACTTATCCTAGTACCCTCAGCTTTGTTAATCAGTGCGTTTCTACCTGTTCTGATTACCATCCTGATGGTGATTGGCGGTTTATACCTGTGCTTTGAGGGCTTTGAAAAAGTCATGCACAAGTTTTTCCATAAGCCCGAAGAACTCGAACAAGAACATTTGCAGAAGCTAGCCGCCCTGGCTGATCCCGAAGTGGATTTGGTGGCAATGGAAAAGGACAAAATCAAAGGTGCCATTCGCACTGATTTTATTCTGTCCGCCGAAATCGTGGTGATTGTGTTGGGGACAGTGCAAGACGCGCCTTTCAGCACTCAAGTGATGATCGTGTCAGGACTGGCGCTTTTGATTACCGTTGGGGTCTATGGGCTGGTAGCGGGTATCGTGAAACTGGATGATGCCGGTTTATATTTGCTCAGAAAATCCGTATCCGGTTCGTTTAATGGCCTACAGCGGGCGCTAGGAAGAGGATTGTTGCGATTAGCGCCACTGCTAATGAAATCCTTAGCCATCATTGGTACCGCCGCGATGTTTCTCGTTGGTGGTGGGATTTTAGTTCATAGTATTCCTACAATTCACCATCTTGTTCATGATTGGGTGGCATGGCTCAGTAGTCACCTAGGCGCATGGATGGACGCAGTTGCACCGATTGCATTGGAAGGGTTAACTGGCGTGGTAGCGGGTTGTTTGGTATTGCTGGTGGTCTCAGGTATCAGTAAGTTGCGCGGCGAGCGAACCTGACTCGAGTGCCCGCAATGACTCGTTCCGTCATGCAACGTATCATTTCTACCGTCAATCAACTTTGGCGTCAGACTCCGCTGGTTCTGCGATATGGACTGGTGTTGAGTTTAGGTATCATCATTATCAAAACCATCGAATATCAATTCTTCTCCTATCGCTTGAACTTGGAATTTTACACTGGATTGGTTGCCTTGTTCTTTTTGTTCTTAGGCGGCGCAACGGTTTTGGTATGGCGAAAACACCAAGACAGACAGTCATCAACTCAATCGACGCTGCCCCTTGAACCATTAACAGCGAAAGAAAGGCAACTGATGAGTGGGCTCCTTGCGGGCAAGAGTAATCAGCAGTTGGCCGACAGTCATTTTGTCTCGGTCAACACCGTCAAGTCTCATTTAAAAAGCATTTATCGCAAATTAGATGTCTCGAATCGTGCTGAAGCGGTAGAGCGTATCAGGCAGCTCAATCTAACTATTTAGGGGGAATATCACCCGTTTTTCACCCCAGTGTACCCTCACAATCCGCTATGATTGGCTCGTCATTCAACATAAGGCGTCGCAATATGAACAAAGCAATAACACAATTTGGACTGATCTATGGTGGCTGTCTGGTTTTAGGTTTTTATCTTTCCTACCTGATCCTTGGCTCGGAACCAGAAAATTATACCAAGGGTGAAATCGTCGGCTACAGCGTCATGATCCTCAGTTCCATTACGATTTTTTTTGCCCTACGACAATACAAAACCGAGCGAGTAGGGCAACCACTGAGTTTTTGGCGAGGGTTTGGATTGGGAGCGGGTGTCAGTTTTATCGGCGGGTTGATTTTTGCTTTGTATAACGTTTTCTATATCAATTACCTACATCCAGAATTTATCGACGAATACATTGCTTACAGTGCGCAAAACATTCTCAGCAGTGGCACGGATGCACAGCAAGTTCAGCAACAATTGGCAGAGTTGCAGGACTACGCTAGGCTAATGGAAAGCGATGCCTTTTACGCTTTTGTCATGTTTATGACCGTATTTGTGATCGGCTTGTTGTTTTCGTTGGTCACGGCCATCGCGACCAAAGATTAACGCAAAGTTATAAAGAGGAGAAAAAGGATGGAACTCGGACAATTTTCAGTCAGCCTTACCGTAAAAGATATTGAAAAATCGAAGGCTTTCTATGAAGCATTGGGTTTTAAAGCCCATGCAGAATGCGGCTCTGTCGAAGATAAATGGTTGATCATGCAAAATGGTGAGGCGGTCATTGGTTTGTTTGAGGGAATGTTTGACAAAAATATTCTCACCTTTAACCCCACTGATGCGCGCAAAATTGAGCAGCACATCAAAAAGCATGGTTATCCGATTGCGACTGAAACCAAAGGGGACAGTGGGCCGACCCATTTTGTGTTGAATGATCCGGATGGAAACCAAATTATGTTTGACCAGTTTTAAGGGGAACGAATGGCAGCAACTTATCAATGTTGGCAATGCGGTGCCACATTAACGGATCTCATTCTGCCCATGTCTCGAAGAGAAGAGTGTGGGCAATGCGGCGCCGACCAACACGTCTGTAAACTCTGCACACACTATTCACCCAGAGGCTGCGATGAAGAGCGAGCTGAGCGGGTCAGTGACCCAGAAAAAGCCAATTTTTGTGATTACTTTGCGCCCAACGCTAAGGCCTATCAAGGGGGCTATTTAGACAAATCCAGCGATGCAAAAGCGAAGCTGGCGGCGTTGTTTGGCGATGAACCCGAAGCGGCTGAGACAGAGTCCCAAGCCCTTACTCCTGCTCAATTGGCCGAAAAAAAGTTGCAAGACTTGCTCAACAAATCGTGACCAATATAGAGTCAGCTTAACCCGAGTTTTCTCAACAACCACGGGTTAGTTGTCGCTTGTACTACTAGGGTGAATATGACCACCGCGAAGCCAATGCTTTGAATGGTGTACCAATAAGGCAGTTCTGTTGGCAGAGACAAGGCAAGCGCGATGGTGACTGCACCACGCAATCCACCCCAGACTAGCACCGGTGCGTAAGTCGACGGCAGTTTGGGTTTGAAGATCAGATTGCTGATCCCTAATGTTGAGTAAACTGCCCCCACTCGAGCCATCAAAGTGCCGACAACCGCCAGCAAACACGCCAACCACATGTGAGTGAACATATTGAGTGTGATGACTAGCCCCATTAAGACAAATACAAATACATTGGCGATAAAGCCCATGGATTCCCAAAACTGATGCAATGGGTCTAGCTCTTGCGCCTTGTTCGCGCGCAGGCCCAGTCGAAAAATCAGCCCTGCAGCCAGAACGGCGACAATGCCAGACACGTGAAGCAGATGTTCACCGACATACAAAGCGCCATAGGCTAACAACAGGGTCAGTAAACTTAAATATGCCGTATTCGAAGGGATAATGCGTGTTAAAAATACCCCAATGCCGCCAAGCACTGTGCCGACTGCAACCCCACCTAAGAGTACAGTCAAGAACCGGATTATGCCGTCAAGCACAGTGGGCTCTTGGGCGCCCGTGGCAACCCCCAACAGGATCCCAAACAATACGATTGCTGTCGCATCGTTAAACAAGCTTTCACCTTCGATCAACAGGTTGAGCTCTTTGGGTGAACCCAATGTTTTGAGTTGGCTTACCACCGCGACTGGATCGGTGGCCGACACAATGACACCGGCCAATAGGGCGGCTACCAGTGGGAAGCCAGTGTGACTGATTCCAAAAAAGAGCATTAGCCCAGTAAACAATGTAGATAGTACTAAACCGACTGTCGCGAGACTGAAAATGTGCGGTAAGTACTTCATCAGCATCTTGCTGTCGAGGCTAAACGCCGACTCGAAGATCAAGATAGGCAGTAAGATAGACATCAGGATATCTTGAAAATTATGTGCGCGAATGCCGGTATCCCAACCCAAGGGTTCGATCAACCAAGAAAACCCAAAGCCGCAAATTACCAGTACAAGCGTGAGGGGTAAGGCGATGAATCGTGCGATCACCAGAGCCACAACGCCCACAGAAGCAAAGAGCAGCGTGGTGGCAAGAATGGTTAAGATATCCACGTTAGGATCCCTCTTGGTTCAGGATGTAACTCAAAATGAGCAAGTCATCCTAAGACCCAACCTAACGCTTTTTCCTTTCAGCGTCGCCGCACCAAGGTAGTTAAATCAAAACGCACTAACTGACTAAAGACACTCAACTGAAAGGGGTAAAAAGTAGTGTTGTTGGCCATTTCAATGAGTATACCCAGTTGACCATTTTGCCATGCTAATTCCAACGACAGCGGTGCGCTCAGACTTAATGCTCCGAGTGACAATTGTTGATTAGTAAACTGCGGTAAGCTGAATAGGGGGCTAGCATTGCCTGTTGGGGCGGTAGTGGTCAGGTTGGGTACTGAAAAGGTCAAGTTGCCTGGTGTAACGGCCTGTTGTTCAATAAACAGAGGCGTCAAGGGTACCGGAGCGTTGTCTTCCCCATCGGCATTGGTTGGCGACAGTGTCACCACTGGCACAGTGAAACTTGGAACAGCCACGCTCTTGTCCACTGAACTGAGATAGTATCGCTGGGGATTTTGCCAATTAGGCAAGGGGATCGTGGGCGCAATGGAAGACATATCAAACAAGTTCAATTGGTCGCAACTGAATAGATGACTCAGTGAAAATGCTGCCGACGTAGCGCCATGATTTCCATCTACGTGAAGGTGTTGACTGGCAATGGGAAGTTGCTGTTGAGACTGTTGATGATTGGGCAAATGCACTGCCAAAGTCCAGTCCAGCTCAAAGTCCCAATGCACCAGAGCTCCCTGACTGTCGAGTCTGAATAATCCGGCCAGGGTGACATTTAACTGCAACCCAGCCAGTTGTATGTTTCCGGCGAGCTGATTGGCACTAAGGGGCAAATTGAACGAGGTTTGACCGCGAATGTCCACCCCTTGATTGGATATGCGAAGGCTAGCATCCAACCAGTTTTTCCCAAGCCAAGACAGGGATCCAAACATGTCTAAACGGCAGTCATTGCCTTCAACTCGAGCCAAGCAGCGACCATTGATGCTGGTGTTGAATAGATCGATGCTGCCAATGCCATCCAACCTCAATGTCAGTTGTGGTTGTTGAAAATCCACCTGAGCCTGCAAATTTAATGCAACTCGACGAAGCGGGATTTGCGCGAAGAACCAGGTATCTTGCGGATTTGTCATCTCAAGCTCCGCAGTCAATTCGATGCCCTGTTGGTGAATGCGCATGCCTGAAGCACTGAACGTTTTACCCAGCAATTGTAATTGACCTTCACCATATAGATTGAACTTTTCCTGAGGGCCAATTTGTCCCTGACAAAGTGCATTGAGCAACACCACTTGTTGTCCTGAAATTGTCCAGTCCGGCTCGAAAGATACGCTGCCTTTGAGCAAACAATATTGTTGGTTGATATCTAATTCTGCGTCGATGACAATTTGATTGTTGAACATCAACAACTGCCCGTGACCCTTGATTATAAAGTCCAATGGTGAACCCACTTGACAGGTCACCGGATCGCTCTCGCTGCCCAGTGTCAAACGCAGCAAATCTCCTTGACCATTGGCTTGGGGAAATACTCGCCAGTCTGAATAGCCTTGTACAGTAATTTGTGCATGGCTATGTGCACCCTCGGCTTTACCTTCTAGAGTCATTCGGCCCACAGTTGTGAGTGCTAATGGAAGCGGGATTCCGGCAACTCTCAGCTCAACAGCTTGGTTGTTGATTGAACTGGTCAGGCGGAAGCGACCGTCACTCGTTACTGCGCCAAGAAAGCGAAATACCTGTTGACCGAAAACCTGCACATTGGCGGCTAGAACCAGAGCGTTCTCAGGTTGTTGATCCATGGCTTCGGCCAGGTCATTCTCGTCGAAGAAAGCGAAGATCGCCGGCAATCCATCGGACTGTTCCGCAGGGTCGGAGGCGAGCTGTCGATATACCTGTTGACGTTTGGGTAAGGCGCTTTTTTGCAGCAGGTTTAGGGTGCTCACATTGACTTCAAAAATTTGTAATTGGTCGAAGTAAGTTGGCTGGTTCCACCAACTGTCGAGCCCAACTTTACCACCAATAAGAGGGTTGTTTTTGTCTTCAACTCGACACCAAACATGCCCGTTGATCAATACTTCAATCACTACATGGGTTTTTGTCCGGCGGGCTTGCAATCCATCCACAGCGATTTTGGGTTTGCTAATTCTGCGGTCAAAGGGTGCCCTTAACTGCCCATCAGAATGACGCACATGGCTGACGAGGATCACCACTTTGTAGGTTTTCTTCTTGTCGAAGGACTCGTTTTGTTCAAAAAGCGTATTGGCTTCGCCGTCTTGGATCTTGTCCAAATGCCAGCGATTTTGCTCCCCTGTCATACGAAACCGATAGAATCGATCTTTGTCCTGCAACGCGAAAACCACCCCCATGCCATCGTTGTCGCGGCTAGTGAGCTCGACACATACTCTGATCTGGTTCAATGGTTCAGTAGGAGCGACTAGCATGGCTCCGTAGCGGGCAGGTGAGTTATCGCCCACATTGGCCGTTTGCTCCAATCGATTGTCTTTTACCTGCCACTGACCTTTGCCCCGTTTCAAGCCATAGTTTAGCTCTTGCCACTGTGACAAATCTCCACTGCTGAAATCATTTTCATAGACCAATTTCTCCCGCCGACCGGGATAGGGCTGTTCAGGCGACTGACGGTCTTTGGCGAAGTCTGTTGCTAAGGCAAAATACAAGCAGGCATCCCCTTGAAAGTGGACAAACTTACCATGTAATTGGGCGCAGCGTAGTTGGGCAGGGAGGCTCTCCAAAATGGAGTTTGGATTGAGTTCAAAGGCCTGTTTAGCCAAATCTTCAATAAAGTCTTGAGCATTGCTACTGCTCTTTTCAATATGCTCGATTAAGGATGTGACCGTGCTCTGGACATGCTCAAATACCGGTAAAACAGAGGCGATATTGATGCGACCAGAGTAATTAGTATCGACCCAACGGTTGGCTGTGGGGAAAAGTTGAGTCAGGACTGGTGGTAGCTGAATTCGACCATGGTAGAGCTCAGCGTACATCAAATTAGCCACTTGGCCTTGGGGGTCAAGAGGCATGGTCGGGTCAGAGAGTAGTCCGAGTAATTCAAATATCAATAACGGACTGGGGTGAGGAAAAGGCCGCGTCAAGTCAAAACTCAAGCCAAAGCCACCAAGATCGATGCGGGTGCAGTTGCGTTCGAAAAAGGGTGAAGCATCAGTCAACAATGGAATTAACACCACTCCAGCAATGGGTGCCAACATACGATAATCGGCAATCAGGGTGAGCCCTGATTGCTCGTTGCCCATTTGTATATCCAGAGCATACTCACCGTTATAACAAGGTACTGGACCAAAGAAGGGTGACACTTTATAGCGTTTTAAACCTAAATGAAGTTGCTCACCTAAGATGAACTCCAGACCGTCCCATTGCACTTTACAACTTCCATCAAGTGGTGCGGGAGGGGGAGGACGTTGGCTGCGCAGGTCCAAATCAAAGTCAGCCAAAGGTAACAGAAAATCAACCTCACCTAATGTAATGGGGATCAAATCCAACTTGAACTTAACTTGGCTAGAACTGGGGAGGCGCACACCGACTCCCAAGGATTGTGAGGTATCGGCATCTTCGATGAGTTGTTCTGACAGTATCAACCCTCCGGCAAAATCAATCTTCAGGCTGTTTTTACTGTATCCATAGCCAATCAGAATTTTATCGATTTGCACTTGGTTGCCCGGGTAGCGACCAAAGTCAGGCAATTGAATGGGGTCTAGCCCACCTTCAAGGGCAAAGTAAATGGCATCGGCACTGATGCCCATATTCAATACCCAATCGTTTAGTGGTGAAAAAGGACTGTCTGCGGCTATTCCTGCCAAACTGGCACTGCCCTGAACCCTAAGGTCACTGGGATCATCGAAGGGTAAAAGGAAACTGGCTTGGCGGATGTGGAATTCTATTTGGGTATCAAAATGTAGCCAACCGACCGAGGTGTCCACAGTTTGCTGATACAGCTCAATATACTGTTGATATTGTGGTTGGAAAGCCGGATCCACATTCTGATGAATGAATAGAATAGCTTGATACAAAAATTGCTTTCCAACCCATTGTAATCTTTGGGCTTTCAGGCTGGGCAACAATCGATATTGGAGTTGAAAAAGCTGCTGGGTGTCGTGGTTCAAATCGGCTACCAGTAACTGCAATTGCTGTTCAGTCTCAGCGATTTGCGTGTTGATTTTGTCGATGTTTTGTTGCAACTCAGGGGCAATGATTTGATGCCAACGATTGGGAATATCCCACATTCCCTGTTGATTTTTGAGCCGATTTAGGTCGTCCAAACTCAGAGGTAATTGGGGGATGGCCAATGGAATACGTAGATCCGTTAAACCAAAACTTAGATGTTCATGGGTTAATTCGAACTGTATGGGGAAATCCACAATCCCGCCAATATCCAGCCCACAATCTAGTTCCACTCCAAATGGAAATGCTTCGTCGTCTTCACCCTCTTCAGAGCCCAAATAAAGACTGAAGGCTTTCATTTGCACCGCAATGTTCAAATCCAAATCAATGCTGTTGTTATCATTACTATTGAAAAGACTGGCGCTGCCGCCAGCGATATCGGTCAGTAAATCAAATAGGTCGACTTCGATATTGGCCTGCTCAAATTCGAAACTGAACTTGCACCAACTGCGCTCATCTGTCACCCCCAGTAGCGCAGACACACTGCCGGACAACGCTGTATTTACTAAGGGGGAGAGCAATCGTCGTAGATTTTGCGCAATCAGTGGTGGCCATTGACGAGTCAGTTCAAGCAGTGATAGGGGAGTCAATATAAAACTGCCAGTCAAATCGAATTGGCTGCGCAACTTCCCATCTTCATTGAGTAAAGACAGCGCCACTTCCTCTACTTGTACTTGAATGGGAGGGGACTCGACCGCTAAACCGGGAAAGTTCAGCATCAAGGTAAAGGGGTTGCTTAACGTTGTTTGTAAGGCCCCAGTGCTGGCTTGCGCATCCTGCTGAGCCTCAAGGGTCAGACTTAATTCGATGACACCTTCTGCATTGCCCGTGTCTAGGGTGATAAAATCCGCAAGCAAAGGAGTCGTCTCTCCCAGTAGGGAGGAAATATCTGGTAGTTCTAGCAGCAAATCGACCCCCAATTCACCACTGAAGTTCGATCCTTGCTTTTGCAGTGCCATGCTCAGGTCTGCCTGGTTAACCTCGGGCTGCCAGCGCGGCGGAATAAGCGGCCAAAGACCATTGACGTCTTGTAGCTGACTTTGGATAGATAGTTTGACTTGGCCATCGGTCCAATCAAATTTTAGGGTTACCTCTCCATCGTCTGCGGGCAGCGGAAGCCATTGGGATTGATTTGCCAAAGTAATTCTTGAAGCAATGGATTGCCAAAGTATTGTTCCGTGCAAACTTAATTGTGCCAGTTCACTGCCTTCATCTGAGTGATTCAATACGACCAGCAGTACTGCGTCTTCCAATTGACCAAATTCGTTTAGTTCGCATTGTCCAATGTCAATCTGTAGGGTGGTCTGGGAGTCACTGGAATTAAGCTCTATGGATAAATTTTCGACTGATAAAGTAATATCCGGCAGCGACAAGCTGAGATCGGCTCGGCCACTGAGTTGCCAACTGTGATCCCCCTCGTACTCACCACTCATTTGTAGGTTTTGCAGTGAAACGAGAAACCCACTGTGGCCTAAAGGTAAAACAATGGGTTCGTTAGATGCTTGGCTAAGCAAAAAATGCAATGTGTATTGTTCGGCTGATTGATATTCAAAACCGAATTCAAATTGCAAAAGCGTTGCGAAAGGGGGCACATACATCAGACCTTTAAGTTGACTGCCGATGGGAATATTAGCCCTGATTTCGATGTCTAATTGTTCGACGGCCAAGGCCCATTGAGTTCCGTTTAAAGCGCCGACCAATTCGCTGTCGGTAAGTCTCAATCCCTGATCAGAATGTTGAATCTGCCATTGGAAGCTGGCGCGACAAGATAGTCCCTGGTTACCTAATGCAATATTCGACAATGTGGCGTGAATGCCCGGCAAAGAAGCGTTGTTCAATTGAATTGGCACCGGCCAGTCAAACATTGCGCTTCGGGCAAAGATCCCGCGAAAATCATCATCAAAACCTAAATCTAAAATTGTCCCATCGACAGCTTGGCTATCAGTAATTAATTGGCACTCTTCCAAGGCCAAGGTCATACCCGTGCCGACAATGGTAAACGGAGGCAGGCTAAAGTGATCTAGTTGGGCATGGATATGACCTGCCAGATCGACGCCGAAACTGCCTTCAATTTCAAAACTGAAGCCTTCAAGGGCATTTGGATCATCACTCGCTATTGATTCTAATAGGGGGTTGTCAATCCAAATCCTCAGTGGAAAGTGTTTGATATTTATCCCCATTGGAGCGCCGGAAATGATCAATTCGCAAAGCATCACCGGCCAGTCCTCGGGATCTTCGACAACAACGCCTAAGCGACAAATCTGCAAGCCGGGAATGGTAAAAATCAAAGATTGTTCAAAGGCCAGAACAAGACTGAAAGTTGTCACTCCATCTTCTTGTGATTCAAAAAAATCGATTATTTGAATGTCATCCATTAAATCTGGAAATAACTGTTCTAACAGCGGGTTAAATTGCTCCACACTGAGCAGCGCGGGAAGATTCGAAAGTGTTGTCAATTGGGTCATATTCGTATCCTTAACTGAGCTTTACCAAGCCCGCAGGCACGAATTGGAATTCCAAGTCCGGCACAGCAATGTTTTGCCCAAGGCCAAATATCACCGTTGAGGCAAAGAAATACTCGCTGTGAAGCATCAACAAGCTTCCCTCCCCCTTACCTAGAATGCTTAAACTGCCGGAAAAGGTGGCGAAATTGAACGCTTGCATTTGTTCAAAAGTCAGGGCTTCTTGCGTCAAAAATTCTCCTCCGGAGGATAAAATATCGACACTAAAACCAATGTGGGTTAGTAATGCGGTAGTTTTGGGATAGTTGGCGGCGCTACCGGTATCGAGCATCTTCAATAAGTTCTTCATGCCCGGTAGCTTTTCGATGAACTTGAGTTTTTTCAGTTTAGACATCAGGCCAAAAGACAAACCCAACTGTTCGAAGGTCATGTTGCGTTGCAATGTTTCAGTTTGGTTGGTGTCTGGATCCGGCAGCATGGTGAGCTTTCCCGCACCAACATTAATTCCGACATCCATCGGCCCTAAGGTTACTGAACCGGCTCCGGCAGGACCAAAATCCACCTTCCAGAATTTACTCGAAGGCTGTACGCCACCCGGCGGACTCGGATAGACATATTTGAGGCGATATACGATTTCAACCCGTCGATTCAGTGGATTATCTTGTTCAGATCCGGTGGGAGCGGGGAGTTTCGATTCTCCCATCGCCTGTACCTGAATGTTTGCATAAAAGCTGCTGTCATCAAACAAGTCTGAAGCTTCGACTTGTTCCACTAAGTAGGCAAAAACGGCATCTGCCCGTTGTTGAGATAAATTTAGGTTATAGTCCGCTTCGCCAACTTCACTGGCGTAACCGATTATTTTCTTGACGTCGATGTGATATCGGGTGGTTTTCTCTAACAGCTTGTCGATGGCTTGTCGATGCTTCAAGCTCATTAACTCAGGGTGACCATCAAAGGGAAGATCTTGAAGTATTAGTCTGTGGTACTGGATAAGTGAGTCGCCAAGATTAATTTTTCGATCGACCTCAAGTTCGACCTTGTTGACCAGCTCTTGTCGCTGTTGATGCACTTGTGATTGAGTTTGAGCGCTCATATCTGCCCCGCTGTCCATGTGGCGCAATACTGCAAACTTCATTGCACAAAAAATAACCAGCTTTGAGTGTAATCCTTTGATTTCCCTTTGCCCACTGAAAATTTCAAACTTTACCTTGCTGTTTCAAATATGAAATTTTGCTCTATATTGGATATTGGAAATGCACTGACAGCATTGAAATCGCTATAAACCTAAAATAAGGAACTTTATGGAACAGTCTCTGCAACGGGAGCAATTTGGCCTCGGCACCAGTTTTTACGGCATTATTTCGGTTTGTATACTCGGCCTGGCAATTGTCGGCTTTTCCTATTCCTATTTTTCTCCACTGGTATCCGGTTCGTTTGCCCACACCAATCCATTTATTCATTACCATGCAGCGGTCGCAACGATGTGGCTAGTGATCTATGTGATTCAAACCCATTTAATCGCCAATCAATTTCGGCAATTGCACATGAAACTTGGGATCCTTGGCGTTGGGGTGGCCATCGCTTTTGTCACCACGGGCGTAGCAACAATGGTGCATGCGGCACAGTATGCTGTGCAATCGGGAAACCCGGAATTACTGGCTATCCAAGAAGTGTTGCAAATAGCACCCACAACGGATCTGACGGCATTTAGTTTGTTTGTTGGCTTCGCTTTGTATTATCGAAAGCGAGCCCAAAACCACAAGCGGCTGATGTATTTAGCTAGCTGTGTGTTTGTGCCGCCGTCTATGTTCCGATTCGTGCAATGGTGGACGGACGGTCCGCCACAGGGAGCTGAAGCAATGTGGGTTCCTGCGATAGCAACCTTGTTTATTATTGCTGGGCCCATTTATGACAAAGTGACAGAGGGTAAAGTGCACAAGATTTATTGGGCCGCTCTACCATACTGGGTACTGATGTTTTTTGGTATCCCAGTGTCCCAAGCGACTGGCTTTTGGGCCCCAGTCGTGCATTGGATAGGAAACCTTTAACCATGACGAGTTTAGCGTTGCGCTGGTCGAATCTTAAAGTGACATGTTTTTTCGTTTTGTGCTGCCTTTGTTCGTCCGCCTGGGCAAATAAAGAGGCTGTAAATCAGGTCTTGGATGGGTTTCATCAAGCTGCCAGTGAAGCAGACCAAAAAGCGTACTTTGCACTATTCCATGAGCAAGGCATTTTTCTGGGAACCGATGCGACAGAGCGTTGGACAAAAGCGGATTTTGAAGATTTTGCACGACCGTATTTTAGGCAAGGAATCGGTTGGAGTTATTACCCCCGAGCTCGTCATCTCTATTTTTCGCAAGATCAGAAAACCGCTTGGTTCGATGAATTGTTAGATCACGACACCTATGGTGAATGCAGAGGTACAGGGGTGCTGGTTCTTACCGATGATGGCTGGAAAATCATCCAATACCATTTGACTTTTCCCATCCCAAATGAGGTGGTGGACAGTGTCATTGAGCGAATCAAGCAGGCGACCAAACAAAAGTAAGGAATTTTATAAATCCTTGGCTTGGCAATTTCTTGGAAATGTTATATTATCACGCTTATTGAGTCGTTTGGCTCGAGTAACCCTTTTAAATGTGAGTGTGATAAGTCAATGGCAACCAAGCAAAGCAAATCCTTGCTAGACAGAGTCGGTATCTGGGCGTCCAGCCTGTGTGCTTTGCACTGTTTGTTGCTGCCTATCTTGATCCCTGTGTTGCCCTATGTAAGCGCCAGCTTCTTTGCCGACGACTGGTTTGAGAAGACTATCCTGTCTCTTTCCATGATTATTGGTTTCTGGGCTTTGTTGTCGGGTTTTTATCGTTATCATAGACAACTTTATCCATTGTACAGTTTGCTGCTGGGTGGATTGATATACTGGAATAAAGACATGTTTGGTGAGGCCTATGAACCCTATACCATTGCTGTCGGTGCCTTGCTAATCGTTGCTGCTCACGTTATCAACATTCGCTTATGTAGAAGCTGTAATGAGTGCCATAGTTGTGATTCTCACGACGAGCCTTCCTCTGAGTCTCAATCATCCTAATCGATTGATATTGGGGTCTACAGGCCCTTTTGTAGAATCAATTTAGCACTCAACGGACTGTTGCAAAACACGGCGTCCACTCCCCAGTTTTGCAACTGCAGTAAATCCTCTGGTTGATCCACAGTATAGACACCCATTTTCAAACCCCGCTGGTGGGCATCTTCGACAAACTCTTGGTTGACAAAAGTGACATCGGCATTGACGAACTCAGCTTCCAATTCTTCTGCAAACAGCGCTAAATGCAAAGGCCGACTGGCGGTCAACGCACCGATCCTGAGCTTAGGGTTGCTGCTTTTTACCCGCGAAAGCAATTGATGATCAAAAGATGAGAAGAGTAGATTGCTCAGGGGGATGTTGAACTGATCACAGCATTGGTAAACATAAGCTAACAAGGCGTCATGGTTGTCTATGCCCTTCATTTCAATATTGATTTGCACTTGACTACCAATGCATTCCAAGGCTTGAGCTAGGGTGGGGATCCGTTCACCATTTCCAGCGTCTAAAAGATTCAACTGTTCCAATAAAAGTGATTGAATTTGGCCGATGCCATTGGTGGTGCGATGTAACCATCGGTCGTGGATGAGAATAAACTCATCGTTATGCTGGTATACATCAAATTCGATTCCATCGGCTTGTTGTTCAATTGCCAGACGGAAAGCCGACAGCGTATTCTCAGGGGCGTGAGCGCTGGCTCCGCGATGAGCGAATATAAACACGCGTTACCTCAAGTTTTGTTATGCAGTTTCTGTGCATTGACAGTTTCGTAGATAGCGGCACAAATTACCAGTACACCACCCAAATAGGTTTGCCAATTGGGTGTTTCATCGAGGATCACGATCGCCAACACCACACCGTAAAAAGGTTGCATACAGGCTACCAAAGAAAAGGTTTTCACTCTCAGGTGTTTTAGGCTGGTGGCGATTAAGGCATGGGGCAAGGCAGTTAAAAAGGTACCTAAAACGACGAGCCAAAGGTAGGTTTCTGCGCTGGCTTGCAGCATGTCTTCAGACACAAAAAACAACAAACTGATAAATATCACTAGGGTTTGATAGGTCATCGCATGTGCTCCACTGTATTGGGAGAAAAATTTACGATGAAAAAGATTTCGTAAGGCATATAAAAGGGCCGACAATACGCCAATAGCGATGCCCTTGGTGACGTCGTTCTCAAGTGATACTTCAGGGACAATGAGGAATATGCCTAAAAACACCACCAGAGCACTAACCAAGTCTTGCCAAACAAGGCGAATGCCCTCAAAAAAAGGCTCAAGCAACACGGCAATTACGGGAAAGGTAAATAACGCAATCATGCCGACAGAGACCGAAGAATATTGCATTGCTGCAAAGTAGGTCACCCAGTGAGCCGACATCATCAACCCAAGGACAAGTGCTAATAGATAGTCTTGTGGACGCTTCAGCCGCAATGAATGACCACCTAACTTTACCAGTAGCGCCAAGACTACAAAGGCGATGATAGAGCGGCCAAAAGTGATGTCGATCGCTGATAGGGGAATGATCTTTGAAAACAGCGCGGTTGCACCTAACAGTATGACCGTTAGGTGCAGCGACCAAAGACTTTTCTTAACTGGGTCCATTAGGACACTATACTTGCAGGGTCGCGTAGACCTCACCCAAACGGGTTACATCACCTGGTTTATGTTGGGCAAATTCCACCATCCCCGGTTCAAAACACGCAACTATGGTTGAGCCGAGTTTAAACAGACCCATCTCCATACCTTTTTTCAGACTAATGGTATTTTCGCTGTCCTTGGGGTAACGCCAGTGTTGCACGTTTTGTCCTGCCGGTGGCGTTACTGTGCCAGCCCATACAGTGGCGATGCTAGCCACGATAGTTGCGCCCACTAACACGATAGCAAATTTGCCCTTTTCAGATTCAAACACACAGACCACTCGCTCATTGCGAGCAAACAGGCCGGGTACATTTTCCGCTGTTAGAGGATTGACCGAGAATAACTCTCCTGGCACGTATATCATGTCAGTAAGGACACCATCCATCGGCATATGGATACGGTGATAATCCTTGGGAGACAAATAAATAGTAGAGAACTTGCCGCCCAAGAACGGTTCAGCAATATCCGGATTACCGCCCAGCAATGCCGTTAAGCTGTAGTTATGGCCTTTGGCTTGAAAAATCTGATCGAAGTGAATGTCACCTTGTTGAGACACTCTGCCATCTACCGGCATGGCCAACTGCATGGGATCCTCACAGATTGGTCGGACACCTTCTTTAAGTTCGCGAGTAAAGAACGCGTTAAAGGTAGGGTAGGCTTCAGGATTGGACTCCTTTGCTTCGCTCATGTCCACGTGATATTGCTTAATGAAAACCTTGATCAAAGCGGTTGTGACCGCACCTGCTTCAGACGCCGCTAGTTTTCCAACTAATCGGGAAATGAGGTGCTTCGGCAACACATATTGCAATTTGATTTTAAGCCAGTTGATCAAAACGTAAATCTCCAAATTTATTCCGCGCAGATTGTACCTCAAACTGTCAGTTAATGGTGATAATCTGTCGGACTAAGTCATATCTTTTTAGTTATGGTTAAACAGTCAGTGGCACTTTTCAGTGAAAGAGTTGCTTGGCAGGAAGTTAAGTTGGAACTCGCCAATGGGTGGTGCACTGAGTTGCGTATCAACAAGCTCTATTGAAGAAGTTATCTGTTGTCATATATACACTGGTTTGCAACATGCACCGAATCCCATCGGTGCTATTATAGGCTTGAGTTTGGAATAGCTCTATTTGGCCTTTGCTGCTCCATATTGGCTAATATTTTGTGATAACTGTCATAGCGCTGTTGGCTGATTTTACCTGCTTCTACCGCTTCGCGGATAATACAACCGGGGTCGTCCAGATGTTTGCAGTCGCGGAATTTACATCCGCCCAGATAGTCGCGAAACTCAATGAAGCCGCTCGTTACTTTTTCGGTGGGTAGATGCCACAAAGCAAATTCCCGTACTCCCGGCGAATCAATCAAATCGCCACCAGCCGGGAAGTGCAGTAGCTTCGCAGCGGTTGTGGTATGTTGCCCAAGACCCGAATTGTCCGATATTTCTCCTTCAAGTTCGTCCGCATCAGGTAGCAAACGATTGATAATACTCGACTTTCCAACGCCTGACTGACCTACAAAAACACTGGTCTTGTCTTTTAACAATTCGGTTAGTTGTTCGATACCTTGGTCGGTTTTGCAACTGGTAAATTTAACCTCGTAGCCAATATCACGATAGATCTGCAGTTCTTTATCGACGGCTTCTCGTGCTTGCTCGTCCAGTAGCTCAACTTTATTGAGCAAAATGACAGGTTGAATATGTACGTCTTCAGATGCTACCAGATATCGGTCTATGATATTGAGTGACAAGGCTGGTAAAACGGAACTGACAATGATGATTTGATCGATATTCGCAGCCACTGGCTTGACGCCATCGTAAAAGTCCGGACGGGTGAGTACTGACCGACGATCGTGTACCAGCTCGATGACACCACCTATAGCTTGGCTTTGATCTTTGTTTGGTCGGAAAGTAACTCGGTCGCCGCAAACGACACTGTCTACCGTGCGACGGATATGGCACTTGAAGATCTGTTGTTGCTCATCTTCGACGTTGGCGTGTTTGCCGAATCGACCTACTACCGTGCCTTGACGGGCGCTTTCCAACAGATCGTCGTCTCCCAGATGACTGGTTTGATCGAGTCTTTTTTGACGATTTTTCGAAACTTGGCGACGCTGTCTTTGTGTCAGTTTTGGTTTTTTTGCCACTGTGTACTTTACTTTGTTTGGCGCTGATAACCGATACATGGTAACGTCTAGCGCAACATTTTAATACTCTTAGATCATCATTTTAGCCTTTTAGGAAAACGTTCAGGAAGGTGTCACCATGGCTGTAGATAACGAGAATTTAGTTTGGATCGATTTAGAAATGACCGGACTTCACCCTGAAACCGACGTCATTCTTGAGATCGCAACCATAGTTACGGACAAAAATCTCAATATTTTGGCCGAAGGTCCAGTGCTTGCGATCCATCAAATTGATGACATTCTCGATAATATGGACCCATGGTGTGTGGACGTACACGGTAAATCTGGTCTAACGGACCGTTGCCGAGCCAGTGAAGTGGATGAAAACGAAGCGGTGCGCCAAACCATTAGTTTTTTATCTAAATATGTAGAAAAAGGCGCTTCACCTTTATGTGGTAATACCATCGGTCAAGATCGTCGCTTTATGGTGAAGTATATGCCTGAGTTGGAGGACTATTTTCACTATCGCAGCATCGACGTGAGTACGGTAAAAGAATTAATTAAGCGTTGGCAGCCTGCAAAGCTGGATGGGTTTAAGAAGAAAGGCACACATCAGGCCTTGGATGATATTCGTGAGTCCATTGCTGAACTTGCCTACTACCGTAAGCAGGTGTTCAATATTTAGTCGCTTGAACAAAAAAGTGAAAATAACGCTTGCGTCGCCAATATTTTTTTGTAAAATGCGCACCCGGTTCAAGATGAACCTTTGACAGAAACGCTTTGAAAAGCCTTCTGTCCATACCAAGATGCGGGAATAGCTCAGTTGGTAGAGCACAACCTTGCCAAGGTTGGGGTCGCGAGTTCGAGTCTCGTTTCCCGCTCCAATTTCTTTCTTTTCCAATTTCCTTTTTTCTATTTTTGAACCATTTTCTTGGCGTTTAAGCGTGTTCGTATCCCCGCAACGCTAAAAAGATCAAGAGCGATCAAAAACTTCGGGATACTACGCCCGATAGTTTTTGATGAGTTGTCATCAAAAAAGAACAATCCGAACATGTTTTCTCAAGTTCAGATGGCTGCGTTATCAGCGCCTTTGCCAGTTGATTTCTCCGATTAACCCCAGATATCTCCGCGTTAGTCACATTTTTGCAACTTTTTACAAATTATTTTCATTGAATAATGATGCACTGTGCGCCATTACGGAGCATTCGCGCCCGATTTTGTATTGTCTCAGCGTTTCACGGCGATATTTTGCTTTTTTGTGCACGATGCTGGTGCAAGTGCTTCTGAGGCAACTTCTTACTGAGAGGGAAAAGAGTTAATTTGTTGCATATTTATTCAAATATTAGGGGTTTGGTGGAATTTCTCTCATAAATTTGGCCTTGATTTAGGCACAAATTGTGCTGAATACTGAGTTTAGCGAAACCGCTGTCCTAGACTAAAAAGAGAAACCACATGACAACACACACATCGAACTTGTTTAAACTCAGTGCGATTGCACTCGCGGTTTCCGCGTCTGCGTTGCCAAGTACGTCTGCGTACGCTCAGCAACCTAACGCGGAAATTGAAAAAATTGAAGTAACAGCGACTCGACGCACAGGATCGGTGCAAGAGATTCCGATAAACATTACGGCGTTGACAGCAGACACATTGAAAGAGCAAAACATCGGAGACCTCGATGAAGTAGCTCGCTGGGTGCCGGGCTTGACGGTGACTGACCAAGGTGGTCGAAGTGATTCACCTATCATTGTGCGGGGCTTGAACACCAACTCTTCAGGACCAGGTTCTGACGGCGGTACGGTAGCAACTTATGTGGGTGAAATTCCACTGTTCGTTAACATGCGCTTGAATGACATACAGCGGGTTGAAGTGCTGATTGGTCCGCAAGGTACGCTCTACGGTGCTGGTACCCTCGGTGGGGCAATCCGTTACATTCCAAAACCCGTTGACCTAGACCTGACCACAGGTGAAGTCTACGGTGATGTTTTTAGTTTAAAAGAGAGTGACAGTATTGGCGGTGAAGCCGGTGGCGTGTTTAACCTACCCTTGATCGAAGGCGAATTGGGTCTTCGGGTGTCGCTAAACTATTTCAATAATCCAGGCTTTATCGATTACAGCTATGCCTTGAGAGAAGGTGGGGTTTCACTGCCGGATCCAGACTGGTCAAATGATAGTGAAGTAAACAGTAATTTGCGTTCTGTGAAAGACGCTAACGGTGAAGATACCACCACTGCGCGCATCGCATTACGCTGGCAACCAACCGATGACATTGATGCCACTTTGACTTATTTCTATCAGAAACAAGACGTTGAAGGTCGCTCTATAGTCCACTACAACTCGTTGGCAGATTCTAATCCGTTGAGTGACATCATCGGTCCTTATGAATCGGCTTACCGCTATGAAGAGCCAAGAGAAAAAGAAGACGACTTATTGAGTCTGGAAATTACTGCCGATTTAGGCTTTGCTGAATTGGTGTCGGCTACCGGTAAATCCACCTTCAAGGGGTTGGGGCAACGGGATCAGACCGATCTACTGATTCGTTTGGCCTATAGCTATGAAGAGTTTCCTGCATTTTCTGCCTTCACCCGTGAAATCGACGACATTGACATTTTCACGCAAGAACTGCGTTTGGTTTCTCAAGGTGATGGCGACTTGAGTTGGATTGTAGGTGCGTTCTACTATGATTTAGAAAGCTTCGGTGAAAGTCGCGAGTTTACTCCTAACTATGATGAATTCGTCATTGCCAATGACTGGTTCTCCTACTTGGGTGATCCTGCTTATGTTCCCAGACCGGATGATTTGGAATACTTGTCGGTGGATAGAACCGACTCGACAGAAAAAGCGATTTACGGTGAATTGACCTATGCCATCAGTGATGTATGGAATGTGACCTTAGGCGCTCGATATTATGAGTACGAAGTCAATTCAGCCTCAGCAGTAGACCTACCTTTGTTTGAAACCGTCGGTTTTGGACGTGATCCTGATAGTGAAGTATTGGACTTTGAGGTATTGAGTGCCGAGGACGATGGTACCTTGTTCAAGCTTAATACCAGCTACCAGTTTTCCTCCGAGTTGATGGGTTACTTTACGGTCAGTGAAGGCTTCCGTATCGGTGGTGCCAATGGTGTGCCTCTGTGTCCTGATCCGCTTCCCGGTGGCCAGATCGTCTGCGCGCAACCCAATGAGGTGTTGTTCGCGCCTGACACTACCACAAACTATGAGTTAGGCTTCAAGAGTTCGTGGAACAAAAACAAGTTCCATTTCAATGCAGCGTTGTTTAACGTTGATTGGGATGACGCTCAGGTCAGCGGTGCTACGGTACAGGGTCAACAACCCATTACCACCAACGCTGAAGGTGCCAATGCCAAAGGTGTGGAAGTCTCCAGCCGAATCATACTCAGTGACAATTTGACCGCTTATGCGACTTATTCTTATGTTAAAGCAGAATTGACAGCAGATGCTCCTTTCTTGTTCGAAGTTATCGATGACGAAGATTTGATCGCCAAGTATGGCACTGAGATTCAAGATTACTATGACGGCAAAGATGGTGATCGTCTGCCAGGTTCACCCGAGCATCAATTTGCCTTCGGCTTAAAGTACACCACCGAAGTGATGGGCGGGAAGTTGTTGGATGTGGTCTACGGCTTAACTGCACAGAGTGACGTGTATACCAAAGTAGGATTGCGAGCAGATGGCGAGACACTTGGCGGATACGCGTTAAGTAACTTTAGTGCCACCTTGTCAGATGATGACTGGGCAGTAACCTTCTACGTCGATAATTTGTTCGATAAGTATGCCATTACATCGGTTCGCCGTGATAAAGGTGATATCGGTTTGGCTCGTTTTGATGAGAAAAACTCAAACCGCCCAGATTTACAGCGTAACTATGGTTACTACTTGAATTCTCCCCGTCAGGTGGGCGTCAAGTTTACCTATACTTTCGACCTGTAAGGCGATTCACGATAAGCTACAAGGCATGTGCATAACATGCCTTTTTTTTGAGTAAAAAATGATTTCGACTGACCAATTGCACCAAATGGCGGTGCAGGCTATTAACCAGCGTAACTATCCCCTTGCACATCAATATTGTGTGGATCTCGTGAAAGCCGTCCCTGAGCACGCCGATGGCTATTTTTTGTTGGGCATCATCAACAGTGAAGTGGGGCAATTCAATAAAGCGACACGGCTGATTGAAAAAGCCACCCAAATTAATCCATTGCCGGAGTATTTTGCTTATTTAGCAAAGTGTTTGTCGTTGATTGGGGATATGGAGGGAGCAAAGCAGGCGACAGAGCATGTGCCACTGGAACAGGTCAATTCCCACTCAGTATTGGATACCACCGCAGTTGCATTGAGTCGGATAGGCTTGCATGACAAAGCGATTGGCTTTTTTGAAAAGGTATTGGCACTCAACAGCGGGCAGCCGCAATATTTTTACAATTATGCCGTATCGTGCAAATTCGCAGGTCAATTCAACAAAGCCCAAAAAGCTTTTGAGCAGGCCATTGCATTGGCTCCTGACTTTTATGCCGCTCACTTCGCCTTATCAGATTTGGGAGCGCCTGACCCACAGCAAAAAAGGCTAAATCGACTTTTAAAACTGGTGCCCCCAGACCCTGAGGCGGCGCTATTTGTGGGGCATGCACTGGCAAAAGAGTATGAGTTACATGGGCAATATTTAGAGGCAATCAGAGTTCTGACACAAGCCAAACAGCAAAAATTTCTGGAAGCAAACTACGATTTTGCGCAGGATAAGCAACTGTTTGAGTTCTTACAAAATTGTCAGTTTGAGCACCGAAACAGCAACTGTGAAAGTCGCCGACCCATTTTCGTCATAGGAATGCCTCGCTCTGGCACTACTCTAGTGGAGCGTATCTTGACCAGCCATTCCGAGGTGGCTTCCGGGGGCGAACTGCAAGACTTTGGCATTGCTGTAAAGGAGCTTTGCAAAACACCTTCCCAGCAAGTGTTAGATTTGCCTACGCTGCAAGCAGCTAAGTCACTCGACTTTTCTGAATTGGCGCAGCGTTATTTACAACGCACTGCGATCGTCGGACCGAACAAAGCCCATTTTGTGGACAAACTGCCCTTTAACTTTTTCTATTTACCCTTGATTCGCCAAGCCTTCCCTAATGCCAAGATCATCTGTTTATTACGCAACCCGATGGACACTTGCGTGGGCAACTTTAGGCAGTTGTTTTCGATGAATAGTCCCTATTATCAATATTCATTGAGCTTGACCAGTATAGGACAGTTTTATACCGAGTTTCATCGTCTCGCCCATCAATGGGCTGAAAAAAATGACCCCAATTTTATGTTGCTAAACTACGAAGAATTGGCCACTGATCCTCAACAAAAAGTACCGGAGTTGATCGCGTTTTGTGATTTACAATGGCAGCCCCAGTGCCTGCATGCCGAGAAAAACCCAACACCAGTGTCAACGGCAAGTAAAGTTCAGGTGCGCGAGCCTATCAATACTAAGTCTTTGGGGCGCTGGAAGCGCTATAAACCCTCTACCGACCACTTAGAGGCATTGCTGCGGGAAAACAATGTCCTTGAGTAAAGAGGATGTGCTGTGAAAAAGGTGAATTAGTCTTGCCAAAATGACTACAGAGGTGCACACTCCTTCTGGTCATACCAGATGGAGATAAGTCATGTCAGCCAGCAACCCGTTACGTAATTTTGTCGATAAAGTGAATCATTACCCCAATTGGCTTAGTTCTCGCCTAATGACGTGGGTATTTCGCCATACTGTGAAGTTGGCCGGCACCGTTAAGTTAGATATTCTCGAAACGGACGGTAAGCGGGTGGTGTTTAAACAAAAGAACCGCCGTAAGGTTCGCAACCATATTGGCTCGGTGCATGCTGCTACTATGGCCTTGCTGGCTGAGTCGGCAACTGGGTTTATTGTCGGTATCAATTTACCCGGCGACAAACTGCCTCTTATCAAAACCATGAACCTAAATTACGTCAAGCGTTGCAGCGGTGACATCACCGTTGAAGCCTCCCTCACCGAAGAGCAAATTGCACTAATGCAAAACACCCCCAAAGGGGAAGTGAATGTGCAAGTTAAAGTGACAGACAGTAACAACATTGAACCCATGATTGCTGAGATGATCTGGGCTTGGGTTCCTAAAAAATAGCGCTCATTCCGGTACTTGCAGATACTTGTCCAAAGCATATTCTGCGCCGACGCATTTTTTTCATCAAACGGTCATAATTTTTTGATTGACAGTCAGGCTATTTGAAACTATTTATCACCTGTGGTCGACACTGACCGGATAACGATTTTTGTGTTTTAGGACGTCTGAGATGGCAAATGTAACAAGAGAATCTTTAGTGAAGCGCGTTTTCACCGATCCAAAGAACTATCCTTACGGATTTTCTCGGTCGGGAGACTTTTCAATAAACGAGAGTCGTGCTTTGGGACAATTCGGTAGTCTGATTGCGGGTTTGGTCGATGGCGTGATTGAAGCTGAAACCGATGAAGACAAGGGATACCTGGCTGCAGCCTTCGGGCAAAAAGACCCAGAGACTATTGCCGAGCGCGCTTGGGTAAAATACCAAAAGCGTATTAATCGCCCCAAACTGGGCAGCATTTACGGTAATAAACCAACCCAGTTGGTCGATGATGATACCGACGATGATGTAATCGCTGACGACTCTGAGTTGGAAGTCGACGTCGATTAAGCAAAAGTGTAAATGAAATGTAAACCCATCCTATTTTGGTGTTGAATTAAATATCAAAATAGGATGGTTATCCTAAAAAAATGGTATATGGGGATATATATCTCACTTTATGCCATTTTACTGTTTTATCTTCCTAATCCATCACGTATAGTCCCATTCAGAAGTGAGAGTGTTGCTTTTCGCGATAGATCAACCTTTTTGATACGATAACAACATTCTCAGGTGAAGCCTCAGGTGCAGCCACTTTTTACAATCTAAAGCAGGAGGAGTCCCGGTGGAAATGATGTCAGGCGCTGCCATGGTAGTACGCGCACTCAAAGATTCAGGAGTGACCCATGTGTTTGGGTATCCAGGTGGAGCGGTGCTCGATATTTACGATGCACTCTACGCTCAGGATGATGTTCAGCACGTGTTGGTGCGTCATGAGCAAGCCGCAGCCCATATGGCAGATGGCTATGCTCGTTCTACTGGAAAAACCGGTACAGTCTTGGTGACATCTGGTCCTGGCGCAACCAATACTATTACGGGAATTGCTACCGCCTATATGGATTCCATTCCGATGGTCGTGCTGTCTGGCCAGGTTCCTTCTATGCACATCGGCGAAGACGCATTTCAGGAGACTGACATGGTGGGTTGTTCTCGACCCATCGTAAAACACAGTTTTTTGGTAAAGCGTACAGAAGACATTCCAAAGGCCATTGCCAAAGCTTACTACATCGCAAACACCGGCCGTCCAGGACCGGTGGTTGTGGATTTGCCCAAAGATCTGGTGAATATCCAGGAGGAGCACCCTTACCATTATCCTGATGATGTAACGATGCGCTCCTACAATCCAACATTAAAAGGGCACAACAAACAAATTAAGAAAACCGCCGAAACCCTGTTGGCGGCAAAACGCCCAGTGATTTACATCGGTGGCGGCGCGATTGCGTCTGAAGCCAGCAAGTTAATTACTGAGTTGGCAGAAAAGTTAAAAGCGCCGGTCACCTCAACTCTGATGGGCTTAGGGGCTTTCTCTGGTATTCACAAGCAGTTTGTCGGTATGTTGGGCATGCACGGGACTTTGGAAGCAAACAAGACCATGCATAACTCCGATTGTATTCTTGCACTGGGCGCTCGATTTGATGATCGGGTGACCAACAATGTTGCCAAGTTTTGTCCCCATGCCACAATCATCCATGTGGACATTGATCCTGCCTCCATCTCAAAAACGGTCGCGGTTCATGTGCCTGTGGTGGGTTCGGTAGACAAGGTTGTTGAGCAGATTCTCGGTCAACTGAAAGGCAAGGATTTGTCTAAGCAAGAAGCGAAACTAGAAGATTGGTGGAATCAGATCAATCAGTGGCGCAGTCGAAAATGTTTGGCTTATCAAACTAGCGACACCTTGATTAAACCGCAGCAGGTCATTGAGTCAGTCTATAAGCATACTAATGGTGATGCTTTTGTCAGTTCAGACGTGGGTCAGCACCAAATGTTTGCGGCACTTTATTACCCCTTTGCAAAGCCACGCCGTTGGATAAACTCCGGTGGTTTGGGCACCATGGGGTTTGGCTTGCCAGCTGCAATGGGCGTGCAAATGGCGAATCCAGGCGCGACTTCAGTAGTGGTCACGGGAGACGGCAGTATTCAAATGAATATCCAAGAGCTGTCCACCTGCTTACAATACAATCTGCCGATCAAAATCATTTCTTTGAACAACCGTGCCTTAGGGATGGTGAGACAATGGCAGGACATGATTTATAAAGGTCGTCACTCTCATTCTTACATGGATTCCATGCCAGACTTCGTCAAATTAGCAGAAGCCTATGGTCACATCGGCATCAAAGTTGATCATCCCAGCGAATTGGATGAGGCTATGGCGCGCTGTTTTGCAGAAAAAGACAGATTGGTATTTATGGATATCTCCATAGACCAAAATGAGCATGTGTATCCGATGCAAATTAAATTCGGAGCCATGGACGATATGAGATTGAGTAAGACGGAGCGTACCTGATGAGAAGAATTATTTCAGTTTTGATGGAGAACGAACCGGGCGCTCTTTCACGCATCGTGGGGGTATTTTCTCAGCGAGGCTACAACGTGGATTCTCTATGTGTGGCCCCCACACCGGACGCGAGCCTTTCACGACTGACCATTGTGACTCACGGTAACGACAAAGTTATCGAGCAGATAACCAAACAGGTCAATAAACTCATTGATGTGTTAAAGGTGACGGACCTTACCGAGGGGACTCACGTTGAACGAGAACTGATGCTGATCAAAGTTGCGGCGAAAACAGAGTCAGTGCGTGCCGAAGTGAATCGTACAGTCGATATATTTCGTGCCCAGATCATCGATCTAAACAGCAAAAATTATACGATTCAGATCACCGGCACGAGCGACAAACTGGATGCCTTTGCCACCGCCATGTCAGAGCAAACTGAGGTGATAGAATCTTCTCGAACCGGTGTGTGTGGATTGGCTCGAGGTGAGCGGGCATTGCGTCAGTAGTCCAAATCTTTAGTGCTTAAGATAAAACCCAGCCTTCGAGTTGGGTTTTTTATGGTGACAATTAACAAACCCGCCAACATTGCCCATTAAAATTGCCCAAAATGAAAATAAATTACAGTTATTCTTATAATGATTTGGACTAGATATATCTCAATTGGCTATCGTAGTGTGTCTATAACCTATATAAATCAATAACTTGTCTAATGTAAAAGACTTGTTTATCCATACTTCACATAAAATTCATGCTTTTCATACAGTAATAAAACAACATTATGGTGAAATATAATTACAATTAATTCCGTCGATTCAATGTTGTGTCGACTTATTGATTACTGAAAATGAAATGAAGGAATCTAACATGAAAAATATCATTATTGCTGCTGTAGTTTCGAGCGCCTTTACTTTTTCTGCTGTCGCTTCAAATGTACAAGAAGCCAAGGTCAAGTATGTAGGCGATCTACAATTTGCTTCTTTTTGTAAGGCTGTCGTGAACGATGACGTTGCTTTATTCAAAATGACACTAAGTCGCTTTGTGGGCGAGTTGGGTGCATCTCGCGCGAGTGTTTTGAAAAAGGTGACTGCTCAAGACAGCGTTCAATGTGCAGGCAAAGACCTGGTTGAGTTTACACAACAACGTAATGCTCAAATGATTCAATCTTACTTGCAAAACACCAAGGCGTAATCGTGCTTGTGTGGGAACGAGCCGGAAACCTGCTTAGGCAACCGGCTCGTTGACACTTTATGACGCCTTCATTAACAAGGCTGCCATTCCTGTATTGAAGTGGTTCATCCAGATGGGACAAAATTGTCCTTTAGCCACTCGATTAATTTCAATCACTGCTTTTTTCTTCGGATGCTTCACATGGCCGGTATGCGCTCTAGAGTGGGTCATTGCGTCAAAGGTATCCAGGATCGCCAGAAGTTTAGCGCCATCACAAATATCTTCTCCTTTGATACCTAAAGGATAGCCTGTTCCATCCATACGCTCATGATGTTGCATGACGATTTTCCGGGCACCGTCCCATTGGTCTAAATGTTCCAGAAGCCGAGAACTCTTGTACACATGAGAACGCATCAAATTAAACTCATTGTCATTTAAGGTGTTTTGTTTGTGTAAGATTTTTAGTGGCATAAAAGCCATACCAAAGTCGTGTACATAGCAAGCGACAGCAAGTTGGTCACTTTCAATGGGTTTGCCCGCGATGTCATTGATATAAAACGCAAGCTTCGCGATTCGGTCACCACGGCCCTCCCAATACATTGACCGTCGCTCGATGGGTTTCATTAGCTCCCTGAAAAACAAGATATCCATTTGTTTTTCATTACTCAGGCCTTTTGGAATACCGGTGTTTGCTAGGGTTACGGCACGAGCTGGACTCGTTTCTTGGACTGCCGCAGCGACTTCTTCTGTAGATTCAAGGTCGAGGTTTGGGTTGAGTAAAAGTACTGCATCGGTGAGCAGTTTCTCGTGCTGAGCACTGTTTTCAGGCTTAATTTGCGAAACTTTCTCAACCAGATTGTCATACAGCGTTGCATCATATTCTGCCGAGCCACTTTTAAAGCAGGCTTCGACAAAAATCTTCACTCTGTCCATGGTCATCAAGACCAAGTCACTCATAGTGCTGGTGTAGCGTATTTGGCCTTTTCTTAAATAATCCAGTAAGTCTTCAACGTGCTGCAGAATCGGGATCATTGGAGTGAAGCTGACTAGCCCCAAGTCGCCCTTTATGGTGTGCACAGACCGAAACAGGGCTCTTTGCAACTCATTGTCTTCTGGCCGCAGTTCCAATTCGATCAGGGTTTGTTCACTGGCCTCATAGAGTTCGTTAATTTCCTCCAACAGGTCTGTGAGGATATCGTCATCGAGTTCTTCTGGGGTAAATGTTTGCATCGAATCGCTTCACCTTTTTCACTTTAGCTACAGACACTTGATTTATATCGGCGCTGGAAGATTAACCTGAACACAGCATTATGAAAACTTGCGCAGAATTTTCTGATCAGACAGGTAGCGCCTTGGCAAGAATAACGGTCCCTGTTCGGAAAGAACGCCTGCCTGCACAAGTCTCTAGATATTGTGTCTAATTTATTGTTCGCCACAGACTGTTAACTTTAGTCTAAAACCGCTTGAGCGGATCAATTTTACTGCAAAGGTGACACATCAGACGACCTATGGCTTGGTATTCAGGCAAAATTCTGTATACTCAGCGCCAAAAATTCAGTTGAGAGTACAGGTGTTAGCCGGAATCCGAATCGTCAGTCTGTTGTTTTACTTTTTAGTAGCCAATGCGTTGCTGATTTTGTTGTGCCTAGTCCGTCCATTTCACCGTAACAATGTATACGCTGCTGGACAAGTTTACGGTGTAATGGCAAGAATTGTAGGACTTAAAGTTAAGCTTATTGTCCCAGACAGTGTTAGAAAGGGCGGGCCCTTTGTCTATATTGCCAATCATCAGAACAGTTATGACTTAATTACCGTTTGTATGTCGGCCCAGCCTGGTGTGGTTACCGTGGGCAAGAAAAGCTTGGTATGGATACCGGTGTTTGGTTGGCTCTATTGGTTGTCGGGCAATATTCTTATCGACCGCAACAACCGAGGTAAGGCCCGCGACACCATCGCGCAAACGGTCAATAAAATTAAGGAGCGCGGATTATCGGTTTTCTTGTTTCCTGAAGGGACTCGGAGCTACGGTAGAGGCTTGTTGCCTTTTAAGGCTGGCGCGTTCCGAATCGCCGAACAAACGAACGAGCCGGTGGTCACGGTCTGTGCCAGTAATCTGCACAACAAAGTAAAACTGAATCGTTGGAACAATGGTACCGTACTAATTGAATTGTCTGACCCCGAAAAATTACCAGAAGCCGGCTCTTCAAAGCAGTGTGCGGAATATTTCCATGCTAAAATGCAGCAACGAATTCAAGAACTCGATCGGCAAGTTGCAGAGCTCGATGGTTAATACGGCGTTGTGCCGAAAAAGGAAAGAATATGACAAGTGAGCAAGAAAAGCAGGAATGGTACGACTTCAATCAAGAGACCATTGACGCATTGACCGAAGACGGCAGCGATGTCAGTCAACCCCATACTATTGAATATCACTTTGCCAGTGCAGATTTTGATGTGCTTGAAAAGGCTGCAGTAGACACCTTTAAGGCGGGCTTTGAGGTTTCCGATGCAGAGGAATTGATGCTGGACGACGGCGGCACCATTTTTTGCTTTGACGCAACGGTCGAGCGCATGCTGGACGTCAATAAAATCAATCAAGATACCGACATCTTGCTGAAAATCGCCGACAAGCACCAAGTCCATTATGATGGATGGGGCACTTATTTCATTGAGAGAGATTAGCTCGATAGCAAAGGGCATAAGATAACCTATGCCCATTTGTCCTTAAGCAGTATTTGATTTCCTTCCCTTGCTACACAACCTTTATCCAATCAATCTTGAAGATTAAGTTTGTCTTCAGGAACCGTTCATCTTAATTGGTCCAAACTACTCCCAAGCTCAGCAAAACGGAACTCGGGAGAAAATTATGAAACGCCATTCAATCTTACTCAGCACGTTGGCTTTCTCATTGACGTTGATGACCGCTCAGGTTAGTGCAACGGAACAAATAAAACAGGACATTCGCGTCCAGTCTACAGAGACTCAGAATGGCGAATCAGTGGGTAGTGTTACCAAGCATTCTAACCCTTTGATGTCTCAAACCGATGCGAAGAAAGCGTCACACCAAAAAAAGCAACTGTCTTCACCCAAAGTTCGTCCATTGAGTATCGAGACTCGATCTTTGGATCCAGACTTTTGGATTTTTGATGCTTTTGTCACCTTCGATGTTGACCAAGATTACGATGGATATTACTCCTCATTCACCGTTGAGTTCGATGCTGACACTTATTTTTCATCAGCCGAAGTCTACGCCAGACTCTACTTGAGTCGAGGTGACGTGTTTGAGGAGTATCACACTAGTTCATTGTTTTACATCAATGGTGATTCGAGCTTGGATTCACTGGTGGTGCATAGTGATTTGGTTACTGGCTTTCCACCTGGAGACTATGAATTACTAATAGAGCTTTATGATGCCTATAGCGACGAGCTGGTTGCGGTCTATGACGGATACAACGACGCAGATCTCACGCTGATAACTTTAGAAAGCCAATCCTACGAAGAAGCGACTGTTGTGGTGACTACAGAGCATGGAGGAAGTTTAGGTTTTCTGGCCTTGTTGTTCGTCCCAGTTCTCATCTATAGAATGAGACGGGGCTAGGCTAGACAACTGTCAGGGAGGCGCTAGCCTCCCTTTTTTTCGTTCTCAACAACTTCCGTAACAACTTGCTGCACCAGCTTAACTCGTCCACTTCGTACCAACGCATCTCGCAGAACATACTCAATTTGAGCGTTTAAACTGCGTAATTCATCGTCTGACCAACGCTGCATTGCAGCCAATACGCTCTCATTAATTCTCAGTGGATAGGATTTTTTGGACACAATTTCCTCATCATTTAATGCGCATATGGGTTTTCTGGTTGTGGTAATTAATAAATACTGCCGGTATTTACAATTGGTTGTGTGCTTTTGTCGGCGCACAACACCACTAACAAGTTACTGACCATAGCGGCTTTTCTCTCTTCGTCTAGCTCCACCACATTCTTTTCCTTGAGACGATCTAGTGCCATCTCGACCATTCCTACTGCACCTTCGACGATTTTATTGCGGGCTGCAATGATGGCACTGGCTTGCTGGCGTTGCAGCATCGCACTGGCGATTTCTTGTGCATAAGCAAGGTGACTGATTCGGGCTTCATGAACGGTCACCCCCGCTTTACCCAAGCGCTCTTGAATTTCTGCCTTGAGGCTTTCAGAAATTTTGATGGGATCACTACGCAGTGCTAATCCGTCTTCGTCTTCCGGATCATAAGGATAACAACTGGCTAGATTTCTCAAGGCTGATTCGCTTTGAATAGTGACATAGTTTTCATAGTCGTCGACTTCAAACACGGCTTCAGCGGTATCGGTTACAGACCAAACTACTATGGTGGCAATTTCTATCGGATTACCAAGACTGTCATTGACTTTTATTTTGCCACTTTCGAAATTGCGGATCCGCAGAGAAATAGACTTTCTCAAAAACAGGGGAATGGTCCATCTCAGGCCATTGCGCTTTTCGGTACCAACATAACTGCCGAATAAGGTTAACACCTTACCCTGATTAGGTTGAACCATGAAAAAACCGCCAAAACACGCCAGTACCACGATAAAGAAGAATATTTTGAACACTTCCAAAATATTTAAAGGCGCAGTATTGCTTGCGAGCATTGCTACACTCGCCAACGTAAGGGCAACAAGAATTAGCAGAGCAACATAGCCATTGAGTGAGAAACCTTGCTTTTCATTGATCATTTTCTTTTCCTCATAAATGATATCAATTTGATATCATAATAGTATTAAAAAATGAGGTGGGCAAGAAAAAGATCGATCGCACCGACACGATCAAACGTGAAGCTAGGTCATATCAGGTGATTTAGTTCGGGAAGGGAGGTTATTCGACTTTGAAAAGTTCGATGCGATTTCGGCCGTTATTTTTAGCTTGGTATAAGGCTTTGTCTGCTTGCTCCAGTAATGCCTTTTCTTCAATGGGAGGATGACTGGGGTAGCAAGTTGCTAAACCAATGCTAACTGTAATATGTTGAGCTACAGTACTTTTTATATGTTCAATATTCGCTTGTTCAACCGCTGTGCGCAAGTGTTCGGCTATAATTTGGGCCCCGTGCTCGTCGGTATCAGCTAGCAAGGCAACGAATTCCTCACCACCATAACGGGCGACGAAATCAGCTTTTCGATGGGCCTCATGGCTGATGATTTTTGCTACCTCTTTGAGTGCTTGGTCACCCATGGTGTGACCATAGTGATCGTTATAAGCCTTGAAAAAGTCTACATCAATCAATGCAATCGTGAGTGGCTTTTGGAAGCGGCTAGCAAACTGAATCTGACGTTTCAATTCTAAGTCCCATGCTCGTCGATTGGCGATTCCGGTCAAGCCGTCAGACATCGCTAACAACGACAATTCACGGGTTTGTTTATTGATGGTCTCAGAATACTGAGAAAAAGCCCGGGCAATATCAGTTATTTCATCATTACCCTTCAAGTTTTCGATTTGCATGTCATGTTCAGAGCCGCGACTTACAAGACTATTGAGTTTAAATAAACGTTGCATCACTGTGCGGCGCAACAATAAATAAATCAGAACAGATAAAAACAACGCAATGACAATAGATACGCCAATCAATCTTACTTGCAGTTCCACTTTATGGTTCGTTACGATGGCATCTTGCAATACGCGACTGTTTAACTCATTAGCTTGAAACTTCAACATTGAAGTAAAGTTTTGTACCAGCTTCTCGTTAAAGTTACCCCGGCCCAAGGTTCTTCCCTGCAGCTTTAACAGCTCATAGCGGGTCGGTATGACACCGTGAGAGCCAAACAACTGTTCATTGAGTTTGTCGTGGATCATTAGTGCCTTGGCTTGCAATTGCACCGGTAACGCTGTCAACAATTCCGAACCAAGTTGATTTAGCTGTTCATTTATTTGGTTTCGGCGCAAGCGCATTTCGTACAAGCGTTTTGACTCTAGCAGCTTCGCGGTACTGCTAATCAATCTTGAAGCACCAGCGCCCCAGGGCGTAGATGCCAATGAGCCATAGTCCATTTTGTTGACTGTATTGTCATCAATGAGATTGGCGCTGAGATAGAATGCTTCCGTTGATTCGCGCATTTTCTCACCCAAATCTACCTGTTTTTTTACTAGCTCACTCAGCTCTAGTAACTCTTCTTGCAATGCACTGAACTGCAGATTTATGAATTCTTCTGCTTGGGATTTTTCAAGTAACTCTGCAATCAAATCCAATTGTATTTGGATACCACTTTGGGCAATGCGAACTTCGGGTGGGGTGTTGGCGTTAGCTAATTTATTGGTGAACAAAGATAGCTTATCGGCTTCTGAAGATATTTGCGCGTACATTAGAATATTGGGAATGGCTTTGCTAGACACGTTTTCAAAATGCTGACTAACATTGAATAGTCGATTGAATCCTAAGCCCATTACAAATACAAAGACCAAAGCAAGCCCCAGTATAGAGCCACTGAATACCCACTTGAGTGAGACTCGTCTGGTGCTATTCATTAAGATTCACCAAGCGATTACTGATGGGGTGAGTAATGCCTTTTTCTGACAAGGCTCTTTGCATAACCACGTCGGACAAGATGGGGTGTTCAATTCCTCGCTCTTCAATCAAAGTGCCCCGGGATAACGGAATAAAACCGTCGCCGCCATTAAATAAGTAATCAGTCGTTGCTATCGTATAAGTCTTGTCTAATTGCAGTGGTTTACCCGCGATCAGTATAGAGGTGATCCTTGAAAATGGTGGTAGTTTGGGGTCAAACTGCACTTGAATATTGGATACCTGTGGGAATTTGCCTTTCGTGTTCTCATACTGGCTTAGGCTGATCTCTAGAGTATCTAGCAAGTCTCTGCCCAAAAGTTTTATCTTGATGACACTGCTTCGATAAGGCAGCTCTTTAATTAGGTCCTTGTAGGTAAACAATTGGCCTTTCTCGTAGCGAGCATCGCCACGAATAACACCGCTATTTAACACCACAGCATCGGCCCCGGTATAGATTCGCATCGCATCGGCAACAAAGTTAGCGAAACTGTTTTCTTCGGTACGCACAATATTACGTGTGGTTTCGAATGCAGCTTGGATTTCGGTGATGGGCAGATTCAATAGCCTATCCAATCGATACAGATAGTCGTTGCGTTGCACTGCCACCTCAGCGTCCTCTTGAAAGTCAGAGAGTTTCTGGGTTTGATATTGGACTTGGATTTTACCGTTAACTTCAATTGTTAAATCTATCAAGGCTATTTCACCGTGATTTTGAACGACAACGAATTGTTCATGGGATTCTGCCGGGCGATTGAAGCGGGTCTTGTACAAAGCCAAGTCGATAACCTGTTCCTCTAACAAAGTGGGAATAAATGGATAGTTCGCTGCCACCATTAGCACCACTGCATCGGCACCCTGGCTGCGCAATGTAGACGCTTGTGCACGAATACTCCGCTCAACATCGGTGATGATGACTCGTTGCAAAAGATACTCGTGGGCTGCAGCAGGGTCAACCACAGCCATTACTCCGACCTGCAGATTTTTGACCGGCAGAAGAGCACTTTTCGCGATACCGTTTTGAACACCGTTGTTAGATGGGTCTTCGACATTTGTTGCAATCAGAGGAAACAGCGCTTCGTAAGAGCGTAGAGACAACTCTTCCTCGTAATAACTGAATTCCCGTTTGGTCACAGCCATTGCATCAGGTTCAATACTATTGAGCAAATCAATGATGTGTGAGCCACTGTCGAACATCGACATAGAACTGGGCCCTAAGCTGTTTCCGCCAAACAAAAATAATGACATGGAGTGATTGTGGCGCAACTGCTTTACTGCCGTTGCAAGATAGGGATAGCCGCCTTCATCGGCATCGCCAATGTTGGGCATGTCAGAGGCGTACAATATCCGAATTGTATCGCTTTGTTGGGCGTAGGTTGAAAACGTCGCCCCGCTTGGCATCAAGATTAAACAGCAAACGCACCATACAATCAAACGACGGTGTCGGTCGCGAATTGCCCTAAGGCTAGAGTGCTTTACGTGCGCTTTAATCAATTGTCTATACCACTTTGTTTAGCATTCATCGTTCTATTAGAATAATGAATGCGCCGCGGAATGCGGCGCCTCGTAACTACAAGCTGCTAATGGTCTGGTACTGCGCCTTTAGCTTTTCTATCTGCATAGTTAGACTTTCCAGCTTTTCTTTTTCCTTGTCAATAACAGCTGCTGGTGCGTTACTAACAAATTTCTCGTTAGACAACTTGCCTTGGGTGCGAGCATAGTCCTTTTCTATCTTCTCTAAGGATTTGCTGATGCGACTGAGCTCGGCTGCTTTGTCTATCAAACCTGCCATCGGGATCATGATTTCCATCTCGCCTACCAAAGCCGTTGCACATGCGGGTGCTTGGGCCGAATCTGACAGCACTTCGATGCTCTCCAACTTGGCCAGTTTAGCAAGGAAGCTTTGGGTCAATTCTAAGCGTTGTTGATCTTGAGCCGACGTGTTGCGCAACAGTACCGACAATGGCTTATTGGGGGAAATATCCATCTCGCCGCGAATGTTACGGATACCAATGATAAAGCTTTTCACCCATTCCATGTCCGCCAAAACAGTATTGTCTTGGTGCGCTTGGTCGACTACAGGGAACGCTTGGGTCATGATACTGTCTGCTTGCAAACCACACAGCGGTGCAACCCGTTGCCAAATTTCATCAGTGATGAAAGGCATAAAGGGGTGCATCAAACGTAACAAGCTTTCTAGCACGTTGACTAAGGTATGGCGGGTACCCCGTTTCTGGGCTTCAGAGCTAGTATCAGCGTTTAGAACCGGCTTTGACAGCTCTAAGTACCAATCGCAGAACTGATTCCAAGTGAACTCATAGACGGCTTGCGCCGCCACATCAAAACGGTAATCAGCAATCGCTTTTTCAAATTCCACTAAAGTTTGCTGGAAACGAGCCCAAATCCAGCGATCTGCCAGACTTAATTGTAGCTCTCCTCCTTGGGCGCCAGTATCTTGTTCTTCTGTGTTCATCAACACAAATCGAGATGCGTTCCAAAGCTTATTACAGAAGTTTCGATAGCCTTCAACGCGACCCATATCGAAATTGATATCTCGACTGGTGGATGCCATAGCGGCAAAGGTAAAGCGCAATGCATCAGTACCGTATGCAGCGATGCCTTCTGGGAATTGCTTTTCGGTGCGTTTGGTAATCGCTTCGGCCTGCTTGGGTTGCATCATCCCTGCCGTCCGCTTATTCACTAAGTCTTGCAAGGCGATACCGTCAATCAAATCGATGGGGTCAAGCACGTTGCCCTTGGATTTGGACATTTTATTACCTTGCTCGTCACGAATAAGTCCGGTGATATAAATCTCTTTGAACGGAATCTTGCCAGTGAACTTCTTGGTCATCATGATCATACGAGCGACCCAGAAGAAAATAATGTCGAAGCCCGTTACCAGTACGGATGAGGGAACGAAAGTTTGCAACTCTGTGGTTTTCTCCGGCCAACCCATAGTCGCGAACGGCCAAAGGGCAGAGGAGAACCAAGTATCCAATACATCTTCGTCTTGGCGAAGTGGCACATCATTGGCTAAACCATGTTTTTGACGCACTTCCTGTTCGTCACGACCCACATAGACATTGTCATTGTTGTCGTACCACGCGGGGATACGATGTCCCCACCAAAGTTGCCGCGAGATACACCAATCTTGGATGTTATACATCCATTGATAGTAAGTTTTGCTCCAGTTTTCTGGCACGAACTTGATTTCGCCACTTTCCACCGCTTCGATAGCTGGCTTAGCGAGAGATTCTACTGCGACATACCATTGGTCAGTTAGATAGGGTTCGATGACGGCTCCGGTACGGTCCCCGCGAGGAACTTTGAGCTTGTGATCTTCAACCTTTAACAACAAGCCAAGATTCTCAAGGGTTTCGACCACTTTCTTGCGAGCGTCAAAACGGTCCAGTCCACGAAACGCTTCCGGTGCATTGTCGTTAATCTTAGCATCGGCAGTAAACACGTTGATCATTTCCAGATCGTGACGTTTACCCATTTCGTAATCGTTAAAATCGTGGGCAGGCGTTATTTTTACACAGCCAGTGCCGAATTCGGGATCAACGTAATCGTCTGCGATTATGGTAATCAAGCGATCGGTAATGGGTAGACGAATTTGTTTACCGATAAATCCTTGGTAACGCTCGTCCTCAGGATGAACCGCGACAGCGGTATCGCCAAGCATAGTCTCTGGACGAGTAGTGGCAACCACTAATTCGCCACTGCCATCTGCCAAGGGATAGCGCATGTGCCACATGAAGCCGTTTTCTTCTTCATTAAGCACTTCGAGGTCTGACACCGCCGTGTGCAAGACCGGATCCCAGTTTACCAGTCGCTTGCCACGGTAAATCAAGCCTTCTTCATGGAGTTTAACGAAGACTTCTTTTACCGCTTTGGATAAGTCGTCATCCATGGTAAATACTTCTCGGTCCCAATCACATGAGGTACCCAAGCGACGCATTTGTGAGGCGATGGTGCCTCCAGAGTGTTCTTTCCACTCCCAGATTTTCTCAACGAAGGCTTCACGGCCAAAGTCATGTCGGGTTTTCCCTTGAGCGTTGAGCTGACGTTCCACCACCATTTGCGTGGCGATGCCCGCGTGGTCAGTACCGCATTGCCATAGCGTGTTGTCACCTTTCATCCGGTGGTAGCGCGTTAACGCATCCATAATCGTGTGTTGAAAGGCGTGTCCCATGTGCAAGCTGCCTGTCACATTAGGGGGCGGCAAAAGAATGCAATAAGGGTCGCCGCTGCCACTGGCATGGAAATATCCACTTTGTTCCCAGTGTTGATATCGTTTTTGTTCAATGCTTTGTGGATTAAAAGTCTTATCCATTTGTGGTCTCATTAATGCTGTTTGCTGCAACGGTGTCGAGTGAAAAGCCCGCTGCACGGTATTGTTTGTATCGTTCTCTTGCGGCTTGTTTGGCCTGTTCTTCGGCAGGGACAAAGTCGTAAATCACTTGAAAATGCTGGCCATGGGGCGGCAAGCTATTCTTTAAGTTGATCAGAACCGGTTTCCCTCGAACAGCTTGGTCTTGCCAACTGATCTCAACCGGAGTGCCATTGGCTGGGCCTTCGCCGCTTAAATTGTGTGGAACAAAACGGTTGTCCGGCTGTTGCCACAGCAGTTCGTCGAAGGCTTCTGCTTGTTGTTGATCGTCACAAAGGACTAAGCAACGGCGTCGGTTTTGATAACATTGAGCGGCAAGTTGGCAAGCCAAATCCCAGCGTGGGTCGCTGTCCTGTGCTTGCTGCTCAATCAAGTAAAAGGTGACCTGTGTCATTTAGTCTTCGGCTTCCACACCCGCACGGTTCATCAAGAACTGGCTGAGCATTGGCACGGGTCTGCCTGTTGCACCTTTGTTTTTGCCACTACGCCATGCCGTTCCGGCAATATCCATGTGGGCCCAATTGTATTTTTTGGTAAATCTCGACAAGAAGCAGGCGGCAGTAATGGTGCCGGCCGCGCGACCACCTAGATTGGTCATATCCGCAAAGGGACTTTCCAATTGTTCTTGGTATTCGTCCCAAAGAGGCAAGCGCCAGGCCTTATCACCGCTTTGCTCTGAGGCATTAAGCAGCTCATGGGCTAATGGGTTGTGATTGCTCATGACGCCAGACGCGTGGGCACCTAGGGCAATAATACAAGCCCCAGTCAAGGTCGCTACATCAACAACGGTATCCGGTTCAAAACGCTCAACATAGGTCAATGCATCACAAAGAACCAAACGTCCTTCGGCATCGGTGTTCAACACTTCTACCGTTTGACCTGACATGGTGGTCAAAACATCTCCGGGGCGATAGGCATTGGCATCAGGCATATTCTCGCAGCCAGCCAATACGCCGATGACATTCAGAGGAAGATTCAACTTGGCGATAGAGTGCAAGGTTCCGAGAACACCAGCAGCACCACCCATGTCGTATTTCATTTCGTCCATCGCTTCACCGGGTTTGATGGATATGCCGCCGGAGTCAAAGGTTAGGCCTTTGCCCACCAGGACGATAGGAGCTTGCCCTTCGCTTCCACCTTTGTGGTGAATAATGGTCATCAAAGATTCATTTGCCGAACCACGACCAACAGCCAAGTAGGAATTCATGCCCAATTCGGCCATTTGTGCTTCGTTTACTGATTCGACTGAAATGGAGTCAAACTCCGATTCCAATAGTTTGGCTTGGTCGAACAAGTAGCGCGGATTACAGATGTTTGGCGGCATGTTCGCCACATCTTTGGTGGTTTTCATCCCAGTGGCGATGGCCAAACCATGTTCCACAGCGCGCTCACCAGTTGGCAATTCACGGCGAGTGGGAACATTGAACACGATCTTACGCAAAGGACGTCGAGGTTCGCCCTTTTTGGTTTTCAATTGCAAGAAGGTGTACAAAGTGTCTTGAGTGGTTTCAACCGCTTGTCGAACTTTCCAGTAAATGTCACGCCCTTTGACATGCAGTTCACTCAAAAAACAGACCGCTTCCATTGAGCCGGTCTCATTCAACGTTTGGATGGTTTTGGCAATGATTTGCTTGTACTGACGCTCGTCCAACTCTCGCTCTTTACCGCATCCGACCAATAAGACCCGTTCGCTCAATATGTTTGGCACGTGGTGAAGCAGCAACATTTGCCCTGGCTTGCCTTCCAAATCTCCGCGACGCAACAGATTACTAATGTAGCCTTCGCTGATTTCATCGAGTTGCTCAGCCACAGAGGTCAGTCTGCGCGGTTCAAAAACGCCCACTACGATACAGGCACTGCGTTGCTTCTCAGGGCTGCCGCTTTTAACGCTAAATTCCATGCTTAATCCTCGCTGTAAACTGCTCTACTCCCGCCTTAAGGTCGTCGGCGACGGGTTAGAATGGTGATTTTTTTGTTTGTCTGGGCCCGACTGGCGTTGCAACTGCAGGCCAACACAGACATAATCGGCGATACACAAGTCAAGAGGCTATGATTGCTTAATTGACGACCGTTTTCTAAATTAAACTTGTGAAAACGTTAAGTTTACTTAAAATTTCGCATCATGCCACTAAAAAAGCGACTTTTCCTTTGGAACGAAAGTGCTGATATTTCGCTATTTACTTAAAGAAACCGTTAAATCCCAGCTCGCCGTATTTCTGGTCATAATGGCTATTTTTCTTACTCGTAATTTTGTGCGAGTGCTTGCGGATGCTTCGGACGGTGAGATCCCTGCCAGTCTGGTTTTAGGCTTTCTCGCGTTGAGCATGCCTTATCTGGCTTCCTTGATTTTACCCTTGAGTTTATTCTTGGGCATCATGCTGGCCCATGGGCGTTTGTATGTGGACAGCGAAATGGCGGTGATGCGCGCTTGTGGCATCAGTGAATGGTATATCACTCGTATCATGCTGTTCCTGTCTTTGATTATGGCCATCATCACCGCCGTATTGACCTTGTGGTTAGCGCCGTTGTCGGTAGAGAGCGAATACCAATTGCAAGAGAAGGCCGGTTCAGAGAGTGGTTTGTCTACCCTTATAGCTGGGCGCTTCCAAGAAACTGCCAATCGCAAAGCCGTGATTTTCGTGCACGAGATTGATTCTGATGTTTCTCAGCTCAATAGAGTTTTCCTGGCCCAGCAAGACAAACAGAACGACCAGCAAGTGCACATCGTGTATGCCGATACAGGCAAGGTGAAAATGGCAAACGATGGTTCTCAGCAGCTCATCTTGGGTCAAGGTCAGCAGTATGAAGGGCGACGTGGTGAAGTCGACTATCAGGTGGTCGAGTTTGACGAGTATCAAATACAGATCTCAGAGCAGCAAGCAGAACAAAAGCGTCGTAAACTATCGGCTTACCCCACCACTACATTGCTTGAAGATGACAGCATTGATGCTATTGCTGAGCTGCAATGGCGTATTGCCATCCCTTTGTCTTTGCCCTTTTTGGTTTTGATTGCCGTACCACTTAGTGCCGTTGACCCTCGGCAGGGACGTTTTGGCAAAATGTTTCCTGCACTGCTGCTGTATTTGGGCTATTTCGTCTTGTTAATGGCCGGTCGCAAGGTACTCGAGGATGGCAAAATTCCACCACAGTTAGGACTTTGGTGGGTGCATGGAGTCGTGATGCTCATTGGGCTGGCGCTAGTGATGAAAGGACGCCCCTTGGGAGTGAGACTTCGCGCGGCAATAGGGCGTTCCTCCTGATGTTCAAGATATTAGACTTATACATTGCACGAACATTGTTGGGGACCACCACCATCAGCCTAGCTGTGCTTGTGGGGTTGAGCAGTCTGATTAAATTCGTTGAGCAGATGAAGAGTGTCGGGCGGGGCAGTTACGACATGACCGTGGCCGCCGTTTATGTGTTACTCAGTTTACCGCGAGAGATTGAGCAGTTTTTCCCGATGGCCACCTTATTGGGTGGTCTCATCGGTATGGGGATATTAGCCAGCAATTCAGAACTGGTAGTAATGCAGGCTGCGGGTCAGTCCCGTTGGAATATCACAGTTTCAGCCATGAAGTCAGCTTTGCTCATGGTGCTTTTTGTGATGGCACTAGGGGAGTGGGTTGCCCCCGTGACCGAAGCGAAAGCCAAAGAAATTCGCACTCAGGCGATATCAGGCGGTAGTCTGTTCTCTTCCGATAGGTTGGTTTGGGCCAAAGACGGTGATAATTTTGTCAGTATTGGCGAGGTGTTGGATCGCAATACCCTGCTCAATATCAGTGTTTACGAGTTTGATGAACAGCTCAACTTGAAGCAAATCACAGCGGCACAAAGAGCAGAATTTATTGATGACCAATGGCAATTACACAAAGTGAACTACACCTTTGTGGGGAATCAAAAAATTCGCGGTCAGTACATTGAACTGGGCACTTGGCAATCGACCTTAACGCCTGACAAATTAGGAGTGGTAACCGTCAAGCCTGAAGCTTTGTCTATTCAAGGGTTGACCGATTACGTCACGTATCTGAACAATAACAGTCAAGACGCCGGCCGCTATACTTTGGCACTGTGGCGCAAAATATTTCAGCCGTTGTCGATTGCGGTCATGTTGCTGATGGCCCTGTCCTTCGTATTTGGCCCACTGCGCAGTGTAACTATGGGAGCACGAGTGATCATGGGGGTGCTGGCTGGGTTCGGATTTTTCATCTCCAATGAAGTATTTGGTACTTTTAGCTTGGTATACCAAATCCCGCCTATTGTCGGCGCAGTCGCTCCGAGCATAGTCTTCGCCGCGATTGCCGGCTATATGCTAAAACGTCACTGATCACTTCAAATCGAAAATGTAGCGTAGCAAAAACACCAACGCCATCAGATAGGTGATCCAAGAGATCCGCTTGTACTGCCCCATGCCTAAACGCACGCCAACATAAGTAATAAAGCCCAATGCGATGCCTTCGCTAATGCTGAAGGTCAGAGGCATGGCAAGCAGTGCCACAGTAGCCGTAGCAAGGGAAGGGACATCATCGAAATCCAGTTGGCGAATGGACTCCATCATCATCACTCCAACCATCAATAGCGCTGGCGTGGTGGCCATCAAAGGAACCACTTTCATCAGCGGCGTGAAAAACAGCGAAATCAAAAAGCACGTGGCCACCACTATGCCGGTCAAGCCCGTGCGACCACCAGCCGAGACACCCGCAGCTGATTCCACGTAAGAGGTGACTGGAGAAGTACCCAAAGCAGCGCCAACCACACTAGCACTAGCATCTGCAGTCATAGCATTACCCATTTTGGGTAGGTCGCCATTGTTGTCGAGCAACTGAGCTTTGCGGGATACTCCGATTAACGTTCCAATGGTGTCGAACATATTCACGAACAACAAGGCGAATATTAGATCCCAGGTTTGTGCAAAATGCTCTAATGGATAACTCAAGTCCATAGCAAACCAAGTTTCACTGATCGACTCAGGCATTCCGACAACGGCGCTGGGTGTGGCGGTTAACATGCCGTTTTCCGTTGGAATGAAAGTGCCAATTAGTGTTAAAGAAATCACCGAAAGCAGTATTGCTCCAGTCACACCTTTGGCCACCAAGACAATAGTCAGAATGATGCCAGCCAATGCCAGCAAGGTGGCCGGTTGAGATAGGTCGCCAAGGGCAACGAATGTAGCTGGATTATCGACAATCAAGTTGGCGTTTTTTAAGCCTATGAACGCAATGAACAACCCGATGCCGCATTGCACACCAATTTTTAGTGCATCTGGAATAGCCTGTGCAATGCGTTTTCGGATCCCTAAAACCGACAGTAACAAGAATAAGATACCGTTCCAAAAAACGATACCCAATGCGGCATCCCATGGCACTTCGCGAGTGATGCAGATGGTAAAAGCGAAAAACGCATTCAAGCCCATGCCGGGTGCCATAGCTATCGGGTAATTGGTCATGGCGGCCATTAATAAGGTGCCAATACAGGCGGCTAAAGCCGTGACGGTGATTAGCCCGATGGTAGGCATACCGGATGCAGCCAAAATACTAGGGTTAACCACAAGCACATAGGACATGGCAGCAAAGGTGGTTAATCCAGCCAACACTTCGGTTCGTATAGAAGTGTTATGGGCCTGTAATTGAAACAAGCGGTTAAGATATTGATTTATCATGGCAACTCCCTTTGCGTGTTGAAGTTGGGGTTAGCGTATTTATCAACGCAAATGGGAAGCTGATACTATAATGCTTTCCAAGCTCGATGGTGGTTGGCTTCTTTGCTTAGAACCAAAATTTCTGTCTGTGCAATCCGATCTTGCAATGATTGCTTGTTTTTATAGTCCAGTAAAACCAGCAATGTTCCCAGTCCGCACAACGAGCAGATAATGCGTAAAAAGGCGCGCCCATACCCCATTGGTTCGTCGTTGGTGCTAAACAATCGCAGTCGCCATGCGCGCATACCAATGGTTTGTCCGCCGTTTTTCCAAAACCATAGAAAAAATCCTAACACCCAACATCCGACCCAAATCTGAATCAGAGTTTTGTATAAGGTTGAGTGCTGAATAATTTCGCTAACGTGCTCATAACCTTGCTTATCCAGTGCACCATTTTCAAACAGTAAGGTTAGAGTTACCAGCATTACCATCGCGGCACACATACCGACGGCAACGGCCACCAATATGTCGTAAATCATAGCGGCAAATCGACGAAAAAATCCGGCTCGTGGAAAATTGACTTCTTGTTCTTTCATGCTGATTCCTAACAACGCGTGTCGGGATTTTAACCTTGTTTAGTGCGGTGGGTCATCCCCATTCGCGCAAGCTTTTATGAATCTTTCCTCTCAGACCGGCTTTGACATAGCGATTCTTAATCTAGATCACCGAATACCGCAGTTTTTGTTTGAATTAGATGCGGCACTTAAGGCACTATTTCTGTATCCGAATTTAGCCATCCGAACTACGATGACCGACAACATTGAAGAGAGCTACAATCCAGCTTTGCGATTGAGAGAAATCAATCGTATGAAGCAAAAGATTACCTTTGGTAACGTACCGGCTTTTTATCATTCCGTTGCTACCTCACTTGGGTTGGCCGAAGGCATGTTTCGCTACGGTTTCGAGAATTCACTGGATTTAGTTTTGGATAAACGGAACTGGAATCCCAAAGCTCTCAACGCAAAAGCCACCAATATGGGAGACTTTGAGTTTCCGACCATGCCCAGATTGTCCATTTATAAAGTTTTTACCCATAGAGGTTTTGAGATCCACTGTATTCCGTGGCAAAAAAATCGAGAAGTCGACCGAGAGATGTTTAATCACCCGGACATGGAGTTTAAACATTGGCTACCGGGAACCATGAAAACCTTGTTTCGCATTGCCCAACTACATACGTTTATTCAATCTTATTATGATGTGGGTGACGACGCCGATCTTGAGTTGATTAAATACGCACACAATGTTTCTGAAGAATTTGTCGACGATTTGCATAAGAAGCTCAATATTGTGAAAGTCCATGGCATCTCCATAAAAGGCTTTTTTGATTACATGGGCAAAAAACACAAGGCGGGAGAAGATTTTTATTTGCCTAAAGTCTACGATTTCAGTGGCCAAGAGTAGTTCGCCCATCAATTTGATGAAAAACTGTCCATACGAATCAAATGTCAGAATAAAATGCTTGCAAGCTGCAATTGCATCGCTATAATGCGTCCCACTTGCCAAGACACGAAAGTGAAATGACAAGTTTCAAGCACATCTATCAGTGCCAGAGTGGCGGAATTGGTAGACGCAGCGGATTCAAAATCCGCCGCCTTTGCGGGTGTGCCGGTTCAAGTCCGGCCTCTGGTACCACTTTAGATGATGCAACAACAAACCGACCTTGAGTCGGTTTTTTTGTGTCCGAAAAATGTGTCATCCCGCAGGGCCCAAAATTGTCATCCCTCCGGGCCCCAAAATTGTCATCCCGGCAGCGCTCTTAAAGCCGGGATCTTTTGCATATAGCTGGGCTGATTTAATAGTCGCCAATTAAATGCTCTTCAAAATGATGCAACAACAAACCGACCTTGATAAAGGTGAACAGGCGCTCTTGGCTAAGCTTTTAAAATGCGAATTGGCAGATGAATTGAAACTACTTCAGTGAGGAAGACTGCCTTGTGGGGTATTGAAATTATTATTCAGTGGTAGCGTTAGTGTATAGGTCACACCTTCATTTGGGGCACTATCAACACTAATTTGGCCGCTGAGTGTATAAGTAATCAGGTTAAATACAATATGCATGCCCAATCCACTGTTTCCCTTACTCCGTTGTGTTGTGAAGAAGGGTTCAAAAACATGCGCCTTTACCTGTTCTGTCATCCCAACCCCGTTGTCACAGTAAATAAGAGTTATAGCTTGGTCTTGAACTGATGATGTTATGGTAATTTCACCGCTTTGCCTATTGGCAAAGCCATGGGTCATTGAATTGACAATAAGGTTAGAAAAGACCTGAATCAGCGCGCCGTATGAAGACGTAATATGAGTATGGTTTACTTGGATATGGTTAAACGTAATATTAAACTTCGCGAGTTGAGTTTGGAAACTCTTTTCTAAATCATCAACCAGATCTGACAATGAAAAGTGCGTGATATTAATGGATGTTTGCTCTACCGCCGCCTGTTTAAAATTACCAATTAGGTCACCGGCTCGGTTCAGACTCGAAGCGGCAAGAGCATTGTTTTCCAGTGCACTTTTTAAATAGCCTCGCATCTGAGATTTGGTTAACTTATCTCGTTCAAAACTTTCCTGTAATGCAAGTAGATCGTCTTGAGTGCAACTGGTAGCGGTAATTCCAATGCCCACAGGAGTATTGATTTCATGGGCAACTCCAGCGACTAAACGTCCCAAAGACGCCATTTTTTCAGTTTCAATTAGCTGATTCTGCATTTCTTGCAGTTGCAATATTGAGTGTTCAAGTTCACTGGTGCGAGCAATCACTTTTGATTCCAGCTTTTCACGATGCATTTGCAATTTTCTATTTGCTTTAGACAAATCCGCTACTATTTGACCGATTGTATATGCAACCACAGCAAAAATTGTGATGATGATGAAAGAAGAAGATAGACTATTGCCACTGTTTCTATGGGTTATCCATCCAAGATCATTGGCTAGTCCAACCCCCGCTATATTGATTACAAAGATGGCGAAAATAACCAGCAATGCTCTTTTGTGTCCAAGTGCAGCGGCAAAACATATTAGCGCAGGGAAAGCGAATGTGACTTCATCTCGGGCACCGTCATTTGCCCACATGAGATAGCAAAAAAGTACCGTCATTATTAATAAAAACAGTTCGCTGCCGCGGTTAAGATTGTCATTTTGGGTATAAAAATAAAGCGGAATAAGGATGATTGCTGACACTAAGAGCACGACTTCGTTGAGGCCGAGGCCTTCAAAAAATATACGTTGAAATGCGACGCCTAAAAGAGCCAATTCAGTAGCAATAAATATCTTCTTAATACGGGAGAGCGCTTTTTTGTATTGTAATTGTTGCGTTTTACTCTCCAAGGTCACTTCCTCATTTATCAATACTCATGTAGCTATTGAATGCGCATTAAGTAATTGAACATCGAATCTTTTACAGTGCGATTTCGTTTTAGAATAAGAGTTAAAGGTAGGTGATGCAAGGCGCTTAATAGAGTGAGCTGTCAGTTCCATCTGTGGTTGCTATTACGGCTTCCCTTTTTTTGCGCAAATCATTCTATTTGCCTTTGTCGTGCAATCTGTTTTTAACTTTTACGCTGTTTTATTTACATTTTATTAATTTATTTTGATAGGGCTGTGGGCCTTGGTGCGTATGGGGTTTGCAATAATATGGCAGGCCTATTAACTTTTTCGTTAGGTATAGTTGAAGAATCCGGTAGCGTCTTTTGGGGTTACTTTTATATTCTGCAAAAAAATAATAAGCATTTCTCTGCAGCAAGGGTATCAAATGGTCAATCGTCTACGCTATCACACTCCAAACCGACATCAGCGCTTTTCGAAAACACTTGTGAGTGTTGCATTAGGGCTCGTATGCAGTGGCACTGTCGCTCAACAAGTTGAACAGGAAGAGCTTGATTCTTCCCCGTTTGAAACCATAGTCGTCACGTCTCAAAAACGTGTGCAAAACATCATGCAAGTGCCTGTTACGGTCAGTGCCGTGAGTGCAGATTTAGTTGAAGAATCAAACTCAGAATTATTGTCTGATGTTGATAAGTTTGTACCCGGTTTTGAGTTTGGTGATGGCAGTATGACCCAAGCAAGCGTGTCTATACGGGGTATTTCCAGTCCAAGTATTAGCGTAGGGGGGGACCCTTCATCGGCAACCTTTTATGACGATGTTTACATGCCAAGAGCAGCACAAAATGTGTTGTTCTCTGATCTTGAGCGCATAGAGATTCTCAAAGGCCCTCAAGGTACGTTATTTGGCCGCAATGCCGCCATGGGGGTCGTGAGTATCATTCCTCGCTCTCCGAATGAATTCAGTGAAGGCTTTGTGAAAGCGACCTTTGCCACTGACAGTCTGATGCGCTTCGAAGGAATGGGGAATATAGCGTTAAACGACAGGTTGTTTTTCCGAGCCAATGCCATGACAACGAGGCAAGATGGCGTCGTTGATAATATTGCAAGTCCAGCCTGGAATTCGAATAGTAAAATTTGGGATCTTGGCGCGCGAGATCACACGGCGGCACGTTTTGCTTTACGTTGGGAGTTGTCTTCTGCCACACAGTTGCAATTTGCCTATGAGCTGGATGATCTTGAACAGGCCCCACCCATGGCGGTAGGTTTGAGTGAGTTTGCATTCAATCAAGGACAAGATCTCTTCGCCAGGCAAGCATTGAACGATGTACGAAATGGTGTTGAATCGAGAGAAATGTCTGCGCTAACTGCAAAAGTTTGGCATCAATTTAATGATGACTTGTCTATGAAAGGCGTTGTCAGCCACCGTGAGTGGGAAACGGTTAATAGAGAAGACGAAGATGGTACCGCTGACATAACACGTTATCTGGATACTTCAAATAATGAAGATTCTTCAATCTTCTACACGGAATGGCAACTCAATTACAGTAAAGATAAGGTCAATTTGGTTACAGGCGTGTCTTACTCGAAGGAAAACGTTAAACAGCAAACAGAGTTGAATTTAACTGCTGATACTGTCGCACGCCTTACTACCCAAGAGTTAAATGGTCAGATTCAACAAGCCGTTGCTGGGCAACTCGCCGGAATGCTTGGCGGCATGTCTGACGAAAATGCCGCTGCAGTCTTTGGCCCAGGTGTAAGTTTTAACGATGCAGTTGATATTACACTGAGCACGCTAGGCTTGCCGATGGACCACATTTGGAATGCAAATGAATGGGCTAGCGCACTAAATGTGTTAGGCGTTGCCGATCCCATCATGGCTGCAATTGGTATGCCGGGCATGACTTTAGATGGGAATATCGTCAGTGCTACAGGCGATTTGACCTACGACATTGTGGCTCAGCAATTGGGTGTTGCTGAAATTTATGGGCCAAGTTTTAGCGGTCAATTTTGGCAAGAGAATGTATACAATACCGGCGACTTCACCAACTGGGGAATATTTGCCGATCTTGACTATGCCGTGACAGATAAATGGAACGTCATTGCTGGAATCCGCTATTCTAATGATAAAAAAGCCTTCACTTGGAATATTCCTGCTACGACCTTTGCATCGGTGCGTCCTGGAGTAGCAAATGCGCTGTTTCCACAAGTCGATCTTGCCGCGGAAGACTCGTGGAGTAAGATCACCGGACGTTTGGTGAGTAGCTACCAGATTGACCAAGACCAAATGGTATTTGGCTCGATTTCTACCGGTTACAAGTCAGGTGGCTTCGACTCCCTTGTACCTATTGATACTCGCGCCGGACAAAAAGCATTTGCACCAGAAGATTCGACCAACTTTGAGTTAGGTTACAAAGCCAAATTTAATGACGACGTTATTATCAACCTAGCCCTTTATCATACAGAGCTTGATAACTTCCAAATTTCAGTCGAGTCCCGTGCACCAGGCAGCAATCAGGCAATACCATCAATTATCAATCAAAACCGTGAAATCCGTGGATTAGAAATCGATGTGAAATGGAATGTGACCTCCACATTGCTATTGGGTGCTGTTTCTGAGATCCGCACGACAGATATCGACAGCCCAGAATTTTACAATGCAAATGGCGAACTGGTAGCAGCGAAAAGCGAATCATTCGATGCCAGTACAAACTACACCCTTACGCTAAACTGGATGCCTGACGTGGATTTCGCCGACGTGAATCTTTTTGTTGATTACGAGCATGTCGAAAATATTAATGAGCAAGAACCCGAAATTGAAGACTTTAAACTTGCCGTACCAGCCTATTTTAAGGATCGCAGAGACTTAAATGCACGCTTGTCATTTGCCTCTCTTGATGGTCAATATGAAGTGGGTTTGTGGGGTAAAAATATAACCGACAACCGTTATGTGGAATCTATCAGTGGTATTTCCGCTGCGACTTTGGGAACCCCATTTGCGAGAATTAATCGCGGCCGAGAGGTGGGTGTTGATCTGAAAGTGATTTTTTAAATACCTGTTTTCTGACTGGGTGAGTGTGAGCAAGGACGCTTTTTTTATCAATGCATTGCGCTAAATTTTCTTTTCTATTGGAGTAGTGCTAACGTAATCAGTTAGTCAATTTGTGTCAGCGATTTATGCATTCTTCATCGAGTTTTTTCATTCATTTTGCATTTTCACAAGTATTTCTTTGTACTTTGCTGTTGGTTCCCTATATCAAAAAAAATCACAGCGCTCGATTGTTTGCTTTGTTCACATTTTGTGGCTGTGCTTACTTGTTGGGCAACATTGATGTCGGGTCACAATTAAAATTAGCAGTAAGCTGGTTTGCTCACTTTGGTGGGAACGCTCTGCCAGGGGTTTTTTGGCTTGTTTCTTTGACTGTGTTCGCAGACAAGCTTGTGCTGTCACGCTGGCACTATCTAATCGCCTCTATGACGCTGCTATTACCTTTATTTAGCCAAATTTTAAAACAAATAGTTGAATTGGATGAAGCCGCATTTCCAGCAATGTTTGGACTTTTTAAATACGGTTCAATGATGTTGGAACTAGCGCTGGTCAGCCACGCACTGACTATTGCGTTACTCCATTGGCGCAACGATTTAGTTGAAGAGCGCCGTTTGATGCGTGGCAGTGTAATTGGCTTTACGGCTACGTATTTATTTGCGGTTATCGTGTTAGAGCAGGTCATCGGGGTGAGCTGGGAATGGTTGACTGATGCCAAATTTGTTGCTCTGTGTGTACTGACTACGGGTGTTAACTTGTTGTTTTTCTCATTGCGAGAAAATACGCTGTTTGCGCCTTTGGAATTGCATAAAGTAGAGCGGAAAAAGCCAGTACAATCTTTAAATCCAGATATTCAAAAGATTACTCATACAATGGAATCTGCACAACTTTACCGTGAAGAAGGCATGACCATAAGTCGCTTGTCACGACATATCGGTATCCATGAATACAAATTAAGACAATTGATAAATGGTGAACTGGGTTATCGCAATTTCAACGATTTCCTCAATGATTACAGGATTAAAGACGTAACCAGTCAACTCAGATCGTTAGAGAAATCGTCAGTTCCTATTTTAACCTTGGCATTAGAAAGTGGATTTCGAAGTTTAAGTTCATTCAATAAAGTATTTAAAGAAAAACATGGGCTCACACCCAGCGAATATCGGAATTTACGGATGAATCAAAGCGTCAATACTGACTGATTTTAAAATACGTCAGACTTTTCCATCTTTCCGTAAGAGCAAATCATTTTTTTTATTTAAGCTGAGCATCATCAAGTCTCCTTTGGTAGGTCTTTCATCATGCTAGATGCAACGCTGTTAGTTAGGATCAGAATCCTCGCATTACTGAGTCTCTTCATGGGGTTAATTCCGAGCGGTGCGTCGGGCAATCAATCTGTTTCAGAGATTTATTCAACTTGTTTGCAATGTCATCAAAACAGCAATAATAGTGAGCAAAGTATCGGGCCGAATATAGCTGGTCAACCTGCTTGGTATCTAGCGAAGCAACTCAATGATTTTAAACTAGGGATTCGTGGTACACACAGTGAAGATCAATTTGGAATGCAAATGGCGGCAATCAGTCAAACCATAGCAGATGAGCTAATTGAACCATTGGCAGTGTATATTTCGAGTTTACCCAGCCAACCTATAGATCAGCAAACTGATGGCGATTTAAAGAATGGTTATCGTTACTATCATGCGCGATGTGGGGCGTGTCATGGCAAAGAAGGGCAAGGGGATGAATCTTTTAAAACCCCCAATCTACGCATAATTGATACAGCGTATTTGTTGCGGCAAATCGCCAATTATAAACAAGATATTCGCGGCACCCACGCTCAAGATCGCCTGGGTAGACAAATGAATATGATGGCCAAAGTAGTGAGCGATGAAGAACTACATGACATTCTTCATTTTCTTCAGCAGTAGATTGGTGAACAAGGTGCAAGTCTTGCTTTCATTAATGGTCTTGGGTTTTTTACTCGTATGCAGTGCGCCAACACGAGCTGAAAATTTTGTGTTGTCTGAGCATTGTCCCGCGAGTTTTGAATTGCGTGACGGACAGTGTTTCTTTGTGAGTCGCTATCATTTTTTTAGCTCAGTTCAAAATCGCGGTTTGGGTGGAACCACAACGGGTCTACCTGCAATTCGTGAGGGGTTTACGCCGCAGCAAATTGATCTTGGTCGATATTTGTTTTTTGACCCCATTTTGTCGAGTGACAACACTGTGTCTTGTGCCAGTTGTCATCAGCCAGACAAGGGATTTAGCGATGGCAGAAAAGTCAGTGTCGGCGTTCAACAAAAACTGGGTAAAAGGTCTGCTCCAACCTTATGGAATGTGGGTTTTTTAGATCGGCTATTCTGGGACGGTCGCGCCACAACTTTAGAGCAACAGGCACTTGGCCCTCTGTTTGCTGACAACGAAATGGGCAACACCCAAGAACAACTTCTTTCTAGTCTCAATTCAGTACCTGCATATCACAAGCTGTTTCAAAGTGCATTTCCTGACCAACAACAGCCAATCAACCTGAATTCTATTGTGACGGCATTGACGGCATTTCAAAGCACATTGATTTCACTGAACAGTCGCTATGATCAATATGCTTTAGGCTATCACCAAGCACTGAGCGAACAAGAAATCAAAGGTATGAATGTGTTTCGTTCGTTTGTGGCCAGATGTGCAGAATGTCATCAACCACCGCTTTTCACCAACAACCAAATTGCCGTAATCGGAGTGCCAGAAGAGGCGGGTTTGCCACTTGATCCTGGTGCGCAAACAACCTTTAACGCTGCAAAGTTGCGGGGTGGGTTTAAAGTTCCAAGCTTACGCAACATAGTATCTACCGCGCCATACATGCACGCGGGTAATTTCGCAACGTTAAAAGAAGCGACGGAGTTTTATAACAAAGGTCGCGGACATGCAGTGCCCAAAGAGGAATCCTTACTGATCCATTGGCACATTTGGGAACCGCATCTGTCACCGCAGGAAATCACCGATATTGTTGCCTTTTTGGGTGCACTTGACGATACCAGCTTGATGCCTGCAATTCCTACCGAACTTCCGTCTGGTTTATCAGCGACGATAAACCAACTGCAGTTATCACAAACAAAAACACAAACATTGGGAGACCAACATGAGGTCGAGTAAGCTTTTCATACTACTTTGCTTAGCGGGCGCATTTATTATTGGTATTTATGTCGGTTCAGACAAGCAAGAAAAAATGGTCATTACTCGGAGTCAAGATGGCCCCAGTTTTCAAGGTGGGGTAGATAATCTCGCCACTTCTATGGTTCGGTCAACGATATCACCAGAGGTATACGCACAGGGCAATACTTGGACCGTGCAAGATGGTGAGTCGATTATGGATGTCGTCAAGCAAGCTCAATCTGGTGATACGATTCAAATAATGCCAGGGACTTACCATGAAACAGTCTACATTGATAAGGACTCCATTCGAATTATCGGTGTAATAGAAGCAAGTAAGAGAGCCACCTTGGATGGAAAGGGCGAATTGAATGATGCAATTTTGTACTCGGGAAACAATATTGTTGTGGAAAACATGTTGATCACCGGCTACAAAGGCAATGGGATCATGGGGCAAGCAGGCAATAACTTTGAAATCAGAAACAACATCATTGTTGATACGGGGGTGTATGGCATATTTCCGCAACTTGGTACTAATGGCCTGATTGAATACAACGTTGTTTCAGGAATCGAAGACGCGGCAATTTACGTTGGAATGAGCGACAATATTCACGTTGCACACAATGAGGTGTTTGACTCAGTGGCGGGGATAGAGATTGAAAACAGCCGACATGCGATAGTCGAGAACAATTTTGTTCATAACAACACCGGTGGAATTTTGGCATTTATTACGCCAGGGCTTCCTATCAAAACGACCTTCGATGTCATCATCCGCAACAACTTTATATCAAATAACAACACAGCAAACTTTGCGATACCAGGTTCAACGGTATCGGGTATTCCTGCTGGTACAGGCATTTTAATCATGGCCGCTGACCAAGTGATAGTTGAAGACAACATCATCACCAACAATAAAACAGCAGGAATTATCATTACTGATCATGAGAATGCGCCAAATACCACCATTGACCCCGAGTCGGATTCAAAGCCTGATGAAGTGTCTATTTTAAACAATCTAATGTTCAACAATGGCTATGACACGATCGATGAAGCTAAAGCATTAATGTTGACCGAATTTAAACAAGGTCATCCAGACATATTGCGGGTTGGGGTTTCTCGAAACAGTTGTATTATCAACCGCCATCAATATTTTACCGTCGGCGTCGACAATTGGGATGAATGCAAAACCACTAACACTGATGCCATTTTGACTTATTTGCTCGAAGAACCTGTTGCGGCTCGAGAGATAGCAGCTGAAGATAAGGGTAAAATTGCATATTTAGGTATTTGCGCCGGTTGTCATACCTATTCAGGCAGAATGATAGGTCCTCCCGTGCAAGTGATCCAAGCTCTTTATATGGACAACCCAGAAGGCTTAGCGGCATTCATCGCAAATCCGGTGAAGAAACGAGAAGACTATCCGGAGATGCCGCCGCAGAATTATTTAGACGAAGAGACGCGTTTGGCTGTCGCTAAATATATGCTTAAGGTTAAAAACTAAAAGGGATCATCATAAGCAACATCTCCAAACAAGGGCGCAATCATGCGCCCTAACTGTTTCAGCCACACGGCAGTTGCATGGCACTGTTTTGTCAGCCTGATTAACCTGATTTCTAGACAAGATTTTTTGCGCTAGAACTCATTGCTCATTTCTGTTTGGATTTGTAATAGCAAAACCTGTCAGTACAACGCCGCAGTTGATCACAAAGAGCAGAAACACACTCCCATTTATTGACTGTTATCATTACTACTCTTGAGTAAGGCAAAACCCATCCAGATAAACCAAACTATCTGGCTCAAGCCAAACGCTTCTTTCATCACTGGTACTGACTGAAACAGCGTGAGCACGCCGAAAGTACCCACTGCAAGCCCAGCCACATGCAATCCTTTTGCTAGTTGAGCTGTTTTGAGCCCATAAAGACTGATAAGCAATACCCACAAGCCACCGACTAACTCAACTCCACCTCCCAAACCATTTACTACGGTGGTGTAGACATAAAACAAGGTATCTGCATGGGGACTCCCTTTGGCAAACAACGAGAGCATTGTGTTCATACCGACCAAGGCCACCATACCTGAGCACATCATCAGCACTACCCAAATAAAGCCGAATGCGCTTGCGGTATTGAGAAGGGGAGAAGACAAAGCGTTGAAGCGCGCGTGTATCGCCTGCACCCCAATAAGTAGTATGCATCCGAACAATAGATAACCAATAGTGTATGCGAGACTGAGTATTGATTGTTGTTCCAAAATGTAAGCAATTTTGGCACTAACAGACTCTGCCTGGGGAAAAGAAAGCGCAACGCCGAAGATCAAAAACATCGCGATGTAGCACATCGGCATGGCAAAAAAAGCGCCGGCACCCCAGCGCATGAGTACTTGGTTTGATGCATTTTTGTCAATCGTTTTGAAATTCATGATAAACAGTTCCTTGAGACTAAACAGGGTAATTAATGCGCCCATAATAGGCCGGATAGGCTCTTGATTCGTCCTTGTTACGTAACTCGGACAGATTTTTGCTGTTAACGAGATACCATGTTTTACTAAGGCATTACACTAATTCGTAGTGTGACGAAAACACAAACTGGCGTCATTTTGCAACGTTAAACGGTTTAAAAAAGGAATGGATTGAATGTCTGAAGTTTTGTTAGCAACAATGGCAGCGGCTGTCGCAAGCTTTACGTTGCTGTTGATGCCGATGCAAATGCCTTCACCGTCAAAAAAGCCGTTGATGCTTGTGCTGCTCTGTCTGGGATTGCTTTCTACTGGCCCTATTATTTTTGCGTTTTTACCCTGGCTTATTCAGCTGTATATCAGTGTGTTACCTCTGTTGTTTTTCTCACTACTGCCCAGTTTGTGGTTATATCACGAGGCGTTGATAGCAGAGCATCAGTGGCAATGGACCTCGGCCATGTGGAAGCATCTTATACCGCTGCCATTTGCAGGTGCTTTGGGGGGCGCGCTTCTCCTTTTGCCAGATACTTCATTCAACGCCATGTTTTTCTCCCAGCAAAGCATTGATGAGCCCTATATTCATTTACTTGCCGCTGCATTTTTTGCCGCGGTGGTATTGTGGTGTGTGCTGAGTTGTAGCTACCTTGTCATGTTGCTTAAACGAACGGTCAAATACAGAAATCAGTTAAAAAATGTGTTTTCAAATGAACAAGGTAAGAGCCTAAGTTGGTTAAGTGGTGTTTCCTTGCTTATTGGCTTTTCTTGGGTTTACGCACTGATTGTCTTGGCTTTTGATGATAAGTTGCAGTTTATCGGTGTGTCTGAGAACGGTGTGCTGGTGCTGCTTGTGACTATTGTCTGGATAATATGTGCCAATGGACTACGACAGCGCCCAGGCTTTGAAGGTAATCCACCACCGACACAAGTTCCAACCCCGCAACAACCCAGCAAAGCCTATGAGCGCTCGGCATTAACTAGCAACGATCTAGCTGTTATTGCACAGAGACTGACACTGGCGATAACTGAAGACAAGGCTCACCTTGACCCTGATTTAACGCTGGCAAAGCTCTCTGCAATCGCACGAGAACCGTCACAGTACATATCGCAAACATTATCGCAGCATTTGGGCACAACGTTTTTTGATTTCATCAATGATGCGAGAATAGACAGTGCTAAACACATGCTTGTAGAGACGGACCAGTCGGTACTTGATGTCGCATTAGCAACGGGATTTAACTCCCGGTCTTCTTTTTACAAAGCGTTCAAGAAATTCACCGATCTAACGCCAAATCAGTACCGAAAAGTGCAGAAGTTGTAATCATCTTCACTGTCTATGAGCGTTTACCGCTTGTTGCTAAAGCTAGCGGTCTTAATCAACTTGAGGCAAACGCAGTATCCCTTGTCTTAACTAATCGACTTTTTAAAACACATAGGGCTGCTTCTGCCATTCTCTGCCTTTAGGCAGCCATTAAACTGGGACACATTCCGCTTTTTTTGCTACTACAAGGCCAATACTTGTTTTAGTTTGATTAACTTTATGCAAGTACATCCTTCGCCAAGTATGTGTTATACGCAACATAAGAAAAAAGTAACACACCGCCTTCTAACCGACTAATTCTGCCCTGACGGCCAAATCCATAAGCCATCACCAATAGCATTAGGGTAAGAGCTAACATTACACTCCAGTCACGACTAAACACGTCAGATGATATTTGCGAAATCGGCTCAATCGCCCCGGCAATCCCGATAACACCTAAAATATTGAACATGTTAGAGCCGACGACGTTGCCAATGGCAATATCGTGCTCGCCCTTTTTGACAGCAATGATTGATGCCGCGAGCTCAGGTAAAGATGTCCCCAATGCGACTATCGTAAGACCGATGATCAGCTCACTGACACCCAGTGCCGATGCAATTTCAACGGCGCCAAAAACAAGAATTCGAGAGCTGACAATGAGCAAGGTTAATCCCACCACTAACCAAAACACGGCTCTTCCAACAGACATTGTGTGACTCTTTAATTCCTCGTCGAATTCCTTTTCCAGCGAATCGCCGGGACTCTTGATGCCTGAATACACTGACCAGATGACAAACAACAACAATCCGATCAGCAATGCGGTGGCATCGGTAGTCGTTAAGTTACCGTCATAGAGTAAAAAGCCACAAAACAGCACGATTGCAACCAGAACAGGGAGTTCATTTTTGACAATGTTTGACTTCACCGCTATTGGTGTAACTAATGCTGTTACCCCAAGAATTAAACTGATGTTGACGATGTTGGAACCCAATCCATTGCCAAGTGCTAAGTCGGGGTTGCCGTCACTTGCAGCCATAGCGGATACCACCATTTCGGGGGCTGAGGTGCCAAAGCCGACAATTACCATACCGATGAGAATGGAGGGGAGTCCGGCATGACCGGCCGTCGCTGCGGCTCCTTCTACAAAGCGGTCAGCACTCCATACCAGTAAAGCAAAGCCGACAATAATCGCAGCGAAGGCTAACAACATGGTGTTGACCTCTTAGTACTAAAACAAAGGTCTTGACGAATAGAAGAATTATTTTGATTAAGTATCAAAGAGTTAGATGCTTTGAATAGAAATGCACTCATTATATGTTCCTTCGGGCAGACTAAACAATAAGGCAATGCGTCATCTCTGCCCGAAATGACATAATGCCTTAAGTCTTGTCAAAACCACGAAGGTCTGAAGCCGCCACGAACGAATGTTGTTCGGAGACTGTTGACGACTTCCCTGCAAAATGCAGGAGACTACTCCCCTAAGTCGTCGGATAGTAATCGAACTGGCTGCGGATTTCAAATACGTATATTGCATCAACTGATTTTCAACTCTCGTATTCGATGTTAAAACAACACAGATACCAACTTCGGTCTAGAAGTCACCACGAACAATTGACCACTACACCTTCACTGTTTAGCGACATTTTAGTCACATAAGCTCTGCTAGCATCAAACAGGTTTATTCATTAGACACGGTAATTATCTGGAGATGAGCAATATGAGCGAGCAATTAATACGAGTTTCGTGTTTGATCCTGTGGACGTTATTCAGTTGTTTCCCCGCATTTGTCAGTGCGCAAGAGGCTCCCGGTGCCTTGACGATCATTGTCAAAAACCTGGATAACAACAGGCCACTGCCAAGCGCCCAAATCATTATCAAGGAGCGTGAAACTGCAGTGACACAAACATTAGAAACCGATCAGCAAGGACGACTCGTCATTGAACAGCTCGATCCCGGGTTATATTCAGTGAATGTATCAAAGAACGGATTTGCTTCCTTTTACGAACCAAGCTTGCGGGTGATTACCCGCAAAAATACTAAGATTGAATTCGAACTCAGAGAGTATTCGATTGAAGTGGTAGAGGTACGAACCCAGCAGACTAAACTGTCTGCCTCAGGTTCGAGCACCTATCTTGACAGAGAAGCATTGCGAAGTGCCGTTGGCGGAGGTGCTGATCCCCTTCTCTCCTTAGACGGTTTGCCAGGGCTGGCCTCTGCCAGTGAATTTGCCAGCTTTAGCGTACGTGGAAGAGGACCAAGAGATAACTTAGTCTTAGTTGATGATTTTCCTTTTGACAAAGCGGTGCACTTTGATGCCACACTAGGTGAAGAGGAAGATGTCGGTGGAGGTGGTCGTTTTTCTATTTTTGCACCCAATGTTATCGGCGGCGCAGAGTTCTCTCCAGGTGGCTGGAATGCAGCCTATGGCGGACGCGCCGCATCACTACTCAAATTAGAGGTTGCCGATGGTAACCCAAGCCCTTCTGCAAGCTTCCGCTATGATCTCGCGGGCTATGAGGTCGGTTATGATGGCCCTGCTGGTTTTACAGAAGACGCAACGATGCTTTTTTCGGCTAGACGACTCGACTTCGGTGCTTTGTTTGAGACGATTGAGGAGTTGGATATTGGGGAACCGGTACTCAGAGACGTTATTCTAAAGTCCGTTGTACCCATTGATAAGGACAACACATTTGAAATTCTCTTAATGGACACCCATGAGGACTACACACGTGATGTGACGCATGTTTTCGAATCGCCTAATTTTGAAGATGTTGCCCTTCAATATTCAGAACAAGATAGTGATCTATACGGTCTGACAATGCGCTCACTTATCGGTGAAAATGCAGTTTGGACCAACAAACTATACTATCGCAAAAGTAACAAGATTAGCTCCGAAGGCGAAGCGTTTCCCGATCTAGTACCCGAAGGTTCCCCAGCTTCCAGTTTTCCTGTGCGTGAAAACATCATAACCATCCGTGAAGGTGAGAAAGAGATCGGTTGGCGAAGCGACTTTGAAACCGATAACCAATTCGGCGCATTCAGCGCAGGCTTTCGGGTTACCCAAATTGAATTGGACTACAGTACTGTCTTGGATGGTGATTGGAACCGATATATCTACGACGACGATGATTTCAGACCCAGTCCTGAACAGCGCTATATCGTTTTGACGCCAGAAAACATTAACGCTTCTACCAAGAGTAAAGAAACAAGCTATGTTGGCTACGTTGATCAAAATTTTGAACTTGATGATTGGAATTTTGGCACTGGACTGAGAGTTGAGCGCGACGGCTTTGCAGAGCAAAGTTTTGCCTCACCAAGGTTCAGTGTTAACTGGCAACCCAGTAAAGAAATAAGATATTTTGCAACCGCTGGACTATTTCATCAGTCACCTCGATTTTTAGAGTTTGCCGCGAATGAATCCAATAAGCTTAAAAACGAAAAAATCACCCATAGCAGTGTCGGTTTCGAATACAGTGCAACGAACGATTGGTCAATATTAACCGAGGCTTATTATCAAGATCTCAATGACCTCGTCGTCGACTTGGATCGAGCGACCGGCACCTTTGCCAACATGGGGGATGGCTCGTCCTTGGGTGTCGATGTTGTCATCAACGGCACCATTCGAGAGGGACTTTACGCTACCGCGACTTACTCCTACAATGACGCAGTGGTCGACAGAAAAGATGGTCGAGGCGAAGTGGCAGCCGAATTCAGTCGTGAGCACGTCGCTACCTTGGGTATAACTTGGGAAATCAATGATCGCTGGAAGATCGCTGCTCGATATAAATATCTCTCCGGCAGACCTGACGATGAGTTTATAATTCACTCAGATGTTTTGGGGCCAGGACAGCCACTTCGTTATTCAAAGGAAATCATTGAACGTAATGTGGGTCGCAAGAGTGGCTCAAGCTTGCTAAACGTTCGCGTTGATTATCGACGCGCATTCGGTCCAATAGACGTAACCGCATTTCTCGATGTTATCAACGTAACTGAAGCTTCCTCTAGTGATGATTCTGAATTTGACTACCGCCGAGGCGTTGAAGTTGAAGACGGTAGCGAGGCTGAACCGTTGATCGGTATCCGATTCGATTACGCTTGGTAAAGGAGAGCGAGAGATGGTACGTGTTTTTGGTGCGGCGGTAACAAGAGTGTTAGTGGTCGAAGACAACCGCGACATTTGTGCAAATATTGCGACATATCTGGAAAAGCACGGCTATCTGCTTGATTTTGCCTATGATGGCATCAGTGCCATGCATTTGGCATTGACCAATCCCTTTGACGTTATTGTGTTGGACCTAATGCTTCCAGGAATGGATGGTTTGAGTTTCTGCCATAGGCTTCGCAGCGATGCCAAACTAGATACCCCTGTGCTTATGCTAACGGCAAGAGACACACTCGACGACAAGCTGAAGGGGTTCGAGGTGGGAGCGGATGACTATTTGGTAAAGCCATTTGCGCTGCAGGAATTACATGTACGACTGCAAGCTCTGCATAGGCGAAGTCACGGCAAATTAGACAATTTGTTGACGGTTGGAGACTTAACGATGAACAAATCGACATTGCAAGTTCATCGTGCGGGACAGCGGATTGAGCTTAACCCTGCCTGTTTAAAGTTGCTCCAACGACTGATGGAGGATTCCCCAGCGGTTGTGACTCGCAGTGTTCTTGAAACCTTGTTGTGGGCGGACGAGCCTCCTGATGGCGACGCACTCCGATCACATTTTTACAAACTACGACAAGCCATTGATAGACCGTTCGAGGTGCCTCTTATTCATACGGTGCATCGGATTGGCTACCGAATAGCACAGAGCGCTTAAATCATGTACCGACGCAGTCTTCGTAAACGAGTGGCGATTGCCTTTGCATTGTGCGTAGCTTTACTTAGCGTAGCTTGGGGGTTTGCTTTCTTTGCGGCGATAAAGTTAAGCGAAGATCATGTACTACAACGTCAACTAGAACATGCAGCACAAAGCTATCCCAATCTAACAACCAATCTTCGAGGATACGACAGTGCCAGTGATCTGCCGGCGTCTCTTCAGCAATGGGCTCAGACAAACCCCGAATACGGAATCTACGAATTCGATAGCGAGGAGTTGCATGTCGCCGTAGTGTCCGCTGACGAAGGGCAATCCCGTGCGTTTGTGGTGTTTGACGTTGCCCAAATTGAAGCCGCTTCTGCTGATGATTGGTGGTGGCTGCTGGTGATCAGCGTTGTCGTTGGAACCCTTGGAGTGCTTGGATTCTTTTTGGGTGTGTCAGTCATGCGCCGAGCTATCGCTCCAGTTGCGGAACTCGCAAAGGTCGTCGCAGACATCGATCTGGAACATTTATCTGACAAGGATCACCAACGTATAGAGTCTAAACGGTTTGGCGACGATGAAGTAGGGATCCTTGCAGACACCATCGAGAAGACCCTTGAACGAATTGGCGCATTTGTAGCAAGAGAGCGATATTTTACCGATTCCGCTAGCCATGAATTGCGCACGCCAATTACGGTAATCATGGGGGCTCTCGAACTGTTAGAGCAAAGCGATTTGTCTGCCGCCGATGAGAGGGTATTGGAGCGAGTCAGGCGAGCAACCCTTGATATGAAGGCTCTGATTGAAATGTTCTTGTGCCTTGCGCGCGAAACCGACGATGGATTTGATGAAGAGCAGTTTTTCGTAAAACCCATCGTCAGTAAGGCGATCGAGCAGCATCGACACCTACTGGCTGGCAAGTTAATCGATATCCATGTCAATGACCTTGCCAATCCCAGTATCTATGGACATCCTCAGGCGTTTTCCATTACCGTCAATAATCTGGTGCGAAATGCCTTTGAACACACCCTCAACGGGCAAGGACCCATCAATATAACCATTGCAGAGTCGGAGTTATTTATTACCAATCAGATAGATCCTGCATCCAACCAAAAGCACTCGGCAGACGATAGATTGTCGAATCAGGGATATGGCCTTGGGCTTGGGATCGTACAAAGATTGTGTGAGCGAAATGGTTGGTTGTTTTTGCTCAGTGCTGATGAAGGGCATGTGGCGACCCGTATTTCCTGGTGAAAAAAATTCTTTGCATTAAACATGTTCACTAGACTGGACGTTCGAACGGGATCTGAAAACCGCTTGCGCTGCGAATCCAATGAACCGCAGCGCACATTATCGTCAGTGGCTAGAATACGTAGATAACCCCGATGCCCACTTCGGTCTCGTAATCACTTCGAGCAATTGGGCTATCTCGCACTTCACTGCTGTAGTACTCAAACAGAGCTTCGCCGTAGATTTGCCAGTTTTCATTCAGATTGTGTCGGAAACTGTAATCAACCCCAAATGAGCGCAATCCGCCACTAAGCGTCGTCTCTTCTAAGCCAGATGCGACAGCTTGCGCGGCATCGATGCCGAACCCTTTGTTGGCATATTCACTGTCGTGAAACACGGCCACGACATTGACTTCATGGCCGCTGCCATCCAGTTGGTCACCAAAGCGGCGACCCACACCAAAAAGCCCCAGATTGCCATCGCCACCAGTCACTACCCGACCAACCAGCCAATAGCGCCAGTCGGCTGTAAAAGCACGGCGGGCTTGCAGCACGAGTTCAAACCCTTCGTCCTGTTCGCCAAGCCCATCCAGATGACCTTCATCAGAGTCACCTTCTTCGCGACCTTCTTCAAAGCCCAATAAAGCCTCTAGCAACCAATTTTGATCTAAAAGACCTCGCCAACCGAACGCTTCTCCGGCAAAGTAGTAAATATTATCGCCGCTTCGCCATTGCACTGCGCCGGCAGGCTGAAGTTCAAATCCAAATTCGTCCGAACCTTCATAGGCTGTCTCATATTCAACACCAAGACCCAGTCCAAAGGCCCAACCATCCTCTCCTTTGGTAAAATCATCCAGTGAGGGTAAAGGAACCAATGCCGTTCTTTCGCTTTGTGCAAAAGCGGTATTCGCGACAGACCCACAAAGGGTCAAAGTAAAAAGCAAGGTTGCAAGTTTGTTCATTTGTTTTCTCACAATATGGGTTAAGCAAAGTTATGCTTCTAAACGGTGTTGATAGACGTTTACTAGAATCTTTGCTTTACGGATCAAAGCCAGTAAAGATTCGGGCCTTTTCGAGTTCAATCTCAGCTATTGCTGATGGTTGCGACCCTAAAAATTACTTACTAGTACTGCCAAATCAACTGCTGATCATTCGCAATGAAAGCCAAAAGGATGTGCTCTAAATTCACTAAACTGAAACCTCACACCAATCTGCATGCCAACTTGAATTTTTTATAGAGTCTTCTTGACGAATATAGTAAAAAAGCAAAACGGAACATTATCGAGTGAGCAAACCAGAACATGAGACTCACTCGACCGGGGTTTGTAAAAATATAAGAGATGTGGAGGGATATATGTGGCTTATCATTTTAGGCATTCTTGTGGTGATTGGATTGTTTGCGCTGGCCGGTAGCAGTAGTGAAGCTAACCAGTTGGAAAGAGATAAGTATAACGCCAACGAAATCAAAGAACACACACAAAGACGACTGGCTGCTTACGCAGACTACATTCGTAGAACCTCCACGAGAGCCGACTTTAAGTCAATGTCAAATAACGAACTTTATGTATTGATCGAGCAGGCAAGAGCAAGTTACAGCGCAGAAATGTCTCAATCCACTTGGGTGTCGAATATTGTATTTGTTATTGCAGCCGTCATCGCTATCAGCCTGTGGCAAGAGGTAAACGGTGAGCAAGCTGCCATTTCTATCGGGATGATTTTCGTTGTGTTGGGAGTCTTCTTGAGAGCTCGGGGCAAGAAAAAAATCTATGAAAAATACGTTAAAAATGGTTGGGAACCTGAGCGATTTTAATCGCAGTGGAGAGCTCGAGAGGAGCAATCTGATTACAAATCGATTTCGAGTCGAAATGGCAACAAATCGCAGATTTCATTGCTCTGTTTTAGTGTTACTTGTCCTGTCTGAAGCACTTCCATTTTGACGATCGCAATACTACTGCCGCAGTAGATTGTCGCTTCACATTGATAAGAATCTTCCGAAACAGAGAGTACACGAGGGGATTTAAATTTTGCCAGCAAATCCAAATGAGTATTGTTGTGAACAAAATGCGCATCCCAAATGATCTCAGGAATAGCGGCATCTTTTACGGCAGGAATGATGTAGAAAGAGCCTCTTTCACCCTGTAGGAAAAAGCAAAAAAACGCCAAGTAATCTAATATATTACTTTGGTTGAGCAGCAACGGAATTATCTGATTGCATTCATAAATCGGGGCGCTCAAACCATTTAAACTGTAAAATTGTGAAGTACTCTCTTCTGAGGGAGGAGACTCTGGGCTTGTTGCTGTGGTAGACAAATAATAAGTCCAGTGCTCACGATGCGTGCTATCCAAAGAATAGAGTGCAATCAGTTCGGCATCCGAATAAAAGGGCAGGGTTGTTTTGAAAAACCGGATATTCTGCCTGGGCACATTGACTATTCGATGCTCAAAGATTTGAAGCAATGCAAGCGTTTGGTTTCCTTCAACAAGTTGCCAATTGCCCATGGATAGTGTGAGCAGGGGAATAGGCTGTTCCTGGCGTTTGCGCGTAGGTTTTTGAAGCAAAGATTCAATCTTTTGAATATGTGCATCCAGCAGCGCCTCAATTACCCTTTCCAGGTCTTGATGAATTTCGAAAAGGCAAGCTACTTGTTGCCTTGATATGTGGAAACTAAACAAACGCCAATCGGGCTTCAGAAATACGTTGCCAAAATAAATTTCAGCACTTAATTTACTGGTGTAATTGAAAACTCCCTGATGCGCTTTTATCTTCTGATGAAACTGCACATCAGCTTGAAGATTGAATTGTTCAAACATAACTTCTTTGGAAGCTTTGCTCTGAACTAACTTGCTAAGTTCAGTCACATGCCGTTCATCATCTTTGGTTTTTTGATTGCCTTTCTTTCTATTATCGCGGCCACCAGTGCTACTCATTTTGTGTCAAAGCCCTGTCTTTTGCAGACTCAAGAAGTTCAAGTAGATCATTCTGATAATAGCTAACCAAGTGACTGAGATTGATCTGATTTCTACTGGTGTCATAGGCCCCTTGCATTCCATCAATTGTCACTTTGATCAGTTCCTCTGCTTCTTCTGGGCTCAGTTTTTCTTGTTTGATTTGCTCACAGAGCTGCTTGACTAAATCTGACATTAGAAGGTTGCTGTCTCTCAATAATTTTTTTGTTGCCCCGAATAAACTTTTGCCGCATAACTGACAGAAATTATAGGATCGAGTGTTCGCTTGGCGGCAATTTGGGCAAGCTATGTGTTGACTATTGAATTGCCTCAATGACTGACAAATAAAGTCAATTGTCATCGGGATGAGCGTGATAATGATAATTGCGGGTGTTAGAAATGCGTTTTCTTCTGATTTTATCATCGTCGCGGCGTATTCAATGTTGTCGTTGTATCCTACTATCAACAAAAATGTGAGTAGTGAAACCACTTGTAAGGCAGCACGCCGATATTGCTGTGTCTTCAAGGAACCCCAAAAATACACCACTTGAATAAGAAAAATGTAGGAATACAAAACACCTTCCCCTTGGGCGAGCAAAAATTGCTTTGAAACTGGCTCGTTGTATGCGATCAGAAAACTCGGAAAAAGACCATGGGTTAGCAGTGGAGACTCAACGTACCACTGGGTGAGACTGCAATAGAGGTAAAACAGAAACTGAGAGAAGGCCATCCAGATAAGGAGTGCCCAGAATAGATAGTGAAAGGTCACTTTTAGGCTGAGAAAGTATTTGCTGCCCTCCAAGGTGGATATGTATTTACTGAAAAATAAGCATACGGGCAAGAATCCAGCGCTTAACCATAAAAAGGTTATGAATCGAATGTCGACCAAAGTGGCCAGCGCAAAATACAGTGGAACAAACAACACTGAAAAGTACACGAGTCGTTCGAAGATGTGCGTGAAATAAAAGTCCATGTCATATATTGCTGCGCGTTCTTCGCCAGTGCCGTTTTGGATGAGTTTTTTTTCATAGGAGAACTGCCCCACCCCCGACCAAATTTTCCCCCTTGCTATGCTGGTTAAACTCCCCAGTACCATTGCCAAAAATACTGCTAAAATACTTAAACAAACCAACAATAGAAATTGGTTAAACTGTAAATCTTGCTGACCCGCTTGGGTATTAAACTGTTGCAAAACCATTAGCATTATCGTCATAAATGCAAGTCCGCAGAGGGTTGATAGCCAAGTATTCAATTTTGTGGGTACGAATCGATTGAAAGCTCTAACACAGATCAAGCAGAACGCTCCTGACACAACCCACAACGCACCTTGATACCACGCCTGATGTTGGTTCAAATACAGCACAAAATAGAGTGTGGCTGCGGCAAGCATGGTGTTAAAACTCTCTCTCCAGAATCTGTTTTTATTGTTCAAAACGTCGTGTGTAAAGTTGCCTTGCTGTAGTTCATGTCCTATCAAAAAGGCTTTTTCCGATTGCCAAGAAAATACGAAGTAGCCTAAAAAGCCGATGAGCACGAGCAGGTATTTTGCTGCTAACACGCTGATGCCGAGAAAACCTGCTAAGTCTGAGTGAAGGTTTATACTTAATACAATGTACAACAAAGCGATTAAGGACAGAGAAATGCCTTTGGTGTTTCGAGCGTTCATTGATTGTCCCTCTTTTGCGCGGCTTTCATTCGTTTCGCTTTGTCTATAACGATGACTTCTTTCAATACACCCAAATGCAAAATGGCGCGCCGAATCGCCGCAAGTTTATAGTCCAAACTGCGCTGTTGTTTTTCATCGAGTTCGTCATCTGATTGTTTTTCGAGTTGTCTATTAAACGCCTTTAATAGCCTATGTTTGGTAGGTTTAGAAAGGTGCAACACACTGCCACAGCATGGACAGTAGTGCGCAAGTTTGGGCGCTTTGAATTGACAAACAGCGCATTTGGTATTGATCCTATAGGGGCCGGCAATAACGTTGATAATAAAGTGAACGAGTATAGGAATGGCCGTGTACAGTATGATTTTTGGTGACAAGGTCCAAGAGGTCAGACTCTGTAGATTTTCAGCAGATACGTAATTGTCATACCAAACCGTGCCAAAAAATAAGCTAGTCGTGAGCAAAAGCCACAGTATCCTGTAGGGATCTTTGCGGACGAAAATAGCATAGAGCCAAATTAGGATACTTAAGCTGACGATGCTTAGTAACACCCCCTCAATGTAGGCAAGTAAAAAATTCAGCTCTACAGGCTTATCAACAAAGTAAAATAGAAAGTTTGGGAAGATCCCGTCTGATGCGTCCCAATTGAATTCAATCAACCAACTTTTTAGTTGATATAGCCCCATATAGGCAAGCAAGTAAATCATGTGAGATACAAAGATCACTCCAACAATTGCCGATATCACATTCTTTAATAGCACAAAGTAAAATTCTCGTTTGAGTCCAATCAGCAGCTTTGATGCTTTCAGAAGGAACGGAAGTCCCAAGGTTACAGTAAACAAAACCAATATGGTTTGTGTATCAAAGTTCATCAGGCAATAGAAATACAATGGTAGGAACAGCAGAAACAAATTTGCATTCATGTTTCCAAACTGCAACAAGAAAAAGTGTTGGCTCTTAACAATATTATCGTGAAGGATACTAGTTCGAGAGATGTGTGTGACATCGCCATTGAAATGAAACATTCGATTTGCAACATACCAGAAGAGCCCAATTCCCAACATGCAACCACCCGCTATAATCAATCCGCTGCCGAGCAACGCAATGACATCGATGATAAAGGATTGAAAAGTTAGATCAGCAGTAAGGCCAAGAAGGTATTCAGCGATCTCCAATAGCGCCAGATAAAACAACAAAGCAAACAATAAATGCCCGCGTAGTGACCACCTAGATTTCACTTGGGAAGTCATCATCGCTTTTACAGCAATCGCTAAAACAACGCTAATCAGTATGAAAGCCAACACAATAAACAGCAGGCCGTCAAAAAAGGTGACCTGGGGTTCCATCGCGCAAAACAGAGTGTACATGAACAGCAACGCAGCCAGCCCCATCGGCAGCAAAAATGCGCCCAACTTGTTGAACATGGCTTGGTATGCCTTACTGTCGTTAAATACACCCTGACGGACAATGTTATTCAATTCCGGTATAACTTCTTTCCACCCAAAGAATTCCTTGAACAGTAAAAGTAGGCAAATGATAGTTGCACAGACCAAGAAATAGTTCTCTTGCGTCAGCGCGGGCGAAATTTGGGTAATGTGCGGGTAGGCAGAATAACAAAGCAACACATAGCTCAACAGTGCCAAAACCAATAGGGAATTTACTATGCGGAGTACAATTTTTTGAGGGAGTCGGTTTTCCATAAGCTCAATTCCATTTCAACAAAATGTTTCAGTTGACGACGGCTAGCCATTTAGTTTTGGTTCAGGCTCGTTTGCTTGGGCCTAGATAGTGCAGTCGATACTTTTATCTCTTTCTGCTACCGATGCAAATCAACCAAAAACCTTGCTGTGAATGCTGCGACTCAGTCTATTTTGAACCATGCCACACTCAACCAGAACGCTTTTTGACAATGTTAAAAAGAGTAAAGTATTTTTTAGAAATTTCCAAAGTTCAATGTGGTCTATTAAACCGATAAAAAATGCCAACTCTTAGTTGGCATCCAATAGCACTGGAGAGTACATTTTTGTATTCATTGAATTCTGTTCTCGATTGTCTGGATTATCGTAAAGAAGCTGAACCACATACTCGTAAGCGCAAAATTACGCTATTATTCGTCTTTAGTGCTCGTCCTTGAGTCACCATACCGGGTGAGCTGAGGAGAGTTTGCAGACACATGCACGGGACGTATAGGTGCCCGAGAGTTTTACCCATGCATTTAAGAAGTTTTTTGTTTTGCTTAACCCTACTGATGTTCGTTTCTTCCGTTGCCGCTGTGCAGCGAGATCAAGCTATTGTCGATTTGTCTGTGCAACGAGCGTTGACTGCGGGTCAATACGCCAATTACTTTCAAGAATCAGATGGGCTGTTAACCCTCGAGCAAGCAATCTTACATTTTGATTCAAACTCTACTCGAACGGGTTCGGGACAGTCATTATCCCTTGGCATTAGTGTCTCTCCAGTATGGTTGAAAGTTCGACTGAACAATCCGCAAGGCTCGGCAGGGTTGTATCGTTTCAGCGTAGAGACACCTTGGCTGGATTACATCGACGCTTGGCTTGTGCACGAAGGGCAGGTGATCAAGCAGGTTCGAGGAGGCGACGCCTTTGCCTATCAAGACCGACCGATGCAATATCGCTATTTTGCTTTTGAAAATGCTTTGCCCAAAGGTGAAACCCAGTTGTACATGCGAGTAGAATCGGTCGGCCCGATGGCCATTCCACTGCGAATTTCTGAATCGGAACTAGCCACCCAGCGAGATATTTCTGGCAGTTACCAATATGGCTTTTTGTACGGTCTGATGTTTGCCTTGGCCATGTACAACCTGATCATCTATTTTGGTATTCGTCATAAAGAATACGGTTTGTATGCTCTGTATTTGTTGGGCTTTGTCGCTAATAGTTTGTCATACACGGGTCAATTGCATACTTGGATTACGCCCGATTGGGGCCCCTATTTTCAAGATTGGCTAGACATCTCTTTAATGATTACTTACTCCATTGCAGGTTTGCACTTTGCACGAGTTCTGCTCAATACCAAACACTACGCGCCCAGATTAGACACATTAACAATTGGTGTCACTGTGGTGATCCCCCTTGGTATGGTAATTGGCGCTTTAATGAACAATTTGACTGTTGCGTTGTTGTTCGCATTCTTGCTCAATACAAGTTTTGCAGTTTTGTTTATTGCTTTGGGATACCAAGCGCTGAAACATGGGGTTCCCGCAGCCAAGTTATTCTTGATGTGTTCGGTAACCGCCGCCGTGTGTATTTGCATCTCAACTGCTGCCGTTGCCGGACTCGTACCCTACAACGATTTTACCTTCAAGCTAATTGAGTTAGGCGTAGCCTTTGAAGCTATTTTCTTGGCATTCCTTTTGGCGCAGCGCTTTCGTCGCGCTGAAATCGAGAAAAAAGTGGCCGAGCGCAGTGCCCGTCTGGATCCATTGACCAGTATCAACAATCGTCTCGGTTTCGAAGATTTAGCTTATCCCGTCTGGCATCAGCATGTTCGCAGTGGTCGTGATGTTTCTTTGGTACTTGTTGACATCGATTACTTTAAAAAGATCAACGACGATTATGGGCATGGATTTGGCGACGAAGTGTTGCGCAGTGTGGCCGCACTTCTAGAACATGGCGGCCGGCGAGGTGATATTGCAGCCCGATGGGGTGGGGAAGAGTTTTTGTTGTTGCTGCCCGACACCGATGAAGTACAAGCTCTGCAGCATGCACAACGACTCCGAGAGTTGATCGAGAATGCCACGGTCGATTGTGGTGAAGCGAATATTCAATTTACTGCCAGCTTTGGTGTTTGTGGTACCACACAAGGCAAGCTGGCAGGCAAAGGGCTGGCAGAGGATGACTTGGAGCACATGATCAACGCCGCTGACAAGGCGCTTTATTCCGTTAAAAAAACGGGGCGAAATCAAGTCCACAGTGCCAGCGAGTTGTATTTAGGTTTCCCTTGAGAAGGTTTCAATTACTCATTTTAGAATGGGTGCTCACGAACTTTGGCAGCACTACACCACTTTGATCACCATCGCTTGCCACGGCTCTAACTCATAACCTAGCTCGGTGCGCAGAAAAGATTTGGCATTATTAATCAATACCTTGTCTGCCAAAAGCTCAACCGGAAGTTCGATTTTCTGGTGTTCACTAGAATAATTCAGTAACACCAATAGGACTTCGTCGTCCAAGCTACGGGTGTAGGCGTAAACCTGTTCGTGATCGGGCAGATACACCTCATACGCACCGTACACCAACGTAAGATTGTCTTTGCGCAACTGGGTCAGACTGCGAAAATAGTTCAGGGGTGAATCTGGGTCGTCCTGTTGAGCTGCCACGTTGATTTGTCGATAGTTATCCGTCACTTTCAGCCAAGGGGTGCCTTGGGTGAATCCAGCATTAGGACTGTCGTCCCATTGAATCGGCGTACGAGCATTGTCGCGGGCACTGAGTTTGTGTGACTCCAACAACGCTTGGGCATCCCCACCTTCTTTTTTCGTCAGGTTGTACCAATTGATGGTCATCAAATCATTGTAGTCTTCGATGCGCTCAAATCTGGCGTTGGTCATGCCGATTTCATCGCCCATGTAATAGTAAGGCGTGCCACGCATGGTCAACAGGAAAGTGCTAAGCAACTTGGATGATTGGTCTCGATGTTGCGGGGAGTCGTCGCCGAACCATGTTACTTGGCGAGGAAAATCATGATTGGTATGCCATTGAGTTCCCCAGCCTTTCTGGTCAAATGTGGTTGCCCATGCACTCATGATTTGCTTGTATTTCACCAAGTTTTTGAAGTTCTCATTGACCATTTTGCGGGGATCCACACCCAGCTCAACGTGTTCAAAATGGTAATTCATATTCAGTTCTTGGCGGTCTTCGTCCACCAAGTCGTGAATGTTGTTAAGATTAGTGCCCGGACCTTCAGCCACTGTCATGACATCATAGTGCTGCAGTACCTTTCGATTCATCTCATGTAAGTATTGATGCAAACGAGGACCCGAAGCATAAACATCGATCATCTTATCACCCGTGACGCCTTCAAAGACGGGGTAACCATCGTGTTTGGAGATAAAGGTGATCACATCCATACGGAATCCATCGATGCCCTTTTCAAACCAGTAGTGCATCATTTCGTAAATTTCTTCACGTAATTTAGGATTTTCCCAGTTTAAATCCGGTTGGGTTTTGTCAAAGTAATGCAAATAGTACGCATCGGTTGTCTCATCATATGCCCAGGCACTGCCATCTTCGTCAAAGAATGACCAGCGCTCCGGCGGCGTTCCTTTCTCGGCTGGCCACCAATGGTAGTAGTCTCGATAGGGATTATCTCTGGAAGAGCGCGCTTGTTTGAACCATTCATGCTCACTGCTGGAGTGATTGACCACCAAATCCATCACCACTTTGATCCCTCGCTGATGGAAGCCTTCGAGCAGTTCCTCGAAATCAGCCATGGTGCCGAAGTCGTCCATGATTGCCCGATAATCAGAGATGTCGTAACCATTGTCATAGTTGGGTGATTGGTAAATTGGATTCAACCAAACAATATCAGTGCCAAGGGAGGCAATGTAGTCAAGACGCTGAATAATGCCCCGCAGATCACCGACGCCATCGCCATTCGAATCTTGAAAACTGCGAGGGTAGATTTGGTAAACGACCCCTTCTTTCCACCACTGTCGCTGCATGTCTTTCAATTTCATTGGCGTATCTCCTGATTGATCAGATGATCGTGTTTGGTGTTAATTCTAAGCGCCAACAATGCGCCGACAATAAATAAAATACCGGTCAACGCCAACGCATTGCGTGGGTCGCCGGCCAACAGGGAATCATAGATATAACCTATCGAGACCATCTCCATAATCTGTGGTAAGCAGATCATGGCGTTTAAAAGCCCCATGTAAACACCGACACGGGCAGCCGGTGTCACATCGGCGGTAATGATAAATGGCACCGTAATGACAGCCGACCAACCAATCCCCACTAGTGCCATACACGCAAAAGTGGTGTACAGGTCGGTTGTCAGTTGCATCGAGAGATAGCCTATTCCGCCGATTAACAGAAACAGGGCGTAGGTTTTAGCATCACCGATGCGGGTCACAATCCGGCCAATAAATAAAGCCATGATCACAGTGGTAATGTTCATGACAGTAAAGGCCATACCCACCTGAGCCGTGCCTTCGGCAAACCCGGGGCTATCGGGTGTTGGCGCGTCGTAGACATGGCGCGCAATAGACAGCGCGAGGTATTGCCACATTAAAGGTAAGCCAAACCAAGTGACTAATTTAACCCACCAAACCGCACGCAACGACTTGGGCATTTCTTTAATTGCTACCCACAAATCGGTAAACACGGCCAGTAGGCTTTTCGATTTTTGCTCAGCTCGAAAGGCAACCAGATCATCGGGGGGATATTCTTCGGTGCGCACAAATGACCAAATGGACGAGGCGAGGATCACCACCACGCCTATGGCAAAGGAGTATTTCACAATCTCAGGAATCGCTTTACCATCGGTCTCTGCCGACACGCCAAAGGCGATCATAATAAGGGGCATCAAACCCGCGAGGATTTGCCCTGAGGCAATCATAAAAGACTGTAAAGCAAATCCGAAAGGACGCTGTTGATGACTGAGTTTATCACCCACTAGGGCGCGATAGGGTTCCATAGCGGTATTCATGGCGGCGTCCAAAATCCAGAACAAGCCAACTACCATCCAAAGCTCAGGGACGTAAGGCATAAACATAACGGCAATTGAGCCGACCAGTGCGCCTATCATAAAGTAGGGTTTGCGTCGCCCAAACCGATTCCAAGTACCATCACTCATAGCACCAATGATGGGTTGGATGAGCAATCCCGTGACCGGGCCTGCCAGCCACAAAATCGGTAGCTCATGCTCTGCTGCACCGTGATATCGGAAGATCGGACTGAGATTGGCTTGTTGTAGACCAAACCCGTATTGAATCCCAAAGAACCCGAAACACATGTTCCAAACTTGCCAGAAACTGAGTTGCGGTTTGCGTGAATCTATCATGACTATGCACTCATTTGTTCTGAGTTAAAAACGCAAACAATTGCAAAACGTATCTATACTCAGGCTGTATTTAATGTCCATGCGGCCATGTGCTTAAAGATTGCGTTCACAGTCGTGAAGTCAACTTTCTATTAACAAGCACGCAAAGATTGTTACATAATCTTAAACGATTAAGTTCTGAATGCAAGTTCTAAAATAGAAATCGGATTTGTTGCAAATTAGTAGTGTGGTTTTGTGCTGCTGTGAGATACACAAGTCGTTATGATCGACGCTGACTGTTTGTACTGTCAGCGTCGAAAAACAATATTGAGGTGAGTGTCTTAATTGGATTGTTACTGTGCCTCGAACGCTCCCAGTTGGCTGACTTTTTGCGCGATATCTGCCAAGTCAAAAGATGCCAATTGGATGTCTGGGTAGACTGGCCCCGGATGTTTGTCGCCTGAAGGACGAATGATCAAGGCTTTCGGGAAGCCAACTTGGATGCCACAGTGCTGCAAGGCAAAGGTCTCCATCGCCCCTAAGGTGGTGGCAAAATCTGTAGTGGGTTCGCCGATCACCGTGCCAAAGCCATAGTCTTTGACAATCGCTGCCAATGATACTGCATTAGAGTAAGAGGAGCGGTCAATCAGCACATAAACCTGACCATCAAACTGTTGGCCTTGCCGAGGATAAGACTGATCGAAGGTGAGGCTGAATACGGTTCCGTATGGATTTTCTTTATAGCCCTGCTGCAACATCTTGGAAGCCAGGTTCTCTCCCGTCGCGTCTTTCATTCGCTGCTCATTGGCGACCTTGGCATGATGGCTTGAACGTACAACAAACTCGGAGGCAAATCGAAAAGGCTGAGTGGCAAACCAGGCGATAAGCGGGTCGCTGAAGGACTTGTCACCGCCCGGATTTTCGCGCACATCGATGATCAGTTTCTGCACATCTTGTTTGATAAAATATCCCATCGCTTCATTAATAAAGGCGACGTATTTAGTGTTATCCCAAACCTTCGCAGGGTTCTCTTACCCAAGCCCTAGCTTCAGGCCAACTGGCCACTCCAGAAGCAAAAAGCCTTCTAGAACGAGCACAAATCATCGCGCAACGGGCTGTGCGTCTTAATCCTAAAGACATTCACGCCATCAAATCCCTTGGTTTTGTGTATTCTGCTCAAGGGAAGATTGAGCTGGCGATTGAGCAATATCAAAATGCCATACAAATTGATCAGAACGCTTGGCGGTCATGGATTAATTTGGGCGAGCTGCTGAAGTTAAATAACCAACCTCAAGCTTCGTTGGACGCCTTTGTTCAAGCCTTCGAGGCGATGCAAGCGAAGTTTCAAGAAGAGCCCCAGCACATTGGTCCGTGGCAACCCGAGTTGGGCAAAATTATTGTGGCAAGTTATTTCGAAACCGGTGACTTTGAGCAGACCAGTCACTGGGCATCGCGAGTATTGCAATTAGTACCATTCGACCCACCGGCCACTCGATTGTTGGTCGCAGCCCTTAATGCCCAAGGCAAAAGGGCAGAGGCCACGAGGATTTGTGAAGCTTATCCTGCATCACTACCCAAGGTTGAAGCTTGCCTTATAAGGCGAAAATTTCGAAAGACATTTTCTACTCCCTTCAATAGCCACCAGTATGTGCCAATGGACGCTTCACAGAACAGAGATCCGGTCAGTTTTTGCTTGGGTTTTTCCCTAGCAATACCTTTTTACATTTGACAACAAATAGACAAATGGACTTCTGGCACTCTAATGAAAATTACCCAAATCAAAGAATCCACTAAATGAATAAAAACTCATATTTGAAACGAATCAATAATCTGGTTATGGCGACCCTTGTCATCACAAATAGTGCTTCTGCAATCGTCATTCGTCATGACAAACCAGCAGATATCTATCTTGCCGACGTACAGGATTTCCCGCCACTTGCAACGTTTTATAATATTGGAGTACATGGAACACTGATCGCCCCTGACTGGGTGTTAACCGCAGCCCATACGGTATTTTGTTTAGATAATGGACAATTGATTAAAGTCGGTAGTGATACGATCGAAGTTGAGGCTAGATACAGCTATCCAGCATATAAATTAGGCGAACAAAACGACTTAGCCCTAATTAAGCTAAAAGAGCCCGTACGAAGTGTTCAGCCGGCGAAATTATATCGTCAACAGGATGAACTTAATCAGATAGTTTGGTTTATTGGCAGCGGCGGTATTGGAACCGGATTGACGGGTGAAACTGTTAACTATAAAGAAAACAAAGGGGTTTTGCGCAAGGCACAGAATAGGGTTGTTTCATTAACAAACTCGGATCTTGGTTTCATTTTCGAATCGGGCGATAAGGGGCTTGAACTGGAAGGGGTTTCTGGTAATGGTGATAGTGGTGGCCCAGCATATATAAAAAATGAAGATGGCTACTACCTACTTGGTGTAAGTTCGAGAACTGACTCGTGGTTTAAAGATGTTGGCGAATATGGTGTCAAAGAGCTCTATACGAGAGTTTCCGCACACGTAAATTGGATAGATGAGGTCATGGCTGCTGATGAAGTAGGGCGCACTGAGCTAAGTTCGTCAGATGCATTTCTTCAACCCGGAATGACATCCGAGAATCTGCCTAGCATTTGCGCATCAATCAGTTTGAAATCATAGTGCGCGCGAATGTCGCTCAATCTTTGATAGGTTAGGATGTGCTGTCTAGAGCTCAACCAAGTCAGACAGTCCATTCGGCTTCAGTGGGCAGTTTGCGACCATTAAGATCTTAGCGCTTAGATGTCATCAAAGAGCGATTTCCCGTCATTCCCGCCTTCGAGCGGGAATCTCTGCTTCAGACAAAGAACAGACATTCATGTTTATGATTTTGCGCTTTACATTTGTACCAGTTGCAACCGCTCCAAACAAAATTGCTGAGTGAAAAGACCACGGACTAGTTATTCAAAACTTGAGTTGAAAAATCACTGTCAATTTTATTTACAGGATGGTCTCCCCTCAACGAAAAATCAAAACAAAATCTATAAATAACAAATATATAAATAAGGTGGCATGATTTTAGCATAAATTAATGAAGTATGTATTAAGTTGTAGGAAGTTATGATTATGTTAAGAATTTTTTGTGCGATATTTCTAGTTGCCTTTACATCTGTTAACGCTAATGCAGCGTTAATAACCGGCCTTTACAATACAGGCGTCTCTGAGACTGATGCAGTCCTCGCGAATGGGGCCACAGATTCTCATTATCTTGTCGACGGTGATTCATCGATTGTCATTTCTGACAACTTTTATCCAATTGTGAGTGGGCCGTGGTTAGCTAGCAGTAGTGATTCAAAGTGGATTTGGCTTAATGACCCAATGGGTCAAAGCTCGAATTACATTACCAATACAACGGCGTTTTTTACTCTTACTTTTGATTTAACAGGTTACAACCCCGGTTCAGTTGAAATCTCTGGCCGATTTGCAGTTGATAACGCTTTACGTGGTATTAACTTGAATGGAAGCAGTACTGGCGTATCTGGTTCTGGTTTTCGTGATTGGACAAACTATGCAATCACTAGCGGTTTTCAAGAAGGCCTTAACACTTTGACGTTCGAGGTTTACAACTCTGGTGGTCCAGGTGGATTCAGAAATGAGTTTGTAGGTCTTGAGGCAACGAGAGTCTCAGAGCCAGCGGTCCTAGGTTTGTTCGGCCTAACTCTTCTTGCTATGCGCAGATTTAAAAGAAGCTAAATTCAGCAATTGTTACAAGGCAGCTAACGCTGCCTTTTTTGTTAAATCTGATTATTGATTAAAGAATCGCTGTTGACTTAGACCTTGAGGTTGAGAACTTTAAAGATGTTCAGCGGCCTCAGGTACGAAGTGATCGTTCAGCTACAAGCTTCTGACGATCAGCAAATGGCACACTGCAGGTACACAATAATTCAGCCTCCAATGACCGCTATGACCCTTGAGTTCAACTGTCAGATTTGAATCAATCCATCATGTTAGGCGACTACACTTTTACGGTTCAGTTCTTCAATTGGGATATGTTGGCAAACTAAGATTAGAAAGGACTAGTGCTTCATTAATGCTCGAGGGGCATTGATGTAACACCAGTCTTATAAATCAAGTGTGACATTCATCGGCTATTTAATTCATTATGCAAACCGCAAGCACTGTTGGTTTTGCATGCCTGATAAGCGGACTCTTTGTAGAGATTGTGTTCTCGGTAGTAATTCCGTTGTCTTTCCAAAGTAGTGGGGACACCGGACGGAGCTTTGTAATTGCTTATCGCCATTCTTAAATTGCTCCACATTCGCTCAATGGCTTCCGCTTCTTCAATTTGTTTCTGCATGGCGAGTTGGCTCCTTCTTACATTCGGCAAAACTTTCTTAGCTTGATTGGCTTTTTCTTCCGGTAAATATGGAATCATGTCTTCAATGAAGTAGAACGGAACTTTAAAAAGACCAAAAGACGCGCTGTGATTTTCGGGCTGACTCCACACATCCATATGATCGGCCAAAGCTTGTGCGCGCCGTTTATCGCTAATGTAAGCACTGATAGGGCTAGTCGGATAAAACAACTCTATTCTTTCGGTTGCTGGTCTGGCATCAATTTGATCCTGAACCTGTGCCAGTAGCGCCGCCTCTTGTCTTGCCAGACGTTCCTCTTTTTCGCGTTGAGCCTTCACTCGGGCAGCTTCTTCTGCTTCTCTTTTGGCAAACAACGCTGCTCGGGATTTTTCTCTGTAGGCAACTACCGGGTCTTCCCATGGAAGAGCATTAATCATGACTGGGCTCATATCAAAGGTGTCTAAATCAAACGTATAGCCCGAGACATGCTTAGAATTTCGTTCGAGCGCTACCTTATAGCTGCCAGCCGATCCCGATTCGCCAAAAAGCGCATTGCCCAATTTATCAATCGCCAATATTGTGTTTGATTTTGATAGATAAAGTAAATCACCATACTGATTGAGTGGCAAAGGCATTGGTGTGACGTAACGATTTTCAGCGATATCAAATACTTCCATTCCTAAGTCTTTTTCGAAGGTCAGAATATAGTTGCCTTGAAAGCGCAGGTATTCATATTTTCGATCGGAATTCCAAGCAAGCTTCACCGGTTCCATTGTTGAAAAGTCGGTATAGGTGCCGGAACTCTGACTTAGGTATCCGTTGTAAGCAAATCTACGGAAACTGTCTGCTTTTAACTTAGCAGCCTTTTTACCATTGCGTGTATCGATAACGAGGTGCTCGTTCTTCGTTCGTGCAACGAGATATTGCTTTGAGTGGGAGAGCCAAATCGGTTCTTTCAATATATTCGCTTTCAGATCTTTAACTTTTTTGCCTGTATCAAGGTCGAAGACTGCCAGCTTTTTCAGTTCGCTTTTATTCGGAGATGCGGCAATAACCTGTCGCTGCTCTAGCCATGCTAAAATCACCATTCCCGCTAAGCGCGTTCCCAAGTTCTCGCCGTTTAGGTTGTACTCATGATAGTTTCCATTTAATGGCACGAGCAATGTTTGGCTGCTATCGACCCAGACGGCCTGCTGGGGGCGAAAATATTGGTCAACCTGCACAGGTGATGGGCCAAGACCATTTTTTACATTACGCAATGGCTGAGCGGTGTCGTCGGCGCGGCCACTTGAGTAATTCACATAGTTGGCCTCATAAAAAAGCGTAATCGGCTTTTGCTGCAATAGATCGTAAATTACTGAACGTCCGCTGGCATAAAGGAGCACGTAGCGCTTGTCGTCCAAGGAGAGATTGGTAACAACATTTGACGAAACCTGCTTGTGTTCAGGCAGTAAAAACAGTCTTGGCGTTTGAACTTCACTCAGCTTTTGTGAAAACATCTGAGTGGCACTCTTCATTTTTAGCTTCACATAATCGTGTAACTGTTGTTCGGAGTCGTCCAACACTTTGTTAAACAGTACTGAGCGTATTTTTTCTCCTGTTGTCAGGTCAAGTAAGTACAGACCAGCGACCTTGCTTTGTTCAGACTCCATAACTTGTCGTGGATCTCGACCCGAATGCTTATGAAATACCCACATAGTTTTTTCGTCAAGGGGGTAGAAGCCGGCGGCGTAGTCATTTCCATAGGGTGTAAACCAACCCTGATAACGCTTTAATGCATTATTGAAGTTGGCCTTGTCCAGTTGTGCGAATTTGCCCATTGAGATTCGGAATGCAGCATCTACCGTCGGTGTGAACATCACCGTAGCTCGGTGATTAAGGCTAACGCTGCGGCCAGATTCTAAGGTGAATAAGCTATTCTCTGCAGAAAATTGGCTAGCGTCCGGCGATACCTGTGCTTTGTGATAGTTATCCGCCATGCTGGAACCGCGCTTTCTAAATTCTTCCAACTCTTCATCGGTAGGGGGCATCGGAAGCGCTGATTTCCACAACACTTGGTTTGTATCAAAGTCGTAGAGTATGTGAGCCGCTTCCGTCTTGCCGATACGCCCAGAGATCATAGCGACATTCTTATCCCGAGCTTCGGCTAAGACAAAAAACCAGTCTCCTTTCTTCCTTGGATACTGTCGCAGCAAGTCGTCTTCTTCGATTCCTCTGGGAAAGCTAGACAGTTCCTTGATCACCATCCCGGATTCCAGATCCCATTTTTTGATAACATTTGAACCGTAGGCCTGCGTATAGAAAAATCGTCTATCAGGGCTCATGCGTCCCTCTTTAATTTCGCAGGGGCCTTGATAGCCTCGCATCGGTTCGTTAGCACCACAGGCCAAGGATTTAAAGGAGATCATGCTTAGGTTAAAGGCGACTATTATTAATAAAAGGCTGCTTCTCATGATGCGCTTCTCGTCAGTGATTGATGACTAGTATAATAAACAAACAACGATGCGTGCTCAAAAGCGGAGATTTTTTAGAAAGGGCAGACGTCATCTGGTTGTTAAAATTTCAGTAGCTACGCCAGCCTAGAAATACCAATGGCGTGATTGCTGGGCATCAAGTCGACTAGTTCAAGCAACAATACATGGTACGCGCCAACGAGATTCTGTTTTCCCTCGTGGCGAAATTTGACGCCAGAGCAAATGCAACCAAAATTGGTGTTATAGCAAGGACACAGGAGAGACACTTGAGCACATCAATAAAAGCCTACATTTGGATTGTTTGCGGCGTCATTGCTTTTTACTTTATCGGATTTGAGCTGAAGAGCCATCTCGACGAGCGCTATCAATGGCCGGTTATCTCCGCAACGGTAGTAAAAACTGAACTTGCCGGATTGAACGCTTCTCAGGGGGTATCGAACCAAGCAGTACTGAAGGTGTGGGTGACTTACCAGCAAGCTGATGGCAACAGTCAAACGGCGCGTTATTCACACTCTGGCCACGTTAAAATGATGAAGGAGCTACAAGCCGATCAATACGCGAATGGTGCGACATTGGAGGTTCATATCAACCCCGAAGGAGATCAATTCCACCCACCAAACACATCGACTTGGGGTATGTGGATTGTTGCGACTTTAGTCGGACTTTTTTTCGTGTTAAATGGAATGACACTTTTGGCGCAATCAAAATCCACAGCTTCGAAATAAATGAATGCGGCAGCGCTTTGCTACACATTTTAGCAAGTTGTATCAAACTGCTTATGGGAGTGTTCTCCATACCGGGCAAATCCATAGTCGCCCAAAATACTCCAAACAATCTTGAATATCATGTTGCAAAATCAACCAAGACACATGAAGTAATGAAGTATCACTTAGCGCCCGATTAAGCATAAATGGATAGATGTATGGAACGTAATAGAATTGATCATGATCACTAGACTACATTCCAATTCTGACTATGCTTAACCTGTTGAAGTAGACCCGAGTAATGGCATTACCAAACCACACTAAACACTATGGAGGATAACACGATGCGAACGCGCAATATTTTATGGCCCACAGATTTTTCTGATACTGCGTCACACGCGTTACGATATGCCATTGAAATGGCGAATTTCTATCAAGTGGGCATTCGTATTTTGCATGTAGTAGGTCAGCCAATGGGTGATGAGAGTTACATGATTCTTTCGATCACACCCGAAGAGTTAGCGAAAAACATGGAAGAAGCTGCGGCGAGTAAAATGCACGAATTATTGGGTCAGTTGGATACCAATTTAAAGGTTGAAACAGTAATTCGGCGGGGTGATGCCATTGATGAGATTTTGGCCGAAGCCAACAGTGGAGAGATTGGAATGGTAGTTATTGCCAGTCATGGAAGAACAGGATTGTCTCATTTCTTGCATGAAAATGTTGCTGAATCGATAGTCAACAAAGCTGAGTGCCCTGTGTTAGTAGTAAAATAGCGTTGACGATAGTCTCCCGGGGAGTTGTGGTTTTCGTCGGGGTAAAAATCGGTCCTGGTTCGATTTGAAAATGTAAGCTCGGCGACAGTTTCCTCATCGCTAATGAGGGCCAATGCTAAAATTCATCAATAAAAACCCTATAAATTATTTGTCTCTAATGTCCGTTGTGCCGACTTATATTTGATCTAGTCCTGTAACTAGGAGTGCCAGAGCAAATATGAGGCACAACAGTTCGGGTATTAGTACAAAGCAGACTCTTCAATATCTTTAAGAGATAGCGCCTCACCAAGCACTTTTTCTGAAAGTTCAGCTATATACTGTGTATCCGAATTACTCCCAAGTAGGTGACCTAATAGAGCGGCTTCGAGTCTTGACTCTGCAGAGCCCTGTTTTGCTTTTTGGGAAATTTCTTCGACAAAAGAAACAATCACCTTTTGGGTGAGAAACTCAGTTAGTACAGGTTCAAGATAGTTGCTGATGTATTCCTTTCTCATGTTGTGATCAGGTTGATAGCCTATCCAACTTGACCCACTTTTTCCCATACAAGGGCCAGAAATATCTGCACTGATGCCATCAGTTGCTAAAGAGCGCTGACACGGACCGATACTTTGGGTCTTCGCTATTTTGTTGACTTGGTATGTAGAAACAAAGTCTTTGTAAGTGAGTTCTAGTTCGGCCTGATATACGTCTTTAGACGCCATATAGTATGTGCTTTCTATTTGGTATCCTTTTTGATAGAACTCGTAGTCCTCTGATTGAGTTTGCGTTAAAACTGTTTGGGCGCGTTTTTGAGCACTTTCAATTCTCGCTCTGTCTGCGGCACTGGTATCTGTGAGCTTTTTGTTATTGAGTACAAGATAAGTGCCGCCACTGCGAGTCTCAATTTTGTTTCTGTTTTGATGAAGCTGATTGGCTGTGCTGGTTAGGCGATTGACCGCTGCATCGGTTCTGGCCATGGCTGCATCCCACAGTGCTTCTCTTGCTGCCTCCGCAGCCTCGATTTTAGCTAAGGCATTTTTGTCTATTTTGTGAATGATGGGCTCTTTCGAAACAACAGCCTCGTTCGCGTCTCTGCCTATGTAGTGATCAAGTATCACATTGACCCTAACTTTACATTCGCTGTTAGCGCTTCCCAAGGCAAGCATCGCGGGAGAAATATCAGCAATGCTATTGGCAATCTGGGTTTTCGCGAGTTCTTTTGTTAGGTTGACCGAGCTCTCCGCTCCACGCATATCGCTCGATTGTGATTTGGTATCGTCCAAATTGCTCTGGATAACATCGCATCCATACAAGCGAGATATCTGCTTTTTATTCGTCGCTTGGTGTTGCTTGAGCTCATCTAGATTTCCTTGTGACAAGGTATCGGCCCGGGAAAAAGCATAGGCAGCGAGAAGGAAATTTTTGTTCTGTGCGAACCCTAGGCCTCGTTCCATTTGCGCCCTTGCTTCAGCCAACATGGTGGGGCTCGCCGTTGACGAATCAAACGTCAAATGTTTTTCTATATTGTCATTTAGGATTGAAAAGCTCTTTCGTGTAATTGAATCAAGCTGACTGGAAGCAATTTGGCTTCGGATCTTTTTAGTCACAGAAGAAAAGCTTTGCCTAACCTCGTAAGAGTTGAGGTCACTGACATCTGTATTACTCCAAGTTTGATAAGCATCAGAAAAGATTGCCCCTCCATGCCTTTCATCCATATAAGGCTCAAACTTACCATTCTTTTTCACTCTGGAAGGGCCGACATATAGATTGGCAAGCGTGTTCACGTACTCCGATGTCGAGACCTGGCGTTTGTCAAAATCAGACAGGACAAAAATAGCTCGTCCGGTGGGTTTGTTTTCCCGTTGGCCGTTGGCATACACTGAATGTATGTTGTCTACACCAACGCGTATAAACGTTATTGCTTCGGTTCCCGCTTGAATATATATGTCTGGATTTTTCAGTGACATATCCATTAACAACATGTTTTGTGAGAAATCAGATTGTATTTGTGCTGAGCCACTGCTTGACGTCACCAACGTTTTACCAATGCCAGCGCCTGCATAAACAATCCAATAGGTCGAGAATCGAGGTAATTCATTATACACACCGGGCTTTAGCCGAATCACATCGCCGTGATTGACCTCCTTATAAATGCTCTTTCCTTCTGCTGTTTTTTTATTGTCGATATTAAATTCAATTGGTTGCGTAGTCCCATCGGGTAGTCGCTTTTCCCAAATGGCAGTTTGATTAACGGTGCCAAAATTACTCGAGCCAAAGCCGGAACCTGAACCAGAACCGGTACTAGAACAGGCCGCGATAACAGAAAGAAGACTGAGTAAAAACAATGTTTTCATGAGGGTTTCTCAATAAATTTTGAATGAATTCAGTTTGCTGGAGATAGCGCCATTTGAATAAAGATTAGACGATGGTCTTCTAAATGCTAGAAAATTTTATTGGCTTATCATCACCTTTGAACGTGCAGTAGCAAAGTGAGTTTATTCACCATGTTCGCTCATAATCCAAGGAAATTGTCAGGTTAGCTTTTCTCACATTTTCGACTTGTTAGGCCAGTACTGTCCTGCATATCCGACTTTTACTATCTACTCTGCACATCTACTTTGCGGACTTTACCAATGAGTAGTTGAAAAAATTGGTGCAAATTTAAAGTCGTGCATTGGAATAGCTGTATTGTCTTTGCTGCCTACTTTCAATGTTCCATCACAGTTTAGAGCTTGCCAGTGGGGGTAGGCCCGTCATTTCACCTGTATTTCACAATTGCTTCCGTAACTTAAGGACTTTCGAACTAAGTTCCTTAAACGGAGAAATACCCTATGAACTGCTTGAACGGTTTAATCATCTTGGTTTCGGCCATCACTGCCCCAGAATCGAACTTTGAATCTGGCTCGCTAGCAAAATCTTCGCAAATCCAATATTCATCCAGAAGCCTAGACGCTGACCTAGAGTTTGCCCTTAATCAGATTGAGAGCACGGCTTTACAAAATTGGTCATACCGGGTGTCTCGCTATGAAAATGAAGAGGGGACCGTCAGCTCAAGCTTAGAGTCCTTTGATCCGCGTCGGCAGTTTGACGATCGCTGGCAACTTGAACAGATCAATGATCAACCACCCACAGCCAAACAACAGCAAGACTTTAAGACCCGTAAGGTAAAAGCGGCTAAGAATGAAGACTCAAAGAGTGTTTCGATTCGGCTTCGCGACTTGATCCAAGCCGATACCCTGCAATGGACTTTCGAAGATACGACTACCGTGCACGGCCAATTTGACGTATTTCTCGCTCGCTTGGGTGAAGATGCATCAAAAAAATTAACTGGTAAGCTGAAGTTGAATAAAGAGCATGGCCACATCGAGACTTTAACCGTAACAAACAGCGAAGCATTCTCGCCCATGTTTAGCGCCAATATCACTGATTTTACGTTGAGCTTTCGCTTTGAAAAGCACTCTGACGCTGTGTTGCTGGTGGAGCAAAATCTCGCCATGCAAGGTACTTTTGCATGGGTGACTCAAATCAATGAAGTGTCAAAAGACCGATTTTTCGATTATCAAGATCTATCCGACGGAGTTAAGCCGAGCCAAAGCACACCTTAACGGTGGTGCCGTTGTCGCTACTGACCGCCATGGTCCAGCCTTGATGTTCGCACAAACGTTTAACGATAGACAATCCCAAGCCATAACCACTGCTGTTACGGCCTTTTACTCCTATTTCGGTGACATTGCCGCTGATCTGCGGCTCAATACCGGGGCCAGTATCTGCAACGCTCAAACAATCATTTTCAAAGTCGAGGGTGACGGCTCCTGACTCGGTAAAATGAAAGGCATTACTCAACAGATTATCTAACAGGACTTTGAGCATATCCCCATTCCCCCGCACTTTTGCGTAGCAGCCATCGCGAACCTTGACCTCTACAGGCTTGCCTTCAAGCCGCAAACGATTGTCCAATATGGACTGTTCAATAATGGGCATCATCTCAGTCATGGGTAACGCTGATTGCGGTTGCCTTTCACGAGACAAGATCAGCAAGGTTTGCACCGTTTTCTCCATCTGTTCAGTAGCTTGATAGATCCGATCCAAACCATCCATCGAGTTATTGTCTAATTTGCTTCTGAGGTTCTGTGCTCGTTTTAATTCAATGGCATTTTTAATCACTGCCAGCGGCGTGCGAAGCTCATGACTGACATCTCGAGTGAAGTATTTCTCACGTTCTAAAGCCTGTGCAATACGAGTGAGTGTGTGCTCTAAGGTGGTTGCTAATCTGCCCACTTCGTTGTTGGGAAACTGATGGGCAAATTGGTTGGGAATATTTTCCGGCGCAACACCGTGCACCAGATCGGCCAGCTCCTGCAAAGGCTTGGCAGTCTTGCGACCAATATACCAAGCGATCAAGCAGGCGATAAAAGTGACAATCAGGCCACTGACGACTAAGAATTTGATCACCGAATCACGGATCTTGCGCACCTGTAACTCGCCGCTGACTTCCGCCACTAGAAACGTATCGGTGTATCCTTCAAGCGGATAGAGATGATAGTGACGCTGCTGCTGACCAAAAAACTCCTTACGTCGTGGCTCTTCGATGGCGATGGCTCGAAAATCCTCAGGGAATGTGTCTCGGGAGAAATGCAATTGCATATGATCACGGCGTGGCGTCGGCCATTGACCATTGAGTTCAAATTCTTTGCTAAGGTACGATGCCTCGGTAGCAAGCTCTTGTTCGATAAAGCTGTCTTCCAAGGCATACATCAGAAGGATGGAAAATCCCCCGTAGACGAAGCTAAGGACTAAAGTAAACCCACAAAAAATCAGGACAATACGTCGGCCTAAACTATGGTATTTGGGATTAGTCTGGTTCATCTGTGCACGACTCGTCGATGTTTAAGGTAAAGCCCACACCAAAAACGGTTTTTACTAGAGGATAAGCGTAGGGTTTGTCTAACACTGTACGCAACTGATATACGTGAGAACGCAGCGCGTCAGATTCGGTGGGCATGTCGCCCCATAGTTTTTTACTCAACTCGGTACGACTGACCACTTGCGGGTAAGCCTCAATTAGGATCTGCATGATTTTAAACCCCATCGCACTGACATCAATAGTTTTGCCATCTCGGCTCAGGGTCTTGCGCTTTCTGTCTAACTCAATGGGGCCCAAAGTTAAGGTATCTGTCGTGTGCAATCGATGTCGATTGGCCAGTGCTATGCAACGGACTTCAAGCTCTTCAAGGGAAAAGGGCTTGGTGAGATAATCATCGGTGCCCGCATGGAAGCCCGCAACTTTGTCGTCTATGCTGTCGCGAGCCGTCAACATCAGGATGGGTGTATGTCGACTGGCGTGTAAGCGGATCTGCTCACACACCTGTAAACCATCCATGGTGGGCAAATTCAAATCTAGAATGATCACGTCATAATAGTTTTCCAGCGCCAATGTTAGCCCTTGCTTGCCCTGATGGGCAAAATCAAATACATGGCCTTTTAATTCCATATATTGAGCAATATTGCGGGCAATATTCAGCTCATCTTCAATGAGCAATATGTGCAATATGGGCACCGACATGACGTTGTCCTTCTACTTTGCGCGTTGTTACAAGTGTTACTGGGTCATGCTGTCTAGCAGTGTTCGCGCCGGTTCAAAATCGGGCTGGGAGGCCAGTAGTGTTTGCAATGTTGCGGTAGCATCCTCAGTTTTACCCAGTTTATGTTGAGTCTTGGCAATTTGCATGTCCAATTGCGGATTGTTAATGGCTTTTTGTGCCAAGGTCATCAAAGTCAGCGCATTTTGCAGTTGCTTGTCGTTGTTCGCCACATTCAGATAGTAGTATCCATACAAACCCACCAATTCGATTTGATATTGCTCAGGATTTTTTGCCAGTGCTTTGCTCGCGGTTGGGTCGCCTGCCAAAATTTGCGCCACTAGTGCCATCGTATTGTCATCTCGATACGTTGGCATAGTGACGAGAGAGAGGCCCATCGACTTGACCATTTCCGTTGCAACAGCCACGGTGGAAGAGGGATTTTGGCCGGTGATCAAGCGACCATCAATAGCCACATGACTCAGCATGATGGGACTGGATTGGAATTTTCCACCACGTTCTTTCAACTTGTCTTCAAGCAAAAACTCGAATTTTGCTGCCCATTTTTTGCCAAAAAGTTGTTCTTCTTCATTGGTGAAGCCATTAACCCGTTTGTTGGCAAGCAAATATTCTCCGTTTGACAACTTTACGTCCACTAACGCCGCTGGACCATGACAAACCGCGGCAATGGTGCCCTCCTGTTGGTAAACATCTGCAATAAGGGTTTGCAGTGCTGTGTCTTTGGGCAAATCAAACATGGCTCCCTTTCCACCCACCACAAAGACTCCATCATAGACATCAGCTTGTAAATCGGCAGTTGCCAAGGTGTTGTTCAGTTTCGCCATTGCGACGGGATCTTGTATCACCTGCACATTGAAGGGCTTTTCTGGATCATACTTATCGGCAACGACAGGGCCCCCTGTTGGACTGGCAATATCAATCTCTAAGCCATGGGCTTTAAAGACCAAGTAGGCCTTGGAGAATTCATCAAATTCGTATCCGGGGGCTTTTTGTCCCTGCTCTTGGCCATAACCACTTACAACCATCAGCACTTTTTGGGGCTGGCTCTTGGCGGCGCTGTTGGACGTTAAAAAAGTCATGAAGACTAGGGTAAAAAGGGTTTTTAAAAAGACCGAATGCATCTTCATATCGATTGTCCTCTATCGTTAACAGGAATCTCAGTTGTCATCATCTTGGCAACTGACCTGTGAAACGGATGTGAAAAATTGCAATGTCTAGTGCTTTTATTCCGCTAACAGCATTCGAACTGAGCGCGACAAGCTGCGCTTACTGGCCAATACACCCAGGGTGATAACCACAAATAAGATGATTGCTAAGGTGGTAAGCAACCATGCGGGATCGGGTTGGTAAGACATGGAAAATTGCGATTGATAAATCAATATACCGGCCAGCCAAGTACCCAAAATAGCGCCACAGGCTGCGATGAAGGCAGTTATCAACCATTCCCACACATAGAGTTTTAAGCAAGTGGATGGTGTGAAACCAAAACTCAAGATAATGCTGTTTTTACGCTTTTCGCTACGCAGTGACCCATGCACGGAGGAGAGAATGACAATGACGGCCAACAAACTGATGAGCACGGCAAAGCCCGATACTACCTGAATAACCAAGGCCAACATCTTGTCAAATCGCTCGGTCATCTCCTTGATGGAAGTGATCCTTAGGGAAGGGTGGGACTGCCAAAGTGATGTTAAGTATCTGAGATTTTGGTCGTCCACCTCAAGGCTGGCCATGGCATAGTGTGGCGCTTCTATGTGTGCCAAAGCAGTCTTGGGCATTTGCACCCAAAAGGTGATAGAGCCAGCTCCGGGACGATATTGGTGACTGGCTGACAGGGTGAAGTCATAGGCTTGGCCGGCGATGACTAAAGTTAACTGATCTCCAATCTGCAATCCCAAATCCGTCATGATTTCATCTTCGATAGACACCTGTTGCCAGTGCTCTGTGCCAGCGCTCCACCAGGTTCCTTGGACAAGTTGATTATTTTCTGGGATTGCCTCACTCCAATGCAATCGAATTGAATCTTGCAGTGTGGCCATGCTATCACTGGGTTTGTCAGTGTGATCTGATAATGAGACGCCATTAATCTGTGTCATATGGGCATAAACGAAGGGTTTGTGTTGGCGTATTTCGATATTGTGTTCGTTTGAAAGGATTTCGATAGCCTGCCATTGCTCTTCTGTGGCTTGCGTCACCAACAGATTACCGTCGTGTTGCCGTTTGTATGCGGAAAGGGTGTTACCCAGATCCCCCATAAACATTAGGGTAAATAACAACAAAAACGCACATAGCCCAACCCCCAAGATCTGCGTGGTTTTGCTAAGTAAACGCTGTTTCATCATGTATAGAGTAAAGGGCAGTAATCCCGATAGTCTCTGAGTGAGTTTCTCACCCAGGGTCATAATCAGCCAACTGATCAGCAACATAAGTACGATACTTAAGGCCATGGTGCCCAACAACATGGTTGTCAAAAGGCCGTTATCAGAATAACCCGCAGCCACGGTTATCAATACCAAAAGCACACACATCAGCGACATCATTTTGCCGGTTTTGCTTTGGCTGTTGTGGAGCAGTTGCGCAACGGAAGCATGGCGCAATGCTATCCAAATCGGAAGTTGAAATAGTCCAAACAGCAACAAACTGAACCACAGTGTTTGCACAATGACTCGAGGGTGCAAGTGATATTCGATTTCGCTAAAAAGTGAGCCAAGCCAATGGGTGAGAGCAAAGTGGCAGACAAAGGACAGTATCAATACCCATGGCAACAGCGACACAATGTGGCACAGCCATTTTACAATTGAGATTTGCCAAGTCACGGCTCTGGATGCGCCTAAGCTGACACACACAGCTGCGAGAAATTGCTCTTTATGTATTTGTACCTGGGTGAGTTGCTGTATGGCAATGGCGGCCATAAAAAACAACAAAATGGAGGTCAGACCCATAAAGTTTTCGGTACGCTGCCAAAACAGAGCCAAAGGGTGTGCGCCTTTCTTGTGGTGTACCTGCGCTGTCGGAAGCGCCGCTTTTTGCCAGTCCAAAATGGCGTCAATTTGAGCTCTATTGGCTGCTACAAGGTAACGATATCGAGTACCTCCTTTTTCGATATTGAGGCGTTCATAGTCCGTTTGATTGACCATCGCGCGCATTTGAACGCTGTGACCTTCCATTAAGCGATCGGGCTCGTGATGAAGGATCCGACTGACGAGCAACGTTGAGTCAGCAACCTTGATTCGATCATTCATGCTCAGCGACAGACTACTCAGTAATCGAGCATCCACCCAGATCTCGCCTTCATTAGGGCCACTATCTGTGTCGAGCTGAGTTGCCGTAGGTGCGGTCGATGTGCGAAGCAGGCCTTGCAGAGGATAGTCTTCTCCGACCCCTTTTAAGCTAACCTGTTGCCACTTGCCTTGGTGGGTGAGGGTCAGTGGCACACTTTGGGTGGTCACTATCTGCTGGGCGTGTTGAGCCAGTTGCTGCATTTGGCTTGAGGTAAGAGGTTGGGTTTGGCTCAAAACCAGATCAGCACCCAATAATTGTTGCAGATTGCGATTCAAGTAGTCCTGAATCGACGCACTGGTTTGACTCAGTGTTAATACAAACACCAACAATATGATTTGGGTCCAGCTCAAAAAGCGCAAGGTGGCATTGTTTTGATCGTGGCGGGCCAATTGCCAAGCCAGTTTTAGGGTTTCAAAGGACATGGTCAAACTCCTTGTTTAGCCCTTGCAAACACTCAACCTGACCGTTTTGAAAGTGAAACACTTGTTGTGCCCGTGCGGCAAGCGATTCGCTGTGAGTTACTATGACTAATCCTGCACCGTAACGCTGGCAGCAAGAAAACAACAGGTCGGCAATATCGTCTGCGCTTTGATTATCGAGGTTACCCGTCGGCTCATCGGCAAAGATAAACTTTGGCTCAAACACCAAAGCTCGGGCGATGGCGACTCTTTGTTGTTCACCTCCACTGAGTTGGTGGGGTTTATGGGAGAGTCGATGACTCAAGCCCACTTCTTCTAACCATTGTTTGGCTTGTCTTTCGGCGTGTTTGACCCCTCTCAGTTTCAATGGCAGAGCCACATTGTGCAATGCGCTGAGTTCAGGTAACAGATGAAATTGCTGAAATACAAAACCGATGTCACGACGCAAATCGCTTAGGGGGTGAGTTCTTTCATCAACAACATAGATTCCTTTACCGCCACTGGGTTGCTCCAAGCCTGACATCAACATCAATAAAGTGGACTTTCCAGAACCGGATGGGCCGGTGATGGCGTAGGAGTGTCCTTGCTCAATCGACAAATTCAGATCGCGGAATAAATCGACTCGATGCTCATTACTCAGGAAACACTGACTCAGGTCACAAAGCTCAATTCGACTGGTAGAAGGTTTATTCATAACACACACTCGTTCTGGAATAGTTTCCATAGCCTAGTGGTGATGACGTGAAATGAATGTGAAACCACCCGATTGGGGCAAAGCGCCACATTTGGGCGCTTCATTACTATGGATTGGCAAGCTGTAAGGCAAAAGTAAGTGCTTGCTCCGCACTAAGTGCTTTATCAGGCTGAATTGGATGGCCTTCGATACGATTTCCCTCAATGCTAAAGTAGTCGGCGACCGGCACAAACAATTGTAATCCCGCTGCCACATCAAAGGGCTTCTGCGACAGCATTTTCCCCGCCGTGGGCTCACCAATAATTGTGGCTCTTCCAGAAGCCTGTAGTGCTTGAATGGCTAACTCGGCGGCACTTGCGGTGCGGGTGCTGGTTAAAATGAATACCGGCATATCGAGATGGGGTGACTGGGGCTCAAAGCGTACTTTGAGCAAGCCGGATTGTGTCACCGATTGCCAGAAGGATTGAATCGACCAACCTTGCCACGGTTCAAGCTGTTGCAATTGTTCAACACTAGGCAGGGTTTCATGGTTATGCCACCACCCTTGAGAGACAAAGTAACCTGCTTCTAGCGGCTTAGATATCAGATGAGAAACTAGCGGAAGGATCGCGAATGCGCCTCCTTCATTGGCTCGAAGGTCGATGATCAACATTTTGGCTGGCATCGCAGCAATTTCGGCGTATGCATGAATAATTCCATCAATGGTATCGGTGCCCATCATGGTTGTGATGGTTAAAACCGCGATGTCTTTTTGCCAGACCAATGAAACCTCTTCGGGCCCCACTGTTACGTTGTCTAAGTACTCTGCCAATTGCGCAGCAGGCATGGGGCTTTGAGACAAATTAACGTGGGAAAACGGCCCGTTTTGCCATAACCGATTGAAGTCATTCACAAATTGGTCAGTACTGCTCGATTCAGCGGCCAGATTTTCGACTTGCCGCCAGGTCTGAATAAATGGCTGACCTTTGAGTTCGTCGGGATGATAGTGATGGGCTTGTATGGTGTGCAGTATGCTCTTGCTTAGCTCAGCCATATCCCCCGTGGGTTGCGCCTGTGCAAAAACGGGGGCGGCAAAGTTTATTATACCGCTTAACAAAAGACTCAAAAAAAACGTGCGATAGATGTCGTTGATCATATTTCAGATTTCCAATCGATATAGGTTGAAAAGGGTTAACAGTTGGTGTCTCCCCCAAAAGGCCATGTTCGCCTAAATACTCTGAAATTCGACCGAAATCGCGATTTGAAACCGTTAATTTGTGGGTGGGTGGAATGTTTGTCGATAGTCATAGGGCGTTTGCCCGGTTTGTAACTTAAACGCGCGATTGAATGTGGACTTGGTTGCAAAGCCCGATTCCAACATGACGTCCATAATGTTTAGTGTTTTGCCTTCTTCACTTCTCAACAGTTCACAGGCATGGTTGATGCGATACTGATTTACAAACTCTGAGAAGTTACAGCCCGCACATTGGTTGATGGTTTGTGAGATCTGTCTGGGTACGATAGATAATTGCCTGCCCAGCGCCTTGACTGTTAACCCACAATGCAAATAGGGCCGAGCTCGTTTCATATGTTGTTGGATCTTGTCCAAAATGCTGTCCATTTCAGCTTGTGACAACAAATCACTGTGCTGTTCGTTGGCAGCATATTGCTTATCTTCTTCGCTCAGACCGGTAAAAATCTGTGGCTGCTGCATACCTTGAAAAATGACTAAGTTGACCAGCCCCAACAAGGCGCAAAACAACAATATGTCCGCTATACTGGCAAGGCTCTGATGACCTAATTCATGCAAAGAAACACTGGCAATATTGATCAGCAGAATGGCCCACTGCAAAGCCAACAGTTGTGACAGCCATGACAGCGAGATGTCGGAAAACTCACTGCGTGTTTGCTGCAAAATCATTCTGTATTCTTTGAGGTGACGCCAAATTCGAAGGTTGTAGTACAGCAAACTTAAGAAGATCCCCAGCGCAAACCACAATACGGGGATGTCATTGGTGCTGCTGATGATTGCCACAGTAATAGGGGCGAAGCCGTGAACCAGATGCCGCCTTGCTAAGTGAAAATCTTGGAAAGTGAGGGAGCGAGTATAAAAATACAAAATGGGACCGTAACACATTCCGAATCCGATACTCAGTGGTTTTGCAATATTCTGAAACAAATCTGTGGGCAATAGATTCAACACCATATGCAGTGCTAAAACGCCAATTAGACAGCCCAACATTTGGTTTTGGCGCAGGGAAAAGCGACGATTAACAGATAAATATGCTATGACCAACAGGCATTGCAGAATGACGAATAATTGTAAATAAGGAATCGGGTTGTCCACGATTGTCAGGGGCTCCAAAGCGGATAGAGCTATCTTGACTGCACTGTATATCGAATCTTCTTTGCGCGCAAAACTCTATTCACTGCGGTATGCTTAAAGCAAACAAGTCCGTTGTGAAATTTAACAGCAACTAACTTTTTGTTTGTGATATGTATATATGTACAGTTATACTACCGGTTGAAAACTAATCATTGGGCTGGTAAACCTGTAGTTCTTTGTCTCACCCCCCATTTTTCTTGCAGAGGAACGCTTCATGCCACGTTGGGTCGCGGTTGTTATATCAATTATTATGTTGGGAATCTTGATTGGCGGCATTATTGCCGTTAAAGGAATGCAATTTGCCTTTATGATGGACAGTGGAGCCTCATTTGCGCAACCACCGGAAACCGTGAGTGTAACCGACGTTGAATATCAGACTTGGCCAGAAAATTTGACTGCCGTTGGGGCTTTAGCTGCATGGCAGGGCTTAACCGTCAGTGCCGAAATAAGCGGTCGGGTTAGCGCCATTCATTTTGACTCTGGAGACGAAGTCACCGCGGGGCAATTGCTGGTGGAGCAGGAGTCGGGTAATGAACAAGCCATGTTGCGGGCTGCCAAGGCCAAACGTGAATTGGCAAAGCGCAATTTGACTCGACTGAATGCTTTGAAACAGCAGCAATCGGTATCACAAAGCAATATAGATGAAGCCCAACAGCAACTTGAAGCGGCAGAGAGTGAAGTTGAAGACCTGCAAGTGACCTTAGCGAAAAAGCGAATTGTTGCGCCATTTGGTGGTCGTTTGGGAATTCGTCAGGTGTATTTGGGGCAAGATATTCAAGTCAGCGACCCCATCGTCAGTCTACAATCTATCGATCAGCTACGAGTCAACTTTACTTTGCCACAGCATTGGTTTGACCGCATTCGACCTGGCTACAAAGTGCAGGTATTTACCAAACAAGGGGTCAATGCCAGCGGTAATGTTTTAGCTACCGCCGCGGAGATTGACCCGTCTACTCGAAACCTGCATGTGCAGGCTAAAATAGACAATGCCGACCATAAGTTATTGCCAGGCATGTCGGTGGGCTTGTTGGTAGAGTTGCCGAACCCTCGTGATGTATTAGCCATTCCCAACACTGCGGTGTTGTATGCGCCTTATGGCGACACGGTGTTTATTGTTGAGCCTGGAGAGAATGGTGGGCCGGATACGGTGCGACAACAGTTTGTTCGCCTAGGCGAGGCCCGAGGTGATTTTGTTGCAGTTGAAGCGGGTTTAGAAGCTGGTCAACGGGTAGTCAGTGCCGGTGCTTTTAAGCTCTTTAACGGAATGGCTGTCAAAGAAACCGATAATCCAGAGCCGGTTCGCAGTTTAGATCCTAAGCCAGCAGACTCATAAGGAGGCAATATGGCATTCACGGATCTGTTCATCAAGCGCCCGGTCGTTTCTATTGTTGTCAGCATCTTGATTTTGATTGCGGGTTTTCAAGCCGCATCGAGCCTTACGGTTCGCCAATATCCTAAAAGTGATATTTCCGTAATCAATATTCAAACGATTTATATTGGCGCGAGCGCCGAACTGGTTAAAGGCTTTATTACCACGCCGTTAGAGCGAGCCATCGCTTCGGCGGAAGGCATAGACTACGTTGAGTCTAGCTCTTCATTGGGCTTTTCCGACATCAAAGTGCACTTGAAACTTAACTTTGACCCGATTCGAGCAATGTCGGAAATCAATGCTAAGGTCAACGCAGTACGCGGTGAGTTGCCACCCGAGGCCGAAGTTCCTGCGCTGAGCATCGTGTCGGCTGACACTGAATTTGCGGCAGCCTATTTGAGTTTTACCTCGGATATTTTGTCGCAGAATCAGATCACCGATTATCTGATACGCAGCATACAGCCGCGACTAGCTGCGATCGACGGTGTGCAAAAGGCTGAGACCTTGGGAGGCAGGGTCTACGCCATGCGGATCTGGCTCAAGCCAGATGCTATGGCTGCGGTCAATCTTAGCCCTACCGAGCTTCGTCAGGCTTTAGCCGCCAATAACGTGCAAGCCACACTGGGACAAACCCGTGGCGTGCTGACTCAGGTTAATCTTAGTGCTGATACCGCGCTGACCACAGTAGAAGATTTCAAGCAGCTGATTATTCGTCGCAATAGCCAAGGCACATTGCGCTTACAAGATGTGGCTGACGTGGAACTGGGTGCGGAAGACTATAACACCGTAGTCAGCTATTCAGGGCAAACCGCTGTCTTTATGGGCGTTTGGGTCATGCCCACCGCCAACGCACTGGATGTGATGAAGGCCGTTAAAACGGAAATGGCCGCGATTCGCGAAAAGCTGCCCAGTGGTATGGACGCGCTCGTTTCCTATGATTCCACAGAATACATTGAAACTGCCATTGAAGAGGTGGTTAAAACCCTTAGTGAAACCTTGCTCATCATTATTGTGGTGATTTTCTTATTCTTGGGTTTTAGTCGCTCGGTGTTAATCCCGGTATTTGCTATTCCTTTGTCGCTCATTGGCGCGCTGTTTTTGATGCAAATCTTCGGCTTTACTTTGAACTTGCTGACCTTGCTTGCGATCGTTTTGAGTGTCGGCTTGGTGGTGGACGATGCCATCGTCATGGTAGAGAACATCGAACGTCATATCGAAGAAGGGCAAAAGCCCATCCAAGCGGCGTTGTTGGGGGCCAGAGAACTGGGTGGCCCGATCATCGCGATGACCATTACTTTGGTGTCCGTGTATGTGCCCATTGGATTTCAAGGTGGCTTGACCGGCACCCTGTTCCGGGAGTTCGCGATTACCTTGGCCGGCGCGGTAAGTATATCGGCGGTGGTCGCCTTGACCTTGTCGCCGATGTTGGCTTCAAGGTGGTTGAAAACCCATAAGAAAGTGAATGCGCCTTTAGGAGGTATCTTTGATCTTTTTCAAGGGTTTTATTCCCGCACCTTAGCGACTACATTGCAACATCGTCCTGCGGTGTATTTGTTTTGGATTGTCTTGGCTGTGGCATCAGGCGCTATGTACATGTTTTCCCCAAAAGAGTTAGCGCCAGGTGAAGATCAAGGAGTAATTTTTGGTATTACCGAAGCACCAGCAAACAGCACCATTGATTTAACCCAACATTATGTTCAGCAGGCCAACGATACCTATATGTCAATCGAAGAGACCGACTTTACCTTCTTGTTGACCTTTGCCAACGGTGGCTTCTCAGGAATGATCGTCAAGCCTTGGGATCAACGCAGCCGCTCGGTATTTGAAATTCAAAACGAAGTACAGCAAAAACTCTCCGGCATCAGTGGCGTGCGAATTTTCCCTATCACGCCTCCTGCGTTGCCCGGTGGTGGCAGCTTCCCATTTGAGATGGTGTTGGCCTCTCAAGCGGATCCCGAGCAAATGTACGAGATTTCGCAGCAGTTGGTGAACAAAGCCATGGAAAGTGGCATGTTTGCTTTTCCACCGATGATTGATCTGAAGATTGATCAACCGGATGCCAAGCTCATCGTGGACAAAGAGCGAGTTGCTGCACTTGGGTTAGATTTACAGACGGTGACACGGGATCTCGCCATTTTGTTGGGCGGCAACTATGTGAATCGTTTCAATATGGACGGTTACAGCTACAAAGTCATTCCTCAAGTAAAACGTTCCGCACGACTGAACCCCACTGATATTGAAGACTTATACATTACTGGGTTTAACGGCAATGTGATTCGGGTCGCGGATTTTGCCCGGGTTGAAGTCAATACCGTTCCCCGTAGCATCAATCGTATGCAACAGATGAATTCAGTCAAGATCAGTGGCCAAGTCACCACTTCATTGGACGAAGCGTTGAGCTACATGGAAGCGACGGCACGCAGTATTATGCCTCAGGGCTATAGCATTGATTACACTGGTCAGTCACGACAATTGCGGCATGAAGGCAATACCTTTTTACCGGCCTTTTTGATGGCCATAACCATGATTTTCTTGGTGTTGGCTGCACAGTTTAACAGTTTTCGAGATCCCCTGGTGATCTTGGCCGGTTCGGTACCTTTGGCCTTATTCGGCGCGATGATTTTTACCTTCTTGAAAATTCCTGCGCCCATGCCATTTTGGACCGACGGTTGGACCACTACCTTGAATATCTACTCCCAAGTTGGGTTGGTGACTTTGGTAGGCTTGATTGCTAGAAATGGCATTTTGGTGGTTGAATTTGCCAACAAACTGCAAGAGCAAGGTAAGAGCAAACTTGAAGCAGTGCAAGGGGCATCGATTATTCGTCTGCGTCCGGTACTCATGACCAGTATTGCTACCATCGCTGGCCACACGCCTTTGATTTTTGCCGACGGTGCTGGGGCGGCAGCCCGCAACGCGATAGGCCTGGTATTGGTGTGTGGTATGGCGATTGGCACCTTGTTGACCTTGTACGTATTACCGTCGGTATACATGCTGTTGGCCAAAGATCATTCTCAAGCGAGTGATGCCGAATTGCTCCATCAGGATGGAAACCCATTGAGTGAGTCCGCTTTGAGTTCTCAAGAGCGCTAAACTTCTTGCACAAGAGAGGTGCTTCACCTCTCTTTTGCATTTCGCTATTCCACAAACACCTAGGAAAAGTTCGACTAAGCAAAGATTTAGCGTGACTTTGATGCGCTTTCTTAGCTTTCGTCTATGCTTCTAGACATGTCCGATTGCTTACCCTGATCCATCCATCCTTTCAAAGTGTGGAATTGCGTACACTGACATTGATTGAGCCATGTCCAATTCTAACTTGTTCAAGGAAGCGTTATATGAATTCTCTACTGCAGGGCTTGCTACCTTTTCTGAAAGGCAGTGACAACCGCTTGGTCGATGAGCAGTTGATCCAAAAGATCCAAGTGCAATTGTTCAAACTCACCACCTTCCACCCTGATACTCGTTTGCGAGACGATTCGGAGTTAGTTAACAACCTCAGTGAATTATTGGTAACGTTAAACGGTCTCGAATCTCGCAAGTTAACTCCGTCATTTGCTCACCATATTTCGCGCCTACAGAAAGCTATCTACACTGCGCTAGAGCCAATGGTTGAGGCAAAAGAAAGTATCGAATTAAAAGCGGAGTTGGATGATTTCGTCGAGCAACTCAGACAACTAAAGCGTCATCAAAAATTTAGTTTTCGATCGTCCATTGCACTATTTATCACTCTTTCGCCGCTGCTTGGTTATGTAATGTACCAAAGTTTTGTGCAATTAAATCATGGTGCTGTTCTTGATGAAGTAGACTTTATTTATCCAGAACAGTATCTCACCAGTGAAACCGAAGGTGCTTATGGATTCAAGCCGGAAGTGTTAGAAGAACAACTTCAGCGCTTTCGTGAGTATTATTTCGCCCGCACTTTAGATATCCATGGAGTGCTCAATCCTCTGCCCAATCTCTATCGAGCTAGCGTGACCAGTGAGCTTAACGAACGATTCTCTGCTGGGGCTAATTTGCTCACATCGTTGGAATTGTTGAATGTATATCCTGATGAGAACAACAGTGACCGCAACAACCTAGCGATTTTTCGACTTTTCTTAAGAAACTTACAACCTCATCATTTGCTAAAGCGGATTCGAGTTACTGCGGTGAGAGTCACGCCAGAAATATTTCCTTGGCATCGGTTGGATGTGACTGCGAGCACCGAAGCCTCAATGACCGTTTTAACCGGCAGTGGCATGCCTGATGGCGAGGGCTTTTCAGATATCAATAGCCCGCTGTTGGCTTTTAATTTTAAGGCTGTTAATTCGCCAGTCACAGACTTTCAAGTTAACTACACCTTATTGACTTCCGAACCATCGTTGACAGCTCATGCCAACTCCACTCTTGATTACCTGACAACTGATGCTGGATTCAGGCCACAATTTGACCGTTCCATACTGCACAAGTGGTCTGAAAATTGGCTGTTGTTACAATTCCAAGCCTCTGATTTTGCAGAGCTAGGGTTTCCCCCCGAAGCAAGTAGATCCCTTGAAGCGTTAACCGAAGAAGTTCGACAGGTACAGGATGCAAATGCCTTGTTTAGTGATCTGCCGATTCGATGGACTCGCTGTCCTGATGGCTCTTTGATCGTGTTAAGTTCTCATAAGAGGATTCAATCCCTTTTTAGTGTCAAGGATGTGACTGAGGTTGAGGTCAAGCAGACATTTTTGCAATTAGACGGCAAAAGGATTTATCTCACTGAGTCTATGCAAAGCCCTAAGCCATTACTTGTGACAACTGTCACAGCGACCAATCACTATTTTCCCCTCGAACAGTGCTTGGGGAAGGAATTGCTAGAGATGGTTGAGCATTATGAGCCAAGGCCAACTGCGGCAAATGTCTTAAAGCCCATCATGTACGAAACGATAGCACGATTTCTGATGGGGGAACCGTTAACGCGACCTACAAAGATCGCCGTTGAAAAGACCTTGCTGTTTGATTTTTCGATGGGATCTGAACTGCAATCAAAAAGTTTGGATGACGTGGTGATCATCGATACGGATCAATATGCTCAATTGAATATCGTCATGCGCCACTTTACCGGTGGGGTATATCGCTTGACCCTGTATATGGATGAAGTGGAAGTTTCCACAGTAGATGTCGATTTACTGTGGCCGCAATCGTTAACTTATCGAGAAGGTGATGAAATTTACTTTCGAGAAACGCCCAGCGATGAATGAAAAAAGCCGGCAATTAAGCCGGCTTTCAGTTGAGTAACCAACGGGAGTTGGCGTGTTACAAATCGTAACGGTCGAGACGCATCACCTTAGTCCATGCAGAGACAAAATCATCAACCATCTTTTGCTTCGCATCGTCTGAAGCATACACCTCGGCAATGGCCCGCAACTCGGAATTAGAGCCAAAAATCAGGTCAACCGTGGTGGCTGTCCATTTTTTCTCGCCGCTGCTGCGCACTAGACCTTCATAAACACCTTCTTCGTCCGCTTTTCTCCACATGTAATTCATGTCGAGAAGATTAACGAAAAAGTCGTTAGTCAATTGTCCGGGACGATCAGTTAACACCCCGTGATCCGCACCGTTGATATTGGCGTCCAAGGCTCGCATACCACCCAACAGCACGGTCATTTCTGGCACTGTTAAACTGAGTTGGTCAGCTTTATCCACTAGCATCTCTGCGGGTGAACGGTAGCTGTGCGCTTTGTCAAAGTAATTACGAAACGCATCGGCCTTTGGTTCAAGGAGCGCAAAGGAATCGACATCGGTATGCTCCTGTGTGGCGTCACCCCGACCAGGCGCAAAGGGCACAGTGACTTTCATTCCCGCATCTTTCGCTGCTTTCTCAATTGCAGCCGCGCCACCCAGTACGATGAGATCGGCCATGGATATCTGCTTGCTGCGAGATTTTTTGTTGAATGCGGTTTGGATTTCAGTCAACTTACCTAGCACTTTGTCCAGTTCTGCCGGATTATTCACCGGCCAGTCTTTTTGTGGAGCTAAACGCAAACGTGCACCGTTAGCACCACCGCGTTTATCACTGGCCCGATAGCTCGCTGCTGAGGCCCAAGCTGTGCGCACTAATTCAGGAACAGTCAGCCCAGAATCGAGAATTTGCTCCTTAAGTTTCTTCACGTCTCTGTCACTGACCATTTTGTAATCCGGTGCGGGCACAGGATCCTGCCAAAGCATATCGTCTTGAGGAACTTCCGAACCCACATAAACCGCTTTAGGGCCCATGTCACGGTGGGTTAACTTGAACCAAGCTTTAGCAAAGGCCAAGCGGAACTCTTCCGGATCCGCCAAGAAGCGTTCGGAGATTTTTTTGTACTCCGGGTCGTACTTCAACGCCAAATCAGCCGTGGTCATCACCGGAGGATTGTACTTGCCTTCCACGTGTGCATCGGGAACGGAAGTGTGTGCTGATTCATCGGTTGGGATCCAGATTATCGCGCCACCCGGACTGCGGGTTTGCTTCCAATCGAAGGACAGCAAATTTTGTAGATATAGGGTTGTCCACTTGGTGGGAGCCTGTGTCCAAGCACCTTCCAAGCCGCTGGTTACGGTGTCTTCTGAATGCCCTTTACCGCATTTATTTTTCCAACCCAACCCTTGTTCTTCAAGGGCCGCACCGCCAGGCTCTTTGCCAACACACTCGGAAGCCTTGTGGGCTCCATGCATCTTACCAAAAGTGTGCCCACCGGCGATCAAGGCCACAGTCTCTTCATCGTTCATTGCCATGCGGCCAAAGGCGACGCGAATATTCTTCGCAGATGCAGCTGGGTCAGGCACTCCCATGGGACCTTCAGGATTGACATAAATCAAGCCCATGTGGGTTGCGCCAAGGGGACGTTGTAATTTGCCATCGGTGTCTTTACGATCGCTGGCCAACATTTCCACTTCTGGACCCCAGTAGACCAAATCCGGTTCCCAGTCGTCGGCACGGCCACCGGCAAAACCATAGGTTGTAAAGCCCATGTTTTCCATACCAACGGTACCGGCCAGAATCATCAAATCGGCCCAAGATAAGCTACGACCGTATTTTTGCTTCAGCGGCCACAACAGACGGCGTGCTTTGTCCAAGTTGCCATTGTCTGGCCAGCTATTCAGTGGATTAAAACGCATTTGACCGCCGTCGCTGCCACCGCGCCCATCTAGCGTTCGGTAGGTTCCCGCGCTATGCCAAGCCAAGCGGATAAAGAAAGGACCATAATTGCCCCAATCTGCTGGCCACCAGTCTTGGGATGTGGTCAGTAGTTCGTTGAGGTCTTTTTTGAGTTCCTTCATGTCGATTTGACTGAAGGCTTTGGCGTAATCAAAATCTTCGCCGTAGGGATTTGAGCGCTTGTCATGATCTCTAAGTGCACTCAAGTCTAATTCATCAGGCCACCAAAATTGATTATTTTTGGCTTGCATCGGTTTTGCTTGTCCCATGCCCATCGCACCTTTTGGTTTGCTCATCGTGTCTTGAGCAGTTGCCAAGTTCGGTGCCAATGCAACGGAGATGGCTGCGATTAGTGGTAAGGTTTTCTTTAGCATTGCTGTATTCCTCTTATGATGTTTGTTGATGTCTTTCGACGTCTAACAGCTCTTTCATCATAGTGAGCGAGAAATTTTTTAGCGAGCCAATCTATCGGGTAAAAACAGATTGCTGTATTCGGAAAATTCTATCAATGAGCAGTAATTGTATTAGCTTGCCCAAAAGTAGCCTGTAGATTTAACAAGTGGGTATAGTGCAGAGTCATTGGTTTTTAGCGAACTCAGATGAAAGCCATTCTTGCAGAGACTTATAACGCGCCTCTGTGCGATCAAATGAGCTATGCCAATCGCCAACGATGGATAAAATGCCTCGTCAACCTCGTACAGAGCAACATTGTGATTGTTTTGAATATGCTTAAAGTCATTCCATTGTTGGGTCGGTCAGTTCTGGCAGCCTCAGGGTAATCTTGTCCTGAAATTGGCGAAATATGGCTGTTTTTGCAATTGGCAGCTTAGCAGGGGAGTGCAATACTTTTGCCCACAAATTCTTAAAACCATCGCAGGAAAATGATTATGTACTCTACCGTTGTCAGACCTCATCCGGCTCCCAGTGAAGAAGCGCTAAAGCATTTCGAACAATTACTCAAATTTGAAACCGATTGCTGGGATGTTCACTATGCGATGAACAACGGCTTGCAGGATTTTGTGCTGTTGGATGTGCGAGCCGAAGAGGTGGCTCGACAAGGTTTTGTCCCCGGCGCAGTATTTTTGCCTCACAGCAAAATTAATCAGCAAACATTGGCAGACTACCCACAAGACACGATTTTTGTGGTGTATTGCGCCGGCCCCCATTGTAACGCTACTGAAAAAGCCGCCATTCGTTTGGCTCGTCTAGGTCGACCTGTGAAAAAAATGATTGGCGGCGTCACGGGCTGGCTGGATGAAGGCTTTAGTTTAGAGCAACAATAGCCCGATTAAGTGTGCAAATAAATGCTACGAAACACAGGCCAAAACCCAGAGGTTTTTTTTGCCATTGAAGATTAGTCGATTCACAGAATCAGACCGTATAGACTGTCTATGAACCTGATTAACTCATTGCAGCTCTGATGTATAAACGTAAACTCTTTTATTTCGGCCTGACCACAGCATTCATCTTGTTGACTGCGCTCATTTGTACTGCCATCTCAGCCAGTTTGACTCGGGAAAACCTCAAACAAAGTACCATCGCTCAATCTCTGCTGGTAGAGCATGAGAAGCTATCTAGTATTTCCTATCGTTTGTTTAAGCAACTGACTGATGAAGTGATTTTTGGCCGCAACGCCAACCAAGCTTATGTACGCAATAAAAAAGAGCTTATTCGACTGTCCTTGGAAAACATCAAACGTTTGGAATTGGAGCAGCGAGAAGCCCTAGGGATTGGTTTTACTCAAGGCAGTGTTGAAGATACCGACGAACTTATCGGTTTAATCGATGAAATCATCACCGAGTTCAACGCCGTGGTCGCCAGCAGCGACACAACTCCCCTAAATCAACAGGAGCGCTTACGTACCCTATTGGAAGTGACCATCGATGGCCAATTTCGTGAAGCGATCAACTCGGCGGTAACTCGTCAAAGCCGTGTGGTTTCTGCGATCAACGCTAAGATAGATACGTTAAACTCGGCAATGCTTTGGTTCACCATTGGTTTGGGAGCATTGTCCTATCCCCTCATCATTTATGGCTGTTACTGGCTGTTCAATCAGCTTTATCAGCCCCTTACTCTCATCCGCGAGGCCACCAATTCCATCGCAATGGGGAATTACCGACAACCCATATCCGTTAAGTTGGATGAAGAATTTGAATCCTTGGCTCATGCCATCAACCAGCTTGCTCAACGATTACAAGAGCACGAGTCTAATGAAGCAAAAAGTCGCAAACGTTTAGAAATTGAGGTTAAACAGCGTACCAGCGAGTTGACCAATGCGAATTTACAATTGACCAAAATTGATTCCCGTCGTCGACAATTTATCGCTGATGTGTCCCATGAATTGCGCACCCCCTTAACCATTATCAGGGGAGAGGCTCAAGTAACACTGCGGTTGGCGTCCGCTTCAGAAGCAGACTACAAGCAAACGTTAAGTTCCATCTTGGAACAATCGGTTAATTTAAGCCGATTGGTTGACGACTTATTATTGCTCACTCGAGCAGAGATGAATCAGTTAAACTTGCAATTGCAGCGCACTGAATTGCAGCCGATGTTGCAAGCCGAGTTACAAAAATGGCGCAAATTACACCCTGAACGGGCCTTGGAACTCACAGAGCCACAAAGTGAGAACCTATTACAGGTCAACATCGACAAACCCCGGATCCTGCAAGTGTTATCCATTTTGCTTGATAATGCGGTCAAATACTCTCCTGAGGGCACGCCCATTGAAATGACCCTTAAAGACGAACAGAACTGGGTTTACATTCAAATTCGAGACTGCGGTGATGGCATTTCGGCGGCAGAGATCGATAACATATTTGAGCGTTTTGTACGTTTTAGTAAGCACAACGACGGACTGGGACTTGGCTTGTCCATTGCCAAGGCAATTATTGAAGGGCATGGCGGGACTATTGCGGTGGAGTCGGCCCAAGGACAGGGTTCTACCTTTACCATTGCACTGCCACAGGAGGCTTAGAATGAGAATATTGCTGGCCGATGATGAAAAGCCGTTATTGCATTTTCTCTCCAAAGGATTGCGGGCCGAAGGCTATGAGTGCACTGAGATAAGTGAACTGCACGAGGTATTGCCCCATATTAAAAAGCATTCACCGGATTTAGTGGTGCTAGACAGGCTGTTTGGCAGTCAGGACAGCCTGACCATAATCGACGCTATCAAGTCGCTACCTGAAGCTCCAATGATACTGATGTTGACCGCATTGGATGAGGTAACCGAAAGGGTCAGTGGGCTGCAAGCTGGAGCCGACGACTATTTGTGTAAGCCCTTCGACTTTGACGAATTGCTAGCGCGGCTATTCGCCCTACGCAGACGACTTGATGCGCCAGCAAAGCGTCAAGTTTCAGGGTTGACACTGGGACGGTTGCAGTTAAATCAAGCAGAACGCATTGCCCACCTTGATGGTATTGAATTGAGTTTAACCAAGTTAGAATACGAATTACTGCTGTATTTGCTGGAAAATAAACAGAAGGTGGTCACCCGTGAGCGAATATTAAGTCGTGTGTGGCAAACCCACAGTGACCCGCAGACTAACATCGTGGATGTTTACATTAGTCGCCTAAGAAAAAAGCTGGAAGGCGACCCTCAGATCGCCATCCAAACCTTACGAGGAAATGGTTATCGATTTACCCTAATCGATGGACAAGCTATTTGATTGGTGACAATAACTTAGGATTTTGCACCAAGTTGCGTACGCCGTGAGCATGATCTTCGTTAAATACGTTGTCTTCACACCATTGGCCGACGCTATCAATATTCACGACCGCTACTTCAGGACGAACGCTCCAGCTCACTTGCAGTGGCGATGCCTTTTCGTTGTAACTGGGTCCGGTAGTGGAACCTAAATATTCTACTGGAATGCCCGTGTTGCTGGGGATATTTGGAGCCTGATGATAACCGTTTACGGTCGCAATGGTGGCGAGTTCTTTAAAGTCCAACGCATTCTTGTCGTTGGCTAAAACGATAACTTGACCTTCGACACGCAGCGCAGGGTTCATCGTTGCGTCTGACAAACAAGCACCAAGAGTCGGGCCCGGTTGCACTTGAGCTGAGCTGAAGACAAAGTGAACTTCCAGTGTATCACCCGATTGAAGGGGATCGCCTTTGGCGGCGCAAACCTGGCCTTTGACCGCTTTCAATTGGTCTTTATTGAGTTTGCCATTGTAGACAAAGCCCGTATCTGAACCTTTTCCATCACCATTACCTGCGTAAGTGGTAAATTCACCGCCTTTGTGTTCGGCGTTTTTGTGAAAATGGATATTACACAGATTCATTTCACTGCGATTAGGAGCCATCGAGAATAGTCGTTGGTTGAGGCCGTAAGTTTGGTCAATATCACGGGGAGATTGTGGACCAAAGCCCTTGCCGTCAGTAGCTTGTTCCAGAGCCATTCTCTGTTGGGCAACAACACTATCAGAAACCGCTTTTGCATTGACTTGAGCTGAGGCCGCAAGGGCACCGAAAATTGCAATAGCGCAATAACTTTTTACCATTTTTATACTATTGGTATTCATTCTAGCTACTCCGTTTAACCCCTTTTAGGGTTGAAAAAGATGAATGCACCACACTGTTTAGCGGTGTGATTAGTAAACGCAGGTAGAGTAGCAAAGCAGTCTGAACAAGACTTTATGGGAAGATTAAAATTAGATTAACAAATACGGCTGTGTAAGTGAGAGTACAGAGATCAAACTGTTCGATATGTTTTATTCAATGCCTGTCATTTTCGTTGTCCGAATATGTGAGCGAATAGGGTCGCCGAAATAAGGTAAATCTCGCATCTATGTCTACACTGACTATATCCTGTAGCGGAGTCGTTTGAAGAGACACGCTGTTTAGTTTATCAAAGGTTGTGTCCCATGAACTTGAGGCGGGTTGCACTGCTTTTTTCGTTGTTTTTGGTCTTAGTGCTTAGTGCATTCTTACTGGCTTATCGATGGTTCGTGGAAATTCCCAAGCTTAGGGAGAACCTAGAGTTTCTGCAAACTCGAGAGTTGACGTCACTGGATGTTGCATTGAAAAAGGAACTGAGCTTTTTTCGCCTGTTTACTTGGGATTACGCCATCTGGGACGACACCTATGATTTTCTGATAAATCGTAACTCCGATTATTTAATTTCCAACTACCAAGCAGACACCTTTGAGTCTTTGAAAGTAGATAGTGTGTTTCTGTTTGATGCATCGAAACAGGTGGTTTGGTCAAAATCGCTCAAATATGACGAACAAAACAATCGGCGTTTTACCGAGTTTCTTGCCTCTGATGTGGTAGAGCAGGTGCGATTTCCTTCCCTAATGAATATTACTGAGCAGAATGTAGAACATGGATTTCTAGATACTCAATTCGGTCCAGTCCTTTATGCCATAAGCCCCGTGGTCAAGTCTGATTTTAGTGTACCGGCTAACGGCTATTTAATGTTTTTGCGCATCATTCGTCCGAAATTCATCCAAGGATTGGGAGATTTGGCACAGTTGGATGTGAAATGGGTGGACACACCGGTAAATCACTCGCTCAAGCCATTAAAAGGCAGTCTACAAGGCGAGTCCTTCGAGGAAACTCGCTATCGCGCGCTCACTGACCACAAAGGTAAGCCCGTACTCACCCTGTTGATACACCATGAAAAGTTGCCCAAGCTCAGACTTTTCGATCAACAGACGCTGCTCTTGGTATTGTTGCTGTTGGCCTTCGCCTTTGTATTGCAAATTATTATCGAGAAAGTTCTTGTCGTTCCCATTGGCCGAGCTGCACAGGCGTTACGAAAGATGACCAAAACCGGAGACTATGACGAAATTAAGCAGGTCTCTTTGGTTGAAGAGTTTGTCAATTTGGCCGAAGATTTCAATCGACTGATCGGGCAAATCAAGACTCAAAAACAAGCTTTGCAAAAACTCTCTACTACAGATGTTCTGACCCAATTAGCTAACCGACGTGCTTTTGATACAGGGGTCGAACTGGCATGGCAACGAACAAAGCGTGCCAATCAGCCTTTAGCAATCATCATGGCTGATATTGATTTGTTCAAACCCTACAACGATCACTATGGTCATCAGGCAGGTGATAAAGTGTTGGCAGAGGTGGCAAAAGCTTTGTCAGCAACCTTTGCAAGGTCGACCGATTTAGTTGCCCGTTATGGTGGCGAAGAGTTTGTGATCGTGCTGGAAGATATACATCAAGAAGATTGTCGCAAGCTGGTGGAGCAATGCTTACAGAATATTCGCGACCTTAAAATCCCCCATCAATACTCCACGACCAGTGATTGTGTATCTATCAGTATTGGATTTTCGGTGGTAGAAAATTGGCTGGGCGAAAATCCGCCAACCAGCCAATCACAATTACTAGAACGGGCCGATCAAGCCCTCTATCAAGCCAAAAATTCGGGCCGCAACTGCTATCGTGAATGGAAACGATAGTCCCAAAGTTCGATTTACTGACTTTTTAACTTGCTAAAATCGCTAGCACTGTGGCGTTCGTGCAACTGCTCGTTTTCTTTGCCCCAAGATTTGTTAACCATCACCCCCCGTTTTACCGCAGGACGGTGTTGTATATGGGTCGCCCAACGCATCAGATTTTTATATTCATGGGTTTGTAAAAACTCTGCGGCTTCATAAACCTGATTCAGCACCAACGCGCCGTACCAAGGCCAAATAGCCATGTCGGCGATGGTGTAGTGTTCACCGGCAATATATCGATGCTGTGCTAATTGTTTGTCGAGTACATCCAATTGACGCTTCACTTCCATGGTATAACGGTCAATAGGATAGCGGTATTTTTCCGGCGCATACTTGTAAAAATGGCCAAAGCCGCCACCCAAGAAAGGCGCGCTACCCATCTGCCAAAACAACCAGTTTAAGCATTCTGTGCGGCCTGCCAGGTCTTTTGGAATAAATGCATGGAATTTGTCAGCCAGATACAACAGCATTGAGCCAGACTCAAACAAACGGGTTTCAGGACGGGTGCTGGTATCGATCAAAGCGGGAATCTTTGAGTTGGGATTGATGGCCACAAAGTCGCTGCCAAACTGTTCGCCTTCACCAATGTTAACAAGGTACGCGTCGTATTCTGCCTCTTTCACTCCCATTGCCAGCAGTTCTTCAAACATAATGGTGACTTTAACACCATTGGGAGTAGCGAGTGAGTAGAGTTGGAAGGGATGTTCGCCGCGGGGCAATTTTTGTTCGAATCGAGCGCCCGCAGTCGGACGATTGATGTTGGCAAATTTTCCACCATTTTCTGAATCGTGGATCCAGATTTTGGGTACCTCATAGGTTGGGTCTGACAAAGTGTTGCTCCTTACCATTGGGAATTGTGACGGTCGCAGTTGGAAAGTATCCCAAGTCAGCGACCGAGGATGAAGTCCCCTCAAGTTAGGCGCGAAACGAAAAAAAATCAACTCATCGAAATTTGCATCTTTTCTAAGAACAGGGCATATTCGCCCTTATGACTTCCTTTTACAAAAAATTAACAAGCGTCGTGTGCGGTGTCATGAGTGCCGATGCGATGCCTGCTCCAGCGAAAAAGTTGCAGGACGACTGGTTTGAAGCACTGGTGCTTTCGACCCGCGCTAAGCTGCTTCGAGCGTTGGTGGCAATGTTGCCGGTAGAGGAAGCCGAAGAAGTCATTCAAGAAACCTACTTCAAGCTATATCAACAGGCTCAATCTGAAGTACCTGAAAATCCAACTGCATATGTTTATCGTTTGGCGCGCAATCTAGCTATCGACCGGCTGCGCAACAAACAGGTTGCAGATTCTTTTGCCTCCTCGCTTCGACTGCAATACGAGCAGCTCGATAGCCATGACGCTCTGCATGATGATCGCAAGCACGAAGAAGAAAAGGCATTGCTGTTGCAGGCAATTAATACCATGTCACCCATATGTCGACAGGTGTTTGTGTTGCGAAAGTTACATGGCAAATCCCATAAAGAGATTGCGCAAGATTTAGAAATTTGCGTGAAAACCGTCGAAAATCACCTCGCAAAAGGTATGCAACATTGCCTTAACTCTGTGAAAACGTTCACACTTATCAGCAAAATCTTCTGCGGCAAAAAAACTGGCGTAAGTAAATGTCTCTTGATGAATGGGTAGGCCACGGTATACCCGACGAAGTAATCGATGCAGCCATCGGTTGGGTTGCCAAACTCGACTCAGATGATCTTAGCGAAACCCAGAGGCAGGCTTTTTTCATTTGGTTAGATGAAGATCCTACCCATCGTTGGGCGTTCGAAGAGTTGTCTGAAATCTGGGCGAAATCATCAATGCTCAAAGATCAGGAGCATCTAGTCGAGCGTTCCCACATATTGCATTTCCCGTCTATGAATAATCGAGATAAGGAACAAAAAGCCTCTTTAACTTTTAATCCTTCCTATTTGGCTATTGGCTTCATCGTGTTTGGTTTTCTGTCTTCCATCTTTTTCTAGTCTTCCGCCTAAACTTTTTAAAATTTTTTTATAGGGGGTTTTCCCCGTTCATTCGTCTTTATATCAATCATACAGAAATAGGTATGACAACTTGCCGACGATTGGATGCAAACAAGACATTCTGTGAGGCAAAAATACCATATAAAAACAGAGCACGAGGAAAGCAACATGTTAAATCGCATTACCCAAGTATTGCGCCATCGAGCAGGCTTTAAGGCCAGCTATCCTATCGTCCTTGCAGCGTCAATGACGTCTGGCGCGACACTTCATGCCCAAGAAAAAAACCCTGAAGAGGGCGTAGAAAAAATTGCCATTGTCGGTTCACACATTCGTGGTGGACAAGTCGCAGAGGCGTTAGCCGTATCGGTATTTGACGCTCAGGATATTGCTGAGTTGGGTATCGATTCGGGTGATGAATTGTTGGACTTGATCCCAGAAAACGGACAAAACTTTTTTAATGAAGCGGAAAACATAAGCGGTGGCGTGAACGCGGCCCGCGGTGACATCGGTGCATTTAACCTGCGCAATTTGGGTACCGGTAACACCTTGGTGTTGTTAAATGGTCGTCGCATGGTTAATGCGGCCAGCTATCAAACCGAAGAAGTGGGCGGAAGCTTTGTTCCTGTTAATACCGTCAACTCGAATACCATTCCAGTGTCTGGTTTGGCACGATTAGAAGTTCTACGAGATGGCGCGTCAGCCATTTACGGTGCCGATGCAGTGGCTGGGGTGGTCAATAACGTCATCAAGAGTGATTTTGTCGGCTTTAACGTGGCGGTGCGTCATGCGGAATTTGAGGGGCTACCTCGTCAAGATGAGACCCTGACTATCGATTGGGGTAAAGACTTTAATGAAGGTCGCACCAACGTGAGCGCCTTTTTTAATTACTACAAGAGAGGCCGGGTAAGTTCCTTGGACGATCCCCGTTGGGCAAGCTCCGATTTTCGTTCGCGCATTCCTGAAGGTTCACCCTGGGAGGGCGATACCGCCTTTCGCAATGATACGGCCAACTCTTTGTATGGCCAATACGATATTATTCCGAGCGTTTCTAGTTTGTATATCAATGGGCCGATAACCGATCGCACGGGTGAATTTGAAACCTATCCTATCGGTGATGACCGATGTGAATATGTTATTAATGCCACAACCTGTGGTGGACCCGATGGCAGTGGCACCTATCGGCTGGACTATAACGCCATGGGCCGGGATATCAGCTCGAAACTCGATCGATTGAATTTATTTGTATTCGTCAATCACGAGTTGGAAAACGGCATGCAGTCCTTTACTGAGTTTTCCTACTACCAATCGAAAACCAATTTGATTCGTCATCCTTCGGCTTCTTTTACCACCTCTAAATTGCGTGTCGCAGCGGATAACTATTGGAATCCCTTCGGCCCCTGTGGCTCGCCGAATCGGTTATCCGATGACATTATTGGCACCGACGTACCTTGTGAAGGGTTCGCATTGGAAATCGACAACTACCGATTTGCCGAGCTGCCGCGGATCATCGACAACGACGGCAAATCATTCCGCTTACTCCAAGGTTTCCGAGGTGAACTTGGCGAATGGGATTGGGAAAGTGCGATTGCTTATTCGAAGGCTGAGAAGGATGACATAACCCACAATCGCGTTTCTAACACATTGATGCAAGAAGCGCTAAACGATACCACTGCCAATGCCTACAACCCATTCTCCGGTGGCGTGGATAACAACATAGAGCGGGCGCTTATTGATGTAAAACGTCTAAGTGAAACCACTCTAACTACTTTTGATGTGAAATTCTTCAATTCCAACGTGTTCAAACTTCCAGGTGGAGACGCAGGGGTGCTGGTTGGCTTGGATTATCGTCGTGAGAGTTTCAAAGATGATCGAGATGACCGTCTAGATGGCACGATTGTATTTACCGACTGGGAAGGGGACACCTATCCCTATGTTTCTGATGTGGTGAATTCCAGTCCAACGCCAGATAACAGTGGTTCTCGTAAAGTAACCTCTTTGTTCACTGAGTTGCAATTGCCACTACTGGAAAACTTGGATGTGCAAGTGGCCGTGCGTTATGAAGATTTTTCTGACGTTGAGAGCACCACGGTAGGTAAAGTCGCATTTGGCTATCGTCCGATAGACAGTTTGCTATTGCGGGGTTCTTGGTCTGAAGCATTTAGAGCGCCCAACTTGGTCACCATCAACGAAGAAATCGTTGCTCGAAATAACACTCGTACCGATTGGACCTGTGTTTATGCCGCAGAAAATGGTGGCGATCCCGATCAAGACGTATTGGACTGCGTCAATTCAACCCAGCGGATTGCAGAAGGCAGCGATCAACTCAAACCGGAAGAATCCACCAATACTTCTATTGGTTTGGTGTTTACACCCATCAAAGATTTGACGGTCACCTTGGATTTCTGGTCTATCGAGAAAACCAACACCATTGGCTTGTTAGGCGAAGAAAACCATACTTTGTTGGATTTGGTTGAACGCCTGTCCGGTACGGTAGACAGCTGTCCGACTAACGATGCGGTTCAGCGAGATGACCCGGATGCCGATCAAATCGCAATCTACACCGCTGCCGGTTTGTGCCCGGCGGGTGACATTAAGTTTATCGAAGACATCTACGCGAACTTGGATAAGCGCACCGTAGAAGGTTATGACCTGGGTATTTACTACAGCATGGAATTTGCCGGTGGCGATTTGGATTTGCAGTACAACGGTGCCTTCTTGTCTAAATTCGAACAAGAAGCAGGCGGTGAAGCGGCCAAGTTAGTCGAGGCTCAAGAACAGGGAATTTTGCCAGCCAATTATCCGGTGGCAGGCTTCGCAGATTTGATTGAAAAAGATGGCAATCAGAAACAACGTCACACGGCGAAAATATCCTGGCGCGGCGACGATTGGTCCATGTCTTTGAGTGGCAACCGGATTGGTGAGTTCTATCAAGACTCGCTGACACTGGAAGATGGCACTCGATATGTGATCCCGTCGATGACTACCTTTAATGCAACGGTAAGTTATACTTGGCGAATGGACGATATGCGCACCCGCTTCCGTCTGGGGATCCGCAATCTAACGGATGAGCGCGCCCCACTAGCAGATGCTGATTTTGGTTACTTCGCCGATGCTCATCGCGATATCGGTCGTAACTTTTATCTGGATGTAAAAGCGTTCTTTTAAAGCGATTGGGGAGACCGTGTCTCCCCTTTTTCCATTCATTGATTCTCAGAAGTAGATATTCATAAGTGACTATGACAGAACGATCCGCCAATCAGAACAACGATTATGCTCGCCCCCGTTATCAGGACATAGGGCTGGTACTCGGCCCAGCAATTTTCGCCTTAATGATGGTCTTAGACGGCTTTCAAACTAGCATGTCCACTGAAGCGTGGCGCACCGCTGCAGTTGGGCTTTGGATGGCAGTATGGTGGGCGACCGAGGCAATACCTGTGCCTGTTACGGCGTTCATTCCCTTAGTGGCCTTTGATCCACTGGGTGTGCTGAGCTTCAAAGACAGTGCGGTGCCCTTTGCACACCCTATTATTTTCTTGTTTATGGGGGCTTTCTTTCTCGCTATTGCGGTGGAACGATGGAACTTGCATAAACGTATCGCATTGCTGATCCTGACACGAACCGGTACCAATGGTAGCCATTTGATCGCCGGATTTATGGTGGTCGCTGCCTTGCTTTCGATGTGGATGACGAATACCTCCACCACCATGATGCTGTTACCCATTGGCTTGTCGGTGGTCAAGGTCATATGTGAAAACGGCGATGGCATTGCTGAGCAACAACGTAAAGACTTTCAAGCCGCTATGCTATTGGGCCTCGCGTATGGTGCCACCATCGGTGGACTGGCGACCTTGATAGGAACGCCGCCAAATGCTTTGCTGGCGGCTTTTCTGGCCGAGAACTATCAAATCAAAATTGATTTTGTCACCTGGATGGCGGTTGGGATCCCGGTGAGCGCTGTAATGCTGCCTTGTGCCTGGTGGGTACTGACAAAATTCTCTTTCAAGGTAAATATTGCCGCTAACCCAGAAGTGCAATCCCATTTAGTCAAGTTACGCTCGGAATTAGGGCCTATGTCAACGGCTGAAAAGCGGGTGGCGGGTATTTTCATTCTGGTGGTTTTAGCGTGGATCTTAAGACGTCCAGTGATGCAATGGTTTGGCATTGAAGGGATCACCGATTCGGGCATCGTGATGGCTGCCGCTTTGTTGTTGTTTTTACTGCCAAGCAATTCAAAAGACCAGCCACAGTTATTGACCTGGCACGATGCAAATCGAGTCCCTTGGGGAGTGTTGATTTTATTTGGTGGCGGTTTAAGTCTTGCCTCGGCTGTGTCATCCAGTGGTTTAGCACTTTGGTTGGGGGAGAGTCTGACACCGTTGACTGTCATCGGCATTGTCGCGCTCATCGTTGCAGCAACAGGGATGGTGATATTTCTGACTGAGATGACCAGTAATTTGGCTACTACTGCGACTTTCTTGCCGGTAGTTGCCGCCATTGCTCTTCAAGCGGATTTGTCGCCACTGCTGCTAACGGTGCCAATCACACTGGCTGCCAGTTGTGCCTTTATGCTGCCTGTTGCCACGCCGCCCAATGCGATTGTTTTCGCATCAGGTATGCTGACCATTCCACAAATGATCCGCAGCGGAATTATCTTGAACTTGATTGGTATGGTTTTATTGTCAATGGTTGCCATCTGGTGGGCACCATGGTTGTTACAGTAGGGAGTGTTATGAGTAAGTCGTTATTAAAAACCTTAGCGGTCTTTTGGGTCTTTTTCAGTATATCAATTCAGATACAGGCAAACACCAAACCACAAGTGAAACCTGAACCCAGCGCCAATCGGGTCTTGTTCGTCGGTAACAGTTTCAGTTATTACAACGATGGTATACAAAATCACTTGAGTGCCTTGGTGAAAGCAGGAGGAAAATGGCAATCGGGTCAATCTCGCTTTCGTCTAAAAGCCATCTCTGGTGGACGATTGGTTGAGCATATGGCTGGATTGCCGCCACTTTTCAAAAATAAGCCGGAGCGTCAGTGGGACAGAGTCGTACTGCAAGATTTCTCGAACGGCCCCATCAGCAAGAAGCATCAAGAAAGCTTTATCACGGCGACTGAGACCATCGCTAAGTTTGTCCGGTCAAAAGGGACTGAACCGATCTTATTTATGACTTGGGCTTATCAAGGTGAGGAGGGAATGACCGAGGCATTGGCCGAGGCTTACACCAAGCAAGGCAATGCACTCAATGCGTTGGTGGTACCTGTGGGTTTAGCATTTGATGCCGCCAGTCGCTCAGCGCCTAATATTGATCTTTATGTGCCGGACGTGGATGGCTTTACTGAAGATGGTCAGGTCACCTACAAAAAGGTGCTGAAACATCCCAGTGTTGCAGGCACATACCTAGCTGCCTGTGTGTTTTATGCCGCGTTGTATGATGCCTCTCCCGTCGGTTTAGTCTATCACGCTGGCTTGTCAAAAGAGGATGCGCAAGTGTTGCAGGCCATCGCGTGGCAGACTCATCAACAGTTTTACGGGCAGTAATAGTCAATGTTCGTACTGCGCTGGATAGCTATCGCCTGTGTTTGTTTTGCAAGCTCAGCGGCTACTACAGAACCCAAAGCCGAGTTGTGTGCTTCACCAAAGGTAGCTATTTCGATTGACTTTGAGATGGGACGAGCCAGTGATTGTCAGGTGAGCCAAGATGGGGATTTCAGCTTTACTCTGTTGCCAGAAAATACCCCCATCAATTCTAGCCCGTGGTACGCCATAAAACTCACAGTGCAAACTGCCACTGATATCTCTTTGCGGTTTCAATACGGTCATAGCAAGCATCGCTATTGGCCGAAGTTGAGTACAGACGGCGCTAACTGGCAACCCATAGACAAGCAGAATGTCACCGTCGCAGAGGACAAAAAAACCTTGAGTTTGAACTTGGCGCTCGAACAAGGGCACTATTGGGTGGCAGCTCAACCTCTAATTGACAACGAAGATTATCATCAATGGATCTCAATGCTGCAGAAGCGACATAAGTACATTGAGGTTGTCGAATATGGTCAATCTGAACTAAAGCGTCCCTTAGTCGCGCTCACTGTTTCCCAATCTAGTAGTCGGCCTACTGTGGTTATTTTTGGTCGCCAGCACCCACCGGAAATCACCGGGGCCCAAGCCATGCAAGGCTTTGTCGAAGCGTTGCTGGAGCCGACTGATTTATCCCAGCGTTTTTTACAACGTTTTAATTTATTGATTTTCCCAAATTTGAATCCAGATGGGGTGGCAGCTGGCAATTGGCGGCACAACAAAAATGGCATCGATCTGAATCGAGATTGGGGACCCTTTAGCCAAGCGGAAACGGCTCAAACGATTGGTTTTATCGAACAGCAGCTCGATGGTCGTGATTTATGGATGAGCATCGATTTTCATTCGACTTGGCGGGATATTTTCTATTATCACCCCTCTCAGGCAAATGACCGTTTTCCCAAGTTGGTTGAGACCTGGCTGGCGAGAATGGAACAATCAGGATCGCCAGTTAAATTCGAACCCAGACCTGGTATTAATGCTAACTTGGCGACCACCAAAACGTATTTTTACCAGGTTTATGGTGTACCTGCGTTGACCTATGAATTGGGCGACAATACACCTATTGAAGACATCAATCGTTCTTCAGAGATTGCTGCCCAAACCTTAATGGAGTTGCTACTCGAATGGAAAGCGCCCAACTCTTAAACGTTGAGAACAGACAGCGAATGTCGTTTCATGGCTTTTTTGGTTTTTTTTACAAATAGATCTTTCTCTGGGCATCGCTTATGGTTAGAATCCATCTCGATTTGCAGATGTGGTGGAATTGGTAGACACGCTAGCTTCAGGTGCTAGTGACCTTACGGTCGTGGGAGTTCAAGTCTCCCCATCTGCACCATTCGTTCATATGTTTCGGGTGCCGTTTCACGAAAACATTGATCAATCTTTTCTTTTTGAAATTCCTACATTCCAGAACGTAAAAGTTTCCTATTCTATCGGGATCCCTCATCAATCACTCCCACTAATAGTAAAAAATACCTATATAAAACAAGTTTTTATGGATTTCTGGCGTTTGTGGCCTGATATCTGCTGTTTGTCTAATGAAGTTTTGCTTTTTCACATTAAAGACAAAGGAGACCATCATGCTTTCATGGGCATTAGTGTTTTTTATCATTGCAATTGTCGCAGCAATCCTTGGATTTGGCGGTATTGCAGGCGCGGCAGCCGGCATTGCAAAGATTATCTTTTTCATTTTTATCGTTTTATTGGTGATCTCACTGGTAGCGAATGCCGTGAGGGGGAAAGCGCCAAAAGCGTGAACCCAAGTGTCCTATGTTAAAACACATCATAATTATTCTGGTCATTATTGCCTTGGCAGTAGCGCTGAGCTTGTTAGGCACAAACGGCTTGTTAATGTCGTTTTTGGTTGCCTTTGGACTACTCAGCATTGTGGCGATTTTGTTGGTGGTTGGGATGTCGCGAAGAAAGAGGGCAAAACCACCTACCAGTAAAGATTAAATTGGCTGAGCTTTAGCGACCCACTCACTGATCACTTGCATATCATGATGAGTGGCGTTCGCTAAGCCCTCAATGACGCCAGCACGGTTGACTGCTGGTTGATTCTGGCTCAGCTTCCATTTGCCTTGCAAATCTGTGACACGAATCTCAAAGCCAACTATCGCACCAATGAGCTGAGAGATATAAGTGTGAGGCGCGTCGTCCATGCTCCAAGGTTGTTCTTGATCTCTCTCATGAATTGAGGTCAGTTGGTTCAATAGTCCTGTTAGAAATTCGCTGTCATGAACAAAGTCGATCGTACCTCTAGCCTGCACAGTGACGTAGTTCCAAGTCGGGACGGCTTTGCCATTTTCTTGTTTGGATGGATAAAGATTTGGCGATACATAGCAATTGGGACCGTGAAATAACACCATAACCTCACTGTTTTGTGGCCATAGCTTCCAAAGGGAATTACCCCGAGCCATATGACCCTTAAGGCGAAGTTCTCCGTCATGCAGTTCTGCTATCAGGGGAAATTGAGCCGCCTCTAACTGACCTGAACCCGAGCCAATCAAAGTGGCAAACGGGAACTGGTGGATAAAATCCAACAATACCTGCTGATCTTTTTGTTCAAAGGCTTTAGGAACATACATTCGTTTGGTACCTGGCGGGTCAAAGACCAGCACTTTATCCAAAGGAGATGAGTCAAAGCAAGGCATTTCCCTCGTTCGTCAAATCCCTTGAAATCTCACTTTCGCGAAATAAACGTTGAGGCGGTCTGAGATTGCGATGGCTTGGACGGGATTACCTAGTGATCTGGACTTTGGAAGTTTATCCTTAAACGTTAAAAAAATGTTAGGAAAAAAGATGGTTAGCTTCAAAAGTCAGGTTGCGTTAGGGGTTTTGATGAGCGTTACATTGATTGGGTGTAGTAAAGTGGAAAATAGCAACCCAACTCCGTCGCAAGGTTATACTTTTAAACAGTCACAAGCGGTGTGGGTAACCAGTGAACAGGGGCAAAATATGGCTTCGGTCGCGCCCATCTCATTTGAGAATTCACAAGGGGAAAGCACCACACGCGTACAGGTTTTTCCAGATCGTTTGAAGCAAACCCTTTATGGTGTAGGTTCCTCATTTACCGAGTCCTCTGCCTTTGTCCTTGCTCATTTAACTGCTGAAAAGCGCCAAGAAGTTATGGATGCTGTCTATTCTGCCGACGGAGCGAATTTTCCTTTGGCTAGAACACACATCGGCGCAACGGATTTTTCGGTTTTCGGCAAGTATTCCTATGCGGATGTTGCCGACGATCGGAAACTCGAACACTTCACCATCGCGCCAGATAAGCAAGGATTTGACGTCGGGCAATTTCCCGATATCAAAGATCCAAGTTTCGACTTGTTGCCAATGATTAAAATGGCCAACCAGATTAAGCAACGTGAAGGTCAACAGCCCATTAGTATCGTGGCCTCCGCTTGGACAGCCCCAGCATGGATGAAGGACATCGAAACTTGGTTCATTCCTGGAACTGCGGAAACCAATCATCAAGGAACCGGTGGTAGCTTAAAACCCGGTAATGAAGCTTTGTATGCAGACTATTTAGTGAAGTATTTGCATGCGTACCAAGAGGAAGGTGTACCGATTTGGTCTTTGACACCGGTTAACGAACCCCATGGCAACTCAGGACAATGGGAAAGCATGCATTTTACCGCGGAAAGTCAGCGCGACTTTATTAAACAGCATCTTGGGCCAAAACTAGCCGCCAGCCCCTTTGCGGACATCAAACTCTTGGCCTATGACCAAAATCGCGATGGGCTAGAGCATTGGGCAGATGTCATTTTGGGCGATAAGGACAGTGCCCAGTACGTATATGGTATGGCGGTGCACTGGTATGAGAGTACCTTCAAAGTCTATGAAGATGCCCTTGAAGCGACTCATAAGAAATTTCCACAACACACAATCATTCACACCGAGGGAACCATAGACGATCTGGGCAAACCGGCCCCTCAGGGCATTGCTGATCCAGAGGGATTCCAAGAGAGTGGTTGGTTTGCTAATGATGATTTTTGGTGGAATCCCAATGCTACCGATTGGGCTTACACCGCTGAATGGGCACCAAATCCTGAAGACCATCCCAAGTACACACCGGTGCATCGCTATGCGCGCAATATCATCGTCAGCTTCAATCATTGGATGAATGGATGGATTGATTGGAATATCGTGTTAGACAAACACGGCGGTCCGAATCATGTGGGGAATTATTGCGGTGCGCCCATCATGATCGACACCCAAAGCGGCGAAGTGTACTACACCCCTATTTTTCACGTGCTCAAGCAATTTAGTCGCACTATTCGACCTGGGGATAGGGCAGTGAAAACCGTCACTACTCTGGGTACTTTGCCAGAAGATACCTTGCATGCCAGCGCTAGTGTGAACCATGACAATCTGTTGAGTGTGCAATTGCTCAACACCAGCAAATCACCGTTGACCTTTGATTTACAAGTTGCAGACAAAGTTGCCAAAGTTGATATGCCAGCTAATGCCCTGAAAACTATCCAGATTCAACTAGATTAATCGTATTTGGTAGCATTGGAACAAAGTTTTTGGACTTTTCGCTTAAAGCTTTTTAGACTGAAATTAGAAATATATTCAGGAAGTGGTCGGTGATTAAGTTCAACGTCCAAAAAGCAAAAGATGCTTTGGTAAATTCTACTGTACTGATTGTCGATGATGAGCTGATCAACCGCACTATTGCCAGTGAAGCGTTGGCTGAGCAAAGTAAGGTTTTGACCGCTGAGAGTGCGGAACAAGCTCTGCAAATATGTCATGAAACCCCTCCAGATATCATTCTTCTCGATGTCATAATGCCCGGAATGTCGGGTTTAGAATTGTGTGAAAAGCTCAAGCAAGATGAACAAACGCAACACATTCCCATCATATTTGTTACCGGCGTAGCGGGACTAGAAGAACAGGAGAAATGTTGGAATGCCGGGGCGGTTGATTTTGTCACTAAGCCTTTTGTCGCTGCGACCCTACGCAATCGAGTCAAGGCCCACCTAGCACTCAAAATCCAAACGGATCTGCTCAGAAAACTCACCTACTTGGATGGACTCACTGGGTTATACAACCGCCATATGCTTGACGAAACCATTGAGAGTACCTTGAGGGAGGTACATCGGAGTTTGGAACCCTGTGCTCTGGTGCTGTTAGACATTGATTGGTTTAAATTGTTTAACGATGGCAATGGTCATCTTGAAGGAGACAATTGTTTATCCAGTGTGGCAGATATTTTGAAAAAGCGTTTGCACCGACCCAATGACATGCCATTTCGTTTTGGCGGAGAGGAATTTTTGTGTGTATTGCCCAAAACCGACGAGCAAGGTGCAAGAACCGTTATCCAAGATATCTTTAATCAACTTGAGAGCCAGAATATTGAACATGCAAATTCCCCCTTGGGTCGGGTTACCCTCAGTGCAGGCGCGACCATTGTGATGCCCAAAGACTCTGAGTTAGACTTTACTGTTCTGCTCGAACGTGCGGACCAAGCCCTTTACCAAGCCAAGCTTGACGGACGAAATCGCTTTTATTTCAATTAAGGCCAACACTCCCTCTCGGAATGACACACAGTCAGCTCTAAAACAATGTGCGAGTCCGTTTCCGATACTCCTGATATGCAGGGTCGTCCCCCCACCTTGCTAGCGCTTTTTTCTCTAACATAGGAATTCCACTCACACGAGTCAACAGGAGATAAGTCATTAGTGGCGAAAGTATCACCACATATTGAAAGTCATGAAGATAGGGCAGTGCAGCGACGAAAACGCCGCTCCATAGGGTAATTTCTCCGACGTAATTTGGATGACGGGACCAAGCCCACAGACCCCTTTGAATAAAAGTATTGGGTTGTTCCTTACGATGGCGACGTTTCTGCCAATCTGCTGTGGTTTCGACGATTAAACCTATCGCCCACACTATTATTCCCACTACCGTTAGTCCTTGCAGGCTTTGCGGTGCGGTCAGAATGACCAGATAAGCTGGGCTGGCCGTGATCACCACCCACAAAGCTTGTAAGGTCCAAGCACCGAAAAAACGCCAAAAGTCGGGTTTGATCTCGTCAAAGCGAGAATCACTGCCGTCCTGTAGAATTCGTAAGAACAAGAATCCGCCAAGTCGTAGCGTCCATATTAAAACCATTGCACCAAACATTGCACTTGTGAGGGTGAGATGCTCAGCTAAGTAAAAAGCCAGCGAAGTTGAACCGACAAAAGTCACGCTGCCCATCAGATCATAGTAGCGCTCTGTCTGCCACACAAAGGCGGGGATAAATCCGAGCCATTGGATGCCAAATGCGCCAAGGGCAACCCAGGCCATACTTGGTAGATTCTGATAGACGGCTGTGTCTGTCATCACAATTAACGCCGCACACAAAAGGGCTGAGAAACTGAGTATCACAGCGGCCCGCAGCAAACTTTTTGCCATGAGAATTACCTATTTTGTTTTAGCTATTGAGTGTCGAAGAGCAAGTCATACCCTGCGTATTTGCGCATATTGATCACGCGATCTCCATCTAGCAACCAGTACTGGCCTTTGATCCCCATTAAAGTGCCAGTAAATTCCATGTCTTTGTCTAAGTTAATGGATTTTATTTTGACCGGATAATTGTCAACTGGGTAGTTAATACTCACCGCCTCACTATGCAAAGATTGAATCGCTTGCAGTCCATGTTGCTGTGTCAATGTATCCAATTCAGGCTGCACCAAGTCTAGTAGCTTATCTCTCAATGCGACCAAGTCTTCCTTTTGGGGCTCACCCTTTAGCATAGTGCGCCAGTTTGTCTTGTCGCCGATATGGGCTTTGATTGCAGTCTCAACTAAACCGCTGAGTAGACGATTTTTAACCCGCAGGATGGGGATGGCTTGACTTGCACCTTGATCAATCCAGCGGCTGGATACGCCATCAGTAACGTGACGGGTAATGCCCACTTTGGTATTACCGGTATTGGCTAGATAAACAAAATGATCCGTCAAACAATGGGCTTCGCCCCAGTCGGGCTCTCGACAGGTGCCCAAATGATAGTGACAATTCTCTGGTTTGATCATGCAAGAATCACATTGGGCAAGGGTGATTAGGCAGCGGTAGCAATACCCTTGATTAAAGCTTTTCTTGGTTTTTGTCTTGCAGTGGACACAATAAATCTCTTGCGCAAAAGACACTCTGACTTGACGGCCAATCAGCGGGTTCATGTCAACCAGATGTTCTCCTATGGGCAAGGTGTACTTGGCGATGCCACCATTTTCAGCGTCTACCCGCATTTTTCGAATCGCCCCTTGATACTGACTCATGTGCTGTCCTAAACAAAAGTATTTCAAATTGGCACTATGTTAACCTGCCCAACTGCGTTTATCATCAGTAAATCTGGCCATAAGAGAGTGAAAAAGGAATGAAACTATGGGACGAGTGATACTGGCATGTCTTTGTTTAATCAGCGTTAATGCATTTGCTTTCGATGTGTATTTGGTTCGACATTTTGAAAAGCAGACGGGTTCAACCGATCCGGAGTTGACATCCGCAGGGGAACTCAGAGCACACAAACTCGCTGAGCTGTTGAAAGAAAAAGGCATTGAGCAGGTGTTTAGTACTGATTATCGACGTACCCAAATGACCGCAACGCCCACGGCTGAGGTACTAGGCATTGAAGTCCAGTCATACGACCCAAGGGCATTGCAGGCATTTGCCAAACAAGTACTGGAAAGTAAACAAAACGTGTTGATTGTCGGCCACAGTAACACGACACCTGATCTGGTGAGGTTGCTTGGGGGGGAAGCGCAAGAGTTAACTGAAAAAGACTATGGTGACGTGTTTGTTCTGCACATCGATGAAGGTGTTAGACAACAGCATTGGAAATTGGAGCCTTGAACGGTAGATTACGTTTGATGAACGACTTGGTGGAGAGTCTCGAAGGATACTCTAGGTATCAGCATAGATAACTAATCTATCAACAATTGCACTACACTTTATTTTGGCTGACAGAAAGGCGTTACCCGTTGTATAAATTGAAAACCATCATTTTGTATTTAGTTCTCTTATGCTTGACCCCTATTGCGCAAGCAGAGGAGCTTATATTTCAATGGCAGCCGCCTTTTGATCAGTTGACCAACGCAATTGGTAAATCACCAGAAGCTGTTTTGAAACAGCTCAAAAGCAACCCTCCAGAAAAATCCCAAAGCAATCTATTTAAAGCTCAGTATCATGGGGTGCTCAGTGAAGTATTTTATTCATTAAGTTACCCCCATGAAGCGTTGGAACATGCGCAAATTGGTTTAACTCTGATCAATGGGCAGTCGCAACCCTGGCTATACCATAATCTTAAACTTCAAGAAGCCAACGCTTATGATCTGGTGGGTTCTCCCAGTTCGGGTATGAAAGGTGCCAATGCGGCTATTGTATGGGCTCAGCTAAATGACATCCCAGAATTGCTGGTGGATGCTCTGTTTGTTCGGGGAAGCTTACGGATCAGCTTGGTAGACTACACCGGGGCCTTGACTGATTTACAGCAAGCTTATGATATTGCCCCAGATAATGGGCCAGGGCTGAGCAAAGGAAATGTCGCGAGCATGTTAGCTCTGGTATACGAATATCGACAAGAAGATCAGTTGTCTATCCCCTTCTTTCAAGAAGCCGCTCAATACAGCCGAGAGAATGGTGAAACCTTAGAGCTGAGTATTGCATTGTATGGACTAGGGCGGGCTTATAAAAATATCGGCAAGACTCAAGAAGGGCGTGAGTTATTGCTCGAATCGAAACAATTGGCCCGAGAAGTTGGGGACGAACAAGGTGTCGGTTACGCTTTAAAAGAGTTGGCAGGCATTGCGATAGCGGAACAGCGATTGGAGACAGCAGAGACTTTGTTGCAAGAAGCCTTGGGTATTTTTTTAACGAGTCAGAATCGCTATTTGTTGGTTGATTGTTATCGAACTTTGGTGATTTTGTCGATTATACAAGACCAATTGGAACAGGGTGAGAACTATCTCAATGCGGCTTATCAGCAAATCGATCCCCAAACGATGCCCATTCAAAAATTGGATTTGGATGAAGTAAAAGCGCGATTCCTGGCCGCAAAAGGTAAGCACAAACAAGCTTATGATTTGCTGCAGACGACAGTGGCACCGCGGCAGGAGTATTACAGTCAGCAGAGTACGCAACAATTGCATTCCTTACGCTCTCGATACGAAATTGACGTGAAAGAACGGGAAAATGAACTGCTGGCGCAACAGAATCGATTGCAACAGGAAAACCTTAAAGCCGCAGAGACACAAAACTTACAGTTGATGTTACTGTTTGGCGCGACTTTGATTATCTGTGCTTTGTTGGTGGTGATGGCGTATCGTACCAAGCAAAATCGTGCTCAATTGGAGTCTTTGGCGAATACCGATGGCTTGACTGGCTTGGCCAATCGGCGCCGATGTTTGGAATTGCTGGATGTGCAAATTCAGTTGTCGAGCCGACATCAGCACGGGTTGAGTGTGGCAATAGTCGATATCGATTTTTTCAAACGCATTAATGATCAATATGGCCACCAAGTCGGTGACAAAGTGCTCCGTGCCTTTGGCGAGCTATGTCTTAAAACCTTTCGAAGCAGTGATGTGGTGGGGCGCATTGGTGGCGAAGAATTTTTGATTGCCTTACCTCATACTCAGCTAAATGATGCGTCTAACAGTTTGAAAAGTTTATCCCTCAAAGTGAAGGCGTTGTCTCGTGAATTGCAAGTCGAAGGTTTAGTGATTTCCATCTCTGTTGGCTTGGCGGTATTGCAAAAAGACATGGATCAAGAAGCCATTTTGCTTAAATGCGACGAGGCGCTGTATCAAGCCAAGCATCAAGGACGAGATCAGATTTGCTTAGCTCCATTGGAAGAAGATTCTTGATATACTCTCGAGCGTCTCGATGTTGAAACCGAAAAATCTATTGTGTTGAAATCTTCCCCCCCTACCGAGGGGTTTATCCTTAATCGCACCCATGTAGAGCGTCAAGGCAAAACCTATATTGAGTTTTGGATGACTACCGATTTAGGTCCGGTCAAATTGCTCACAGATGCACAAGAATCGGTATTTTTTATCGAGAGCCGCGATGAGGATCGTGCCAGAAAGGTGTTGCGGCACAGTCAAGTACTTGGTCAGTTACGACCACTGCAGTTGAAGTCTTTCGAGCAGTGCAACGTCAGTGGTGTCTATTTTCAATCAGTACAGCAATATTATCGTGCACGTGAGGTCCTTAAAGTCGCTGGGATCCGTTGTTACGAAGATGACATCCGACCCGCGGACCGATATTTGATGGAACGATTTGTCTATGGGTCGGCTGCTTTTGTCGGCGTGGAAGCCGTCAACAGTCCTGCAAATTGGCTCAATCTCTCCCAAGGTAAGCTGAAGCCCTGCGAGTATCACCCGAACTTTAAAGTTCTCTCCATTGACATCGAATGCAGTGCCCAAGGGCAACTTTTTAGTATTGGATTGGCTGCCGATTCATTGCAACAAGTATTAATGATTGGTCGTCCTCAACCGGGCCCGGAATTTATTCACTGGGTGGCAGATGAGAAAGCCCTGCTAGAACAGTTTGTGGCGCAGATATTGGAATTTGATCCCGATCTCATTATTGGTTGGAATGTTATCAATTTTGACGTTCGGCTACTTATAGAACGGGCGAAGACTTGCAATGTACTTTTGACGTTAGGTCGGGATGGCAGCGAGATACGCTGGCGAGATGCTCGCAATGAGTCCAATCAGGGATTTGTTGATATTGCAGGTCGCATTGTTATTGACGGTATCGATGCGTTAAAAACCGCCACTTACCAGTTTGAAAGCTTCAGTTTAGAAAATGTTGCTCGTGCCCTGTTAGGTAAAGGCAAGCAAACACAAGATCCGGAAAATCGATTAGCGCAAATCGAACACGACTTTGAGCACAACAAGGTGGCGCTGGCTGAATACAATTTGCAGGACTGTGTGTTGGTGTTGGAAATTTTTGCCCATACCAACATCATCGACTTTTTGGTGCTGCGTAGCCACCTGACAGGGCTGGAACTGGACAGAATGGGGGGCTCAGTCGCAGCCTTTATCAATCTGTATCTACCGAAACTCCATCGTGCTGGGTATATCTCTCCCAATCGTCCCGTCGGTGGCGGATTGGCCAGTCCCGGAGGATATGTAATGGACTCCCAACCTGGCCTGTACCAAAACGTATTGGTTTTGGATTTTAAAAGTCTGTATCCGTCTATCATTCGCACCTTCAAAATCGATCCCCTTGGCTTGGTAGAAGGATTGCTGTCGCCCGAAAACAGCATAGAGGGGTTCCGTGGCGCATACTTTTCTCGTGAACGTCACTTTCTACCGGACATTATCACCTCCTTGTGGCAACAGCGAGATGAGGCAAAACGCAACAAAGATGCGGCTCGCTCCCAAGCAATTAAAATTTTGATGAATTCCTTCTACGGAGTATTGGGTTCGGGGGGCTGTCCTTTTTACGACACCCGTCTCGCCAGCTCTATTACCTTAAGGGGCCATCAAATAATGCAAAAGACCGCGGCTTTTATCGAGCAAGCGGGTTACCAAGTGATCTACGGTGATACTGATTCGACCTTTGTTTGGCTGGAAGGCTTTGACAGTCGCGCCGAGGCATTTGAAGTGGGGCAACGCCTGGCTCAAGATATCAACGCAATGTGGCAACACAATCTTGAGCGTGAGTACGATTTACCTTGCCACTTAGAGATTGAATTTGAAACCTTGTTTGAGACCTTTTTGATGCCAACCATTCGTGGCTCAGAACACGGCAGCAAAAAGCGTTATGCGGGGCTCAAACATCGACCGGACCAACCGCCGGAGTTGGTATTCAAAGGCTTGGAATCGGTTCGCTCAGATTGGACCGAGTTGGCCCGTGATTTTCAACGGAAACTCTATCAAAAAGTGTTTAATCATGAAGATGTGACAAGTTATATTTTGGGTATTGTAGAAGGGATCCACAAGCAAACATTTGACGACTTGTTGGTTTATCGGAAACGACTCAGGCAGCCGCTAAATCGCTACACTAAAAATGTTCCACCCCATGTAAAGGCGGCGCGCATCGCCGATGATTACTATGCAAAACAGGGTAAGCCTTTGCAATATCAAAACAAGGGCTGGATCCGCTATTGGGTCACCCTAGATGGGCCACAACCAATTGAATACCGCACTGCCGCTTTGGATTATCAGCATTATGTGGATAAACAAATTCGCCCCATTGCCGAGGGAATTTTGCCTTTTATCGGCGTGTCTTTCGACGAGTTAGTCAGCGCACAAATGGGCTTGTTCTAAGTAGTGACCAAGCCCTTGTCGTGTGATTCAGTAATACTAGTGGGCGTGATAAGAATCGTCGTGAAAATCGGGATAAGTATCAATACCCAATAAACGATACAAGAAACACACACCAAAAATACTGCTGATCCACAACATGGCACCGGCTACCGTTAAGATTAAACTTACTGTAGTGCCAAAGAAACCTTCTAATGCAACCGCCAATAATGCACAAGCAATGATGGAACGAATAGCTGTGTCTAATATGCCAACATTTTGTTTCATGATCTTATTCTCCCGTTGAGTTGACCGATGAATTTTCTATGGGATAAGCTTATTCGCCCTGCTTGAGGTTCGCATTGATCTGCATCAATGGATTCGTTTGAAGGTCGCACAAACAAGTTTTTCTTTACCGATTCGGCAGGTCAGGTGAACTTGGTATATGCTAGAAACAATGTGGTAACTGAGGGCAATGCTAGATGAATGTAGTGGTCGTAGATGATGATCAAATCACTCTGGAGTTGGTTAAGCATATATTAGATGAAATTGTGGTTGGCGAAGTAAAGCCCTTCTCAAGTAGCATAGCAGCGATGGAATATTTGCGTGATGTCAATATCAACCAATTGGACCTGGTTATTTGTGACCGGCATATGCCGGATTTTTCAGGTTTCGATATATTGCACGCCATCCGAATACGTTCGCAAAAAGTGCCGTTTTTGATGCTCACCGGTGATGCTACCCGAGAATCTGTGGTCAATGCGATTCGTGAAGGCGCAACAGATTTTATTGCCAAACCCTTTAAAAATAAGGATTTAACCGATAAAGTTTCACGCTTACTTCAACCCTCTTAAATTCAATTAGGCTTGTTATGCAGTTTGACCAAACCATTGAGCGTCGTGACACATATTCATTCAAATGGGAAAAATACAAAGGCCGCGATATTCTGCCGATGTGGGTAGCCGACACCGAGTTTCGTTGTCCCGAGGCCATTATTGAAGGACTCAAATCGAGACTGGATCATGGTCTTCTTGGTTACACTTTGCCAGCCCAGTATGAACCGGCCAACCAAGCTATCGTGCGTTGGCTCAGCGATCGTCACAATTGGCAGATTGACCCTAAATGGATTGTTTGGACACCGGGTGTGGTTCCCGGCTTCAATATGGCCTGTAAAGCATTCAGCCAGACACAAGACAAGGTATTGATCCAAACACCCAACTATCCGCCTTTGTTGGCCGCTCCTGGAATCAATGGCTTGCAACGGGTTGATATCCCAACATTGGAGCGAGACGGGCGCTGGACTCTGGACATGGATGCATTAGCACGCCGTGCTGCTGATCCCGATTGCCACCTTCTGATTTTGTGCAATCCGATGAACCCAGTGGGTTCGGTACTCACCGAAGAGGAAATGCAACAAGTCGCGACGATTTGTAATGACCATGACGTGATCCTGTGCAGTGACGAAATACATTGTGATTTGATCCTCGATAAACAAGCAAAGCATCTTCCCGCAGGCAATTTCCCTGGCCTTGAACAGCGTTCGGTGACTTTGATGGCGGCGAGCAAAACCTTTAACGTTGCAGGATTGGGCGCGTCTTTTGCGATCATACCGAATGCCCAATTGCGCAGTCGCTTTGTGGCAGCCGGAGCCGGCATCGTACCTTGGGTCAATGTGTTGGGTTTGGTAGCTACAGAGATTGCGTTCACCCAATGTGATGATTGGCATGCAGAGCTATTAACTTACTTGCGAGCAAATCTAGAGTACATCGAGCAGCAAGTGGCTTCGATAAACGGACTGCGCATGCTCAAAGTAGAGGCAACTTTCTTAGCTTGGATTGACGCCAGTGGCCTTGGAGTGGAAAACCCCCAGCAGGTGTTTGAATCAGCAGGAGTGGGACCTTCTCCCGGTGCAGATTTTGGCGACCAACGTTTTGTTCGGATCAATTTTGGCTGTCCGAAAAGCATGCTCGAAGAGGCGTTTAACCGATTAAAACAGGCTAAAGAGTTTGTAAAGACCTAAGGCGCTGACGACCAAAACGACAATCCCGCCGGCGACGTTAGCGATTGTGCCATTGGCATGACTACCGAGCAGTGTACGGTTATTCATCGTGACCATCAGATAGATGGCAATCACCGGCAACAGCAAGCCGTTGGCCGCTTGAGCGAATAAAATTGCCAGTAAAGGCTTTACGCCTGAGCTGGCGAATCCCACGCCAACTACGATGACAGTCAACCAAATTGCTTTGAAACGTGGGTGCTTAGGGTCAACTGGCCAACCCAACATGCCGGTTAGCGCATAGGCTGCGGCAAGGGGTGCTGTGATGGCACTGGTGAGTCCTGCACAAAACAACCCGAGTGCAAAAAATCCATTTGCCCAATCACCCAAAACAGGTTCTAGCTGGGTTGCCAGATTCTGAGTGTTCACTTCAATACCCGTAGCAAAAAATGCGGTCGCCGAGCAAGACAGGATTGCCAAAGTTACCAATCCGCCCAAGCCAATGGATAAGGCAGAGTCTATCCTAACATTGCCGAGGTTGTTGGGTTGCTGTTCCTTTTGTTCACGGGATTGAGCAACAACAGAGGCATGGAGAAACAAATTGTAGGGTACGACGGTCGTGCCAATCAGTGCGATAACCATCCACTCTGCGCCAATTGGCAAGCGAAATGAAAACGCCCCCAACAGCAGTGCCCACCAATCTGGCTGAGCTAAAAATAAGGTAATGAAGAATACCAAACTCATCATAAATACCAATGTGATGAGCGCTTTTTCAATGATGTGATAGCGGCCACTTAGCAACAAAATCGCTGCCAACAAAGCGATGGAAACTGCCCAGAAAGATATGTCTCCGCCAGCAAGGGCTGATAGTCCTATGGCTGCGCCCGTTAGATTACCCCCTTGATAGGCTGCATTACCTATGCCGATTGCGCTGACGACTAAAGCGCAGGATATCCACTTTTTCCAACCAGTAAATTGTTGTCTAAGGGCTTCAGATAACCCAGAACCGGTAACCCAGCCAAGGCGAGCTGCCATTTCCTGTAGCACATAGGTTGCAATGACTGAAAAAAGCAGTGCCCACACCAGAGCAAAGCCAAAGTTACCGCCAGCCAAAGTGGCCGTGGTTACTGTTCCGGGGCCAATAAAGGCAGCAGTGACAACCAGCGCGGGTCCAAATTTTTTCATGCTTGTCCCCAACGCTGGAAAGTAAGATTATTGACGGGCTAAACCAATTTCTTTAGGAGCACAGGTGATTACCGTGACGTTTTCGTAACCAATGCGTTTGAGTTGCTCTGCTGCCAAAGCCGCGCGTGCTGAGGTGGCGCAGTGAAGGTAGATAGGACGAGTCGAATCTTTTTCCATTTCCATCATTTTCATTTCCAACAGCCCTCTTGGAATGTTGATGGCGGATGCGACTCCGTCCGTTTGAAACTCGCCTGGCTCACGCACATCAACTAAAATACCATTGTTTGCTTGGCACTCTGGGATTGCCGTTTTGGCATCCACACAGCGCAGCGAAGCTTTCACCTGAGCAATCAGTTCGGGAATGGGTGTGAGCATAACGTTCCTCTTAAATTGTCGATTTAAAAATTCACCTTGGTACCTAACACAATGCTGCGACCTGGAAGGGGAGCAGTATCTTTGATGAAAGAGGCATGCACTCGGGCATCTTCATCCGTCAGGTTATTGCCTTTTACAAATACCACAAAGTCCAAGTCCTGGGTACTGTAATAATAATTGACTTGAGCGTTCAGCAAGGTGTAGCCATCGGTGCGAGTTTCAAATTCTGCAATTCGATCTTGGCTAGCGTAGCGGGTCGCGCCAAATTCCACATGCCAATCATCATTTTCCCAATGTAATTGTGCGCCAATTCTCAGCGGCGGAATTCTCGGTACGTCGCTGTCATCGTCCAAGGTGGCTCGATTGTAATCCGCAAAAGAAGACAGTCTCCAGCTATCGCTAAAGTGCCAATCAAGCTCGGTTTCAAAGCCGTAGAATGTGGCATCTTGCTGGCGGAACAAGAAAACGGGTAGCGCTTCACCACCGTGTCCATGGCCGTCTTCCATTTCCAACTCGTCCTCTTCCTCGTGACCAAAATGCAACTGATCTGAGGTTAAGCCAGTGTTTTGTTGATATAAGTAGTCACTGATTCTGTTGTAAAACACGCTGAATTCAAACTGTAAGGTGTCAGAAAACAACCGATAAGTGATATCTAGGTTGTTTGAGGTTTCTTTTTTTACAGCGCTTTGAGATTGCTCAATGTCATATTCATCGCCATCTGCCACCAAGTCAAAACCTGCGCCAATCTCGTATGTGCTAGTGGCAATATGTAAACCATTGGAGAAAACTTCGGCTGCAGAGGGAGCTCTTGCTGAGTGAGCTAAATTGAAGGCCAAAGATTGATTTTTATCCAAATTCCAAACTGTTCCTACTGAAGCGCTCACAGCGGTATAGTCTTGGTTTGCAAAGACATAATCTTGTTCTAGATTTTCGACATAAAAGTCATTATCTGGATCAATACTTACTCGCTCGACCCTGGCCCCTGCTTGCCATAACCAGTCTCCATAATACTTTTCCTGTAACACGAAAAGTGCCAGGGTTTGAGTTTCCGATGCAGGCGTGAACGCCTCGTCTCCCAATGCAGAAAACTTACTGTTTAAATAATTTAAGCCGACAACACTGTTCCAATCATTAATTGGATTGAGGTGTGCCCAAACACGAGTTTCCAATGATTCGTTGCTGAAAGTCGTGCCTATTTGGCCATCTTCGATTTCGCTGTGCTGGTAGTCTGTATACGCCGCTCTGAAATGCACTTCTTTCAACGGCCCTTGCAACGATAGCCAATCGGCTAACAGTTGATAGCGGTCTTGCTTGAGTCGACCAAACAAAACTGCATCCTCGTGCTCATCGTGTTCATCCATGTGCTCTTCATCATCATGTTCTTCATCATCATGATGTTCTTCTTCATGGTGAGCGTGACCCGGAATGCCGTAATCACTTTTCAGATTCCCGGCAGAAAATGCCAGTCTAATATCATCCGTCACCCAGCCCATACCGAGTGAATAACCTTGTGCATCGATGAATGAATTTTCCAATACACCTTTTTCACCCTCACCATCAATGTCACCGTAGCCTGGGATCTCGTAATCTTCTGTTTCACGATCAAAACCGTCAGCATGCCAAACAAAGCCATCACTGCCGCCATCAAGATTCAAATTTAACGTGTTTTCGCTAGATACGCTGTCATAAAGGTAGTTGACGTTACCTTGTACACCCTCCCGTGCCACAGTCGGTAAGCGGTTGTCGACCACATTTACCACCCCTCCGATAGCACCACTTCCGTATAGTAAAGTTGCGGGGCCTCTGAGAACTTCAATTTGAGTGGCGTTGGATGATTCGGTTGACACGACATGATCCGGCCCAATACGGGAGGCATCCGATGCATCTAAACCGTTTTGAAGAATTTTTACTCTTGGGCCGTCTAGGCCTCGTATTATTGGACTACTGGACACAGGACCAAAATAACTGCTGTTTACACCGGGTACATTTTTTAAGGTTTCACCTAAGGTTGGAGCAACCCGTGATTCCAGATCTTCTCCAGACAGCACAGTAACAGGCGTTGCAGATTCCAAAACCGATTTATTTAAGGGTTTGGAAGTTACGATCAACCGTTCAACAGGTTCTTCATCTTTTTGAGAGACTTTGTCCTGAGCATTCACTGAGTTGGCAACTAGTGCTGCTGAAACGGCACTGAATATCAGAGCTCGGCGAGTCATTAAAGGTGTCAACATGGCGCACTTCTCCAGAAATGTTATACTATATCAATTGTTATAGTATAACGTTATTCTGTGGTCTTAGGTCAAGCATTTTATATGCTGAATTAAGAGTGTAGATTGATTCGAACAACGAACGTGCGATACTGAGTCCAGTTTTATGCGGTAAAAGGCGATGATTTTGGCTTATGTCTGATCATTTTCAACAATTAGAAACCCTCTATATTAACGAACTTCAAGGCATAATTTATCCTCCGGAGTTGGTTCGAGGCCTGATTTTTGCGGTAGGTGCCAGCCCGGAAATCCCTATGCCTGAGCAATGGTTGATTTGGGTGTTTGATCAACGCGGTCAATTGGCAAGCACCGAACAAGCGGATCAACTGACCCATATTTTAATGTCATTGTTGCAGCAACAACTGGCTCAAATGCGTAATGAGATAATCGAGCTACCTGCATATTATCGCCTTCCTACAAAAGGCGAAAAAGACAACGAGGTTGAGCTGTTTATGCAAGGGGTTACTTTGGGGCATCGACGGTTACAAAGTGTGTGGCAAAAGTGTTGGCAACAGATGAGCGATGAGGAACCGCAGCGTATCGCAAAGATGCAAAGAGACCTGAAACACTGTTTGCTGATGTTCAGCACCTTTGCTGATGTAGACTTGGCATTGCAACAAGCGAAGCAACGGGGTACTGAAAAGTTATTGGAAAACTTGCCACAAATCTTCAGTCAACTGCCCAAAGCAATGCAAACTTATCTGAGTTTGTCAGGCCAGCTGGCGCAGGTCTTACCTAACCAGTTTGAAACCTTCGTCGCACCACGGGACTAATTCGATTTGGCCTAGCTATCCAAAGGTCTGCGGGCAGCACGTACCGCTTTAGGATGCATCAACTGCTCCAATGCTTGTAAACATTGAGCAATCTTTTGGTGAGTTTGTTTATCATCAGTGATGGCGTTGTAAAGCCAGTGATAGGCGTCTTCGTAATCGTAAGGGCTGCCGTAACCGTCAATAAACAATTCGGCCAACTGAATTTGCGCTTTTTGATTGCCCAGTGCAGCCGCTTCTCGTAAGTATTGCACGGCTCGTGACTTGTCTTGTTGAACCAGTTTCCCTTGCGCAAAGTACCGACCTAACTGTTCCAATGCCGGTGCCAGACCTTGATTTGCAGCGTCCTGCATGTATCGAATTCCCCGCTCTGGTTGGGCGTCAACGCAGACTCCCCAAGCAAGCATATCTCCCCATAAAAATTGAAATGCGGGAATTTGCATTGTTTGCGCGCGAGCTTCAATATCCTGAACCAATTGGCACCTATCCAATACCACTCGATCCAAATGAGTGTTCTGATTGATAAGCTTTAACAGCTCATCTTGCGTGTACAATTCCACGGCTTTGATAGGCTCTGCCCCATGACTAACGCCAAAGGTTAGGGCGCTTAGAAAGGCACAATAAGTTAGGATTCGACGCATGCTGGATATCTCGGTACTGAGGTTACTCTTTCTAATCGCTTTATCGGCAACACGACAAAAAGCTGAACCCAACAAGGGGCTCAGCCGCCGGTGAACTATACGTTGGTCAGCGCAGATTGCACGATTTGTGCGTGTTCGGCCAAATCATGCCCTAAGTCAGTCAGGTAGCCTCCATCGGGTTGGGTGACGATGCCTTTTTCATACAAGCGTTGTGCTGCTGATATCATGCTTGGATCGGCATCGTGGTGGATCTTAAGGCCTTGCATCAAGCTTTTATTGGGAAACTTCAACAATAAGTTAAGTTCGTCTGTAAGTTGTTGGTTGAACGACATGTGTGCTCCTGTTAATCGCCACTATTTTTTGTTTGTTATTGAGTCTTTGTGTATAAGCCGTCGAACAATGTGCTCCAGGTTTTACCGTCATCTTTGCTCAATTGCCAATGTTGCCGGACCGTTGCATCGTCGTTGGGTGTCCAAGTAATCCGGTGGATGATTGATTCACCTTGGGAGGTTTTCCCTGGACCGCTCAACACCATCGCCTTGCCCTCGAGTCCGCCCTCTAACCGTAACAAAGTTCCACCGTTATCTACCCAAGTTTGATACCACTTGCCAGTTGTTTGGTCGTAAATGTTAAAACTTTCTCCACGGTAACCTGAAGGCGTAATGTATTGCTCTCTGAGTACACAGTTGTTGAAATCTTGGCTGATCCTATTGTGGCCAGCCAGTTTGTCATTGGCTGTTACGGTCCACTCGCCAATCCAGAAATCAAATTGCCGGTAGGCCGGCTGCTCACAAACAGCCGCTGCCAATGCACTGAAGAGCAATAAAAACGCACCGACACTGGATTGAATTGACCTTGTCATGCTCTGCTCATCTTAAAAAATTCAACTTAATGCTAGACTAGTCTCGTTGACTCAAAATTACAAAAGTTTCATGTTGTTGGAAAACCAATCTTGTGCAGGCTACGTAAGGTCTGTGTAAAGGCCGATTTTTGTAGCAATGTGAAATGGCCGAAATCAAGATGCTCAAAGCCCTTCCAACCTTACAGGAACCGTGCATTTTCAGGTAGCATGGGTATAATCGCCGGTTCAGAATACATAAGCGGTTCAATATGAAATACAAAGACTTACGGGATTTTATCGAGCAGTTAGAAAAACTGGGTCAACTCAAGCGTGTCAGTATGGAAGTGGACACCGACTTGGAGATGACTGAGATTGCTGATCGCACCTTGCGAGCGCAGGGGCCTGCCATCTTGTTCGAAAATCCCAAAGGCAGTGACATTCCGGTTCTGGCCAACTTGTTTGGTACCCCAGAGCGGGTGGCGTTGGGGATGGGCCAGCAATCTGTTGAGGCGCTGCGGGAAGTCGGAAAGCTTTTGGCTTATTTAAAGGAACCAGAGCCACCCAAAGGTATCAAGGATCTGTGGGACAAACTGCCTGTTTTTAAACAAGTGTTAAACATGCCAGCCAAAGAAGTGAAAAAGGCTGTCTGCCAGCAAGTCGTGATAAGCGGAGACGATGTGGATTTGTCGATGCTGCCGATACAACGCTGTTGGCCTAAAGATGTTGCTCCACTTGTGACCTGGGGTCTGACTGTGACCAAAGGTCCCAACAAAAAACGCCAGAATTTAGGTATCTATCGTCAACAGGTCATTGCTAAGAATAAATTGATCATGCGCTGGCTATCCCACCGCGGTGGCGCTTTAGATTTCAAAGAATTCTGCCAAGCTCATCCAGGCGAAAATTATCCGGTTTCGGTTGCCCTAGGAGCAGACCCTGCGACCATTCTTGGAGCTGTCACACCTGTTCCAGATACCTTGTCTGAATATGCTTTTGCTGGATTGCTCCGTGGTGACAAGACCGAGGTAGTGAAATCCATTAGCAACGATTTACAAGTCCCCGCCAACGCGGAAATTGTGTTGGAAGGCTATATTGCACCAGGCGAAACTGCACCCGAAGGACCTTATGGTGATCACACCGGATATTACAATGAAGTCGATGACTTTCCTGTTTTCACCGTCACTCATATTACCCATCGACAGAATCCGATATATCATTCCACATATACTGGACGCCCACCCGATGAACCCGCCATTCTTGGCGTAGCATTAAACGAAGTTTTTGTGCCCATATTGCAAAAGCAGTTTCCGGAAATCGTCGACTTTTATTTGCCGCCCGAAGGGTGCAGCTATCGAATGGCGATTGTGACCATGAAAAAGCAATATCCGGGTCACGCAAAACGGGTAATGATGGGCGTTTGGTCATTTCTGCGCCAGTTTATGTACACTAAATTTGTTATAGTGTGCGATGACGATGTGAATGCTCGAGACTGGCAAGATGTTATTTGGGCCATCACGACTCGGATGGATCCTGCCCGGGACACCACTATGATTGAGCACACACCCATTGATTATTTGGATTTTGCGTCGCCAGTGTCTGGCTTGGGCTCGAAAATGGGCTTGGACGCGACCAATAAACTGCCGGGCGAGACGGACAGAGAATGGGGTGATCCCATCGTTATGGACGAAGCAGTCAAACGCAGAGTCGACGAAATTTGGGACGAACTGAATTTATTCCCCAAGACAGCAAATAAAGAATAGGCAATCCATGCAAGCAACTCGTTGTGAAGTAAAACACATTAGCCCTCTGACCCCTGTGGTGTCGAAGGTGATTTTGACACCTGATACGCCATTGCAATATAAGGCGGGTCAATACATCCGAGTGGTGATGGGTGACAAAGACAAGCGCCCCTTTTCCATTGCCAATGCGCCTGAGGGTCAAAATCAGGACATCGTGTTGCATATTGGTGCAAGTCCCGACAATCTCTACGCCTCTGAAGTGTTGCAAGCGATGCAAAAGGGAGCGGATATTTTTATTGATGGCGGTCATGGCGAAGCGTTCTTGCGAGAAGACAACATTAAACCTACCATTTTGCTCGCCGGTGGCACCGGTTTTACTTACACCTTGGCCATTTTGCAACAGCGGCTTAAATTAGCATGCAAAGAACCGGTGTTTCTTTATTGGGGCACCCGTACTTTGGAAGACATGTATGCCTACGAAGAACTCGTGGCTTTGCACCAACAATATAAACATTTTCGATTCGTACCGGTCATTGAAGTCCCAGACCAAAACTGGACAGGGAAAACCGGCTGGGTACATAAAGCAGTATTAGAAGACTTTGTCAGTCTTGAGCCATATCAGGTTTATGTGGCAGGTCGTTTCGAGATGGCAGGCGTGGCAAGAGAAGACTTCCACAATCAAGGACTATTGCTCGAAAATCTATACGGCGATGCCTATCAATTTATCTAGATAGTCAATCTGCCTCACTGGCGAGAATGAGGTGACCTTGGTTTTTTTGCTAAGGTCGCCACTGAAACAAGGGGCTGCGTGTCGCCCAATTTGATTGTCGCCATGGCTTTTTTTTGCACAATTCATCAAAAAAACATATCAACGTCACGTGGGGACGGTATAATGTGCCGATGAATAGTAAAAAGAAAAACGAAAAACACTTGAAAGAAGACCCCCATTATCAACGGGAAAAAGACAAATACGAAAATCCCGTCGCCAGTCGAGAATACTTGCTCCAAGTCATGGAGCGCGAAAAAAAGCCCCTCTCATTCCTAGAAATCTGCCAGTTAGTAAAAGCCGAAGACGAAGACAGCCGGATTGGTATTCAACGTCGTTTACGAGCGATGGAGCGGGAAGGTCAGGTGGTATTTAACCGCCAGAAAAAATATGGTCTTGCTGAGAAAATGGAACTGATCCGCGGCCGCGTCATTGGCCACCGTGATGGCTTTGGTTTCCTGAAACGGGAAGATGGCGAAAAAGATTTGTTCATCCATCAGGCCCAAATGCAGACTTTGCTGCACGATGACATCGTGTTGGCCAAAGAAAGCGGTACCGATAATCGCGGTCGTCGGGAAGCCCGAATCGCCCGCGTGATTGAGCCAAGAAGCGAGCCTATCGTGGGTCGCTATTACATGGAAAACGGCATCAGTGTGGTGATCCCCGATGATAGCCGGATCAGTCACGAATTTATCATTCCTCCGGAGCACGTAAACGGCGCCCGACAAGGCCATATCGTTGTCGTTGAAGTGCTGCAACGTCCTCGCAAGCGAGTCAATGGCATTGGTAAGATCATCGAAGTGCTGGGAGAGCATATGGCTCCGGGCATGGAAATCGAGATGGCGCTGCGTACCTTTGACATTCCCCATGAATGGCCCAACGCCGTTGAAAAGCAAATTCAGGGATTGACGGACCAGGTGCCAGAAGAGGCGAAAACTGGGCGTATCGATTTGCGTCAGTTACCGCTAGTCACCATAGACGGCGAAGATGCGCGAGATTTTGATGACGCGGTCTTTTGTGAACCGTTGGAAAATGGTGGTTGGCAACTTTGGGTCGCCATCGCAGACGTGAGTTATTACGTCCGACCGGGTACAGCACTCGATCATGAGGCTCAGGCGCGGGGCAACTCAGTGTATTTTCCTGAGCAAGTGGTGCCCATGTTGCCCGAGGTACTGAGCAACGGCTTGTGTTCGCTTAATCCGCAGGTGGATCGCTTGTGTATGGTCTGTGAAATGACCATCAGTGCTCAAGGAAAACTGCAAGAATATCAATTTTACGAAGCGGTTATGAATTCACATGCACGTCTGACCTACACCAAGGTTTGGAACATCTTGCAAGGGGATCCTGAGCTTCATAAACGTTACGCTGACCAAGTGCCCCATTTGCGTAATTTGCACGACATGTATCGCGTGCTTAAGCGGGCGCGAAATCGCCGTGGTGCCATTGAGTTTGAAACCCAAGAAAACAAGTTTGTGTTCAACGCGCAGCGCAAAATCGATCACATCATTCCGGTGGTGCGAAACGATGCCCACAAGCTGATTGAAGAGTGCATGATTCTGGCCAACGTGTCAGCGGCACAATTTATTGAAAGTAATCAAGCGCAGGCACTGTTTCGAGTCCATGATGAGCCCAGTGAAGATCGCCTCACCACTTTTACTTCCTACTTAAAGGAAGTGGGGATCGAACATCGCATTGGTCATCAAGCCAAACCCAAAGATTTTACCGAGCTAGTGGATAAAATTGCTGGTCGTCCCGACCAAGAATTGATCCAAACCATGTTGCTTCGCTCCATGAAACAAGCGGTGTATGACTGTGAAAACATTGGTCACTTTGGCTTAGCATTGGAAGCCTATGCCCACTTTACCTCGCCTATTCGTCGCTACCCCGATCTGGTGGTACATCGAGCAATTAAGGCGATTTTGGATAAGCAAGCCAGTCGCAAATCCAAAACTGGAGGCAAGTCTTATTCTGTGGAAGAAGTAGAGGCTCTGGGCGAACAATGTTCGATGACCGAGCGCCGCGCTGATGATGCTACCCGGGATGTTGCCGATTGGCTCAAATGCGAGTTTATGCTTGACCACGTGGGCGACAATTTCGAGGGAGTCATCGCCTCAGTCACCGGCTTTGGTTTTTTTGTGCGGCTGTCGGAGTTTCACATAGACGGATTAGTGCATATTTCATCCTTGGAAAACGACTATTATCATTTTGATGAGATCAAACAATGTTTGGTAGGCGAATCCATGGGACTACGCTATCGCTTGGGTGATCCTGTTGAAGTGAAAGTCGCGGGTGTGAATCTGGACGACAGAAAAATTGATTTTATTCTGGCGAATGTCAAAGGCCGTGGCGCTCGAAAATCTGCTAATGGTAAAAAATCCGCTAACAACGCACCTCCTAAAAGCGCTAATGAGCCGGGCAAACGCACCAAGAAAGAGGCCAAAAAGCCTCGCAATGCATCGAAGACGACCGCAAAACGCGGCTCAGGTGCAAGTAAGAGTAAAAAAAGGAAAAAGTAATTTATGGCACAACATGAGTGGCTGTATGGCATCCATGCTTTAGAAGCAGTGATTCAGCGAGAGCCTGAGCGATTAATCGAAATGTTCGTTTTAAAGGGGCGTCAGGATGATCGCCTGTTGAACATTGTCAATCAAGCCAGACGATTTGGCATAGCGGTGCAGTTTTGCCAACGTAAGGCCCTCGACGATAAAGTTTCCGGTGAGCAACATCAAGGTGTGGTGGCAAAGGCCAAACCCGGCAAGCAATACGATGAAGCTGATTTGGCGCGCATCGTGGCCTCAGCAGATGTGCCGTTTTTGCTTATCTTAGATGGCGTGACGGACCCCCACAATCTCGGCGCTTGCTTACGCACCGCCGAAGCAGCCGGAGTGCATGCCGTTGTCGTCCCGAAAGATAAATCGGCTACCCTGACACCCACCGCACGCAAAGTGGCAAGTGGTGCAGCAGATGTGATCCCGCTGGTGCAAGTCACCAATTTAGCTCGTACGCTCCGTGACCTTCAACAGTCCGGTGTGTGGATTGTGGGTACTGCTGGTGAAGCCCAGCAAAGCTTATACGACTGTAAACTCAGTGGTCCTACTGCACTGGTGATGGGAGCTGAAGGAAAAGGCATGCGTCGCTTGACCCGCGAGCACTGTGATGAATTGATCAAGTTGCCGATGGCAGGGACGGTTACCAGCCTCAACGTATCCGTCGCCACTGGCGTATGTTTGTTTGAAATGGTGCGGCAAAGACAGTCATAGCCAAGTCAAAATGCATTCCTGCTAAGGAAAACTGTAATGGCTCAACAATATCCTGCATTAAGCGACAAAATCATTGATTTTATTGGTCAACAAAAAATCTTTTTTGTGGCGACAGCTGGGGTCGATACTCGTGTCAATGTGTCGCCCAAAGGGATGGATTCTTTGCGAGTGCTTAGCAGTAATCGAGTCATCTGGTTGAATGTGACTGGCAGTGGTAATGAAACCGCAGCCCACGTTCAAGAGCTGCCGCGCATGACCATTATGTTTTGTGCTTATGAGGGGGCTCCGCTTATCCTGCGTTTATACGGACAAGCCAAGGTTTATCATAAAGGTGAAGCAGATTATGAAAGCTTAATAGGTCACTTCGAACCTTTGCCAGGAGCCAGACAAATCTTTGATCTCAATGTCGATTTGGTACAAACCTCCTGTGGTATGGCGGTTCCCTTTTTCGACTATGTGGATGAACGCAACCAATTAAGAGATTGGGCTGCAAAGCAAGGTGAAGAGGGAATTGCAGCCTATTGGCAAAAGAAGAATCAATACTCAATTGACGATAAGCCGACCTACATCATGACAAAAAATAGCGATTAACGTCCATCTTGGTCCTGTGACCAAGATGGACTTTTTATCAAAATGCAGTGCATGCCTGACCAAAGCCCGGAACAGTGATACACGCATTAGGTATTGGAAGAAAGGTTGCTGTCCCATTTAAGGCATTGTACCCATCAAACTCCGCTACCACGCTACCTCGCAATCCTGCGAAATCCAATGTTGCGCTAATTTTACCGACGAAATCATGATCAATCACCGGGACATTTGCAAAGGGCAGCATGGCTATCTCTAACGCTAGGTTTGCGGTTTCTTTTGCGGCAATCAACCCGGCTACTTTCGGGTCCAGATCCACAGGCGTTACTTCAGTTAATGCTTGCAGACCTTGAAGGGTCAACTTGGCAGCATCGAGAGCCAAAGTGGCGACAGCTAAGGAAGTCTTTAATACGCCTATCGCAGTATAGTGCTTAGCGATAACCGCGCTGCGCCAGGATTTTTCTGCTAGGTATGATGCGTAGCGGCTGGCTTTTTGATACCATTTAGCTTGCTTATACCAGCGATATTTTGCCGCTATTTTCCCTTGTTGATAGCTGATCCCTGCATATTCTTTGGCAATCGCCGTATTGATGCTGTTGACCTGATTCTGTGCGACAGTCACAGCCGTCTCTGCAGTCTGCAGTTCTTGCTGATGTTGTGCGCGTCTGGCAAGGACGTCTGCACGGGCCTGGTCAATCAGAATAGTCAATCTTTGTACCTCTGCTTGGGCTGCCCGAAGAGTAGCCGTGGCATCCTGCATCGCTTGGGTTATGTCGCCCAATCCTAAGGAAATGGTGGCATAACCAGATAAAGAAGGTCCCTGATTGGTGACCGAACCGAGCATTGCCATTTCGGTCAGTGGTGTGACAAATACACCGTTGAGAAACATGCCATTGCGATTGATTTCAATGCTAACTTCGTCTAAACCGACGCCATATACATCGGCTGCACCCGATAATTTGAGGAGAAAGTCGTTAGGATCAACAAAACTGATGTCCACATCCACAGTGACTTGCGTGCCAAATTGAATGTCAGGGTGGATCTGGTTGGTGGTAATACCGTGTAGACTAAATCCCACAGGGGATAACCGTGCTGAGCCACTGACACTTTGCAGATCTTGCAACTCAATGCCAATGAGATCGCCCAACAATTGCGCACCAATACTGAAGTTCCCCTCCAAGGTAATTTGCGTATTTTGCAAATCGTTACCTATATAACCCGCTGCTAACACTTCTCCTTGGGGAGCAATGGGGAGCAATTTTTGGAAAAGGGCTGTATCTGGTGCCATGATGCCGCTGATAAAAGACAATTGTTTATCTGCTGTGATTTGCACCGTGGAACTGGCACTACCCAAATACAATGAAAAGTCGACGATTGGAGGAAGGCCGGGAAGGGTAAATGCTAAGTCTCCATTGCCGCCCATACTGAATCCTTGTTGTCCGTCATAGGCTACTACCTCGCCATCCAAAACGGTAAATGGGTTCATGTTGATGGCACCCTTGAGGTACAATTGTCCACTAAAGGTTTGGGCATCGGCGGGCACCCCATAGGTATTTTGTGTAACAAAGGGCATCCAACCATTAGCAGAAAATGCCAGCCCGTCGACACCAATCTCAAACTTGCTACGTTTTTTACCTTGGGTTTCATTAACGGAGGGCAGATCCCGGTTTCGGTTTCTTCGCGTATCCTGAATATCAACACCGTTTTGAATCTCGGCTAGAGTGAAATAGTCACCATCGCGTTTGTCGCCATCAATATTGACATAATCACCGTTAGCATCGAGCTGATACATACTCACATTGAGACTGTCGTCGTCATCAAATTGATGTTTAATGATGGTATCAGTGCTTGGGTCGTGAATGAATTTGCTGACGAGTTTGTCTTGCCGATCGCGGTATTCAATGATTTCCCGCAATACCTCACCCTCGGCATTTTTTTCTTCATAGGTTACCGTCCGAAAGCCGGTCAAGCGTGTGCGATTGGTGTTATTGATATCAACCCCGTTGTCTAATTCGAGAAGATTGAAATAGTCGCCTGACTGTTTATCTGATCCTTCACGCACATAGTCGCCATCGCTATCCCGTTGATAAAAGCTAACGGTGGTGTTGCCGTTCAAGTCGATATCCTGTTTCACCAAACTGCCCGTTTGCTTATCGTTGATGAATCGTGCCACGAGTCGATCTTGGTCATCATAATATTCAGTAGTTTCCGTCAGCACCTCTCCTAAATCGTTGGTGGTTCGCGTCGTGATGGCTAAGAACCGTTTCTCTGGTTCAATTTTTCCACTTTGCTGAAAGCTCATCGAATAATCTCGACCAACGAATACGTAGGGATCGATAACATCTAATGCAAAACTGATGCTGGTTTGACCCGGTACCGTCAAGGCTAAGCTAGAGTTTTCGGTCATGCCCAAATCCAGCATTTTGTTGATATCCATGCGTAAACCGCCGGTGCTGGCATGAAACACTAAGTAAGGATGGGTAGATTGACGAACAGTTCCTTGCATGCTGACGCCATCGTTGATGGGGATCAAGTCGTGGAAAAGTTCGTTGACCGTAGATAGTTGAAACAAACCGATTGCAGCCATCGGTGGCTCTGCATCAAGTTGTGCATCTTTGAGTATGCTCCATTGGTCTAGTGGCAACTGTGCCAGACCGTAAAATTCAAGTAACGTCCCGTCGATAGGTGAAATTGACAATACTAACTGGGAATTACCCAATGGCAAATGCAGGTCTGACGACGTTAAGGTGACGTCACCGGAAATTTCATAGCGACCCAATTGAGTTTCTTGTACACCCTGTGTTTGTGCCTGCAAGATTAGGTTGGCCGATAGCGTTAATTCGCACACGACTGCGTCACAGGAAAGGGGGTTGGCATGGGACTGATGAGGTAACGCTACCATCATGATGAAAAGCGCGGTTGCTGCCACTAATCCCGTCCGTGATGAATGTTTAAAGATAGTCATTTTCGTTCTCCGTTGCATTAAGGCAGGGCTATTGCCCTTATCCTGTATGGCGGAAAAAATATCGATAAACCTTCAAAAATATGTTTATTTTTTGTTCAGTCGGATAGTATTTGTTATCAAGACAGTCAATTTCATTCAGTGACTGGTGCTTGTTTCCTGTCCACTATCTGTATGTTGTTGACTAAGTGGGCTTGTATTTCATTGCCAAACAACGGTTAAAAATTGCATGACACGACAGGACCCTGAACTGACCCATTTACTGAATGAATTAGCGGTGGACAAGCCTGCTGCCAGTGACGCGATAGCGCCCATTGTATTTACAGAACTCCATAGACTGGCTCGTCGCTACATGGCAAATGAGCGTTCACAGCACACGTTGCAGGCAACGGGGTTGGTGAATGAAGCCTTTGTCAATCTGGTTGATAAAAACATCAGTTGGGAAAGCCGAAGCCATTTTTTCGCCATTGCAGCAAAGCAAATGCGACGTATCTTGGTTGATTATGCTCGGCAAAGAGCCGCACAAAAGCGCGGAGAAACGCCTCAGTTTACCTATTTATCAGAATCCTTGTTGAGTGACACCAATTCACACCATGAAGAATTGATTCAAGTCGATGAACTGTTGGAGCAGCTTGCTACAAAAGACCCTCAAAATGCGCAAATTTTTGAGCTCAAATACTTTGCAGGTTTGACTGTGTCAGAGATTTCGCAAATCCAAAACGTATCCGAATCGACAGTGGAACGTGAAATTCGATTTGCAAAATCATGGTTAGCAAAACGCTTAGAACTCCCCTAATTACGCTATTCCAGAGGGAAACAGGATGTGCTTATGAGTGATCAAAGATGGCAAGCGGCTAAATTACTTTTCGAGCAAGTGATTCAGCGCCCTCAACCCCAACGCCAAGAGTTTTTAAAATTGGCCTGTGAAGATGATCCATTGCTTTATAAAACGGTATTCGAAATGCTCTGTGTGCAGACACAAGCGGAGGAGTTGGAACTGTCGCGGATGGTCTATGAGCAGGCGGAGCAAGTGATTGCCTCTTTGGATCCTCTCAACGAAGGTGATCGGGTTGGACAATATAAAATCGTCAGCAAAATTGCGGAAGGAGGGATGGGCGCAGTCTATTTGGGGCAACGAGCCGACGATTCATACGAACAACACGTGGCCATCAAGCTACTCCACGGTCGCTTGATGTCTCAAGATGCACTCGCGCGCTTCACTCGTGAACGACAAATTCTGGCAGATTTGCGTCATCACAATATTGCACGACTGCTCGATGGTGGTATGACTGAAAAAGGTATTCCTTTTTTGGTCATGGAATACGTGCAAGGTCAGCCATTACTACAATATTTACAGTCAACTCAACTTAGCCTGCAACAGATTCTAGGTATCTTTCTTCAGATATGTGATGCAGTTGAATATGCCCATCAACATCTGGTGATCCATCAGGATATTAAACCTGCCAATATTTTGGTTGGCGAAGACAATCAGGTGAGGTTATTGGACTTTGGCATAGCCACCATCCTGCAGCCTAGCGCTGGGGATGATAACAATGCCCAGATGAACGAAAAGTGGGCGATGACACCTGAAAGCGCCAGTCCCGAGCAAATATCAAAGCAAACGATTAGCACTCGCTCCGACGTTTATGCTTTGGGCGTTCTACTGTACCGAATGCTTGCTGACCAGTCGCCATATCATAGTTTTTTGCGGGATCTGACCAGTCTGCAAAAGGCCATTTTGGAATATCAACCTGTTCCACCAAGTGAAGTTATCTCTCAACTCCAGTTAAAAAAAAGTGTTGCGGGCGATTTAGATGCAATAGTGATAAAAGCGCTGTCAAAAGATCCTCAAGAGCGATATGCGTCTGCCAACGCAATGGCTGATGATGTGCGTAATTACCTGCGTAAGTTACCGGTTAAAGCTCGGCCACAAAGTATTGGCTATTTGTCCTACAAGTTACTGTTGCGCTATCCAATGACACTTTTGGGTTGGGCCCTCGCTGCTAGTGTGTTTGTGGCGACTGTACTGTTTTACAGTTATCAGGTTGCTCAACAGCGGGATTTGGCGCAACAGCGTCTAGCTACTGCGGAGCAAATTTCCGACTTTATGGTCGACGTCTTCAGTATTTCCGATCCAGAGGAAGCCCTTGGGAACACCATTACCGCCAGAGAAATTCTCGATCATGGCGCACTCAAGATTGAAACCACTTTGGCGAATCAGCCAGACGTGCAATATGCATTGCGACACACTTTGGGCAAAGTGTATCTCAGTTTAGGGCTGAAACAGCCAGCGAAAGCGATGTTGGAGAAAGAGCGAGCCTATCGAATGGCCAATCGCATCAGCGAGCCTCAATCTTTGATCGACAATTCTATTGCCTATGCCAGCCTTTTGGCTTACATGGGGGAGCCAGGGCAAGCTCGAGAGATGCTTGAGGATGCCGTGCAATTGCAAGCTCGAATCAGTGGCGTCAACAGTTTGGAGATGGCCAATGTCTATATGGCGAAAGCCAAGCTCAGTCAACTGTTTGGCGACTTTGAAGAGGCTAAATCCTTGATTGAGAAAACCTTGAAGATCCAACGTCAGTTATTACCAGAGGACTCAAACGAAACTTTGCGCTCTGAACTTTTGAAAAATGTGATTTTGTCTGAGTTAGGGTTGTTTGACGAGGCAATTGCGTCCTCATACGGGGTAATTAAAAAGGCCGAGAATTTGTTGGGTGAACGCCACCCGATAGTTTCAGAGGGCTATCGGGATTTGGGCTTTTATTTAAAGCTCACCGGCCGCTACGGTGAAGCGAAGCAGGCATTGCTCAAAGCACTCGCCATAGATAAAGCAATCTATGGTGATGAACACTATACCATTGCGTTGGATATGTACGAATTGGGCTCGTTACTTAGTTTTACTGATCAAGACAAAGCGATCAGCTACCTCCAACAAGTCCTTGACCTTGGATACAATATTTTAAGCAAACATCACTGGACTCGGGCAGTAGCGCACAATGATTTGGCAAATATCTTCAGTGACCAATCGCGCTTTAGTGAATCCGAATACCACTATTTGCAGTCACTGGAAATTAATCGGGCGACGTTTGGAGAGTTGCACCCAGAAGTTGCTACGAATCATACCAATTTGGGATTGTTGTACATGGATATGAAGCGTTTCGATGATGCTCAGCGGCACCTAGATATTGGTATGTCGTTGCGGCGCCACATTTATCCAGAATCACACCCTCATATTGCGGCCAGTTTAAGCGTGATGGGTTCCCTCAGATTTGCACAAGAACAGTACACAGATGCACTAGATTATTTCACCCAATCCTTGAATATGAAATTGCAATTCCACAAACCAGAATCTGGCATGATTTTGGCTGCTAGGGGCAGAATCGCCAGAACACTGATAATGATGCATCGCTTTGAAGATGCCGAACAAACCATAGCAATAATACTTTCAGATTTACCCAACAGTCGAGAGTTGGCAACAAGAGAGGCGAAATACATCAACTCAACCATGCCGGAATTACTTAAGGCCCCAATCCCCTGTACCACCATGACAAGACTGTATCCAATTTGGCTGCCCATATTTGCCGATGTATTGGTTGATTCCACAGAAACACTAGGAACGCTATCAAACAAATACCAACAGTGCCAAGAGGAATAAACAACCGTATAACATGGCAGGATCGAGTTTGGCGGTGATGAAATCGACCATCAACCCAAGTGATATTGTGTATCAACCGGAATTGTTAGCTTTTTGTAAAATGGCAGATTATTCTAGGTTCCATTTTGTTTAACACAGTAGATGTGAAAGGTTGCCCTATGACTTTAAAAACGCCATTGGAAATGATGTATGAACAAGTTCAAAATAATCCGCAGCAAGCCTATTTAACGCAGCCCCACAATGGAGTGGTAACTACTTATAATTGGCAAGAATTTGATCAAACGGTACGCAAGGCTGCCGCCGGGTTGTTGGCGCTAGACTTGCCCAAAGGCAGTCATATTGCACTGATTTCAAAGAACTGCGCTGAATGGTTCATTGTCGATTTAGCAATTATGATGGCGGGGCATATTTCTGTACCGATCTTTCCCACTGCAGGTCAAGAAACTATCAGCTATGTGTTAGATCATGCGAAATGCCCAGTCATATTCGTCGGTAAGCTGGAACATGCAGACGATCAAATTCAAGCCGTTCCAAGTACAGTGAAAAGCATTGGCTTTCCGTATCCGGGAGCCAAAACAGACGTCGCTTGGGACGATTTTATGTCTCAACCTCCCTTCGAGGGTTACCCCAAGCCCAGTCTCGATGAGGTTATGACAATCATTTACACCTCTGGTAGTACCGGCAACCCAAAAGGAGTAGTGCACAATTACTCTTCTATCAGTTGGTCTGCTTCGAGCTCGATGCCGTCGCTGCAAGTTTGTAAAGACGACCGTATTTTGAGCTATTTGCCGCTGTCGCATATCACTGAGCGTATTTTAGTGGAATCAGCCAGTTTGTATTCTGGTATGCAGATCTTCTTTATTGAGTCTCTTGATACATTCAAAACAGACATTCAACGCTGTAAGCCCACTTTGTTTATTTCTGTTCCTCGACTTTGGACACGTTTCCAAATGGGCGTGCTAGGTCAGATGCCGCAGAAAAAGCTCGACTTCATGCTTAAGATCCCGATTTTGGGCTCAATGGTGGCGAAAAAGATTCGTACTGGTCTTGGATTGGACCAAGCTCGTTTGTGTGCAAGCGGTTCTGCACCCATTTCGCCAGCCACCATCAGATGGTTTGCCAAGCTGGGGGTTCAGATTGCGGAAGGTTGGGGTATGACCGAAAACTGTGCTTATGGTACCTCAAGCGTCCCATTTAGGTTGGACAAGGTGGGTAGCATCGGTCGAGCTTATGATGGGGTCGATATTCGCATCTCAGATGAAGGCGAGATTCAGGTCAAAGGACCTTGCAATATGAAAGAGTATTACCTCGAACCGGAAAAAACCGCAGAAGTGTTCACCGAAGATGGGTATTTGCGCACCGGCGACAAAGGGGAAATTGATTCTGAAGGATATGTGAGAATTACCGGACGATTAAAAGACATCTTTAAAACGGCCAAGGGTAAATACGTCACTCCGGTTCCCATTGAGTCAAAATTGATGGAAAACTCTCAAGTTGAACAAGTTTGCGTCACAGGCAGTGAGCTTAAGCAACCTATTGCGTTGTTAGTATTGTCTGACGAGGCCAAGGGACAAGACCGTGCGACTTTGCAAGCTAGTTTGCAACAAACATTGGAAACCGTTAATAGCGGTCTTGAGAGTCACCAAGTGTTAGACAGATTGATTGTGATTGATGAGCAATGGACCATCGAAAATGATTTGCTGACACCCACCCTAAAAGTAAAACGCCACGTGCTTGAGAAAAAATATCACGACGTGATCAATGGACGATACCAAGACAAAATTGTTTGGTTATCGTAAAAATCGGGGGTTTTTTATTCGAATTTAGTGTTTTTTACAAAGTTTTTATCGCGGTTTGAACTTTTAGTTAGTGTATGAATCCTAAGTTCGTTATAAAATGCCCCGCAATATTTTTGCGCAAGTGATTTAAGGATAGTGTTTTAATGCGAAGTAAAGTGAGTTTGGCCCTGTTTGGGGCAGTATTTGCAGCCACTCTAACCGGCTGTGGTAGTTCGAGTGGCGGAAACGACGAATTTCCTAGCGCCTACATACAGTTTTATAATGGTTCTGCAAATAGTGCACAAACAGTGATGCGCGGAACCGAACAAACTAACATTTTAGCCGGCGCTGCCTACGGTGATGCAACCAGTTTGCTACAAGCAGAATCTGGTGTAACAGAAGTTGAGTTTTATCGCACAGATTCTGATGACCAAGAAGTCATTATCGAAACTCGCGATGTTGACTTGGACACCGGTAAGAAAACCTTAGTTGTTTTGACTGGCGATTTCGCCAATCCAACGTTTAGCGAGTACAAATTCACCCGTGAAGAGGATTTAGATGGCCACTTCCGCCTGTTCGCTACTACTGTAGTGGCCGACCAAACTAGTTACGATTTGTACATGAGTGACTCAGGCGCGCCTTTCACGGCTGCGAATCTGCTTGCCACTATCAATTATGAAAGCCTAGACGAAATGGAATATTGGGCCGGCGATAGCGATAGCAGTGATTTTGATCAGGGCGATTACACCTTGTACCTGACTGAACCTGGTTCAACTGAAGTTCTGTTTGAAAGTAATACAGTCAGATTCGCGTCTGCTACGGAGTATGTTCTTGTTATTCGTAGCGCGACGGGTGCTATTCAATCTGGTGTCGAAATCGACGTCGTCACGAACAGCTCATCCGTTTTGAATTTGGATGATGTGAACGCCAGTGCACAATATCGCATTTACAATAGCTTAGATAATCACACTGTGACTGTAAGTTTAGAAGGAAACGAAGATTCGACGCCTTCTGTGGATTTGGCAGCCAATGGCAAAACCGATTTTGAAGAAGTTGAATTCGGTGATTACCGTTTGACTGCAACATCTACCACAGACAATGCCCTGAGCTTCAACAACCGCCTTGTTACTTTGAACCAAGGTGAAAGCAAAGCCATCATTATTTATCAAAACGCCGAAGACAAACTGACGTCTCTTTCTTTTGATGAAAGCACGCAGCCTCAGGTGTTTGATAAGCGTATAGCCGCAGCTAACTTGGTTTCTGACTTTACCGACATCGATTTGTACTTTGTGCGTAAAGACGAGACCATCGAATCTGCTCAGTTCCTGATTTCCAGTATCGACTTTGGGGAAAGTAAGAGTCTAACTATCCCAAGCGATTTCTATGAATTGGTTGCGGTGTTTGATGACAATGAAGACACGCAGATTTTGTTGGATAGAACGGAGCTAATTGGTTTCAATGAAGATGCTAATTACATCATTACCATTGAAGAATCGGCTACGTCACCCACTGGGTATGAGATTGTTATCAATTTCTAATTCCAGATAAGCTATCTAAAAGGCGGTGCCACTTTCGGTTGCCGCCTTTTGTTTCACCCATTTAAACCCCTCAAGCTCCTGATAATTGGCTGTTTTGAAGCCTTTAGATAATAATCCACTCATACCTTGAATTATTTTCAAATTCCGCTATCACCTGCAGAACTTTTCTGTTATCATTTCGCGCCCTTTTTATAGGGGTATGTATAAAAAAGCACCGTCAAGCGTACAACTATTGACCGTCGGGCTGGGCTTTTTTGCAGCTTTAACGACTCGGGAGAGTCTTACATTTAACAGCGGAGCACTAACATGATCCAAATGCAAACTAACCTGGATGTTGCCGACAACTCAGGCGCTCGCAGGGTTCAGTGTATTAAGGTTCTTGGTGGCTCGCATCGCCGTTATGCACATATCGGTGACATCATCAAAGTTACTGTCAAGGAAGCAATTCCTCGTGGCAAAGTAAAAAAAGGTGACGTACTGAATGCAGTGGTGGTGCGTACTAGGAAAGGCGTTCGTCGTGCAGATGGTTCTACCATCCGTTTTGATAACAACGCAGCTGTTTTGCTTAATGCAAACAAGCAACCTATTGGTACGCGTATCTTTGGCCCGGTCACTCGTGAACTTCGTGGAGATAGCTTCATGAAGATCATTTCATTGGCCCCAGAGGTACTATAAGGAGTCACGATAATGGCTAGAAAAATTCGTCGTGATGATGAAGTAGTCGTATTAGCAGGTAAAGACAAAGGAAAACAAGGCAAAGTCCTGAAAGTTCTGGCGTCAGAAGACAAGCTAATTGTAGAAGGTGTGAATCTGGTGAAAAAACACCAGAAGCCAAATCCTCAAATGAATGTCGCTGGTGGCATCATTGAGAAAGAAGCGGCAATTCATGTATCTAATGTAGCGATCGTTAACCCAGCAACGGGTAAAGCGGATCGCGTTGGTTTCCGTTTTGAAGATGAGAAGAAAGTTCGTTTCTTCAAGTCTAACGGCGAACTAGTTTAATTAATTGGAGAGTACGATGGCGAAACTGCATGATTTCTATAAAGAAACAGTAGTGGGCGAACTTGCGAAGCAGTTCGGCTACAAAAGCGTCATGCAAGTCCCTCGGATTGAAAAAATCACTCTAAACATGGGTTTGGGTGAAGCAGTAGCGGACAAAAAGGTATTGGAAAACGCGCAGGCTGATATGGCTGCGATCGCTGGACAAAAACCAGTTGTCACTGTTGCTCGTAAATCCGTCGCGGGTTTTAAAATCCGTGAAGGTTATCCGATTGGCTGTAAAGTAACCCTACGTGGCGAACGTATGTGGGAATTCCTTGAGCGTTTAGTTTCAATTGCAATTCCTCGTATCCGTGACTTCCGTGGCTTGAACGCTAAGTCGTTCGACGGCCGTGGTAACTACAGCATGGGTGTTCGTGAACAAATTATCTTCCCTGAGATCGATTTTGATAAAGTCGACAAGGTACGCGGTATGGATATCACTATCACTACCAGTGCTAAATCAGATGAGGAAGCACGCGCTCTTTTGACCGCGTTTAACTTCCCGTTTAGAAAATAAGGTGTAGGGTTATGGCAAAAGAATCAATGAAAGCGCGCGAAGTAAAACGCGCCAAGCTAGTAGCAAAATACGCAACTAAGCGTACTGCGCTAAAAGCGATTATCAGCGATGTTAACGTTACTGATGAAGAACGTTGGGACGCTGTTCTTAAGCTACAACAACTTCCACGTGACTCCAGTCCTTCACGCAAGCAAAACCGCTGCCGTGTAACTGGTCGTCCACATGGGTTCCTACGCAAATTTGGCCTGAGCCGTATCAAACTGCGTGAAGCAGCGATGCGCGGTGAAGTCCCTGGCCTTAAAAAAGCCAGCTGGTAAGGAGTAGCTTAAAATGAGCATGCAAGATCCTATCGCGGATATGTTTACCCGCATCCGTAACGGCCAAATGGCAAACAAAGTTGCAGTATCTATGCCTTCTTCAAAATTGCGCGTGTCTATCGCAAAAGTTTTGAAAGACGAAGGTTATATCTCTGACTTTGCTGTCACTGGTGACGTTAAGCCTGTAATCGAAGTTACTTTGAAGTACTTCGAAGGCAAAAAAGTAATTGAGAGCATTGAACGAGTCAGCCGTCCTGGTCTGCGCATCTACAAGAAAAAAGATGAGCTACCAAAAGTGATGGGTGGTTTGGGCATCGCTATCGTGTCTACCTCAAAAGGTGTGATGACTGACCGTGCAGCGCGTAAAGCTGGCATGGGCGGTGAGATCATCGGTTATGTAGCGTAACGGAGGAAAATATGTCACGTATAGCAAAAGCTCCTGTCGACATCGCGTCTGGCGTAGAAATTTCTATCGCTGGTCAAGAAGTGACAGTAAAAGGTAAAAACGGCACATTGTCCCGTGTATTCAACGATGCAGTTGAAATTGTACAAGAAGATAACCAAGTTAAAGCTCTGCCTCGCGAAGGTGTAGCGAACGCTTGGGCTCAAGCTGGTACAGCTCGCTCTTTGTTGAACGCAATGGTAATCGGTGTGACCGCAGGTTTTGAGAAAAAACTTCAGCTTCTAGGTGTTGGTTACCGTGCACAAGCACAAGGCAACAAACTTAACCTGACGCTGGGCTTCTCTCACCCTGTAGTATATGAAATGCCTGCTGGTATTTCTGTTGAAACTCCTAGCCAAACTGAAATCGTCGTCAAAGGCGCTGATAAGCAGGTGGTAGGTCAGGTTGCAGCTAACATCCGTGGATATCGTCCGCCAGAGCCTTACAAAGGTAAAGGTGTTCGTTATTCTGATGAAGTTGTGCGTCGTAAAGAAGCTAAGAAAAAGTAGGTAGGTGATACGATGGATAAGAAATCAGCTCGCTTGCGTCGCGCTACTCGCGCCCGCAAAAAAATTAGTGAACTGGCCGCGCATCGCTTGGTTATTAACCGCACACCACAGCATATCTATGCGCAGTTAATCGCTCCTAGCGGTTCTGAAGTGTTGGCGGCGGCTTCTACTCTTGAAGCAGATCTTCGCAAGAGCCTGAAATCAACAGGCAATGCAGAAGCTGCTAAAGCAGTGGGTAAAGCGATCGCAGAACGCGCTATTGAAAAAGGCATCAACACTGTTGCTTTTGACCGTAGCGGTTTCAAATATCACGGTCGAGTTAAGGCATTAGCTGATGCTGCTCGTGAAGCAGGCCTTCAGTTCTAGGAGTTAATTATGGCTAAAGTAGAAGTTCAACAACAGGGTGACCTGTTAGAAAAGCTAATCGCTGTAAACCGTGTATCTAAAGTAGTTAAAGGTGGTCGCATCTTTAGTTTCACTGCTTTGACCGTGGTTGGTGATGGCAATGGCCGCGTTGGTTTTGGTTACGGTAAAGCACGTGAAGTGCCTGCTGCAATCCAAAAAGCAATGGAAAAGGCACGTCGCAATCTTGTGAACGTTGACCTGAACGGCAACACGCTGCAGCACCCAATTAAAGGACGTCACTCAGGCTCTAAAGTTTACATGCAACCTGCATCAGAAGGTACCGGTATTATTGCTGGTGGTGCGATGCGTGCAGTACTTGAAGTCGCGGGTGTACAAAACGTACTTTCAAAATGCTACGGCTCAACAAACCCAATCAACGTTGTTCGTGCAACAATCAACGCTCTAGTAGAGATGAACTCTCCTGAAGCGATTGCTGCCAAACGTGGATTGCCTGTTGACGAAATTTTGGGGTAATTGAACATGGCTAAGATGATTAAAGTAAAGCAAACAAAAAGCTCTATTGGTCGTCTACCTAACCACAAGGCAACTTTGACTGGTTTAGGTTTGCGTCGCATCGGTCATGTTCGCGAGTTGGAAGACACTCCAGCAGTTCGTGGCATGATCAACCGTGTATATTACATGGTCGAAGTAGTGGAGGAGTAACAGATGCGTCTTAATACTCTTGCTCCTGCACCTGGAGCTAAAAATTCTGGTAAGCGTCTTGGACGTGGTATCGGTTCTGGTCTTGGTAAAACTGGTGGCCGTGGTCACAAAGGTCAAAAGAGTCGCTCTGGCGGTTCTGTAAAACCTGGTTTTGAAGGCGGACAAATGCCAATTCAGCGTCGTCTACCTAAGTTCGGTTTCACATCTCGCAAGTCTTTGGTTTCTGACCAAGTGACTTTGAGCGAAATCGCTAAGGTAGAAGGTGATGTGGTTTCACTAGAAACTTTGAAAGCAGCAGGTCTCGTTAAGAAAGAAATGCTACACGTTAAAGTTATGAAAAGTGGTGAAATCTCACGCGCTGTAACAGTTAGTGGTTTAAAGGTAACCAAAGGCGCGCTTGAAGCAATTCAAGCAGCTGGTGGTAAAGTAGAGGAATAAGCTAGATGGCAAAACCAGGACTGGATTCAAGCGCCAAAGGTGGCTTGAGCGAGCTTAAATCAAGGTTGTTGTTCGTACTTGGTGCGATCATAGTATTTAGACTCGGTTCGTACGTGCCTATTCCTGGTATTGATGCCAATGTGCTTGCTCAATTATTTGAGCAGCAAAAGGGCACCATCGTGGAAATGTTTAATATGTTTTCAGGTGGTGCACTTGAGCGCGCATCGGTTCTTGCCCTAGGTATCATGCCCTACATTTCAGCGTCCATCATCATGCAGTTGCTCACTGTTGTGCATCCGCCGATGATGGAACTGAAAAAAGAAGGCGAAGCAGGACGCCGCAAAATTAGTCAGTACACTCGGTATTTTACCTTGGTGTTGGCGACGTTTCAGGCGATAGGGATTGCTACTAATATGCCAAATCTAATTCAAGGTTTGGTAATTGCACCTGGCTTCGGTTTTTACTTTACAGCGGTAATCAGTTTGGTCACCGGTACCATGTTCTTAATGTGGTTGGGTGAGCAGATTACCGAAAGAGGTATCGGTAACGGTATTTCTATTTTGATCTTCGCTGGTATTGTTGCCGGTTTGCCATCTGCGATTGGCCAAACTGCTGAACAAGCCAGACAGGGCGACTTGAACGTGCTGTTGTTGTTGTTGATCGGCGTTATCATTATTGCCATCACTTACTTTGTTGTTTTCGTAGAACGTGGTCAGCGTCGAATCGTCGTGAACTACGCCAAACGTCAACAAGGTAGAAAGGTATTTGCGGCTCAAAGCACGCACTTACCTTTAAAAGTGAATATGGCTGGTGTTATTCCGCCTATCTTTGCATCCAGTATTATTTTGTTCCCTGGAACCATAGCAAGTTGGTTTGGTCAAAATGAGTCACTTTCTTGGTTACAAGACGTGGCACTGTTGTTGTCTCCTGGACAACCTTTGTATGTGATGTTGTATGCTGCGGCAATTATCTTTTTCTGTTTCTTCTACACTGCGTTGGTTTTCAACCCGCGTGAAACTGCAGATAACTTGAAAAAGTCTGGCGCTTTTGTTCCTGGGATTCGTCCTGGTGAGCAAACTTCTCGCTACATCGATAAAGTAATGACACGCCTAACTTTGGCAGGCGCACTCTACATAACCTTTATTTGTTTGGTGCCTGAATTCATGTTGATCGCTTGGAACGTACAGTTCTATTTCGGCGGTACTTCACTACTTATTATTGTAGTGGTTATCATGGATTTCATGGCGCAGGTGCAGACTCATTTGATGTCCCATCAATATGAATCTGTTCTTAAAAAAGCGAATCTTAAAGGCTACGGCCGTTAAGATACGCGTTACGGAGTGGTGATATGAAAGTTCGTGCATCCGTTAAAAAGATTTGCCGTAGCTGCAAAGTCGTTAAGCGCAATGGTGTTGTACGTATCATTTGTAGCAATGACCCTAAGCACAAGCAAAGGCAAGGCTAATAAAAGTAGTATTTGGGTGAAATCGGTCATACTACCGACTCACCCAAGCTTAATTTGCAATTTGGTCGTCGGGTAAGTATCCTATCGGGCTTTTTAGGCTGACGACAATAACTTAAGAGGAGTGCTGTTAATGGCCCGTATCGCTGGCATTAACATCCCTGAACACAAGCACACCGTGATTGCTATTCAATCAATCTACGGTATTGGCGCAACACGTGCGAAAAGCATTTGTTCTGCTGCTGGTGTTGCAGAGTCAACCAAGATCAAAGATCTTGATGAAACAACTATTGATAAGCTTCGTGATGAAGTTGCGAAGTTCATGGTAGAGGGTGACCTCCGTCGTGAAGTATCAATGAACATCAAACGTTTGATGGACCTAGGTTGCTTCCGTGGTATTCGCCACCGTCGTAGCTTACCTCTACGTGGTCAGCGCACTAAAACTAATGCGCGTACCCGTAAAGGTCCTCGTAAGCCAATCAAAAAGTAAGCGAGGTTAGTTATGGCTAAAGCACCTACTAAAACGCGCAAGCGCGCAAAACGTCAAGTTGCTGACGGTATGGCTCATATCCATGCGTCTTTCAACAACACAATAGTGACGATCACTGACCGTCAAGGCAATGCCTTGGCATGGGCAACTTCTGGTGGTTCTGGTTTCCGTGGTTCACGTAAATCTACCCCATTTGCTGCTCAGGTAGCTGCTGAGCGTGCAGGCGTTGCTGCTCAGGATTACGGTTTGAAAAACCTAGAAGTGTTTGTAAAAGGTCCCGGTCCAGGTCGTGAATCTGCGATCCGTGCTCTGAACGCAACTGGTTATAAAATCACTAATATTACCGATGTGACACCTATTCCTCACAACGGTTGTCGTCCACCGAAAAAACGTCGCGTTTAATCGACGGACAGTTGGAGAAAGATCATGGCAAGATATTTGGGTCCAAAACTCAAACTTAGCCGCCGCGAAGGAACAGATTTGTTCCTTAAAAGTGGCGTTCGAGCAATTGACTCGAAATGTAAGATAGATACTGCTCCTGGTCAGCATGGTGCCCGTCGTGGCCGTTTGTCTGACTATGGTGTTCAGCTACGTGAAAAGCAAAAAGTTCGTCGTATGTACGGCGTATTGGAAAAGCAGTTCCGTAACTACTATAAAGAAGCAGCTCGTTTGAAAGGCAATACAGGTGAGAACTTGTTGCAGCTTTTAGAACAGCGTCTTGACAATGTTGTATACCGTATGGGTTTTGCAAGCACTCGTGCAGAAGCACGTCAGCTTGTAAGCCACAAAGCCATTATGGTTAACGGTAAGGTTGTTAATATACCTTCTTATAACGTTTCTGCTGAAGACGTTGTTTCCGTTCGTGAGAAATCTAAAAAGCAAGCGCGTATCGTTGCTGCTTTAGAGTTGGCGGACCAGCGTGAAAAACCAACTTGGATTGAAGTAGACAGCAAGAAAATGGAAGGTGTTTTCAAACGCATTCCAGAACGTGCTGATTTGTCTGCTGAAATTAACGAACAGTTGATCGTCGAACTTTACTCTAAGTAAAGCTTAATCAAGAGAGGAAACAATGTCGGGTTCTGTAACTGAATTCCTAAAACCAAGGTTAGTCGAGATAGATAACTTATCACCTACGCGCGCCAAAGTAACACTTGAGCCTTTGGAACGTGGTTTTGGTCACACTCTTGGTAATGCGCTGCGTCGCATCCTTTTGTCTTCCATGCCAGGTTGCGCGGTGACAGAAGTTGAAATTGATGGTGTATTACATGAGTACAGCACCAAAGAAGGTGTACAAGAAGATGTCATCGAGATTTTGCTCAATCTGAAAGGATTGGCAGTAATTCTTGAAGGTAAAACTGAAGCTACCCTTACTTTAGTTAAGTCCGGTGCGGGCCCTGTTACTGCTGGTGATATTCAGCATGATGGAGATGTTCAAATTGTTAACCCTGATCACGTCATTTGTACTTTGACTGGCGATGCTGAAATCAGCATGCGCATCAAAATCGAAATGGGTCGCGGTTACGTTCCAGCATCTACTCGCCGTTCCTCTGAAGAAGATGATCGACCTATCGGTCGTTTGTTAGTTGATGCTTCATACAGCCCTGTAGAACGTATTGCTTACACTGTTGAGTCTGCTCGTGTTGAACAACGCACAGACTTAGACAAGTTAATCATCGATATGGAAACCAATGGAACATTGGATCCCGAAGAAGCGATTCGCCGCGCAGCCACTATTTTGGCTAACCAGCTTGAAGCGTTTGTAGAACTTCGTGATATCTCTGAGCCAGTTGAGAAAGAAGAGAAGCCGGAATTCGATCCGATTCTACTTCGCCCAGTAGATGATTTGGAGCTGACTGTACGTTCTGCTAACTGTTTGAAAGCAGAAGCTATCCAGTACATTGGTGACCTGGTGCAACGCACCGAAGTTGAGCTGTTGAAAACGCCTAACTTGGGTAAAAAGTCTCTTACTGAGATTAAAGACGTGTTGGCATCTCGTGGTCTTTCTTTGGGGATGCGCCTTGAAAACTGGCCCCCAGAGAGTATCGCAGAAAAAGATTAATCAGGTCGCAAGATAATCTGATTTGTAAAGAAGGATAGAGCTATGCGCCATCGTAATAGTGGTCGTCAGTTAAATCGTAACAGCAGTCATCGTCAAGCCATGTTTAAAAACATGGCCGGCTCTTTGGTTAAGCACGAAGTGATCAAAACCACTTTGCCTAAAGCTAAAGAACTGCGTCGCGTAATCGAGCCTCTTATCACACTTGCTAAGCAAGATAGCGTTGCAAACCGTCGTTTAGCGATGGCTCGCACTGGTGATAAAGAAGTAGTAGGTAAATTGTTCAACGAGCTAGGCCCGCGTTATGAGTCTCGCCCTGGTGGTTATATTCGTATTTTGAAATGTGGCTTCCGTGCAGGTGACAACGCGCCTATGGCATACGTTGAATTGGTTGATCGCCCAGAAGCTGAAGCAGTCGAAGTGGCTGAAGAAGCAACTGCTGAGTAATCAATCAGTAGAAACAAAAAAAGCCGAGCATCATGCTCGGCTTTTTTATTTGTGTTGCAGAATCATCTGTAAAATCTTTGCTAATCCCAGGCGCTTTTAAAACTTCGTTTTTATGTAAGCCATCTGTTCTTCTGTGGCACCTGCGTTTCGAGCATACTTCTCAAGCTCTTCGGGTGATACTCCAGCGTTAATCGCAGTTTGCAAAATTCGTCTTACACTATCTTGCTCAGTCGCAGCCTCGCGAATCGCTGTAGTAACTACTTGTTCCGCTTCATCGGGGAACGCTGCTAGTAATGCATCTACCACGTATTCTCCAACCAAGGGCACAGCTGTCAGAGCCGTTTTAATAATGTCGACCATTTCATTGGGATGCGAGCGAGTGAGGGTTTGCACTATATTGTCTGCAGAGTCTGGCTCAGTTATGACAGCGATTCTCACGATCTCGTCTAATTCTTCCGGTGTGGAATGAGCTGCTGCTCGGACTACAAAATCAACATAACTAGGCTCAGCATTGATGGCTGTTTCTACTATGCTGCTGCAACTACTGATGCCTTTTTCTAGAGCTAAAGTGACAATTTCGCCGGTTAGAGCAGGTTCGGCTGAGATAGCCGCATGAATAATTTCTTTATAACTCTCAGGATAGAGATCTAATGCGGTGGAAACCACACCTTCAGTTTCTTGTGGGTAGCGACCAATAATACTTTTAATCGCTCTACCGATAGACATGGATTGATCGACTTGATTCTGAACAAAAGCAGCAGTCAATTCAGAATGCTTTTTGTCATCGTTACCACTGACCGATATTGCGTATGAAGACAGGCTCGTAAAACCCACGGCCAACGCAACTGCTAGAATTCTTTTCATGATCAAAACACCCAACTTAGATCGATACTATTAATGTCAGACATCCATTCTGAAAAAGAGTTTAAAAAACTAACAGAATATTAACACAAATAACAGTGATTAAACGTATTAGGTTATAAACTCACCAATGCATTCCTATATCTGGAATAAAGTTAAAAAAGATTGAAAATAACCTTGACCTTAACGATTAAATCCCTAGAATGCCGCCCAGCTTTTGAGGCACCCAATTAGTCTTTCACAGAAATATTAACGGTAAATTAAAAGCAAGATTTACCAGGTAAGATTCACGAAAAAAGTTTTAAACTTCTTGTTGACATCAAACCTAAGGCGTGTAGAATTCGCGTCCCGCTTGAGAGAGACTCTCAAGCCGCTCAAAAGAGCACTGTTCTTTAACAATTGATAACAAGACAATCTGTGTGGGCACTCGACTAAAAGAGTGTCAACCAAAAAAGTTCATATTTCGATATTTAATTGAAGAGTTTGATCATGGCTCAGATTGAACGCTGGCGGCAGGCCTAACACATGCAAGTCGAACGGTAGCAGAAAGAAGCTTGCTTCTTTGCTGACGAGTGGCGGACGGGTGAGTAATGCTTGGGAACTTGCCTTTGGGAGGGGGATAACAGTTGGAAACGACTGCTAATACCGCATAACGTCTACGGACCAAAGGGGGCTTCGGCTCCCGCCTAGAGAGAGGCCCAAGTGAGATTAGCTAGTTGGTGAGGTAAGAGCTCACCAAGGCGACGATCTCTAGCTGTTCTGAGAGGAAGATCAGCCACACTGGGACTGAGACACGGCCCAGACTCCTACGGGAGGCAGCAGTGGGGAATATTGCACAATGGGGGAAACCCTGATGCAGCCATGCCGCGTGTGTGAAGAAGGCCTTCGGGTTGTAAAGCACTTTCAGTTGTGAGGAAAGGTTGATGGTTAATACCCATCAGCTGTGACGTTAGCAACAGAAGAAGCACCGGCTAACTCCGTGCCAGCAGCCGCGGTAATACGGAGGGTGCGAGCGTTAATCGGAATTACTGGGCGTAAAGCGCACGCAGGCGGTTTGTCAAGCTAGATGTGAAAGCCCCGGGCTTAACCTGGGAATTGCATTTAGAACTGGCAGGCTAGAGTCTTGGAGAGGGGAGTGGAATTCCAGGTGTAGCGGTGAAATGCGTAGATATCTGGAGGAACATCAGTGGCGAAGGCGACTCCCTGGCCAAAGACTGACGCTCATGTGCGAAAGTGTGGGTAGCGAACAGGATTAGATACCCTGGTAGTCCACACCGTAAACGCTGTCTACTAGCTGTGTGTGTATTATATACGTGCGTAGCGAAGCTAACGCGCTAAGTAGACCGCCTGGGGAGTACGGCCGCAAGGTTAAAACTCAAATGAATTGACGGGGGCCCGCACAAGCGGTGGAGCATGTGGTTTAATTCGATGCAACGCGAAGAACCTTACCTACTCTTGACATCCAGAAAATTTGGCAGAGATGCCTCAGTGCCTTCGGGAATTCTGAGACAGGTGCTGCATGGCTGTCGTCAGCTCGTGTCGTGAGATGTTGGGTTAAGTCCCGCAACGAGCGCAACCCTTGTCCTTAGTTGCCAGCATTAAGTTGGGCACTCTAAGGAGACTGCCGGTGACAAACCGGAGGAAGGTGGGGACGACGTCAAGTCATCATGGCCCTTACGAGTAGGGCTACACACGTGCTACAATGGCGAGTACAGAGGGAAGCGAGACAGTGATGTGGAGCGGATCCCTTAAAGCTCGTCGTAGTCCGGATTGGAGTCTGCAACTCGACTCCATGAAGTCGGAATCGCTAGTAATCGCAGGTCAGCATACTGCGGTGAATACGTTCCCGGGCCTTGTACACACCGCCCGTCACACCATGGGAGTGGGATGCAAAAGAAGTAGTTAGTCTAACCTTCGGGAGGACGATTACCACTTTGTGTTTCATGACTGGGGTGAAGTCGTAACAAGGTAACCCTAGGGGAACCTGGGGTTGGATCACCTCCTTACATAAAGGCTTGGCCTGTTTTGGCTGAGTGTTCACACAGATTGTTTTGTTGTTAGTAAAGAAGAGCAAAGAAGTAAGTGCTTGGGTAACAAGCAAATATTGCTAATGCGCGTAGCAGAAGCAAGAAATAGGCTTGTAGCTCAGCTGGTTAGAGCGCACCCCTGATAAGGGTGAGGTCGGCAGTTCAAGTCTGCCCAAGCCTACCAAATTCCCGCCTATGCGGCGTTATTTGACTCGTCGTGTACAAAAACGGTACACGTGTTCATCAAATGCCTTGCCTAGACGCGAATTACTGTGATTTACATGAGAAATGTAATATTACGGGGCTATAGCTCAGCTGGGAGAGCGCCTGCCTTGCACGCAGGAGGTCAGCAGTTCGATCCTGCTTAGCTCCACCACTTTCAAAGAGGAAAGTGATTGCTCGATAAAGGAAGTAAGCCTTAATCAATGGATGTTGCATTAGCATGTATTGATTAGGGTTTTTTAAAGCCTTAAATGTTCTTTAACAATTTGGAAAGCTGATAAAGTAATCAAAACAAAGAGTTATTAATGAGGAGAAATCCTCAAGCGTACTCTATCTGATTTTGTGATTAGTACTTGTCACGCATACATAGAGTCTTTGGTGACTCACGTCAAATCTATGCAAGCCTGCTCAGCGGTGGTTGGGTTAGGTGCAAGAGGGGATTTGGGGTTGTATGGTTAAGTGACTAAGCGTATACGGTGGATGCCTAGGCAGTTAGAGGCGATGAAGGACGTGTAAGTCTGCGAAAAGCTGTGGTGAGCTGACAAAACGCATTTGAGCCACAGATGTCCGAATGGGGAAACCCACCGCTTCGGCGGTATCATTAACTGAATACATAGGTTAATGAGGCAAACGAGGGGAACTGAAACATCTAAGTACCCTTAGGAAAAGAAATCAACCGAGATTCCCCTAGTAGCGGCGAGCGAACGGGGATTAGCCCTTAAGCTAATTGTAAGCCAGTGGAATGTGTTGGAAAGCACAACGGTACAAGGTGATAGTCCTGTACACAAAGGCGAGCTTTAAGTGAAATCGAGTAGGTCGGGACACGTGTTATCTTGACTGAATATGGGGGGACCATCCTCCAAGGCTAAATACTCCTAACTGACCGATAGTGAACCAGTACCGTGAGGGAAAGGCGAAAAGAACCCCTGTGAGGGGAGTGAAATAGAACCTGAAACCGTATACGTACAAGCAGTGGGAGCCCTACGGGGTGACTGCGTACCTTTTGTATAATGGGTCAGCGACTTATATTTTGTAGCGAGGTTAACCATATAGGGGAGCCGTAGCGAAAGCGAGTGTTAACTGCGCGTCTAGTTGCAAGGTATAGACCCGAAACCCGGTGATCTAGCCATGGGCAGGTTGAAGGTTGAGTAACATCAACTGGAGGACCGAACCCACTAACGTTGAAAAGTTAGGGGATGACTTGTGGCTGGGGGTGAAAGGCCAATCAAACCGGGAGATAGCTGGTTCTCCCCGAAAGCTATTTAGGTAGCGCCTCGGACGAACACCTTTGGGGGTAGAGCACTGTTAAGGCTAGGGGGTCATCCCGACTTACCAACCCTTTGCAAACTCCGAATACCAAAGAGTGCTATCCGGGAGACACACGGCGGGTGCTAACGTCCGTCGTGAAGAGGGAAACAACCCAGACCGCCAGCTAAGGTCCCAAAATATTGCTAAGTGGGAAACGATGTGGGAAGGCTAAGACAGCTAGGAGGTTGGCTTAGAAGCAGCCACCCTTTAAAGAAAGCGTAATAGCTCACTAGTCGAGTCGGCCTGCGCGGAAGATGTAACGGGGCTAAGCAATATACCGAAGCTGCGGATGTGTGCACCACCAGATACTATTTGATAAAAAGCTAACAGCAACGTGATTTGCTTTTGAATCACCTGCTGGTAAAGCGTTCCAAACGTCGAGTGATGTTGGAGTGATATTGAGTAGTATGTGGGGTGCACACATGGTAGGGGAGCGTTGTGTAAGTGGTTGAAGGTGAGCTGTGAGGCTTGCTGGACATATCACAAGTGCGAATGCTGACATGAGTAACGATAATGGGGGTGAAAAACCCCCACGCCGGAAGACCAAGGTTTCCTGTCCCATGCTAATCAGGGCAGGGTAAGTCGGCCCCTAAGGCGAGGCAGAAATGCGTAGTCGATGGGAAACGGATTAATATTTCCGTACTTGTATTATCAGTGATGGGGGGACGGAGAAGGCTAGGCAGGCTTGGTGTTGGTTATCCAAGTGAAAGTGCGTAGGCTGGTGAACTAGGTAAATCCGGTTCACTAAGGTCGAGACACGAGACGAGACTCTACGGAGTCGAAGCTGTTGATGCCATGCTTCCAGGAAAAGCCTCTAAACTTATGATAATACAAACCGTACCCCAAACCGACACAGGTGGTCAGGTAGAGAATACTAAGGCGCTTGAGAGAACTCGGGTGAAGGAACTCGGCAAAATAGTACCGTAACTTCGGGAGAAGGTACGCCCCTGTTTGTGAACGCCTTGCGCGGTAAGCAGATGGGGGTCGCAGTGACCAGGTGGCTGGGACTGTTTATTAAAAACACAGCACTGTGCTAAATCGAAAGATGACGTATACGGTGTGACACCTGCCCGGTGCCGGAAGGTTAATTGATGGGGTTAGCGTAAGCGAAGCTCTTGATCGAAGCCCCGGTAAACGGCGGCCGTAACTATAACGGTCCTAAGGTAGCGAAATTCCTTGTCGGGTAAGTTCCGACCTGCACGAATGGTGTAACCATGGCCACGCTGTCTCCACCCGAGACTCAGTGAAATTGAAATCGCAGTGAAGATGCTGTGTACCCGCACCTAGACGGAAAGACCCCGTGAACCTTTACTACAGCTTGGCACTGAACATTGAACCTACTTGTGTAGGATAGGTGGGAGGCTTTGAAGCGAGGACGCCAGTTCTTGTGGAGCCGCCGTTGAAATACCACCCTGGTATGTTTGATGTTCTAACGTTGTCCCCTTATCGGGGATGCGGACAGTGTCTGGTGGGTAGTTTGACTGGGGCGGTCTCCTCCCAAAGAGTAACGGAGGAGCACGAAGGTTAGCTAATCACGGTCGGACATCGTGAGGTTAGTGCAATGGCATAAGCTAGCTTAACTGCGAGACAGACACGTCGAGCAGGTACGAAAGTAGGTCATAGTGATCCGGTGGTTCTGTATGGAAGGGCCATCGCTCAACGGATAAAAGGTACTCCGGGGATAACAGGCTGATACCGCCCAAGAGTTCATATCGACGGCGGTGTTTGGCACCTCGATGTCGGCTCATCACATCCTGGGGCTGAAGTCGGTCCCAAGGGTATGGCTGTTCGCCATTTAAAGTGGTACGCGAGCTGGGTTTAGAACGTCGTGAGACAGTTCGGTCCCTATCTGGTGTGGGCGTTGGATGATTGAGGGGAGCTGCTCCTAGTACGAGAGGACCGGAGTGGACGAACCGCTGGTGTTCGGGTTGTCATGCCAATGGCATTGCCCGGTAGCTACGTTCGGAATCGATAACCGCTGAAAGCATCTAAGCGGGAAGCGAGCCCCAAGATGAGTCATCCCTGACAGTTTAACTGTCCTAAAGGGTTGTTGAAGACTACGACGTAGATAGGCAGGGTGTGGAAGCGTTGTAAGGCGTTAAGCTAACCTGTACTAATTGCCCGTGAGGCTTAACCATACAACACCCAAATTCCTTGATGGAATGGCGTGTTGCATGAGTGACAAGACGACACAAAACAAAGAGTACGCAAGACTCGATTTGATTACGATATCGCTTTTCCAACATTGTTAATTTAGTTTAAAGCTGGTTGAACGAGACCTCAAAGTAGAGGCTGGCTCAGCAAGCGCAAACGTTATCTTGAAAATCGGACGTCACTACGTTCCGCAATTCGCTTCGATAAGTTTGCACAACGTTTATGCCTGGCGGCCATAGCGATACGGTACCACCTGATCCCATTCCGAACTCAGAAGTGAAACGTATTAGCGGCGATGGTAGTGTGGGGTCTCCCCATGTGAGAGTAGCACACCGCCAGGCTCCCAATTAGAAGAAAGGCTACCTGTTTAGGTAGCCTTTTTTCGTTTCTGCGATACCAAAAATGACTCTGTCATCCCCGCAACGCTCCTGAGCGGGGATCTTTCCAAAAGGCTGACTCTCTCAAACAAGACGCAACGCTCTTGGGCGGGGACCTCTCAAAACCTTGGCGATGTCAGAAAAGCGCAGGAGCAACCATCATTTTGACTTCCAGAACGCGCGCGAGTCCGTCCCTGGAAGCTCCAACAAAGCGTCCATGCTTTGCAGGGTTCTGGAAGCCAAAACGAAGCTTACTCCAAAAATGACTTGTCATCCCCGCAACGCTTTTGAGCGGGGATCTTTGTAAAAGGCTGACTCACTCAGACAAGACGCATCGCTCTTACTTTTGCACTTCTTCTGCAACTCTCCGTGGTTGAGCAGGGGTTTTTTGACATTCCTCAGGATTTAACAGATCCCGGCCAAAAAGCACGCCGAGATGGCAGTAACGTTGTCATTGCAGCAACGCTCTTGGGCGGGGACCCTTATCAAAAACTAGCGGGTGTAGTATCCCGAAGTTTTTGAACGCTCTTCCATTCAACCACAACAGCGACGCAAGGAATTGGTTTGGAAAGCCGCTGTAAACCCATCCCTGGGCGCTTGACGAATTCATCCCTGAACTCGACACTTTCCAACCCAATAATCTTGAATCACTCTGAGCTGTCATCCCGGCAACGCTCTTGGGCCGGGATCTTTACAAAAGGCTGACTCACTCAGACAAGACGCATCGCACTTGCTTTTGCACTTTTTCTGCATCTCTAGGTTGCCGGGAAAGGGTTTTTTGATATCCCTCAGGATTTAACAGATCCCGGCCAAAAAGCACGCCGGGATGACAGTGACTCTGTCATCCCGACAACGCTCCTTCGCTGTCATTCCCGCAACGCTCTTGGGCAAGGCCGGAGAAATCTACTATGTTTGGCAGGAAGTAAAAATGGGTGTTTTTGCGGTAGGGTCTAAACTTCATTTAGTAGACGAGGAAAAAGGACAAGCAGGCGTCAAAGAGTCTAAGCTTGTTAAGTAACGGATTTAGTTTCAGTTATTATTAACTTAAGTTCTATTGAAATACAGCAATTAAAAAAGGCCACATATGTGGCCTTTTTGAGTTTGTTAGCCTTGATTATGCTTGACGCTTTTTGCGTGATGCGAAGCCCAAGTAAACCAAACCCAACAACAGGATTGAGGTCGTTGCAGGTGCGTTTACAGATGTCACGCCAAAACGGTTTTGGCCACTATATACGTAAGAGCGATCATTCAACACGTCTATATTGAGGTTCCAGCCCATCGCATCGAAAGCAGCTAGGTCCAATGCAGTAACAGCTGTGTCAGTTCCGTTGCTGACAGTTGGGTCCAACAGACCAAGAGGAGGATTCAAGTCTTTCCAGTGGCTCGCTTGTTGACCATCACCAGAGAATCGCCCGGTCGAAAAGTAGCCCATACCAGTATCAGCTGTAAACACAGAAGCACCACCGTCAAGAGAGAAGTAGGGTGAGTACTGGCTAACGAAAGCTGTGTCATCTATTGCCCAATCAAGAACGCCTTGAGCTGCACTATCTTCACTATAACGGAACAAGTCCAGAGGACTAAAAATACGGAATTCATCCAAGTCATATCCGCTACCAGCAAGACCAGATGATACTATGTCGTATATATCAACACCTGAAACGAAGCCAAGAGCGTGACCGATTTCGTGTATTGCAACACCGATAAAGTCAAATGCGCCAGCGTCGATACCGTCGGTTGGGTCGAAGTCAAAAGCAAAATCACTACTGAAAGTCACTGAACCATCGGCTGAGCCATCATTGCCCAACAAACCTACGGCTTTCAAAACGGCAGTGTTTGCATCAAGTACAATGTTATTTGCACTGCCATCGTTGTCCATTTCTCGAACTAAAGGAATGTTTACATCTGTGCCTGAATTTGCATCGGGACCAGAAATAATTGCCTCAACTGAATCAAGACCAGGAAACATTGGGCTGTCGACAAGCGTAGGCATAACGGCAGCCGCGTCAAGAGCGGTAGTACCCGTAGCATTTAAAGCGTTGATAAAGTCTCCAACAAACACCCCAGCAGAGTTACTGCCTGTTGAACCCAAAACATTGGGTGGCAATCCGCCAAATCCTACGTCCAAATTCACAACAACATCATTGGTCAGCGTTTGCTCCCAAAATGCACTGGCTACAGAGAATCCATAGTAAGCCTTAGTGCCATATTCAACACCACCTGTATTATTGAGGTTAATAACTAAAGCATTCGCTGCACCTGCAGTCATCATGCCGACGGCAGCAAAGGCGGATAAGATCTTGTTTTTACTAAACATAATAGTTCCTTGTACGTTGTGAGGTGTAGGACTCTGACGGTAAGAAAATTAGGCATGCATAAAAAGGTCCATAGTTTTAAAGACTTTAAAAAACAAATAGTTGAGACCTAATTGGATATCAAAAAATCATAAGTTGTAAAAAAAACGGACAGATTCTCGACGGCTAAACGATGAAAATACACTTTTCCATTAATTGAATTTGTATCGTTGTACTCGATGTTAGAGCTCACAAAATATTGAATCTGAACATGAGCGCCTCTGTGGTTAGCTTGCATAATTTTACAATATGAATGCTGTTCATTTGCGAAAGACTCTGCTTTAGATGATGTAGGTTTGTTGGTGAAACTTTTGATGTTGAATGTGCCTGTGCCTTGCGCCCAATACTCCGTCGATGCAGGCGCAATGGTTATAACACTTGGTTGTCAGAGAGAATCATCTGTATTGTCACTATCTTATGGTTACTAATGAAAGCGCTTTCATTCTGTTTTTGCTTTGTGTATATTTTGTATGTAGCTGCGTGATCTACCCGCTAACGTTCTGATTCTAATGCGGTATGTCACATATGAATGAGAAAGTTGGGGAGTGATCTAGGTGGTATTGAGTCTGCGAGAAAAGCTAGGGTACGCATTGGGCGATGTCGCCAGTAACTTTTACTGGCGGGTATTCGACGTCTTTCTATTTATCTTTTACACCGACGTATTTGGCTTACCTGCAGCAGCAGTTGGCACTATGATGTTGGTGACCCGTCTTATCGATGCATTTTCCGATCCATTGATGGGGGCGTTGGCAGATCGCACTCAAACCCGCTTTGGTCGCTTTCGACCCTATCTGCTGTGGGGCGCGATTCCTATTGCTGCGGCAGGTATTTTAACTTTTACCGTCCCCGATTTTGGTGCTAGCGGGAATTTAGTTTACGCCTATGCGACCTATATTTTTATGATGCTAGCCTACACCTTCATAAATGTGCCTTACGGAGCCTTGTTGGGTGTGATCACCGCCGACCCACAGCAGCGCACAACCTTAACCAGTTTTCGATTTATTGGAGCGTTTTCTGGTGGCACCTTGGTTGCGTACATGACCCCCAAATTGGTAACGATGTTGGGCGCGGGGGATGAGGCCTTGGGCTGGCAATTGACGATGCTCTGTTATGGGCTAGTCACCTTGGTGCTTTTTACACTTACTTTTCTCTCCACCAAAGAGCGGATTGCCGTACCGCAGACACAAACAACACCGATTCGCACGGATTTAAAAGATCTATTGCACAACAAACCATGGCTCATCTTATTTGCGCTGGCGTTGATCATCATGATGACCATTACTTTGCGAGCCAGTGTTGGAACGTTTTACATGAAGTATTTTGTGCAACGAGAAGATCTCATCGGTGAATTTACCAGTGTCTACATGATTTGTTTGGCTATTGGCGCTGCGTTGACTCCCATCATGGTCAAGTTTGTGGATAAGCGGGCTTTGTTGATGATTCTGATGGCCATTGTCGCGGTTTTGTCAGCGGGATTCTTTTTTCTCGAGCCGGAGAATCTTACCCTAATGTTTGTCTTTCAAGGGGCGATTGGTTTGGCACTTGGCCCTAAGTCGCCTTTGGTATTTTCGATGTATGCTGATACCGCTGATTATTCTCAGTGGCAAAATGGACGTCGAGCAACGGCAATGATTTTCGCTGCTGCGGCGTTTTCACAAAAACTAGGGGGGGCCTTTGCTGGCGCAATGATTGGATGGCTATTGTCAGCTATGGGATATGTGGCAAACCAAGACCAAAACGATCATTCAATGTTTGGAATTCTGCTGCTGATGACTTTAATCCCAGCGGCATTCGCGTTTCTGGCCGTTTGGGTGATTCGATTTTATCCCTTGTCTAAGGTGCATTTGGCTAAAATCCACCATGAATTGGGATACACCGATTCAGCGTCCGCGGAGGCACGTAATGGGGTTTGAAAACGAAGGCCGCCGTTATATCTTAGATTCTCCGACGACATTGCCAAACGCTAGCGCCTTCTTGTGGAATCCTAAGATGCTACTGCAAGCCACTTGTCGTGGCTTTGCGAGTAGTCAGTTTTTGCAGCCAGAGCCTAGCCCTTATGTTTCTGGACCCGCGCTACAGGCCCAAACCTTTATGCAACCAGAGCAACCTTATTATGCTCATCATCCTGGTCGCTTCTTTTACATCAAAGATGAGCAAACTGGGCAGATATTCTCAGTTCCTTATGAACCCGCTCGGGCCCAATTTGACAGTTTTGCCTTTCATTGCGAGCCTGCACGTCTGAGTTGGACGATAGAATGCTTGTCATTGCGAGTAACAATGCAGGTTCACCTCGATGTCACTAGACCGCTGGAATGCTGGGAAATCTCACTTGAAAATTTAACCGATAGATCGAGAAGTCTAAGCATTTATCCCTATTTTCCCGTTGGCTATCGCTCTTGGATGAATCAATCTGCCGAGTACGATACTCCGACTCAAGCTATTGTTTGTCATGCTATCGCACCTTACCAGAAGGTTGAGCAATACTTTGCCAATAAAGGGCAATGGGAATACACCTTTTTGCTGTCAGACGTAGCGCCTAAGAGTTGGGAAACTCGACAGAGCGTGTTTGAGGGCGAAGGTGGCCTTCACTGCCCAAGTGGTGTAGTGCAGGCGACTCTGGATAATGGCAGCGCTCACTACCAAATTCCTGCTTGTGTCATGCAATTTAACATTGAATTACCGTCCAAAGGTTCCCATTGCCAGCGGTTTTTGTTTGGTCCAGCTCCCGATCTCAACTACATAAAAGGGCTGCAACAAGAATTTTTTTCATCCGATAGATCTGCAAAAAGCTTTGCTGACAGCTACAACGCCTATAGCGATTATGTTGGCGCGTTTGACGGTATGTTGTCGGTTGAGACACCCAACCAGACCTTTAATCACTTTGTGAATCATTGGTTATCTCGACAACTTTATTACCATGGCGACGTTAATCGATTGACGACCGATCCCCAAACCCGCAATTACCTGCAGGACAACATGGGATTGTGCTATTTAAATCCAGTCAAAGCTCGTCAAGCCTTCTTACACGCCCTTGCTCAGCAGCATCATAGTGGCGAAATGCCTGACGGGATCCTTCTTTATAAAGATGCAGTGCTGAAGTACATCAATCAAGTGCCCCATACCGATCACTGTGTGTGGTTGCCAATGTTTTTGCAAGTCTACTTGGCTGAAACTGCCGATTACGATCTTCTTAATGAGCCGGTGGGTTTTGCAGACAGTGAAGCCGTTGCCAGTGTCTTTGAGCACGTTGAACTTGCCATGAAGTGGCTTGAGCATGCCACGGATGAACGGGGACTTAGCTACATCAATCAAGGGGATTGGTGTGATCCGATGAACATGGTTGGATATCGAGGACGGGGAGTGTCTGCTTGGTTGACACTGGCCAGTGCTTACGCGTTTAAGATCTGGAGCGAGATCTGTCAGCAAGTAGGGAATGCTGTGTCGGCACAGCACTGGGAACACGCTAACCGTACTTTTAATGATCGCGTGAAACAGTATTTTTATTGTGGAAAGTGGTTTGCTCGAGGCATTACCGATTCGGGCCGCGTGTTTGGTATTGAAAGTGATGAGGAAGGTAAAATGTTCCTCAATCCGCAGACCTTTGCCATGTTGAGCGAGGCTGTCAATCGGGGCGAAGAGTCGCAGTTAATTGAATTGATCCAGACTCACCTAATGACACCTTATGGACCTACTATGCTTGCTCCGGCCTACACCCATATGGATGAGGATATTGGTCGCGTAACGCAAAAGTTTCCTGGCACTGCAGAAAATGGTTCGGTGTACAATCATGCAGCCGCCTTCTATGCCTTTGCTTTGTTTGACCGTGAGCAAACTGATTTGGCGATAGAAGTATTGCAAGCTATGTTGCCAACAGATTCCGATATGTCAGTCCGAGGTCAATTGCCTGTATTCATTCCCAATTATTACCGCGGTGCTTATCACCAGTTTCCTGCTGATGCAGGAAAATCCAGTCATTTATTTAACACGGGCACGGTAGCTTGGTTTTACCGCTGCGTGGTAGAGGGATTATTGGGCTTAAAAGGTTGTCCTCAAGGTTTACTAATCCAGCCCCAGCTACCAAAAAATTGGCCAGAAATAAAAGCTGTGCGAGTATTTCGAGGCGCATTTATCCATTTGCATGTTCGCACTCAAGCCAATCGAACAGAGCGACAAGTATTGATAGATGGCATGCCATGTGATGACCATGTGTTAGTGGCACCGCAGAGCGGTCGACACTATCAAGTGATAGTGGAGCTCCCCTCATGACAAAACATGAGCAAAAACCCAGTCTAATCATCGTGATGGGAGTCAGTGGCTCCGGTAAATCGACTTTGGCAAAGGCGTTACACAACGCATTCCCGAAAATGCGCCTGTTCGAAGCCGATGACTTTCACAGTCCAGAAGCAAGGCTGCGCATGGCTAGCGGCCTACCCTTGGACGATACATGGCGTGAGCCTTGGATTCGGCGCATGGAACAGGCATTGCTTGAAGAGCCCAAGCAGGCCTCAATCTTAGCGTACTCCGGCCTACGTAAAGCCCATCGACAACGGTTTCGTCAACTGGGCTATCGCTGTTGTTTCCTTCATTTGTATCTTGATAAGAAAGCTTTACAAGATCGATTGGAATCCCGAGCGGATCATTTTATGCCGGCCAACTTGCTCGATACGCAATTGAACAGCATGGAGCCAACAGCAGATGAATCGGATGTGATTGGTTTAGAATGTAAACAAGCCTTGGACACCTTGCTCACTGAATCTTTGGCGGTACTTTATGCTAAAGAGTTATTGCCAACACCAGTTTACGGAACAGATTTGCTAACGAAAGTGGAGTCATAATTATCATGAGCGGATTTTTTAACGCAAAACACGGGATCCAGCGAAATTTTCTGTTGGCCTTACTCATTACTTTGCTGGTACGGATATCTTTTAGCCATGCATCTGAAGAAGATGGCGAGCATTGGTGGCAGCAAGCCTATCCACAGCCATTTGATTTAAAACGACTGAACAAAACACAAAGTTTTATCTCGGTGAAAGGCAATCAGTTGGTGAATGAACAAGGACAGCCTTTTTTGCTAAAAGGAGTTAATATTGCCGACCCAGACAAGCTCATTAAACAGTCTCAATGGCGCAAAGGGCTATTTCAAGAAATCAAAGATTGGGGAGCAAATGTCATCCGCTTGCCCATTCATCCTGTTGCCTGGCGAAGTCGCGGTGAAAAAGACTACCTAGCGGTGATCGATCAAGCTGTTGAATGGGCCAACCAATTGGATCTGTATTTGATTGTTGATTGGCATTCTATTGGCTATTTACCGACCGAACAGTTCCAGCATGAGATGTATGACACCACAATCAAAGAAACCCGCGCATTTTGGAAAACCATCGCGTTTCGATATCAAAATGTCCCAACCATTGCAGTATATGAATTGTTTAATGAACCCACCGATCTGGGCGGTAAAGCGGGTCAAGCAAATTGGCAGGATTGGAAACAACTTAACGAAGAGTTAATTGACATTATTTATGCTCACGACAAGAACGTCATCCCTTTAGTGGCGGGATTTAACTGGGCCTATGACCTGCGACCCTTACGTACAGCGCCTGTTGAACGAGAAGGGGTTGCCTACGCTGTGCATCCTTATCCACAAAAAGCAAAACCTGAAGTGAAAAGTAAAGAGAACTTTTTTGCTCTGTGGGAAGAGGTATGGGGATTCGCCGCTCAAGATTATCCGCTGATAGCCACTGAATTGGGCTGGGTAGACGAAAATGGCTATGGTGCACATATTCCAGTGATTAATGATGGCAGTTATGGCCCCCACATTGTCGAGTTTATGGCGATGAAAAACATGTCTTATACGGTATGGGTGTTTGATCCAGATTGGTCGCCGACCATGATTAATAACTGGCAATTTGAACCTTCAGAACAGGGTGCCTTCTTCAAGCAGGTTCTTAAATCTACAACGCCCTAAATGAGTGCATACAGGGTTAGGATTTTTTCTCAAAAGCACCTATGATGGCATCAAGTTGATCGGAATCATGGGAAATATCACTTTCGCCAGCCTTCAAGGTTGGTTGAAAGTGGCTTTAGGATATGGCTAAAAAAACACATTGGATTAAAAAGAGTTTCTTGGTCGCGTTGATCGCGATCGTCTTGCTAGCAATGCTCTACTCAAGCAATTTGTTGCGTCTGTATACGGCTGTGACCTTGTATGATGAAGACAAAATCGTCCATAACTTTTTGAGTCTTTTTCAGCGTTTCAGTGCCAATGCCATACCTGCCAGTCCCGAGCCATTTCAGTTTCCCGTTGAGCTCTCCACCTTGCCTGAAAATTTTTCAGTGCAAGGTGAAACGCTCGACCTGCAACAGTTTTTGCAAGACAGCGGCACCACTGGACTATTGGTCATCAAAGAGGGGGTCATTCGTTATGAAGCTTACTTCCAGGGGCATCAGCAAGACAAACAACACATCTCTTGGTCGATGGGTAAGTCTTTTGTGTCGGCATTGTTTGGTATCGCCATCGAAGAGGGGTATATCAAGAGTATTGAACAGTCGGTTACCGATTATGTCCCTGAACTAAAAGGGACAGGCTATGATGGGGTGCGCATCAAGGATGTGTTACAAATGTCCTCTGGTGTGCGCTTCAACGAAGATTACGGGGATTTCCATTCGGATATCAATCGCTTCTCCCGAGCCGTTGCCTTTGGCACTTCTTTGGATGAATTCGTCGCTTCCATGCAAAGACAGCGGGAGCCAGGTACCTATCATCACTATGTCAGTATTGATACTCAGGTGTTGGGAATGATCTTGACTCGGGCACTAGATGTTTCGGTGAGCGAATACCTTTCCACCAAACTCTGGCAACCTATGGGCATGGAATATCCGGCCTATTGGTTGAAAGACGACTATGAAATGGAATTGGCTCTGGGTGGATTGAATGTCACGCTGCGCGACTATGGAAAGTTTGGTTGGTTGTACTTGAATCAAGGCAACTGGCAAGGTAAGCAACTGGTTCCTAAACAATGGGTGATTGACTCGGTTACGCCAGATGCTCCCCACTTGATGCCCGGCGTCAACAATCCGAATTCCAGTTTCAGTTATGGGTACGGCTATCAGTGGTGGATCCCCTTAGGAGCAGATGACGAATTCGCCGCGCAAGGTATCTATCATCAGTTTATTTATGTGGATCCTGATGCCCGCTTGGTCATTGTTAAGAATTCAGCGAATCATCTCTATAACGATCGCTCATACAATTGGCCAGCCAAACACCTAGCCATGTTCAGGGCAATAAAAACACATTTTGACTAGTGTTTGCGTTTGTTGCGTTGGTACATGAATGCCCAACCACCAAACACACCGGCCAATACTTGCGCTGTCATCCCCAGTGCACTGCGAGCCCCAGCGATTAGGGTAATGTCGAGGATAGGATGCATCGCCAATAAACAACTCAAAAGGGCGACGCCTCCGGCAAGAGGATAAAGCCAGGGAGTTAATTTGGCTGTGCGTCTAATCAGGAAAAAGCTGGCGATAAAACCTAACAACAATGATAGGGCTATCGCACTACCGTAGGTTGGCAATAAACCCAACATGTCGTCGAGTGACGTGCTGAGTCGGGTAGTCAAATCGATCTCGATTCCCAGTTTGACTAATTCGTGCAAAACAAACTGGGTATGAAATAGACTGGCCAATACAAAGGCAGCAAAAACCGCCAGTAAAAAATCCAAAAGTAAGATCAACAGGGACTTCATAATAGAAAAGGTCCTAATATCAAACACTGCAACTATACTGACAGCTTTGTCGCTAAACACAATGTTTGCCATTGGAATTGTCTGCAAGGTGACAGATCAACCTTGGAGATTTGTACCCAAGAATCAACAAACAAGATATGCTTTGCGGGGTAAATCCTCACAGAACATGACGGGAATAAATATGTTAAGACCCATGATTGGCTTGATGGCTTGTTTGCTCGTGATCTCTCCAGATGTGAACAGCCAGTCCACGGCTGTACCAATGGAGGTATCAGAATACGTGTCCGGTTTGGAATATCCATGGTCTCTGGCTTTTGTGTCGGAGCACCACATGTTGGTAACCGAACGCAGTGGCAAACTTCGTCAAATCGTCAATCAGAAACTTAGCCAACCGGTGGCTGGCTTGCCCGACGATATCTATGTGAAAAGCCAAGGCGGATTGCTAGATATTCAACTGCACCCCAATTATCGGGATAACGGTTGGCTGTATTTAAGCTATGCCTCTGGAACCGATGACGCTAATCGTTTAAAGGTGTTCCGGGCAAGGCTGGAAAACAATACTTTGGTTGATCATCAGGTTGTCTTCACGTTATCGCCAGATAAAGACACGCCGGTCCACTATGGCGCTCGTATGACATTTTTACCTGACAATACGTTGTTAATTGCCACCGGCGATGGATTTGATTATCGAGAAGCGGCACAACGGATGGATTCGGAGCTGGGTAAAGTTGTCCGTATCACCGATGATGGTAGCATTCCGCTGAATAATCCCTACATTGGTGAAACCGAAAAAAATGTCGCCAAAACTATTTTTTCTTTGGGACATCGCAATCCCCAAGGACTCATTTATGATGCTGGACGCAACCTGATTTTTTCCAATGAACACGGACCGGCAGGAGGCGATGAGATCAATATTATAAGAGCCGGTAAAAACTATGGATGGCCGGTGATCACTTACGGCCGTGATTATTCCGGCGCGCGGATTTCCCCGTTTACAGAGTATGTCGGTCTCGAACAGCCGTTGGTGGATTGGACGCCGTCTATCGCCCCTTCTGGTATGGCGGTTTACGAGGGCAATTTGTTTCCACAAATGCGCGGTGATTTGTTGGTCAGTACGTTAAAAAGCAGGGAGTTACGCTGGGTACAATTCAAAGGTAATCAAGTCGTTGGACAAGTTTCCTTATTGCAGAACTTGGGATATCGATTCCGAGATGTAAAAGTCGGTCCTGATGGGGCAATTTACTTGTTAGTCGATGACGCCAACGGCAAAATATTGCGAGTGACGGCCGAATCCTATCATCATGATGCTGCTCAATAAGCAATGTGTATGCTGGCTATAACGAAACTAAAGTACTGATAAATTCAATTTTGTTGCGTTTGCCTTTATACTTGAGCAGTTTCATTTCTATACTTCGATTCAAACGACAAAGACTGAGTCAAATTTAAGAGGACCATATAGTGTTAGAAGCATATCGTACACATGTTGAAGAGCGTGCTGCTGAAGGTATTCCCCCTAAGCCCCTAAATGCCGAGCAAGTCGCGGATTTGGTGGAGTTGCTGAAGAATCCACCGGCAGGTGAGGAAGAATATCTTCTTGAGCTCATCTCTGAACGTGTTCCTCCTGGTGTCGATGAAGCCGCTTACGTGAAAGCAGGCTTTTTGGCGGCCATTGTCAATGGTGAAGCAACCTCTCCATTGATCAGCAAAGATGCTGCCATTCAATTATTGGGCAACATGCACGGCGGCTACAATATCGTTACTTTGGTTGAAGCTCTCGACAACGCAGAGTTGGCTGAACTAGCCGCAGAAGAGCTCAAGCACACTTTGTTGATGTTTGATGCATTCCACGACGTGGAAGAAAAAATGAAGGCAGGTAATGCCCACGCCAAAGAGGTCATGCAATCTTGGGCTGACGCCGAGTGGTTTACCTCACGTGCTGATCTGCCTGAAAAAATCACTGCCAGCGTATTTAAAGTCACTGGCGAAACCAATACCGATGATTTGTCTCCTGCGCCAGATGCCTGGTCTCGTCCAGACATCCCTCTGCACGCCAAAGCGATGTATAAAATGCAGCGCGAGGGTCTGCAACCAGAGAAGCAAGGCGAAGTCGGCCCAATGTCTCAAATCGAAGAAATCAAAGCAAAGGGTTATCCTGTTGCTTTCGTCGGTGACGTTGTTGGAACCGGATCTTCTCGTAAATCGGCGACTAACTCAGTTTTGTGGTTCTTCGGTGAAGATTTGCCAGGTGTACCAAACAAACGTGGTGGCGGTATCTGTATCGGTGGAAAAGTGGCACCGATTTTCTTCAATACCATGGAAGACGCTGGTGCATTGGTGTTCGAAGCTGATGTTGAAAAAATGGAAATGGGTGATGTCATCGAGATCTATCCCCTTGATGGTGTGATCAAAAATGCCGCCAGTGGTGAAGTCATTGCAGAATACTCATACAAATCGAAAGTGTTGTTGGATGAAGTGCGTGCTGGTGGTCGAATCAACTTGATCATTGGTCGTGGTTTGACTGACAAAGCTCGCGAGTCTTTGGGTCTTGAGCCCACTGATTTGTTCCGTAAACCAGAGCAGCCTGCCGACACTGGAAAAGGTTACACTTTAGCGCAGAAAATGGTGGGCAAAGCCTGTGGTGTAGAGGGCATTCGTCCTGGCACTTACTGCGAGCCTAAGATGACCACTGTAGGTTCTCAAGATACCACCGGTCCTATGACTCGTGATGAATTGAAAGACTTGGCTTGTTTAGGCTTTACCGCTGATTTGACCATGCAGTCTTTCTGTCACACCGCAGCGTATCCTAAGCCGGTAGACATTGATACACAGCACACTTTGCCAGACTTCATTATGAACCGCGGTGGTGTGTCATTGCGTCCGGGTGACGGTATCATTCACTCTTGGTTAAACCGTATGTTGTTGCCAGATACAGTGGGAACAGGTGGTGACTCTCATACTCGTTTCCCAATGGGTATTTCATTCCCTGCAGGTTCGGGCTTGGTGGCCTTTGCCGCCGCAACAGGCGTAATGCCTTTGGATATGCCAGAGTCTGTTTTGGTGCGCTTTAAGGGCACCATGCAACCGGGCATTACCTTACGTGACTTAGTACATGCTATTCCCTTGTACGCGATAAAGAGTGGCCTGTTGACGGTTGCCAAGAAAGGTAAAATCAACGCCTTCTCAGGTCGTATTTTGGAAATTGAAGGTCTTGAGCACCTTACCGTAGAGCAGGCATTTGAATTGTCTGATGCGTCAGCTGAGCGTTCAGCGGCGGGTTGTACCATCAAGCTGTCAGAAGAGTCGATTGCGGAATACTTGCGATCTAACATTACCATGCTGCGTTGGATGGTTAACGAAGGTTACGGTGACCCTCGTACCTTGGAACGCCGTGCTCGTAAGATGGAAGATTGGTTGGCCAATCCTTCTCTAATGAAGGCGGATGCCGATGCAGAATATGCTGAAGTGATTGAAATCGACTTGAATGATATCAAAGAGCCTATCTTGTGCTGCCCGAACGATCCTGACGATGCAAAAACCTTGTCAGACGTAGCGGGTGATAAAGTTGATGAGGTGTTCATTGGTTCATGTATGACCAACATCGGCCACTTCCGTGCGGCTGGTAAGTTGCTTGAACAGTACAATGGTACCTTGCCAACTCGTTTGTGGATTTCACCACCGACTAAGATGGACAAAGCCCAGTTGATGGAAGAAGGTTACTACAACATCTATGGTCGTGCCGGTGTGCGCACTGAAATGCCAGGATGTTCATTGTGTATGGGTAACCAGGCTCGAGTTTTGGCAGGTACAACAGTGTTGTCAACCTCTACTCGTAACTTCCCGAACCGTTTAGGTGATGGCGCAAACGTTTACTTGTGTTCTGCTGAGTTGGCTGCTGTAGGTTCTATCCTTGGTAAGATCCCAACCACTGAAGAGTACATGTCCTACGCCAGTAAGATTGAGTCTATGAGTGGCGACGTGTTCCGCTACTTAAACTTCGATCGCATGGACGAGTTTAAAAAGGCAGAAGAAGCGGCCAAAGAGAACATCATTCCTACATTGAATATCGCTTAAGTTATTCTTCGCTCTTAGAAAAAAGCCGGACAGAATCTTTGATTCGTCCGGCTTTTTTATGCACACTTTACCCAACCTCGAAATTGCCGACCATCAAACTCGTCGCATTAGACAATTAATATAAAAAAGGATAATCCATGTTTTCATCTTCCGGCTCGTTGATCCCAGCTGATCAACCCTTTGCAGTATTAGGGGCGCTGTTCGCTATTGCTCTGTTTGGCTTTTGGGCTGAACGGAAATCCTGGGGCAAAATGATAACCGGAGCAGTTTGGGCTATCTTAGGTGCCATTTTGGCATCCAATTTAGGGTTGATCCCAAAAGATGCACCTGCCTATGGGATCGTTTTCAGTTATCTGGTTCCTGCTTTGATTCCGTTGTTTTTGATCCATGCTGATGTGCGCCGCATCATCGGCGAAACCGGTCGGGTAGGGCTGGCGTTCATCTTAGCCTGTATCGGAACTGCGTTGGGAGCCATTGTGGCCGCCAGTCTGTTGGACTTAGGGGCCAGTGAAGCCGATTTGGCAGGGATATTTACTGCCACTTATACAGGCGGCTCGGTAAACTATGCTGCTTTGATTCAATCTACCGGCTTTAACGATGCCAATGTTATCTCTGCGGCAACGGCAGTTGACAACTTGATGAGCGCTATCTTTTTGGCTGGTCTGGCTTTAATGCCCGCATCTGCTTGGTTGATGGCTCGATATGCCAAGAGAAATCACTCAGAAGGGGAGACCCAAGCTCTTGATCATTATGAGCATCAGGTAAGTGGATTGAGCTTAGCTGGGGCGATTACTTTCGCTTTGGCCATCGTGGCTATCTCTGATGGCGTGGTTGCGCTACTCAACGAGAGTTTTGCTGGAAGTTACGATTTTAAAAATCTTCGCTATGTCTTTATCACACTTTTCTCAGTATTGCCGGCTACCTTGATGCCTAAGACCATGGCAAAGATGCATGGTGGTCAAAGTATTGGTTTAGTGTTGGCTTTCGTGTTCTTTGCAGCGATTGCGGCGGGTGCCGATGTCAGCAAGCTGATTGATACAGCTCCAATATTGCTGGGCTTTGTGTTGATATTGTTGTTTATTCATGGGCTGGTGGTGTTTGTTGGTGGTGCATTGCTTAGCCAACTTGCTATGCGAATTTCAGGTAAACAGGATAGTGATCTCGCGTTGTCTCTTCCTGAGCTGATTATTGCCTCCAATGCTGCAATTCTTGGTGCCACTACCGCACCGGCCTTGGCGATGGCTCGCGGTTGGCCAGCTTTGGTTACTCCTGGAGTGTTGGTGGGTGTGGCAGGTTATATAGTTGGTACGCCTTTAGGTTTAGCCGTGGTCGCAATGCTCGCAGGTTAGTGGATGTAAGCAATGGAACTTTGCGCCATGATGGTGACTCCTAGAGAAACAAACAAACCGTACACTGAGTTTTGAAAAGGAGAAAGGAATGAAGGCTAGAGTGGTGTTTGTTCTGTTGCTTATCGCTATGACGCAAGGCTGCACTAGCCGCGGTGCGAAAGAATTGCTTGGTAACGCTGCTGGCAATGCTAGCAATACTCAAATGGGATATGACAAACAATGTTTTGCTGTAAAAAGCCAATGTGTGCAAGGACTCTATGAAGAATGGGAAACCAGTGATGGGGTTCCAGGTTGTTCCTGTAAAAAGTTGTAGGGGTTAAGGGTGAAAATGAAGTTATGGATAGGGTTTTTTGCAGCCCTAATCTTCAGTACGGTTTGTCTGGCCAGTGAATTTGGTCGAATTGACATCCGCATTGGCGAAAAGATGCTGAATGTCGAGTATGCCAATACCTTTGAACTTCGCGCGCAGGGGCTGATGCACCGCAAATCTTTATGTCAGAACTGCGGCATGTTGTTTCGCTATAGCTCTAACAGAGTTGCGAGCATGTGGATGAAAAACACTTACATTCCACTGGATGTGGCCTTTATCGATCACAACGGTATTATCGTTGACATCAAGGCAATGCAACCCCACGACTTAACGTCGATTTCTTCCTCGAAGCCGGTCTTGTATGCTCTAGAAATGAATCAAGGTTGGTTCAAATCCAATTCAGTCAACATTGGTGACATGATCATTATCGGCGACGTCAATTTGTGACTACATCAAAAACTATCGGGTGTCGTATCCCGAAGTTTTTGATTGGTCTTTATCGGGTGCAGTATCCCGAAGCTTTTGATTGCTCTTTGTCATCCCGGCGCGCTTTTTGGCCGGGATCTGTTGAATCCTGAGGAGTGTGGAAAAAGGTCCCGGCCCAAGAGCACTGCCGGGATGACAGGGAGTGGGAGGCCGGGATGACAGAAAAGGGGGACGCCGGGATGACAGATGGTCACCCACCCAGCCAATTCAGCGGCTTTGTGGTCTTGAAGTTTGGATTAGCTAATAGAAATGCATAAATTATGCTTAAATATCCCTCAATCACCCCTTTAAATTAGCGTCAGATCTGCTACTTTACGCCCATTCTAACTTGCTGGATATTTCTGTGAGCAGCTCAATCAATATTGCCAAATTTGGTGGCACCAGTGTTGCCGACCACCCTTCAATGTCATGCTGTGCAGCTATCGTTGCGAATAACCCCAACACTCGAGTTGTGGTGGTTAGCGCTTCTGCCGGGATCACCAATCATTTGGTGACGTTGGCCAATACGCCAATGACCCATGGGCAAATCATGGAAGTGGTGGATAAAATCAAAACCATTGAATACCGGATTTTGGATGATTTGGGGCGTCCTGCTGAGGTAACTGAAAAACTAGAGAATCTATTGCAGTCATTAATTGAGCTAGCACTGCATGAGGAACTACTTCATGACCCCGAACTGAAAGACAATTTGTTGTCGTTTGGTGAGCGGATGTCGTCACTGTTGTTCGCCGAAGTGCTTAAGCAGAAAGGGGTGGCAGCTGAGAATTTCGATGTACGTAAAGTGCTCAAGACTGACTCGACCTTTGGCCAGGCAGCACCACAACTATCAATGATACGTCAAGCGGCTCAAGAGTTGCTGTTGCCGGAATTGTCTCGGACAGTGTTGGTGACTCAAGGCTTTATCGGCGCAGATGAACAAGGTCGCACCACCACCTTAGGGCGAGGAGGTTCCGATTTTACTGCGGCACTATTGGCTGAGGCGGTGGATGCACAAAGCTGTGAGATTTGGACGGATGTAGTGGGTGTGTATACCACCGACCCACGGATCACCTCTGCCGCTAAGCCACTGCCGGAACTGAGCTTTGAAGAAGCGGCAGAGATGGCCAACTTTGGTGCAAAAGTGCTGCATCCTGCGACTATGGAGCCAGCACTGCGCCAAAATATTCGAGTCTTTGTTGGATCCAGTAAGGAGCCAGAAAAGGGCGGTACTTGGATTGTCAAAGATTGCCAACATGAGCCTCCATATCGAGCGATTACCCGTCGTAAAGAGCAAGTGATGGTAACGGTGAAAACCCCCAAGATGATGCATGCCCAGGGCTTCTTGCAGCAAGTGTTCACCATTATTGCGCAGCATAACCTCAGTGTTGACTTGGTCACGACCTCTGAAATAGCAGTGTCTTTCACTTTGGATAATCCAGCTAATTCGGTAGCAGAGAAGCTCAATAGAGAGACTCTGGCAGAACTGAGCGAGTTATGTGAAGTGTTGGTGGAAGATGAATACGATTTAGTTACGGTGGTGGGTAACAACATGCACAGTGCCGCCGGGGTATCGAGCAAGATTTTTGCGGCCATGTCGGAATACAATCTACGAATGATTTGCTACGGCGCTAACCCTCACAATATGTCGTTTCTGGTTAGTGCAAAAGACAGTAGTGAAATCGTCACTCGTCTGCATGCTCATTTATTCGAATAGTGTCAATTCCAATAAAAAAAACGCCGCTTAATTAAGCGGCGTTTTTGTTTGCTTTAGAATATATGAGTGCGTCTCTATACTCTGAACTGCTGCACTGACGATTGTAACTCTTCTGCGAGTCGAGCCACTTCCTCACTGGAATCGGAGGTCTGTTGTGCACCCACAGAAGTCTCTTCTGCGATACCAACAATGTTTTCCAACTTCTCACTGATTTCTTGTGATACCACGTTTTGTTCACGAGCAGATTGTTCAATTTGACTACTTACGTCATGGGCACGGTGAACCGCTTCGGTGATCAGGTCAAGTGCTTGGGTGGCTTTCTCGGTTTGCGCCACACACACAGTCGCTTGTTCTTTACCTTGGTTCATTACCGTAACCGCTTTTTCTGCGCCGGCTTGCAATACTTCAATCATGGCATTGATTTCTTGGGTCGATTCCTGAGTACGGCTGGCTAGGGTACGCACTTCGTCGGCAACAACCGCAAAACCGCGGCCTTGCTCACCAGCACGAGCCGCTTCAATCGCTGCGTTAAGAGCCAGCAAGTTGGTTTGATCTGCAACTCCACGAATTACATCCAAAATGCCACCGATGCTAGCGCTGTCTTGATGCAGTTTGTTGATTACGCCAGCCGCTTCTTCAACGTCCAAAGCCAGTTTCTCAATAGTACGTTTGTTTTCCAAAGAGATGGACTTAACTTTCTCAGCTTCTGCGTCTGCATGACGGATTTGGCTTAAAGTATCTTCTGCATTTTGGGTAACCAACTGCGAAGTGCTGTGCATTTCAGTGGTTGCTGTAGCTACTTGAGCCACTTGAGATTTTTGATTTTTAATCGAGTGGGTAGTTTGCGCAGTGACTGCTGACGTTTCTTCAGAGGCCGCTGCAAGTTGGGTTGCCCGAGTACTAATTCCAGAAATTAGGACCTTAAGACTATCGATTAGATTGTTCACGCTTTTCGCTAGTTCACCGAACTCGTCGTCGGAGGAGTCGTCCAATTTCTTAGTGAGGTCACCAGAAGATATCACATGCAATACTTCATTAACTTTACTCAATGGCCCAGTGATTGCCGTTACACTGAAATAGGCGATACCACCTGCCAAGGCTAAAGAAATGACAACAATGGTAATGATTTGGAAGTTGCCACTGGAAACCGTATCAGAGACTTGCTCTTTCATTCTGTTGGTTTTTTGTTCTGCCAACTGCAACAAGTCATCCAAGCGTGCTGATGCTTCGGAAATGTTTAGTTCTGAAGCCGCTAAATACTCTTTTGCTTGAATTTGTTTATTGAGTCTGGCGACCTGGGTCGCCATCAAACCATTCGATGAAGTCACTGAACTGATGACCGAGCCTACCAGATCACTGATCTCTTCAATGGTCCCGCTTTGGTCACGATCCCCCGCCAGTTCCTGAATCTTATTCATCTGCTCGGAGATTTGACCAATCACCAATTCGACTTCATTCCCCAAGGTTTGCGCGCGAACTAAATTTTGCGTTTTGATGTAATCGGCACTGACCGTTAACAAGGTCAGCAATGAGGTTTCTAACTTGCCACCGGTTTCTGAAGCTTGACGTAATCTTGAATCTCGCTGTACAGCATCTAAATCGGCGAAATCCAGTAACAGAGAAGAAGAATCATCGGCATTGTCTTCAATATCGCCAATCAGTTTTTGTAAGTCATTCCCAAACTCTAGATAGGATTGACGGCTATTAAACATGCTCTCAACATTGCCTAAATACTTTTGGTAAATACCGTCGACGCTTTCTAGGGTTGAACTTAGTGCAGCATCTCGTTTGGCGATGCCTCTAACCCGGTCAAACTCCGTTTCGAAGTTATTGCGACTGGTTTCAAAGTTACCGACCTTAGCCGTTAATTCACTCAATTCAGGTTCATGGAAAGCTTCAACCGTCAAACGTCCCATGTTCAAGAACGATACTTTTAATTGGTTGCTACCGTTGAGTGTGGGGATGGCTAATGTGTTCACTTCCTCAGTAGCACTGTCAATGGACGAAAAATTGATTAACGACGAAATCCCAATAACCAACAGTAATATTGAGATGACGGCGAACCCACCAATGACGCGCAAGGCGACTGTTATTTTCATTTCACGGCTCCTGAAACACTTTGGTATGCGACGACAGATTTGTGTTGATAAACCTACACTTAACCTAGTGTGACAAAAAAATTGTCAGACTTCACTATTTTGTTTCCCTTAGTCTGCTTCGCAGTGATATCGAGGGCCCAAACTCAACATACACCAAAACAACTTGTTTTGACGATTCGTGGCCTGTCGAGTTCTTCCCATTTCCTTTAGCCAATCAACCCTGCCTTAATTAATGAGAGATTGGCCTGCGAGGCTAAGTGTAAGGCTAATTATAAGCAGAGATTCCACTGCTTGCTCACAAACCTTATTGATTTCTATCGACTTTGCTGGGTTTTTCTTTACTGTCTTTAACGAGTTTGTTTAATCGAGACCATGTGGCCGTTGTCGAGATCATAAAGCGTAAGATGGTTTCCCCATACATAGCCGGTGTCTAAGCCAATAAATTGTGCTGATTGGGTGTTGCCCATCAATGTTGCCCAGTGACCAAAAATGACTTTATGTTGCTTGCTTAAATGGGCGTTCGTGACACTGAACCAAGGGCGAAGTGCTTTTGACGCCTCTTTTGGAGACGTTTTAGTCTCAAACTCCAAGCTATCCTTTTCGGTAAGAAATCTCATCCGGGTCATTGCGTTGACAATAAAACGAAGGCGCTTCTCGCCAGTTAGGGTGTTTTTCCATCTTCGAGGTTCGTTGCCATACATGCTTTTGAGAAATTCAATGTAACCCGCAGATTTGAGATGTTGGCTAACCTCATCACTTAATTTTATCGCCTTTTTGAAAGACCATTGGGGATAGAGGCCAGCATGGGTGATTAAGGTATGTTTATCATAGCGAATAGCCAACGGCATTTGTCTAAGCCAATCTACCAATTCACCCACTTTTTCATATTTTAGGAGTTTCTCTAGGCGATCCGCCTTTTTAGGCGTTTTAATACCTGCATGGGTGGCTAAAAAGTGTAAGTCGTGATTGCCTAGCACAGAACAAAAGGCATCGCCGAGTTGCTGCAAAAACAACAAAGTTTCTAATGATTCGTTGCCACGGGCAATTAGGTCTCCCACCGCCCAAAGCTTGTCTTTCTGTGGATCAAAAGAGACTTTCTCCAGCAATAAAAGTAAGCCAGATAAGCATCCCTGAATGTCACCGACTACATAATTGGCCATGACATTCAGCGGTCAGTTGATGACGTTAGGTAGGGCAAGGGAAAACACGGCAATCGGGGCAATGAAACGCTGTCCCGAGGGTGTTTCAAATTCATAGTGGCCTTGCATCGTGCCCACTGGAGTATCGAGAAGCGCGCCACTGGTGTACTGATACTGACCACCTGGTTCAATTCGAGGTTGTTGCCCAACCACACCTGAGCCACTGACTTCTGTCTTCTTGCCATCGGCGTCGGTGATCAGCCAATAGCGATTGAGTAATTTTGCAGCTTGTGAGCCTGTGTTGGTGATTGTGATCCGATAAGCGAATCCGTAGCGAGTCACATCTTTCTCTTGGCGAGTTTCGAGAAATTGAGTTTGTACTTGAATATCGATGGATTTACTCAGTTGACTCAAATTCCCCTCCTTTTGCAACTTGGTTTGCCAATTTGGCGTAATCTTCCAGACTCAATGTTTCAGCCCGTTGCTCCGGATTAATACCCAAAGCGGAAATCTCAGATTCATCCAACAATTTTTTCAAACTGTTTCGTATCGTTTTACGACGCTGATTAAACGCCTGAGCACAAACTTGATTCAAACAAGACAAATTGTCAACGATTACTGGCTTTTGTTTATGTGGAATCAATCGCACCACAGCAGAATCGACTTTTGGAGCGGGCTTGAACGCTCCGGGAGGTACATGCAGAACCGGTACCACCTGACAATAATATTGCGCCATTACAGACAACCGTCCGTAATTGCTGTTTCCTGGACGAGCAGCCAAACGATTCACCACTTCTTTTTGCAACATAAAGTGCATGTCCTGAACCTGGTTCGAAAAGCTGAACAGGTGAAACATCAAAGGGGTTGAGATGTTGTAGGGCAAATTGCCGAAAATTCTCAGCGGTTTGCCATCTTCAAACAGAGTTGAAAAGTCAAACTTCAACGCATCCGCTTCAATCACTTGTAATTTTGAGGCTAAGAATGGGTGAGATTTGAGGCGAGCCGCCAAATCCCGATCGAGTTCGACAACGGTCAAGGTGTCGACTAATTCGCTCACCGGCTCAGTGAGTGCCGCAAGTCCCGGACCAATTTCGACTAATTTCTCGCCTTTTTGCGGATGTATCGCCGAGACGATTTGATCGATGATGTAAGGGTCATGAAGAAAATTTTGTCCGAAGCGCTTACGCGCAGTATGACCTAAATGTTGTTTACTCATGATTATCGTGTCGCTAAGGTGATGGCTTGCTGCAAAGCAAGCTGAAAACTGCCGCAATCCACATGGCCGCTGCCGGCGAGATCCAATGCAGTGCCATGATCCACAGAGGTGCGAATGAACGGAAGTCCTAAGGTGATGTTGACCGAGGCTCCAAAACCCTTGTATTTGAGCACGGGGAGGCCTTGGTCATGATACATGGCCAAAACAGCATCTGCTTGTTCCATGTATTTAGGTTGAAACATGGTGTCGGCAGGCAATGGGCCAACCAAATTCAAACCTTGTTCTCGAAGTTCTTCCAAAGCGGGAATGATCACATCCAACTCTTCCCGGCCAAGATGGCCGTCTTCACCAGCGTGGGGATTTAAACCACAAACAAAAATTTTCGGATGTTTGAGACCAAACTTGAGCTGCAAATCGGTGTGAACAATGTGTAGGACTTTGTTCAAACGGTCCCTTGTGATGGCTTTTGATACATAAGCTAACGGAATATGCGTTGTGGCTAAAACCACCCTTAGACCTTCAGTTGCGAGCATCATCACCACGTCTTGGGTATTAGATTGAGCTGCAAAATATTCAGTATGGCCGCTAAAGGAAATGCCAGCACGGTTGATGATCCCTTTGTGTACCGGACCGGTTACAACCGCATCAAACTCACCGTCCATATTATGCTGGCAGGCTTGTTTCAATGTTTCGACAACATAGTGACCGTTTTCGCTGTCCAGCGTTCCAGGGACAACGCTAACCTGGGTAGGAATGTTGACGATAAACAATTCACTGCATTCCTGCACGCGATGATCTTGCGGATCATAGTCGGTTAAGGTCAAAGGCAGATTTAATTGCTGGGCACGGTCAAGCATCATGGTGCGGTCTGCAAAAATCACCAATTGCTCAGGCCATTGTTGCTGAGCGAGCATAACCACTAAATCGGGCCCGATGCCTGCTGGCTCACCGGGCGTTATGGCGATTCTGATGGGCAAAATTAGTTACCTGCGCTACCGTCATCAATGATTTCAATGTAAGCCGAGTCGCGCATCTCACGCAACCACGCTTCTGTTTCTTCTGCAAACCGTCGGTTGTATAACAACTGATACGCTTTGTCTTCTTTTGCTTTATCGGTAGCGTCGTCGACACGGCGCCCAATCATTTGCACCAAATGCCACCCGTGTACCGTACGGAAAGGTTCGCTGTACTGTTCTGGTTCAAGAGTCGCCAGTGCATCTTTGAATTCAGGTACGTAGATGTTTGGATCGTTCCACCCCAACTCGCCACCCCGAAGAGCTGAGCCTGTATCGGCAGAATGTTCTTTGGCCAATTCCTCAAAGTCTTTTTCTCCTGCGATCACTTGCTCTCTAAAGGTTTCCAGCATTTTCTTTGCTTTGTCTTCACTCAAGATGACGGAGGGTTTGATAAGAATATGGCGAGCATTGACTTCCTCAACTTTGACTACTTCAATACCACGCAGATCTTTGATTTTTAGGATATGAAAGCCTGCTCCGCTGCGGATGGGGCCAACCAGCTCGTCCTTCGCTTTACCTTGTACCGCTTCTGCGAATAGTGTGGGCATCTCATTGATGTTCATCCAGCCCAAATCACCTCCGTCTAACGCTTTAGCACCTGAGGAGGAGGCAATAGCGATTTTGGTGAAATCTGAGCCGCTTTGCAGTAATTCCAATACCTTCGTAGCCGTGGTTTTGGCGTTTTCAATGTCATCATCATTGGGTTGTGGTGGAAACCCAATCAAAATATGGCCCAAATGATATTCTGCCTGCTCAGCACCTTGCTCTTCGATCAATTTGACTAAGTTATTGATTTCTTGCGGGGTAATGTAGATACGGCGACGCACATTTGCCCGTCTGACTTCACCGGTAATTAACTCTTTACGAATATCTTCTCGATAGCTCTGAAATTGGATACCATCTTGCGCCAAAGCCTGTCTGAATTGGGCTAGGGTCAAATTGTTTTGCTGGGCAATATTTGCAATAGTCTGATCTAATTGCGGGTCACTAATTTGAATACCCATGCGCTCGGCCATTTGCATTTGTAGATTGTCGGTCACCAACTTCTCAACTGCTTGTGTACGCAAGGCTCGATCAGAGGGTAAAGTTTGATTATTTGCTTGCGCATTTCGTTTTACCGAATCCACCAAACTGTCTATTTCGCTCTCAAGAATAACGCCTTGGTCGACAATCACCGCAACTTTGTCCAAAGATTGAACCTGTGCTTGGACGCCCATTGCCACAAATAATACTATTGCGGTGACTACTGCTGCTGCTTTCATAAACCCTTTCTTTACCCATTTTGAATGTTTGTGGGGCGCATCAATTTGAGCGCAATACCCAGTCATTTTTATTTAATCATATAGGCTTGTTTGTAACCAAACAAACCGTCCTCAAGCATTTCCCTTCGGCCGCTTTGCCCTTCTGATCCACTGAATTTAAACGAGAAGCGTAAATTCACACTAGACTCAAATTCTTCTGTGCTTTGCGAGCCGTTCAAATCGAAGCGGTTACTTAAATGCCGTTGTGCTACAAAGGCCAACGACCAACAACAAGACTCGTACTGAATGCCTGTATATGTTTCGATTGTACGCTGATTGGTCAAATCTTTGTACCAACGACCAACCCAATGCCAATTTTTTGCAAGGGGCCAGCTAGCTGTGACACCAAACTGGTCGATTTGTTCACCTGACAAGTTTCTTACGAAACGGTGAGTGAGCTGTACTATTTGGTTTTCCCGCATTTGATATTCTAGGGAAATACTGCTTCTTTCCACCTTATCCGTGCGAGTGGACAACTGAAGTTCAGTATGGGCAAACCATTTGCTGCCGATTTGCCAGTCTAATTCAGAGGCCAGTGCAGAGCGATTATCTTCTTTACTTGCGGCTAACAATCGATTTTCTTTCAGATAGAATATCTGACCTAAGCTCAGTTTAAATTGTTCACGGTTTCGGTCATCTATGACCCTTGTGGTCAAACCGATGGTGACTTGGTTTTGATCACTTATGCGATCGAGTCCAGTAAATTCCTGTCCACGAAATAAACCATTGAAATCGTTTAACAGTCGGGTGGTGTCGTACAAGCCAATGTCGCTTTGATCTTGAAAGCTGGTATACAGATACTGAATTTTAGGTTCTAGGGTTTGTCGGGTATTGCTGCCGAGCCACTGTAGGTCTCGCTCAAAGTACAGTGCCCCAAACACTCGACCTTGCCCCAGAGTTCTCTCGACTTTTTCTGCTAGATTGGTGTTGGTCACATTACGCTGTCGATAATGAGTGTTGAGCAAGGTTCCCTGCGCCAAGAACTCTCCCCATTGCGCTCTTAAAGGCAATGCAATACTTGGTGCGATATGGAATCGCGTTGCAGTGGGGGCGCTGTCTGTTTGATTGTCAAAGTAAGCCAATTCCGAGTCGATACTGAACTCAAATCCAGCCACTTTTTCCGATTGATAGTGCAACTTCATTTCAGGCAGAGCACGATAAGTAAACTCATGATCACCGATGACTTCAAAATCTTTTAGCTCGACGGAAAAATCCAAATTGTCGGTGAAATAACTGGCGCTCATGGTACGGTACAAATGGGTATCCGCACGGTTGTAGTAATTGGAGCCCAGATCGACAATATAGTTATCGTCGCTTAATCCATTGAAGTCGACATTCAATAACCAGTTTTCAGCCAGTTTTCCGCGATGGCTAACACGATAGAAATATCGGTCTGCCCGATCGGCCAAATCTTGATCGTTGGCAAGATACTCAAGATTTACTTCGCCACCATGATTTTCGGTCATATAGCGAACCTCAGTTTTTGCCTGCAAGCCTCTTTTGGACATTAATCTGGGAGTGAAGGTCGCGTCAAAATTAGGGGCTATGTTCCAATAAATGGGTTGCTCGTAACTTAGACCTGTAGAAGAAGAGGTAGTAATTTCAGGGAACAGCAAACCAGATTGTCTTTGGTCAGACACAGGGAAAGCGAAGTAGGGCAGGTACATGACTGGAACATCACGAATGTAAAATACCGTGTTATAAGCTTCGCCCCACAGTTCTCCCTGTTCAATGGCGATGCTGCTGGCTTCAATTCGCCAATCTTCATCACCGGCGGGGCAAGTCGTGTAACTTACTCCTGATAGTGTAATGCCCTCTTGTGCACCGAGCGCAATGTGTTCCGCCGCCCCTCTGCCACTGAACTCTGAGAGTTGATATGTGGTTTGTGACATATCAAGTTTGCCCGAGTCTGTGTTGAGCAGAACCTCTTCACTTTTTACTAGAATTTGCGGGTCTTGATAGCTGACCTGTCCAGAGGCGTTTAACTCGGTCTTTAATTTGTCGATTCTGGCGTTGTTGGCTTTAATTCGTGCATTGTCGCTTAAAATGTCAACATTGCCTTCAAACAAGGCGACTGTATCTTGTTGAATCTCCGCCCGATTTGCCTTTACCTTGATGCTGCTTTCTGGCATCAACAAATTCTCATCAAGTGGCTGCACTGGCGTCGCACAGATCGGTTCCTGAGCGTAAACGGAGTTCGCCACAAATATAAGCAAAAGGCTGATGAGTTGGTTGTTTTGCATACAGAGCTTGAGTGACTGTGCCTTTCTGAGGCCGATAATCGACGTTAAAAGTGGTAATTTTAAGGGTTTCGACAGGATTTACCAGCAAAGTTCCTAAAAAAAACAGCCCTTGTTGTAACTGTTATTCAAATTTACCTTTCCTTTGGTTATATTTATACCACATTAATGAGGTATCACGTGTCCGATAAACAGCAACGTCAACAGTCTCTCGCCGAATGGATTAATCGCGCCACACCATTTGTCTGTCAAAATTTGCGCATGGTATCAGGAGATGCGAGCTTCCGGCGCTACTTCCGATTTAGCCACGAAAATCAAAGCTACATTGCGGTAGATGCGCCCCCACCCCATGAGGATAGCAGCAAGTTTGTCGACATTGCGGGCGCATATTTGCAACATGGTGTACCTGTTCCAAAAGTGTACGGGCACGATGCGTTGCAGGGCTTTTATTGTTTACAAGATTTTGGCGACAACCAGTTTGCCGCGCGAATCAACATTGAAAATATGGCGAAGATGTATGGCCAAGCCCTGGACTACTTACCCAAAATCCAGTCTTGCATTGCGGTTGAAGGTCAAGCTCTACCAAAGTTTGATGCGGCGCTGTTATCTTCCGAAAAATACTTGTTTACCCACTGGTTACTTGGTGAACATTTGCAACTCAGTCTAACGACTGACCAAGTTAAGATGATTGATAGAGTATATGATCGATGCTGTGAAGTATTTGCCGAACAGCCGCAAGTGGGTGTGCATCGAGACTATCATTGCCGTAATTTGATGATTACCCAGGATGGCACCATTGGCGTAATCGACTTCCAAGATGCGGTTTTGGGGCCGCTGACCTACGATATTGTGTCCCTGCTTCGTGATTGTTATCAAAACTGGCAACCGGCTGACATCGAAGCGGTTTTGCGAGCATGTCACCAACGGCATTACAATCACATCCCATGGTCCCAATTTAAAGTTTGGTTCGATTGGACAGGAGTGCAACGGCACATCAAGGCTAGCGGGATTTTTGCCCGCTTGTTTCATCGTGACGGAAAATCAGGTTATCTTGCCGACATTCCCCATACTTTGAATTACATCGTCAGTGTGAGTCGTCAATATGATGAATTGCAGGACTTCGGTGTTTGGCTCGAACAGATTGTTATTCCAGCGATGCAAGAGTCTTTGAAATGACAGTAGCCATGATCTTGGCTGCGGGTCGTGGCGAGCGTATGCGTCCGTTGACCGATACTTCACCCAAGCCATTGCTTAGAATTAAACAAAAAGCTCTGATCGAATATCATTTAGAGACTCTGAAGCTGGCAGGTATTGAGCATGTGGTTATCAATCATGCTTGGTTGGGGCAACAGATCGTCGATTTTTTAGGCAGTGGGAATCGATATGGCCTAAAACTACATTATTCTGCTGAACAACAGGCTTTGGAAACGGCTGGTGGCATTCTCCAAGCCATGCCCACAATTAAAGCGCATTCTGATGGTCAGGTTTTTTGGGTCGTTAATGGCGATGTATTTACCAATTTCGATTTTACTCAATTGCCAACAGATTTGACCCAAGGCTGCGCCCATCTGGTGATGGTTGATAATCCAGCCCACCACCCGCACGGGGACTTTGCATGTGTCGAAGGACGCGTCACTCTGCAATCCCCTCGTTTAACCTTTTCAGGCATTGCCGCATACCATTTTGAGTTTTTTAAACACTGCCAGCCCGGCAAACGAGCATTAGCACCAATGCTTATCGAAGCTATTCAAGAGGGTAGGATTAGTGGGCAGATCCATTCTGGAATTTGGTATGATATTGGCACACCGGAACGTTTGGCCTGGTTGAATCAACAGGAGTCGTATTGATGCCAATTTGGGGAAAAGTCATAGGAACACTGCTAGGCTTCGCCGCGGGCAGAGTCATAGGTGCGATTTTAGGTTTTATTGTCGGTCACCTGTTTGACAAAGGATATAGTCAGGATTTCAATCAAATGGGCGGTTTCAGCCGCTTTTTCACCGACCAAGATGAGTTGAAGTCCCAAGCGATTTTTTTCCATGCATTGTTCTCCGCCATGGGGCACATTGCTAAAGCTGATGGTCAAGTTACGCCCACTGAAATTGCCCTTGCCACGGATTTAATGGACAAAATGAATCTGCAAGGGGATACCCGAAAAGAGGCGCAACAGGCCTTTCGTGAGGGCAAGGCGGCTGACTTTCCGTTGCAAAGTACCCTCAAAGAGTTTGTTGAATCTTGCCATGGGCGAAGAGATATCCTGCAGGTATTTCTAGAAATTTTAATCCAATCTGCATTTGCAGATGGGCGCATCGAAAGCAGTGAACAAAAAGTCCTTGAGAAGGTGGCCCGTGCCTTAGGCTTCCGCCAACATGAACTGCTGTATTTGGTGTCCATGTATGAGGCTGAAGTTCGTTTTCGTCAACATACCCACCAACGACAGCACCGTGGTCAGTCACAAAAGAGTCGATATTCAGAACAACAATCTTTGCAGGATGCCTGCAAAATATTGGGGGTGTCGCTGAATGACGATGATAAAGTCATCAAAAAGGCCTATCGAAAACTCATGGCTGAGCATCATCCGGACAAATTAGTGGCCAAAGGGCTTCCCAAACAAGCCCTAGACATCGCCAAGTCCAAAACCCAAGACATTCAATCGGCGTATGAAAAGCTAAAACAGCATAAAGGATTTAAGTGAGATGATTCGTTTTTCAACACTCAAACACACAGTTTGTGTGCTCTTTTGCTTGAGTGCGTTGTCTTTGACCGGGTGTACTGTCATTTCGGAAAAGTCGCAGATAAGTTCCCCGTCGCTCAATGTGGCAATGAAAGTCGCACCAGCCTGGCAAATCAGTCTTGATCCTATCAGCGATGAGCAACAACTATGGTTGGAAAAGTTGCAACGCTTTGATCAGGATACCAGTGTAGAGCACAAACAGACCTATCTACAAAACGTCAAACGTCTCCAAGACTGGCCAGAAGATACCTTCTGTAGTGAAGATCACGGGCGACTGATTCAGCAGACATTGCAACTGAATCCAACCAGTATGCTCGGCTACAGTGTGCAACACTATTGTGCTTCACTAGTGAATGACGAAGCTACTATGGAGCAAGCACTCACTGCCATCCAGCGTTTGTCAGATTTAATGTTTAGTACTGGCAACGGGACAACACCAGAAGATCCCATTCGGGTCCGCTACCCCCATGAAGCGCAACTGTTGTTTAATTGGTCCGGCTTTGAAGTATTCGATATTGAGATGACAGAATTCAAGAATCAGGTGCAATTTAAGCTGCACTGTTTTCGATATTCTGATTATCAGTATGCTTCGTTTTACGTAAGCAACGCAGATTACATGTTATATCAACTGCAAACGCCGGTGAGTAGCGAACGGCCGGAGTTGGATAAACTCAGCGCACTGACTCAATATTATCTGCAACAAGAACATCCTGCAGCCCAACTTTGGAATTGGAAGCGACAATTATTGCAGCATCAATATCAGGATGTGACAGAACAACTCAGCGCTATGCAGGACTTGTCCCCGATGCAAACCGTGTTGCTTGCCGAAGCTGCATTGGGGCTGAAAGACCAAGCCCTGCTTGAAAGTCAGTTGGATGCCATCATTGCTTACTCAGAGCAGCAGTTTGTCGATGCAAGTGCCATCTTGGGGCAATATTTACTGGCGATGAATGACAGTCAAAGCCATATCGATGCAGCAAACCTATTTAAAGTGAATGTGGAGCACAATGGCAGTTATTACTCAGCAGAAAGTTGGTTGTGGAGTTTCCTTAGTCAACCAGAACCACAAACGCTGCTGAAAACCGTACTGGGTGGGCTTGATGAAAGCCAAGTACGCACTTGGTATCACCAAGTCATCGATTTTACCTATTATCATACCGGCCTGCCAGACAGCCCTGTCGATAAGCTACCGTCACTACTCAAAACCCTTGCCGATACTGGATTAGATGATGCCCAAGTGGATTATGGCTATTTGCTTCTTGAGGGAAGATGGAACGCTGAGGCCAACGTATCCCAGGGGATTGCTTACTTCAAAGAATTGGCAGAACAGGGAGCCAGTCACGCTCAATTGGAATATGGATTGCTGTTCACCGCGGATAAATACGGTGTAGCAGTGAATCGGGATACGGCTAACTATTGGTACCGCAAAGCCGCTGAACAGGGCAATGTGAGCGCATTATACAACCTTGGGCTGGCATATCGGTTTGCCCGCGGGGTTGAAAAAGACCTAGATCTGTCTTTGGATTACTTTCAGCGGTCATTTGACAATGGTTTCGCCATGGCAGCCTGTCGGATTGGTGATATTTTCAGTGAAGAGCCAGACCTTCTAGACTTGGATAAAGCCTTTTTATCTTATCGAACGGTTGCTGAAGATGAGCAAGCCAACAGTAACGCCCGAGCAGTTTGTGCATTGGAATTGGGGCAACTGCTGTATTACGAAAAAAAGCAGCCGCAAGAAGCCATTCCATGGTGGACACTTGCAGGTGAATTGGGCGACAGCGTAGGTTTTTTCGAATTGGGCTACTTCTATAGTGATGGCCCAGAGTCTGAGCGGGATTTTGCCAAAGCAATAGACTACTACGAGCAGGCCGTCAGAATGGGTAACTATAGAGCAGCCGCCAATTTGGGATATATGTACGAAGTGGGAGAGGGAACCCCGATCGACGTCAAAATGGCCTTGCAGTATTACCAGTTTTCAGCTTCTGGAGATTCGGCTCAAGGAATCAACAACTATGCTACTTTTTATCGCTATGGAACCGCCGTTGAGAAAGACGTTGAAACAGCATTGTCCCTTTACATGAAAGCCTATGTAATGGGTAATGATTACGCGGCCAATAACATCGCCGATATGTACTATTTTGGCGAGTTAGGCGCGCCCGACTACGTGCGAGCTTGTGACTATTATGAGGCAGCACTTGAGCGTAAATTTGAGTCGGCGATTTACGATATTGGCTACTGCTATTTCTATGGTGAGGGTCGAAAGCAAGATGTGCGAAAAGGCTTAGCTTTGTTTGAAGAAGGGGCTCGCTCTGGTAACCGCGATGCCCTCAATGAGCTCGGCGAAATCTACATGTTTGGTCGGGGACTGGAAGAGTCCATGCCCAAAGCGTTGGATTATTTGCGTTTAGCATACGCTAGACAGTCATCAGAGGCGGCGTACAACTTAGGCCTCGCCCACGAAAACGGTATGGGTGTGCAAGCAGATTCTGTTATGGCACTGGTGTATTATGAGCAAAGTGCAAAGTGGGGTAATGTTGAAGGCATGTTGGCAGCGGCCAAATCTTACCTATGGGGCGTGGGAACGAGAAAGAACCTCACCCAAGCGAAATATTGGTTGGATGCTGCCATTGAGAAGGGATCAAGTGAGGCCAAAGATTTGCTCAAGCAGCTGTAATGGTATGGGGCTATTGAGCGTGAAAATGCGGTTAGGATCAAGCCAGTGACGAAATCGGCCCCATCATCCAAGTTGTTGGAAAAATTCATTGATAATCTCTGGATTGAGCGCGGGTTGAGTGACAATACCCTCAGTGCCTATCGAAGCGATTTGGAAAAATTTGCCCAGTTTGCCCAAGGTGATAAGGACCGCTTTGACTGGTGTGATTTCAACCGAGAGACCGTAGAGCATTATCTTGCCAAGCGTTACGATAACGGTTTCTCTGAGCGAAGTACCTCGCGTTTTCTGAGCAGTCTGCGAACCTTTATACGTTATCTAATCCAACAAAAATTACGTGAAGATGACCCGCTTTCCCAACTTCACAACCCCAAATTAGCCAAAACTCTGCCCAAATCATTGTCTGAGCAAGAAGTGGATGATCTTTTATCTGCCCCCAACCCTGATGTCGACATTGAATTGAGAGATAAAGCCATGTTGGAATTGCTCTATGCAACGGGATTACGGGTGACTGAATTGGTCAGCTTAAGGCTTTCTCAATTGGGACTTCAACAAGGTGTGGTGCGTGTTACAGGGAAAGGCAACAAAGAGCGATTGGTGCCTATGGGGGAGGAGGCTTTAGAGTGGCTAACCCGTTACTTGAAACTCGGTCGTCCCAATCTGCTGAAAAGCGAGTCGGACATTGTTTTCCCCAGTAATCGTGGCGTTAAAATGACCCGGCAAACGTTTTGGCATCGAATTAAATACTATGCATTAGTCGCCAATATTCGCAGTGAACTTTCTCCCCATACGCTGCGCCATGCATTCGCGACTCATCTGCTCAATCATGGTGCTGATTTGCGCGTGGTACAAATGTTACTGGGACACAGTGATCTTTCTACTACCCAAATCTATACCCATGTTGCAACTGAACGATTGCAGCAATTGGTGGCACAACATCACCCTAGAGGGTAAGATCCACCTAAGTATGATTCCCCATATCCGAAATCAAGTGATATTGGGGTACACTGGCAGCATGGAAAGATCTTGGATAGCCTTGGTCGAATTTCCTTGGTGTCATCGCGATTAAGTGGAATTATTTGCAGTATCAAACGGTCATATAGTGACTCAACTAGTTTAGGATGTTACATGAAATTGAAAACTAGAGCGGCTGTCATCGCAGCCCTGTTAGTGACCACCTCCGCCTGTGCAGAGAAAGCGGAACAGCAAGAACAATTAGCTCAAGCTGAACAAGCAACCCAGGCTCAAGAAGCCGCGGCGAGCACTGCTGCAGTTGAAGCCGATACCTCTGATATAACATTGGACAGCCAGTACGCGCGGATCAAACAGAAAATCGAAAATACCATCGGATTACCGGTTTTCACTGTTGCCGATTCACCCATCGATGGGATGTTTCAAATTGCCACCGCTCAAGGTCTTTTTTATACCAGTGGTGATGGAAAATATTTGATTCATGGACGCATCTTCAACGTTGAAGCTGGCATGCGCAATGAAACCGAAGTGACTTTGGCGAAAATGCGCAAAGAGGGTATGAAGACCTTTGAACACAGTGCCATCGAATTCAAAGCAGAAAACGAGAAGTATGTGATCAACGTGTTTACCGATATTCATTGTACCTATTGCCGTAAGCTGCACAGAGAAATCGAGAATTACAATGAAAACGGCATAACTGTGCGTTATCTGGCATTTCCTCGCTCTGGTTTGCAAAGTAAGACCTTTGCAGAAATGCAGTCAGTTTGGTGCAGTGACAACCAGCAAAAGGCTATGACACTTGCCAAAGATGGTAAAGAAGTACCCAACAAAACCTGCGCAAACGATGTTGCTCAGCAGTATCTGTTTGGCCAGCAAGTGGGTGTTTCAGGTACGCCAAATATCATCATGCCTGATGGCTCGATTGTGCCTGGGTATATGCCAGCAGATGCGATGCTTGAAAAGCTCAATGGTGCATAATCGATTAAAGAGGACCTATCGGTCCTCTTTTTGATCAAAGCGTAAAGCGATTTTGGAGTAACTATAAACATGGAATCCGTGATTCGGCGCAGACCTTATGCCGATGATAGCCACCTCGAGCAGATTCAACCCCCACTTCTTCGTCAAATGTATGCCACCAGAGGCATTGACCGTCCAGAACAATTGCAAAGAAGCGCTCAAGCTTTGTTGCATTTCGATAAGCTCAATGGAATTGACCAAGCCTCCAATATTTTAGCTCAAGCCATCATTGACGGGCGCAAAGTCATGGTCATCGGTGACTTTGATGCCGATGGGGCAACCAGCACGGCACTGACCTTATTGGCGTTGCAACAAATGGGCTGTACTGAGAAAGGCTATCTGGTCCCCAATCGATTCGATTTTGGTTACGGGTTGAGTCCCGAAATCGTTGAAGTAGCCCATCAACACGGTGCACAGACCATTGTCACAGTGGACAATGGAATCGCGTGCTTTGCCGGCGTGGAGCGCGCTAAATCTTATGGTATGCAGGTGATCATCACCGACCACCACCTTGCCGCAGAGCGGCTGCCCAATGCTGATGCCATTGTGAATCCCAATCAACCGGGTTGCGAATTTTTGTCTAAAAACTTGGCCGGAGTTGGGGTCGCTTTCTATGTGATGATTGCCTTGCGAAATACTTTGCGAGAAAAGGGATGGTTTGCGCAACAGGGAATGAACGAGCCCAATTTGGCCGGAATGTTGGACATTGTGGCTTTGGGAACCGTTGCCGACGTGGTACCACTGGACGATAACAATCGGGTATTGGTGCATCAAGGCTTGCAACGGATCCGCAGTGGTCGCTGTCGACCAGGTATTCAAGCACTAATTGATGTGGCAGGAAAGTCGGCACATCGAATGAGTGCCAGTGATCTGGCCTTTGTCCTTGCACCGAGGTTAAACGCGGCGGGACGCTTAGATGATATGGCATTGGGTATAGAATGTTTACTGGCTGATGATCCAGCCATTGCGCGACGAATGGCCATCGAGCTCGACCGGCTAAATCAGGAGCGCCGCGAAATTCAAACGTCGATGCAAAACGAAGCATTAGAGAATTTGGCATCTCTGAACTTTGACCAGGACTCGCTTCCCAGCGCTTTGATTGTCTATCAGCCGCATTTTCATCAAGGCGTGATTGGCATTGTGGCCGGCAAAATTAAAGAACAATTTAATCGCCCGACTATCGCTTTTGCCCACCAAGATGATGACCGGTTGAAAGGCTCTGCACGGTCAATTGCAGGCTTGCATATCCGCGATATGCTCGAAGAAGTGAGCAGTCGTTACCCCGATATCATCGAAAAATTTGGTGGCCACGCGATGGCGGCAGGCTTAACAATTAAGTCGGAAAAGTTGGCGGCTTTTGAATCGGTTTTTACTCAGGTCGTGGGCGAAGCACTCCAAGGCATCGATTTGACGGGGCAGACGTTGAGTGACGGTCCGGTGCCCGCAGAGCTGTTTAATTTAACCTTTGCACAAACCTTAAGAGACGCAGGTCCCTGGGGACAAGGGTTTCCGGAACCCCTATTTGACGATGAGTTTGACTTGCTTGAGCAAAAGCTGTTGGGCAATAAACATCTGAAAATGTTGCTCAGACACAGCGGTGGTGAGCTGGTGGATGGTATTGCGTTCAATGTGGATACCCAGCAATGGCCGAACCACAGCATGGATCGGGTGCGCTTAGCATACAAGTTGGACATCAATGAATTCCGCGGCAAAATCCAATTGCAGGTTCTGGTAGAAGCCATGGAAGCTGTCTAATCTTAACTCAGGCGGGTTCCGCCGCTGTGTGCGGCGAAAAACACCGTCAGTCTTTGAAAAAATCTTGGTTTTGCTGTGCCAACATCGCTTCGATTTCTTCAATATCTGGCAATTGGCCGGGTAAAGCTGAATCTGCCGGTTTACCCGGAATGGCCTTTTGTTCTTCCGACCATTCACCCAGATCAATCAACTGACAGCGTTTACTGCAAAACGGGCGAAAGGGACTTTCTTTTGACCACACTACGGTCTTTTTGCAAGTAGGACATGGCACTTCCAAATCGAACTCTCCTAACAACTGGCTAATTCAAACTCGATGGTGTCACTGACAGCACTGCTGCCACTCTCATTCGGAGTAAAAAGCATAAAGCGAATGGCGTAGCGGTATTTATTTCCGCTTAACATGGGGTAGTAGCCTTGATCCGTGGCACTTTTCACTCTAATTAATTCATTTTTATCGTCGGCGATGCCTTGGAAGAAGCCGTTGTCTGCGCTCATTGCACTGAAACGCCCTCGCTCACGAAGAAACGACAAAGTTACTTCGATTGCTTCATTAATCAAAGTTAACTCTTGTAACCAAGTGGCAATGTCTTTCCTGACCAGTTCCAAAGGCTGCTTGATCCAATAATGCAGATTGGGCAAATCAAAACTACAGGTACCGCCGGGAATCGAAAAACGCTGGCGGATTGATGCCAGAAACTTATCGTCTTTGAGGCTGACGCCAATTTTTTTCGAGTGTTTTAACTGGTCGCGCAACCGCAAAATGGTTTGCAATGCAGATTGCAGAGCTTCCGTATCGATTTTGGGGTGTTGTGACCAGTACACTAGATTCTTTTCGTGAACTTCGATGTCTTTAATGATGTCGTTGCGAATATCCAATCGCTCCAACAGGTCAAGCAAGGTAAACAAGGCTTCAAAAAAACCCATGAATTGCCAATCTTGAGTGGCATCTGCGCTCTGTCTCAGTTGCATGAACAGCTGTTCGAGACGCAGATAGGTCCGGACCTTTTCATTTAACGGAAATTCGTAAATGGCTGTAGACATGTAACTTCCCTTGTGTAATTGGGTGAACTACAACGCAAATTCACACGAATTTCAACCTTTTGCTGGGTTTTTTGCTAATTCGAGATACTGACTGTGCAATTTGTCTACGTGTTGTGCCAAAGCTTCGAGGCTGCCTGAGTTATTAATGACATCGTCGGCCACCGCCAATCTTTGCGCCCGGCTGGCTTGATTCGATAAAATGTTTCTCACTTGTTCTGCTGTTTGATTATCTCGGGCACTGGCACGTGCCACTTGCACCTCTTCGTCCACATCCACTACCAAGACTCGCTGCACCAAAGACTGCAATTGATTTTCCACCAACAGTGGAATCGCTAGAATGCAGTAAGGAGAGGTCGCAGCTTGAGTTTGTTGTAACATTTGTTCGCGGATCAATGGATGAAGAAGCCCATCAATAAAGGTTTTGTTCCCAGCATCTTTAAAGACTTGCTCCCGGACAAACAAGCGATTGAGCCTTCCTTGTGGATCCAATGCGTCCGGGCCGAAGCGCTCCACCAGTTTTTCTAGAGCAGGACTGCCCGGCTCAACTACTTGTCTTGCGATCACATCGGCATCGACGATATCAATGCCTTTGGCAGCAAACAGATCAGAGACCGCGGTTTTGCCGCTGCCAATGCCACCGGTTAAACCAACGACTAGACTGCTCATGCAAGCGCCCACTGCCAGTACCACTGGGCGATGGTGTCGCCCAACATCAGCGTGAGCCAACCTGCGATAGCTAAGTAGGGACCAAAGGGAATATGACTGCCTTTATCTTTGCCTTTGATGGCTAAATAGGTAATGCCAATCACGGCACCCACTAAAGAAGATAGCAAGATCACAATAGGCAAATGTTGCCAACCCAACCAAGCCCCTAACGCTGCCAGCAATTTAAAATCTCCATAGCCCATGCCTTCTTTGCCGGTGACCAACTTGAACAACCAATACACGCTCCAGAGGCTGAGATAACCCGCTGCGGCTCCAATGATCGCGTCTTGGGGAGAAACAAAGACGTTGCTTAGGCTCAGAATCAAACCCAACCACAACACCGGCAGGGTAATTTGGTCTGGCAGTAACATCTTGTCGATATCGATAAAAATCAACGCCATCAATGCCCAAGTAAGCACCACTGCGGACAAGCCGGCAGGACCATAGCCAAAGTGCCAAGCAACGGTCAGCGATGCAACTGCCGTCAGCAGTTCTACGGCAGGGTAGCGAAACGAGATGGGGGACTGGCATTGGCTGCACTTGCCTTTGAGAAATAACCAACTGAGCACCGGAATATTCTCCCAGGCGCGAATTTTATGTTGGCATTTGGGGCAGGTTGAATCCGGCTTGATTAAGTTGAATCGCTCAGTGTCCTCTTCATCAGTACTATCAGGATGAAAATACGCTTGGTATTCCTGCTTCCATGACCGCTCCATCATCACTGGCAAGCGGTAAATGACGACATTTAGGAAACTGCCCACCATTAGACTGACAACAAAGACAAGGGATAGAAAAAACAACGGCGATTCAGACATTAGTTCAATAAATGCAGGCATAGGATTGTTTCTTATTTTATTTAGATGGGGGTGTAAATCCGTATCTTGTCACAGATTTGCAAGAAGAAGATAGCCTCTTTTACAGAGGCTATCCAACCAATGAATGTTATACCACATTACCCATTTGGAAGATGGGCAAGTACATGGCGATAATCAGACCACCGATAACCACCCCCAAAACCGCCATAATCATCGGCTCAAGCAAACTGGTTAAACCGTCAACCATGTCATCCACTTCAGCTTCATAAATCGTGGCGATTTTACTGAGCATATCGTCAACCGCGCCAGATTCTTCACCAATGGCAATCATCTGGGTCACCATGTCAGGAAATACACCAGTAGCGCGCATAGCCGTATTCATCTGCATACCGCCAGATACTTCTTTTTTCACAAACAAAATCGCGTCTCGGAACACTGCATTGCCTGCCGCACCCGCGGCAGAGTCGAGTGCACCAATGAGCGGTACGCCCGCGGCAAAAGTAGTTGACAAGGTACGAGTAAATCGAGCGATAGACGCTTTTTTAAGAATTTCCCCAATAACGGGGGCCTTGAGGATTTTGCGATCAACGCTGTCTCGCAATTTGATGGAGTTTTTGTGGGCTCGTGCAAATAGGAAGCCCGCAATCGCCAGCCCAGCACCAATGAAAATCCCATAGTCTTGAACAAATCTTGATATACCCAATACCAACAAAGTAAAAGCAGGTAATTCAGCACCAAAGCTGCTGAAAATTTCTTCAAACTGAGGCACCACAAAAACCAGCAATATCGTGGTCACTATTAACGCGACGACGACGACCGCAATGGGATAGAACATGGCTTTTTTGATTTTTGATTTGAGGGCTTCAGCTTTTTCTTTGTAAGTTGCGATCCGGTCGTAAATGGTCTCTAACGCACCGGACTGTTCGCCGGTTTCTACTAGATCGCAATACAGGTCATCGAAATGATTTGGCTGCTTGCGCAAAGCACTGGATAACGGGTTACCCGCTTTTACTTCATCGGCGACTTCGGTGAGCATTTTACGAACGCTAGTTTTCGCATGGCCTTGAGCGATCATGTCGATGGTCTGGATAAGAGTGACACCCGCACCCAGCATGGTGGCAATTTGGCGAGAAATGACGCAAATATCGGCAACCGTCACTTTGTCCTTTTTGCCAAACAATGGTGTTGCTTGCTTCTTAACCTTGGTGGCAGAAAGTCCCTGTCGGCGCAAAAGGTTTTTTGCTTCGCTCAAAGAAGTGGCAGAGATTTCGCCCTTCCGGTTGTTGCCTTTTCTATCGGTTCCAACCCACTCGTAAATATCCGCTGCTTTAGCCATGGTCGCTTCCAACTCGTAGTAGAGAGACAAAAAAGCCCAGACGAGTCTGGGCTTTTCGTTATGCTATTTGATTAGCAAAGTGATGCGTCGCTACATACTGCAGTCCAAGTAACACCGTTAGCAGTCAAGGTAGGAGTCATTGTGTAAGTACCCAAGCCGTCAGCGTTAGTAGCTACGATTACGCCAGCAGTTGTGGTTAATACACCAGAGATATCAGCTGGGATACCATTAGCGCCGCCGTTACAAGCAGTAAGCGCATTGTTTACTTGAGCACACACTTCTACAGCTGATTTTACAGAAGCAGTAGAGTTTACTGTTTCAGTGAACTTAGCTTTGTTAGTGTAGCCTTGGTATGCAGGCAACGCGATTGCTGCTAGAATGCCGATGATGGCAACAACAATCATCAATTCAATTAAGGTAAAACCTTTGTTGTTAGTCATTTGAGTCATTTTCATGGTCTTCGTCTCCGAGCACTTGTTGGTGCAAAAATTAAGTTATTGACAGTTAAGTTGTTTAAGTCAATCCAAGCCTGTTTGCCTTGGCGTTCCGTTGAATTCCTTTTCAGTATAGAGCGAGATTCCATACTGACAAGTATGCAGAAATATACGCTCGTGTACCGGTCGACACAAAAACCCTCATTAATTGTTATAACTTATTGATTTTTAATGATAAGTCTATTGCGTTGACGTGCTTGGTTAAGGCGCCGGAAGAGATAAAATCTATACCCACACCTGCCAATTCGGCCAGTTTTGTATCGGTAATATTGCCAGATACTTCAAGTTTAATTTTGCCACTATTGATTTTTACTGCCTGACGAAGAGATACCTCGTCAAAATTATCCAACATGGCAATATCGGCACCTGCCGCAATGGCTTGCTGTAACTCGTCAACCGATTCTACCTCCACTTCGACGGGTTTACCCGGCGCTAGGTTTCTAGCTTTTTCCACTGCCTGTGCAATCGAGCCACAGGCCATAATGTGGTTTTCTTTGATCAGAAACGCGTCATACAAGCCAACACGATGGTTTTGTCCGCCACCACAGCGAACCGCGTACTTTTGTGCCAAGCGCATTCCAGGCAGTGTTTTACGTGTATCGAGCAAGGTTACATTGCTTCTCGCTAGCTTCGCAACGTAAAAGGCTGTAGTGGTGGCAGTTGCCGAAAGAGTTTGCAAAAAGTTAAGTGCGGTGCGCTCTGCGGTCAGGATCCCGCGAGCCGGGCCACTGAGTGTGCAAAGGGTTTGATTTGCTTCGCAGTGCTCTCCATCTTGTTTTAGCCACGTCATTGTGATCCGTGCATCGACCTGACGAAATGCCTCTTCTGCCCAAGCAACACCACACAGTATACAATCTTCTCGGGTGATGATGGTGGCTTTTGCTTGCTGCTCTGGGTCGATCAGTCTTGCTGTAATGTCACCGGATTCCGGCGACTGGTTGTCTAAGTCTTCTGCTAAAGCTCGACAGATGTCGGCTTCAATGTGCTGTGGTGATAGTTGCATAAATCGTCTTGGATTCTCTGTTGCTATTTTTGGCGAAGGGTAAGCTGGTCACCGGACTGAGTGAATTCCAACTGTTTGAGCGCGCTCATACCTAATAGTATTTCGTTGTCTTGCATACCGGGATTCAAGCTGGCGTCTACATCAAATAAGGTAATGTCACCCAACTTTAGCTCATTTATTCTGGTAGCGGAAACCCGAACCGAACCGTTGGCAGTTTGTGCGGTAAAGGTTCGGCCGGCTTGCAAATCTAATCGCCGGGCTAGATGGGCGGGCACAGAAACATTAGTCGCGCCAGTATCCAGCATAAAGATGACTGGCCTGCCGTTTATATAGCCCGATGCCACATAATGGCCCATCTTGTTGCGCTGCAATGTTACTTCAACGCCGCTTTGTGAAGCGTAGGACACCGGTCGCTGATTGGGGTTGTACTGCTCGTCAAGCATATCGCTGAAATACAAGGTAAGTAGGCCAAAGCACAATAACCAAAACACGGTTAGCATACCCTTTCCCCATTTAACGCTACTATCCTGCGGTGGGTGATTTTGTTCCATCAGTACCAATTCCTGTTAAATTCTGCTCAAATACAACCAGTACTCTCTCACTTGGATTTTCATGGCAATCAAACACGGTCAGCTTTGTGATGCAACGGTTCGACCATGCCAACATTACGACGAGCGGCCTGAGGTCAATGATATCAGCCTACTTGTGATACACAACATCTCTTTGCCGCCAGGGCAATTTGGCGGCCAGTATGTTGAAGACTTTTTCGGCGGAACGCTTGACCCAAACCATCATTCGTTTTTCCAAGAGATACACGGACTGCGCGTCTCTTCTCATCTCTATATACGAAGAGACGGGGAAATCGTGCAATTTGTGCCGTTCGATAAGCGCGCTTGGCATGCGGGTGTATCGTCCTTTCAAGGTCGTACCAGATGCAACGATTTTTCCATTGGCATTGAAATGGAAGGCACTGATAATACCAAGTATACCGACGCACAATATTTGTCATTGACCGAGGTCAGTGGACGAATTATGCAACAATACCCCGCCATCACCCTTGGGCGGATAGTGGGGCATGCTGATATCGCGCCGGGGAGGAAGACCGATCCCGGAGTGGCTTTTGATTGGTGCCGGTTCCGTCAAATGCTGTGTGCAACACAACAAAAATAAAATAGAGGAAGATTGATGACACTCATTAGTTTGATATTGGTTTTGCTGGCGGAGCGCATGGCTGCCCAATCTAAGTATTGGCAAGCCAACTTTTATACCTCAGCTTTGTTTGGCCAACTCGAACAAAAAGGCATTCTCAAGGAGCAAGGTCAAGGTAGCCGATACTTGTTGGTAGTGGGTTTCACCGCGATTATTGCTTTTTTACTGCTGGTACAAATTGACAATGTTTTGCTCAAGCTCATTGTCGATACCGCGATTTTAATGGTGTGCATTGGCTGTCCAGCAATTCGAGAAACCTACAAGTGTTACCTGCAAGCCGCCAACCGAGGTGATTTTCAAGCCTGTAGCCTGTATGCAGAGCAATTAGGCTACGAACAACACAATGAGGCGACATTTGGACAGAATTTAGTTTGGTTGAATTATCAGCATTACGCCGCGGTGATCATCTGGTTTGCAGTGCTTGGGCCTACTGGGGCAATATTTTACGTGTTGGCAAGAGATGGGGCCGCACACCTGCAAAACACCCAACATGACGCCGCTGAGAACGCTATCAAACTGATGAAAATTCTAGATTGGGTGCCGGTACGCATCACGGCTCTCGGGTTTTTATTAGTTGGACATTTTTCTCGCGCCTTGCCCATTTGGTTGGGATATTTCGCTGACATTCAGGTTAGTGCACGTCAGTTATTGTGTGAAGTTTCACGGGCTGCAGAAGAAGTTGAACCGGACGAAAACGATTGCACTGAAGAGCCTTGTACATTGGTGCGCTTGGCTAAACGAAACATATTATTTTTAGTCGTGGTCATTTCCGTCTTGTCCTTATCGGGATGGTTGCCTTAATCAAAACACCTCTTTTTTGCCGTGGTCTGAACCCTTGATAAAATGGTCAGACCACAGTGTCGCGTCTCTTTAAGACCCGCCAAGCCTGACGTTTTCTTATAGTTAATCTACGCTCCATCGACAAAGTTTGGGTTTGAGGTTTACCTATGCTTAGATCTGATCTAAGCTATTAGGTTAAATGGTCTTACCAATTGCCTTGGTTAGGGTTGGCATTGAACGAGACCCACTTGAAAATGCGCTGCGTTGTTTGAATACGATGTGGCTAATGTGGAATCAACAAGGGTGCCAATGCAACGGATCAAATCCAGAAAATTATCCGATGTCATTACCGAACAACTGGAATCGATGATCATCGATGGCAGTCTGCTGGCCGGACAAAAACTCCCTCCTGAACGCGAACTTGCAGAGCAGTTTGCTGTGTCACGCCCCTCATTACGCGAGGCTATTCAAAACCTCGAAGCTCGAGGGTTGCTGTATCGAAAGCAGGGTGGTGGAACTTTTGTAAAACGGAAACTGACGGCAACCATTACCGACCCCTTGTTGGAGCTCATCTCAAAACGTCCGGAAACCCAATTCGATCTTTTGGAGTTTCGCCACGCACTGGAAGGTATGGCGGCCTATTATGCGGCCCTGCGTGGACAAGCAGAAGACGACGATGCTCTGCAACAGGCGCTGTCACGGATCGCGCAAGTGCAACCTCAGGATGATAAAAGCGCAGAAGCGCAGGCTTTGGTGGAGTTTTATCTGGTCATGGCACAGGCGGCACATAATATGGTGCTGCTGCATGTGATGCGGAGTTTACAACCTATGTTGTTGGAAAACATCCGCGGCAATTTACAGATGTTGGCCCAAAAGGCCGACGCGGAAGAAAAAATTTGGCAACAACGCAAGCAAATTGTGGCCGCGATCTTGGCTCGCGACCCTGAGCAAGCAAGACAAGCCAGCAACGAGCATTTGGCGTTTATCGAAGAAACGTTGTTGGACATAAATCGGCAAGACTCGCGCATTCAGCGAGCTTTGCGACGTATTGAAGTAACTCGCTGATGGCAAAGGGAGTTTGAAACTTCAAAAAAGTAAATAAGGTACTGGAAAAGAAAGGAAAAGTGACACAGTTGCACTATCCTTAAAAGTCTTAGCCAGTGAATAACTCATTTTATTAACTAAAGGAAAGCTCCATGGCTGAAATGAAGCATCCGGATGTGGATCCACAAGAAACCCAGGAATGGATTGAATCTCTCGAAGCGGTATTGGAAGAAGAGGGTATCGAGCGGGCCCACTTTCTACTTGAAAGCCTGATCGAAAAGGCCCGTCGTAATGGCGCGCATTTGCCATATGACGCGACGACGGCGTACATCAATACCATTCCTGCAGGTCAAGAGCCGACCATGCCTGGAGACCAAACCATAGAAGCACGCATTCGTAGCGCGATTCGTTGGAATGCCATGATGATGGTACTCAGAGGCTCTAAAAAGAACCTCGAATTGGGTGGGCACATCTCCAGTTTTGCCTCTTCTGCCATGTTGTATGATGTGGGCTTTAACCATTTCTTCCGTGCACCTAACGACAAAGACGGCGGCGACTTCTTGTTTGTGCAAGGTCACGTCTCTCCGGGTATCTATTCCCGTGCTTATATCGAAGGTCGTTTGAGTGAATCCCAATTGGATGGTTTCCGTCAGGAAGTTGATGGCAAAGGCTTGTCTTCTTATCCTCATCCTAAGTTGATGCCCGATTTTTGGCAGTTCCCAACGGTATCCATGGGCTTGGGCCCAATGCAAGCAATCTATTTAGCGCGCTTCCTTAAATACCTTACCAACCGTGGTTTGAAAGACTGTTCAGAGCAACGTGTGTGGTGCTTTATGGGTGACGGTGAAGTGGATGAGCCAGAAAGTTTGGGTGCTATAGGCTTGGCGTCTCGGGAAGGTTTGGACAACTTGACCTTCGTGATCAACTGTAACTTGCAGCGTCTGGATGGCCCAGTTCGCGGCAACGGTAAAATTATCCAAGAATTGGAAGGAACCTTCCGCGGCGCAGGTTGGGAAGTGTTGAAAGTCATTTGGGGTCGCTACTGGGATCCGCTATTGGCCCGCGACACTTCCGGTAAGTTATTGGATGTGATGAATGAAACCGTTGACGGCGAATATCAGAACTTCAAAGCCAAAGGGGGTGCCTATACCCGCGAGCATTTCTTCGGTAAATACCCAGAGTTAAAAGAAATGGTTGCCAACATGTCAGACGAAGACATCTGGCGTTTGAACCGTGGTGGTCACGATCCGGTTAAGGTTTACGCGGCATACAAGCGTGCCACTGAAACCCAAGGCCGTCCGCAGGTTATCTTGGCCAAAACCGTAAAAGGTTACGGTATGGGCTCGGCGGGCGAAGGCAAGAACATCGCCCACAACGTCAAGAAAATGGATATGGAAGCCATTCGCGAATATCGCAATCGTTTCAATATTCCTGTTAAAGACAGCGAGTTGGAAAATCTACCTTACTTCAAGTTTGACGAAGACAGCGAAGAGATGAAGTACCTGCGTCAGCGCCGCGAGAAACTGCACGGTTATATGCCGGTGCGTTTGGCCAACAGCAGCGAAGATTTGCCTGCGCCGCCATTGAAGTCCTTTGAAGCGATTACCAAAGGCTCGGGTGAGCGTGAAATATCCACCACCATGGCGTTCGTGCGGGTGCTGACAGTCATGCTCAAAGACAAGCAGATTGGCAGCCGAATTGTGCCGATTATCCCTGATGAAGCGCGTACCTTTGGTATGGAAGGTTTGTTCCGTCAAGTGGGTATCTATTCCAGTCAAGGTCAGAAGTACGTACCACAAGATGCCGATCAGGTTGCCTACTATCGTGAAGATAAAAAAGGTCAGGTACTGCAAGAAGGGATCAACGAACTGGGTGCCATGGCGTCTTGGTTGGCTGCGGGTACATCCTACTCAACCAACAATCTGCCAATGATCCCGGTATACATCTACTATTCCATGTTCGGTTTCCAACGGGTCGGTGACATGGCATGGGCGGCTGGCGACAGTCAAGCCAGAGGTTTCTTGGTCGGCGGTACCGCTGGGCGAACAACCCTCAACGGTGAAGGCTTGCAACACCAAGACGGCCACAGTCACGTACAAGCCGCGCTGATCCCCAACTGTATCACTTACGATCCGACCTATGGATACGAAGTGGCGGTAATCGTTCGCGAAGGTCTGCGTCGCATGGGTGAAGAACATGAAAATGTGTTCTATTACCTCACCGTGATGAATGAAAACTATGTACAACCTGAGATGCCTAAAGACAGTGAAGAAGGCATCATCAAGGGGATTTACTCGCTGGAAAAAGTCGGCACCGCAAAATCCAAGAAAAAGGTGAAACTGCTGGGTTCAGGCACCATCTTGTTGCAAGTCCGTGAAGCGGCGCAAATCCTTAAAGAGAAATTCTCCATCGCCAGTGAAGTGTTCAGTGTGCCGTCATTCAATGAATTGGCCCGTGACGGTTTGGATTGTGAGCGCTACAACATGCTCAACCCAGACAAGAAAGCCAAAGTACCGTACATCACACAGGTGTTGGAAGCGGGCTTTGAAGGTCCCACAATTGCGGCAACCGACTACGTTAAGAACTACGCTGATCAAGTACGCGCCTTCGTTCCAGGTCAATACAAAGTATTGGGTACCGACGGTTTCGGCCGTTCAGACAGCCGGGCGAATTTGCGTCATCACTTTGAGGTGGATGCCCAGTTCATCGTGGTCGCCACTCTTCACGAGCTGGTTAAGGCCGGTGAAGTGGAGAATTCTGTGTTGCTTGATACCTTGAAAGAATACGGTATCAGCGGTGACAAAATTAATCCGCTTTACGCATAACGTCAGGGAGAATCAAGATGTCAGAATTAAAAGATGTATTGGTACCCGATGTCGGTGGTGATGAAGTTGAAGTCATCGAAATTTGTGTAGCCAAAGGCGACTCTGTTGATGCGGAAGCCTCACTGATTACGGTGGAAAGTGACAAAGCCAGCATGGACATTCCAGCGCCATTTGCTGGCAAAGTGGAAGAGATTTTGGTCAAAGTGGGAGACAAAGTGTCTCAAGACACCTTGATCATGAAACTCGCTGCCCAAGGCGACAGCGCTTCGGACTCTGAGCAACAAGAAAGCCAGCAAGACTCGCAGCAAAGCGAGGAGCCAGCAGACGAGTCGCCCTCTTCTGAGGCGTCGAACGAAGCAAGTGAATCTGGCAGCGAGGGAGAATCGAGCACAATTGAAGTCACTGTCCCCGATATTGGTGATGCTACCGATGTGGATGTCATTGAAGTGTTGGTCAGTGAAGGAGACCAAGTGGAAGCCGAAACCGGCTTAATCACCTTGGAAACTGACAAGGCCACCATGGATGTGCCATCACCCAAAGCAGGTACGGTGCGCTCCATTAAAGTGAAAACCGGTGATAAAGTCTCACAAGGCTCTTTGGTGTTAATTTTGGAAGTATCCGGTGGTGGTTCAAGTGCCAAAAGCGCCGATTCGAAGCCGGCTGCAGAACAGCCAAAATCTGAATCTGCAAGCTCGTCAGAGCCACAGGGCAGCAGCGTGATTGATGTCACCGTGCCAGATATTGGTGGCGATACCGACGTGGACGTCATTGACGTGTTGGTTTCACCCGGCGATAAAATCGAGGCCGAAGCAGGCTTGATTACACTGGAAACCGATAAAGCCACCATGGATGTGCCTTCACCCAAAGCGGGTGTGGTGAAAACCGTCGAGTTGAAAGTGGGCGATAAAGTGTCTCAGGGCACCTTGGTGATTACACTTGAAGTGCAGGGCAGTGCTCCGAAAAGTGAAGCCAAAGCACCAGAGAAAGCCGAATCGTCAGAATCCCAAAGCAAAGCGGCGGAATCCTCTGCGCCAGCTAAAGCGCCACCGGTTCCCCATCATCCTTCGGCAGGAGATAAAAAATCCAGCGGTAAGATCTATGCTTCACCGTCGGTGCGCCGCTTGGCACGGGAATTCGGTGTGGATCTCACACAAGTTAGTGGTACGGGCCCTAAGAACCGTATCGTCAAAGAAGACGTGCAGTCTTACGTTAAGTATGAATTGTCTCGTCCGAAGATGACGCCAGGATCCTCAGTCGGTCAAGGTTCGGGAGGTTTGCAGGTTCTTGCGCCACCGAAAGTCGATTTCAGCAAGTTTGGTGAAGTCGAAGAAGTGCCTTTGACGCGGATCCAGAAAATCTCTGGTCCCAACCTGCATCGCAATTGGGTAACGATCCCTCATGTTACTCAGTTTGAAGAGGCGGATATCACCGACTTAGAAAACTTCCGCAAAGAGCAAAATGCCATTGCAGAGAAGAAAAAGTTGGGCGTTAAAATCACACCTCTGGTATTCATGATGAAGGCCGTTGCCGATGCGCTCAAAGCGTATCCGGTGTTCAATACGTCCTTGTCTGAGTCAGGTGAATCTCTGATCCAGAAAAAGTACTACCACATTGGTATCGCAGTGGACACACCTAACGGATTGGTGGTGCCAGTGGTCAGAGACGTGGACAAGAAAGGCATTTATGAGATTTCCAAAGAACTGATGGAAATCAGTGTAAAAGCCCGCGACGGCAAGTTAAAAGCGGCTGACATGCAAGGCAGCTGTTTCACCATATCCAGCTTGGGTGGCATCGGTGGTACTGCATTTACGCCTATCGTCAATGCGCCAGATGTGGCCATCTTGGGGGTCTCGAAAAGCGAAATCAAGCCACGCTGGAATGGCAAAGAGTTTGAGCCTCGCTTGATGTTGCCTCTTTCACTGTCGTATGACCACCGAGTCATTGACGGTGCGGTAGCGGCACGATTTGCGGTCCATTTGAGCAGTGTATTGGCAGACTTGCGACAAATACTGCTGTGATTTGAGCGGTTTGTGCTGTGAACTATGGATTACGGCACAAACCAGTGATTTTTTAAGCGTTTAGATGCGCTTTTCTTTGCTTACTGTCGGTCGGATAGGTAGAATTTTGCGGTCAGACAGATTTGCAATCGAATTTTGAGGTCATAATGAGCGAGATTAAAACTCAATTGGTGGTTCTTGGAGCAGGCCCTGGTGGTTATTCTGCAGCCTTCAGAGCCGCCGATTTAGGTATCGAAACGGTAATCGTAGACGCACGGGAAACCCTAGGTGGTGTGTGTTTGAATGTGGGTTGTATCCCTTCCAAAGCTTTGTTGCATGTCGCCAAAGTCATCGATGATGCCAAAGACATGGCCCATCACGGTGTGGTGTTCGGCGAGCCTAAGATTGACTTGGACAAAGTTCGCAGTTGGAAAGACTCGGTAGTTGGTCAGTTGACCAAAGGCCTTTCGGGCATGTCCAAAATGCGTAAAGTCAAACACGTGCAAGGATACGGAAAATTCACCGGCTCCAACACCTTAGAAGTTAAGGGTAACGACGGTACGACTACTATCACCTTCGACAACGCCATTATTGCTGCGGGTTCTGAGCCGGTTTCCTTGCCTTTCATTCCAAAAGACGACGACCGCGTAATTGACTCCACTGGCGCATTGGAAATGAAAGACATTCCAGAAAAAATGCTGGTGTTGGGTGGCGGTATCATTGGTTTGGAAATGGGTACGGTTTACCGTGCACTGGGTTCGCAAATCGATGTGGTTGAGTTCTTAGACCAATTGATCCCAGCAGCAGATAAAGACGTCATCAAAGTCTATCAGAAATACGTCAAAGACAAGTTCAACGTCATGTTGGAAACCAAAGTGACGGGTGTAGAAGCGAAGAAAGACGGCTTGTATGTTTCTTTTGAAGGCAAAAATGCGCCGGCTGAACCAGTTAAGTACGATAAAGTACTAGTGGCAGTAGGACGTCGTCCCAACGGTAGCTTGTTGAGTGCTGACAAAGCGGGCGTCAAAGTGGATGAGCGCGGCTTTATCAACGTCGACAAGCAAATGCGTACCAACGTATCGCACATCTATGCTATCGGTGATTTGGTCGGTCAGCCAATGCTGGCACACAAAGCGGTTCATGAAGGCCACGTTGCAGCAGAAGTCATCGCTGGTAAGAAACACTTCTTCGATCCTAAGTGCATTCCATCAGTTGCCTATACTGACCCAGAGGTTGCATGGGTAGGTGTGACGGAAAAAGAAGCCAAAGAGCAGGGCATGAACGTGGAAACAGCCACCTTCCCTTGGGCCGCATCTGGCCGTGCTATCGCCTCTGGTCGCACTGAAGGTTTGACTAAGATGATCTTCGAAAAAGACACCAACCGTGTTGTCGGTGGTGCCATCGTGGGTATCAATGCCGGTGAGATGTTAGGTGAAATTGGCTTGGCCATCGAAATGGGCGCAGACGCCGAAGACGTTGCCTTGACCATTCACGCTCACCCAACTTTGAACGAGTCAATCGGTCTGGCCGCGGAAATCTTCGAAGGCAGCATTACTGATTTGCCAAATCCAAAGGCAAAGAAAAAGTAAGATTGTTGACAGAGTCAGTATTACTGATAAAAAGGGCCATGAGGCCCTTTTTTATTAACAAGGAAAAAGTATGACGACCCAAACACCCGGCAGTTGTTTATGCGGTAAAGTGACCTGTTCGGTACACGGCCCCTACCTTAAATTCTATCAATGTCACTGCGACCGTTGTCAGAAAAAGACCGGCAGTGCCTTTGCCTCATTGTTGTTCACCTCCCCAGAAAACATCCAGTGGCACAGTGGCAAGGACAACGTGAAACGTTTTGATTTACCCACGGCAGTGCGCTTCAGCAACGTATTTTGTGTTGATTGTGGCTCTCAAGTACCTTATTTGAGCCGCGACGGCAGCATGCTGGCCATCCCAGCAGGCTTCCTAGATGCCGACCCGGGCGTGGCCCCACAAGCGAATATTTTCTGGAAAGAACGGTTTTGCTGGTACGAACAAGGGCAAGACGCGCCTAAGTTTGAGGAATATCCGGTTTAGGACTGTCGTCTGAGATCAATAAGGGCGAAGCAAGTAATACGTAACGTCATTCTTGACATATAAAGTACCTGTACCATAATTAGGTATTTATTGGTACTTTTGGGGTAACGATGGCTAAAAATACCAGCATTACTTTGGGCGATCATTTTGACGGCTTTATCACGAGTCAGATACAAAGCGGTCGCTATGGCTCGGCAAGTGAAGTGATCCGCTCGGCCTTGCGCCTTCTTGAAACGCAGGAAAGTAAATTAAACGCTCTGCGTCAATCTCTTCTAGCGGGTGAGCAGAGCGGTGTCGCCGATTACGAGCTTGATGCGTTTATTAAAGAGCTAGACGGTGAAACAAACGAGTGACCCCTTTCAAACTCACCGTTTTAGCGAAAGCCGACTTAAAAGACATTGCATTATTTACCCAAAGCAAATGGGGCAAAGAGCAGAGAAACCTCTACCTAAAGCAATTTGACGATTCGTTTCACATGCTTTCTAAAAATCCAGAAATAGGGAAAAACTGTGGATGGATTAAGCAGGGCTATCGCAAATTTCCCCAAGGTAGCCACGTGATTTTCTATGAGCAGATTGCTCATTGCGAAATACTTATTGTCAGAATTCTGCATAAAAGTATGGATGTCAATTCGATGGGTTCTGACACGAACTCGAACTGACATAGGTACCGCCGCTAACACCACTCGCATGCTGTCTGCGATTAAAAACGCCCCGAGCTGAGCCACATGCAGGGTATTGTGGAGGCTTTAACAAGCCTCCCCTTTCTAAATGCCTTTATTGCAGGGTAATACTAATCAAGTTTTTGCTGCCGTCAGAGTGTTCAACCAGCAAATTTAAGGTATCGCCGGTGGTCTTTTCAAAGGAAATTTTTGCAGTATCTGCGTCACATCCGGGTATGGCACAACCGTCCAATTCAATAACCTTATCACCTTTTTTCAAGCCGGCTTTTTCTGCGGCAGAGTTTTCAAATACTTTCAGAATATCGATTCGCTTTATCTCAGGATTAAAAAAGCCGGAGACCGAAACATCGGCATCGAAGCCTAAAGGGTCAACTTCAGCATGGCATGACAAAGACGTGAAAATAAGGCCGGTGAACAAAATAGTTAAGAGCTTCATTGCTTTGAATTTTCCTTTTAATTTAACGTGTCAGCAAGTGACTACTGTGGTGTTTACGCCCGATATGGGCAGGAGCTATTGAGCGGAGGCCGCCCTGGATGAGAGTCTTCTGTTGGGAGATCACCATCCTTAGCGATTACGGGTATTAGTAGAAGATAACTGCTAGCTAATGTCAAGAATCTGACCCTTTGCTTTCCTCCCTATCATTCCAGGTTACCGGAACACCGCTTCATCGACACTTTTGTGTTTAACTGGCAAGCGCTTCTATTTTTGATTTGCGCAGCTCAGTTTCAGTAAGCATTTCGCCTTGATTGTGAATTCGGTATACAATTGCCCACACTGTTGCTGTTCAGGTAAAGTCATACGTGGATCAACTTGAGTTTTTTGATATCCCAAGCCCCTGTATTGGTGTTTGCCAAACTGGCAAATCCGGCTATTGTGTGGGATGTTTTCGAAGTCGAGAGGAAAGACTTTACTGGACACAAATCACGCCTCAAGCAAAACGTGTGATCGTCAAAGCCTGCCAACGACGCAAACGACTGGCCATGCGCAGTGGTGCAGATGCGTTACCTATCGTGCCTCCGGTGCAAGGCTCCTTGTTTGGCGAAGAGTCTAATTAACCTTTTATTTTTTCTTACATTTTTTGCGTTGTGATCAAGAAGGCCGAAAGCTAGTCTTTAAAAAACAGTTTTGGGATGGCCTAAAAACTTTGCACTTTCTTCGCATTTACACCAGCAACACACACTATTGGATGCAGTTTGTCGTGCTATTAGTACTGACCTTGGCTGCCCAGTCGTGTCAGTTGCTTTATCAATACATCTCGAGCCAAGGAACCGTTTCTTTTAACGTCTTTGCCACTTTATTGTTTCTGTCTGGCTTAACCATTCCGGCCATTTTGTTGGGGCTGAAGTTAGGCAAACCTCTGGGCTTAGGTCTTTTGAACCAGAGAGCCAGCGACTCGGTGCAACTGAGTGATGGTCTAAAGTTTGCCATTCTAGTCGCCGTGCCATTGGCGCTTATATTATTGGGCATGCGCTGGCTACTGACCCCTTACTTGCCTGCTGAACTTCCGGAATATGGCTTTCGTGGCCCCTTGGGAGGACTGTTAGTGTCGTTCGGCGCGGCGGTAGGCGAAGAAGTGTGGTTTCGATTGGGGTTAATGACCTTGTTGCTGTACCTATGCAGCAAAACGGTAACCGCGGTGCCACTGTCAAACAAAGTGGCGGTGTCTGTCATTGTGTTGGTGGCGTTTGGTTTTGGTCTGGCCCATCTTCCCCAACTGAACTCTTTAGGTGCTGCCGACTCTGCTGCAATCTGGGCGACCATTATCGGTAACATGTGTGTATCAGGATTGTACGGTTGGTGTTATTGGCGCTATGGCCTACTCAGTGCGATAACTGCCCATTTCACCGTGGATATTGTGCTACATATGTTGCCGGCTTTTTTCTAGCCCGTTGTTACTGTTCCCAGTGGATTTTGACTGAGCAGATTTTTGGTTTTAGCTGGCAATCTGGCAAATTTGCTCGATCATGTCGTCCCACAATTCTTTGGGTAAAGTGTGACCCATGCCGGGATAGATTTTTAACTTCGAGTGAGGAATGGCTTTAGCCGTGGCCTTGCCGCAATCAACGGGTACCAAAGGGTCGTAGTCACCGTGCAACACTAAACTGGGTACGCTTACCGAAGCCAAATCTGAGGTGCGATCGGGGCTGGCAATGATGGCACAGGTTTGTCGCCAAATTCCCGCCGGATAAAAGCTGCGCTCACGAGCACGGGTCAGAATCGATGACACTCTCACCGGATCAAATTCGTAAGTGTCTCCATGTAGCATTTTCCACATGTCCAGTACATGGGCCAAATAAGGATTCGGCTCTTTGGGTACAGGTCGCATGATTTTCAGCATGACCTGAGCACTCGGCTTAGGTAACTTACGGTTGCCAGTGGTAGACATGATTGAGGTTAAGCTTGCCACCCGCGCAGAATGACCGATGGCCATGCATTGGGCAATCATCCCACCCATAGACACTCCGACAATGTGGGCCTTGTCGATTTCCAGATGGTTGAGCAAACCCAATGTATCGTTGGCCATGTCCATCAGTTTATAAGGCACCTTCAAAGGGCGATTAAACCATTGGTTTGCCGCGACCGCCGCCATGCCTGGGGCGGCTTGGCCAGTCAACTTAGTACTCTTACCAATATCACGATTGTCAAAGCGAATAACCCAAAAGCCTTGATCAGCAAGTTGCTGACAAAAGGCATCGTCCCAATGGATCATTTGAGTCGCCAACCCCATGATCAATAGCAACGGAGGATTCTGCTGCTGGCCAAAACATTGATAACAAATTGACAGGCCATTAGCTGGTGCAAATTGTTCCGGCTGCAAATCTATAGGTGAAGACAATGGCTAAGCTCGCTCTGGATTGGGAAACATCAAACGATGCAATATTTTCTGATTAAAGGGTTGCCATTGTCCTTCTGGTTGCGCCAAGCGATTGGCAATGATCCACAACACTTGGGCGTTATGGCCCAAACCCATATGGCTACCTTTCACCTCAATGTTTTCACTAAACTCATGAAGCAATTCGTTGTCATGGAGGCAAGCTTTCCAATGGGCAATGCCATCCGAACGGGAAAATATCGCTGAATTGGGCACCGGAGGAGGCGCTAAGATCCGGCTAATGGCATCCGGTTGTGAGCGGGTAATATCGCCATTTAAGAGTTCAAACATTTTTGCCGCCACCGGAGCGGAACCTTGCGGGCCATTGAACGGGCTGCCCAAAGAGATGACTTGGCGCACGCAATCTGGGATCACTCTGGCCACTTCGCGAGCTAAAATGCCGCCTAAGCTCCAACCAATCAAACTCACTTTGCGCTCGTGTTTGACGCATTGTTCAATGACTTTGTTGATCAGCGCGTCGCTCACCAAATGTTCACCGCCAACAATATGATTGCCCAAGTTGCGCCCTAAGCCCCAACCACTTGGTTTGTACCCTTTCATGCGCAAAAAAGTGCGCAGCGGCTTGGTAGAAAAATCACTGGCTAGGAAGCCGGGTAACACCATCACCGGATGCTTATCTCCTCGCGGGGCTTGCATCAGCAGTGGCATTAAAAGACTAGTTGCACCGAACTCCAAAAAGGCGCGGCTCTCGGTTAAAAGATGGCGCTTCTTTGGACGGTTTAATGGGATGTTGGAAAGCGGTGTAGACATACAAACCTCACGGACAGCTTATTTTTTCTTATCGCCAAGTAGTGCATTAAAGGCTTCCATAGCTTTGGTTTTTTCCTGAACCGCGGCCTCAAGTTCATTGGCAGAATCAAGAATGTAGCGGGTAAACAGGTCAATATCTGGCATTAGATTGGCAGCACTGGTGGGACTGATGGTAATAGTACCGTTGTAACTCAAAACCGGCATGATCAACCCCATGCCATCAAAAATTGGCGCGGTCCCCATGTTGGCCAGCAGCTTGTAGCCACCCAAATACAATGGAATGTTCGGACCGGGCACGTTGGTAATGACCAAGTTAAAAAATGGCTTATGGCGCTTGGCTAGTGCCGCTCGGGTATAAAAACGTGACGCCACACCCGCCAATCCGAAAGGGATCAACTCGGCGAATCCCATTAGGCTTCGCGCATCGATGGCGTCTTGATAGAGTTTACCCACCAAGGTATTGATATGGATTTTTTCGAGACGCTTAATTGGGTTTTCAATGTCCGTCGCCAACTGAATGTACATGGCAGAGACCTGATTGCCCATGGCATTTTTTTCTTCTGCGGTGCGAGTAGAGACGGGCACCATGGCAACCAATAGGTCGGGTGGGAGTTCGTCCTTTTCCAATAAATACCGTCGCAACGCGCCGGCGCAAATGGTCAGCACCACGTCGTTGAGTGTTGCGCCGGGAACTATGTGTCTGAGGGCCTTAACGCGGTCCAGCTCCAACAGCGCAGAGTTCCATTTTCGTTCCTGTCCCACCACATCATTGAATCGTGTTTTCGGAGCACTGAACGGAATGGTTGGCATCTTGATGCCGTGTACCCGTGACAAATAGCCTGCTTTGAAAGTGGCCTTGCCGGTATCCCACAATAAGCCGGGCAGTTTGCCCGGTCGAGTGGCAAGATTCAGAGCACTTTTGGCCATCAAGCTGATTGCTCCAGGTTGCTCTTCAATCTTACGTTCCGTTTTGGGCGGGATAGGTCTGGGTTTGGGGCTCACATCAAATAGCATGGCCATCAAATCGGCCCCGGATTTACCGTCAAAGCCAGCGTGGTGGACTTTGCTTATGAGGGCTACCGAGCCTTTGGGAACTTGCGAGACATTGTCCAGCCCCTCAACGAAGATGAACTCCCAAAGTGGGCGGGAGCGATCGAGAGTGTTGGAAAAATGTTGTGAGGCTAAATAACGCAGTTCTTTCCACGAGCCGGGTTTAGGCAGCGCAGTGCGACGAATATGTAGATTCAAGTCGAAGTCTGGATCTTCAATCCAATAAGGCTTGTCCAGACTCATAGGCACGGTAACCAATTTTTGCGTTAGTTTTGGCACCAGATGAACACGATCGGCGATGTATTGAAAAAAGTCCTCAAATTTCATCGCGCCTTCAAGTACTGCGACTCCACCAATGTGCATAGGAATTTTAGGCGTTTCAAGATACAAAAAGGACGCATCTAGGCCGGACAGTTCTTCCATTTTTCTTCCTCACAACAAGTGGATAACACACTACAGTACCGAGAAAAGGTGAAATATCAACCAAATTATTCTGATAGTCGTACTGTACTTTTTCTAATAGATGTTAAGTATAGAATCTGTGCGAAGTGATGATGGCTTTTTATCTGAACTTAGCTGGCCTATCTTGTTGGCCATGTTGTAATCGCGACTCTCAAATTTGCTAAAAGTGCTTCTTTTAAGTCTTCTTGAGTTGCTGGGACTCGTGCATTTTCAGGCAGCTCGGGTATACTACGGCTATTGTTGACCAGCACAGTTTGTATTGCTTTGAATAAGATCGCTCTTAAATATGCCAACAAAGCCGCCACATCATTTGCATTGCCAGATGTGTGCATTCGGATCCGCAAAATGTTAGACGACCACAACTCAGATATCGATGATATCGGTAAAGTGGTGGCCATGGATCCGTCTTTGACGTCAAAGCTGTTGAAATTGGCGAACAGTCCATTGTTCCGGTTCCGCTCACAGATTGACAACATTGCCAAAGCGGTCAATGTGTTGGGCGGCGAAGCCCTATACAACCTGGTGATGGCCGAGACTGCGAAAGATGCCTTTAGCCATTTTTCTGGTGACGACATCGACCTACGACGGTTTTGGATGCAGAGCATTTACTCTGGATTAGTCGGCAAACATCTGGCCAAGTTGCTCAGAGTTCGCGGTAGCGAGCGCTTCTTTTTACTCGGGTTGTTACATAACTTGGCAGAACTAGTCATCACCAAAGAAGATCCGGAAAAAGCTGCTCAATGCATCGATCCAGAGGGCAACACACCTCCATGGGTGCTGCAAAAAGCCATATGGGGTTTTACCTATCCCGAATGTACCTCCGCAATACTCAAAAACTGGGCTCTCCCTTCTAACTTGTATCATCCTATGGAAGCGGCACACGACGAAGAAAAAGCGCTGGCAAATTTAGAGGTTGCATTGCTGTTTACTTCTATCCGAGTGGGTTTCTCTCTGGCCTGCGAGCCGGACAAAAATGCGCTGGATCGTGTCAATGATGTCGTGCTGGAAAAACACGGGATGGATACCAGTTACTTGGAGGACGCCATCAAATTTAGTCATCAAGAAGCTGTCAAAATGCTGTCGATTTTCAGTCCGGGCTTGGTCTAACCCAAAGTAAACTTCAGAGTTTTGCGACTGCGCAACTCCAAAGTGAAAAAAAATAATTGATTTGACTTGGTTTTTGCCTATTTGGATCAAATTGGTGCTGCAAAACTTGTCTTCTTTTGGCTACAATACCGCCACCATTACCCTTGGCTGGCGTTGTTTTTGATCTAATGAAATATTGGTTATCTCTATTCTTATTTGTATTGTGCTTTCCTGTGTACGGGAAAACCGACTTCATGCGCACACTTCTGTTATCAGAGGCACCTGAAATATACGAAGAGAGTGATGATCTGTTCGAAATGACCAGTGAATTTGGCTTACTGGTTTCTGGCGGCAATACCTCTGGTACGACCCTGACATCCAAGGTCAATATAAAGCACAATACTCCTCAATGGAGCAATCGGTATTCTGCCAATGTGTTGTTCAGCAAAACAGAGCAACAGATCGATGGTCAACGAGAAATGGTTACTAGCGCTCAGAGAGTGTCGGTTTCCACCCAGTCGGATTATAAACTTGAAGACCCTACCAACCGTTTATTTCTCTATGGTGAATACGAAGACGATCGCTTTAGCAGTTATCGGTATCAGGCTTCTTTCGCGTTAGGTTGGGCCGAGCAATTGTGGAAATCCAAAAGCGGTGAATTGAGATACAGTATTGGTCCGGGCTACGCAATCGCAAAACTGAAACCTGAGATTATTGGGCGCAGTCAAATGGGAATGATAGTGCGTGCCGCCCTTGAATTTGAGAAAAAACTCAACAGCAATGCCACCTTTCGCCAATTGTTCAGTACCGAAACGGACGATGAATTTTCACGCTCCATCTCTGAAACTTCTTTAGCGGCGAAAATCAACGGCTCTTTGAAGATGAAATTGTCTGTCAACATGACCCACAACCGGCGACCGGATCAAGTTGATGAAGCCTTGGATACCCAAACTTCAGTAACTGTAGTCTACCACTTTTTCTAATCGGCAAAGCGTCGTACAATATGCGTTCAATTTGCGCTAGCGCTTTTGCCGATTAACATACACATTGAACCAGCGGAACCCGTCTGTGCTGGTTTGAACATGGAAATTTTAAGCTTAACTGGAAAAATCGATGAAAAAATCACTCATTACACTGGCGCTGTGTAGCGTCGTTTCGGCAACTGCTTTTGCAGAAGAAACCAAAACCTTCAAAATGGACGGCGAGTTCGGTCTGATCATGACCACAGGGAATACGGAGACTACTTCAGTTAAGGGTAAGTTGTCAGCCCATCAAGAATTGGATTCATGGAGCAATGATTTCATTATTGAAGGCCTGTACAAGCAGGACGAAGTAACGGTAACCAATGAATTGGACGAGGAAGAGCAGGTCAGTCAGACAACCGCACAGAAATGGTTTGTGTCTGGCCAAGGTAACTACAAGCTAGAAAATCCTGACCACCGTTTGTTTGCCTTCGGCTCTTACGAAGACGACCGTTTTTCTAGCTTCGATTACCAATCAACCGTTGCAGTGGGTTGGAACCAAAAGGTTTGGGAAGACGATACCAGCAAGTTTTCTTACAGTATCGGTCCTGGTTATTCTTACAACAAAACTCAAGATGGCGAGACCGTCAGTGGTTTGATTGTCCGTGGTGCGTTGGACTACGAGTGGAAAATCTCCGATACTGCTACTTTCAAACAGTTGCTCAGTACGGAAGTGGGTGCGGACAATACTAAGTCGAAGTCAGAAACGTCTTTGTCTGCTCAAATCAACGGTTCGTTATCTATGAAGTTGTCACTGACCTTGGATCACAACTCAGACGTAGCAGATGATCGTGAGAACTTGGATACCCAAACTGCAGTCACGTTGGTGTATACCTTCTTCTAAGCCGCTCTAACAGATACAAAAAAGCCGGTCTGTGGTGAACAGACCGGCTTTTTTTATATGCATCTTTTGCTTAGTGCAGAATACGAGATTTGATGGTGCCTTCGATCAAAGCCAATTGATTAAAGGCTGCTTCCGCATCGTCTGTCTCAACATCAATAACCACGTAACCGATCTTATCGGTTGTTTGCAGATACTGAGCAGCGATATTGATGTTTTGCGCCGCAAACGCTTGGTTGATTTTGGTCAATACACCAGGTGTGTTGTAGTGAATGTGTAGCAAACGAGAACGACCAGTGTGCTCGGGCAGAGAAACTTCCGGGAAATTCACCGCCGACAAAGTCGAGCCATTATCGCTGTACTTGGCCAGCTTACCCGCCACTTCGATACCGATGTTTTGCTGTGCTTCTTGGGTACTACCACCCACGTGTGGCGTTAAAATCACGTTGTCAAACTCACGCAATGGTGAGACAAACTCTTCGTCATTGGACTTAGGTTCAACAGGGAACACGTCAATGGCTGCGCCGCTCAACTTGCCTGATTTCAAAGCGTCAACCAAGGCATCGATGTCAATCACCGTGCCACGAGCCGCGTTCATCAATATAGCGCCGTCTTTCATCATCGCGAATTGCTTCTCGCCAATCATGTTTTGGGTCTGCGGTGTTTCTGGTACGTGCAAACTCACGACATCGGAGGTTTTCAACAATTGGTTGAGGGTTTTCACTTGAGTGGAGTTACCCAACACCAGCTTGTCTTCGATATCGTAGAACTGCACACGCATGCCCAAATGTTCGGCAAGAATGCTCAACTGGGTACCGATATGGCCGTAACCAATAATCCCCAGAGTTTTACCCCGGGCTTCGTAAGAGCCCACGGCACTTTTTTCCCATTCGCCACGATGGGCCTTGGCATTTTTGCTGGGGATGCCACGTAACAACAGGATAATTTGGCCCAGTGCCAATTCTGCTACCGAGCGGGTATTGGAGAAGGGGGCATTGAATACCGGGATACCGCGTTCTTGGGTTGCTTGTAAGTCAACCTGATTGGTGCCGATACAAAAACAACCAATTGCAACTAGCTTTTGTGCGGCGTCGACTACCGGTTGAGTGATTTGGGTGCGAGAGCGAATACCAATGAAATGCACATCGGCAATCTTCTCAATCAATTCTTCTTCAGACAGGGAGGTCTTGATGTACTCGATATTGGTGTAGCCATTGGATTCGAGCGTGTCCACCGCGCTTTGGTGTAAGCCCTCGAGTAGCAGAATTTTAATCTTGTCTTTTGGTAGTGATACTTTGCTCATCAATATTCCCGGCAGTTCAAGGTGAAGATTTCGTTGAGACATCTGGACGTCTATTTGATGACGGGAAAATAACAGAACTTGGGAAAATAGGGAAGCGAAGAATCATCAATTTTCCACAAATTGATGATGTCGCTCCCACAAAATGGCTTATTCGAGAATTTCTGTCACACCTTGGTCGGTACCTATGAGCACAACGTCTGCTCCTCGATGGGCAAACAGACCATTGGTGACCACCCCTACAATGCCATTAATTTTTGCTTCCAACTCCACTGGATTGAGGATAGTGAGGTTGTGGACATCGACAATGACGTTACCGTTGTCGGTCACCACACCTTGGCGGTAGACGGGATCTCCACCGAGCTTGAGTAGTTCACGAGACACATATGAGCGAGCCATTGGGATTACTTCCACGGGTAGCGGAAACTTACCCAACATGGGGACTTGCTTGGTGTCGTCGATGATACAGATAAATTTGTGTGCTACGGCAGCCACGATTTTTTCCCGTGTCAGAGCTGCACCACCGCCTTTTATCATATGCTTGTGTTCAGTGATTTCGTCCGCCCCGTCCACGTATATGGATAGTTCATTCACTGAATTTAAGTCCACCACATCAATGCCAAGAGCTTTCAGACGCTCTGTAGAGGCTTCTGAACTGGAAACGGCACCGGCAATCTGCCCAGCGATAGGGGCCAATGCATCGATAAAGTGATTTACCGTTGAGCCCGTGCCTACGCCAATAATGGTATCGGGTTCTACAAATCGCACCGCGGCTTGTGCTGCCGCCTTTTTCTTATCATCTTGAGTCATGGGATTTCTTTCAAAGCAAGGGTAAAAGGAGCCGAAAGTATACCGTAAAAGCACTAACCAAACAGCGACTAAGTCACCTCAGCAATAGAAAAAATGTCATCCCCGCAACGCTCTTGAGCGGGGACCTCATCAAAAGGCTGGCTCACCCAAACGAGTGCAACGCTCACCAATTGTCATCCCCGCAACGCTCACCAATTGTCATCCCGGCAGCGCTCTTGAGCCGGGATCTGTTGAAACCGGTGGAATGTTGAAAAGATCCCCGCCCAAAAGCATGCGGGGATGACAGTATCAAGGTAGTGCGGCGATGACAGTATCAATGTAGTGCGGGGATGACAATATCAGGGGAGTGCGGCGATGACAGTATCGGAGTGCCGCGGGGTGACCATAAACTAGGGCGACGGAATGATGGCTGTCGGAGTGATCACTTTATTCAATGGCACATCCCAAGATTCGCAGGGTAAACTGTCTACTTTTTGGAAGTCGTGAGCGACGCCTATTAGGCTGGGTTTGTTTGATGTGGTTGGGTTGAGCCGTGCCAAGGTTCGGTCATAAAATCCACCACCCATCCCAAGTCGATTGCCACTGTGGTCAAAGGCAACAAGAGGTAACAGTATTAGATCCAGTTTCGCTGGTGGACAAACATCACGAACGTCCAATACAGGCTCAGCTATTTTGTATTTGTTTTGAGTCATCACCGAATCTGGGCGATAGGCCAAAAACAACAAATAGCCGGGGCAAAAAGGATGTAACACTGGTAAAAACACCTCTTTCCCTGCCTGCCAGCAAGATTCAATCAGCGGCCGCGTATCCAGTTCACCATCGTGACTTAAAAACAGCGCGATTCGCTGATGGGTTTTAAACTCATCGGAATGAACGAAATGGGCATTGACCTGTTGTGCGGCGATTTGTTGTTGCTGCGGCGACAAAGCCTTGCGATGTTGGCGCATCTGTTGACGAAGTGTTTGCTTTGCAACTTCGGTGGGCAGAGTGATTTGATCATGAACCGTCATACAGGGCAACGGGCCGTTTGGAAGAAGTCAAAATGCAAGTTGTCAGTGTGCATCACGTTGCTGCCTTTGAATCATCCTAACCGGGGGAAAGTACAGCTCCTTTACGCAAGGAAAAGGAGCTGGTTCGACATTATAGTGCGTAAGTATCTAAATACAATTGTGTCAGTTTGGTGTGGTCTACTTTGGTCGCTACGTCAATTTGCTGAGCGTCAAGCCATAGTGGACTCATGGTTGAACCGATTGGTGCTACTGAGGTTTGTCCACGATTCAGTGGGTCAGTGGACACGCGGGCATGACCTCGAGTCATCTCAAACAACTCTGGCTGAACCAAGTGAGCTAGCGGCATTGCATCGTGGAAGAAACACACGCGATCTTCACGACCTTGAGAGTAAAACTCCACGTAGAATTGTGATGAATCACGGACAAAGCTGCCCAGTTTTTCATTGCGCGCTGCCAAGTCATCGAGAAAATCAGGCGAGAAAGGCACGGCATTGGTCACGTCTAAGCCAAACATCTTCAGATCCCAATCTGCGGCAAACACAATCTCAGCAGCATGGGCATCATTCCAAATATTCGCTTCGGCAACCGGTGTCACGTTACCCTTTACAAAAGCCGCACCGCCCATGATGGACACGCCTTTCACCAACTTAGGTAAGTTAGGCTCTAAACGCAGAGCTAATGCTAAGTTGCCCAAAGGACCAATGGCAACTAGAGTAATTTCGCCTGGGTATTGTCTGGCCATATCAACGATAAATTGGGCCGAACTACGAGGATCAAGTGCCTTCTTGGAAGGGGGGAAGTCGATGTTGCCAAAACCGTCGTCACCGTGCACAAAGTGCGCGTAGCCAGACTCTGGGCCGACCCAAGGCATACCTACGCCTTGAGTAACCGGTATGTCCTGACCAGCCAATTCGCACAAAGTAACGGCATTGCGAGCTGACATAGTGACAGGTACGTTGCCAAAAACGGTGGTAAGACCCAATACTTCAATTTCTGGATGTTGAAATGCAAAGAAAATTGCCATTGCATCATCGATGCCCGGATCCGTATCGAGAATGATCTTATGTGCCATAAAAGGTTGCCTTATTCGCTAAATTGTGTGGTTTGCTAAAAATGCATCAACATCTTCAGCACTGGGAATAGATTGAGCTGCACCCACTTTAGTTACAGCCAATGCAGAAGCGGCACACGCCCGAGTTAACGCCGACTTTGCGTCCACTCGTTGGCTGTAAGCCGACAAAAAGTAACCGATAAACGTGTCGCCTGCTGCAGTGGTGTCAACGGCTTCAACTACGAACGCTGGAACGTCGATGGTCTCTTCGGCACGCAGCATGCGAACGCCGCTTTTGCCCAAGGTAATCAGCACCTCGGCATGGGGCCAGTCTTTGCGGAAGTAGCGTTCAATTTCATCCAAGTCAGTCACACCGGCAATTTCTGCTGCTTCTACTTCGTTTACAATCAACAGATCAATGCAGTTGTGGGGCAGGGCTTTGACGGATTCAGTCATCGGCGCTGGGTTGAACGCGACTTTTAGATTGTTTTCTTTTGCTTGAGTGAGTACTTCATCGATGCAACTGGTTTCGTTCTGTGTCAAAACCCAATCGCCTTTTTGAGCAACATCAAGGGCTCTTAATATATCCTGATTTGATAATTCCAGATTCGCGCCGCCAAACAATACGATGGCATTTTCGCCATTGCTATTGACTTGGATAATGGCGTGACCGGTGGGCGTTTCTGTACAGGTGACGAATCGGCAATCAATGCCGTGTTTAATCATCGTTTGCTTAAATGGGGCATCGGACTCGTGAATTCGGCCTACGTGCTTTACATCCGAACCTGCTTTGGCGAGCGCAATCGACTGATTCGCACCTTTTCCGCCCAATAATTGTTGGTAGTGGCTGGACGAGATCGTTTCGCCAGGCTGAACAAAGTGTGCCACTTGGTAAACATGGTCAATATTGATTGAACCGAAATTTATCACTGCCATTGTGTCTTTCCAGTTAAGAGTATGTGTAAAAGGCGTCAGTCGATTGGACAGGGCGGCGTTGTGCCGCAGCAATCGGACTGTATAGCATAAGTACGTAAAAAAAAGAACAGGATAACCCAAAACCTGACCAAATAGTCAATAAAAGAGTATCTTCCCGGCGTGCTTTTTGGCCGGGATCTATTCAAAAGGCTGACTCACTCAAACGAGTGCAAGCTTTTTGGCCGGGATCCCTATCAAAAACTATTGGGTGTTGTATCCCGAAGTTTTTGATTGCTCTTGCTTTTTATCAAACAAAAGTGCGCACTCTCTTTGTCATACCGGCAATGCTCTTGGGCCGGTATCTTCCCCAAACAACCTCAGAAGTAAAATGCCTCGAGATGTTTGGACAGTGAATGTAGCTGAACGTAGGTGGATATCTACGGAGGTCCCCGCTCAAAAGCATGCGGGGATGACAGTGTTTGAGCATCGCGGCATGGCATTACTTGTTTAGCAGTGACTTTATACTGTGCCAAAAACCAGAAGGGGGAACGTAGGTGTTGCTGTTGGCAGTGAACACGCGCACCGAGATTGTGGCTCCGTGACCCCAAGGCCACCACGCTAACATCACGTCTTCTTGACCATCGCTATCTTGGGTGAGTAATAATTGATTTTTCACCAAGTCGCCAAATACGCCGGCACGATGGCGCAAGAATGGATCGGCCTTTTTTATGGTTTTTCGATCCCAAATGTGAGGGTAGTGCTTTTTTACTTGAAGGAAAACAGCGTGCTCATGATCCACAGAAAATTCAGACAATAAGCAATCAAAGTGGTCATCCCATTGCCAATCAATGCGTTGTTCAAGTGCATCCATCAAAGGCCGAGCGTGCTCGGTAAGACGAGTTCGCAAAGCAGGAAGTTCATTCATTGTTGCTACAGTCACGGTTAGACTCCACCTTCATTATTATTATTGGTTGCGGTTGGTACCGCATTACAGGGGGTTCTGGGCATTGCTAAAATTGCTGAGAAATCCTCGCCAACCAAGTGGAAATCCGAGAAACCATCTACCGCAAAACATCATTATTCTGCCGAACTCGATGCATTACTTTAAACACTGTGTCGCCAATCGACAACAGTTTTTAAACAGTAGACGCAATTTCTATGCCTTTCGATGAAGTGAAATAAGTTGCTTTATTAACAGTGAGTTAGTGAGTCGTGAAATAATATCAAAGATGAATGTGTAAAAAAAATCGACGCAATGAGCGTGTAGGATCTCCCAAAATGCCGCTGTCTAGTGTGCGCCCGTGAACCGAAAGTTCAGGGCGGAAATATCATCACTGCCGCAGGCTTCTCGATACGAGTCGAGCTTGCACAAAAGCAGTGGAATCAATTCCCAAATTTTATAGCATCGGCCAGGGACATAACTAAACTGGCGAACATCCCAGGAGAAACGTCATTCTAACATAGCTCGATCGAAATGAAATTGAATTCTTATAAATTGCCCTGAGCGTGAAAAAGTGACCGGGAAAGCGCAAGGCACCCTAGGCATAAAAAGTCGTCAGTGGTAGCATGCAGGTTAAGACATATAAGGAATATCACGCTTTGACACGTTCTGAAAATTTGTTTGAAAACCTCACGAACTTGCTCGGTCAGCACAACATCTTGAGTGATGCGGCTGAAGTGCATGGGATGCTTTGTGGAATGCTCTGTGGTGGCATGCCACTGGAGAGTCAGGATTGGTTTGAGCCTATCGCTGACTCGATCAACCAAGCTGAACCACTACCTGAAGAAGTAAAAGAGAGGTTGTTGACCTTGTACAACGACACATGCCAACAACTGCTTGAAACCGATTTCACTTTGCTTTTATGTCTGCCGGACGACTCCGCGCCCATCAATGATCGGGGCCAAGCTTTGATCCATTGGATTCAAGGATTTATGTTGGGCTTCGGCTTCCATCAGGCGGATCTCACCAAATGCTCTGACGACGTCAAAGAGGCATTGGAAGACTTTTATGAAATCTCCCGAATGGATGAGCAAATGCAACAAGACGAAGAGTCTGAACGAGCATTGTTCGAAGTCATCGAATACGTTCGCGTGTCTTGTATGCTGTGTTTCAATGAATTAGGTAAATCGGCGGCCGATACGCAACAAACCCCTAAAACGGTGCACTAATGGCAAACAGCAGTGATTTGATTCAGGCCTGTGTGGCCCGACGTGCAGCGCTGTTGGACGCGCTTGCACCCAATAGTGTGGCGGTGATCCCATCAGCCCAGTTGCAAACTCGCAGTAACGATACCGAATTCGCTTTTCGCCAAGACAGCGATTTTTTCTATTTGACTGGGTTTAACGAACCTGATGCCTTGTTGATCTTGAGCAACCTAGACGGTCATTTCAGCACCTTATTCTGTCAACCCAAAGACCCTTTAGCTGAGATTTGGCACGGCCGTCGATTAGGCGTAGAGCAGGCCTGTGATGCACTGATGGTGGACTCTAGCCACAGCATTGACGAATTGGATGAACATTTGTTGGATTATCTGGACGGCCATGAGCAGGTTTATTTTGCTCAAGGTCAGCATCCACAAGTCGAAGAGATGCTGTTTGCCGCACTCCAAGCACTGCGAAATGCGCCCAAGCAGTCTCGGCAAGCTCCATCGGCATTGATGGACATACGTGACATCGTGCACGAAATGCGTCTGTTTAAGTCCGACTTTGAAGTTGCACAGATGCAAAAGGCCGCAAACATTTCTTGCTTGGCGCATACTAAAGCGATGCAAGTGTGTGCCCCGGGTAAGAATGAATACCATCTGGAAGCCCAATTGCATTATGAATTTGCCATGCATGGTGCACGTCATCCTGCTTATGGAACCATAGTCGGTGGTGGAGTTAACGGCTGTATCTTGCACTACACAGAAAATAACTGTGAGTTGGGCGATGGTGATTTAGTCTTGATCGACGCTGGCGCAGAATATAACGGCTATGCCGCAGATATTACTCGCACCTTCCCGGTGTCTGGTCGTTTTAGTCCCGCCCAGCGGCAACTGTATCAATTGGTGTTGGATGCCCAACTCGCGTCCTTCGAACACTTTAAACCCGGTGGCAATTTTAAACAGGCAAATGACACTGCCATTTTGGTGTTAACCAAAGGCTTGATTGATCTAGGACTGCTTTCAGGGGATGTCCAAGACAACATCGAGAATCAAACCTACCGACAGTTTTTTATGCACGGAATCGGCCACTGGTTGGGCTTAGACGTGCACGATGTGGGCAAATACAAGATTAATGGCCAAGACCGTCCCTTCGAACCTGGCATGGTGATGACGGTGGAACCGGGTTTGTACGTAGCCCCAGACGCACCGGTGGACGAACAATGGCGTGGTATCGGTATTCGAATCGAAGACAATCTTTTGATCACATCAAGCGGACACGTCAATTTGACCGCCAATGTGGTCAAAGAGATTGATGACATCGAAGCACTCATGGCAGGCTAGAGTGAGTAAGCAGCATATATCATTGGATGTGATCATCGCAGGAGGCGGCGCAAGTGGTATGGCATTGGCGCTGTCGTTGTTGCAGTCTACGGATTTTCGAATTGGCATCATTGAAGCGAATCCATCGTTGCTTAATGACAAACAGAACGCCAGCGAAGCTCAACTTGACGTGCGCAGCATTGCCTTGTCGGCGTTTTCCTGTGATTTCCTGCAACGCATTGGTTTGACATCCCTGTCTGAGATGGCTCAGCCAATTGAACGGATCCATGTTTCTGATCGAGGATATGCGGGTCGGGTAGAATTGGACGCAGCAGAGTTTGAGCGAGACTACCTAGGCCAGGTGGTGGAATTGGAGCGCCTCAACCAAGGCTTGCTAGCGCAACTTAAGCCAATTGACGACACCCGTCTTACTTGGTTCTGTCCAGAACACGTTGAGCAGCTGTCACAAGACGACTCTGGTGTGGAGGTAACGTTAAGCGGTGGCCAATTGCTGCGCTGCAAATTGTTGGTGATCGCCGAAGGCGGGCATTCGCCCACCCGCCAGCTGGCCGGTTTTAGTACCGATCACAAATCCTATGAACAGCACGGGATTGTCGCCAATGTGCGTTTGGACCGAGATCACCATAATTGTGCTTATGAACGATTCACCGATTCTGGCCCCCTTGCTTTGCTGCCTATGCAAAATACCGATTCACACCATCCACAACGCCAATGTTCCTTGGTGTGGACAGTCAAAAACGGCCAACAACAGGCGTTGCTCGACGCTTCCGACAACGAGTTTCTCAGCCAACTTCAAGACGCCTTCGGTTATCGCCTAGGAAACTTCGTGGAAGTGGGGGCACGACAAAGCTTTCCGTTGTCCTTGCTCAAGTGTCAACAACATGTTCGTCATCGCATCGCGCTGGTGGGCAATGCAGCGCAAACCTTGCATCCTATTGCCGGGCAGGGTTTGAATTTGGGGATCCGCGACATAGCTTCTCTAAGTGCTTGTTTGCAAGGTCAGCTCGATCCAGGAGCGTTTGAGGGGCTTTGGGCTTACCAAAAAGCGCGAAAGCCTGACCAAACGCTGACCTGTGGCGCGACCGATATGCTGGTGAGTGTGTTTTCCAATCATCTGTTGCCTATGGTTGTGGGGCGTAATTTGGGATTGTTGGCGATGCAATCCAGTTCCAGTTTGAAACGCTTTTTTGCTATGCAGGCTATGGGATATAACCAAAGGGAAACCCTTGATGCAAAATTATGATGTCGCCATAGTCGGCGCAGGGATGGTGGGGCTGACCCTAGCCTTAGCACTGAAAGACAGTGGCATGAAAGTGGTCGTGATTGACGGTTCCAGCATAGATGCGCCCCTGTCTGAGCAGCCTGAGTTGCGAGTCAGTGCTTTGAATTTGGCCAGCCAACAAATCCTCCAGCAATTAGGTGCATGGCAATACTTAACCCAGCAGCGCTTGCAACCTTACGATAAAATGCACGTTTGGGAGCAAGACAGTTTCGCCAAAATTGATTTTTCTGCGTCCCATGCAGGTACCCCGGAGCTGGGACACATCATTGAAAATCAAGCGGTTCGATTGGCATTGTTGAGCGCTTTGCAAGGCGCAGCAAATGTGCAACTGTTGACCGAAACACGGATCAAAAGTGTCGCTCAAGGACAACACGAATCCTTTGTGACTCTATCTAATGATACCGCGCTGACGGCCCGCTTACTGGTGGGTGCCGATGGGGCAAACTCTTACGTTCGGCAACAAGCGAATTTGCCACTTACCTTCTGGGACTATGAGCATGTCGCTATGGTGGCGACCATTGAAACTGAACTCTCCCACGGCAATACCGCCCGACAGGTCTTTACCGCTGATGGCCCCTTGGCGCTGCTACCACTGTATGAAACAAATTTATGTTCGATAGTCTGGTCGTGCTCAGCGGAGCAGAATCAAAAATTGGCCAAGATGAGCGACGAAGAGTTTAACAAAGCTTTGTGCGCCACATCGGATTTGGTGCTGGGCCGTTGTAAAGTAGTCAGTAAACGGCAAAGCCACCCACTAACTATGCGTTACTGTCGCACTTGGGTGAAGGATAGGGTGGCACTGATTGGAGATGCTGCCCATACCATCCATCCATTGGCAGGGCAGGGAGCGAACTTGGGGATGTGTGACGCCGCAGCGCTGGCGCAAACCATCATAGCCCTGCATAAGCAGGGGAAAGACTTTGGTTTGGCCACACACCTGCGAAGTTATGAACGCTGGCGCAAGACAGAAGCGACCAAAATGATCGCGGTAATGGAAGGCTTTAAACGTTTATTTGGCGGCAACAATGACATCAAAAAGCTGATCCGAGACATTGGGCTGACACTCACCGACAAGGCCTTTCCCGTAAAACAAATGCTGATCCGCCAAGCGGTCGGATTGGAAGGCGACCTACCCGAGTTGGCACAAAAACGCTAGTTATCAAAGGAGGTTGTTTTAGAAGGTCCCCGCCCAAAAGCATTGCGGGGATGACAAATAGTATGCAACCCCGACGCGCTCCCCGTTATGTCATGCCGACGTGCCCTCATCTGTCATACCGGCAATGCACCCCCCTTGTCATCCCGGCGTGCTTTTGGGCCGGGATCTCGCGAAACACCCCCAAAAATCAATCAAACGCTTTGGCTTTATCCACTATGTCAGCGACGTCTTTCAATAACTTCTGTGCGTCGTAAACGATGCCGTCTTTGATGGTGTACTTCACGCCGCCGACTCGGGTGGGCTGGTTGTTTTCATCCAACTTATAATGGCCCGTGCCGTACAGCACTTTAAAATTACTCAATGGATTCTCTGCTACCACTACGAGGTCGGCCTTTTTACCGATGTTGATTGAGCCAATTTGGTCTGCCATACCAAGGGCTTCTGCGCCGTTTAAGGTTGCAGCTTGAATGACTTCATAGGGGTTAAAGCCTGCTTCTCGCAATAGCTCTAATTCACGAATGTAACCGAAACCGTAAATCTTGTAGATATAGCCAGCATCAGAACCGGTGGTCACCCGTCCGCCGTGGTTTTTAAAGTCGTTCAAAAATTCCATCCAGATCCGAAAGTTTTCTTTCCATGCGATTTCCTGATCGGTGCCCCAATCGAACCAATAGGAGCCGTGAGCATAGCGGCTGGGCGTAAAAAAATCCCACAGGGTGGGTAGAGTGTATTTGGCATGCCAGTCAGCGTTGCGCTCACGCATTAGGTCGCGACTGGCTTCGTAAATGGTCAAGGTGGGGTCGATGGTAAAGTCCAGCGCAATCAATTCGTCCCGAACCTGTTGCCATTTTTCACTGCCAGGCTGTGCAGCTTGCTTCCAGAGTTTGCCCGCCTCTTCAAAGCGATGCTGCTCATCGTTGTAGTTGTAATCGGCTGGGTAATCTTGAATGATGCGATCTTCAAACAGTGCTTCTGGTAAACCATACCAATGCTCCATGGTGGTCAAGCCCAAGCGGGCCGAATCCAGTGCATTCATATTCATCACGTTTAATTGAGCGTGATGCATCATGGTACCTAGGCTGCGCTTTTTGGCTTCATCCAATGCGGCGGTCATTACCTCAGGCGTGGCCCCGAAAAACTTAATGCCCTTTGCCCCCCATTTTTGTGCGTTCTTCACCCATTTACGGGCTTGTTCGGCGGTAGAGATGGGTTCATCTGAGCCCATGCCAAAGCCTAGATAGGGAACGATACGGGGTGCGACTATGGTGTTTTTCTCACTGCGCTTAACGTGATCCAGTACCCAATCTATACCATTGAAACTGCCGGGCTCACGCACTGTGGTAATGCCGTGAGCAAGCCATAACTTGAACACATATTCGGCGGGGATATCGTCGGCTGAGCCGCCAATGTGGCCATGCATATCCACGAAGCCGGGCAACACATACATGCCTTCTAAGTCCATCTCCTTATCACCGTCTTTCGCCTCGGGACGACCTTCAGGCAAAATCGGTACTCCTGGATGGCCCACACTAACCATGCGCACAATGCGGTCGTTCTCGATCACGATGTCCATCGGCCCCCTTGGCGGCGCGCCTACACCACTGACCACAGTTACACCGCGCAAAATCAAGCGCTGATAGGGACCTTGCCCTTCTTCAGCACCTCGCTGAGGCGCAGGTGCGCCGGGTTTGGCATTAATGGAAAATGAGATCAGTAAGCAGCAAAGCACTGAAAGAAACAGTTTCATGGGTGATCCTTAAGCGGAAAATCTAAGCAAAGCATACCCTAATCGATTTGAGCCGTGGTGTGCAAAGGATTTGTCTGAATGGGAAAGATTGAGTGGTCCGCCAGTGCCTACACACCAGCGAACCCAGGATCAATCAATGCATCAGTTTAAAAGACTTTTGATACAATGGCTTGTTGTAAACAGTACTAATGTACAATGTCAATGACGTGGCATCATCGGGAATTTGTGACAAATTAACGTGAGGGAATGCGTTTGTTCTTTCGGTTCCCCATAAAAGTGTCTCATAAATAGTAGATTGTTCACCATTGGCTTGTTTGGCCTTCCATTGCACTACCACCATACTGCGCTCAGCCGGACTATCGCTTTCGAAATCCATTTTAAAGAGAACACCAAGGCTGGTGTTTTCGTCGAAGGTTATTTCATCTTCTCCGTCATATTCAAACTGCTCATCCTCCCAGGTGACAACTCCATAGTCTTTTTCATCCACTTCCAAGTCAAAGGTATTGATCTCGTACCAGGGAACAATAGCCTCAATCAGTTTTTCTCGTATGGAATTAGACAAATCGGGTGACAACAAAACGTTAGCCAGGATTATGCGTCGAGTATTGAAGCTAGATCTATTGACTTGAGACTTAAGGGCATCGTCCTTTTCCATGCTTTCCAAATCCATCAAATCAATACATTTCGTTTCGTCGATGCCAACAGATTTTCCCAAGCAGTAGAAATAAGCTGCCATGACAGATGCTGCTGCGTTGTAACCCCTCTCAATTGCCAACTCTAAATAGTGTAGAGACTTTTTATCATCTTTATTTAGCCACTCACCTTTGAAGTAAGACCGACCTAACAAGTATGGCGCTAAATCGTCACCTAGATTTGACCCTGCTTCATAGAGCTCCACCGCTTTTGCAAAATCTTTATCTCGTAGAATCCCGTCCTCGTAATACCATGCAAGTCGAGTATTAGCGCGAGCGCTCCCCAAGTTTTGAGCTAATGTATAGAATTTGAACGCTCTTTCCTGATCCTCTTCAAATCCCTCAGCGGAATCGAATCCAAAGCCAACACGCAAATATTCCTCGCCGATCATATCCAAATCTTGCTCTTCAATTTGGCCTTTGCTCAGGTTTGGTAATCCTAAAGAATCAAGCAAAAACTGATAGGTCAGCGTTGCTTCATGCCAATCACCATACCAGGTTGGATGGCCGTGGCCGCTGTTTTTGTAGTACACAGACTGAACATTCTTGCCCATCTTCTTGAGGGCGAGTTCCATTCGATAAGTATGTTCAGGAGGGGCGATTTTATCCTGCAATCCGGCGAGCAATAGCACGGGCACCTCAATTTTGTCAGCCAAATAAACAGGAGAAAATTCATACAGTTCATCTGATTCTTTACCCACCACGTTTTCAGTTCGTAGTCGAACTTCCTCAATGGCACTCGTGTTGCTCTTATTGAACAACAACGGTAAGTCATAGACACCAACTGAACCGACTACACAATCGTATTCTTTTGGGTGCTTGATCGCCAACATCATAGATGAGTAGCCGCCATAGCTAGCGCCCATTGCACAGCGTTTTTTGAATTGATACTTCTTATCAACTTGGTCGACTGCCGCAGAGATATCCTCTTCAATCAACTTACCAAACTGCCCCACACCTGATTCTTGAAACTCTTTACCAAAGCCCGCAGAACCGCGAAAATTGACTCGCAAAATGGTAAAACCGCGACTGGCAAAATACTGCACAGTAGGATCAAACTCATCATATTCACGAATACCGATTGGGCCACCGTGAGGCATGACTAAAAGAGTATGGTGATTAATGCCGACAGGGAGTGTGAGATAGGCCTCGATTTCCGTACCATCCTGGCTTACAACATTGATTTGTTCGTTAGTTGCCAACGTTCGCCCTTGTAAACGAGGATGTCTTGCGAGTAGCGGCGTAAGCTTTTCAGTTCGCTCATCGAGCAAATAATATTGACCGGGATCGTTAGAAGCAAAGGCATAAATTACTTTTTGTTGGGTCTCAAGGTTTTGTGCTGCGATAGTGAACTGTTTGTCCGGCAACTGCTTTTGCAAGTACTGATTGATATTTGACTCTGCACTGCTGAAGTATTCCGTTGCTAATCGACCATGGTCGAAATAATTGACCGAAATCACTTCGCCTGTCACACCAGAAATTTCTGCGCCGGTCAGGTCATATTTTTTATGTTGATACAGCAGCTTACCTAAAGATTGGGTTTCCAAATCAAATTCGTACAAAGAGGTAGTTTCCACATCTTTGTTGCTCAAAACTGCCATCTTTGAGGTAGACAGAAAACCAACTGGCGAAAATTCGAAGTCCTCTGCTTTTAACCTGTAATTGTGTTCGACATCGTTGTTGTTCAGGTTTCGAAACTCCATGTCGATAGATGCATCATCTATGTTGACGGTCATTACCAACAAGCGTTTGAGTTCTTCAGAGTAAGCGAAAAGTCGTGTACCAGGTTGCTTTTCAGGTAATTTGTAACTGTCGGTTATTGAACCCAATGTCAATTCAGAGACGGGAAGCAAATATAAATCTAGGTTGGTTCCCTCTTGCTGGGATTCCAGCGCGAGCAATATTTGGTTCTCTTTGTTCCGTAAGCGTCCAACCAGATACCCTTCTTGTTTCAAAAGGCGGTTTTTCCATTTCAGTGTTTCAGAGCTTTTGTCTCGATAGACCACCACTAATCTGTCAAACCGTCCAATTCTGACATTTACTAACAGCGTATCAGAGTCTAACCAAGCGTAATCCTGTAGACGCTGATCGCTTTCAATCACAAGGACTCCTTGGATCGTCAAATCTTGGGTGTCTTGGATAGCTAAATATTGTTGGTCTTGCCGATTCGCCATGTATGAAATGTACTTCCCATCAGGAGAAATGTCTGTAAGGCCAATAGTCGGCTCGCGGTAGAGTATTTCTGCAGGAATCGGTGAGCCTACAACTGAGGGGCTTAGCAAAACTAAACAGAATAGGGAAGCTAGCAAAAACTTAGTCATGGGCAGTCTCCTCCTGTTTAGCTTGCTGTGTTTCGTCTAGGCCTTGAAACCATTGTAAAAAGCGGTCTTTTCCCGGTCCTGCGTATCGCAAAGTATGGTGTTCCAAGATGTTGGGGAAACGTTCTTGCATAAACAGTAACGCTTCTGTGGAGCGATTAGTCAGCTCAAAGGAAGAATTAAAAGCAAATGCCCAAAATGCTTTGTTGTCGACTTCTAAGTGCCCGATGTAGCTAATCTGGCCGGGTACAATCGTAAAATTCCAAAAGCCATCAGTCAGTTCCGCTTTGACAAAGCTATTGAAGCGCATGTTGCGGATATCGTAATCACCGGCCTCTAGATCGATTAGGATAAATTCCGAATCGGGACGCAAATCTTTGTGAGTCAGCCGAATGTTGTCTGCACCAAAAATATCAACACTTTTGAGGGTTGCATTGGTTTCGATACCCAACAACAAATAGCCGATGTCTTTTTCCAGTTCTTCAACAACGTCTTCTTTGATTGAATCCACGCGAACCGCGCAACTAGTCAGTATTGCCGTGCACAAGAGCAGGCAGAGGGTAGGGTACTTCATAATCTTCCTTGATAGAAAAAATCGGGCTTTTTGGCTCGTGCTGTCAAGAGCCAGAACGAAAAATATCAATCTTTGACTCAAGAGTAAATCAATTACCCATTTATATGGGATTAGCGCCCAATCCGAGCTTTGATAAAGTCAGACAGTGCGGCGCTGACTTGGGGGTGTTGGGTGTCGTAGTTGAATAGGCAGATTTTTACTTTGCCCAGAGGAGGCAGTGATTTGTGATTAATAGTCGTGAGGGCGTCGGGCACACTGGTGCGGGCCAAGGCTGTGATCCCCAAGCCCTGCTGAATGGCGGCGATGAGGCCGTATAAATCGGCATTGGTGTAGCTGATGCGCCATGCGGTAGTTTGTTGTTTAAGCTTTTCAATCACGCGACTGCGATAGATGCAACCCGCGGGTGCGAGCACCAAGGACAATTGCTGAGTAATCCGCGACTTATTGGCGTCGCCCACCCACACCAAGTCGTCTTCTAGCACTAACTCTCCGGTGGTTTGCTGTTGCGGGTTGACCAAAGCTAACACCAGATCAAAGTCCTGCTTACGGCTGTCATCGAGCAGATTTCGACTCAACGCCGAGGTCACTTCCAGCGCCACATCAGGATACAACTGGCTGAACTCGCCTATGATCCCCGGCAGAACGGTGGTGGCAAATTCACTGGGGATCCCGAGCCTCAAGCGACCTCGCAAGGAGGACTGTTCGAAGGTGCGAAACACCTCGTCGTTGATGTCCAACATGGACTTGGCATGCTGATACAAGGCTTTGCCGTCTTGATTGACCAATTGTCGCTGTCCGACTTTGTCAAACAATCGCCGTCCCAGTTGTACTTCCAACTTACGCATTTGCAGACTCACCGCCGGCTGCGAACGACCCAGCAGCTCTCCCGCTTTGGCGAATCCACCCAGTTCTACAATACTGACAAAGGTGCGTAATGTGTCTAAGGAGAGTTGTTTCATGGGTGCTTTAGTTATAAGTAAATCTGATGCGTGTAATTTAATACATTTAAAAAACAAATGTAAGCATTAGCAATTCCAATTTGAGCAAGCTTGCTTGCGTTTCTATACTTTCGGGCATTCAAAAATACAGTGATGCAGACCATGACGAACAAAACAGTGTTACACGCAAAACACCTGGAAGCCAGCGCCAAAATGGTGGATTTTCACGGCTGGGAAATGCCCATCAACTACGGTTCTCAAATTGAAGAGCACCACGCAGTACGCCAAGATGCAGGCATGTTTGACGTGTCCCACATGACCATCGTGGATGTCACCGGCAGTCAAGCCAAAGACTACTTACGCCGTTTGTTGGCAAACGACGTGGCCAAATTGCAAGACAAAGGTAAAGCGCTTTACAGCGGTATGCTCAATCACGAAGGCGGTGTGGTTGACGATTTGATTGTCTACCATTTTGACGCCACCAATTATCGTTTAGTGGTCAACTCCGCGACCCGTGAAAAAGATATGGACTGGCTCAACGGCAACGCCGAGGGCTTTGATGTCTCCATCACCGAGCGCCCTGAATTTGCCATGATTGCCGTGCAAGGCCCGAACGCAAAAGAAAAAGCCGCCAGCTTGTTCTCTGAAGCACAAAAAGAAGCTGTTGCCGGTATGAAGCCTTTTTATGGCGTGCAAGCGGAAGACTTATTTATTGCTACCACAGGTTACACCGGTGAAGCTGGGTACGAAATCATTGTCCCTGCCGAACGCGCAGCCGATTTCTGGCAAGGACTTTTGAATGCCGGTGTGGCTCCTTGCGGATTGGGTGCCCGAGACACCTTGCGTTTGGAAGCGGGCATGAACCTGTATGGCCAAGATATGGACGAAACCGTATCACCACTGGCAGCCAACATGGCTTGGACCATTACCTGGGAACCTGAAGATCGGGATTTTGTCGGCCGCAAAGCCTTAGAAGCACAAAAAGCCGCCGGCACAGAAAAGCTGGTGGGCTTGGTCATGACCGAGAAAGGCGTATTGCGCGCCGGTCTTACGGTAAAAGTTTCCGAAGGCGAGGGTGTGATCACCTCTGGTACCTTTTCACCGACCCTTGGACACAGCATTGCGATGGCCAGAATTCCGGCCACCCAAGACACCACTGCGCAAGTGGAAATGCGCAAAAAGTGGGTTACAGTCAATATTGTTAAGCCCAGCTTCGTCCGCAATGGCAAGTCGGTTCTGTAACGATTTTACAATTTTAAATTACCAACACTAGGAACGATTATGAGCAACATTCCATCTGAATTGCGTTATGTAACCACCCACGAATGGGTACGTGACGAAGGCAACGGTATCTTCACCGTTGGGATCACTGAACACGCCCAAGAATTGTTGGGTGACATGGTATTTGTTGAGTTGCCAGAAGTAGGCGCAGTCTTCGGAGCAGGCGACGAAATTGGGGTAGTCGAATCGGTAAAAGCGGCCTCTGACGTATATTCGCCCATTACGGGAACGGTCACCGCGGTTAACTCAGACCTTGAAGATTCGCCTGAGTTGGTGAACACCGACGCTTTTGGAGAAGGCTGGTTGTTCCAAATCGAAGCAGAAGATCCAAGTGAAGTGGAAGGTTTGCTCGACGCGGAAGGTTACCAGAACAGCATCGACGAAGACTAAGTTTTCGATTCGTTCCCAATCGAACTGGCGCAGTCGCCCTGCTTCTGTGCCGGTTTGTTGTAAGTGATTACTCACAACCCTCAGTCCCAATAATTGATAGGCAGTAACCATGGCTAATGTACCTTTATCCCTTGCCCAACTCGAACAGAGCGAAGATTTTATTCGCCGTCACATCGGCCCAGACGAAGCCGAAATGGCGCAGATGCTCGAATCCGTTGGTGCAAGCTCGTTGGACGATTTGATAGAACAAACGGTTCCCGCATCCATTCGCTTAAAGCAACCTTTGGCCATTGGTGACGCAGTCACTGAACAGCAGGCTTTGGCGGGTCTTAAAGCCGTTGCGGCTAAAAACGTCATCAACCGTTCCTTCATCGGTATGGGGTACAGCGACACCATCACGCCCAACGTGATTTTGCGTAACGTGCTGGAAAATCCCGGTTGGTACACTGCCTATACCCCTTATCAGCCTGAAATTGCCCAAGGCCGTTTGCAAGCCTTGTTGAACTTCCAGCAAGTGACCATGGATTTAACTGGCTTGGAATTGGCCTCTGCCTCGTTGCTAGACGAAGCCACAGCCGCTGCCGAAGCCATGGGACTGGCTAAACGGGTATCAAAGAACAAAGGCTCAAACCTGTTTTTCGTGGCCGAAGACGTGCACCCACAAACCCTTGATGTTCTCCGCACCCGTGCTGATATGTTCGGTTTTGACGTTGTAGTTGGCGCAAAAGAGCAGGCCAGCGAGCACGACGTATTCGGTGCATTGTTACAATATCCGGGCACCACAGGTGAAGTGTGTGACTTGACCGACATCATCAGCCAATTGCACGACAAAAAAGCCATCGTGTCTGTGGCGGCCGATATCATGGCCTTGGTGTTGTTGAAGTCGCCAGCCGAGATGGGCGCTGATGTGGTATTGGGCTCAGCTCAACGCTTTGGTGTTCCGATGGGCTATGGCGGTCCACACGCCGCGTTTTTCGCAACCCGCGATGCATACAAGCGCTCGCTTCCTGGCCGTATTATTGGTGTGTCGAAAGACACCCGTGGTCGCCCAGCTTTGCGTATGGCATTGCAAACCCGTGAACAACACATCCGCCGCGAGAAAGCCAACTCCAACATCTGTACTGCCCAAGTGTTGTTGGCCAACATGGCTTCCTTCTACGCCGTTTATCACGGTCCGCAGGGCTTGAAAACCATCGCCCAGCGCATCAATCGCTTTGCCGACATTACCGCTGTAGCATTGCAACGCCACGGTTATGCTCTGAAACACAACACCTGGTTTGATACCATTACGGTGCTGGTGGACGACAAACAAGCCATTCTCGACAAAGCTTACGCTAAAGGCGTTAACCTGCGCAGCGATTTGGACGGCGCGGTCGGCATCGCCTTTGATGAAGCCACTTCCCGTGCTGATTTAGACACTTTGCTGAGCATTTTCTGCGGTGAAAATCACAACTATACCGTTGCCGACTTGGACGCCGATGTGACCACACAAGGGTCTACTTCGTTGCCTGAAGACTTGCTGCGCACTCAACCGATTTTGACTCACGAGGTGTTTAACTCCTATCAGTCTGAGACGGAAATGCTGCGCTACATCAAGTCGCTGGAAGACAAAGACTTGGCGCTCAACCACTCGATGATCAGCTTAGGTTCGTGCACCATGAAACTCAACGCCACTGCCGAGATGATCCCGGTGACCTGGCCTGAGTTTGGCAAATTGCACCCCTTTGCACCTCTTGAGCAGGCGCAAGGCTACAAAACCATGATTGATGAGCTGAGCGATTGGCTTATCAACATCACCGGTTACGACGCTTTGTGTATGCAACCGAACTCCGGTGCTCAAGGCGAATACGCTGGTTTGATTGCCATCAAACGCTACCACGAGAGTCGTGGCGAAGGACATCGTGATGTGTGCTTGATCCCAAGCTCTGCCCACGGTACTAACCCTGCGTCGGCACAAATGGTCAGCTTGAAAGTGGTGGTGGTGAACTGCGACAAAAACGGTAACGTCGATTTGAACGACTTGCGCGCCAAAGCGGCGGAAGTAGCCGACAATCTGAGCTGCGCCATGATCACCTATCCATCGACCCACGGCGTGTACGAAGAAACTGTTAAAGAGATTTGCGAAATTGTGCATCAGTACGGCGGTCAGGTTTATATGGACGGCGCCAACATGAACGCACAAGTTGGCCTCACGTCTCCAGGCTCAATTGGCTCAGACGTATCTCACTTGAACTTGCACAAAACCTTCTGTATCCCTCACGGTGGCGGTGGCCCCGGCATGGGCCCCATCGGCGTGAAGTCTCACCTTGCGCCATTCTTGCCAAACCACAGTGTGGTTGGCGTAGAGCACGCGGGCGCGGATGGCGTGGCACCTAACGGAGCGGTGTCTGCTGCACCATGGGGCAGTGCTTCGATTTTGCCCATCAGCTACATGTACATCAAAATGATGGGCAGCGAAGGCCTTAAAAAGGCCACAGAAGTGGCCATTTTGAACGCCAACTACATCGCTAATAAACTCGAAGGGCACTACAACGTGCTGTATCGCGGCCGCAACAATCGCGTGGCTCACGAGTGCATCATCGATTTGCGTCCCCTTAAAGAAGCCTCTGGCGTGACTGAAATGGACGTGGCCAAACGCCTCAACGACTACGGATTCCACGCGCCCACCATGAGTTTCCCGGTGGCGGGCACCTTGATGATCGAGCCGACAGAATCGGAAGCCAAAGCCGAACTAGACCGCTTTATCGAAGCAATGATCTGCATTCGCGAAGAAATCGGCAAAGTGGAAAGCGGCGAGTGGGATGCCACCGACAATCCACTGCACAACGCACCCCACACGCTGGATGACATCTGTGACAGCGACTGGAATCGCAGTTACGACCGCCACACGGCCGCATACCCCGTCGCCAGCGTTGCCAAGAACAAGTTCTGGCCCAGCGTGAACCGCATCGACGACGTATACGGCGACCGCAACCTAATCTGTTCCTGCCCAAGTATGGACAGTTATCGGGATTAGGGGAGTGCCTGTTGATCCCATGAAATAAGTCGTTTAATGAGATTAGATAAGTCGTTTAACGGAAATAAGTCGTTTAAAAGTTAAAGCCCACTTTTAGTGGGCTTTTTATTACATAAATTTAATTTTGGTTAACATTTCTTAATTGGCCAATACAATTAAGAGGTAGAGAGAATCTACCTTTTATATATTCTTGTATATCTATTGGAGCAAAGTTGAGTTTTTTAAAATTTCTTCATTAAGACTGCTGATTGTTAATATCTGCTTTTGAAGTAAAGACTGAATCTCATAATATTTTCTCTCAGCATTTTCTAGCTGTTCACATATCTTAACTTGGTCTTCATAGCTAGGTAGTGCTACTGGGAGGTCTTTGATTTTTTCAAATGAAACAAAAGGTTGTGCAGAACCTCTGGCGTACCTATTTAAGTTCATAGATTTTAGTAAATACCCTAAGTATTTAGGGAATACATTAGACTCATCAAGTATTTCTAAACTTGAAGAATTATTTGTAAGCCAAAAATCTTCTTCAACAAAATGAATATTACCGCAATTAGCTCCTACCCTGCCGAGGACTAAAGTGCCGGCCTGCCTATTTGCTTCATCAAAGTATCCAATTTGCCCATTTGCTCCATACACAGGATAACGGCCGGACTCACTTATTAATTTACCTATGGCCTTGCCAGATCTGGGTTTAACCACTTCTTTTAGCGGTTTTTTCCTGAGAGCACTAGTTTGTATGAAATTGGGAATGTTATCCAAGTAGTTAACTAATACGGTAGAAATTTCTTTAGCTGTTCTTCTAGCTTTATCTACATTTGATCCGATTGATTTAGTTAAATCTGAATCATTATCGCTGTGTAAAATATGAGAAATGTTAAGATCGTCATGCTCAAAAATTGCACTTCGACTTATAAGTAGTGAATGAGGGCTTTCTTTTCTCAGTTTGTAATTTTCAATAAACTCCTCAAATAGATTAATAGAAACGCGATTCTTCTTTGAAAATCTAAACTCAGGGTCAATTTTATAATACCAAATATCGTCACGTTGGCAGGTATTGTCGAAAAAAATAACGCTTACTTTTACATTCGCATAAGGGGCCAATACACTGTTAGGTAAACTTAATATCGTATGAAAATTGAAGTCATTAAAAAGATTTTTTCTTAGCCTCACCAGCTCTTTAGATGAATTGAATAAAATACCATCTGGTATTATTAATGCTGCTCTTCCTCCTTTCGCTAACTTATCCATTGTGTGCTTCAGAAACATCGACTCTAAGGTAGCGGGATATCCTAGCGCTTTGTATTCAAAGTTTTGAGTTCCACTAGGTTTTCCGAATGGGACACCTGAAACAACAACGTCATAGGTCACATCGTCTATCTCCATAAGAGAGTCTTTCAAAAATAGGTGGGACAAATCGACTTGATTTAAAGCTAAATTAACTAAACCAAGCAGTAATGCAAAGGGGGAGTTGTCGTTGCCAACTGTCCTGATGGACTTTGCACTCGATTCTTTAAGATCCAGATTTTGCCTGTTGAATGCTTCAATCAATACTCTACCTGTTCCCATCGCTGGATCATAAACAGATTCATTTGATTTTGGATCAATAACTCTAACTATTGCTTCAATCAACGCCTTTGGAGATAAATGTACACCAGAAGATATCGAGTCTTCTGCCATTTGGCTTAATAGTAAATCATACTCTTCAGTCACTTTTTGGTCATAAATATCGATATATGTCATTATTTCAATGCAGGCATTAAAAACTTTTTTTGACCTTATTTTTAAAGGTATTGAATCATATATGTTCGCTATTAATTCTGAGGAACCTAAAATTTCTTGATGATTTCCTGATTCGAAGCCTTTGTATAGGTCTTTTAATATGGTGAATTCTGTATTGTGGGGTTTTCTTCGTTCGCTGTAACTCAAGAAAAAATCACGGAAGATACTGATGTCGAAATCTCTATCGTGAGATTTAATTGATGATGTGCTGTCGTAAATATACTTTGTAAGCAGAAGAAGTGACAGCTGTTCCATAGCTTCCATTGAGTTATGAATGCCAGCGTCTTTTCTGATATAGCTAAATACCTTCGATAGTAAATTATTATCCATTGTTGTTACCTACCAAATACTCATAAAGGCAGACTATATCTTCACTAATTTCGTCTCTAGGGATTTTTGAGATATATTCTTTTGCTTTTGCCGAACAAAAACCAATATCTTCGACATCAATATACTTTTCAACTAAGCCTTTTACAGTTTCAGATGGTAAGCAGGCTAATTGAGAGTTAAACATTCCGCTAGTGTCAGTGTCTCCCGAATTACCTCTGGATAACTGTGATAGTGGACCAAGATTAAAAATACGGTTCAATGTACCTATGTCTTCATCCATAGCTGTGGCTGAAATAAGGTAATGCTTTACTTCTCTTCTTCGCCAAGAAAGTAGATGTGAGTTAAGTTGACCTCGATTGAAGCTCCTTGTCCCATTTTCGCCTTGAAGTAGCAAACTGCACTCATCTGTTCCAATACTTGCTAGGGGCAGTTCATCTCTGTCGCATACCAAGAAAACGTTCTTCGTATTGTGCGCGTGACCGTCTAAATAACTAGCAAAGCTATTTAAGTATCTAAGTTTACTGAATCCAAAATCTTCGTCTCTTGACTGATAGCTGGACTCGCATTTTACTGCGATGAAGTTCTTCAGTTTATTTTTGATTTCGTATTCTTGGTTTTCCTGCGTAGCTAGTTTTCTTAGCGCCAAGAGTTTAAATATTTCCCAATCATTTTCGTCGTCAATCAAAACAACGTTCGGAAACAGTGACAATGCTTGAAACTTTGTGTTACTTATTTTAGAAAGGTCCCTCAACCGTGAAGCGATGTATTGAAGCTTCGCTTCAGATTTGACTTCTCCTCGCTCGATTACTCGTAGTCTTCCAATACCAGATTTTGCAATGGAATCAAGCAAGTGAGTAGTAGTAATAACCCGACCAGAAATATATTCAAAAACGTCCCATAACCGATCAATATTTCGATAGTGAAGGTGTGAGTCTGCCTCATCAAATAGAAAAAGTGTATTTTCTGAGTCGAAAAGGTCAAGCAGTGAAAAGAGGAATAAAATTTGGTACTCACCATCACTTAAATCCTCAAGATTCAGTCTTCCATCCGAAGCTGAAAAGCTCAACTCGAAACTGTTCTTGACAACAAAGTAGTCGTTATCAGCCGCTTGAGTGAAAAACATAACCATTGAATCAAAGGATTCCTGTTGGTCGGTTTCAAATGATACTCTGGATAGTGTCTCTTGTTTAAACTCAACACGTTGTTGCTCAATCGGGGACTCAAAGTTGTAATCATCTTCTTGATGGATAATTGCGTTTATAAAATTGTACAAAGTACGGTGATAGGCTCTATTGGTAAAGACATTTTGCTCGCCATTATTTTCGTCCTCTAACGATTGCTGAACAAGGTTGGTATAGGCTTTATCCACTTTCACGTTAAATGATAGTTCAGTGCTTTGATCTTCATCCAAGTCACTTTCTGTTACGTAACCGTTCTGGCGAAGAAATGTTCTGACGAGTCCATCACTCTTATTACATGTAGCGAGAAATATGAGGAGCTTCGACCATGATTTATCGTAGTAGAAACAGTCTAAATTGAGTGCATTCCGTTTGGACCTTTCCTCTGTAAGATATCTACTAAAATCAAAAGAATAACTCTCATTTTGTCCCGATGAAAAACAAACTATCTTGTAACTTTGATATAGCGTACTTTCCGGTTTCAGCTTTTCGTCGAATATCGATTTTAGAATCGTAGATTTTCCAGAACCGTTCCCACCGATGAAAGTAGCAACTTTTTCAAACTCTAAAGTTTGTGGTGCGCTATGCAGTACATTGCCCGGTAAAGGTAAAGAAATCTCTGCCATATTAGTAATATTCCTTTATGTAGGCATAGGCCCGATCAAACAGTACTTGGTCCTTGTGGAGTTGGTACTTAAGCAATGCTTTGCGAAGTGACTTCTGTACTTCTCGCTCGCCGCCAATGGTGTTTTGCCAGCCGGGGAAGTTAACTATCCGCACTATTGCGTCGATATCCGCCACTATACGTTCTACCACCGCTGGAGTTTCTTCGGTTTTTAGTTCGAGGAAAAGCTCGGTTAATGCTGCTTTTGGTGACTTCTCTTGTAACTCATCTTCCAGTTCTTTCTCTGCCTTCACCGTATCTTTGGCGATGGCACACAGCTCTTTTACGAACTCAATTGAACTGATTAGGCCTTTCTCGGCTTTATCGCGCAGTTCTTCTAAGCGCTCGCTAAGCTTTTTAAACGTTGCGTTGCCGCCGCGCTTGGCAAAGCGCTGAATGAGATCTTTTTCCAGCTGCTTTATCTTTTTCGGATCAGGGTTGTTAAAGATGTTTTCTATGACATCAGCATCCAGCACAAACTCTTCTAGTGTATGCACGTCACCAACGTGGATATTTTCATGTATAAGCTGAGTGGTTTGCGCACCAAGGGCTAACCAGAGCATTTTGCCGACGTTATCTGAGGCGGGTTTAACTGACTCAAATACTTGTGCTAACCATTTGTAGTCTTGGTTATAGATATCCAGCATATTGTCAGGCGATAGCGATTCCCAAAGCTTTGCCAGATATTTAAAGTCTTTGGCGAAGGCATCTTTCTTTTCGTCGGTGTTGATTGCGTTTTGCGCAGCCTCTAAGCCTTCAAACCCTTGTAACGTTCTGTCTACCCCGTCGAAATGCCGCAGTGCATCTGCCATCCCTTGCGGCAGCCGAGAGCGTAAGTCCCCCAGATTGGTGATGATTTGTTTTACGCTTAACTCATCAAACTCCAGCGCTTTAGCCGCATCGTCAAACACACCGAAGTAATCGACAATACAGCCGAATGTTTTTTGTGGATACAAGCGGTTAGTGCGACAAATTGCCTGAAGAAGGGTGTGATCTTTTAGCGACTTGTCCAAATACATAGTTTGGCAAATCGGCGCATCAAAGCCCGTTAGTAGCTTTGCGGTTACGATGATGAACTTCAGCTCCGACTTGGCATCGTTGTACTCATCTACCACCTTTTCTTGCTGGCTTTTATCTAGCGCCCACTTTTGTTTGAATTCAAAAGCATCGTTAGCGGTAGTGGAGATAACTACTTTACTGGCTTCAGAAGGGAAGTGCTTATCCAGCTCTTCTTTATACTGCACACAGGCGTGACGATCAGGCGTGACGATCATCGCTTTAAAGCCGTGTGGGGCAACCTTGGCTTTAAAATGCTCTGCAATATCTTTAACTATTTTCTCAACACGCTCTGGCGATTTTAAAAACGCCGACATCTTGGCAGACTTTTTATTAAGTTCATCTGCTTCTTCATCTGTTAAGGCCGCACTTTCTTTAAACTCTTCAAAGGCTCTATCAAGTGCTTCTTTGTCTACATGTACATCAACCAGCCTCGGCTCAAAGTGCAGCGGTAAAGTCGCCTCATCGCGTATCGAGTCGTGGAAGGTATAGCGCGACATATAGCCGCCTTTGTCCTCTTCAGCACCAAAAGCCCAGAAGGTGTTCTTATCGGCTTTGTTTACCGGGGTTCCGGTTAAACCAAACAAGAATGCATTGGGCAGTGCAGCACGCATTTGCCGACCTAAATCGCCTTCCTGCGTGCGGTGTGCCTCGTCCACTAACAGAATGATGTTTTCTCTTTCATTCATATTGGGTTTGGCATCACGGAATTTGTGGATCATCGAAATAATGATCTTGCGGGTATCCCGCTCCAACATATTTTGTAGCTCTTTAATGCTGTCGGTAGTTTCGACATTGGCAATATCTGCCGCATTAAAGGTGCCACTGATCTGTGTATCTAGGTCGGTTCTATCTACCAGCACAATAACGGTGGGGCTTTTAAGCTCTGGGGCGCGGCGAAGTTTTTGCGCCGCAAATACCATCAGAAGTGACTTGCCTGAACCTTGGAAGTGCCAAATTAGGCCTTTTTTAATTCTACCGTCGATAACCCGCTGAACAATTTTATTTGCCCCTTCATATTGCTGAAAACGCGGTATAACCTTCATGCGTTGCTTCTTTTTGTTTGTAGTAAACAACGAGAAGTTACGCATGATATCCAGCAAGCGAGCAGGGCTTAGAAGATCACTTAACTCGCGGCCAATTTCAGCCAAGCCAAGGGCTTTTGACAGCTGATTATCGTTATCTTCTATGCGCCAAGGTGCCCAAAACTCTAATGGGCAGCGAATAGCGCCGTAGAACAACTCTTTGCCTTCCGTCGCAAAAGACAAGATATTCGGCACGAACAGCTGCGGCACGGAGTTTTCGTAAACTTGATGTATCTCGTGTGCACCATCTAACCAGCTAATCGAGGGCCGAATAGGGGTTTTTGCTTCACCCACCACTACTGGTATGCCATTAATCATCAAAACGACATCAGGTATTTTGGTTTCCCGGTGATGAACCCGAAACTGGTTGGTAACGATATAGGTGTTTTGGGTTAAGTCATCAAAGTCGATAAGCTTAACGGGCACATGGCGATTATTCTCGCCAAAAGGCATGGTTTTTTCGCCAGTCATCCAAGCAAAAAACTCTTCGTTGGCCTTAACCAAGCCAACCTGATTTACCGAGATTAAAATAGCACGGAGCTTATGTATTACTTCATCCGCTAAGCTAGGGTTAGCTGCAATTTCAGGGTTAAGGCGAGTAAGCGCTTTAACCAATTCAGCTTCAACCAGTACCTCATTAACGCCGCGCTTAAGTTCCTCAGCAGACCGAAACTGCCACTTCACGCCAAACGCTTTTAGAGGTTCTTGCACCTGTTTGGCGTTTAAATTAACACCACTCAGCTGATGGATGATGTAGTGTTCCACACTATTTAATTCGGTAAATCCCATACCTAAAACACCTGTTCTATCAGCACTTTTTTAAGAGTTTTTGATGATTCTATACTTGTAACCAATTCTGACATCGAGGTTCGAATGCTCTTTATTACTTCTATAAAATTTTTCTGAGTTTCGATACTCGGCTTTGGCAATGGTAGTTGTAATAGATCTTCCATAGCTAAGCGCTTTGTTCCGTGAGTAGTGGTTGTAGCTATAGACACTACGAAGTCCTTTTTATACTGTAAGTAATACAAAATGTATTCTGGAATAAATTCTTCAGAAACGAGCAAAGCTCGCATGTCTTGATTAAAAGACACCTCCTCAGTGTTTAATGCGACAGGAAAAGAGTGTGCTAAGATCATTCCCCTTACTACAACAAGCAAAGAATTTTTAGGCACTAGAATTGCGCCATCATTTACAGCTTTTTGTGTTATTTTATCAATTGAAGAGTCGATGAAATCCCTCTTCATATCTTTGGGGCTTACCCAAGGAATATCCCCATCCCAATAAGCCTTGTTTTCTTTACTTGGAGTACCACCACTTAACCATTTGCCTGCATCCCCTAAGGTCACGTACTCGACATCCAGCCCTGAGAAATGGTTTTTTAAGGTAGATAAGACAAGTGTCGTAGCTTTGTCTAAGCAGATAGCTCTTTGCTCTATTACTGCATTTAGGCTCCAAAGCAGACGAGTAATTTCTTCCTGAACATTTTTAGGAGGGAGCTGGAACTCGAATCTTTCTAGATCTTTCCATTTTATTCTTCGTGTAATAGAGCCAGATGCATTTGCTACAACATACCTCCACAAATCAGGACTATTTAAAAGTCCAATTAGAAACCCATCGATAATAATTTCAGAGTTTTCTCTGATTGTAATAATGTCACCGGAGCACACACCATCAAAATCAGCTCTTGGTGCTCTTTCACGGAAATCACTTGCGTAAAGACTTCTTCTGACAAATAGGTAATCTTTTGAGCTGAATAGTTTCATTGCGGATGTTACAGATTCTGTAGATTCCCAAGAATTAATTTTGAAATCCCACTGACCTATGTTGCTGTTGCCAACAAAGCGATCATAACCACTTTCACTTGGGTTATTTATTCTTCTACTATATTCGTAGGCAACATCACCTAATGAAACTGTCTTCCATCCACTTTTATCAATACAAAACTTCATTATTTAGCACCCCCTAAAAGTGAATGCATTTTTGTTTTTAATATTTCCCCAGACAAAATCCAGTTTTGATAGACGTTGTCAAACAAGTAGGAAGAATTAGATGCATACTTATTAACATAAAGACTTATATTTAAAGAAGAACGATTTTTGAAAATATCTTCGATTTCGACGAGATTAGAAAGGCCGTCGATATTGGAAAAAGACCTGTATGCCTTATAAATTATTTCTATGTGCTCTGGCGTTAAGTAGCTGATTATTTTTTCTTTTTTTACAAGGTCACTTGCATTTATAAACAAAACTTTGCCTCTTTGGCGCTCTTCTTTTTTTGTTTTGAAAATAACAAGACAAGACTCCATTCCAGAATTGTAGAAAAGGTTTCTTCCCAACCCTATTACTGCTTCAAGCCTATCTGATTTGAGTAGATTTTTTCGAATATGCTCTTCACTATCTCTATCCAGCAGTCCTTGAGGCCAGAGACTTATTGAACGTCCGTTTTCTTCGTTTAGACTTCTTTGGATATGTTGCTCAAAAGCATAATCCGCACAGCCTTGCGGTGGCGTACCCCACAGATTTCTGCCGTAAGGGTCGTTTTCAAACGCTGCTCGATCCCACGATTTAATCGAGTAAGGCGGGTTAGCGAGAATCACATTAAACTTTTTCAGCTCGTCATTTTCCAGCAAGCCCGGATTAGACAGCGTATTGCCACGCACGATTTTGAATTCTTCAATACCATGCATAAACATGTTCATGCGAGCGATAGCAGAGGTGAGAAGGTTGATCTCCTGCCCATATAACTTAAGGGTGCGGTATTCCTTGCCTTCTTCTTTTAAGTGCAACGCACAGTTAAGTAGTAGGCCACCTGATCCGCAGGTTGGGTCATACACTGATTCACCCGGTTGCGGATTCATGATCATCGTCATCAGCTTTACAACGGTGCGGTTGGTGTAAAACTCCGCAGCCGTGTGGCCGCTGTCGTCGGCAAACTTCTTAATCAGGTACTCGTAAGCGTTACCCAGCTTGTCGTCAGGGACATTGGTTAAATTCAGTTTGTGCTGGGAATAATGTTCGATAAGCTCAATCAACATGGCGTCAGACAGGCGCTCTTTATTGGTCCAACTGGCATCGCCAAATATACCCTCTAGCGTGTCAGGGTTAGCCTGCTCAATCGCACGCATGGCATTTTGTAATGCTTGACCAACATTGGTTGTGACTTCACGTACATCTTTCCAATGCGCACCATCGGGTATCTGGAAGTGATGGTTTTCTGCAAAGGCGGCGTATTCTAAGTCGCCGCCACTTTCTGCCATTGCCTTGTCAAACTCTTCATCGTAAACGTCAGAAATGCGTTTAAAGAACAGCAGAGGGAAGATGTACTGCTTGTAGTCACCCGCATCGATAGTACCGCGCAACGTGGTCGCCGCACCCCAAAGGTATTTTTCTAGTTCTTGTTGAGTCATCATTGAATAAACTGCTCCAATACCTTTTTAAACTTCTCTTCCGCCTCTAGACTGGCTTGCCATGCCTGTTTCAGGTCGGCCATCGCCTCTTCAACGGATGGCAGGTTGTCTTCAATCACCTTTTCTACATACAGCGGAATATTCAGGTTGAAGTCGTTTTCTTTTATATCGTCCATTGATGCGACTTTGACGTAGTTTTCAACATCTTGGAAGTTGTGATACCAGTCGTAGATTTGCTGTACATGGTGAGGTTCAAAAAAGTTTTGTGCCCGGCCAACACGGATCTGCTCCGATGCATCAATAAACAGCACCTTGCCTTTTTTCTCTGTAGGTTTGTTTTGCTTAAACACCATTACACAAGCGGCAAGCTGCGTGCCGTAGAAAATATTGGGGCCTAAACCGATAACTGCTTCTAACAAATCTTGCTTAAGCAGCTCTTCGCGGATCTTACCTTCTGCTGCCTTTCTAAATAATGCGCCGTGGGGAAGCACAACTGTCATACGGCCAGTGCTATTCATGGATTTCACCATGTGCTGTACCCATGCCATATCGCCGTTACCTTGAGGTGGTACACCCGCGATGTTTCGGCCATAAGGGTCATTAACCCATGCCTCTGCTCCCCATTCTTTTAACGAAAAGGGTGGGTTGGCGATAACACAATCAAAGGTTTTTAAGCCGTCGGCCTCGAAGAATTTCGGCTCTCGTAAAGTGTCGCCACGCACAATCTCAAAATCTTCAATGCCATGTAAGAACATGTTCATTCTGGCGATTGAGCTAGATGTTAAGTTCTTCTCTTGGCCGTACAGTTTGAGTGTGCGGTAGTCCTCGTTTATTTCTTTGAGGTGATCAACACACTCTAACAACATGCCGCCTGTACCACAGGCCGGGTCATAGATCGTTTCGCCTTCGTGTGGGTCTAGAATAAGGCCAAGAAGATGTACCACCGAGCGCGGGGTGTAAAACTCACCCGCTTTTTTATTGGTTAAATCAGCAAAGTGCTTAATTAGGTACTCGTAAGCGTTGCCCAGCATGTCAGGATCGACATTTTGATTGCCAAGGGTATACTGCGAGAAATGCTCAATCAGGTTGATAAGAAGCTCATCTGACAGCTTATTTTTGTTGCTCCACTGGGCATCACCAAAAATACCATACAGAAACTCTTGGTTTGCTTGCTCAATGCCACGTAAAGCTGATTCAATTGCTTTACCAACGTTGGTTGTGGTTTCACGTACATCTTGCCAATGGCACCCAGCGGGAATTTCAAAGCGGTGGAATTCTGGTAAAGAAGCGTACTCGACATCGCCACCAGACTCTTCCATCGCAATACGAAACTCTTCATCGTATACATCGGAAATGCGTTTAAAGAACAGTAGCGGGAAGATGTATACCTTAAAATCGGAAGCATCAACCGGACCTTTCAGTATCCACGCCGCTTTTGACAGATATTGCTCAAGTTGGGAGAGCGTTATTTTATGTGTTGTCATTGAGCTGTGTTTGTCCTTCACTCTTATTTGGTTTTACATGTGCGCTACTAAGCGCATATAAAATATTCAGTCTGCTTAATTGAAAACACCTGCACTACGCATGCTGTTTAGTAATTCTGTCATTGCCTTGTTTGGCCACAGGCAATCTTTCAGGCCTTTAACTGTACATGGTCTGTGGCTTAATTCAGCGCTGTAGCGGTACGGGCTAAGATCTGACACTGCTGTATTGGTGTAACTCAGGCCATACTCAATATCTTGTGCTAATGCCTTGTTTATTTCCTTGCAGGCTGCCCTAAGCGCTTCATCAGGGGTGATGTCTTTGTCTGATTCCTCATCAACGCTAGGCGTATCTGATTCATTTGTTTTTTGCTTAAATGCGACAAATTCATCAAATTGCTTTAGATAGTCATTGTCAATTTTAACAGTATGATCTTGCAAAGCAGAGATACCACGAGAGGTGATCACAAAATGTGCTCGTCGTGTGGTTTCAAGCAAGCCTGCTTTGGTTAGGTAAGTCCTAGCCCAACCAACACGATTATCAAGAATGGTTTGTCTGCCGCTTGGTAATGTCTCTTCACGTTCAGCTTCAGATAGACAGAATTTATCAGCTAACTGATTTATCACATCGCGCAACCTAACTTCTTTGCCATCCGCTTGATGCGCAATTTCGAGAAAGGGGCGCATGAATTCTTGATAACTGGGGATCATGTAACGTCCTTATTGTTGCATTATTTTTTATTACAACTAAACCCAACGCATACTTTGACCGAAAAATTATCCCGTGTCACCACTTTAACTGCCACACTTCAAATATATAGGGTTCACTTCGCCATTCTATCCAAACCGCAAAAATTTAGATCTTGGTGTTCAATTCAAAATGTTTGTGAAAAGCGCTGAACTCTTGCCTCAAACGCTTTTTGTATAACGTTGGCAGTGCATTCATTGAACTCCCTTAAATGTCTTTTTATAGATAATATTCATGACTTAATCGGGCTGGCAGAAAAGGCTCTACCTAACTCTTTCTCCAGCAATCGACCGCATAAAACTATATGTTGAGGTTATGTAATTCATATTTTTAGATTTAGCAGTCTGCGTTGTTGAAAAGGTTTCAAAGTAACAATTACCAAACTTTCAGCCAAATATGTCAGTAGTCAGAAATCTCTCATCGAGATAAGCTCCATGATTCATACGCAATTGTATTTTACTGTCATGAATAAAAGTGAAGGAGATTCACATGGATTGTTATTGCTGCAGAACAGGGGTACCTATCGGCTCCAAAATTTGCCCCGTCTGCGATCATGTCTTTCAGGGAAAAGGGTGGGAAGGTTTAGATGCTCATTGGAAAGCTAAACACCAAGACGTGATTCCTTACGAAGTGCTTTGGAATGGTTTATGTGAGAAACACAAGATTACCCAAGGTGGCAGTAAGAGTCCTAGACTTAAAATGAGCAACGATGAGAACAATTCATTTCAAAGGATAGGTGCTTTATCAAATGCTCATGTGGGACGAGATTTCGAGTTAGTAGCAATGGCGTTCTTTGTATCTCAGGGCTTACCTTTACAGTCAAATCTGAAAGTACCTGTTGGAATAGAAGGAAGAAACAAAGAGCATGCTTTTGATTTGGGCTGTGATAGTCAAAAGGTTATAGTTGAGTGCAAGTCACATCGCTGGACTAAAGGAGACAATGTCCCTAGCGCAAAAATGACTGTTTGGAACGAAGCAATGTACTATTTTCTCGCGTCTCCAGAGGAATACCGAAAAATAATGTTTGTACTTAAAGACTACTCGAATAAGCGAGGAGAAACCTTAGCAGAGTATTATTTACGCACAAACTCTCATCTAGTTCCGCAAGGTGTGGAGGTTTGGGAATACGACGAAGCTCTCAAGTCAGCAAAACGATTAAACTGATTTTAAATGCCTAGGTTTTATTCTGCTGAGAAACGAAAAATAGCTGCTGTCTAGTAATAATGCAGCATTACAATTAACAACGATAGTTGCAGTTTAAATGGATTTAATAATGAATAAATTTTTAAAAGGATCTTTGATCACCCTTGTCATTGTTTTGAATACAATCTTGGTTTACCGGTATGCACCGGGAATAAAGCAATTTTTTGCTTTCAGTTCATACAATGAAATAGCACCCACAACAGAACAAGTCAGCCCAGAGTTAATTGCTGATATCGCCGAACCGAACCCCATACAGACTCAAGTTGATAAAAGCGAACCGGTGTCACTTATTCCGATTTCAAAGAGCAATCGCGGGGCCTGTGAGCTGGCTTTTGTCGGTAGCTCATGTATGGATAAGCTTAAACAAACTCAAAAAAAACAAATCTATACTTGGATTGATGCCAATGGCATCCGCCACCTTAGCGATTCGCCGCGACCCTTCGATGCTTCAATACCAGTAGAGTTGGCTGGAGTTATCGAGCCTGAAAATATCGCAGTGAATTTTGTCGGTAGCAAAGGGAGTCAAAAACTCAGGCAGGCGATTGCGTCTCGGGTGAAAAAAAGCAAAGCATTCTACGAGCAGGTACTCCCTGCATCCTTGGTTAAGCCCATAACCATAAATATTAGGCTGATTGACGACGAAGCAGATTACAAGAACTACTTAACAAAAGTGGCTCCCAGAAGCTTGTCCAGTCAAGGCGTTTACATAGCCAGTCTCAATGAATCGGTTGTGTGGGTTAAAAGTGAAGATCAGGCAATTCGCACCGCCAGTCACGAAGCCATGCACAGTATGAACCGACATTGGATTGGCCAAATGGGCAGATGGTTAAACGAAGGTTTAGCTGAAGTGGCGGAGGACTTTGAGAACTTGTCTGGTCAAAATGCTAACCCACTGCCATTCGAGAAACTTATTAATGCATCTAAGGAAAATTGGAGCACCAATCCAGATGTTCACTATGCCAGCGCTAAAGCGCATGTTGGCCGTTTGTTTGTCAAAGATAAAAAAGGCTTGGCTCGACTGCTCTTAGCTGAGTCAGAGAACGGTTGCGACGAGTTAAGTTTTGATGAGATCAACACTGCGCTGTCCTACAAACTATAAATCCTGTTGAAACTGGCGAGCCGAAGCAGATTTCTGAACCCTGTTTCCTATTCTAGGAAAGTCTTGTGTGTTATCCAATCTCCTGACAGTTCAGGCGTGTACGCAACACATTTTCGGTTCAGGCTGTTCTAGGTTTCTCAAACACTCTTTAACTGCGACGGTGTTTGTCCGGTCCAACGTTTGACTGCGCGGCGAAAATTGGGAATGTCATTGAACGCCATTTGACTGGCGCTTTCTTCGTTGTTTAGGCCCTTTAGCCGCAACAGATATACTGCCTGCTGGCGTCGTACTTCGTCGTGCAGACTTTGGAAACTGACGCCGTGCTGTTTGAGCTTGCGTTTGAATGTCGCTGGGCTAATGGCGAATTGAGAAGCTACCTGCTGTAGCGTGGTTTGTGGCTGAGCAATCAGTCGCTGACGCACGACGTCAAGGAATCCCTGCTGTACATGTTGTGATTGCTTGGCCCGCCCAATGGCATGGAACTTCAGTCCTCTGCTGTGCTTGGGAAAAGGCTGACTTAGCCATTTCCGTTCAAACTTAATGGCCAGAATCGGTTGGTTGAAATTAAGACGAAAACCAAGATTCTCTTCGTATTCCTGTATATAGCGCGGTCTTGAGAAAGGTAGTTCAAAATGCAGCGGCACACGTTGTCCGAGCAATAGTTTCAGTCCCGACACCAGCGCGGTTGTGTAGCATTCAACAATAAACTGCCACTGTTGATTGCAGCCAATACTGTCACTCAAAAGCAGATAGGCGTAGTCGCCATCCAACTGGAAACGGGCTGAGATAAACGGGCAGATCTGCATTCTTAAGAGAGTAAGTATGCGCAGCACATCGGTCATATCGCGGCTGTGCATCAGTGCTTCAGATACTTGTCCGTAGCTGCCTGGAAAAAGTCGCCGACCGAGTTGAAATGCGCAGTCATAACCCGGCACTAGGTTTTGTGCATTGGTGATCAGTTTTAGCAGTTGCTGTGCGCTCAATCGCTCTGCCCGTTTGATGTCTTCACTAAAAATGCCTGTGCCACGCAGCAGTTTCTCACGATTTACACCGCGAGATGCTGCCAAATCCACCAAGCTAGCGGCCAATTGATTGGCCGGCAGGGATTTGTCTTCTAGGCTCAGGAATGGGCGCATTAGGATTTGACCAGCTCCAGACGTTGATTTACTCGCTGAAGCAGGCTGTCCACCTGGTCACCTTGATGGACACTTTCTGCCGCAAAGCTCAGGCTTTGGTAAACCGGTTGGGTGTCCTGATGGATCTTAAACGCCAAACTTTGTACCGAATGGTTAATTTGTTTTGCCAATTCTTTGGCTTGTGCAATATCCGTGTCCGGCAGAAGCAAGACGAATCGGTCACCAGCGTAGCGGCAGGCTAGGTCACGTGGGCGTAGATTCATCAGAATTAAGTCAGAAATTTCTCGTAGGAGACGATCTCCCTGATCATGCCCATATTCGCGATTGAAGCTATCAAAATCGTCGATATCAAGCATTACCACGCTAAATCCTTGGTGCGCTTCCGTCAGTTGATGGTCGATTCGTCCACGCATGTAATCGGCACTGTACAACTGGGTGATCATATCTACCTGTTCATATTCGCGCCAATGGGCTTCTCGGCGCTGCAACTGTCGGTTGAGGACCAGTTGCTCTTTATGCCAGTGATATAACGCATAGCTCATCAGTAACATTCCAAATGCTGCCGGCATAGATTCGAACAGACTCAGGCTGGCTGCGACGTCATGATATTGAGCAAACTCATCAAACACATCCAACAGGGCTGAAAACATAAAGCAGCTTAAGCCCAATACTAAGCTGGTAGTGACTCGTCCGGGGGGTCTACTAACTAATAAAAAGAAAATCCATACTATGGTCAGTAGCGCTACACTGCCTTCTCCAATCACATCCAGCCAGGCTATTTCAGCCCAGGTTTTGAGTTCGCCGAGGCCAAAACTCAGCGACACAGCAAAGCAAACACAGGCAAACACCACAGGTAAAGTGCGCTGGTGTTTGGAAAGCAAAGAAAGATTCATCAGGTTCTGTCCGTAATCGAAAGTAGCAACATTTTACATAGGTAGAATATTTAGACAGGGGTCATTTTGGCTCAGGCATATGACATCTGCGTGAAATTTTGCACAGAAAAACTGATTTTGATCAGAGGATCTCGCGCTTTTGGGGCTTTGGTGAGGGGGTCAATCCGGCTCAACACCGGGGCAAATCTTTGCCAATATTGGCCTAATTTCCTGCTGGGACATGAAGCTGCCATCAATCTGTCATAGAAGCGTCATTTAGCCTTTCTACTGTGTCTCGCCTGAAGCACTCAACCCGTACCCGTGGATCAGAAAATCGGGACACACCACTAAGAGAACGACTATGAAAACAATGAAAACTAAACTGGCACTTGCTTGTTTCGCTGCCATGATGGGCGCCTCAGCGGCGGCACAGGAAACTGGTGGCTTGCAGGGCAATCTAACCCATAGTGCAAGCGGTAGCTATTTTGAAGGCGCGCAGATTGAAATCAAAGAATTGAACATCAGTACAGTGTCACGTCGTGACGGTAGTTTTCGTTTCCCATCTTTACCTGCTGGCAAGTACACCTTAGTGATCCAATACCTTGGCGCTGAGAAACGTGAAATTCCGATTGAAATAAAGCCCGGTGAAACACTTGAACAAGCTATCAAGCTGACAGGTGAAGGAATGGAAAACATGGTAGTATACGGCCAGCGCGCCGGTCAGGCTGGCGCTTTGAACCGTCAGCGTATGGCTGACAATCTTATGTCTATTGTATCTGCCGATGCCATTGGACAGTTCCCCGATCAGAACGCAGCAGAAGCGTTGCAACGCCTTCCTGGTTTGTCTATTGAACGAGATCAGGGCGAAGGCCGTTTTGTCGGTATCCGCGGGATTGACCCGAACTTAAACAACGTCACCATCAATGGCATTAATGTTCCATCGCCTGAATCCGGTGTACGTTCCGTTGCGCTTGATGTGATCCCGTCTGAGTTGATTCAGGGCTTGGAAGTGACCAAATCTGTTACCTCAGATATGGATGCTGACGCTATCGGTGGTTCCATCGAGGTCAAGAGTTTAAGCGCCTTTGATAAAGCCGAGCGCAGTGCCAGTGTCACCGTTCAGGGAAGTTACAACGAACTGCGTGAAGAATTCAGTCCAAAACTATCAGCCAGCTTCACCGACAAATTTGATTTTGCAGGCAAGGGCGAGTCCCTAGGTGTCGCGGCGGCTGTGTCCTATTTTGATAGAGACTTTGGCTCAGACAATATTGAAAGTAATGCCGATGATGAGATTGAACAACGCCATTACGGACTGAATCGGGAGCGTATCGGTGCTGCTCTAAACCTAGACTTTCGCCCAGATTTCAATAATCAGTACTATATCCGCAGCCTTTACAGTAAATTCTCCGATGATGAATACCGTCAGGCCAATACATTCACTTTCGACGGCGAAGATTCAGAAGTCGAACGGGAAAGCAAAGACCGCTTCGAAAGCCAAACTATTATGTCGATCACCGCAGGCGCAGAGCATCAAAGGGAAAACTGGCTGATTGAGTATCAGGTGGGGTATTCGAAGTCAGACGAAGATGAGCCGGATGCTTTGTATTACGTGTTTGTTGGTGAGGAAATGGCCATCGATTCCGATATGATGGGTCAGATCCCGCAGGTGACACAGGCTGCATCTGTCATGGATCTAGGCAATTACGAGTTAGACGAGATCAGCTTTGAGGATAACTATTCTCAAGATACCGAAACCAGTCTGAAACTGGACCTGACCCGTTACCTTGACTTCAATGGCACGGCTGTTGAATTCAAGTTCGGTGGCAAGTATCGCAGCCGCGAAAAACAAACAGACGCCAACATCTTTATCTTTGACGGTGACTTCGACGGAGTTGACCCGTCTATGTTCGCAGCCCAAAGTCCAGATTGGGGCCTAGGTGACTTTGGCCCTGGATTGGATCGTGCTGGTATGCGCAGCTATTTTAATCAAAATCGTGCAAATCTGGAGCTGGCGGAGCTGGATTCTGAACTTGAATCCAACGGTGCTTCATATAGCGTCGAAGAAGACATATTCGCCGCTTACATGATGGGCAAAGTTGAGCTGGAAAAAATGCGCATCGTTGCGGGTTTGCGTTACGAAAGTACGGATTTCAGTACCAACGGGCAGCGTGTGGAGCTAGTAGAAGATGAACAGGCTGATGTGGAAGACGTGGTCAACACACCTTGGAGCAGTCAGCAGGATTATGATCATCTATTGCCTAGTGTGAACGTGCGTTATGAATTCAGCGATGAGTTGATTGCCCGGGCGGCCTTTACCCAGACCATTTCCCGTCCCAAGTTTGAAGATGTGGCTGCATTTCAAATCATTGAGACCAAGGTCGAAGAAAATGATGACGGTGAGTTTGAGACTGAACGGGAAGCCGAAGTGGGTAACCCTGAGCTGAAAACTCTGGAGGCAGACAACTTCGATTTGTCGTTGGAATATTATCCGGGTGATATCGGTGTGTTGTCCGCTGGCTATTTCTATAAAAAAATCGACAACTTCGTCATCATCGCCGACGTAGCGGGAACCACTGGCTGGGATGGCTATGATGAGGTCATGCAACCCATCAACGGTGAAAGTGCAAACGTGAGCGGCTTCGAATTATCTTGGGTAAAAGCCTTTGATAACGGCCTTTTAGTTGCAGCTAATGCAACCCTGTCCGATTCAGAAGCGGTTACGTTCCTCGACGGAGAGCGCTACGAAACGACCTTGCCAAATCAGTCTGACCGAGTGGGTAACCTGACTGTGGGATATGAAAGCGACAAGCTTAGTCTGCGTTTGACCATGTCTTACAAGAGTGAAAACCTAGAGGAAATTGATGGTGATCTGATCCGCATGGAAGATGCCCATCAACAACTGGATTTCACAGGCAAATACTTTATGAATGACAACCTGTACTTCTACTTTAATGCCATCAACATCAATGATGAGCCGTACTACCATTATTTCGATCAGCGCAGCGTCAATGCCCAGTACGAAGAATATGGCCGTACTTTAGAGTTAGGTGTTAATTGGACTTTATAAATGACTGACCAGCCAGAGCGTAATGGAGTGGCTGGTATTGGAAGGAATGGCCGAGTTCACAGTTAGTTGAACTCGGCCAAAGCCCGATGTATCGGAGAGTTTCATGGGAAATAGATTAATAGGCCTGTTTTTTCTGCTGCACCTGAGTACTAACCTCAGTGCCACAGAGGTTTACAATGAAGCCTTTTATCAACAACATGCTATACAACAATTAAAAGTAAACGAGCATGCCTTGCATTTCTTAGTGTTAGGCGATTGGGGGCGAAATGGTCATTATGCCCAACGGGATGTGGCAAAATGGATGGATGTAGCCATGTATCAGTTGGACGGTGAGTTCATTACGACCACAGGCGATAACTTTTACTCCAATGGTGTGGCGTCAGTAGATGACCCTTACTGGCAGTCATCATATGAAGACATTTATCACGGTCCTCACCTGTTTGAAGACTGGTATGTCACTCTGGGAAATCATGATTATCGTGGCAATTGGCAGGCTCAGATTGATTACAGCCAAAAGAGCCGCCGCTGGAACATGCCAGCGCAATACTATGCCAAAACATGGAACCTTGATGGGGGCGACGAATTGCTGATTTTGTTCATCGATACCAGCCCACTGAACCCGGATTATGCACTTGAAGATAAGTACGCTGAAACCCAGCGCCAGGACGGCGACAAGCAATTATCGTGGATTAAACAACAACTGGCGGCAAGCAAGGCGCGATGGAAGATCGTCATTGGGCACCATCCTCTTTATTCAAGTGGTAAACGCTATGGGACCACGGATGGGATCCGGAGTGTGCTAGAGCCGATTCTGGAAGAATACAAAGTGGATGCATATTTTGCCGGACATGAACACGATATGCAGCACAACCAACCCAAAGGCACTACCGTAGCACACTATGTCTCAGGGGGAGGATCAGAAATCCGAAAGGTTGCCCAGCGCGAGTTTACTCTGTTTGCAAAAGCCACAGCAGGCTTTGCGGCTGTCAGCGTGAGAGGGGATAGTCTGTTGACCCAGTTTATTGATGACAAGGGCTTAGTCATTTATCAGCATCAGTTGAATAAGGCGGCGAAATGAGAAGCTTGATGTTTGTTGTGGCCTCAGTGGTGACACTGACTTTGCTTGGGTGTCAGGCTCAGTCTGGTTCAGTTGCCTCTGATTCCAATTTAAAAGCTAGTAGTGTGATGCCACTTTCCTTTGGCCAGCAAGAGTTGGGTAAGCAAGCACTGCCACTGGCCCACAACGGTGAAGTTTATTGGCTGGTCACCAGTGCCCGAGAGGGTTTGCAACTTTTCGACGAGCAAGCCACCAAACTCAACATCTTTGGCGGCAATTTTGAAGTCTTGAGCTTGCGCACTGCAGTGATGCTAAACAACCACTCGACAAGCTTAATTGCTGCTCTGGATGTGGAAACTGATTTTACACATATTCTGGCTATCGATTGGCAGCAGTCCGCATTTCAAAAGCTGGCTGTGTTGCCCGGCGGTGAGGCGCAAAGTGAGACCCTCTGTTGGTATCAGGATCCGCAGATGAATTTATCTTTGTTCACGGTGGATACCATAGGCATAGTGCGTCAGACCTTGATTGTTGATGGACAGCAACAACAACTGGCGATCAAACCGGTGCGGGAATTTGTTGGTGTGCCAAATGCCACGGCTTGCGCGGTAGATGACCATGCCGGTGCACTCTATATTGCTGAAGAGAAAGTCGGAGTTTGGCACTATCCGGCGGATCCTGAAGCGGAACTTGAGCGTGAATTGATCGCGGCCACCCAGCCCCTAGGTGTGATTGAGGGAGAACTGAAAGGTCTGGCGGTTTTGGCAGATGGTCGCTTGTTGGTCAGTGCACCTGAGCAGCAAGGGGTCTGGTTGCTCGCTACCGATGGCAAGGGTGAATCAGAGTTTGTCTCACTAGCGCCGGCAGAGCTACCTGAAGCCCTTGGCGTTGTCGAGCGTGACGGGGGAGTGCTTCTGGGCGCTTACGACGACAGTCTGGATCAATATTGGCAAGCATTTTTGCCCGTCGAATTGACTACACGGGAAGATGTTAGCCCGAGCTTTAAGCAAATAATGCCGGTTGCCCAAACCACCCCAGTCGAGAAGTTTGGTGACGCTGCGGATGACCCAGCCATTTGGATCAATCAGGCCGAACCGGCAAGCAGCCGAATTCTGGGAACCGACAAGAAGCAAGGATTAATGGCCTATGACTTGTTGGGGAACAAATTGCAGCAGCTAAATGTCGGGCGGGTAAACAATGTAGACCTGCGTAATGACGTTACCTTAAATGGTCACAGAATTGATCTCGCAGCGGCCAGCAACCGCACACACAACAGCATCAGCCTGTTTGCCATCGATCCCGAATCTGGTGAGATGACTGCGCTGAACGATATCACCACCGATCTGGATGATGTCTATGGTTTGTGTATGGGACGCTTGGGCGAACAGGTGCATGTGTATATCAATGCTACCGATGGCCGTTTTCAACACTACCTGTTGGATACAACGGGAAAAGAGATCAAGGCAAGTAAGGTAAGGGAGTTCCGCGTATCCAGCCAACCTGAAGGTTGTGTGGTGGATGATGAAAATGGGCTGCTGTATTTCGGTGAGGAAGCCGCTGGGGTCTGGCAAGTCAGTGCTGCGCCAAGCAAGGCTCTGCCGAGAATGATTGCGCCCATCAACGAGACTTTTGTTGCTGACGTGGAAGGCATGGGCATTTATCGTCTCAATGGTGAGCGGTATCTCGTGGTGTCGAGCCAAGGTAACAATTCCTTTGCTGTGTTCGCTCTTGATGAGAATACGCGGTATCTGGGCAGTTTTATGATCGCTATGGATACCAGCCTTGGAATTGACGGCGTATCTGAAACAGATGGGTTGGAGGTTTTGTCTACTCCTTTGGGAGAGCAGTTTCCAAATGGTTTGATGGTAGTCCAGGACGGGCGCAATAACTTACCATCTGGCCCACAGAATTTTAAACTGGTGGACGGTTCAGATTTGCGCGCCTTTATCATGAATGCCAAATAGACACCTATGCCGTGCTGCATTGGTTTCTGCAGCACGGCATGTTTACAGCATAGGTTTGCACTCATTCTCTTTACTGGCGTGGGCGAGGGCATTTGGATATCGAGGGCGAGTTGCAGTTGGTTAAATCCGAAATACATATAAATTTGGGGTCAGAGCCAAATTAAATTTGTTAAAGAATTTAATTTGACTCTGCCCCCTTTTAATTGCTTACAGCCTTTGGATCGCCCAGTTTAACGCCACCAGTCCAATCACCATGGAACCCAATCTGAGTATCAGCCAGCGGTATAGATTTAGGTTTCGGCATAGGTAGAAGATCGGTAACGCGATTGCCAAAATGGCGAGTTGCCCCACTTCAACGCCCAGATTAAATGCCAAGATAGACAGCACTTGGTGCTGGGAAGATAAACCCAATTCTCCCAAAACACTGGCAAAGCCCATTCCGTGCAGCAGTCCAAAGCCAAAGGTTATCCAGCCCAATCGCACGACTATTGGCCAGACATTATTCAATGCCGTCAATAACACCGACACTGCGATGCCCACTTCTACCCATCGGGTACTGAAGGAAATCAGATTAAGTGCCGTCGCCGTTAACGTCATCGAGTGGGCGATGGTAAAGGCGGTAACTATCCATGCGGCTGACTTTAAGACCGGCATGAGCCGGTGATGGGCACACCAGCCACCGTTCTCACGATACAACACGCAACTCATCAGCAACACCAGCAGGAACAGAATGTGATCGGTGCCGATCAGAATGTGCACTATGCCCTGATATAGGTAGGTCGCAAAGGTGTCCAAGGCATAGCTTTTTTGCGGCTCAACGCGAAGATATTGCTGGTCTTTGTCCATCACCAAGCTGACGTTTTGCTCGGCGTCTTGGCTGTACCCTGTGATGTTGAGAATTAATTTGTGGTCTGGATCCTGTGGGAAGATCCCACGATAGCCAACGGCCAGCGATTGTTCTTTCACTACCCCAGAGCAAATTCCTTGGAAGTTCTGAACCAAGAAGCCTTGGTCAAAGTGGCTGTCGAACTGCAAAGGATATTGGGTCTTTATTTGGCAAGCCTCTCCATTTGATTCGATATTCAGGTTTTGCTCAATATAGCGAACTATTTGGGCCTGTCGTTCGAGCACCTCCTGCCAAAGCAACTGGCCATCACCATTGCCATCAATGCCGACTGCGCGCTCAAGGTCATAAAGTCCAATTTGTAGCTGGCCGTCGATGATGTCAGGCTGTTGGCTTGTTGGTGATATTTGCAGGTAAGCCGTGCTGAGTTGATGGGCATGGCCGAACTGGGCGTACAAACTGCAGCAAAATGCAAAGAGCATAGGCAGGAGAGGGAACCGCATCATCATATTTCCTGTTGTTGCAAAGTAGACTGGGCAGAATCGAGCAACTGCTGATCGTCATACAGCTTGGCGTGTTTAAAGTTTTCCTTTGCCCACGCCAGTGCTAAAGCAGGTTGCTGGTCAACAAAGAGATAATATCGAGCAATATCGGCAGCATGAAAATCATCATTTCTGGCCACTCTGAGATCGATTCTTTGTTTGGCCAAAGGACGCCACCTGAGTTTGGAGGTAGCTATGCCCAGATCGGTCTCGGCCATCGCCAATCGAATCAACAGGCTGTCATCTTTAAATTCCGACTGCTTAACGATGGGTTCCAACTGATCGATTATCTGCTGGTGATTACCCAATAGACGTTGGATATCGGCCCACAACACCACATAGCTCAGTGGTTGTTGATTGAGATTTTTGGCAGTGATCCAATCCGCCGCTTGTTCCACTTTGTCTAGGCGCAGAGCCATATCCGCGGCCATTTGCAGCAACCAAACCTGAATTGGATTGGCTTTTGTATCCTCAGTTTGGTCGCGGTTGTCTGTTTGATTCGACAACAAGTTGCTCAGCACGCCATAACTGGATCCTAACTGATTCTCTTGATAGCTGGTGGCTTCTAAACTGCATGCTGCCGCTAAGGTGAGTTCGGCAACGCCCACTAGCTTTCGACAGGTTTTCAGTGCCAATTCTATTTCGCTTTTCACCACATGGAGATTGGCTTTGAGTAATAATCCATTGACATGATTGGGCGCACGTTCAAGTAGTTTGTTGAGCTTGTCTTGAGCTTCCTCAAAACGATGTTGATACTGAAGTAGGCGCGCTTCTAAATAATATTTCTCCAGATTCTCAGGCTGCTGATTGGGGATGCGTGCCAGCATGTCATGGGCTAGGGTGTAATGTGAGTTGGCATTTCCCGGATACTGGCCTTGTTGGACATGCCAACGGATTGTCTTCAGGCTTGGGCTTGAGGCTAGGCTATCCGACTGTACCGGCCAAGTGGCTACCACAGCATCGGGTTGAGGTGTGATTGGTTTGGCGATGCTGACAAAGGTCACAATCAACAAATAAACGAATAAGGCCAAACTCAGAGACCATCGAGTGACGTTGGCAGGAACGTCCTTAGTCAATCGTTGTATCAACTTAATCTGCATAACAATCTCGCAAAAATAAAAAAGCCATCCTTGGCTGAGGGCGCACTTCATAGTGGAAGAAATACGCCCACCACTTCTTGTGTTTAAGGGTTAGGGATCAGGTCGTCGTACGCGTCAGGATCGGTCACATCTTGGGTGAAAGTCCTGCCATTTGTGGGCAAAGGCTGATCTTGCTCACCTTGGGCAAACGCCGCTCGGCTATAGCTTTCAAAGCTGACTACCTGGTTCTCAATGGTTATGGTGACCGTACCTGTGCTGTCGGCTGCCATGCCATCAGATACGCTGAACTGAAAGCTATCTTCACCGGTCACCGTAGGATTGGGTGTGTAGGTGTAAGAGCCATCTGCGGCCATCGTAACCGTCCCCAAAATGGGGTCGGTGGTAACGGCAAAGGTGAGTGGGTCGCCGTCTTCGTCGGTGGCCGTTACCATATCCATTATTGCGATGTCAGCCTGCGTAGTGAGCGCCTCCGACATGGCATTAGGTGCACGGTTTGGAGTGGGTAAGTCTTTGTCATCGCCAAAGTTACAGGCGCTAACCACGAACCCAGCAGACAGAATTACGCCAATTTTAATCAATGGAAGTTTCATCATTCGCTCCTTATTCTGAGCCTGCAATTGGCATGGCTAAGTAGGGAAAAGATGTCATCATCATCTGTGCATTGAGCGGAGCACCGTCAGTGAATGGCACGGTGCCAACACTGGCATCTTCTGGCGCACACAAGCCTAGGTCGGTATCCACACCGCCAACAGGAATGGGATGACACAGGCGGCCCATGACCACTCGAAGGGCGATATCCACCACGTCATCACCTGGGCGACGACCATTGGGGAACCCAGCTAAATCGTTGCCGGCGACACCAAATGCCGATTGCTCAGCAGCTGCGGTTGCGGCGATTGCGGTATTCAGTCTGAGCATTTCAGAGGGCGTCACGGTAGCTAGCTGGTTCACACCGGGAAAGCCTGTTAAAAACGCAGTGACCAGATCATTTCGAGGGAAGTTAGTGGGTGCGAGTGTTTCAATACTGGTGCCCAAAGTGGTATTCACGGCGTCTTTAAAGAGTATGTTGAGCAGCTCAGGCAAGGTTGGGTGCGTAACATAATCAATAAACTGACCGTCGTTCATTGGATGAGAAGATGAAAACTTATCTTTATCTCCCAAACCAATCACTAGCTCGTTCACTAGCGGACTGCCCAAGCGGGATACTTGAGTCAGTGCACCACCATTGACCTCGGTGTCAGCAAAGTCCGCATCCGGGTTCAAAATTCGGGCTTGGGGCAGACTTGCGGTTGTCCAAGTGCCAATGGTGCCGTTACCGTCACCGGTTACACAAGACTTGGGCACTTCAATGGCTATGGAAGTCACGTTTTTGTCATTCAAATCATCATTCATGGTGCTTTGTGTGATCCCACCGGGGAAGCCGGCACCATCATTTGCACCCGGCGCACTGTCGCCCTCAACTGGCACGTAATTGACCAAGTCAAAGGTTTTGCCCAAGTTCACGGTGAATGGGTCTTTGCGTTGTCCTACGAACACCCGAGCCATCTGTTCACAACCGGGAATACTGGCATCGTAAATGAAGCTATTGGCGTAATCTGCGTATGTGGCACCATCGGTAAAGGTCTTGTTACCAATGTAATCCAGAGGTTTTGCAAAGGTAGTGGATCCGCTCATAGTGTTTTGTACATCCACCGCGGTTCCGGTGCGCTGCGACCCTGACACCATTTTTACGGTGTAGGTTTCACTGAAGTTGGCTGCGGCTTGATCCGCTGCGCTAATTGGACCGATGTTTTTCAGTGGCACACCCACTGATTTTTGTTCACCCTCAGCACCGACCATCAGGGCGGCACCTTGATTATTATTTGGCAGTGATGAGGTAAAGCGAAATTGGAACGTCACATCTTCAACCGCATCACCATCATTGTCGATGTGTATGCTGTAAACGGCAGCTGGATCCATCGCAAAATAGTTAGGGCCACCGTATGCATCTTGCAGTGGAATGTAATTCGCAATAAGTGTGACGTAATCTCCACGGCCTGCTTCATAGCTGTTGAACGCATAGAAATCGGTCGAGTCAACGGTCGGCATGCGAGTAATGTTTGGTGCTTCTCTGTGGCTGGAAGCTGTTGCTGCTTGTGCAACGAGAACGCTATATACAACAAGCGCTAATTTAGTCATTTTGGAATGTTTCATAGTAAGCCTTCTTTTAGTGAGTTTATGTGACGTACTTAAAAGCTAACGACTCACTATTGGAGTTGGATGCAAAAAAATGAGACTTTTTTTAATCTCATTTATTTTTCGATTTTTATGTCCGTGTTTTGCTGAGGTGCATAGAGGTTTAAAAGGCAGGCAAACTATTAAATACAGGCATTGTAAATGGGTGATAGATTTGAAGCAGTAACCTGCAACTGTGCGCTTATTGGCAAAAAAGAAAATAGAATAGGGAAGGGAATTGCCGAGGTTGAATGACTTTTTTGCAACCTCGGCAAGGTTTTTGGCTTATCGAGTTTTTCCTAACGGACTCATTATAAAGTTGCTAGCTTGGCAATAAACAAGACTTCCGTTGGTGAGCCGGTAGGAGAGCCTCCAAGGGGTTCAAGACTCACCGCCAACGCAGCAATTTCAATCTGCTCGAATAGCTGGTTTTTGGCTAAGGTGATGGTTTCTTTTTGCGGCAGCAAACCAAGGGACACAGGCGCACTGCCATCTTGAGGTACCATCCACAATTCATAATCATTATTGATCCTTTGCTCAACATATTGTGTGGCTTTTGCTTCAATGGTTTTTTGCAAAATCTCTAACAACCACAGCGGCTGTGCTTGCTCGTTCTGAACCACGGTAAACTGTTGCACTGGATCAGGCTCTGTGAGTTTGGGTTGAACTAACAAGACTGCTAACACCACTGCCGCTGCTGTTGCCAACCCGGACAGGGTTTTCCAGAATCGTTGTTTCACCGGTGCCAATGTCACCACATTGGTATTCATTGGGGGCGCGGCATTGCTGCTATCTAAGCGCGCTTGAATTTTTTCCCATACCTTAGGATCGGGGGCGACAGGTTCGAGTCGCAGTGCTAATTCGCTAAAATACGATTCCCACTGAATTACAGCCTGTTGAATACTGGTATGTTCTAGCAGCAGTTGCTTAAATCGTCTTCTGGCTCCGCCTCTTAGGGTGCCTACAACGTACTCGGCTGCAAGGGCATGTGTCGTTTGTTGATTTGTGTAATTCATAATCCTAAACACCTTTTCAATGACTGCATTCCACGCCGAATCAGACTCTTACTCGAACCCAGAGGACGGTCAATGTGATCGGAGACTTCTTGGTGTGTCAGCCCCCCAAAATAGGCCAAATGAATGGCCTGGCGCTGAGTTGCTTCCAGCTCTTCCAAACAGTAGTCGAGCTGTTTCTTTTCATGTTCAGACAAGGGCCTTATGTCGTCTACCGTGACTTCAAAGTCCTCATCGATACCATTGCCGTGCCGGACCTTTTGATAGCGCAGTGCATCAAAGGCTCGATATCGAACAATGCTGACCATCCAAGTCAGTACTTTACCTTTAGCAACTGAGTATTCACTGGCATTGTGCCAGATTCGGATGAACGCATCTTGCAGTGCGTCTTCTGCCTGATCTTTATTCTTCAGTATTTTCAAACTGACCGCATACAGTTGGTTGCAGGTGGCGTTATACAGTTGCTCAAAGGCCGCTCGGTCTCCGACTGCTACTTTCTTTAACAGGTGTAAATGTTGCTCGTGTTCCATTTTTTGCCCAATCATCTGGCTCGAAGTATTGTTATCCTACCTTTGTTAACGACCCACTGACATCTTTGGATGCAAACTACAGTGAAGAAAATTCGGATTGGAATAAAAAAATCGAGGAGTTTTTAGCGGACTGCTGCGAAATCAGTCCACTAGAATCATCTTTTAGCGGTTTCTCTAACACAACAGCCTAAGAACCTTTTTTGATTTGTCAGCAATCTATTCGAAGATTGCAAAAGTTGATTCACCGTTTGAATTTCGTTTCGCTTGGTACATGACTTTGTCGGCCTGGTCCAAAAGCTTCTCTGGAGTATTCGCTTCCAAACTCAAGCGACTGATTCCGATGGAAACACCGACATGAAACGTGGTGACTTTTCCATTGTGCACAAACAGGCAATCCTCTTCTATGATCTCGATTTTCTGCTGCGCAATCGTTTCTAGGTCTTGATTGCAGGGTATGTTCCGATAAATAGCTGCGAATTCATCACCGCCAATTCTGGCAATTAAATCATTGTGGCGGCTCTGTAATCTGAGTCTAGAGCCAATTTGTTCGAGTATTTTGTCGCCACATAAATGTCCGAATGTATCGTTGACTGCCTTAAATCCATTTAAGTCGAGTATCATCAGCGCCAAGGAATGATCGTGTTGCTGTGCTTCTTTTATCCAGCGATTCAAGGTCTCTTCAAACATGATTCGATTGGGTAGCAAAGTCAGCGGATCTTTGAGCGCTTTATCACTCAAAGCCTGAACCAATTGATGACGCTCCAATGCAAAGCGGATACTACGTTGCAAATTGAAGTGAGTAAATTCAGCTTTGGGCAAGAAATCTTGAGCACCACAGTTGATGGTTTGCAAACCAAAGTCGCTTTCATCCTGACCAGTGAGCACGATTACTGGCGTGTCCGGCAGTATATCCATTACAACCACAAGGGTTTCCATTCCTTCACTGTCGAGGATGTTTAAATCGAGTAACACCACGTCAGGCTGATAGTCTGTAACTTGTGCCTTCAAGGAAGCTATTGAATACGCATGGCGGATTTCAAATTGAACTTTTCCACTACAATTTAGCAACTGCTTGACTCTGTATAGGTCATCCTCATCATCCTCTACAATTAAGACCTTTACTTTTCGCAACCCTTTCACGTTGAACGACATTTTGCATCCTTAAACTAATGTCACCGTTTTAAACCAGTAGTTTGCTAAGTTTTCCACACACTCAGTGAGCTCATCGACCGTCGATCGTTTCACTATGTATGATTTTGCGCCATTGTTATAGCAATCAATTATGTCTTGCCTACTGTCCGACGTAGTATAGATGACCGTTGGCAAATGTTTGTATCTGGGATCACTGCTTAGAATTTTCACCGCTTCTCTTCCGTCAACGCCGGGCATATTGAGATCCAATAAAATTAATTTTGGCCATAGAACCTCGTCAGATTGCGCGATCAGCGACAAATAATCGAGAAGCTCCTGCCCATTGGTAAAGCGTTTTACTGTGCGGTCAAGGTTGGCATTTGCGATAGCCATATTAAACAAATAGACATCGTCGTCGTCATCTTCAACTAGCAGTATATCCTCACATTGAATTAACATGATTATTCTCCTTAAGTTTACTCGGTCAATGTCACTGTAAACACTGAACCGACTCCCACTTCGCTGCTGCAGCGAATGAAACCACCATGTACCTTGGCGATTTGTTTCGATATTGCGAGTCCCATTCCACTGCCCGAGGTGCCTTTTTGGGTTGCTCCTCTTTTAAATGGGGTGAAAATGGACTTCAGATACTTCTCCTCTATACCACATCCATTGTCAGTAATCTGAATAACGGTTGTAACTTGATTACTGCTCACTAACCTCTCTGCTTTGATTGATATTTCTGGCGAGCGATCTACTGAGCGATATTTGATGCCATTTTGAATCAGGTTTTGCAAAAGCTGCGTAAACAGTGATTCATCCACTTGTAGATCAATCTCAGATTCACAAGTAACTTTAGCATCGTTTTCCTGTATTAGAACGCTTAGATTCTCTTTGACCACGTCAACTAGGGTCTTCAGTGATTGCGTTTGCTTCTCCAAAGGTTTCGAGTTCACTCGAGCAATGGCCAGCAAGTCATTGATCATGGTCCGCAAGCGTTTCGCCGATTCATGAATTCTTGACAGCTCAAATTCGCTATCTTCGTCTAGATTTTCTTTAGCCAGTCGTGTCAACAAACTGTCCGAAAAGGCCATTAGCTTACGCACCGGCTCTTGCATGTCATGGGACGCCACAATCGCAAACTGTTCCAATGCTTGGTTGGACGCATTAAGTTGATCATTAGCTTGTTTCAAGGCCAGTTCCGCGGCTTTTCGGCGTTGAATGTTGGTCAATGAACCCGACATGATTGTTGGCTGTTGCTTGTGGTCAAAGATTACCTGACCTCTTGAGTAGAACCAGGAATAGCTCTTATCTGAGTCGATACCCAAGTACTCTACTTCATAGGCTTGATTGTCGTTAAAATGCGCATCTAGTGCTTGCTCAACGTAAGGCAAATGCTCTGGGTGGATGTGGTCAAGCCATTTCTGGAGGCTCGGTGTTTCTGTTTCTTCAAAGCCGATCAGCTTCATGAGTTTGGGGGAATACCAAACCTCGTCCTTTTTAACATTCCACTCCCAGATCCCTTCGTTGGTGGCATCCACGACGCGATTAAAGCGCTGCTCAGATTCTAAAATACTTTGTTCGATTGACAGTTTTTCGCTGAGGTCCGTTAACAAAAGCAAAGTAAATGATTTCTGTTCATAGCTTACCCTGCTCACTTTGACTGCGACGGGTAGGGTTGCGCCATCTTGACTGGAAAATTGCACTTCTGTGTCGTTGCTGGATTGCAAATCTGACACAATGAGCTGCAATTTATCTCGATCCGTAGACAATGGTACAAAATCAAACACCTTTTTTCCTCGACAATCATCGAGATTGAAACCGTGTTTCTTAGTGAAGAAGTCATTGACCATGAAAACTTGCTGATTGTCATCCAGGAGCAACATGCCGTGAGGTATTGCCTCTGCTATTCCCCTGAACATAGAACTTTCTTGTAACTGTTGCTCAAGTTGATAACTGCGAACGCGAGCCTCCCCCAATTGTGTACTGACTTTTTTGAATGCTTCCGGGGTTGGGATCGTCAGTGCCAGAGGGATCTGCCGGTAGAGGTAAATTGCCGTGGCCATAGAGACGATGGCCGTAAAGGCTTTGGCCATACCGTGCCAGCCATAAATACCTTGCCAAATAGTGACGATGCCGAAAAGGTGGGTTATGCCGCACAATAAGATAAAGGCCGAAAATAAGATAAATCCTGCTCTAAATTGAATGTCTCTTCGTTGATTGGCAAAAAGCATTAGGGCCAGCGGTATTGAAAAATACGAAAACGCGATAACCGCGTCGGATAAAACATTGGTCCAAAGAATGTGTGGTTGCCAGAGGTAACAGTGCCCATGAGGCATATAGTCGCCTCGGAAAAAGGCTTCTGAAAATGACATAAAAATCCCTAAATCTAAATCCATTGCGTGAAGTATAGACAACTGTACAGACTTGTCTCTATTAGAGGAAGAGAAGAAAACTGACCGTTGGTGTCATTACTAAGTCGACTGCAAAGCCATAATTGCTTTGGTGCAGTGAAAAGTCAGGGGCGATCATCGTTCTAAAATCCTCTCAAACAGATAGATCATGGCGAGTGCTTTTTGAACATTGTCTATTTTCAAATTTAAAATATTGATCTATAAAATTGCCAAACAAACCAAAAAAATTGATTTACCTAAGCCAAGAAAAGCACAAAAAATGGTTAGGTGAAGCTAAGTGAATCACGTCTTAGAAAGGGATTTCCATGAATATCCGCATTATATTGTTGTGTACTTCTGTTGTTTTTTCATCTTTTGCAGGTGCAAAAAATCAAAACCCATTGTTAGACAGCCGAGGTTATATCAACCCTGATAGTATCGAAGGCGTGGTAAATTCCGTGGTCGCAACCTGCGAAAAACACACCAGAAGCCCAGAAAAAAGCAGTTGCCAATCTACTTGTAAGGGTCTTAGCAACACCACTTTGTCAATACATCAGCGATTGACAGAGAGCACCATCAACAAATTTGCCTACACCTTTACAAAGCAGAATGTTTTAAACACCATTGAATCATGTTCGCTTCAGATCCCTGAAAAAATGGCTGCTGAAATCAAACCATTTTTAGATTTAGCGTCTTTAATGAAGCAAAACCAATTCCAACAAGAAAATGAAATCGAGAACTACCCTACCGATGCAAGAGGAGCTGTTGCTTACAGGGCTCGACCTATACCCGCTAATGATTTAGTAAAGGGCGTCGAGGGTCGTCTACAGAAAATGGATAATCTGGAGCAACAATGTCGTGGAAATCGAATGTGCGAATTGGGCTGTAAGAAGGTCAAACAGGATGCTGCTGCGTTTTTGCAATCGTTGAAATACAATGATGACCCACAAATATTAAAAAACAGCGCATCCAGAATCGCCCACAGCTCCTGTTATTTGAATTTTCGACCTCTCAAAGAAATGGCTCATTTGGCCGCTCAGATTGTCAAGTCGCCTGATGAATACAATAAAACCATCGTAGACACAGAGAAGAAAAAGTTAAATCTTCAGCCCAATATAGCCAGAGCGTCAATGGGCTATCTGATTCACAACTTCACTTTAGATGATGTTGTCAGAGTAACAGATTCTCTGTCCAAAAGATGTCAGGGAAAAATAGGTGACTATGCCGCGTGCCAAAGCAGTTGTGATTTGGCAACGGAGCAAGGCAAAAAGTTCTCAGCGCAATTAAATCAGTCGGATTTGACTGGGGAAGAAATGCGCAAAAACGCCAGCGACTTCAGAGACACGTTGATCGCCTGCAATAAGTATCATTGGGACAATCGGCAAAGTCGTGACGAAAGAGACCTGATCAGTCAATTGCAGCAAGGTCTAAACGATGAAACTTGGCCAGATGTGTATCGATTGGCGGCGATAGAAAAGAAAAAAGCTATCCCTAAACCGGAGTATGCTTACCAACCACCACCTTTAACGGCCGCTGTTAAACTTGCCAAATCATATAAGGTGGATTCAGCAGCCCCGGTTAAAACCATCACTAAGCGCAACTATGATCTGGAACAATTGATCGGGGCTTATGAGAGTGTTGCACAGAGTTCCTGCAATGGTGACGGCAATTGTGAGTTTAAATGCGCATTTCGAACCAGCACCCGAGATGCCTTGTTTGCCAGTGTTGAGCCGAATAGCGAAGAAAGAGAGCTAATGGTCAAAACTTTACAAAGCTGGCAGTGTGGCGGCGCACTGAAGTCTCAGCCTAATTACAAAGACGACCCCAATGCCGTTTTAGTAGTAAGCCTTCAAGAACAAATGGAGTACAAGTTGTGGCCGGCTGATTTACTGCCCTATACCAATGAACTAAGGCAGTACTGTCATAACGAAGCAGAAGACATCAACCCATTCATTGGGTTACCAGCCTGTGAATACGCCAGCGCCATCTACTACAACGACTTTGAAACGGCGGTATTGATTGATCGATGGTCAGTAGAACCGGTTAATGATGTGTTTGAGGACTTGGCTAAATTGGCGATGAATACCGCAAACAACAAGCGAGACCCTATCTTGTTTCGATTCTTGGGTTTGATGACCAATGTAACGCTTAATGGATTAACCGAGATTCAAAAACACAGTTGGTCCGTTGCTCAGGCAATGTTCGAATACTATTTGCCTGCATATAAAAACATCTACCCAATGTGTTTGGAAGCCGATGCACCAGAAATTGCCGTGGCGCGTCAGACGATCACGAAACATAAAAATCGTCGGGGTGATGTGCTCAAAGAAACCCGCAGCGATCCCAATTACTATTACTACCCCGTTAATGAAAAATTTTGGCAAGTGGCCCAAGGTCTAGCCTTTGAGTCTGAAGCGGTTTTGGTCAAGATACTCGCTGAGTATGTGGGCGGTGAAGAAGATAACAGCCATGAATGGGACCATTACAACGTCAATTACACCAAGAACCGCGCTCAAACTACTGAGAACGGCATTAACTTGGTGTTTGAGCTTACCAAAAGGCATGCTTGTGACAGTGCGCTCATCACCAAGTTTGAAGATAAGTTGATTGAGTATTATCTGTTCAAACTCCAATACGCCAAATTGGCACTGAGCGGCGGTGGTTATTAACCTAGTGAAGGCTAGAATTGATGGGTTATTTTCTCTCCCAACGCCGAATCAAGCGGTCTAAGCGCCGCTTGTTTTCTTGTTGCAGTAGCACGGGGTAGAGGTTCATCAGCACATTTGCAGCCATGATAGAAAGCGCAAAAGTCGGGCCTTTGGTGATAAAGACTAGCAATGCGAATAGTGTGGTAGCGGCAAAGCCAATTAAGTGTCCCACTTCGGCCTTGGTCATCTCGTTGCGCAGGGTTTTAAGCTCGTCCGCAGTTTGCGGATTGTTGACTTTAAGCCCGGGATTAAAAAAGCGCAGAAAGGTGCTTTTGATAAGCCATGCAAACGGTTTAATGCCTAGCAAAGTGTTGACTCTTTTGCTAGGTATAAAGTTTAAATTCGACAGTTTGGCGTACAGAGCTTGGTTTTTAATCAGCGCATGACCCAAAATCCCCACAATCCAGGATAAGTAAGTCACCGCCACCGCAAAAATAACGTATTTCACCATATCAATTAAAGGTAATAAAAGGGGTCAGAGCCGAATTAAATCCATATGGTCAATAGTCGCGTTTTAATCAACTTAATGCAATTCGGCTCTGACCCCTTTTATTTATTTCAACTGAATGTAATTGGGCTCTGACCCCTTTTATTTTGGGGTTATCGGCTTGTGGTGATGTTAAGCGATTCAATAAAATACGCTTCGCCGCCCACTCGGATAGGGCTGCCTTTTTCATCCTGAAACTGGGTTTTCAATACGCAGGGCTGACCCATTTCAACGCCTTGATAGAAGGTAAGGGCGCGCAAAGTGGTCAGATTACGATCCCGCAAGTAGCCACTGATGGCCGCTGCGGCCGCACCGGTCGCTGGGTCTTCGTAGACGCCACCAAAGGCGAAGCCGTTTCGTATGGCTATCTCACCCTGATTGTTGATGTAGCCTACGGCAATGGTCACGATCTTATTGTCCTGCATCCAGGTTTTCATTGCATCATAGTCGTAGCTAAATTCCGTCACTGCCTGTTTTTGCTTTACCGCAATAAACCCGTGATCGTTGCCTGCGTTGACCATCGCCGGTGGAATATCGCTGGCAATGTCCTGCTCGCTCAGGCTGCTGTTGCCGAGCAAAAAACTCAGCTCCGCCGCATTGAGGTCGCGAGATGATGTGGACGGTGAGGAGAAGAACAATTCACCCTGTTGATTGATTTCCAAAGGTAATTCGCCCTTGTTGGTGTGTAACCTGTACTTTCCTGCACCCAATTCAGATTCGATGGCTTTAGCCAAAGCGATGGTGGCGTGACCGCAAAAATCTACTTCGGCTTCCGGAGCAAAATAGCGGATGTTAAAACTGCTCTGGTCGATTGGGGTGGCAAATACCGTTTCTGAGTCGCCAATCTGCTGGGAGACGTGCAACATGTCATCCTCAGACAAGGGGGCGTCTAGAATTAATACGCCTGCAGGGTTGCCACCTGTACCTTTTTGAGAAAAACCGGCGAAGCGTTTAGCCTGATGGTTCATATGTTTTTTCCAAAGACGTTGATTGGCACTCAATGCGGATTACAGCGTTTCATCCAGCATGCGAATCATACAAACTTTTGATTACTATTAACATGGACTCACACACTTTAGTGTCAACTGAACTTTCAACCAGCTAACGCTCAACGAGTTGCATCGACTCCGTCTTCGCCTCGCCCCAAATAGTGGTAGTAGGCGAGGGTTACACCATTGGTCCAGCCAAAACCGTGTTGCACTTCGTATTCGCCACCTTGGGCAAGTCTATCACTCTGTTGCACATCGTATTTCTCCATCAAATTACCATGTTGGGCAAATTGGTGCTCTACGGTGGCAACCCAATTTCTCATAATTCGAAAAGCGAGGTGACTAAAACCGTATCGCAGCAGCCCTTCAGTGGCAAACCATTGCAAAGGGGCCCAGCCGTTGGGTGCATCCCATTGTTGAGCGCTACTGCACAAAGTTGTGACCAGTCCGCCTTGGCACAAAAAGTCCTGCTCAATACGAGCCGCAATGGCAGTAGCCTGTTGCTTACTGGCTAGTCCGACGAATAAGGGCACGGCTGTGGCTAAAGACAGTACCTGGCTAGGTTCGTTTTCCTTTAGATTGAAGTCCAAATAGCAATCGAGTGATGTGCTCCACAAATAATCATCAATGGCTCGCTTTCGCTCAGCAGCTCGCTTGTGATAGTGATGCGCATCATTTGCCCGTCCTAGGCGCTGGCAGTACTGTGCTAAAGTGGTTTCAAGTTTATACATCAAACTATTAAGGTCGACCGGCACTATAAGGGTAGTTTGAATGGAGACCAGATCATCAGGGTTTTTCAACCACCTTGAACTAAAATCCCATCCCGACTCACACGCAGCTCTAATATTGCGGTAGTAATCACCTCGTATGCGGTAGGGTAGCTGCTGAGCGGCTTCGATGTCTTCACGATATGACTCCGCTCGTGGTAAATCGCTGCTGTCCCAATAGCGATTCAGGATAGCCCCATTGTCCATCCGCACAACGCGCTGATGGGTAGGGTTTTGCTCTGTTAGTTGATCCACACCTTGCATCCAAAAGGCATACTCGGTTTCCAGAGCTGTCAAAGCGCGTGGCAAAAAGTCACTGTCATTGGATGATTGGGGCGGCTGTTGAGTCAAAAGCTCAATCATAAGTGCCAGTATAGGAGGCTGGGAGCGGGTGGCGTAATAGCAGCGGTTTCCGTTGGGAATGCAGCCAATTGAAGTTTGTAGATCAATAAAGTTTTCCACCATTGAGATGACCAAGTCGTGGCGGTCCGACGCCACCAAACCTAATGCAGTGAAATAACTGTCCCAATAGTAAATCTCTCTAAATCGCCCGCCAGGCACAAGATAGGGGTGCGACAGGGGTAACAAAGAGTCGGCTTTTGGAGTATCAGGCTGCTTTTCCAGTTTCGACCAGAGTTGCTGGATCTGCTGTCTTGGTGTCGTGCTTTTTACCTCATCAAACTGATAATCGGCTGCGGGCAAGCTAAAGTGACGGGTCACAAACTCCATCAAATCAAAATCGGCCGTTTGGGATTGAGTTTTATACAGCGCAAAAATTTCTGACCACGGGCGCTTTGCCTGTGCGTCAGCAAAAACTTTACTGTCGTGAAATATCCCCGACATTTGCACATCGTGAAACAAATCACTGGCGAAGAACATTGCACTGTCATGCAATCGTTTCTCTATTGAACTGGATTTGTTCACCCTTGTTGTCCTCCCGTCACTACCTTAGACCGCTGGCTATGACGGCGGAAAAAGTACAATGATAAGGCTATGCCCAACATAGGAATGATCGACATGTAGAAGGCCGTTTGACCGCCAAATTGATCAAAGACGAGCCCCGTTATAATAGAGCCTGTGGTGCCACCCAAAGCGGAAAACACTACGATCAGGCCGGTCATGGGGGCGTGTTGAGATTTTTTAAGAGTACTTAACATCACCGAGTTTAGAGCCGGATAAATAGGTGCCATTAAAAGGCCCACAAGGGGCAGCAGATAGGCGGCCAAAGGCGCATCGAAGATACTGTCAACGCTGCCCGGTTCACTGTGCTGTGCAAGGGGAAGGCACAATAAGATGATGACAGCCATACCCAATAAGCACAGGTTCAAAAATGGATACCAGTGCATGTAGCGCAGTATTTGACCGGCGCTCAGTCTGCCTATGGCAATGGCTGCGGCAAAGATGCTGGTGAGCTGAATACTAATATGAACCGGCAGATGCAGTATTTCATTGTTAAAGGTGGGCAGCCAGGTCCCTATGCCTTGTTCTATCAGTACATAGAGAAAGATCGACAAGACAAACACTAATACGAGGGGTTGATAGGCCAGCTTCAACATATCAACAAAATCGGCCAAAAGCGGAACGGGTTGACTGGCTCTGGTAGGCTTTTTAATCGGCGCAAGAATCACCGTAATCCCAGCCAAAAGCACCAGTGCGGCAAGCAGATAGTACACGTGCAACCAAGATTGGGAGCTGCTATTTTGCGGATCGATGAAGCCGCTGAACACCCAATAACCGGACAGTACGCCCAACATAAAAATCCCTTCTATGGTGTTCATCAGCGCAGCGTGACTTTTGCTGTCATCGGTGAGTTGGCCGATGAGGGCATAAACGGATACTTTGATGATAGCAAATGCGCTACCAATGCAGGCAAATAACAACTGCAGCATACCAAATCCGGGAAGTATCGGCGTTAACACGCAGACAATACCGACCAGAAGCAACGCAGCCAACATCGCCAGCTTGTATCCCAAGCGGGGAATAAATGATGCCACTAGAAACGACACAATGGCGATAGAAAGGTCTTTGAAGCCTTCAAGAGTGCTGGCTTGGGGCTTGCCGATGTCAAAACTGGTGATGGATTGCAGGATCACCGTTCCCACACTATTGAGCAAGATAGCAAAGATAAAATAGCAAGCCGCGATGGCGACAATGGTCATTAATCTGGGCATAAATTCCGTACTTCAGTGGCACCCAATACTGGGTAGAGTTGTGGCACAGAAATCCTGTGCCAATCAATTTGTTTGTATTTTTCAGATGCGGTTCAACCCGTTCGCGCAGTTGCTGCAGGGTTGAACCGGCTTGCCCATCAGAAGTCGTAACTGATGCTGAAGGTGGCAGACCTTGGCATGATATAACGGCCATTGGGTGATGTCGGGTTGCGAGGATCACCCTCTGTCAAAGCGTCTTCGTCGGTAAGATTCTGCACCGCAAATTCAAATTTCAAGCCATTCACGTGGCTGATCACCAAACCCACATCGATTTTCTCGTAGCCGTCGAGCACCACGGTATTTTCGTTGTTGGCGTAACGGTCGTCTACCGCCGATAGGGTTCCATACAAGGTGGCATAGTATTCACCTAAGTCGAAATCATAACTTGGCGTTAACCGCAACTGCCAACCTGGCTGGCGCTGCGCTTCATTGCCTTCGTTTGTGGCACTTTGAGTGATTTCGGTATCTTGAATGGTGGCATTCAAATTGATGGAGAATCCGCTATCGTTGTAATAGGCCGCATCTAACTCTACACCCATGGCTTCATTGGTCAGCACTTCGGTTGGTGCACCGGGTAAACGAGTAAAGGTGTCGCCTTTGACTTCATTGTAGAAACCGGTGGCGTAGAGGTTGAAGTTTTCCCCCGCCATTTTGTAGCCAAGCTCAAACTGAGTGACATCTTTGATCAAATCTTCGCCGCCTTCATAAGCGCCGTAGTTATCCCGAAAGTCGTCGAAGTAGGGCATCTTACTGCCTTCACTGTAGCGGGCAAACACACCCATATTGCGCTCGAACTGCCAGTTTGCACCGACGGTGAACGCCAGATCGTCTTCATCGTAGATGACGGATTTGGTGATTTGACCATCCAAGCCTTCGTCTACTGTGTATTCAATTTGATGGTTCTCTTGACGCACACCAATATCCGCGCTCAACTCGTCGCTAAACTGATAGTCTAGTGCCACGTAGAATGCGCGGGTTGAGCCGTCGCCGGTAGAATTAATGTCGTAGTTCCAGCCACAGCTGTCTTGATTGTCGTTACAGTCAATGCCGGTGAGCATCTCACCGCCGGGAGCGACCACATGATAGGCCTGATTGCCCAGCGCCCACCAATCGTTGGCTGAAAAATTACTGGTAAACAAGCCAAAGGTAGCTTTGAACTGTTCGCCTTGTTTGGTTAGGGCCAAGTCATTGGTGAAAGATTCGATTTCCTTACGAACTACCCAACGTCCGATGCCTTGCACAAGTGTGCTGCCCGCATAAGTATCGCCGGTTACGGCTCCGGTGGCTGTGTCACCGCTGTCGGCAACGGTAGATAAGGCAACGGGATCACCGTCTGGTACCAAACCCAATGTATCGGCGCTGCCTGAGGTGTAAGCGAAGCGGTCGACGAAGGTCCAATCGCCGGCTAAATCTAAATTGATACTGCCGCCAGAGATAGAGCCATCCCAACCTCGACCTTCACCAAAATCAAAGGCTTCACTTTCACCGTCAGGACCATATTGGATGGTCGCCTGACGATTGAGAGTGCCCAACTGGGTGTAGCTATTGTCAACTCCAGACACTAAAGGCGTGGGCAGGTACCATGCACCATGGTCATCGGTGATGCGGGTAAACAGGTTGATCTTACCGTTGTCTAGCACTTTGGTAATATTCAGTGTTACTTGGTGGCCTTTCTCTGAATCAAATCCTGCGTCACGAATACCCGAGCTCTGCTGTACATAGCCTCCGAGCATGAAATAGAGATCGTCGGCCAATGCACCGCTGATCACCGCATCAATGCGCTGCAAGTCATAGTCTGAGGTTGTGTACTTCACCCGGCCTTCGGTGGTTTCGCCACCCTCTTTGAGAATAAAGTTGGTGGTAAGCCCCGGCTGTCCGTTAGATACCACTGAACTAGGACCGCCACGCAAGGCATCCATATAGTCCACGGTCTCATCTAGACGAAACAAAGTTGAGTTTTCCAAAAAGGAAAGAGTTGGTGGTGTGAATACCGGTACACCTTGCAATTGAACCGTTAGAAATGGCGCATCGCCACCTCCCGGAAAACCCCGGACAAAGACGTTGGCACCGGACACACCGCCTGAGCTCTCAGACCAAATTCCGGGTATGGCTTTAAACAAATCGGCTGTGCTTTTGGGCGCTAGCTTTTGAATGTCTTCGGCGCTGAGAATACTGGACGCATAGGAAGCATCCACTTTTCGAACGGCTCGGCCACTGGCCATGCCGGTGACAATAATTTGTTCTACATAATCGACGGATTTTTCACCCTGCTTAGTGTCACTTTCTTGGCCATATGCTGTGGCAGAGAAGGCGAGGGCAATTGCCGATGCTAACAACGTTGGAGAATGAGTTTTGATAGTCATTTAAGCGTACCTGTGTGATGTGTTTTGTTATTCAACCAACCAATTTAGAGTGCTTGGTTTAGTGTCGCTTTGTTAACCATATGTAAAAATGCAATCGATTGCAATTATTTTTTGCAATCGATTGCATTTTGTCTTTTCCGATAAATTTAACAAACGGTCAGTTTTAGCGTATTTTCATGGACAGGATTGGAACAAAAAGGCACTTGAGTGCATGTCGATAAAAATAAGAACCTTGTCTGATCTGGCCAAAGTGGCCGGAGTCTCTGAGTCAACCGCATCTAGAGCGCTAAACAACAACGCTTTGATTGCAGAGAAAACCCGCCTGCGTATCCAGAAGCTAGCGGCTGACAATGGCTTTAAAATCAATGCCGCTGCGCGCAACCTTCGTTTACAAAAAACCAACACCATTGCGGTGGTGATCATTAAGAGTTCTGAGTTGGATCAATCCATCACTGATCCCTTTGTATTGAGCATTGTCGGTGTGATTGCTGAGGAATTACGGCACCATGGATACGACGTGTTATTGGTGTCTCACAACGTTGATAGCTCTACTAGACTGGCAGACTATTTTACCATGCGCAGAGCCGATGGCTTGATTGTGTTTGGACAGGGAGACGACATCGATAAATTTGATGAGCTGTTTGATAGCCAACATCCTATCGTGGTTTGGGGAGCCGAGTCGCAACAACGGGACTACGTTACTGTGGGTACTGACAATCGGTTGGGCGGCTATTTGGCCACCTCTCATTTGATTGCACAAAACTGTAAGCGAATCGTCTTTGCCGGTGTGCTGTCCTTCGAAATGAATCAGCGTTACGAAGGGTACTGCCAAGCAATGGAAGAAGCAGGCCTGAGTGTTGTCGAGCCGTTAGAAATCCATTTTAATTACGACAATGCCTATCAAGTTACACAACAGTTGCTGCAAGATAATCAATTCTCATACGACGGAGTATTTGCTGCCAGTGATACTATTGCGCTGGGCATGGTTCGAGCTTTGGGGGAGGCGAATGTCGCCGTTCCAAAAGAGGTTGCTGTGGTGGGTTACGACGATATTTCCGTCGCTGCATTTACTCATCCGTCCCTATCGACAATTCGCCAAGATACCATTGCCGGGGGGAAGGCATTGGTGGACTCTTTGTTGAGCTTGCTCAAAAATGAACCGGTGGTCTCTACAATTTTGCCTACCGAGCTACAAATCCGCAACTCCAGTCGACGTTAGTGGCAACTGAATAAACAACAAAAAAGGACCTACGCCAGCAGGTCCTGTCAATATTTTGCATTTGATTTCAAGATTGACCCTATAGATTTGCCTTAATCCATATCGGCCAACGATACGATCTTACTGTTTTTGGCGACGCAGGCCCAAGCTCAACAATGCCAGACCTAACAACCCTAACATAGAAGGTTCAGGAACAGCCGTCACTTGAACGTTGTCGATACCAAACGCTTCGTCTTGCCATCTGTTCCAACCGGTGTTGGTGTCAGTTTTGAAATCAATTGTCAAAGTATCGCCAAAGTTAAACACTTTAAACGAGTAGTGAAAGGTAGTCGCGCCACCATAGTACCAGTTGTTTCCAAAGGCGTCGTTATCGTAGGCGGTTTCGATGCCATTTTCTGCACCACTATGGGATATCCCTTGCTTTCTGGGGGCGCGAATCACATCAACAAACAAGGATTCATTGTTGATCAATAGTTCGAAGGAATCCGGGGCGTTGTTTCCGTTAGCTGCACCATCGAGGCTGCGGATGGCATACAGGTCGAACTCGATTTCTAAAATGTTGTAGTCGGTGATCAATGACAAGTCTGACAACGACAAGGTTGCAGTCTGATCACTCAAATTGCCTAAATAGGTTTTCTGACCATTAGGAGACGTCACTACTTGGGTAAAGCCTGAAAAATTAGCTGAGGCGGACCCAGAATTGAAATCGTCTTGAAAGACGATAAGAGAAGCGTTTGCACTGATTGAACTTGTAAACATACAGACTGCAACAAAAAGGCGTTTAAACATGTTATCTCCATAAAGTTAAGAATAGTTGCACTCCAACTCAAGAAGCTCTGGAGGCGATCAAAATGTATTCAAAATATAAAATAGCAAATATTATGCCAACCAATTAAATATATAATTATCAATTAGATATGGTATTTCTGGACTAGGAAGATCTTGACTGGATAGACCAGTGTAAATTTTTGTGACATCCACATCAAGAGCCAACGGACCCTATCTTTCGTCATTTTATAGAGAGAAAATGCCGCATTTTTGAGCTAGGATGTACGCAGGGCTTTTTGATTGCAGTTTACCCATGATCAGCAGTAGGGAAATTATTAGAGGCCTAAGACTCAAAGTTGGAACATAAAAAGGAATGGGTATCATGAAAAGATTGACTCAAATGACTGCGATTGGCGCATTAAGTTTAATGTTTGGTACAGCTGCAAACGCGGCGCAGATTTATTGGACCGATTGGCTTGGTAGCGATTTAGACCCAGGTATCGGATTCGAAGGGCGAGGATTGATCAATACCTCAACTAGCATGTTGGATGTCACTTATACTAATGAAAGCGGAATTGGCTTTTATCAATCCAGTGGTGGTGTTGATTATTATCAAAATGGCCGTTCGGGTCGAGATGACAGCATTTCACCTTACACAAGCGATGAAGTAGACAACAGCCCAACAGGTACAGACATTGTCGCCTTGCGATATGCAGGAAATCAAACACTGGTTTTTTCTGAAACCATCGCCAATCCCGTGTTTGCTTTTGTTAGTCTCAATGGCAATGGGTATTCTTTTCTGAATCAGGATTTCAACATTCTGAGTGTCGGCGGTGTGGATGGCAATGCCTGTGGTTATTGGGGGTGTGGCGGCGTGACCAAAAACGTGGTGGATTTGGGCAATGGCGACTTCCGCTATGAATTGAACAGTTCCAACGTAGGTGGTTCCGAGCCACACGGTGTAATTCAATTCACCGGCGCATTTGACACCTTGTCCTGGGAAAGTGCCTCCAATGAATTTTGGAATGGATTTACCGTGGGCGTACAGGGTACGGCTGAAGAGGTGTTTCCTGACGATCCCAATCGTATTCCTGAACCAGCTACAGCGATGATACTGGCTTTGGGTATAGCCTCATTGGCGGCTCGCACGAGACGTCGAACCTAATCATATTTATCAGGGACGAAACATGCCTCTAACGCGTTTTATGTTTGTTCGAATATTGGGTTGTGTTCTGCTGTTGTCGGGTTGTGGTGGTGCTGAAGAAGTGCCCGAAGATCGGCTTACAATCGGTGAGTTTCGTGAGGCTGTGCGGGACGCGGTTAATGGAGCTTCAACCGAAGATGTCTTCTTCTGTGGTGAGGTTCAATCAGGCACGTCTCCAGCTAGCGTCAATACCTGCGTATCAGATTTGTTTATTCTGAACCTGCCTTTCTACGCTTTCTATCAGCAAACTGGCAGCGGAACGACCACACTAGCTGGGCTGTCAATGAATTCCCAAGGCACGGTCAGAAAGTGGGCATACAACAGCTCCGGCAGCGGCATGATATCTTCCACCCCCTGTGAAGAGCCCGTTTTCAGCTCTGACCCTGAGGCAAGTTTTGGCGACCTGGTCACCTGCATGGGCGACTAAGAGCAACTTCTACTCAAAGCATTTTAAATTGATTCTTTTTGCTCAAGGGATTTGACATCCCTTGCTTTGGCATCTAATGTCACCATATGGTGACATATAATAATCAAACTCAAGACAGTGTGTGGAAGGCCCTCGCCGATGCTCGACGACGGTCTATTCTGGATGCGTTATCTGGAAGTCCCAAAACCACGGGTGACATCGTGCACTTATTTCCAGACATTGGCCGGACCGCCGTATTAAAGCATTTGGATATTTTGCAGCAAGCGGATCTGATCCTAGTCCATCGAGAAGGTCGAACGCGCTGGAATTACATCAATATTGCACCACTTCAGGCAGTTTGCAGTGGCTGGTTGTTGCACCATGTGAAGGGAGTCACTTCTTCCATTGAACGTTTGAAAATGCTGGTCGAAGATGACCACGAGGAAAGTTTATGAACATCGAACACAGTGTGGCCAACATCTTTAGCTATCAATTTGATATTCGTATTGAAAAGCCCATTGATGTGGTGTGGAACGCGATTTTTGAGCGCATTGACCAGTGGTGGATGGCTGACTATCGTGCCTTAGGAGACGGTTCTACGATGCAATTTAGTGCTGACAAAGGAGGGGCGTTGCTGGAAATATCGCCAAACGGCGCATCGCTGGAGTGGTATCGTGTGCAAATGTGTGAACCCGGAAAATCCTTGTATTTGGTAGGCTACTTGGCACCGGATTGGGGTGGCCCCACCACATCAATGCTGAAACTAGCATTGAAGGCGGAAGACGATTGCAGCATTTTGACTGTCAGCGATGCGTTGCTAGGAAATGTGACCCAAAACAAAGCCAACAGTGCCCAAGACGGTTGGAAAGATTTGTTTGGTAGTGGATTAAAAGGATGCGTTGAGTCCTAGTGTTTTAATTTGAGGCATTGGCAGGCCGTCGACTGAGTCGGTCAGCTTAAAATTCGATTTACCGCGAAAGGGTAGGTCAACTTCCTCAATCCTTCCCAAAGTAAAAGTGGACATCAACGAATTGAACCTCCGTTGATGTCCACTTTTTGCTTTTTTGGATCAGTCCCAGTTTTCCACAGGGTGAGAATCCAATTGGTAATAACGGATCCAGTCATACTGGGTTTTCATTGGATAAACGTTATCTTTTTTATTGCCACCAAACTCATTTTGGATGACGTCGTTGGGGATCCAAAAGTTCATAAACAAGTTAGTTGGGTTGTCGGGGATCGGAGTCGGTAGCTTTTGTGGCGGCACGCACTCAGGTTGGCAATCAATGTCATCTTGTTTGAGCGTTTTTACCAGCTTGCCATCTACGTACCAGCGAATGGCATCAGGCACCCATTCTATGGCGAACACGCGCCATTCGTCGACCGGGCCCACGACAATTTTATCTTCCCAAGCACCGTAGTTGCGGGTGCGCCACCATTCCCAAGTGTTCATACCGTAAATTAGATTGGCTTGGAATTTGTCCGGCCGGCCGCCTTCCAATTCCACATCTATCTCTTCCCATTCTTGCACAGCATTGGCGGGTGCATCTGGAGTAAAGTCGTTGGTGTAGGTGAACAACGAGGAGATATAGCCCGAAGCCGTTTCCCGATTAGGTGCTTTCATGCGGGTCTCAATGCGACCATAGCGGATTTGCTTTTCTGGCCGTGAGCGCAATTCGCCGCAGGAATATTTGTAAGGGCCTTTTTGCTGTTGATGATCCACAGACCAACTGGCATCAATTGGCTCTTCGCGGATCACCAACTCCAAAACCCCATCGACGATCTGGATCCCGTGATCCACAAATCGGCAATAGGCTTCTGCGCCCACCGCACCATCACCTTTCTTCCATATCTCACCATTGAATTCATCGAATCGTTCGTCGAGAACTAAGGTAAAGCCTTGGTATTGTCCGCTGTAGTTGGGATAACTGATCAGCGGCTTTTCTTGATTGGAAGCCCAAACATTGGAAGTTACAAAACCCAAGAGCATAGCGGGGTAAATCGTTGAAATGTTTGAAGTCATGGCAATTCGACCTGAGATTAACCTTGATTCGATTGTAGAGGAACTTTGCGATTCATTGGAGTTTTTATACAACTCTTTCATAGCTGAGAAAGTTAAACCGAAAAACGTGAGGGTTTTTTAGACGCATTTCCGCTTGTTTGATTACGACGGTCTATTTGTACTCAAAAAGGATGAAAAATGCGCTCGTTAACAATAAAAACCCCGGTTCGCTGGATCAAAGTGACGGTGATTGCTTTGACGCTTAGCCAGGTTCTAGGCAGTCATGCAGAGGATAAAACCCCTCAGGATAATCAGAATTTAAGAAATTTACAGTCTTTCTACACGGGCGCTTTGGACACCGCTGTGGTAGCTGGCTTGGTGCCTTTTGCTCCGGTCAGCAGACCGGGGGAATTGCTGGAGTTTGCCACCAATCTGGCGCTCAAAGCGGTGGCACCGGTGTTGGTTGTTCCCGACGATGATACCTTCATACCCAATGAAAATCGCCCCTATGAAGATGGACCTGTGGGGGAGAACTGTTACCGCAACTTTATTCTGCCTGAAGACTACACCCAGCAAGGGACCCGCTATACCTATCCCTACGAAAATTGGTTTGGATTTTGGGACATCACCAAAATTCCACAGCCCAATGAATGGGGCGATATTGGCGTACCTTTGGTCGAACACGCGAATTCACAAGTCACCTTAGCGCTTACTGTCAGTGGAGACGTCAACCCTGATCCCGGTGTGCTGACGTTTCCAGAAGGACGTTATCGCATCGACTGGGAAGCGACCACCCAAGTTTCCCCTTTTTGGGATGTGGCTTTACCCATCTACCTAATGATACCCAACGCTTCGAGCGAAGCTAAGTACGGCGAGGCGGTAGGCAAAAAAGCAGCAAAAGCCTCCGGAGAGTCGGCAAGTAAACTGCGCTATTTCTTGAATCAAGTGGCCGAAGGCGTGGCAAAAACAGCGGGATTAAAGACCGCTGGATACGTATCTGATAAAGTGGACGGGGTTCCCGGACTGTTGGCCGACACAGAGCCTACGGTGAGTAACCGGGCAACCCAAACGTTGACGATATATGACATACATACGCCGCGCATCAACACCAGCCAACAAGATATCGTGGTGGAAGCGCGAAATTTTGGTGGTTCATTTTTCTCTCGTGTCGAAGACGATTTGCTGTCGACTATTAGCTACTCGGATGATTGCGGCAAAACTGTGTTTTTAAGTAACGATGCGCCCATATTCTTGCCAATAGGTGAGGAAATCACGGTCAATTGGACCGCTTCGGATAATGGTATTTACCATCAAGATGTGGCACCCACGGCGTCCATCACTCAGCGGATCACTGTACAAGATACCCAAGGACCATTGCTGGTAGCCCCAGCTGGGTTCGCTCGCTATTCTGACACGCCTATTGATGTGGTTGCCGATTCTTTTAGTTTTGGTTCGCCTTTGGTGGCAGACCTTGCCGATCCCAATCCCCAAGTGAGTAATGACGCGCCAAGCCAATTAGAGTTGGACCGCCGTTATACCATTCATTATTCAGCTACTGATGCCACCGGCAATGTGACTCAAGCAACGGCACAAGATCCGGACGCCTATAGCCAAGTGGTCACCATAAAATCACCGGGTACCAATACGACTCCTACGGCTGATGACAATCGAGCCAGCACGATTACCTCTCGGCCAGTCGCGATCACCTTAACTGGTGTGGATACGGATATGCTTGATGGGCGTGTCGATCCACTGGCCTTTAAAATGCTTGATCGCCCACAAAACGGTGAGTTTGTCGCGCCGCTCTACCCATTTTTCATCGAAGATTATCGGTTGCAACCTGAGGAACCTATTACCGATGGCATTACCGTGGAGAACCTTGCCTGTCCAGTTGACAATACTGATGGCAAGGCCCTGGAGGGGAAATTAGCTCTGCTGGAGCGGATTTATCACAAGGATTTTATAAAAAAGTGTTATTGCAATGGAAGCGGCGGTAAAACCGCGCCGGGAGACTTTATTTACCGCCCTCGATACGTCCATATTACCGACGAAGACGAACAGTTCGTTTCTGACTCTCGCTGGGTTTGTACTGGCGGCGGCAGCGACGCAATCCCCCAAAAGCGCTTAGCTAAGTTTGTGGATGAGCAGTTGGTCGCAGAAAAAGTTGGCGATGAAGGCGGCTTTGAGGGCGTGTTTCAAGTCGATAATGACGCCAATCTCTGGTGGACTAGTGTCAATGGCAGCGGCAGTAGTCGTGAAATTTTTATTGTCGGACGAGACAGTGAATTAAACCCGATTCGTACCGGGCCCGGAAGCTCGAAGTACCTTAATAGCACTTTGAGCCAAAGTGAACATGGTATCACCTTGTTTCAGAATACCTTGGTTAATACCCATGTTGATGGCGTTCACAAGGTGATTTACGTCAATGACAAACAGCGTATTTACATGTTCGACTATGATGATCCGAATCTCTATCTGGGCGCAGTAAAAGACGGTGAACGCTTTTTAAGTGATTGCCAAGGATTCAACGGCGCAAGCGATGCGGGATATTGGATGGATACGGACTCTGATGGCAACCTCTATCAGATTTGTAATACCCGCATTCATAAAATTGGCCCACCCAAAGTAATAGACGGCGAAAAACGCGTCGGCGACTACATCGGCTGGCTAGGTAAATGTACTGGCAACAAGACCGATCCTGACACCAACGTGCCGTACAACTATTGCGATGTTGAAAAACAGTCTTCAAAAGGCTTTCAATGTACTGATGAAACTTGTGACCGCCCGCTAGATAAAAAAGATTGGGTTGGCGAGGGTCCTGGCCAGTTTAAATCCGTGGCCCATTTGGATGTGGACGTAAATGATGTCATTTACGTGGTCGACACGGCGAACTCTCGGATCCAGCGCTTTTCGCCCGATGGCACCTTCGCCGGGGAAGCCAAGTCTACGGGTGATGGTGTTACCGTCGACGGCAGCTTTGTACTTGGCAATATGGGCAAACCCCGACACGTATCAGTGAATTCGACGGAATTTCACGTTCTGGAAGCCAACAACGACAACGCAGATTACTTCTTGCATATCTTTGAAACCTTACCGTTTTACGACATCACCGACGCGTCCGCCAAAGTGGATTATGTTTCTGACCTGAACTTCCAAGGGCAGGATAGATTCTCTTTTGTTGTCGATGATGGTATCGATGTGAGCGAACCGGCCACGGTGCTGGTGGACGTTAGCCGCGCCTATCGTGCTCCCACCGATTTGGCTAAGGATTGCTTTGCAGACGCCGGATTTACTCAAAGAACAGCTTGTTCTATGGCAGAAGATACCTCGTTGTACCTGCGCTTGAGTGCACAAGATTTGGACGGCTTTATCGGCTTTGGTGGCCTCGACGAATTGAGTTTTGAGATCCTGCAGAGCCCACAAAACGGCACATTGACGCTACTCGACAGCCAAGCGAATCACCTAGACTACCTGTACACGCCTGAAGGCGACTACTTCGGTGAAGATAGCCTGACTTTCCGGGTCAGCGACGGGGATAAGTTTGCTGAGCTACCTTATCTTGGCTTGATTGAAGTCGAGCCCGTGCCAGATACCGTAGACATTATTGTGCCTGAACAAGATGAAATTGTGGTGGGTCGCGGGTTTGACCATCCTTTCTTGTTTGAATTTGACGATGCCGATAAAGGCACCTTCGGTATCCCGCAGGCCATTTTGGTGGACTGGGGCGATGGTGTGGTGTCCTATCAAGATGATGGCTGGCAACACATTGGTATTTACGATAACGGTGAGCCGGTTCCTCCCCAGCACAACACATTAGCAGGGCAAGGCTTGCTCACCGCTGCCCATGTCTTTGACATCAGCACCAGTGGCGTTCAAGTGTGTATGGATGATTTACGTGGGCCCAATGATCCCTCTACCGATGATTATGTCTGCAAAACCACCGGCAAGATTGTGGCCAAAGAGGTGACCAAGGTCACAGTTGCGAAATTGACCGACGAATTGGCAGAGCCTATGCAACCTTACTTGTTCTCATTGTCGGTAGTGAATCAAAAACCCACCTCTTGGGACGGTTTGACGGCGCGCAGTCCAGTGATCAGCTTTGCGCTGCCTGACGGTGTGCAAGTCAGTCAAACCAGCCCGTCTTGTATTGTCAATCAAACGGTGATTTGTGCGCTGCCAACATTAGACGTGGAAGAAGAGGCCATTTTGGACTTCTACCTGGTTATCGATCCGCAAGTCGCTCAGCAACAAGGGATATTCTCTTTTGAAATCGAGTCGACTGATCTAGGACCACGACTGGATGAGAAAAGTGTGATGACGGCGACGATTACCGTCGCCGACGATGATGAAGATGGCACCATTAACTTTTACGATGCCTTCCCTAACAATCCAATTTATGCCACAGACAGTGATTCAGACGGTATGCCAGACGAATGGGAACAACTCTATGGCTTGAATAAGGATGACGGCAGTGACGGTGCACTGGACAGTGACGGAGACGGTGCAAGCAACCAAATGGAGTTTGCCAATGGTAGCGCTCCTCGGATCGCCAATGCTGCCCATGGAAGTGCGCCGGTAACGACTTCCTTCAGTACCTTTGTCAGCGAGTCTGAACCGCAATTGGGTGCTGCGTTAGCCGGTGGAGACTTTAACGGTGATGGATTTGATGATGTTGTGGCATTAGCGCCCAACGCCTTTGATTCAGAAACGTCCACCTACGGCTATGCGCTGATTCGATATGGCAGTGCGTCTGGTTTGAATACCACAGATGAGACAATCAGTGTCAGCGGAGACTTCATTCTCGACCGAGTTGCTGCGGGCGACATCAATGGCGATGGATTTGACGACTTTGTGACTAATGCTTATGGCAAAGTACAGGTGTTTTTGGGTTCTGATTCAGGAATGCAGCCGGTGTTTTCCATACCACAAGTTCAAAACGTCACCAACTTTGGTACCGCTTTGACCATTGAAGATGTGGACAATGATGGTAAGGACGATTTGTTGGTCGGTTCCAGTTCTTACTCTACGCCATCCAACAATAGTGGCGCAGTGCACGTGTATCTGGCCGCTGATCAATATTGGTTGGACGCACAGGCTGTACCGAGTAAAACCTTTTATGTGGACGAAACCGCTCGTCTGGGAAGTGCCATTGCGGTTTCTGATCTGGATGGTGACACCCTTGCAGACATCGCCGTCGGCGGCGCATCGGTGAGCACCGGCCGTGTCGATTTGTTCTTAGGACGGAATATCGATTGGATTACGCCTTTGCAAGAACAGTCAGATGTGACGCTGTTTGGTGAGTTGAATTCAGATTACTTTGGCTACAGCTTGTCCAGTGGTGAAGATTTAGACGGGGATGACATTGCCGATCTGGTGATTGGTGCTTACCAACATGGTAATCGCGGCGCTGTTTATTTGTATCTTAGTACAGATCGCTACTGGCAAAGTCCTTCCAGCGTTGCCAGCAGTGCAGGCTATGTTTGGTATGGTACGCAAGACCAAGAGCAGTTTGGTCTGGCAGTGGCCGTGTTGCCCAGCTTAGCTTACACAGACGCCACCAGTATCATGGTTGGCTCCAGTCAGTTTAATCACGATGCCGAAGCGCAGCAAAACAACGGTAAAGTCACGTTGTATCAGGGCGATGGTAGCTTTGCTGAATATCTAACGCTGGTGGGCAAAGACCAAAGTCAATTTGGTTACGCTCTGGCCTATATTGGCGATGTGAACGCCGACACACAGCCAGATTGGGCAGTGGGAGCACCGGATATGAGTACTAATGACTACACAGGAGCGGGTGGCTCGGTGCAGGTTTACTATGGCGGTCAAACATTGGCACAACAAGATAGCGACAATGACAATATTGCTGACGAATTTGACAATTGCCCCACCATGGCCAATACCGACCAATTGGACTCTGATGGCGATGGCATCGGCAACGTCTGTGACAGTAGCGACGATACCGACAGTGACAACGATGGCGTTAAGGATTCTGAGGATGCCTTCCCCAACGATCCCAATGAGACGATTGATACGGATTCTGATGGGGTAGGTAACAACGCCGATAACGATGACGACAACGACACCGTGGTAGATGGCGAAGACGCATTTCCCTTGGATGCCAGCGAGTCGCTCGACACCGACAACGATGGTATTGGTAACAACGCCGACAATGACGATGATAACGATGGAGTATCCGATGCTGAAGATGCCTATCCGCTGGACCCGACTCGTTCCGAACAGCCTACTACACCAACTCCGACCCCAACGCCTTCACCATCAGGCTCTGGTGGCGGCGGTTCGTCTAGTTGGATTATATTGGCTTTGTTGGCATCGGTAATTTGCAGAAAGCGTGTATCAATGCCTAACTAAAAGGGCTTTATCAGGCCGATGAAAAAACAGAGTCAGTGGGCTCTGTTTTTTTATGGGTTAAAAAGAATGAACCGATTGAAGTCGTCAGGAAAGTAAGCGCTTGAGCCTTTCTAGTAAAGAGGGATTTGGCTTGGTTTCTATTGTTATTTCATCAGATGTAGACAAACAATCGATCACTACGGCTGATACGTTGTCTGTACCCCCTGCTTGTTCGGCCAACCTTATCAGTTCGTGCACGGCTTCATTTGTTTTTGGATTCTGCACCAATGCATTCAGGATTTGGTTTTCGCTAAGGTCGTCATGCAGTCCGTCGGAGCAAAGTAAAATACGGTCACCATTTAACGGTGTCAGCGAAACCCCATCGATCTTTGGTGAGTGGCTTGCGCGACCGCCGATGCAAGAGGTGATGATATGTCGTTTGGGATGGTGTTTCGTTTGCTCGGAATTGATGACACCAATGTCCAATAGGTCTTGAACTACAGTATGATCTCGGGTGAGTTGTCGAATGGTGTCTCCTCGCAGTAGGTAGGCTCGGCAATCGCCTACCCAGTGGATGGCTAGCATTGAACCGAAGTGTTGTGCTACTACCACAGTGGCGGCCATATTCTCCAGTTTATGATCCTCTTGTGACATCAACAGCAACTGCTGGTGGGTATTCATCAGAGCCGCTTTTGCATCGAACTTGTGAGACAGTTTTTCCGGTACGTTTTGGCACACAAAATTAGCTGCAACTTCTCCGCCATTGTGTCCACCCACACCATCGGCCACAATCCATAAACCGTGCTCATCATCATGGTAGATGGCGTCTTGATTGTTCGGCCGAACAGGGCCAGTGATGCTGCTCCCCGCCGATCTAAACATTCGGTTTGCCCACATTTTGCACCGCGTCAATGTCTTTTAGAAACAGTAGATAAGTTTGGCTTTGTTCGTCGTACAAGGCTTTCATCATGTTAATACCCCGTTCAAACATGACTTTTCCAGTAGCTATTTGATTATCACGTTGCAAAGCAATGCCATAAAATGCCAAAGCTCGAGCTTTGGTAGGGTGGTCAACTTGTAGCTTGTCATCGAAAATCTCGACGGATTGTCGCAAGTAGTCCAATGCTCTTTTATTGTCATTTTCAAGCAGCGCAATTTGACCGAGGCCATGGAGAGGCTGAGCTTGATGTGCATGGCCATTTGGGTAGGAGATTTGCATCTGTTTGTGGCTCTTATGATAAAAGTCTTTGGCAGTTTCATATCGGCCTAACATCACATTCAGTTTACCTATTACATTGAGCACCATGCCATAAAAGGGATGCTCCTCGCCCATTGTTTCGCCAACAATGTCTAGCATCTGCAAGCGTATGGCCAGTCCATCTTCCACTTGGCCCAACGCCGAGTAAATATTGGCAACCATCCCCATGCTGGCAGCAATTTCGATATGTGGGCCTGAATAAATATCCTGTCGAATTTGCAAACCTCGCTTGGCAGCGTTCAAGGCGGGATCTAAACGCTCCAGCTTTAACAAAGTACTGGCTAACTGGTTCAAACCGTGGGCCAATTCCAAATCGGGTTGCATACCCAGTTGATGATGTAATTCTATGCCCCGTTGTAACACTTCCACAGACGCTTCGTATTGACCGGTGCCTCGCAACGAATGCCCATAGCCAAAATAGCGAGTGGGTAAGTCGAGTATCGTCAAATCCAATTCATTTGAGTCGCTGGCCAACAAGGCTTCTGCATAGTTTTTGGCGGTTTCAAAATAACTCAGCGCCAGCTCTTCTTGCTCATTGTAAGAATAAGCAGTACCTAACCCAAACTGAGTCTCTATGAACAGGTTGTCGTAATCGGCCTGAGCTATCACACCGCGATAGGTTTCCAACATGGGCAGTAGGCGCTCATGCAAGTCGATGGATTCCAGATACTGTCCTTGATAGGTTTTCAATGTGGCCATTTGATTGATGACATTCAGTTGATTCAATGCATGCTGTTTGACTGACGGATCGGGGTGCTCATTGATCAGCTCTTGTGCTTGGTTCAAAAGTGGGCCTGCTTTGTCGTACTCACCAGCTTGGCTTAACACCCTTGCCAGAATGATCATCAAAGGTACTTTTACATCCGGTGATGAATCCAGCTCTTGCAGATTTTCGATGGCCGTATCCAGCAGCATTCTGGCAGTCACCTCTTCTCCGTTATTCAGATTTGGATCAGACGCGTCAAAGGTTCTTTCCAAAAATTGGGTGGCTTCACCGGCAATAAAGGCTTGTCGAACGGCCTCGTCTCTTTCTTGTTGAATCAACACTCGCTGATTGGTGACCACCCCAGTAAAGGTAACTAGGCTGAGCAAAAACACCGCCAAGACTGCCGATGAGAAGCGATTGCGTTGCAGATACTTCTTGAACACATACCACCGGCTATCGGGTTTGGCCAAAATGGGGTAGTTGCTGAGATAGTTTTCAATGTCCTGGTAAAATTGCTCGACACTGGAATAACGTCGTTCGGGGGACTTTTGCAGTGCTTTGAGGACAATATTATCCAAATCTCCGCGCAATAACTTGGCACGGCGCTGTATGTCGGGCTGATTAGAATGCTGGCATTTGGCACTGGGTTTTTGCGGTTGGGTTTCCAACACTAGATTTTCAATTTCTCGACGATTGCTATCGGTGAGGTCAAACACGGGCATTGACGTGAGCACATGCATGAGCAAGGTGCCCAATGCGTAGACATCAGAACGTGTGGTGACCGGTTCGCCCAATAATTGCTCGGGTGAGGCGTAAGCGGGCGTGAGGACCCGCTCAAAATCACGGGTCAGTTGGGGATCGGCTTGTGCACCAAAGTCCTCCTCCTGGATCAGTTTAGCTATTCCAAAATCCAACAGCTTCACGTCACCGGAGTCGGTAACCAGCACGTTTGACGGCTTAATGTCGCGGTGAACCACCAGATTTTGATGGGCATAGATAACGGCGGTCAACACTTGTTTGAACAACCTAATACGCTCTCGGATAGAGAGTTTCTGTTGTTCACAATACTGATCAATGGGCATGCCCTTGACGTATTCTAAAATGATGTAAGGATTGCCCTTATCTGTCTCTCCTCCGCCGATGAAACTGGCAATATTGCGATGATTTAAGGAAGAGAGTATTTGTCTTTCTTGTCGAAACCGTCGCAAACTCTCTTGAGATAAATATTGTTTGCGAATGATTTTGATGGCTACCCATTGCTCGAAATCGCTGTTGACCCGCTTGCCCAAATAGACGCCACCCATACCGCCCTGACCGATGCGCGATTCCACCTGAAATTGCTCAATCATATCTCCAGGTGCGATGTCTTCCTGATCGGTTAACAGGGTGCTGGCTACTTGGCTGACAATTTGGTCAGGGCCGCCGTTTTGGGTTGACTCGTTGTGGGCAGCAAGTAGCGCCAATATTTGATTTCGCATCTCGAGGTCGCTGCCGCAGTTTTCCTCAATAAATGACCCTTGTTGCTCTTGAGGCAGTGTACAAGCTTCGGCAAACAAGGATTTGAGTTTTGACCAATTAGTATCTGACATATCGGGAAGCTATCCTTGCGGTGGCAGAGTTTGTTGTTTGAGTTGGCTTTTCATCCAAGCGCGGGCAATGGCTAAATCACGTTCAACCGTTGCCAAAGAGGTGCCAATTATTACGGCGATGTCGCCGTTGTTCAGGGATGAAAACAGCTTAAGCTCAAAAATAGTGGCAGCGCGGGGGTCAAATTGGGCCAATTGCGAGAGTAACTCGTCCAGATACAACAACTCTAGCGTCTGCTGTCCATGCTGGATGTCGCTGATTCGATCTTCAATATAGGTGACTGCATACATTTCACCGCCTCGCTTTTTGGCCAATCGCTCTCGGGCGTAGTCCACCAAAGTGCGACGCATTTGTTGGGCGGCAATGGCAAGAAAGTGATGCTGATCGATGACATCTAACGACTTTTCAGCGAGTTTGACGAAGGCTTCATTAACCAGTGCCGTGGCTTGCAGAGTATGAGCCGCCCGCTCCTGACTCATGTAGGCACGAGCGATTTTGTGCAGCTCTGCTAGCATTTCCTGCTGTAGGGCCGGTGGTAATTCTGCCAGCTCTTTAAGCATGCCGTGGTTCAAATCTGCCTCTCATCATCCGCCTTCACCGTCTTTCGCTAGTTGATTTGTTAATGTAAACGGATTTGGACGAATTGGCTAATTTGTAATCGACTTATCTTTAGGCTGAGTGACACAGTAGGGGATTGAAGGATTGTGCCGATGACTCTTTTGGTTAAAAGAGCCAGCGGCGGTATGGGTAATTACTGTTTTTTGCTGACTACTTTGATCCCTTCGACTAGTGGCTCCATCTGCGTATCATTCGCTTGTAAACGATAATCCAACTGCACTAACAAGTTTTCTTGCGATTGCGCTTTGCCACCAACCACTCTGGGCTTGTATTTCCATTGGCTTAGGGCGTCAATCGAGACTTGATCGAATACACCCATGGGCTCACCCTTGACCACTTCAATATTGTCAGTGGTGCCTTGAGCGGTGATATCGAATCTCAAGATAACCGAACCCTCAACATCTTCTTGCATTGCTTGTTTCGGATAGCTGGGTTCTACTCGATAAATGGGGTGCGCTTTTTCCGCCTCTTGAACCATAGTCTCGGGTGTCGTTTTGGCAAGGGCAACTCCTGTCAGAAGTCCTGCACCTAATAGCATGGCAAATCCTTTAAACAGGGTGCGGCTGGCTTGGATACTCTGAATCATCTGTATTCTTTTGTACATTGTGGTTTTTTCTCCGTAGGGTGAATAAAAATGTGGCTGCGGGTGGGGGATGCTCGCGCATTGCAACATCGCCTGACAGTAAGCAACTTGATCTTGTTTGGTTTTGCCCTGCAGCACCTTTGCATCGCAGGCACTTTCTTGGCTGCGGCGAAAAGCACGATAAGCCAGCCACGCCAATGGATTGAACCAGCACAAAGCCAGCCAAACCAACGCCATTACATTGGCTAAGTTGTCTGCACGGAGGAAGTGTACTTTTTCGTGCTCCAACATCATTGCTTGTTGCTGCTTGGTAAATCGAGTAGTGAAGTCCTCTGGTAGCACTAGTGTGGGTCGAATGATGCCGAAAATCATCGGGCTGGTGAGTGGCTGATTGACTTTTGTACGCCAAGGTTTGGTCATTCCAGGGACACAAATAGGCGCTCCTTGACGGGTGTTTTTGAGCATTGACCATTGGCCATATAAAGCAAAAACGATCACACTCATTGCGCCTAAAGCCCAAGCCATTTGCCAGCTCAAGGTTAATGGTGTGCTTTGCAATGGTTCATTAAAATTCACCACATATCGCTGCAATTCCGGTGTGTTAAGCGCGACCCAACTACTGGGTAAACTCGCCACGATTACTATTGCTGGCAAAACCAGCCACATTTTATAAAGCGTCGTTGCACCCATTTTGACGGACCAACGGCGTTCCAACAACAGCATCAAAATACAGCCTAAACTGAACCACGTCTGCTGGTTTACAATCCATTCAGCCATTGTCTTTCTCCCAGTCAGATATCAAAGATTTTAGGGCTTCGACGTCTTCCTTGGTTAAAGAGTCAGTGTCAGCAAACCCGGCAACAAGGGGCGCGACTCGACCGGAGAACAAGCGCTTGACCAAACTTTGACTTTCCTTTGCGACATAGTCCTGTCTCTCCACTAGGGGAAAGTAGAGGTAACTGCGTTGTTGTTTGTCAAAGCTAATGGCTTCCTTTTTCACCAGCCGACTTAACAAGGTTTTTACGGTTTTTTCGTGCCACGGCTTGTGCTGGTTCAACCTTTCGATAATATCACTGGCGCTGGCGGGATAACCTTGCCACAAAGCTTCAAGAACGTCGTACTCGGTTTTGCTGATTTCTTGCATAGTAAATAATTACATTTGTAGTCTATGTGGTTAGATTACGCTTGTAATCGGAAAGTGCAAGGTTTTTTTCGAAAAAGATTTATGCGAGAGAACAGCCGATAAAAAAGGCGCCCATCGGCGCCTTGTTAGGTTAGAAACTGAAATTGTAGCGCATGTAGGCATAGCGCCCCATGTTGTCATACAAGCCAGAGTCATAGAATGGCCATGGCAAACCGCCTCGCGCACCGGTAACGGTCAACGGTGGATCTTCGTCCATTATGTTGCGCAGTCCCACAGTCAACTGTGAACTATTGGCAAAGGTATAGGCCACTCGAAAGTCCACCTGAGTGTAAGAATCCACTTCCCAGGCTTCGTCAATGAAGTCACAGGAGCCACTGGCGCGACCGGCAGCATGATCCTTGGTTTTGCCGGAATAGCGAACATAGATATTGGCTGACCACTGATCTTTAGCCCAATCTAAGTTCAGGTTACTTTTCCATTTTGGCTCGCTGGTAGTGCCTACATCATCACACAATGGCTGAATCGCACTGGTTTGGCGCAAGTGCTCCAATTGGGCATCCGCATGGATGTTGAAGCCAAAGGTACCCATGTCGGTTTGGAATTGGTGGTCGTAATCGATGGTCAGACCCTTGGCGCTTTCTTCCGTTAAGTTTTGCAAGTTGGATAACACAAAGGAATCCGGGTCAGTCAATGCGCCATTGATTCGATTGATTAGTTCTGGATATTGACTCTCGTTGTTGAGGATCTCTTGTACCCCCAAAGAGCCTACAATGTTCTCCACCGTCAATGACCAGTAATCCACCACTAAGCTGACGTCCTCGGTGATATTCCAAGCGACACCGACGTTGTAGTTCTTCGAAGTTTCCGGCTCTAAATCTTTGTTACCACCAGAGCGTGAGCGGATTTCTACCGAACGACATTCTGGGTGAGAGGTATCGCCACCGCCCAATTCATCACAACGTTTACGATCCACGGCTTGAGTGACACCAAATGATGAACCCAAGAACAATTGATGTAGATCCGGAGCTTTAAAGCCGGTGCCCGCGGACGCCCGCAACAGTAAGCTGTCTGTTGGACGCCATGACGCTTTGATTTGTCCGGTGGTTTTTGAACCTGAATTGCCTGTCCAGTTAATTTTATCGTAACGTGCCGCTGCGCCGACTTCCAAGGTATCCAGTAGTGGCATCGAAAGTTCTAGATAGGCAGCCGAGGTATCGCGGCCACCGCCACCATTGGAACCTGCACCACCGATGACATCACCAGTAATGCTGGCGGTATCTGAACGGTCTAAGAAGTCTTCTTTGCGCCAGTCTATGCCGGTGGCGAAGGCCATGTTTCCGCCGGGTAATTCAAGACCCGTTTCACCGCCCACACTGAAACTGGCAAAGGTCATGTTACTCTCGCCAGTACGATGGATGGCTGACAAGATGCCATCGCGAACGGCTTTTTCTTCATCAGTGTCGAAGCTATTGATCACAAACGGGTTCAAGCTACCATCAGCAAAGGCCGACTCCACATTACTGCGTAGGACTTGGCCGCCGGCACCCACTTGACGGTTAGTTAGCTTGATGTGACCCCAACTGATGTCCCAGTCATAGTTATCTGCCCATACGCCATTAGCGCCAATGATCGACGAAAAGGTTTCATTGGTGTTGTCTTTTTCACGATTGCCAAATTCCAAAAAGCGACGTTGCATGAGCACGGTCGTAGAAGGATCTGCAACGATATCTGCTGCCCCATCAGCTCCATAAATGGTTGCAAGGAAATCTTCCAAGTAAGGGCTAGAAGTTACATTGACTCGACCCGGAGCAGCAGCATTGGAAGTTAGCGTGTAGGCTCTTGAATAGCGAAACTCGCCGTATAAGTTCACATCGTCGTTCAGTTTATGATCGATGGTGGTATAAATGGACTGACGATCGCTGGCGGGGACAAATTGATAATCCCCAGCGAAATCGTAGAGGCAGGCGAACCCGTCACCAAGGTCAAACCGATCTATCTCGGGACAATCAGGGAAAGCTTCAAAAGTGCGGGTGATAAATGGGGAATTGCCAGACATTAGCAACCAACCTGGGTAGCCTGAGCCGCTGCGAGAATCTCCATTAGGATGATCAATATCCAGTAGCGCAGACTTAAATTGATCGCCACGGGCCTGACTACTTACGGGTTTGCGTTCAAAGTAGTCAAAGGCAAACATAATGCTAGTATCTTCGAACTGAGTTCCGGCTACGAACTGGAAGACAATTTCGTCACCGTCATGCTCACGAACATTGGTTCCATAGCCAAGAGTTACATCAACACCTTGGAAATCTTTGCGAGTGATGATGTTCACAACACCGGCAACCGCGTCTGAACCATAGATAGCAGAAGCGCCATCCGCCACGTATTCAAGTCGTTCAACCGCTGCCAGTGGGATTTGGTTGATGTCGACAAAATCTGAAGCGATTGCGTTAATGGGGAGTCGTCGGCCGTTTAACAACACCAAGGTATATTGAGAGCCAAAGCTTTTCGCATCCACTGAACTGGAGCCGGCGACTTGCGACAAAGTAGCCGACTCGGTATTGGTGCCAGCGCCACTTGCGGTGCTGTAACGCAAAAACTCAGACAAAGTAGAGATGCCGGACTTGGCAATATCCTCGGCAGAAAAAATGGTCACCGGAGTGGCGGTCTCCATGTCGGTGCGCTTGATACGGGAACCGGTTACGGCAATTTTTTCTACATTATCATCGTCTGGCGTGGCTTCCTGTGCTGCCACCTGACCGGCGCTCAAGCCCAACAGCCCTAAGCTGCTGATACAAGCAAAACGCACGGCGGTGGCGAGTTTTTTGGTTTTGTACATATTTATTCTCCCATATAAGGCTTTTTGTCGAGCTGCCTTATTTCTTGTTGTTTGTGATTGGATAAATCTGCGTTATCCGAGCTCAAACTACGGTTGTTGCGTGCGCGGTGCTAATGGCAATCCATGAATTGATCAAACAAACGGTTAAGTGGAGGTAAGGGCAGGATGAATTGATCGCGAATGTTCGGCCGTTGTCTAAATGGGAAATGGCTAAATCTTATGTAGCCCCCGAATAACATGGCCTACGAAGAGTTGTGAATATGATTTGAAAGGATCATATTAAGTGACTAAAGGCACGAAACGGTGGTCGAATTGTTGGCTAAGCAGCAAAAATGCTCTTTATTCACGTGAAAAAGTGACCGATTTGTTGTTTTCTCATCGGCCTTTAGGCTGGCTTTGAGTCTCTGAATTTGCCTTTTGCAAAGGGGGAAAGGATAATCGCCGCTACGCATGTTGCCGCCGTTTCCAAGTCGTGGCGCTGTCGAAGTTTACACGCGGTACCGCTAATTTTTTACGGGTAATTGGCCAATATGATTTCTGAATTCTTGCGTCGTTTTCCATCTAGGGTTTTCGTGCTGGCCAACGTGTTGTTTTGGTTGCTCATGACCGTAGTCGCTACGGAAAATAGCTACCGCAGGCAAATGTTGCGCTCAGCCAATGTCGATTGGTTTGAGTACTGGTGTTACTACCTTCCTTGGTGGGGAAACTGGGCAATTGTCACTCCGATCCTGATTGCCTTTGCGCGCACTGTCAGGCTCGATGATCAGCATCGGGTTGGCTTTGTGGCGAAAAATTTGCTGATGATAGTGATTGTTATGCCCATTTATTGGCTGGTGTGCTCAGTCGAGTCGCACTTGCTCAACAATGACTGGGGCATTAACTTAGATGTTCTGCTGGAATCTCTGAGCAGCTTGGTTTACACGCCGATTCACTTGGACATTATGCTGTACGTTGCGGTTATTGGTGTGGGCTACACGATCAGTCACTATGAACGCAGTAAAGAGCAAGCCTTGCACAACCAAAACTTAGTCAATCAATTGTTAGAAACAGAGTTGCAAGCGCTAAAATCACAGCTCAGCCCACATTTTTTGTTTAATACGCTCAACACCATTTCCGGCTTAGTCAGGTTGGATCAGAAGAATGATGCCGTGTCAGCGTTGAGTGAATTAAGCCATATGTTTCGCAAAGTGCTTGAAAACCAGCGTCGTCAATTGACCACTCTGAATACGGAAATGGAGTTCATTCAAAGCTATTTGAGCATTCAAAAAATGCGCTTTGAAGATAAACTAGATATTGAGTTAGAAGTGGATCCTCAATGTTTACATGCTGAATTACCCTTTATGCTGTTGCATACCTTGGTAGAAAACGCGGTTCAACATGGCTCCCAACTGGAGAGCGACCACAATTTGTTGAAGTTGGAGATCAAACAGCAGGACGATAAATTGGCCATTCGACTTACCAATAAAGTCTGTCATTCCAGTGATCATAAGGGATTTGGCATAGGTTTAGATAACTGCAAGAAACGTCTGCAGCATATCTATGGTGATGATCATCACTTTGAACACAAAGAGATAGAAAACGGCCAGTACCTGTCCTGTTTAACCTTGCCCTTTGGAGGTCCGGATGTATAAAGCTCTTGTTGCCGATGATGAGCGTATTGCGCGGGAAATTGTCACTTTACTGCTCAAAGACCACCCCAAAATCAGTCAAGTCATTGAAGCCAAAAATGGTACAGAAGCATTGCAACTGATAGAGAGTCACCAACCGGATATTGTGTTTTTAGATATTCAGATGCCCGGACCGACGGGCATTCAATTGGCCGAAAACTTGTCCCCAAAATGCAGTGTGATCTTTGTCACCGCTTACGATGAATACGCGGTAGAAGCTTTTGAACTGAACGCCATCGATTATCTACTCAAGCCTTTCGAGGATCAGCGATTCTACGCAGCCTTAGATAAAGCTCTGGTCCATTTATCCGACTCAGTGGTCACAGACTACAAAGGATTGGGCGAATTGATGCAACAGTTGATTGATGAGCGCCATCGAACCTTTAAAACCCGTTTGGTGATCAAAGAGCCGGGCAAAATCAAGTTGTTGGACGTCAACCAGATTAACTATATTCAAGGTGCTGGTAACTACGCAGAAGTCCACTTGCTCGACGGTAAAACGGTCCTCCACCGTGAAACCTTGAGTACCTTACAAAATCAGTTGGATCCCAGTGTCTTCACTCGTATTCACCGTTCATCCATTGTTAGACGCAGCAGCGTGTCGGAACTCAAGCCAAATGAAAAAGGCGACTATGCAGTGATTTTGAAAAATGGTGACAAATTGACCATCTCTCGTCGCAATAAAGACATAATCAGTGATTTGTTGGATGGCTGAGAGTCGCGGTACTGCCACGCAGTTTTAGGCACCTTGCCACAGAATCATTTCACGTTAGCGCTTGTATTTCACCGATCCAAGCTGTACATTTTATAATCAACTCATTGAATTCTTTGAATTTTGGAGTCAGACATGGATGTACCGGGTGAGCTAATCAATCGTATTGGTCAAGGTGACAAGCTGGCTGAACAAGAATTTGCCAAACAATTTTGGCGACCTTTGTACTTCATTACTTTGCGCCAATGTACGAATCCCTCCCTAGCTCAAGATATTGTTCAAGATGCTCTCATCCTTTCTATTAAAAAAGCACGCATAGGCGAGATAACCAATCCAGCAGGTATTGTCAGCTTTCTGCGCAGTACTGCACAAAATTTGCTGATCGACCATTTCCGCAAGGAATCTCGCAGAGAAACTGAAACGAGCGACAACATCGATATCAACTTCGCAGATATCAGCAGTGATGTCTTTCACAACGCCAGTCAACAGGAGTTATTCGAATTGGTTGTTCAAGTGGTCGATGAATTGCCCATGGAACGTGACCGAAAACTGCTCAATTATTACTACGTTCAAGGACTTTCGAAAACCAGCGTCTGTGCAAGATTGGCTATCTCAGACGAGCACTTCGATAGGGTGATCTACAGAGCAAAGCAAAGATTGAAGCAGGCCCTATTGATTAAATTTCAAATCGATCCTGCCAAACAAAGTTTGAGTTCGATGCTGTTTTGCACGCTACTTTTTCTGCTTTATACGAGTAACCAAGAAAATTTTACTAACGATGTGAGAGAAAATGAGACGCGGTCTCACTATGAGAACAACTTTGCTGGGCATGTGAATTTACATACTTCGGCAAAAACAGAAGACGTGGAGTGGTTATGATGGACATGAATCAAGCGTACATCGAGCAGTTTGATGTCATACAACGCTACTTACACGGCAAATTAACAGCTCAAGAGTTAGAGGCCTTTGAACATTATATTTTGCTTCATCCTGAGATTTTGGAAGAGCTCGAGCTGAGCGATTTGATGACTCAAGGATTGGCCATGGCACCCAGTGCCCAGCAAGCGCCGAAGACGGGCAAAGGTAGTTGGAAAACGTTGATGCAAGGTGTTTTCGGTGTCGCTACAGGGGCATTCGCCACGTGGTTGGTCATGGGGCCGATGTCGGTTGGAACATTAACTGATCGTATGGTGAGTCCTGCGATTGTTTATGTTGAGCCGGTGCGCGGGGTGCTGGGACAAGACGTCGAGACCACTCAATTAAGCCGGGATGCTATGCAACATATCTTGGTGTTGGATGTCAGTGGCCATTCAGTTGACCACTTTTTAGTGGAGTTGAGTGACCAAAATGGCAAGCCCGTAAAACAGTGGAAAGGGCTTGCAACCAACGATCGAGGAGAGTTGGTCATTCAACTGGATGTGAGTGAGTTGCCGGATAGTCACTATGACTTGAGCGTTTCGGAAAACCAAAAGCACACCATTATGTTGCGGACCAAGATATTGCTGGAGTAAATACGATGAGCGACAAACGGGGCTTAGGTCCCCATATGTTCGGCCACACGCCACGAAAACTTCTTGAACCAGACGAGCTGGACAAGTTGAAAGTTGCCATGTTGGATCCGCCGCCACCTCCTGAAGCTGATTTCGTAGAAAAATTTAATCAAGATCGCGCTTTGGAAATAGCTAGGGAGCAGTGGATTCCGCCGGCGTATACCTACCTTTTTCAGTTTATCGCCCACGATATCGTGCCGGAAACCAGCCGCTCAGAAACCCGGCAGGTTACTCCTCAGTTAAATTTGGATAGTGTTTACGGCCAAGGTGATTTGGGCTACGACGACAGTTTGTTTGATGAGAATGGCAGGTTTATTCACGAAAATGCCCCTGATTTTGACGTTTGGAGAAAACCTGATCCGTTAAACGAGGAAGATTTTTTAGCAGGCATTCCAGAACCCAGAAATAATGAAAACGTGATTGTTGTTCAATTACACCGACTTTTTCAGAAATTGCATAATCAATTGGTTGGTAACTTATTTAATCTGACGCGGGGGCAAAGGATTCGGCAGTCACAGCGCTTTACCCAAGCCATTTTTCACTCTTTGGTTATCGAAGATGCGCTAGCTGTTATGCTCAATAGCTCGGTTTATGACTTTTATTTCCAGCAGCATAAGTGCTTCTACTTTCGTGCTCAGGATGAGTTGGTGAAGCTACCCGTTGAATTCACCCATGGCGCTTTTCGGTTCGGTCACAGTATGGTGCTATCGGAATACAAGCTTAACGAAAATGGCAAAATCGCACTTTCAGATTTGCTGCGCAAGCACATAAAAAGACCACTGCCTACAGACATGGGATTGGATTGGAAGCTGTTTTTTAATCCGATAATTCAAGTGGCTAATCCGATCGATCTCAAGGTGACCGCTCATTTGGGCAAGGTTGGCCATGGAGTCAATTTGGTTGAACGGAATTTGTTGGCTGGTGAGAATGCCTCCTTGCAGTCCGCAGAATTCATCATCAATGAAATTCTCTTAGAAGGATCCCAATTTAACGAGTTCGCAAATGCGTTTCATACCAAATTGAAAAATTGGGCATTGAATTTGAGCACATCTCGCTCGGATATTAGCGATGTCATTCAGGTTTTAAATCAGACCACGCAGCAGAATCGAACGCCACTGTGGCTGGCAGTATTACATGAAAATGTGACAACAACCGGCCGGGAGGCTTTAAAGCTCGGCCTGTTGGGCAGCGCGATTGTGGGCGATACCCTTCGTCAGTCCATCGTTTCAATGTACCCAGGACGTGATTATCAAACTAAGTTGCATCAAGTGAGCGAGAACGCTCGCCAAGCATGGGCATGCCTAGGTACTCAATCGCTGACTTTTTTTGGGGTAGTAAAACATCTTATCAATCAAAATGGAGAGTAATAACATGACTGAAATCGTAAACAAATGGGGAGTTACGGATGCGTGGGTAGGCTGGTACGGTCGCGCAGGACTGGGGCGTTTTACACCTTACCATCCAAAAGAGAGTAAAAAGAAAGGGACAGGTACGGCCTTAGTGTCCACCAAAGTGAACGAGGACAAAAATGGTGATGTCACGATGACCTTGGTGCCTTCATCCATTTCTGCAGTCGATGCGTGGCATCCAGTCAGCGAAGCGCTTCTCGAAGGTACCATATTCAAACTGAATCGCGCAGAAAATGTGATGTCTACCGATTTTATTGATATTGAGCAAAAATTGGGCGCGAATCCGTTTGGCCCAGAATATACCCATGTCAAATTTGACGTCACAGTAGACTATGAAGATCATCCTGATAACCCTAGTTCTAAGAGACGGGTGTTTGCAACACAATTAGTCTGGCTACAGATTGAAAACTCAGAAGCGATGAGTCTGAGAATCGGTAATGCGAGGGCAACGGGGTACGCGTGGAAAGACAGCTAATCGCTACAAGCCGAAAACGTGGTCGGGGTTCGTCCTAAAAACATGTTGCGCCGTTGCTGTGTTTTGATTGTGATATCTTTGCTTTGGATGATGAAAAGCGAAGCACTCTTGGCTGAGCCCATAGAAATTAAAGCGGAGCTGTCGCGGGGCGAGGTTTTGGTTATTGAAACTGCCCGCAGTCCGTTTCGAATCCTTGTCCCCAATCGTCAATTGCAATTAAACAGTTTTCCGTCGTTTTCACACCGCGCCGTTATCAGTTTCGAGCAACTTGCCTCCCAACCGGAGAGTATTTTGATCGAACCTCGCCTCGAAGGGCGAGTGACAACAAGTGATTTTCGCAGCTTTACCGTGCTGACAAACAGCGATTCCGCTGTGTATTGGCGCGCACTGGCCGAATATTCTAAGTCTGATGGCGCAATGACTGAGAATATCCTGTCAGTCGATAGCTTAGAGCAGCTATTGGTTGCAACCCAAGATTTGCAATTGCAATGTGAACTAGCGACTTTTCTGGCCAATTTTTGGCTCGATAAACAACGCTATGAGGATGCTTTCAATCTGCTAGTGGAGTATGACCAACAAGCTTTTCGTCATTGCAGTGCGCTTCGAACAACTGCGGTGAGTGCTAATTTTAGTCTCTATCGATTCGATGCTGCCCATCAATTGGCGGTGCAACTTCTTCCAGCGACGTTTTTAAATGGGATCCAAAATACCCAATCTCAATCGACCTGGGCTAACTGGTTTGCCCGATACCCTGATTTAGACAAGGCCGAAGATACAGAGTCTGCAATACGCCCAGAAATTCAAGGACATGTGTCCAAACTGATGCTGCAACTCGGCTTTAGCACTGTGCTTGCAGGCTCCATGCAATCGGACAGGGCCTTGATGGAGATTGGCAAACATGTGCTTGATCAGGCTCACAGCCAAATCAAACAGTACAATAAAGAGGAGCTTTTTGCCCAGATATACAATGGTCTGGCGACGTATTGGTCGCTGTCTGGCGATAATGAGGCGGCGGCCCAGTTGCTCGAAATGGCGATTCAATCGAATCAACGCTTAAACCTAGCGCAAACCTCGGGTGAATACTTGAACAATCTAGCGCTAGTGTACTTGTGGTCTGGGCGGCTTGCAGAAGCGCAAGATGCACTGCGCAGAGCCATTCAAATCGCCAAGCTTGAAGAAAACTTCATAGTTCAAGCGACGATGCAAAGCAATTTGGCCAAAACTTACAGCATGGTTGGAGACGTCAAACTGGCTCGGCGCTATTACGAACAAGCTCTCGCAATGAGCAAAGAACAAGTGAAAGATGAGGATACAGCCAACATTCGATTGTCCTTGGCAAAGTTAGATTGGATTGAGGGCGATTTTCAAGGGGCATTGGCTCATTTGCGCGCTGCAGAGACCGTTGCCCAACAATTGCGACCAGAAAAGCTCGCTATCGTTTATGCCATGATGGCAAAAAGTCACGCAAAACTGAACCATATCGAAAAAGCCTTAGAGACGCTCAATATGGCCGAGATTCACTCAGAAAAAGTGTTGAAAAACTCGGACAAAGCACAGTTGTGGTTGTTTATTAGCGAGACGGAAATGGCCCTTGGAGATTGGGTCAGCGCTGCAACCCACCTTGAGCAAAGCAAACGATTCTTGCCAGAAGCCCATCCCTTGCGGGTGGAATTGCTCATGTTGGAATATCTAATTGCGGAGCATCGTCAAGAGGACAATTTGAGACCAACACAAGATCTGTTTGAGCAAGCCAGAAAAGTGATTTTTTCTTTAGAGCGTACTTTGGATTTCCATAAGATGGGGCCCAATTGGCTGTCTCATGTTCGTCAGATTTATGATTTGCACATGATGGCGCTGGCCAGCAATCCGAATAAAGAGAATGTTGAGCAACTCGTTCGATTGATGGACGAATATCAAAGTACGGTATTCCAACGTCGTAGGCATTTTTACGCCACGCAAAATGAACAGCATAATGAACAGCTCTCCCTGCTTTGGCAACAAAAGCTACAGGCAGAAGTGCAGGTCGTGCATGCTCAATTGAAAGATCGTGCCCAAGCGCAAAAAAAACTCGATGAGATCAGCGAAAAGTGGAATCTGGCGCAACAAGCCAACGTCGCTATAGACAGTCAGAGTAATGTCGAAGAATTGTCAATCGAATCCATGCAAGCAGTGCTAGATGCAGATACGGCAATTCTCCGCTTTTTCAATCTGGACAGCCAGTGCTTTGTGGTTCATCTCGATGCATTAAACTGGTCATTATCTCCGATTTCTTGTCCCGCGCGTGATCAAAGTAAACATCAGAAAAACTCCCCGAAAGCTTGGTTGAATGAAAACCGCTTTGCCCAAGAATTTGTTCCCAAGTCTGTTCTAAACAATAGTCAAATTAGCAAACTGGTGATCATTGCCGATACGGATTTTCAATTGATGCCGTTTTCTGCGCTGAGGACAGACAAGAGTGAATATCGCTATCTGGGTGAGCAGTTTGAAATCGAACATGCGGTATCTTTATATCAATTTGTCGGTCAATTGAGCTACGGTGGGTCATCTCAAAATCTGGATATGGCGATCTTTGATTCGCCTTCCTATCCGTTGCAATCGGACTTGCAAAGTGCAGGGCGGGTTTCTAATGACTCGGTTGAGTTGGCTTGGACCAAACACGAAGGGCAGGTTATCTCGAGTCTTTTTGCAAACTATAAAGTTCAACGTTCAACAGGAAAGCACGCTACCAACTCAGCGCTGTTGTCGTCACCGTTTCGCAATGCAAGGATCTTGCATCTCGCCACCCACGGCTACTACGACTCGAACAAACCGGATATTGTCGGGCTTCTTACATCACCCCAGTTAGCGGATGATACGAGTACCCCAGGATTCATTTCACAAGACTTTCTGCTTAGCCGTTCCTTTTCCAATCAACTGGTCGTCTTGAGTGGATGTGAAACTGCCATGGGAGAATTTAGTGGCAGCGAGGGGCTGAGAAGTTTGTCCTACGGTTTGCTGTCAGCAGGCGCAAGTTCTACTATCAGCACACTTTGGAAAGTCGCAGATCGACCCACCGCTTTGTTTATGGAGCATTTCTACAAAGCACTTATTGATACTGCGGATAGCGCCAAAGCCTTGCATATGGCGAGGCAAGCTTTAATCAAAAATCCGCGATATCGCGATCCGAAATATTGGGCAGCCTTCAGACTGACAGTCGTATCAAAGCAATCAAGTCAATTTTATTTTTGATAGGTGAGAGATTTTTAATTCTCGCATCACCTTGATTGGGACACTAACCAATCAAGGAAATACCATGAAACTTCGTACTATTTGCATTGCACTAGGCTTTTTCAGCTGCTTTTCATTCGCACAGACACCCGCCCAATGTACAGCGCCTGAATTACAAATGGATCAAGGAGTACCAACACAGATAGATGCCTCTACGATTTTGCTGGCTATATCTGAATGCCAAAAGTTTGTAGAAGAAGCGGTTCAATTTAATCGCTTGGATGCTAAAAACGAAGCATTGAAAACCTTGGAGAAACTGCAGTTGATGTTGGTTTTGTATAGCCAGAATTCCAGCGCAGGTGAATCACTTGGCGTGAAGATGGACGGTACGCCTAAGACAAGCGAAGAAAAGCTCGCGGATGAGAAACAAAAAACACTCAATGTGGCCTATGCATTCACTATTTTGAGTGAGGCAAAGGATACCGCCCAATCTGACCGGCTTATCCCCGTTTGGAGAGATGCAGCGTTTACCTATCAATTCTATGCTGGCGTAGAGTATGGCAAGGTGGATGACTTGTTTGATGAAGCGTCATTGCGCCTTGGTTTTCAATCCTACGTCCGCCTGGCCGACGATTTTGAAGACCTGCGTAAAAGGGCTCAAGCTGGCGAGACTAATTTTGACGGCTTCGGACTATATTCTCCGCATTTAATTGGCAACGTTGTACTGACCGGCGCTTCTGAGTCCGCTGCTGGTAGCGAAACTACTGCGTCCGATTCTTCAGACACTCCTGAAAACACTGAAAATACACCTGATTTTGATGCCATTGAGTATGAGGCTGCATTGTATTGGCCGCTGTTCACCCATTTCAGCAATATCAATAATGCTGCGGACTATCGTGAGCTGACTGCGGGGCTGATTGTCGCGGCAGGTGGTCGTAAGACCGATGAATCTGACTCCTTCTTGGACCGTTACTACATTGGCGCCCGCGTCAGTCACAATGAAGAAACTTACTTTGATGTATTGTACGGTAAGTCTGAGCCTTTAAATGGAAAGCGTTTGGAATTGAGAGGGCAATTGCCAGTTGCCAGTGTGGGCAGCGGTAGGGTCTTTTTAGGTGGGGTGGCCAACATTGAGCTATCAAGAAGCAAAGATGACGATAATACGAAAGTGACTGAGGTTGACTCTTTCAAAGTGTATATCACTTGGCAAACGTCGTTTTCTGACTTGTTCAAGTCCATTCAAAACTAGTTCTAAGCAAGTTCAAACATGCGCTCTTCTTTGAGCGCTTTTTTTTGTGTCTTGCTGAGAGATTCTGTGAGTTGACATCACTGTTGATATGCCACTTACGAAAATGAGGAAGGACTATGAAACTCACTTTATTTCTATTTACGACGGTTTTGTGTTTAAAAGCGCTGACTGCTTATGGCCAAGACTTTGTCAAAGTTATCCCCCAATACAAAGCGATTGATTACCTCAATTCGCAACCCGTTGAGTTCAGGCTTGTTCGTATTGAACAGACTGAAGATTTTGTCATTTATAACGACTTGAAACATGACTTGGTGATTCAGCAAGGGCCGGTACAAATGCTCTTGACTCCGGCTCGGAGTTTGACTGTTCCTTGCAACGACCAAGCAATTTTTAGTGCCATAGTGACTACACGGCTGAAAGTTTCAGAACGTATTCCAGTTGTTCTGCAATGCCATGAAAGGTTAATTATTGAGGAGGCGACTCTATGAACCGCTTAATCAATTTTTTACTGCTAGTTGGCACCTTAATATTAACTCTGGGCGCACGGGCTAATGTCCAAATAGAGGGCAACATTGCGTTTCAACGACAAGGCGATCAAGTCAGTATACAAATCGACCGTATCGCGAACTACTCGGAAACTCGCACGACAGGCACCTTGCATGTGCGGATTTTCGCACGGACTTCGGCCGATCCTTTTGGGCAAGGCTATTGGGTTACCGATATCAATCTCTATGGGTTAAATAACGGTACAGGACAATTGTCCCCATCCACTGCATTTACCAGTCTGCGACTCAATGGCGCGTGGCAGACACCACCAGACGGGACTTATTATTTGCACCTTTATGTCACTGAATATCCAGATTTAACGACGGCGTTGGATACTAGAACCTTCGATGGCACCTTTACCTTCGGTGATGTCGTACAACCGCCGCCACCCCCGCCACCTGCAGATTGCCAGCCACAACTGAGTAATTGCGAGTTAAAACTCTCTGCCTTTAGCCCAAGTCACAGTAGCGATACGCTACAGGTAAGCTACCAAGTTGAAAATGTTCGGAATTATGGTTCGGGTCAATGGTATCTAAGTGTCTTTGTTTGCGACCAACCCTGGGTAGAGGAGTTTTGTAACGGTACCTTACTCATCCTCGGGGAATCGTCCGTCTACTCCGGGATCAGCGGGAATAACGCCTCTGCCCAGCGAAGCTTGTCGTTGAATACCGAATTTTTGTCAGACGGGACATACTACATTGCCGCCCAAGTCTATCGATACAATGGACAATGTATTGTTGATGGCTTCTGCGTCGATTACGACACCCGTTTTTCAAGTAATTTCGCGAGCTTTTCGTTTCAAAAAAGCTCAGTCGTTATTCCTCCGCCGCCAGCAACACCGACGGTTATTGGCAACAACCAATCTATGAGCAGTACGATTGACGAAGGTCAGTGGCATTATTATGAGTTGCAAACCAGCAGCACGGCTGAGTCTGTATCGGTGCAATTGAATAATATGACCAGTGATGTTGATCTCTATGTTCGAATCCGAGATTTGCCTACGCTGGAAACTTACGATTGCGTTTCTAATAATGGTTCTACACAGACTGATGCCTGTTCCCTTTCGGTAAGTGGAAGTACCAAAATCATGATTGGCGTCTACGGATTTTCCGCTAGTAGTTATTCAGTGGCCGTACAAGAGGTACAACGTCAAACAACTGTGGTTCAACCGCCTCAAACACCAGATTCCGGCGGTGGCGGCAGTTCTACCCCATGGATTTTAGTTTGGTTGTTTTTCGCCTATCTATTGAGAAAGCGAACTCTGTAATTCTTTCTATTCAGCCAATGACGTTTTCATACGCCATTGGCTGCTTATTGCTCCCTAGAAAATCGCTGATCAGAAGTCAACATTGCCAATGTCTGGGATGCAGTCTTTCGCTTTTTCCTTTACAATCCGCCGCCTTATCTTCAAAAATTCAATATAGTTCATGGCAGCAATCGGCATAGATTACGGTACATCCAATTCGGAAGTTGTGTACTTTGATGGCCAACACCATCAGTTTATAAAGCTCGACCCTGACGTGCAGGGCTCGAATAAAATCCGCTCCTCGGTGTTCATCTACTATGAGGATGAGTTGCCGTTGCCGCCAAACACTGTTATTGAAGCCAAAGTGTCGCAGTTGCAACGGATGATCCACGATCAGATCGAGAAGGCCAAACAAGGCTACTACGAGGCAATTGATCCCCGCGAGCAGCAAATCTACAGCGACAAAATTGACAGTCTGCGCGCCGAGTTCCACAACCGGCCCGAGTTGCAGCGTAGAGCCATCGTTTTATTGTTGAAGGATTTGACGGTTCAGGACTTGTCGTTACAACAGTTGGTTGAGACGGGAAAGTTTGCGTTTGGCGAAGCCGGTTTCAAGCGCTATCTTAAAAACCCCGATAAAGGGCGTTTGATTTACTCACCGAAGAACTTCTTAGGGGCCAGTTTGGTGGCGGGCCAAAAGCAGGCTTTTGTCGGCATCATTGCCAAACAGTTGTCCTATTTTCGTCACACTGCGGAGGCCCAACTGGGGCAAAAGGTCGACTCGGCGGTGATAGGACGACCGGTGAAATTCCACGGTACCCGCGGTGAGCAGGGCAATCAACAAGCCATAGAAATTATGACTTTAGCTGCTCAGGAAGCGGGCTTTGCGAATGTGGAATTTCTTGAAGAGCCCATCGCAGCGGCGTACAAAATAGAACAAAACTTGCAGCAACCTACCAATGTGTTGGTGGTGGACATTGGCGGCGGTACGACCGATGTCTGTTGCATCAAACTTGCACCAGAAAAGCTCACTCGTTTAGATCGTCAGCAAGATGTGTTGTCAGTCACTGGCACAAGATTGGGCGGCATGGAATGCGATAAGAATTTGATCGTCAAAACCATTGCTCCGACTATGGGGCAGGGACTGGTAATGCAAAATGGACTGCCTGTGCCTCCTACCTACTTTTCGGATATGTGTGCGGTAGACGACATTCCCAAACTCAATCGGTTTTTCTCTGACGAATACGGTTTAGACATCGCCCAAACCATGTCCATTGTAAAAGACCCGGCTTTACTTTCACGCTTACTCACCGTGCAAGAAGAGAAGCTCTCGGCGCGTTTGGTCAACTCGTCTCGATTGGCCAAAGAAATGTTGTCGAGCCAGCAAAAAATTACGCTGCCGCTTCACTACATCGAGTCGGACTATGCGGTAAATATCAGCTTGGATGACTTGAGTCTATCCATGCAGTCTTGGCTGCGACGAGTGAAGCGCTTAGTGACTGAGTGTTTGGACAAAAGCAGCGAAGCGCCACAAATGCTATTTATTACTGGCGGGATGAGTCTTTCTCCTATCGTGCGCCATGAAATAAAGGACACTATGTTCCCAGACTTGCCGATCATCGAGGGGGATGCGTTTAATTCCGTCTGTGAAGGCCTCGCAATTCAGGCTGCAAAACTGGGTTAAAGGTGCGTTTTTAATCGCATCTATTTGCAGTGTTCGATACCGGTTGAGCGGCTATCCAAACAGACATGTCTTTTTAAAAGGCCGATAATAAGGTATTCAAGCGCGCTATTTTGATGTCCGAGAGTTGGCGGTAATCAAAATAAGGGCACACAACCAACTTTTCCTCTTGGTTTACGGCAAACTCATTGTCTAGCCATTTTAATGGAGCATTCAGTAATCCTTTACTGACCAAATCCTTGGCGTAGGTTCGTCCCATGACCACATGGTAACTCCTCTGATCCAATAAAGGAGGGCTGAACAATAAACTGGTGTTTGAGTGGTGCTGCAATAGACGTTGGTCACGAAAGGCTTGCCAAGTTTCTCCCCATCTTAGTTCTTTCAAAGGAGCTTGGTTAAAACTAAAAACCAGCTTTGAATATACATTGAAGACTTTGCGCCAACCGTTACCCAATTCCTGTCCAATTGCGCCAATTTCCCCAGTAGACAGTGGCATAGCGTTCGCAAGAGTACGATAGGCAGGTAGATTGGGCCGATTGGCAATATACACGTTAAGCAAAGCTGAAGCGCAACCTAGACCGATTTTTTCTGACATATCAATGCGTTAGTGTCAATGTGATTGAGGCAGTGTATCTTGCTCCAAACCATTCTGCAAAATGCCTTTGCCATTTTGTTATTGGTGCAATCTCAGACCATACTTGCTCTGTTGGTTGCAAGCCTTTAATGTGTTTGCTTTATTCAGCCGAGGAAAATCCAAATGAAAAAATCCTACAAAGACATCACTGAAGATCTCAACGAGTATTTGCCCCAAGTACGCAATGGCGCGCCTGAAGTTATGAAGGGCTTTTCGCAAATGGCAAAAGCGGCACTGGCCGATGGCGCTCTGGATAAGAAAACCAAAGAATTGATTGCTCTGGCCATAGGCGTGGCAGTGCGTTGCGATGGTTGTATTGGTTTCCATGCCAAAGCTTTGGTGCATTTAGGCGCGACTCGGGAAGAAATTGAAGAGGTTTGTGGTATGTCTGTGTACATGGGCGGCGGACCATCACTGATGTATGCGGCAGATGCACTTAAAGCATTCGACGAATTCAGCGAAAAATAAAAAACCGCCCATCTGGGCGGTTTTACGTCAACCCCAATTAGGGCTGAACATCCATGGTCAAAGTCACGCCAGAGAATGTGCTGTAGGCGCGAATACCTACGTGCCAAGTTCCGGCTTGTGGATTGTCAATGGAACAGGTCTCATTGTTTCCTGACTTGTAAGGACGGCAGTCATAGCTGCTGGTAGTCGGGCGGCTACCGAAACGCACGTACAAATCTCCATCGCCGCTTCCGCCAGAAGTAATTACATCCAATACGGACATACCCGCAGGCACGTCGACAGTGTAGTAAACCCAGTTTCGACGAGTGGCTGAGATATTCTCAATCACAGTAGTCGAGCCTTGGGCACCGCCACCACTGCCGCCACCACTGGGTTCAGTGAAGCTTCCTTGCAGTGACACGCCCGAGTAAGCACTGTAACCAATGATTTTCACATAGTAGGTGCCTGCTTGGATGGTGCTGATGTTACAGGTCTCATTGTTACCGCCAATATACGGACGACAATCGTAGCTTGATGTGGTGGGTTCGCTGCCAAACTTCACATACAAGTCGGCATCACCGCTGCCGCCAGACATGTTAAAGCTTAGGTCTGTTGCACCAGCAGGCACTTCGATGGTGTAGACCACTTCGGAGCCTTGCGCGCCAGACAAACTGGTCACTGGTGTACCATTGATCAGGGTGTTACCACCACCAGTGCCACCGCCGCCGTTGCCACTGCAGCTTGCAGCCAAGTAATCAGACGCCGCTTTGGCTTGTACCAAACCATAGCCGGTTTGATTGTCCCGTCCTGCAGAGGCTAAATCTACTGCGGTTGCACCCAGTGCTGCTCGCACTTGTGCTGCCGTACAGCTTGGATTGTTTGCCCACACCAATGCTGCCACACCGGCAACGTGAGGTGACGCCATTGAAGTTCCGTTGTAATAGGCATAATCGGTGTTGCCGCGAACTTCCAAGGTTGCCATGGTGCCGCTGGCAGCGACTAATTGCTGGCCTAACGCGCGGTTAACCGATACGACGGGTACATTGACTTGTCCACTTCCGTCAACCAAGAACGGGTTTTGTAGGCCGGGACGAGCACTATTGCTGTACACCACAATACCTGCCGCTCCAGCGTTGTCACAAGCCAGTACCGGGTTAATTTCAGGGTAGTTGCTCCCCGCTTGGTTTTCAGCGCGCTCGACCACACAAATTTTGTTACTCATGTTGCCGCAACTGAAACTACCAGAACCGCTGGTGGTACAGGCTGCCAACGTCCCAGAAACGGTTGCGTTGATGTTGCTTATCCCATAACTGCCGCCAGAAGAAACATATCGTGATTGAGGCAGGACCCTATCATCACCCACGGTGGTACCGCCATAGGTTAGGAAACCTTGACGGCCATCTCCGATCCCCACAGTTGAGAGAATCGCTTCGCCGGGTCCCGATAGCTCTACCTGATTGGTATATTGAGAAAACTCCGCGCGCAAGCCCGACTCGTCTACCGCGGCAACGGAAATCACCGAATTGTAGGAAGCCGGGTAAGAGTGGGTTGAATCTCCGGCATTCCCAGCCGCGGCAACCAGCAACACTCCGCTGTTTGCGACAGTAGCCAATCGATTGCTCTCGTTTGTTGAAGAGCCTGCACCACCCAATGACATGTTGACCACATCGGCGCCATTGGCTGCACAGGTCTCAACAGCGTCAGCCAAGTCACTGGAGTAGCCCCAGCCCGCTTCGTTAAATACTTTGATGATGTGCAGGTTTATGTTTTGGTTGGGCAATACGCCCACAACGCCTTCGGCGTTGTTGATGCCTGCGATGGTTCCTGCCACATGAGTGCCATGTGAACCGCCTGGTACATACCAGTTGCCTGTTCCGGAGTTGTTGGTGCCACTGACCATGTTTCCGGCCAAGTCAGGGTTATTAATGTCGTAACCTGAGTCGATGATACAGACGGTTTTACCTCCGGCTCCGACATCTGACAATTGATCGGCTTGCACATTGGCGATACCCCAAGGCTGAGTCTGTGCCATCAAATAGCGGATTGGGTCAGCTTCGACACTGTCTACTTCAGGGTCAAGTCTAAGCTTATTAATCAAAGCCTGCATTTCTTGCTTGCTAGCGAATTTATCAAGCTTTAATACGGCATTGCCTTGACGGTTTTTCTTCACAAACTTGAGTTTATGACCGGCTTTTTTGCCCATTCGAGAGAGTACATCGACACTGGCGTTGCCACCAGAAAAGGTAAAGCCTGTTTCGCCTGCATTCAGGTTGTTCAAAGAGCCCACTGGGGATTCGCCCGCTGCCACTTGATTTAAGGTGGCGGCGTTTTTGAACTTCACTATTAGTCGATCGGTTTGCTCAACTTGCGCACCGGGCTTTTGAGCTGCTAGCCATTGAGCGAATTCTGTATTCTCACTTGACTGAGCTGCTGAGGCAGTGGTAGCACTCATCACCGCCAAACTTAGGGCACTGATCAGCAACTTGTTGCTTTTTATTATCATTATATTGTTACCTGTAATTTCTAATATAAAGGTGTTTGGCTATCTACCATGGACCTATATGGGTTACATCCTGCGGACAAAACACCCAAACAAGAAAGCAGATGCCAAGACTGTTATTTTTATTATTTTGAGTTCAAATAGTACGATTGATGGTCGATTCACCTCCTTAAAAATGGCAAAAGAAAACCCGCTCCAATGCGACCAGCGCATTAGAGATATTCAAGTGAAGAAGGATGTCGTTAGGGCATTCGTTTGGGAATGAATTTGCGGCAGAAAAGGGTCAAGAAAAAGCGCTCGTTGGCACGTGAGTTGCTCATGGTTAAAATCCTAATGCTTTGTTTTTATTGTTATTATTTATTATTTTTATTCTATTAAGGATTCGGTTAAGTACTGCTCTTGCTCACCGTTGCGCTTAAAAAGTAAACCATTTAGTCAATAAAATGCAAACACTTTTTTGATTTATTTTTGGCCAATTCAACATGTTTTATAGGGTAATATTGTTTACCGCCTTATGTGGTGCGGACTGCAGAGCAAATGGCTTACTTTTTTGTTGGGGAAAATATTTTTGAAACAGGGGGGCAAAATGATGCCGGGTAGCAGATACCCGGCAAGAGGAGTTAAGCTCGGCTGGTAAATTTGTGCTCAACTGTGTTTATTTTGATTTTCTCACCATTGGAAATGTATTCCGGAACTTGCACGACCAATCCTGTCGATAGGGTAGCGGGTTTGGTGCGCGCCGTCGCAGATGCTCCTTTTATCGAAGGGTCAGTCTCAACAATCACCAGTTCCACTGAGGGGGGTAATTCAATACCAACAGGCTTGCCTTCTACAATCAAGACTTGTAAGCCTTCAGTATTCTCATCGATGAACAGTAATTCCTCTTCAATACTGGACTTATCCAAGGAGTAGGGCGTGTAGTCTTCATTGTCCATAAACACGTACTCTGTACCGTCATTGTATGAAAACATCACTTTACGGCGGAAAAACTCAGCGCTGTTGATCATTTCATCGGCTTTGAAGCTCTCGTCCGCTTTGATGCCTGTGGCGACTTCATACAAACGCATCCGATATAGACTGGCGCCGGCTCGACCACTTGGAGTTAACTTATTGATATCTTTTACTAAATAAACCTTTCCATTGAGCTCAATGGCGGCGTTTTTCTTGACTTCGCTGGCTTTTGGCATGCCGTTCTCGTTACAAACTAAAAAGTGCCGATAAGCTACCACGAAGGCAAGAAATGGAAAAGAGTGCAAACGCTCATGGCAAGTTAAAAATATTGGGGGAGTATGCAAGGACGCTGGGCAAATGCCCTCGCTAATGGTTGAAAAACATACAAATGTATGAGTTTGCATACCCTAAATATTAGGTTGCGATAGGGTGAGTAGGATAAAATTGCCGTCTCCATGTTGATGACTAACGGCCGCTTGTAGAAGGGGACAGTATGAAAAAAGTATGTGCATTATTAATCGGTTTGACAGCAGCATCTGCCAATGCTGGGTTCTTGCCTTATGGGATCCAGGTCAACACCAATGTCGCACAGGTAACCAATGACTGGGGCTGGACTCCTTGTTTTACCACCTCCGGTGTGTCTTCGAATATCAGCTACCAAAGGGTGCTGCAAGGCTGTCAAGGCAACGCTTTGATGATGGCGATTCGAGCATCGGGTTCGGAAACCTACAATATTCTCGGTGCGGCAAGTTATGAGACGGTAACTCGATTTACCGATTTGCCATATCATATGGATTCTTTGACGGGGAATGACGAAAACGGCATTAGCTGGTATTTAAACAATTACAGTTGGGGATTTACCAGCCAGGGTAACCAAGTCAATCAGTATTCCGCTGATACTAATTTGTATTATCAAGCTTGGAATGGTGACGGTGACGATACCGTATTTAACCAATTGGGCCTGTCTTACCACAGCAATGCTAACGGCTTGCGCGGCGGATGGGCGTTCAATGACGGCAATTGGACGGCATTGAACAGCAATTATGAACGTGTATGGCTGACTTCAACGGTAGATTTTCAAGCCAATGTCGTTTCGGAACCGCTCACGGGCGCTATGTTGTTGCTCGGGTTGGCTGCAATGCGCCGCAATCGACGCAACGCATCTAAGGCCGACTAAATAAGAACGTAAACGGGATATGCAGGCGGCTTGCCCACGCGTTTTCGCTGTGGTCCGCTTGTTCAAAGTTACGGCTTTCCCATTGCACACTTGGCGCGCTCATTTTAGATAACACCGCATCGACCTGTGCTTGCAGCGGTGGATAGAGCGCGTCTAAAGTGGCGTCACCATGATCAAAATACAAACGCTGATCAGCCAATTTGGGTAAGTTTTGATTGAGGTATTGCAGAATTTGCTCAAAGGCTGCCCCTCCTTTCGAATAGTCTCCAGGCCAATGAGTGGATAAGCAAATCGCACCGCCAAAAACCTGAGGGTACTCCATCACACCGTACCAAGAAATTAAGCCGCCCATACTTGAACCACCCAAAAATCGATGTTGTGGACCGGAGTACACCGGATAGCGCTGTTCAATATAGGGGATCAACTCCTCAACGATAAATTGTAGATATCTATCAGAGTAAACTGGGCCTCCATAGAAGAGTACGTTGGGACTGCGCTCTTGTTGATATACGCTGCTTTGTTGCTCCTGTGAGAGCTTTTCAAAGGGCTTTTGTGGCATGTATTCACTTTGGCGCAATTCTCCCGCATTGGGAATGCCGACGACAATAAAGGGGCGAACTGTACCGTCTTCAATGAGCTGTCCGGCCACCTCATCCACCTGCCATTCCTGCTTATTCCACGTCGTAGTGGCATCAAACAACATCTGTCCATCGTGCATGTACAGCACATCGTACTTTGCATCTGTTCGATAGCCTGGTGGTAGCCACACATAAATATCACGTTGGGGTATCAACTTAGATGGAAACTGGGTTACCGTTTCCAGTTGACCTTTACTGACTTTCATGTCGGCGGTGGCCATTGCGAGTGTGCTTACGCTAATGACCGATAAAAAAAGCAAAACGCGTTTTAGCATAGTTGGATTCGCCTAATTCTAGAACATGTAATTTTTGTGTTCGCAGTATAGAAAAGTGAACGCTGGATGGGCAATGAATACGTATGTATACACAGATTGACAAGCCTGATGTCTGAGCCTGTGCACTGAAAAACACATTCAGGCTAAGTGCCTTTTTTACAATCCCTGCAAATAAAAGCACAGCAATCTATGCTTAAATCAAGGTTCATCATCTTCGGGTAGGGCAAAGTAAAACATGGCAAAAGTGACAGGAATCGGCGGTGTTTTTTTCAAAAGCACTCAAGACAACACGGCTTTAAAAGCTTGGTATCAAAGGTTTTTGGGGATAAACCTCGAAGATTTTGGCGGGGCAATTTTGAATTGGCAGGATGATAGAGCGGAGGATAAAGGCTTGACGGTTTGGGCGGTTGCCGATCCAGATAGTAAATGGTTTTCCCCCAGTTCCTCCTCATTTATGGTCAATTATCGGGTGGATGATTTGCAGGAAATGTTAGAGAACATGCGCGCTGGAGCCGTGGAAATCGTGCAAGACATAGAACATCACGAAAATGGCAAGTTTGCTTGGGTGATGGACCCGGATGGCAATAAGGTGGAATTGTGGGAGCCTTTGCTATGGGACGATAAAAATAAGCGCCCATAAAGTGCAATAAGTATTCGGTGTATTAACCGAAATATATGGCTAGTATGCACTTCTATGGGCTGTATCTAAATTTTGTCAGCTTTAATCTTTGCCCATTCCTTTGTTGACAATGGGGGCTCAATTTGACTTCCCGGTCTTGTGCCCGTCAGGCGAAAACCGTTAGCTAAGTTGCCATCGTGACAATCCAACTCGCCCTGAATGCAATTTTGCAGAAGTGCCTCCATTACTTCGGGATGCCAGCCGTTAATCCAATCGCCATGTAATGACATCCCTCCTGGGGTTGATTGTTCCACCTCGTAACCATCGGACGCCAGACGCCAACCAATGCTTGAGCGACTTTGCGGCTCATACACCTCTGGTTTGACGCCAAAAGCGTAGTGATAGCTAGGTCGTACGATTGCCACTGGATGGGTACTTGGGCAATGGGTACCCTGCGGGCCGCCGTCGTTTACAGGATAAGCCATGTGACTTTGATGATCGTCGCTGTCAAGATCAGTGCCGTTCCAACAACTTGGGAAAAAGATGTCCATACGTACGCGATCTGGAGCGACGCATTGAGGAATACTGGCGCTGAATTGAGGATTTTCAGCGTCATCTGAACCCCACGACTGGCAATGCCATCTTACAATGGCTGTATCTTGAGGCATGGCGGGTGACCCCATGTGATTGCCTGCAATCATCTTTAGTCCGGCAGGTATCGGCTGAATGGCATTCAGATCATCAATCCCGGCTGAATAGTAAAAAATCTCGTGGGCTTCTTCGTCATTACCTACGACTGCAGGCACTACTTGCCAAACCGGCTCCCCGTTTTCATCTAGGATCTTTTGGCCAGAGAGAGGATGGTATTGTGGGGCGAGTAATGCAGGCACCCAATAGGCCGAGCGGTTTAGCGTATTACCTTGGCAACTGGACTCGCCTTGGGCGTAAAGGCTTTCAGTTGTGGTGGTATGATCCACTAAAGTATTGCCATAAAAACGATGTAGATGAGCCGCATCTTCTTGATTTGGATAGACGATGGGGTCGTTGTAACTGCTATGGGAAAAGTCGCAATTAATGCGAAAAATTCCCCTCCAACTGTTGGGAGCTACCGGGCTGGGTTCTACTTGGGTTGCAATTAAATCAGAGTGAGCTTGCTCCGCTGAAAAATCAGCAAACACGCTATCTAATTACCAAAAGTGGGTGTTTTCTTCACTTTTTAGTCCGTTTGCATCTATTGCCCAGACACTTAACTGATGTTCGCCAACATTCTGCAACAGAACATTAACTGGACTGGTGCAAGGGTAAATCGAGTTGCTATCGAGTTGGCACTCATAAGAAACCTCAGCGGAGCTTGTAAAACTAAATTGGGCATAAGGTTGAGTTGAATTGCTTGGACTTGAAGAGAAAACCGGTGGCTGTGTCGGTGCAGGAGGCGTTTCAGCAGTTTCGTCTTGAACTTTTGTATCACTTCCCCCCGAACATCCGGAAAACATTATTGTAAGTAAGGTAATTGTTAAAACAGATCGTAAAGCCATCGTAGTTGTCTCTGAGTTATGTATTGTGTGCAAACTCAGGATGCACGATTGAATGTAAAGAAACATAAAGCGAATGCAAATGTCTGGTAAAAAGGCGGCGCTATGTTCTGTTGCGAAGCCAAAATTGGCTGTGGTTACAAGGTATTGTCAGCAATGGGTTGCCTTTCTTCACCTTATACGCCAACCTTTTGCCAGTAGCGGCGGATAAATCGATTCGCTTGCAAAGTGATTGATAAATTGAAATCACCAGTAGAATTGTTCGGGCGGCTTTTTTGATTCGATTCCGCCTTCATAGGTTGCAGGGAGTGTTCAATGGAACATGCAAAAATGGCAAAGTGGAAAATGTTGGTTGGAGTGTTATTCAGTACAACCAGTTGGGCGCAAAGTGTGCAGCATTTAACTTTTGCGGACAAGCAATTCAAACAGTGTGTTTTGGAAACCGCTGAGTCACGAGGGTGGACGCTGGCGCAGCAGTTCACTGAATTGAAATGCCACAGTATGGGCATTAAGCGCGCCGATGAGGTTGTTCACTTTTCTCAACTGACGTCTTTGTCTTTATACAACAACGAGTTAACCCAGTTAGAATTGAGCCCTCTTACAACTCTGGAAGAGGTGAATCTGGCCAGCAATCGGCTAGAAAATTTGACCATCGCCGGCTTATCTAACCTTTCGACCTTATATCTGTTTCGCAACAATCTTAAATCGGTCGACTTAACCGGGTTATCTAAGCTTAAAACCATCAGAATCATGCAAAACCAGCTCACATCTTTGGATATTTCCCCGTTGATTTCATTGGAAAAGGGTTATCTTTTTGACAACAAATTAGAGGATTTGCAGATCGTAGGACTGGAAAAATTAACGTTTTTAGATGTACGACAAAACCCGATGCCAGATGAGTTGTATGACTATTATGATGAACAAGAAGGGATCGTGATCAGCCATGATGGTAATGCTGACGACTGGAAGTGAGAGGAATCGAGCGAAGGTCACGGGAATTGAAGGGGTAATTTAAGGGGCTCAGGCGACATCGATAGGTTAAATTCGTGGTATCAACGTTTCTTGGGTATTCGTTGGAAGACTTTTGCACGGCTATTTTGAACGGGCAAAAATACCGCTGAAAATAAGGGCCTGACGGTGTGGAAAAGAGCTGAGCAGAACAGCCAGTAGTTTGCTCCAAGTGCGTCATCATTTAGGGTTAATTATTGAGTCGACAACATTCAAATTATGTTGGATGCTATACGCACTGAGGGCGTGGAAATTATGTGAGATATAGAACATCACGAAAAAGGCAAGTTTGTCTGGGTAATGGATCTCGACATCAGCAAAGTGGAACTTTGGGAACTGATGCTTTGGGACGATAAGAATAATATTTAACTCATTCACCTGAAAACCTAGCTACATATTATAAGCAGCAGACACCATCCAAGTGCTCAGGTCAAACCGTGCAGCAGGAGCGAATGGGCTTCCATCTTGTGCTTGGTAGTGTGCGCCAATCAATTTGAATTCCCATTTCCGGGTGTAGCGCCAAGCCACTTCCAAATCCAGTTCTCGACCCAAATTGCGGTCGTCACTCAAACTGTCGAAACTGTGATAAACCAATTTCCAACGGAGTTTCCCGTCCCTACCGGCATAGCTTATGTAACGGTCATCCATTCCTCCAAAAGCATTATAGCGGGTAAACACGTCGGCCCAACCTTGAAATTTGTGATTGGTGCCCAGACTGGTGGAAAAGCCAAAGTCGTTGTCTTCGCCCAAATATTCGTAACCAATGTCCACTCTATGACTTTTGTACTGTACACCGAATTCTGCCTGAACATAGTACGCCGTATACACCCATGGATTATCAAAAGCACCTTTTTGTCTTGCACCTTCTAGGGTGTACCAATATTTTAGTTGGTCGGGTTTAAACGCCCCTTCTAAACGCACTCCTGCGGTTTGAGTAGAAACCACTGGCGCAGTCTCGTTATCAATCAGGTAGATGAACCCACTGATGGTGGCTAAACTATGTAGAGGATACCGCAGGTTAATCAAATGGGTGTTATGGTGGTGATTGCCACGCTCAGTGGCGGGGCGCATCGGCGAGGTCGCGGCTCGAGGATCGGACTGGGGCAACAGGACACTGGCTTCATCACCGAAAATGCGGTGAGCTTTGTTGACATAACTGTACTGAAACTTCAAACCCAAGCCGTCAGAGAAATTAAAGGATGCCGCATCAAAGGTCTGATCGTTTTGCCAAAATGCCACACTGCCAACGTGGCGCTCGTTATCAAATGAAATCACTTGACGGCCAATTTTCGCTTCCCAGTTGGCGCTCAGTTGCCAATTCAAGTGCAACAAATTAAGCTCGCCACCGGGTGGGTCAGGCAGGGGAGAGCGGTCATTCCAATAGGTCACTGAATTGTATTTGTCTTTGTCTAAAGCCCATATCCGATCGTATTGGCTGACCAGTTCAAGATTGTCCTGTGCCTTCCAATTAACGGTGACTCGTCCTAATAACGTTGTGGCGATTGAATCAGTTTTCCAGTCATCGTGTATTTCTTGATGACGCAACCGAAAGCTTGTATCCCATTCCACTTCCCCCTGTGCCGTTGTGGCAACCAACAGTGCGACACCTATCCCTAAGATTCTCTGTTTGTCCATTACGCGCCCTCTTGCCATCCGGCAAGTTGAATGCAAAGTCCCTTGGAGATCATTTCGCCCATCGGTTCCCCGATTGGCGAACCACCGGATTCTTCTTTAGTCAGCAGTAAGTAATCAGAGTCTTTGATCAGTCGCCATTGGGCTTCGCTCAAGGTCTTGGTGATCACCATTTGGTCACGGGGCAACACACCAAGACTGCGGATTTGCTTATCGGTTTTTGACGCGACCCAAAGCTCTAAGCCTTCGTCCTCTGAGATCTGGGGCATGGATAAAACCTCAAGTGCTAATGTTCGACTGGCACCATACGTGGTAGCAACCAATTGGGGCGTTTGGTTGCTATCATGCATAACTGCTAAATAACTCAGATTATCGGTAGCGGGTGGCTCTTGCTGCCACCATAGAATGGACACGATTAACGCGACAGCAAAGGAAAACCCCGATGTTAGTTTGTAAATCCAGCCCATTGAAATACGGGGTTGTGCAACGGCAATGCTCTCCGGAGCGCCAAACAATTGGTCTTCTATTGCCGTCCATGTTCCTTGTTTGGGGATTACTTCTTCGGTTTCGTCATCCAGTGGCGATAGTCGTGTTTCCCAGTAACGAATTCGATGGTCCAATTCCGGGACTTGGCTGCGCAAGCGTTGTGTACGAGCTCGAACGCGAGGCGAGAGGGTGCCTAACACAAACTGTGAAGCAAGGTGATCTGTAACCTCGGGTATTTGATACCGCGTTAACTGTCCAGACATTGTTGTAACCTCACTAAACCTCTTCGCAACCAAGACTTTACGGTATTTACCGGCTGTTGCAATTGATTCGAAATTTCATCTCGGCTCAAACCATAGTAATAAGCCATCAGAATACTTTGCTGTTGACTGCCTTCGAGGCGACTCAGGCAATCTTCCAGTTGTTGTCCAATTTCACACATTAAGGTGGAATCTTCACCGTTGTTTTGACGAATGTCCATATTGCTCAATTCCGTTTGAATGTGCGCGCCTTCTATGCGCCGGCCTTCCATCCGCGCTCGGTCATAACAGCGATAGCGTACGATAGACGCCATCCAAGTAAATGGCTCGCCCATGTCTGGTCGATACTCACCCACATTGCGCCAAATTTGCACAAAGGCTTCCTGCAATACTTCGCTTGCGGAGTCCGGATTGCGTAATATACGCATCGCGATGCCGTTCAGTTTCCCAGCTGTTTCTTGGTATAGCACGCTGAACGCTCGCCGGTCTCCCAATTTGCAACGTGCAAGAAGCTCTGGCAGCACGTTTTTATTCATGAATCGTTTTCCTTTGCCCACAAAGGCAGGGTGTCCTGGATTTCAAAGTGAATGGTTTGCAAAGCAATCCATCGTTTTATGTTGGCGGCATTCAGGGGCAAATGCAAGGGAGTCACCATGTGAGACCTGATGCCGCGAACTTCAAAAATAGAAGTGCGTTTGAACGAACAGCTTGTCCAAATTACGTTCGGGTCGCTGTGGAATGCTGTCTTGCAATCGAATGCCTGCGCGAAACTGTATATTCGACCAAGGCGTATATTCCGTTAACAACGACCAGCGAGTTTCGTGATCTTCATCAATATCACGATTGGGATCGTAATATTCCCACGTCAATTTGACATTGAGACCTTGCGCCCATTGGTAGTTGGCTTCGACCAACCCGACCCATTGTTTTACCGTAGGTGAACCATCGATACGAGTATCGATCCAATCGACCTCAGCTAAAAAGGTGAGCTCCCCTATGTGGTAGCCCGCGTAGAGGTTGAGCATCTGAGTGTCGGTGCTGTCACCATTGTTGCTGATAGCGGTCGCCCCAATTCGACCATCACCGAGCAAATACTCGCCCTTGATGCCATATAAAAACTTGTCATCATTGTTGCTCACCGCACTGGTACCGTTACTGATAAACACGTTGAACAAGCTGCTGTCACCTTCGAATCCTAACTCAAAGCCATTGTCGCTACTGTCAAAGTTAAAGCCCGTAACTTGCCGAACAAAAGCTGTGTCATCTTCTAAGCGGATCCCAAAGGGAACGTACATTTTCCCGCCTTTGACGTAGTAACCTTGCTCTGAACGATACATCAAAAACGCTTCACGGTTGATTGCTGAACCCGGTGCAAATTGCTGATCAACGTACAAGGTTAGGCCAGAGTCCTGAGGGCTTAAAGCCAGATATACTTGAGCAGAATCCATGCGAAAAGTCGCACTGTTGGTATCTTGTTCGTCCTCACTGAATTCGGCGTTGTATCTCACGTTACCCCCCAATCGCAAGTAGTCACTGATCTCGCCTATTTGGGCGCTGGTGAAGTTCAATGGTTTGGCGGATAGCTGGTTATAGCCGTAGATATTGCCAAAGCTATTGCGCAGTCCGCCTCCGTTGGGATTAACGTGACACGCACTGCATTTAAGGTTGTTCTTATACGCCAAATAAGGCTCCGCTTGGGCGTACCATCCCAACAGCAGACAGCATAGCCCAATCCATTTAATTGCTTGGTATTTCATAGCGAAATTCTCCTCCAGGCTGGCGGTCATTATTGCCGTCCAACACCTGTCCATTGAGTCCTTGCACCGTGCCTAGGTGCGCTTGGTTGAGTGATAATGTTTGCAGTTTTAGGGCGCTATCGTCTGTTACTTGAATGGTCAAAATGCGAGACGATTGCCAACTCAGTTGCGCTTGTGGAACCAAGAAGTCAGGTTGCCATGACAACTGGTTCGGTGACAGCGAGGTAGGATCAACGTCCACTGAAAAGGTCAGGGTAAACTCAAGAACTCCTTGAGTTCGCGCCGTTGAAACATCGCGAATCGACAATCGTTGGCTGTTATTGGCCACAACGGCACCATTTTCGATCCAGTCCTTTATGGCTTGTTGTGCTTCACTGGTAAGCGGAGCTTGGCCTAAGGGCATTTGATTGCCCGCCCTAGCATCGCCCACCACCTTCATGTACAGAAAGCTGTCTTGGGCGTTACCAGGTGAGACGCGATTGAACTGAGCATTCGATTGGGCTGCCACATTGATCAGGTTGTCGATACTGTTTTGCAATGTGTCTAGTTGCAACCCCAGAGGAGCATTTGCACCAATATGACAAGCGGAGCAAATCGGCGTAAACACCTCCTCTTGTATCGATTCCAGCGTCGGTTTGATGCCGTCTTCATTGTTGTTACCGGGTGGTTGTGTAGGGGGTTGCTCGGTGGGCTGACCATTTTCATCCAAGCCGCTGCCATCGCCTGCTCCGCAAGCGCTCAGACAGATCACAATGGGCAAGAAAAGTAAGTGTCGCATGGTGTTTTCCTAGGTGAAATAGGAGGCTTTGCGGGGCAAAGCCTCCAGCTCAGGTTATGGGCGAGCCAGCGGCCAGCCAGGGTAGTCACCGAACGTATCACCCAAGTTCACGTCGGCTTGGAAGAAATACAACGGCAAGCCTTTGTATGCCCATTGTCGAGTCGTGGAACTGTCGTTCTCTGTTCGGTTGATGATGGTAAAGTCACCTATTGCCTGATCCGTTGCCGATGCATAAAGCGGTGGCCAAGTTGAAGCGCAGCCACCAAAACAAGTGGATTGGCCGGAATTGGCGGTATCATCGTTGAAGGTGTAAAGGGTCAATTCATGCAGCTGTGCAGTAGATTTGCCAATACTGGCTTCGGAAGGCATATTGGCTACCAAAAACGTGCCTTTGGTTTCGTGAGTGAATACACGAACAGGAGCGGGGCGGGCGATGTACCAAACACTGCCTACCGCATCACCTGAGGTGTCGCTGGCACTGTTGTCTGCTGCAAAGAAATACAAAGGTTTGCCATTGATAGACCACTGCCGATGTCCATCGCTTCGTTCAAAAATCTCAAAAGGCGCAGTCGCAGTATCCGAATCCGTTGCCAGTAATGCGGGCCAATTTGCCATGCATGAAGCGGAGGTGCAGTTACTGGTGTTGACTGCATCGTTATTGAAAGTGTAGAGGGCAAATCCGCTCTTATCTTGGAGTTGAACCTCAGAACCCCCATTGCCATCACTGACCAATACTTGCACTTCGCCATCAACGGTAACCACACTGCCAAGTAAATTGCGCTCGGCCATCAATGTGGTGGTTGTGGTATCCGGAGTTGGTTCAATGATGTTGAACAAGCCTCCCGCAGCTCCGTCTCCGTTGGCTTGCGCTTTTTCGGTGTCGTTGACAAAGAAGTACAGGGGTTGTTGTTTATAAGCCCACTGCGCATTGCCGTCACCTCGGGTGAAAATACTGAAGTCACCCGACGCAGTTGCGCCTTCTGGCGCAATAAATGCTGGCCAATTCTGCGCACACGTATCTACACAATTGGATTGTTCGTCACCGTCGTTGGCAAAGGTGTAGAGAGTAAATTGATCCCACGCTTTCACTTCAACAATAAAACTGCCTGCATTATTGCTGTCTTCGACCAAAGCAGAGGTTTTGCCTGTGGCAGTGAGCAATGTCCCAGCAGCGTTGGTACGAATCTGCGCTGGATCTTGTGTCGCCAAATGCCACACGTTTCCAATGCCATCTCCATTGGAGTCGCCCGCAGCGGTGTCATTAGTAAAGAAATACAAAGGCTTACCGTTGTACGCCCATTGTTGTTCTTCTCCCCGCTCAACTAAGGTGAGCATTCCGTTGGGTTTGGCTCCCCCGTCGGCCATTAAAGGCGGCCAATTGGTAGTGCAGGCATCGCTGATGCAATTTACTGTATCTATAGAATCGTTATCGAAGATATACAGGCTAAAACCATCTTTATCTGCTCTGAAAAGTTCCAAAACATCGGCCGTAGAGGTAGCACTGAGAATTGTTTGATTGCCTTGCCAGCGTTGTTGTCCAGATACCGTGACCGATTTGAGCGGTGCAGGGCGAGCTAAATGCCAAATCCCGTTTACGCCGTCGCCATTGATTTCACCTTGGGCCGAGTCATTCATAAACTGATACAGAGGGAAATCATTCCATGCCCACTGGTTAGTACCATCGTCTCGGCTGACCAAGGTAAATGATCCACTCGCAGTAGCGTCAGAAGCGGCTAACAAAGGTGGCCAAATGGCGGCGCAGCTTGAGGTGTCGTTGCTGCCACCAGCCGGTGCGCCTGCCTCGGCGTTACATGAGGATGCGCCTGCACTATCGTTGTCAAACAAGTATAGGGAAAGTCCCGATTCGGATGTGAAAATCACGCCGTTCTCGCTTAAGTCGGCCAACTGGGGGGCTGCACTTTGTACCGGGAATTCCACATCTGGTGCAGGAGGCGGTGGTGGTGGAGGTGGAGTCGGTGGAGGAGTGCTACTGTCACCACCACCGCCACATGCGACTAGGGTTGTACTTAATATCGCGGCTACATAAAATGAAAGAGTCTGTCGTTGCATGGTATTCTCCTTAATGGGTTGCCTTTCTACTCCCAATACGCCACCCTTTTGTAGAAGTTGCAGTTGCACGAAATTATTTTTCAAATAATTTTTAAATAATTGAAAATAATAATTAATTAGTTTCGACGGCAGGTTTGCCTAAGCTATTTTGCCCTTTGATATGAGCGAGAGTGTCCGATGGAGCAGGCAGAATCATTAATTCGGGATTGGTTACCATTATTGGTGACGGCCTTAGTGTTCTTTGGCATCTTATCTTTTGCCAATTGGGCATTATTCAAGCGGGTCCAGGGCCAAACACAAGAAAACCTGTTTCCAAGACAACTGTTGATGCTGCTGTTGTGTCTGGTGACCGTGGTGGCCATTGTGATTTCTCTGCCCATCAAAGAATCCACCGAAAGCCAAGTACTAGGGCTGATTGGTCTGGTCATTTCTGGTCTGCTGGCGTTTTCTTCCACCACCATTGTGGGGAATCTGGTGGCCGGCACTATGATGCGGTTTACTCAGCCGTTTCGCACCGGAGATTATATTCGGGTTGAGCAATTTGCCGGTCGAGTCACGGAGAGAGGTTTGTTTGATTGCGAAATTCAAACCGAACAGCGTGAATTAATTGCCGTTCCTAATAATTACTTTATTGCTCATCCAGTTACTGTGGTGCGCAGTTCGGGTACGATTATTAGTGTCAGTTTGTCTTTGGGTTACGATTTGCACCACAGCCAAATTAATGAGTTGCTTAAACAAGCTGCAGAACAATCAGGTCTTCAAGATCCCTTTGTGCACATTACTGAACTAGGTAACTTTTCTGTGACCTATAAAGTCAGTGGCATGCTGCTGGAAGTTAAAAACCTCCTTACCGCACGATCTCGCTTGTTCAGTCACGTTTTGGATGTGCTTCATGAACAAGACATTGAAGTCATGTCACCGTCTTTTATGAATCAGCGGAAAATGCCTGAAGACCATCGAGCCGTACCCCGCAAGCCAAGAATGCATACAAACTCTGATCTAACTGTGGCTGAAGATATTGTGTTTGATAAAGCCGAGGAAGCAGAGCAAGTTGAGAAGCAAAAACAAACCATCGCGCAACGAATCAATGACGTGAAAGCTGCGATAGCCGAGACGGATGGTGAAGAGAAAGCGGCCTTGGAAGTGGAGCTTGAAAAATTGATAGAACAGCAGAAGCAGGTGGTTGACGCGGCAAAAGAAGTCTCAAAAGAGGATCAATAAGCCCATCAGAAAGTTTCCATTCTATTCCTTAATCTTGCCTAACTTGCTGATTAAATAGATTTAAATTTATTTTTCGATTCGTCTGTATGGTGTGAAATGGGATGTTCCTGTGATGAATGACATGTTCTCGGTTGCTATTTCGATCTAAGATAGTGACAACGTAACGAGGTATGTTGACTCTGCATATGTTTAGAAAAATCATGGTAAGTACGCTGTTATTGTGCAGCATTCAAACGTTTGCCGAACCCCTTTCGCAAACTCAGTGGCAGCTCCTACAACAGAATTTAGCGCCACAATTATCTAAGCTAGATTGGCAACTTGGAGTCGATGACATCGATCGCCAGATCAACGATCTAGCGCCAGAGCATGCCACGGCATTAACCTACCTAGCTATCAAGCAATTGTCACACAACACGAGCTTAACGCAAACGCAGAAGCAATGGCTTGAAGGACTGATTGGGCGTGAGCAATCGATCTATATACAAAATGCCGAACATCCTCGTTCTCCCATACTGGTTACTGATATTGCGCGCCAAGCACAAGCTACAGTGGAGACTATCGAAATCAACGGATGGACACAGACATTGGCTAAAAAGTGGCAACAAGGGGGCATCCAATGGGCCGATTTTCTGACTCCCAATACTCCGGAATATCACGGTTTGGTAAACTGGTTAAGTGGCCTCGATTTTGCTCAGTTAAGTTCGGTTGCACTGGTGATTCTACGCCAAATTGAGCAAGTTGACTTGGCGGATAATCGCCTGCTCTACTTACTGCTAGCCAAAGGACCACAGTTATCTGTGTTAGATTCCCTTTGGCAACGCCCCGTTGACCGATATACCCACAAAGTGCTGCAGTCCATGAGCCAATGGCAAGATCCTGTTTTGGCTCTTGAGCAACTGCAAATTGCCTTTTCCAAATCCCCATTACAGTCTCAAGTTTTGATGATACTGGCTAAGGATTTTTCTGATGAAGCAAATGCACAGCAGATTTTACGTAAAAGCTTACAAAAACCTAAGTTGCAATGGATGACGGTGGCCTTGCTACCTCAAGTTAAAAATGTCCCATTCCGCAACCAATTAGCCCAAGAGTTTGCCAATCCATCTACTGAGATTGGGCGAGCGGTGTTACAACAGTTGCAAGTGGAGACTGAGCTATGAAAAGACGGCTTTGTTCTTCGATACTGCTGACCATGGTTAGCGGCTGGGTCGGCGCACAAACACTGACTTACACGGAATCTCAGTCCGGTGCAGATCGCATTCCTTTAGGGTACGAAGTGCCCATTCCAGTGGATTCGCTGACTCCCCTTGACGGTTTTCGTACCTACAATGCGCTCAATGCCCGCCATCAGCAATTGACTTTAGCCTCGCCATTGATCACCCAGCATCAAATTGGCACAACCTACAATGGTCGGCCCATTTTCGCGTACCAATTTGGCGATTCGGATGACACCACCTTGGACGGTGAATTGGAGGGAACAAGCCTGATCAATGGCGGCATCCACGCCCGTGAATGGCAAACCCCTGAAGCGGTGACCGGCTATATGGAATATTTGAGTGACAACCAGCAAGACCAATACCTTGCCCAGTATCTACTGGAAAACAGTCAAATTACCTTGATCCCGGTGCTCAATGTGGATGGTTTTTTGCAAACTCAGCGCTTCCCCGATCAGGTTACTGAAAACGAAGCGACGCCAAGAGACGGTCGAATGCGGCGCAAAAATATGCGAGAAGTCGACGAAGATCTCAGCACAAATGCAGACAACCTGAACGGTATTGATTTGAATCGCAACAACAATCCCTTTTGGGCCACATCACAACGCAGTTCATCGGATTCCACTAGTTTGGTTTATCACGGCACACAACCGGCATCGGAGCCAGAGACTCAAGCATTGAGTGAGGCTGCTGTGTTGTCCGGGGAGCAGCGCATTCGCTTGTATATTGATACCCATTCCTTTTCGCAGATCTACTTCGGCGTATACAACGGAAACGCAGGGCATGATCGCATGGTGGACCGGATTGCTGCTGTGATGCGAGCGCAAAACAACAACAAATACCTTTATGATCCGTCACCGGCGAATCAAGGGATTGGCTCAACCGATGAGTTTTTTGCCAATCAATACAACGCCATTAGCTATACCCTAGAAATCGAACCGTTAAATTCTGCCACCCAATACGGTGGGTTTGGTGTGTCTCACGATGGCTTTATTTTGCCCGAAAGCGAAGTGTCTCGGATGCGGGATGAAACCCGCAAGGCAACCATGATGGGATTGTATACGCTCGCGGAGATCCCCTACTTGCAGGCTGCGGAGATCCGTTTAGCTTCAGACAACAGTCTATTGGTGAGCGCGCAGTGGCAAAAGCAAGGCGCGACCCGCAATTTGTCGGTAACCGTGACTCAAGCTCCCGAAGGCGGGCAGGACTATCTTTTGCGCTTGGTTTTCAACAAACCCATGACCTTACTCAATGATGCGCAAAACCAAGCTATCAGCAAGAGTGTGCAGGTCTCTTTTGTGGGTAAGCAAGGTGGTAGCGATGTCTCGTATCTGGTGAGCAGCAATCTGGGCGAATGGAAAGTGGCTTCTGGCTTTTCCCGTTACAAAAGTGATGTGTTTGAAGTGCCTTTTTCTTTCGCCGATGGATTTGACTGGAGTGCCCACACCTTGCTGGCGCTGAGTGTCGATGTCGGTGATATGGTGGGTCAACGTCTTGATGCTGATCCAAGCACACCAGCAACCTGGGAGCTGGGCAGTTGGCAGCAATATCAGGATAGCACCGGATCAAGCAACAATGATGTAGGCGGAATAGACAAATCGTTGCGCTTTATTAACGATGGCAGCCCTTTGTTTGACAATACCCCCGGTCCAGGACCCGGTCCAGGACCCGGTCCGGGCCCTGATTCGGGTGGCTCCGGCGGAGGAGTGCCTTGGTGGTTGTTGGGCTTGATGTTAATACCGTTAATGCTCCGATTGACGGCCCGTCACAGTCGCTAATCTACATACCCGCCGGCTCGGTAGGCTTGGGTGCCCCATAGGGGCACTGTCGATAAGCTGTGCTTATAGCTGCCGGACGTCTCTTTGGTGGAGTAGGAGACATACATCAAGGTTTGCGATGTGGGGTCGAAAATCCGACGAATCTTCATGTTTTTGAAGAAGATACTTTTGCTTTTCTTGAACACCACTTCACCTGAGTCAGAGCGGTCAATCTGCGCGATCATTTCAGCCGTGATTTCACCGGTTTGACGACAAGCAATGGCGCTGTCGGAAGGATCAGATACATCCAAGTCGGCTTCGATACTGGCAACATGACAAGTGACTCCTGTCACAATCGGATCGACCAGAACATTGAGTTTAATGTCTTTGGTGGTAAACAGACCCAGTGAGACATCTCCCACTTCATTACTGTCACAACCGCTCAAAAGAACACTGACGAAAAGTAAACTTATCCACGCTTTCATAGTTGTCTCCGTATTATAAAAAGGTCGCAATGTCTTCTAGAGGCTTTTTCTTCAGTGCATGCATTGGCACGGTGGCATCCTCCGCTGGGTATCCGGCAATCAACAACATGTATGGCCGCTCATCGTCAGGTCGTTGACAGATTTTCGATAAAAATGACATGGGTTTTGGGGTATGGGTGAGAGTAACCAAACCGCTGTGGTGCAGGGCATTGATCAAAAATCCGGTGGCGATCCCTACCGATTCATGGACATAGTAATTGGTCTGCTTTTCACCGGCTTCTACGCCGCCCTTTTTCTGTGAAAAAATCGCAATCAGCCAAGGCGCATGTTGAAGATAGGGCTTGCTGGCATCGGTTCCTAGTGGCTTAAGTGCATCGAGCCATTCTTCGCCCGCGCGACCTGAGTAGAAACCTTGCTCATGCAGTTCGGCTTGTTCGCGTACTTGCCTTTTAACCTCATCTGAGTGAATGGCGACAAAATGCCAAGGCTGATGATTGGCCCCGTTAGGAGCCGTTCCCGCCGCTTTCAAACAATTTTCGATGATTTTTCGATCCACCGGTCGGTCACTGAATTTACGGATGCTATGTCGGCGCTTAATATCTTGATAGTAGGCTTCAGAACGGGCCAGCATTTCCTCTGGCGGATATTCGATAAAATCATTTAAGGCAATGGCATCGTGGCTTTGCATCCGAGCTCCTGTCATGGGTTGCAATACGTATGCACACTATCATGAGCAAAACCCAACGAGGAGTAAAGGGCAAGGTCGGAGTTCGTGTTGTGACGAACTCCGGTAAAGCTTAGAGCTGTGCGATACCTTGATCTTTTAAATGACTGACCAGTGGGCTGGATTCGGCGCTATCAAAGCCATTGCTGATGGCTGCATACCGCTCATCGGCGACCACTCGATAATTGGGGTGAGTGAAAATGTAAGTTTGCTTTTGATCCAAGGCTTCAACGACCCGTTTAGCCAATAGCTCCGAGTCAATGCCCGATTCCACCAGTGCAGCCACTTTTTCATAGCCTGCTTTCAATTGGGCTGGATCACCCATGGGCTTTTCACTTTTGTATTTGGCCTGCATATTACGGCCAGATTCGTGGATACGGGTTTTTACAAAGGCTGGGCACAATGCACTCACGTGGATACCATGGCGAGCTAACTCCGCAGCCCAACTTTCAGTCATTGATACGACAGCCGCTTTCGTTGCTGAGTATGCAGTAGAGTAGGGGACACCGTGCATGCCAGCCATAGAGGCGACGTTGATGATCCAACCACCTTCTCCATGTTGCTTAATGGCTGGTGTCGTGGCCTGGGTACCGTATAGCACGCCCATTAGGTTGACATCGACCACCCAGCGCCAGGTGCTGTGGCTGGTTTGTTCAATGGAACCGGGTACACCCCCCACACCTGCATTATTCACCAGCATGTGAATTTTCCCAAAGTGCGCTGTGGCTTGTTCGACAACATCACACCATTGGTTGTAGTCGGTGACATCCAGTTCGCAGGCTAGGGTATTGACGCCATTGTTTTGTAATTCTGAGTTCGCCACTTCTAGAGTTTTAGGGTCAATATCAGCCAAAACGATGTTCATACCCAATCGACCAAACTCTCTTGCCAGTGCTAGCCCTATTCCACCGGCGGCGCCGGAGATCAGAGCGGTTTTGCCTGCATACTGTGATGTCATCGTAAAGTGTCCTTGTTTTGTACTGTGTGGCTGAAAATATAATCTGCAGCGCAGTTAGAGCACACTTTATTTGCCTAATTGATATCACTCAGTGAAATTGATAGAGCAAAGCACTGTTTTTACAAAAATTGGTTGTTAAGAGAATCCCACTTCGAGTCGATGTAGAAACAATGCCGGAACGCTTCAATTTACGAAAAAAGTAAATGTGACTGGTTCGGAGCTCTATACTGTTAGCTATCGTAAAACTAAAGGTCTGTTGTAATGAATGCATTATCCATCCGTCAGAAAATCATTCTCACACTCTCGTTGTTTGTAGTACTGACAGCGATTTTTGTCGGAACTTCGAGTATGTTGACGGCCCGTTCGGTGATTGAGCAGCGGGTGTTGAGCTCAGAGTTGCCCAATACGGTACAGAAAATTGCGGCGGACATCGATCACGATATCGTCAGAATGCGCACCATTGCCAAACAAATTGCCAGCGATGCTTTTATTTTGGATTGGAACGCCGCAGGTCAGGACTCGGCGGGAGAGCGACTGCTGATTCAAAAACTCAGAGCCATCGCTGCAGAAAATCAGTATAGCGCCGTTTCTTTTGCCGATCGCAATAGCGCGAAGTATTGGAATCAAGACGGTTTTTTGCGTGTGTTGCAATCGGATCAGGCTGACGGTTGGTTTTATGCTTATAAAGACAGTGGCAAGGATTACATGGTCAGTGTGTATCAGTATCCCGATTCCCCCAAAGCGGACTTATTTGTAAATTATCAACAGCTCAATGGCCGGGGTTTGTCCGGCATCGCAAATTCCTTTGATGCGGTGGTTAACATGCTATCCACTTTCAAGTTGGAACAAAGTGGCTTTGTGTTTCTGGCCGATGACAGTGGCCAAGTGCAATTGCATAAACAACGAGGATTGGTGGGCAAGTCTTTGGCGCAACTCTATCCGCAAAGTGAAGTACGCTCATTGCTAAGTAAGAGTGGCTTCAACTATGTTATGAGTGAAGCCAATGACCAAGAGGTGATCATTGCCTCCGCCTATATTGCCAGTATGGGCTGGTTCTTGGTGGCAGAAGTGCCCTATGAGGAGATTTTTGCAGACTTGCAAAGCGTCACTTGGACGATTCTATTCTGGTCAGTTTTGATAGCTGCCATTTCCTGCGTGGCGGCTTGGTTTATCTCAGTGTCGATCACACGACCTATCAATCAATTAGCAGACGTATTTACGGACTTGGGCCAAGGCAAAGCCGACTTATCCTATCGCTTACCTCAAGACGGGCAAAAAGAGATCGCCAGTGTGGCAATGGGTTACAACAATTTTATTCAAAAACTCGAGGATATGTTCAATCAGATTGCTAATAGCAGCCAAGCATTGCGGGAAGTCGCAGGGGTGCTGACTGATCATGCTCAACAAACTCAGAACGGCGTCAGTCAAAACGCAAAAAGTACATCGCAGGTATCAAACCATCTAGATACGGTAAATGCTAAGGTATTGGAGTGTGCCGGACAGGCCGATGAGGCGGCTAACGTGGCGGACCAAATCAACGCTGAAGGTAAGCTTATCATGGAAGTGATCCAGGGCACTCAGGGCGATATCGGACAATTGGGTCAAAAGATCAATGATGTGGCCGAAGTCATCTCATCCTTAACCACCAACACCGAGACCATCGCAAAGGCACTGGCAACCATCCATGCTATTTCTGACCAAACTAATTTGTTGGCACTTAACGCCGCGATAGAAGCGGCCCGTGCTGGTGAGCAAGGGCGTGGCTTTGCTGTGGTCGCCGAAGAAGTGCGCAATTTGGCCAGCCGCACGGCCGAGTCAACTCAAGAGATTCAATCCATCATGGAGCAATTGCGAAAAACCTCGGGCTCTGCAACTCGGGAAATCGAGCTAATCATTGAACAATCTAAATTGACTTCAAATTCGGTGGGGCAAGCCCAACAAACTATGAAGGACAACTATCAGCATTTTAATCAAATTTCCCAGTCTAATCGTTCGGTGGCTCAGTCAACCCATCAACAAGCTGATTTGATCACGCAGGTGAATGAAACCATGGGCCAAATACGTCAGACCGCACAACAAAACGCCCACAGCGTGGAGCAAATGGCCCAAGAGGCCCGCAGTTTGGATGCCTTAGCAGAAAAACTCGACAGTCTGGTGCACGTCTATCAAAAACAGGGGTAGGCAAAGGCGTCGTCACAACTCAGAAAAGCTGTGACGACCCATTCAGACTCAGTCTTGTCGCAGTGCGCCAATCGGATTTGCCCGCGCGACTTTGGTTGCATTGCCGCCTACCGTGAGCCATGCCATCAATAGCAGGCTGAACCCCACGGCCAAACAAATTGGCACTAAATACATCAAGTCAATTCGATATTGGAAGCGCTCTAGCCAACTGACCATAGCGTAGCTGGCCACTGGCCATGCGATAAGATTGGCTATGATAACGGGCTTGGAGAATTGCCAAATCAATAAACCCACGATATCTCTGACCTGCGCGCCCATTACTTTGCGAATACCTATTTCTTTGGTACGTCGCTCGGTGGTAAAGGTGGCCAAGCCAAACATACCCAAACAGGCAATGACAATGGCGAGTAGAGAAAATACCGTGAACAATTCCGTTTGAACTTGCTCATCGTGGTATTGAGCCGCCATCATCTCGTCCAGAAAATCCAACGAAATCGGTGTGGCGGGTATCTTTTCTTTCCATACTTTTTCAATACCTGCCATGGTTGCCGAAGTATTGACCGGCGAAATGCTCAAGGTCGCAACTCGAAAACGCTCAGGGTCGAGCATATAAACCGACGGACGCACGCCGAACTTGATGGAGCGGAAATACAGGTCAGGAATGACACCAACAATGGTAAAAACTCGGTTTCCGTTATCCGCTTGCAAGGTTTTTCCTACGGCCTGTTGTGGGTCGCTAAATCCAAATTTTTTGACAGCAGTTAAATTTAATAATGCACTTCCGGTGACCTTACCTTCGGAGTTCTGTTGCGCTTGGTCAGAACCATATTCTCGACTAAACACACGGCCCGCAAGTGGCGTGACATCATAGGCTTCAAAGAAACCATAGCCCATGTGGTGGTAGTTCAATAGCTCAGCTTGATTCTCAGAGCTGCTACGACTGGGATCCAGTAACTTAAATTGAGTGTTGTTTTCGTTGTCCTGAGTCGGTGCTTCAGATGAATACACCACATCATTCACTCCGGGAACGGCCAACAGCGCCTGACGCAAACTATCTAATTGATCATTGGCACGTCCGACACCCAATACCACTTTGTTGTCGGCATTGTAGCCAGGGTCAATGGACTGTGCGTAGCGGGTTTGCGAGTAAATCACCGCGGTGCTGATGATCAACATAATTGAAATCGCAAACTGACCGACTACCAGAGCGGTTCGAAAGGCATAAGAGCCGCTGGATTCGGTGCTTTTGTTCGACTTTAAAATATGGCTGGGTAAAAAGCGCGACAAAACCAATGCCGGATACAAGCCCGCCAAAATGCCCACCACGATTCCGCTGCCAATCAAACCAAATAGCAAGGGTAGGTTGTTAAACAACTGCAAATGCAGAGAGCGACCAATGGCTTCGCTGTAAAACGGCAGGGTTAATTCGACCAAGGCTAGCGCGAATATTAACGCAATCAGTACCAATGCGATGGACTCACCTAGAAACTGGATAGCAACCTGACTGCGACTAGCGCCGAGCACTTTACGCATAGCCACTTCTCGAGCCCGCTGAGTAGCCCTTGCAGTGGACAGGTTCATGAAGTTAAAACAGGCGATGGCCAGGATCAGAATTGCCACAAAGGAGAAAGTGTAGAGCATGTCTATGTCGCCCAACGCCTTCATGTCGCCGATGTTTCCCGCATCTTTTTTGGCATGCAAGTAAAGGTCTTCCAAGCCCATCAGGGTGTGGCGCATCACAGTCGACACTTTCATGTCTTTGGGCACGTCTCCCATGTGCTGTTTGAACATTTCTAAGAACGGACTCTCGTTATCAACCCAGTAGGTCAACCGTTGCTGGAATTGCTCTAGGGTAACGCCAGGACGCATTTTGAAATAGGTGTACACGTTTACACTGGTCCAGGTGTGCAAAACGTTGGTGTCATCGACAAACATCGCGGGTTGCAAACGCACAATGAAATCCAAATCAAGGTGGGTTTGTTCTGGCAACGAGCGGATCACCCCGGTGATTGGTAACGTGATGGTTTGGTCATTGAAGCAGCAAAAGGTTAAGGTTTCGCCAATCACGTCGGTGCGATTAAAATATTTCAACGCCATTTCTTCGGTGATCACCAAATCATTGGGCTTATTGAACGCACTTTCGGGATTGCCATGGGCGAAAGGCAGGGCTAACACGTTGAAAAAGCTGCCATCAGCAATGGTAATAGCTTCAGAGAACGCATCTGCCCCTTGCAAAACCGTGGTGCCCCATTGGATCAATCGCACACCGTCTTCCACTTCCGCTGAAGCGTAGTCTCTGACGGCTTCCATCATGCGACCGGCTGAGCGCACGGTGCGAAAAGGCGGACGATCGGGAACCAGATAAGCAGAGTGTAAGCGGGCAATGCGATCACTGTTGGGGATCCAGCCGTCGTAACCCGACTCGGCTTTGACAAACAGTAATATCAAAATGCAACTGGCAAGCCCAAGAGCCAGACCGAAAATATTGATGGCGGAAAAGCGTCCGTTTTTCAGCAAATGTCGCCACGCGGTAATCAGATAATTCTTAAACATAATAGTCTCGCTGTTTACTGTATTGCTTTGAAGACGACCCTAGGCGGCACGTACACTTTGGGTAACCACTTGGCCATCAAACAAATTGATGGTGCGTTTGGCATAATCTGCATGAGCCGGGCTGTGCGTCACCATGACGATGGTGGTCCCTTCAGCATTTAACGCCTGCAGCATTTCCATGACCTCTTGACCGTGGGCACTGTCGAGGTTTCCAGTCGGTTCGTCAGCAAGGATTAGGGATTGATTTCCCACCACCGCTCGTGCGACTGCAACCCGCTGCTGTTGACCCCCAGAAAGTTGGCTGGGCATATGTTTGGCGCGATGGGCAATACCGACTTTGTCCATCACTTCAGCGACTCTTTCTTTACGCTGAGCGGCGGGAACATTGTGATACAGCAATGCCAGCTCGATGTTTTCTTCCACCGTCAATTCGTCGATGAGATTGAAGCTTTGGAAAATGAAGCCAATATTGTGTTTGCGGATGACGGCCAATTTAGACTCACTGTAACCTGCCACGTCCTCACCATTGAACAAATAAGCACCTGCTGACGGTGTGTCTAGCATGCCAATAATGTTCAATAAGGTTGACTTACCGCAGCCAGAAGGGCCCATGATGGCGACAAACTCGCCCTTTTCGATGTGAATGTTCACCTCATTCAGAGCACTGGTTTGCACGTCTGAGGATTGAAATACTTTGCTTAAATTCTGTAACTTCAACATGATCTTTTCCTAATTTGCGTTGATTAATTCAAGGATAAATTTTGAATGTCGGTGTAGCTGGAGTAAGGGCTAGTAATGACCTGTTCACCTTCTTCAAGCCCTTCAAGCACCTCAATAAATCTGCTGTTTCGGCGACCCATGCGAACGGGACGGCGCACGGCCTCAGACTGATCCGGTGAGACCACAAAGATCCAAGCACCACCGGTATCTTGGTAAAAAGCGCCATTGGGGATCAGCAGTGCTTCGGTTGCGTCACCCAGGGTGAGTTTGGTTTGAATGGTTTGGCCTCGACGAATGTCATCAGGCTGTTGACCGACAAATTCGAAGTCCACTTCAAACTGGCCGTTTTGCACTTGAGGATAAATCTTAGCGATCTGCAGAACGTAGTTTTGGTATTGGGCTTGTTGACCCAGATCGACGCGATTTAGATAAAATTCGTCCAAAAACGCGGTTACCTTGTAATCATCCGGTGTGTCAATTTGACCTAAGCGTTCGCCTCGACCGATGCTTTGCCCGATTTCAATATTGAAGCCGGACAATTTGCCATCCACTGGCGCGCGCACGTTCATGTTGTCCAGATTGTTGCGGGAGATTTGCAGATTGCTCTCTAAGCGTTCGCCGGTTTGCTGCAAAAATGCCAGTTGGGATTCTTGCATTTTCGCGTCTGAAGCCTGACTTTCGAGGGTCAAGGCTAAGCGATCTTTGTACCACTGCAACTGGTCTCGGGTATCTTCCATGTTTGAGGCACTCACCGCGCCAGTTTCCAGCAGGGTCTGCTCTCGCTGTAATTGGCGAGTGAGCAACTTGATTTGATAACGAATGTCCACCAAGTTGCGTTTATGTTGCAAACGATTTTGCTCCAAACTCAGCTCTAAGGTACGGATGTTGTTTAATTGCTCCGCAACCCGGGCTTCATTACTCAAAACACTCAATTGCAAGGCGGCGTTTGACAGCTCTACAATCAAATCACCGGCTTTGAGCTGAGCGCCATCTTCTACCAAAATCCGTTCTACTCGTCCGCCTTCAATGGCGTCTAAGAAAACGGTTTTTGCGGGAGTAACACGACCTCTAACGGGAATGAAGTCCTCAAATGTGCCTCGGGTGACGCTAGAAATGGTCACTTTTTGCGCGGTAACATTCAGTGATCGACCACTTTGACTTTTGCTCAATACCCAGCCAACGGTACCAAGCAAAAAGGCCACCAGTAGTGCCCAGCCTATTTGCTTAGTACGGGACGTTTTAGGCGTGATCTTTTTGTCCATACCGGAACCCGATACCGTTGCCGTTTTGGAAGGCCCGGAAGAGGAAATTGTGCTCAGTTTGTTCACATTGCTCATAGTCGTGATTCTGTCTCTTATTAAAATGCGGACAACATATCCGCTGTTTTGAGTAATTCACTACAAGATACGAGCCAGTTTTTAAATGACTGATAAATATAGGAATAATGCTTTTTTTGAATATTGAAGGGCGTTTTAAACTGTACGAATTCGGACAGTTGGTGTACGTTTATGAACAATCTTAAGCAAACGAATTCATTCAATGGACAGGCAAAAAGGACACATTTTGCTGGTGGACGACGACCCGGACATCTTGATGGCCGGTCAAATGCTGATCAAACGGCAGTTTGAACGAGTCACCACCTGCCAAGATCCGCAACATTTACCCAATTTGTTGGAGCAGCACAGCTTTGATGCCATCTTGTTGGATATGAATTTCGGCCCAGGGGAGAGCAGCGGTAAGCAGGGTTTTTTCTGGTTGGAGCGGATCCTGGCCATCGACCCACAACTGGTGGTGATCATGCTTACCGCCCATGGCGGTATCAACGTGGCAGTCGAAGCCATGAAATTGGGGGCCACCGACTTTATTTCCAAACCTTGGCAAAACGAAAAGCTCGTTGCTACCTTGTCTACGGCAGTGAAACTCGGTCAATCCCGTCGCGAAGCGACGCAACTGCGGCAAACCAATAACCTGTTGGTGCAATCGGCACCAGGAGCGAGTGAACAGCCCATGTTGGGACGTTCGCAGCCCATGTTGCAGGTCAAAGCGCTTATTGATAAGGCCGCTCCAACCGACGCCAATGTGTTAATTATGGGTGAGAACGGCACGGGTAAGGAATTGGTTGCGCGGCAATTGCATCGTCAGAGTTTGCGTGCTCAGGCGACCTTCATGCCGGTGGATTTAGGCGCTGTGTCAGAATCCTTGTTTGAAAGTGAGTTGTTTGGTCACAAGAAAGGGGCGTTTACTGGAGCTACCGAGGATCGGGTGGGGCGTTTGCAAGCAGCCAATGGCGGTACGTTATTCTTAGATGAAATTAGCAACTTGCCTTTGCATCTTCAAGCCAAGTTATTGACCGTTTTGGAACAGCGTCAAGTCACGCCTTTAGGGGCGAACCAAAGTGTGCCAATTGATGTGCGAGTGGTGGCGGCGACTAATATGGAACGGTCAAAATTAGTCGACGAAACGTACTTTCGACAAGACTTGTTGTTTCGATTGAACACCGTTGAAATCGTGTTGCCTCCCTTGCGAGAGCGTCCCCAGGATATCGAAGATATTGCTCAGGATTACATCAGTCGTTATTGCAAAAAATATCATAAACCTTTGAAAACACTACCATCTGCTACCCTTGAAGCGTTGCGAAGTGATCCCTGGCCCGGCAATGTTAGAGCCCTTCGTCACGCCATTGAAAGGGCTGTTATCCTCAGTGAACAAGATGCACTGTTGCCCAGTGACTTCTCCTTGAATGCTCATGCCAAACAAGAGACGAGTGTGTCGCCCGATGAAGCAGTACAGGGCTCTGACACATTAGACCGCGACGAATCGTCCGATCTGAATTTGGATCGCATCGAACGGCAGACCATTGTCACAGCACTTAAGCAGCATCGCTACAACATCAGTCATGCAGCCAAAGCGCTCGGCTTAACTCGCGCGGCCTTGTACAGAAGGATGGAAAAACATGGCCTTTAAAACGTTTTCACTTCTGATCATTATTCGCACCAGCCTAATCATTTTAGCGCTGTTGATATTGGTGGGGTTGTTGAATGCTCCTGGCTATCATATGGCGTCGTTACTCTGTGCTCTGGTGGTGATCGCGCTATGTTACGACCTAGTGCGCTTCGTCAACAAAACCAATAATGAACTTGTGCGCTTCTTACAAGCAGTGCGCTTTGCGGATTTTTCCCAACGTTTTGAATTGCAAGAGCAGGGGGCTGGTTTTGAGGAGTTGGGAGAAACCTTTGCCGCGATATTGCATAAGTTACAAGACAATCGGCAAGGCTTGGAAAGTCGTATTCGCTACTTAACTTCAGTGGTAGAGCAAGTGCCTGTGCCATTGTTAAGCGCATCGCCTAGCGGAGAAGTGCAACTGCTGAATTTCAGTGCGCGAAAGTTGTTTGGCCAATGCACGGTGCAACATTTGGATGACTTTGCTCAGTTTGGCAATGATGCGCTACAGCAGATAAATCGGCTGAAGCCCGGTGAACCCAGATTAGTCAGACTGGTAATTGAAGGCATGGAACATCGCATGTCTGTCAACGCCACCTCGATGATAGTGCAGGGCCAGCAAAGTACATTGATCAGCTTGCAAGACATTCAAAATGAATTAGATTTCGCACAAATGGAAGCATGGCAGGATTTGGTGAAAGTGTTGACACATGAAATCATGAACAGCATTACGCCGGTTGCCTCATTATCTAAAACCGCGGTGGATTTAGTGGCGGATGTGCGCCAACACATGCCCGCAAACGGCGCAGCTAACGATGCCTTAGAGGAGCTGCATTTCGCGGTCGACACGGTATCAAGACGCAGTGATAACTTGATCGATTTTGTCGGTAGCTATCGTAAGCTCACCCGAATTCCTGAAATTCGCTGGCAGAAGGTGGATATTGCAGGTTTGTTTGACGTGGCGAAACGCATCGCATTGCAAGATCAACATGAGGAAACACCGGCCATAGATAGTCACATTGTCCCTGCCAATTTACAGATTGATGGGGATAAAGCGCTGCTGGAACAAGTCTTGATCAATCTGATTAAGAACGCCTGTCAGGCCGGTGCTAATCAGATTGGGCTGCATGCCTACATCAATCGCCGTGGCCATGGTGTGATTGAAGTGCTAGATAACGGCAGTGGCATCGACGACAGTCTTTTGTCACAGATATTCGTGCCGTTTTTCACCACTAAACGAGAAGGGTCTGGAGTGGGCCTTGCCTTAACTAGACAAGTGATGATCGCTCACAAAGGGAGCGTGAAAGTAGAAAATACCCCATCTTCTGGCGCTTGTTTTACTCTGACTTTTTAATTTCATCTCGTTTAAAGTCACGATATCCATCGAGCTGCAGTAGCAGCTCTCCTTTTTGTTTTCGAGCAATGTTCAGCCAGTGCGTATCTTCCAATGCGCCTGCTAAAGCATAAAGCAAATTGACACTAGGTGGCTTGGAGCGATGATTGCTGACCTGTATAAAGGCCCGCAGTGCGCCTAACTCTCGAAGCTGCTCGACCGTTTCGATGCCCGCTTCAGTTAACATTTTCTCAGAAGCCGGCCCGAGACCCTGAAGGTCTCGGATCCGTGTGATTTTATTGTTCATATTCACCCTTGGAGCTGCGGCACAGATTGAGTCCACCGCACAATATGATGGGGGGAAATATTTTTTAACACCACTGTTTTTTATCCCAATATTCCAGTATCGTCATGGCGTTTTTGCGAGCAGTAAAACCATCACTTTTTTGTGTCTCACCCATATCAAGGAATTTACTATGAAACGCTTATGGACTCTTGCCGTCGTCGTCTTGACGCTTGCGGGCTGTGCTTCATATGACATTAAATCTACCCGTTTGAGCAACAATGCACCGTTAAACGAAGGGCACGGTGTGGTTGCGGTTCAAGTCGTTAACAATACCGGCCGATTGGCACCTCTGCATGCCGGCTGGACCGAAGTCATTGCGGTGCGTTTGGACAATCGCGATGCTATTGAACAGGCAGCCATCGAGGCGGCAAAAGCGAAAGCCAAAGAAAAGAACAAACCCTTCGATCCAGAAAAAGTGGATTGGTCGCCAGAAATCTATTCGTTTTCACCCAATCCACAAGGGGTGATCGACAGTCAATTGTTCGCTGGCAGTATGCCTGAAGGCCAATATGTAGTGTCTTCCTTGTACAGCTTTTATACGGACGGCAACGTCAGCTCTTGGATCACCATGCCAGTATGGTATTCCGCAGGGACTTTTGAAGTGAAGGCGGGCCGCTTTACCAATTTAGGTACCATCGTTTTCCAACCCTTGCTGAGCATCAAAGAGACGTCTTTTTGGTCCAGCAGCTCGTCGCAGAAGGCCTTTGTGACGCGGATGGAGGAAGTGGAAAATCTCCAAGACTTCATCGTGGGTCATTACCCGAATCTGGCCAATAGCATCGATTTTCAGCAACCCCTGAGTTGGGAAGAGGACGAATTGACCGAGTTTCGCAGTAAACTCACAAAGCTATCCCGTTCCAACGCCTACGGTAGCCACAATATTAGTATCGATGAGCAAGGAAATCGTGCCGTCGCTGCCAAATTTGGACAATTGCATTGGTTGAACGCTGACGGCCAATGGCAACAAGTGGATTTGCCCACCAACGGTCAAGTCACCAGCGTAGTAAAACTGGCCGATAAAATTATGGTTGGCGCCGAGCGTGGGCAGGTGTTTGTGGCCGATTCCATGTCCGGTCCTTGGACCATGACTCAACCTGTGCCACCCACCGAAGCGATCAAGTGGATGGGACAATCACAAGGTACAGTCTATGCAGTGACCGCTGCTTTTAAACAGCACAAAGTGTATCAAATAGACCTAAACAGTGGCGAATGGCAAGAGCTTGGCAGCTTTGTGCGTAAAGATCCGAATGATTTCTTTGTACAAAATGGTGGCTTGTTTCCGATTCTGACTGCCGATGGGGGATTACGTATTCTCAATGATAATATGTTGCACCAGTTCGACCCATTGACCCGCAGTTGGAGTAAAGTGAAAAGCGAGGCTTTGGTGGACATGATTCAAATGTCTAACGGTACTCTATTAGGTTTGGAAGTGAGTCAATGGGATGGTGTAGGCGACCAGACCGTTAGCTATGATTACGGTCAAACTTGGGTGTCACTGTCTCGTTCATTGCGCACCTTTGGTGATTATGCAACGGACCGATCGCTGCCATTTTACCTAGACGATGGCACTTTGGTGACTTTAGGACGAGCCGATAAGCGCATTCGTAATTTACAAATCATATCCACGGCCGCCGACAATGAAGTGAAGCGCGATGATTGGGTGTCTAAAGGCATAGCCAACGAATCCTGCCAAGTGGCCTTGCCCGGATTGACCCGCGGTCAGCGTATTTTCTTCTTGTGTGATCAGGGACAAATCGTCAGTACCGCCGATTTTGGCCAAAGTTGGCAGACCGAAGTAGATATGGACATTGCCCAAATGCAAGTTGAATACGATAGTTTCATCGCGGCAATGAAGGCGGAATTGGAATTGAAAAAGGCAGCAGCGGAAAAGCAAGCTGAGCAAGCAACAGAGCAACAGCCCGAAGCTACTAATCAGCCTGAATAGGGCGTTCAAAGCCATTGTTAAACGGCTTGAGTTCGACACCCAATGGTTGGACTCAAGCTCACCTTAATAGAGGGTGGTGAGCCAGCTTTACATACTCCCCCTTGATTAAAAAAATCTACTCCATTGACCTGAATGCCGCATTCCTCTAACGTTCTACCCCATTAAATGAATAACTACCCTACAAAATTAAATATAAACAGGAACACATATGAGCAACGATTCTATCGTCATTGTTGAAGCAAAACGCACCGCCATGGGCGGATTCATGGGAGGCTTGTCCGCCCTATCAGCCACTGATTTAGGTGCAAAAGCCATCGAAGCGGTGATTGGCAACATCGAAGCCAGTCAAGTAGATGAAGTGATTATGGGCTGCGTATTGCCGGCGGCATTAGGTCAAGCGCCCGCAAGGCAAGCACTACTCAAAGCTGGCTTACCTTTATCCACCGGCGCTACCACAATCAACAAAGTGTGTGGTTCTGGAATGAAAGCGGTGATGATGGCCCATGACTTGATCAAAGCAGGCTCGGCCGAAGTGGTAGTAGCCGGAGGGATGGAAAGTATGTCCAACGCTCCCTATCTGTTACCCAAGGCGCGAGCTGGCTATCGTATGGGGCACGGTCAAGTCTTAGATCATATGATGATGGACGGTTTGGAAAATGCTTACGACGGTAAGGCCATGGGATGTTTTGCCCAAGACACTGCCGATGAGGAAGGGATCACTCGGGAGCATATGGATGAGTTTGCGTTGGGTTCACTGTCCAAAGCCAAACAAGCCATAACAGAGGGGACTTTTGGCGATGAAATCGTGCCGGTTACCGTTGCAGGTCGTAAAGGGGATGTTGTGGTGGATACCGATGAAGGTCCAGGCAATGCGATGCCAGAAAAAATCCCTAACTTGCGCCCTGCGTTTAAAAAAGACGGCACGGTGACTGCTGCGAACTCCAGTTCGATTTCAGACGGTGGCGCAGCGTTGCTCGTGATGTCACAAGCCAAGGCTCAAGCGCTGGGATTGCAACCCCTTGCTCGCATCGTAGGGCACACGACTCACTCTATTGAGCCTGCCGCCTTTACTGTGGCACCTGTGGGCGCAATGGAAAAGTTGATGGCAAAAACCGGTTGGGACAAAGACCAGGTTGACTTGTTTGAAATTAACGAGGCCTTTGCCATGGTTACCATGTTGGCCATCAGCAAATTGGGGCTGGACGCCAACAAAGTGAACATCAAAGGCGGTGCCTGCGCATTGGGTCATCCTATTGGAGCATCAGGTGCTCGTATCTTGGTGACCTTGTTGCATGCACTGCGCCAGAAAGGCCTGAAAAAAGGCGTCGCGTCTTTGTGTATCGGTGGCGGTGAAGCCACAGCCATTGCGGTGGAAATGCTCTAAACCACGTATTTGCTTACACAAAAACTGTACGCTTCGCACGGGGTTTAATTGACCTTGCTACTGCGTTGCCCCTAAGCTGTGGCTCTGTGATCACCGTTTAGGAAAGACATGTCGCAACGCGCTAAGACTCGCCACGTTATGAGTTGGCTGTTTGGCCAACTCAAGCCTTATAAAGTTCGTGTGGTATGGGCCATCATTGCCTTATTGATCGGCTCATTATCTTGGTTAGCGCTGGGACAGGGCGTCAAAGTCGTGGTCGACGAAGGTTTTGTGGCAGCCAACGCCGATAAGCTCAATCAGATGTTTTGGGTGGTGTTGGGGATCGCCTTACTGGGTAGTGTGGCGGCTTTTTTTCGGTTTTATCTAATGATTTGGCTTGGCGAACGGGTCAGTGCAGATATTCGTCGCCAAGTATACGCTCATCTTCTTACACTCTCACCTGGCTTTTTTGAATCCAGCCGCACCGGTGAGGTAATTTCCCGCTTTACCAGCGACACCACAGTTTTACAGTCCGTGGTAGGCATGGGCTTGTCCATGAGTCTACGGGCCGGGATCACCTTTATCGGAGCTTTGGTGTTGATGTTGGTGACCAGCCCACTTCTGACTCTCTACGTGATGCTTGCCGTCCCTCTGGTGTTATTGCCGATTAAATTTTTAGGGATGCGGGTGCGCAACTATGCTCGAGATAGCCAAGATCGGGTTGCCGACATGGGCGCATACGTAGATGAGACTTTGCACGAAATTCAAACCGTACAGTCATACAACCATCAAACTCGCGATATTGAGCATTTTAATCAGCGTATCGAAGCGGTAATGCTGGCCGCCAGTCAAAGGATCAAGTTTCGGGCTTTGTTGATTGCCACCATTATGGCCATCAGCATGACGGCGATCATGATAGTGGCTTGGCTGGGTGCCCATGAGGTGCTAAGCAGTGGCATCAGTGCCGGTGAATTAACGGCCTTTATGTTTTACGCCGTAATGGCAGGTGGATCCGTCGCGACTCTAAGTGAAGTGATTGGCGAAGTACAAAAAGCAGCCGGTGCCAGCGAACGACTTTTGGCGCTACTGCAAACTCAACCACTGATTTTAGATCCTACTGATGCTGCGCTACTGCCTTCCAATGAGGCCAAAACGCTGGGTATTGAAGACGTCCACTTTGCCTATCCTAGTGCGTTGGCGACACCTGCATTAAAGTCCTTTTCTTTGCACATTGAGCCGGGCGAGCGAATAGCGCTAGTGGGCCCCAGTGGTGCTGGCAAATCCACTGTATTCCAGTTGCTGTTGCGCTTTTACGAGCCACAACAAGGCCAGATTCGAATTCAAAATACGCCCATAGAAGGAATATCGTTGCATCAACTTAGAGAGCAGTTTTCTTTGGTGCCTCAAGAATCGGTGATTTTTGCTACCACCGCTTTGGAAAACATCCGCTATGGCCGCCCCCAAGCCAGTGAAGAAGAGGTTATTCAAGCGGCCATTGCCGCCAAGGCCGATGAATTTATTCGCGCTTTACCTCAAGGCTATCACAGTGAATTAGGAGAGCGGGGTGTTAGATTGTCAGGCGGGCAGAAACAGCGGATAACCATCGCCCGGGCGATTTTGGCTAACCGACCTTTCTTATTGCTTGACGAAGCCACCAGTTCTCTTGATGCCGCCAGTGAGCAACACGTAAAGTTGGCGCTAGAAGAATTAATGGAAGGGAAAACCACCTTGATCATCGCTCATCGATTAGCCACGGTGATGAATGCCGATCGCATCGTGGTGATGGATCATGGAGAAATTGTGGCGATAGGTAAGCACGAAGAGCTTTTGCAAACTAACGCTTTGTATCGTGAATTCAGTAGGTTGCAGTTGCTTAAAGCTTGATTAATCGGTTCAACTTAAGGGCCGCGATTTGGGTGATATCGGGTTTTGCATTGCATAACCAAGAGTGAAAATATAGTCTAGACTATCACTGAGACATACTGTTCCCCCAAATAAGAACAATGACAATTCATGGGAATTACATGAGGCTTCCTCAGCACTTATTGCTGCTTTTTTACTGCACTATTGCCTGTCTGTTTTCGCCATTGACCATGGCCACTCAGCATCTTTTTGAACATCCAGTGTATTACTCTCCCATCAAGAACTTGGTCGGCGTGGATGGTGACATCATTGCCTTAACAGAAGACCAACAAGGGTTTATCTGGTTTGTCTCCGGGAATGGCTTGTGGCGATGGGACTCTCATATCCTGACAAGGGCAACATTTGCAGAAGTGACGTCCGATGGAATTAGCCCGGATATACAAACGCTGATATCCGATCATGTAGGTAGGATATGGGTGGGAACCAGTCGGGGCTTGTATACGCTCAATACCGACAGCCGGCAACTAGAAGCAGTTAGCAACCAACAGATTGCTTCTCTCTCAGTGCAAGAGTTGAGTGTTTCTTCGCTGGCAGAGGACGCGGTTTTTCTCGCCTCTGATCGTAATCTCTTTAGGTATTGGCCTGAGTCTGCTCGCTTGGAAACAGTGCAACTGCCCTACGACGCTCGGATCCATGCTTTACTTCTGCAAGACAACAAACTTTGGATAGGAACGGGGCGTGGTTTATTGCAAATGGAAATTGCTCAAGGGAAGCCGCAACCAATGCCAGTTGCAGGTTTCCCTGATAACGTTCGTGTCAGTGCTCTGACTGCGACAGCCAATGGGACTTTGTTCGTTGGGACTGCCAACAAAGGACTATATGGCGCTCAAGATGGACGTAATTTCTCTGAGATTGGATTGGAAAGCAACGCGCCTGCACCCTGGATTTATTCGCTTACAGCAGTAAATGATAAGACCCTGCTATTAGGTACTTTTGGCAAAGGCCTTATCGAGCTAGATTTGGATGCACAAAATGTGCAAAGTTCACGGGCTAACCCCTTACACCCATCGGGTTTGGCAAACGACAATGTGTGGACGCTTATGACGGATTCGCGAGGAATCGTGTGGATGGGTGTTGATACAGAATTACAATTTTATGATATTGGTAATCAGGCGGTTAAGCGCATTTTAGGTGGTTTGGCAACTGATAAAGGACTGATTCAACGCAACGTACATACGGTGCGCGCGGTGGATGAAGAGTTAATTGTCGGTACTGGCAGCCGAGGGCTCGAAAAGCTAAATCCCACAACCGGCGAAAGCAAGATTTTATGGTCAGGGGAAGCTGACCCGGTTGAAACCTTGTTTACAACCGACAATGGACAATTGTTCGTCTCCAGTAATTTTTCATCAGTGTTCTTAGACCCACAGACAAATCAAGCCAAACCATTGCAAATACCTGGACGTTCAGTGGCCACGTATTCTAGTGCTTATGCTCAGACTGGGCATGTTGAGTGGGTAGGTGGCACAGATGGATTGTGGGCTTACGACAATACAAGTCAAACTGCTCAAAATGTGTTTGCTGACGCACAGCATGACCGACGTGTGGCGTCTTTACTGGTAACGCCAGAATCTCTTTGGATAGGCACGTGGCGTGGTCTATATATGATCGCAGAGCCGAAGTCATCAGCACCTATCGTAATGCCAGTACCCGAGGCCCCCGAGCTTTTGCAAGAGCAATTTATCGCCATGCTTTACCGCGACAGTCTAGCTCAAATATGGGCAGCAACCAGCAATGCAGGTCTGTTTGTCTATCGTGAACAAGACGGTTGGCAGCAAATAAACACGAGCACGGAACAACCCGGTGGCAGAGTTGAAGCGATTGCAGGAGAATCAAATGGGAAGGTTTTTGTCAGTACATCTAAAAGTATTGTCGCCGTCGACATAACGACTTTCAATATTCGCAACGTAGTGAGTGAGTCAATAGCAATAAATCGCCCGTTTCGACGGGGCGCAGCCTCCCAATTGGCCAATGAAGTGATGGTTTTTGGTGGTTCAAATGGATTAACCTTGATCGATCCTGTGCAGTTCAGAGCGCAGCCAAACAACACTGAATTATTGTTAACCAATTTGAGTGTGACGACATCAGATGACCGGGTATTGTCGCTATCGTTGACAACCAAGCAGCTCGAGTTTCCTGCGCTAAGTAAGCGCATCTCATTTGAATTTACTGTTCTCGATTATATCGCGTCAAAAAATGTGCTTTACCGCTATAGATTGAAAGAGCACGATGAGAGTTGGTCATATACCGATTCCGACCATCGTACGGCAACCTTTACTCAGCCAAAACCCGGAAGTTACACACTTCAGATTGAGTACTCATATGATGGCAAACAATGGCAGTCGAACACCTTTTTACGCCAGATCTTCATACCGCCAGCATGGCATCAAACTTGGTTGGCTCAAGCTGCGTTTGTCTTGTTGATTAGCATTATATTGTATTGCTTGCACAAATTGCGTGTGAGTAAACTGCGTCATCGTCAAAGCGTCTTAGAGGCCAGGGTTTCTGCCCGCACCGCTGAACTGGTCGCCGCGAATACAAGGTTAAATCAACAAGCTGAAGCTTTGCGTGAAGCAAGTATGACGGATGCATTAACTGGCCTGCATAATCGTCGCTATTTAGCGCAAAACATTGAACGTGATGTAGCTAAGCTCAACCGCTACTTTGCAGATTGTGAGAAAAGTGGGATGACGCTCGATTACGCCAACGACGTATTATTCTTCCTTATCGATATTGACCATTTTAAGGCCATCAACGATACCTATGGGCATCAAATGGGTGATCAAGTACTGCTTGAGACCAGTCGACGGCTTAAGTTAGTTTTCCGTGAAATCGATTATCTTATCCGTTGGGGGGGAGAGGAGTTCTTAGTGGTCGTGCACAATACGTCGCGCCAGGAAGGTAAGATACTAGCCGAGCGAGTATTGGAGGCAATTGGTGGCGAGCAATACAGTATCAAAGAGGGAGAAACTAAGAGGGTCACTTGCTCATTAGGTTTTACCGTTTATCCGTTAAGTCTTGTTGAGCCTAATGGGTTAAGCTGGGAAGCAACCATCGGAATTGCGGATCTCGCCTTATATGCTGCGAAGAATAATAACCGTGATACTTGGATAGGCATCACGGAGATAGATCATAATCCCGTCGATCACGGGATTGCTAAAATCAAGCAAGACCCAGCGTTTGTATTTGAATATGCGAAAATACTCAAACGCTCTAAGCTGAACGCCTAGCCCTTACGGCACAGTCTCTTTGACAGCCATACCTTTTGCAATTCATAGTGAAATAGCTCGCTTCTTGCGGATGGAAGAGGCATTTTTTTAGGAGATTACCTTGGATAGTGCAACACAAAAGGAGCTTGAGTATAGACTGCAGTATTTTCAGTCTTTGCAAAGACCGGTTTATCAAAAGATGGATGCATTCGCTATATCCCATTCTTATCTATTTCATACAGTGAACAGTTATGATTGCGTTGTCATGGCAATGTAAGTGAGAGCTGGCTAACGTATTGGATGACAGGTTAGCTGCCCATCACTGCTGTGCTAGTCACTCTTTTATGAGTGATATATACTCTTCGATGCTGTTTGAGCGAGTAGGTAATTTTTACATAGGATCATCAATTGGTAAGCGTTAGGCGAATTTCTTTACTGGTCGTTTTGCTGGTGCAGTGCTACTTTGAAGCCAATTGCCGGGCAGAATCGCCTAAAGATGCTACTGAGATAAACTTCGCGATTAACTCACCTGGCTCCGCACCTTATCTTTACTATGATGTGCAATCCAAGAGCTTCCAAGGGGTAGTTGTTGATCTTTTATCTACACTGGACGCGCAGCACAATTACAAAATTAACTACCTAGATTCTAGTCGGGCACGTAGCGAGCAACTGTTGCTAAAAGGTGTGGCAGATGTATTCTTATCTGGCATCGTTTGGTTGGATCAACCAGAACGGTTTATCTACAGTGATACCGTGATGATGCACGACAGCTACATGTATTCTAAAACCGCTTTCCGCGGGCCCTTTGAGCCACATGCACATCCCAACGCCAGTGTTTGTACTCGTTACGGGTTTATTTATCCGGTCTTGCAACAGTATTTTGATAAACCCAGAGATGGCTTGCTCAGAGTAAACTCAAGTAGTCAAACAACAATGGCTACTATGCTTTCTAAAGGGCGCTGTGATTTTGCGATTATGAGCGAACACAACGCTTTATCGATCATGTTTGATAAAAGTTACTGCGCTACAGAGTTTCATCAATCGCCGAATATTATCAGTGACGTTGGATTGGTACTGGTTATCCGATCTGAGCTCGATGAGTTTAAACAAGCGGTGAATCAAACATTGGTTGAATTCATCCGCAGCGGTGCAAGAAAAAAGTCTATTGATCGACACTTAAGTACACATCAGTTTCCTAAGCCAAAATGCGCTGCAGCTTACGCTAAAAGTGACAAACGGTAACGAATTTCCAAAATGGCCTGAAAATCGAGTAATGGAGTTGCTCGAAACCATTATCTTTGAGAAATGCTAAATGTATCGTGATGCTCTAAAGCCGGCATCACTTTTGAATGGGTTTTCAATTCTATACAAACACTCTTCGATAACGAATCCTTCATTTTTGCCGCCCTTGGATTGCGCGCAAAGCAATCAGCTCTCCACTGCAGAGTTGCGCACCATCAAATCCGGATTTTTTGTTGTCTTGATCTAAATCAACAGTTGATTAGCTGAGCAAACGGGCGTTTGTCGATTCGCTGTGATTTTTGTGCAATTCGTTGTTTAATATAGCTATCCATGCTTTTATGTTACAGATTGAGAGGTCGTGTAGTGATCAGCGGTGATGTACTCGACTACAATAGGGTTTCAACAGAAGGTTTCCGTTTTGGCCATGTATTATGGCCCAAGCAATAAGGTTGTGAATGGTGGATCCACGGCAGCGCGACACTGAACCTCGCAGCATTTGGCAATTGCCTGCGGTTAAAGCATTGTTTTTAGTGTTGGCTTGGCTCGTTGTTTGGCAGTTTGGGCGCTTACTGGAGTTCAGTGAGCATGCCAGTATTTGGTTTCCAGCAGCCGGTTTAACCTACGCGGCTTTATTGCTTTCTGGCAGCAAAGCCATCATACCATTGACCGTGAGCGCAACCCTGATCACCTATTGGTTTGGGCACGATTTCAATCCTAAAGCCAGCCATGGTCAGTTGGTAGTTGCTGGTTTGCTATTCAGTGCTGCCCACATTGGTCCATACTATGTTGGCACCCGTCTGATTCGCTGGCTTGCCTATTCTGGTAAAGTATCGGTTCCACAATTGATCGTGACCTTTTTGGTCTCCTCTGCCGCCATTACTTTAGCGACTGCTATTTTGGTGCTTAACGTGCTGATCTATACCGACCTGATGCCAGCAGAAGACTTTGCTACCTCATGGTTACCCTTTTGGATTGGAGATTTAGCCGGCGTGATCGTCATGGCGCCTTTGTTCTGTAGCCTAATCGCTAAATTTTATGACCATACTAAATTTGATCTCAGCACCTATGTAACTCCCGAACAATTAGTGATCAGCCGCGTGCTCATACTCAAAATGATTTTGACCTCGTTGTTGCTGACTTTTTGTATGTTGCTTAACGATTATGCCAACAATCTCAATAGTGCTTTTGCGATATTCTTTTTGGTTATCCCCCACATGTGGATAGCATCCACCGAAAGTCCTTTTTACAATGCCCTGAGCTTAGCACTGTCGAGTTGTTTGATTGCTTTTTGGGTCAGTGTTCTGGGGCTGATGGAATACGCCATGGTATATCAGTTTGCCATCAACGTTATTGCCACCAATGCGCTATTTGGCATAGCTGTACCGACATTAGCTGCCGACAACCGCAAGCTTCGGCAAAAAGTGAGGCTGGATTCACTGACTCAAACCGCTTCTAAGGAGCATCTGACCAAGCGAGCTAAATTTGAGGTCCTGCGCAGTAAGAAAGACGACAGCTATTTGTCGATCATTGTGTTTGATGTAGATAATTTTAAACACATAAACGATACCTTTGGTCATGCCAAAGGAGACGATGCATTACGAGTCATTAGTCAAACCGCTAAACTCTTGTTGAGACCCACCGATTTGCTTGGCCGGTTCGGCGGTGATGAATTTGTCGCCATTCTTCCCAATACCCGTTTGGATTCAGCTCATCAGATTGCATCCCGTATCTTGCACGAAATTAATCGAGTGAGCGTCGACGGTCATGGCCTGGCATCCAGTTTCGGTATTGCGCAATTGCAACCAGGGGAAGACTTTGAAGAGCTGTTCAGTCGTGCGGATAAAGCGCTTTATGAGGCAAAGAGCAAAGGCCGAAATTGCATTGTGGGTATGGCAGTCGGAGAATGAACGGCACTTGTGCTACAAATCAGAGTCATAGATAACGACCCCAGACAGAGCGACAGTGAACAAAGGACCTCATGCTTGAATTAAAAAATATTCGTAAACAATTCCAAAACGGTGAAGAAATTGTCACGGCCTTAGATGGGGTCAATCTGTCGATTGCGACCAATGAATTCGTTGCCATGATGGGCAGCTCCGGCTCCGGAAAATCTACTTTGATGAATGTGCTTGGCTGTCTGGATACACCGAACTCAGGCCAATACTTGCTAGACAATCAAGACGTGGCCAGTTTAGACGACGATACCTTGTCCACCATTCGCAATCGCCACATCGGTTTTATATTCCAAACCTTTCACTTGTTGCCCAAGCTCGATGCCATTGGCAATGTGCTGTTGCCTTTGCGTTATAGTGACGTGGGTGAGCACGAAGCCTTAGCCCGGGCTGAAGCCCTGATTGAACGGGTGGGGCTGTCCCATCGAAAACACCACCGTCCTTTTGAGATGTCTGGCGGCCAGCGTCAACGAGTAGCCATTGCTCGGGCTCTAATCAATCAACCCAAGGTGATCCTCGCCGACGAGCCGACCGGAAACCTAGACAGCAAGACGTCGGTTGAAATCATGCAACTGTTGACCGAGTTGCATCAATCGGGGCAAACCATCGTGATGGTCACCCATGAAGAAGACATTGCCGAATACGCACAGCGGGTTGTGCGTATGAAAGATGGTCGCATTCTGGGAGAGGCATGATATGTTTATGAAATCTCGAATCTTGATAACCATATTCACTCTGGCTGTTGTTTCACAGGCATTTGCACAGGATCCTGTGAATGCGTCTTTGCAATCCCCTCTTGTTTTGACCGGTAAAATCAGCTCTGCCAACAAGCAAATTGTCACAGCACCCAAGACAGATCGGTGGCAAATTCAAATTCAGTGGCTGGCGGAAGAAGGCCAAGTCGTGGAACAGGGCGATCTGGTCGCGGTATTCGATGGCTCATTGATCCAAAGTCAGTTGGAGTTGAATCGCGAAAGATTGGAGACGGAAACGCTGGAACTTACCCAAAAAACCATGGATCTGGAACAGAAATTATTGGAGGCCCAAGGGGCATTGGAAGTGGCCAACCTCGAAGTGGAGAAAGCCAGAATTGAAGCCAGTGTGCCCGATGGACAAGTGAGTGATTTCGATAAAGGTAAATATCAGTTAACCCTCAAGCGCAGCTTGATGGAGCAAAGTAAAGCTCAGGAAAAACTCGCCTTGGCAGAAGAAGCGTTGCGCACAGGGGTACAAAAGCAGCGAATAGAGATTAAGAAAATTGAAGAGGACATCGCTTTCGGTGAACGTCAACTGGAAAATATGAGTGTTCAGGCGCAGTTTCGCGGCCCGGTTACCTATGCAAATCATCCATGGTCCGGTGACAAGCTAGCTGCGGGCCTAAATGTACAGGCGGCGTGGAACATCCTCGACGTGCAGGCCACAGACAGCTATCAAATCGAAAGCTATGTACACGAGATTGATGCCCATAAGATTGGTCAGCAACCTGAAGTGAATTTAGTCTTGGACGCTTACCCGGACAAGGTATTTCAGGGGCAACTTGAAGTGATGTCCACCCAAGCGGAAAAGCAACCCCAGTGGAGTGATAGTGTGTACTATCCGGTGATATTTCGATTTGAACAGACGCCCCAGGTCAAGCTATTGCCCGGTATGAGTGTGCGGGTTGAAGTGGTGAATCAAGCCAAGGAGGGATCATGAACAATTTCACTTTGCCATTGTTAGGTATCGCCTTTGCCTGTGTTAGTGGCTGTTCAGAGCAAACCGTACAAGCTCAACAAACCACGCCGGCTAGAGCGCAATTGGTCGCGCCTGCGGAGTTGGTCTCCTTACAAGACGCGACCATTGGGCCGCCTAATATCCAACGTATGTGGCAATTTAAAATCGAATATTTAGCACCAGAGAACAGCTTAGTAAAAACCGGAGACTTGGTGGTGCGTTTCGATGGGCAACAAGTCAGAGACGAGTTGTTGGATAGACGCAGTCAACTGGATGCGGCGATCAAGCAAGCTGAAAAGAAACGTCTCGACGATGACGCGAAGCAACAGGACTTAGCGTTAGAAGTGGCCGAAGCCAAAATGAATCAAGAGATTGCTCAGCGTAAAGTGGAAATCACCGATGTGTCTCGTTCTGAGATTGAGCGCCAGAAGCAAGCGGCAGAGTTCAAAATCGCCTCTTTGCGCCATCAGCAGGCGCAACAGAAGTTGCAGCAACACATCGAGCACATGAAAGTGAATGAGCAAGTACAAAACGCCAAAATTAAGAATTTGCAGGTTCGGGTCAATACGCTGGAGCAAAGTTTAGAAAAACTCTCCATATTGGCCCCCAAAGACGGCATGGTGGTGTATCAAACTGATTGGGAAGACACCAAGCCCGCAGTGGGTGAAACGGTGTACATGGGTCGCACACTGATGAGCTTACCGTCATTGGATAAGATTGCGGTCAAGGTCGAATTTGATGAATCCGACACCGCCAAAGTGGCTGTTGGACAGCGGGTGAAAGTGGTGCTCGACGCTTACCCAGAGAAGCCTTTTTCTGGAACCATCAGTTCGCTAGGGCAGGCCTATCGCAACCGCTCTTCGAACAACCTCAAAGTGGTGTTTGACGCATGGGTTGAATTGGATAACTTGGACATGGATATCATGCGACCGGGTATGAAGGCCAATGTGCAATTGGTGCAGGGAGGGCAACAAGGATGATATCGGCACGGCAGGGTATCGGACTAGTCATTTTGTCTATGTTGGGGTTGGCAGGCTGCGACGAAGCACAACAAAGTGTGCCTACTTTTGAAGTGCAAAAGCAAACCTTTAGCATTGAATTATCTGGCTTTGGTGAAGTGGAAGCGGCAAAGGCGCAGAAAATCATTTCACCGGGCAGACAGCCTATGGCAATCGCCTGGTTGGCCGAAGAAAATACCTTGGTAAAAAAAGGTGATGTGATTGCTCGCTTCGATGCAGAGCAATTGATGAAAGACAGTCGCAAGCAAGAACTCGAAATGCTCAGTTTGCAGCAAGATATTGAACAGAGTCAGGCGCAAAAAAATCAACAACACAACGAAGTGAAGTCGGAGCAGAATTTTGTGGTGGACGAGTACGAGTTTGCCGATCGCTTTGCCATCGACGACTTGCGTGTTTATTCGAAACTGGAAATCATCGATTCGTTTCAAAACCGCGATTTCTTGGGCGCAAAAGAGCAATTTCTCAGTTGGAAGCAAGGCAGCATTGAACAGCAAAACAACAGCAATATTGAGGTGCTCGCCATTCAACAGCGAGGCCATCAAGCCAAATACCAAAATCATCAAGATGCCTTGTCCAAACTTAATGTCTATGCGCCCAACGACGGCTTATTGACCTATGAAAAAGACCGCAGAGGCGAGAAACCCAGTGTCGGACAAACGGTGTTTCCGGGGCGTCCTATTGCCACCATCCCAGACTTGAGTCGTATGCAGGCTAAAGTGTTTGTGCTGGCTAAAGATGCCATCGGTCTGGCACCGGGCAATCAGGTCAAAATCACCTTGGATGCCTTTCCGCAGCGCCAGTTTGATGGCAAGGTGAGCAGTGTCAGTGGCTTTCCACGATCCATTGAGCGGGGCAATCCGGTGACTTACTACGAACTGGTTGTGGCCCTAGAGCAGCAAGATCCTGAACTGTTGCAACCTGGCCGAAAACTGAAAGCGCAGATCTTGGTGGACCAATTCGAACAACGTGTTGTGGTGCCACTGCAAGCCATTCACCACAAACAAGGTCGCAGTTTTGTGTACAAAATGCAGGGCTTCGACTTTGTCGAACAGCCGGTACAGACCGCCCAAAAAAACCTGTATTTTGTCGAGATTACTGATGGGATAGAGGCCGGTGATCGCATCGCATTAAGCGTGCCGGAGGATCATTCATGACCCTTTATTTGAATCTGATCCGCGACGCTATACAAGAACTGTCGGCGCAAAAACTGCGAACCTTTTTGACCCTTCTAGGTATGATTTTCGGCGTCGGAGCCGTGATTGCCATGCTCAATATCGGCGAGGGAGCCGAGCGGGAAGCATTGAAATTGATCGATTCGATGGGGGTTAACAACATCATCATCGAAAATAGACAATATGAAAAAGAAGAGTTGGCCGAGATCCGCGAAGAAAGTCTGGGTTTGACCATGGGCGACGTCAACGCTGCGGTGGCAACCTTACCCTTTGTGGCCGATTACAGTGCCAGTAAGACCATTAAAGTGCATGATATTTATAGTGATTTTGGTAAATCCTCGGCAGAAGTGCTGGGAGTAACGGAACGCTACTATCAGCACGGCAATATGCAACTTCAAAAAGGCCGCTTTACTGATGCCCAAGACAACGCCGTGTTGGCTCAGGTCGCAGTACTTGGGGTGGACGCAGCAGGTGATCTGTTCCCTAACCAAGATCCCATTGGTCAATACGTGAAAGTCAATCATTTGTGGTTGGAAGTGGTGGGGGTTTTAGCCCCTCCCCAAGGTGACAAGAACGAGTTTCAAGGGGTGAAAATCGGTGGCGATCGCAACCGCATCTTTTTGCCCATCGCCACCAGTCACAACAAACTTAAAAGTGAGACACTGGCCAGCGAGTTGGATTCGATTAAACTCACAATCAATCAATCTGCGGATCCGGTGGTGGCAGCCAAAGCCGTAAAACAACTGATGGTGCTGCGCCACAGTGGGGTCGAGGATTATCAATTGATCATTCCGGCGGCGCTTTTGGAGCAACAAAAGCAGACCCAGTCGATATTTAACATCGTGATGGCCTGCGTCGCAGGGATTTCGTTGTTGGTGGGCGGCATTGGCATCATGAATATTATGTTGGCCAACGTGATGGAGCGCACCAAAGAAATTGGTTTGTTGCGCGCAGTTGGCGCTCGTCAAAAAGACATCAAATTGCAGTTTTTGGCAGAGAGCTTTACTATCTCCGTGTTAGGCGGCTTATTGGGCGTGGTATTTGGTCTACTGCTCTCTGAGCTGATTGGCTTTTACTCCGAGTGGGCGGTGAGTTGGTCGATAACGGCCATCCTTTTATCCTTGTCGATCTGTATGTTGGTGGGCGTCGGATTTGGTGTTTTCCCCGCCATTAAGGCTTCCAAACTCAATCCCATCGAAGCATTGCATTCGGATTAACTATAGGTTCTTCATGGAAGACACAATTTCAATTATCGTGGGCAGTCAAAACCCTGCCAAAATTCATGCGGTTGAGCAAACCTTCACAGTATTGTTTCCTCAACATACCATTCATTGTCAGGGCGTGAGTGCACCTTCTGGTGTGGCCGACCAACCCATGACGGAACAAGAAACCCTTGAGGGGGCGCAAAACCGGGTGGCTTTTTGCCAATCCGAGTACCAAGGCGACTATTTTGTTGCAATGGAAGGCGGGGTAGACAAGTTTTCATATGGTGCAGCGACTTTTGCTTATGTCGTGATTGCAGACGCGCACCATGCCAGCGTGGGGCGCAGTGCAAACCTGCCTATCCCTGAGTCTGTTTTTCAGGCGTTGTGTGCGGGGGACGAATTAGGTCCATTGATGGATAGGTTGTTCAATACTCAAAATATCAAACAAAAAGGTGGGGCAATCGGTTTGCTAACCAATGGCGCGCAAACCCGATCCAGTGCCTACGAGCAGGCGCTGACGTTGGCCATGGCACCGTTTTTACACCCGGACCGATTTTTTTAATTTAAACCTGAGTTCAAGTGAGTAGCCACACCTGTTCCAAAGCCGGTACTTTTCCTTTCAGCCCTCCATGAAGAGGAAGGCTGTCCAACCCTGTGATCTTGTAACTTTGACCGTACAAAGATTCAATCTCCGTGCCGGTAACTGAAAACGGCGGTCCATCAAGGCTTGCCTGATCGTAGTCGAAACTGATGATCAATTGCGGCGCTTTACCACTGATTCGAGTGAGCTGTTGTGCATAGTCTTTACGCATCTTTGCCGGCAGAGCAACCAGCGCTGCACGGTCATAGATGCCATCAATCAGCCCCACATCGTCGGCAGTTAAAGCAAAGATATCGCCGACCAAGATTTGCATATTTCGCCATTGGTAGACAGGACCATGGGCGGCATGGTGCACTTCAGGAGTGACCCCAAGTTCAGCAAAGAATTCCTGTACCGCAGACTCGACTAACTCTGCGCCCACGACCGACATGCCTTGGGCGACGAGCCAGTGAAGATCCAAAGACTTGCCACACAATGGCACTAAAATGCGGCCCTGGTCGGGAAAATTGCATTTTGCAAAATGCTTAACTAATAACGGATGAGCTTGGGATTCGTGAAAGCCGATTTCGCGCTTTTCCCACTTTTGATGCCAGAATTGATGTTCCATAGCTACACCGTTGCTCGATTAATACGTTGACGCTTCTTACCATTAAAACTGCGCCAAAGGAGAATCAATCCACTGAGAGTAAACAGCAGGGCTGCCGCAGCAAAGCTGACCAACAGGGGATTGTTAATATTGTCACGAGTATCATAGTCCATAATGTGCAACATCCACACAAAGTCGAACAGTCTCCACAGATCGCTGCGTACTTTGCCCAGTTTTCCTGTCGCTGGGTCGAAATACAAACTGGTATTGCCCAAATCATCGAAATCCACACGCCAAATGGGACCCGAAGCCCCCGATGCTTCGGCAGGCGCGGCTGGCAGATAGGCAACTTGTTGAATTGAGCCTTCGCCAAGGTAATGAAGAGCAGATAGTGTTCGAATGGTTTCTTCATCGGGCGCAGGGAGCATTTCGCCGCTGATGGCGTCCACTCTTTGTAAGCCCGTTTCAAGAGTAAAATCATACACCGGACGACCAAGAAAACTTGACCAATTGACATTGACTACCGGTTGATTAAATCCCGCGATGATGGGGTCAAGTGGCGCTCGATAATCTGTAAAAACCAAATCATCGGGCAAGGTGCGCTGAACCAAATGATCGCCATGGACTTTGTTCAGTGGCAAGGCGCTCATCAATAAGCCTCCTCCAATCCAGAACAACAATTGCACTGCCAGCAACAATCCAGCCCATTTGTGTACCTTGCGGGTCCATAGGTACAACTTAAAATTCTGACTCAACGACACGACTCCAATGATCAACAGGCCTTAGCATAACGAATTTTAGAGCGAGGTAAAATTTTACTGTTGAGCGTGGCGATGTTCGTTAATGATTTGCAGTAAATCAGCCGCCGCTTGGGCATCGGATAAGGCTCGATGATGGCGAGTCATTTCAATGCCAAAGTGTTCAGTCAAATTGGCCAGTGAGTAAGAACTTAAACCCGGCACGGCTTTGCGCATTTCTCTTACTGTACACAGTTTAGGCATGCTGAAAGGCTGCTCTAAACGAGCGAATTCTTGGCGAATAAAACTGTAATCAAAATTCACGTTGTGGGCGACAAACACTGCGCCTTCCATAAACTGGCGTATTGGCTCGGCGATTTCAGCAAACAGGGGCGCATCGCTGACCATTTCATTGCTGATCCCGGTCAGGCGGGTAATCTGCGCCGGAATGTGTCGTTGGGGGTTGATAAGGCTTTGCCAGGTGTCGACAATCTTGCCGTTGATCATTTTTACCATGCCAATTTCGGTGATCCGATGCTGGGCAGCGCGACCTCCTGTGGTCTCGATGTCGACTACCACATAAGGCTGATTGGGGTCCAAATACCATTGCACCTGGGTGATCTGCACATTGAATCCTGCACGACGCAGTTGTCGTATGGTTAACAATTGATTCTTACGCAATTGGTCGCCCGGTGCCTTGACCTCCTCAAAGCGCAGGCCGTTGTCATCCACCACCATCAAATCAGGATAACCATCACAAAATTGACGGTAATCTTGGGCCATGGCTCGCAAGTGATTGATCATTGCCTTGAGCTCAACCTGCTCGAAAAACACTTTGAAGACTTCCATCAGACTGGTGTGCCAACGAAAGATGCCATTACTCTTGCCATAGTGACGGGTGATCACCTGACAAATTTGTGCAAACCCCTGCTGATTGTCCGTCAAGGCCTGCAAACGTTGATCGATTGCGGTCGAATAATCCCGATAGAAACAATTGTTCAAAATGGCTTTGGGTTTACGATCAAACTCGGTAGTCAGTGCCTCAGCGTCCAGTTCAAACAACTCATGCCAAAACACCAGTCCAAACAAGGCCCGCCACAGGCGGTTTTCAGTAAAAAAGGCCCGCTGTCCTTGTTGCTGATAGTGATGTTTAACGCCGCGCTCCACATTATTGAGGTAGATTTCGTCAATATTCAGTTCTGGCCCTTCGTCGCGCACCATATCGGTCAGCATACTGGTGCGTTTCTGCTGAAACTTTCGAGCTAAGAAATCTTCGGCAAAAGTCAGCAGGGCTTCGCTCTCGGGAGCGTCAATGATCTTCTCAAGCGCTTCTTTCACTTGCTCTTTTTCGCCTGCTTTGTACCAATAACGAATGGTCTTTTCTTGTGCTTCAGCACACTGGGATTGGGACAGGATCTGCACCGCTTCGGGATGGCCTTCACTTAGAAGCTGTTTGCCCAACAATAAAAAGGTCTCGTCTTTATAGCGTTGCGCTAGAGGCCCTTGGGCTTGAGGAAAGTCTGCTAGATTTTCCAGCAGAGGTTGCGCGCTTTGAGTGGCTGAATACTTAAGTTGTCGACGGGACTGGGCATAAAAAAACGCACTTTTCGCTTCGTCGATAAAATCGAATCGGGCACTGTCATTACTCACATCCGACTGGGTTCGCATGATCCCCATGTCGCGCATGGAAAACTTGTTGAGTGAACTGTTGAGATTGCCGAAAAACAAAAATAAGAAGTAGTCGATGTATTGCTGCTTGCCTCTCACCACATACTGTTGCGGGACGTCATATTGATGAACGCAATCCATATCCAGATGCTTTAAAGCTAATTCCAACAACTGGGTTTTTGGCGCACTGCTGCGCACCGACAAGCCAGATTGGGTCAACATTTGACTTAATTCTGGCTTAGTCATCGACTCAATCAGTAATTGGCTATGGGCGGCCGATGGGGTGAGCAAAAATTCAACGTCAATCAGCTGTTCAATGTGAAGGTGGTAATCTGAGATTTCCTCATAATCTAAGGATTGACGTTTGATGAAGGGAGACTTGCGATTCAAGGTCCGAACGTAGGTGCATCGAGTATCTTCCGCAAAGCCTAGAAATTGTTCGATAAAGTCCTTGTCATGGTGGGATAACAAATGGGCACAGGGGCCTTGAACATAGTCCAGAAATTCGTGGAAATGTTGCAAATAGTATTTGCTGGGTAAGGTCTTGAGTGGACTCACGGTACTCGCATCATCGTATAAAGGCTCTACACTTAAGGCAGCATATGACAAAATGCACTGTATATCCAGTCAGTACTTAAGCAGTTTCACTTATAAAGCTCATGTGCATGGTATTACTGCCATTTTGGCAAACCAAAAGGGCAAAGAGTTCGTATCAACAGCTTCGATGGTGTGAAAGTTTTTTGCCCACACCCTTCCTATTCACTTTAATTTTTGGAGAGTAGAATGAGCCTGACACAGGCAGAACAATTTGAATGTCCTTATTGTATGACTATAAACGACATAGAAGTTGACCCGTCCTATGATATTGGCCAACAGCAAATCGTAGACTGTCAGATTTGTTGCCAACCCATTGAAATCGTCATTCATGAGACCGAGTACGGCATGCAAATTGAGGCAAAACGAGACGATGAGTGACCCAAATATCGTTCAGAGCTTCAACCTTGACGACATCAAGGCCATGGAACAACGGCAGCGAGCCAATTTCATCAACAGCCTCAGTGGATTTAAAAGTGCTAATTTGGTGGGCACCCAGTCCAGTCAAGGGGTAGCGAATCTGGCCTTGTTTAGCTCGGTGTTTCATTTGGGAGCCGATCCGGCCCTGATGGGAATGATTGTGCGCCCCCATACAGTTCCTCGCGATACCTTAGAAAACCTAATGGAAACGGGCTACTTCACCATCAATCATGTCCACAAAAATATCGTAGCACAGGCACACCAGTGCTCTGCTCGCTATCCAGCCAAGGTGGATGAGTTCCAAGCTGTGGGTCTGAGCCCTGAGTATCTCGATGGTTTTTGCGCGCCCTTTGTCGCCGAATCTCAGGTGAAAATTGGCTTGCGACTTGAGCAGGTATTGTCAATAGCGTTGAATCAAACGCAGATGGTCATTGGTGCTATTGAGCATGTCATTGTTCGTGGTAAAACCTTACATGAAGACGGCTACGTGGATATCGAACAGGCTGGCAGCGTGGCCATTAGCGGCTTGGATGGCTACCACGATACTCAATCCATTGGGCGCTTTGCCTATGCCAAAGTCGGACAGCAACCTCGTAAATTATAAACTCTGTATCCGTTTAAAAAACTGATATAATCCGCCGATTCCTATTAGAACTTCAACAAGCGGTGTCTGCATGTCTGTTACACGTCAACCTGTCGAGCGAATGAAAGCGGAACGAGGGTTGTTTTCTTATCCTAAATATTGGGCCGAATGTTTCGGTCCTGCACCGTTTTTGCCCATGTCTCGTAAAGAGATGGAGCAACTCGGTTGGGACAGTTGTGACATCATCATTGTGACCGGCGACGCCTATGTGGATCACCCCAGTTTTGGTATGGCGGTGATTGGTCGTGTTTTGGAGTCTCAGGGGTTCAGAGTGGGGATCATTGCCCAGCCTGACTGGACCAGCAAAGAAGATTTTATGAAGCTCGGTGAGCCCAATCTGTTTTTTGGTGTCACTGCGGGCAACATGGATTCGATGATCAATCGCTATACGGCGGATCGTAAAATTCGCCACGATGATGCTTATACGCCAAACAATGAAGGGGGCAAGCGCCCGGACCGCGCGGTCACCGTTTATACCCAACGCTGCAAAGAAGCCTACAAAAAGCCGGTTATCATCGGCGGAATCGAGGCCAGTTTGCGCCGTATCGCTCACTACGATTATTGGTCTGACAAAGTGCGCCGTTCAGTGCTGTTCGATTCTAAAGCCGACATGTTGATGTTCGGCAATGCCGAGCGTCCTTTGCTTGAAGTGGCTCACCGTTTTGCTGCTGGCGAAACCATCGAACAAATGCAGGATATTCGTGGTACTGCAGTGATCCGCAAAGAACCGCTACCCGGCTGGCAAGGGGTCGACTCGACCCACGTAGACACCATTGGCAAAATTGACCCTATTATCAGCCCGTACCAAATCATAGAGGAAACCTGTGCGGTCAATGAAACCGACCGGGAAACCGCTTTGCAAGAACAAAAGGCGCAGCCCATCGTGGTGCAGCCCTTTACCTCTAAGACTAAGCGCCGTAAACCTTGGGATATGACCTACGTTATGCTGCCGCCCTATGATGTGGTGCGTGCAGAGAAAACTCATTACGCCCACACCTCGCGTATTTTGCATCAAGAAACCAACCCTGGCTGCGCCCGCGCGTTGGCCCAGCGTCACGGTGATCGCATTGTGTGGATCAATCCGCCCGCCTTCCCATTGGAAACCGAAGAAATGGACGCGGTGTTTGATTTACCCTACGCCCGGGTGCCTCACCCAAGCTATGGTAAAGCCAAAATCCCCGCTTACGATATGATAAAGACTTCGGTAAACATCATGCGCGGCTGTTTTGGTGGTTGTACCTTCTGCTCCATCACAGAGCACGAAGGGCGAGTGATCCAAAGCCGTTCAGAAGAGTCTATCATTCGAGAAATTGAGCAAATTCGCGACAAAGTACCGGGCTTTACTGGTGTGATTTCCGATTTAGGTGGTCCCACCGCCAACATGTACAAGTTGCGCTGTAAAAGCGCCAAAGCAGAACAAACCTGTCGTCGCTTGTCCTGTGTGTGGCCCGATATCTGTGGTCATATGGACACCGACCAAACGCCTACAGTAGAGCTGTATCGTAAGGCCCGTGCAGTAAAAGGCGTTAAGAAGGTTTTGATTGCCTCGGGTGTGCGTTACGACTTGGCCATTGAAGATCCCAACTACGTGAAAGAGCTGGTCACCCATCATGTGGGCGGCTACTTAAAGATTGCCCCAGAGCACACCGAAAAAAGTCCGCTGAGCAAAATGATGAAGCCGGGCATGGGCACCTATCACAAGTTCAAAGAACTGTTTGATAAGTTCTCAAAAGAGGCGGGCAAAGAACAGTATTTGATCCCTTATTTTATTTCGGCGCACCCCGGCACTCGCGATATCGACATGCTTAATTTAGCGCTGTGGTTGAAGGAAAATAATTTTAAGTTGGATCAAGTGCAAAACTTTTATCCTTCGCCCATGGCCAACGCCACCACTATGTATCACACCGGCAAAAACCCCATTCACAAAGTGAACCACAAGAGTGAACAGGTTGATGTGGCCAAAGGGGAGCGACAACGTCGTTTGCATCGGGCGTTTTTGCGTTATCACGATCCGGCCAACTGGCCACTATTGCGCCAAGCCTTGAAAGATATGGGTAAAGTGCATTTGATTGGCAATGGACAAAAGCATTTAGTGCCGCCGCCAAGACGAGACGAGTTATCGGGCAAGGCGCAAAAAGACTATGCCAAACGCTCGGTCAATAAAGCACTGGCGAAAAAAGGTGGTCAAGGCTTAACGCGATTTAGCGACAACCAACCTTTCAACCAACATAGAGCTAAGCCGAAAAAGCCCAAAGGGTGATCCCAGGAAGGGTTTTTGTCATATTGATTGCATTGATTTCAATCAGGAAAACCATTGCATCAAAGGCAAAAACTCGGCGTCGAATTGGTTTGGCTGAAGCGCGACTTGCGCCTGCGGGATCATCAAGCCCTGCATCAAGCAGCCCAGTCGGGGCGGCCTATTGTCTTATTGGTGGTATTTGAACCTCTGCTGCTTGACGATCCTCACTTTGACCTGCGCCATTGGCGCTTTATTTGTCAGTCTATCGATGACCTGAATCTGCAACTAACTCCCTTTAACGCTCAGGTATTGGTTCGCTTTGGGGATGTGATAGAAGTGCTCAATTCGCTCCATGAGAGTCTCGGTCTAAATGGCGTGTACAGTCATCAGGAAGTGGGGCTTGCCAATACCTTTGCGCGAGACAAGGCAGTCAGTCAATGGTGTCAATCTCAAGGTGTGCCTTGGTTTGAAGCGCCATTGGGCGCTGTCGTGCGAGGACTCCGCCAGCGTGGACTCTGGCAACGTAATTGGCAAAATGTGATGTATCACGACTGTTTTGATCTGGACTTGTCTCAGCTCAACTGGCTAACCCAAGAACAACTGTTGCTCTTGCAACAAACAGCACAGATCCCAGTGGCTTGGCTTGAACCAGAAAAGAGCATGCAAATGGGTGGCGAAAGGCGAGCTTGGCACACCCTGTATGACTTTTTTAAGGCCAGGGGCAAAGACTACGCTCGCAATATTTCCAACCCTAGCCTAAGTCGACAAAGTTGTTCCAGGTTGTCAGCTTATCTGGCCTGGGGCAACATCAGTGTGCGACAGGTTGTACAGTTTACTGAGCGCAACAGCACCGCCCCTGGATGGTCAAAAGCCCTGCGAGCCTTCGCATCACGTTTGAACTGGCATTGTCATTTTGTGCAGAAATTTGAGAGTGAGTGTGAAATGGAGCTGCGGCCGGTGAATCGAGCGTATTTGTCCTTTCCCTATTGCACTGGCGAGCGCAAAGAGCTGCTAATAAACGCGTGGAAGAGCGGCCAAACCGGATTCCCATTGGTGGACGCCTGCATGCACTGCGTGATCCAAACCGGCTATTTAAATTTTAGAATGCGCGCCATGTTAGTGAGCTATCTGACCCACATTCTTAATATAGATTGGCGCGAAGGTGTGGTTCACTTAGCGGCACAATTTCTCGATTTTGAACCGGGTATTCATTACCCCCAATTTCAAATGCAAGCGGGAGTGACAGGCATAAACACCATCCGCTTGTATAACCCGGTAAAACAATCCATGGATCGCGACCCCGAGGGCGTATTTTTGCGCAAATGGCTGCCGGAACTGGCGGCCCTTCCTAACGATTTGATCCATCAGCCATGGACCATGACAACCATGGAACAAACCTTGTTTGGCGTGCAACTTGGGCAAGATTATCCCTTACCTGTGGTGGATTTTGAGCAAGCTTATCGGCAAGCAAGAGATAGAGTGTATGGTTTTCAAAAGCGCGACGACGTGCAAGCAGAGGGACAGCGAATATTAGCTCGCCATACACTGCCCAATCGGCCGCGGATGGTGTAGTGCATTTTCTTAGGAATGAGATGCTTTTGCTCGATTTCCGGCACAACGTTTTGAGCAATACTTAACCTCTGACCAATTTTTCTCCCACTTTTTGCGCCATACAAAAGGGCGCTTGCACACAGGACAGACTTTACTGGGGAGTTGCGATTTTTTCATACGCTCTTTTTATCTGATTTACTTTGCCATGTTGTCTACGGGAAGGTATTGCCTTTGGCTCAAATGTCCATTGCTTAAAAAAGATGCAATTTAGCAACGGAAGTGAGCCTACTTGTCAGATATTTTTACATAGTTATGCATTTTATCCGCATAACAAACGGTTAAGCATCTGAAAAATATAATAAAAACATAGTTGGTCTGTTTATTGCTGAGTTTTTTTCGAAGTAAAACCTTAGAAGTTACAGGGAACAATAATAATGAAAAAACACATACTAGCGTGCCTATTGGCAGCTGCAACCGCAACAACCGCAACTGCGGGTGTAATTCGCCATGACCGAGACGACCAAGCTTATCTAGACTTAGCAACCGAGTCTCAATTTGATCCAGTAGGCCGTTTGTTGTACACGACAGACCAAGGCCGTTGGATTTGCTCTGGCACCGTAATCAACTACTCATACATCTTGACCGCTGCTCACTGTTTGGACGATTCTTCAATCCGTGATATTTCCTTTACCGTTGGTGGTGAAAGTTATACTGGCGTTCGTTGGGCAGTACATGAGAACTGGTGGACCTCGAGCTCTTTGTTTGAAGGCTGGGATATCGGTATCTTGAAAGTCGATCGTGGTATTTACAATGTAGGCACCGCCGCATTGTATGCTGGAACTGACGAAATCGGTCAAATCGGTACTCACGTTGGTTTTGGGGCAACAGGTACTGGTCTTAACGGACAGACTCTTCCTCCTGGTACCAAGCGTGCTGGCCACAACGAAATCGATGAATTCGATTTGGCAGGAATGGGCCACGACCGTGTGCTTTGGAACGATTTTGATGCTCCAGCAGACGTTGATGTGAATGATATGGATCCCAATTCAATCTTGGATCCTTCTTACTTAGTCAACCCCATCGCCGCTTTTGGCTTGATGTCAGGCGAAGCTTTGGATATGGAATACCTGATTGGCGGTGGTGACAGCGGTGGCGGTTACTTCCTACAAGAAAACGGTGAGTGGTATTTGGCAGGGGTACACTCTTTCGGTGCATCCATTGACGGCAACGGCCCTAACTCAACCTATGGTGATTTCTCTGGTTCGACTCGCGTAAGCTCTTACTTGGATTGGATCGAAGAAACCAAACGTGCTCTTGATGTTCCAGAGCCAAGCTCTATCATGCTATTCGGTGCTACTTTACTTGGATTGTTCGGCTTCCGCCGCAGCAAGAAGTAAGGCTACCTAAAGGACGCAACTGCGTACCATGTTGAAACTAAAAATCCCCGACTTGCTCGGGGATTTTTTTATCTGTTAAACCCTTTCACCCTTTTCCAGTGCATCAAAAAACGCCTGCGCGTCGCGGCTTATCATCCGCTTTTTGTCGTCGCTCATTTTTGCAAAGGTGCGATAGGGCATGGCTAAACGGGGATTATTGCCGAGCTTTTCTTGGTTGCGGGCCAGAAAATCCCAGTACAGGTAGTTAAAGGGGCAGGCTTGCGCGCCATTTTTCTCTTTCACGTTATAATGGCAATGCTGGCAGTAGTTTGACATTTTGTTGATATAACTGCCGCTGGCTGCATAGGGTTTACTGGCCAACTTGCCGCCGTCAGCGAACAAGATCATGCCGGTGACATTGGGCATCTCTACCCATTCATACGCGTCGGCATAGACGATCAAATACCATTGATTCACGTCATCGGGGTGAACACCGGACAACAACAGAAAATTTCCTAACACCATTAGTCGTTGGATATGATGAGCATAGGCGTTATCGCGGGTTTGCTCGATGCATTGTTGCAAACAATTCATATTGGTGTCGGCACTCCAGAAAAACTCTGGTAAAGGACGAGTGGCACCCAGATAATTTTTCTCTTTGTATTCTGGCATCAAAAACCAATACAAACCTCGGACGTATTCTCTCCAACCCAAGACTTGCCTTATGAACCCTTCTACTGCATTGAGTGGTGCCTTTTTGTCGTAATAGGCCTGCTCTGCTTTTTTCAATACTTCGCTGGGTAGCAATAGGCCGCAGTTGATATAAAAACTGATGTGGGAATGAAACAGCCAAGGTTTGTCCTGCGCCATGGCATCTTGATAGTCACCAAAATTCTCCAGTCGCTGCTCGACGAATTCGTCCAGGACCGTCAGTGCCTGCTCGCGGGTCACAGCAAAGTGGAAATCATCCAGGCTACCAAAATGATCAGAAAAAGTATCTGCCACCAATTCAATCACCTCTTGAGTGATTGTGTCGGGTACAAAGCGAGTTGGGTTGGGGATTCGAACTGAATCGGGTAGGGCTTGGCGATTATCTGCATCGTAATTCCATTTCCCGCCTACCGGCTCATCGTCGTCCATTAAATGCAATGTGGCTTTGCGCATTTCTCGGTAGAAGTATTCCATCCGCAACTGTTTGCGCCCCTTGGCCCACTGTCTGAAAAACGACAACGAACTTAAGAATCGGTCGTCTTCGTGGATAGTGACGTTGACCTGCAGTTTGCCTTGCCAGCTGCGCATGTCCTCTAGAACTCGATATTCACCGGGTTCGGTCAGATGAACTTGCTCCAGGTCACTGTCAGTCAGCGCCCGCTTGACTTCACCGAATAAACTGCCTGCATTGTCTGGGTTGTCGTAGTGGACATAACGAACTTGCCAGCCTTGCTCCTGTAAGTGCTTAGCAAAATGACGCATGGCACTGAACAAGAACGCAATCTTCTTTTTGTGGTGCTTAACGTAGCTGGCTTCTGCTTTGACTTCTGCGAGCAGGATCACGTCCTGCTTTTTATCCGCCTTTTGCAAAGAAGCTAACGAGTCACTCAACTGGTCGGCTAATACTAATCGAAGGGCACCGCTCATGCTTGCTTGACCGCTTCGTAAGCTTCCAGTGCGTCTTGTCTGGATTGCTTCAAGTCCACAAGTGGTTTGGGATAGTCTTTACCCAAACGAATACCGGCGGCGCTAAGCACTGATTCGGGAGCTTCCCAAGGTTTATGCAGATATTTGTCAGGCAGTTGTTTGAGCTCAGGGCAATATTTGCGCACGTACTCCCCCTGTTTGTCGAACTTTTCACCCTGTAACACAGGGTTAAAAATTCGAAAAAATGGCGCAGCATCGGCGCCGGAGCCCGCCACCCACTGCCAGCTTGCACTGTTGGCTGCTAGGTCTGCATCCACCAAAGTATCCCAAAACCAGGCTTCTCCTTTGGTGCCAGTGGGTTCGTAAGTTTTTCACCAAATAAGAGCCCACTATCATCCGCACTCGATTATGCATATAGCCCGTTTGCCACAACTCGCGCATCCCGGCATCGACAATAGGAACACCGGTTTGACCTTTTTGCCAAGCCTCAAGGTCGCCACTGCGGTCGCGCCAATTATAGGCATTGAATTTGGCATTGAAGTTTTTGCTGGGCAAATCGGGAAAATGAAACAGCAAATAATAGCTGAATTCTCGCCACCCTAATTCGCTCAAGAAGCAATCTAGGTTTCGATCTTCTCGGTTGCCAGCGCGGGCATCTAACGCCGCGTACCAGACTTGATGGGGGCTAAGTTCGCCAAAGTGCAGGTGTGGAGACAAATGGGAGGTTGACTGCATGGAGGGCACGTCACGGCCTTCTTTGTAATCTTGCATCCGCTGGGTGACGAAGCGACTGAGATGTTTGGCTGCACCTTCTTCGCCTGGTTGCCATTGCTTTGCCATAGTCTCATACCAAGGAATGTCAGGCATCAACTGCAATGACTCAAGCCCGGTATCCCAATCCCCATGATAGACATATTGGTAGTGTCGAGGCGCGTCAATTGGGCTGCGCGGCGCTTCGGCCTGCAAGCAACCTTTTCGATAGTAGGGTGTGAACACTTTATATGGGCTTCCTTGGCCGTTCATGATGGTCCAGGGTTCCCAAAGCAAGCTACCGTTGAAACTGGCAACCTCAATATCTCGGTCTTTCAGTCCTTGCTTGATGCCTTTGTCACGCTGAATTTGCCACGGCTCATAAGTGCGATTCCAAGTCACTTGTTTCGCACCGGTTTGCTCCACCAAACGGGGTAAAATGTCGGCCGGATCGCCTTTTAGAATATGTAACTTGCCATCCAAAGAGGTGTTTAACGCTTGCAACGACTGATGTAACCACCATTTGCTCGCACCACCTGGCTCAAAGTCGCCACAGTGGGTGTCGTCATAAATGTAAATGCACAGGGTGTCTCCACCGCGGCAGGCCTCTGCCAGCGCTGGATTATCTCGCAGGCGTAAATCCTGACGAAACCACATAATACTCAGTTGTTCGCTCACGTTTATCCTTTCTTGGGCAAATGGGTAGATACGCGGGTTTGCTCAGATGGTTCAATTATACTACCTGAATAATGACAAAAGCATCTTGGGGCATGGAGGGTCGCTCCGGTCTGCAACACCAGATATACTCAGATGGCGTTAATATTAAAACCCAATTTCATCACAAGGAACCTTAAATGAATCAGTTTAGAAAAGAGTATCTAGTGGTTGCTCAGAATGCATCGGGTCGCAATATGAAGGTGCCCTTGTATCGATTTAAAGGGCAGCAGCCTGGACCTAAAGTCTACATTCAAAGCTCGATTCATGGTGCTGAAGTGCAGGGCAACGTGGTGATTTATCACCTAATCAATGTCCTTAAAACCCAACCGATCAGTGGTGAGGTGATTCTGGTGCCCAACTGCAATCCTGTGGGGACCAACATTAAGGCTGGTGAATACACTTTGGGACGCTTTGATCCTGTGAATGGCACCAATTGGAATCGAGGCTACTACTTTGACCAGCGCAACGTGGAATCCTTTGCGCAAGAAGTCTCGCCAGAAGACTCTATGGATGACATCAAAAAGGGCTTTCGTGAACGCATCAAACACGCCATCGATGAGCGTCTCAACAGCACTTGGGGGTTGGGATTGGCGCAACAACTGAATCTTAAATTACAACAATTGGCGTTTGATGCAGACATCGTAATCGATATTCATAATGGACCGGTTTCGACTCGACACATTTATGTGCCTGAATATGCAAAAGAAGCCGCCAAAAAATTCAACATTCCCCACGTGATCTTAATCCCAAACAAATTTGCTGGGGCGCTGGATGAGGCGACGTTCTGCCATTGGTGGACGCTGCAAACACTGCTCAGTGAGCAGTTCAATCGCAATGTGGATTTTGCCGTTGAAGCTTTCACCCTTGAGATGGGCTCCCAAGAAGTGATCAGCTTTGCTGAAGGGGAATATGACGCGAAGAGTATTTTGTCCTATCTCAATCATAAAGGATGTTTAGTCGATGCAGTCTATCAACCTAAAACCATGACTCGTACCGCCGTCACGTTGGACAACTACAAAATCCTTTATACCCATCAAGGGGGAATTGTCGAATATCTCGCTAAGCCGGGCGACAAGGTAGTCAAAGGTGAACCCTTGGCCAAGGTTCTTAATGTCGATGAGTTGGAGAATGAGCGAGCCACCGAGATTATTGCGGCTCCCTGTGATTTGATTCCAATTCTACATTTCCCCTCTGCGTCGGTGCTCAGCGGAACGCAATTGTATAAGTGCTTCACCGAGTATTTTGAGTTGACCTGAAAAGATTGATCTGCAGCAATCTTGCTGCCGCTAGGCCATCGTCATCCTGCTAGGTGAACTAAACTGAATACTCCAAGATTGCCAACAGGAGAGATATGATGACCTCGAAAAAACACGGTTTAAGTATTGGAATTGAAAGACACGATCGTGACATTTTTCTGTCGATTAAAGCCGTCGGTACACTTACTCATGAGGATTACGAGCTCATCACTCCTATGGTCGATGCGGCACTTGCTGAGGTTAAGGAACCCCGAGTCAAGGCGCTCATTGACGCGACTGAACTCGAGGGCTGGGAAATTCGAGCAGCGTGGGATGACTTTAAACTGGGGTTAAAGCACGGCAGCGAATTCGAAAAGGTGGCTATCTACGGCAACCACCCATGGCAAAAGGTGTTTGCCAAATTAGCATCATGGTTTACCAGTGGTGAAGTGAAAAGCTTCGATGAGATGGAAGACGCCGTCAGTTGGTTGCTCACAGGGTAGGACGTCGTCCCGGTGATGATAGGTTTTTTTCGTTGTTGGGATGATATGGTGTTTCTTCGCGTAAGTACTTTATGAACGTGGGTTAAATCCATCCTTGGTAACGCACCCAGCCTTGCCGGCGCGAAAGCCGTTCAGGCATCTGGAGCAGGGCTCCAGAGAGCCCCGCCTTCACCCCCGCAACGTTCGCTATTTTGTCACCCCCGCAATGCTCTCTATTTTGTCATCCAAACAACGCTCTCTTTTTATGTCATCCAAACAACACTCTCTTTTTATGTCATCCCGGCGACGCTCTTGGGCCGGGATCTCATGTTGCGTCAAAATTCAGACTGTTTTTATGGCACAGTTATCGCATTGTGTACCGATATTATCTGTGTCAGGATAGTCGCCGACCGCGACCCAGCCTAATGAGTCGAGCACTTGGGTATTCAAAGATGGGCGAGGCGGCTGTGCTAGGAAAAAATAATAATTACAGGATTTGCCATGAGAGCAGTTATTTGGGTTGGCGCAATGTCATTTTTCCCATTTATCCAGGCCCAAGAGCCTGCCGCAGTAAACGTCGAAGGCTTGGAATTTATTCCCATGCTCTCCACGGAATACTTTGTTGATGATAATGTCACTCGCAGCCAAGACGACGAGATTGATAGTTCAGGCCTATTAATCATGCCTCAATTGGGCATAGTCGGACACTTGGGAGCCAACCAATTTTCCCTTAATTACCAAGGCACTAAAGGGACTTATCAAGACTCTGAACAAGACGACTATACTGACCATCTGTTTGATGCCGAAATCAATTTGCAGTTTGGCCATAAGCATTTTCTCGACACTAAAGTCGGATACGAAGACGGTCATGATGATAGGGGGACCGCTTACTCTATTGGCGCGGGGGCCAGTCTTACTGAACCGGATCGGTACCAGCAAAGTCAATTTGCCACCACTTACACCTACGGGTCACTCAACGCAGAAGCCCGTATTCAATTGAAACTGGCTCGTAGCGATTTGGATTATGAAATCGAGACGGACCTGTATCGTTTGCGCGACCGCAGTAATACTGCAATCAATGGGGTGTTTTATTACCAAATTGCGGCCAACACCGACCTGCTGGTGGACGTTGGGATCAGCCAGATTGACTATGATTTCAGTATCACGCCGGAATCCCGCTTAGACAGTTCCGAAAAAAGCATAATGTTGGGCGCGCAATGGGATGTCACTGGGGTGACCAAAGGCTTTGCCAAATTAGGTTATCAACAAAAGGCGTTTGATGTAGACACGCGAGAAAAGTTTGATGGGTTAACTTGGCAAGTCGGCCTGAACTGGCTACCTCTGAGCTACAGTCGAGTGGATTTGAGTACTCAATCTGGCACTCGAGAGACCAATGCAGAAGGTGATTTTATTCGCAGTAGATCGGTTGCGCTGCAATGGCAACACGATTGGTTGGATCGGCTGACTACCGGCATAGGCGTGCGCAAAGCGATTGATACTTACGAGGGCGGCGCAATAGCTCGTCAAGATGACATCGATGGCGTGGATGCGTTCATCCATTATCAAGCTTACCGTTGGTTAGCTGTCCGTTTGGTTTACGAGCAAGAAAAGCGCGACAGCGACATCGGAACCATTCGATATGACCGCTCTCGAGTTGGACTGCAACTACAGTTGAGTTTGTAATATTCAGAATAATTAGGGTCAGAGCCGATTTAAATTGAATCGAATTGGGTTCTAATTCGGCTCTGACCCTATTTAATTCTAATTCGGCTCTGACCCCAATTAATCGTTGTGTTAGATGACCCGTGAATAGCGTTGTTGATTTTGATTGGCGATGTAGGCGTCAAAGCTCATGCAGATATTCCGTACAATCAACCTCGCAGAAGGGGAGATTTTAATTGTGTGTTCGTTGCAGTGCACCAAACCGTCCCGCACAAACCCCGCCAGATTTTCTAAACTTTGGGCAAAGTAATCATCAAAATCCACATCAAAGCGATTAGCAATATCCTGTTTGTCGACAGTCAAATTGCACATCAACTCACGGATCACATACCCCCTTAATTGGTCGTCAAAATTCCGTTTACATCCTTTGGCGACTCCGTGACCGCTCATGTCGATGCTCTTGTAATAATCACCTAACTCTTTGTGGTTCTGACTGAAGCAATCGCCAATGGCACTGATGGCCGAAACGCCCAGTCCGAGAAGGTCACAATCGGCGTGCGTGGTGTAACCTTGAAAGTTTCGATGTAGCTGACCTCTTTCACTGGCCACAGCCAATTCATCTGAGGGCAAGGCGAAATGATCCATGCCGATCATTTTGTAGCCCGCAGCACAAAAGGATTCTATTGCCTGCTTCATCAGAGCCAGTTTGGTCTCACTGTTAGGAAGCCATTCATCTCGCAGTTTTCTTTGCGCAGCGAAGCGTTCTGGTAAATGGGCGTAACTGAATAAAGAAATACGCTCAGGTGTCATTTCAATCACTTCATTTAATGTGTTTTGAAAGCCTTCGGTGCTTTGGTGAGGTAAACCATAGATTAAATCGAGATTGACTGAGCGAAATCCCACTTGCTTGGCTCTTGTGACAACATCGCGAATGAACTGGGTGGATTGCACCCGGTTAATGGCTTGTTGCACCTTAGGATCGATATCCTGCACACCAATACTCAGGCGGTTAAAACCCAAGGAGGCCAGATGATCGATATAATCTAGGCTCATTCGTCTGGGATCTATTTCTATGCTGATCTCAGCATCATCACTAACATTGAACTGTCGAGTGACATAGTGCATGAGGCGGGCAATCTGTGACTCAGTCAAAAAGCTCGGAGTCCCCCCGCCAAGATGAATTTGTTGCACATTATGGTGGGCGAATAGATTTCGTCGGGTGGTCATTTCTTCGAAAAGGGCTTCAAGATAGGGCTCTGCCTTATCTTGATGTCGAGTAACCACTTTGTTGCAGGCGCAGTAGTAGCAAAGGCTGTGGCAAAAGGGTACGTGAATGTACAAAGACAAATCATTGTTAGGTGAGGTTTTCACTGCCTTGACTAGATCATCGTTAAAGAAGTTATCGTCGAAGGCCAAAGCCGTCGGATAGGACGTGTAACGGGGGCCATTGGCATCGTATTTTTGCAAAATGGAAAAGTCTATGGGACTTTGCTGAGACATGCTGAGCTCTGTTTATGTAATGAGTTACCGCGATCATAAAAGATAGCGACTGGATTTTTGTTGATCGAGCGCAAAGAGAGAGGGATTGTTGCTTACTAATTGAACGTAAATTTGAAGTGAGGGAGGGGCAAGCAACGCTTACCCCACTAAAGAGTCTGTGGTTAGCGGCGATCTTTAAAGCCGAAGAAACGATTCTCAATAATTTGTTGAGCGACACTTTCAGGGACACTTTTCTCCCAATCGCCACGACCAAAGGGAAGTTGCTTCAACACTTCTCTGGAAAATATCTTGAACAGGCTGTGATCGCTGCATTCAATGCCCGATAAAAAACCGTTTTCCAATAGGTGACGGTACAAGAATCGCAAATGGTCTTGGACTTTCACGTGGGTAAAGTCACTCAACTCGCCATTTTCGTTTAGTTCTGGATAGATGAATAAACGAGTGTTGTCAGGGAATAGCTTGCCGAAACCTTCTAAGATCCCACCTTCAACCCCAACGTAGCTCTTCTCATCGAAAATCTGTTTAATGTTGACCATACCTACGACAATCCCCAACTGTAAGTTAGTGTATTGTCTGAAATAGGCACGCAAAGAAAAATATCGAGTGTAGTCCGATACCATCACGTTGTAGCCTAGCGAATTGAGCAGTCGAACCCGTTCTACGATGTCTTTTTCAGGTACCCTTGCATCATTCCCTTTGGCATCGTTTAAAGAGATTTCAGCGATGACCACAGTATTACTTTTATCCACGCCATTCATTTCATAAAAGGCTTTCTGGCCTTGCTCAATCATATCGACGTTGAGTCGAGTAACAGGACGAAATGATCCGCGAATGGTCAATACATTCTTTTTGTAGAGCAACTCGGCGGGCACCGCGACTGTGCCATCCGCCTTGAACATGATGGCACGAGTTTTCCAACTGCGGATCAGGTGCAGGTTTTTGGCGCGATTGTCCACATCGTCGAAATAGGGGCCCAAAAACTCGATGGAATCGATTTCGATGCGATTGGCTTTCATATTGTCAGTCAGCGAATCGATGATCATTTTTGGATCTTCGAAATAATAATAGGCGGCGTAGATCAAGTTAACACCCAACACGCCTAGGGCTTGCTGTTGGGCCTCGGCATTGTCATCGAACATGCGTACATGTACGGTAATATCGGAAGGGGCCGCGCCAGGATACATTTGTACGCGAATGCCGCACCAAGCATGGCATTCGTTATCTCGATTAAAGCTTTTTGCGGCTACCGTGGCGGCATAGGCGAAGTAGCGAGACGACTTTGAGCGAATGTTGCTGACCCGATCGATAACCAAATCAAATTCTTGCTCCATCATTGCCTTAACCCGGGCTTTACTCACATAGCGACCGTCTTCCTGTACGCCATATATGGCATCCGAGAACTTCATGTCATAGGCGGACATGGTTTTGGCAATGGTACCAGCGGCCGCTCCAGCGACGAAAAACTGTCGGGCTACCTCCTGACCTGCACCGATTTCACAAATTGTGCCATACTTCTTTTCGTCAAGGTTGAGTCTTAAGGCTTTTTGGCTGGTACTACGGGAACTTACTTGCTTGTCCATGAGTTTTCCAAAATTGACAGTCGATATGGCCTAAATACTAGTGTATCCGCCACATCAGGTACAGAAAAAATACTGCGAATACATTGAGATACCATATATTCTCAGGGTCGAAATACACCAGTATTAAATTTCATCACATATCGGGCTTAAAAATGCAGCAAAAATTTATCAGATCGGTAAAATGCGCAGCCTGAAACGAAACCAGAAAATGCTAGGAGACATTTTTGCAATTACACGGTGATTATGGCGTCGGACGTTGCGGCCAAGTTATTTTGTTCGCTGGGCGAGGCCCATGGAATGATGAAAGCTTAAAAGACGGAACCCGTAGGCTGGGAAACGCTATTTCCAGTGTTGACCAAACCCAACCATGGGTGCAGTTTAGTTTTCTGGTAGGGGAGAGCATCATGCCGCCTTCTGCCTTTGAAATGTTTGCTTATCAAACCAAAATTCGTAAGCAAAAAGGCTTATCTGCATTGGCCATTGTGATCCAGGATTCCGACATTGCCAATACCATAAAACATCAGTTAACTACTGCCTATGATGCAGCGGAGATCGAACACCGCTATTTTGACGATGTGCATGAGGCTCGCGAGTGGCTGAATGCCAAAGGCTATGACCTAAGCCAAGAAACCTTAGATGATTTTCTACGGGATTTTCAGTTTTTACGAAGTCGAGGCGGCACCGCCCTTTAAAGTCAAACAGGCTTATCTAGGGAGTTTCATTTCAGTCAATTTGCTTTTTGTACCTGTTCTTTACAAAGGATATATTAGTGATTGATTCGATGTCTTTTGGGAACCGCAAAGTATGCAAATCAAAGCTCTATTTATTAAACCACTTCAGCGATTGGATGCACTTTTGGACATCATTCCTGAACCGGTTTTACAAAAATGCTTGGCTGAAGATATGTTACCTGCGGGTGTACAAACGCAAGTGGCCTGTAATTTTGCTCTGCGTGGGTATTGTCCGTTGGTAGGGCATCCAGTAAATCTACTCGAGTGCGACGCCACTTCAAAACGAGCCTTACAGGCCTACATTCGCGATGTGATTGAACTTCTGCAAGGATTGCCAGAAGCCCAACTGGATGACAGTCAGCGAGTTCAAGACAAAGCGGGCTTTAGCCAAGTCGACTTGCCACATAGCAGTTATCTCTACCACTATATTTTGCCTAATTTTTACTTCCACATAAGTATGTTATACGCCATTGCTCGGGCCAATGGAGTTCCCTTGGGAAAAGGGGATTTTGATGGCTATCACCGCTACCCCCAAGGGTTTAGTTTTGTCCCAACCCTTTAGTATTTCAGTTTTGAACAATTAATGTGCGCTTGCGCCAAATAAAGTAAAGCACTGGCAACATCAACAGCGTCAACAGTAGTGCACTGACCATGCCCCCCACCATGGGAGCGGCAATGGGACTCATGATTTCAGAGCCGGTGCCACTGCCATAAAGGATAGGTAACAAGCCAATCACTATGGTGGCAACTGTCATCATCACCGGTCTCACCCGCAAGCCTGCGCCAGTCATTACCGCGTTACGCAAATCTTCGACCTGCGCTGGCCGTTGCTGAATTTGACATGCCTCGAGCATGTCTCGATAAGACTGATTGAGATAGACCAACATAATGACACCGATTTCTACCGCGACCCCTGCCAGCGCGATAAAGCCAACACCTACCGCAACCGACAAATTAAACTCTTGCCAATGCAACAGCCACAAGCCTCCAACTAAAGCCATAGGTAAACTCATCAGGATCAACGCGACCTCGGTGAATGAGCGAAAACTCAAATACAGCAGAATGATGATGATCCCCAGCGTCAAAGGCAAAACATAGGTTAATTTGGCTTTGGCTCGCTCCATATATTCATACTGACCTGCCCAGTTCAGAGAATAACCGGTGGGCAAATCGAGCTTTTCGGCCAACAAGGTCTTGGCATTTTCCACATAGCTACCGACGTCCACACCCTCAATATCAATGTAGGTCCAGCCATTGATTCGAGCGTTTTCACTTTTGATCCCCGCAGGGCCATTTTCGATATAGACCCGAGCAACATCGGCCAGCGCAATTCGCTGTCCCGAGGGGGTGACTATGGGTAAGCGAGCTAGTTGTTCTGGTGAGTCTCGATAGTCTTGAGGATAACGCAGATTGACCGGATAACGCTCTTGTCCCTCGACGGTTTGGGTGACATTCATTCCGCCAATCGCACTGGTTACCACTTGTTGCACGTCGGCAATGTTCAACCCAAAGCGGCTCGCTTGCTGACGCATGATATCGACTTTGACATAACGACCTCCTGCGACCCGCTCAGAGTAAACCGACGCGGTGCCATCCACCTCTTGCAACAGAGTTTCAAGTTGCTGGCCAATGGCTTGTATGACATGCAAATCCGCTCCGGCGACTTTGATACCCACAGGCGTTTTAATCCCGGTCGCCAGCATATCAATGCGGGTTTTGATGGGCATCACCCAAGCATTGGTTAGACCGGGAAAGTTCACCAAACTGTCCAATTCGGCTTTAAGCTTTTCCAGCGTAAGCCCCTCGCGCCATTGTTCTTTGGGTTTGAGTTGAATAAAGGTTTCGATCATCGTCAGCGGGGCCGGGTCGGTGGCCGTTTCCGCCCGGCCGACTTTACCAAATACATTTTCTACTTCGGGCACAGTGCGGATCAGCTTATCGGTTTGTTGCAATAATTGACGAGCCTTACCGATGGAAATACCCGGATAGGTGGTGGGCATGTACATCAGGTCACCTTCATCCAGAGACGGAATAAATTCGCTCCCTAGCTGTTGCAAGGGATAATATCCGAGTAAGGTGATCAGCACTCCGCACACAATTGTGCTTTTTGGAAAATGCAAAACCGCCGCCAATACCGGTCTGTAAACCGCAGCCAATAAGCGATTCAACGGATTTGTGCCTTCGCTTAACACTTTGCCACGAATAAAATAACCCATCAGCACCGGCACTAAGGTCACCGCAAGACCAGCCGATGCAGCCATCGCGTAGGTTTTGGTGTAAGCCAGCGGAGCGAACATGCGGCCTTCTTGGGCTTCGAGAATGAAGACCGGTAAGAAAGACACCGTAATGATCAGCAAGCTGAAGAACAAAGCCGGGCCGACCTCAGAGGCGGCGCGCGCCACCACTTGCCAGCGGTTTTCGTCGGTCAGCGGCGTTTTCTCCATATGTTTGTGTAAGTTTTCGATCATCACGATTGCACCATCGGTCATGGCACCGATAGCAATGGCGATGCCACCCAAAGACATGATGTTGGCATTGATGCCTTGTAAATACATCACCAAGAACGCAGCCAAAATGCCCATCGGCAAAGTGATCACTGCGACAAAGGAAGAGCGCAAGTGAAACAGAAAGGCCACACAAACCAGTGCCACCACCAGCAATTCTTGCCACAGTTTGTTCCATAAATTGTCTACCGCTCGTTCAATCAGCTCAGAGCGATCGTATACGGTGACAATTTCCACCCCCGGCGGCAGCGAATTCTTTAGCGACGCGAGTTTTTCTTTGACACCTATAATGGTGTTTTGGGCATTTTCGCCAAAGCGCATCACCACCACACCGCCTACCACTTCTCCTTCTCCATTAAGCTCAGCAATACCCCTGCGCATCTGCGGGCCTACCGTGACCTGGGCCACTTCACCTATGGTTAAGGGAGTACCTTGGGCATTGATCCCCAATGGAATTTGTTCAATGTCGCTGACCGACTGGATATAGCCGGTTGCGGTGACCATGTACTCCGCTTCGGCCATTTCTAGCACCGATGCACCGGTCTCTTGGTTGCCCTTGGCGAGCGCGGTTTGGATGTGACTTAAGGGGATCCCGTAGGCACGAAGCTTGTCTGGATCAACTTGCACCTGATATTGCTTAACCATACCGCCCACAGCTGCCACTTCTGACACGCCGGGTACGGTTTGCAATTCATAGCTTAGAAACCAATCCTGAAAGCTACGCAGTTGGCTGATGTCATGCTGACCGCTTTTGTCTACCAGCGCATAAACGTATATCCAGCCTACACCAGTGGCGTCAGGGCCCAGTTGGGGCTTGGCATTGGCTGGCAGATTGGATGCGGCTTGATTCAGATATTCCAGCACTCGACTGCGGGCCCAGTATAGATCCGTGTCATCATCAAAGATCACGTACACGTATGAGTCGCCGAAAAAAGAGAATCCACGAACGGTTTGTGCGCCGGGCACCGACAACATCGCGGTGGTCAGCGGAAAGGTGACTTGATCTTGCACCACCTGCGGGGCTTGTCCCGGATAGCTGGTTTTGATGATCACCTGCACGTCAGACAGGTCGGGAATGGCATCGACAGGGGTATTTTTCAGTGCAAACAGGCCAGCAAATCCCAATAATATGGTGGCCAGTAAAACGAAGAATCGATTGCCGATGGACCAATGAATGATTTTCTCAATCATGTTCGACGTCTCCTGTGTCTGCAACCATTTCGGTGATCACGAAGTCATCGCCTACTTCAAAGGTGAAGATCACCGACTGGCCTTGAATAAATCCGTCAATTTGTATAGTGGGGCTGAGTTGAAAATCCATGGTGGCGGGACCGCGGCCCCATTTTTCTATGGCTTCTCGGCTGATGTTTATCACTCGTGTTTCTGGTGTGATTTGGTTGATGACACCGCGTACCGTTGCAGTGGCGACTTCAGATTCCATTTTCCCCATAATGTGGATCCCACTGATGACCAAGTCAGACTTGGAAGCTTCAAAGTGCAGTGACACATCGGGTTCCATTTTGGTCATGTCTACCGGGGGGGCAACGCTAAAATCCATGACCATTTGAGGCCAATTCCATTGGGGAACGCTTTGATGATCGATGGTAACTGTCCGATTGGCTTTATCAACCGCGGTGATCACACCCTCTATCCATAAACTCTGTGGCATGATATCCATGCTCATGCGCGCAAAGTCAGAGCTTTTACTGGACTCCGAATCAATCAAAAATTGCGCTGAGATGACTACTTCATCGTCGGCTTCTAGGCCACTGAGAATTTCAATTTCTTCATTATTGACGCGGCCGATCGTGACGGCCACCGATTTGAATTTACCTTCGCCGAGAGCCAAAACCACGCGGTCTTGTTTGCCGGTACGGATCACGGCTTCTTTGGGGACCAAAATAGCGTCGTCCCGGCTTTGATTCAAAATGTCGATTTGCGCAAACATATTAGGCTTCAATTGGCCCTCTGGATTGTCAAATTTCAGCCTAACCCGCAAAGTTCGGGTGGTGGCATTTAGAGTAGGGTAAATGTAGTCCACCGTGCCTTGCCATTGTTTGCCCGGTAAGTAGCTCAGTGACATAGTGACCGGAATTCCCGGTTTAACCGCTGCTGCGTCTCGTTCGAACACTTCTGCTTCAACCCAAATGGGATCCAATCGCCCAATACTCATTAATGTAGTGCCCGGTTTAACGAAAAACCCCTCACGTATTTTCAAGCCATCTACAACTCCCGATTGGGGCGCGTAAAAAGTGACGTTTTGACGGACTTTACCGCTGCTTTTGAGGGTATTAATAAAGTCATTAGACAGTTGTAAGGCCTGTAATCGCTCTGTGGCGGCAACAATCAGGGATTGATTTGAGCGCTTGTGGGCAATTAAGAATTCCTCCTGTGCGTTGACCAGTTGAGGGGAATACAAGGTGTACAGGGCTTGTCCTTTTTCCACTGGATCGCCTGCCGCTTTGACAAATAATTGATCGATCCAGCCTTCGACACGGGATGAATGTGAACTAACTGATTTTCGTCAAATTGCACATAGCCTACGGTGGAGATACTTGAGCGCATAGCTTTGACCGACACTTTTGCGGTTCGCACTCCGAGGTTATTGATCACTTGCGGATCAATCTTTACCGTACCCACCTGATCTGTTTCCCCTTCACTTGACGATTCATACACAGGGATCAAGTCCATGCCCATGGGCGACTTACCGGGTTTGTCGCGACGATAATTGGCGTCCATCGGCGCAACCCAATACAGCGGCTGAGCTTCGTCTTTTGGGGGCGCAGCGGTTTCTTCAGATGAATTACTAATGAACACCGTCAGTGCCCCCGCGCCGAGGGCAGCACCGATAAGGGCTGCAACGATTTGACTGGAATTAATCGACATGGTCAGACTCCGAAGTAGTGAAGTAGTAATTGAGACGAGCAAGGGTTTTGTGTGCATCAACATCGATTTGCAACACGGCGAGTTTGGCATTTAATTCAGCAATTCGGGCACGAACCACTTCGGCGAATCCGCCATCATCATTGGTATAGGCCGTAAGGGCGGCCTCGGCTTGATCATGAAGTTGGGTCAGAAGTGAATCGGTATACAATTGCTTCCGTTGTCGCAAGCCAAGATGCTTCTGCCAAAGTTGTTCAATATTGCTGAGCATGGCTTTTGCCAGTAAGCGCTTTTCGGTTTTTGACCGCCTCAGTTGCTGCGATGAAGCCGCTACCTGCTGATCTTGGCGCACATTGCTAAACAACGGCAATTCCACCGAAACGCCAACGGGAGAAGAAGTCTGCTCTGTCGCTGCCGTTGGGGGCGTCATCACGATAGGCGTAGCTGGCGTTGACGCCCCATTGGGGCTTGTATTGCTGTTTCGCTAGATCGATCTCTTTGTTGGAGGCTTGCTCATCGATGTCGATAGCAAGTAGCGCAGGGTGCTTAAAAATGCGCTGGGCTAATTCAGATGTGGGGCCCAATTTTTTCATTTTTGACTGGAAAAACTGTCTCGGCAATGTCTCAGGAACTTCAATCAATTTAGCATCTTGAGTCACCGCAGTTGTCACAGAGTCGTAGTCAAAGGGACGCAACCAAGGGCCAATATAGCCTGAGCTTCGGCCAGATTTTGTCTCTGTTGAGTCAATCGGTCTTGCAGTTGGATCGTTCTAATTGGGCGCGGATCACATCTTGCTGACGAGTGTTGCCTGTTGCACTGGCATAGTTGGCTTTGGCAATATCAACCATCTGCTCAAATAGAACATTGTCTTGCTCAATCAATGCTACTTTTTGCTGGGCAGCGTAGACATCAAGCCATAGTTCGCTGACTTGTGCCTTGACCATCGCCAGCCTGTCCAAACGTAGATAGTCAAACTTACGAGATTCGATCCGTAATTTGTCTTGTTGAATTGCTAAGGTATCGCCGCGAGGAAACATCTGATTCACACCCAATTTCAATTGGGTCATAGCTTCTTGATTGAAGTCCCAACTGTTGCTCGGCAAATTCAATATTCCTACGGACACAGTGGGGTCGGGCAAAGTGCCAGCACTGCGACTCAAAGCAAGGGTTGCTTGTTGTTTATGATGGTTACCTTCAAACCAAGGATCACTGGTTTGCGCCAATTGCACTGCTTGTTCTAACGTCAGTGGCGCGGTTGCCCAACCGATCTTTGGAACCAAGCACAAAAGCAACACTAACCCAGTGGAAAGCCAGAACAAAAACCGAGATATCCCCAAGGGTTGAACGGATTGATTGTGAAACATAATTGCCTCGCGAGCACCGAACGGCGATAGCGCAGTTCAGTTGAATAAATTTACAAATCTATTGGTAAATAGGGCGCGGCGTCGGGTGATTTTGGCGTGTCTAAGTCACACAGCCTAAACCGCGCGAACAGCCGGCAGTAGTGAATTTCGGGCGCAATGATCCCGTTTAGGCAGATATGGGGGGACGAAATAGAGCGTTTTTTGAGCCAGGCTGCAGTTCAACATCCATCGTGACCACTTTGTCATCGACAAGGTTCGTTGTTGAGCCCCACATCCTTGCGGTGATGAAGGAGTAGGCTGTGCAAGCACTGGCAGGACACTGACAATCTGTACCACAACAATCATCAGAATTGTTGTTGGTCTGTGTGGAGGTATCCATATCATGGAGCATTTGGGCATGATCCATATTTCCATGATCCATCATGGCGTGATCTAAGACTGGAGACGGGCGATTCGTCTTTGTCATGGGGGCATTTGAGCATCGTGGTTCGTCATCATTTGGCAAGAGACAATCGGGTAGGAGTAAGCCTGGCCAACAATGGCCACCCATAATAAACAAACCCACCAAAGACCTGACTTGGATTTCAAACCCGTGATCCTTATGACTCAAGAGCCTGCCATGTTAGCGAATTCACTGACCTCAGTAAAGACGTGTGCTGGTATTGTTGCACTGACGAAGTCCGGTCACTAATGTTGCTGCGCTTTTGGGATTTGCTCCGTATAATCCGCCCATTATTTAATCCTGTTGGATGTTTGATTGCACAATTCCATTTTAGCTTTGCGGCAACAAGAGCTGGCAATGTCGAAAAAGCCCTTTGTCGCCCGTGGTGGTAAGGTGAAACGATGCGAGCATTGCATTTTGCCGAAGGTCGATTGCATGTGTCCTTGGGTGCCGAAACCCAGAGCAGACTCCGCATTTCTGTTTTTATTGTATAAAGGGGAGTGTTACAAACCATCAAACACCGGACGTTTGATTGCCGATGTGGCGAAAACCCAGTTTGCTTTTACTTGGCAACGCACTGAACCTCAACCGGAATTACTGAGCATCCTCAATGACCCTCGGTTCTTTCCGATGATCATTTTCCCCCCACGAATACGCTGACCCGGCGCGGTGCATTCATGGCATCCCGCCGAAATTGGCGGGACGTAAGCCTTTATTTGTGATTTTGGACGGTACTTGGCGTGAAGCGGGGAAAATGTTCCGTAAAAGTGCCTATTTACAGGCCTATCCGGTGTTGGGCATTCAGCCACAGAGGCAATCGGGTTATCTTTTACGAGAGGCTGCCCATGACCATCAGTTGTGTACCGCAGAGGTTGGCATCGAAGTACTGAAATTGGCCGGAGAGACGAAGCGCTGCCCAGTCTCTGTCCGATTATTTTCAGTTGTTTCGACGCCACTATTTGCGTGGTAAACCTCATCTAACCGACAAGAACCTAGCTGCTACTCAAAGGTGCCTTTAACCACAGCTTGACCGTCTTTGACCAACCAGTTGCCCTTGCCCATAACATGGGTCGGGTGCAAATGCTGCTCAGCGCACAGAATCAAGTCGGCATCGTTGCCCACTCGAATTTGACCTTTGTGGTTAAGACCGGTGATGACAGCCGGGTTTCGGGTCACCGTAGCCAAAGCGTCTGGCAAGGCCACCTTATGTTCGGTCACCAACTCAACCAACGAATCAAATAAGCTCTGTACGCGGCCGACCTCCAAACCACACAGTGAGCCATCTGCCGCAAACACCGGCAAACTGGCATTACCGTCGGAACTCATCGTTAGTCGTCTCGGGTCGACCCCCTGTTGTAAACAATAGGCAATCGCTTGCGCGGCAGGGATTTCGCCTTTGGCGATAAATTCCTTGTTTGTGCTGGTGGTCATGTCGATGACGCCACCTTGCTGTGTCCACTGAATTCCGGCATCCAACAGTGGTTGATTACGATTTAAATGGGTCGGGTAAAACTGCTTGCTGGATACGGGATACTGATCAATCACATCATGCAATAGCGATAAATGCTCTTCGGCCTCGCCGGTGTGGATGCAAACCACCCCGGATTTGCCAGACAACATACCGCCCACTCGCGCATCAGCTGCTACTCTTGCCAATTCTGCGGCGCTGGGTTGAGACCCTCGGTGGTCGGCAATGGCCACTTCACCAATGCCGATCATCTTATCGATCAAGACGATGTCGTCAGTAATCGAACCGGTGACCGTGCGAGCCGGGAGTTGATAGGAACCCGTGTAGCAGTAGGCTGTGATCCCTTCGGTATCCAGTGCTCTGGCTTTTGCGATTAGGTCTGGCAATGATCGAGTTGTCGCATCGGTTCCCAATGCACCGATGACCGTGGTTACACCGGCTAAGGTCGCTTCGGTCAGTTGCATTTGCGGAGTTCGGGTATGGAAGCCGCCTTCTCCACCGCCGCCAGTAATGTGCACTAAGGAATCAACCAGTCCCGGCAGCAGCATCATGCCTTGACCATCAATCACTTCCACGTGTTGACTGGTCAGGGTCAACTCATTTTCTATTGCGATAATCTTGCCACCGGCAATCAAGACGTCTTGCTTGCCCAGGGCATCGGGGCTATAGACATTCGCCCCGCTAATTAAATACATCATTAATTCAGTCCTGTTAAGACGGCAACCACAATGGTGGCGCACGCCAAGGTAAATAGCAGTAAAGTCAATCGCCAAGCAAATCGGATCCATACCGACCAATCGATGCGAGCCACACCCAGACAACCGATTAATGAGGCCGAGGTGGGAATGATTAGATTGGTCAAGCCGTCACCCAGTTGGAAAGCCAGTACCGCTACTTGTCGACTAACGCCGACTAAATCAGCAAGGGGAGACATTAACGGCATGGTAATGGCCGCTTGTCCCGAACCCGATGCAACAAAAAAGTTAAATACGCTTTGAAAAACCAACATAAACAAAGCGCTACCCATACTGCCTAATTCTTCGATACTCTGGCTGGTATAAAACAACAAGGTATTGAGCACAGAGGGGGTTGATACATCCGTCACCTCCGAGTACTAACACAATCCCTTTGGCCATTCCCACTATCAGTGCCGCGGGTAATAGATCTTTAGCGCCGGTTACAAAGGCTTGGCTGATATCATTAACCGCTATTCGACCAAAACACTTGGCGATAATGCCAATCACCACACCGATAACAAAAAACTGGCTGGCAATCTGAGGGATGTAGTAACTGTGCACTGTCACCCCCCAAATAACCCAGCCAATGCCCAGGAAAAAGACCAATAAGATCAGAGTGTCGGCTAAGCCATAGTCGACTTTCAAGCGAGTCTGTTGATGACGAAAGTACTCATCGGTTTGGTAGCTTAATGATTTTTTGGGATCCGCTTTTATGCTGCTGGCATAGCGCAACGTAAAGGCCAAGGCGACGCTGGTAAACACCAACCACATGACCATGCGAAATCCTTGACCGGATAACAGCGGTACGTCAGCAATCCCTTGGGCGATGGCCACCGAAAACGGGTTCATCCAACTGGTAGCGAATCCCACTTGGGTCGCAACATAGGTGATGAGGACCGCAGTGATGGCGTCATAACCCAGAGCGATAACAAGAGGCACTAAGACAATACAAAAAGCGATGGCTTCTTCGCCCATGCCAAATATGGCACCGCCCAAAGAAAACAGCACGAACATCAAGGGTAAGACGACTTTGTCTGCCCGCTGAGAGCGAGCAATCAAGGCCATTACTCCGTTGTGGATCGCGCCACTTTGCATGATGATGCCAAAAGCGCCGCCCACAATCAGAATAAAGGCCACTACGCCGATTGCCGATCCCCATTTGTCGCCCGAGACCAAGCCTTCAAAGGCGTAGTTCATCAAACCATTTTGGCCACCGTCTGCGGCAAACAAAGGAGCGCCTTGGGGAGATTCGTTGGCAAAGCGAAAGGACTCCGCATCTATCACCGTTCGAGATCCGCCCTCGACTTCTATTTGCTGCGTATCAAATTGTCCAGGAGGGACCAAATAGGTCGCCATGCCCGCCAATAAAATTACGAAAAACAAGATGACAAAGGCATCGGGAATTCGATTCACGAGTCCATGCTCGGGTGCAGACGACATGCCAGCCTCCTGATAAAAGTAAACTAAAATTGAATGGGTAATTCAGTGTGGCACAATCCAAGGCGTCAGTGCGAACCAACGCCTATTTTGGATTGTGCTTACTGGAGGACGTTTAGTCGAAGAATACGCTAACGCCGAGTTGATAGCGCGTGCCATAGGGGTCCGCATTGTAAGAGTCGAAACCTCTTGCAGAACCATAAGCCAGCGGTGCGTCTTGGTCAAAAGCGTTTTCCACCGTTAGGCGCACGTCGACGTTTTCGAAGTAGTATCCAGCGCTAAAGGTCACCGTGGTCCAACTGGCGACATTACGCTGTCCTTCGGCATTCAACTGGCCTAAGGCATCAATCTCATCAATTTCACGACCTCTGAGACGATCGATATCATCTTTGTAGCCGTCTGTATAGTTCAGATAAGCGCCAACGTACCAATCTTCTGTGGTCCAGAAAATTTCACCTGTGGCAATGGTCTCAGGGTAACGGAACTGTCCCGCTAATTCCTCAATTTGATCCGAGCCAATTTTATTGCGCTCGTACTTAAGGTAGTGGGTTCCTGACAATCCCAATTCTAATGTGCCCCCGGCAAACTCTATGTCATGGGTGAGTGAGAAATCCACACCAGCCAGTTTCTGACTGCCGGTGTTGTCCAATAGTAAGACGTGATCACGATTCAGTGGCAATTCCAAGAAACGAGGGTCATCAAAGTCTACCCATGCAGCCAAAATCTGATTCAAGTTAGCGCCTTGATCTTCAATGGTTAAGCCAGCTTCATCAGTGACCAAACACAGATCCGAGTCGTATGAAATGCCAGTTTCACCCTCTGGCACCAATCCACAATGGCGAAGTGACGCGTCAGTCATGGCACGGGCCAAAACGTCGGTCATGTTGGTGTCGACCAAATCATCATGGTCAAACTGCCAGTAATCCAAGGTGATCAATGTTTTGTCAGTTGGGCTATAGGCTAAACCTAAGCTGACCGATTCGGATTCTTCGGCTTGTAAATTGGGATTGCCCAACTCCAACACATTGTTGCCGCGAATGCTGTTGTCGCCTTCACAGTAAAGATCCGAGACACTTTGGTTGGCAGAACAGTCAAAAGACGCCCGTGTGGTTCTGAGTTTCACGCCCGCTTGTGTCAAGGAAGGCGCGCGGAATGCGGTAGACCAAGAGCCGCGGAACACCAAATCGTCGTTAGGACGTATAGTGACACCGACCTTAGGGTTAAAGGTACTGCCAAAATCACTGTAATCGTCAAATCGACCGGCCAAACTCAACTCAACCATATCGCTCAACGGCACGTACATCTCGGCAAACACGCCCCATTGCGTGCGCTTGGCCGAAGATAAACTGGAACCAAAACCAAATACATCCACTAAATAATCGTTTTCAACTCGTGCTCGAGCATCCAGCGATGGGGTGTCGGTAATTTCCTCTTTGCGGATCTCAGCACCGGTTGCCATTCGAATATAATCATCACCGAAGGGCATCAATGTGCCATTGAATTTAACGTCCCAACCGTACACGGTACTTTCACCGTCACGAGTCGGTACCACTTGTGCGGCAGCTAGCACGGCGTCATTAGTGGCATCGCCCACCAAAAATGGATTATACATTCCCAACAAAGAGCTACCGGCACAGCTGAGGCTGTCGGTTGCTGAGTCATATTGGGCAATATTGCCGTCACTACACAATTCGCCATCGACTGCTGCGGTGTAACGATAACGGTTGTAAATTCCGGCCACGCCTCGTTGCTCGGATTCTGAGCGAGATAAGGTAATACCAGACTCCCAATCCCATTCACCAATCACACCACTTAGGCTTGAGACTAAGCGGATGGCTTGAGATTCGATGTCGACAGTACGTGGGGCGGCAAATCGGGCATCATAGCGGAAGCCGTAAAGTTCACGACCAGCTTGAGTATCAAAGGGGTCGAGATAAATGGCATCCAACAGGCTGTCGCGTACCTCATCACTGAATACGTCCAAGGCAAATTCGTTCACCCATGGGCCTTCTTCATCGTCAATTTGGTTAATGGGTGCAGGAGACGAAAAGGAGGTCGAGTCCGTTTTAGAGAACAAAATATCGGTCTTCCACGATAATCCGTCGAAGTCTTTTTGATAGGTTAGTCCTGCTGAGATGGACTTAAGTGGCGTTTCTAGGTAGTCATCTTCGTTGCCATAGTAGGCACAGATTTGTTCACCAAACTCGGTTGTCACCAATGGGCTGGCGCAATTGGGCGCGCCAATTTCATTGCCGTCTCTGGCGCTCCAGTAATAAATATTAGGGGTGCCTTTGGGTAAGTAAGAGTAGCTGCTTTGCAAGATGGGATCGCGAGTTTGCGAGAAATCGGTTGCTTTGACGGCTTTTCGGTCGTAGTAGTCCACGAAGGCCAACATATTTCCGCCCGCGACTTCACCGCCCCATAGGGCTTGCAATCCTACTTTGCCATGATCGGCGGAAGCGGTGGTATTTTCATAGGAAGTGCTCAGCTCCCAGCCGGTAAAGTCGTCTCTGAGGATATAGTTGATAACCCCTGCGACCGCATCAGCACCGTAAATGGCGGACGCACCGGTGGCGAGGATTTCAACCCGTTCAATCGCAGAGGCTGGAATCGCATTGATGTCGACAAAGTTCTCTGTGCCAGAAGCGAATGAGCTGGCAGCAATTCGTCGTCCATTCACCAAAGTCAAGGTGGAAGATGGACCGATACCGCGCAACGAGGCTGCGGCTTGACCCGCCGGTGTGGATGTTGACGTCGCGCCGCTTTGAGTGGTGTCGAAAGTCCCCACACCACCTCTTGCTTGGCTCACTGTACGCATCAAATCGGCAATGGTATTGGCACCAGACTTGGCGATATCGTCTGCGGTAAGAATGGTCAGAGGCTGTGAGCCTTCTAAATTGACGCCTTTGATGTTAGACCCAGTGACTTGAATCACTTCAACCTCTTTGGTTGCAGCGTCGTCGGCTTGTTGAGCAAACAGCATGGGCGAAGTCAACGCGGCAGTAATTGCCAGCGCAATAGTGGATTGTTTCATTGTGTATTCCTCAGCATTTACCGACGCGACCAAGGCGACAGGCATGCTCTAATTATGATTTTGACACTTGTTGTTTTTTGGTTGCTGCAGACGCAGCGGAGCAGTCGCTAATGAATTAGCGATGCGAAGATGGCTCTATTCGTCGAACCACTCGGACAAATAGAAACTTTGATAGTGATAGGCGCCAAAGTTGGCGGCTTTTTTAATCATAATAAATTCGATTCACACACAGTTGATGTAAACGGATTATGCAATTGATTATGCAATTTAACTTCTAATAGTTATGCATTTCACTGTGGTGGATTTCTCTACCAGCAGACGACAATTGCCGTTGACTTGCTCATTTGTTTATCACTAATGTAGGGCTAAGTCAACAAAATGAAATCAACAGGAATCGGTAATGAAAATCTCTTTTGGGCAACTTAGATATCGCCACGGTGGTTGTCGGTTGGTGTTGTTAGCATCGTTATTAATATCATTTAAAACAGTGGCTTATAATGATGGTTTGGCGGATCTAATGTTGGTGGGTGGGGCGTTAAAAACCTGTTCAAGCATGGCTGCAAAAAACTGTGAGGAGAGCGAAAAATTAGCACAAGGGAAAACGGAGCTTCTCTATCAATTCGACAAAGCAGCCCATCAGCGTTGGCAAAAAACTCAGGTTTATGACTCGCTAAATACAGATTTTCGGAGCCTAATTGATGCAGTGTTACTGAATAACTATTCATCTGGTGCGCGATTGGGACTGTCCAAAAATGACTTTTTAGATCGACTTGATGATGGCGCTGGTGATAAAAAGTTTGTTTCTCAGTTAGCCGATTCAGTCTATTACTCATTACTAGACACCCACGAGCAGTTCCAAGCAGAGCCAAACGGCAAACGACTTCAGGAAAGAGTTGATGTCAATGCTTCACGTTCGCAAGCCTCTATTGAGATTTTATCGACCTTTGTCGCACAAGTTAAAACCCGTGCCGGAGACGCGCCCGCGAAAATAGCTGTGGTCACTGCATCCTCACGAGACCCTTTTGAAGCGGCGGATTTCTACACAGGTATGTTTGAGCAATTGAACGTAGAGGTGGTATGGCTGCCACTTTCGGCTGCTTTGCAACAGGCTTGGTCTTTGCAACCTCTTACCGGGAAGGGGTGTGATTACCTAGTGGGGCTACATGAAAAGATGGATCTGTATGATAGGCAGCGCGTTTATCCCGATCTAGCTAAGCAAGAACGTCATGCTTGTATCCATCCCGAGTGGGTAAGGGAGCAGCTCAACAGCAGTCAGGGGGTGTTTTTTAACGGTGGTGATCAGAGCAAAACCCTTGCGGCTTTATTGAATCCCAATGGCGAGCCCAGTGAAGTATTGCAACTGATTGCCAATCGGGTCACGCAAAAACAACTGATTGTAGGTGGAACCAGCGCAGGCACCGCTGTTCAAGCCGGTGGTCAATTTAACCAGCGGCCCATTCCTATGTTCAGCAATGGCGACCCTGAGACGGTGATGAGTCGAGGGGTATTTGCCGTGGATGCTCCCTCACAGCGGGGCACGGAACAAGCTCTAGGTCTTAGACCATCAGATACGACGATTCGGGGCCAAGGGGGAACCGGTCTGTTTCATTTTGGATTGTTAGACACCCATTTTTCTGAGCGAGATCGTGAGACTCGACTGATTGCTGCCACACTGGCAAGCCAACAACGTTTTGGCTTTGGTGTGGACGAAACGACGGCTCTGATGGTATCCCGCGACGATACGGGGGCGCGTTTTTCTGTCATTGGCAATGCAGGCGTGTTTGTTATCGATATGCATGACAGCCAGTTTCAACAGAGTCAATCAGGAGAGCGGTTTGAACGCAGCGTCGCAGGCTTGGCCCATTATTGGCCTGCAGGCACCCATGCTGAGTTGTCAGGCGACAATTTGACGGTCGTCCTCGGTGAAGACAAATCCAATTCACAGCAACGATTGGCGAGCAAACTACCGGGTCAGTGGCGCAGCCAAACGGACTCGCTGTGCCGGGCGGCTAAAGGACTCAAATGGCAACACTTTGACAGCACCGCGATGGTAAAACCGTCCCAAGAGAGCGCTTTTGTTCGCTCATCAAAAGGATGGTGTGGTTATAGCGCCTTGCCTTTTGTGATCACAACCGCCGGCCAAGAGTAGAAAGCGTATTTGCACCTTGGAGGGAATAGGGATTAAGAGAAACTCAATTCCCTCCATGTAATGCGCATTTACGGAGTATGTGGCGAGGTTTATTTCTTGATCTAAACCACATTTTTGCGCCAAGATTGGATAATTGATAACCTTTTGGGACAAATGTGCGCATTCCGATACTCTTGTTCTTTGTGATTCAGATGCTGGTCGGTCGAGACCTTTTCGCTGAAAATAGGCCACTGACCTTGTCCTATATTGACCATCCAGACGTCACAAACTATTACTTGCCACTGATAAAAGCCGCCTACGCAGACAGAGGGATAGAGGTAAATTTTATCGCCATGTCAATAGACCGAGGTTTGTTGTCGTTAAAACAAGGTCTGGTTGATGGTGATGTGGTTCGATCAACCTACTTGGACAGACTGATTACGAACTTTCGGTTTGTTGGACCAAAATTGGGGACAGGATATGACTTAATGGTGTGTCAATCCGGTATTCCTGCCACGAAAAAGCAATTATTAAATACCGATTTGTTGTTGGGTGTAACGAGAGCCTTTGTCGATGTAATGGAGGATCGATATGGTAATAGCATCAAAGCCAAACTCTATATTTTAGATGACTTTGCTAATTTGAAATCCATGTTTTTAAACGACCGCATAGACTGCTTTATTACTGTCGCTACAACTCATGGAGAGCTTAATACGAGGTTTAGTCAATACCAAACGTTGCGCTTAGAAGAATTTGATTTGTACCATGTACTTCATGAAAAGCACCGTGCTCTGATTCCTTTAATTGCTGAGTCAATCGAAACAAGACTTGCCAGTTCCAAATAATAATCGGATTTTTCCTAGAACCGTTGCGTTCTACGCCGTCTTCATTTTCCAATTTACATGAAACAAGGTGGCTATTTTCATTAAAGTCATTTTACTATGGGCTGGTCGGCAAAATGATTTTTCAAATTCTGTACACGAACTGCTGGTCCAGCACAAACTTAACTATTCTAAAGGGAAGGCACAAAACTCGTGTGGTCTAGAGCACTTTGGGGATTGATAATCGGACGGTTGGCAACGACTTTGATTGCCTCGAACATGGCTGTCGCCATTGGATGGCATCTATATCAGGCCACAGGTGATGCATTTGACTTGGCGCTGGTAGGTTTATTTCAAATTGTACCGGTAATCAGTTTGTCGCTGGTTGCCGGATGGGCGGCAGACCACTTTTCTCGTCGTAAAATACTGATCTTTGCTTCTAGTCTGCAAATAGCAGTCATCTTGGCGGCGGCCATCATTATGGCCCAACCACAATTGAACAAATGGTACTTGTTTATCAGCCTCGCATTTTTGGGGGTAGGCAGGGCATTCTTTGCGCCCGCCATTCAATCCGTGTTGCCCAATATTGTGCCCACTGAGCATGTGAATCGAGCGGTGGCTTTAATCAGCTCGGTTTGGAACATCGCCTTAACCGTGGGCCCAATGATGGCAGGATTGCTGCTCGCCGCGTTGGATCTCAAGCTCTATTGGTTTTTGCTTATTTTAGGAGCGTTTAGCTTAACCGGATTCCTATTGCTGCCAGACATCAAAATGGAAGGTAAACGGAGTTTAAATTGGCAAGAACTGCTCGGCGGGTTTCACTATTTGAAGCAAAATCGTGCTGTGTTGGGGGCAATCAGCATCGATTTAGCCATTGTACTGGTAGGCAGTGTGATGGCGATATTGCCCATTTTCGTGCAAGACGTGTTGCATGAAGGCCCAGAAACCCTCGGACTTCTCAGAGCGATGCCGGCAGTGGGTGCCGTCTTGATTGGTATGGCCATCACAAGAAGACGCCAACCTATTGTGCGCAACGGGCGAGTATTGTTTATTGCCTTAACGGTGTTTGCTTTGTCTATCTTCCTGTTCGCCTTCTCCACGTCAACTTGGATAGCCTGCGTCGCATTGTTTATTTATGGCGGCGCGGACATGTTTAGCGTAGTCATCCGCGGCGCAGTGGTGCAAGTGCTGACGCCCGACAAGCTAAGAGGCCGAGTCAGTGCATTAAATGGGCTATTCATCGCCTGTTCGAACGACTTGGGTGATTTTCGAGCGGGCAGTGCAAGTGCTTTATTAGGTCCGTTTTATGCGGTATTACTCGGTGGTGTAATGGCCTTAGGAGTAGTGGGCTTTAGCGCGGTGAAGTTTAAATCTTTGCGTGAGTTACGGGAGATTAAGCCTCCAGAAAATGGGGCTGAAAGAAAAAATGGTGGCCCCACCCTGACTTGAACAGGGGACCTGCCGATTATGAGTCGGATGCTCTAACCAACTGAGCTATAGGGCCATTTTGAGAGGTGTTTTGCTGTGTGGTCCGGTGGAAACCGAGCCGTTTTTAGCGCTGCGCAGTATAAGCAGTTTTGCATTGGTTGTCATCAGTTTGTCCCGGGAATTGTCTTGTTTGCTGATTTTTCAGTCAGTTTTCTTGGGAGGTCCCCGATTAAAAAGCGTTGCACTCGTTTGATAAAAACAAAAGCAATCAAAAACTTCGGGATACAACACCCGATAGTTTTTGATGAGGGTCCCCGCCCAAGAGCGCTGCGGGGATGACATTTTTTACATGCGTTGCACTCGTTTGAGCGAGCCAGCCTTTTGAGGAGATCCCCGCTCAAGAGCGCTGCGGGGATGACATTTTTTACATGCGGTGCATTCGTTTGGATGAGTCAGCCTTTTGAGGAGATCCCCGCTCAAGAGCGCTGCGGGGATGACATTTTTTACATGCGTTGCATTCGTTTGGGTGAGTCAGCCTTTTGAAGAGGTCCCCGCCCAAGAGCTTAGCGGGGATGACATTTTCAAGCGTTGCGGGGATGTTCCACTTTAAAACGGCAGGGGGATGGGGTTGTCGTTTACTGACAACTGGCCGTCAATGAGCACAATCTTGCTTTGGATCATGTCTTCATTTTGCACCAATAAACCTTGTTCGATTAGGCTGTCGATGAATGCGGGAGCTTGTTGCTCGGCGTAGGCGCTTTTTTGCTCTGGCGTCAAACTCGCGGCTTGTGGGTTCTGGTTGATTTGATCAAGTAAATAGAACGTCACCATAGCGGTCACCAATTCCCTGTTGATGCTCATGTCCGTTTTCGATGTTGCGTGATCCAGCCAAAATCTTGGGTCTTCCATGTTGACTGGTAGCGTGTCGATTCCGTTCAAAGCATTACTGTTTTCTATCAAGAAATCGCCCTGCGGTAAGGTGCCACTGAATTTGCTCAAGTTCAATTCGGGATTGGCCGTGAGCAAGTTCAGTAAATGTTGTTTGACAAAGCCTTGAAACGCTTCTATTTGCCCCTGCTGGTCTAAGCCTGCGAGTTCAGTGGCCATTTCTTGATAGGCTTTAATGGCGTCGATTCGGAGGTTATTAAACGCCATATTCAGGTGCAGGTCGCGAGCTTGATCTTCTTTGACGGTCACATCATTTACTGAGATGTTTTGGACCATACTGATGAGCTGCTCGTCGTCGCTCAAAGAGGTCGTTACTTCGGTGGCGAATTGATTGATTGCTACCTGCATTTCTTCCGCACCATCGAAGGTCATTCGCTCAATCTTAAGGTTCATAAATGAATCATAAAACTGAGAGGCCAGCGCTTCGAGCCAGTTACTGTGCAAGGTGGCATCGACGGAAAGTCCAGCCAATTCAAACTGATTTTCGTTGTCTTGGAATGTCATGGAATCCATGGCCCCCGCATAGGAGAATTGCTTTGAGTCTCCATGTCCTTGGCCTGCAAAACCAGAGAAGCTAAACAAGCCATCAGTCTCTGAATCTTGTGGCTCGAATGTGAAAGATTGCACTTTATCTTGATAGGTCATGCCGCCGAACAAACCGACGCTGCCTTTAGCTTGATACACTGCGTCTTCTGTTGCAAAAGTCAATCCGCTGACTTCGGGCTTATCCATTGAGGCCAATTGCCACTGTACATAGCCAACTTCAGGATGGTCTCCCGTAATCACCAGGCCATGGCGAACATTTACCGAGACCTTAAATGACAACTCGTCGTTTTCAAACAAAGCGGCGTCTTGTTGCGCGTTCATATCGGAAACGTCTAAATTAATGACTAGCACTGCATCGGTGGAAAACCAATTCGATTGCAATTCTTCAATCTGTGCTGAATATTGGGGCAGGGCAGAGATATTCTCTGCGGTCTGTTGCAGGTGCTGTTTTACTTGATTGCCAATGATCTTGGGCGATACCGCAAGCGCTGCAACGATGGCCGCTGCTCCGATTAGACGTTTTTTCATGTCAGTCTTCCTATATATTACGTTCTATTCCATTGAATTTGGGGGTTGTGCAGGAGGGATTTTTGAACCAAACCGCATTGGTTTGAGATGATACGATTTTGCAGGATAAATTTAAACCTCGAACATTCATTCTGATTTGAGCGTAAGTCCCTGTTGTCCATCGAATTGCATACTTTTTAGGGACGAAAATTCGAGTGCAAGGTCGAAAAAACTTTGTTATCTTAATTCTATAACCTCTTGTCTACACAACAATAACAGTTGGTGACTCAGCCGACGCGGAGACTAGTATGACCGAGAAGCCCTTTTTGACCAGTGGCCGGAATACCATTATTCACAAGATCAGAAAGCTAGACTTGTTGATCTTAAATGGTGAGGACAACCCTCCCGTGTTGGTTACTCACAAAGCACTCAAGATATACACCGGAAAGATTCCCGAAAACAAGCGGGATGCGAAGTTGATGGATATGGAATTGGTTGATGTGACCACCAGCGAAGTGTTCGGAGACGAAAAAACATTGCTGTTCGTACAAACCATCAACGGTAAAGAATACAAAATCGATTACAGTAAAGTTGACACTGAATTGTTTATCCGGATCCACCAAGACAACGCGTTTTAATATTTATCATGATTCCGGTGAACGATTGCATCAATCGTTCACTGCACCTTCTTTGTGACTACCTTTCGCTTCATTCCCATCATCGACAAAATGCAGTTGTTTCAATCTGTGTCGATTCCACGATGAAATACGGCTTTGTTACGACCGTTCATCCCACCAATTCAAGGCTTTGTCGCTTCGTCTTGAGATACGGTATTTGAGCGATTTTTTTCCAACCTTTTATGGCTAAAAACCTACTGTATGGGTGTGTTCCGGATAAAACCTTACCGGAACAAATTAGACTCTTAAAACAGAAGGAATACCGCTATGAAAACATTAAAAACTGCATTGTTCGGAATCATCGCTGCCTCTTCAGTTGTATTGGCGACTGCTCAAGCCTCTGCCGCTTCCATTGAGCCAAATTTAGAACGGGACCTAGTGCGGGTGTGTGAAGCCCTCAAAGACAACGACCGTATGGCACTCAATAAGGCAGTCAAGCTTAGCCGCGTGAGTTATAAAAATTTAGTAGAAGGTTTAAAGTGCAATGGCATGAGTGCGTTGGAGTTTGCTCATTTTCACAAGTCCGACAAGGCCGCCAACCTGTTAGCGCTGCGAGCCAATTTAAGATCAGATGAATTGGTAGCGAAGCGCTAGGTTAAAAATACTGAGGAAGTTAACCACTCCCTACAGAATTAGTTGCGTTTATCCCAGCGAATGGAGGATTCATCACAAAAGGGTACAAAATGTCGAATCAGAGACTAAACTTTTCAATGTCGGAGTAGTGACCCGATGAATACATGTTTATTTGAATGTGTATTGTTTCCTGGATTTATTGAGGCTGCTTGTTGCGAAACACAGCCTCTTTTTTTATTTCTTTATCCTAACCCCGTTTCCCATGTAGCATAAAACTCTCTTCTACCTATGGAGCGTGTTTTAATGGCGAGGATTTTCGCGCTGGCTCTTCTGATGCTGCTCAGTATTGTCTCTAGTTGGATGACAACCACTTGGTCATTGCCCATACCCGCCCCGTTGCTCGGTCTTTTGTTGTTGTTTGTCGGACTGATAATAATGTCCCGTGTACCTTCGGGCATGGTATGGGCCAGCGGTATCCTGCTGCGCTATCTGTCATTGTTTTTTGTGCCAGCAACCTTGTCCGTCATTTTGTTTAAAGAGCAATTGTTGCAACACGGATGGTTAATTTTAACTACCTTAGTCATTAGTACACTTATCAGTATGTTGATTGCCGCTTGGGTAACACAAAAATATGTAGTGGGGCAAGGTGATGTCTGAGCAAGTACTAATGCAAATCGTTTGGGTAGCCGTCACGGTACTTTGCTTTGCCTGCGCAATTGCTTTTTACCGTATTTGTAAGGGCAATGCTTTGGCACATCCTCTTATCACCACCGTCGGCCTTGTGATGCTAATTCTTTGGGCAACGGATACATATCTGCCTAGCTACTTGCACAACACTAAGGCTCTGCATTGGCTACTTGGTCCTGCAACCATCGCCCTAGCCGTGCCCCTTTATCAATATCTGCGTCACGCGCGCTTATTGGGGCCTAAGCTTCTCATTCCAGTTGTAATCGGCGGTCTAACTGCACCGCTCATTGCATTGGCCATGTTTTCTGCTTTTGATCTGTCAACTGAACTCGTGGCGTCAGTGCTTCCCAAATCGATAACCACCCCACTGGCTATGGAAGTGTCGGAAATTATTGGCGGGATCCCGGCTATCACAGCGGTTTTTGTCGTAGTGACGGGCATTATTGGTGCAATTGGATGTGGCTTGGTGTTTTCGCTAATCAAGCCATTAAGTGAGGAAAGCAAAGGGATTGCTTTGGGCACGGTCGCTCATGCCGTCGGCACAGCACAAGCCTTTATGATCAGTGAAAAGACTGGCGCTTTTGCATCCATCGCGCTGTGTATCAACGGTATTATCACTTCGATAGCGTTGCCCATTTTATATTTTGTTTTGACTTAAGTTTTGTGTGTTTGGCGCCGTTAACCCAAAGTAACGGGTGAAATTTATTTGGCCCAAAAGCGCATAAAAAATATCAAAAAATCAAATCATTATGTTTGGTATTCTGAATTTTCAATGCTATTTATTAAGTACCTGCATTTAAAGAAGTGGGATTCACCCGTCTTTTCATTTGCCCCTGCAGCTTGTGGATCGGCAAAGAGCGTGTGTTGTTCCTTTAGTAACCGAAAGTAAGTGACTAAGGCTATATGTTTTCAGTGCTGATATGCGACGACTCGATGGTCGCCCGTAAACAAGTGGCAAAGTGTCTACCTCAGGATTGGGGAGTCGCAGTGCATTTTGCAAAACACGGACAGGAAGCCATTGCCGCAATTCAAGATGGCAAGGGGCAGTTGATGTTCCTCGATTTGAATATGCCAGTCATGGATGGTTACGAAACACTCAAGGCCATTCAAAAGAAAAAACTGCAAAGTCAGGTTATTGTAATATCCGGTGATATCCAGCCAACCGCCCATGAGCGCGTCAAAGCGTTAGGGGCTCTTGAGTTTATTGAAAAGCCGGTTAACCCTGAAGAAATCTATCAGGTGTTGGTCAAACACAAATTGATCGGCGTATCTGAGGAAGAGCCTGAACCGGAAGTGGCCGCCTTAGATCCAGAAATTCGAGACTGTTACCAAGAGATTACCAATATTGCCATGGGACAAGCGGGAGATCACCTTGCGCGGATCCTCAATGTATTTGTGCGACTGCCCATCCCCAATGTGAACCTAATCGAAGTGTCTGAGCTGCATATGATGTTGCAAGATATCGAAGAGAAAGACTCGGTGTCTGGTATTTGCCAAGGATTCTTGGGCCCCGGTGTTTCTGGTGAGGCGCTATTTATTTTGAGCGACTCAAGCTTTGGTGATGTTGCCAAAATTATGAACATCAGTGAAGAGGTTGACGATCAGGTACAACTTGAATTGCTAATGGACGCCGCCAACATATTGATTGGCACTTGTTTAGCGGGATTGGCCAATCAGTTGGATTTGAACTTCAGTCAAGGACATCCCGTGGTACTGGGGCAGCATCGCAATGTCTCTGAATTGATTTCACACAATAAGGCGAAGTGGCGACGAACATTGGCCATTGAGCTCAGTTATGGACTCGAAGGTTACCATGTGCATTGCGACTTGGTGTTGTTGTTTACCGAAGAGTCCATGAATGTCATGAACTATAAACTTTCTCACTTGCTCGAGGATTAATGTTGTGAGCGATAGACCTGAAGACGACATGGCGGAATTCCATTGGATGATGGATATGGTGCAAACCGTAGACGTTGGCATTGTCGTGCTTGACCGTGAGTATAAAGTGAAAGTGTGGAATGGATTCATGGAGAGCCACAGCGGCTTGTTGCCAACCCAGGTAAGGGATAAAAACTTGTTTGAGTTGTTTCCTGACATTAATGTTGAATGGTTCGAACGTAAAGCTCGACCGGTGTTTGAACTCAAGACCCGTGCCTTTATGACCTGGGAACAGCGTCCCTATCTGTTTAAGTTCCCCAACTATCGTCCCATCACCGGCAGTGAAGACTTCATGTATCAGAACATCACACTTTCTCCACTGAGTTCGGCCCGTGGCAAGGTCGAAAACATCTGTATGATGATCTACGATGTGACTGACGTCGCTGCCCATAAAATGCAACTCGAAGCGTTGCAAGTCAAAGTGAGTGAAGCCGCAGAGAAAAGTAAAGCCTAGAGCATTTATATCGCTCTTTGGTACACAACTTGCACTTCAATTCATCAATCATTCGATTGCCATTTTCATGACGGTACGTGTTCCGCAGCCCCGGCTATGTTGAACCGTTTTGGAAACTGGCTTTGATAAAAACGACATTGACTTGGGATTTGATAGAGTTATTTATGGGTTTTCCTACACAAGTGATCCGAGCCATCGGTGTTCTTTTCGTTAGTCTGCACATTTTGCTTGGCTGCTCTGGCGGTGGCCTTGAGAGTGACAGCAACGATCCGGTTCCAGCTGTGCTGGTAAATGCCGGGCCGAATCAGTCTGTCAACGAGGGTGTCACAGTGGTCCTTTCAGGGACCGCATCTGGCACCGGTACGCTTACCTATTCATGGAGCGCTTCGCCGCTCATTACGCTCACACAAAGCAGTGAAACCTCTCCAGAGGCCACTTTCGTTGCGCCAATCACCACTGAAGTATTGACCTATGTGTTTACCTTAGTGGTAACCGACTCCCAAGGTAATCAGGCGACCGACAGTGTTCAATACACGATTAATCCATTGAATGAAGCGCCGAATGCACTGGTGGATGTGATCCAACCGTTGGACATTGTGGACAACCGTTATCCAGCTGGTATTGAGATTGTATTGGATGGCAGTGCCAGCAATGATCCCGATGCGACGGACAGTCTCAACCCCATTGCCACTTGGCGGTGGCAACAAACTGCCGGTGTTGACGTGTTGCAAGATGTCAGTTTGGATGGCGATAAGCTGGCGTTTACAGCGCCAATTTTAGATCAGGCCAGCAGCCTAGAGTTTACCTTGACAGTAACTGACCAAGAAGGTGCGACCGATTCAGCCCAAATTCTATTGTCGATGCTAAGTGCAAGTGACACCGTGCCTTTGGTGGATGCTGGCGTCGACCATCAAGTCTACCCTGGTGAGATTATAATGCTCAGCGGCAGTGGCAGTACCTCAGTGCCCGCTGCACAACCTCTGATTTTTCAATGGTTAAACGATTCTCAATTGACGCCTCAAATTGATGCTCAAAACGCCGCACAAACCTTTGCCATTGCACCAGAGGTGAACTTTGCCCAATTGATCACCTTCACATTGACCGTGATGGATGCTTTTGGCAATCGTGTCGAGGACAGCGTTTCTGTGCGGGTCAAACCGAGACCTTTGCAGGCCTTGAATGATACTGGAGTCGATCAACAGGCCAGCAATACGCTGGTGGGGCCAGATCACCAAGGCGAGTTTCCGGGGCAAGATGGTCAGCGAGGTCAAGATATCATCAGCAACAATGGCCAGTTCGAAAAGGCCGGAAGAGGCGATGTAGGATTTGATTTTACTCGCCTTGACGCTATCGGTGATGAGCAGGATGACATCACTCAACCTTGGAGTTGTGTCCGTGACAACACCTCCGGCTTGGTCTGGGAGGTCAAAACCAACGACACTGGGTTGCACGGCCAAGGTCACGATTATTCTTGGTTTTTAGATGAAAATAACGGTGGCTACGAGGGGCCCGCAGGGAACGCAGGGCTCACTTGCTCAATTGCAAGCTGCGACACATTAAGCTTTGTTCAAGCAGTCAACAGCGCCGGCTTGTGTAATTTCTATGATTGGCGATTGCCCACATACAACGAGTTATTGTCTATCGTACATTTTGGCATAGAAAGTGGTCCGCTGATTGATGAGGAGTACTTCCCATTCACAGATGACGGCAACTCGGATCCGTTATGGTATTGGAGCAGTCAACCCAACGCAGATGGCGTGGCGGAAGATGAAGCTCAGAACGCTTGGGCGATGGACTTTTTATCGGGTAATGACAACTTTTTGAATAAAGCGACCCAAGTCAAAGTGCGCTTGGTGCGGGGAGGACGATAATGCGAGCATTGGCATTTTGTATTCTTATGATGTTCGCCATTCACAGCGTGGCTCAGACCTGTTTGTCTGACGCACCACAAACCACACCGACAGGCCAATTTGTCAACAATGGTGACGGCACGGTTACCGATCTCACCACGGGTTTGATGTGGATGCAGTGTTCATTGGGCCAAGTCTGGGTAAACGGTACCTGCACGGGCGATGCACAGACGCTCAATTGGCAAGAAGCGCTGCTGTTAGCACACGGTTATCAATTTGCTTCTCAAGACGGCTGGCGTTTGCCCAACATCAAAGAACTGGCCAGTCTCACCGAGCGTCAATGCGTGCGACCTGCAATCAACGAAACCTTATTTCCCAGCACGCCCTCTGACGACTTCTGGACTTCAACGCCCTCCGTGCGAGATCCTCAGCGAGCCTGGGTAGTGGCTTTTTTCAACAGCAGTAATTCAATCAAAGACAAACAACGTTTCGTTTTTGCTCGCTTGGTTCGCACAGCCGATTAACCTGAATTTTAATCGGCTGGTCTGATCCACCCTTTCCACTTGCGCGAATAAAGGTCACAATACGCTCATCTTAGATTTGGTACGGTAGTATGCGTTTTATTTGTTTGATCTTTCTCACATTGTTGTCTTTGGAGTCCCAAGCGGATCTCAAATGCAATGTGGATCTGAATTACGGCGTGGTGGTTAACGAGCGTCATATTCGGATTGTGGATGAAAGCCGCACAGTTTATCAAATTAATGATGCACATCAGTTGATCGTATTGGGGAACGTGGTTGAGCTGGATCCTCGCCAACAAAAAGATCTGCAAAATTTCTCTCGGGGCATGCATTACGTTGTGCCGAAGATGATTATACTGGCCACTGAGGGTGTAGAACTGGCCGTTGAAACCGTTGAGCATGTTTATCAGGGCTTGGTTGGAGACGACAACGCAACCTATGAAAAGCTGCAGTCTTCGTTAGAGAAAGTACAAAAGCGGGTAAGAGAGAAATTTATCCACGCCAATGAGAATTACTACATGGGGCCCGGCAGGCTCGAAAACGTCAATGACTTGGTAGACAAGGAAATTGAAAAGCAGCTTGAAAAGGCCATCAACACTTCAGTGGGCGGGATATTATCGGCCATTGGTGGTCTCACTAACGGCAATGACGAAGTCACCAATCAAAAAATCGAAGATTTGTCGCAAAGACTTGAGCTAATGGGTTTGCAACTGGAGCGCCAAGTCGCCCCTCGAGCAGATTCCTTGCGACTTAAAGCCCAATGGTTCTGCAACAAGATGCACTACCTTGACCAAGTTGAAGAACAACTGCGCGCCCAAATCCCCGAGTTGAGCAAATACAACGTCATCATCAGTGCCACCGAACAAACACCGCACAAAGACTAATTCTTAGCACAAAAAGAGCAAGAGCTATCAATAACTATCGGGTGTAGTATCAACAGATCCCGGCCCAAGAGCGTTGCCGGGATGACAGTTTTTGATAAGGATCCCCGCTCAAAAGCATGCGCGGATGACAATTGTTCTGTCATCCCGACAATGCTCACGTTCTGTCATCCCGGCGACGCTCACGTTCTGTCATCCCGGCGACGCTTTTGGGCCGGGACCTCTATAAAAGGTCTCAGTACCCAAAAACTCCTCAGTACCCCATAACTCCTCAGTACCCAAAAAACCCCCAAATACCGTTCTTGGAATGGGTGACTAAACCAAGCTCTCCAAAACACTGTTGAGGTAGCGTTTTCCCATTTCGGTCAATTGCCATGTATCGAGTGTTTCGTTCAATAATCCGCGCTCACAGGCTTTGGCGAGGTTTTGAAGTACATGTTCGGGCAGCATGTGACCAGTAAGTTTCGGATAATCCTCTTTGGGGCATGCTTCGAGCAAACGAAAGCGATTCATAAAAAATTCGAAAGGAAGATCCTCTTCGTCAACTCGCCATTGCTTGTACAAATATGCCTTAGACAAATCCATGTAGCCCCTAGGATGCTTCACTTTTTCGGTACGCCAAATTTCACCCAACTCCGGGAAGCTGAGTTTGCCGTGGGCACCACAGCCAATTCCAATATAGTCGCCAAAGCGCCAATAATTTAGATTGTGCTGGCATTGTTGTCCCGCTTGGGCATAAGCAGAAATTTCGTATTGCTGGTAACCTGCATCCGTCAACAATTGGTGGCCGCGATCTTGTATGTCCCACAAAACTTCGTCTTCAGGCAATACCGGCGGCTTAGAGTGAAATTGTGTGTTGGGTTCTATTGTCAATTGATACCAAGAAAGATGCGGCGGTGTCTGCTCGATGGCGGTGCGTAAATCCGATAATGCGTCATCGACGCTTTGCTGCGGCAAGCCGTGCATCAAATCCATATTGAAGCTATTCAGGCCCGCGTGATGGGCATAAGTTGCAGCGTTGAGCGCTTGTTTGTCGTCATGGATACGGCCCAATGCCGCCAGTTTGTCTTTTTGAAAACTTTGTACCCCAATTGAGATACGGTTGACTCCAGCTTGACTAAAACCCACAAACTTTTCACTTTCCACTGTGCCGGGGTTTGCCTCTAAGGTGATTTCCGCATCATGAGCAAAGTCCGCCCGTTGTCGAATGCCTTGTAATAGTGCCGCAATTCCATCGGCACTAAACAAACTTGGGGTGCCGCCACCGATAAAAACCGTATTGATTTTCCGGCCCGCAACACGAGCGTAATCCGTTTCAAAATCATCCAATAAATGCTGAATGTAAGAGGACTCGGGTAAGGTTTGCTTTTGTCCGTGGGAGTTAAAATCGCAATAGGGACACTTTTGCACACACCAAGGGATATGAATGTACAAGGAGAGTGGTGGTGTGTGCATTATCGTCATGGTTGGGCGTGGGTCGCCATGGCGTCGAGCAATTTTTGCATCGCTTTGGCACGATGGCTCAAAGTGTTTTTTAGCGACGGCGCTAACTGAGCCGCAGTTTGATTGTATGAGGACAGCCAGAAAATAGGGTCATAGCCGAAACCACCTTCACCACGAACCGTTTGAGCAATATGACCAAACCACTCACCTTGGCAAATCAACGGAGTAGGGTCGTCGGCACTGCGCATCATCACAATAACGCAGATAAAGCGCGCCTGGCGCTGCGCTTCTGGCACATCTTTCAACGCTTCAAGGAGTTTTTCAACATTTTGTTGGTCATTGGCATTCGCCCCTGCATATCGAGAGGAATAGATACCGGGCGCACCATCTAACGCATCTACCGCCAAGCCCGAATCGTCAGCAATGGCCGGCAAGCCTGTCAGTTTTGCCGCATGACGGGCCTTGATGATGGCGTTTTCGACGAATGTAGTACCTGTTTCTTCTGCCTCAGGCAATTGAAATTCGCTTTGGGGGATGATGGAAAATGGCTGACCGCCTAGCAGTTTAGCAAATTCACGCACTTTACCCGGGTTGCCTGTAGCCAATACAACTTTTTGCATACTCAACTCGTCATTATTCAAAGGTGCGCATCATACCGTGAAGCACAAGAGTGGGTAAAGGGATAGAGCACTCCCCATTGGTTTTTAAAAGGGTTGAAAACTACTCAAAAATCACTGAAACTTGAGTCCAAGAAGTGTGTATTGATAAGGATTTTCGATGAAGTTATTACCTCTCATCTCTGCGATACCTTTGTTGTTTTCTAGCGCCGCTTGGTCGCAGACTGATGCTGAAATCAAAATTGCCGAACTGGTGGAAAAAGTAAAGAATGCCGAGCCCATTGAACGGGTTGCGCCTCGTTATCCTGAAAAAGCGCTCAGCAAAGGCCAAGAAGGCTGGGTGCAAGTCAGTTTTGTGGTGGACAAAGAAGGCAATGTGGTTGACCCCATTGTTGAAGACAGCTCGGGAGTCAGAGCGTTCGAAAAGGCCGCATTAAAAGCTATGAAACAATGGCGATATGAGCCTGCTACTCGCAACGACGAGACGATTGAGCAATGTCATACCAGAGTTCAAATGGATTTTGTGCTCGATTGGAATAATCGCGCCGGAGTAAGACGCACGTTTTATACTTATTTCAATAAAGTGGCTGAACTTATCGACCAGGGTAAAATGGACGAAGCTGTCTCGGTTTTTGCAGAGCTGGAAAGCAAAAGTATCCACAATCGATACGAAAATGCTTATTTTTGGGCGCTCGATTCTGACTTGGCAGTGCGACTTGATGACCTTGAACGTGCCATTGAAAGTGCTGGGCGTGCAATATATTCCAGTGATCAAGCCGAGTACTTGGGAGAGAGTAACTTGCAGCGTATGATCTTTCGCAAGTTTCGCGGTGAGGTTCAATTGGAGTGGTTCAGTGAAGCGTTAGAAACCTACCAAAATCTCCTAGAGCACCATAGCGAAACCTTGCCTGAGCTAGTGGTTGAATTAAAGCCTTATGCGGAACAAATCGAAGAACTGTTTACCAGTGACACTCATCTCACTCGTCGGGTCGAACTGGCAGACAGCAGCAGTTGGGCTTATACCTTGGTACGCAATCGCTTTGCTCTAACCGACCTGCAAGGAGAGTTCGACACATTAGATGTCCGCTGCCAAAACCATCGCGCCAAGTATACCGTGGAAGCAGACAATATTTGGACTATTCCCGAATCTTGGGGAACCTGTCGGGTGCACATCAACGCCACACCGAATAGCCAGTTCCAGTTTGTCGAACTGGCCAATACAGCCATTTAACCGTGTTGAATCTTCAGGCCTCGTATTCCAATGGATCCGTGGCCTGATTCAATGCAAAGGCCTCCAATCGCTCCTGGCAAGCGCCACATTTTCCACAGGCTTTTTCACGGCCGTTGTAGCAAGTCCAGGTTTTGCTGTAGTCCAGACCCATCTTTAATCCATCGGTGAGAATGTCGATTTTAGTGACATTTAAATAGGGGCAGGCGATTTCCACTGGCTCATAGTTGGCAATTTCACATACATGATTCATGCGATGGACAAATTCGGGACGACAATCAGGGTAGATGGCATGATCACCTGAATGGGCACCGTAATATACTTTGCTGGCTTCTAGGGAAACCGCGTAGCCAACGGCCATCGACAATAAGATCATATTGCGGTTAGGTACTACGGTTTGTTTCATACTTTCTTGTTCATAGTGACCTTCGGGGACTTCGATATCTGAGGTCAAAGAAGACCCTCCAATCAATTCATTGATTGCCGAAATATCCACAACCTTGTGATGAACACCTAAGTCTTGGCAAGCCTTTGCAGCATAGACTAATTCCTTGCTGTGTCGCTGGCCGTAGTTGAAGGATAAGGCATACACTTCGAATCCTTCTCGCACGACTTTGTTCAGTACCGTAAACGAATCCATACCGCCGGAAAAAATAACCACTACCTTTTGTGACATTGATATTGCTTCTCTAAAATTTTGCTTACTTTGCTTTGCTAACCCGTAGATGCTCACTTATCATGAACCCTTGGGCTTACCATCAACATTGGATGGTGCCGGTGTAAGCGCAGAAAATTAAACTCAGTGGGAATTATGCAACAGCCCACGACGGTTACGCCAATGATTATACGTTTTATTTGACTTAGACAGGAACAAGGTTTGACCCACGACGTTCGCTATAAAATTAATGAAGTATTTCAGTCCATTCAAGGGGAGGGCGCGCTAACGGGTGTACCCTCCATATTTGTGCGCCTGCAAGGGTGTCCTGTGGGCTGCTCTTGGTGCGATACCAAGCACACCTGGACCTTGTCAGAAGAGTTTCAACGCACTGAAGATGAGGTAATGGCGCAAAACTATGAGTCTGAAGACTGGTTTTACAGCAACGCAGAACAACTCTTAGCGCTGTTTGCCCGAGAAGGATACACCGCGAAGAACGTCATTCTTACCGGCGGAGAGCCTTGTATGTACGACCTTCGCCCTCTGTCACAGGCGCTGATCGACGCCGGTTATGGGGTTTCAGTAGAGACCAGTGGTACCTTTGAGATTTTGGTTAATGATCAGGCGTGGGTTACGGTGTCTCCCAAAGTTGATATGAAAGGTGGAATGGCCGTGCGTGAAGACGCGATTTTGCGCGCCAATGAAATTAAGCATCCGGTGGCCATGGAGAAACATATTGAAGACCTGCAAACTTTATTGAAGTGGGCTAAACAAACACCGGCACCACTGATTTATTTGCAGCCGATTAGCCAGCAAAAAAGGGCCACGGAACTGGCCGTAGCCAAATGCATCGAAAAAAACTGGCGCTTGTCGCTGCAAACACATAAGTTTATTGGGATAGAGTAAAGGGATACAGCATGGCCACAAAAATTGAGCAGTTTGTCGAACAATACGCTTTGGCACTAGATTCGCGGGACGCGCAACAACTCAGTCAGTTTTGTGCCCATCCTACTGTGTTTGTGACCGATGCCAGCAAGCGGGTATGCACCACAGCCAAAGACATTGAAATTGCCAATGGGCAAATTGTCTCGCAACTTCAGCGGGGTGGGGTAGTTAAACATGTTCCGCAAATTATTCAGTCTATGCGTTTGTCCGATGAGATCCAATTTGTCACCATTAAATGGCGGTTTCTCGATGAACAAGAGCAACTGCTGCTGCAATGTCAGTGCTCCTACACCTTACAAAAAAGCGATGGGGATACGATGCGCATCGTGGTAGTCGTGTTGGACGATGAGGTGAATATCCTTAAAGCACTGAATAGAAAGGCAGGAGCTCAATCGTGAGGCGTGTACTGGCATTATTGATTGGGGCACTGATGACAGTCCAGTGCAGCGCAGCGATATGGAACATCACTTACCCCAGACCGTTGACTGAGTCCGACCAGCGCACTCGATATCCTGTTGCATTATTGGCTTTGGCTTTGGACCAAACGGGAGTGAACTACAAGCTCATTCCATCCGCAGAAGTACTCAATCAAGACAAGGCGCTGGTTCAGTTGTCGGAAAACCGAGGCGTGAACGTGGTCTGGAGTATGACCGACAGCGAAAGAGAGAAGCGCTTACTACCAATTCGCATCCCTATATACAAAGGCATGATTGGCTGGCGTGTGTTTTTATTGCGAGAGGAGATGGCGGGTCAATTTGCACAGATTGATACCTTGCAGCAACTGCAAAAGTTTCGACCCATTCAAGGCGCTGACTGGCCCGATACGAAAATCTTACAATCCAACGGATTCGACGTGTCCACCAGTAAAAACTATTTGTCTTTATTTGCTATGTTGACGGGTAAGCAGGGGGATTTCTTCCCGCGCTCCTTAGTAGAAGTTTGGAGTGAAGTGGAAAACGAAGATGTGGGTGAGTCGGTTATCGTTGAGTCGACTTTGGGCATTCGTTACCCCACCGCTATGTACTTTTTTGTCAACAAAAACAATAAGACACTGGCCCGTTTACTCCGCGAAGGGCTAGAGAAAGCCGTTGCCAATGGCAAGTTTGATGAATTGTTTGACCAGGTATTCTCGTCGACCTTAGAACGTTCAAACTTAGAAAAACGTTTTTTCTTCCAACTTGATAATCCACTCCTGCCCAAAGAAACGCCTTTGCAGCGGGAAGAGTTGTGGTATCGCTAAATATGACCCCTTAGCCCCGACTTTGGCATCCAGCCTCTTGGTTTGATTAGAATCCGAAGGGCGTTGCCGCGACAAAAAACGCCACTGAGACCAAAGCAATCGAAGTGGTGATCAGACCGGTTTTTCTGCTTCGTAGCCAGCCCGATAGGCCAATACTTGCCAGTAGACTTAAAAATCCAAGTCCGTAGCCTGCCAACATTCCTCCCCAGAGTACGTTTATCAATGCAGAGTCTACTGAAAATGGCAGCTCGGGGTGCAGCAAAATAGTCAGTCGCCAAGAGGCCACCACGGCGATCAGTAGACTGCATGCCGCAACCGCAGAAGTGGACACAATCCAATTCACAGATTTATTCGGCGACGTAAAAACCACGATTGTGACGAGTATTGTTGTTGAAATGCCGCCTAGTAAGGCGCTCACAAATGAAAGCTGTTGAGCAACCGCTAACACATAGCTTGGGTTTAATTCGTTCATCTCTGACCTCAACACGCTCTAATGCCTTTTGTTTTAGCAGATTAGCAAAAGTAAGTAGGCTGAACCAGATGACTTAGGTATTTGGCAAATGGAATGAGGATACTTTACGAGCCGCGCTTGTCAGGCTGAATAGAAGGACATCCCACTTTGCCGACCGCAAAGTGGGATGTATTGATTATGATCTAGGCTTTGCGGTGCACGCCAACCATAGAGCGGCCGGATGGGTCTGCCATCTTTTTAAAGCTTTCGTCCCATTCTAGAGCTTCAACGGTACTACATGCGATGGATTTACCGCCCGGTACGCATTTGGCTGCACTTTCTTGGGGGAAATAACCTTCAAAAATAGTGCGGTAGAAGTAGCCCTCTTTGGTATCCGGCGTGTTAACCGGAAAACGGAATTCCGCGGTAGCCAGTTGTTGATCGGTCACCTGCAAGTCGACAAATTCGCGAATGGAATCGATCCACGAATAGCCTACGCCGTCGCCAAACTGTTCTTTCTGACGCCACAACACTTCTGGTGGAAGGTATTGGTTGTTGTCGAAGGCTTTACGTAAAATCCATTTTTCCATTTTGCCATCCAAACACATCTTGTCCGTTGGATTTAAGCGCATGGCAACATCCATAAATTCTTTGTCCAAAAACGGTACACGGGCTTCAACACCCCAAGCTGAGGTGGCTTTGTTCGCACGTGCACAATCGAACATGTGCAGACGTTTCAGTTTACGCACGGTTTCTTCATGGAATTCTTTGGCATTGGGTGCTTTGTGGAAGTACAAGTAGCCGCCAAAAATCTCATCGGAGCCTTCACCAGATAGAACCATTTTGATGCCCATCGCTTTGATTTTGCGACTCATCAAGTACATCGGTGTGGCTGCACGAATGGTGGTGGTGTCGTAGGTTTCCAAAAAGTAAATAACGTCACGAATGGCGTCCAAGCCTTCTTGAACTGTAAAGTGGATTTCATGGTGCACGGTGCCAATCATGTCGGCGACTTTTTGTGCCGCCAGCAAATCGGGCGCCCCCTCTAGACCAACCGCAAATGAGTGTAAACGGGGCCACCAAGCGTCCGATTGGTCGCCATCTTCAACTCGCTTAGCCACGTACTGTGCTGCGACAGCGGATACCAAGGACGAATCCAAACCGCCAGACAAAAGTACGGCGTAAGGAACGTCAGACATCAAGTGAGACTTGACTGCTTTTTCGAAGGCTTTTTTCAGATCTTCAAGACTGGTGGTGTTGTCTTTGACATTGTCGTATTCCATCCAATCACGCTGATAATAGGCTTTCAGTTCACCGGTTTTGCTCCACAAATAATGTCCGGGAGGGAATTCCTGTACCGTTTTGCACACAGGTACTAATGCTTTCATCTCTGAGGCAACATAAAAGTTACCAAACTCGTCAAAACCGGTATACAAAGGAATGATGCCGATGTGATCGCGCGCTATGAGGTAAGCATCTTCGGCTTCGTCATACAAAACAAAGGCAAACATACCCTGTAAGTCATCTATAAAATCGACGCCCTTTTGTTGGTACAGTGGCAAAATGACTTCGCAATCGGATTTGGTTTTGAACTGATAAGGTTTGGCAAGACCTTGCTCTAAGGCTTTGTGATTATAGATTTCACCATTGACCGCCAATACCTGTTGGTTGTTGTCGCTGATTAAGGGCTGTGCGCCGGTGTCCACGTCAACAATCGCGAGGCGTTCGTGGCATAGGATGGCATTATTATTATTCCAAATCCCTGACCAGTCAGGGCCGCGGTGACGCAGCAATTTGGAAAGTTCTAACGCCTGAGTCCTAAGTTCTGAAACGTCAGTTTTGACATCCAGAATACCGAATATTCCACACATAAAAAGGCTTCTCTCTTATTGCAATTGTTAAGGGTCAATGAGTGATTAAAGTACGGATTTACTGCATTATCGAAATGAAATTATGAAAAAATGACGATATTGATGATAAACCTAACTTTCAAGGCCAGAATTTGCCAGTATGAGTGAAAATTGCAAGGGGAAACTGTAATTTTTTTTCAGGTGCAGCGACTCACAGTACTTTATCTATTAATAATCAAATGGTTATCTTAATCGCGCTTTTATAACGTTAACATATAAATGCGTTGAGTCAGATATATGCTATCCAGCTTATGGGACTGCTGGTTTAACGTAGAAGCGCAAAGGTAATTCAATCTTATAGAAAAATGTCACTTTGCCGCAGTTGAGCGAATAAATCGCTTCAAAAGGGCAAAAGTGATGCTGAGGCTTTATCGAATTTGACTCACAAGGTAATCTTGTAATTCAGCGGATCGATGTTGACGGTCCAGCCAAATCCGAATCAGCCGAGATTTCGCGATACCGGTTTGCAGTGACAGTGCCTCGAGTTGGCCGATTGCCTTTTCGCCCAAGGTAAAGGTGGCCCGTTTCAAAAGACCGCTTTGTGGTGTTTCTTCGCAACCCGCTACCGGCAAGCTGACAATGTTCTGGCAGCCATTGGCATATCGCAGCGCCCCGTCAATAAATTCATCGACTGAGACAGCCTGTCGATCAACCGACGGCCCGCACTTTTTCAAATTCGCTAATGTCATTGCTTTTTCCCCGGGTTAACAATTCCTCGATGATACTGCGGATCTCGATTGCCGCTTTACCATCTGGCTCGCTCTCGATGACCGATTTTCCGGACTCTTCACTGTCGTCATACATGTTACGACTGAAGGTCACGGAATTGAGTACCGGGATGTTGAAAGATCGACATACATCTTTTGCCTCTAGAATCCGGGGCGCTAGGGTTGGTAGTGACGGGCATTGAGTGATCACAAAAGCCGCGTTCATTTTTGGATTGACCATCTTACAAGTGGAAATAATATCTTCCATATGGGCGACGGTTTTCAAGTCTCGACGTTTCGGACGAAGCGGTATAAGCACATGCTGAGCCACGGCCATAGACGAGCGTAATGCTAAATTGTCTTGTCCACCGCAATCAATGATGACGTAATCGTAATACTGCGCAAGGGATAACAGTTCGTTGCGGATCTTGCCGTACAATTGCACGCAATTGATTTCCGGTAAGTTGCTGTCGGCTTTGCGTTCTTGTACCCAATCTGATGTGGTGCGTTGCGGATCGCAATCGACCATGAGCACCGTTGCGTCTTGCTCGGTACGAAGGTAAACCGCGATGTTTTGTGCCAAGCAGCTTTTGCCACTGCCGCCTTTTTCTCCACCTACTAGTATGATCATTTTTCAGCCCTCAATTACTGCATGTTGGCAAAGATCGCCAACGATTGAATGGTTCCGTTTGGCTGCACCAAGCGGGCAAACTGAAAAAGTACCACGCTGATTGCGCGGTTCATTGGTAACTCCGCTATCTTAGCCTTGTTGATTCAGCCTTAGACCGGAAGCTTTGCGTCGCTGACTTTCGCCAGTTATGCCTTTTTCAATTCATAGACACTTTAGCGCTAGTGTGGCCATATTGCGACAATTTCACTGGATAAGATTTTATCCTCGGGCATTGGAAATTATACCTTTGTTAACGGGCCGGCTGACGATGGATTCTTTAATAGTGAAAATAGATTAAGGTGATTGCTATTAATCAGTTTACATGTTGTGTTGATCGTCTACACTGGTACCATCAACTTAAAAAAGGAGCACTACTATGAGTCAATCTAATCCGAATTTTGAAAATCGCGAAGGAAAAAAGGTACCCTCAGTATCCTTTGCGATGCGTGTTAACGATGAATGGGTTAAACGCTCAAGCGACGATATTTTCAACGGCAAAACGGTGGTAGTGTTTTCTTTACCGGGAGCCTTCACACCGACCTGTTCCTCGACCCATTTGCCGCGCTACAACGAGCTGGCTGCCACATTCAAGCAGCATGGTGTTGATGAGATTGTCTGTGTCTCCGTGAACGATACTTTTGTAATGAACGCATGGGCAGCTGACCAAGAAGCGCAAAACATCACCTTGATCCCCGACGGTAATGGTGAATTTACCGATGGTATGGGTTTGCTGGTGGACAAAAACGATTTGGGTTTTGGCAAGCGCAGCTGGCGTTACTCTATGCTGGTCAAAGATGGCGTGATAGAAAAGATGTTTATCGAGCCCGACCTACCTGGAGACCCCTTTGAAGTGTCTGATGCTGATACCATGTTGGCGTACATTGCGCCGGATGCGAAGAAGCCATCGCCGGTGTCTTTGTTTACTAAACCAGGATGCCCGTTTTGTGCAAAAGCGAAAGCCATGCTCAGCGACAAAGGATACAGCTACGAGGAGATCGTGCTAGGCAAAGACGCTAGCTTGACCTCACTGAAAGCCATGACGGGCCGAGAAACGGTACCCCAAGTCTTTATCGGTGGACAGCACATAGGTGGCAGTGACGATTTAGAGCGGTATTTTTCCGCTTAATTATCTGATTTACATAAAAAAGGGATGCCTAGCATCCCTTTTTTTATGGATAAGCTTGTGCAACTCAACTGTTGATGACCACTTCGCCATTGTTGGAATTGTAGGTAATGGTCAGCGAAGTGTCGGCTTTCAAGGTATAGGTGCATGCGCCCGGGTTATTGTAAGTGGCGCTGTATTCCGCGGCAGCTTCGGTTCCTACCTCTGAACTGGCGCTATCGAGCACTGCACGCCATACATCATAGCAATCGTTTTGGCTGTTTAGAGTGAGGCTTGTACCGCGAGTGTCTGCAGGATAACCCGCAGAATTGACACTTAGTGCGCCACCCACGTCGGGATCAGAAATGGGCAAGAAGTTGAGCACTGCAACGCCCTTTCCTCGGATCAGCCAAGCAATGTGCACCTGTTCGACACCGGCGCGAAATGCTGAGCCCGTTGCGATAAAGGTACTGCGTCTAGCGTCATCACTTAGATTCAAAAAACGGGGTGCAGCAACCACTGCCAGTACGCCCAAAATCACGATGACAATGATCAATTCAATTAATGTAAAACCCTGCTTATTTTTCATTTTTTTCAATTATTTAGATTGATATTTGCAACTCTTTTTAGAGTATTCCAGAGTTAGGATTGAATGAAAAGAAGCGAATCATAAAAAATCGGCAAAAGCATAGAAATGCCGCTCTTAACTCACTATAGTGGTGTCAATTCAACTGAGATTTCATTGCTATGAAAAAATCTATTTTGTTTGTTTTGTGTTCACTATTCGCTTCATCTAGTTTGGCTGAACCCGCCCAATGGTTGACGCCATTGACCGAAATGTATGAGTCAGAATTGGGTAACGCAGTACCTTGTGACGATAATTCCGATGAGCGCTTTACCCTGTGCTCCGACGCGTTGAGAAACGAGGGGAACAGTCCTTTTGTTTTGCATCATGGCGCGCCTACTGAGACCACTATTGTGTTATTCCATGGTTTAAGTGACTCACCTTTTTTCTTTCGCTCTATCGCTGCCAAACTGCATGAATCGGGCGCAACTGTAATTGTTGGTTTATTGCCGGGACACGGTAAAAAGGACGCTGATGATGATATGGAAGACAGCAAGTTAGCAAAGCGGTGGTCGGCCCACGTTGATGAAGTGATCGCTTATGCACATACCTTAAGCCCTAAAGTCGTGGTGGGTGGTTTTTCGACGGGGGGCGCATTGGTTACCTTGCATATTCTAAAACATCCAGACACCATTGATGGACTTATGCTCTTCTCAGGTGCCTTAGCCTTAGATGAATCGGTTGAAGACATGGCCGACATTTGGGGGATCGAAACCCTGGCCAAAATATTGGACTGGAGCTATGAAACCTCTGGCCCAAATCCTTACAAGTATCCCTCAGTAGCAAAGTATGCGGCGTTTAAGTTACTGGATGTGATCTTTGCAGTGCGAGCAGAGCTCGATAAGGGCAATGTGCCCAATTTACCCATATTTGTGGCCCATTCAGAAGCGGATGTTACGACCCCGATCCGCGGTGTTAAACAGTTGCAATCAGTCAATAAAGGCCCCAACAGTTCATTTTTCATCGAGCAATCCTATGACGTTTGTCATGCTGATGTACCAGTGAGTGCGCAGCAACTCATAGAAATGCAGTTCGATGCGAGCCAAGTGACTGATCCTGAGACTTGTTCTATTCCCCATGCAAATCCCGTTCATCAACAGATGTTGCAAGCAATGATGGACTTTTATGCTTCTTTGTACGAAGGAAAAACCTCATGAGCCAAGATCGCAAAATCACCTTTTACCATGCGCCTAATACGCGTTCTTCGGGCGTACTGACCCTATTGCAGGCGCTGGATGCCGACTTCGACGTGAAGTTGATTAGCTTTGCAAAGGGTGAGCACAAAAGTGCAGAATTTCTAGCCATCAACCCAATGGGTAAAGTCCCTGCTATTTCCTATCAAGGCACCGTTGTGACCGAACAAGTTGCAATATATTTGTTCTTGGCTGATTTGTATGCGGATAAAGGCTTGGCACCGGCTTTAGATGATCCCAAACGGGGTGCATATTTGCGTTGGATGGCATATTACGGCAGCAGCTTTGAGCCAGCGATTATCGACCGTTCATCTCAAATCACCCACAGTTCCAAGGCAGCTTGTCCCTATGGTGATTTTGACACCATGCTTAATACGGTGATGGGGCAATTGCAAAGCCATTCATACATCGCAGGTGACGAGTTCACTGCCGCAGATGTATTGTGGGGCAGTGCCTTGGGCTGGATCATTGGTTTTAAATTGTTGCCCGAAAGCGAAGTGCTGGTTGAGTACGTGAAACGAGCCACAGCCCATCCATGCTTTGCCGCGGGTAACGCAAAGGACCAAGAGTATCTGGAACAAATGTCCAAGGGCTAAACACCCACCGTCATTCCAGCGACGCTCACTTAAAAGGTAATCCCGGCATGCTTTTGGGCCGGGATCTCATCAAAAGGCTGACTCACTCAAACGTAAGCGATGCCCCCCAAAATGTCATCCCGGCGATGCTCTTGGGCCGGGATCTCATCAAAAGGCTGACTCACTCAAACGTAAGCAACGCTTTTGGGCCGGGATCTGTCAGCCATAGTAGGAAAGCGTGAAAAGAGCGAAGAGCGATCAAAAACTTCGGGATACTACACCCGATAGTTTTTGATAAAGGTCCCCGCTCAAGAGCGCTGCGGGGATGACAGCCTTTTTTTAGTGCGAGGATGGCAAGGCTGGGTGCGTTACCAAGGATGGGTTCAGATCAGGTTCTTAAAGCACTTAAACGAAGAAATGCCATCTCATCAAAAGGCTGACGCACTCAAACGTAAGCGATGCTCCCCCAAATGTCATCCCGGCAATGCTCTTGGGCCGGGATCTCATCAAAAGGCTAACTCACTCAAACGTAAGCGATGCCCCCCAAAATGTCATCCCGGCAAAGATCTTGGGCCGGGATCTCATCAAAAGGCTGACTCACTCAAACGTAAGCTACGTTCCCCCATATGTCATCCCGGCGTGCTTTTTGGCCGGGATCTCATCAAAAGGGTGACTCACTCAAACGTAAGCAAAGCTCTTAGGCCGGGATCTGTCAGCCATAGTAGGAAAGCGTGAAAAGAGCGAAGAGCGATCAAAAACTTCGGGATACTACACCCGATAGTTTTTGATAAAGGTCCCCGCTCAAAAGCGCTGCGGGGATGACAGGGAGGTTTAAAAAGGTCCCCGCCCAAGAGCGTTGCGGGGATGACAGTCTTTTTTACTGCGGGGATGACAGTCTTTTTTTACTGCGGGGATGACAGCCTTATTGATTGTCTAATAATGCCTGAATCTGGCTTTGCAGCGTTGCGACTTGAGATTCTAAGGTTGCTACCCGTTGAGCTAAGTCACTCTGATCTGTTGGGCTTGCTGTGACCGCATCAACCGTTTGTACTGAAGTTGCTGCTTCGCCTGAGGTGAAGCAATGTTGATAACGGGCTTCCCGTTTACCCGGTTGTGGAGGTAAACGTTGCACAATCTGTTCTTGATGGTGGTTTTGCAAACCTTCTAGGATCCTTTCGACCTCTTCAGCATTTCGAAATTCGGCCATTCGAGCACATCTTGTGCGCAATTCGCCCGGTGTTTGAGCTTGGCGTAACATCAACACACAAACGATGGCAAGTTGTTGCGGAGTAAATTTCAGATCACCAAACTCTGTATTGCAGAATCGGTGCTGATATTTAGCCACTCGAGCGCCAAAACCACTGACTTCGCGTATCTGCTTTAACTCGATGAGTTCATCCACTACTTGTTGCACCTCGGCTTCGCTTAAGGACAGGATCGGCTCACGGCTGCTTTTTTGATTACAACCCAATGTCAATGCGTTCAAAGACAAGGGATATTGGTCAGGGGTGGTGACTTCTTTTTCCAACAACACACCCAAAACGCGGCATTGTAGCGGGCTCAGTTCGATTAACATAAAAGACTACTCATTTAACAAACACTAAGGTGGAAAGGGCAGGGACATTGAACCCTTCGGACGAGGCTGACGCGTTGCGTATGGGTAAGTCTACGCTTTTTTGTAGTATTGGGTGTAACTGGTACCCTTCTGCGCCAGCGAATGGGAAGAGTTGAGTTGTGCCACTGTGATTAAACAGAACGACGATGGATTCGTATTTCGGGTCCAGCTCTTCTCCATTTCTGTCATCCAATTCCATCACTATCAAACCGGCTTGCTGGGAGGCCCCCATGTTGTGAAACTTTAAGCGCTGGATAATTTCTTGTTCACTGGACAATCGAAACAGCGGGCTATCACTGCGGATCGCCACTAAATCTAGGAACATACTGACCGCTTTTTGTATGTCCGCAGGTTGTGCTTTGTCGCGACCTTGGTTGTTTTCCAATAAGGTTTGGATTACCTGCCAATTCGCTTGGTCTTTGTCGGCTGGCGGTAATCCCACATCATAGAAGTTACTTTGCATTGAGAAATCGACAGCGTTGAACCAGTCTGAGTAATCATAGCTATCGCGCAAAAAAGATTTAGAGCGAAGCAGTTCGCTGCCCATATGCAAGAACGGGATCCCTTGAGCCAGTATTGGGTAGCTCAACGAGAGGATTTGCATGCGCACCCGATCCTCAATGGACACTGAGTTGGCAATTCGGTATTGGTTATTGTCCCACAAGGTTTGGTTATCGTGTTTGGATACATAATTAATGGTGTCCGCTGGATCCAGTGCATAGCCTGTTGGCGCGCCGTCATAGTCAATGTCTTTACCTAAAACGGATTGGCCTTGCCTGTTAATTAAAGGGTAGTTAGCTAAATTACCGGTCAATCCCACACGAATTTGATCCAGCGACAACCCGTATTCTTGTTGCACCTGGGGGAGCGTCTCTTCACTGTGTAGTTCATTGGGAAGATGCAATAAACCATTGCCAATCCCTTGTCCCATCCGTATTTCATTGCCCGAGACAAAGGAGGAACCGCCTCGAACGGCATCCCTCAATCGGTCAGTGTAGGTGCCGATTTCGCTGCCCGCCATTTCCACTTGAGTGGCTTGCACAAAGCGGGCGTTGTTTGCGACTTCACCAAAATTCCAACCTTCACCGTAAAAGTAGGTGTCTGGATCCACTTGCCTGACGGCCTCACGAGCTGCCAGCATGACGGATTTAGGTTGATGTCCCATCAGATCGAAACGAAAACCGTCAATATGGTAATCCCGTGCCCATACCACCAATGAATCAATCATCAGCTTAGCCATCATCCGTCGCTCGGTCGCGGAATTTTCACAACAGGTTGATTGTTCGATAGCGCCACTGATGGGATTGAGCCGGTGATAGTAATTAGGAACGATTTTGTCTAAAACCGACTTGTCAGCCAGTCCAGAAGCGTAGGTATGGTTGTAAACCACATCCAAGACGACACGAAAGTCTAAATCATGGAGGCTTTTGACCATTTGCCGGAACTCCACAAGCCGTTCAATGCCATTAGGATTCTGCGCATATCCACCCTCTGGAACAGTGTAGTGAAATGGATCATAGCCCCAATTGAAGCCGTCATAAGGGCGGATTTGCTCAACCATTGCCTGCGCGCTATCGCTGTTGGTAGGAAACTGCGAGAGCAATTGTTTCAAACTTTGTTTTGGATTGTCGATCTTTGTGCAAAGGGATAGACCAGGCACTCGCTGGCAAATTCCGCCTACAGAATCATCAAGCTGGATCACTTGCTCAGGATCTTCATTCACAGTGCTTATGTCGTATGTGGGCAACAGATGAATGGTGTTTAATCCTGCTTCACGCAAGCGCTTTAAATGCCGCACACCATATGAATCGTCGGCTGAAAACGCTGCGTATTTACCTCTTTTTTGTGCATCTAGTGCCGAATCACTGGCGCTGAAATCGCGAATGTGAACTTCATAGAGGATCAAATCTTCTGGTTTGTTCAAAGTTGCCACGGTTTGTTGTTGCCAACCTTCTGGTTGAGTGGCCGGGCTATTTAAATCAACCACTTGCGAATAGCGGCTGTTGGTGGACAAGCTCAAAGAGTAGGGATCGGTAACTTCGATAATTTCGATATTCTGACTTCTTGGATGATAAAGCTCGACTTGATAGCGATAGAATTGGCCCTGTGGTGCTAGGTGAGTGAAGGTGCTCCAGACGCCCGTTGCTGGATCTTCGATCATCGGCATGATGCCATGCTCAATGGGGTTCAAATGGGCATCATAGAGGCGCAGTTTGATACTTTTTGCGGTCGGTGCCCACAGTGCGAAGCGCGTCTGTTCGCCGCTAATTTGCGCGCCTAAGTAATCTACTTCATCGGCGTCTTGTGCGCCTTGAGTATACAAAGCGTCAAGTACATCAGCGGTTTGCACATAACTCAGAGTGCCTGCGCCTAAATCCACCACAGCGAGTTGAGATTTCAGTAGCAATCGAACCTGTTCAGGCGTAACGGATACCTCATAAGCTTTAAAATCACTGAGGTGGGGATAGTTATCAATGATGCCCTCTGGCATGGGGATCCCTTTGAGTTCAAAGAATACGTCGTATTGGCCGGTTTCATCAAAAGAGGCGTTGCTTGAACTTACCAGTTGCAGGGTGTCGGCATCAGAATGCACCAACATTACATTTGGGCGCAACCAGTGGGCCGCCCAATTTGTGTCGAGACTTTTGAGTGGATTTGTGTTGGTTTCCGGCGAATCTTTAAACGGATTCACGCAAGCGGTTAAAAGCATTACTAGACTGACTAATGTCACTCGACGGGTTTTATAATAAAGATTAAACATCAGTAGTAGGTTCCGTTTTGGCAATATAGAGCCAAGCCTCTCGGCCGGCTTGAGTAGTCACTAACACTCTTTGGTAGTCATCTACTTCGTATTGATCTGCGTGCTGTAACTCTTGGTCAGTGATTTCCATCACCATCCCCTGAATTGTATCCACTGAGTCTCCGCTGGCCCTCAGTATCGGATGAAATTGCTCTGAGCTTGTGGCTAAAACATGGGGATCGGTGATTTCTATCATATCTAGTACAAAACCGCTGATTGCATCTTGATGTTGGGTCAGTAACCGACCAAAGGTTTCCATTTGAACACGGGGGAGTTGTAATGTTCCATAAGAAAACAACCAGTGGGTAACCTGCAAATCATCAGCTTTTGGGGGCATTGCGAAAGTTCCTATGAACAAAGTAACCATAGTATCTCAACAACTGGGCAGATCGCGCAATTGTCGCTCTGGTATGATCAGTTTGTCATCCTATTGTCATTGTGATGTGTAGCTCGATTTCCCCCCAATAAACTGAAAAATAAACAAAAATTTTATATACAGCGTTGGAATTTCTGCTAACCTATAGATCGGCGTGTATCACAAACGTTATATACATTGTACTTAAGAAACTCTCGCTACATCTGTTTTACCAGTTCGTTTTGGAAATTTTCTGTTAGTAACATGCATCGTACATTTCGTTCTACACGGCTAAAACTGGCGTGCATGCGCTAATTATTGACGAAAATTAGGAAACTATTATGTCTAAAACTACTGGAACTGTTAAATGGTTCAACGCTGACAAAGGCTTCGGCTTTATTACTCCTGACAACGGTGGTTCTGATGTGTTTGTACACTTCCGTGCAATTGCTACTGACGGTTACAAAACATTGAACGAAGGTCAACAAGTGACTTTCGACATCGAGCAAGGCCAAAAAGGTCCTCAGGCAGCAAACGTAACTGTTTAATTGCCCTTGCATAGCAAGCAAAATTGTTTAAAAACGCCGGCCAAAAGCCGGCGTTTTTTTATGTATCAAAATACCATCCCGGCAGCGCTCCCCAAAATGTCATCCCGGCAACGCTTTTTTGAGCCGGGATCTCATCAAAAGGCTGACGCACTCAAACGTAAGCGATGCCCCTGAAATGTCATCCCGGCAACGCTTTTGGGCCGGGATCTCATCAAAAGGCTGACTCACTCAACCGTAAGTAACGCTCTTGCTCTTTTCCTAAACACCAAGGGTTAAACAGGTCCCCGCCCAAGAGCATTGCGGGGATGACAGTGTGTTGGCGTTGCAGGGATGACAGTGTTTGAGAATGTCGGGCGTTCAGAGAGGTCCCGGCCCAAGAGCGTCGCCGGGATGACAGTGTTTTTGCATTACGGAGGTGACACATATTTGTCACCAAAACTGGACTGTTAACTTCCCTATTGAACTGTGATTGTGCTCTAAAATCATAGTGAAAAGGGAGAAAATACATGGAAACGTATTATGTCTATATCCTCGCCAATAAAATGCGAGGCGTCATGTATGTTGGCGTTACTCAGGACCTCATTAAACGTATATGGCAGCACAAGAATCGGATGGGGCATGGATTCACTAGCAAATACAACGTCTACAATCTTGTCTATTTTGAACTTCACCAAGACGTAAGCGAAGCAATCAAACGAGAAAAGCGCTTAAAACGATGGAATCGAAACTGGAAAATTAAGCTGATTGAAAGGATGAATCCAAAGTGGGAGGACTTATATCCTAGCTTAATTTAGGGTGGACGTGACGCAGCCCAACGCTCCCCATGGATGTCATCCCAGCGACGCCCCTCAAAATGTCATCCCGGCAAGGCTTTTGGGCCGGGATCTCATCAAAAGGCTGACTCACTCAACCGTAAGCAATGCTCTTGCTCTTTTCCAAAATACCAGAGGGTTAAAAAGATCCCCGCTCAAAAGCGTTGCGGGGATGACAGGGTGGTTTGAAAAGATCCCCGCTCAAAAGCGTTGCGGGGATGACAGGGAGGTTTGAAAAGATCCCCGCCCAAGAGCGCTGCGGGGATGACAGTGTTTGAGAATGTCAGGCGTTCAGAGAGGTCCCGGCCGAAGAGCGTTGCCGGGATGACAGTGGTTTTGCGTCGCCGGGATGACACATATTGTTCGCATTGCCCCTATGACGGAGCTTTTTAATATCCATCTGGATTATTGGACTGCCAGTTCCAAGAATCGCGGCACATCTCTTCTAATCCTTTTTGGGCTTGCCAGCCGAGTTCTTGCTTGGCTAGTTTGGGATCGGCATAACATGCAGCAACGTCACCACTGCGGCGGGGGACAATTTTGTATGGAACAGAACGGCCGCTTTGTTTTTCGAACTCTTTGATCATGTCCAAGACGCTATAACCTTGGCCGGTACCTAAGTTGTAAGTAACTAGGCCAACCTTCTGACTCAGTTTGTCCAAAGCTTTTAAATGTCCATCTGCTAAGTCTTCAACGTGAATGTAGTCGCGCACCCCTGTGCCATCATGGGTGTCGTAATCGTCACCAAAAACAGAAAGGATTTCCCGTTTGCCAGTGGCCACTTGGGTGATAAATGGCATCAAATTGTTGGGGATCCCGTTGGGATTTTCTCCAATGCGACCGGAGGGATGGGCACCCACAGGGTTAAAATAACGAAGCAGAACTATATTCCACTGGTCATCTGAGCGATACAGGTCTTTAAGTATCAGCTCCACCATCAGTTTGGATTGACCGTAAGGGTTGGTCGGTTGACCCGTTGGCATGTCTTCTTTCAATGGCAAGGCAATAGGATCGCCGTAAACCGTGGCTGATGAACTGAAAACCAAGTTTTTGACATTGTGGCTTTTCATCGCCTCACACAAAACTAAGGTTCCGTAAACATTGTTACGATAGTACTCGAGGGGCTTTTCGACCGATTCGCCTACGGCTTTTAATCCAGCAAAGTGAACCACCGCGCTGATGTCATATTGTTCAAACAACTGATCAAGCAAAGGACGATCACAGATATCTCCTTGCACAAAAGTAACAGACTTACCTGTTAATGCTTCTACACGCTTAAGTGACTCGGAGGATGAGTTGCATAAGTTATCTAACACTACAACCTGTTTGTCGGCTTCCAAAAGCTGCAATACGGTGTGGCTACCAATGTATCCTGCGCCGCCTGTGACCAAAATGCTCTGCATAATCAGTTATCTCCCTTTTCAGATGGTTGTTTTAGATATTTTGCGCACATGCTGTACTGCAATGGCTTAAGTAAAAATGGATAAGCAAGAATAAACAATGCCGCCCAGACCAAGGCAAACCAATCGTCACTGGCTCGTAAAATAAACACAAAAACTGGCACAATAATTAACAATTTCAATATGTTAAGCAGCAGTTTTTCAGGGGCTATCATGCGATTCTCTGCTTCGCGCAGGCGTTCCATTCGCTGTGCTACGGACAGGTCTTTGAGCTGCGGTATTTGTTGATGGGTAAAGTAAAACTTCACGAAATGCTAATCCTCGACTCGACTATGTACGACGGGTGACAAAATACAAGTGCGACCAGACAGGGTAGGACATGCTCTGGTATTTTTCGTTGCACCCATATTCCATAAAAAAACGCCCATGACTATGGGCGTTTATTCTATGCATTTATCGCAAAATTAACAGCTGTATTTGTACGATAAATTAAGCTTTGTTGGGGGTGGCTTCTTCAACGGTATCTTGGTTGAAGGTGTCTTTCTCTGCCAGTTTTTCCCATTTGCGTGTTTTTAAGGTCAACAAGGCAACCACAATAGCCGCTGCAACCGTGATTTGTACAATGCCCCAGAACAAGTTAGGCATGTCAGAGAGATTGTCTGGGTCCAAACCGCCGGCGAGCAAGCCTGCCGTGACATTACCGATGGAATAGGTCAATACAAACACACCCATCATTTGGCCTGCAAAACGCTTTGGAGAGAGCTTACTGACCGCGGCTAGTGCTACTGGGCTCAAACACAGTTCTCCCACAGTGTGTAAGAAGTAAGTCGCAACCAAGAAATAAGGAGCTGCTTTCAAGCCGCTAGCAGCGATTTGCGCTGCAAAGAACATCACGATAAAGCCAGAAGCCATGATAAACAGACCAATAGCACACTTAATCCCGTAAGAAGGGGTGATCATGCGCTTACCCAAGTTTACCCACAAGGCAGCGAAGAAAGGCGACAAAGTGATGATAAAGAAAGAGTTAGCTGACTGGAACCAAGCGGGCGGGATTTCAAAGGTCCCGATCATACGCTCGGTATAATCACGACCGAATAAGTTCAAAGAAGAACCGGCTTGCTCGAAGCCAGACCAGAAGAAAATCGATGCCACACACACCAAAAACAGTGCGCCAAGGGTACGTTTTTCATCGTGAGAAAGATTTCCGAAGGCGTAAATACCAGCGTAATACGCTAAGAACACCACAGTTATGGCTACCGCGACATATTGGGCCAAAGTAACTGGGTCGATAGTCAACAGACCGGTCATCATAGAAAAGGTAATCACTGCCAAACCAATCAGGAAGGCGATAATTACGCCCCAGCTTTTTTTCTGGCCGCTAGGGGTCATTTCCAACAACGGTTTTGCACCCACGCCACCGAGACGGTTTAAGGTCATGCGGTACTGAACCAAACCTATGGCCATACCCACGGCCGCGGCACCAAAGGCGTAGTGATAGCCAGCGTTAACTTGCAACCAACCACACACAAAATAGCCAATCAGTGACCCAAGGTTTATACCCATGTAGTAAATGGTGTAGCCCGCGTCACGTCGCTGATCTTCTGGAGCGTAAAGTTGTCCAACTAGAATACCGACATTGGGTTTCAGTAGTCCGGTACCCAAGACAACCAGTATCAAACCGATAAAGAAACTCCAACTGGCGGGAATAGCCAACACAATGTGGCCACACATGATAATGATACCGCCGTACCAAACCGCTTTTTGGCTACCGATTAAGCGGTCTGCGATCCAGCCGCCGGGCAAACCCATAAAATAAACGGCACCGGTGTACAAACCATAAATGGCTGTTGCGGATGCGACAGTAATGGCCATACCTTCTTCTTGGATACTCGCTGTCATAAACAGAACGAGAAGCGCACGCATCCCGTAATAACTCATCCGTTCCCACATTTCTGTGTAAAACAGAGTCTGAAGACCACCAGGATGGCCGAAAAAATCGGGTGTTTTTGAATTCATTTGTTGCTGCCTTAGGTTAACTCCAAGCCGCCAGATGAGATATTGGAGACATCGGCTGATGGAGCTTTTTATGTTTATTATTATTGTCGCTTCCTTGCGCCAGTGCGCCAACAGAAGCATTTGAAGGCATCGTTTATACTAAAGCACGGCCAACAACACAACTGTTGTGCGATAAGTCGGTGGATAATTATACAATCCTAAGCGAGTTGAGACTCAATGAGGGTGAAATAAAACGATTCAGTTAGGAGTGTAGATTTGATAACTTTCGATAATCTTCAATTCACACTACAAAGATTATTCCATGGATGAAAGTAATCATTCCACACGAAGCCTATTGGTAACCGGCGGCGCTGGATTCATAGGTTCCCATTTTGCACGAGCGCATCTAATCGAAAATCCAAATGATAGGGTGGTTGTATTAGATATATTGAATTACGCGAGCCATCCAATTGTCATGGAAGATTTGTCGAGGTTAAGTAGTAAATTCGTGTTTCATAAAGGCGATATATGCAATCAAAGTTTAGTTGAAGAGCTTTTAGCTGAATACCAAATTGATACTGTCGTTAACTTTGCCGCTCAATCTCACGTTGATCGGTCAATTTCTGAGCCTATGGCATTTGTTAACACGAATGTCGGTGGGACCGTCTCGCTTCTAAATGCGGCGAGAAAGGTGTGGAAGGGCCGATACGGGGACAACGAATTTGCTGGTAACAAAGTTCGTTTTCACCAGATAAGTACCGATGAGGTATTCGGTCCGATTCAACTAACACAAATGCCAGCTAAAGAAAATTCACCATACAATCCCAGTTCACCATATTCGGCTTCAAAAGCCGCTGCAGATCAGTTTGTCTTTGCGTTTGGAACAACTTACAAGTTACCTGTTTCCATCAGTTATTCTTCCAATACTTTTGGTTCATACCAACATCGAGAAAAACTGATACCAAAAGCAATCGCTTGTGTTGTTCATAATCGACCCATTCCCTTATACGGAGACGGTTCCCAACGGCGGGTTTGGCTGCACGTATCCGATCATGTGCGTGCGATTGGTCAAATTCTGAATCCATCAACTAAGGGCAGAGCTTATAATATCCGTGGTCAAACGGAACTCACAAATTTGAACTTGTTAATTATGGTTTGTGATTGCATTGATACGCTTTTTCAAAGTAATTCGGATTATCGTGCTCTGTATTCCAAAGCAACATGTGCAAGAGATGGAAGATCATCAACATTAATTAGTCTTGTGGAAGACCGGCTTGGCCATGACTTTCGCTACGATATTGACGATACGCTAATAAAAACAGATCTTGGATTCGTACATCAAGGCAACTTTATCAACCAATTGGAAGAGACGATAAAGTGGTATTTGGACAACCCAGATTATCTGGCCATCGAGCAATAGTTGGAAAAAGAAACTTTGAATTAATAAAAAACTTCTTCACGCGAGCGTTTTGAAGTTTAATTCAAAACATAATTCGGTTAATATACGCGCCCATTTAATTTTGGGACGAATTAGACCTTACACGCCTTTGTTTTATAGGGATAGCAGCATGTTAAGAAAGTTTAAACTGTACGTCATTTTGATGTTAACAATGATGTCCGCTCACTCAGTTACTGCTTTCACGCCCACTCCACAACAAATTGAACAATTTAAAAACATGCCAAGAGCCCAGCAGGAAGCGCTTGCGCGTCAAATGGGCATTGACTTATCCGATTTTCAGATTGGTTCTCAAAATGGTGGAAACCAACAACAAACACCAGCACCCTCAGAGCAAGTTCAAAGAAGCGTAAATGAAGGGCAGATATCCAAAAAGTTGTCAGAACAAAGTGTAGCGAAAGAGCGAACTAAAGAACTCAAGCCTTTTGGCTACAATTTGTTTAGTACGGCTAATGAAGATGGCTCTGCACTCAATTTCGCACCTGCAAGTAATATTCCCGTGCCAGCAGACTACGTGATGGGCCCGGGAGACAGTGTTAATGTCCAGTTGTTCGGAAAAGAAACAGGTCAGTTTGAGCTGTTTGTTAACAACGAAGGAACCATACAAATTCCAGATTTAGGGCCAATGTCGGTTGTAGGGATGACCTACCAACAGCTAAAAAAAGAACTAGTAGAGAAATACAATCAGCAAGTCATTGGCGTAACGCCTCATATAACCATGGGGGCACTGCGTACCATCCAAGTCTATTTAGTCGGCGAAGCCTATCGACCAGGCGCTTTTACGCTCAGTTCGTTATCAACCATTACTCATGCATTGTTCGCAAGTGGAGGCGTAAGTGAAATTGGCTCTCTTCGTAATATCCAATTAAAAAGAGCCGGCAAAACCGTTGTTACTTTTGATTTGTATGATTTATTAATATTCGGCAACACTGCAAACGATGTGCGTTTACAACAAGGTGACGTGATCTTTATCCCTACCGTGCAAAAGTTGGTAAGTATTGACGGAAACGTTCGGCGTCCTGCAATTTATGAAGCTAAACCGGGAGAAGCCCTATCCACTTTACTGAATGTTGCTGGTGGCGTGTTGCCTTCGGGTGCCGCGAATATGGTACAGATCGCCAGGAAAACACCTACACAGGGCTTAGAGGTTAAAACTGTCAATGTGCTTACCCAAGAGGGCAAGAGTGCCTCGGTTGCAAATGGGGACTACATTACTATTCCGGATTCTAGCACAGAGTTCAACAACGCCATTGTTGTCATTGGAGCACATACGTCACCGGGTTTGATCCAATGGAAACAAGGAATGTCACTTTCTTCAATTGTAAATGAAGAGACACTGTTGAAAAGCTCTGATTTGGAATATGGACTTATATTGCGTAAGAAACGATTTGCAAGTCAATCTGAGGTGATCCAATTCGAACCTCGTAATGTGTTGAACAGAACATTTGATTTGCCGCTAGAAGCTTTCGACCAAATTACATTGTTTAACCGATTTGCGATAGACGACAATTTGTCAGTATCCGAAGCGGAAACGGCAAGCGATGCTCGAAGAGAGACAACCTTGGTTAGAGAGTTTCGGTCACTCGAAAGTGAACTTGTAGAAGGTGATTTGAAGGCATCTCAAGATAAGTTGGACGGAAAGCAAGGGAATTATCTACAAAAGCTTGAACTAGCCTCCTTTACAGAAAAGCAATTGCTACTAAAAGATACTCAAAACTATTCTAGAAACCGATTGCTTGCACCGATAATCGCTCGATTAAAAGACGAGGGGACGCAATCTTTCCCGGTAAAACTGGCAGAAGTAACCGGTCAAGTAAAATACCCCGGTGTATATCCCATTCCTGAAAGAGGGCGGGTCAGAGAACTTATCCTAGCCAGTGGTGGTTTGATCGAATCCGCATTTGTTGGCAAGGCTGAATTATCAAGAACTCAACTAGACGTGGAAAATAGCTATAAGGTTCAACACGTGAGCATTGACTTGACCAAGGCACTAAAAGGTACAACAAGTGACAATGTCGAGTTGGAGAGTAAAGATACTCTTAACGTATTACGCACCCCAGATTGGTATGACAACCGCAGAGTTGAATTAATTGGCGAAGTAGTATTTCCGGGCGTCTACCAGATTAAGAAAAATGAGACATTGGCCCAAGTTATAAAACGGGCTGGAGGTTTTACCTCCGAAGCCAGTGTTCGTGCTGCAATATTTACTCGTGAAGAGCTCAAAGAAAGAGAGAAGAAAAATCTCGATAAAACAGTCGAGGAACTCAAGCAGCAAATTATTACAAGCAATATTTCTGGCAGTCAAAATGTCAAAACCATAGATTACGAGTCTGCCAGTGAAGTTTTGAGTGAGTTACTTTCTGTCGAGCCGGTTGGTAGACTTGTAATTGATCTTCCGGAAATTGTAAAAGGGGTTGAAGCTTCGGATATACCTCTGCAACATGGCGATAAACTGTATGTTCCTAGTATATCGTCTTCGGTATCCGTCATTGGAGAGGTTTTTGTTCCTACTACTCATATTTTAGATGAGCACATTTCTTTGCGAGAATACATCGAGAGGTCGGGCGGGTTAACTGAGAGAGCTGACGACAGCAAGATATACGTTGTCAAAGCTAATGGTTCCGTGAAGGTACCAAGTAACAACTTTTGGTTTGACGGCGAAGATATCGCACTAGAGCCGGGTGATACAATCGTAGTACCGCGTGATGTTGTTAACTATGAGCGACTGGGATTGTGGCAAACAGTTACTCAGATATTCTATCAGTCTGTTGTTGCGCTAGTCGCAATTGGACGATTGTAGTAGTTCACACATTTCCGAATGACTCAGGGACCAACTATGAAAAATGAGAGCGTTGAAATGCAGAAAGTCAGCGAATCCAACTATATTGATTTTAAGTTAATGTTGGCAGCTACTTATTATTACAAGTTTTTTATTGCTTCATTAACACTGCTTTTCGCTGTGCTTTCTGTCATTTATGCATTGAGTTTGAACAATGTTTACACCTCTAGCGCTACGTTGAATGTAGTTCAGTCTGAATCCGCTGAAGGTTTGGGTACTCTCGCTGGTAGGTTGGGAGGCCTTGCTAGTTTAGCAGGGGTTTCTCTTGGGTCGCCTGGGCTGGATAGTTCAACCAGAGTGCTGAGTACATTTAAATCCGTTGACTTTTTAAGTCAGTTCATTGATCAATACAGTTTGCATGACGAAATAATTGCTGGAGAAGGTTGGGATAGAGAAAGCAATGAAATCATTTATGATAATGATTTGTATATTCCCAGCACCGACAAATGGGTTAGAACTCCGAAGCAACTCCAATCAATAATCCCTACAAGCTTTGAAGCGAGTCAGAAATTTCTAGAGGAACACTTGAATCTCAAGCTCGATATTGAAACAGGCTTAATCAGGATGTCAGTTTCCTACTACTCACCGGGACTCGCAAAATTGTGGTTAGAGAAATTGATAGAGATGCTTAATGTTAAATTGAGGAACAAAGACATTGAAGAAATTCAAAAAAGCCTAAGCTTTTTGAAAGAGCAAGTGTCTATTGTTAGCAACAGTGATATAAAAACCCAATTGTATGAGTTAATGCAAGAAAGAACAGAAAAACTAATGTTTGCAAAGGCTAGAGACGAATATGCTGTTTCAATCATTGATTCCCCATATTTGCCAGAAGAGAAAACGAAACCCGCTAGGGCAATAATATGCATAGTGATAACAATGTTAGGGTTTTTTATATCTTTTAGTGTCTCTATATTTCTTTTTGTCAACAAAAAAAAATAAAGAAATATGCTTAAAGCTCTCTCAAAAATATTGGGTGGAGGCGTCGCCGCTCAATCACTGAACTTTATCAGTCTGCCTATTCTTGGAAAGCTATATGCTCCTGAGGCTTTTGGTGAATACGTGTTAGTCGTCTCGATTGTAACGTTATTCTCCTTGCTTTGCTCCTTTCAATTGAATCAAGCCTTGTTATTAATTAAACGAAACTTAATTGTTCAATTGGTCATGGAGTTTATATCCAAAATGACAATTGCAATAATTTTAATTTTGTCGTGTGTAACTGAGTTTATTGTTTTTTGGGTTTTAGATTCTCAGCCAATGCTCAACATTGGCAGTAGATTGATGATGTATTTGGCAATTTATTTTGCAACACAAAATGTTGTGAATATGCATATGTTTATTCGGCAGGGAGGGTATAACGCAATTGCTAGCCTAACTTTTATAAGGGTTTTGTCTTTGATTTCTAGCCAGATTTCAATTGCTTATACCGAAATTAGTTTGAACGGGTTGATTACAGGTTATTTGTTTTCTGAGGTTGTCGTTTGTTTACTTTCCCGTTCGGTAGTGAGGAAATACGTTTCCGAAAGAAAAATGCGACTTTCTAAAAGAAAAATGAGTTACATTTTGACTAGGTTTATTCGTTACATCAAAGTAGTTACAACCCAAGAAGTGTTAAATAATGCTTCTCAGAATATGCCGATTTATATAATTAACGTTCTTTTTAATGCTTCGATAGCTGGTTCTTTCTCGTTAGCCATGAGATTAATCAATGCACCTAGCCAGTTACTTGCAAATTCAATACGCCCTGTTGTGCTAAATAAAATGCTAACGAATGATCGGCAAGGAAACACCAAGCTTTTGAAACTTTCGACAGCAGTCATAATCATTTTTTGTCTTTTGGGTTTGGCTGTGTTTTACGGAGTTCACCAATGGTTGGTGTCTACGCTTTTTGAAGATAAGTGGGTTTTGTTACCGGAATTTACTATGTTGCTGGCATTTTGGTCGGTTTGTATGATCATTAATGTGCCTAGTATTTCATATCTAAAAGTTAAAGAGCATCTCGAATTTCTTTTCAAATACAATGTTGCATTAATATTTGCAAGAGCGATAGCTCTCCTATTGGGCTCTATAGTAAGTGTGTATTTCTCAATAGTTTGTTTTGTGTTTATAAGCATTGCTTTTAACGCTTTTGTTGTTGTATATGCGATTTTAATCAGTGAAAAAGAAGGTTTGAAAAATGCTTGATTTTTTGGGTGACGTTTTTTTGGACGGGGTGTACGACATTGATGTTTCACTGGGTGATTTTATCTTTAATTTAGAGTTTCCAATGTCAAAGTCTGGTCGCCCAGCACTGAACAAGGTGAACTTAGGTACTGAAACTTCGTATATTTTAGACTCGTTCAAAAAAGCTCCAGTAGCAGTAAATCTAGCTAATAATCATATTTATGATTTTGGTGAAGAAGGACTGCGTGAAACCCTAAAGGTTCTCGATGAATTGGGGATAGAGTATTTCGGTATTGACTGTGGAGGTAGCACTTCTCCGAATTCATTTATATACAATAGCAATGGGAACTCTATCGCTAACCTAGCCTACGTTTGCCAATCTACTAATCCAGTTGATGGGGATAACATAAAGCTTAACCTGTTTGACCTTGAAAAGGTTATATCTGACGTTGTTACGTTGAAACAAATTAATACGGTAGTTGTTGTGCATATTCACTGGGGTGATGAAGAAATTAAATACCCTAAGCCTGCTGATGTTGTAAAGGCCAAACGAATCATAGAGGCTGGTGCCGACATGATAATTGGTCATCATGCTCACATAATCCAATCAGTAATTACGCATTTGGGAAAGCCAATCTATTTCGGTCTTGGAAACTTTCTATTTCCTGATCTTGATGTTCCCGCCTATCATGATGGTAAAATATTTCAAGGGCGGTACTGTAAAAAGCAAAAAAAACATAATAAGCGATCCCTGATAGTTTCAATTAATGAAAACTTATCAGTAAGTCACAAGTTTGTTGTATTTGATGGTCGAAAAGTGAGTCCCTCGAAAGGAAATGTTTCATCCAAACTACTTGATGATAAACGCTACAAAAAATACTGGGATAATTACATTAGAAGAGTGAAAATCCAACGCTACCTCAGTAATCCAAAACTGCCAAGTATTTCGCAACTAAAACGTTTTATTTCTGGATGATTTATGAAAATTGCAATACACCACAATGAGCTTGGTTTTTCAAAACGTTGGATTGAGTTTTGTCGTAAGCATCAATTGGATTATGTTTTGGTTGATTGTTTTTCAAATAAAATTGTTGAAGAACTCAGGGGTATAGATATTCTTTTGTGGAATTGGCGTCATGATGATTACAAAAGCAAATTGATTGCTCAAAAATTAATCTATGCGTTGGAGAGAATAGGTATTGAAGTTTTTCCAAGTTTTCCAACTATTGTAAATTACGATGACAAGTTGGGCCAAAAATATCAATTCGAATCTTTAAATATCCCGCATGCTGAGACTTCTGTGTTCTTCAATAGACAAGATTGTGAGGAATTTATAAGAATTAATGGATTCCCATTTGTCGCTAAAAGTAGGGGGGGGGCTGGAGCATCAAATGTTTATCTCGTAAGGAGTCAAAGGCAATTTGAAAAGCTCTGTAAGCTTGCTTTCGGAAAAGGGTATCCACTCATAGATAGAAGTCAAATATTCTTGGATAGTGTTAAAGCGTTTTCTAAGAAGCCTTCAATCCAGTCTTTGAAAAAACTGGCGAGTTCGCTCTATCGGCTTTTCAGGAAAACAGAGTTTGAAAAGTATTCAATGGTTGATAGGGGTTATATTTTGACCCAAGAGTTTATGCCAAATAATGACCACGACATTCGAATCATTGTAATAGGTAATAAAGCTTTTGGCATTAAAAGGTTATGTAGAGATAATGATTTTAGAGCGTCAGGTAGTGGCTCAATTTTGTATGGCAGGACTGATATAGATGTTCGTTGTGTTAAATTAGCTTTTGAAGCCACTGATAAGTTGCAGATGCAGTGTGCTGCTTTCGATTTTGTCAAAGATAAAAATGCTACCCCCGTAATTATTGAAGTGAGTTACACATTTTCAGTTGAAGCCTATGATTATTGTGAAGGTTATTTCAATAGGAAGTTGGAATGGATCGAATCTTCATTTAATCCGCAAGAATGGATGTTGGCCGATCGGCTCTCTTTAAAAAATGATTAAATATTTGAGTGCATTCGTTTTATTTACGGCAATGACAAAAACTTATGTTGTTTGGGCATGGTTGTTAGGGCAAAGTGTCGCAGCAATAACTTTATTATTTTTTTTAATTAAAGCTTTTTTAATACTTAGTTTCTCTTCAAACTATAGGATAAAAGTAGATAGTTACTGGTTTCCAACGCTTGTGGTGTTTCTATTTATAGTGCCACTAATTGTTATGGCGTTAACAGGAAATTTGGACCTTAGGGTTTCACTATTAAACTTGTTTTTCCTTTTCGTTTTCTGGCTTACGCTGCTTGTAGGTTTAAACTTTGGTAAAGCATTTTTAATGATTGTAACAATTGCTTCGTTCATCTTTACGGTAGTAGCAGGATTAATCAGTACATTCTTTTTTGAGTTGTTTAGTCCCTTTGCTGAGCTCACCAATTCGGAAGCATTTTATTGGGGAAGAGCTTTTGGGTTTTACTTGCAACCAAATTCGTTGGCAATCGCAATAAACATGCTCTACCTTCTGATTTTTGGTCTGTCAAAGAAAGTTAATCTGATTATTTACTTATTTCCATTAGCCCTTGTTGGAATATTAGCTGCAGGGTCTCGGACCAACATGTTGGGTTTTTTTATTATAAATATGGCTGTATTTCTATTGAGCCTTAGGAATTCAGAAATTTCATTAAAAAAGCCAGTAATTCGCGTGCTAATAGGGTCAATTGCCATTTTGATTTCGACTGCTCCTTACTTGTTCGAAAAGTTATCAGGGGAGGAGTTTAAGTACTTAACTGAACGCCTTATATACACTGTAGAAATTGTGTCGGAATCCGGTGCATCTGATAAAGTCAGTGAAGATACGTCGGTTCAAGATAGATTGAATTATCAACTCAGCTACTTAAAAGCAATAGATAAAAAGCCATTTCTAGGATACGGTTTTGGTGTTCAGGAAAGTATGATTGAGAATGGCTTATTGAAGGGGTCGTCTCACAATAGTTTCTTAGAGTATTTACTTCAAGGCGGATTGTTTTATTTCTTTTGCTTTGCCTTGTTTTCTTTGATGTTTTGGTTCTTTTTGTTTAATTTCAAGCCGATTTCATTTTCGAAATACGCATATGTCGCATTTCTAATTTTTATGACTTTCTACATTAACTTTTCTACAACATTTTTTGGTGAAAGATTAGTTTATGTCGTCATTGGTGTTTTTGCTTTTATCGTCCATTCGGAATTCCAAGGTGTCAAAAAATGAAAGCTGTTCTGGTAATACCTACACTTACTTCCGGAGGCGCTGAGAGAGTGATTTCGGAGTTGGCAAATGAGTGGTGTAACACTATTGACGTAACAGTTGTAGTACTCTACAAAGCACCAATTCATTACGATATTGATAGAAAAGTAAAAATAAAGTGCCTCTCAAGTAAACCCGTTGGAACTCGTCTCGGTAGAGTTCGCCAGCAAATTGTTAATTTTTATCGGTTTAGAAAGCTTGTAAAGAGTGAAAACCCTGACTTTGTACTTTCATTTCTTACAAAATTTAACATCGTTAATTTGTTAGCACTTATTGGGTGCTCGGTTCGAGTTTATGTATCAGACCGTAGTAATGTCAAAGCAGAATTAAATAAAACCACACGTTTTTTCAGGAAATATGTCTACCGAATTTCTAATGGAATAATTTGCCAAACCAATTTCCAACTTGAAGAAGTATTGGAAACGTTTGGAGATATACCAGCTATTTGCATCAATAATCCAATACGGAAAGTAAAATGCAAATCGAATTTTGAGACTAATTACCGCATTCTGACTATTGGTAGACTATCCCCTGAAAAAGGTCATGAACGAATGCTTCGAATATTTTCCACAGCAAACATTCCTGAATGGAAGTTGACTATTGTAGGAGCTGGACCATTGTTGGACGAGCTTAAGTCGCTTGCTCAGAATCTGAAAATTGCTGATAGAGTCGAGTTTTATGGAACAACGAAGAATGTTGATGAGCTATTTCAATCTCACGATATATTTTTGTTTACCTCTTTTTTTGAAGGATTCCCGAATGCATTAGCTGAAGCCATGTGCGCAGGTCTAGCTTGTATTTCATATGACTGTGTATCTGGCCCAGCTGAATTAATCAATAATAATGAAAATGGTTTTTTAATCGATGAAGGAGACCAAAACACGTTTGTTGAGAAACTTGAGATACTGGCTAGTAACTCAGAGTTGCGAAAGTCATTTGGGGTTAAAGCAATTGAATCTGTTAGTAAGTTGTCTACTAGTGATATTTCAAAAAAGTATAGGGATTTTTGCAGTGAATAATGGCTTGTCAAATACCTTAAAGCCTCGTGTTTTAATTAATACTGCAAACCTTCATGTAGGGGGTGGTGTTCAGGTTGCGGCGTCTTTTTTAAATGAATTATCAGAAATAACTTTAAGAAGCGAAATTCAGCTCTCGATAGCAATATCACAGGCCGTTTATGACAATTTATCAAAACCAGACATACTAGCTTCTAAATGTAATCAATTCTCTATCGTAAACGTTCATGGAATGGATCTGTCCTTCTACAATTCGCAAAAAGATTATGATGTGATTTTTACGGTATTTGGACCAGCTTATTTTACTTTTCGCTATGCTAGACATATCGTCGGTTTTGCGCAGCCCTGGATTATCTACCCTGAAAACGAAGTGGTAGGTTCACTTTCTCTAATAGAACGACTGAAAAGTCGGTTGTTGTTTTGGGTTCAGTGGATGTTTTTCAAGAGAGCTGAGCAATTAGTAGTAGAGGCGGAACATGTTCGTTCAAGATTGTTAGGCTTTCGACAATATAAAAAGCCCGTGAGCGTCATTCCCAACTGCATTTCCGGTATTTATAAACATTCTGATTGTTGGGAAAATATTGAGTATTTCGAAAAAAATAAGCTCAATGAATCAACATTTAAAATAGGTTATTTAACACGCGATTACCCCCATAAAAATTTAGTTTTTTTACTCAACTTGAAAAAAATATTGGACACTCAGCTTCCGCAGCAAGTTGAATTTTATGTAACATTAACTGAATGCGAATTGGACGCTCTAGGCGAGGATTTTAAGAGCAATATCAATAGTGTAGGCAGTTTAAGATCGAATCAGTGCCCTACTTTCTACTCTTTAATGGACGCTGTAATTTTCCCATCTTTCTTGGAGTGTTTTTCTGCGATGCCAATCGAAAGTATGAAAATGCGCAAACCTGTGTTTGCAAGTGATAGAGCTTTCGTAAGAGACTTTTGCGGTGATACACCTTTTTATTTTGACCCCCTCAATCCTAGCAGTGCTGCTGAAATTATTTGTGAATATTTGAAAAGGCCTGACGCATTTTTGAATCAAATAGAAGATGGTGAAGTATTAGCTAGCAAGTATGAAAGTCCGCGAACTCGGGCGGATAAATATCTTGAGTTAATCTACAAAGTAGCTTTAGAAAATGAGTAATAAATTAAGAAAATTTTTTAGGTTTTTAAATATATATGGCTTTCGTCGGACGTTGGCTAAGTCATTTGGTCGGATACGCAGTGGAATCTCTTTACGAATATTATTTGCCAGAGCATGGCTGCCAAAGCAAAAAACAGTACTACTTGTCGGTTGTGGTCAGTTTGGTTTTGCAACCATTGGATATTTCCTTGCTAAAAATAAAGGTTTTATTGTCAATAGTATCTACGATCCTAATAGTGAGAATATGGCTACTTTTTCAAATGCATATGGTAGGCCGGAGCAACTTAATTTTGAGGAGTTGCAAGAGATTAGTTCAGACAAAATTAGGATAGCCTACATCGCGTCCAATCATGCTTCTCACACAGATTATGCATGCAAACTATTGGCTAAAGAAATCGATGTTTACATTGAAAAGCCGATATCCGTTACAGAAGAGCAGCTCAGTCGATTGAGCAATGCAATAGATAACTCAACCTCGAGAGTCTTTGTTGGTTACAACAGACCACATTCTGCCGCAATTATTGAAACAAATAGGCATTTAAGAAGCGGGTTGCCAATAACAATGAATTGCTTTGTGGCTGGCCACCTAATTGAAAAAGATCATTGGTATAGAGACCCTAGAGAAGGAACCAGAGTATGCGGGAATTTGGGCCATTGGCTAGATCTTTCTATCCATTTGTTGATGAAGGTCGGTGTGGTCGGGAGGCTTACAATCACAGTCACTTACAGTGACACTTCGACGCCGGACGATAATTTAACTGTTTCAATCGTTAGCGAGCAAGGTGATTTAATTACGCTCACTCTAACAGCTAGAGAAGAACCTTTCGAGGGTATTAATGAATCGATCCTTATTCAACAGGAGAGATTATTCGTAAAGATTGATGATTTCCGAAGTGCTGAGTTTCAGTTGGGTGAGAAAAAATATACTCGCAAATATTTTCCCAAAGATGTTGGACATGAAAAAGCGATTCTTCAGCCTTTTCAGGACAGGTATAGTAGAGATTTAAGAGAAATCATGATCTCAACAAAACTAATGCTTCACATTACAGATATGGTTCGACAACAGCTTACTTCAAGTTCTTTTCACATGGATTAATATGAAACAAATTTTACAAAACATTTCAAATGGTGAAACCAGTCTGGTTGATGTGCCTTGCCCTCAAGCAAAAACCGGCAATGTACTTATCCAAACAACTAAAACTCTGGTTTCTGCCGGAACGGAACGGATGCTGGTAGATTTCGGAAAAGCAGGCTGGATTGAGAAAGCACGCTCACAGCCTGACAAGGTAAAGATGGTTCTAGAAAAAGTCAAAACAGACGGTTTGATGCCCACAATTGAAGCGGTTCAATCTAAGTTAGATCAACCTCTTCCATTAGGATATTGTAACGTAGGTAGAGTGCTCGATTCTGGAAATACGGAATTTGAGATTGATCAAAGAGTTGTCTCCAATGGGCATCATGCAGAAGTGGTGAGGGTGCCTAAAAATCTCGTCGCCGCGGTGCCTGATAATGTTGATGATGAGTCTGCAGCATTTACAGTTATTGGCGCTATTGCTCTTCAGGGCATTCGGCTTGTTGCGCCGACGATAGGCGAGACGGTGGTGGTCACAGGCTTAGGTCTTATAGGTTTGATGGCTGTGCAAATTTTGAAATCACACGGTTGCCGTGTATTAGGCATTGATTTCGATTCTGCAAAATGCGAACTAGCAAGAAAGTTTGGTGCAGAAACTGTTGACCTCTCGAAAGGTGAAAATGCGTTGCAGAAGGCTGCAGCGTTCTCTCGCGGTATGGGCGTCGATGCCGTTTTAATAACCGCGAGTTCAAAGAGTAATGAAATTGTCCATGAAGCAGCAACAATGTCTCGAAAGAGAGGTAGAATTGTGCTTGTTGGCGTAGTTGGCCTTGAGCTTAGTCGCGCAGATTTTTATGAAAAGGAACTCTCTTTCCAGGTGTCTTGTTCCTATGGACCTGGGAGGTACGATTCTACTTACGAGGACAAGGGAATTGATTATCCTTATCCATTTGTTCGTTGGACACAACAAAGAAATTTCCAAACCATTCTGGACCTAATGAGCTCTGGTGCAATTGATGTGAAGCCGCTTATTACACACCGGTTTGATATCTCTGAAGCCGTCGCTGGTTATGAGGCCTTGAATGACAGATCCGCACTGGGCATAGTTCTTAATTTCGACTCAAGTAAACTTGATATAAGAGCAAGCAGTGTACCGTTAGAAGGCGGAATTTCCACCGCGCAAGCAAGTGATTGCAGTGCTTCGTTTCTTGGAGCGGGGAACTATGCATCAAGAGTTCTTATTCCCGCATTCAAAAAGGCAGGGGCGACACTTACTACGGTTGTTACAAGTGGCGGCATTAGCGCGGTGCATCATGGTAAGAAAAATGGTTTTAGAACCGCTTCTACCAATTCAGATGATGCGTATGCTGAAAATACCAACACGGTAGTGATAGCAACACAGCATCATTTGCATGCCGAACAAGCTAAAAAGGCACTTGAGAGCGGAAAACACGTTTTTGTTGAAAAGCCTTTAGCACTCACATTGGAACAGGTCGATGATTTAGAATCGACATACAGTGGTCTGGGGTTAAAAACGAGCTTGATGGTTGGGTATAATCGACGTTTTTCTCCCCATGTACAGAAGATAAAACAACTATTGGCCGGAAAAGGCGTACCCAAAACTTTCATTTTCACTATGAATGCTGGTGAAATTCCTGCAGACCATTGGACACAAGACCCTCAGTTGGGGGGGGGCCGAATTATAGGTGAAGCATGTCACTATATTGACTTAATGCGATACCTGGCAGATTCGAAAATTTTGAGCTTCCATGCTGCAAAAATGGGGGATGTAGATGGTCTTCAAGTATCGGAAGACAAAGCCATCATTACTCTGGCTTTTGAAGATGGTTCAATTGGTTCCATTCATTACTTTGCGAATGGTGGGAAATCCTTTCCCAAAGAACGTATCGAAGTCTTTTGCGATAATGCTGTTCTGCAGCTAGACAACTTTAGGAAGCTAAGCGGTTTTGGTTGGAAGGGGTTCAGTTCCTTCAAGACTTTCTCGCAAGACAAAGGACAAAACGAATGTGTTGCGCGATTCGTTGATGACATTGCTCAAGGTAAAGGACAACCGATACCTGTTGATGAAATATTCGAAGTCGCAAGGGTATCTGTGAAAATTGCTGAGTTGCTTCGAAAAAGCTAGTTTTCAAAGCTTTTAGTTTTTTCGAAAGTAAAATTGAGGGAGATTTGAGTGAAAGCCCAGCGATTATTAGAGCTTGATGCTCTTAGAGGTATTGCGGCCTTTATGGTTGTGCTTTATCACTATTTTTATCGTTACGATGTGGTATTCGGCCATCAGGACGTCGCTACAGAATGGTCTTATGTTGGCCGCTATGGAGTTCAACTATTTTTCATCATTAGCGGATTTGTTATTTATTGGACACTGGAAAGATGTGAGCGTCCTTTCGATTTTATTGTGTCGCGGTTTTCTCGTTTGTACCCTGTTTACTGGTTTTGCATATTCCTCACGAGCACATTCGTGATATTGGGGGAGTTGCCAGAACGGGCTCCGTCGCTAAGTACCATTGTAATCAATTTAACTATGATTCAGGAATATCTTAGGATTCCTCATGTGGACGGAGTTTATTGGACTCTGACAGTTGAACTTACATTTTATTTCTGGATTTTCTGCTTGTTTGTTTTTAAGCAACTTAAGAATACTCTGTGGTGGATGTTACCGGTGATCGGGGTAAACATTACTCGAAGCTTGGGATTGATTGATATACCTGGCGCTCTCAATATGATTTTCTTTATTGATTTTATACCTCTTTTTGCTGCTGGCATTTGCTTTTTCTATATTGCAAATGGCAGAGCTACAATGACAACATATGTTTACTTAACATTAACGTTGATTTCAGCCTATCTACAATATGAGATGGCTGTGTTTTTACTCATAATGTCTTTCTACTTAGCTATCTACGTTAGTACGAATTACACCATAAAGATTTTGACGTTCAAGCCATTAGTAGTGCTCGGTGCGATGTCGTACTCATTCTATTTAATCCACCAGTACATAGGCTTTGTCATTATAAACAAAATGATGGAACTGGGCGTTAACACACTTATCAGCATAGCCTCAGCAATTGTGTGCTCGCTCGCTCTTGCTTACTGTGCGATGGTATTCGTGGAGCAACCAAGCCTTAAATATATTCGTACTAAGTATACTCAGTCGAGTTTTCTTCAAAAGTTTGCCAGCGCTTTCAAGCTATCAAAATGAAAAAACTGTTTTTACTATTCCATACTGTAAAGTATCTCAAATTCAAACAACTGTATTTTAGGTTGGTAAGGAAGTTAACACATCCAAAGGTTAACCAATTATCTCTGCCGCTTAGCAGCAAAGATGGAAACTGGTGTTCTCATACTTTATATGAGCCCAAATTGGTCTCACCTTTGAGAGTAAAGCTACTGAACGTTGAGGCTGATATCAGTGAAACTGAAGTATGGAACTCTGACAAGTTCACTAAGCTCTGGCTTTATAATCTGCACTACTTTGATTACTTGCACTCTGCAAATGCAGACTCAATGCACGCAGAAAATCAGACACTCATCAAACGTTGGATTGATGAAAATATGCCTCCCGCTGGCAACGGTTGGGAGCCATACCCGATCTCTCTGAGAATTGTAAACTGGATAAAGGCCCACTTAGGCGGTCAGCCATTAGACCAACGAGCTCTAGATAGTTTAGCGACACAAGCAGATTTTTTGTCGCAAGACTTAGAATATCATTTGCTTGGTAACCATCTATTTGTCAACGCAAAAGCGCTTGTATTCGCTGGTTGCTTTTTTGACGGTAAACAAGCTCAAAAATGGCTCGAGAGCGGCACCCGAATCTTATATTGCGAATTGGAAGAGCAAATTCTCGATGATGGCGCAAACTTTGAGCTGACGCCAATGTATCACGGGATTATGTTAGTAGATTTGTTGGACTTGTATAATTTGGCTCAGTGTTTTGCATATAAGTTCGACAAAAGATTAATTGCACTTATTCAACAAAAGATACCGAAAATGTTGGATTGGCTAGAGGCGATGTCTCACCTAGATGGTGATATTAGCTTTTTCAATGATAGTGCGACGGGAATTGCTCCGACAAACCAACGCATATTTGATTACGCTGAGACTCTAGGTTTCAGTGTCGGGCAATCGAAGCGACCATCTCTTTTAGATTTTTCGGCCTCTGGGTATGTTGTCGCTCGAACTGATTCAGCCAAGCTAATTGCTGATCTGGGGAATATTGGCCCTGATTACATACCTGGCCACGCTCATGCAGACACATTAAGTTTTGAACTTAGTGTTTTCGGATGTCGGTTCATCGTAAATTCTGGAATTTCAGAATATGGCCTAAGCCAAGAGCGGCTTCGTCAAAGACAAACAGCCGCGCATAACAGCGTTTCGCTGAAGGAACTCAGCTCAAGTGAAGTCTGGAGTGGCTTTCGTGTTGCCCGTCGCGCAACTATTTCCAATAGAAGCGTGAAAAATACAGATACTTTGCCCTATCAATTTAATGCCCAGCATGACGGGTTTGTACGTCAAAAAAGGAACTGCGTCCACCACCGAAGTTGGTCAATGGATACCGGAAAATGTGTAATTACTGATTCAATCATTGGGGACCGACATGATGCATTGGGGCACTTGCATTTTCACCCAGAGCTGAAAATCGAATTAGACAGAGATTTTTCTATCAAGGTCGATGGTGAACGTTTTAGAGGCCTGATAAAAATTTACGGCGGAAAGCCAGCATTGAAAGAATCAGCATGGCATCCTCAGTTTGGCTTATCTATTGAAAACAAAAAACTTGAGTATACTTTCGAGCAAGGGCAGGTAAAAATTGAAATCAGTTGGGAAGAGCAGTAGTGCATATATTATTTTTAACGGATAACTTTCCACCGGAAGGGAATGCACCAGCAACCAGAACTTATGAGCATGCTCGTGAATGGGTAAAAATGGGGCATCAAGTGACAGTGATTACTGGAGCGCCAAATTTCCCAGAGGGCAAGGTTTTTGATGGTTACGAAAATCATTGGTATCACAAAAGTTACTTGGATGGAATCGAAGTAAGACGAGTTAAGACGTACATAACCGCCAACGAAGGATTTGTAAAACGGATCTTGGATTTTATGTCGTTCATGATGACTTCCTTCATCGCTGCACTCTTTGTGAAAAAAGCAGACGTCATCGTTGCTACTTCCCCTCAGATGTTTACGGCAGTATCGGGTTGGATGGCATCTGTATTCAAGAATAAGCCCTTTGTGTTTGAACTTAGAGACATTTGGCCAGCTTCTATAACTGCTGTCGGAGCTATGAAAAAATCACTTGCGATTCGAGTACTTGAAAAGCTTGAGATGTTCCTATATCGACGTGCTGACAAAATCATCTCCGTAACGCATAGTTTTAAATCTGAATTGATTGCACGGGGAATTGATGGTCAAAAAATAGCGGTTGTTCTAAATGGTGTGGACCTCAGTGCCTACAAACCCGTCGATGAAAAGGAGTCTGATTGGGCACACCGATACGATTTGGATAATAAATTTGTGGTGGGGTACGTCGGCACTCATGGAATGGCACACGCCCTTGAGTACGTAGTGGAAGCTGCAGAAAATCTCAAACATGATCCAGAAATAAGAATTTTGTTCGCTGGTGGAGGAGCAGCAAAAGCGTCCATTGAAAAACTAATTGAAGATAAAGGCCTGAAAAATGTTGTTTCCATTTCAAGACAACCGAAAGAGGAAATGCCAAAACTTTGGAGTTTATGCGATGTATCGCTAATTAGTCTCAAAGATACACAATTGTTTGAGACCGTAATACCATCAAAGATCTTTGAGTCCATGGGTATGGGACTTCCTATGATTATGACCGCCCCAAGCGGTGAAGGCACTAGTATAATTTTGGAAGCAGATGCAGGGGTTGTGACCAATCCGCAAGATGCTCAACAACTCTCTGATGCAATATTGTCGCTGAAGAAAAATTCCGAACTTATGAGCAAATATAGACTTAACAGTGCAAAAGCTGCATCACTATTCAGTCGAGAAAAGCTTGCAATGCAGTTTATTGAAGAACTGGAAGCTCTCATGTAGGCTTTTTCCCTCAACGTGAAAACTTGATGGTATTTTTCTAGAAACTGATTTTTGAATCGAAAGAAAGCTGACTTATTTGGCAAGTTTTGTAGCGAAAGTATTTTAATATCAACCAACGAAATTGTTTCAAGAAGTCTAGAAATATTATCCCGAAAACGCATTTCACTCACTGGTTGTAGTACTTCTTTAATATTTTACATGCTATACTTCGCCGCAATAATTCAGGAGTGAGATATTTAATGGATGTAATATCTGGCAGTTTCAACACTGTGTTTGTTTGGGCCTTTGCTGTAGCGTGTTTTTCGATTGTTGGTTTGCGTCCTATCGCGGCTAATATAGGCCTCGTAGATAAACCTAATGCACGGAAAAAGCACCTGGGTGATGTCCCTTTGATTGGTGGTATCGCAATATATTTTACGATGCTAGTTGTCTCTCAAATCTTTTTACCCGAGTCACAGTTAATAAACCTATATATGATTTCGTGTTCGTTCATGGTACTGATTGGTGCTTTGGATGACTTTTACGATGTGAGTGCTCGTGTCAGACTTGTCGCGCAGCTTCTGATTGCCTCGATTTTGGTCATGGGGGCAGGACATGCACTCTACGATATGGGTGATTTACTTGGCTTTGGGAATGTTAACCTTGGTCTTGTTGCGATCCCTATTACATTGTTAGCCGTTGCCACTGCCATCAATGCTTTTAATATGACTGATGGCATCGATGGATTAGTGGGATGCTTGGGTATTGTTACATTCTCGAGTCTTTGTATATTGTTTTATTGGACTGGAAACCAAGAACTCTTCGTTATTTCAGCCATATTCGTTGCTGCTCTCTCTGCCTTCTTGTTGTTCAACTTAGGTGGGTTGAGACGATTGTTCGGTAAAATTTTCATGGGTGATGCAGGTAGCATGATGATTGGATTGACGGTGGTTTGGCTTCTTGTGTTGGGCACTCAGCAGGGCGAACATACATTCAGACCGGTCACTGCTCTTTGGATTATAGCAATCCCGTTGATGGACATGTTTGCTGTGATGCACCGTCGCGTGAAAAAAGGCAAATCGCCCTTATCAGCAGATAGAGACCATTTGCATCATATTTTCATGCGATTTGGATACTCGTCAAAGAGTGCATTGATTATGATTTCGTTTGCGTCTTGTATTTTTGCCGCGGTAGGTTTAGCAGGCGAGTATTACCAAATTCCGGAAGTTATAATGTTGTTTTCATTTATTGCATTGTTTGTAGTTTATGACTACTCATTTATCCATATTTGGAAAATTTCCCGTTGGATTCGGAAGTAATCTGACCTAAGTCAATAAAAAGCCTCGGTATACGCCGAGGCTTTTTTGTTTTTACTCTTTAGACATTGGCAAGCAAGAGCCGATTGGGTTAGGATTTCATGTATCGCCTAAACAGTACCAGGTTATAAATAAGGATCTGACATAGATGAAAGTAACGGTTTTTGGAATTGGTTATGTTGGCTTGGTTCAGGCAGCAGTTTTGGCCGAAGTGGGCCATGATGTTGTGTGTATCGATGTCGATCAGAACAAAGTCGATAACTTGGAAAAAGGAATTATCCCGATTTTTGAGCCGGGTCTAACGCCTCTGGTAAAGTCGAATTTTGAGGCGGGGCGAGTGCAATTTACTACCGATGCTGCCCGCGGTGTGGAGCATGGCGAGGTCATTTTCATCGCTGTTGGGACTCCACCGGATGAAGACGGTTCGGCAGATTTAAAATACGTTTTGGCGGTAGCCAAGACCATCGCTGAGTCGATGCAAAACCACAAGATCATTATCAACAAGTCTACTGTACCGGTTGGTACGGCAGATCGAGTTCGTAACAAGGTTTCTGAAACTTTGGCAGAGTTGGGTAAGTCCGTCACCTTTGATGTGGTTTCCAACCCTGAGTTTTTAAAAGAAGGTGCGGCAGTAAACGACTGTATGCGACCCGATCGTATTATTTTGGGTACAGATAGCGAAGAAGCTGAGAAAAAGCTTCGTGAACTCTATTCTCCCTTTAACCGCAATCACGACAAAATCATTGTCATGGATATTCGTAGCGCAGAGCTGACCAAGTATGCCGCAAACTGCATGTTGGCTACCAAAATCAGCTTTATGAATGAAATGGCCAACTTGGCTGAGCGTTTTGGTGCAGATATTGAGAATGTGCGTCGCGGTATAGGCTCTGATCCTCGCATCGGCTATCAATTTATCTATCCTGGATGCGGTTATGGCGGTTCGTGTTTCCCCAAAGATGTGCAAGCGCTCATTCGTAGTGCAAATGGGGTAGGGTACCAGGCCAAGATCCTTGAGTCGGTTGAAGCGGTTAACTACAAACAAAAAGAGAAGCTATTCGAATACATCAGTGGCCATTTCAACGGTGACTTGCAAGGCAAGACCGTAGCGTTATGGGGCCTATCATTTAAGCCCAACACCGATGATATGCGAGAGGCTTCAAGCCGGGTGTTAATGGAGAAGCTTTGGGAAGCGGGTGCCAAGGTGCAGGCCTTTGATCCCGAGGCCATGGAAGAAACTCAGCGTATTTATGGTTCTCGTGATGACCTTATGTTGGTAGGCACTAAAGAGCAAGCGTTAAGCGGTGCCGATTTTCTGGTGATTTGTACTGAGTGGCAGGCCTTTAGAGCACCTGATTTTAATTTGATAAAAGAAAGATTATCACAGCCTCTTTTGTTCGATGGACGTAATTTGTTTGAGCCCTCTTTAATGCAGGAATACGGATTGCATTACTACGCCATAGGTCGTGGTTTATCAGTAAAGGAAAGTTAAAATGAGTCAAGTCAAAAAAGCGGTCATCCCGGTAGCGGGATTGGGAACACGTATGTTACCTGCTACTAAGGCGATTCCAAAAGAGATGTTGCCTGTGGTAGATAAGCCGCTTATTCAATACGTGGTCGCGGAATGCGTGGCTGCAGGTATCAAAGAGATTATTTTGGTTACTCATGCGAGTAAAAACAGTATCGAGAACCACTTTGATACGAGTTTTGAATTAGAGGCAACCCTAGAAAAGCGGGTTAAACGCCAGCTTCTTGAAGATGTACAATCGATTTGCCCTAAAGATGTCACTATCATGCATGTGCGCCAAGGAGTCGCGAATGGCTTAGGTCATGCCATTTTATGCGCCCGTCCCATGGTAGGTGATAATCCTTTCGCTGTGGTATTGCCCGATGTGATCATCGATGATGCGGCCTGTAATCCGAAAAAAGACAACATGGCCGACATGGTAGCTAAGTTTAATACCAGCCGCGTTAGCCAGATCATGGTTGAAAAAGTCCCTCACGAAGAAGTAAATAAATACGGCGTGGTTGATCTTGAAGGTAAAGAGTTATCTGAAGGTGAGTCTGCTAAGATCCATGCCATGGTAGAAAAGCCAGATATCGACGACGCTCCGTCTGATTTGGCCGTTGTTGGGCGCTATGTGTTGTCCGAGGGGATTTGGGACTGTTTGGAGTACACTCCTCCGGGGGCGGGTGGTGAAATACAGCTTACCGATGCGATTGTTTCTCTAATGAAGGAAGAGCAAGTAGACGCCTACTACATGAAAGGTAAGAGTCACGATTGCGGCAGTAAATTGGGTTATATGAAAGCCAATGTAGAATATGCGCTGCGTCACAAAGACTTGAAAGATGAGTTTTTGGACTATCTCAAAACACTCGTTAACTAATTGGTTAATAACGGGAGTGAAGTCGTTATCGTTTTCACTCCCGTTTATCGATTGAGTCTTGCCGAATACTATTTGAATACGACTAACACTCGCTCTCCAACCATCTTTATTTCACATCCGCTTTGCCGCGCAGTTTTGCCAACATCTTCGTGCCTATACCTTTAACTTTTGCAAGGTCATCCAATGATCCAAAATTGCCATTCGCTTCGCGATAAGCAACGATCGCGGCAGCTTTGCTGGCACCAATACCGGGAAGGCTTTGCAACTCACTTGCGGTAGCAGTGTTCACATTGATGGTTAATGTGGCTGCGGCCAGCTTTTGTTTTGCAGATTCTACTTTTTGATTCAATGATGCAGCTTCAACCACTGGCATGGTGGAAAGTTGAATTGCTGCGCCTACTAATAATACTGAAAAGAACTTTTTCATCCTGATTCTCCATGTTCATATAATTTAGTGCACTCTCTTGCACCCCCTAAAACTAGAACCACAATTCAAAATGGTAAAGTCCAGTTTTAAGAAACTGGACCTATCATCAAAAACTATCGGGTGCTGTATCCCGAAGTTTTTGATTGCTCTTAGTCGGGTGTAGTGTCCCGAAGATTCAGATCGCTCTTCGCTCTTGATCGGGTGCTGTATCCCGAAGTTTTTGATTGCTCTGTCATCCCGGCGTGCTTTTTGGCCGGGATCTGCTGACACAACATCCGATGTAAAAGCTCACGAGTCGGTTTAACAGTTGGCTATAACGCGCATCTAGGATGGTTGGGAAAGATCCCCGCCCAAGAGCGTTGCGGGGATGACAAAGAGGAAAGCGTTGCGGGGGTGACAATGGTGGCGTGCTTTTTGGCCGGGATCTGCTGATACGACATCCGATGTAAAAGCTCACGAGTCGGTTTAACAGTTGTCTATAACGTGCATTTAGGATGGTTGGGAAAGATCCCCGCCCAAGAGCGTTGCGGGGGTGACAATGGGGGGCGATCGGGGATGACAATGGCGGCGTGCTTTTTGGCCGGGATCTGCTGACACAACAACCGATGAAAAAGTACACGAGTCGGTTTAACAGTTAGCTGTAACGTGCATCTAGGATGTTTGGGAAAGATCCCCGCCCAAAAGCGTTGCGGGGATGACAAAGAGGAAAGCGTTGCGGGGATGACAATGGGGGCGTGCTTTTAGGCTGGGATCTACTGACACAACAACCGATGTAAAAGTACACGAGTCGGTTTAACAGTTGTCTATATGCTTCAAGGATGTTTTGGAAGGATCCCCGCCCAAGAGCGTTGCGGGGATGACAAATTATCTGTCATCCCGGTGTGCTTTTAGGCCGGGATCTGCTGACACAACATCCGATTTAAAAGTACGCGAGTCGGTTTAACAGTTGGCTGTAACGTGCATCTAGGATGTTTGGGGAAGATCCCCGCCCAAGAGCGTCGCGGGGATGACAAATTATCTGTCATCCCGGCGTGCTTTTTGGCCGGGATCTGCTGACACGACATCCGATGTAAAAGTACACGAGTCGGTTTAACAGTTGTCTATATGCTTCAAGGATGTTTTGGAAGGATCCCCGCCCAAGAGCGCTGCGGGGATGACAAATTATCTGTCATCCCGGTGTGCTTTTAGGCTGGGATCTACTGACACAACAACCGATGTAAAAGTACACGAGTCGGTTTAACAGTTGTCTATATGCTTCAAGGATGTTTTGGAAGGATCCCCGCCCAAGAGCGCTGCGGGGATGACAATGGGGGGCGAGCGGGGGTGAAGGCGGGGCTCTCTGGAGCAACGCTCCAGCCGCCGGAACGACACCATATGGATGTGGTGGCTGGGTGCGCTACCACGGATGGGTTCAGAGCACGTTCTCACGCTGTAAATCGAAGAAACGTCGATAGAGCGATCTGAATCTTTGGGACACTACACCCAATAGATTCAGATAACGATCCCCGCCCAAGAGCATTGCGGGGATGACAATGGGGGGGCTTTGAGTGAGTCAGCCTTTTGATGAGATCCCGGCTCAAGAGCATTGCCGGGATGACAGATACAAAAAAGCCGCCTCGAAGGCGGCTTTCAATCATTCTGACTCTGTCCGGTTACAAGCGCTCTAGTACTGCTTGGGTGAAGTCGGTTGTGCCGTGTTCGCCGCCCAAGTCGCGGGTGGTGCGGTCGCCCGATTCAATCACGTCTTTCAGTGCTGCGCGGATCAATTCGGCTTTGTCACTCATCTTCAAGTATTCAAGCATTTGAATTGAGGCCAAAATGACTGACGTTGGGTTAGCCAGGTTTTTACCGGCAATATCAGGAGCGGAGCCGTGTACTGCTTCGAAAATCGCACAGTCTTTGCCGATGTTTGCGCCAGGAGCCATGCCCAAACCGCCAACCAGGCCTGCACACAAGTCTGACAAGATATCACCAAACAGGTTGGTGGTAACGATAACGTCGAACTGGTGGGGGTTCATCACCAATTGCATACAGGTGTTGTCAACGATCATCTCGGTAGATTCGATGTCAGGGTATTTAGCTGCAATCTCACGTGCCACTTTCAGGAACAAGCCTGAAGTGGATTTAAGGATATTTGCTTTATGTACCGCAGTGACTTTTTTGCGGCCTTCACGGCGGGCCAATTCGTAGGCGAATGTGACGATGCGTTCAGCACCTTCACGGGTGATTTTACTCATTGCTTCGGCTTCGTTGCCATCGGCAGAGACCACTTGTCCCAACCCTGAATACATACCTTCGGTGTTTTCGCGGATGGTAATGATATCGATGTCTTCGTAGCGAGCTTTGGTGCCTTTGAAAGACAATACCGGGCGTACATTGGCATACAATTGGAATTGCTTGCGCAAGCTGACGTTAATGGAGGTGAAACCTTCACCCACAGGTGTGGTGAGAGGGCCTTTTAAGGTCACTTTGTTTTTGGCAATCAAATCTAAGGTTTCTTGAGGCAGCAACTCACCGTGATTCTCTAGTGCCATTAATCCTGCATCGGCAAAATCGTAGGCAAAATTACAGCCTACCTTATCAAGAATTTGTAGTGCGGATTCGACGATATCTGGGCCAATGCCATCGCCTTTAATCACAGTAATGTGTTGTTGAGTCATATCGTGTTCCTAGTTAAGGATTGGAGCCACCCCAGAGTCTATTTTTGGAGTGTTAGATGCGAAAAATTTCAGGGCGCGTTTATACCACTTTACGCTGTGAATTGCCATTGAGGGCGCAGAATTATCGTTATTTTTCTGCTGAATACCATTGTGTTTTTGATTGTCGACCTTTTAATTCAATGCGCAGTAGCAATGGCTTAATGTCAGTGCTTGCTCTCCCAAAGCATTAAAGTCTGATGCTGAGATTTTCAGGTAAGCCAATCCTTGATTCAGATAGGTGCGAGTTTCCTCACATAATATCGGCTCATTGAAGTAAACTTGGCGGGCTCGGATCAGGCTCAGTCCCAAAATAATGGCCAGTTCTTTAGACGATTTCTTTGTGGCCATGGCCTCCGGGAAAAGGAAATGGAATTGCAGACCATTGATCATGTATTTGGACTGCTGCCACGCTTTGGCCAGGGTCATACTGTGGTGATGTAGGTTGTCTGCATTGGCAAACAAAAATAGGCTGCGGATGTCTTGTTGATTGGTTTGCTTTAATTGCCAATGTCGGCGTCCCTTTGGACCAGGCTGAGTAAACAAACCACTGCATGCGAAACAGGTTAGGGTTGCAGCTTGTTCCACGGTTACTGTGGTGGCAAAAGCGGACAGTAGCTCGGATATCTTCGCCCGTAATCGGGTGAATTGGATGAATTCCTGTTGCAGTGGAAAGTAACTCTGATTAAGTCGCAGCAGCAAAGCTTGTTGGATCAACATGCTGGAAGTCCGCTCATATCCATGCATCATCAAACCATGTTTCACCTGCTGAACAGGGAGTTTGTTTCGATTGGAATGACTGGCGGTCAGGGTGATAAACTCGGCAAAAGCCGGTTCTTCGCTGATCATGTTGGCCAATTTATCAATGTCGATATCTTGGCTGCTGAGGTGTTTTTGAACTTCGAGCAAAGTGCTTGGAGGCTGGTCCAACTTATAAAGTGACTGTGTCGGTGCACAAACGGGTTCAGCTAAGCATTCCGCCTGCCAATTCCCATCCCACCACTGTTCGATTTGCGAAAAACCTTTAATTTTTTGTGGGGCATAGAGCTTGTCTATATTGCGCAGGTATATCCGGGTGACCGGCGTATTGGCTTGATCACCACTTTGTACTTCGCGTACTAAGGCTTTGTCTCTTGATACAGAAAGTACCAACAGTGACTTTGAACCTGATTTGACTAACGTTCCGGGGCAGATCAAGCCCGGATAATCTAACAATCCTTTTACTTCGTTCAGCCAGTCAGACGGTAACGATTGCACAAGTTGTCTGAAAATTTGCGAGAAAGGAGCGGGCGCAGTCTTGCGATTTGGGGTCATGTGCACCGCAAGTAAATGGCTCAACATTACGATTTTTTGGACTTTACTCAGTCCCAAGGGCCATTGGCTTTGAAAACCGGATTTATCATTGCCTAATTTATCGAACAATTGGTAACCACGTAACCATACTTGCTGTTGGCTGGCGGTGAGGACTTCAATCAGCCGATTGTTGCGTTTCTTAGGTAGAGGCGCTTCGCCAGTCAGATAAAACTGCTTTAAGTCATCGATACGCTCTGAGTGGAGGGATATTAAGCTGCAAATCATCTGCCCTGTGGTTGTGGCATTGACCTTGTTAGATTCACACAACATAGCGAGATAAACACAGCCGTTGAACAACAGGTTTAACTCGAATGAATACGCCTGTTTATACAGCAGTGGCTGCGCCATCATCACATCAGGATATTGCTTGAAGGTGGCGATAAATTGGTCCGCTAAACTAACGGTACGCTTGACTAAAGACGACGACAGCTTTCCTTGGGCACTGTCAAGAAGTACCCCTTCCAATTGGGAAAACAGTTGCGCGACGGCATTAGCTGGCACGATTTAGCACTCGTATGTGTCTAAGTAGCAGAGGATCAGTCTGCCAAATAGCTTTGATAAGCACCGTCGCCCCAAGCCACCAAAAGGTCGTCTTTGAACAATAGCGGTGTGCACTCGTCCTGAGTGGTTATGCCATCAGACTTAACGTGTTGTGTGCGGTAGAACATCACCTGAACGCGACTCAGTGGTGTTTTCTTTGCTTCTGTAATGTCTGGCGGCCCCAACAATTCCAGAATCCCTTGGCGCGCCATTCCCAGTTCTAGTTTGGCGATTTGCACCTTGTTGAATTCTTGGCGGTCTTCCCAGCCCATATCATTGGTGTTGTCTGGATTGTACTTTATCAACAAGGTAACCAGTGTTGCGTAAAGGGCTACGCCGATGCCAATTCGTTTAATTATTTTACTGTTCATCAAAAATGGTCTGTTTGTCAGCCTAATGGTTCCATATTAGTCAGATCCGTGTCCATGAAGAAGCGAATTTAACGCAAATTCACATTGATCTAACGAAAAAACGAAGTATACGCAATGCAACCTATCCAATAAAGACAGAATTAGCGAGCAACTTTGTAACAAGGTCTGTATTCGCTGCCGGGCAACTTCATCCGTTGTTGTTGAACGAAAGATTCTAACAGGGTATCGAGCAGCTCCATCAGCTTAACATCACCATTAATGGTGAAGGGGCCTTTTTTGCGGATTTGTTTAATCCCTTCCGCCTTTACGTTGCCGGCAACAATTCCGGAAAACGCTTTGCGCAGATTGGCCGCAAGTGCAGCCTTTGGCTGATCAAGGTGCAGGTTGAGCTTGGCCATATTGTCATGGGTAGGGTTGAAGGGTTGTTGGAATTCTTCTTCAACCTTTAAAGACCAATTGAACAAATACGAGTCCCCGGTTTCTCTACGACGGGCATTGACTTGTACTTGTTGCATCTTGATGGTGTGCGCCACATGGGCAGGATCGTCAACGATAATTTGGTACAAAGATTGTGCTTTGGGTCCCAATGTCGCGCCGATAAAGGCGTCAATGGCTTCGAAGTAACCTTTGCTTTTACTCGGGCCAGTGAGCACGATGGGCAAAACCTGATCGGCGTTTTGTTCATTGAGCATCACACCCAGTAAATACAACAATTCTTCTGCCGTACCCACACCGCCAGGAAAAATGATGATGGCATGAGAGATGCGCACAAAGGCTTCGAGGCGCTTTTCAATATCGGGCATGATCACCAACTCATTGACGATGGCGTTGGGCGGCTCTGCGGCAATAATTGAGGGTTCGGAAATCCCTAAATAACGACCTTGCTTGTAGCGCTGTTTGGCATGACCAATGGCGGCGCCTTTCATGGGGCCTTTCATCGCACCTGGCCCACAGCCGGTACAGATGTTCATTTCTCGTAAGCCCAGTTGATAGCCTACTTTTTTGGTGTACTGATATTCTTCTTCACCAATAGAGTGACCGCCCCAACACACCACAATGTTTGGATCGCTGCCCACTTTAATGGCTTCTGCGTTACGTAACATATCAAATACGATATCGGTAAGATATCGAGAGGCTGGCAATTGTGACTGGTCAAACTGATACTTGCCCCCCATGTGCAATATGTCACGCAGTACCGCGAACAAATGCTCATGAACGCCGCGAATGAGTTTGCCATCCACAAAAGCCACCGGCGGCGGGTTGATTAATTCAATCTTAACGCCCCGTTCCCGTCGGATCAGGTTAATTTGAAAGTCCTCGTAAGGACTGAAAATTTCTTCGTAATTGTCCTCTTCAACTCCCGAGTTGAGTACCGCCAAAGCGCAGTTGCGAAACAGAATGTACAGCTCGCTGTCAACCGATTGCTTGAGTTTGTCTACTTCAAATTGCGACAGCTGACTGAGTGGCCCAACGGGATTGAGTTGAATCGAATTCATAGTGTTCCTTAATGGTTTTGATAGTTCACGCTACTGACGAGCTTGGCGAAGCTGTGGGTAGGGTGCTTCAAAATTACTGCGAAATGGATTGATATCCAGCCCCCCTCTACGGGTATAACATGCGTAAACAGTCAACTTGAGCGGCTTGCAGCGTTGTTGGATATCATTGAAAATCCGTTCAACGCACTGTTCATGAAACTCGTTGTGCATGCGAAACGATATTAAATAGCGTAGCAGAGATTCATGATCAATTCTTTTGCCTTGATAACGGATCAAGACGCTGGCCCAGTCTGGTTGGTTGGTGATTAAGCAGTTGGACTTGAGCAGATTGGAATACAAGGTTTCGTCAACAATGTCCTCGCCACCTTCTAAGGCAAGCAAGTCAGGCTGCAAATCATATTGATTGACCTCGATATCCAGATCGTCAATACACTGGCCGGCAAATTCTTCCATACGCAACTGGCTAAAGGCACTTGCGGGTATCATTTCAACGCTCACAGGGCGACCCGCACAGCGGGAAAGATCTTCGGTCAAGGCTTGCTGTACCTGTTCAGAAGAGTCAAAGGAAGTTTGATTAAAACTGTTGAGATAGAGCTTAAAACTCTTTGATTCAATAAGGTTTGGCGAATCGATGGGCACGGCACATCTCAAAATAGCCACTTGGGGTTTACCTTTACTATTGAGCCAAGAAAGTTCGTAACCATTCCAAATGTCGACACCGGTGAACGGCAACTCATCGGTTAAACCAATTTGCTCTCGGCTGAGACTACGCGGCACGCCTTGCAGTAATTCTGGAGCGTAATGGGTTTGATACTCCACAGCCTTACCGAGGGTGAGTTCATGAAGTGGGTTGTATGTCGATGTCGTGGATTTATTTGTCATTTTGTCTGTGTGCTCGATACAATAGGGCTTTTCTAAAAAGGCTGCTCAACCTTGAATATTCAGACTGCACTGGATCAATTTGTCGTCCAATACATTGATGCTCACCGTCAACAAAATCAAGAGCTGTTGATTCAATTCGACCCCAGTTGGCCTTCTGCGTGCTATCAACTTGAAGCGCAAACTACACCAAAGGCTGGGGATTGGGTGAATTGGTTGCCAGTCCGCCGTGCCGAGGATGCCAGTCTGCAGGCATTAGAGCAAGCTTTGGAATTGACAATCCACCCTCAACTGCACCATTTCTACTGTGGTTATTGGAGTGAAAATCTGCAAGCCGTTGCCCAACAAGGCGAGTTGACGCTTTTATTTGCTTGGAATGACAACGACTTTGATCGGTTTTTGCAAAACCTAGTAGGACACGTGTTGATGAAACGCCGACTGAACCAGCCCGAGACCCTGTTTTTCGCCGTTACAGACGAAGAAGATTTCATTCTTACCGTGAATAACGCCACAGGTGAAGTCATGCTTGAGCAAGTGGGTCTTGAACCGACAGAAGTGCTGGCGAAAGACTTGGCCACCTTTATCGCAGGGTTAACACCAAAGCTGGACTAATCCTGAGTCTTTCGCAGTTGTTCTAACACCTCCGCTAGTTGGGTTTCCAACTGGATGACTCTTTGGGTCAACCCCTTGACTTTCTCTTCCAGCGATTGTGGTACAGGCTCGAAAGATTGCTCCGTAACTGATTCAACCTCGATAGCTGGGTCGGCTTTATAGCGTTGCAAAACCGAGACGATTTGCGGCAATGGAATAGCGCGATTCGCTCTTTGCTTGATAAGAGACACCGTCGGTTTTTTGCCCTGTTGGCTGAGTTGCGCGCACAACGCGAGAATATAAGTCTGTGTATCTGACATGACGAAAACCACCACTTTTTGGTTAATGTGCTCAATGACTTTTGGGTTGTTGCGGCCGGAAAAATAAAAAACATAGTAAAAACAATGCTTTAAAAATTGGCCTGATAATTGTTTATTAGTGTCTATGAATTCGAATAATCATACCTCGATTAACTAAGGGAAAAAAATGAAAAAACGTTTACTTGCGGCAGCACTGGTTTTGCCACTTACACTTTCTGGTTGTGTTGTTTCTGTTGGTGGTGATGACGGTGATTACGGCTACAACGAATCTTGGCACAACCAAGAGCGCAAAAATCGTAAGATGATCGCAGATCTGTCGACCAACATGGATATCACCACGATTAAAAAGCGCATGGGTACACCGGATTTCAATGAATTGCATCAACGGGGTGACGACGAGTATCAGGTACTGTTTTATCGCACCCAGAGAAAAGAAGGCGATGGCGTGACCACCAAAGATGAATGCACCCAGTTGGTATTCAAAAACGGCATCTTAGTGGGCTGGGGTGACACGGCCTACGATAATATCTAATGAGTCTCAGTCTGACAGGACGAGCCTGTCTTGTCAGACTACCTCAGTCGATTGTTAAGCTGGTCTATCAATTCTGCCCACTCTGCGTCTTCGTCCAGCGCATTGCGAATAAAGTTCGCCTGTGAGTCATTCCAAAAAGACGCATCTTCAAGATGAACTGATTTGGGCAAGCCTTTGTGTGTGGCGATAAACTCCTCAATACCCTCATCATCATCTGCCAATCCCAATTGTCCAAACAAGCCTTTGAGTGTCGGGGTGTCCGCTAACATAGTTTGCTCCTTGTAAAATGGTGAATTGTTCAATCTACTTCCTTTGGACTGTCGTCTGCCCTCAGGGTTCGATTTTCTGACTTTTTCTATTTAACCAATAGGGTTTCATTGTGGCTCATTCACTTCGTCTATCTCTAAGCCTAGTGGTTTTTGCGCAGCTTGATCGAATAAAATACAAACAGATCTTAACAGTCTATTAACAATCCTGAATTTATCCGGTAAAGTGACATCACTAACCCATGAAGAGTGACATTATGAGCGCGATGCAACAAGCTACCTCGGATGAAATCAAAGCCATCTATTTGACTGCAGAAGATCTTAAAATTGCAGCATCCATTTTGTATTTGGCTTATCACGATGATCCTTTGTTCATGGATATTTTCCAGGTCGAAAGGGAAGGGTATGAGTCCCGTTTACGTTCTGCAATACGGGAAGAACTCAACGCCTTTTGGCTTGCCCGTCAACCCATGATTGGCTTGTTTGAAGGGGAACGATTGCTTGCCGTTGCATGCTTGATTAGCCCCAATTCAGCCTTTTCTCCTGGCCGTTTTTGGCACTGGCGTTTGAAAATGCTATTAACTGCTGGTTTCTTAGGGACCAAACAAATGGTCGAAAAAGAACAAATTGTTCGCGATCATATCCCCCACGATCATTACCACATGTTGTCTTTTATCGGCGTGCATCCTGACCACCAACATCGCGGCTTGGGCCATGTACTTATGAGTGCTATCGACAGTGTCATGTTGGAAGAGCCGCAAAGTCAGGGCGTCGGTGTTTATGTCACCTTACCCAAATGTCTGTCGTTCTTCGAAGACGGCCAATATCAACATGTTGAAGAGGTGGGCGTTGCTCACATTAATGGCCAGATCATGTTTCGGCCAAGACCCCAGGCCGGTTGATCTTTGCCTCTGCGCCCTTAATCCTAGCCTCTAATTTCTTCTGATATCGACTCAAATTCAACACTGTATCTTAGCAAATGAGATACTGTGTTTGGTTTATCTATACGGGTAGTCAACCTCAAAAATTGCCGAATTTTCAGGGTAAGATAATTGCCTTTTGATTTGTAAGAAATGTCTTACAGGCTTGTAGGACTAAGGTGGAATAAATTATCCGAATTACTCACTATTATTTTGTTAAGCTATTGAAAAATATAAATAAAGTAGCATTTTTTAGACTTTCGTCTAATATCGGAGTGTTTTATTTCTAGAATGACCATTGCACGGATTCGAAATTGGTTTATCTTTTACCACGTCACAGGGAAATACGACGGGTCAGGAAGACGCAAGGATGGACCACGGACAGGCTCATTGGTTGAGCAACCAAACGCAGGAGCGTTTGAATAGGGATAGCGTTCCAGGATGAACGGCAAGGATGAAACAGGACAGTCTTAGGGATGAGAAACACCGAATGAAGGATGTTCGGTTAAATATGGAGTAAAGGAAAGGGACTCACACAGGGGGTGTGACTCACTTAGGATGAGTGAGACGAGAAGGAAAGGGGCGTATATGGATGTCAACCGGGATGGTTTTAAAAGCAACGGATTTGCTGAGAGGGATTCTCAAAATTCTGACGGCGTGAAAACTTAAGTTTTCGCGCCGTTTTCATTTGTGTCACCGCTAAAGTTTCCTACAAGGGGCGAATCCACTTTTGGATTTCTGTATCTAGAGCCGTTGAGTCGATGGGTTTGGCTAGATAACTGTCCATTCCTGCCGCTAAGCACTCTTCCCTGTCACCTTTGATAGCATTTGCCGTAAGTGCGATGATTGGAATGTTCGGGTCGATATGTTCGAGCATATTAGCGCGTATCCGACGAGTGGCTTCATAACCATCCATTATTGGCATTTGGCAATCCATCAATATTAAATCGAAATGTGCGTTGGCCTGATTTAAGACCGCTAAGGCTTGTTTGCCATTATTTGCCAGTTCCGACTCATACCCGAGTTTATTGAGTATTTCATAAGCGACAGCTTGGTTAATATGATTGTCTTCAACCAATAGAATGCGACCTCGTTTTACTTTTTCGGTTGCAATGGGTGCTCGACTGAAGGTCTGTTGTATCTTCGTTGCTAACTCAGCCTGAGAAATGTGCCGATCGACTTCAATCTCTGCATCATGAAATTCACCGTTGGTTTTCTCAGAGTCGGTAAATAGGAGTATTTTTGTCCCTGTGAGCTGTGGGTCATGTGAAATCGCTCTAACCAACTGATCTCCCGCGATGCCCTGAAGTTGTTGATCGATCAGGACCAGTTGGAAGGGGACAGAGTGTTGTTCTGCACGGCGCAGTTGCGCCAAAGCGGTCTGCGCATCATCACAGCATTGCTTTGGCACTGACAAGCCCTCTAACACTTGGTTTAGGCGAGTTTTGAGATCGGGGTCGCAACAGACCACTAGGACTAAACAGTGACTCAACTTACTAAGAGTAGATGAGAGAATGGAAAGTGAACTTGCAGATAGTGCATCTTCAAATCGCATCTCAAACCAAAATCGCGCACCGTCTTTGTACTTCATATCCAGTCCGATGCTGCCGTCCATTAACTCGGCAAGTTGCTTGGAAATGGCTAATCCTAACCCCGTTCCTCCATATTGGCGGGTGGTTGAGGTATCCAACTGTATAAACTTATTAAACAGCATTTCGTATTTGTGTTTTTCGATCCCAATACCGGTGTCAGTGACAGTAAAGTGCAGGCGGTGACTGCGGTTGCATTTCACATCAATATGCACCTGCCCATGTTCAGTAAACTTGATTGCGTTGCTGACCAAGTTGTTCAGTACTTGCCCCAAACGCCCTTTGTCTGCTCGGATAAACTGTGGCACTTTGGGGTCTATCGTATAGTTAAATTGCAGATGCTTCTGATTCGCCTGTAGAGCAAATGGCGCGAGTAACGTATCCAACATCTGATAAAAATCGAAATCTAACAGCTCAATTTCTAACTTGCCGGCTTCTATCTTTGAAAAATCTAAAATATCGCTAATGAGTTTGAGTAATACTTGCCCGCTGTTGTGGGCCAACGTTGCGAAGCGTCTTTGTTGGGGATCGAGTTGAGTATCCAATAACAACTCATTCATGCCAATAATGCCATTAATGGGGGTACGAATTTCATGGCTCATGTTGGCCAAAAACTCACTTTTAGCGCGATTCGCTTCTTTCGCTGTTTCTTCGGCCCGTTTGAGCTCAGTAATATCCTGAAAAGCGCCACGAATAACGATGTGTCCGGCTTTACGATAATCAGCGTAGCCGAAGGTGCGCACCCAGATCATATTGTTCTTTGCCGTTATGAGAGGGAGTTGTAAGTCATAAGGCTTTCCCTCTGTAATCGTTTTTTGCACTGCGTTTTCTAGGACTCTTCTGCCTTCCGGCGCATAAAACTGAATCGCTTCTTGTGCGGTAATTTCGTGATCCAAGGGGAGTTCATGGATGCGATAAACATCCGGAGTCCAAAATAAACTGTTGGCGTTTACATCGAATTCCCAGCCGCCTAACTTTGCCATTCGTCCTGTGGTTTCCAACAGTAACTGGGTGCGCTCTTTCTCTGCTTGGATTCGTTTATAATCAGCGATATCTCGTGCCACCAGAAGATATCCTTCGATGTGTTGCTCCTCACTGACAATTGGAGAGAGGGACATCTGCACGGGAATGGATTTACCAGTGCGGGTCAACATGGAGCATTCTGCTTCGTCAACTTGACCCAAAGCCACACCATACAATAGCGAATCAATGCCAACTTTGGCGGAGTTCATACCCTTTTGGTGTTTGCGATATTTGAGTTTGACTAATTCATCAGAAGAGAAAAACAGCGCAGGCGTATGATGTTCTATTACCTCATCCGGTTCGTAGCCTAAAAGCTTGCTCGCAACTTGATTAAACGTCAGTATTTTTCCGTCTAGGTCCGTGGCAATGATGATTTGGTTGGTGCTATCGAGTATGGCATTTTGTAAGTTGCTATATTGAAACAACTGCAATTCATAGTTTTTTTGCTTGGTAATGTCGTTTTCAACGGCAACAAAGCCTTTCAATTCGCCATTTTCGTGCAAAGGATGCATGTTCAGATGGATCCAGTATTTTTCGCCGTTCTTGTTGTAATTAATTAGTTCACCGTCAAAAACCTCTTCATTGAGTATCGCTGATATCAGTTTTTGGCTGGTGACTGGGTCGGTTTCAGGCCCGCCCAATAAGGTTTTCGGATTTTGGCCAAATGCCTCGTCAAAGCTGTATCCACTGATTCGAGAGAATGCCTGATTGACCCATTGAATTCGCATCTGATTATTACAGATGATCACCGCACTATCGGTCTCCTGAACAACCTTTGACATGAAGGCATTTTCAGAGACGTTCAATTGCAATTGCTGTTGAGCTAGGCATTGCGCAGTTAAGTCGTAATTAATCCCAGAGAAAACTTTTTGGCCTTTGGCATTGGTCACAATTAGGCCATGGGCTTTAACGTAACGCTCCTCCATCTTGCCGGTATAGATGCGAAACATCGCCTTATAAGGCGCAGCGTTATTATTCTCACTTAAAAATCGATCAACGCTGTGAATTTGATCCTCTGGGTGTATGTGTTTGGCCCATGATTCGAGCGTGACGGTGCTGCGCTTCTTATCAAGATCGTAAAGTCTGAACATTTGCTCGTCCCACCACAATCTTTGGGTCTCGCAGTTGTACTCCCACACCCCAATACCCGAAAGTACGGCTATTTTGTAGCGTTGTTGTAGATCGGCGTTAGTTGCTTGAATCTCGGCCAGCTCATCTTGCTTTTCCATGTAAAGAAGGGTCAGTTCGCCACTGTCACCGATATAATGTTGAAGGCTTAATGAAATGTGATGAGTTGTTGCCGAGCGGCTACGAAACGGAAGTAAGGTGTCAAATTCTAAGTCCTGTTGCTGCTTTATTGCCTGCTCAATTTGGTTGAGCCAGCAAGGGGTAAAGGTCTCACTCAACAACGTATCTCTACTTAGTTTGAGCAGTTCCTTTTCGGTGCTCGAAAACAACTGACAAGCTGCCCGATTTACATAGGTAATCTCACCATTTTGGTGGCATTCGAGTATCGCGACAGGGCATAAATCCAATCGCTTTTGGTGTCCACATGAGGGAGATAAAGTCGTTTTGCGGGTTTCTCGAGTCATTTAAGCTCCTTTTGACTCATAAGTTGCGCTGTGGCATTGATGTTCATTACAATAGCCATCGAATGAACACATAGAGAACGCCTTTTGTCTACACGTCATGTGCAAGCCCCAAAATTTAGCCTGTCCTTCTTTTTACCCAAGTATTGGTTGATTTGGCTCAGTATTATTTTTCTATATTGCATTTCCTGGTTACCCTATAAAGTCCAACGACTACTCGGCAAAGGATTGGGGCTGTTGCTGAGTATAGCCGCAAAAAATCGCATTCGTGTTGCGCATCGAAATTTACTGCTTTGTTTCCCCAACATGTCTCAGGCGCAAAGGGACGAGCTACTTAAAGCGAATATTGAACACGCCGGCATGGCTATCCTCGAGGCTGGAATGGGCTGGTGGTGGCCAGATTGGCGAGTTAGAAAGCACTGCAAAGTGGAAGGCTACGAGCATGTGCAGGCAATTCTAGATAAGGGTAAAGGCGTGTTGGGTTTAGCGATTCACAACATGAATTTAGAGATGGGTTGTCGCATCGCTGGCTTACAACATCCTAGTGTGGCTTTTTATCGGAAACACAATAACCCCTTGATGGAATACATGCAGTATTATGGTCGTGCCCGTTCGAACCGATACATGATCCACAAACGTGATGTCAGAGGTTTAATTCAAGCACTAGATGAGGGTGAGCTTTGTTTGTATTTGCCTGATCAGGATTATGGCCCTAAGCGCAGTGTTTTCGTGCCTTTTTACGCAGTACCTGAAACCGCCAGTACCACCGGGACCCTATTGTTCGCCAACTCGGCAAATTGTGAGACGGTTTTTATCGTTTCTCTTCGAACGGCTGATGGCTATCTTGTTCGTTTTGTTCCGGGACTTCAGGATTTCCCCTCTGGCGACGATAAACAAGATGTAGCGCGAGTCAATAAAATGGTAGAATCCCTAGTGGATATCGCGCCAGAGCAGTATTTGTGGATGCACAAACGGTTTAAAACTCGGCCGCAAAAAAGTGATCCTTCGCTGTACCAATAGGACATCGTTGTAACCGATAAAGTAAATTCATGGCAAAAAGAACCTCGAACTTTTTATTTTGGGCAAAGCATTTAGGTCTGGCAATGGCCTTGATCATTATTGCTGCTGTACTGCTGAATTTGCAGAGCATCAATGTGTCCAGTCCCCAACCGGAAGGGGCCGAAGAGAAGAAAAACGTCTCCAAAGGGGTAACGGATTTTTACACTGCGTATCGCATGTCCTCAACCAAACCCTTTAATGAAGACATTGGCGATTTTGTGGTGGAGACCAATCCTCCCACCACGCCCTTGTCCGATCGCTTGAAAGGAATGGAAAGCATGCAGAAGCCCACCTCACAACGATGGGTGGGTGAGCACAAATATCGCAGTTTCCGAGCGGGCAGTACTGTCAGAGAAGCCATTACTGAGTTTGCCCAACGTGAAGGCATGCAAGTGCTATGGGAATTGGACAAAGATTTCATTATTAAAAATCAGTTTCAGATGGACAACACCATCACCGGCTCTCTCGCCAAAATTGCGCGGGCCATTGACGGCAGTTTTGAAGGCGAAGTACAGGCCTATATTTGTCCTAAGCAGCGTTCTTTGGTCATCACCGAAGAGAAGTCGCCCTACGTAGACGAAAACTGCACGTTGTTGGAAGACCGTTAATCACCGGCTTTAGCTTTGGTCACCAAAGGTGCTTTGCCAGATCCCTTCAATTTTCTGTTGATGCTCAATGAACAGGTGCTTTTGTTGCAGTGCTTTTTTGCCCAGTAAAGTGAGTCTGTGGGCACTGTTGCGATAGACAAGATACGACTCGATTAATTGCTCTGCTACTGCTTTATCAATGATGTTGAGCCTACTTAAATCATTGATAATTCTGACATTGTCAGACCATTTGCTGAGTTCTGGAAAGTGCGAAACATTCGCTAGTACCCAATATTGAACCAGAAACTCGATGTCAACCATCGCGCCGCTGTCTTGCTTTAAGTCAAATTGAATATCGCTACCTTGATTCAGGTTTTCCCGCATTTTTCGGCGCATTTGAACTACTTGTTCTTGCAGATCTGCCAAAGGGCGAGACATGGCCAGCACTTGATGGCGAATTTGATCGAATTGCCCTGCAAAGGCCGGTTGCGCGCTGATTACTCGGGCTCTGACCAGCGCCTGATGTTCCCATGTCCAGGCTTCCGCTAACTGATATTGGCTAAATCCGTGTATGTGACACACTAACAAGCCAGCGTTCCCTGATGGGCGCAATCTCATGTCCACTTCGTAGAGTTGACCCGAAGGGGTTTTAGTCATGAATAAATGCAGGATCCGTTGGGCTAATTTGGTATAAAACAAACCCGCTTCGATGGACTTCGCACCTTGGGTCATGGCGCTGGTCTGGCACTGATGGAGAAACACTAAGTCTAGGTCGGACCCATAGCCAAGCTCAATCCCCCCAAATTTGCCATAGCCAATCACCGCAAAGCCTTTATTTTGCTCATCGGTATCTATCGGTGCGCCATATTTTTCGACCATTTGTTGCCAAGCCATATTCACCACTTCATTGACAATGGCTTCGGCAAGGAAGGTCAAATGATCACTGACTTTCATTATGGGTAGAGCGCCAGTGACATCGGCTGCGGCAATTTTCAATTGCTGAATCTGTTTAAACTGTCGCAGTACCTCCATTTGGGTTTCCAAATCGTCGGGATCCACACGCAGCAGCATTTGTCGCAATTCACTGGGATAGGCTTCCAATTCTGTGGGATGGTACAGGGTTGCCGGGTTTAACAACTCATCCAACAAAATAGGGTAGCGACTCAATTGCGCAGCGATCCACGGGCTGGCATGACATAGTCTAACTAACTGTTGCTGTGCGCCTTGGTTTTCGGCTAGCAATTGCAAATAGGTCGTCCTGCCCATGATCGCTTTAAAAATATCGATGAGACGCGGCAGAGTTTGATTTTCTGCAACCTGCTCTGCTGATTGTTCAGCGTGGGACAAACAGCCGTGCAGGATACTGGGCATGACTAGATTTAACGTATCTGCGCCCCGTTGTGTCAGCCCTCGCTTTTGTAACCAATGCTTGAAATCAAGCAATGGAGCAAAAAAGTCTTCGGTAACGGGATGTTCCTGCCATTGGGGCAGAGCCTCCCGCATCTCATTTATGTCCAAATCAAGCATCCAAAGATCAGAGAAAATGCTGGGCAAATGACTCTGAGCGGCTCCATCTTCTCCTTCACCGTTGCCGACCAACAATTGAAATTGATGATGGATTTGGTTCATGTGCTTTTGCAAAACAGATAAGAAATCAGTGTAACTTGCAAACTCCATGACCTGTATCAGTCGCTGTTGATCCAGCTCAGATTGAGGCAAAATTTGCGTCTGCTCATCGTTAAACTGTTGTAGACAATGTTCCACCTTGCGCAAAAACAAGTAACTCTCTCTAAGTGCGGTTGCCTCATTCGAGGACAACAGTTCATGTGCCGGAAGCCTGTTGAGGACGTCGAGTAGACTGGCCGATTGCAACTCGGTTTCTCGGCCCCCTTTTATGAGCTGGAAACTTTGCACAATAAACTCGACTTCACGAATACCACCTTGACCCAATTTAATGTTATCGGTTAGTCCTCGGCGGCGGACTTCTTGAGATATCAGTCCTTTCATTTTGCGCAGCGAGTCAATTGCACCATAATCGAGGTAGCGACGGTAAACAAAGGGCTTAAGTATGTTGCTGAGTTCCTCGCTGTAGGCGCATTTTGGGTTGAGTATACGTGCCTTGATCATGGCGTATCGCTCCCATTCGCGACCTTGTTCCTGATAGTAGTCTTCCACTGCGGGAAAATGCATGGTTAAAGGACCACTGTCGCCAAAGGGACGCAGACGCATGTCGACTCGAAAAACTTGTCCATCGACCGTTGTTTGATGCAAGGCCCCAATCAGCTTTTGCGCCAATTTGGTGAAAAACGGTTGATGCTCTACAGGTTTGCGTCCATTGGTTATCTCACCGTTTTCAGGGTAGAAGAATATGAGGTCAATATCCGATGAAAAGTTGAGTTCTCGACCGCCCAGTTTGCCCATGCCCAGAATCAACAACGGTTGGGGCCCAAATTCACCCATCGGAGTGCCATAGCGCCGGCAATGCTGGTGATACAGCCATTGATAGCATTCAATGATCAAGGCGTCGGCTAACGCGGATACTTTTTGCAAAGACCGTTCGATAGGCTGCACATTGAGTAGATCCTGACAGGCGAGTCGCATCATATGATAGCGGCGAAATTGACGAAGGGTGCGGAATAACTGTTGCTCTGCATCAGAACCATCCATGTCAATCAGCGCCAGTTGCTCTTGCAGCAAAAGGTTGTAGTCCAGATCTTGGATATCCATCAAAGCCGCATCGCTAAAGTGCTCTACTAATGCTGGAGTGTGATCCAATTGTTTCGCGACAAAGTCACTTAAACCCGCTGCTTGGACTATCAATGAGTCATTTTTAGGTTGCCAGGATAGGGTCAAATCGGTTGCCACTAACTTGTCAAAGCAAGCCTGTTGTCGGAGTGATATGGTGTCTGTCGGATGGGTCTGCATAAGTTCGAATTTGACCTACTGAGCATAAGAACTGCCAATACTATAGTGGGATAAATTAGCAAAAGAAATCAATAATCCTATGCCCAAGCTATTGATTAGGGAGTGCGGCAAGTGGCGGCACAGTAAACCTTGGCATTTCAATCAAGTTCATGCTTTTATATTACTCAATCAGATGGATTAGTTGGATTAACCAGACCATGCAAGCACTTGTGAATTTAATCCCCATTTCGCCCGAAATCTGGATATTTGTAGGCATTGATATTGTCATTGCGGTGGCGCTGTTGTTTACCATGCGCTTATTATCCGGACGTATGGCATCGGTGAGTAGTTCGGACGAACTGTGTGCACAAGATAACTTTGCCTTTGGCATCAGTGTTGCCGGGCGCATGTTGGCGCTGTGTATCGTAATGTCAGCAGCGGCAGCCAGTTCCAATCAAAACGATTACAAGACTGCAGCACTGAGCATGCTGTTGTACGGTTTGATGGGCATCATTCTGATCAAAATCGGACGTTTTGCCCACGATAAACTGATCTTGAATCGACTCGACAAAGAGTTGCACATCAAAAAGCGTAACACCTCTATTGCTCTGGTAGATGCTTCCAGTGCCATTTCAACAGCCATCATCATCCGCAGTGTGATGTTGTGGGTGGATGGGGCCGACGTGAATGCTTTTTTTGCAATTTTCTCAGGCTTTTTGGTGGCTCAAACCATTTTGTTGATCACTACGCGGATCTATGAACGTCGCTTTAAAGAGAACAACCAAAGTGGTTCATTACAGCGGTCACTAAGCAAGGGGCAATTGGCACTGGCCATCCAACATTCGGGCAATTTACTGGGTACCGCTCTGGTGGTCGCGTCTGCCAGCGAGTTGCTGATATATAACCCAGTTGGATATGTGAGCAATCTTACCAGTTGGTTGATCATTGGAATGGTGCTGACATTATTGCTGTCGGCTTTGGTCTCCATCTCTAGACGCATTATTTTAGCAGGGTTAGACGTGGTGCAAGAGATCGATCATCAGCATAATATCGGTGTGGCCAGTATTGAGCTTGTGATCAGTGTAGGCATTGCCTTGATCCTCGCAGGCTTGGTGATATAGCTCTCGCTCATTCTGCAATTGTCTGGTCAAGGGCATGGTCAAAAGCCAAGGTTAAATCACCGCAGAGCAATTTATCTTTTTGCCGACGAGTTAGCTTTTTCACCCACATCTCAGCCTTTAGTGCCGTAGAGTGATCGCCTACTTGCGCAGCATAGCGTAAATTCAGGGGACCTTTCCCTCGCAAGGCCTTTGCGCACAGGTTACCGCTGGCCTGATGTTGTGCAAAGCGCTTGCTTACATCCTTGCAGATGCCTGTATACAGATGACCATATTTGTTTTCTATGATGTACAAAGTCCACATCGAACTGACTTGATTGGAAACAGAATAGGGTAAGACTAACGGGTTGTGATCTGCGCTTCAATAACGCATTTGAGTGTACAAGTGTACGCTGAAGTATTAGAATGTCGATAATTTCATCAATTGGAGGTGTCCAATGCAGAACCAATCGGCATCTGTGTCCAAATCAAGCTACTCGCCAACCGAAGAGTGGCTCAATAGTATTAGTCATGGATTGGGACTGATTTTCGCCATTGTGGGACTGGTGTATTTATTGTTGCGCAGCGACTCCACATTGGCTATTACGTCATCGGCCATTTATGGTGCAACCCTGACCATCATGTTTTTGGCCTCGACCTTTTATCATGGGGCGACCAATCAACGGGTTAAAGGTTGGTTAAAATTACTCGATCACAGTGCCATTTATTTGCTCATTGCCGGTACCTATACGCCATTTTTATTGGTCAGCATTGGCGGATGGCTGGGGATTACTGCCATTGTGGTGATTTGGTCCATCGCTTTGTTTGGTGTGGTGTTTAAATGTTTTGCCCGCAGCCGTTTTCCGAAAGTCTCCGTCATTACTTATCTGGTAATGGGTTGGTTAGCCGTGTTTTTGATCTACCCTCTTTATCAAGCGGTGCCTGGCTCTGGGTTGGCATTGTTAATTGCTGGCGGCTTATGTTTCAGCATCGGCGTGCTGTTTTATGTGGCCAAAAAGGTCAAATTCACCCATGCCATCTGGCATGTATTTGTTATTGCTGGCTGCGCTTGTCACTATTTCTCCATCTATCATTTCGTCATCTGATTTCTAGAGCGTGTGGGATTTCCCACGCGCCTTAGCTCGCATTTGTAGTGCGGCATTGGTATAGTTTCGCCCCATAAACATTCTCGTTTTTTGGAACTTATCAATGCAGTTACCAGACTTTTCCAAGGCTAACATTTTAGTGGTTGGCGATATCATGTTGGACCGTTACTGGAGTGGGGCCACAGGGCGAATTTCGCCTGAAGCGCCGGTGCCTGTGGTGGCCATCAATGGCATTGAAGACCGACCCGGTGGCGCGGCAAACGTTGCCTTAAATGCCGCAGCCTTAGGGGCCAATGTGACCTTGTTGGGCCTTACCGGAAACGACGAGTCTGCTGATATATTGAGAACCAAACTCGAATCGTTGGGCGTAGCATGCGACTTTTTGCCCGTAAATGGCTTCGATACCATTACCAAGCTTCGTATTATGAGTCGCCACCAACAATTGATCCGCCTTGACTTTGAAAAAGACTTTTCCGCGGTCGACAAAGGCGACTTACATCGTCGTTTCCAAGAACAATTGCCCCATGTCAATCTGGTCGTGGTGTCCGATTACGCCAAAGGGGCGTTGAGTCAGGTGCAAGAATTAATCGACTTGGCTCGACAACAAGGCATTCCAGTAGTGGTGGATCCCAAAGGGCAAGATTTCAACAAGTATTCAGGTGCGACGCTACTTACCCCCAATATGGGCGAATTTGAGGCCGTAGTGGGGCAATGTCACGACGAGGACAGCATCGTAGGCAAGGCTCAAGAACTCATTCATTCCCTTAACTTACAGGCGCTATTGGTGACTCGCTCAGAGAAGGGCATGACTTTGCTGAGCAAAGGAGAGGATGAGCTGCATCTGCCTGCTCAAGCGAAAGAGGTGTATGACGTCACCGGTGCTGGAGACACGGTAATTTCGACTTTGGCTGCGAGCATCGCTGCAGGGGCGAGTTTAGCCGATGCCAGTGCATTGGCTAATGTCGCGGCGAGTATCGTAGTGGGTAAATTGGGTACTTCAACGGTCAGCTTCAACGAATTGGCGCAAAGTCTGTCTATTCAACAACATCAAGGCACAGGGGTGATGACCCAACAGCAGTTGGCAATTGCCGTGTCCCATGCCAAACAGCGTAAAGAAAAAATTGTCATGACCAATGGTTGTTTTGACATACTGCATGCCGGTCATGTGTCCTATTTACAAAATGCCAGTCAGTTGGGCGACAAGCTTATTGTTGCAGTGAATTCAGACGCCTCGGTTAAGCGACTCAAAGGCCAGGGCCGTCCTATCAACAATCTGCAACGACGCATGGCAGTTTTGGCGGGATTGGCTTCGGTATGCTGGGTAGTCGAGTTTGACGAGGACACTCCCGAGAGGCTCATCAGCGAAATATTACCGGATATTTTGGTCAAAGGGGGCGACTATAAAGTGTCTGAAATCGCCGGCGCCAAACAGGTCTTGGCAAATGGTGGCGATGTGCGGGTATTGAATTTTGAAGATGGCGTGTCAACCACCAACATTATCAAGAACATAGTCGACAGCAAACAACAGAGCCAAGAATAAACAAAGGCGCCGATAGTCAGGCGCCTTTTTAGTATTTTACGGCTTGAACCAAGCTTAACCGTTGCTTTGAAACAAATGCACATCTCTTTGCGGGAACGGGATGGTCACACCGTTTTCGTCAAATGCCAGCTTCACTTTCTCATACAGGTCAAAATAGACTGGCCAGTAGTTTTCACTGTTTACCCAACTGCGTGTCAGAATGTTGATCGAACTGTCGGCGTGGGCGGAAACATGTATCTCAAATCCAGGATCTTTTAGAACCCGCTCATCGCTGCTGATGATGTCATGGAGCAATTTCTTCACGGCCAGAATATCATCGCCATAACTAATGCCAAAAGTAATGTCGACTCGGCGGGTGGGCTCACAAAACAGGTTGGTAACGCAACCGTTGGACAACAGCGAATTTGGTATGACTACGCGCTTGTTGTCCAGCGTCAACAATATTGTATTGAAAATCTGGATCTCTTTTACCCGTCCTAAGTATCCCTGAGATTCAATGATGTCACCGGCTTTGAAAGGTTTGAACAGCAGGATAAGTACGCCACCGGCAAAATTCGCTAAGCTGCCTTGCAACGCCAAGCCTATAGCTAAGCCGGCCGCACCAAGCATTGCGATCAGAGATGCCGTCTCAACGCCAATCATAGATGCAAATACCACAATCAACAGCAGTTTCATCAACACACTGACAATACTGAGCAGGAATTTGGTTAAGGTGACATCAACGTTCGCTGATGCCATTGCCCGATCAATTCCTTTGAGCACCATGCCGATTAGCCAAAAGCCCAGCACCAATACCACTAAGGCAAGGATCAATTTCGGCCCATAGGTCATACCCAACTCGATACCTGTTTCGGTAATCAATTCTATAGTCTCGCTACTTTGATTTAAGGTTTCTTCCATTGTTGTTTTCCTCATTTACACTGGTTTTATTTAGCATACACGCAAATCCTCCGAGGATGATGGCAATGATCGCATTTTGGGGATTTTTTAGGCTTAGCGATTGCGTCAATAAGCGGTAATCGCTAAGCTAGCCAACTCTAGTAATGGTTCTGATCCCTCATCAGGCAGTATGGTATTGATATGTACGAAAATTATTACGGTTTAAATTCGAAACCTTTTCAATTGACTCCTGATCCGAGTTTTTTCTTTGCCAGTAAATGGCACAAAAGAGCCATGTCCTACTTACAATATGGTTTGTCTCAAGCTGAGGGGTTCATCGTCATTACCGGTGACATCGGCACCGGAAAAACCACTATTGCGAATAGTTTGCTAGACGATATTGAAGATGACATCGTTGCAGCCCAGATTGTCACACCTAAGCTTTCGCCTGATGAGCTGGTGAAGATGGTGTCATCCAAGTTTGGACTCGACAACCTTAACAAAACCAAAGCGGACATTCTCAAAGATCTAGAAGTGTATTTGTATCAGTTGGCAGGGCAGGGTAAGCGTGCGTTGTTAATCGTTGATGAGGCGCAAAACTTGCCTCTTGAGACGATTGAAGAGCTACGTATGTTGTCTAACTTCCAACAGAAAGGCAAACCACTACTGCAGAGCTTTTTACTTGGCCAAGAAGAATTACAACCGATCTTACGTGCGCCAAATATGGAGCAGTTTAGACAACGTATTGTTGCTTCTTGCCATTTGGCTCCGTTGACCAACGACGAGTGTCGCGAATACATAGAATATCGTCTCCATCATGCCGGGTACTCAGGTACGGGTTTGTTTTCGCCAGAAGCTTTCGATCGCATCTACAAATTTACCAATGGAGTTCCCCGGCGGATCAACACCCTGATGGATCGGATTTTGTTATATGGATTTTTAGAAGAATTGTCAGCATTGGATGAAGAGGCTGTGGGTAATGTCATCAAAGAAGTGTCTGAAGAGATGTTCAGACCTGAAGAACAGCCGCAGGTTGAACAGGCTCAACCCAGCCCCGCGTTACCCTCAGAAAGTGGCTCTCCAGAGCCTGCAACCAGTGTAACTGAGTCCGGGCAAGTCAAAGATGTTGAATATTACAAGACCATGCTCAATGAGTTAACTGACGCATTGGACAACGCCATCAGCCACAAAATCAAGCTTACACGTTACATAGATAACCTCTTGAAAAAGAAGTATAAAACTTACGTAAGGCTCAAATCTGACGATTAAGCCAAGAGGTAAATATTGGCTTAATGTTTCACAAATAAGCGCCGATAAAAGTTCATCCAGTGAAATTGTGCTGGTGAAATAATGAACTAATTGTTTGTGATCCTCTCTAATTCTGTGCGAGTATAAACTTTACCGTGCACATTGAGGGTGAAAAGATGAGGCGCTTGAAACCTGTGACACAAATGGGCAGTACACATATCGAAAGACGACGTAATCGTCGCATTGCATATTTCCCTGGTAAATATGCAAAGGAACTGACTATAGTCGGATTAGTATTGGTAGCGCTATTGCTATTTGCTTATCGAATGAACGGCTGACGTACTGCTCTTAGAAGAGCTTGTACGTCAGACGCAATGAAATGCGATTGGAGTCAAAATCCCGGTTTAATACCGGTGAACGACGCTCCGTATGCTGATAGGCAAGAGTCGCTGAAAGATCTCTGTTGATGGTGCGTTTGTAACTAACATTCGAAGTCCACACATCGTCGTTGTCCGCACTAAATCCTTCAATATTTGCTCGGTTATCGAAGCTCACAAAAGTGTTGTTCCAAGCAACGCTAGAGCGCCGATTCAGCTTTAAATTCAAATTTAAACTGGTAGTCAGAGTATCTTGATCACGAGAGCCATCAATATAGGACGTGTTTGTGTCTCTTATGGTGACGTTCACTTTCAGCTTACGGAAAGTGTAACCAGAATTAATCAACAAGTTTTTGCGCAAAACAGACGCTTCACTGATTTCCGGTGTGATAAAGGTTAAGTTGGAAAATTCTTCGTCTGGCTGCAATTCATAATCAATTGAAGTGGGTTGAAAGCAAAGGCTAAAATCTTGCACACCAATGGGACAAACAAATACACCGGTACTCGCTTCACCCGCAATCAAACGAGTGTAGTTGGTCACGGTCTCTTCATAGGAAACCCGGTTACGCAATTTGCGACTGTTGTGGGACAAGCTAAAGCGTCCGCTTTTGCCATAAAAACGTCGCCCATATTCACCGTCTATGGAGGTGCGCTGGGAAACACGCCAAGCGAACTTCAAACCCAGATAGTTGGTGTCTGGTTGGTCGGTACGCTGTGCTTTATTGTAGGTGACGTCGATAAACCGCTGTTCGTTACGGTAGAAGGACAGACCTGCACCGTAGCTTTCAAAATCAAAATTGCGGTTTGCTTCCGCTTGGTTTGAGGTGATTTCGTTGGTTTCTTTTTGCCCAGTAATCAAGAATTTAAAATCACCCCAAAGGCCGATATGAATATCACCGCGGTACACTTCCGCAATGCTGTCGTTTAAACCTGAACCATTGGTATCGTTGTATTGCCCAGTAAATTCCCAGCGTACGCTCTCTACCTCGTCTCCAGAGAAGAGGCGTGCGGTAGCGGAGTAGTTGGTATTGTCCAGTTTACTGTCGGTAAATACCTGACGGTCACTTTTCACATTGCTGTAGTTGCCGTTCGCGGTAAACCGTACCCAGTCGCCCTGAACCAATCCTAGGGAAAAACCTGCCGAGTTGCGCTGGGTCTTAGATAGTTCTTGGCTGCCAAAAAGCTCGTCGTTGACCAATGCGTTACCGGCGATGGTGTTTCGATAGTTTTGACTGCCTCGGGCGTTAATTGACAATACATTGTCAATCAGACTCAAATTGCCATTGTAGTCGTAGCTGGTAAAACGATTTTGTTGGTCAATGTCAACTTCACTTGCACCGCCACTGGCGCGGTTATCTACATACAAATACTTTGCGTTTAACCCAAGCTGTAGCTTCTTTGCTCTATAGGATGCGCCAAAAGTGGGCTCCAACGTCAGAATGTCAGAGGTACGCCGTGAAAACGCCTCTGACTTGGACGAATCGTTCACATAGGATGCGCTCACATTAGAATTAAAATTTAATTCCGCACCAGCCAACATTGGATAAACCAGCAAAGCTGGTACACAGATGTATGCAACTTTCAAAGTAATTCCCTATTGACCGCTATCATCGCTACCATAGTAGTAGCCATAGTATCCTGAACCTTCATTTGAACTGCGTTTGGCCTTGTTTACCACAAAGCCTTTTGCCATGTCCGGGTTGAGTTGTTCAACGGCTTCTGAAACCCGATTCAACGAGGTTTTACCTTCTTGAACCACCACCACCGCTTGGCCCGCAAGATTCGCCAAAATTGCAGTTTCGTTGATACCCAACAAAGGTGGACTGTCAATAATTACCACCCGGTCTGGATATCGGTGAGCAAACTCACCAACAGACTCAAGCATTTTTTCACTGGCGAGCAACTCGGTTGATAGGTGGTGAGATTTACCCGCGGGGATAATTCTCAAAGTATCTAAATTTGTGTGATGGATGACTTCACTTAAATCATCAACCTCACCCAAAAGATACTCCATCAATCCGTTTTCAAAGGGTTGCCCTAAGGTTTTCATAACACTTGGACGCAGTACGTCGGCGTCAACCAAAAGCACCGTTTTGTCCTGTTCCAGAGCGATACTCAAGGCCAAATTGATGGCCGTAAAGGTTTTGCCCTCATTGGGATTTGGACTGGTCACCATGACGATATTGGCATTTCGCAAGGTCTTCGCCAAAGGCCCGAAAGCGTTGCTCAATACTTTACGCTTGATTGCTCGATATTCTTCGTTGATGGTATTGCGGCCCACATTGGACACAAAACCGTCCCGTTGCACATTCGTCAAAGGGATGAACTTCTCGCGACCGGTTAAATTGTTGCCCTGCATAGGCGGCTCGGCCACAGGCGCAGATGGTTGTTTGGAGACAACCTCATTCGCTGTTGCGGTCGGCTCAGCAGGGGCAGCCGCTGGCTCGGGCTGCGCAGTTTGAGTCGCTGCTTGAGCGGCGGCCTCTGCTTTGGCTTGTTTGGCCTTCTCGGCTGCCGCTTCCAAAGTATTGGATTCAGCGGCTTTTGCCTCTGTTTCCGCTTTTTCTTGGTTTAACGCTTTATTCTTTTGAAGCGCTTTTTCTATCGTGCTCACACTATGTTCCCCAAAAGATTGAAGGGCAGACGACCATAAGCAATGTCTATGTACACCAGTCCCATGTAGATGAACAAAATGACCAAACTCGATGCGGTAAAGACCAGCATTCGTCGTCGGTCAACCCTGGCAATAGCCTGAGCGTTAATGTGCGATACCTTGCCAAATACTGGAATACCGAAGTTGCTGACCAATTGGCTAGGACTCAGTACCACAGGATTGATTTGGCTCACTAGGAATGCGATACCCAAGCCAACTGCAAAGCCCATCACCAGAATTGTGCTGTAGAGCAAAATTCGGTTTGGTCCCGAAGGTCTGGTGGGCAAAGTAGGTGGATCGATTACGCGGAATTGGACGTCATCCGAAGTGGCTTCGGCTTTACGAGACAGCTCAGCTTGCTCACGACGGCTAATCAACTCAAGGTATTTTTCTTTCGTGATTTGATAATCACGGTTTAAACCTTGTGCTTCAGCTTCAATTTGCGGCACCAAGTCGACGATTTTTTCAAGCTCTGCAATTTTTGTGCGGTACTTTTCTGCGCGCACATTCAACTGGGCGATCTGCGTCTCAAATTGTGCCACAGACAATTTAAGTTCTTGGTAAACCGGGTTTTGGTTCACGTTACCAAATTGCGAATAAGAACCGGTCTCTTCTGCCACATCACTCAAGCTTTGAATGTGTTTTTCCCGCTCGTCATACAAATTTTCGAGCAGGTTCTTGGTCTTTATCACGTCCGGATGGTTTTCGGTGTATTGAATCAACAATTCATCGATTTTGCCTTCAAGAGACGCAATTCGGTCGTCGTATTTGGTTGAGATAGACGGAGCCACTCGGGAGTCGGGCGCAGCCAAACCAAATACAGGCGCTTCACCGAGCATTTGCGCTTTTGCTGCAGCCAATTGAGAGTTAAGTTCCAACAGACGCAATTCCGTAGCCTGTAGCTCACTGATTTGGCGCTGCAACTGGCTGTAATAATCTCGGCTTGAGCCAGGAGCACGATCAATTCGGCTGACTTTAAAATCCGCCAAACGCTGCTCTGCTTCTTCTAAACGTTGCTCGTATTCTTCAATTTGACGATTGATGAATTCTTCTGCTGAGTCACTGCTTTGACGGTTGTTACCTAAAGACGATTCAACAAATTCGTTCAAGGTAATCTGTACGATTTTTTGCGCCAGTTCAGGTGAATCAGAGGAGTAACGAATGGTGTAGATGTTCTGATCTCGTGTGCCGCTAAGATTGATGTGCTTTCTCAAGTTCTCAATCAACTCGTTCATCTGCTCCTGGGTAGTGACAGTGATGTCCAAGTCAGCTTCACGAGCGATTTTTTCCAGATTCGGGCGACTCAACAAGGTACGCGCCACCTGGCTTACCTGATCCGAAGGGTTGTTATATATCGCCAGATTTCTTAGTAGGGGTCTAAGCAAACTGTTGGTATCTACGAACAACCGTGCCGATGAGGAGTACTCATCAGGTAAACTTGCCACATAAGCCCAACCTATCGGGCAGATTAGCCAGGTTGAGATAATAATGTAGCGCTTCTTGATCCACACGCCTTTGACGTACGTGAGGACCTGATCGATGGCTTCTTGTATTCCTAACATAGTTACTTCTGCATACCTTTGTTAATCGAAAGACCTAGACCTTGTGACTAGAACCAAGCTTCTGGGATGATCAAAATGTCACCAGGCAGAATGTCTACGTTGGCGCTAATTTGACCTTCTTTGATGAGTGAATGCAAAAATACTGGATACTCTCTTTGTACGCCATCAACAACTCGAATCAGTTTTGCATCATCGCCATCAGCGAATTCGGTCAAACCACCAACCTTAATCATCAAATCCAACAAAGTCATATCTTCAGTGTAGTTGATAGCACGGGGAGAGGAAGCCTCACCGATCACGCGAACTTGCTCACTGAAAGGGCCATTAAAGCCACTGACGCTCACGGTTACAATAGGATCACGAATGTATTTGCCCAGCTCTTGTTCCAAATCGCGAGCTAGCGCGGTGGGAGTTTTGCCGGAAACGGGAATGTCTTCAACCAAAGAGGTGGTGATCATACCGTCTGGACGGACCAGGAAGTTGCCGGATACATCCGGATTACGCCACACAAAAATGTTTAAACTGTCACCAGGACCAATTAAATAACTGTAGTTATCTATGTTGGTGGTTAAAGATGCACGTGTGGTGGCCTGCGGCAATGAGCTTGTATTACTGCATCCAGCAACCCAACCCAGTACAGCAGATAACATCAGTATATGTGCGATTTTCGTTGCTTTCATATCTGTCTTTCCTGTCCAAACGGAAATAAATGTCACTAACTTGCCATTTACCAGAGCGTTTTAATCTCTATAATGGCATCCCAGAAAAGTTAGTCTATCTCAATTAGATAATTTAGCATATGATAAATTTCCTATTTAAATCCAGAGGTAAGGGTTAATGGCTGCGACCAATAATAAGCAGAATAAACGGTCAAATGCACTCGTTCTCGCTGAAGCGGTGATCGTGTCTTACACCACTTACATGGCCAACTTCTTGGTCGTCAACCTTCTCAATGCCCCGTCACCTGATTTTGTACAACTGATTGCCAACATCGGCCTAATTACGTTCTTAGTGTTGGTGTCATCCCTTTCTGTGGGCTTATACGAGGCGAAACTACGTGAAACCTTCCGTGGCATCATTCGTCGTATTTTTGTCAGCTTGGCGCTTACCTATTTTGTTGTGGAAATCTTAACTGGCACGTTGTTGGCCGATATCCGCATGCACCCTTACTTCCTGCCAGTTACGGCGGGAATGATTATTTTGGCTCTTGTAACCTTCCGTTATTTTACTAACCGTCTGGGTCTATTGGGCCTTGGGCGTACGCGCATCGTGGTGATTGGTGCAGGGGAGAGGGCTTCCATCATCGAAAAGCGAATGCGTCGTGACGTGGACCGCCTCGGTTTTGAGCTGCTGGGTTTTATTCCCATTCCTGGCGATAACCGTGAAGATGGGATCCGCAACGAGCGCTTGGTCCACGTAAAAGTAGACGAAAATTTCCGTAACTATGTCATTGATAACGAAATCGATGAAATCATCATCGCTTGTGACCAGCGCCGCGGAACCTTGCCCATCGAAGTGTTGTTCGACTGCCGTTTACGGGGCATCGAGATTACTGACCTGTTGGATTTCATGGAGCGAGAAACCGGACAGATTGTGGTTAATCTAATGTACCCAAGCTGGGTGGTCTATTCCAATGGCTTCAATTCGCAAAACTACCTACGAGACGCGTTGGAGTACGGCCTGAATGCCTTTATCGCGTTTGTGGTTTTGCTGTTCACTTGGCCATTTATGTTACTCACGGCGGTTATCATTTATTTAGATGACGGTCGCAAAACGGGCACCTCTGTGTTTTATAAACAAGAGCGAGTTGGGCTCAACGGCAAGTTGTTCAAAATCGTGAAGTTTCGCAGTATGCGTCCCGATGCAGAAAAAGACGGTGCTAAATGGGCCAGTAAAGACGACAATCGGGTGACGCGCATTGGTCACTTTATCCGCAAATACCGGATTGATGAACTCCCTCAGTTGATGAACATCTTCCGTGGCGAAATGGCCTTTATCGGCCCCCGCCCAGAGCGTCCTGAGTTCGTCGAACAGTTGATCCGTGAAATTCCTTATTACAATCAGCGCCACAACGTGAAACCCGGCTTGGCAGGGTGGGCTCAGTTGAATTATCCCTATGGAGCCAGTGTTGAAGACTCCATGGAAAAATTAAAATTTGACCTTTATTACGTAAAACATCAAAGTTTGATGTTAGACATGTTGATTTTAATACGAACCGTAGAAGTCGTATTGTTCGGTAAAGGAAGATAAGGTGGCAAAACACCCAGCACTTAATGCGATGACGGTGGATGTGGAAGATTTTTTTCACGTATCGGCATTCGATTCGATAATCAAGCCCGATCAGTGGAATGAGTATCAACCCAGGGTAGACGCAAATACCCGCAGGCTACTTGATGTTTTCGCTCAAGCCGGAGTGAAATCAACCTTTTTTGTGTTGGGATGGGTCGCCGAGCGTTATCCTGAACTGATCAAAGAAATCCATGCCCAAGGTCACGAAATTGCTAGTCATGGCTACGCTCATCGCCGCGCCTACGAACAGACCCGCGAAGAATTTCTCGCTGATGTCACCCGTTCCAAAAATCATTTGGAAGATCTAATTGGCGAGAAGCTAACTGGCTATCGTGCGCCAAGCTTCTCTATCGGTTACGACAACGAATGGGCCTTTGAAGTCTTGGCTGAGCTGGGATTTAAGTACAGTTCCAGCACCTATCCGGTAAAACACGATCTGTATGGTACACCTGACTGGCCGAGATTCGCCTACGAACGCCCAGAAAAGATCATCGAAATTCCAATTCCTACATTGAAAATGATGGGTAAGCAGGTACCCATTGGTGGCGGTGGTTACTTCCGTTTGTATCCTTATGCGTTAACCAAGACACTAGTGAATCGCTACCTAGCGCAAGAGAAGCAGCCCTATTCGTTTTATTTCCACCCGTGGGAAATTGATGCTGATCAACCACGTTTGACCAATGCGCCATTGAAGTCGCGTTTCCGTCACTATGTCAATCTTCACCGCACCCAAGGTAAGCTAGAGCGTCTGCTGCAAGACTTTAACTGGTCTACGATGAAAGATGTCTACGGAGTAGCCTAGTGACCACGCAGTACCAAGTTAAAATTTTATGCAATGACACTGCCGAGCAACAAAAATGGGATGCCTTTGTTGAACAGTGCAGTAGAGGATCGTTTTTCCATCTATGTGGATGGAAAAGGATCATTGAACGCATTTATCAGCACAAATGTTACTATCTTTACGCGCTGGAAAACGACGAAATCGTCGGTGTGCTGCCTTTGGTGGAGCAAAAAAGCCGTCTCTTTGGTCATGCGCTGATTTCTACGCCTTTTTGTGTTTTCGGAGGTGTGGCTTCTGACAACGAAGACGTAATGACGTTTTTGGAACAGCAAGCTATCGATAAAGCAAATGAACTGGCAGTCGATTATCTCGAGTTGCGTTATCCCTTTGAACGTAATAATCCCAAGTTGACTCGCAAATGTGCTCATTCGACCTTTGGCTGGGATATTGCGCCCACCGATGACGAGGTCCTTGCTGGGGTAAAGAAAAAGCAACGAGCAGTCATCCGACATTCTTTGAAAAACAATTTGTCTTGGCGCGCTGATGCCGACACGGCGACCGCCTATCGTGTCTATTCTGAGAGTGTGCGAAATTTAGGAACACCGGTGTTTCCTGCCAAGTACTTTGATGCCCTGCGGGAAGAATTCCCTGAGCAATGTGAAGTGTTGACAGTAGAGCACGACGGCAAGCCGGTATCTTCAGTGCTGAGCTTCTACTATAAAGGTCAGGTTTTGCCCTATTATGGTGGTGGCCTACACGAAGCTCGCGCTTTGAAAAGTAACGACTTTATGTACTATCAGTTGATGTGCCACAGTCGTGATGCACACGGCTCAAATTATTTTGATTTTGGACGCAGCAAAGACGATTCCGGCGCGTTTAATTACAAACGCACATGGGGTATGGAACCGGTTGCCTTGCATTACCAGTTTCACTTGGTGAAGGCCCAAGAACTGCCAAATTTGAGTCCGAACAACCCCAAATATCAGTTCTTTATTAAAATCTGGCAAAAGCTGCCGGTTTGGCTGAGCAACCGTATCGGACCTTTCCTGTCCAAGTACCTGGGATAACAGCATGGCAAAGAAGGAACCGTTACTGTTTTTATGCCATCGGATCCCGTTCCCGCCCAACAAAGGGGACAAAATTCGGTCCTTCAATATTCTCAAAGCCCTCAGCGAAGAGTTTGATGTCTATCTGGGCAGCTTTGTTGATGATCCCTTCGATTGGCAATACGCAGAAACGCTTAACGACTACTGCGTTCAAACCAAACTGTTAAATCAGAACAAGTTGTGGTGCAAAATTAAGGGATTGACGGCTTTTCTGAGCGGCAAGCCTATCTCCTTGCCTTATTACGGCAGTGGCGAGATGCAACGCTGGGTCGATCAGACCCTAGCGGATGTCGGCATGAAAAACGTATTTATTTACTCCTCTGTAATGGCCCAATTTACTGAATCTCATCAGCACTTATCACTCAACGAAGTAGTGGATTTTGTCGATGTGGATTCGGATAAGTGGCGTCAGTACGCCGAAGGTAAACGGGGACTGTCGAGTTGGATCTACAGTCGAGAGTATCGCACCTTACAGCGTTTCGAGAATAGCGTCGCCGCGCGGGCTCAGCACAGTTTGTTTGTTAGTGGCCCAGAAGCAGAGCTTTTCAAAAAGCAAGTAGACTCGTCTTTACATGAACGTATTAGCGGCATGCTAAACGGCGTAGATACAGCTTTTTTTGACCCCCAAGCGCCTACCGAACCTGACAAAATGGATGGTGTTGATGTGGTGTTTACCGGCGCAATGGATTACTGGGCCAATGTGGACGCCGTTTTGTGGTTTGCCAAACACGTTTGGCCTTTGGTCAGACAAAGCTTGCCGACGGCCAGTTTTTACGTAGTAGGGGGCAACCCAACCAGCGAAGTCAGTGCGCTGGATGGTAAACACGGCATAGTGGTAACGGGGCGAGTCAAAGACGTTCGTCCGTATATTCGTGATGCAAAGGTGACGGTTGCACCACTTCAGATCGCTCGGGGCATTCAAAATAAAGTAATTGAAGCCCTGTCTATGGCTAAACCTGTGATCGCAACCACTATGGCGATTGAAGGTATCGATGCGCGAACTGAGCACGTTCATATCACCGACGATCCAAGAGCAACCGCAGCGAAAGTTTGCGAGTATATCCAAGCAGAACAAAACGCACCGATGAATCGTCAGTGGGTCGTTGATCACCTTCAATGGAATGCGACACTGGCCCAATTGCCTCAACTTTTTGCTAATGACACAGGGACCGCTTCATGAATTTTGTCCGCAGCACTATCTTCCAGGGATTGATCGCCATTTTCGCGTTATGGGGGGCGTTGTTCTACTCCAGTATTGAGTCTGCAGTAGCCATTTGGTACCGCTCAGAAACCTTCGCCCACTGTTTTTTGATCCTCCCTATCTGTGTGTACTTGATTAAGCAACGATGGGCACAATTGAATAACGCAACAATCAAACCCTCATTATTCCCGGCCTTATTTGTCCTCCCAGTGCTAGGCATTTGGTTGTTTGGCACGTTGGCGCAAGCTTTAGTCATTGAGCAAGCTGCCACCTTCGCATTGTTGCCATTGTTTATTTGGATGCTGATGGGCAATGAAGTGGGTCGTATCTTGTTGTTTACGGGTTTCTTCTGGATGTTCAGCGTGCCGGTGGGGGAGTTTTTGATCCCTCAATTGCAAGAGCTAACGGCTGACATCACAGTTTGGTCATTGCAGATGACTGGCATTCCGGTGTACCGAGAAGGTTTGTATATCGCCATCCCCACGGGGCTTTTTGAAGTGGCCGTAGCTTGTTCAGGCATTCGCTACTTGATTGCGTCTTTTACTTTGGGGTCGTTATTCGCTTATCTAAATTACAACGGCGTCAAAAAACGCGTCATTTTTATTTTGTTTTCCATTGCTTTGCCACTGCTGGCCAATGGAATACGTGCTTATGGCATCGTCATCATCGCCCACTTGAGTGATATGAAATATGCAACAGGCGTGGACCACCTAATATACGGCTGGCTGTTCTTTGGTGTCGTGATCGCTATTATGTTTATGGTGGGTGGCCGCTGGGCCGACCCACTACCTGAACCGGTGCAACAGGTGAACCCCAATGGTCCAAAATTCCCCGTGTCCCTGTATGTGAAGCCTGCAGCAATATTAGCCGCCCTCGTGGTTGCAACCTTGACGTACAAAGCGGCCTTTGAGAATCAAGTTAGCAGCGCACAACCAGAGTTGTCGCAATTGGTCGAAATTCAGGGGCAGATCAAAGAGCCTTCTTGGTTGCCGATTTTCCACAATGCAACCCAAGAGCTGAGTGTCACCGATGGTGACTACGACTATTACTTTGCCTATTACAATGCCAACATCCAGAACCAAGAACTGATCAACGGCCGTAACAAACTCTATAACATTGAGCGCTGGTCTATCGTTACCGAGGATCGTAATCCGCTCTATCGGACCTTGATGATTATCGACAATTTTGGCAACAAGCGCCTATTGGCATACACCTATGTGACGCCATGGCACATCAGCTACAAGTCGATGGAAATCAAGTTAGTACAAGCGCTTCAGGCATTGTTGGGGCAACCCCAAGCTGGGTATCTGTTGATGGTGTCATTGCCCGTTGACGGCAGTAATGAAGCTGCCATGCGTACGAAGTTGGAAGAGAAGGCCCAAGCCCTGTTTACTAAGGATTTGGGAGCTTTGTTGAATGAGTAAATCGGTCATTCATGTGATGCACATCATTTACCGGTTTGACACCGGTGGATTAGAAAATGGTGTGGTTAACTTGATTAATCGTCTCGATGAGAGCCACTATCGCCATACCATTGTGACCTTGAAAGGTTACAGTGAAACCTTTTGTCAGCGTATTCAAACCCAGAATGTGCAGTTTTTCGATTTGGCAAAACAAGATGGCAATGATTTTCGAATATTTTTCCGCCTGCGAAGCTTAATCAAACAACACGAACCCGATATCTTGCATACCCGCAATACCGCTACAATCGAGAATCAACTCGTGGGTTGGTGGTGCAACGTACCATTTCGGATCCACGGTGAACATGGTTGGGACGTGAATGATATGCATGGCCAAAACAAAAAATACCAAATGTTACGCCGTTTTATGCGTACCTATATTGATCAATATGTTGCTCTGTCCACCGAGGCGGTGGAATACCTCAGCGAAACTATTCATGTTCTGCCAGAACGGATCAACCATATTTGCAACGGTGTTGATGTTAAAAAGTTCAAACCCAAAAGTCGCAAATACGATATGTTACCGGAAGGGTTTGCGGATCCCTTTAGCTTGATTTTCGGCACTGTGGGAAGATTGGCTGAAGTTAAAAATCAAACTTACTTGTTAGACGCTTTTATTCATCTTTTGAAAAGCCGCCCCAATGAAACCGAACATTTGCGTCTGATCATCGTGGGTGATGGGGTGCTGATGGAAAAATTAGTCAGTACTGCTGAGCAAGCACAAGTTCAAGACAAGGTGTGGTTTGCCGGCAACCGCAGTGACGTGGACGCGTTGATGAATTGCATGGATGTGTTTGTGTTGCCGTCGTTAGCAGAAGGTATCTCAAACACCATATTGGAAGCTTCCGCCACTGGACTTCCAGTCATCGCAACGGCAGTTGGGGGCAATCCTGAATTGATTGCCAAAGCCATGGCCAAAACTCACTTGGTTCCGACAGGCGAGGTAGAAAAACTCGCCAACGCGATGGGTCAGTACGTCAACAATCCGTTATTGTTGGAAAAAAATGCTCAGGCAGTGCGAGAGCATTGCGTTAAAAACTTTAGTATAGATACAATGGTGAACAAGTATCACCAGCTTTATCAGGCCGTGAAGGGATAAGGAACTTTAAGTATGTGTGGCATTGCCGGAATTTTTCATTTGTCAGAGCAAACTCATATCGATGCAGATTTGATTGCGCAAATGAACGACAGACAAATCCATCGTGGCCCTGATGCCGGAGATTATTTCTTTGATCCGGGTATCGCGTTGGCTCACCGTCGACTATCTATCATCGACCTGGAGGGAAGTCCTCAGCCCATGATGAGTGCCGATAAGCGCGCCATTATTGTGTTCAACGGGGAAATCTACAACTTCAAAGAGTTGCACAAAGAACTCAGTGCGAAAGGTCATACTTTCAATACCGACGGCGACACCGAAACCATACTTAACGCCTATCTGGAATGGGGTGAAGAGTGCGTACACAAGCTACGTGGCATGTTTGCTTTTGCCTTGTGGGATAGAGAAAAGCAGACTTTATTCATGGCTCGAGATCGATTGGGCATCAAGCCATTTTTCTATACCCTGTTGCCCAGCGGTGAGTTTGTGTTTGGCTCTGAACTGAAAGTGCTTACTGCTCATCCACTGTTCGACAAAAAGCTTCGTAACACCACCATTGAAGATTACTTCAGCTTGGGTTATGTGCCTGAACCCTATACTATTTTTGAGCAGTCTTATAAGTTGCCGCCGGGTCACACTCTGACCTTACATAAAGGCGATAAGGGACTACCAGAGCCCAAGGAGTATTGGGATATTCCTGTAGCCTATGAGCATCCTTTGTCGCAGCAAGAGATCGACGAGCAGTTGATTGAACGCCTCAAAGAAGCAGTAGACATTCGCATGGTGGCAGACGTACCTCTGGGGTCCTTCTTGTCTGGTGGGGTCGACTCAAGCGCCGTTGTGGCTTTGATGTCTCAATTGCAATCGGATCCGGTCAACACCTGTGCCATCGGCTTTGATGTCAAAGAGTTTAACGAAACTGAATTTGCACAAATGGTAGCAGACCGCTACCACACCAACCACCGAATGGAAACCGTCAGTTCCAACGATTTTGATTTGGTCGACAAGTTAGCGTTTTTATACGACGAGCCTTATGCTGACAGCTCCGCCATTCCCACTTTCCGGGTGTGCGAATTGGCCCGTAAGCACGTCACGGTTGCTTTGTCCGGTGACGGTGGTGATGAATTGTTTGCCGGTTACAGTCGCTATCGTATGCACCAAGGCGAAGAAAAAATTCGCAATATGTTGCCACTGGGTTTGCGTAAACCGCTGTTTGGCCCGTTAGGCAAGTTGTATCCTAAGCTCGACTGGGCACCACGGTTCCTGCGCGGCAAGACCACCTTCCAGTCGATGGCAATGGACACGGTTGAGGGCTACCACAACACCATGTCTATCTTGCGTGCTGATGAGCGGGCAAAACTGTTTTCTAAGGAATACAAAGACAGCCTTAACGGCTACTCTTCGTTAGAACTCTTCCGCAAATATGGTGACAAGGTCAAACACCTTGATGAAACCAAAATTGCCCAGTACATCGACATGAAAACCTACTTAGTAGGGGACATCCTGACTAAGGTTGACCGTGCTTCAATGGCTCATTCGTTGGAAGTGCGCGTTCCCATTATCGATCATAAGTTTGTTGAGTGGGCCTTCAACGTGCCTACCGACAAAAACTTGGTTAACGGCCTCGGTAAATTGTCCTTCAAGAAAGCCCTAGAGCCGCACTTGCCCCACGACGTGTTGTATCGCAAGAAGATGGGCTTCGCGGTACCTCTGGCTAATTGGTTCCGAGGGCCATTGAAAGAGCGTTTGTACGATGGCGTGCTGTCAAAACAAATGACCGAGTCGGGTTACTTCGATCCGAAACGGTTACGTCGTCTGATTGACGACCATATCTCAGGTCGCCGCGACAACAGTGCATCATTGTGGACTTTGATGATGTTTGAATCTTTCCTTCGACAACAGAAGGTGTAGTGCGCCGTGAAGATTTTGCACATTCTCGATCACTCTATTCCCCTGCACAGTGGGTATACCTTTCGTACTCGTTCGATTTTGAATCAGCAGCGGGCGAGGGGATGGCAAACTTGTCACGTAACCAGCGCCAAACAGGGCTATTGCGAACATCCTATCGAAGAAGTTGATGGCTTGAAGTTTTATCGCACCCCTGTACCAGATGGTCTTAGCATGAAGCTTCCGGTGTTGAATCAGTTGGCGTTAGTCAATCCACTGCGGGATCGTATCCTGCAAGCCATTGAGATTGAGAAACCTGACATTTTGCACGCCCATTCACCGGCCCTCAACGGTTTGGCTGCGCTCAAAGCTGCTAAGAAAACAGGCTTGCCATTGGTTTATGAAATTCGTGCCTTTTGGGAAGATGCAGCGGTGGATCACGGTACCTGTAAAGAGGGCGATCTGCGTTATCGTCTAACTCGCAAAATGGAAACCTTCGTGGTTCATCGGGCAAATGCCGTTACCACCATCTGTGAGGGGTTACGCCAAGATCTGCTTGGGCGTAACGTCAAAGACGAAAAAATCACCGTCATCCCTAACGCTGTTAACATCGAACAATTTGATGTGATCACCGAAAAGAACCCACAATTGTTGGCTCAATATCAATTGGAAGACAAAGTGGTGTTGGGCTTTTTGGGGTCGTTTTACGGATATGAAGGGCTAGACCTTATCATCGAGGCTTTGCCTGGCATTTTACAGCGTATCCCCAACGCCATTTTCTTGTTGGTAGGAGGCGGTCCCCAGGACGACAATCTTAAACAACAGATCGCACGATTAAACTTGCAAGACAAAGTGATCATGCCAGGACGTGTGCCCCATGCAGAAGTGGGTAAGTATTACAGTTTGGTGGATTTGTTGGTTTATCCCCGCAAGCCAATGCGACTTACTGAATTGGTGACGCCCCTCAAACCGTTAGAAGCCATGGCGCAAGGTAAATTGGTGCTGGCATCTGATGTCGGCGGCCACAAAGAATTGATTGAACATGACAAAACCGGGTGGCTGTTTGAAAGTGGTAATGTGCAGGCGCTCGTAGATGCCGCCGTTGATATTTTGTCGAAGCCCGACAGTTGGCCAGAAAAAATCGCCAACGGCCGTGAGTTTGTCACTCAGGTGCGAAACTGGAAGAACTCCGTTGCCAATTATGAGGCGATTTATCAATCCCTCATGAAGGGCTAAAGATGAGTCGCCAGCGTATTGTGGTACTCAGCTCGCTATTCCCCAGCTCGGTGCGTAAGCACGCCGGGTTGTTCGTTCGTGAGCGCATGTTTAGAGTGGCCAGCTTTGCCGAAATTACGGTGGTTAGCCCAGTGCCTTGGTTCCCGTTGCAAAGCCTCATTCGCTGGTTTAAACCGAATTACCGCCCCATGCCGGCCAAGCAAGAAGTGATGAACGGCATCACGGTTTACTATCCGCGTTTTTTGTCGATTCCTGGGTTGTTTCGCCATTGGGATGGCAAAATGATGGCAAAAGCGGCGCAGAAGGTGATAGCCAAGCTCGATAAAAGCCAAGGTGTTGATATCATTGATAGCCATTTTACCTATCCCGATGGCTACGCTGCGACACAGATTGGCCGTGCCTTAAACAAGAAAGTGACGGTCACTTTGCGAGGCACCGAACTACCCCATAGCCAAGATGCACAAAAGCGGGCACTGATGCTCGAAACCTGGGCCAATGCCGACCATATGATTTGTGTTGCCGATTCATTAAAGCAACTTGCTGTGAGTCTAGGCGCAGATGCAGCCAAATTTACTGTAGTTGGCAACGGTATTGATACTGAGAAGTTTTCGCCTATCCCGCAAGAGCAAGCGCGCGAGGCGCTTGGCATTGATGCTGATGCAAAGGTGATGATCACTGTGGGTGGTTTGGTAAAACGCAAAGGGTTTCATCGGGTAATAGAATGCATGCCTGAACTGCTGCGGTCTTATCCAAAACTGGTCTATTTGGTTGTCGGTGGCGCTAGCGCAGAAGGCAACATGGAAGCTGAGCTCAAGCAACAAGTGTCTGAACTGGGCCTTGAGCAACAGGTACGATTTATGGGGCCCTTGGCACCGGATCAACTGAGTACGCCCTTGTCGACCGCAGACCTCTTTGTATTGTCTACAGCAAATGAAGGTTGGGCGAATGTGATCCTTGAAGCCATGGCTTGCGGCGCGCCCGTTGTCGCGACGGACGTGGGTGGCAATGCAGAAGTGGTAAACAGTGATACAGTGGGGACTATTGTGCCCTTTGGCGATAGCCAAGCCTTGTGCGCAGCACTCAATGACGGTCTGAGTAAAGACTGGGATCGACAGGCAATCATTGCCTATGCTCAAGCCAATCATTGGAACACTCGCATGGATAAACTTAATCAAATTTATCGTTCATTGTTCGATTCGACTCAGGAAGTGACTTAATGGCTGGCTTATACACGAACATTGTTTCCAAAATACTGTTTCCCATCCATGAGAAATTGAAAAAGCATGACACGGTTGCGATTCGTCAGTCTTTGGAGCAAAGCCAGTGGTTTTCTCGCGAACAATTGGTTAGCCAGCAAGCCAATCGATTGCGGGAGTTTATCGAAAAAGTCTATCAACACGTTCCATACTACAAAGAACAGATGGATAAGTTGGGACTCAGTCCTCGCGATATTCAAAGCCCAGCGGATTTGGTTAAGTTGCCTTTTTTGGACAAAGCCACTATCAGTGCGAATTTCGACCGTTTAAAGTCAGACATTGCTGGGCCATTAAGTCGTTTTAATACCGGCGGGTCCAGCGGCCAACCGCTGATATTCTTGTTGGGCAATGAACGGGTGTCCCATGATGTGGCCGAAAAATGGCGCGCCACAAGATGGTGGGACGTCGACATCGGTGACAAAGAGATTGTCGCCTGGGGTTCGCCTATTGAGCTGGGCGCGCAAGATCGGGTGCGTCTGATTCGAGATAAACTGTTCCGTTCAGAACTGATCCCTGCGTTTGATTTAACAGAAGAGAAGATCTTACAGTTTATTGAGCAAATCCGAACCACACGACCCAAAATGTTGTTTGGTTATCCTTCAGTGTTCGATTTGCTGGCGAAAACTGCCCGCAAGAAAGGGATTCAGATGGACAACCTGGGCATTAAAGTGGCGTTTGTCACCTCAGAGCGTCTGTATCCCTACCAGCGAGAAAACATTGAGTCGGTCTTTGGTGCGCCAGTAGCCAATGGCTATGGTGGCCGAGATGCTGGCTTTATCGCCCATCAATGTCCCAAAGGTGGCATGCATTTGTCCTTTGAGGATATTGTGGTTGAAATTATAGATCCCCAAGGCAATCCATTACCGGCTGGCGAGTCCGGCGAAATCGTCGTTACCCACTTAGGGACTTCCGAGTTTCCCTTTATTCGCTATAGAACCGGTGACATCGCGGTGATGTCAGACAAACAATGTGAGTGCGGCAGAGGATTACCCATGTTGGAGTCCATTGAAGGCCGCAGTACCGACTTCGTAGTAGCTGCCGACGGTAAAATATTGCACGGCTTGTCACTGATTTATATTCTACGTGACATGCCCCAAGTGGATGCGTTCAAAATAATCCAAGAAAGCCAGCAGTTGACTCGCGTTCAGGTAGTGTCTAAAACGGGCGAGGTAGATGAGCAAATGCGTGATACAATCGTGCAAGGGTTTCAAGCTCGGCTTGGCGAGACGGTGGATGTCCAGATAGAACCGGTAACAGATATTGAGCCGGAAAAGTCAGGCAAGTACCGCTACGTAATCAGTAAGGTAAGTGTTGGATGATAGACAGTTTGTATCTGATGGCGGATATTATAGCGATTTGCTATATGTTCGCTTGGTCAAGTAATCAGGAAGAAGATTAGTGCGTGATATACTGCTGGTCGGCTTTTTATTTGTCGCCATTTATTATTCTTTCAAACGCCCCTACATTGGTATGGCGGCTTGGGTATGGATCGCTTTAACAGCGCCAGCCAAGTGGGCTTTTGGCTTTTCCAGTAGCTTCCGTCTAAACCTGACCATCGTAGTTATCACCGCATTGTCTTACTTGTTTATCCAAAAGTACAAAAAATGGAAGTTTCATAGCCTGACGTTTTGGGTCCTGCTATTTGCCCTTTGGACATTGTTGAGCACGGCCACCAACCAAACCTCTTACTCTTTCTACGTTTGGGATTATTGGAATCAGTTTATCAAAGTCATTTTACTGTTTGTGTTCCTTACCCTGACCATTCATAAAAAGCTGCATATCAATACCCTGATTTGGGCTATCGTGCTTGCCATATCGTCCTTTGCCGCAATGGAAGCGGTAAAGTTTGGTATATCAGGCGGCAGTCATCGAATTGTCGGCAAAGCCGGTATTATCCAAGACCGTAACGACTTGGCGGTGGCCATCAATATGTGTATTCCACTGGTGATTTACCTCATCGCCACCACGGAACATTTTTTATTGAAAAGGGGCCTGAAAATCCTCTTGATTTTGAATATTATCGCGATCATTGGTACCTATTCTCGCGGTGGTTTCATCGGCTTGATGATTCTGGGGATGGCATTTTGGTGGACGTCAAAACGTAAATTGCTCTATGGCACTATCGCAGCCATTATTATTCCACTGTTTTTTGCTTTTGCACCGGGAGAGTGGAAGGAACGCCAAAGCACGGTGAAAACCGCGGCAGCGGAAGATGGTTCATTTATTGGACGATTGTGGGCATGGAAGATATCGACTTTGATAGCAATGGACTATCCATTGACGGGTGGTGGATTCCATGCGGTTAAAGATCGCCCGTTGTGGCGCTACTATGCGCCAATGACGCCGGATTTTGGCCCCATTCCCACACCACCCATACCCGATGATTTGGCACCTAAGGCGGCGCACAATATTTATATGCAGGTTTTGGGGGACCACGGCTTTGGCGGGCTATTCATCTTTATGATGATACTGCTCATGACCCTGAGGACGAACGCGAAGAATCGACGATGGGCCCATGATCATGGTGAGCTGTGGCTAGTGTATCTGAGTCGAGCGTTGACACTGACGCTGGTGGGCTATTGTATAACCGGCGGCAACGTGAGTTTGGCCTATTTCGATTTGTTTTATACTGTAGTGGGACTGGTGTGCGCCATTTCTATTCATATTGTGCAACGAAGTTCGGTTGTTGAAAAAGCAAAGCCTGCCACTGTGGCTGGTCGAACCCAAGCACAACCCATTTGAAAACAAGGTACGGTTACATGGTATTACGAACAACCTGGATAAAATTCTTGCTGTTAGGCGGGTTGGCCTTTTTATTCGTCAGCGAGGCCTATGCAAAAGATGATTGCATGAAGATGGGCTGGCGCCGCGGTAAACCTTTTGACTACTACGCAGCGGAAACTCGACAAAGCACCGGTACATATCGCGGTGGCTTATTGTACTTGGTGGAATCGGCACACTTTACAAAGAAGGTTCGCCGATTAATTGAGGGCAATACCGCAAAGCAGCCAGGAGATTTGCTGTTTGTACTCGGTTCTATTCCCAATCATCCGGCGGCGCTGGATGCCTACGCCCGCTATGAATATCAGTGGGAAAACTCCCGTGAATTCAAAGAAAGCATGAAAAACGACGAACCAAAGTACGATGCGGGATGTTTTTTTCAAAGAGCCGCGCAGTTGTACCCGGGGCAATCTTCTACCTATCTGACCTGGGGCATTTACCACTATCGCAAAGGTCAGCACAAAGAAGCCTTAGAGAAATTTTTAGAAGCAGATCGCTATGCGCCTGAATCCTCTGAAACTAAGTACAATGTGGGCTTGGCTTATGTAGAGTTGAATGATTTAAAAAATGCCAAGATTTACGCAGAACGAGCCTACAAATTAGGCTATCCACTGCAAGGTTTGAAAAACCGTATTGCCGAACTTGAACAAGCGCAACAGAACTAGGAGTTGAGGGTGTCACAAAAACTGATGTTATCGGGCGGATGCCTTCGGCCCAATGGTTTTGAACTTGGTGAAGGGAAATACTACGGCAAAGCCAGTTTGGTGATGCTGGATCTTGCTAGTGGTGAGTTCAGCCAAATGCTGACTAAAACCGATGGCGGCCCGAATTATCCGAGCGAGCATCCCAATTTGCAGTTTACTGCTGGTTGCGTCGATGGTGATACGCTCTGGTTGCCCAGCGATACAGAAGTGCATAAGTACCACTTGCCTGATCTGACCCTAGAATCGGTCTTTTCACACCCATGTTTTCACAATATCCACTCCGTACATGTGATCGATGGCGATATTGTTGCCAGCTCAACGGGCTTGGATAACGTGGTGGTAATGGATGCGCAAAGTGGCGACATCAAGCGCATTTTGAATACTCAAGGTAAAGATCCTTGGCATCGTTTCAAACAAGACGTTGATTATCGTCTGGTCCATTCGACTCGTCCCCATGACAGTCACCCTAATTTTGTGTTTAAACTCGGTGACGATTTGTGGGCAACCCGCTGCACCCAAGAAGATGCGGTCAATTTGAACAATGCTGAAGATTGCATTGATATCAGTTTAGGCGGTGACGTTAGCGTCCATGACGGCGTTTGGTGGGAAGACAAGTTAGTGTTCACTCGAGTGGACGGCAATTTGGTTTTTTGTGACCCAGTTAAAAAGCAGGTTATTGAAACCTTTGATCCTTTTGGTGGCGCATTGAATCGTCCGATGGGGTGGTGTCGAGGGCTACACATTGATGGCGACCTGTTTTACATCGGTTATTCCAAATTGCGTAAAACTAACCTCAAATCAAAAATTAAGTTTTTAAGTAAGGGTAATTTCAAATATTCCTCTGGCAACAATTCTTTGGTGGTGGCACTGAATATTCGTACTCGCAAGGTCGAGTCGGTATACACCTCACCCGATGGGTTGATCGACGCCATTTACGGTATTATGCCTTACCACTATGACTGAGCCCGTTAAGACCAATACTTTATTTAGTATTGTCTGGTCTATCTTATCCAAGTGGAGTTCTAAACTGATTGGTATGGTCAGCACTATTGTGCTGGCCAGATTATTAACCCCCGCCGACTTCGGTATTATCGCCATGGCCACCATAGTGGTGGCGCTGCTTGAATCCATGACTCAAGCAGGTTTGAACCTCTATATTCTGCGCTATAAAGAGCACGACGAGCGGGTTTTCAACGCCGCCTGGACGGTTGGCATTATTCAAGCCTTTGTGATTGCCATACCTTTGGTGATTCTAGCGCCCTTTATCGCTGATTTTTACTCTCAACCCGTGCTGACAGAGGTGATTTATTGCCTGGCCTTAGTGCGAGTGATACAGGGATTGAATAACTTCGGGATATTCATCGCCCAAAAGCAATTGAACTTCAAAGTCGATTTCGTGCTGACTTTGTGGACACGGCTCAGTTATTTGGCCGCGACCATCGGCTTTGCTTGGTATCTGCAGAGCTTTTGGGCGCTGGTATTTGGACAGTTGGTGTCTTCCACCTTTGGCTGTCTACTGAGCTACTACCTGCATCCTTATCGGCCAAAGTTAAGCCTGTATAATTGGCAAGACATGCTCAAATATTCCAAAGCGACAGTGCCTTTGAGCATTGGTCGATACATCAATAATCAGGCCGATGTCGCTATAGTGGGACGGGTAGCCTCGGCTCAGTTTTTGGGCTTTTATCATATTGCGGTTAACTTGGCGGGGCTATTTACCAAAGAGTTGCTGATGCCGGTGATCCGTGGCTTGATCCCCAATTTGTCCGTGCTGCGGGACAGCGAAAATTTCAAAGATATTCTGCTGTTTACCTTTGCTGCCGCAGTCTATGTGTTTCTGCCGGTGGGCCTGGGGTTGTCTCTTGTTGCTGAGCAGTTTATTCCAGTCTTTCTGGGTGAAAAATGGCTTGCGGCAATCCCTATGCTGCAATGGTTTAGCTTGTATGCCATGGTAGGCGGGATGATGATGTTCTTCAGTGAACAATTCTTGGTCATGATGGAAAAAGAAGTGCTGTCCAATCGATTGATGTGGCTGCGAAATGCCATCTTAGTGGCAACCATTTTTGCCACGCTGACCTACCTAGATGTCAATGCATTACCCAAAATGTTGTTTTTTAGTGTGATGGTGTCCATGCCCATCGTGCTGGTGAGTATCAGCCGAGCATTGGAGATTTCCCTGAGCCGAATATTGCTTAGCTGGTGGCCTGCATTGATGGCCGCATCGGTAATGGCTGCGGCTTTGTATTTTGCTCCCATGCCCAGTTGGCCGATGATTGTGTTGTTGGTCTGTAAAGTGGTGATCGGTGGCTTGAGTTATGTTGCAGCGCTTATGTTGCTGTACGTGTTGCGAGGCAAGCCACAAAATACTTTAGAGAGCATGGTATTGAGTAAAGCATTTGGGTATAAAGGGCAATCAAACCCCCAACAAGGTTAATTTGAGAGGATTGGACAGCGTGCAACAAGCGGATTGGCATCAGTATACGAGTGAAGGCGGTATAACCGTCAAGGTTCATCAGCATAAACAAACACAGACCTTCGATGGACCCCAGGGTTTTATTGCTACGCATGGCTATGTGCTGGTTGACGGTCTGCCTGCAAATGCACAGCAGGTTTTAGAATGCTTTGCACAAAGCGCCGATCTGTCTGAGTGTTATGCTCGATTGTCTGGCCAATATTGGTTGGTTGTGTGTCAGGAAGGAAAGCAACCCACCATACTGACGGATCACTTGGCAACCAAGCCCTGTTTTTATTACTTTGATAACACCACTGTTTGGGTCTCAGAAACCCTGCGCGCCATCAAACAGATTGACGGCTTGAATCTAGCCATCAGTAAACAAGCGCTCTACAACTATCTGTATTTCCATTGCATTCCCGCTCCGACCACGGTGTATGAGGGTGCTTTTAAAATGGAACCCGGTAAGGCCTGCACCTTTGCTTCTGGCGGTGCCAAGAATGAGCAATTGCTCTATAGCCCAGAATTTTCAAACACCCTAAATGATCAACAGCAAGCCCTTAAAACCTGTTTGGATAAAGTGGAAGAGGCAGTTGGCTCGCATATTGGTGATAAGGTTGGTGCCTTTTTAAGTGGTGGTTTAGACAGCTCAACCGTAGCTGGCATGCTAGCCAAAATTCAGAAGAATAAAACCCCGAGTGAAGCAGCGAAAACCTTCTCTATCGGTTTTGAAGTGGCCGGTTACGATGAAACCGAGTACGCCCTGATTACCGCAAACCATTTTAATACTGAGCACCAAGTGCTCTACCTCAAGCCCGAAGAAGCGGCAAAAGCCTTCGTTGAAGTGGCGCAATACTTTGATGAGCCCTTTGGTAACTCTTCCGCCATGGCGGCGTATTTCTGTGCGCGCTTTGCCAAAGAAAATGGAGTTGAGTTGTTATTGGCCGGGGACGGCGGGGACGAATTGTTTGCGGGTAACGAGCGATATGCCAAACAGAAAGTCTTTGAAATCTACAACCGCCTGCCCAAGTGGTTGGGCGGCTTGTTGAATGGGATGTTCAACAACGGTTTGATGCGTAAGATCCCGGTTCTGAAAAAAGTGGCCAGTTACTTGGCTCAGGCCCGAGTGCAATTGCCAGGGCGTTTGCAAACCCATAACTTCGTTAATCAATTAGGTAACGAAGCGATTTTCAGCCCAGAGCTACTTGCGAACGTAGATACCGAACAACCCCTTCAGCAGCTCAAAGCTCGCTACGATGAGTGTAAAAGCCAGCATCCGGTAGACGGCATGTTGTATCTGGATTGGAAATTCACCCTGGCAGACAACGATCTGGTGAAAGTGGGCAAGATGTGTGAACTGGCTGGGTTAGAAGTACGCTATCCGCTGATAGACAAACACATTGTGGATTTCAGTTGTACCGTACCGGCCGATGTGAAACTGCCGGGCAGCGAGTTGCGTGATTTTTATAAGAACGCTTGCAGAGGCTTTTTGGCTGACCAGACGTTGTCTAAGAGTAAACATGGCTTTGGATTGCCCTTTGGGGCATGGATGAAAGAGAATCAAACACTCAAAGATCTCACTTTTACGGCGCTAAACAGCTTCAAACAACGCAACATCGTCAAAGAAAGCTTAATAGAACAAGCCCTCGAAGCGCACAACAGTGTTCACACTGGCTATTTTGGTGAGCTGATCTGGATTATGGTGGTGCTGGAATTGTGGTTACAAAAAGAGGCGGCAGACTTCCGTGCATAGCATACTTGGCGCAGTCAACCACCTTCTAGGTGGCAACAAACTCAGTATCCTAATTTATCATCAAGTGCTTGAACGCTTTGATCCTATGCGACCTTATGAAGTCACCGCAGAGGTGTTCGATTGGCATATGCGCCTTGTCAGTGAGCATTTTACGCCGGTGAGCCTGTCTGATGCTATTGAGCACTTGCAGAACAACACGATGCCGAAACGTGCCTTGTGCGTGACCTTTGACGATGGTTACCTGAATAATTTAACCGTCGCACAGCCCATTTTAGCCAAGTATTCGGTTCCGGCCACGGTCTACGTGGCAACCGCCTTCACCGAAGGGGCGGACATGTGGAATGACCGGGTACTGGATTTGTTTAATGATCTGAACCAAACCTCTTTAGTCCTCGAAGGTAAACCTGTGGAACTTGGGGACTGGGCAAATCGCAATAAGCTGGCGGAAACACAGTTGATGCGTTTGAAGTATTTACCCATTGAAGAACGATTGAAGGGCGTTCAACAACTGTATGACGACAACCAACTGCCGGACCCTCAACCGCGCATGATGAACGCTCAGCAAATTAAACAATTAGCGGAGACCGGCGTGGAAATTGGTGGCCATACGGTGAATCACCCCATCTTAAAAGTGCTCTCCAAAGAACAACAATTTGAAGAAGTGAGCCGCTGTAAAGCTCAATTAGAGCAATGGACGGGCAGGGAAGTGAAACACTTTGCTTATCCCAATGGCTCCTACGGCAAAGATTTGACCGACGAAACCGTTGAATTGGTCAAACAGGCCGGTTACCAGAGTGCCGTAGTGACCGATTGGGGCACCTCCAGCCACGGCGATGACGTATTTCGATTAAAACGCTTCACACCTTGGGATACATCACCATTGAAGTTTCATGCGAGGCTGGTGAAGTCCAGACTCTAGTTTTTGGAAAGTATCCAAAATTTACTATTAGCCTAGTCTATTAAAAAAGGCTCATTAATAGGGGATACATGAATGTTCATTTCTGATCGCTTGGTTTTCATTGAACTGCATAAGACTGCCTGCACCCACATAGATAACCTTTTATTAAAAATTGTCGGTGGCACCCTCGAGGGAAAACACAATAAAGCGTCCCCCGCATTGTTTGATGGTAAACGCACATTTGTCGGGTCAATTCGGAATCCTTGGGATTGGTATGTTTCTCTGTGGGCCTATGGATGTGAGCAGAAAGGTGGACTTTTTAAACATGTCACTAACACAGGTTTGAATTTTGAAGGGATAACATTGCACAGTGGCTATTATATTTTTCTACTGTCCTTGCTAGCTAAGTTCAGTCGAGATCCAAAGAAATGGCAAGAAAGCTATGAAGACGTGAACGACCCACTGTGTTTTGAGCAGTGGCTGCAGCTCTTACACGACCCTCATAGAAGCTTCGACTTTGGTGAACATTATGCGTTATCACCGTTACACAATTTTGCAGGACTTCTGACTTACAGATACTTCAACCTTTTCTGCAGTAAGTCAGGTGAATCCAAACCCTTTATGGATCTACTGAGCAATTCGGATTTAAAACAATTCGATCTAGAGAGGTGTTTTATTGATTCCTTTATTCGAAACGAAAACCTAGAAAGTGATTTTGTCGCGTCTTTGGAAAAAGCGGGAATTGAAGTGACAGCCCAAGACTTGAGTATCATTCAATCCAAGAAAAAAACCAATTCGTCAAACCATGATCGAAATACAGCTCTTTTCTACAACAAAGCCACTGACACGATCATTAGGGAACGAGAGCGTTTTATAATCGATAAATTTCAATACAAATCCCCTCTCGAAACCTTGAACCACTAGTTTTGCTCTAAATTAAATAAATTGACTCTGTATACTTTGAGTGTCGTTTTCGTAGATTCAGTGTTCGACTCGAAGATCTTGTCGAATGCTTTTGGGTTTTTAACTACCATGTTTTCCGCTGGTTCGCTCATTCTCCCAAACTTGCTGTAGGTCACGAGGTACTGAGTTTGATACTGTTGCATCCTTGCAATGCTTTGCTTGTTGTCTGGGTCATTTAACAATGGAATTGAGCGCCGTTGGAGAGTATGAGGTAAAACACCCCAATCGACTGTGGCGATGACTGATTCTTGTGGAATATTGTCATCCGCAAATGCCTTTAATTGAGCTAGGGCTAGATGTTCCTGTTCAAATTGAGATTGCTTTTGGTGCATTTTAAGTAAGTTCGGTGCAGAAAGTATCAAAAGCAATACAGCCGTTGCAACTGCGCCAAATTGGAAAGGTTTTTTAACTTTTCCCCACAAAGACAGAGAAGCAAGGGTTTGGAGTCCGAATCCCATCATGACTATGACAAAAGGGAGCATTGGCAGCCAATAACGATAGACAATATGTAAATTGCGAGTCAGCAATACATCTTTCAATATAAAAGCCATCGAAAAGCCAACATATAGCCATTCTAACTTTGTGGCGCGTTTCGCCCAGGGTCTTACACCAACCAGCAATAGCGTGATCATAACCGCGCTAATAATGTAGCGATTCATCCGGCTTAAGCCGCCATACCAGGATTCGAATAAGCCGCCAAAAAACAGGCTGACTCGCTCTAATGGAAACTGCCACGCCGCTTGAATGTGTTCAGCTGATGCATTGCCCGGCAAACCTTTGGCGTAGATGCCGAGGCCTTTGAGCCCGAAAAAATAACCATTTGCCATGTTGAAGGTATCTGGAGTGTGCTCAAAATAATTACGAGCTGTCCAGAGAACAAATGGTAGACAAACGATTCCACCTAAAATCATCATTTTTAAAATTGAAGAGAATCGATTTTCCTGATTACTTTGGTATGCATGGGTCAATAAGGCAAGGCCCAAAGCACCACAGAAAAAGAGCCCTTGCAATCGTACTAATGAGGAAAATGCCACTAAAATGCAGCAGATAATTAGGTATTTTGTAGAGTCTGAGTTTTCGAACTTTCGCCAACACAGTAGGGCAAAGACAGTGACGGCTAGGAACAGTGTGTCCGAAATTAAAGCGTAGAAATGAATTATAAAAAGGCTACTGGTGAGGACTAAAAATGGAGTAAATAAGCCAACCAGTCCATATTCTTGATACTTAAAATAGCGAGCGATTGCCAATATCCCAAGTAACGATATGAGAGCAAAGAAGCCTTGCAGAATAGTGAAGTTTTCGCCAAAAAAAGCTAGGGGTAATAACAATACCAAAGAGGTACCAGGATAATACTGAAGATTAGGTTGGCCGTTGAACCAGTATCGAAATGAATCCAACATATTCGTCGCCGTCCCCAAGTAATAACCAGAGTCGGGATATTGAATCCAATTCGCGGGTGTAAAAATCAGTAACATTGTAGAGAGTAAAAGAAGTGAGATAATACCAATTCGGTCGTATGTCATTGTATTGTATCCTTTACCGTGCTTTGCGATTCATGTTAGGTCCCTCTTCAACAATCAAAGAAAGGAGTTCTTTTTCAAACTGCCCAATTAGAAATTTCGAGCCATCTTTGCTCAGGTGGTCAACATCGGAGTATAGAAGTTTTCCAAAGCTATCAAAATTCTTACACGTCGTTTGAGAGCACAATTTCTCAGTCGGATCCAAAAATACTATTCCGTCATTTTTAGAAGCTAGGGATCTGAGGAATAAATTATTCTCAAGCGTTTGCACAGATAAAGTTGAGTGCTTAAGTTGATGTTCGATATCCACGTAACCTAACGCCAATTTGGGCCGATTGATTAAGTCGTGCAGATTTATTTCGTTTGTTTCAGGTAATTGCCCAACCAAAACTAATTTGGTGCCTCCCAGCTTTTGCTTCAGAGCAAGAATACTGTTTTCGATATATTCCATACTGGGCGAGTGAATAGTAATTTCTCTATGCTCCCCCAATACTGCACTCTCTGGGATCTGCAGATTCCAACGTTGGGCCAATATGACCGTTTTTATACTCGGGTTTTCTTCAATCACCTTGACCAATCTACGATAAGCTCGTGGGCAAGCCAAATCGTAGTTTTGAGAATTTGATTTACGAGTGAAGTTTTGAAGGTGGAGGCAACTTGTGCCGGCACTTATGAATGTATTGATTCCATGCGCAACCCTAATCATTTCTAAGCCAGACGCATAGTGCAAAGCATGGCTGTCTCCAATCAAAAGAATTTTAGCTGGCTGCATCGGTTCAAGCGGCCCAAAACGGCCGAATGAGAACCCCCCGTACTCTGTTTTACTGTATTCAGTTTGACTTAAGTACTCAGGCCAAGCTTGGACGTCGTTACTTCGCCACTTCCAACCATCTTGGGTGTATATAAATAGTCCTAAAGTGATTGTTACAACAAACACAACTGCAAAACTTCGACCATTCTTAATTATTTTACCTTGGATAGGCGCTCTAAAGGGCTTCTCAATGTATTTGTAGGAAAGAAAGCCAAATAATATGGATATAAATCCAAGTGAAATTTGGCCAAAGGCAGAAAGCTGTTGCTCAAGAGTCAAATATTTATAGAACACCACCAAAGGCCAATGTACTAAATACAAAGAGTAACTAATTAGCCCCGTTCCAATAAACGCAGGGTTTGCCAGTAATCTCCCAACTGCACCAGTTGATCCGTATCGAATAGCGAGTGCAGTGCCAATGCAGGGATACAATGCATTAAAAGCAGGGAAAACCGTACTGCTGTCGAAAAAGAAGATTCCGTAGCCGATAGATAGTAGTCCTAATCCACTAAGCAAAAACGAGTTTATGGCGTTAGTACGTCGAACTTCAGGTAAAAAAACTAGGATGGCACCACACAGAAATTCAAAGATTCTAAATGGAAGCAGGAAAAAAATTGTACTCTGTCCATTTTCGATGAATTTTGCGATCACAGGCGAGTGTTTGGATAACAAGTAGACATAACCATCGGCAAACACAAGATTTAAGCAAAGACTTGCGAAAAACAAAGTGAACAATGTGCCAATTAATATGAGTCGACTTGTGCGAAAAAGAAGTAACAATGTGATCGGCCAGAACAAGTAAAACTGCTCTTCTATGCTTAAACTCCAAGTATGAAGCAGAGGTTTTAGATGTGATGAAGTGTCAAAATAATCAGCCCCTAACCAAAAATAGATGTTCGAAACACTCAATAGGGAAGAGACCGCCGATGCTGCAAAGTCCTTTAATAAGGTCGGAGCAAACAACAAAGAAGCAATTGCTGTTGAAATCATTACGACCGTTAAATACGCCGGCACCAGCCGTCTGATTCTACGAACATAAAAGCTTTTGAAGTCAAAATGATTGGTCGTGGTTATTTCATTGGCAATAATTCTTGTGATCAGGTATCCACTGATTACAAAAAAAACATCAACGCCGACATATCCGCCCGAAAATAACTCTAAATCAAGATGAAAAAATAGAACTGAAAGGACCGCTATTGCGCGAAGTCCATCAATGTGCGGAAAGTAAGTGCTATTTGAACGCGCCACTTTGTAATCCCTTAACCCTAAATCCGTTACACAAAAGATCGAGACCATACTGTACACGAAATGCCCGATTTTGGCAGCAGCATATCTTTGTATTCGACAATTGCATGCGAACGTTACCATGACTTACACTATCTACCTTATATGCCTGCCAATTGTGCATTTCACCATTAAACCACTTGTTGGAGTAATTTTTGAATTCAACTGGAATGAGACGGATCCTTAAGAATTCAGCCTATCTATATGTGACATTGCTCATGTCTCAGGGATTGCGATTTGTCTACGTTTTTGTCATTGCTCGGTTGCTGGGGGCTGAACTGTATGGTTTGCTGGCATTTGGCAATGCTTGGTACTTGATGTTTCTGCCATTAACTGGACTCGGATTAGGTATCTATCTTTCGCAAAAAGTGGGAAAAAATCAGCTAAAAGCGTCGAAACGAAGTGTCCCATTGGTCGCGAGTATTCGTTTTATCGCGGTGACATTGGTTGCCAGTGTGTGTTTGATTGTGGGGCTGCACAATGCAGATACGACACAGGTAAGTATTATCATCGTTATCTATACCTTTGCTTTGCTCGGAAAAGCAATGGTGTTGTGGTCAACGCAAATGTTTCAGGCTTACGAAAAAACTATTCATGTTTTTAAGCTTGAAAGACTTTTTAAGCCTGCTGAAGTTATGCTCGGATTGCTGGTGGCTTTTTTAACGAAGGATGTATTGCTGATCGCTGCGGTTCATGCCACGGCGATGGTTTTTCAAGGCATTGTGGGAGTGATTTGGGTTAACAAACGCCTTGTTAAAGTCCACTTAACTTGGCGTCCCAAAATTATGTTGGCGATAGTTTGGAAATTACTGCCCTTGGGAATCGCCGTGGCTCTAGGACAATTCTTGTATCAAGGTCCGGTAGTCATGCTCAAACAAGAAGGGATCACTTTGGCTCAAATTGGCAACTTCTCTTTGGCGATTCAACTTTTTGTTGTGTTTCTATCAATATTCTCGTCAATAAGAACTGCAGCACTTCCAGCATTGAGTCGCTCAGCATTAAACTCTCCTCAGAAGTTAAAAGATTACTCACGGTACTCAATTATTCTAGGAGTAGTGTTTGGCTGTATCGCAGCACTTGTAGTTTCTGGTTTTGCACAGCCGGTAATTGTGTTGTTGTTCACAGACAAGTTTGCAACTGCGGGAGAGGCGCTTTCTGTTCTAATGTGGGCTCTTGTTCCAGCAATTGTTCACAATATGCTCAATAGCACGCAGGCTGCCCTTGAACATAACAAATCGGTATTTATGATCAACAGTGTTGGTGCAATCGCTTTAGTTGCCAGTATTGTGTACTTCACACAGTACGAAGTAATTCAAGGTGCAGCGGTAGCCGTGATCCTAGGCTTTAGCGGTGCCGCACTAACCAGCATGGTTTATCTCACCTTTAAAGGTGTCTTGGACATTTCTCGCGGGATAATACTACCTATTTCGATAACCTCATTGGTCTTTCTCTCAAGCCGATATTTAAACACAATGTTAAATCCGTTTTGGGTCATTCTAATCGGATCTTTATTGACAGTTGCGTTGGCTTTTATATTGCTCGTAACTCATAGCGAGAAAGGCGCTCTATTCAACAAAATATTTAAGCGTCAGTGATTGGTTAACTTGGTTTCTAAATTGTGCTGCAGGTGTGTCATGCTGTATTTCACAGTCGAAGCAATGATTTGTTCTTTTGAAAATGCCGAGTCTTGCAATGAGTTTTCGATAATTTCTAACGCTGCTTCATCGTCTTGAGGGGGAACAACACAACCGTTTTGGTTTTGCTCAATAACATATGGTATGCCCCCTTTATCATTGCCAATAACAGGACAACCACAGAAGTTAGCCTCTAAATACACTAACCCAAAGGATTCCTCGTATTCTGAAAGCAACCAAAAGAGATCAGCACCAGAATAATACTCCACTAAGTCTAGGCGTTTTAGGTTTTGCACAATAATTACCACTTCTTGTAAATCACTTTCTTCTATCTGTCGTTGGAGTTCTTCAGCAAATGGGCCGTTTCCTACAATTATCCAGAATAGGTCGTGCTTTTCCTTCAGTTTTTTGAATAAACGAAGTTTCCTAAGATATCCCTTCTTTGATACCAAACGGCTGACGGAAAGCATGACTTTAGCCTGCTCCGGAATTGAATGTGTTTCCCTAATTTTCGATGTGGTTGGTCTGAAAATAGTGCCATCGATACCATTGGTTACGACATCGATTTTTGACTCCAATGCTTTCAATCCAGTCAGTTCGATGAATTTGTGCTTCATGTATTCACTGACAGCCACAATACTTTGGCAATGGTCCAGAAGTTGATTATATTTTTTCTCAAAATTGAGTAATCTGAACATAAGTTCTGGTTTGAGATAGATATTCTCTGGTTCGCTTCCGTGTAGATAGACCCAAGATTTGTTTTGCAACGCTTTGGAAAAAAACAAGGCGGCAACTAGACAGGCACCAGTATCATTTAGAATAACTCGATCGTAGCTTTCCAATTTGAGTTGTTTTAATGCACGCCAAAATCCAATGAAACGAATCGGCCATTGTGTTTTCGCGTAAATTAGAGAGTAAGGCGAGTCGATTCTTTTCCCCGTATCCAGAGTCACTACAGTCACTTCGTTGTCGATGTTAAGAAGCTTAGCCGTGTCCTGCGCGACAATGCCCGCTCCACCGACGGTAGGAGGATGTTGATAGGTCAACAACAAGACTTTTCTCATACAATGCTCAAATTAATACCAATGGGAAAGATCTTTGTTTAAGAGCTTCTCTAACTTTTGAATGTCTGGTCTAAAGTGCGCATCTAGCGTGTTTTTGGTCTTGTCGGAAATTAGTGGTTTGTCGGCTTTTACGGTGTTTTTTTGCTTTATGAAATTTCGAATTTTCCAGCGGGTTTGTTTCGGTAAAATGATACCTGTAACTTGCCCCATCCATTTCGGGGGAGAACTAATGAATCGAGTCAAAGCTGGGAAACGAGCTTTTTTGCTGGGGTTAGATACTTCGAAATCAGGGGGTAGTATTTGCTCAAGGCCAAGAAATTCTAACAATTTAGCGTATGTATCAGCAGGATTGTTTTTTAGGTCGTCGAAGAAAATAATATGAACATTCTCTACTCCGCAAACATCGAGATAGTTTTCTACATACTCACTATATTTTCCAATGCTTTGATAACGCGTAGTAAATTCTAGCCTCGCCAGAGGTGGGATGTGTCTGCCTTCAATTCGATCAGGCTCTAGATTCCAGGCAATATCAAACTCAACCTGATCTTCACCGCCTCCGAATCTCGCTTGATAAAACATTGAATAGGCAACTTGACTAGGTTTTCTGAGCATAATGACAAATTTTGAATCAGGTGAGCATTCCAACATTTCTTTGGGCCCTGACTTAGAGTACAGGTAGAAAGGCGAGGCATCCAACGCGTATTTTTGACCATGCCAAGGCTCAAACCAAGTCAAGTACTGGTGCTTTTCAATCAATGTTGCATAACGCACCAAGTCCTGACCAAAATAGGTAAACTCCTTTTGCAACGGAGTGTAAATGTCGGGATGTGACGATAAATATTTTGCCATAGAGGTTGTGCCTGACTTTGGCGCTCCCACAATGAAAAGATTGGGATATCTATTCCTCTTTGCCATCTAGACAAACTCCGCTATTAGATCATTTAACGCAATTGCCGAACTCTCAATGCGATATTTAGCGCCTACAAGGGTTTCTGCATTTGCACGCATTTTTTTTAACTGTTCTTCATCCAAAGACAATACGTGTTCAATTCCTCTAGCCATTTCTTGCGGGTTTGCAACCGGCACCAGAAAGCCAGTAACACCGGGTTCGACAATTTCTCGATTCCCAGTTGGACAATCAGTGATCACTGCTGGCACACCTAAACATTGAGCTTCAATTGCTGCATTGCAAAGGCCCTCATAATCGCTGTTTAAAACAAACACTCGGGCATTTGCAACATAAGGGTAGGGGTTGGTAACAAAGCCTTTAAAAATCACATTGCGAGTTAAATTAAGATCCTTGGCAAGTTTTTCTAGTTCTGCCCTCAATGGTCCGTCTCCGAGTATTACCAATGGTATCTGAAGTTCTGGCTTTAAATCAGCATAGGCATGAAGCAAGACATCATAACGCTTTTGAGCGGTTAACGAGCCTACGGAAACCAAGTAGTCTTGGTCAAAATCAAAGCTATCATCGAGTTTTATTTGGGCTTTGTGATGCAAACTATTTAAGTCGAATCCATTTCGGATCATGCGTGTGTCGTTCTTTGCATAAGGATAGTACTCGATAAAATTCTTCTCTAGATCATCACACAACACGATGTAGCGTTTGGCGTGTTTGTACAACCAGAAAAATACTTTCTTTCGCCAATCATCTTCTTGATTTGCAGGATTGTTCGCGACTCGAACAACCCAGTTTGTTTTCACAAGCATCAATTTCAGAGCGATCCCGGTCAACAAGCTGGGGAACGACCAAACACTAATTACTACCCTGGGTTTTATTCTGCGTAAATGCCACATCAATAACAAAAAACACAGCGGAAGATAGATAGCTGAGCGCTTTTTTAGATCGACGATTTTCACATCATCTGGGATTGGGTAGGTTACGACTCCATTCAATAACAGCACGGTAATGTCTAAAGACGACCTGTCCATTGTGCAAAGTAAATTACTCAGTGCTCGTTCGGCTCCACCTTTTGAAAGAGTGCTACTGACGAAACAAACTGACTTTTTTATTCCATCAGACATTTGATTGATTTCCTGTATTTCGATGTGAAGCCAGTAATAGTTTCAATTGAATGTGATCGGTCACTCGTTGCCGTATGTCAGCGGATAACACGGCTAGCAATCCGAGATAAATTACTTTGGATATGCTTTTTCTCTCTTCTGCTTGGCGCAATTTGGTAAGCAGTTTACTCACTACAGGTTTGACTCTGGCTTGATCAACAAAGCGTTGTAACTCAGTTTCGCTAAAATTGTCTTGTCCAAGCGTCACTCTGTCATGGTGCATCTTATGAATGTACTGACGGATTTTGTAGCGCTTCAAACTCATGCCACTGGTAATGCTACTGTTGTGAATTCGATAGCGGATCAAAGGCTCTGGCAAATTTGAAATACCAATATTGGCATCGAGTAAACGATATAGGAAATCGTAATCTTGCGCAGTAGATAGGTTGCGATATCCACCGACAGCCTCATAACTTTCGCGAGTTAGCATCCATGTGGGGTGGCATGCTACGGAACAAAAGGGGATCATTTTTTTCAATAATTCTGGATCTCTTTCGAACTGTTTTATACCCAGTGAGTTGCCATGTTCATCTATATTGACGATTGCGCTGCCAATCAGACCCAATTGAGTGTTTTGGGTTAAACACGCCAACTGAATTTCAAGCCTTTGGGGTTCGCTTATATCATCCGCGTCCATTCTAGCAATGTATTTTCCGGTCCCATTTTTTATACCAACTTGTAGCGATGCAGCAAGACCCAAGTTTTCTCTATTGTAAATAACTCTAATCCGACTATCTCGTTTCTCATAGGAAGCTAGACACTCTGCAATCGATTTGTTTTCTGGGTCATCTAATACAATGATGAAGGTGAAGCGTTGTTCTGTTTGTCCCAATATAGAGTCAATTGCCATTTCAAGCCATGGAATGGGTTCTTGATAGCAAGCCATTACCACATCAATGATAGGGGCGTCTGTTTGGTTACTCACCATTCTCAGTACCGTTCAAAAAAGGGAGTAGTAAATAGTCAGCGTGCTGATGAATCATGTTATCCCACAGGTAGGATTCTCCTGCCTGCTTGGCTTGCTCTGATATTTTTAGTCGCTGCTCTTTATCCATATTAACAACTGCCACTATTACATCTGCCAGCGCATCAGCGCTTTTTGCTTTGAACAACAGAGCAGTGACGCCATCATCGATAATATCTGGTGCACCTGATTCGTCTGACGCGCAACACAATGCTCCCGATGACATAGCCTCTAAGAGGCTAACAGGCAATCCTTCAGCGTCACCATCATCCGTGACGATTGAGGGCAGTACAAACAAATCAGTATTCAGGATAAATCTAAACTTTTCTTCCCCATTAACAAACCCTTGGAAATTTACCTCATCTTGTAGTTTCAAAAGTTCAACTTCCCTTTTTATCGCTCCAAGAAGTGGTCCATCACCTAGCAGATCTAGGTGTACCTTAATCCCTTGCATTTTGACCTTTGCCATTGCATTGAGAAGGAAAGTGACTCCCTTTTTTTCAGCTAGTCTGCCGACAAAGAGCAATCTAAAGACATCCTCCTCACTTCGAATAGTCTGCTTTTCCTTGGTTTGTTTGGGCAATTGCAAGTCAACACCCATGGGAAGAACTTTACATTTCTTTCGGACGTCAGAACGCATTGGTTCATCAAAAAAATCGAGTGCTTGTAGCATGCCTCGACTACCAGCAAAAGAAATGGCTTGAAACGTAGGTAGAATCTTTCTTACTAGGTAGTTACCCAACCAAGGAATCTTTTTGAGAATAATGATATCCGCGGCGTGAGATGTCAGGGTATGTGGGATACCAAAATCCTTAGCTACCTTATTGCACATGAGTCCCTGTGGAGTGAACCAGTGGGAGTAGATTAGAGAGAACTTTTCCTTTTTCACCAGTTTTCGCGTTGCACGATAGCAATTCCAAAGCAAAAATGGGACTTGAAAAAGTCGCATTGGATTCTCTTTTATATTCGGCCATATCGCAGGATAAACCAATGTTTGAGCTTTTTGCGGAGCAAAGTAATGGTAGCGATGAATTTTTACGCCTTCCCATTCTTCATTATCTGCAGCACCGGGAGCTTGAGGTACCAGAACGTGCACCTCCAACTGAGGGTAATGTTTTTGCAAATAACGTGCTTGGTGCCATACAAAATCCACCATGGCATCGCCCTGATAGCGGGGGAAAGTCGAAGCACAAATCAGTATTTTGGTTGCCATGTTTTAAGAAAATCCGTTCTACGCTGAGATTACAAGTTACTTTTTTTTCTGTTCGTCTTGTTCCATTACTTTCAACTCTAAGCGCCGCACTTTCTCCAGTGTCTGTTCGATTAACTGGCGATTAAAGTTGGTCAAATCGGCGAGTAGGGCAATCAAGAAGGTGATGAAGCCAAGTACCGTTAGCGTTCCACCGAGGATCAACGATTGGATATGGCCGTCGCCCGCACCGGTAAAGTAGAAATATAAAAAGCGTACAATCGGGATTAGACCCAGAATAGACAGGAACAAGGCAATGTAGAAAAACACTTTTAGTGGCTGGTACATCGTGTACATGCGCACTATGGTGGTGAGCTGTCGTTCGATAAACTTGGGAATGCTGGTGAACAGTCGAGACTCGCGAGTTTTCTCATTGGTTTCAACCGGTACAGAGGCTACTGCCATGTGTTTTTTACCGGACTGAATCAAGCCTTCAATGGTATAACTAAAGGGCGAGACGATATTTAACTGCAAGGCCGCTTCACGACTATATGCTCTAAAGCCACTCACCGCATCGGGTACGTTAACGCCAGACAATTGTCTAACCACTTTACTGCCCAGTCGCTGCAGAAACTTTTTCACTGGTGAAAAGTGGTCAATTTCTTGAGTGCGACGGTCGCCAACAACCACATCGGCATTGCCATCAAGAATGGGTTGAATCAATTTGGGGATATCCCAGCCGGCGTATTGGTTGTCGCCGTCGGTGTTGACGATAATGTCGGCCCCTCGCTTTAAGCACTCGTCTATACCTTTGCGAAAGGTGCGCGCTAAACCTCGGTTATTTTTGTTGATAACGATGTGATTGACGCCCAATTCTTTGGCGACTTCGATTGTGCGGTCCGATGAGCCATCATCGATGATCATCACCTCAACAACGTCCACTCCCTCGATGGTTTTGGGAATGTCATTATAGGTAGCAGGTAACGTATGCTCTTCGTTGTAGCAGGGGATCTGTACTATTAGCTTCAAAATGTCATCCTATACAATGTGTGCAAAGTCCCGAATTGATAACGCTTGCTAAAGGGGTTATTCAACCCGTTTGAGTAGCGTATCCCGAAAAGGCTTGTTGCCTAAAAAGTGCTTAAAAAATAATCCAATTGCTGAAAGTTTAATTCTTTTTAGCATCGATTGTAAATTGCCTAAATACGCAGAGCGGTTGTCATAGAGCATTTCTTTAACGCGCTCGCGATTGGCTTTACTCATAGTGAGGTTGTTCATCAGGTAGTAGCGATAATTTATTTCATCAAACAACCGCTTGCACAGATGAGCGGTGCCCCAAGTAGCTCCTGAGAATAGATTGATTCCTTCTCCACAGTGAGCAGTGATTTTGCTAGTAAAACTAATGCCATCGCTGTTGGCGGTGATGTCGAGCCACATTAAATAGTCTTCACCGGCAAAGCGAAAGTCAGTTTTAAAGCGACTACTAGCGTGCTTTTGTATGTTGTAGATGACCGACGACGCACCAATCACATTGGCTGTGGTAATTTGTCTGACAATGTCGCCCTGATATCGATGGTTGTGCTCACTCTCCAACGCAGGATGTTCAGAGGGGGTAATATAGCCCGCCCGCTCGAACGCTCCGACGGTTTGTCCAATATGAGTAAAGTTGCAGAAGTGAAAGTCTGTGCCGCTTTCCAACGCCGCTATGGCTAAGGTCAGATGATCAGGCAGCCATACGTCATCTGGGTCCAAAAGTGCTACGTATTTCACTTTAGTGTCTACGGCGTCAATCCCCGCATTGCGAGCCGAAGCCACACCACCATTGGGCTTTTCTATTAATTGGATTTTTTCTTTGAGTTGCGGTTGCTCGGCCAATCGGTCGATTTCTTCTCGTGCAGGCACCGGTGACCCGTCGTCCACCACGATGATTTTATCGATGCTATCGAACGCTTGCTGCTGGCCAACACTGAGCAAGGCCTTATGCAGCAAGCCTTGACTGCGCTGAAAAAAAGGAATGACGACAGTGACGAGTGTACTCATATTCGATTTGCTACTTTTTCACTTGTTTGATCAATTTAACCATTCCTTTTACCCACTTGTTTGGGTAATAGGTGACATGTTCGATTTCCCGCAAGGTGGAATCTAAGCGTTTGTGCCACTCCATTGCTTTGCCATAAAACTCAATATTTCGGATCTGTTCTGACTCTATGTTCTCAGAGTAATGTTTCAACATTTCGATCTTCAACATCAAAGCCGGAGATTGCTTGTTAAAATCTTCGTTGTAGGTGGTCTTTAATATAATCAGACAATCGTCTTGCTGAATGCATAAATCCACGGCAACGATCTCATCGTTGATTAAATAATACCAGCAACAGGCTTTGCCTGCTTTGGCTAATTCGGTCAGAGCCTGACGATAGAAGCGGCCTTGGGTGTTATCTGGTGAGATGGCAGTGCCTTCTTCCGCTTTCCACCCTTGGCTTTCAATTTCGCCATACTTGATGATGGCTTGGTCGACTTCTTCTGGAGTACTGACTTTTTGGGTCGAGAGTTTGTCCTCGGCTCGCTCAGCACGGTTGATCACCTTGTTGTAGTTTTGTCGCATGTTTTTGCCCAGCGACTTAAAGTACTCGTCAAAATCATCGGGAATTGGGCGGTTGCCTGTGGTGATATAGGGCTGCTTTTCAAATCGTTCCTCAGGCACAAATACACTGAATTTGCTGTCCACTTGCAGTAAGTCCAGCATCAGCACTGGGCCAGGTAAGGTGTCGCACAATTGTTTGATCCAGCTTTCCTCTACACGGTCACCTTTGTGCAGCATCAAGCCCAAAGGGCATTGAGAGGGCATAGCGGTCATCCACTGGCCTTTACCTTTGGGTTTAAAGAAGCCAGCAAACACCAGTTCTTCACCGTCGTAGGCAAACACGAATTGCTCGTCGGAATCGAAAAAATGCTCAATCAATGGCGCGACAAACTCTGGCTCAAAAAACGCCAAGTTCATGGTGCTTCGATTCAATTGAGACCATGCTTGGGCGTGATTAGCAAATTCAGAGCATGGTGCAAGTGTCCAATTCATGATTCCACCTTAAGGCTGTAGTTCGTTGATGGTGTTGATAACATAATTCAATTGTTCATCCGTCAGCAAATGGTGACAGGGGATCTGAATCAAACATGACCGATATCCGGTGCTGATGGCGCAATCGCTGATGGCCACTTCTTCCCAACGTAGAATTTGGATCCCTTTTTTGCGTAGGGTGAAAAAGTGTTTGTCGTCGCGCAACAAAAATGGAAATACGTAGGGCACATCTAAGTCTGTTAGCTCAGTGTAAAGGGGAGCGCCCACTTCTGGATTTTGAATGCCTTTAAGCAACCGTTGGAAATGGTCTCTTCGTAGCCCTCGAATGCGCTCAATGTTGCTGCGCTTCAGTAGATAGTGGGTGTGGCGATAGCTGGCCGATTCGATATCCACTGGCTTGAAATAACGCAGTCCTTCTGGAGGTTCCACCTGAGCATGATCTTCCGCTTCGTTGTCCAGCGAAAGGGTATGACGAGATGCTTTACCTGAGCGCACGCGGTCAATCAACTGGGGGACACCCATCAGATACGCAAAGGCTTTGAATTCTTCCACCCAACCGGTTTGGGTGATGGGCACATCGACGGGATTGGCCATGTACAATGCGCCACCATCAACCGTCGGCAGGATCTTGTTGATACTACAGATGCTGGCATTAACCGGGCTATTGAGGGCCGAGTTTGGGCCAAAGTGGTGTAAGAATCGAAACATCGAATGGGCGCAGTCTTCAACGATGGCGACATTTTTGTCCTGCAAAAACGCGATGGTTTGGTCGACGTTTTGATTAAAGCCAAAATAGCGCACCACCACGCAATGGGTTACGTCTCCGGCCGCCAAGGCTGTTTCTAAATCCTGTTGATCCACCGACAAGTTTGCTTGTACGGGGTAGAAGCGAATCTCGTAGTCGAGCCAAATAAAGGGCTCAACCAGTGCAGGGCAATGATAAGCAGGGATTAGAATGACATTTTTACCGGGCTTTTTTAGCGCTCGTCCGGCAATACCAATAGCGCCTCGTCCGTTGCGAGTAAAGATGGCTTTATCCAGTGCGTAGGCTGAACTGCGTAATACATTGACATGCCACAAATGAAAATCCGGCGTTGCAGACACCACAGGTGTCGGAAACTGACTGGCGTTTGCGATAGGTGGTAGAAATTTGACTGCCATGTCACTCCATAGGTAGGGCAAGCGGAGGCTTACCTGAACATCAGCTTTACACGTGCGCATAATGCTAAGTTAATTCAACACAAATTGCTATGGGCCATAGCATTGATTATCGGTTTGTTTTTCCAGTCTTAGGTGCTGCATTTTAGTGCTTTTATGCGTTATCCTGTGAGCCAATTATGCGTTTATGAGCGAGAACTCCATTTGTTGATTGCTGGACATTTTATTGAGGTCCCGTCAGGGCAGCTTTTTGTAGCCCAATTTGGCGGGTCTCAGGCAGATAAAACCGTGCTGTTACTGCCGTCGGTATTTGAGGAGATGAATCTCTCCCGCGCCATTGTGGCCAAACAAGCTCAAATGCTGGTGGACAATGGCTATTGCGTATACTGCCTAGATTACTTAGGTACTGGAGATAGCAGCGGGGAAACCGAAGATGTGAATGCCCAAGTGTGGCAACACAACATTTTGGATGTCTTGAAATGGATCCAATCCCAAGGCGCTACCCATATTCACCTTTGGGGCGTGAGATTGGGGGCATTGCTGATGATGAATCAGTTGCAAGCCATTCACGAGTTGTTGCCCATCAAGCAAGTGCTTTTATGGAAGCCAGTGGCAAAAGGGAAGCAGTTTATGACGCAATTTTTGCGTTTAAAGCAAGCGAACTCGATGATGGCCGGAGATGAGAAGGGTAATTGGCGTGAGCACATTATGCAGGGCAATCCTACCGAAGTAGCAGGCTATGTGGTGACCGCTGAGTTGCTATCCTCATTGGATGAATTAAATCTACCCAGCTCCTTGCCTGATTCATTGTCCTCGGATGTGCGCATCAGTTGGTTTGAATTGGCCGCGAAGAGCATTACGCCTGCAGTAACGATGGCGGTAAAAGAATGGCCAGAGAGTCAACTTTCAGTACGAGCGTTCGAAGGCAGTGCCTTTTGGCAGATCCCAGAGATTTTTGAGCAACCGTTTTTGCATCAAGACAGTTTACGGGCGCTGGCGGGGGAAGATACCTCATGTTAGAAAAAGCCATTACTTTTGAATGTGATAACGCTCAACTGATGGGAATATTTCATGGCGTTGAGTCAGCCAGTGACACCGCCGTTTTGTTGGTAGTAGGCGGGCCTCAGTATCGAGTGGGCAGTCATCGACAGTTTGTTCAGCTCTCTCGGGCTTTGGCCAGTGCCGGTATTCCATCGCTGCGATTCGATTACACCGGTATGGGCGACAGCCAAGGCAGCAAGAAAACTTTTGAGCAAGTGGACCGGGACATAGCCAGAGCCTGTAAGCAATTGGTTGAATGCAGTGGTGCGAGTAAAATTGTCATTTGGGGGCTATGCGATGCCGCGTCTGCATCGATGATGTATGCCCACACTGACGAGCGAGTGGTCGCGCAAGTGTTGCTCAACCCCTGGTTGCGTAGTGACGCAGCAATGGGTAAGACGATGCTCAAGTATTATTACGTGCAAAGACTGCTCTCTAAAGACTTCTGGCGCAAATTACTCACCGGTAAAGTGAATGTGGCTGCCAGTGTAGGCGATGCCAAAGGTTTTGTTAAAGACAGTGTATCCAGCGGTCAACAAGACAGTGAAACCTATCAATCAAAAATGCAACAAGGCTTGAGCCAGTTTGCCGGCGACATCTGTTTGATCTTAAGTGGCGTCGACCTTACTGCCAAAGAGTTTGAAGAACAAACCCTGGGAAGCAAAGCATGGAAGGTTTTAAAGTCTAAGCGCGCACAGATTCATCGACTAGAAAAAGCCGACCACACTTTTTCAAGCAAAGCCTTTAAACAAAGGGTAGAGCAAATCACCATCGATTTTGTGAAAGGATTGTAAGCCTGACAGATCCCGGCCCAAAAGCACTGCCGGGATGACAGGGAGGGGTTGCACCGGGATGACAAACGACTATGTCATCCCCGCGACGTTTTAAATCTGTCATCCCCGCGACGCTCTTGGGCGGGGATCTTTCCCAAACATCCTTGGTCTGGACTCCAGCACATTGTTTTTCCAAGGAGTGTGCTTTTACCTCGGTGGTTGTGCTGGCAGATCCCGGCTCAAAAGCACTGCCGGGATGACAATGAGTGGTTGCACCGGGATGACAAACGACTATGTCATCCCCGCGACGTTCTTGGGCGGGGATCTTTCCCAAACATCCTCGGCATTAACTCCAACACATTGTTAAACCAAGGAGTGTGCTTTTACCTCGGTGGTTGTGTCAGTAGATCCCGGCCCAAAAGCACTGCCGGGATGACAGGAAGTGGGAGGCACAAAACACAAAACGCACTCTGAACCCTTCCATGGTAGCGCACCCAGCCTTGCCATCCTTGGCAAGTCGTTCAGGCGGCTGGAGCGGCGCTCCAGAAAGCTCCGCCTTCACCCCCGCGACGCTCTTGGGCGGGGATCTTTCCCAAACATCCTTGGTCTGGACTCCAACACATTGTTAAACCAAGGAGTGTGCTTTTACCTCGGTGGTTGTGTCAGTAGATCCCGGCCAAAAAGCACTGCCGGGATGACAGGGAGTGGGAGGCCGGGATGACATAAGGTAAATCACTGCCGGGATGACATTTATCGGAATCTATTGGGTGCAGTATCCCAAAGATTCCGATTGCTCTTAGCTCTTGCTCTCACTCTGTCAAAACTGGTAAGTCAAACCTGCTCTTACTTGTTGGTCGTCTACCTTAAAGCCAACGGCGTCTTGGTAGGTCTTACCCAAGGCATTGTCGATGTTTAAAGACAGGTTGAGGTTGTCATTGATCTCATACTGAGCGCTGGCACCGTATTTTGCGTACCCTGGTAAAGTAATCTGTCCGGTGGCGATGGAGCTGTCTTGATAATCATCACGAAAATCGACAAAAATCATCACTTGCAAACCGTTCCATTGGCCTTGCAGTGCGAGGCTACCCGACCAATTCGGTCTGCGTCTTAGTTGTTGTTCTTCACCAACAACATCCACATCGGTGTAACTGATATCACCCAGCAGTAAAAGCCATTCGGTGATATTCCATTGGCCATTTACTTCAACGCCTTGTGTGTCAACTTGGGTGCGATTGACGTTGGTAAACAGTTGATCGTCGAAATCGACCAAATCGGTGAAACGATTGTCAAAATAGGTGATAACCCATTGCAATTCCTCAGTCTGGTGCTTCATTCCCAGTTCAATGTTGTCACTGCGCTCTGGCTGCAAGTCTGGGTTGCCTACCAGTGGGTGCGCCAAAGCGAAGAAGCTCGGCAGTTTGTATCCTTCGTTGTAAACGGCAAATAGCGTAAGTTCTTGCTGAACTATCCATTGAGCTGACACCCGATATGAGGTTTCGCGGTCAAACTGGTCTGGATCATCCACTCTTGCCCCGACGCTGATAAGAAGTGAGTCCGATTGGTATTTGGTTTCAACAAACGCACTATTGGTATCCAAATCCAGTTCAAAATCGACTGGTAAGGGGAAACCAAAATCCAAGAATCCACGGTTACTGCCGGTAGATTGACGCAAAGAGATCCCGCCCAAAGCCGACCAGTTCGGCGAAATCTGCCAACTGACATAGGCTTCGGATTCTGATTTTTCGTACTCACTGGTGATATCGCTTGCCGGAATGCCGGACAACACACCGTCAGCAATGCCTGGATGGGCTGAGCGTTCTTCACGGTTCAAATAAGACGCAGACAAATCCAAAATCACGGTTTCGTTGATTGGGATTTGACCACGATATCCCCACAACCATTGCTCTGAATCTCGCGCTTCAGCTTGCTGGGGCATTGCGTACGTTAGGCCACCTGAGTCTTCGGCAAAGGCGAGGTTGTCTGAGTTGCTGTAGGAAACAAACCCTTGATGATTTTGGCCACCCGTTACCCAACCCATTTTAAGCATGGCTTGTTGGTTGTCGGTTTTGTCAAACTCGCTGGGATTATGGTGCCGGGCGGATAGATTGGCTAACACTGACAATCCGTGGTCGTTGTCAAATGACAAAGTCGCAGACGCACTTCGTTGTTTTTGATTGCCCACTTCCAATCGTACCTGTTGGCCACTGCTTTCTCTGGTGATGAAATGGATAACTCCGCTGATAGCGTCACCACCATGAACTGCACTGATACCGCCGCGATAAACCTCGACGCGCTCGATAACGGCCGGGTCAAGTTGGTTAAAGTCAAAACCGCCACCGCGACTATTCGTCGGGTCATTAACGGCAACACCGTCAATCATAATCAAGGTAAAGTTTGCCTCTCCGCCACGCACAGAGACAAAAGATAAGCCGCCGGCTTGTCCGTTTTGGGTGATATTCACATGAGGAATTCTGGCCAATAATTCGACGGTTGAGAGGGGATTAATTCGCTCGATTTCTGCTCGATTGACTGTGGTGACACTGGCGATGGATTGACCGTCAAGGCGACTCCCAGTGATTTGCAGTGTTTCAATGTTGCCCGAATTGGGTTGTTGGGCGAAGGCACCTGAGGTACTGAGGAAGATGGCCAAACCCAGACTTGAAAAAGTGTACTTATTGCTCACTCTACTATCCATTTATTGCTGCTGAGCGTCACTCAAAGGACGCAATTTTGATTGAATTATCTTGTACTAACCAGTTTAGGGCTGGCAATATACAGCTTTTGAATTCAATCGCCAGCCATTTGGCGATGAAAATGTAAAAAGCTGTGTTTTGCTAGTCGTTGATTGTGAAACAAAAAAGCGAATGATTAACGGATTTCAATCAACTCACCAGCTCTTACGTAAAAAACAGAATTAACGATTTAATTACTCCAAAAACAGGAAAAACCGTGAGCCAAAACAACCGACTACGTTTCTTACTGTGTGCATCAATACAATTGCTGATCATTGGTGTGACGTGTTTGCTCAGTTATCACTTTGTGCAGCACTTTTCCATCATTCCCAAAGCGGTTTTGCATTTGCCCGATGTGTATGTCAGTCAAAACGACATGCATCAGATTCTGAAAATATTTGTGGTTACTTACGCCATTCAAATATTGATCAGTTACTGGAAATACGGCGTCATTGCCTTTGATAATGCCACTCGCTTTGCCAATGAATACGTATTCTATTTGGTGGCTTACACCACGGCTTCGTTGTATTTGTTCATGGCCACAACGATAAACTATGATCCGCAACTGATCGCTGCTATTGGTCTATTTTCTACGGTATTTTATCTGATTGGTTTTGCCGTGTTTGCTGCAAAGAGCAAGGCCGGTGGCGTCGTCAATCTGTTTTTTGTGGCCATTGGTATTACCGCCAAGCGCATGGTCAGTATCAGCGGCGTGTTAGCTGTGCTGTATTTCTTGACTCCATTGATCATGGGTAAGGCTTTCACCTCAGACCGAGACATTGCCAATGCGATTACTCAAGTTCGTATTTGGTTCAACCCAGTTGAATCGTCAGATTGGGGTTTTAAAAATCGCCTGCCAGGGCAGGTGTTTGCCCAGCCTTTGTTGATCAAACAGGCCCCTAATGACGATGAATCTCTCTATATTTTGGAGCGCGGCGGTAAAATCTATCGCTTACCCAGCACCACGGGCGGTGAGCCGGTATTACTGTTGGATGTATCTGCTTCGATGGGTGAAGTTGAGATGGAAAACGGTGCCCTTGGTTTCGACTTCCATCCCAAGTTTAATGCTGCGGAAAATCGCAAACCTTACATTTATTTGTACTACACCGATACCCGTCCAGAAGAAGTCCAACACAACCGTGTGAGTCGTTTTGACTTAAGCAGTGACGACGCCGTTGTGAATACCCAAAGTGAGTTGGTGTTGATGAATCTAGAGCGTGAGCCCTCTGGCTTCCACAACGGTGGTGAGGTGCTCTTTGGTCCTGACGGTTTCTTGTATATTGGTTTTGGTGAAGGCGTCTATTTGCCCAATGCGAAAACCTCCGACAAAGTGCTTCGTTCCGGCGTGATCCGCATCGATGTCGACATGGACCCTAGCCGCAGTATTCCCGCTCAACCTTTTGAATACGGTACGATTCAGCACTATTACGTGCCCAAAGACAACCCATTTGTCGATAATGACGCCATCCGCAATGAGTATTATGCGTTAGGTCTTCGCAATCCCTTCCGTTTCCATTTCGACCCTCTGACTCAAGAGATTTGGTTGGGTGACATTGGTTCAACCATTTGGGAAGAGGTCAACAAAATCGAAAAGGGTAAACACTACCAGTTCCCTGTCATTGAAGGCTACAAAGAAAGTGGCGTAAAAGGATGGGAAGACTTGGGTTTGCCCGAGCAAGGCCCAGTTTACACCTATGAGCACAATGCTTATGACCGTGCCGTTATTGGAGGGGTGGTGAACCGTTCCGATTATTATCCTGAATTGCAGGGTAAATACATTTTTGCTGATAACTATTCAGCCAAGATTTTCGTGATGGACTCAGATAAAGAGCGAGTGGAGCAGGTGGATTTCATTGCCCGAGCTGACCAATACGCTCAACGGGGCATTAGCTCGGTTATGCAATTGCGCAGTGGCGAAATTCTGGTCACAACTTTAGGTGCGGCTTCAGAGCCCAGCGGCGAAGTGCTTCAGCTAGTGCATGCCGACCAAGCTGACGTGTTTCGTGATGAAACCACTGACAATACGCCAGAAGGATATGACGACAAAGCAACCGCAGCATTGTTTGCGGTCAACTGTGGTCGTTGCCACGGCGTAAATGGCGATGGTAAGGGCCCCGATTCAGCCTTATTAGGCGTTCCTATCCCGGATATGACGTCACCCCTGTTTCACCACAGTCGCTCGGCTGATGACATCAAGAAAGTGATTGTCGAAGGTGGCGCAGCGGTAGGTAAAAGCCCATTGATGCCACCTTGGGGCGGATTCCTTAAACCAAGAGAAATCGATCATTTGGTGACCTACATCCAATCGTTACCAGACAAGCACCATCATCATTGATGGCTCTTGTTGTGTCAGCAGATCCCGGCCCAAAAGCACTGCCGGGATGACAGGGTAGGGGTTGTTGCCGGGATGACAGGGAGTTGGAGGCGGGGGTGACATAGTGGGAAGCACAAAACGCACTCCGAACCCTTCCATGGTAACGCACCCAGCCGCTACATCCATGTAGCGTCGTTCAGGCGGCTGGAGCGTTGCTCCAGAAAGCTCCGCCTTCACCCCCGCGACGTTTTAAATCTGTCATCCCCGCGACGCTCTCACTCTGTCATCCCCGCGACGCTCTTGGGCGGGGATCTTTCCCAAACATCCTCGGTATAGACTCCAACACATTGTTAAACCAAGGGTGTGTTTTTATCTCGGAGGTTGTGTCAGCAGATCCCGGCCCAAAAGCATTGCCGGGATGACATAAAGGAAAGCACGCCGGGATGACATAAGAGGAAGCACTGCCGGGATGACAGTGAGGGGGCTACTCCGTGACGACAGGGAAGGGCACGTCGGGATGACAAGTAGGGCAAACCGGCATGTCACAATATTGGAATGCCCTTTACTGCTTCATAAGATAGGGATAGTGGAACCGCAAGTGAGCTTCAATATAAGAAGCGATGAAGAAATAGCTGTGATCGTACCCAGGCAAATAACGAATCTGCGCAGGATATTGAATCGACGTGGCGACTTCTTCAAACGGTCGGGTCAGCTTTTGCGAGTCTAGAAAGTTATCCGACAAGCCTTGGTCAATCAGAATGGGCAGTTGTAAAAATTGACCTTGCTGACTGAGCAGATGGCAGGCGTCATACTGCAACCAATCTTGTTCATTGTTCCCCAAATAGGCACTAAATGCTTTGCGACCCCAATCACAATTCGCCGGGTTCACAATCGGCGCAAACGCTGAGATTGAGGTGTACTGTTGTACATTCGACAGTCCTATGGTCAGCGCTCCATGACCGCCCATTGAGTGTCCGGCAATGGCTGCTTTGTCTTTGACGTGAAATTCCTTTTTGATGAGTTCAGGTAACTCTTCCACGATGTAATCGTACATCTGGTAGTGACTCTGCCATGGCGCCTGGGTGGCGTTTAGGTAAAAGCCTGCGCCTTTGCCCAGATCATAAGCTTCATCGTCTGCCACATCGTCGCCCCTTGGACTGGTGTCAGGGGCCACAATAATCATACCTAGTTCTGCTGCGACCCTTTGTGAGCCTGCTTTGGTGACGAAGTTTTCATCGGTGCACGTAAGTCCGCTAAGCCAATACAAAACCGGCAAGCGGTCTCCTTTATCAACTTGCGGCGGCACAAACACGCTGAAATTCATTTTGCAGTTCAGAACTTGCGATTGATGCTCAAATCGCTTTTGTTGACCGCCAAAGCAGGCTACAGAAGAGATTTCTGTTACATCGTTCATCAGTAATGCACCACGCTGCGAATGGATTTTCCTTTGTGCATCAGATCAAAAGCTTGGTTGATGTCTTCCAGCGGCATGGTGTGGGTGATAAAGGTGTCCAGCTCAAATTCACCGTCCATGTAGCGCTGCACGTAATCTGGCAACTGACTGCGTCCTTTAACTCCACCAAAAGCGGTGCCGCGCCAAACTCGCCCGGTAACCAGTTGGAATGGGCGGGTGGAAATTTCTTGTCCTGCTCCAGCGACACCGATGATCACCGATTCGCCCCAGCCTTTGTGGCAACATTCCAATGCTGAGCGCATCACATTGACATTGCCAATGCATTCGAAGGAGTAGTCAACGCCACCATCGGTCATCTCAACGATCACCTCTTGGATTGGTTTGTCGTAGTCTTTTGGATTGACCACGTCGGTTGCGCCCAACTCCTTGGCGATGGCAAATTTGTCTTCATTGATATCAATTGCAATGATCCGGCCCGCTTTGGCCATTTTTGCGCCGATGAGTACTGACAGGCCGATACCACCAAGACCGAACACCGCTACAGTGTCGCCTTCTTGGACTTTTGCAGCATTGGTTACCGCACCCATACCGGTGGTCACGCCACACCCTAACAGGCAGACTTTTTCCAGCGGCGCGTCTTTGGGTATTTTCGCCAGCGCGATCTCAGGCACCACAGTATGCTCGGCGAAGGTGGATGTCCCCATGTAGTGATAGATTGGTTTACCGTCTTTTGAAAAACGCGTGGTGCCGTCGGGCATTAAGCCTTTACCTTGGGTGGCTCGGATAGCTTGGCATAGGTTGGTTTTACCCGATTTACAAAACTTACACTCTCCGCACTCTGGCGTGTATAGGGGAATGACATGGTCGCCCACTTCCACCAAAGTTACGCCTTCTCCCACTGCTTCAACGATTCCAGCCCCTTCATGGCCTAAAATCGCAGGAAAAAGCCCCTCAGGATCGTCTCCTGACAAGGTGTAAGCGTCAGTGTGACATACCCCAGTGGCAATGATTCGAACGAGCACTTCACCTTTTTTCGGCGGCATCAAATCAACTTCTTCAATTGAAAGCGGCTTGCCCGCCTCCCACGCGACGGCGGCGCGTGTCTTAATCATGTCCATGTTTATTCCTTCGTTAAATTAGCTTTGCTTGTACGGCTCGTTGTCCATCTTTGATCAGGGCTGAGCCCTTAGATTCCGTTTTGGCTTTTACACCTTCCTCGAAAGGATACTGAGCGGTCAAGCCAGCGTGTTTGCTCAATTTGATAACCGCTGGGGCATAAATCTTGTTCCCGCAGAGCACTCTCAAGCTTCCGTACGGCCAAATCTTCGAGTTGCAAACGGGTTTCCTTGTCTAGATCTATCTCTGCTCTCATTCCGGCAGTACTTTGCAATCCCATGTTGGCGATAATGCTGCGGCGTTCATTTCCAAACAAAACCCGTGGCGGTACAAACCAAGTCATAGTGTAGTCAAAATTTTGTTGTCCATTTTCGCCCACCAAGGGGATCAATTGATCTCTTAGGTGTAAATCGTTTGTCGACGACGAGACACAACCACCCACGCCGCTTAGGCTCAGGCAAAGCAGCCACCATTTAGTGGTTGAATATTGCAACAGGTTACTCGTCATGGTCATCCCAAAAACCGTCTTGGTCTTCTATGTTAATTGGGTTTAGTCATACTAGCATACCGTTTTAGTCTGCCATATCAATGTCTTAGAGTAGCAAGATTTTGTCTAGATTGTGTAAAACAAACTGACAAAGAACCCAGCAAGGAGTAGTATCGTGCAGTGTTAAATCATTGATTCCACGGAAGTGTTGTATACATGAGAATTCTAATCCTTGGTCTTGCGTTGCTGACCTTTAGCGTTGCCGCCAAGCAACAAACCTACGGTGTGCTCAGCGCCAGTTATTCAGACATGGACTTTAGCCAAAATAGTCAAGAAGGGGCGGGATATCGTGTTTCTTTTGGCTATGAGTTGACCAGCCAATGGTACCTAGAGTTTGGATATCAAAAGCTAATGGATACCGAACTTCTAACTGCGCCACCGACCACTTTGGCGCAATTTGAGCAAGTCGATGCGGGTATGCAAGGTGATGCCATCTCGATTGCTTTTTTAGGCAAAGCATCCGGGCAGTTAGGTGAATTATTCTATCGCGTTGGTTTGTTAAATGTAGATGTTAAGGGACAAGATTTGTTGCAGGCTGAAACATGTGAACTGGGTCAAGCAACCGAGTTCACGGTCGACAACCAAGCTGGATATCGACTCTGTGACTACGATGAGGGTAGCGTCGCCGGCTCCTTGGGTATAGGCTTTGATTTTTATATTGGTACTCAAGCCTTTTTACGCACCGAAATAGAATACATCAAGGGCCAAAATGGTCTTACTAGCAGCGTGGCCCATATTGGTGTGCGCTATAATTTCTAGTGGTAGTAGGTTAGGTTATTCAACTTAGAGCGCAGTTAAAAGCATTGCTTCTGACTGTTTATTTAGGAGAGCAGAGTGAAAAACGAAATTGACAGTCGCTTTATTCTCGAGGTATTTGAGAAAATTCGTGCCCATGGTGAAAGCAAAGATCACGTGCACCTGCTCGACGGTGTGAAGGCATACACGGATCACGATGGCTATACGGTTTTCTTGGAAGATGCTCAGGTGTCGCTACGATTTGGTTTTCACAACCAATATCATTTTGATTATGAAAAAGAAGAACACCTCGAGCAATTCTTGAAAAAACTTAAACATATCTCTCAGAACGAGTATTGATTCGTTCGTTTAAGTACAGCTTAGACTATTGCCGTTGATGTCTTCGTGGATACCGTTGTTGTTCGAATCAGCGCTAATTTTGACCCGCCCTTGCAAAGTAACGGTTAACGAGCGGGCATATTGCGCGGCTTTCTTTTCATGACACAACAGTAACACCGCTTGGGCGTTGGCCGCGCCATTGCCATCGAAGCGAATGGGCACAGCAGGACCATCGATAAAATTGTTGTCGTTCAAAATACTGGTACCGGCGAGTATCTCCTCGTCGACTGAACGTTCACCATTGCCGTTTAGGTCAGCAAATACCATTTTCGCGTCTGACCAGTCTGTCGTGCACTGGGCGAAGTTTTGGGTCGGGCAAACGATAGTATCGATTTGTTCGTCGATGGCATTATTTCGGGCAAATTGGATCACGCTGCTCAATTCGTTGATTTCAGCGGTAATACGGTTGCGAATGATAATTTCCTGGGCACTGGGGACGGCAAACACCAAAATGAGGCCCAAAATGGCCATGCCGATCATCAGTTCCACAAGGGTTATCCCGGCTTGATGGTAGATTGTTGTTCGCAAGTGTTTCAAATGAACCTCAAAAAACGGTACCTTTTGTACTTCTAGGCTTTAAACATAACGTATTTTTTGATCTTTTGGGTATAGAAATCCGATTAAAGTTATGTCAGCGTTATGTTCTTATTATCGATATTATGCGGCAACCTCCATCAGGCCTTGGCTTTGAGGCGCAAGTGGGGAATGAAGAGTGTGTATCGAAATTTGATTCAATCCAGTTAAGTGACGGAATTCATCATGTTAAAGCAACAAGTAATCGATGAGATGCGGGTATTGCCGCAAATAGATGTAGAGTTTGAAATTACTCGTCGGGTTAATTTCATCAAGCAGCAATTGCGCCACTCGGGATTGAAAAATCTGGTTTTAGGGATCAGTGGTGGGATTGATTCTTGTACCTTGGGACGTTTGGCGCAATTGGCGGTCAATGAACTCAATGAAGAGCATCACGAAGAATATGCTTTTGTAGCAGTGAGATTACCCTATGACGTGCAAATCGATGAACAAGATGCACAGGACTCCATAGACTTTATTCAGCCCAATCACTCTATCTCTGTGAACGTCCAGCCCGGTGCGGACGCCATTCATCAGGAGACCACTCGTGTTCTAGAACAAGCGGGTTTGTTGCCCCAAAGTGACCAAAAGCAAGATTTTGTGAAGGGCAATGTCAAGGCGCGTACTCGTATGGTGATCCAGTATGAAATTGCTGGCATGATGGACGGCTTAGTATTAGGAACGGACCATTCAGCTGAAAACATCACTGGGTTTTACACCAAGTATGGTGATGGCGCTTGTGATTTGGCACCATTATTCGGATTAAGCAAGCGTCAGGTTCGTCAAGTAGCAGAGCATCTGGGTGCGCCTAAGCATGTTATTACCAAAGCACCGACTGCGGATCTAGAATCACTGACGCCACAAAAGGCCGATGAACAGGCATTGGGGATGACGTACGACCAGATCGATGATTTTCTGGAAGGGAAAAGCGTCGACCCGGCGGTGGAAGAGAAGCTATTATATATTTATCGAACCACCCAGCATAAACGTGTACCCATACCGACCATCTACGATTGATGTTTGAAAGGATCAAGACCATGAAAAAAATCGAAGCAATAGTAAAACCCTTTAAAATGGACGATGTGCGCGAAGCCTTGTCGGAAATTGGCGTGTCGGGCATGACCGTCACCGAGGTCAAAGGGTTTGGTCGTCAAAAAGGACATACCGAGTTGTACCGCGGGGCAGAATATCAGGTCGATTTCTTACCCAAGGCTAAATTGGATATCGTGGTGCCGGACGAGATGGCAGAGCGCGTCATCGAGGCGATTATGTCTACTGCGCAAACGGGCAAAATCGGTGATGGAAAAATTTTCGTTTACGATGTTGAGCGCGTCATTCGTATCCGCACTGGAGAGGAAAACGAAGAGGCGGTGTGAGCTTTTTTGTTGTTTTCAACTCAGAATCAACGCCTTGCCAATGCAAGGCGTTTTTGTTTGTCCAATTAGGTTTTTTCAGCTATTTGCATTCTAGAGTTGAAATTGTCGATTCATGACACGAAAAGTTAATAATTAGCAAGAATAGCCAATTAGTGGTGACATTTTTTTATCCGCGTCGCTGAGTAATTTCAACTCTTTGGAATTTAACGTGTTTTTTTCTGGCATTAACCTTGCCGTGCTAAAGACGAATATTACTTTACCAAGGATAAAAGGTGAGAAACCTCAGATATCTTTTAGTTTTAGGATTTTTTGTGTCAGGTTGTGCGATACACAGCGAAAATAGAAGCCTGACTCTCAGCGAAACAGTAGATCGACCGATAGTCCCTGCAGTTGTCAAAGAGGTGGTTTTTGAGAGCGAAGGCGTATTACTAGCGGGAAGCCTACATATTCCTAAAAATGCTCGGGCAGCAGTCGTTTTAGTGCACGGTTCTGATCCCGTTCCACGTATGACAGATTTAGCAAAGACATTGGCCCAGAATGATTTACTGGTTTTGACATATGACAAACGCGGGGTTGGGCAGTCTGGTGGTGTGTACGTAGGACCTCAGGTAGGAACAAACAATATTAGTGTCGATAATTTAACTTTGCTTGCAAAAGACGCAAGCGCAGCGGTAGATGTGATTCGCCAACATAACGAAGATTTACCTATAGGCCTTGTTGGCGCGAGTCAAGCCGGCTGGATTATTCCAATTGCGGCTCTTAATAATTCGTCAGTCGAGTTTATGGTGCTCTTTAGTAGCCCTACAATTACCACACTGGAACAACTTAGATTTCAGTTCTACACAAATGGTAGAGAAGAATTTTGGGAAAATCATACTGATGAAGAGGCTCGGGAACATACTTTAAATGATCCAGATAAGTACAAGTTTGACGCCACAGACCCAAAAGTTACTTTGAATTCTTTATCTATTCCCGGGCTTTGGCTTTTCGGGGAACAGGATATACAGATACCGGTCAAGATGTGTATTGAGCAACTTAATGTGCTAAAAGGCCGAGGTAAGCCTTTTGAATATGTTTTGTTCCCATCGTTAGGTCACAACACGAATATAGCTGAGCCTCTGGATATTGCGATACACTGGATAAATCAAAACGCGCCAAGGTATTAGTGCGCAATGGGGGTTTCGCTGATGGTGGCATGAGCGAAGCAAACGAATAATTTATATTCGAATGAGCCTCGCAGTTGGGCCCAGTGGCTGGTCGCTTATCGCTAGCCACAGCAGTCATATTAATCAGTATTGCGTATCTATCGGTTGCCAGAACCAACTCATTTCCTCCTCGGGTAGCACGGACACGTTCGTGTTAGCTTCCACAACGCTACCCAGTATACAAGTCACTAGTACAGGTTCCTGACCCACTGCGACAATTTGTCGCATCTGATCCACTTCGCTCCCTTGGTATGATTTCCCAAACTCACGTAAAATTAAATAGTTAATGAAAAACATATCAACTTTTTGTCTGACTGCGATTGCGACAGCCACATTTTCAAATCCTTCTCTTGGTAGCGATAACCCTATAGAACATATACAAGTATCCGGTAGCAACCCTTTTGGTGGCAATGGCCAATCTATGGCGTCATTAATTGGCGAGCATGTTGAATTTTCTGCTGCTGGAGGCGTTTCCCCGTTGCCGGTTATTAACGGTCTAATGGGAGACCGGGTAGCAGTTTCTATCGACGGCGCGAGCATTACATCTGCATGCGCCAATCAAATGAATCCACCTCTTTCTTATGTCTCTCCAAGCCAGGTTCATTCTGCGAGTGTTTTTGCTGGGGTGTCTCCAGTTAGTTTCGGGGGAGACAATATTGCGGGCGTTATCCGCGTCGATACTATTGAGCCAATTTTCAGCGATACAGATTCGCTGGCATTTCAATCGGGTTATCTTGGTTCGCACTACCGTAGCAATAATGATTTAAAAGGGCTTGATGTTGGTTTTAAGGTTGCGAGTGACAGCATTAGCCTGATTTACACAGGTGCCTTTGAAGATGCTGAAAGTTATAAAGACGGCAACGGTGACACCGTATTTGATACTCTGTACAGAGCGCAAAATCATAGTGTTACGGCCGCGATACAAGATGAATCAGAGCAGTTTGCTATTAAACTAACCCATCAATCAATCCCTTTCCAAGGCTTCGCCAATCAGTACATGGATATGACTGATAATAGCAGCCTCGGCGTAGTCGCCAGATACACTCGCCAGTTTGATGATCAGCGACTGCAAATTCAGGCCAACTGGCATCAGGTAACACATGAAATGGGCTTTTTCACGGATGAAAAAACCGGAATGATGCCAATGAATACTGACGCTATCGATCGTGCACTTACATTCCGCTGGGACACCAATTTAAACCAGTCACATTCTCTCGCTATGGGACTGGAGTATCATGAATACCGTCTTGATGACTGGTGGCCAGCACTTGCAGATTCAATGATGATGGGCCCCAACGACTACATTAATATCAATGACGGAACCCGCAAACGACTGGCTGCATATCTGGAAACGAGCAACGCGCTGTCAAGCCGCATTAACCTGTTAGCCGGCATTCGTGTAGAAGACGTTACCACCAACACGGGAGAGGTTTCGCCTTACAACCGTATGCCCATGATGGGAATGCCAAATGTCGACGCTGAAGCTGCTGATGATTTCAACTCGGCAGACAGAAAGCAGTCAGATTTTCTTACCGACATCAGCGTACTTCTCACCTACTCAGCATCAAGTAATCATCAATGGCAATTTGGCTTGGCGCGCAAGAATCGAGCACCGAACCTCTATGAACGCTATAGTTGGGGGCGTGGGACTATGGCTACTACTATGATTGGTTGGTTTGGAGATGGAAACGGCTACATAGGCAATATTGAGCTGAAACCAGAAACAGCCACTACGGCAAGCATTACCTATACTTTCACCAACGATGCCGATACCACCTTTGTATCGGTTACGCCTTATTACACCAAAGTGGAAGACTATGTTGATGTCACAGTGACAGACACATTTTTTGCTTTTAACAGGACTGACAATCCCCAAGCCATTAGGAATAAACTCCAGTTTACCAATGTTGATGCTACCTTGTTTGGCGTCAAACTATCTGCAAAGCAACAGGTATTTGAAAGCGAGGACGCAGGTAGACTTAGCATTAACGCCAGCGCCAACCTTACCCGAGGCAGTCGTGACGACACAAATGATGCCTTATATCAAATGGTACCCTGGCAGATAAAATTCAGCCTTCAGCACGATTTAGGAATGTGGCAAAATCGACTGGAATTACAGTGGACGGACGATAAAAACCGCGTTGATCCAAGACGCCTTGAAAACACAACCGACGGGTTCAGTATCGTAAACGTTTACACCAATGTCGCTTGGCACAACTGGCAGTTCAGCGCCGGTATCACCAATCTTCTGGACAAATACTATGATATGCCTTTGGGCGGTGTCAGTGTGGCGGATATCAGAATGCAGAGAAGTTCAGGGTTTGAACAACTTGCAGGGGAAGGGCGCTCGTTTAATATAGCCGCCAAATACAGGTTCTGATAACCTCATCGAAAAGTATAAGGCGATTAATACGACATGTTGTTATTACTGCTGTTCGTCAGTTTCCGACGACTACAGTTTTCAAATTGGTTGATAGCATCACTTTTGTTAGCTGAAATTTTTTCAGTAAACATCGTTTTGGCATTTAACGGCGGTGCTACCAACCCATTTGGTTCCATCCTTTTGGTTCCCGTCGTACTTGCCTTTATGCTGCTTCCATTGCGGCTTTCAGGCGCGATAGTGGCAATCAGTATTGGTTGTCAGGCTGCCCAGCTGTTGTTTCCTGGCGAAATGGGCCATATGGGCCATGGTATGCAGAGTCACTATCATGGAATGGTGATGAGCTTCGCGTTCAGTAGTCTTTTGATTGGCGTGGTTGTGTTGTACTTTAAAAGACAACTTTCACAGCATGAAGAGCAACTGCAACTTCAGCGTGAACAACAGATGCGTAACGAGCAATTGTTAGCGATAGGCACCGCGGCAGCACAATTAACCCATGATGTTGCAACGCCGGTGCAAACCATAAAATTGTTACTTGAAGAAGCAGAAGAATCCTCCTCACCGCCGCCTTGGCTGTCCGAACTCTTAGTTGAATTTGCCCGTGTCGAAAACCAACTGAGTGAATGGCGGGAGATTGCAAATGATGTACGTGAAAAAAAATTGCACGCTTTCTCACTGACTTTCTTGCACGAGCAGCTCAAATCAATACTGTTGAATGCGCGTCCTGAAGCGCAGGTATCTTGGCAGATTTCGCCCTCTGCAGAGTACACGATAACTGCTGACAGAACGGTATTGCCAGCATTGAGCAGTATTCTTATCAACGCCTGTGACGCCAGTCCGGAAGGCAGTGTTGTGCCCATTCAGATCTCTTCTTCTGTAACAGAGCATCACTGGTTGCTGTGCGTTTCGAACCCGACTTCTATTGATGAGGACACGCTTAATCTCCTTGGACGCCAAATTGTCCCAAGTGCAGACGGACATGGCGTTGGCGCTGTAGTCAGCAACGCTACCATTGAGCGTTTCAACGGACGCGTGCAATGGACACTAGCAGATCATATCCTAACGACCGAAATCAGACTGCCGGTGAATTCATCATGCACATTGTGATTATCGATGATGATCGTGCATTTCTCTCTACCTTGACCCGACGTCTCGAGATGTCCGGGAATATTTTTGTTTCTGCTTTCGATTCTGTAGAGGCAGCGTACGCGAGCGAAATTGGTGAAGTGGATGTCATTTTGCTGGATATGCAAATAGGAAAAGAGAGTAGCCTGAATGCAATCCCCGAGCTAAAAGCGCGCTACTGTCCTACCCACCTTATTGTTTTAACCGGATATGCGAGTATTGCAACAACGGTAGCAGCAATTAAAAAAGGGGCGACGGATTATCTTGCAAAGCCCGTCAGCCTAAAAGAGATCATTCACCGGCTGTCCGGTTCAGCAATAACAGAGGAGCAGAACTTTATTCCACTCTCTCCCGGTCAGGTGGAACGGGAGCATATTGAAAGGGTGCTCCAGGAGAATGGCGGCAATATCAGCGCGACAGCGACAGCGCTTGGCATGCACCGCAGGACCTTACAAAGGAAACTTCAAAAATTCTCTCGCGGCATCTGATTCGTAAAAGTGATAACGATTAAATGTGAAGTTCACATGATAAAACGCATTATCTGCCGTAGTTATATCGCTGAACATGCGGGGGCTGAAATAAGACAGATCGTTGGGGCCCTGCCAGTTTTCATTTATGGCCCCTCTAAAAGCAGCATGTGCAAGTGAATGTTTAGATTGAGTGCGCTTTTCTCTATTGCCGGCATATTCGTTCGTCGATGATCTGCCGATTGATCAAAGCAGACTTGGATTTACAAAATTTCGAATGACCGCTCACACCACACAACACAGGTGCAATATTTCAGTCTCCGATGACCGCTTTGTCCAGTAAATTCATTAGCCGTATCAGATACTCATCACCCCGCATTTGCGCACTTCGATCCAATCGTATACGGGAAATACGTCCGCCTTTCTAACTTCAGAATAAATCTAGTCGATTTTCAATGCTTACCCGTTTGCTTGTCTGTTGAGGTTTGGGGTGGATGTGCCTGTAACAAGGCGGTAAGCGCATCGGGGATGTATTTGCGATGAGTTGGTCAGGCCTTCTAGCAAGTTGGTCATGCCTCTTGCCGTCAAAGAGAAACTCATGTTGGGATTGCCCAAGAGTGGACTGATAAAGCTCTCCACAAAGTTTCGTGAAAGGGTAGTGAGTACATCAATGTTCAAGTGTTGAGTCTGCGGCCCACACGCTCAAACAATTGTACACCCATCTTGTGCTCAAGCTGTTTGATCTGCGCAGACAGCGCCGATTGGGAAATGTGCAGCTCTTTTGCCACTTGTGTGAGGTTGCCTACAACCGCCAGTGTTGATGCAAAGTGGTGCCTTTAAAATTTTGCTGTCAAACCTTATCAGTAACGCTTTCAATACACTCAACGCGGCAGTGTGTCGATAGATTTCCATAACTCAGTGTTATCGGTAACCGACGCCGGCATAGGTATTCCCGAAGAAATCCGCGTTAATATCAATCAGCCCTTTGTAAAAGGTGGGCAAAGTCGTGGTTCTGGCGTTGGCATGGCGATTGTCCAGCGCAGCAGCATGGCACCAAAGTCGCGGTTTACTTTGACTGACGTGTTTAAAAACGCTTTGCGTAACAATAAGTAGTGCGTTAAACAAAATCTAATTGAGAAACGCCTGACTTTTTGATCAACACACAATCCGCTATAACCCACATCCGTTCATCATTAAAAACAAGGTTTACCAGGCTCGCTTTTGCCTGGCATACGTTAAGCTCAATAACAGATTCATTTTGCATTCGCAGGATGGAAAAAAGCGCAATACACGAGTTACCGTTGACAGGATCCTCAACAATGCCAAGACTTGGCGCAAACATCCGCCCGAAATAGCAGCCCTTCCCGCATGACAATGCATATATAAAAAATGACTCTATATCTGATAAAAATGGCGCTAACTCACCAATACCCTTAGCACTGATATCAGTAACGGCCTGCTCAGATGAAAGCTGAACCATCAGACGCAGCTTCCCACTGGCCGTTGTCACACACCATAAACCAATAGCCGATGCAAAATATTGTCTCAAACGAAGATCAACGGCATTTTGCAGCCTAACAGCTTCAAGCGGTGATACCTGTAGCAATATATTGTCATCCTCTGAACAAAATGAAACAAAGCTATCTCCGAAGTAAAATCCCGATGCCATCTTTTCTAGTTTTAAAACATAGCCAGCGGCAATCGTCGCGTGAAGACAGGAGAACATTTCACATACAGGAGAAAAAATTTTCAGCCGCAGAGAATCGCCATCAGCATAAATAAATGCCGTTTCTGAAACGTCTTCAGCAGCGGCTATCGATTGCATTATTGACGAAGCTATTGCCTCACGTGATAAATACACTATGCATGGATTGCCAGAGTTAGCTTCTTTTGAAAAAACGGAAATATGATAACGAATCAAGATGTTTGTCTCGTAAAATGGACGTCAATAATATGATGCCTGCGCCAATAAAGGTGCTGGTGGTAATAGCCTGATTTAACAGCAACATACCAAGTAAACTAGAGAAGATAATTCTTGAGTAATCCACCGGAAGAATTTTTGACGCCGGCGCAAGCGAAAAGGCTTTGGCCATTAGCGTTTGCGATACATAAAATGCGACGCCTATTGCAATCAAGAACATCAACTGACCAAATGAAGGGCTAACCCAATCGCCAACGGCCAACAGTGCAGCAATAGGCAACATAATAAAATAAGACACAAACAGGATATCCTGGGACGTTTCAGTATCCGACAGACTTTTAACAGATACATAAGCAACGCCTGTCATAAACGCACCAAATAGCGATGCTGCATATCCAATAACATCACCTTCTGCACTAAAGCCAGTTATCACCAGCACACCAATAAAACCACCTAACAGTTTCAAAAACAGTGATAAAGTAAATTGCTCCTTTAAGAAAAATATACTCAAAAAAGAGCCAAAAATAGGCGCAAGAAACGTTATCGCAACAGAATCAGCAATCGGAATTTTCGTTACCGAGTAAAATATGCTTAATCCACCAAATAACGTGGCACTGGCGCGCACCAGATGAGCTTTCCAGCGCCGCAACGACTTGCGGTTAAATCCAATACTTGAAGAAAATAATAGCGAAATTGCAAAACCGATTAGATTGCGAAATAAAAACATAACCGTAACAGCAACAGAGGAACTCAGGTAGGAAACCAAAATCCAGACAATTGTTTGGGATAGGCCATATCCTATCATGTACAAATAAGGCTTCATCTGTTACTCCGGTTAAAAAGCAGGCAGACAATGTGTCTGTCATGGTGTGAATCTACCGTTGGGTGACTTCAAAAAAAAATGAATTTAATTTTTAGGTATGCAATAAAAATATCATGTTCATTCAACTGCCCATCTTGATACGACTACGTGCACTTGATCTGCTTTAATCAAACAGGACACTTTAATAATGGAATATCATCCAATTGTTGAGGTGTTAAATGACAAAAAGAATCAACAGAAGTTATACGGCTGAATTTAAGCAAGAAGCCGTGGCATTGGTAACCGAGCATGGTTATAGCGTACCCAAAGCTGCTGCGTCTTTGGGGATCACAGATAAGCTACTTTATAACTGGAATACCAAGTTCGAAGCCGAGCAATCCGGTGCCAGTTTAAATACTGATGAAAGAGCTGAGCGAGAATAAATTAGGGGCGCATTGTCGGCAAGGCTCACTGTACTTACTCAAATCGATATCACTATGCGCAACAAGTTCCGGTCATTCAAATGACGCAATGCAGCTTAGCGGTAACGAAAGACAAAATTGGCAACCATGCGGGGCGGTGTTCTTCACGGTGAGTTGACCGTCATGGGCTTCTGCAATGCGTTTACATAGAAACAAGGCCAGGCCAACGCCTTCAGTCGATCGGTGGTTAATGTCTTCTGCATGAAAAAACGGGGTAAATACTTTTTCCAGCATGTCTGTTGCTATGCCCGGCCCGTGATCTGTCACTGACATCAGCAGTGATTGCTCCGTTATGGTGACCGAAAGTGTTACTTTTTCTTCGCTTGTCCCATGGTCGATGGCATTTTGGACTAAATTACGCAAAGCAAATTTTGTTCTGCCGACGTCAACCCTAAGCGCGACCTCAGGTAATGCCGATGTGATTTGAACACGTTCTGATAACCGGGTCTCGCTTAGTACGTCTTCAATTAAGGTTGGTAAGTAGTAGGTCGTGATGTTTAATACTCTTGAACCTTGCTGTAGCCGCTCTCCTTCGAGGAGTTGACCAATAAGGTCATTCATATAATTAATATCGCTGGTCAAATCTGCGGTAGTCTCATTTTGTTCTAGCAACGCTAAGGAGACTTTCATTCTGCCTAATGGGGTTCTGAGTTCATGGCTGATTGTCATCAGCATTTCGTTTTTAGATTGAAACAGTTTTTGCAGATCAGCGGCCATTTTATTTAAGCTTGTGGTCAATCTGGCTAATTCCGTTTTCGGATGCACCGTAATTCTATAAGCTAAGTCTCCTTCGCTGATCCTTTTAGCACTTTCTATCGCCTGACTAATCGGATTGAGTAGCCTTTTGAGCACATAATAGCTGGCCATAAGGACTAAAATGGCGACTATCCAGGGCCACAAAATCAACCATTCCGGGTACACGAGGAGGTTGGCAATCTTCGAAGTTACAACAACACTGGTGTCATCAAAGGTTGCGAATAAAAAATATTTTGCGCCAACCTTACTAAAGAATAAATTTCCTATCGGCTGTGCTGCAGCCGTTAAAGCAGAGAATTCCGGAAAATCATCCGCGGTTGAATAAAGCTGTGTGCCGCGTTTAACCATAATGCTGACACGATTATTCTTGGCATCCGCTTGCAATTTTTCTTTATCAAGCGGGCTTTCTTCAATCTGTTGCAGCATCTCATGGAGTTGCGATTGTCGTTCGCTGATAAATATTTTTGCTCGTTGTTCTGTGATGGCAAAACTACCTAAGACAATACAGATTGCAACGATGATCGTGGTCACTGCAAACAGGATTAAAAGTCGGCTAAACAGGCCTAAATGTGGAATTCTCATGCAGATTTACCAATGAAGGTGTACCCTGCATTTCTGAGTGTTTTTATAAACTTAACTTGTTTGGGGTCGTCGCCGAGCTTTTGTCGCAAGCGGCTCATAAGAATATCGATAGACCGGCTATAAATTTCAGCATCAATGCCTTTTAACTCGTTCAGCAGTTGATCACGACTAAACACTTCTCCTGGATGACTTGCCAATAAATGCAATAGTTTGAATTCCATGCCGGTCAGGCCTATATCTTCTCCCTTCAGGGTTGCTTGATGGTTACCTGCCGAAATATGTAATTCTCCAAAATTTAAAGCGGGAGATACGCTACTAATGGATGTTTGGCGACGCATCAATACCTGAACTCTTGCCACCAGCTCTCTTGGCTCGAATGGTTTCGCCAGATAATCATCGGCTCCGAGCTCTAACCCCAGAACTTTATCTGACAGCTCGCCGCGCGCCGTTAGCATAATAATTGGAATGCTATTGGTCAGCCGAATTTGCTTACATAAGGTAAAGCCATCGGTTTGTGGCATCATCACATCTAATAATAAGACATCGGGGTGCTTTAATTCGAGATCACGCAATCCCTGTGCGGCAGAATTAGCAATAAAAAGTTGCAGATCATGCTGCGAAAAATAGGCCTCCAGTCGGGCACAGAGCGACTTGTCGTCGTCAATTATCAACACTTTTATTGTCATCATGTCACCCTATTAATAAAGCACTGCACTTCGGTTATCGTAATCCATCATTGAGAAGTGTTGCGCGTTGATTGTACACCTTCAACGCCAGGTCTTCCTGTTGCTCCGCGGTTACCTGGCTTTGTATCTAGCGCTCCTTCGACTTACCGTGGTCACTATTATTACCGGCAAAAACTAAGTTTCTTCTCCGCCAGGCAACGAAATGTAACATTGCGTAACAAGCAGCAAGTTACAATCCGTTACATAGCGTTACCTCAAGGCAACCATCACCGAAGCAACTTTTCTTATCCTGTGCAACAGCAAATAGCTTTTCACAACATAAGGTGACACCCGATGCAAAACATAAAACCGAGTACGTTAGTAGGAGTATTGCTTCTGCTGCAAATGGCGGGCGGCATATATCTCAATTTTAGTTTTCTGGCCGTTTTTAAGTCAGATATCTTTACGGTAGATGTGTCCAATTTAACACTCGCCCTTGGCGGTGCCACCCTGATAGCCTTATTACTTAGCTTTATTAATGTGATGGTGGGCGGCATTTCGGCACAGAAGTATTATCAACGCCATCCTGTGCTTTGCTCACTGCTGGTTATGTTTGCGGCGCTGGGGTTAATTTCAACCGGGTTTGAATATGGCAATCTGGGCAACTATACCGCCTTTATCAGTGACATTCGCCTGCGTGGCCTACAGGAACTCACAGAAACGCTAGAGCTTATCAGGCTGCATATTGTCTCTGAAAGAAATGAGTCACATCATCTGGCGCTGCTTTGTTCGAGCCTCAGTTTACTGTTTTTTTATATTTTGCTGTATCGGGCGACTCAAATCGCCAGATTAATGCTCGCTTTCGCTATCACGGCCTGTGTGCTGCAACTGATTGCATTGGCTAATACCTTTTTTCAAGGGCAAGTAATAATAGCAATTCAATTACCATTGCTTGTTACACAACTGGTAATGCCTATCTATTTTATTGTTTTCGGTTTTCGCTCGAAAGCAGAAAGTCTGTCATGTCGTGGCGGTGATACTCAAGCGCAAGACAAAACCCGGGAAGCATAGCCATGTTGCTTGCATTATTAGTGCTGCATATCGCTGCAGGAGCGGTTGGAATTATGGCTGGCTTCGCTGCTATTTTGCTTAAAAAAGGTCAGCAGTTACATAAACCTATAGGCTGGATATTTCTACTTTCTATGCTGGTTTTGGGCACAAGCGGCATCATTATAGCGCTTGCTAAAAATATTCCATTATCAATGCTTAACGGGGGCTTAGTGTGTTATTTGGTACTGAGTTCTTTTATTACTATAAGAGCCAAAACGAGTTCTAGCTCAATGGTCAATCGACCACTTTTTGGCTTTGGTCTCTTGCTGGTTGCAGGTTATTCATATTATTTTTATGAGGCTGTCAGAAGTAGTCCTGAGCAAATAGGTGGGTTTGGCTCAGGCGCTTTTGCTGTATTTGGTTTAATTACCTTTTATGCCTTGTTAGAAGATGTTTATTTTATGCTCTGTAACAACATGTCGCGCAAAGTTGTGCTAATCAGGCATCTGTGGCGCATGTTGTTTCCATTGTTTATGGCAACCGCAGCGGTGTTTTTGGGGCAAGCTAAACTGTTTCCTGCCATCCTGACACAGAATGGCTCGCTTTTTATCCCGGTCGTTTTTGTAATATTGAGTCTGTTTTACTGGGTCATCAAAGTCGGTTTTCAAAAAAAATGGGCTTCAGTTGGGCAATAGAGCGTGTTGTCATTTCGCTAAGAAGGACTCAACCAGCATTGATTGGCAGTGCTCAATGTCTCCTTTATTAGAGCTGGAACGGTACAAGGCTATTATCAACCCGTTATTGCACACTCTGGCGACATCGCATACTGGGCATACGCCCGCCTTTCTAACTTCAGCATGTAGCTAGCCGTTTGTTCAATGCTTACCCGTTTGCTTGTCTGTTGAGGTTTGGGGTGGATGTGCCTGTAACAAAGCGGTCAGTGCATCGGGGATGTATTTGCGCTGAGCGGTGATGGCGTAAAAATTCTCGAAGGCATTGGGCAAAGTTTGGTAAACCTCCAGCAAACCTTGTTCGATTTCATCTTTGACTACCACCGGTGGTAATACCGCCAAGGCACCACTGTCGCGGGTCAACAGACGTAGCATCGCCATGTCATCGGCTTCTGCCTGAATATTGGGCTGGTACTGCCAGGTCGCACATAATAAGTTAAAAGCCGAGCGGATTTCGGTGTTTTTGCCCGGTAATACCCATCGTACTGAGTCATATCCTTGTGGAAAAGGCTGGGTAATTTTAGTTTTCTTCGGGCCAACAATGGCCAAAGACTGACGAGAGACGAGCTGAGTATGCCATTGACTGTTTTGCCACTCTGAACTCACCGGACGGTTGGTCAGAACGAGATCCAACTCATGGTTGGTCAGGCCTTCTAGCAAGTTGGTCATGCCTCTTGCCGTCAAAGAGAAACTTATGTTGGGATTGTCCAAAAGTGGACTGATAAAGCTCTCCACAAAGTTTCGTGAAAGGGTAGTGAGTACACCAATGTTCAAGTGTTGAGTTTGCGCCAACACGCCTTTTTGCAAGAAGGACTGTAATTCCTCACCCGTACTAAAGATATCGTCTGCATAGGCCTGCACCCGTCGACCTGTGTCGTTCAATGTGAGTCTGCGGCCCACACGCTCAAACAATTGTACACCCATATTGTGCTCAAGCTGTTTGATCTGCGCAGACAGCGCCGATTGGGAAATGTGCAGCTCTTTTGCCACTTGTGTGAGATTGCCTACAACCGCCACTCGCCAAAAATAATAAAGATGATGATAGTTAAGTCGGCTCATTATAGTTAACCAAAAAAGAACGATTAGTTAAATTATATCTATTTTTTATATTGTTTCATCTTTGCGATACTTGCGCCATCGTCAATTTACTCACAGAGAAGAATAAATGAGCAGTTGGATTGCTTCGATACTGTTGGTCAGCATCCCCGGATTGTTGGCACTTTCAGGATGGTGGTTTGGTCGTGAAAAGGTCGCTAATGCCGGTCGCTCACTGCAATGGGTAACTTATATCGCGATGGCTTTGTTTGTTGTAGCCGTATTTTGTGCTTATTGGTTGCCGTCGCCGTCCCCAGATCAGATGGTTATCAGTGTCTCTAATCTGAGTCTGGTCATGTTGGGTTTGGTGTTGTTTATGACCATTATTCTGGTCGCCTTCTCTCGCAACTACATGGCTGGAGAATTGCGTTTGGGGGTTTACTGGCGTTGGTTATTAAGCACTATTGCTGCCGTCGTTTTGGTCGTTGTGAGTAACCATCTTCTGCTGTTTTGGCTAGGCTGGGTATCCATCAGTCTGGCACTCCACAAACTGTTGACTTTTTACCATGAGCGGCCTCGTGCTGCATTGGCTGCCCACAAGAAATTCTTACTGGCAAGAACGGCTGAAACCCTGTTGCTGGCAGCCATCGGCTTGCTCTACATGCAATACGACACTTTCATGATCAGTCAGTTGATGGCGCACTTTAATGAGGTGGCAATCAACCCTAACTTGAATTTGACTGTGTACGATCACATCGCAGCGCTCCTTATTGCCAATGTCGCACTGATCAAATGTGCCCAATTGCCAGTGCACGGTTGGCTAATTCAAGTGGTTGAAGCACCCACACCGGTCAGTTCCTTGTTGCATGCTGGAGTCATCAATCTCGGTGGCTTTTTGCTCATCTTATTTGCTCCGCTGTTTATGCAAGCCCCGGTTGCTCAATGGTTGGTGCTCATTGTTGCCGGATTGACGACAGTCATTAGTGCCTTGATTATGACCACTCGGATCAGCTTTAAAGTCCGTTTGGCTTGGTCCACCAACGCGCAAATGGGGTTGATGCTTTTAGAATGTGCATTAGGATTGTTCGAGCTGGCGCTACTACACCTTTTGGCCCACTCTGCCTACAAAGCCTATTCGTTTTTGCACTCAGGCGGTGCCGTGTATGCCGACTTGCAAAGACGCTTGTCGCCTTCCATTAGTCCCACAACCTCTGATTGGTTCATCGCTGTTTTGTGTAGTTGCGCGGCGGTTGGCGCGATGATCTGGTGGTTAGACTATCAATGGGTTTGGAGTGTCTGGCTACTGTTGGGCTTAGCATTAACCATGTTGATTGCCCAGCGGCGCAGTTTGTCTGGCAACGTTTCGATTATTGCATTACTAGTCTTGGCGATCGTGTTGCTGCTTTGCTATAGCGCCCTTAAAACGCTGTTTGCTCTGGTTGTACCGATTGAAGATGCTCTGCGTGTCACGGCTTTCAGTGCAGCAGATTTGTGGGCGATGGCGCTATTTATCGCATTGTTTACCTTGAGTTGGTTGCTCCGATTTCGGGCCAACAGTCCGGCCATGCAAAAGCTTTCAGTCAGTCTCTTCGCTGGTTTGTATTTAGATGAATGGTTAACTCGCCTGACATTAAAGGTGTGGCCAGTTCGTTTACCTATGCGTGCCCATGCAAAAGTATTGGGTTCTAAACATCGTCGTAATGTCAAAGGGGTTTAGTCATGAGTGTTGCGTTAACACAGGTTTCTGATACGCCGTTAAATGGTGAATTGTTCGCGTTATTGCACGCGGCGACCAACAAAATTGCCCCAAATTGGCCTTTGGACCAAATGATCGCGGTGAATCCCTGTTGGCAAATGCGCAGCGGATCCATCGAATCTGTCTCGGCAAGACTGAGCGCGTTGAGCCGCAGCAATCTGCTGATGTCCAAAGATCATTACCTTGCAAGGTTCGAAGCCGGAGAGATTTCGCCCAAAGCATTAGAACTGGTTTGTCAGCAACGAGGACAAACGTTCGACCTTGAGGCATTGTTGAAGGAGCTAAAAGAGGCAAAGTCTGCGCCCCATTGGCACAATATCTCTGACTTACTCGACAGTCAGCGTGATCCCCACAAAATGGCGTGGCGGGATGAAATTATCCATCAAATCAGTCAATTTTGCGCTGCCCACTATCAACAACTTCGACCCATTCTTCACCGTGTTGATGCGGAACATCGTCTCGACTTGTATCGTCATTGGCTAGACGTTACACGCCGTGACCGAGGCATCAGCATCATCATGGACGAGCCTGGGTTACATGAGTATTTTCATGATCTGCCGGACACCGCAGAGGGGTTACTTTCGTTAGCCGTCGAAGGACTGGAAATAGAGCAAAGTTTGATTGAGCCCTATGCCCATAGTTTACTTTTGGACGTTAACGGTTGGGCATCTTGGGTGGCCTACCAACGTTGGCAAGGTGACTTACACCAACAACCAGACGATGAAATGTTGCAATTTTTGGCGATTCGAATGGCGTGGGAGTGGGTGATTTGGCAATACTTGCAAGCTCATGAGTCGGCATTGTTTGAGCAGCTCAATACACGTTGGAAGTTGGAGCAAAAGCGACTGGTTGGCTTGTTTGAAGAACACAAACAAGCTCAAGATGTGCTTTGGCTGTGGGCCAGTGCCGATGAGTTGAGCTATCAATTGCGTCTCAATGGACAGTTGCTGCAAGCAACGCCTGTTGAAATTAACTCGCCGGAATTGCAAGCCGCATTTTGTATTGATGTGCGCTCCGAAGTCATGCGTCGGGCTTTGGAAGCACAAAGTGCAGACATTCAAACACTTGGATTTGCTGGATTTTTTGGTTTGCCGTTGGAATATCAGCCTAGCGGCAATACCTTAGCTCGCCCCCAGTTGCCCGGCTTATTGAAGCCCATCATTCGGGTATCAGAGATTGCAGAATCAGACAAAAAACACTCTGGACTCAATCTTAAAGCTCGCTGGCAAACCTGGTCACAAGCGGCACCGTCTGCGTTTTCGATGGTGGAATCCATGGGATGGAGCTATGCCTTCAAAATGCTCAAAAACTCCTTCTTGTATCCAGGTGAGGAGCACCCGGTTAATCAACTGAGTCACCAGACCCAATGGCGTTTGGAAAAAGACCAGCAAGCCTTGAGTACAGAGGACAAAGGTCAACTGGCAAAAGGCATTTTACATGCAATGGGTTTGTCTAGTTTTGCACCGACGGTTTTGCTGGTGGGGCACGGCAGTCACACGACTAATAATCTCCATGCAGCAGGCTTGGATTGCGGTGCCTGTGGTGGTCAAACTGGCGAAGTTAACGTTCGCGTATTGGCCCAATTGCTCAATGATAGCGAAGTACGGTCTTACCTTGCCCAGAACGACGTTGTAATCCCCGAATCAACGGTGTTTGTGGCGGCAATTCACAACACCACCACCGATCACATCGACTGTTTCGACCAAGTGCTCTCACCGCAGGTTCAAGCTTGGCTGAGCAATGCAAAAACCTTGGCACAGCGCGAGCGGGCCGCAGCGATAGACTCGACCTGGTTGTCCTTGAGTGACGAACAGCTCGATAAAGCTTATTTAAAACGCAGTAATGATTGGTCTCAAATCCGTCCAGAGTGGGGGTTGGCTAGCAACGCCGCATTTATCGTCGCGCCTCGCAGTTGGACACGGAATATCAATTTGGCCGGCCGCAGTTTCTTGCATGAATACCAGTGGCAGAAAGATCCTGATTTCGCCATTTTGGAATTGATTATGACTGCTCCGATGGTGGTCACCAATTGGATTAACATGCAATACAATGCCTCGACCACAGACAACTTCAAATACGGCAGTGGCAACAAGGTGTTGCACAATGCGGTGGGTGGTCACATCGGGGTGTTTGAAGGTAATGGTGGCGACCTGCGGATCGGTCTGTCGTTGCAATCGCTACACGACGGCAAAAAATGGATGCACAATCCACAGCGTTTAGCCGTTTACTTGGCCGCACCTAAAGAACCCATCGAGCAAATCTGTGGGAAACATGAGAACGTAAAACAGTTAATCGACAATCAGTGGTTGTATTTGTTGCGTTGGGACGACAGTGGCTTTATCGAGCGCTATTTCCAAGGGCAATGGCTTCTTCAGGGTCAAGATAAATAATGCAATCTCTTTCTCATATGAAACAGTTGGAAGCAGAAGCCATTCACATAATTCGTGAAGTGGCAGCCAGCTTCGATAACCCCTGTATGTTTTACTCTATCGGTAAAGATTCGACGGTGATGTTGCATCTGGCTCGCAAGGCATTTGCCCCAGCACCAGTGCCATTTACCCTTTTGCATATTGATACCACTTGGGAATTTGCCGAGATGGCGCAATTTCGAGACCGACTAGTTGATCAACATCAGTTGCGTTTAGAAGTTCACATCAACCATGATGCGTTAGCGCAGGGGATCCATCCTATTCGATCGGGTTCGGTAGTGTACAACGATCAAATGAAAACAGTGGCCTTGAAACAGGCGCTCGACACCCATAAATTCGATGCTGCTTTGGGTGGTGCGCGCCGCGATGAAGAGAAATCTCGCGCCAAAGAACGGGTTTTCTCGGTACGCAGCAGCAACCATGTGTGGGATCCCAAATCTCAGCGCCCGGAGTTGTGGAGTATCTTCAACACACAACTCAACGCTGGAGAGTCGGTCCGAGTGTTTCCACTGTCCAACTGGACAGAGTTGGATGTATGGATGTACATCATGCAAGAAAAGATTGAAATTGTGCCATTGTATTTGGCCGCGCCCAGAAAAAGCTGGGTCGATGAAAAAAGCGGACAAATCTTGGCATTAGACGATGAGCGGATGTTGCCTTTTTTGAGTGACAAAGAGCGTCAAAGTATTCAAAAACGCTGGATCCGATTCCGAACTCTGGGCTGTTATCCGCAAACGGGAGCCGTCGAAAGCCAAGCGACCTCGGTGGCCGATGTCATTGCGGAAATGCTGGCCAGTAATACCAGTGAACGACAAGGCCGCTTGTTGGACCAAGACCAAGTGGGTTCGATGGAGAAGAAAAAGCGCGAAGGGTACTTCTAAATATGCAAGTGGTATTGCTGACCAAACATCAGAAATCCCGTTGGATTGGTCCGCTATTGGCCGAGGCTGGAGTGCAGCTTGTTGAGAATAACGAGTTTGACACCGATCAACTGGGAACCTTCAGCGGTGAGATTGAACGGACCCTGACGCCTAAAGATGCCGCCTTAACCAAAGCGCGAGAAGCCTGTCGTATTTCGGGCAATGATTGGGGATTAGGCAGTGAAGGTAGCTTTGGCGGTGGCCCGGCAGCAGGTTTGATCAATTGGAATGAAGAAATTCTCTGCCTGTACCAACGATCTACGGGTTTAACGGTTTACGCCCACGCCTCTGGTCCTTCAGTTGTTGCACCATTGGATTTGAATCAACCTTTGACCGAACAGTTACCCCGTTGGCCCGGCCAACATTGGATTGCTAAACATTCTCAGGGGATTGAAAAAGGATTGAACGCGCAACAACTTGAGGCGTGGATGAGCCAGTTTGCTGATTCGACTCAGTCGATCACCATTGAACCGGATTTGCGCGCTATGTATTGTCCAGATCGACAGTTAATGCTAGAAAAGGCCGCACAGGATTTAGCATATCGGCTGCAGCAGCGCTGCCCGCAGTGTCAAAGCATTGATTTTGTTGTGAAGCAACATCATCCTGGGTTGCCATGTGCACTCTGTGGCTTGCCGACCCGACTTGCCAAATCCCGTGTTAAGATCTGCCCGCAATGTGACTATCAAGAATCAGAGTTGGTGGAACCGCCAAAAGCCGATCCTGCACATTGTTATTACTGTAACCCATAACGAGATCCTTGAATTGAATTTATCTGACAACGCCGTCATCGAGACATTATTGCTCTCGGGTAACGACGGAATGGCACAAGGGGTTGCCTTGCTCAAGAAAGGGCAATGTGTCGCACTGCCAACCGAGACTGTTTACGGACTGGCAGCCGATGCTAGCAACCCGTGCGCGGTGGAAAAAATCTTTGCGGCTAAAGGGCGACCGAGCAATCATCCGTTGATAGTGCACATCCCTGATGTGGGACACCTAGACAGATGGGCAGTGGAGATTCCACCACAAGCCTACCAGCTAGCCAAAGCATTTTGGCCTGGCCCTTTGACATTATTGCTGAAAAAGGCACCTCAGGTTTCTAATGTGGTGACCGGAGGACTCGATACCATTGGATTGCGCGTCCCGGCCCATCCGGAATTTTTGTCCTTACTCAAACAACTTGATGGGGGACTAGCAGCCCCGTCTGCCAATCGCTACAAGCAACTTAGTCCCACCTCAGCAGAGCAGGTATTGCAGGGACTTTCAGGTCGCATTGCCGCCGTTTTGGATGGTGGCGAATGCGAACATGGGCTGGAGTCCACCATAGTCGATGTGCTGGGACCGACTCCTCGAGTGCTGCGTGCAGGCCCTATCAGTTGTCAACAGCTGGAAGCGGTTTTGGGCTGCGAGGTAGATGCCCCACAGCACCATGTTGAGGTTGTGCCGGGCAATGTCAAAGCTCACTACCAGCCCAATACGCCGTTGCAAATTGCGACCACCGAAGCGTTACTGTCAGGCCTGTTGAGCGAAAAAACCGACTGTCATTTTATGCTGTGGTCAAAACAAAGCCGTGAAATGGCTTCCCAATTGAGTGAACCAGTGATTCATTGGACAGCAATTTCTGAGGATGCAGCACTATATGGTAAGGCCCTCTACGGCACTTTATTTGCCATCGACAAAACCCAAGCCAAGAAAATAATCGTGGAAGCACCACCGACAGGCGATGAATGGCGAGCGATAAATGATCGCTTAAGTCGAGCGGCAACTTACTGACTATCAACCTGTGCTGAATTGGTGGTTGTACTCGAAGGCTGCTCATCACAGATTGATGGCCAGCTTTCTACTAGCGGGTTGGTGACACCCACATCTAAGTAAGTTTTATTGATCAGACCTTGGCTGCGCAAATGGGCTAAACCAGCGTTGATATCGTCAAGGAGATTGATGTAGCGAGTGACATCAGACGATACCAGGATATGACTGGACTGCCGTACCACCAATTTCACACCTTGAATGGGTAGCAACTCAATACCAAATTCTTCGCGGTTGAGCAGCGGGTCGGAACCAAAGGCCATGGTCAATACATCAGTTCGACCAAGTGCCAGCATTTTGAACATTTGTTCGTATTGATCAACGTGCACTCGCCGTAGCCCCGTGCATTCCAATGCTTTCCAATCGTTGGTCCAATTCATATTGCTGACCACTAACAGCTTGCTGCGAGCCTGTTTGTCAAACCAATCGATTTTCTCGGCATTCTCCGGTAAAACATACAATCCCTTAGTGAATTGTCCTTCTTCTAACAATGGGTCGGACAGTAGCACATTGGCAATTTCACCTTCGTTTTTCCAAATGCCCAAACCACTGATGTCTACCTCGTGACGCGCTACCGCGGCAGCGATACGTTTGGTAACAGGGTAGGGAACAAGTTCGATATTGAGAGTGTTGTGACGAAATTTTAAGGCATTGCAGACCAGTAAATACTCGGCCAACATTTGATTTTCACCAAACAACGATGGATCGATATAAGGACAAGTTTGCTCGGCGGTCATTTTTTCAATCATTGGCAACTGATCAGTAAACACCGCCATTCTAATATTTAACGCCTGAGCCTGAGTGGATAGGCTAAAAAACAGTAGAATGACAAGCCACTTCACATACTTCATAAAAAATGACGACTCCCAGACAATGCTGCGACGATAAAACAAGACGGTTTAAAGACTATAACAACGGAGAAAGAAAAGTCTAATGAAAGGCTTTACATATGACTCTGTCATCCCCGCAACGCTCTTGGGCGGGGATCTTTTCAACATTACTAGGGAGCTTAGAAGATCCCGGCCAAAAAGCACGCCGGGATGACAGTTTTTGATTGCTCTTGCTCTTTTCGACATTCCACAGGGTTCAACAGATCCCGGCCCAAAGGCACTGCCGGGATGACAATAAGAGGGAGCACGCCGGGATGACAAGACACACTGTCATCCCCGCAACGCTCTTGGGCGGGGATCTTTCCCAAACATCCTCGGTGAAAGCTCCTGAGCATTGTCAAACTAACGGGTGCGCTTTTATCTCGGAGGTTGTGTCAGTAGATCCCGGCCCAAAAGCACTGCCGGGATGACAACAAGAGGGAGCACTGCCGGGATAACGCTTGACGCTTGCTTTTAGTGTCCGCAGCCGCCTGGTGAGTGGACGTGGCCGTGGGCGATTTCTTCTGCTGAGGCTTCTCTGACATCGAGGATTTCTACGTCAAATTGCAGGTGTACACCGGACAGGGGATGGTTGCCGTCGACCACCACTTCATCGTCCGTTTCGTCGATGATCATCACTGATTGCTCACCCTCGTCAGTCGTGGCTCGGAATGTCATACCGACTTCTACTTCCATGCCATCAAACATACTTTTAGGTACTAATTGAACCAGTGCGTCTTGGCGTTCGCCATAGGCTTGAGCAGGAGGGACTTCAAGCTCGAACTTGTCGCCTTTTTGTTTGCCTTCCAAGGCATCTTCTAAACCTTGGATAAGATAGTGGCTACCTTGCAAAAACACCATGGGGTCACCATCTCGTGATGAGTCGATTTGCATTCCATCTGCGGTGCTGACGGTAAAATGCATTGTGACCACAGTGTTGTTTGAAATGAGCATAGTAATTCCTATAAATTTTTAAGATTCGAGTGAATAGGGTAAGGGTTGCACCGTAAAGTGCACTTCAGGCTGGTCCTTTAACCTTAGCAGCTGACCGGGTTGTGAATCAATGGGCAAAACAGCAAGGATATAACTGTGTCCTTGATAACATGAGTGACGAAGCACCGTGCCGCTGCGACGCCAATTCTCACCCACTTGAGACTCGAGAGTTACTCCTGGCTGGCATTCACTAATTTGGTCCGAATACAGAATGAATGCAGCACGTTTGTTCTTACCTAAGTACTTGGTGCGAGCTACGACTTCCTGACCCATGTAACAACCTTTGTTGAAATTGATGGCGTCAAGCATTTGTAAATTCATCATTTGAGGCACAAATTCGCTTGCAGTTGAGGCATAGATGGTGGCAATTCCTGCCATAATGTCCAGTTGTTCCCACCACTGGGGTTCCACCATATTTTCTGCCAATACATCTTCAAGCTCCGCAGCAGCAGGAGGCGTTAACATACATAAGTAGCGGGTATGCGGATTATCGAGGCGGATAACGGTGCCAAATTCGTTGCTGACTCGCAAGCCATCTTCACTGGGCAGTTCGCCAAAGAGCTCGGTAAGGTGGGCGCTCACCGCTGCGCCTTGACCGCCAAAGAATCGCCAATCGGTTGAGGCATCTGCAAAATCGACTTTGGAGAACACGCCATACTTTTTTAACTCGCCTAATGAGGCTTCAATACTTGATAATGGACACACTAACTGGATCAAATCTTGATCTTTTAGCGCGTAAAACACACTCCATGTTTTTCCTTTAAAGTCGCAATGACAACCCAATTGAGCTTCATTGTCTTCAAGAGCGTACATATCGATTGTCAGTTTTCCTTGCAGGTAATCTACTGCATCGGGTCCTTCGACTCGAATCACGCCTAACTGGGGCAACGCACTCACTAATGTGTCGGAAGCTTGAAAACTGGACTGCATAACAAACCTAACCTTGATAATCTAAGTCAACTTGACGTTATTATGGGGCTTTGAATACTGGATACAAGTTCAAAGCCAATGGTAGACTGGCATTTTTCTGCGGCGAACTGTGTATGGCACAGATTGTATCTGGAAAACCAGGTACCGCACTTACCGCAAACTAGGAGTATAAATGTTTGATAAAAAGCGTGTTGCACGGCTGAAATGGGCGTGTCGTAGAGGCATGTTAGAGTTAGATGTACTGTTGATGCCTTTTGTCGAGCAGGCGTTTGATGATCTGGATGAAGATCAACAATTAATTTTTGAACGTCTTTTAACATCCGACGATCCCGATTTGTATGCCTGGTTCATGGGCCATCAGCCCTGTCATGATGAGGATTTGCGGGGCATGGTTAAATTGATACTGGACCGTGTCAAAGTATAACCTGTGTGTCAATGTCAGTCGCTGGCGATACGTTCTAATCTGGCTGACTTACGGGCTGCTTGCGACCAGTGTGACCACTTGGCTAGATGATATCATCGTACATCAAACCCTCTGGCAGTGGCTGTTAGGCAGTTTAATATTGCTTGCCGGCTGGCAACAAGTCAGCCGCGATAGGCATAACGCAAAGCCCCGATGGTTTAATGTTGACGAGTCTGGAAAAGGCCAATGGATAGATCAAATCCAACTGCAACAATGGCAAATCTCTAAACACAGCCGCATGACAGAAATCGCGGTATGGATGACTTTGGCTGATGCATCAAACCCCGCGCAGAAACAACGTTTTGTCTGGCTGGCAAACCAGTTCTGCGACCGCGACTACCGGCGACTGTGTCGCATCATTGCACGCTGTCAGCAACAATCTCTTATTTAGGAAAGTTATGATTCGCCCTGAACCTATTGTTCCGTTGCTATTGCGAGCACCTTTTAAACGCACGGCGTCCCCACAACAAATTAGTGAAATCATTCACACTGCAGCGCCAACCCAGCAATTAGAGAGCAATCATTTTCGTCATTTGGACGCTAAACATGTTGCTCGATATCACAAGGTAGTGCATTGGCCGCTTGCTCAGCAGGTTCATCCTTGTTACCTACATTTGTTGGCTTTTCCCCAACATATGAAGTTATTGCTCCGTGACGAGATACCTTTTGCACCAATAGGATCGGTGCATTTGCATAATCAAATGGAGCAAATTCGCCCAATCAATCTTTTTGATGAGTTTAAGTTGAATACAGCCTTTATCGGGTTCCGTCAGCATGACAAAGGAACCTTGGTAGAATTGCGCAGTTGGGCAGAGACAGGGGACCAGCGTCTCTGGCAATCCAGCAGTCAGTATCTTTATCGCCACGGTCAAGGCAAATCCACACAGACGAATAAAAAGCATACGTCTTCCAACACTTACCACGACGACACCTTGGGTGAAGAGTGGTGCTTGCCTTCTAATCTTGGTCGTCAATATGCCAAGGTTTCGGGCGACTATAACCCAATTCACCTATGGCCGATCACTGCAAAATTGTTTGGATTTCCACGCGCCATTGCCCATGGAATGTGGAGCAAGGCCCGTAGCTTGAGTGCATTGTCCCATTTCTGTCAGGGAGCAATGAGCTGTGAAGTCGAATTTATTAAACCGCTATTTTTGCCCAACTCGGTGCATTTTCATCACTTTATCTTTGACGGAAGTTGCAAATTCACCTTGAGCAGCGAGCATCATGCTCGCTGTCATTTGGCCGGTAGACTGGATTTTTGAGGACGTCCCGGAAGTACCGTGATCTGCGGCGTGTCGGAGCTCTCTGGGTAGTCTAAGTTGTAGTGTAATCCCCGACTTTCTTTACGTTGCATGGCACAACGCACAATTAGTTCGGCGACGGTTACCAAGTTACGAAGTTCTAAGAGGTTATTGCTGACCCTAAAATTGGCATAGTAGTCGTGGATTTCTTGTTGTAACAGTTCAATGCGTCGCAGCGCGCGCTCCAATCTTTTATTGGTGCGAACTATGCCAACGTAGTCCCACATGAACAATCGCAATTCGTGCCAGTTGTGCTGAATGACAACCTCTTCATCAGAATTGCCCACTTGACTCTCGTCCCAAGGCGGAATGTCACATTCAAATTCTGGCTTGTCTTTGTTGTCGTGGATATGTTGTGCCGCAGCGTGGGCAAAAACCACGCATTCCAACAAGGAGTTGCTGGCCATTCGATTAGCGCCATGCAGCCCGGTGTAAGCGACTTCACCTACAGCGTACAAGTTGTCTAAGTCGGTGCGGGCATTGAAGTCGGTTTTGACCCCGCCGCAACTGTAATGGGCGGCAGGAACGACAGGAATCGGTTGTCTTGTAATATCGATACCAAGGGAACGACATTTGCGATAAATGTTGGGGAAATGTTTGACGATAAAATCCGCTGGTTTGTGACTGATGTCCAAATACATGCAGTCTTCCCCTAAACGCTTCATTTCAAAATCGATGGCGCGGGCGACGATGTCTCGTGGTGCCAAATCGGCTCGTTCATCAAATTTATGCATAAAGCGAGTGCCGTCGGCATGGCATAGCACCGCACCTTCTCCCCGTAACGCTTCTGTGATGAGAAAGTTGCGGGCTTCTGGATGGAATAAACACGTTGGATGAAACTGGTTAAACTCCATATTGGCCACCGAGCAGCCGGCCCGCCACGCCATTGCTATACCATCACCACTGGAAACATCCGGATTGGAGGTGTACTGATACACTTTGCTCGCGCCACCGGTAGCCAAGGCCGTAAAGCGGCTGCGGATCATTTCCACATGCTCTTGTTTACGATTCCACACATATGCGCCCAAACATTGGTTGGGGTAATCGTCATGGCGAATTAGGTCGATGGCGTTGTAGCGCTCGAACAAATGAATGTTGGGATGACTTTTCACCGCTTCAACCAACGCAGTTTGCAGCGCTTGTCCGGTGGCATCGGCGGCATGCAAAATGCGTCTATGACTGTGACCGCCTTCGCGAGTTAAATGAAATCGGGTGTTTCCTTGTTCATCTTTTTCTTGGTCAAAGGGGACGCCAAAATTGATCAGCCACTGCATACATTTTTTGGCTCTTGATGCAGTAAACCGCACGGCATCTTCGTCACACAAACCGGCACCGGCATCCAAGGTATCTTTGACATGGGACTCGATGGAATCTTGCTCATCAAAAACCGCCGCTATGCCGCCTTGTGCGTAGCGGGTTGAACCTTCGGATAATTCACTTTTGCTTAATACAATGACATTGAACTGATCCGCCAGCTTGAGTGCGGTAGCCAGTCCCGCTGCGCCGCTTCCCACAATTAATACGTCACAACGATGTTCAACAGTAGAGCTCATAGAGTAGAATAGCCACTAACAGGGGATAATTTGGCAATACTAATGGATAACAATCGAAACACAATAGCCAGTGCTTGGATTTATTTTTGCTAGAAAAGCGCATAAAACAGCGCTAATGCATCATTTTTCCCATAAACATAAAAAAATATCGAACTTTTTGCTTTTGATGGCGTCTATTGGGTGCTTGCATGAGCCGAAGACGTAATTTGTAAAGGAGATAGGGCTCGAATGAGCGAGCAGTTTACCGATCAACAGATAGTTGAAAAAGTACAGCGTGGGGACAAAAACGCGTTCGGATTGTTGGTCACCAAGTATCAACATAAAGTGGCCCATTTGGTCTCGCGGTATGTCAAAAATACCGGTGACGTGGCGGATGTAACCCAAGAAGCCTTTATTAAAGCTTATCGGGCGTTACCTAACTTTCGTGGAGAAAGTGCATTTTATACTTGGTTGTACCGAATCGCCGTCAATAGTGCAAAAAACTATTTGGTGGCGCAGGGCAGAAAGCCCCCTGCAAACGACGTGGATGCCAGTGAAGCAGATTATTTTGACGGAAGTGATGCATTAAAGGAACAAAACTCACCGGAGCGTAGTCTTATGTCCGATGAGTTAGAAAAAGTGCTGTATTGTGCACTGGAAAAATTACCCGAAGATTTGCGTATGGCCATTACCCTACGCGAGTTAGAAGGTCTGAGTTACGAAGATATTGCTAATGTGATGGATTGTCCGGTGGGCACAGTACGCTCCCGAATTTTCCGCGCACGAGAGGCGATAGATAAAGTTCTCGACCCGTTATTACAACGATAGATGACATTTTGTGAAAAATGTTCAAAAATAGAGCGTTAATTCAGGAATCATATATGACGCAAAAGCATGAAAATCTGTCAGCCTTTGTTGATGGTGAAACCCAAGACGATGCGATTGTTAATGCATTGAAGACAGACGAAACGCTGTCTTTAAAGTGGCAACGTTATCATTTGATCCGTCATGGGCTGCGCAAAGAACTGCCAGAGTTTGCCGATTTCGACATCAGTGCACGGGTAGCCGAAGCGTTGCAGGACGAACCTGCTATTCTTGCTCCCAAGCGGACTTGGCAAGATTTGCCCGTGGTGGCCAGCGTCATTCCGATGGTACGTTCAGGTGGCCAACTTGCGATTGCCGCATCAGTGGCTGTTGCAATGGTGCTAGGTGTTCAGAAACTGAATCAAGAAGATCAACAGATTTTCAATCCTGCGCCAGCAACCATTCCTGGTATTCAGGGTGGTTTGTCGCCAGTGAGTTTAGAGCAAACTCAAACCACCAGTCGCACGGACATCATGGAACAGCGTCGCCGTATAAACGCTTATCTAACTGACCACAAGCAGCAGGTCCGACTGAAAGACAGCCAAGTGTTGGCGCCAGTAGTTGACGTTCAAAATGAACAGCCAGTAGTACAACCTGATGCACAGCAACCAGAAGAGAATCTCCCTGAGTAAATCCAATTTTTTCAGGCCAATCCTACTCGTTATGATTGGCCTGTTCTGCCTTACCCCTTCTGTTTACGGCCAAGTGACTTTGAGCGAGGCTGGAAACGCTAAAGCTTGGTTGCTGAAAATGTCTGAAGCCAAGCGCACCATGAACTTCCAGATTTCTTTCGTATTGCTTAAACCCGGTGTCGACGCACAGCCCTATCTGTGGCGTCATGGAGTGAACGAGCAGGGTATAGAGATGGAGCAGTTGAATTTGCTCAATGGTCCGGGCCGAGAGGTATTGAGAGTCGGCCAAAAAGTCAGTTATTTCGAACCCAATGTGCCCCCTTACAGTTTAGCCGCCACTCAAATTAACGGGCCATTGCCAAATAATTTATTCGATGATCCCTTATCCCTCAGCGAGGGCTACGAATTCGTAATTGTGGGTCGTAGTCGAATCTCCGGTAGAGCGGCACAGCAATTGCGAATAGTCAGTAAAGATCGTAACCGCTTTGGTCTGAACCTGTGGCTAGATCAAGACACCGGCTTGTTGCTCAAACTCAATATGGTGGATTTGCAAGGGCAGGTGGTCGAGCAAATTCAAGTTACCGATGTAGAGGTGACTCCCGAACCTCATCCTTTTTTCAGTAGCATTGATTTGAATGCCCTGCCGGATATTGTTCGGGTACAAGGCAACACTGAAAGCCAGTATCAATGGCAATTAGACTTTATGCCTCAGGGTATGAAGCCGGTTAAACGAGACATTCATCGTTTGCCACTCAATGGTGGGCTGGTGGAGTACATGATGCTCAGCGACGGTTTGATCGATGTTTCGGTGTATTTGCAACAGGCCAACGGCAACTCTCGAGAAAATGACATTCTATTGCGCCATGAGTCCAACACCTTTTTGACCCGACAACAAGGCTCTATTTTGGTCACAGTGATTGGCAAAATTCCGGCGCAAACGGCCAATGCCATTGCGGCGTCAGTTACAGCGGTGCCACCACAATGATTGAAGAAATTGGCGTCATCACTGCAGTAGACAAAGATCACATTTGGGTGGAAACCCAAATCAAGACCACCTGTGGTACCTGTCAGGCCCAAGATCATTGTGGAACCGGTACCGTCGCCAAAGCCTTCGCGCCAAAAACCGAGAAACTGATTCTGCGCTGCAAACAACCTGCGCAAGTTGGACAGCAAGTGAAATTGGGTATCGAGGAACAACAATTGCTCGGTGCTTCTGCACTGATGTATTTGTTGCCTTTGTTTACCTTGGTAGCGGTGGCGTTAGGCGCCCAGGCGTTACTGCCAAAATTTGGTTTGGAGCACGAACTGTGGATTGTCGCCAGCGCTTTTTTGGCCACCTATGGCTGTTTCCGCTGGTTGCGTAAACACGCCCAAGGGGACACCGAACATCGTTTCCAACCTAAGCTAATTTCATTGTTGCCCGTTGAGCAAACGATCTCCACAGGCAAGCCTATTTCCTAGCTTTTTGCTTAGATTTAGCCTCGATACAAATGTTTTCTCCGAATCCTTCATGAATGATGAAATCTCAGGTCATTACTTGACCAATATCGGCAAGTCTTTATCGCAAAGTCCGTCATAACACGGTAAAATCCCCGCCTATTTTTCTAAAATTCGCCTGACAAAGCAAAAGTGGAAGACTTTTGGGGCACTTGCAGTAGGTAAAACGCAAATCACTATGCAACATTCGCACATACGAAATTTTTCGATCATCGCTCATATCGACCACGGTAAATCAACCTTATCGGATCGCCTCATCCAGTTTTGTGGAGGATTAGCGGACCGTGAAATGGCCGAGCAGGTATTGGATTCCATGGATATTGAGCGCGAGCGTGGTATTACCATCAAGGCACAAAGTGTGACCTTGAACTACACTGCGAAAGATGGCGAAACTTATCAACTGAACTTCATCGATACGCCGGGACACGTAGATTTCACCTATGAGGTGTCTCGCTCTCTCGCCGCTTGTGAAGGGGCGCTTTTGGTAGTAGATGCTGGACAGGGCGTAGAAGCGCAAACCTTGGCTAATTGCTATACCGCTATCGATTTGGACATGGAAGTAGTGCCTATCCTGAATAAAATCGATTTGCCACAAGCTGAGCCAGAACGGGTTGCAGAAGAGATTGAAGACATAGTGGGTATTGATGCCATTGATGCGGTGCGCTGTTCGGCGAAGACCGGCGTAGGTATCGAAGATGTATTGGAAGTCATTGTCAGTCGAATTCCTCCACCAACGGGTAACCCAGACGCGCCGCTTAAAGCATTAATCGTGGACTCCTGGTTTGACAACTATCAAGGTGTTGTCTCTTTGGTGCGAGTCATGGAAGGGCAACTGACCAGTAAAGACAAGATTAAAATCATGTCCAATGGTGTCGTCCATCAAGTCGATCAGGTCGGTATATTCACGCCCAAACAAACCAGCACAGGAAAACTCAGTGCGGGTGAAGTAGGTTACATTATTGCAGGCATTAAAGACATTCAAGGTGCCCCTGTAGGCGATACCATCACCTTGGCCAAAGCGCCTGCTGAGACTGCCTTGCCTGGCTTTAAGAAAATTAAACCTCAGGTCTATGCGGGCTTGTTTCCCGTCAGTTCTGATGACTACGAAGACTTCCGTGATGCTTTGGCAAAATTGAGTCTCAACGATGCCTCTTTGTTTTATGAGCCAGAGAGCTCTGCCGCTCTCGGTTTTGGTTTCCGTATTGGTTTCTTGGGCATGCTGCACATGGAGATCATCCAAGAACGCTTAGAGCGTGAATACGATTTGGATTTGATCACCACCGCACCAACCGTGGTCTATCAAGTTAAAACCACTCGTGGCGAAATTCTGCAAGTGGACAACCCCTCCAAGTTGCCGCCCATCAACGACATCGACCAGATTATGGAACCCATCGTTGAAGCTCATATCTTGGTTCCTCAAGACTACTTGGGTAACGTCATTACTTTGTGTGTGGAGAAGCGTGGGGTGCAAACCAACATGACTTACCACGGTAAGCAAGTGGCCATTACTTATGAACTGCCCATGGCGGAAGTGGTATTGGATTTCTTCGATCGTTTGAAGTCCACCAGTCGCGGTTTCGCTTCACTGGATTACAATTTCACTAAGTTTGTTGGCGCAGATATGGTGCGCTTGGATATCCTTATCAATGGTGAGCGTGTGGATGCACTTGCCGTGATTACCCACAAAGATAACGCTCAGGGCCGTGGTCGAGACCTGGTGGACAAATTGCGAGAACTGATCCCCAGACAAATGTTTGACATTGCCATTCAAGCCGCCATTGGCAATCATGTTGTGGCTCGCAGCACGGTTAAACAATTACGCAAAAACGTAATTGCCAAGTGTTATGGTGGTGACGTCAGTCGTAAGAAAAAACTGTTGCAGAAGCAGAAAGAAGGGAAGAAGCGTATGAAACAGGTAGGTAACGTTGAATTGCCTCAAGACGCGTTTTTAGCGGTATTAAAGGTAGGCAAATAATGGCGAATTACTTTTCACTTTTTCTGGTCATTCTGACCGTGGTATCAGGATTGATTTGGTTGGTCGATGCTAAGGTTTTTGCACCCAAACGTCGCGCTAACTTTGCTGCCTCCACGGGCAATGCCGAACTCCCTGAAGGCACGGAAATGCCGCTGCCTTACATCGTGGATACTGCCCAACAAATCTTCCCCGTCATCGCCTTGGTGCTGGTGTTGCGTTCTTTCTTGTACGAACCGTTTCAGATCCCATCGGGATCCATGATGCCGACCTTACTGGTGGGTGATTTTATTTTGGTAGAGAAATACGCGTACGGTCTGAAAGACCCAGTATTTAGGCACAAGTTTTTAGAAACAGGCAGTCCCGAGCGGGGAGATATCGTGGTGTTTAAATACCCTAAAAATCCTCGCCAGGATTACATCAAACGGGTCGTCGGACTGCCTGGCGACACGGTAATCTATCGCAGCAAAGAAATTTTCGTGATACCAGCCTGTGAGCAGCAAGTTGATTGTGGCGCAGAGCAAAAAATAGAACAGAGCTTGGTGGGAAACTACGAGTATGATGGGAAACCCACGACCTTGAGACTCTACAGCGAGAAATTAGGCGAAGTGCAGCACAATATTTTGCGCAATCCCTACAAAGTGGATGACATAACCGATTATGAACCCTATCAGAAGGGAACTGCGGTTAATGAGTGGAAAGTGCCAGAGGGCCAATACTTCGTGATGGGCGACAACCGTGACAACAGCTTAGATGGTCGATTCTGGGGCTTCGTGCCGGATGAAAACCTGGTCGGCAAAGCGGTGGCCATCTGGATCAGTTTCGAGTTTGAGCGCCCAGAAGACAGTTGGTTACCGGGTTGGGTGCCCACAGATGTGCGCTTTAGTCGGGTAGGTGGCATTGAATAAATGACCGCGGATAATGGATACCATAGGCTGTATCGCAAACTTGGCTACCAGTTTAGTGACGCTAACAACTTAACCTTAGCCCTCACTCATCGTAGCCACAGCAAGAAGCACAACGAACGCTTAGAGTATTTGGGTGATGCGGTATTAGGTATGATCATCGCCGAAGCTTTGTATCAGCGCTTTCCAGAGCAACCTGAAGGAAAGCTAACCCGCATGCGCGCTTCCCTTGTCAAAGGTGAAACATTGGCGAAAATTGGCTTGGAGTTCGAACTCGGTGACATTTTGTTGCTTGGTTCCGGTGAGCTCAAAAGTGGCGGTCATCGCCGCAGCTCAATTCTTGCCGATGCGGTAGAAGCCATCATTGGAGCCATCTATCTCGAGGCTGGCTTGGAGAAAACCAAAGCGTTAGTGCTGAACTGGTTTGACAGTCGCATTGTACAATTGGACCCGAATAAACACGCAAAAGATAACAAAACGCGGTTACAAGAATACTTGCAAGGCCGGCGTTTACCTTTACCTGAATACCAAGTGAGTGAAATTCTCGGTAAAGATCATAATCAAGAGTTTGTCGTCAGTTGCGCAGTCAGCGATCTAGCAGAGCCAGTGATAGGTCGCGGCAGCTCCCGTCGTAAAGCAGAACAACAAGCGGCGATGATCGCACTGGAGAAGCTCAATGGAACACAATGATCAATATTGCGGAATGGTCGCCATTGTCGGCCGTCCTAATGTAGGGAAATCAACCCTCCTCAACAAACTATTGGGACAAAAGGTCAGCATTACCTCTCGTAAGCCACAAACCACCCGTCACCGCATTATGGGCATCGATACCGAAGGGCAACATCAAGCCATTTTTGTCGATACGCCGGGATTGCATGTGGAAGAGAAACGAGCCATCAACCGTTTAATGAATCGTGCCGCATCGAGCTCTTTGGCTGAAGTCGGACTTGTCTTGTTCCTGGTTGATGGCACCCGCTGGACGGAAGATGATCAAATGGTCATGAATAAAATCAAGGCGACCAATCTTCCCTGTTGGCTCTTGGTAAACAAGAGCGACAATGTAAAAGACAAAACTGAGTTGATGAGTCATCTTCAGTGGCTTAATGAACAACATGATTTCCAACATATCATGCCCATTTCAGCGAAGTTAGGTAAAAATGTCGACGAACTTCGGCAAATGGTTCACGACAGTCTGCCGCCCAGCGAGTTCTATTTCCCTGAAGATTACATTACCGATCGTTCCAGTCGTTTCATGGCAGCGGAAATCATTCGCGAGAAATTGATGCGATTCACTGGTGATGAATTACCCTATTCTGTAACTGTGGAAATTGAGCAGTTTTTGATGGCCGAAAACGGCGTGTACCGGATCAATGGTCTTATTCTGGTGGAGCGAGAAACTCAAAAGCGCATGGTTATAGGTAAGGGTGGACAACGCCTTAAAACCATTGGCGCAGAAGCTAGAAAAGACATGGAGAATTTGTTCGACAACAAAGTCTTTTTGGAGTTGTGGGTAAAAGTGAAATCCGGTTGGGCTGATGATGAGCGAGCCTTGCATAGCCTCGGATATGGTGACAACAACCGATAGCACACCGATTTGCTTCAGCTAATGATCGTGAAGTCCCTCAATCTACGTATTGGAATTCAGTGTAAACAATAAGGTAACTAGCATGGATAAACTTGATGCTATGCGACGTGAGTATCGACTCGGCGAGCTGCGCCGAGAAGATTTGGATGACAATCCAATTGTCCAGTTCGAACGCTGGTTGAAAGATGTGATTGACGCCCAAGTGCCTGATCCGACTGCGATGACCATTGCTACTGTCAGCGCCGATGGGCAGCCCTCTCAACGAATCGTCTTGCTCAAAGACGTCGATGATCGCGGCTTTGTGTTCTATACCAATCTGGGCAGTCGCAAAGCCAAAGAACTGGCTCACAACAACAAAATATCCTTGCATTTTCCTTGGCATTTTATGGAGCGCCAAGTCAAAGTGTGTGGTGTCGCAGAGCCATTGAGCAACACCGAAGTGGCGCGCTACTTTTTTTCTAGGCCCAAAGAAAGCCAACTGGCGGCGTGGGCATCTAAACAAAGCCAACCCATTTCTACTCGTCAGATGCTGCTCAGTAAGTTTGCCGAAGTAAAAGAAAAGTTTGCCAACAAAGAGGTGCCTTTGCCCACCTTTTGGGGCGGTTATCGTGTAGTGCCCCATGAAATCGAGTTTTGGCAGGGGGGCGAGCATCGTCTGCACAACCGTTTCAACTATCTAAAACAGGGCGACGGCTGGCAGATCCAGCGACTGATGCCCTAGGCGTAATCAATATCGCCCATTGGAGCCCCGATGATTGACAGTCACTGCCATCTGGATTTTCCCGATTTTGACCCGGACCGTCCAGAGGTGCTCAAACGCTGTCAAAGTGAAGGGATCACAGACATTGTGATCCCCGGTACCCAGATCAGTGGTTGGGCGAATTTGCTGAGTTTAATCAACAGCACCGAGCACCCCATTCGTTTACATGGAACACTGGGCATACACCCTTATTTTATTTCCCAGCACAATGATTCTCACCTCACCCAGCTACATAGTCTGATAGAACAAAATCGTGACACTTTGGTGGGCGTCGGCGAGATTGGTTTGGACTATTATATTGCCCACAATGACTCAGAATTACAGCAAAAGCAGCAAGCCTTTTTTATCGCTCAAGTGGAGATGGCCATGGCATTTCGGTTGCCAATCGTGGTGCATCACAGACGCTCCCACAACGATTTGATCCGTGTTCTCAAATCACTCAAGCCAGCACAGGGTGGGGTGATCCACAGTTTTTCTGGTAGTTATGAAGAAGCGCGCACTTATGTGGATATGGGCTTTTATTTGGGCGTTGGCGGAACCATCACTTACGAGCGGGCGCAGAAAACACGGGACGCGCTAAAGCAAATTGGTTTGCAGTATTTGTTGTTGGAAACGGATGCTCCTGATATGCCCATGCACGGAAGACAAGGGCAGCGCAATAGTCCGGAATTTCTACCTAGGGTGTTACAATCTTTGGCTAGCTTATATGGGGAATCGTCCGAGCACGTAGAGCACTGTACGTCGCAAAATACCCGTCATCTTTTTGGTTTGACCCAATGACGGTATTGGAATTTATAAAAGGCACGGCACAGCAACAAACCTAGCAATGCTGAGAGTAACATCAGCACCAACAATTGCTCATACCAATGGGCTTGATAATCATCATGGTACAACATGACTTTTTGCTCATCGAGCAACAACCGTAAATATCCCAGGATCTGATCGTCTTCACGAATTTCTTCGACGAAGACAATGGGCATATTGTCTTCCAACACAAAGGCTGCCAGCACCGACGTATTGGTCTTGGTAGAATCCATTACTCGACCTTGAAAATCGAATATGGTGACACTGACGACATGGGGATCTTGTGCCAACAATGCCAGCTGCTGAGCTATTTGCTCGGGCTGATTACTTTTCACCACGGGAGCCAACACTTTGGCTCCATATTGGGCAAGACTACGGCCCAATTGACTGGCTTGTTTAGCGTGCCAGTTGTTGGCTTGTTCGGTGCTAAGTAACCACAATTTCACGCAAATTAGACACGCGATCACGACCAAAGCAAGATTGGCAATTCGCTTGAAAATCGAAAAAGCACTGGGCTGTTCGAGTAATCCGTAGGGTGATTCTGAAACACGCATATTCATAGCCAGAACAATAGGGGAAAAGCGCTCTTTTGCCAAGGCATGATTTGCACATCGTCAATGGGTTCATGCTAAGCAAAGCAATGTTTTGATATGAGCTAGACACACTTTGATTTGCAGCAACGGCGTATTTGGGTAGAATTCGCGGTTCGTTTTTTATCACAGGTCGAATCGCCGTGGCGCAAACTTCGTTAACTTCGCATCAACAGCTTTCCAACGCTTATCTCCACAATGTGTGGGACAAAGGCGTGTGTTTCAGTTTGACTGAGTCTGACCGCTTGGTTTTACGTGAGCCGAGCGCTTCCAGTGACGGGCAGTTGATCATCGTTTCACAAGGTTTGAATATTGAAAAGCTGTGGGCAGTGCAACACGCTCTTGATGAACATTTAGAAATATTACACTTTGCGCCGGGAAATTCGTTGGCGACAGGCTTTGCCATGGAAGCGCAAGTGATGATCCGCAACAGCGACGGTTTACAAGCAAAGTTAGAGCACATTGCCTTGGCTCAACAGGTGGAGCTGGCAGTGCTGACCTCTCGCCCGAGTCTCAGCCGTCCCGGATTGTTGGTGATGGACATGGACAGTACGGTGATTGGGGTCGAATGCATAGACGAAATTGCCAAATTGGCTGGCGTGGGTGACGAAGTCTCGAAAGTGACCGAGTTGGCGATGCAAGGAAAATTGGATTTTGCCCAGAGTTTAACCCAACGGGTAGCGTGTCTAGCGGGCGCGCCTGAATCAATTCTGCAGCAAGTTCGTGACGCATTGCCCATCATGGTCGGCATCGAATCTATGCTCATCCAACTTAAACGGGCCGGTTGGAAACTGGCCATCGCGTCTGGCGGCTTTACCTATTTTGCTGACTATCTGTGTGAGCGGTTGGATTTGGACTATGCCATTTCTAATCTATTGTCTATTGAAAACGGGGTGCTGACAGGCACTGTAGAAGGGGACATTGTTACCGCCAACGTGAAGGCGCAAACCCTTTTGGCGTTGGCAGATAAGTGGCAAATTGAGCCGTCCCAAACCGTTGCAATGGGCGATGGAGCGAATGATCTGGTCATGATGTCAAAAGCCGGTTTAGGTGTGGCGCTGCATGCGAAACCCCTTGTGCGTCAGCAGGCTGCTTCGGCCATTCGCTTTGGTGGCGCAGATCTGATCCTTGCTTATTTGACCCAATAGTTCCACAAAGGCTCAGTGTTCCTTAGCCCCTATGCTATGATCTGCGCCGCGAGAAAGACAAAAGAGAATTGCAAAGCATGACAGACACGAGTTTAAGTCTCGATAACATTCGTATCGTGTTGGTAAATACCTCACACACCGGCAATATCGGTTCCACCGCACGAGCCATGAAGACCATGGGCCTGAGCCAATTGGTTTTGGTGGATCCAGTGGAGCCCCCAGATGGCCGAGCCAGTGCGCTGGCGGCCGGAGCTGGAGACGTATTAGCCAACGCCCGAATTGTCTCAACCTTAGAAGAGGCGGTTGCCGACTGTGGTTTGGTCGTGGGCACCAGTGCTCGTTCAAGAACCTTGTCTTGGCCCATGCTTGAGCCCAGAGAGTGCGGTGAGAAATTAGTCAGCGAAGTGAGTCGCTACCCGGTAGCATTAGTCTTTGGCCGTGAAAACAATGGACTGAGCAATGAAGAATTGCAGCAGTGTCATTTCCATGTCTGCATACCAGCCAATCCAGAATACAGTTCACTGAATCTAGCGGCGGCAGTACAGACTTTGTGCTACGAAGTCCGCATGGCTTTCTTGCAGCGAACACGGATTCCAGAAACCGAAAATGAATACCCCTTGAGTGAAGAGCTTGAGCGTTTTTATAGTCATTTGGAACAAACCCTTTCAAAAACGAATTTCATCATCCCCAAACATCCCGGTATGGTGATGACCAAATTACGCAGATTGTTCAACCGCGCCAGACCCGAAACACAAGAGCTCAATATTTTGCGAGGCATTTTGGCGTCAGTTGATAAATCTATTCAATCGAAAGAGTAATACGGCGACTTTCTATGTTCGAGCGAATTAAAGAAGACATCCAAAGTGTTTTTCACCGGGATCCTGCGGCACGCAATACCTTTGAAGTGCTGACCAATTATCCGGGGTTACATGCAATTTGGATCCACCGATTGGCACACAAATTGTGGAAAGCCAATTGGAAATGGTTGGCTCGTACGATTTCGACCTTTAGCCGCTGGTTAACTGGCATTGAGATCCACCCGGGGGCGACTCTGGGAAGACGTTTCTTTATCGATCATGGTATGGGCGTCGTGATTGGCGAAACCGCTGAGATTGGCGATGATGTCACTATTTATCATGGGGTTACTTTGGGCGGAACCAGTTGGCAAGCGGGTAAACGCCATCCGACCTTGGAAGACAATGTCGTTGTTGGAGCGGGCGCTAAGGTATTGGGCCCCATTACCATGCACAAGGGCGCGAAAGTGGGGTCGAACTCTGTGGTGGTAAAAAGTGTTCCGGAAAATGCCACAGTCATCGGCATACCGGGCCGTATCGTGATGCAAAAACAAGAAAAAGATCAAGACAAACACCAGCAGCGTGATAAAATCGCCCGCAAATACGGTTTCGATGCTTATGCCGTCGCACCCGATAACCCCGATCCGGTGGCCAATGCCATTGGGGTGATGCTGGACCACGTGCACTTAATCGACACCAAAGTGGAAGAGATGTGCAAAGCCATCAATAAAATGGGTGGTGAGGTATGTGCCAAGTCTTTGCCAAGCATTGAAATCGAAAATTTCAATGACTCAGGCATGGCCGACGACATCCAAAAAGCTAAAGACGCCTTTGATCCTGCGATTTAAATCAGCCGTAGACATAAATACTTGACTAATTTACTAGGTTAAATACTTGACTAATTTAGTCGGGTATGTGACACTTTGCCCACTTAATTGGCGGGCGTATTCTATGAAATTAACCTCAAAAGGTCGATATGCGGTGACAGCGATGCTGGATGTGGCACTACATTCCACCCGTGGTCCTGTGTCTTTGGCTGATATCTCTGAGCGTCAAGAAATTTCTTTGTCCTATCTTGAGCAATTGTTCTCTCGGTTACGGCGTGAAAAGCTGGTGCAGAGCGTACGAGGCCCAGGTGGCGGTTACAAGTTAGGAAAAGATGCGCACCAAATTGCCATCGGTGAAGTGATCCGAGCCGTCGATGAATCCGTTGACGCAACGCGCTGTCAAGGGCATTCCGATTGCCAAGGCGGAGAGCGCTGTCTGACCCACAGTTTGTGGCAAGACTTGAGCGAACGTATCAGTCAATTTTTGAACGGCATCACGTTAGGCGAGTTGATGGCCAAACAAGATGTGAAAAAGGTCGCCGGCCGCCAAGACAAAAACAAACAACTTAATCACGTCGTTGCGAACGAAATTGAAATCAGTATGCAACTGTAAGCGGAGTAAAACATGAGCGAATTGAAGCTACCCATTTATCTAGACTATTCATCAACTACACCGGTTGATCCCCGTGTAGCGCAAAAAATGGTCGACTGTCTGACAATGGAAGGCAATTTCGGTAATCCCGCTTCCCGTTCACATCGATTTGGATGGCAAGCAGAAGAAGCGGTAGACATCGCTCGCAATCAAGTTGCGGAACTGGTTAATGCGGATCCCCGTGAAATCGTATTCACCTCGGGTGCCACTGAGTCCAACAACTTGGCCATCAAAGGTGCAGCACATTTTTACTCCAAAAAAGGTAAGCACATCATTACCGTGAAGACCGAACACAAAGCCGTGTTGGATACCTGTCGTCAATTGGAGCGAGAAGGCTTCGAAGTGACCTATATGGAACCCATGCCGAACGGTTTGTTGGATTTGGATGCTTTTGAAAAGAATATTCGCCCAGATACCGTATTGGCCAGCGTAATGCACGTCAACAACGAAATTGGTGTGATTCAGGATATCGCTGCGATTGGTGATATTTGTCGCAAGCACAAAGTGTTGTTCCACGTTGATGCGGCGCAAAGCACCGGCAAGATCGAAATTGACTTGCAAAATCTAAACGTAGATTTGATGTCGTTCTCTGCCCACAAAACCTACGGTCCTAAAGGTATTGGTGCATTGTACGTACGACGCAAGCCTCGTGTACGCATTGAAGCGCAAATGCACGGCGGTGGTCATGAGCGCGGTATGCGTTCCGGTACCTTGGCGACTCACCAGATCGTGGGTATGGGCGAAGCGTTCCGTATCGCCAAAGAAGAAATGGCTGAAGAAAACGCCAGAATACGCAGCTTGCGTGAGCGTTTGTGGAACGGTGTGAAGGACATCGAAGCTGTTTACGTAAACGGAGACATGGACCAACGTGTGGCCGCGAACTTGAATATCAGCTTCGCTTATGTCGAAGGTGAATCACTCATTATGGCGCTCAAAGACATGGCCGTGTCCTCTGGTTCAGCTTGTACCTCGGCCAGTTTGGAGCCGTCTTACGTGCTGCGTGCCTTAGGTTTGAATGACGAACTGGCGCACAGCTCGATACGCTTTAGTATCGGTCGTTTCACCACCGAACAAGAGATTGATCACGTCGTCAGTGTGGTGCGCAATGCCATCGAAAAATTGCGTGAAATGTCGCCTCTTTGGGATATGTACAAAGAAGGCATTGACCTTGAAAAGGTTGAGTGGGTTCACCACTAATAGCAACAGTAGTATTTAGGTTTGTGGGTAAGACTGGAAACCGAAACCAAGTTTTTTGATTAAATGAGCTAAGGCTCAAATACACTAGAAGGTAAGTAACATGGCTTACAGCGACAAAGTAATCGACCATTATGAAAATCCCCGCAACGTTGGCGGATTTGACAAAAACGACCCAAGCATCGCAACGGGCATGGTAGGTGCTCCGGCATGTGGTGACGTTATGAAACTGCAACTGAAAGTCGGTGCCAATGGCATCATCGAAGATGCTAAGTTTAAAACCTATGGCTGCGGTTCAGCGATTGCTTCTAGTTCACTTGTGACTGAGTGGGTAAAAGGCAAAACATTAGACGAAGCGGTCACCATCAAGAACACCGACATTGCCGAAGAACTTGCTCTACCACCGGTAAAAATTCACTGTTCGATTTTGGCAGAAGACGCCATTAAAGCGGCAGTGCAAGATTATAAATCCAAGCATTCAAGCTAACCGGTTATCGATATTCAACAGGAGTCAGCAGTGGGGATTAAAGTATCGGATGCAGCGGCCAAGCGAGCCAGAACTTTTCTCGAAAGTCGAGGTAAAGGACTGGGATTACGTTTGGGGGTGAAAACCACCGGATGTTCGGGTTTGGCCTATGTGTTGGAATTTGTCGACGAACTGAATCCCGACGATCAGGTGTTTGAAGACAACGGTGTTAAGATCATTATAGATGGAAAGAGTCTAGTTTATCTGGATGGCACCGAGTTGGATTTTGCCAAAGAAGGCTTGAACGAAGGCTTTCAATTCAACAACCCCAATGCCAATGGCGAATGTGGGTGTGGTGAAAGCTTCAACGTGTGATAGGATCTTCGGATTCAGAGTAAAAGCCTGGCGTGTGCATGCCGGGCTTCGTTTTTTACAGCTACGGACGTTTTTTAGGTCAGACCCTTTGGCCCTAGACAGACAATAGAGATGTCAGTCTCTTAATCAACCAACGAAGTGCGGTGCAATGAATTTCTTTTCGCTTTTTGGATTACCTGAACAGTTCGATGTGGATTTGGCAGCGCTTAGCCGAGCCTATCAAACCCTAGCCCAAGTAACCCATCCGGATAAATTTGCCAGCGGATCCAGTGCGCAAAAGTTAGCTGCAGTGCAGAAGAACGCGCAAGTGAACGACGGTTATCAGGTACTGAAAAAGCCCCTTTCCAGAGCAGAGCACATGCTCGAATTGCGTGGTATGACTTTGCAGCATGAACAGCAAACCATGCAGGATCCTGAGTTTCTGATGCAGCAAATGGAATGGCGCGAGCAGTTGTCAGAAATTGACCAGCAAGATGACCCAAATGGCGCGCTGGAAAGTCTAGACGATGAAATTGCCGCAGAAATTCGTAGCGACATCGAAGTATTAGCTCGTGCGCTGAAACCCAACGAGCCGCAAGCCAATCAATTGGCGGCGAACCAAATAAGAAAATTAAAATTTTTAGAAAAGCTGCGAGCGCAAATCGCGCTCAAAGAAGAGCAGCTGACCGATTAGCCATTGTGGCCCGTTGGGTCGCAATAATCGATTGAAACGCTTTGCTTTGTATTTTTAATTGAGATTGAGAGCACAAAGCCAAACGCTTAACAGGAAAGGTATAACTCGCTATGGCATTACTCCAGATAGCCGAACCAGGACAAAGCGCACAACCCCATCAACGTAAATTGGCAGTGGGTATTGACTTAGGTACCACCAATTCACTGGTTGCCACCGTACGCAGTGGACAGGCTCAAACCCTTGCGGATGAGCAAGGCATGCATTTGTTGCCATCGGTGGTGCAATACCAGCAGGACTCGGTTTTGGTTGGGGAAGTGGCGCGAGTAGGCGCGAATTTGGATCCGGCTAACACCTTTGTATCGGTAAAGCGCTTGTTAGGACGCAGCTTGGATGATATTCAGCAAGCTTATCCCAATCTTCCTTATCAATTTGCTGAGCGTTCAGACAACTCTGTTTCAATGCATACACCGCAAGGGATGGTCAACCCAATACAAGTCTCTGCGCAGATTTTGGCTTCTTTGAAAAGCCGCGCACAGCAGAGCTTAGGTGATGAACTCAGTGGCGTGGTCGTCACTGTGCCAGCTTATTTTGATGATGGGCAGCGCCAAGGCACCAAAGATGCGGCCCAGTTAGCGGGGCTGAATGTGCTTCGCCTGCTCAATGAGCCGACCGCAGCAGCCATCGCCTATGGTTTGGACTCAGGCAATGAAGGTGTAATTGCCGTTTATGATTTGGGCGGTGGCACCTTCGATATTTCGATTTTGCGACTTTCAAAAGGCGTTTTTGAAGTGTTGGCCACGGGCGGTGATTCAGCCTTGGGCGGTGACGATTTCGACCATTTATTGTTTGAATACATTTGTCAGCAGTGTGAACTTAGCTCAAAAATGTCTAAAGGGTTACGTCGCCGCTTACTCGACCAAGCGAAAGCTGCAAAAGAAGCATTGAGCGTAGATTCTGCCTTCGACATCCATTTCGAGGACGATGATAACCACCATCACAGTCTTACTATCACCTGTGTGAAGTTTGAACAGTTAATTGAACCGCTGGTGAAACAAACTCTTCGTGCCTGTCGCAGAGCCGTTAAAGACGCTGAAATCGACATCCATGATGTTCAAGAAGTTGTCATGGTAGGCGGCTCAACTCGTGTACCTTTGGTGCGTCAGCGAGTGGGCGAGTTTTTTGATACGACACCTCTTACGTCAATCGATCCTGATAAAGTCGTGGCGATTGGTGCGGCGATACAAGCAGATATCCTCGTTGGCAACAAGCCGGACAGCGATATGCTGCTGTTGGACGTCTTACCTTTATCCTTAGGCATTGAAACTATGGGTGGTTTGGTGGAAAAGATCATCCACCGCAATACCACGATACCAGTAGCCAAAGCCCAAGAGTTTACCACCTTCAAAGATGGTCAAACGGCGATGATGGTGCACGTGTTGCAGGGCGAACGTGAGTTGGTGAGCGACTGTCGTTCGTTGGCCAAATTCAATTTGACCGGGATCCCACCGATGACTGCTGGTGCGGCGCACATTCGAGTGACCTTTCAAGTGGACGCCGATGGCTTGCTTAGCGTCACCGCCATGGAAAAATCTACTGGCGTACAGGCTCATATTCAGGTCAAACCATCCTATGGGTTAGGCGAAGACGAAGTGGCACAAATGCTCACCGATTCTATGCACCATGCGAAACAAGACATGCAAGCCCGTATGCTCAAAGAGCAACAAGTCGAAGCCGCAAGAGTGGAAGAATCATTAGCCAGTGCCTTAGCACAAGATGGTGACGAGTTGTTGACCGAAGTAGAGCGAGCGGCGATTGATTTTGCCCTCGATGAATTGCGCAAAGTTGCTCAAGGCGAGCAAACCGAAACCATCAAAGCGGCCATCGAAAAAGTCGATGCCATCAGTCAAGAATTCGCTGCCCGGAGAATGGATAAATCGATCCACAAAGCCTTAGCCGGACAATCTGTAGAACAAATTTAATTTTAAGCGAGGATAACCAATATGCCACAAGTGATTTTTCTGCCACACCCTGAACTGTGTCCCGATGGCGCGGTATTGGAGGGGGACAAAGGCACCTCGGTGTTGGATCTGGCATTGAAAAATGGCATCGGAATCGAGCACGCCTGTGAAAAAGTGTGCGCTTGTACTACCTGTCATGTTCTGATCCGAGAGGGGTTCGATTCTTTAGAAGAAGTGGATGAACTCGAAGAAGACATGCTTGATAAAGCATGGGGGCTGGAACCCGATTCCCGTCTTGGCTGTCAGGCTATTATTCAAGACGAGGATTTGGTTGTGGAGATCCCCAAATACACTGTGAATCAGGTCAGCGAAGGCCATTAGTAGAGAGACTTGGCACCAGGGTGACGCTTTTGCTCTGTCATCCCCGCAGCGCTAATACTGTGTCATCCCCGCAGCGCTAATACTGTGTCATCCCCGCAAAGCTTTTGGGCGGGGATCTCATCAAAAGGCTGACTCACCCAAACAATACAGCGACACAAGGGATTGATTTGGAAAGACGCTGTAAACCCGTCCTTGGGCGCTTGACGAATTCATCCCTGAATTCGACACTTTCCAACCCAATCCCTTGAATCACTTCGACATGTTGTCTTCGACAACGCCCCCTACTGTCATCCCCGCAACGCTCTTGGGCGGGGATCTACCCCAAACATCCTAGTAATACAGTCCAACCTGATGTCAAACAAACTCGTGTGTTTTTAAATCGAAGGTAGTGTTGGAAGATCCCGGCTCAAGAGCGTTGCCGGGATGACAGAGCAAAGAGCGATGCATTCGTTTGAGTGAGCTAGCCTTTTGATGGGATCCCGGCCCAAGAACACTGCCGGGATGACAAAAAAGGGCGCAAAAAGCGCCCTTGTTTAACGTGTTGTAATCTTACTGTTCAGTTACTTGATAAACCGTCACCGTGCCACTGACTTCGTTACCCACGATCAACAGTGCGTTGCCGTTGGGGCTGTCTTCGGCTGGTACAAACTTGATGCTCTCTGGACCCAAATCACCAGATTGAGCCACTTCGCTGCAATCCATACCTTCGTTGGTGTCACAAGGGTTGTCTAGGTCGTCGTCCAATTCAAAGCTTGTAGAGAAGTCACGGTTGTTGTTGTGCGCCACAAACGCCACTTGGAATGGATTGGTCACGTCATAGGTAAACAAGTCGCCAGAGCGCTCTAGACCGATAAAGGCGTACATGCGACCGTTGATTTCACCGACCGCGATGGCTTCAGGCTCGCCGCCTTTGTCATCGGAACGGTTGTCTCCGGCATTTTCGGTATGGGCCGAGTTGAAATTGTTGCCTAGAACCGCAGAGGAGATTTTTTCAAAATCGTCACCGGAGTCAAAAACTTGGTTGACGTTTTGATCCCAGATTGAAAATGAGCGGGCTCCATAGGCGTATAATGCTTCGAAGGTACCGTCGTTATCGGCATCGCCCAGCGCCGTGGTGACTTTCAATCGACCTAAGCCATTTCGACCACCGCTGGCGTCATAGGCCATTTGCAGTTCAGTGGATAACAACATGTTCAATTCATCTGGGTCAACAATGTCACGGACTCGTACTTCTTCAGAATAGGCATCCCAATCCCTAGAATCCCCTTCGTTGGCAGACAAAATGAAGGTGGCACCATTCCATGTGTATGACGCGATAGTGTCTGGTTGATACATTCCGTACAGATTTTCGACGCTGGCGAATTTGGCGATTTCATCTGTATTGGTAAAATCCAATACATATTTGCCCCAGTCTTTAAAGCCAAGTCCCTTGACTTCAATAGTCATGTCCTGCAAGTCAATGATGCCAATGGCATTACTTTCTTGCAAAGAAACGTAAGCCATCGAGCCATCATGATTAAAGGCAATGTATTCCGGTTCTAGATCTTGTGCCACGGTAGTGCCATCTGGACCCGCAAACTTCACACCACTTTCACTTAGAAGTGCTCGGCGTTCTTCATCGGTGTCGTAGTCTTCTGCATCCAGATTGTCATCAGAAAACACCATGTCGTCGCTTAAGTTGATGGTTTGTGCCAAATCAGCAGGGGTACCATCAGTTACAGCAATCATCGAAATGCTGCCTTCTGGGTCAAGTGTATAGTCGGTATCCGGTTCGCCTTCGTTGGCGACCAATACCTGAGTTCCGTCTGGGCTAAAGGTCACCATGTCTGGTAAAGCACCGACTTGAACTGCTTTGACAAAGGTCCCTTGACCCATTGTATCGAGGCTATAGAACAACACCGCGCCTGGCGCAGTTTTGACTTCTGCCTCAACGGCGATGGCTAACATGTCGCCATAGATAGCAATAGAGTTTGCTACGCCCAAAGACAAAGTTTGATCGACCAGATTTGCATCTTTCACTGTGACACTGTCTGGGAAGGTGAAATCTGTTGAAGACAAACTGGTGTCAGTAATAGGGTTACCCACGGCAGCGGTTGGCAATGACGCTAGAGAAATGACTTCAATTTGGTTTAATGCAGCATTGACAGCAAAGGCTGACTGGGACGCTTTATGGAATTGCACGATTTCTGCTGCGCTTTTGCCGATAATTTCTTCACCACCGGCAGAAAAACGGCCCACAACTTCGATGTTTAATGCTCTGGGCAGGTCCTTGCCGTCTTGACCCGCAGGTCCTTGGGCCCCTGGAGCACCGTCAACGCCATTGGTGCCATTTGTGCCATCTTGGCCATCGTCTCCCTCTAACGCACAGCCACTTAGTATTGTGGCTAAGGTCAAGGACAACAAACCCATTTTCAGCATCTTTTGCTGCTTCATTTTCCTAACTCCGTTGCTAATTTGAATAAAATCAATGGACTAGGCTAGGTGGGTTAGATGACACTTTTGCGTCATTTTAATGAATTGGATGTGACAATCTAAGTGCCGCTGGGAACCGGATAGAGTAGGGGGCAAACCGGGGTTTTCAAGAGTTTTCAGGATTCTTGAAACAGCCCTATGCACAGCCCACAAATTTGCATATAATCCGCGCGGAATTTTTTATCACTTTTTATTTTTGTAATCGGAGACCAGTCAATGGCCTTAGAACGTACTTTTTCAATCATCAAACCCGATGCGGTCGCTAAAAATGTTATCGGCGCAATCTACAACCGCTTCGAATCTGCAGGCCTGCGCATTGTTGCCTCTAAAATGGTTCACTTGAGCAAAGAACAAGCAGAAGGTTTCTACGCTGAGCACAAAGAGCGTCCTTTCTTCGGTGCTTTGGTTTCTTTCATGACTTCTGGCCCTGTAATGGTTCAAGTATTGGAAGGTGAAAACGCGGTATTGAAAAACCGTGAAATCATGGGTGCTACTAACCCTGCTGAAGCCCTTGCTGGTACTTTGCGTGCCGACTATGCACAGTCAATCGACGAGAACGCTGTACACGGTTCAGATGCCCCTGAATCTGCAGCACGCGAAATCGCGTACTTCTTCTCTGACGAAGAAATCTGCCCTCGCACTCGCTAAGACTTGCTAGGATAGAAAGAGGGGAGCGTAGCTCCCCTTTTGTCGTAGTAAAGCCAGTGCAAAAAATGTACAATATCCAGCCGTTAGTCTTAAGGTAAAGCCCGTTATGCCAAGTGTTGTAAATGACTCGAAAATCAACTTGTTGAACTTTAATCGACAGGGGTTGAGAGGATTTTTTGAATCCATTGGAGAGAAGCCGTTTCGCGCTGATCAGTTGATGAAATGGATTTATCAACAAGGTGAAAGCGACTTTAGCAAGATGACCAATCTGAATAAAGCGTTGCGGGAAAAGCTGATCGCCAAATGTGAGATCCGAGCGCCGGAGATTGCTTACCAACAAAACGCCACCGATGGCACCATTAAATTTGCCTTGAAATTGGATGGTGGTCAGGAAGTCGAATCGGTTTGGATCCCAGAAACCGATCGAGCCACGTTATGTGTGTCCTCACAAGTGGGTTGCGCACTGGAGTGCACATTTTGCTCCACAGCCCAACAAGGGTTTAATCGTAACTTGTCGGTCGCAGAAATTATCGGTCAGGTTTGGCGTGTGGCGACCACAATTGGTCTGTCAAAAGATACCTCAAAGCGCCCCATTACTAATGTTGTGATGATGGGCATGGGTGAGCCGCTGTTGAACCTAAAAAATGTGGTGCCTGCTATGGACATCATGCTTGATGATTTTGGTTTTGGCTTATCAAAACGTCGAGTGACCTTAAGCACCTCAGGTGTTGTGCCAGCTCTGGACATGTTGGGTGATCAAATTGACGTGGCATTGGCTATTTCATTGCATGCACCAACCAATGACTTGCGTGATGAAATTGTGCCGGTTAACAAAAAATACCCCATCGAAGAGTTTTTGGCCGCAGTTCGTCGATATTTGTCCAAGTCTAATGCCAATCAGGGTAAGGTCACGGTCGAGTATGTGATGCTCAATGGCATCAATGACAGTACAGACCAAGCTCATCAGTTGGCCAAAGTATTGAAGGAAACACCAAGTAAAATCAACTTGATCCCATTTAATCCTTATCCCGGCTCACCGTACACCTGTTCGAGCAATTCTCGCATCGATCGTTTTGCCAAGGTGCTAATGGAGTACGGTTTCACTGTGGTGGTGAGGAAAACCCGCGGCGATGATATTGATGCGGCTTGTGGTCAATTGGTCGGCGATGTTGTGGATCGCACCAAAAGAATGTTAAAAAAACAGATGAAGGGCGAGCAAATTTCAGTAAAAATGGCAAACTAACTCTAGGGATATTATCTAAGTGAGCAAAATGCGTAGTTTTTTGATCATCGCAGCGGTACTGTTGAGTGCTTGTGTTAGCCAGCCTCTTCCGGAAGGATTCAAAGACAAAGACGACTTCGATCCCATCGAAGCGGCGAAAACTCGCATTTCTCTCGGTTTGACCTACTTGCAAAATGGCAATTACAGCCAGGCAAAATTTAATCTCGACAAGGCACTGCAGTTTGCTCCTCGACTGGCCGACGCCCATTACAGTATGGCCTATTATTATCAACAGGTGGGTGAGTTCAAACTGGCTGATGCGTCCTATCAAGAAGCCATAGACCGTGCACCCAAGAATCCCGATATTGCCAACTCTTATGGCGCTTTTTTGTGTGCCCAAGGGCAATATGAAAAGGCCAAGAGTTTCTTCTTAAAAGCGGTTAATGCTGCTAATTACATTTCCACCGCAGAAACCTATGAAAACTTGGCTTTATGCAGCCAAAGTCAAGGGCAGATAGACGATGCCGTTGAGTATTTGCAAACTGCTTTGAATCATCAGCCAGGTCGCGCCAAAAGTTTGTTATTGTTGGCGCAATTGCAAATGGAACAACAGAATTGGCAAGAAGCTAAAAACAATTTGCGACGCTATGAAAAGATGGCTCGTATTAGCCCTGAAACCCTGTGGTTGTCGATCAAAATTGAAAAGGCTCTGTCCAATGTTACTCTAGCCAAAGGTTATGGCGACATGATACTGCGAATGTATCCGAATCATCCTTATGCACTGGAATACATCCGCAATCGAGATCATTACACCCAACTGAGCGTGCCGATGTCGGCTGAGAAAGTGCAGAAGCAGTTAAAGCCCAGTTCGGATAACCTTGTTGCAGATGAACCGACTGTGGCGACTGATTCTCAAACCGACACCCTTGCCAATACAGGACAACAAAGCGCCACTCCAACTGCGGAGAACGTGGTTTCTGCACCCCCAGTTCAGCAGACCGAGCAAGTGGTAGAGAGTGAGCAGCCTGAGCAAAGGGCAACGGAGTCTGCAGCCACTGAAGACGAGCTTACTGAGCCACAACAAACAGAAGACGAACAGCCACAAGAGATAACGCAAAGCGAATCGGCGGTGCAAACCTCGCCCACCGAGAATATCCAAGCTGACAATGATGCAGCGCCAGAAGCTGAAACGCCGCCAGAGATGGTCGAGTCGGTGCAAACCGAAGAGGGCTATCACGTTGTGCAAAAAGGCGAAAACCTGTACCGAATTTCATTGCGTTACAATGTTAAAATGAAGAGCTTAATCGAGTGGAATGAACTCCAAGATGGCTCACCTTTATACGTGGGTAAAAAACTCATTGTCGTCGATCCTAACACGGTGGAACAGTAGTCATGAGCGAAGAAGAACAACAACAAGAATCGCAACCCGTGGTCAAAGGGCCGGGCGCTATATTGAAAGAAGCCCGAGAAAAATTGGGGTTAAGTACTGAGCAAATCGCAGCGAAACTGCATTTAAAGCAAGTCAGTGTGCAAGCCATTGAAAATGACGAGTACGATCCGGCAATTTCGGTGACCTTTACCAAGGGCTACTTAAAACTGTATGCCAAACAGGTTAACGTGCCTCAAGAAGTTATTGTCGAGGCTTTCGAGCAGCACCACACCCAAGACAAAGAACCGGCGAAGTTACAAAGCTTTTCCAAACGGGTCGCCAAGCAGGCCAATGATGATAGATTGATGTTGATTACCTACGTTATTATCGCAGTGGTTGTCGCATTAGTGGTGATTTGGTGGTTCCAGCAAGATAGCGGTGAGCCAATCACATCCAGCCAAAGTCAGGTTACAGAGCCTAGAATCCAAAGCACTCCTGGAGCGCAAGCGGCTCAAGTGGGGCAAAGCATTGATGAGAGTCAGGATACCCTGTCACGGGTGGCAGACGAGTCTGCTGATGACCTCACGCAAGAGGCTGAACAGGTAGTCGAGCAAGCGCCTGAGTCAGTCCTGACGGAATCCGACAATGTCTACCCAGAGAGTCAGCCTATGGCAGCTCAGCCCATCGAATTGGTATTTGAATTTTCTGGCAATTGTTGGATGAATTTGGTTGATGCAACCGGAGAAGCAATCGCATATGGCGTAAAAAAGACCGGCCGTGTTATGCCTGTGTCTGGTGTTCCACCATTTGAAGTCACCTTAGGTGCGCCCGAACTGGTGCGTATATCCTATGATGGTGTGGCAGTGGATATGTCACGCTTTGATGCCGGTAAAACGGCCCGATTTACCCTTCCATTCGCTCAGTAGAGACAGGATAGAACATGTTTTCTGAATCACCGATTAAACGAAGAAAATCGACTCGTATAAATGTTGGGAATGTTCCCATTGGTGACGGCGCTCCCATAGCCGTGCAGTCCATGACCAACACCAACACCACGGATGTCGAGGCGACCGTTGCGCAAATCAAACGCATTGAAGCGGTAGGCGGTGAAATTGTTCGGGTTTCAGTGCCCACCATGGATGCCGCAGAGGCATTCAAACACATCAAACAGCAAGTTAAGGTTCCGTTGGTTGCGGATATACATTTCGACTATCGTATTGCCCTGAAAGTCGCCGAATATGGCGTGGATTGTTTGCGCATCAACCCCGGAAATATCGGCAATATGGAACGGGTTCGCTCGGTGGTCGATTGTGCAAAAGATAAAAATATCCCTATTCGCATTGGCGTAAATGGCGGTTCCTTAGAAAAAGACTTACAAGAAAAGTATGGCGAACCGACGCCCGAAGCGTTGGTAGAATCAGCTATGCGGCACGTCGATATCCTCGATAAATTGAACTTTGATCAATTCAAAGTCAGTGTTAAGGCTTCAGACGTCTTTTTGGCAGTCGGTGCCTATCGCGAGTTGGCAAGACGTATCGACCAACCTTTGCATTTGGGGATCACTGAAGCGGGTGGCTTACGAGCTGGTGCAGTCAAGAGTTCCGTCGGCTTGGGGATGCTTTTAGCAGAAGGTATTGGCGATACGATTCGCATCTCATTGGCGGCCGACCCGGTTGAAGAGATTAAAGTCGGCTTTGATATTTTGAAATCCTTACGGATCCGCTCTCGTGGTATCAACTTTATCGCTTGCCCCAGTTGTTCCCGTCAGGAATTCGATGTCATCGGCACCGTCAACGCCCTTGAACAGCGATTAGAAGACATTCTCACCCCGATGGACGTGTCCATCATCGGTTGTGTGGTCAACGGCCCAGGCGAAGCGGAAGTGTCTGATCTTGGTTTGACTGGCGCACGGAACATGAGTGGCTTCTATCTTGATGGTCAACGGCAAAAAGAGCGCTTGGCCAATGACGATTTGGTTGAGCAACTTGAAAAACGCATTCGAGCTAAAGCTGCGCTGCTCGATGAAAGCCGTAAAATAAACATCAAAGAGGTAGGGTAAACCCGCTTTCAAGCATGTACCTTTACCGTTAAAGCCCCTATAATGCGGGGCTTTTTTAAATGACCAGTCCAAGAGAAACGCATCAGTGGCAAAACAAATACAAGCGATCCGAGGAATGAATGACTGCTTGCCAGCCGATACCGGCATCTGGCAGTGGGTAGAAGGCACTATTCGAGAGGTGGTGGCCAGCTATGGATATCAAGAATTGCGTACTCCCATAGTGGAAAGTACAGACTTGTTTAAACGCTCCATCGGTGAAGTGACGGATATCGTTGAAAAGGAAATGTACACCTTTGCGGATCGCAATGGTGACAGTCTGACCCTGCGTCCCGAGTGCACAGCCAGTTGCGTACGTGCCGGTAACGAGCATGGTTTGATATACAACCAACAGCAACGTATATGGTATATGGGGCCGATGTTTCGCCACGAGCGCCCTCAAAAGGGCCGCTATCGCCAGTTTCACCAATTTGGTGTCGAAACTTTTGGTATTGATGGTCCCGATATTGACGCAGAAGTGATTATGCTTAGCGCCCGTTTGTGGAAACGTTTTGGGATCAGCGAGCATGTCACGTTAGAGTTAAATTCGTTGGGCTCAAATCAAGCTCGAGCGGAATACAAAGCGGCCTTGGTGACGTTCTTACAAGCCCGAGAAGACCAGTTGGACGAAGACAGTAAACGTCGCTTACTAAGTAATCCACTGAGAGTATTGGACAGTAAAAACCCACAGGTTCAAGAAGCGATTCAAGGCGCTCCGAGCTTGCTGGATTACCTGGATGACGATTCCAAACAACATTTTCAAGGTTTGTGTGAACGTTTAGAGCAAATGGGCATCCAATACCGGGTTAATCCCAGATTAGTACGTGGTTTGGATTATTATAATCGCACCGTATTTGAGTGGGTTACCGACAGCTTAGGCGCTCAAGGTACCGTGTGTGCCGGCGGACGTTATGATGGCTTAGTCGAGCAATTGGGCGGCAAAGCCAGTCCTGCGGTCGGCTTTGCCATGGGTATGGAACGCTTGGTGCTGCTATTGCAAACCTTGCAATTGACTTCCGAAGTGCCCAAAGCGGTGGACGTTTATGTGACGGCATTGGGTGAGTTGGCAGAGCCTTATGCTTACCAGCTAGCCGAACAAGTACGAGATGTGTTGCCCCATTTAAGGATCCAAAATCATTGTGGTGGCGGTAATCTCAAAAAACAGATGAAGCGAGCAGACAAAAGCGACGCAGATTTAGTGCTGGTGGTGGGCGAGAATGAGGTTCACCAAAAGCAAGTCGCAGTGAAGTATTTACGACAGGATACAGAGCAAAAAGTCATTGATTTGGCTGAGCTTGTGCCCTTTTTAACACAACATTTTAATTAAAGTCCCACTAGGGCAACCGCAGTACGAGGAAGACAAGATGGAACAATTCGCAACAGAAGAACAACAAGTTGAAGCGATTAAGCGTTTTTGGAAAGAAAACGGCATGGCAATTGTGTTGGGTGTCGTTTTGGGTTTAGGTGGCTTGTACGGATGGCGCTGGTACAACGACAGTCAAATTCAAAGCAAAGAACAAGCTTCTGCTGAGTATTTGCAAGTGATGAACGCGTTGGATTCAGACGATCTGAGCCAAGCAAAACAATTAGTTGAACAATCGGACAGTGGCTATGCCTTGTTAACCGCCTTGCAACTGGCCAAAGTCGCAGTAGACAAAGGCGATTTAGCGGAAGCGGCTAAGCAATTGTCAGTGGTTGCCAATAGCACTCAAGCGCCAAAATTGGCCAGCATCGCGCAGTTGCGTTTGGCCCGCGTTGAAGCGGAACAAAACAACGTAGAAGCGGCACTTGCGGTTTTGGATAAAGTAAACGATGAAGCCTTTGTTGCTCAGGTTGAAGAAGTTCGCGGTGATATCTACGCTTCTCAAAACATGATTGAAAAAGCCAAGCAAGCCTATGACGCGGCGTTGCACGCCAATGAAGCCAATCAATTGGTTAAAATGAAGCGCGACAACTTGTCGGCTGTCACCAATGGTTAAGTTTCAAATGCACAGAACATTGGTTAAAACTGCTTGTTTCGCAGGCATGTTGACGCTGGCAGGTTGTACTACGCTAGATAACCTGTTTCTTGATGACGAAGAAATTGCCATCAAGACATTAGCACCTATCGAAGCCCGTTTTACGCCGCAAACCTTGTGGTCAAAAGATTTGTCTGTAGGGGTTGAGGGATATTTTTCCCGCTTGCGCCCCGCATTAGCCTACGACAAAGTGTTTGCCGCCAGTCGCCAAGGTATCGTCGCAGCCTTTGATGAGCAAAGCGGCAAACAAGTCTGGGAAAGAGATTTTGCCCAGTACGACACAGATGGATATTTAAGTTTTATCTATAATCTTTGGTCTGATGGAATTTCCGCTAAAATTTCTGGCGGCCTATCGGTATCTTATGAAAAAGTGTATTTCGGTACCGAGAACGGTGAAGTTTTTGCACTGGATGTCAACACAGGTGAAACGGTCTGGGAAACAAAAGTCCACGGAGAAGTCATCGCTGCGCCTGCTATTGATCAGAACGTGGTGCTAGTGAATACCGGTGCTGGAACCTTGTTTGCCCTAGATGCGACAACAGGTGAAGCCTTGTGGAATTTCGAGTCAGATGTGCCAGCCTTGAGCTTACGAGGGGTGTCAACCCCTGCGGCCGCTGGCGGCGGAGCCATTGTAGGTACTGCTACGGGCAAGTTAGTAGTCAATATCATCGCCAATGGACAAGTCGCTTGGGAGCAAACCGTGTCTGCACCTGCAGGTGCGACCGAGCTTGAGCGTATTGTCGATATCGACAGTCAGCCGTTGATTGTGGGCGGTAACGTATACATTGTGTCTTTTGATGGCACCTTGGCGTCAGTAGAACTGCGTTCTGGCCGCTTAATTTGGAAGCGTGAGTATAAGTCTTATCGCAATCTCGCGGTGGATGGGAATACCTTGTTTGTCACCGATGTGAACAGCAATGTTTATGCTATCGACAGACGTAATGGCGTGGAAATGTGGAGTCAAGGTAGCTTGAAAAAGCGCCATCTGACAGCCCCTGAGCCAGTTCCCGGTTATATTGTAGTGGGGGACGATTTTGGTGTTCTACACTGGCTGGATAAAGACGATGGTACGATTGCTGCTCGCTTGGATTTAGGTGGCAACGATACCGATGAAGGCATCTACGACGCACCGGTAGCCAAAGGCAATCGACTTTATACGCTAACCCGTGAGGGCGAATTGTTCGCCATAGAGTTTCCGCTGGGCGAATAAGCACGAGAGGCTGTCCTTGGCAAGCCTCTGAAATTGACTACACTGAAGCTAAGTGTAAATCATCTAATTGTATTCAAGAGGGGCGGACATCGCCCCCTTGTTGTTTTTAATGGAAAAGTAATATGTTACCTGTTGTTGCCCTCGTGGGTCGTCCGAATGTTGGAAAATCGACGCTGTTTAATCGCCTGACGAACAGTCGGGATGCGTTGGTTGCGGATTATCCCGGGTTGACCCGCGATCGCAAATACGGCCAAGCAAAGTATGACCGCAAACAGTTTATCGTGGTGGACACGGGCGGTATCAGCGGTGACGAGCAGGGTATCGATGCCAAGATGGCCAATCAATCGCTCTTAGCCATTGAAGAGGCTGATGTGGTTTTGTTTTTGGTGGATGCCCGCGCCGGATTGACGCCCGCCGATATTGGTATTGCAGATTACATTCGCAAACAGCAGAAAACCGTATATCTGGTGGCTAACAAGGTTGATGGCCTAGACGGCGACAGCGAGAGTGCCGAGTTTTACTCATTGGGCTTGGGGCCGGTCTATCAAATTGCCGCTGCCCATGGTCGCGGCGTCAGTCAATTGCTCGATGTAAGTCTTCAGCCGCTAGAAGAAGCGTTCCCTGACATGCACATTCCGGAGACCATTCGCAATGATGATGACAAAGATGCTGATGCGCAGCTAGCCCGTCTGCAAAGTTTGCCGATCAAGTTGGCTATTGTGGGTAAACCGAATGTCGGAAAATCCACTCTAACCAATCGAATCCTGGGTGAAGAGCGGGTCGTGGTGTTTGATATGCCAGGTACCACTCGCGACAGCATCTACATACCTATGGAACGGGATGGTAGAGAGTATGTGCTAATCGATACCGCTGGTGTTCGTCGCCGCAAGCGTGTCGCCGATGCGGTTGAAAAGTTTTCTATTATCAAAACCCTACAAGCAATAGAAGAAGCTAACGTGGTTTTGCTGTGCGTAGATGCCAGAGAAGGCATTGCCGATCAGGACTTGAGCTTGCTGGGCTTTGTTTTGAACGCAGGACGCTCATTGGTGATTGCGGTCAACAAATGGGATGGTTTGAACAAAGACGTCAAAGAAGATATCAAGCGAGAGTTGGACCGCCGCCTAGGGTTTGTTGATTTTGCTCGTATTCACTTTATCTCCGCTTTGCATGGTACCGGCGTCGGTCATTTGTTTGAATCGGTGCAAGAAGCCTATGCTTCAGCGACTAAACGGATCAACACCTCCATGCTGACACGCATAATGGAAATGGCCCAACAAGATCATCAACCGCCGATGGTACGTGGCCGCCGGGTGAAAATGAAATACGCCCATGCCGGTGGTTACAATCCGCCGGTGATCATCATTCATGGAAATCAGGTTGAAGATCTGCCCGACGCTTACAAGCGGTATATGATGAATTACTACCGTAAATCGCTGCAAACCATGGGCACGCCGATCCGCGTTGAGTTCAAAGAAGGCGCAAACCCCTTCGAAGGCAAAACCAACAAGTTGACTTTGTCGCAACAACGCAAGCGTAAACGCTTGATGTCTCATCATAGTAAGAAATCTTAACATTCATTTTCTGTTCAGCTAGAGCTGTCAAACTCAAAGCTACTTTACTGGTCTGACAAGATTGTGTGTCAGACCACTTTTCATTAAGGATGAACCATGAAATTTGTAATTTTCAACTTTAAGCGAAGTTTGGCCGCTGCTGTCGTATCCATTGCATTGGGATGTGTGAGCGCTACTGCCCACGCCCAGGGCAGCGAAACCCTAAGCCAAGGTTCCGCAATGGTGTCAAAAGGATCCATCACCTTAGGGGAGGGGGCATCGCAAGTCCTCAGTGAGGCTGCTTCATCCGCTGTTGCCTTTACCGTTGATGTGATTGAAACCGTCGGTGATGTTGCAAAGGTGACCTTACAAACCTCAGCAAAAGCCACTGAAGCCAGTGCACAGGTCACTATCACTCTGAGCGCTGCGACAGTTACCAGTTTAGCTATCACTGCAGGCACTGTGATTGAAATCATGGCTATCTATGCAGAAAACAAATTGGATGTGTTGGGCTATTTGCTGCTGCAAAAGGGCGATGTGATGTTGTTTGTTTCGCCCACTGAGTCGACTCTAACCTTGAGTACAGAAACCCTGTAAATACGGGACTCAGGAGGTCATCATGAAGTCTTATCTAATATCGATCTTGTTGATTTGTTTTAGCCTTTCAGCGGTTGCAGCGCCAAAGGGCAGTGGCACCGGCTGTAACCCGGTTCAAATGGGGCCACAAGGCTACCAAAAAGCAGTCCAATTGAGCAGTAAAGTGCTGGCATACCTTGAGAAAAAGCACCAACAGGATGGCACTCAAGTCGTCTTGTTGGGGCGAGCGGGATCTGATAGCCCAGAATCTCGTTTCCAACGAAAGGTCAGCAATCACTGGAATTATACTCACGCAGGTTTGGCTTACCGCGACCACCCCAACGGGCAATGGACCATCGTCCATCTGCTCAACGATTGCGGCAAACAGTCAAACATATATGCCCAAAGCATGATGAAGTTTTTCTTAGACGATCCTTACGAGTATCGTGTGGTCATTGGCATCCCTGACAAGGCAACCCAAAGCATGTTGGAAACCTTGATAGTGGAGCGGAATATGGCGTTGGCACTGTTTAACAATAGTGTGTATTCCAGCGTTTCTAATCCGTTTAACACCAAGAGACAAAACTCAAACGAATATATTTTGGACACCTTGGTGTTGGCCATGGCCTACCAAAATGGCGTCAACAATCTGTTTACCCGAGAGCAAGCCAAAGATTACTTGCTGACATCGGGTTTGAAGCAATACGTCGAGCCAGAGCAGGTCAAAATCAAAGGTCTGGAAAGCTTCGGAATGGCCTTCGGTTTTGGCCCCAGCAATGTCACCTTAGATGATCATCCCAAAGCCGAAAGACGCAGTGGCATGGTCAACATGGTTTCTGTAGGGACCTTACTGGAGTTTCTCAACAAACAAGGCAAGTTGCAGTCCACGGCAGAGTTGTCACTGCAGGATGCAGGCAAAGCCAAGGATACCCGCTACGAAAAGTAGCGGGTCATATTCTCTAAACAAACTTGCACATGCCCAAACCCAAATCTTCGCCATTGCGCGACGTAAACCAACTGTTGAACCTGATGGGCAATTTGTTGCAATGAACCCGTTTATCGAATTCATGATTTGTGCGCCTATACCATGATTTTGAAACTCAGGGGGGACAATGACATTCCTGAATACAAAAATACATTGCGCCGTCTGCAATGAGTCGACCACATGCAATAAGGCGACTGTTCTGAAATATTGAAACCCAGAATAAAGAAGAATCGATGCTTTGCTGAATGATAGGCATTTCAGGGCTTGTCCAGCCAACGGAACTTCGTAGCAAGGAAAAATCAATTGCGCTTGGTGCTTCTTCTTTTAACACAATTTGCGATGCTGACATCACGCAACCCTACGGAAAATAGTGAGTAAACTTGAGCAACTTGCTGTAGCACACTCGCTCCAAACCACAGAGGATACAAATTTGATCCTCAACTGCGCCTCGGACTGTCCGAGCGAAGTAGCCTTAGGGAGCATAGCGGTTTGCACAGTCGGTTAGTTGGAATCTCGCTTTTTAGTTAGCTTTGCCAATACCCACATAAAGCAGACCCAAGTTAGGTGTGCAAGCGATGCCAACACAACGGTATAGACAAAGGTCGGGGTTAACCAACTCGAAGCGGTTTCAAATACAAACTGCCAGTTAGTGCCATCGCTATTGTGGAAGATTCCACCTGGATTCTCGATCCATTCCCAGACACTCACAACGCTCGAAACTAAGATTGCCACTACAGCGGCCAATACCAGTCCGAATTCGGGGTAGTAATCTCTTATGAAGTTTTTCAAGTTTACATTCCTTTTATCCAACGTTCCCCCATAAAGGGAGGACAACACTTAGATTGAACTTCACTTTTCGGTACTCTCGGAACTGCACAAGTGCTCAAGTCTGGCGAGGAGGCTTGAGTCACGTTTTCAGACTAATTTTGTAATCGAGATTTACAGTAGCGACTTTAATAGTTCAGATAGTTTACTTGTTTGTGCCGCATTCAGCGGCTCAAACAAGAGACGAGAAGCATCCGAGAATGAAGTTTTCGCATCTTCATAAATCTGTTTTCCAGCATCAGTAAGAGCAACCAAACTGACTCTGGCATCACGAGGATTTGACTCTTTCTCAACAAGGCCAATTTTCTCTAGAGGGTTAAGCAAACGAGTAATGCCAGAGGGACTTAATCCAACCCGTTCAGCAAGTTCGTTTCGACGCATTTTCTGAAATGGCGCTATATGTAACTGATTTAAAACAAAGTAATCCGACAAACCTAAGCCGTGAACTGAAAGGGCACTGCCAGCCCGTTTTTGGATTTTGGCTTGTAGGTTCATGAGATCAAAGACTAAATGATCGGTTGTTTTTTCTGACATAAGAAATTCTCTTGAATAATGTTTGACCGCGCAACTATAATCGCAATTGTTTGCGTAGTCAAGCATTGCTCAATGGAGTGGGTGGGTGGATTCTGCAGGTCAACGTCCTTGATAAACAGCTTGTTGGCTATTTTTACTAAGATACCGATGCATTAACTACTTCAAGTTTGCCATTGCGTTGAACAATATGAACAAATGCAAGAAACTCATCATCTGATTTTGAGTACCATTGCTTCCAAAAAACTCTTACATCACCTTTCTTTTTAAAAATTCCAACCAACTCTCTTTTGGTAAAAAAGCCCAAAGTTTTTTGATAATTCTTACACTGTTTTTCTAGCTCTTCTTTGGTAACAATTTTCTTCATGTTTTCACTGAAATCTCGCACATGCTTTTTATGATCAATTTCAGTAGATGCATCCATCAGGTTATCCATTATAGGAGTAACCAAATTCATAATTTCACTATCTGAAAGTTCTAACCAGTTCATGAATCTCCCGAAATAGCTAACGTCCATAGCAGCGGCGAGGTTACGCATCCGGCTGACTTTGCTTGTAATGTTTCTGTGCCCAGAAAAGGCTTAAAGCTGACAGTGTTATGCCATCAGTTATTTTCCCTTTTGCTATTTCATTATGTATTTCTTTCTCCGGAATGGAAATGACATCCAATATTTCAGTATCTGGTGTTTTTTTTCTAGGTACATGATTTGACTGAACCAAATAGACTGGGATTGATGAGGAAAGAATGGCTGTGTTTGGACGAATAAGACCAATCTTTTCAAGTTTTTCGATGGCACAGCAAAAGCCAGTTTCTTCGTAAAGCTCCCGGATTGCACATTTTTCACTTGTCTCACCATCGTCACCATACCCTCTGGGAGCCTCTAAAGAAACTATGTCGTGCGCAGGACGCTTAACCTGAACAAAGATAAAACACCCATCGATGAGAGCTAGAATTACAGCTCCATTATCGGAGCCGTTCTCCTTTATGAAGTGAAACTTGCCATCTTTGACAACCTTAAACCATGGGTTTCTATATTCGATTTTCATTTTATTTCTAGGCCAATCTTGTTTTTCATTAAATCATACATGCCGAACCAATTCTTGCGTGAAAGATACCGCTCCCCTCTATCTTGAAGCTTATCTTCAATATAACTTAGAGCCTCATCCGTAAGGAATTTAACTAATTCATTAACCCCAAGGCTTGAGATTAATTCAAAGGCTTTGATTGGATACTCAATGTATTTTATTTCGTTTCTTAAGGATTTGAATACGACTCCAGAATCGAGAATAATTTCTGGAATATTATTGATTACTTTAATATTGTCCTGAAGAAAACCTTCACCCTCAACTGCAAACAATGAATTATAAGCTGGGTCAATTATCTCTGATTTAAAACGATTTGACTCAATTAAGCTTTTACGTCCAAAAAATTGCTCAGACAGGATATGCCACTGTGACCTAGAGATAACGTCTTTAGCCAAGTTTTTAAAAAGTATTCGCTCGCCATCAGATTCAAAAAAGCTACCTATAACGGCATCGTCACTAATTCGATTAAAAACTTCACTTTGAAGAGATCCCCTCAGGATATCGATACTTTCTACTTTGGGTGATATTTTTTCTAAAGCCTGCTGTGTGGCATCTAGTCTAGTTAATATTAAGTCTCTTTGTGCATCATTTATTTGCGACTTTTTCGGACTATTTGGAAGGCTGGATATAATGTAATCATTAGGTAGTTTTTCGAAGTATTCGGTTAAACACATTTCCTCGCCAAGATTAAAACCTCTTACAATGAATTTCCCTGCTCCCTCTTCATTTAAATATTTAACAACATTTTTCTTGGTGATGAGCGAATGAAAATCACTATTATCTAGCAAGGTATTTGGTGTTAATACAACTCCATCAGCGAATGTAAGACCTGTTAGAAATCTTTTTTTAAGCTCAGCTGACCCAAGTTGTCTTACAGAATCACAGTTTGAAAGAAGTAGCTTTTCCTTAAATAGCATATTATACCTTATCAATTCATAGCGTTACTTAAATAAGCCTAACGAGGCTGTAGAAAAAGGCACTTTTGATTCTCCACTTTCCCCAGCCTTTCATAATTTTTTAATGAGCACTACTTTGCCCCGAATAATCAAATTATTCAATTTTCTATGAGCATAATGGAGGTATTTTTCTTTTCGAAGGTGTTTGTTGCGTTGGAGTACTATTTTCGCTGCCTGAGCAGCTTAGTTTGAGGCACTTTTGGGAGTCACTATGCTGCTAACTTCCCGTAGTTCTTGAGTTTCTCGATATTGTGGATGAGACAGAATAAGTACCATTGTCCTTGCACTTTCTCTTTGCCTCGCAAGCTAAAGCGATTCAATTTCTTGTTAGTGCCGATGTTGCCAAACACGGGCTCCACCACTGACATCCTGTGACTGTATATCTGTTTGCCTTTGGGGCTGTCGACCCGATTCTTCATCCAATCGGTGTAAGTCGGTGCTCGTGTGTCTGCAAGGCGAAACGACACCTGCCTTCCTGCGCCTTTTCGATGGTCTGCGGCACTGGGATTATGCATACACTGGTGTTTCTTGTCGCAGTGTCGGCATTGCAACAACTTCCCTTCGAAGTACGCGGTTTTCACGCCCCGCTCTTTACAGCGAACACCCCGGAAGCTGAGCAACTCACCCGCTGGACACACACAACGATTGTGTACTGGATCAAAGTCAAATTCGCTGGCCGCAAAGACGCCCTTTGTGCGCACTTTCTTGTCTTGATGGCGTTTGCCGTATTTGTGCTTTTGCTCATCAAACTTCGGGTCTCGACTGCGAAATTGGTTGTCCGGAATATACCCATTGATGCCCTTGTCGTGCAGATACCACATGTTCGCTTCGTTGGCAAAGCCGGTGTCTGCCGTGATGATGGTTTGCGATTTAAGAATGTCATCACTGATGGCCAGCCGTTGAAAGCGGCTCTGAATGGTTTCCAGTACCGGTTGTAAAGTGTGGTGCTCTTGTCCCTCGCCAAACACCTGTGCATCCACAATGATTTGGTGTTTCTTATCCACTGCCGCCACACCATTGTATCCTTAAATGGTGCCTTTACTGGTGGTCATCTTTGCCGATTCATTGTCGGTAATATTACTCTTCACTTCCTTTGAACGCTTGCCTTTACCCATCCGTGGAGCGGCTTGCTTTAAAAACGCATCTATCTTGTCATGGGCTTGATTTAAGATGTCGATGGTTTGTGCCGTGCGCTGTTTGCGCACCTCATCGGCCGCTTCGCTTTTGTCCAACCGCTGATGTTCTCGCATACGATATCGGATTTGGCGCTTGAGCTTGGCCCGCTTCTCTTGCAGCTCTTTAAACGTACCCGACCATTCCTTCGCTGCATTCGATGACATCTTGCAGCCGTCTATGGCAAACAACTCATTGCCCAACAACCCCTGGGTGTGGCAAATCAACAACACTTGCTCAAACACCTGCTCTATCTCTTTCTTGCGCTGACTCACAAACGCCGCAATCGTCGTAAAGTGCGGCACACTGTCACAACTGAGCGCTTTGAATATCACGTTGGTCTCACAGCACCACTGAATCTCTCGGCTTGAGGTAATGCCTTTGGAATAGGCAAACAGGATGATTTTCAAAAGCGCGGCCGGGTCGTAGGCCGGACGCCCAGTGGCATCATTCTGATACCGCGGATAAAACACCGACAAGTCCAGTTTCTCATCAATCAAATGATGAATTGCATGTTCAAACGTACCGGCTTGAAGTTGGTCGAGGTAGTTGATCACCACCATCGAGTTTTGTTGATAATTAAGGGGTTTAAAGCGGGGCATCACCGAGGCTCCTATGCCTATTTGATAACACCTATTGGATCACAAACGATGATCTGTGGGAAGTAAATATTGAACAATATTTGCACTATTTGAGGGTTTTTCTACAGCCTCAACGCCGCAACCAACGGCCAAAATTTGATGGCGCATTTGTTGCGCCGTTTGCAATAAATGTGACAGCGAGTTTTGGTCCGATTTGCGTTGCCTTGTTATATGCCAACTTAAAACAACCTTTAAATACAATCTAGTCCAGTGTAGCAGCCGGTAACTAATACAAAAAATGGAAACCCGAAACTAGTTACAAGTGAAAAAGCGAGTGCCATTGAATGAGTAACTATTGCTCCTTCAAAGTTGCGGCTTAAATAAGCGAAATATAGGAAAAGAAGAGTTGGCACCGCTGCTATTATCAAGTTTGTAAATAATAGATTTAGAGGCTGAATTTCTCTCGCATAAGAGCTGCCTTGACCAAAGTAGAAATAAAGACAAAGGCAAATAGTTATTAAGGCCGCCATTCCCGAAGACGCAACTATCCCCTTTTTTCTATCTGCCAAAATCAACAATTCAATACACGATAATGCGACTAAAAAAATCACTATGTACATCAATAGTCGAATCTCCTTCTTGGCATATAACGCTCGCATTTGCGGATGGTTTGTAGCGCAGCGGAAAACTAGTCCGACAACATGCGCTTGTTACACGTTTTTCAGAACGGAATGTCGTCATCAAAATCTGGAACTTCCTCGGCCACAGGATTAGTTTCAGCCACAGGTTGATGCGCGAATACCGGCGGGGCTTTTAGTGCTCTATAACACGCCAAAAATTCATCTCGATCATTTACCTTCATCATAACAGGATTTTCACAACTTGATCCCCGCCCAAAAAATACCGCATGCCGCTCCCTTACAGAGGACAATGATTGCGCGTAATCTTTACCGATATAGTTCCCTATAAAATCCTTTCCTGTATCGTCGAAGGTACGCATAGCGAATATTGTGTTGCATTGATTGAGGATGGTTTTAGTAACATTCGCTGTTCGCTGTGTGATCAATAGGCAGCCCAGTCCGTACTTTCTACCTTGAAGAATTGCCCTAGCTGTACCACTCGTTGCATGCTTATCACCATCAGCCACAACTGAGTTCCACTCCGGAACAAGTGAGTGGGCTTCTTCATAAACAAGGCAGACCCTAGCCTGGTCTGACATCTGGGAAGATAAAATTTCAAGTACCGTTTCAGAAACAATTTGAGTAATTTCGACAGGAGTTACGCTGAAAAGCGCTGCTCCACGCTGCCATTGACCTCCCGACTGATAGCTACCCGGCGCCCTATCTTGACGAGTTGCAACGAATTCAGCGGGATTATAGATTTTCAGAAGGTGACCAGCAGTATTGTTAATGAAACCATTTAGATCATCATAAAAAGCTTGCTTCAGATGAGGCAAACTACCGCCTTCTTCAGGGTTTTCCTGCCACACATCCCTATCTTTATCGGTAGCTGTGCGCAACTTTAATAAACAATCGTCTTCGTATGGTGCGTTATAGTAATCAGATAGTTCTGTCGAGTACTGATTGGTTAGATCCAAGCATACTACTTTGATCCCTTCAGCCATCATTCTTTCTAATAGCTCGATGGCTAGCATCGATTTCCCAACGCCTAGAATTCCCAGTATCGCTGTATTGTGCGTCACTAGATGATTTATGTTTCCAATTTTGACTTGATAGTTGCTGTCAGGAAAGTGACCGATTGTATCAGGTTCAATATGGTAGGCATCCTGATGCTCAAGAAATACAGGGCTATTAATATTAGGCAACCAACTGAATTGATAAAATTTCTTTCGCTGTTCGTCCCAAACGCCAATTTGTTGGGCTTGGGCCCTGAGATACCCATATGTGTTCTTTTGATGGACTACTTCTTCCTTGGTTAATCCTCCAACGATTTGATAAAGAACCTTTTCATTTTGTACTCTGACAGCAACTAATCGTCCCTCCTTGAGGTCAGAATTATCCACAACTTCAAAATACAACCTCTCTATAGAGCTATCGGGCGCGACGATTCCAACCACTCGTTGACTCTGAGCTAAATCAATATTCTCTGAAACACATATTTCTTCTAAATAGCTACCCTCTATTTGTGCAACTGAATCGCTTGGTACGAGGGGCTCAAGTTCTTCGAATCGAACTGAATCAAGAGTTGCTATCTCAACGGCGCGTGTCAGTATGCCATTTTCCCTACCAACAAAATCAAGGGTAATAGCAAGCTTAGATTTAGAGTGTTTGTCCTTTATGTAAACTATGGACTTTAACGGAATGTCATCGTCTTTAATTTGGCGGATAAGAATAATGTTCGGTTGCTGATAAGCGGCCACTTCTGCATAGCTAGTAATTTTCCCCCTGGCCTTCGCTGATTTACGAATTTTATTGAATGTTCTAACTATTACGTCACCAGCGGACATCGAAACCGTAAGCAACATCGCTATCGCTATTAGTATTAGCTCATTTGGCTTATCAATGTGATAGGAATACATCGCAAAAATTATAATAGGGGTGTAAATAACCTGAGGTTTAGCAATGACTTCTAAAAATATACGAATCTTATTGGATATATCTTGAAGCCTTTCACTTCCCCAGTTGTTTAGAGTGATGGCAATTAGTGAGAACCCTAAAACGAGCGCGGATATACCTATAGTGGCCAAGAACGCAATTTTTATTTCCACCGACCAAGAGGTCCAATCATTAATCAGCATTAATGACACAAACGCTGGAACTGCATATGAAACGGCGTCTATAGGTTTAACATAGAAAGGAGTTACGATTTTTGAGCCAACCAAAACGCTTAACAATGCCGTATAGAACCAGAACCCTGCATCACCTGTTGGTGGATAAGGCTTTCCGAATGCCAGAGCGCAGATGATAAAAAGTATAAGAAGATCTATCCCTAGTGATACGACCCTTTCTTTTTGAGAAAGCTTGTTCATTCCCTAAATCCTTAGCCAGTTGTATTTCATGACGCAAATGACGTGTAACGCCTGCATTTGCGGCTTGGGTGAACTGGCGGCTTTTTTGCTGCGCAGCGCGAAAAAGGTGACAGTTTACCCAAGTCCGGCAAGATGCACTTGTTATGCGCTGACACGGTTACATGCCTCACTTTCTATAGTTTTTAGCATTGGGCATTTCTCTGTGCCAGATAGTGATGTTAGAAACGGACAATTGTAAAGATCTAACAACTCAAGACTGCAAAGATGCTCAATACCGGTTAAGGACTCCAATTTTCTTGAAGTGAGATAAAGTTGCTTAAGCGAACTCATTGAAGAAATAGGTTCCAAATTGCTGTGTGGGTAGTTTTGAATATTCAGCTTTTCAATGGATGGTAGACCAAGCAGTGAGCCAAGCCCCTTTGACCAAGTGATAAGTGCGACCCTTAGATTTACGAAACCTGAAAGATCGACTTTTTGACCTGACTTATACTGAAGCCCAAGAACCTCCAATTGAGTTAGTGACTCTAATGCCTTAACACCCTTTGCTTCCCAACAATAAAGCTCAAGACTTCGGAGGAAAGTAAGATTAGGAACGAACGAAATGTCGTGACCTTTGAAGCCAAAAGAATCTGTGAGCCTTAAAGCAAATATTTCATTCGCTTTCATATAATCTGCAATTTCGTCAGACCAAGCACCTTTCAAGATCAAGACCTTTCCGATTCCATTGTCATCATCTCTTATCTCAAAATTACTCATGATCTCCCTTGGGCGCATAACGCTCGTATTTGCGGCGCAGACTTGCTGGCTAAAATTGCGAGGCACGAGCCAAGCCAGCGAGGATGTGTCCGTAACATACGTTTGTTATTGCGCCAACCTTTGAGCTTTCGCGGCTTTGCCGCCACCACGAGTGTGCACAACAACATGATTAAAATTATTACCCTAAGACTAAACCAACCTTGAACAAAACAACAACCGATATTTCGTGGTCCCCATTGGAGCAATGTTAAGACAACTGGCGCAATCGGTGTGAAGAGCAATCCCGTTTAAACAGCCTTGCCCGATTGGCAAAACAACCACCTGTTTGCTCGGAGATTTGAGCGGAAATCCACTTCTGAATTGGACTAAGCTTTAGAAAGAACCTGCGCTATAACGCTTTGAATATGGGGCAAATATGAGCGCTTTGGCCGAAGGCCAGCGAGTATTTGTCCCAGTGAGTTTACGAACGACATAATTCATTTGTTATAAGCCCTTTTTGCTATACATCACAACTCTCCTAGCTGGTTTGCTACTAGTGAGCGTATTGACCGCAAATACCATTGACGGAGTAAATAAAAAAAGGGCAGCACCAGCAAACGCATTTTTTGCTTCAGGTGCGAACGTCATAATTACACAAGAAACATTTACTAAAACAACAGACCAAGTAAAGCGCTTTAGAAACCCCTCGGACTTTTTAAAAGCATGATAATTACTTTTGAATAGGTACAACCCAATTATCAGTGCAATCGATATAACTATGCTTTTAGCATAAGAGCCGTGGACAAGAGTGTAAAAAATAAATCCAGGAGTCATTACGGGAACTAGGCATGCAAGAGCTAGCTTATGACGAAGTTTTTTGTTGTTCACGACTATCCCATGGGCTTATAACGCCAAAACCAACGGCCAAAAATTGATGGCGCATTTGTTGCGTTGTTTGCAATAAATGTGACAACAGGTTTTGGTCCGAATTGTGTTGCCTTGTTAGTTGCCCACGAGCACAACACTATCGCGGCTTTGCCGCAAGCACTGGTTTGCAGTGAGCTTAAATTGATACTCATGTGCTTACCTTAGCTCGAAGAAAGATAAAACAACAACCGATTTTTGCGTTTTGTTTTGACCAACTGAATACGGTGATTTTGAGCGGAAGCAGACACCGGATATGTTGCGAGCAAACGTAAAGCCAGCAAGCTAAAAAGTGCGCGTTGACGAAGTTGAAATGATGCTCGTTACCAATGCCAACCTCCCTGCGATGCTTCCATGAAAAACTGCGTTTCGCCTTAACGCCATTGCTAACCCTTTAGCCTGTATCGCCTAGGCAACTAACGCTCGTATTTGCGGCGCAGACTTGCTGGCTAAAATTGCGAGGCACGAGCCAAGCCAGCGAGGATGTGTCCGTAACATACGTTTGTTATTGCGCCAACCTTTGAGCTTTCGCGGCTTTGCCGCCACCACGAGTGTGCACAACAACATGATTAAAATTATTACCCATAGACTAAACCAACCTTGAACAAAACCACAACCGATATTTCGTGGTCCCCATTGGAGCAATGTTAAGACAACTGGCGCAATCGGTGTGAAGAGCAATCCCGTTTAAACAGCCTTGCCCGATTGGCAAAACAACCACCTGTTTGCTCGGAGATTTGAGCGGAAACCCACTTCTAAATTGGACTAAGCTTTAGAGAGAACCCGCGCTATAACAGCTTATTAAATTGCCTGCACAGTAACCATCAATGCGCATTACCGACAGGTCTGTCTTTAGTTAACTTATATCAGCAGCTTACAACGTATTTAGGTGAAAAAACACTCCGAATTGCTGCGTGTTACTGTGAAGGCTTAGTAACGTGCCTTTCCCCTGAAAATACAAAATATGGTTTTCAGGGGGCTCCAAAGTGCCGTTTTCTGAGGCTTAATTCTTTTCTATTTTTTCCACGGTGCTAATGACTTTCCCGTCTTGCAGCAAGGTCACCAAAGATTGATTTTCCGTCACATCTGCGACTCGTTTCACAATCTGGTCGTTTTGAAAGCTGATGCTGTAGCCCCGGGTCAAAGTGGCCAGCGGACTGACGGTATCGAGCAGTTGGGCTGATTTGGCCAAACGCATGCCTTGTTGTTTTATATAACTGCCCATGGCGTGCTCGAGGCGGGTGTTGAGGCTTCGGTTTTGTTGGAGTCCCGCTTGAATACTTTGCATTGGCGAACGCATGGACAGCCGATGTTGGCCTTGTGTCCATCGAGACTTTGCCCGTTCAACGGCGTTTACTGTGCGCTGTTGCAGCGCTAGTGTCAGCCTATCTAGGTGCTGGTATTGTTGTTCAATGCGTTGCTTGGGGTGAGTTAATTTAAGATCTTGTTGAGCCCGCTGCAAGCGGTGATCAAACACTGACAAGTGCTGGCGCATGGCGATTTGCAAGCGATTTTGCAATTGCACAAGGGTAGTCAATAAGTGACGATTGTCGTGGCTCACCAACTCGGCTGCTGCCGAAGGGGTGGGGGCTCGAACATCGGCAACGAAATCGGCAATGGTGACATCAATTTCATGACCTACCGCACTGACAATGGGGATAGGGCAAGCAAAGATCGCTCTTGCCAGTTGTTCGTCATTGAAACACCACAAGTCCTCCAATGAACCGCCGCCGCGGCCAACGATCAGCACATCAACTTCGTTGCGTGTCGTCGCAATGTCAATGGCTTTGATGATGGTAGAGGCTGCCGTGTTGCCTTGTACCATGGTCGGGTAAACAATCACTTCGATGGCCGGATTACGCCTTTTCAGTACGGTCAAGATATCGTGTAGCGCGGCGCCGGTAGAGGAGGTCACCACTCCCACTCGTTTAACCGATTGTGGCAGGGGCTTTTTATGTGCTTGGTCAAACAAGCCTAAGGCTGCCAGTTTAATCTTGAGGGCTTCAAACTGCTGTTTTAACAAGCCTTCGCCATCGAGCTCCAAATAGTCAGCCACCATCTGATAATCGCCACGGGCTTCGTACACGCCCACAGTCCCGCGCACCAAAACCTTGTCGCCTTCTTTGGGTAGCACTTTTAGACGACTGTTCGCCCCACGAAACATCGCCGCTTTGATCTGGGCGCGGTCATCTTTGAGGGTAAAATACCAGTGTCCTGATGCGGCGCGCACGAAATTGGAGATCTCGGCGCTGAGCCAAACTTGTCCAATTTCCGATTCGAGAATGGAGCGGGCCAAGCGGTTGAGTTTGGAGACGGTGATGATATTTCGGCGTTCGGATGTGGAAAAATCCATGCTGTCCTTAAAAGATTGGTGAATTTACAACAAATACAGTTTACCTGAATATGCAAAACGGCTACAATCACGCCGCAACTAAAACCCGCTAATTATAGGTGTTGTTGCATGTTGAGGATAGCTAAAGAAGCCCTTACTTTTGATGATGTGTTGTTGGTACCTGGCCACTCAACAGTCTTACCTCACACTGCCGATCTGAAAACCAGATTGACTCGCAGTGTCACGTTAAATATCCCCCTGATTTCCGCTGCAATGGACACTGTTTCAGAAGCGCGCTTGGCAATTGCCCTTGCGCAAGAAGGTGGCATGGGATTCATTCATAAGAATATGTCCATTGAAGAGCAAGCCAACCACGTACGTATGGTGAAAAAGTACGAAAGTGGTGTGGTTTCAGATCCCGTCACTGTGCATCGCAGTGCCACCATCGGCGAAGTGAACGCCTTGAGCAAACATCACGGTTTTTCTGGCTTCCCAGTCGTAGATGAAGACAACAATCTGATTGGTATCGTAACCGGTCGCGATTTGCGCTTTGAAAAACGCTTCGACCAGCCTATTGCCAGTGTTATGACGCCCAAAGAGCGTTTGGTAACCGTAGCCGAAGGCGCCGACAGCGACGAAGTATTGGCACTAATGCACGAGCATCGCGTGGAAAAGATCCTCGTGGTGGACGACAACTTCAAGCTCAAAGGCATGATCACCGTAAAAGATTTCCAAAAAGCCGAGAGTAAACCCAATGCTTGTAAAGATGCTTTAGGTCGTTTGCGTGTGGGTGCTGCGGTAGGTGTTGGTCCAGGCACCGATGAGCGCATTGCTGCATTAGTGGAAGCCGGTGTTGACGTATTGTTGATTGATACTTCTCATGGCCACTCTCAAGGGGTGATTGACCGGGTGAAAGCCACCCGCGCAGCATTTCCAGAGGTTCAATTGATTGCCGGAAACGTGGCAACGGGGGCAGGAGCTCTTGCGCTAGCCGATGCCGGTGTAGATGCCGTGAAAGTGGGTATTGGCCCCGGCTCCATCTGTACAACTCGCATCGTAACCGGTTGCGGTGTGCCACAAATCACTGCTATTGGTGATGCTGTGGAAGCCCTCAAAGATCGCGATATCCCGGTCATTGCTGACGGCGGCATTCGTTTTTCCGGTGACATCGCAAAAGCCTTAGTGGCAGGCGCGAGTTGTGTAATGGTCGGCAGTATGTTGGCCGGAACCGAAGAAGCACCCGGTGAAGTAGAGCTATTCCAAGGTCGCTACTATAAATCGTATCGTGGAATGGGCTCATTAGGCGCGATGAATCAAAGTCACGGTTCATCTGATCGCTATTTCCAAGACAGCAAGAATGAAGAGAAGCTGGTACCAGAAGGCATCGAAGGCCGTGTGGCATACAAAGGCCCCATTGCCAACATCATTCACCAGCAAATGGGCGGCTTGCGCTCTGCAATGGGCTTGACAGGCTGCGCGGATATCAACGAGCTGCGCACCAAACCCCATTTTGTGAAAGTGACCGCGGCGGGCATGGGTGAGTCCCATGTGCACGACGTGAGCATCACCAAAGAAGCCCCTAACTACCGAATGGGCTAACGAGCGACCTTTAATTTTTGCGGCCACCCTCTCGGTGGCCGTTGATTTTCTATTTAACTGTGGACCCGTCAATGACCAATAACATTCATGACCAACGTATTCTGATCCTCGATTTCGGTTCTCAATATACCCAACTGATTGCTCGCCGAGTGCGTGAAATTGGGGTGTACTGTGAGCTGTGGGCATGGGACGTCAGCGAAGAGCAAATTCGGGAATTCAATCCCCAAGGGATTATCCTCTCCGGCGGCCCAGAGTCGGTCACTGAAGCCAACTCACCGCGCGCGCCAGAATATGTTTTTAATGCCAACGTGCCTGTTTTAGGGATTTGTTATGGTATGCAAACCATGGCCGAGCAGCTTGGTGGCAAAGTGCTGGGTTCTGACAAACGGGAATTCGGTTACGCCCAAGTTGAGTTGCTGCAAAGCATGCCATTGTTGGCCAACATCGAAGATCACATTGGTGCCAACGGCAATGCACTGATGGACGTGTGGATGAGTCACGGTGACAAAGTGTTGGAAATTCCCGAGGGCTTTGTGACCACGGCACAAACCCCAAGTTGTCCCCATGCGGCAATGTATGACGAATCACGTCAATTTTACGGTGTGCAATTCCACCCAGAAGTGACGCACACCCGTCAGGGGCAGCGTGTTTTATCACATTTTGTGATGGACATTTGTGGCTGTGAAAAGCTTTGGACGCCAGCTAGCATCATCGAAGATGCCATCGAGCGGATCAAACAAAAAGTCGGTGACGACGAGGTGATCCTCGGCTTGTCTGGTGGAGTGGATTCGTCGGTTACTGCCATGTTGCTGCACCGCGCCATTGGTAAACAACTTACCTGTGTGTTTGTCGATAACGGTTTGCTGCGCCTCAATGAAGGGGAGCAGGTGATGGAAATGTTTGGTGATCATTTTGGTCTTAACATCATCAAAATTGACGCCGAAGATCGCTTCTTGGCCGCCTTGGCGGGTGAACAGGATCCGGAAGCTAAACGCAAAATCATCGGCAAAGAGTTTGTCGCGGTATTTGACGAAGAGTCCCATAAATTGGCTAACGCAAAATGGTTGGCGCAAGGCACCATTTATCCTGATGTCATCGAATCAGCTGGTTCTGCCACAGGCAAAGCCCATGTAATCAAATCACACCACAATGTAGGTGGTTTACCTGAAGACATGAAAATGGGTCTAGTGGAACCGCTGCGCGAGCTATTCAAAGATGAAGTGCGTAAAATCGGTCTTGAACTGGGCCTTCCTTACGACATGTTGTACCGCCATCCCTTCCCGGGGCCGGGCCTAGGGGTTCGGGTATTGGGCGAGATCAAAAAGGAATATTGTGATTTGCTGCGCCGCGCCGATGCGATCTTTATTGAAGAATTGCACAACGCCGAGTTGTATCACAAAGTCAGCCAAGCCTTTGCGGTATTCCTGCCGGTACGCTCCGTTGGCGTAATGGGCGATGCTCGCAAATACGACTGGGTTGTGTCACTCAGAGCGGTGGAAACCATCGACTTTATGACCGCCCACTGGGCGCACTTGCCCTATGATTTCTTAGGTAAAGTGTCCAATCGCATTATCAATGAAATCGATGGCATATCACGAGTGGTGTACGATATCTCTGGTAAGCCACCGGCCACCATTGAATGGGAGTAAAATCTCTTTTTTAAGTAATTGCTGAATAAGGCTATTTCAAGACTCTGGAATAGCCTTATTGATATGCAAGGCCATGATTAGCGAGAGAACTGGCTTTTAACTGTGCTGCGAGGTTACAAAAAAATGTTGTAATTGCAGAGTATAAAAGCCATGTTCAACCCCAAAACCCGCTTCAAAAATGCCTCAAGCGCAGTGCTAGAAATAGCAGCCGTAAATCCAATCCAGCCGTTATCATTGAGCGCCGAGTTGTCTTAGACGGTGAGGTCGTGCTTTTTCTTATGCAGCTTTCTTGAGCTTTATTGTCTGTCCGTATGTGAAAGACCGCCAAATCCACTCCATGGGCCCAAACCTGAAATGCCTCAACCAAATAGTGGAGAATACAACTTGCAGAATCACGACGCTGATTGAAATGACTATCAAGGAAAAGGGGATGCCGGTGGTGCCCAAATTGAAACCAACACCATAAAAGATTGCGATACTGAGGATGGATTGAAATAGATAATTTGAAAGTGCCATTCTACCCAGCGGAGCAAAGACAATAAACCAGTTCCGTTTGGTTAGCCATAAAACAGCGATGATAGCGGCGTAGGCAAATCCAGTGGGAAAAACGGCAAAGGTATAAGCTGCAACAGCGATCAACCCCTCAGTAGAATGAGCACTGAAACTGTGCAAACCGTTCATGTACATATACAAAAGGCTAGCTGGAAACCCAATCACCAGCCCCAAAATTATAATTCGCTTGAGGGTTTGCCGATCATTGAAGAGCTTCCCATCAATCAAACGTCGGCCAGCCCATAGTCCAATGAGCATGACAGCGAAGACTTTCGGAATACGCCAAGTATCGAAGTAATAGCCAATTCGAGCCGTGCCCACTTCCATGTTGAGTCTAAAAAAGGTAAACCACTCGGTAGTGCGAACATTTTCAGCCAGCGCCATAAAAACAGGCCCCAAACCGCCATCACCCCCCAGTATTCGACTGGTAGTTTCATACAGTCCAAGGTCAGGGTCGATGCCCATAGCCCAAAATAAACCGTAACCGATAATCGGGGTCAAGAGCATTATGCCCGCAAGGAGTAATACCGCTCGATCAGACAATCCTCGGACCATATACAAGGCAAATCCCAAAACCGCATAGAGCGCTAAAATATCCCCGAACCAAATGGAGTACATATGGATTAAGCCGAGTATCAGCAAAAATGAGAGTCGTTTGAAATATCGATTTCGAGAGCGGTGTGACTGGTCTTGTGCAATGCGGCTGAGCTGCAACGCAAATCCGATCCCGAATAAAAAAGAGAAAATGGTATAGAAACGTCCGTCAATAAATAGCAATAAGAACGAGTCGTAAAATTCGGTGCCGTAAATAGCGGCCTTTTCATCCGGCATCAGATCAAAATACCCAGAAAAAGCCGGAATATTCGCAAAATAAATCCCAAAAAGCGCTAAACCGCGCAGTACATCGAGAATGTCATGCCTATCATTGCCTTCCGAAGGAGACGTCAATGTGGAAACCGCATCGCTCGCCATGATTTATCGCTTAATGTTGGTCAATAATTAATCATCAATGTATAGGGTTCTGGCTAGATAGCAAACATTAAGGTATTTTCATGACCGCTATCCGTAGCATTTTGAATCTCCCTGAAGTTTGGCCGATAGCCAGTCCCGCTTCACCGTTTTTCGATTGCAATGTAAGCCCTTTCATTGGTAGTGTAATTAGCTAAATTCCTACTGTTAAAAAGTGCTTCTATGACAAAGACACATCGTATTGCAGCGATTTTCTCCCTTACTTTACTAGCATTCACTAGCCTCAATACAATGGCAGGTTGGGAAGTGACTTGGATTGATAAATTTGAAGGTGACAGAGTCGACTTCGACAAATGGACAGCCCAGACCCAAGCCAACTATAACAACGAAGTGCAGTGCTACACCGATGATGACGTGTCGGAAAATCGCAACTACGAGGTCTCGGATGGCACACTGAAAATCATTGCTCGCAAAGGGCAAGTCGCCTGTGAAGGGCTGAATAATCAGCAAAAAGAATGGACCTCTGGTCGACTCAATAGCAAAGACAAAGGTGAGTTTTTGTATGGTCGTATTGAAGCTAGAATTCGATTTTTAGAATTGAAAGGGGGCACTTGGCCAGCGTTTTGGATGCTGGAAAATCGCATCAGTGAACAGCCCTATAAAGGCGACAACGATAATATCGCTTGGCCCAACCCGGGGGCAGGGGAGATAGATGTGTGGGAATGGTTCAGTAATGACGGCGACACTTACATTACCAACTTTTTCAACACCGGCAACTGTGGAACTGAGAAACGCATTCCTTATCCTGGCGGTGCGCCAGACGTTATGGAGTGGGCAACCTATGCTATCGAATGGGACGCAGACAACATCCAATTTTTGATGAATGATCAAGTGGTTGCAGAATATGACATGACCAATTGTGGCCAATACGAAGAGCCGATGTTTGTGTTGATAAACGTGGCGATGGGCGGCAACTTAGGCGGTGTTATTGATTCAACATTAGATACGGCGGTGATGGAAGTCGATTATGTGGCTCATTGCGAAAAGTCTGACGCCAATGCTTGGACCTCATGTAACGAGAGTACTCCAATGATTGCCGATGACGACGGCGATGGCGTTAGCAATGGCAATGACCAATGTCCAAACACGCCAAATGGAGTGCCTGTTGATCTAGTCGGTTGTGAGGTGGTCACTGAACCCAGTACCGCTGCACCTGCTCCCACTGAGCTTGCGGAAAATGTAATTTCCCTGTTTAGTGACGAATACACCAATATCTCCAGCATTAACTACAACCCGGATTGGGGGCAAGCCACTCAGGTCGAGGAAATTTCAATTGAGGGAAACGCCACGCTGAAATACACCAATCTGAATTATCAGGGCACTGATTTTGAACAGAATATTCAAGATGTGACAGGGATGGACTACCTGCATATTGATTACTGGACCCACAATGCAAACAGTCTTGATGTGTATGTGATCAGCCCTGGTCCTCTAGAGAACGCTTATTCAATTCAGGTGCAGCAGCAGGGATGGCAGTCGGTTAAAATTCCCTTATCGGTTTACACTGTGCCCGATTTAGAGCGCGTGTTTCAGTTGAAAATTAGTGGTAGTGGTACGGTGTATATTGACAACATTTATTTCAGCCGCGACCCCCAGCAAGAGCAAAACGTGGCCCCAGAGGTAACATTGAACGCGGTTCAATCCTCAACCACCACAACGTCTGTTGCCACCGACGGCGGCACAGTCACGGTGACCGCAAACATTTCTGATGCAAATTCCACCGACAGTCATACCGTACAATGGAGTGTACCAGGCGTTAGCAATTTTAATGGCAATGGCACGGAGCTGACCTTCGACCCTGTGGATTTGACCGTATCCCAAATCACCGTCACGGTCAGCGTTACAGATAGCGGAAGCCCTGCTTTGACTATGACTGAGTCGATTACCCTAACGGTCACACAGCCTCCAGCACCACCTGCACCCACACCGCAACCTCAGCCAGACAACAGTTCATCCGGTGGCGGTTCAACTTCATTGCCCGTGCTGTTTATGCTGATCTTGTTGGCACAATGGCGTCGCCAACGATCGTCATCCCCGCAACGTTAAAACACTGAAATAAAGTGTCATCCCGGCGTGCTCTTTGGCCGGGATCTAATCAAAAGGCTGGCTCACCCAAAGGAATGCACGCTCTTGGGCCGGGATCTAATCAAAAGGCTGGCTCACCCAAACGAATGCACGCTCTTGGGCGGGGATCCTTATCAAAAACTATCGGGAGTAGTATCCCGAAGTTTTTGATTGCTCTTGCTTTTTTGCAAAAGAAAGCAATGTTTTAAGCCGGGAACTATTGAAATACGATCAAGAAAAAGAGCGATCTGAATCTTTGGGACACTACACCCAATAGATTCAGATAAAGGTCCCCGCCCAAGAGCATTGCGGGGATGACAGAGGCGGGCGTTGCGGGGATGACAGAAGGGGGCGTTGCGGGTGTGCCATAGTAATCTGTCATCCCGGCGTGCTCTTTGGCCGGGATCTCATCAAAAGGCTGGCTCACCCAAACGAATGCACGCTCTTGACCCGGGATCTCATCAAAAGGCTGGCTCACCCAAACGAATGCACGCTTTTAAGCCGGGATCTGTTGAAAGCCTAGAAATGTGGCCAAAAGCAAAAAGGCGCTTTATCAGCGCCTCTTTTGCCCCGCATTGCAATTATGCGGCATCATTCTTTTTTAGATTTTCGAATTCCCGTTTCAGATTGTATTTCTCGTCAGTCACGATGGCCTCTAAGGTTGCAACGCGATCTTTGAGTGCGTCGATTTCGTTTTGCATTTGTTCACTTTTTTTGTCGAAAAGCTTGTTGGTTTTTCCGTAGTCTTTACCGCTACGAACGATGGAAACGATGGCCCAACAAATAATGGCGATGATGGCGATGGCAGTTGTATTCATAGGTAACTCTCCTGTGCACGTATTTCTATCATATGTGTAACCACATAAATGACCAAATAAAATCAATCCAATAAATGGCTCATCAATCCACATCATGCAGCTCATTTAGTGATAATGTTAATTAGCAAGTTTCTAACCAGTTTTAAAAGTATATATAATTCAATATCTTATGTGTTTGTCATGGGTGGGTGTTCAAATTGAATTAGGCAAATTGACTAATATATTGGGCAAATTCACCATCCACAGATGCACTGCACTTGGCCAGAATCTGAGTTATCATTGGGTTTTTCTTATCAATTTTGGCAATCATGGCGGATATCGAAAACCCACTTCAGTCCATGGACGAACAATGGATGCAGCAAGCGATGGAGCTGGCCAAGCAGGCCGAAGCACAGGGAGAGATCCCCGTCGGCGCTATCGTTGTTCGAGACAATCAAATCATTGGCCGAGGTTGGAATCAGCCCATTCAATGTCATGACCCATCTGCCCATGCAGAGATGCTCGCCATTCGTGAAGCCGGAAGCCATGTGGGAAATTATCGACTGGTAGGCGCAACACTCTACGTGACTTTGGAGCCTTGCCCGATGTGCGCTGGTCTTTTGGTGCACAGCCGAATTGAACGATTAGTTTTTGGAGCCCAGGACTTAAAAACAGGAGCAGCAGGCAGTTTGTTAAATTTGCTCAATGATCCCCGTTTAAATCATCAAGTTCAAGTCGAAGGGGGAGTGTTGGCAGAGCAGTGTGGTAAAATGTTATCGGATTTTTTCAAGACGCGCCGAGCGCAAAAAAAGGCACTTAAACAACACGCCAAAAGCTTAGAGCACTAACAGGCCTCAGAAAGGTTATCGAACATGTCTGCTTGTTGGAACTGCTGGCGACGGAGCAATACTTTTTGATGCACTCGCTTAAGCAATAGTCGACGTCGATTGCCACTGGCGAAGCGCCGCTGTGGACCCAGTAGATTTCGTTTTTTCATATTAATACCTCATTATTTTTCACTATTATGCACCCTTTTGTTTCATAAGACATGTGGCTGATTAAAAAAGTTTCAATATCTTTCAATATCGACTTTTACGGCAGCCTCAAACGACTCGATCAAAAGGATCATCACTACTATTGCAAATGAACATGACTTTTTAATGACAAGGCTTGCAGGGCGAATAGCCTGATAGTCGGCTAGGGATTATCGGTGTCAGCAGCATCAGAGTTGGAGGTGGGCTCATCATCTTCTCGAGTTTGAGCAACACTTTCGGCGGCATCTAAGACGTCTTCGCTTTGGCCGTCGAGCCATACCAGCGTGTCGTAGTAGCGGCGAATGTTATCGACATAGGTGACGGCTTCATTACCACGGGCATAACCATAGCGAGTGGTTTTGTAGTATTTTTTCTGTCGTAACATTGGCAGTCGTTGTTTTACGTCTACCCACATGTCTGGATTGCCGCCTTGTCTTTCTGTTAGGACCCGTGCGTCCTCAAGGTGTCCCAAACCCACATTATAGGCAGCAAGGGCAAACCACAATCTATCGGGTTCTTGGATGCGAGCCGGGATACGTCTGACCAAGCTGGATAAATATTCTGCACCACCTCGTATGCTTTGTTGTGGATCCAATCTGGACTCCACCCCAAGATCTTTGGCTGTCGCCAGCGTCAACATCATCATGCCGCGCACCCCAGTGGGTGATTTTGCGTTGGGTTTCCAATGACTCTCTTGATAGCTGGTGGCGGCCAATAAACGCCAATCCAAGTCTTTGGCATGAGTTTCAAACAAAGGACGATACTTCGGTAGAACTGAGCGTGCCGCACGGATAAACTCGCGGGTGTCCACATAATTAAACTGACGCACATGGCCAAAATACTTGTCCTCTAAGGCGGCCAGTCTGCCATCGGCTTGAATCAAGCCAAAATATTCAATTAAAGCCGCCAATAATGAATCATCTTGATGCTTATTCAACGCCCAAGCGACACCTTGCTCCTTGTTGATGGTAAAGCCAATGCTCAATTCTGGATAACGGCGGCGAAGTATCGCTAAAATATTGGAGTCAGCTATGGTGTACTCCAGCTCTCCGTCTACCACCATTTCCATTAATTCTTCGGCATCTTTTTCATCAGTCTCTTGCCACTGGAGGTTGTCGTGATAGGGCTTAAAACGACGTAAGGTTTCGGCGTGACTGCTGCCAGCAACGACCATTAATTCTTTGCTAAGATCAGCGGCACTGCGGGGGCGCTCATTACCTTGCTTGAACACCAGTTTTTGACTGACTTGTTGATAGGCCGGTCCGAATCTAAATTGTGCTGCCCGCTCAGGAGTGACAGAGATCCCTGCTGCGATTAAATCCAGATGATGACTTTCTAATTGGGGAAACAATTCGTTGAGGGTGTAGTAGGGAAATACTTCCAAACGTACGCCCAAATACTGAGCAAATCCGTCGGCAAGTTCATACTCGAAACCTTCAGGTCCCGTTGCGCCATTGTAGTAAGTTGTCAGACCATAATTGGTGCCAACCTTAAGCACGCCGCTTTGTAAGACGTTTTCTAATGTGCTGGGGCGTTTGGTTTGCTCACAACCGATGAGCATCCATATCAGCAAAAACAGCGCTATAAGGCGTAATTGTTGTACCACATTGACTCTACTATTTCTGTTCTTGGCCCTATTGTGAACAAAATGCGTCATTTCATCTATAGGTGTCGCAAGAAAAGTTGTAATTTCTCCGGAACTGACGCTTATCAACAGTCTGATTTTACACTATAATCCGCGCTTCAAAACTTCCCGAAACCGAATCCTTTGGCCAAAGCTAAAGATTCAACGAACTTTGGTGATAGCCTTATGCTAGTCCTTCGCGGTGCTCCAGCACTAAGTGAATTTCGTGTTCAGCGACTTTTATCGCAGTTTTCCTCTCAACAACTTCCCGTTTCTGATATTTATGCTGAGTACACACATTTTGTGTCTGTATCCACTGAATTATCAGCGCCTCAGCAAGAGGTACTGGAAAAACTTTTAACCTATGGTCCAGCTATTCCCCCCCATGCGGCGGCGGGACATTTGATGCTGGTGGTTCCAAGACCGGGCACCATATCACCTTGGTCATCCAAAGCGACAGACATCGCCCACAATTGCGGTTTGCAGCAAATCAAACGCATTGAACGGGGTTGTGCATATTATTTGACCTTCAGTCAGCAAATTAGCGAACAACAGAAGTTGCAAATTCAGCAAGTGTTGCACGACCGAATGACCGAGTCGGTGTTGTCGAGTATGGACGAAGCAAGTGCTTTGTTTATTGAAGATTTACCCAAGCCATTTTCCAGCGTCGATGTTTTGGGTGGCGGTCGTGAAGCCTTGGAGCAGGCAAACGTCACTATGGGCTTGGCACTAGCCGAAGATGAAATCGATTACTTGTTGGCCAACTTTACTCGTTTAGGACGCAATCCAAACGATATTGAGTTGTATATGTTCGCTCAGGCAAACTCAGAACATTGTCGACACAAGATTTTCAATGCCGACTGGACCATCGATGGCGTGGAACAACCGAAGTCACTGTTTAAGATGATCAAGAACACCTATGAGGTGAACAGTGATTTTGTGCATTCTGCATACAAAGACAATGCAGCGGTTATGGAAGGTTGGAAAGCGGGGCGCTTCTTCCCGGATCCAGAAACCTTAGAGTACGACTATCACTTCGAAGACATCGATATTTTGATGAAAGTCGAAACCCACAATCACCCCACGGCTATCTCGCCTTTTGCTGGCGCAGCCACAGGGTCCGGTGGGGAAATCCGCGATGAAGGTGCCACCGGTCGTGGTTCCAAGCCCAAAGCCGGTTTGGTGGGTTTTAGTGTATCGAATTTGCGTATTCCCGGCTTCGAGCAACCATGGGAAGTGGACTATGGTAAGCCAGATCGCATCGTCAGCGCCTTGACCATCATGCAAGATGGCCCTCTGGGCGGAGCGGCATTTAACAACGAATTTGGTCGTCCGAATATTCTTGGCTATTTCCGTACTTATGAGCAGCAAGTCAATAGTTTTAATGGCGTTGAAGTGCGCGGCTATCACAAGCCCATTATGCTTGCGGGTGGCTTAGGCAACATCCGCAAATCCCACACTCAAAAGGGTGAAATCACTGTTGGTGCGAAATTGATCGCACTGGGTGGTCCGGCGATGAATATCGGCTTGGGCGGCGGCGCAGCCTCGTCAATGGCCTCTGGACAATCCAACGAAGACCTGGATTTTGCTTCAGTACAGCGGGATAACCCGGAGATGGAACGTCGTTGTCAGGAAGTAATCGACAAATGTTGGCAGTTGGGAGACAAAAACCCCATCCAATTTATTCATGATGTAGGTGCCGGTGGTTTGTCTAATGCTTTCCCTGAATTGGTCAGTGACGGTGGTCGTGGTGGCAAATTCCAGCTGCGAGAAGTGCCTAACGACGAGCCAGGCATGACGCCTCTTGAGATTTGGTGCAACGAGTCGCAAGAACGGTATGTATTGTCGGTCGCGCCAGAAGATCTGCCATTGTTTACCCAGATTTGTGAGCGTGAGCGCGCTCCCTTTGCCGTTGTAGGCGAGGCTACCAGTGAACAACACTTGTTGGTCAACGACCGCCATTTTGATAACAACCCGATTGATTTACCTTTAGATGTGTTGCTGGGTAAAGCACCGAAAATGCACCGTGAGGTGGAGACGCTGCAACCAGCAAAAGATGGATTCGACTGCGCCAATGTTGACATTAATGATGCTGTTGAGCGTTTATTAAATCTGCCTACCATCGCAGAAAAAACCTTTTTGATCACCATCGGCGACCGTTCTGTCACCGGATTGGTGGCGCGGGATCAGATGGTTGGTCCTTGGCAAATCCCGGTTGCGGATGTCGCGGTAACGGCAAGTGCTTTTGATACCTATCAAGGCGAAGCCATGTCGATGGGGGAACGCACGCCCATTGCTTTGCTCAATCACGGCGCGTCTGCGCGAATGGCAGTGGGTGAAGCCATCACCAACATTGCCGCTGCCGACATCGGTTCTTTGAACCGCATTAAATTATCAGCAAACTGGATGGCGGCAGCCGGACATCCGGGTGAAGACGCAGGCCTTTATGAGGCAGTCAAAGCCGTCGGTGAAGAATTGTGTCCTGAGTTGGGCTTGACCATTCCAGTGGGTAAAGACTCCATGTCGATGAAAACCCGCTGGCAGGACGAGCAACAAGACAAATCTGTCACCGCACCGCTGTCTTTGGTGATTTCAGCCTTCGGTGCTGTGCGCGACATCCGTAATACCTTAACGCCGCAACTGCGAACCGACCGAGGTGACAGCGCATTGCTGTTGATTGACTTGGGGCAGGGTAAAAATCGCATGGGCGGCTCTTGTTTGGCTCAAGTGTATGGCGCTTTAGGTGATACGCCTCCTGATTTGGATGATGCGCAACTATTCAAAGGTTTCTTCAATGCCATCCAAACGTTAGCTAACCAGCAGAAGTTGCTTGCTTACCATGACCGCTCAGACGGTGGTTTGTTTGTGACCTTGGCCGAGATGGCTTTTGCGGGACATTGCGGTATTAGTGTCGATTTGGGTAGCTTAGTCGGGTCATCTCAAGCGCTTCTGTTTAACGAAGAGCTGGGTGCTGTGGTGCAAGTCGAGCGTGCACAGTTAGCTTCTGTTTTGGAAGTATTCGCTGAGGCAGGCTTATCTTCCTGTGTCCATGAAATCGGCACCTTGAATGATCAGGATCGCATTGAAATTCGCCATCAATATAAGGTGGTTGTTGTGCAAAATCGCGGCGTCTATCGCCAGATTTGGGCACAGACCACAGATAAGATGCAACGTTTGCGTGACAACCCAGAGTGTGCAGCCCAAGAGTGGCAGCAAAAATCCGATGATAACGACCCGGGTTTGCACAGCAATCTGACGTTCGACATTAATCAAGACGTAGCAGCGCCTTACATAGCAAAAGGCGTGCAGCCGAAGATCGCAATTTTGCGAGAGCAGGGCGTGAACTCCCACTATGAAATGGCAGCCGCATTTAATCGAGCGGGCTTTAAAGCCGTAGACGTGCACATGAGCGACATTTTGTCTCGCCGTGTGAGCTTGGATCAGTTTGCAGGTTTGGTAGCTTGTGGTGGATTCTCTTACGGTGACGTGTTGGGCGCAGGTGAGGGTTGGGCGAAGTCTATTTTGTTCAACGACTATGCTAAAGATCAATTTAGTGCTTTCTTCCAACGTAGCAATACTTTCTCATTGGGTGTGTGTAACGGATGTCAAATGATGTCCAACTTAAAGTCGTTGATCCCCGGTGCCCAGTGGTGGCCGCACTTTGTAACCAACCGCTCTGAACGCTTCGAAGCTCGATTTGCGATGGTTGAGGTGACATCCAGTGCGTCTATTTTCCTAAGTGGAATGGAAGGTTCACGGATGCCAATCGCGGTATCACATGGCGAGGGAAGGGCAGAGTTTGTGGATCCACAGAACCTGACTAAAGTGCAGCAACAGAATCTGGTGTCATTGCGTTACGTCAATAACTATGGCGATGTTACTGAGCAATACCCTGCTAACCCCAATGGTTCGCCACAAGGGATTACGGGACTGACCAGTGAGGACGGACGTGTCACCATTATGATGCCGCACCCTGAGCGGGTATTCCGTACCGTGGCCAATTCCTGGCATCCAGATGATTGGCAGGAAGACAGTCCTTGGATGAGAATATTCAGGAATGCACGAGTTTTTGTTGAGTAAAAATAATTTTTACAAGATGAAACTTTTTTAAAATGCCCGAGGTCTATTAAAGTGTGTGTGGTTGTTCAATTAGTACGAACATCCTAAGTGTGCTTTCCTTGGAGCATTATGCTCAATTCATTACACGCCCTGAATCTGTTTCAGGGCGTTTTTTTTACATCAAAAAAAAGTCATCCCCGCAACGTCCTCTACTCTACTGTCATCCCGGCGACGCCCAATACTGTCATCCCCGCAACGCTCTTGAGCGGGGACCTCATTAAACCGGGACCTCATTGAACCGGGACCTCATTAAACCGGGACCTCATTAAAAAGACTGACTCACCCAAACAAAACAGCGACACAAGGGATTGATTTGGAAAGACGCTGTAAACCCGTCCCTGGACGCTTGACGAATTCATCCCTGAATTCGACACTTTCCAATCCAATGCCCTTGAATCACTTCGATATGGTGTTTTCGACAGCACCCCTTACTGTCATCCCCGCAACGCCTAATACTGTCATCCCCGCAACGCTCTTGAGCGGGGACCCCATTAAACCGAGACCTCATTAAACCGGGACCTCATTAAAAAGACTGACTCACCCAAACAAAACAGCGACACAAGGGATTGATTTGGAAAGACGCTGTAAACCCGTCCCTGGACGCTTGACGAATTCATCCCTGAATTCGACACTTTCCAATCCAATGCCCTTGAATCACTTCGATATGGTGTTTTCGACAGCACCCTTACTGTCATCCTGCAATGCCCCGTACTGTCATCCCCGCAACGCTCTTGGGCGGGGACCTTTATCGTCATTTCTCAGGATTCAACAGATCCCGGCCAAAAAGCACGCCGGGATGACAGTAGAGGGCGTTGCGGGGATGACAAAGGAGGAAACGTTGCGGGGATGACAAAGTATTAAGCATTGCGTGGATGACAAGTCGATCAGCGCTCTCAGAGCTTATTTCGAGAAAAAAATTTACCTAAACCGCTCTTTTTGATTAGATCTTTGTTTTTTAAGGAATTAATGCTTGTCAATAGGAAATTTGAGGTTTATGATCATTTTTTGTCATTCGAGTGTAAATTTTGGATGACGTGAGTGTTCCTATCGTGTTGAAAACAATAATAACAGAGACATCTAAAATGAATCGTTCTTCAAAAGGTTTTGGTTTGGCTGGCGTACTTGCCACCGTTTTGTTTTTGGTCGTGACAGCAGCTATGACTTCATCAGCAAATTCTCAAACCCTGACGGAATCATCCGCTACCCAAACGGCTCAGCAGTAGTAGTAAATCCCTCAACGTTTTCTGTGAAGCTCCTTATTATGGAGCTTTACTTGTGGGTGTTTCTTTAGCATTACATAAGTTGCCCCTAAACCGCCGTGTTGGCGGGTGGCGCTGTGAAATGCTAACACCTCAGGTAGTAAGGGTAACCAGTAAAATAAACAACTTTTGGCAAGTGCAGGGAAGGGTTTTGTCTGTTTCCCTAGTCCATGCTGAATTAAAAGTGTCCTGACACCTTGCTGGTAAGCCTGTTTCAATTGCAAGTACAAAGCATCTTTGAGTTTTTCAATGTGCATGTTTTGGATGCCAATGACACGGTCCACTGAGTACTTTCCTAAACGCAGGTTCTTGTAAACGCCATCTTGCACCCCCGGCTTCTTGTAGCCTATGGGATCCAAAACATCAACAGGTTCGACCCGCTCCACACTAAATGGATTGGATTGTTTGGCAACTTCTTGTTCGATCGCTTCCCGTTTCAGGCTTTGCGCCAGTGAGGGTTCATTGAGTTTGATACTGATCACTTTGTCTTGTTTTATCGGGCGTACGTCGGACATCTGTGCAAAAAAATCGTCGTCTGAGGTATTCTTGTTGTGCGTCATGTTTACTCCTCATGCCCATCATTTATCTCGGCTTTTTGTCATAGACTGAATCAAAATCGAAGTCCAATAGTTCGGAATTTTGGGGTACACTATGGCCTTTTCAAGCTCAACACGCTCTCGTTTTAACCAAGGATAATAATGAAAAAAATTGGTATTACCCTAGCCATTACTCTTGCTGCACTCGCTGGCTGCTCTAAACCAGATAGCACAACTGTCAATACTGCCCCTAAAGCTGCCAGCATTGAGGCCGGTAAAGACTATCATTCGTTCTCTAATCCAGAACAGGTCACCGTTACCCACTTAAATCTGGATCTCACGGCTGACTTTAGTAAAAAGCAGCTCCGTGGTACGGTGGAAGTGTCATTCAAACGCCAACAAGACAATGCCGACAAGTTGGTTTTGGACACCCGTGAACTGTCAATTAATCAGGTCACTTTCAACGGTCAAGCACTGGATTTTACCTTAGGCGAAGCGGACCCTAACTTGGGTGCGCCACTGACCATTACCTTGCCTAAAGAAGCCAATCATATCACGGTCGAATATCAAACCTCGCCCGATGCCTCAGGTGCTCAATGGTTAACTCCCGCGCAAACTGCCGGCAAGCAGCACCCATTTTTGTTTACTCAAGCTCAAGCGATTCATGCTCGCAGTTTTATCCCACTGCAAGATTCACCGCAGGTGCGAGTCACCTACGAGGCTACAATCCGCACGCCAAAAGAATTATTGGCGGTGATGAGCGCTGCAAATGACCCCCAAACACCTCGTGATGGTGTTTACGAGTTTGTCATGCCACAGCCAATCCCATCCTACTTAATCGCATTGGCCATCGGTGATTTGCAATTTAAACCAATGGGCGAACGCACGGGTGTATACGCTGAGTCTTCGATTTTGGATGCTGCAGCTAAAGAATTTGAAGACACCGAAAGTATGTTGGAGGTAACAGAAAAAACCTATGGCCCCTACAGTTGGGATCGGTACGATTTGCTGATCCTGCCGCCCTCTTTTCCATTCGGTGGTATGGAAAATCCTCGTTTATCGTTCATCACACCTACGGTGATTGCGGGCGATAAGAGTTTAGTGTCGTTAATTGCTCACGAACTAGCCCATAGCTGGTCGGGTAACACTGTTACCAATGCCACTTGGCGTGATCTGTGGCTAAACGAAGGTTTTACTACCTATTTGACTTATCGCATCATGGAAATGATCTACGGTACTGACCGCTTCAATATGGAAGCAGTGTTGGGTTACCAAGACTTACAAGCAGATTTGGATAGCTTGGAAGCCAACGACCAGATACTGGCGATTGACCTGCGTGGACGTGATCCTGATGCTGTATTTTCGAACATTCCTTACGAAAAAGGCGCGTTGTTTTTAAGAGAAATCGAACAGCGTATCGGCCGTGACAATTTCGACCAATTTCTGTTGGACTACTTTGAACACTTTGCTTTCCAAAGTATCACCACAGATCAATTCATCGATTATTTGTCACAGACTTTGTTAGCCCAATACCCAGAAAAACTCGATAAAGCACGCATCGAAGAATGGATATTCAAACCAGGCTTACCTGTTGATGCCCCTTTGCCTGAGTCGGATGCCTTTTCTATTGTCGATCAAGCCCGTGAAATGTGGTTGTCTGGAGAATGGAAAGCTGATCAGATTGAAACAGACAGTTGGGTTGTTCATCAGTGGTTGTATTTCTTGAATAATATGCCTGAGAAACTTTCGGCAGAACAACTCAAGGCGTTGGATGAAGCTTTCTCTTTAACCGCAAGCAAAAACAACGAAATTGCACACAGTTGGTTAATGATTGCGGTGCGTAATGATTATCAGCCGGCTTACCCTAGATTGTATGAATACCTGACCACAATAGGTCGCAACAAATTGGTTAAGCCACTGTACCGCGAATTGTCCAAAACCGAAGCGGGTAAGGCCTTTGCCAAAAAAGCCTTTGAACAAGCTAAAGACGGTTATCACCCACTGACTGTCAAAGCCAACGAAGGTTTTGTGAATTAACGAGCATATTACGCTCAACCTATATCTAGTCTTTAGTGCCCGCAGTCAAAGTGGCGCAAGAGATTTAATTTGAAAGTTTCTAATTCATGGAAGAATTCGCAGAGATCCCAAAGATGGGTTCTCTGCGTCTTTCAATTTACCCCTCTACCAACGTTTACTCAGGTCTTTGTAAACCCATGCTCGCTAACGACCCTTTTGTTTGGGGTGCAGGGTTTTTCCCAAAATATGCTCATCAGATTGGATCACCGTACACGCGTTGCCAACCAACAATGGGTCGGGCTTTTTGACCACATGTAAATCCTTATTGTCGTAGGGAAGGTTGTATAAAAAGTGCATCATACAATTGAGCCGAGCGCGCTTTTTGTCATCGGATTTGATCACTATCCAAGGGGCATCGGCGGTATTCGTGTAGAAAAACATCGCTTCTTTTGCCTCGGTATATTCATCCCATTTGGCCATGGCTTGCTTGTCGATAGGGCTGAGCTTCCATTGTTTCAACGGATCGGTTTCGCGCCGAGTGAATCGACTTTTTTGTTCTTCGCTGGTGACAGAGAACCAGTATTTGAATAAACGTATGCCACTGCGTACCAGCATTCTCTCCAGATCCGGTGTTTGTCGCATGAACTCCAAGTATTCGTTGGGCTGACAAAAATCCATCACCCTCTCTACACCCGCCCGGTTGTACCAAGAGCGGTCAAACATCACAATTTCACCTTTGGTAGGCAGATGCTTCACGTAACGTTGAAAATACCATTGTCCTTGTTCGGTTTCTGTAGGCTTTTCCAATGCCACCACCCGCGCTCCACGAGGATTCATATGCTCCATAAAACGCTTGATGGTGCCCCCTTTACCAGCAGCGTCTCGACCTTCAAATAAAATCACTACTTTCTGACCGCTTTCCTTAATCCATTTTTGCGCCTTCAGTAGCTCCACTTGTAATGCTTTCTTGTGGTTTTCGTATGATTGTCGGGAAATACGTGTTTTGTAAGGGTAAGTGCCTGATTGAAAAGAGTTGGCGATGTACACGGGGTCGTTACGATGGAGCGCAAGCTCGTGAATTCGTTCACCGCTGTGGGTTGGCTTTGGGGTCGGGTTATTGTCAGGGGTTTTTATAGTCATCTATCGAGAGTCTCTGTATTTTATCCATTAACAAAGTATAGGAAACAATGCTCGGGCAGTGGGAACCGTTAGCCTTAGAGTTGATTTAGATCATAGCTTTAGAGTTTTAATTACCATTTGATGTTTGGGGTTTTTGGTCGAAAATCTGCAAATTGTGTGTATGCTATGGTTCAGGTGTAACAACAGACAACCTTTTGGTTGGTTAGAGACGGATAACTCTTGGATAATTTAATCATTCCCCTGGTTCTGGTAGGCCTGCTTTCTATTGCTTGTCAGTATCTTGCCTTTAAAATCAAACTTCCAGCCATCTTGCCCCTTCTGATCGTGGGTATAGTGGTGGGTCCAGTCACCGGTGTTCTCAATGCTGACGAGTTGTTTGGTGAGTTATTGTTTCCCATCGTCTCTCTTTCGGTGGCCATCATACTCTTCGAGGGTGCACTCACACTGCGCTTCAATGACCTGAGTGAACATGGCACCATGGTGCGCAATCTATGTACTGTGGGGGCTTTGATCACCTGGTTGGTCGCGGCTCCTGTGGCACACTACGCCTTAGGTATGTCATGGCAAATGGCCTTTTTGTTTGGTGCTATTGTCACGGTCACAGGACCAACCGTAATTGTGCCCATGCTACGCACCGTCCGTCCAAGCAGTAAAATCGCCAACATTTTGCGTTGGGAAGGGATCATTATTGATCCCATTGGTGCTCTATTGGCGGTGTTGGTCTTTGAATACATTATTTCCACCCAAGATGCCTTGAGCCACACCTTGTATGCCTTTGGTTTGACCGTGTCCCTAGGCTTGGGTGTTGGCGCAGGGGTAGGGTATCTGCTCGGCTTAGCACTGCGACGCAACTTCTTCCCCCATTACCTGCGCAACACCGCCGTGTTGACCATTATGCTCGGTGCTTTTGCCGGTTCTAATCTCATTGCTCACGAGTCAGGCCTTCTGACGGTAACCGTGATGGGCATTTTGATGACCAATATGCGTGATGTGGACGTGGATGACATTCTTGAATTTAAAGAAACCTTGAGTGTGTTGTTGATCTCGGGGCTATTTATCCTGTTGGCTTCACGCATAGAGTTGCAATCCATTTTGCATGTCGGCTGGGGGGCGATTTTGGTGGTCTTGGCGATCATGTTTATTGCCCGACCAGTTTCAGTTTTAGTTTCGTCGCTAGGGACAGGCCTGAAATGGCGTGAACTGGCACTACTGAGTTGGATAGCGCCGCGCGGGATAGTGGCCGCTGCTGTCTCGGCATTATTTGCATTGAAATTAGAGGTGGTTGGTTACGAGCAAGTCGACTTGCTGGTGCCTATGGTGTTCCTGGTGATCATCTCCACCGTCGTCTTTCAAAGTTTAACGGCGGTAAAACTCTCCCAATGGTTGGGTATTCGAGCCCCCGAACCCAATGGATTCCTGATCTTTGGTGGTGGTCAATTTAGCCGTATGTTCAGCAAAGAGATGCTAGAACAAGGGATTCAGGTTCATTTAAGTGATACCAACTGGGATACCATCCGGGCTGCTCGTATGGCCGGTATCCCCACCTATTTTGGCAATCCCATGTCAGAGCATGCATCGCGGACTTTAGATTTGTCAGGCTATGGGCGAGTATTAGTGATGTCACCGTATCGCCAACTGAATCCTTTGGTGACCTATCATTTTGAATATGAGATGGGCAAAGGCACGGTGTTTGGCTTGAGTAACAATGAACAACAAACCCGACCGAGTCACCAAGTGTCGGAGTCTTATGCCAAAAAATTGAGTTTGTTTGCCGAAGGTATCACCTATGGCCGCTTAGCAGGAATGGTGAGCAAAGGCGCGATTGTTAAAACAACCCGTCTGTCCGACGCCTTTACCTATGAGGACTACCTTGAGCAATACAAAGATTCGTTGTTACCCCTTTGCGCCATTGACCCAGCAGGTAAGGTTCACTTGTATACCAGCTCAAAAGCCATTAAGCCAAAGGCAGATTGGCGAGTGATCAGTTTGATTTCAATGGAAACTAAGACTTAGTGTTATTCGCTGTCAGGCCAGGTTTGTATTGGGTTTGACAGCGTTTTAGGCTGTTTGAGGCGACGATTTCAAGCGGATTAGATTTGCCTATTCAAGGTAAATCCCCCATCATTAGGGATGTCAATCGCAACCCCTGCAAAGAGTAATTTAGTGAGAACCTTTTCCTGTCAATGCGGCAACACATTGCATTTTTCCAATACCCAATGTGTCTCGTGCGGATTGATGCTCGGCTTTCTAGCCGATGATTTACAATTAAGTGCCTTCACTCGCAACCGCCAGGGGCAGCTCCAAGCGTCCAGTAATGGCCGTTTGTATCATATGTGTGCCAACTACGCTGAACACGATGTGTGTAATTGGATGGTACCGATCCACGATCCCAACAAATTGTGCACTTCCTGTCGCCTCACCGAGGTCATCCCAAATTTGCAGGAGCAGGGCAGTCTTAAGCTTTGGTTTCGACTGGAACAAGCTAAGCGTCGCTTGCTATACACCTTATTGAAATTAGATTTACCTGCGGTCCCCCGTCATGTTGATCCGGAAAACGGCTTGGGTTTTGCGTTTCTTAAAGATCAGACCGAGGATGAATTTGGTCATGAGCTGACGGTCAAAAACTTTGTTACCACTGGGCACAGCGATGGTTTAATTACCATCAATGTGAATGAGGCTGAGCATACTTCGCGCATCGAGATGCGTGAGAGAATGAACGAGAACTATCGCACATTGGTGGGGCATTTTCGTCATGAATCCGGCCACTATTACTGGGATAGATTAATAAAAAACAGCGCCAATCTTGAGCGATTTCGCGAGTTGTTTGGCGACGAGCGGGTGAATTACACTCAATCCTTGCAGGATTACTACAACGACGGTCCTAAAGCCAACTGGCAAAACGTCTGGATCAGTGCCTACGCGAGCATGCATCCATGGGAAGATTGGGCGGAAACTTGGGCTCACTATCTGCACATGTTAGATACCTTAGAAACCGCCAACGATTTTGACTTTAGTGTTTCAGGCAATAAAATCGCCAACCCGTTACTGTCGGTCGAGCATCATGATCAAGTCTACACTGCCACCAGTTTTACTCATTTGTTCAATGACTGGTGTCGCTTGACTTCGGTACTTAATGCGCTGAACCGCAGTATGGGTATGGATGACGCATATCCTTTTGTGATTTCTATCACCGCTTTGGACAAGTTGCGATTTGTCCACGAGGTGGTCATGTCCATGACCGAACAAGACAACTCGATGCAAGCGCAGTCTTGAATTAGTCCATATGCTTTTTAGCGGATTTTTCCCATTCAAATCGCGGTAAGCGGTTAAAGGCTCGTTTTAATCCTTCATTCCACTGTTTCTGCAGTGATTTATACATCAGCGAATTCGGTGACAAGGTGTTGTGGTACATCTCACCGATATGATTGTGCTGGTGGATGGCCAACTCGATGGGCGGACCCACGGAGATGTTACTGCGTATGGTGGAGTCCAATGACACAATCGCACAACGAGCCGCATCCTCTAAGCTGGTTTGACCGCTAATGATGCGGTCGAGAATGGGTTTGCCGTATTTATTCTCACCAATTTGCAAGTAAGGCGTTTCAGGAGAGGCTGTAATGTAGTTACCCTGAGGATATATCAGATAAATTTCGCTGTTTTGTCCAGCAATCTGGCCACCCAATATAAAACTCGACTCGGCACTGGTTTTAGAACGCTCCATAGCTTTGGCGTGCTCATTTTGTTCCTTTTGACTTAATTTCCCGATGTAGTGAGCCAACTCGTGCAAATAGCGCCCTTTGGTTAAGTTAAATTCCGCATCCGCATCGCTCAAATCGGTTTTGATAGCATTTAGTACGGCTTGTGAGGTGGCCAAACTACCAGAAGTCAACAAAACCAAAGTGCGATCCTCAAACACAAATCGGTGCATCTTGCTGTATGTGGCAATGTAATCCACTCCCGCATTGGTGCGCGAATCAGAGGCAAATACCAGCCCTTTGTTTAATGCTATGGCAAGGCAATAGGTCACGGAGATCCCTTCTTAAGAAGTTAAGTAGATAGACAGTTAATCGCGGACTTTATTTTGATAGGCTCTTGATTTAATTACAATGAATTTGTTTAAGCTTGTGTCGAGAACAAAAATGCGCCCTCAGTACGCGAGACACCGTTATGTTTAACCTTAAAACAAAATATAGCACTATAAATCAGCCTGCAAGTCGGTATACTAAATAATCAATTCATGGGAAAGTGTGAGGGTCTATGGCTGTTCGCTGGGGAAGTTACAAGGTAGAAAACTTTTATGATGAATTGATTCGGGTGGCCGGTAAGCCCCGCGAGTATGCACTGGAATTGTGTCAGTATTTGCGCGGATTGTCGGATAAAGAAATCAACGAATATAAAGTTGCTGCAGAGTCTGCAATTCACGTGATGGGCATCACCTTTAGAGTCTACAATGACGAGGAAGGTTCCATCGACCGAGCCTGGCCATTTGATATCATTCCCAGACTGATTGATAAGAATGAATGGCAACACATTGAGGCTGGCTTAAAACAGCGAGTCCTAGCCCTTAACCACTTCATCGACGATCTCTACAATGAGCAAAAGATAGTCAAAGATGGCGTTTTCCCTTCCGATTTGCTGACCAAATCGAAAAACTTCTTACCCCAATGTAAGGGCGTTAAACCCAAAAATGGGGTGTGGGCGCACATCTGTGGCTCTGATCTGGTGCGCGATAACGAGGGCACTGTCTACGTGCTGGAAGATAACTTGAGGGTGCCTTCCGGTGTGTCCTACATGCTTGAAAATCGTCAAGTTATGAAACGGGTTTTTCCTGAAATGTTTGAGAAGTACAACATTTTGCCCGTAGATGATTACCCCTCCGATTTGTACGACATGCTGGCTCAATTATCACCTAGGGATATTCCCGAGCCGGAAATCGTAGTGTTAACGCCGGGCATTTACAATTCCGCCTACTTTGAGCACGCGTATCTTGCCCAACAGATGGGTGCGGAACTGGTAATTGGTGATGACTTAGTGGTTGGGGAAGACGACTGCGTTTATATGCGTACTATCGAAGGCTTGTCTCGGGTTGATGTGATTTATCGCCGTATTGACGATTGGTTTATGGATCCGGAGGTGTTCAATCCAGAATCCCAACTGGGTGTGCCTGGTTTAATGCGTGCTTGGAAGGCTGGTAACGTTGGTTTGGCCAATGCTCCGGGTTCGGGCGTCGCCGATGACAAAGTGGTGTATGCCTTTGTACCCGATATTATTCGCTATTACCTAAAAGAAGAGCCGATACTGCCGAATGTCCCAACATACAAGTGCGTCAATCAAGAAGAACGGGAATATGTGCTTGAAAATATTGAACAAATGGTAGTTAAGCCAGCCAACGAATCCGGTGGTTATGGGATGCTGATTGGCCCCCATTCGTCGAAAAAAGAATGCGATAAATTTCGCCAACTTATCAAAGATGATCCGCGCAATTATGTCGCCCAGCCCATGCTGATCCTGTCTACCGCACCGACTATGGTCGGCACCCGCGTGGAGGCTCGGCATTTGGATTTGCGACCCTTTATTCTCAGTGGTAAAGACGTCAAAGTGACAACCGGTGGACTGACTCGTGTGGCGCTCGTAAAAGGTTCCACTGTTGTTAATTCTTCCCAAGGTGGTGGCAGTAAAGACACCTGGATCGTGGATATGGAGTCTTAATTATGCTTTCCAGAGTCGCAAATAATATTTTTTGGATGGCACGTTATCTTGAACGTGCTGAAAACACGGCCCGATTAATCAACGTCAACTCCCACCTTTTGTTGGATTTGCCCAAACGGGTGACCTTGGGGTGGGAGCCGATTGTTGACATTATTTCCTATCGTTCTTTGTTTTATGAACATCATTCTGAAGCCAGCGAACGCAACGTTATTCGCTTTATGGTAGCGGATCGGGAAAATCACAGTTCTATATTGAGTTCTTTGGATGCGGCGCGAGAGAACGCTCGTACTATTCGCGAAATTATCCCCAGAGAAGCATGGGAAAAGATCAATGAATTGTACCTGTTTGCCAAGCACAACACACAGCAGGCGCTAACGCGCAAACACCGCTACGGTTTCTTGAATGAAGTCATTCAATCGAATCAGACCATCACCGGTATCCTAGCGGGCACATTGACTCACGATGAAGGCTACGACTTTCTGAAGATAGGGCGTAATTTAGAGCGTGCAGACATGACAACTAGAATCATAGACGTACGTTCAGCATCGCTTTTGCAAGAGGTTGAAAATGAGCAATCGGCCTTTGAGAACCTGCAATGGATGAGTGTCTTGAAGTCGCTGACTGCGTACCAAATGTATCGACGAGAAATGCGTTTGCGTATTCGACGCTCGGATGTTTTGAAGTTTTTGCTGTTGGAAGATCGCTTTCCCCGCTCATTGATGCACACCGTGATGCAGGTAGAGGAATGTCTAAAACGCTTGCCAAATCACGCTGATGCAGTTGCCCAGGCGAAGATTATGCAAAAGCAACTGGGAAAAGCTTCGCCTCAGTCACTCATTCAAGCTGCGTTGCATGATTTCATTGATGATATGCAAATCAGCCTGAACCTGATCTACGATAAAATCAATCAAGCCTATTTCTGATCTCACCTTTCCAACGTTAGTGGGCGTGAACAATCTGTTCACGCCCACGCGGCTTGTTTGGGCCAAAAACGTCTTTGGTTCCCACACAAAAGCAAGGTTTAGCGTCTATAGTCTTTAAGTAGCATACGCATAATGTCTTGGTCTTATGTGAATTCATCCAACATGGTGTTGGTTGGGAAGAAGAGGCAACATGTCAGATTTGGAAACCACCTTAAAAACAAATTACGAACAATTGATTGGGTATCTTGTGGCTTACGTGCCTCAATTGCTCGGTGCGCTGTTACTTCTGCTGGTGGGGTGGCTGATTGCATGGGTTTGTGGCCGATTGACCTTAGGCATGATGTCTGTCGTTGTGCAGTTTATCGATAAATTAGCTGGCGTGTTGTCGATGGAGAGTCGAGTCAGTATTGACCCCAAATACAGTAGACTGGCTAGTCGCGCGGTCTACTGGATTATTCTTATCTTTTTTGTGGCAGCCGCCTTGTCCAGTTTAGGGATGGATTTTATCGCGTCTTGGTTACGAGAACTATTGGGCTATTTGCCCAATTTGGCCGCAGGACTGGTAATCGTGGTCGGTGGTTTCTTCATAGGTAACCTAGGCAAAACCATGACTCAAGCTGCGGCGCACGGCACGGGACTGCGTTATGGTGCTCGAATTGCAGTGTTGGTGAAGTGGACTATTGTAGGCATTGCGGTAGTCATCGGTATTGAGCAGTTAGGCGTCAACATTCAGTTTGTGACTACTTTGGTTATCGTTGAACTTGCCGTGTTTAGCTTTGGTATCGCCCTGGCCTATGGGCTGGGCAGCAATGAGTTAGTCAAAAACATAGTCGGATCAAGGCAGGCGGTGAAGCATCTGAATGTGGGAGAGTATGTCAAAATTGCTGGTTATGAAGGCAAGATTTTGTCTTTTACGCAAAGTGCGCTGGAGCTTGAAACTGCGCGTGGCAAGGTATTCATTCCGGCGAAACTGTATAGCGAAACGCCCTGCGAGGTGGTGTCCGATATTGACTCCGTAAAAGCAGACAAACCTTCAGTTAACTGAGTCAGCTAGGAGCAATATGTATCAAATCCATTACCATCTCACCTTGCATTTTATGGAAAACGAACCGGTAGCGGCGGCTCGACGGCTTGAATTGGTGCGCAGCGAGTACGCGGCGGAGATTATCAAAGCGGCACCCTTAACTCCCGCGATCAATGTGATCAAATCGATGATCCCCAGCGTGTCGGCAAAACTGTTTGAATATTTTAGCCCGGCACAGTGCTTGAAATTGACCCAGCAAATGGAAGTCGCAGATTTGGCCGCGATTCTTCGCCATTTGGATAAAGCCAATCAACAACGGTTAATCGAATTACTGCCTTTACGCAAGCAGACATTGTGCAAAATGCTCATTACCTATCCCGAGTACAGTATTGGCTCGGTAGTTGAAACTGATGTATTGATTGCCGACAGTCAAATGCGTTTAGATGAGGTGCTTTTGCGATTAAGAAAACGCAGCTTTTCCTATTTACAATGGATTTATGTGGTCAATCATGGCCGTCAACTGCAAGGTAAAGTATTTATTGGTGATGTTCTCAAAGGCGATCCTGACAGTGAAATCACCGACCTCATTACGCACACGGAGGAGCCTATCAGTGCTACTTCAGACATGGTCAGTGCCATGGAATGGGATAGCTGGAACCATACAGATACTTTGGCAGTGTGCAATCGTAAGCAAGAATTCTTTGGCGTGATCCATTTCAGTCGCCTGCGCCACTTTGTATCTGTGAAACAGGCACAGGACAACGCACCCAGCTCAACTTCATCGGATTTACTGGAGATATACGGGGATACCATTGTCAGTATGGTGGATTTAATGCAACCCGTGGATCCTCGTCGCAACGAACAATCGGATTAACCTCTGGAATCATTATGCCTTCGTCTACTTCTGATCTACTTGCCGTCGCCCAATCCATCAATAGCGATTACTTAGCCCATTACCCATACCGAGCTGCGCGCCACTTAGAGGCTATACCGGCAGAAGAATCTGCGCTGCTGCTCAAAGACCAACCCCTGCAGGTGGTGGTCAATCTTTGGAAGTATTTACCTTTTGGTACGGCGGAGGACATTTTGTCTCACCTGCCTGGAGAGTTTGCAGCGCAATTAATCAAAGGAATGGACAGTCATCTGGCAGTCGCCACTCTGGCCCGCCTTGATAGCTCGGAATTTCAGAGCATCATGACGTTGTTGTCGACAACCGATTCGGACTTGGCCAAAGAATATCAAGAGTTGCTGGTTTACCCCGAGGAAACCGCGGCAAGGATGATGACTACCAAAGTTGAAACCTTTTACGCTGACACTACCGTGGAACAAGTTATGCGCAAATTGCGCCAACGCACGACTCGCGCAGAAGATGTTTTTTACATTATCGACAAGGAGCAGCATTTGCTGGCTGAGATCAGCCTGACTGAACTGGTCATTTGTGAAGGCGATAAACCCATTATGGCGGTTTCTCGCCCAGTAAAAACAGTATTTAGTGCGCTAGACAGCAAAGACATGGTGATAGAGCGGTTTGAAGGGCACCGCACAGGAGCTATCCCGGTGTTAGATGCTCACGGCCTATTGATTGGCGTGATCCGCTTTTTCGATATCTATCAGTCCACTAAAGAAGACTTGGCAACCGATATGCAAACCATGGTGGGTGCGAGTAAAGAAGAGCGCGCTCTGTCGAGTAGCCTTTTTGCGGTTAAAAAGCGTCTGCCTTGGCTACAAATCAATTTATTGACCGCCTTTGCTGCCGCCGCCGTGGTCGGTGCTTTTGAAGGTTTAATTTCGGAAATTACCGCGTTGGCGATTTTACTTCCTGTGGCAGCAGGGCAGTCTGGTAACGCCGGTGCGCAAGCATTGGCTGTAACAATGCGCGGATTGACCTTGAGGGAAATTACCACTCGCCATTGGGCTAAAGTTATGGTTAAAGAACTGGTTGCTGGAGTTTTAAATGGGATTGCCATTGCTGCAACTTGCTCGGTTGCTGTTTATTTTTGGAGTCAGTCGTTTGGACTGGCACTGGTTATCGCGTTGGCTATGGTGTCCTCTTTGGCCATTGCATGCAGTGCCGGCGCTATTGTTCCCATCGCGCTTAAGAAATTTGGCATGGATCCGGCGCAATCTTCTTCCATCGTGTTGACCACCATTACTGACATTGCCGGTTTTATGTCTTTCTTGGGCATCGCGCTATTACTTTCTGATATGTTGCCAAGAGGCTAGGTAATGTCATCGTTGGTGATCAGAGCGCACTATCCGACTTGGCAATAAAAATTTTACAAATTTGCTGTTCTAGTCCACATTAACAACACCATGCTATTGCAGTAAGTAAAAGTGAATTTTTATGATTAAACAAAGTGTTATGGCTGTATCTATGGGCTTTTTCATGGCCTCTTGCGCACAAGCCAGCGAGCAGCGTAGCCATTATCCGGGTGTATTCATAGGCTATACCCACGCCCAGAGTGAAACCCATTTTACCTATGGGTTTGAATACGAATATCGCTTTGAACCCAGTTGGGGCCTTGGTCTGTTGTATGAAAAAACGCCGGATGCCCACCATGGCGACGGGACAACCCTGATCCTAGGCGAATTCTACTATCACCCTGACGACAACCTGCGTTTTGGTATCGGCGCAGGAAAGGAACGGATAGGAGGGCATCACCCTCATTCTGAAAATGTGATTCAGCTCAATGCTTCTTATGATATTCATTTCGGTGATTTCGGCATTGCGCCCACCGTTGCGGTAGATTTCATCGATGGAGAAAAAGCCTATGTGTTTGGGGTGTCCGTAATGAGACCTTTTTGAGTTTTCTGCCACCCAAATTGGCGTCCCCAGCAGGAATCGAACCTGCATCTAAGTCTTAGGAGGACCTTGTTTTATCCATTAAACTATGGGGACTTTGAGGGCATTATTACCTAGCACCATTACAATGAAAAGCCTTTGACTATTCAAGCAGCCCTAACGATGCGCTGGAATGATAAAACTTTACAATTCAGTGATGAATACCCAGAACGTCCAAAGAAAGGGCTCACAGCGTGTTACTTGTGAAAATAATCATGTCGCTCGGTTATGTGTCACTGCATTGACGATAATTATCGTCGTGCGACAAAATCATTGGGTTGGATATTACCTAAAAACTGTCCATCAGCGGCATTGAGAATAGCCGAATTGGCAAACACAGCAACCACTTTCATCGTGCTTGGATGCAAATTGTACTGAGCGTGCAGCTGGCCTTGAGGATCGTGGAATTGATTGATTTGATAGAGTGTCATCTCGTCACCATTACGCACGCCCTGATTCTCGCCTATATTGATCCGTAGTTGTTCATTATTGACAGCCAAAACTCTGCCGTAGGCAGGCGCACAAGCCAGAGTTTCATCGATCTGCTGAGCCGCGTCTTGCAGCACAGAAGAAACGGCTTTACCAAAGCCAGAATCCCACAGTTGAGCATTGTGACTGCCCACAGTTTCGTGAATATCGAATTCCCAAGGTGCTTCAACTTGATACTGTTTTTGCCATACCAGTGACCCGGTTTGACCGTCCAGAAGCTGCAAATGATAACCAAACTGTCTTAGTGATTGATTGGATTGCCAAAAAGCCAGAGTAGGGGCTTGCACCGTGGTTACCGTTAAATCGGTCACCTGAGCAAAGAGCACATACTGGCTATTGGTCTTGCGCGCTAAGAGTACGGCCTGTTGCTCAATATTGTTGGGCGTGGTCGCCACATAATAGGGAGCAATGGCCTGGACAAGCGTATGTTGTGCGTAACTATCAAACTGATGCTGCAACCGTGTCGGTAGCACACTCCCCAGATCAAAAAGTTGCCCTACGGTCGCTTGTTCACGTTGCTGCACTTCATGAAAGACCGTCGCGATGGTTTTGATATAGTCCGAACCATCACAGGTGGTTTGCTGAGAAAAAATATCGGCACGAATGGACACGGTGACATATCCGTCACTATAACGTTCTTCAATCAACTCGATGGCATTGACTTCGCCTGCAGAACGAATGATTAACTGATCGTCTTTTAGCAAACCATCGGCCATGCGCTGCACGCTTTTTATCGACGCACCGGCGAACAGAAGTGCTTGCTTGATGGCTTCTTGAGTGGCGTTTTGTCGTGCCACTTCAAGATTGTCGTTTTCGATTGCAGCTTGGCCTTGTGCTTCAAACCAAACCCCATAAGCGGTGTTGCACAGCAAAAAAGACATCAAAAATAGCGCACATCTTGCGATCGTCGTTGGCATGAATCTGGCCTATCCCACATTTCTCATAAACAAAAATATCGTCTGCGAAGTCATTGGCAGAGGAAAACTACCAAGATAAAGCATTTTTTGTGCCTATTATCCGTCAAAAAACTGATGCCAAGAAACTAGTGGGCCAGCGCGTTTTTTTAAATTTTCCGCCACTGATATCAGTGTGGAATGTTATTTGCAAAACACAACAGAGCAAGGTCGTTAGTTAGGACGAGACATGAAAACATTTATTACTCTTTTCATCCTTATGGTTATCAGTGGATGCAGTAGCTTGTTTGATAAACAAGTTGAATGGCAAACCATCGAGCCAGAAGAGTATCCCGTTATCCGTGCGGTGGGTTATGCACCTATTGCCGCACAGACGGGAGAGAACCAAACGGCGAAAATGCTAAAGGCAGTCAAAGCCTCTAAACTGGATGCTTATAGAGAATTGACCGAGCAAGTTTATGGTCAAAAGATCAATGGCAACCAGTCTCTTTCGAATCTGGTACTAACGGACACTCGGCTCAAGTCATCGGTAGAGGGGGTCATCAGAGGGGCTCGTATTGTGAAAAGCTATCCGGTGGGAGAGGACACCTATGCTACTGAGTTGGAGCTAGACTTCGCACTGGTACACGACATCTATTTGTCCACAGCTAAGCCAAAACAAGTTAAGAAAATTCGTTATTACTGACCGGCAATAGGAATGCAGAGAATTGCCGCTTGGATGACCAAGGGGCAATTTCTCGCCTGTCATCAATTCGATTTATGCACTATCGGTGAATAGCCTATCCCGTCTGGACCATCCCCTGTGGGCACTTCGTAGAGGATTTTGCCAGTCGATATGCTCATCACCATAACCTTGTCTTGTTCATAGGCAGACAAGAACAGAGTGCGGTCGTCTGAATACCACGTCAGTCCCTTGGGTCCGGTGTCTTTATCAAGGTTGAGCACCCTTCGCTGTATATCATCCCCTAGAGAAAACACATCCAAAGTACTGGCTCGATAATCCGGCACGACAGCATAGCGCTCATCATCGCTTAGTAAAATACGGTAGGGGAACTGATAACCTTCAAAACGTTGCAGTAAATTGCCTGAATCAGCGTCGAAAAGACTGACATAGCCGTCAAAATTGCTCCCTACCCACAACTGTTTGCCCGATTTGCTCAAAGTGATTGCTTCGGGTGTTCTTGGCATGGGTAATAGATCAACCCAAGTATGGTTAGTTAGGTCGATTCGACTAACGGAATTGGAACCCATATTGGTGGTGTAGGCAAAGGGAGAGTCTTCGCTAACCGCAACCATGTGTGAGCCTTTTTGCTTAGTCTCGATAGCCGATACCACGTTGCCAGCCATAATATCGGCAATAACAACCGAATCAGATCCTTCGCTGGACACAATGACTAAAGTCGGGTCCTTGAGAAAATGGATACCATGGGGCTTAGGATAGTCTGCCAAGTCGATGGTATGTTTCACTTTTAAAGTAGACACATCAATTACCGTCAGGCTATTGCCGCCCACATAGTCGGTCACAACGGCCCATCGACCATTTGGACTCATAGCCAATTCATGGGGGCCCTTGCCTGTGGCTATGGTGGTAATGATGGTACGACTAGCAAGATCAATTACGCTAACCGTGTCAGCGCGCTTATTGACCACCATCAGCGTTCCAGTGTGCTGCGGCACATCATTCGCACTCACGTAATTGCTCAGTAGATAAATACAACAAAACAATAATTGAACAAGTTTCATCTGTGCTCCCGATGGGTATTGGTATGGTATCTAGCCTATCTTGAATGAAGTGCCAAGACTGTTAAGCATATTACATCGACTCTTTTGCCCCAGCACCTTTAACTTCGAATTTTTCAGGCAAATGGTGACAAAGACTTAAGCCGATTGCGGATAATGTGTGGTAAACTCTTCGACCATTCCGTTCGCATCAGCGGGCTCCAAGAGTAATCAAAACGTTGTAAGGTCAAGTTCACTTGGATTCATTGTTAGCACCTATTTATCGGTTTTTGCATTGTGAGACCCCCAATTCCTGGGTCGATGAAGCGATCAAGCCGGAAAATTTGTCGGTTTTGCTGACCGACCATCTGTTGTGTGAATTGAAAGCCGCTCAAAGTGCGATGTTTTTAATTCGACGTTATGCCGTTGATGGTGACAGTGCGAACGCTCTATTGATGTGGTTAAAGCCCTATGAAGACTTCGCTTACCGCAAGATCGGAAATTGGCAGGATCTAGAAAAGCTCAAACTGAACAAATCAATGATGGCCAAATCCGATTCACCTTACAGCCAAGATTTGATCGACAAAATGGTGCTGTTGATTAAAGAGGAATTGCATCATTTTTACCAGGTGCTGGAAATCATGGAGCAGTATGGTGTTGTGTACGACAACATTCGCTCCAGCCGTTATGCCAAAGGCCTATTAAGCCACGTGAAAACCCACGAGCCGGACGCGTTAATTGACAAGTTGATTTGTGGGGCCTACATCGAAGCCCGCTCTTGTGAACGATTTGCCAAAATCGCACCTTACCTCGACAAGCCTATCGGTGATTTTTATGTGTCTTTGCTGCGTTCTGAAGCGCGCCATTATCAAGATTATCTAACACTGGCGCAGTCCATAGCCGCTGAGGATATCAGTAAGCGTATCCAATATTTTGGTGAGGTAGAAGCGCAGCTTATCCAAAGCCCCGATGAAGATTTTAAGTTTCACTCGGGAGTACCAGGGCAGTCTTCGGCTAGCGTTGCGCTAGCTTCGCCTGAAACCGTCTAAAAAATCCTGTCTATGGATTTAATACAAACTCGTCTTTGCGGATAAACAATACATCCCCGCTTGCGTACTTGCCTTCGAGAATCTCGATGATGTACTTAGAAAGGTGTGCACAATCCATAGCATTGGCATTAGACAGGTTTAAGCCATCACGAAATTTAGTGTCGATGGCACCGGGACAGACACAGTACACCTGAAAATTGTCTGCCGCGAGACATTTTGAAAGGGTGATCACACCGGCTTTGGCGCTGCAATAAGATGACCAATTAGCATAGGCGTTAAATCCTGCGGTAGATGAAATGTTGATGATGACGGTATCTTTATTGGCATGCAGAGCATACTTACTGACCAAAAAAGTGCCAATCAAATTGACATTGATGTCATTCATCCATTTCTGTGCATCGGCATCCAAAATGCGTTCTGGGTGAATGCTGCCTGCATTGTTGATCACCACATCAAACCGATTATTTGCGAAGTAGTTAGCGACGTTGTCGTGCTGAGTCACATCGAGTTCTGCTCGAGTGGTGGTCGTAATCTCATATCGATCACCAAATTGCTGTTTAAAACTGCTGGCCCAATCTCCCGCGCCACCGGTAATCAGGATTTTCATTACTCTTTCACCTCGGGATTTTGGTGGTCGTCTGCGTCCCGTACCAATTTATTGTACTGTTCGAATATCTTTTGTTTCAGGTTTGAACTGCTCACACCTGCGCCATAGGGGAAGTAGAATACTTTTACTCCCAAGTCGCGGAGGTAGTCGTACTTGCCACGCCAGTCGTCTCCAACGACAAAAATATCAATGTTGAGATCTTTGACTCGTTGGCTGTGCTCAAGAGAACGCTGGGGAATGACAACGTCGGGGTATTTTAGTGCTTTGATAATCGCAATGCGCTCCTCGAATGGGATAGTCGGTGGCTTTTTGTATGAGCACACCACCTCATCGGTGCTGACGCCAACAATCAATGTGTCTCCCAACCCAGCACCATATTCAATCATTTTCAAATGATTGCTGTGAAAAAGGTCAAATGTACCGGAAACATAAACCACAGATTTCATTGCGGATCCTTATCTTTGTTTGTTTGGTTTTTCTCATATTGAGAATGTTTTACGTATTTAACCATAAATAGTAATAAAAAGGGCACCGTTTCAGTGCCCTTATTTCTAAACTCCAATCCTTTTTACCAGATTCGGACGCGCTCTTCTGGAGCTAAATACAAAGCGTCTTCTGGTTTTACATCAAAGGCGTCGTACCAAGCGTCATGGTTACGAGGTGCCAGTGCACGGAATTGACCCGGCGCATGGGTACCCGCTTTCAACTGGTTGAGCATACTTTGTTCGGTGCGTTTTTCACGCCACACTTGAGCCCACGCCAAGAAGAAACGTTGGTCGCCGGTCAGCCCGTCGAGTATCGGTGCTTCTTTGCCATTGAGGCTTAACTTGTAAGCGTGATAAGCCATTGCAAGACCACCGACGTCACCGATGTTCTCGCCTAAGCTATTGCGACCGTTTACAAAGTGTCCCTCGATAGGTTCGTATAGGCTGTACTGGGCGGCCAACTGATCGGCTTTGGCTTCAAAAGCGGCACGATCAGAGTCTGTCCACCAATTTTGCTGGATGCCATTGGCATCGGATTTTGAGCCTTGATCGTCAAAGCCATGTCCCATTTCGTGACCAATGACAGCGCCAATGGCTCCGTAATTGACTGCAGGATCGGCATTCGGATCAAAAAACGGCGGTTGTAGGATAGCGGCAGGGAATACAATCTCGTTGAAGGAGCTGTTGTAGTAGGCATTTACCCGTTGTGGTGCCATGCCCCAGCGTTCACGGTCGGTTTTTTGCAATTCTTTTGCGGCACTCTCAGCACGGAAAAATTCACGTAGACGGATCACATTGCCCAGCAAGTCATCGGCTTTTATATCCAAGCCGTCAAAGCTTTGCCACTCGTCAGGATAACCAATTTTAGGACGGAAGGCGGCCAACTTAGCTTGCGCATTTTGTTTGGTTTCTTCTCCCATCCAATCCAGATTGTCGATACGTTCTCCCAACGCAGTGCGAAGGTTTTCCACAAGCTCCGCCATCTGTTGTTTTGAACTGGCAGGGAAGTGTTTGGCTACATAACTTTTACCAATGGCAAAGCCGAGAGATTCGGTGCCAGACATATCAGAAATGGCGCGTTTCCAGCGTGGACGGGGTTCCTGTTGTCCGCCGAGTGTTTTGCCATAGAACTCGAAGTTGGCGTTAAAGATATCGTCGGACAGCAGACCCGCGTGATTGCTGATGGTGTGGTAAGCCATATAGTCTTTCCAAACCGAAACCGGCTGCTCTTCAATTAATGCAATGACGTCTTTGATGGGTTGTGGCTGAGCAACGTTAAGATGGGGGATCTGATAACCGCTTTGTGCAAAGTAACTATCCCAGTCGAAACCGGGGTATTCGCTACTAAGATCTTGGCGTTCAATCTGATTCAGGGTTAAGTCGCGGTCACGACGTTTTTCTCTTGGCCATTGCACTTCAGCAATTTTGGTTTCCAACTGTAAGATTTGCTGTGCTTTTTGCACGGCATCTTCGATACCAGCGAAATTGAGCATCTTTTCGATGTGGGCTAAATACGCTTCACGAATGCCTTTGAAGCGTTCGGTATCTTCCAAATAGTAGGAACGATCAGGCAGTGCTATTCCGCCGACAGCAATAGACAATTGGTACTGATCAGGGTTGAGTCGATTAAACCACATGCCACCGGCGATAGGGCTCACTGAGCCATCACGCCAAGCATCGCCAAAGGCTTTAGTCAAATCCGCTTTGTTTTCAATAGCAGCTATCTTGTCCAATATGGGTTGGATGGGTTTGATGCCTTTTGTATTTGCCGCTTCGGTATCCATGTAAGCATTGTAAAAATTCTTGATCAACTGTTCTTCAGCAGTGAGATCATTGCTTTGCACGATTTCCTCGATGATAGTGCGAATTTGCTCTTCACTGCGTTCAGCCAACCGATCAAAGGCACCGTAACGGGTTTTATCTCCAGGCATTTCAAAATTCTTATACCAGGTACCGCCTGCGTACATGAAAAAGTCGTCACCGGGCTTGACACTCTCATCACGGGCATCGAGTTCGATACCAAAGGTGCCCAATTCTGCACGGGGTGCCTCAGCTTGAGTGATCTGGGTTTCAGAGCCGGATGGTGCAGGTTGACTGCAACCTTGGATAACAAAAATGGATGCGATGGTCGCAGCGAGTAGGGATGTTCTCATGGTTCCTCTTCTATTTATGGATATATTTTAGATACTGGATTTGTGTGACCTTATATGCGAATTACAAGCAAATGGCTCACTCAAAAAAGGCGTCTAGACTAGCGGAAAAAACCAGTTTGATACAAGTTCTGCGAAAAGATCGCTAAAGTCACTAGTGTAAATTGAAAGGAATTGAAAATAAGTTAATAAAAACAAAGGGATATAAGTTGGCTTTGTTTTTGCTGTGTGCCTAGTGGCCGTAGTTGTACTCACATGTAGAACGGTAAAGTTATTTTGATAAATTGAAGCAATTAAAGGAGTTCTATGATGATTAAAAGACTTACCGGCATAGTCATTTTTGCCGCCATGCTATCCCCAAATCTTGCAATAGCTGAACCTGCTGATACTCAAGTCATGATGTTGGGCAGTTTTCACTTTTCGAATCCGGGGTTGGATGTGGTGAAAACCAAACAAATTGATGTCACCTCCGACGAAAATCAAACCTACCTTGCGGAATTAAGCAAACGGATTGCCAAGCAATTTAAGCCGGACAGGGTGTTGATAGAATGCGATCCGAAAGATCAAGCCTCTGTAACTAAAAAATACCAAGCCTATTTGCAAGACGAAAACCAGTTGGAAATTAATGAGATGTACCAAATCGGGTTTCGGGTCGCTAAACGCGCAGGGAGTGAAGTGCCCCAGTGTTTTGACGAAAGGAGCATCCAATGGCAAGCCGAACCCTTGATGAAAACGATGCCTCAAGCAGCACCCGAAACCCAAGCGGCGTTTGAGCAATTTATCCAAAACATCACTGGAACTATGGATAAGATGCACCAAACGATGACGTTGCGAGAGTTGTTGCAAGCGCACAATGAGCCGAAACTCGATGTTAAAAACAAATCCTTGTACATACTGACCAACGGAGTCGGTGCGATGGATAGTTTCGTTGGCGCAGACGCTGCCGCCAGTTGGTGGCACCGAAACTTTCGAATGTACGCAAACATTCAGCAAAACAGTCCACCAAGCAGTCGGGTTTTAGTCATTGGTGGGCAAGGTCACGTGGCGATTTTGCGAGATTTTCTAAACTGGGATCCCGAGCGCGCTGAAGCACCGATTTTGCCTCTGTTGTAGACGATTAATTGGCTTGTCTGAGAATGGAAAATAAGTAAGGATAGGCAGAAGTTACCCATCCAATCTGAAACATGCCCTGGGGAATCATTGATTAACTTTCCAGGGCGACATGATACAGGCAAACCATGACACAACAGGCCGAATCCCTTGAACAGATTTTGTCAGAGCACAGTGCGAAGATACTCGCGATTCTGGTCAGGGTATTTGGCAATCAAAATTGGTCACTTGCCGAGGACGTTTTGCAAGAGGCCAGTTTCCGAGCGTTGGTTGAATGGCAGGAACAAGGCGTTCCACCTAATCCGGTTGCGTGGTTGACAAAAGTAGCCAAGAATCTTGCCCTAGACCAAATTCGGCATCGACAAACACAACATAAATACGCAGACGATCTGAGCTTTTTGCTGGAAAGTCAGTGGACCCGCAATGCAACGCTGGATGACCAACTGAGTGACGAGCGCATTCGCGATAGCCAACTGCGATTACTGTTTACCTGCTGTCATCCGAGTATCGACTCATCAAACCGTTTGCCAATCATGCTGCGCTATTTGTGCGGTTTGAGCATTCCTGCCATTGGCAGCGCCCTTTATGTGTTGCCCTCAACCATAAAAAAGCGCATTGAGCGAACCAAAGCGCAGATGCAATCCTTACCCTTTGAGATGCCGCAAGAGGCGCAACTGAGTGAGGCACTGCATACGGTTCATATTGCGTTGTATTTGTTGTTTAACGAAGGCTTCCACTGTACTGACAAGCAAATGCGTCTGGATAACCGCCTTTGCCAGCATGCCATTAGTTTGACCACCTTGCTAACCCAAGAGCAGAACTTGGCGACGGTGGAAACGTTCAGCTTATTAGCATTGATGTATTTTCAATGGGCACGCATTGACAGCAAGGTGGATGGACAGGGCAACAATGTCCCAATTGATTTGCAGGACCGAAGTCGCTGGGATCAACAGCGCATTTCTATTGGCGGACGTTTACTGAGTACGGCCATGGAGAATCGTTCATCAGAACAACCTCTAGGGCGATTTTTTCTAGAGGCAATGATCGCTCGATGTCATTGTATTGCACGACACTTTAGTCAAACAAATTGGGCGGAAATCGAGCAATTGTATCGCCCTCTATGTGAGCTAACGGATTCACCGGTAACGCGACTGAATTATGCCGTGGCCTTAGGCCATTGTGGGCGTGAACAAGACGCTTTAGCTTTGGTGGAGCAATTGAGCAAAGAACCCATATTTTCCAAGTCCCACTTACCCTTGGCAACTCAAGCCTATTTGCAAGCAAAGATAGGGCAAATTCAATCGGCAAACGAAAGCGTCAGACTCGCAAAGAGAATGGGCGGCAGTGATCACGAAATGGTGATTTTAGAAGCTCAGATTCAGCGCCTAGCCGCTGCACAATAACAACACCAGCGCGACACATTGTTTCTTGTGCCTTCAGAGGTCAAGTTCTTGTCTCAATAGTGCAATAGCGCACCACCTTCAGATTAAAAACTTACCAATCAAGCGCCCCATTTCTGGTTAGGCATCATGCAAAAAAAACAAGGCTAGAAATAAAAAAGCACCAAACACAATGTGTGGTGCTTTCTAAAAAATTGAAAGAAAAGTAATTAGGACTTTTTAAATCTGCGTGTTGCTAAGCCCACTAAAGTTAAGGCAAAGATAGCTAGTGTAGAAGGCTCTGGAACGACATTAGCTTCGTTAATCAACAAGTTGTCAATACTCGGCCAAGCAGATGGACCGGCTTCGCCAAATCTTAATTCGCGAACATTAGCTATGTTTGCGTCTACTGTTAACCAATTATCCCAAGTGCCGTAAGAAGACAGATCCACTTGTACATTCCAAATTTGCACGTTATTGACATCAAATGCGCGAATTAGATAGTCAGTAATGTTAGTGGCAGTAGTGTATCCTTCCCAAGGTTTGTTGTTTAAATCAAAAGATGTTACGAATGTATCGGCCGCAAAAAAGATGCTACTTGTTCTGTCCCAATACTCATCATACAGGTGCCCACCACCAGTCGAGTTCCATGTCATACCACCGCCAAGTGTAATCCCAGGAGTAGTATTAGTATCGAAAGTGATCAGTTCTGCGCTAGCAAAATTACTGACTGACAAAATCAAACTGGCAACCGCCATTTTTAGAAATTTATTCTTCATCTTGCTATACCTCTGTGCTTCTTTACCGAACGTCTTGAAAGATGGTCACAACAACGAGTAACGCATCAGGTGATAATTTGTACTAAGCACAAAGTGGGCCAACAAAAAATATCTAATAAAATCATTTAGATAGTCGTTTAAAATAGGATGCACATACTTTCTATGTAAATTAGGCTGACACAAAAATGTCACAAAGAATCACTAACCACTGATCAACACATTACTCAATTTTTGGCCTTTTTCTGTCTATTGTGAAGGGGGAGTGCGGGGTCTACACCATTGTCATCTGAAGTGGAATTTGTGTTGGCTTAGCATGGACAGTGACATCAAGATTATCATTCTCGAAACTCAGATTCAGCGCCTAACTGCTGCACAATAACAACACCCGCGCGACAACATCGCGCGGGTGGGACGGTGGTTTATGATTCACCTTCGGGACATGCGACTTCCCGTATTTCAACGCTAATGTCTGGGTAGGCGAAAATGGGGCACACCTTGGCAATTTCAATTGCCTCGTCCATGTTGGCTGCTTTGATGATACTGAATCCGGTGACCAATTCTTTGATTTCCGCCAGTGACACGTCGGTTACTGTGCCATCAGAAGTTAAGTTCTTGCCTGAATAGTGCAATGGCGCACCACCGTTACTCAGTTGCCCCTTAGCTTCCAAATCTGCCATCCAAGCACCCCATCTTTCCATCGATGCAGCCATATCCTCCGGACTGGTGTTTTCCATCCAATCAGGATCACCGCCTTTGTACACCAACATATATTCTTTCATGTTAATTCCTTCTTTCTGTGGTTGTTTTCATCCCAACAAATGGTGCATTTGTTGGCCTTCACACAGACAACGATCGAACACTAAAAAAGACGACAACTTTTATATTATTTTTGCCAACTTTTTAATAATTCATTGTAACTTACTGTTTTTCCTTGTGGTTTTTCATTAGCCAACTTGGGCTTTGGCGCGCCTGGTTGACTCAGCCAATACTCTGCATCTCGCTCTTTGTTGAGTTTAGGGCCACATTCGCCTTGTACATTAGCCCGTTCTAGACGTTGCATGACTTTGTCTTGTGCTCGAGCAAGCCCATCCAAAGCTTGTTGTGCAGAAGACTCTCCACTGGCAACTTCGGAGATGTATTTCCACCACAACTGAGCCAATTTAGGATAGTCCGGTACATTGGTGCCCGTTGGGGTCCATTGTTTGCGGGCTGGGCTTCTGTAAAATTCTACCAATCCACCTAATTTAGGTGCTGCTTCACTCATTTGCGGCGAGTTAATGTCTGATTCTCTGATTGGCGTTAAACCCACTAAAGTCTTTTTCAATGACACCGTTTTGGCCACGGTAAATTGCGCGTACAACCAAGCTGCTAAGCGTCGCTTGGCTGGCGTTGAATTCAAAAAGGTCCAAGCGCCGGTATCCTGATAACCCAGTTTCATACCTTCTTGCCAGTATGGGCCTTTGGGTGAGGGTGCCATACGCCATTTAGGCGTGCCATCTTCATTTACAACCGGTAAGCCCGGTGAGTTCATACTGGCGGTAAAGGCGGTATACCAGAATATTTGTTGGGCGATATTGCCTTGTGCCGGAACCGGGCCCGCTTCTGAAAAGGTCATGCCTTGGGCTTCAGGTGGCGCATAGTCTTTCAACCAATCCACGTATTTTTGCGTGGCGTACACTGCTGCAGGGCCGTTGGTGGCACCACCTCGCGTAACGCTTGAACCGACAGGGCGACAGCCTTCCACTCGAATACCCCATTCATCAACGGGTTTGCCATTGGGGATCCCAACATCTCCTGCGCCCGCCATGGAAAACCAAGCGTCAGTGAATCGCCATCCCAAAGAAGGGTCTTTTTTACCATAGTCCATGTGACCATAGACGGTTTGCCCGTCTATGGATTTAACGTGTTTGGTAAAAAACTCAGCAATGTCTTCATAGGCTGACCAGTTCACTGGAACCCCTAATTCATAACCATAGCGCGCTTTAAACTGTGCTTTTAGATCGTCGCGCTCAAACCAATCTGCGCGAAACCAATACAGATTGGCAAATTGCTGATCCGGCAACTGATAAACCTTTCCGTCAGGGCCTGTGGTAAAACTTAAACCAATGAAATCTTCCAGGTCGAGGGTAGGAAGAGTGAAGTCCTTTCCATCGCCTGCAATCATATCTGATATGGGTACCACTTTGCCGTAGCGGAAGTGGGTGCCAATCAAATCTGAATCATTCACATAGCCATCGTAAATATTGCGACCAGATTGCATTTGAGTTTGCAGTTTCTCTACGACATCGCCTTCTTGAATCAAATCATGGACTATGGTGATGCCAGTGATTTCCGAAAAGGCTTTGGCCAATACTTTAGATTCATATTCATGGGTGGCAATGGTTTCTGAGGCGACATTGATGGTCATGCCGGCAAAGGGTTTAGCCGCTTCAATAAACCAACGCATTTCTTCCATTTGCTGCGCTTTACTCAAGGTTGATTCGGTGAACTCTTGCTCAATCCAACGTTGGGCGGCTTGTTCGTCTGCGAAGCTCATTTGACAGGTCAAAGTGAACGCGGCGGCTAAGGCAATTTTATTCAATTTCATTGTAACTCCTGTTTAAAACCGTGAGATGCCAAGGTGTCGGACATTGGATTACCCCCAACGCAAGACGATGGCTATCCATAATAAAGATAGGCCTGTGGCGACAGTAATGGGCCAGTCACTCAAACCCAATACCGTTAAATGAATAAAACCACTGCACAACAAACCGATGAATAATCGGTCTCCCCGTGTGGTGGTAATGGGTAGAAACCCTTTGCGCTCAACACAAGGCCATTTGAGTTCACAGAAGGTCATGATCGCGAGGGTGACCGCAATTACAGAGAAAAAGATTCCAGTGGGTAAGGTCCAAGCCATCCAATTTAACATCACTAAGGCTCCTATACCCGACCCAAGGCAAAGCCTTTGGCGACGTGATTTCGTACAAACCAGATGACCAGTACGCCGGGCACGATGGTCAATACACCGGCGGCGGCCAATACCCCCCAATCGATCCCCGCAGCTCCCACAGTGCGGGTCATGATCGCGGAAATGGGTTTGGCTTCGACCGACGTTAAGGTGCGCGCCAGTAACAGCTCAACCCAAGAGAACATAAAGCTAAAGAAGGCGGTGACGCCAATGCCTGAGCGGATCATGGGCAGAAAAATCTTGATAAAAAAGCGACCAAATCCGTAGCCGTCGATATAAGCCGTTTCGTCAATTTCTTTGGGCACGCCGGACATAAAGCCTTCTAAAATCCACACCGCAAGAGGAATACTAAACAGACAATGGGCCAACGCGACGGCTAGGTGGGTGTCAAACAGGCCAACAGATGAATAAAGCTGAAAAAATGGCAACAAGAATACCGCGGGTGGGGCCATGCGATTGCTCAAAAGCCAGAAGAACAAATGTTTGTCGCCGACAAATTGATAGCGACTAAAAGCATAGGCGGCGGGCAGGGCAACCACCAGTGTGATTACTGTATTCATTACCACATAAATCATCGAATTGACGTACCCCATGTACCAACTGGCATCGGTAAAAATGGTGCGGTAATTGTCAAAGGTCAGATTCTGGGGCCACAGGGTCAATCCACCGAGTATTTCCTCGTTGGTTTTGAGCGACATGATCAACAACCAGTAAATGGGCAACAACACGAAAGCAAGATAAAGCAGCAATAGCAGCGCTTTACGAGTGGCGTTGGGCTGTTTCATGGTCGTTTCTCCGAGTGTGTAATGGCGGTAAAAAACAACCAAGACACCAGCAATACAATCATAAAGTAAATCAGCGAAAATGCCGCCGCAGGGCCCAAGTCAAATTGCCCGATGGCCATTTGTGTCAAGGTCTGACTTAAGAAGGTAGTGGCATTGCCAGGGCCACCTCCAGTCAACACAAAGGGCTCGGTATAGATCATAAAGCTGTCCATAAAGCGCAATAAAATGGCGATGGTTAAGACCCCTTTGAGGCGAGGTAATTGTATGTGGCGAAACACCGCCCATGACGAAGCACGGTCTATTTGTGCGGCTTGATAATAGGCATCGGGAATGGCTTTAAGGCCAGAAAAACACAACAAGGCCACCAACGGTGTCCAGTGCCAAACATCCATCAACACCACCGTTAGCCATGCATCCAGTGATTCTGCGGTGTAGTTGTAGTCTATGCCCAACTGATTGACGGCCCACCCGAAAAGGCCGATGTCACCACGGGCGAAAATTTGCCAAATGGTGCCCACCACATTCCAGGGGATCAACAAAGGTAAAGCCAGCAGAATAAGTACCATCGAGCTTTTCCAGCCGGCCTGTTTGGGCATTAGCAGGGCAATCGCGATACCCAGTGGGATCTCAATAGCCAAAACGGAAAAGGAAAAGATGAATTGTCTGACTAGGGAGTCGTGCAAGCGGGTATTGCGCAGCACTTCTTGATACCATTCGACTCCGACAAAATAAGCGGTGTTTTGGTCAAAAATATCCTGAACGGAATAATTGACCACTGTCATAAGTGGGATGATGGCGGAGAAGGCCACCAACACGAACATTGGCAGCACCAAATACCAAGCACGATTGTTTTTGATTTTAGTGCTCATTGACTTCCCCACATAAGAATTCATCGATGTACAGCTTCAAAGCCTCTGGCGGTAATGTGATGTGCACCGATTCATCGCCAAATTGCTGATGAGCATCGACCTTAGCGCGCCATTTAGCACCGGCAAAATCCACCGTTAGTAATTGGTGGGTGCCCAATTGTTCGATGTCCTGCAAGGTGACTGGATAGCTGTGCTCACTAGCAACTTGACTCACTTGCACGAATTCAGGTCGGATGCCAATTTTGATATTGCTGGAGCGGTTGGTCAGCACTTCTTGGCGCTGCAATTCGCTTAGCTTGATTTCATGGTCGTTTAAAAATAGACGATTATCCCGAGCAATAGGGGAGGCGAAGTTCATTCCGGGGCTACCAATAAAATAGCCTACAAAGGTATGATTGGGGCGCTCGAATAATTCCTGAGGGGTTCCAAACTGAACAATCTGCCCTTCATACAACACCGCTATCTCATCGGCAAAGGTAGCCGCTTCCAATTGGTCATGGGTGACGTAGATCATGGTGACGTTGAGTTTTTCATGGATCTCTTTGAGCTTGCGACGCAGCTTCCATTTCAAGTGGGGATCGATAACCGTCAAGGGTTCGTCGAATAATATGGCCGATACGTCTTCTCGCACCAGGCCTCGTCCCATGGAGATTTTTTGCTTAAGATCGGCACTGAGATTTTTGGCTTTTTGATCGAGACAATCTTGCAGTTCTAAAAGGTCAGCGATTTCCGACACCTTGCTGTCGATGTGCTGCGCAGACAGCTTCATGTTTTTCAAAGGAAAGGCAAGATTTTCTCGCACCGTCATGGCGTCGTACACCACGGGAAATTGAAATACTTGAGCAATATTGCGCTGCTGTGGCGACAGACGAGTGACGGCCTGATCGTCGAACAACACCTCGCCTTCGCTGGGTTCGAGCAAGCCTGAAATGATGTTTAAAAGGGTGCTTTTTCCGCAACCAGAAGGCCCAAGCAGTGCGTACGCACCACCATGTTGCCAAGTGTGATCAAGCTGGGCTAGGGCATAGTGTTGCCCATCGTAACTGTGCGCCAAGTGTTTTAGGGTGATCTTCGCCATTACGCCGTCACTCCCCGTTGCAGGTTGGCGTAGTCGGGGCTATTCATTAAGCCGCCTTGCACGTCAAAACAGTACAAGTGTTGTGGATTAAAAAATAATGTCACTTCGCTGCCGGGTTTGAAGTTGTGGATGCCATCCAAGTGGGCTATCCAACGCACCTCCATATCGAAGCTCGGTGTCATCAATAAATGCAAATAGGTTTCTGAAGCACTGATTTCCGACAACTCCACCACACATTGCAAGGGAATATCCTGTTCACATTGGGAGGTTAGTGTTAGATGATCGGGACGCAAGCCAATACATTGTTCTCCATCTCGCCAGGGTAAAGTAAGCGAAGGGAGTGCGTCACATTGGCCGTTTTTAACCGCGATTTTCAATCGATTGAAGGGCGGTTCGTGATACAAGTCCGCTGCATCCAAACTTTGCGGATGATAAAACTGCTGCAACGCTGCGCCACTTTGCAACACGCGACCTTGGTGTAACAAGGTTGTGGTGCCCCCAAGTGCAAGCGCTTCGTGAGCCTCTGTGGATGCATATAAAGCAATGGCGTTACGTTGTTTGAATAGGGTTTTCAGTTCGCTACGCAGCTCCTCACGTAACTTGTAATCGAGATTAACTAGAGGTTCGTCGAACAAGATCAGGTCAGCATCTTTGACCAATGCTCTGGCCATCGCACAGCGCTGTTGTTGGCCACCAGATAGGCTCAACGGCAACGAGGACAGCAAATTGTCTATGCGCAGCAACTCGGCGGTTTGCCGCACTCGTCGTGCAATTTCTATTTTGTCCAGTTTGGCAACCCGCAAGGGAGAGGCGATGTTATCGAACACACTCATGTGGGGATAATTGATAAACTGTTGATACACCATCGACACATTGCGTTGTTGCACCGGCAAAGAAGTAATGTCTCGGCCATTTAGAATGACTTTGCCTGAGCTGGGTTTATCTAAGCCTGCGATAATTCGCATCAAAGAGGTTTTTCCGGCTAATGTGCGTCCCAACAACACATTAAACTGACCGCTTTCAAAGCTGAGATTAATATCCTCAAGGTAGGTTTGCCCGGCCACTTGGTAGTGTATGTGTTGTAATTCTAAAGCCACGAACGATCCGTTTTTGTTGTGCAATTAACAAAAACATAACATAAAGCACGACCGTGCACATGGAAATCTTTTTATGCAGTATTATTCAGGAAATAAATTGAATAAGGCTATTTATATCAATGGTTTGGGTTGGCTTTTAAGACTGAACGGCAGGCAATGCCTGCCGGATAGAGTGCAAAACTAGTGGTGATGATGCTCAGACTCCATGGGCGTGCCATCTGCTTGATAAAACCCTGAAGCGCCTTTTTCAATAAAACCTAAATTGACCATTTTCAGTAGAAATGGGTCGGTATGGTCGTCGCCAATATCCGCATAATCAGTGGTTTGATATTGCTCTAATGTGCGGAAGAATTCCTGTGGGGAATTGTCCTCATAATTTATCGATTGACGCTCCCACTTACGGGATTGTGTGGGACTTTCAAACACGATAAGGCTAGCCATTTTCACCGTGGCGTCCCATTTTACCGTCAGTGTGTTGTTTGCCGTTTTGCTTTGATAGGTTTCAATTAGCTGGCACGAATTCTCCTCTGATTTCACTTTTTCCATTTGCTGCAAAGTTTTATTGGAAACCAGTTGAAAGATTTGAGACCACATTTGATGGCTTTGCTCACCCACTGGGTCCATGGGCCCGTATTCAATGGCTCTTTGAAATTCGTGAAAGTATCGGGTGGTCACGGTGCGACCATGAGGGTTTTGGTACCACACCTGACTAATTTGTGTCGCCGGGTAGTAGTAGGCCACTTTGTTCTTGCTGCGGTAAACTCGCAATTGGGTTTCACTCTTAGCTGCGGTGCTCTGGTTTATCGTAACTAGATAATCGGCATAGTGATCCTGCCAAGGGGCGTCTGAGGTACTTTCGCACGATTGGGCGAGGGCTTGTTGACCGCTTACTAAACTTAATACCAACAACACACAGGTTAGAAATAACTTCATACTAAACTCTTTGAAACGAGGAAAAATAACGGGCGCAAAGATTGCGCCCGGCTTTACTTTACTGGAGCTTGGCATCCGCTTGGCTCACCAAGTCTGCTGCATAGTCCATAATGTGGAAGATCATGTTTTGCTCATTGGTACCATTCGCTAAGAACGCGCCAGGACCATGGGCGTAGATCCCAATATCCTCACCAGAGTGAGTTTCTGATGTCAGCGGCACCAAAGCTTCTTGGTGATATCCGGGCAAAGTTGTGTCCAAGTCCGTCAGATCGATGCGACCCGAAACTGGCTGTAGAGCATAAACCGCATCGGAATCCGTCTCCATACCCAGATCATGAGCACCCATGCCATTGGTATAACCTAGAGTCGTGTAGGGCATACCATCTGCTGCAAGAGCTGGCTCATCTGAGCCGACACCCACCACTTTACCTAAAATCGGATTGCCCCGTTTAGGGTAACCGGCAATAGTAAAGACATGACCGTGGTCCGCAGTGACAATGATTAAGGTATCTTCTGCATCGGTCATTTCCATGGCTTTGGCTACCGCTTCAGACAGGGCGATGGTGTCATTTAGTGCGCCGTAAGCATTGCCAGCATGGTGCGCGTGGTCAATACGACCGGACTCGACCATCAAGAAGAAGCCTTGCTCGTTGTTGTCCAAGACGCTGATGGCTTTTTCAGTCATTTGGGCAATGCTAGGCTCGCCAGCAATATCGTTCGCGCGATCGGCTTCGTATTGCATGTGCGATTCATTGAACAAGGCAAACACACGATCGGTGGTCTCCGAATTGATCCCATCAAAGCCCGTTTGATCATATACATAGGCTCCGTTGGGGTACTGGCTTTGCCATTCAGTGACGAGATTGCGTCCGTCAGTGCGATCACCTTCAACAGCACTCACCGCATCAGGACTGTTTGCCGCTTCGTCTTTCGGTAGAAAATGACGGCGTCCGCCGCCCATAACGACCTCTAAGCCATCCACATCCAATCCGTCGAAACGGGCTTCGAGATTCTGCTCAAAACGAATCAATTGAGATGCAATGTCTTCACAACCTGCAGTAACTGCCGCTTCAGGCATATCAGAAATGTCTTCCCAGTTTCGGTCTGGCGCTTTGGCATATGTCGCAGCCGGTGTAGCGTGAGTAATGCGAGCAGTCGAGACAATACCAGTAGACTTGCCAGCAATTTCCGCCAGTTCTAACGCCGTCACCAACTCATTGCCATCAACCGTTGAACAATCGCCTCTTGAAACAGCTTCACCTACACCAATGACTCCGACATCGGTTTTGACGCCGCTCATCATCGCCGTCATTGTGCCGGCAGAATCTGGTGTTTGCGCATCTACGTTGTAGGTTTTGGCCAAGCCAGCAAAGGGAAACTGATCAAAACTCAGTTGATGTTCTTCACCTAGTTTCCCCATTTTTTGGCCCGCAAGAATACGGGCTGCCGTCACGGTTGAAACGCCCATGCCATCACCCACAAACAGGATCACGTTCTTTGCTTTACCTTTGATACCAGAGACCTTTGCTTTGCTCGCAATGTCTTGCTTGGATTGAGCTGTGGCTGCTGCGGTACCGGTTGCTTCAAGCCACACCTGACGAGCTTCTTTGACTTCAGCACTGGCATTTTGGAACCACAGATTTTGAGTGGTTGCCAAAATTTGGCTAGAAGACAACTCTTTCACGCCATCCTTACACAAGTATTCCGTTTGGCTAATTTCGCTATCAGCCAATTCGCCATTGGCGTCACTGTCAACTCCAGACTCAACTTGCAAACCGCCATTAGGACAGGCGTCGCTACCGACACTTAACACTGTCTGCTTAACTAAACTATTCAAACCACTTTGCCCTTGAGGACCTTGCGGACCGGTCGCGCCATCGTTGCCGTCATCCCCATTACAAGCGACTAAGGACATCGCTAAAGGCAAGGCGATCGCTAATTTTGCTAATGTAAAATATTTCATTTCGTCTTCCTTTTATTCCTGAATCAAATCAAGGGCTTGATTGATAATGTGAAAAATCATGTTTTGCTCTACAACACCTTGTGCGAGCTGTGCTCCCGGGCCTTGAGCATGCAATGAAATATCCTCTCCCGAGTGGGTTTCAGAAGACAGGGGTACGGTTGTCTCTTGGTGATATCCGGATTGGGTAGTGTCTACGGCGCTGATATCCTGACGGCCAGCTACTGGCTCAAAAGCATAGATGGCGTCTGCATCTGTTTCGTCCGCTAAATCTCGATAACCTAAACCGTTTGTGTAACCAAGAGTGGTGTAGGGCATATCGTCCGCCGCTAGGCTCGGCTCATCGCTGCCCACGCCAACCACTTTGCCTAAAATGGGGTTGCCACGCTTAGGATAGCCGGCGATCGTGAACACGTGCCCGTGGTCGGCAGTGACCAATATCAGTGTTTCGCTGTCATCGGTCATTGAATCGGCGGCTTGCACTGCTTTGGAAAGCTCAATGGCATCGGTCAACGCGCTATACGCGCTGCCAGCATGGTGACCGTGGTCGATGCGCCCAGACTCCACCATTAGGAAATACCCTTTAGGATTGTTGGCCAGAATTTCGATGGCTTTTTCAGTCATTTCTGAAAGAGACGGCTCACCGGCCACATCGTTTTCACGATCGGCTTCGTATTGCATGTGAGACTCGTTAAACAAACCAAACACGCGGCTGGTAGTTTGTCCGTCCAATGCATCAAAGCCCGTTTTGTCCATCACATAGTTGCCCTGAGGATACATGGCTTGCCATTCTGCGGTGAGGTCGCGATTGTCCGTGCGATCACCTTCAACTTCGCTGACGGCGTCGCTGCTGTTGAACGCAGCATCTTTGGGCAGAAAGTGGCGACGTCCGCCGCCCATCGCGACTTCTAGACCGTCAACGTCTACCCCCAAAAATCGCTGTTCAAGATTTTTCTCAAAATTTACCAGTTGCGAGGCAATGTCTTCGCAGGCTTCTGCGCCACTGGCTGGCATATCAGAATTGTCTTCCCAGTCACGATCTGGCGATTTTGCATAGGTTGCCGCTGGGGTCGCGTGGGTAATTCGAGCCGAGGAAATAATGCCGGTAGAAAGCCCTTTGATTTCCGCAAGCTCCAAAGCGGTAACCACTTCATTTCCTTGTACGGAAGAGCAATCTCCGCGAACCACGTTTTCGTTCACGCCAATCACACCCACATCGGTTTTTAGGCCAGACATCATAGCCGTCATTGTGCCGGCAGAGTCAGGAGTCTGTGCATCCACATTGTAAGTTTTGACAAGGGCTGTATGAGGAAAACTCTCAAAACTCAGTAAGCCTTCTTCACCATTGTTGCCAGCCTGTTGACCCATCAGTATTCTGGCTGCGGTCAACGTTGAAATACCCATTCCATCACCCACGAACAGAATGACATTTTTGGCTTTGAATTGGTTATTTTGCTGAGCTTTGGCTTCGAGATTGGCTTGTGCATCAGTGTACCAAGGGCTTTGTGCTTGATGATCTGACAGAACATTGGCATGCAAAGCGGATGATACCGCTAGAGAAACCACTCCAACTGCGGACGTCCAGTATTTTTTCATGTTTTATTCCCGTTTATATCTGCATTAGACACGTTTTGGTTGTTGGCGTATTCCAACAAAACTGCCAAAAGCCTAGAGAAGTTTTATGAACAATAACTGACGGTTTAATGAAAGATAGACTGCAAATTGATGACGTTTTTTCGACAGAAATACGACAAGTCAAATAGCAGAAGGGGCATATGAGGTTACAGCGGCTGAGAAATGAGTTCTATGCCTTGTGGGGTGACCTTGAGCATACTGCCTTGGTCGTACCAGTCGCCCAACACAATACGCTGTGCTGCTTCGCCTGACACTTCAAATGCATGGATTGCGGGACGATGGGTGTGGCCATGGATCAGCCGACGAACATTATGATGTTCCATAACCTTGATCACCTCACTTGGTGTGACATCCATGATTTCCAGCGTTAACGCTTGTTGGTTCTTTTGACTGGTTTTACGACCGTTCTCAGCGAGTTTGCGTCGCAATGCTAATGGCAATGCCAATACCAGTCTTGGCCACCACCACGAGCGGGCTTTGCGACGGAACTTTTGATAGGCCAAGTCGAGAGTACAAAGTTCATCGCCGTGCATAATCAGTGTTGGCGTTCCGTACAAATTGATCACCGTTTGTTCGGGTAACAATTGCATGCCACTGCGATGGGCGAATCTTTGGCGGATCAAAAAATCCCGATTGCCATGAATGAAGAAAATAGGTACACCTTGGTCTGCAAGGTTCCGAAACATTTCGCTGATGAGTAAGGTGAAGTCATTGAGATCGTCGTCTCCCAACCAATACTCAAACAGATCTCCCAAAACATACAATGCCTCGGCATCACAGGCTTGCTCACTCAAAAACTGACGCAAACAGGCTGTAATGTCCGGTCGGTCGGCGCTTAAGTGTAAATCGGCAATAAAGTAAGTTGCTGGCATAGTAGGTGAGAAACTCAAAGGCCACCCAATGACATTGGGTGGCAAGGTAGTTTATTCGACGATTTCGGCTTTGATGATCACCACGTCTTCAACGGGAACGTCTTGGTGCATGCCATGTCGGCCGGTTTTAACGTCTTTGATTTTCTTTACGACGTCCATACCTTCGTTCACTTCACCGAATACACAATAACCCCAACCATCCATTGATTCACTGCGGAAATTAAGGAAGCTGTTGTCTGTGAGGTTGATAAAAAACTGGCTGGTAGCCGAGTGGGGATCGTTTGTTCTGGCCATAGCGATGGTACCGGTGTTGTTGGCAATACCATTGTTCGCTTCATTTTCTACTGGAGCTTGAGTGGTTTTTTGGCTCATTCCGGGCTCAAAACCACCACCTTGGATCATAAATCCGTCGATGACGCGGTGAAAAAGCGTGTTGTTGTAAAAGCCATCTTTTACATAAGACAAAAAGTTCTCGACGGTTTTTGGTGCTTTATCTGCAAACAATGACAGACTGATTACGCCATAATTCGTGTGTAATTTAACCATAAGTGGGTTCCGTTAAATAAAGTTTAAAGCTGGTTGTCGTCCCGACAGCTGTTGGGATGTATATAGAAAAGGGCGTGGGTTGGATTCATTGGACTCAAAAGAGTACTCAGACTTTTCTATATACACTCCAACAATTCCTTTTAAATCAGAGTATTACTCTAACTTAGAAGGGCGGTTGTTCGATCAATGTAATTTTTCAGGCCGCTAGTCTAGCGTAAACTGACAAACAAATCAGCAGGATCCGCTTGCTGATGCTGTTGTTCCAGATCAACAAGTTCGGGTTTTCTACGTAGTTTACTGCTACTTGGATGTTTTATTGCCTACTTCTACTCATTGATAGCCTCTTAATGGGCACGGGTATCTTTTGGTCTGGGGCGTTTCAGTGCTAGAATCCCGTTTTTATTTTCAGCTCCCCGTTTGAGGAACCCGATTCGATGCAACAGATATACAACACCCTGACTCGCCAAAAAGAACCCTTTACCCCATTGGTAGAAGGCAAAGTGGGGTTGTATGTATGTGGTATTACCGTTTACGACTTGTGTCACATGGGCCACGCGCGCACCTATCTGAGTTTTGATGTAATGGTGCGTTACCTCAGACACAAAGGGCTGGAGGTACATTATGTGCGTAACATTACTGACGTGGATGACAAAATTATCAAACGTGCCAATGAAAATGGTGAAACGACTGATCAACTAACCGAGCGCACCATTGCGATGATGCACGAGGATTTTGCCGCCATTAATCTGCTCGAACCCGATGTAGAACCTCGTGTTACAACGCACATGGACGAGATCATTGGGGTTATTGAGAAGCTCATCGCCAAGGGACACGCTTATCAAGCGCCCAGCGGTGACGTGTTGTTTGATGTCAGTACCTATGAGCAGTACGGTCGGTTAAGCAAACAAGACTTAGAGCAACTCAATGCCGGTGAGCGGGTTGAGGTGTCATCGGATAAACAAGATCCTTTGGATTTTGTATTATGGAAAAGTGCTAAGCCTGGAGAACCCTACTGGAGTTCTCCTTGGGGCAATGGACGTCCAGGATGGCACATTGAATGTTCAGCGATGAATCACAAGCATTTAGGCGAGCATTTTGACATTCATGGTGGTGGCTCAGACTTGATTTTTCCGCACCATGAGAACGAAGTGGCTCAGTCATGCTGTGCCTTTGATACTCCCTATGTGAATTATTGGGTACATACTGGGATGGTGCAGGTAGACCAAGAGAAAATGTCAAAATCCCTTGGCAACTTCTTTACTCTGCGGGATGTGTTGCAAGACTATGATGCAGAGACTTTGCGTTATTTTTTGATGTCGGCTCACTATCGTTCGCAACTGAGCTATTCACAAGACAACATCCGCCAAGCCAAAGCGGGATTGGAACGCTTGTACACAGCGCTGCGTGACGTAACACCAAACACTGACGTAGACTTAGCTACCGGTGATTACCTGGCGCGCTTCAACAAAGCTATGGATGATGACTTTAATACGCCAGAAGCCTTTGCGGTGCTGTTTGACTTGGCTCGGGATATCAATAAAGCGCAAGGTCAGCAGGCTCAGGATCTAGCGGGAGTGTTGTTAAAACTAGGCGGTGTACTTGGGATCTTGCAGTTGGATCCCCAATGTTATTTGCAGGGTAATCTTGGCAATGATGACGAAGTCGCCGAGATTGAAGCGCTGATCAAAGCCCGCAACGATGCCCGTGCAGCAAAAGACTGGCCAGCGGCTGATGCCGCTCGGGATGCATTGACGGCCAAGGGCGTCGTTCTCGAAGATGGTCCATCAGGCACTACTTGGCGTAAGGCTTAGCTATTTATCTGAATCTATTGGGTGTAGTCCCAAAGATTCAGATAAATCTGTCATCCCCGCCAAATAGCGCTCGTTTGAATGAGTCAACCTTTTGATAAGGTCCCGGCCCAAGAGCGTCGCCGGGATGACAAAGTCACTTGTCATCCCCGCGACGCTAAAAAAGAGCAAGAGCGATCAAAAACTTCGGGACACAACACCCGATAGTTTTTGATAAGGGCGGGGATCTGTTTAAAAGTCTTACTAATCCCAATATCCAATAGAGCTGCGCCTTCACTCATCTAAAACCAGCGTCTTACTTTTTGTTTGTATTGTGCGTAGTCGGAGCCAAATAAGCGTTCCATTTCTCGTTCTTCTGGCACAATTTGAAAGCGGTTAATGTACAACATAAATAAGATGGTGCTAAAAACGCCTACAAAAGAGCCTAAATAGACAGTCACGGCAATCAATACCAAAACAATCCCTAAGTACATCGGATTACGGGTGTAACGGAATATGCCACTGCTGACGATGGAACTTGCACGCTCGGGTGTGTGAGGGTTTACCGTAGTACGAGCACGACGAAATTCCAATACGCCCCACAACGCTATCCCCATGCCGAGCAGCAAGGGTATAATAACCCATGCATCAAATTGCTTGTACTGACGAAACATTGCCCACTGTTGATGACGACCGAGATAGTTTATCGCTATACAAATCAGAGCTACCACCACCGGTGGGATTTTTAATTCGAGTCCTTTCATATTATTGGCTCTCCTTACTGGCAACGTCTGCGACGTCGACGGGGCTTTTATCAAAGGCTGATTTCCAACGTTGTTGGGAAACATGAGATTTGAGCAGTTCAATAACCTCATTCACAACGTTAAGCATTTCTTGGTCCAGAGCATTATCTTCACTGCTGAATCGACCGATTCCGTGTTCGACAAAATCATCAATCTTCTGCGGACTGATGTCTTTGAGCAGATTGACGATAGACTGGGTGACGATATCTGTGACCGATTGCTCAAGGGTTTTTTCGAGGGTTCTGCCCAATACAGGTACCAAGCTGAGGGTTGAGATCTGCCGGTTATTTCTTACCGCTTTACCAACACTTTCGCTTACATGGGCCCGCACACTCTTGCCGTGATCGTCGTGCTCAATAGACTCACCAATGTGGGTCATCACCGATGCGGCCCATTGGGTCACAATGGGCAGGCGTGTGGCAATCACCTGTTGCTTAATTTCGTCCAGCAAAGGCGATCCAGCTGCGATGTCCTTTTGCGCATCACTCAAGACTTTGACCACTATCCGGTCCGATAGCTCCTCGACAAACACATCATAATAGAAGGCAATAAAGCGAAACAGTGCAGTATTGCGCAGATTGATAATTTGATATTTGTGCAGACGATGCAGGATGGAGATGATCCGCAAAAAGCGGAATATCCGAGCTCCACCAACGGGTATACAACCCACTAAATCGTACCAATGAATAAAAGGAAAAAAGTACCAGCGTAGATATTCTTTGCGATATACCGAAGCAATCCAGCGAATAAAAAATTCGCTCAAAAATATCCCTACGAACACCAAGTCAATCAACAGGAAGTTTGCATGAACCGGAGCATAGCCACTGACCAAGGTGGGCGAAAACCAAGCCAACCCTTGTTTGACGACGTCAGTGGCGTACAGGGAGTCAAATATGATAAACAGTAAGTTGATGACCAACAGACCCAACATCACAAGATCAAGCAACAACCAAGGGCCTTCATGGCTCCGCTTCAGATTGCTGCGGTTGATCCCAAACATCTTGTTGTTCCTTAGGTTCGTGTCACGTCAACATAGACCTTGAGCTTTTGGCCTGGCTGTAGGTACTTACTGATCTTGCTTCTGTTCCAGCGCACCAAATCGGACAGTTTGACCTTGAATTTGTCGGCGATACGGGCCAACGAGTCACCTTTTTTTACCGTATAGGTCAAGCTGCGCATCACAGCCGTTTCGCGCTGATCTTCAGATACTTGATCGACCCAAATGACCAATTCTTTGCCTGGTCGCAAGGGGTCGGTGGGCGCCATGCCATTCCACTTTGCCAAACTGCGCAAGTTCACTTTGTACTCGCGGCTGAGATCCCACATGGTATCACCCCGTTGCACTACATGTGTCAATTGAAAAGCCGCGCGAGGTTTGGCTTGGGTTGAGACCAGCCGCTGATCTTGTGACAAGCTGTAAGATTCCAACGATTTAAGCGCTACAGGCACTAGCAAATAGTCGCCTACGCGGATCATATTGCCTTTCATCTCATTCACTTGCTGAATGATATTCACCGTCGTGTGGTACTGTTTTGCGAGCTTCAACAAGCTGTCACCGGCTTGGACTTTATGGCGCACCCAATTGAGTCGTTCGCCTTGGTCTAGTTCAGCCAAAGCGTCTTTGAAATCCTCGCTTTTGTTGATGGGCAACAACAATCTGTGAGGGCCATCTGGATCGGTAGCCCAACGATTAAAACCTGGATTTAGGGCATGTAATTCTTTGAGGGTTATCCCTGCCAAATCTGCCGCCAATGCCAAATCGATTTGCGAATCAATGTCTACCAACTCGGTAACCGGTTGATTGTCCACATGAGGCCAGCTAAAACCTAGGTTTTCGTAGTCTTTTAAGATGGCACTTAATGCCAATAACTTAGGTACGTATGCGCGGGTTTCCCTAGGTAAATCTAAGGACCAAAAATCCGTCGGTTTACCTGCTTTTTTGTTGCGACGAATCGAACGCATTACACGACCTTCGCCACTATTATAGGCGGCCAGTGCATGCATCCAGTCACCGTCAAACAGTTTGTGCAGGTAGCGCAAGTACTCGATAGCTCCTTCGGTAGAAGCGACTACGTCGCGTCGTCCGTCGTACCACCAGGTTTGCTTCATCCCAAAACGTTTACCCGTGCCCGGGATAAACTGCCACATGCCTGCGGCTCTTCCGTGGGAGTAGGCAAAGGGATCAAAAGCACTCTCGACAATGGGTAACAGGGCCAGTTCAAGGGGTAATTGCTCAGCTTCGAGCTTTTCAACGATATGGAACAAAAAGGGCTTGGCCCGTTTAGCTACTCGATCCATATAAGCTGGGTGCTTAATATACCAATTCTTTTGTTCGTTCACGCGATCGTTATTTGGCACATCAAACACAAACTGTTGGCGAACTCGATGCCAGATGTTGGCTTCATCTTTGGGCAATTGCTCAGGTAGCATTTCAACGTAATTGTCTGGTTCAATTTCGATTTCCACCAATTCATTAGGGTGGGTAACCGGAATGGTACCTTGTTCTGCAGAAACGCAATCAAACAGTGCCTTAGCCTGTGGGTCTTCACTGTTGCACGAAACATGGATCTGCGCAGCAATTTCACGCTCTTGCTGTTTTTGGGTTTCTTGCTCAGACACCACCGAGGTCGATTGACAGCCCAGTAATGTCATCAATACGCTGACGCAACCGACCTTCATGGCAGTTCGCCAAGGGTGAGGGAGACGTAACGGGTGCGATTCATCAGAAGTGATCTTTCCATTGCCGAATGGCTTTGAACACTGCATCGTCGTCGGATAACTGCTTACCAACTTGTTGTTCAACATTGCGTTTTATTCCATCTTCATGGGCGCGCAAAAAGGGATTGATTGCTTTTTCTATGGCCAGTGTACTGGGCACAGTAGGCAAACCTTTTTCGCGTTGTGTTCGCGCCCAAGCTAAATGCTTGAGCAATTCATTATTGTGTGGCTCAACCTGTTGGGCAAAGGCCAGATTAGCTAGAGTGTACTCATGGGTACAATAGACCACAGTGTCGTCCGGGAGTTGCATCAACTTATGCAAAGATTGGTGCATTTGCTCAGCTGTGCCCTCAAATAAGCGCCCACAGCCAGCGGAAAACAAAGTATCTCCGCAAAACACCATACCCTGTCCAACAAAGGCAATGTGATCTAGGGTGTGCCCCGGCACTTCCACAACGTCAAATTTTGCATCCCAGTGGGGAAGGACAACCTGTTGTCCTTGCTGCAACTTTTCGGTCAAGTGTGCGATGTTACCATACTTCGGCCCCCAAACCGGAAGATTTGCACGCCATTGGCACAGCGCTTCAATGCCATTGGTATGGTCCCAATGATGGTGGGTGACTAAAATGCCGCAAAGGGATAGATGCTTTTGTTGGCAGAAGGTTTTGACTGGCTCGGATTCACCGGGGTCCACCACATAGGCGTTTTGCTCGTCGTGCAGGCACCATATGTAATTGTCTGACAGCGCTGCAATCGGAGTCACTTTAAATTTTGCCATAATGGTCTGCCCTTGTTTCGGTTTTCCTTTCTTGTACTATAAGAAGTTGTCCGTCTGTGTGCAATCCATGGTGTCTATGAAACCTGCGTTATTAAAAACTTCCTTACCGCAACCTAAGCGCTGGGATGAGTTACCGAAAGGTCAAGCTCAATACACCACGGTGGAAGACTGTTTAAACACAATGAGTCGGCGTTTTTTTGGTTACCATCTTGTCAAACTGGGATATTTAAGCAGTTTTATTCGTTTGCAAGCTTGCCCTATCCATCATCATATAAACCTCACGTTGACTCTGGAAACCTCTGATGATGTCCGCAGCAGCCGAGTCTTGGCCAACACTAACGAATTGCCCTTTAGTCAAAACAGTGTCGATGCTTTCGTGTTGGTGCATGAATTGGATTTTGCCAATGATCCCCATCAGATACTGCGCGAAGTCGACCGCTGTATTATTCACAATGGCTACGTGGTGATCGTTGGCTACAATCCCTTTAGTCTCACCAGTTTGTTGCGCTGGTTGCCAGCAAAGCGCAAGCAAACTCTCAAGCATGCCCGTTATTTTAGTGTGTTTCGGGTCAAGGATTGGCTTAACCTGTTGGGGTTCGAAATATTGGAAGTCCATCGACAAGCCTATGCGGGAAATCTCTATCGGGGAAATCTGAATTGGCTCAAATGGTTAGAATCGTCCTTTCGCAAATATCTGCCTGGGTTTTCCAGCCGATACGTGATCTTGGCGAAAAAGCGGGTGATCCCTTTAAGTTTAATCAAGCCAAAATGGAAGCCAACGCCGAAATTTTCCGCAGTCAGCGCAAGCATGCGGAACGTCTAGCTAAAAAACCGCGATAAAAACGCAAAAAAATTTGCTGTAAATCTAAAAATGGTCGATAACTATTTGTCAGGTATAGATTTTGCCGTCCTACAAGAATAAATTGCACAATAGTAATCGAGGCGTGATACATGTGGTGGAATAAAGTAAACGAAGAAGACCAACGTAAGATCAGAGAACTCAGTTCCGAGAATCAATCGCTGCAACAGGAAATCAACCGACTTCGGGAGCAACTGGCTGATGCACAGGAAGCCGCATTGCAACAAACTGAAGAGAGTTCTGAAGCGCAAGTGGTTGCTGAGATCATGTTGGATGGTCAACGTGCACTGGGGGCTGTGAAAAGTGCTCTTAGTGATACCGCTCATGCGCTAAGATCAGAAAGCGACAAAGTCAGTGGTGCACAAGAATTGTTTACCGGTTCTTCTGAAATGCTCGATGAGGCGGTCAGTGGCCTTACGCAAATCGATGCCATGGCAGCCAAAGGCGTTACCCATGCTGGCGAGTTATCCGGTTTGGCCAGCAGCATCAGCAGTTTCGTTGGCGTCATCAATTCCATTGCAGAACAAACCAACTTGTTGGCACTCAATGCGGCTATCGAAGCTGCTCGTGCTGGTGAGAGTGGGCGCGGATTTGCGGTGGTTGCCGAAGAGGTTCGTAACCTAGCCATGCGTTCTTCCGAATCCACCCAAGAAATCAATAACTTAGTAGAAAAAATCGAAGAGGGTACTCGTAATATCGAGTCCAACATCAACGAAGTGTCCAGCCAGTCGAAAGTGTTGGTGGAAAAAACCAGTGAAGTCAAAGACAAAGTTAGCCAAGTATTATCTCTGTCTACTTCAATGAGTAAAACCATTGGACGTACTGCAGCCAAGACTGCATTGGCAAACGCACAAGTAGATCATTTGGATTTGAAACGGGCTGTGTACAACGGCGTTATCGGCAACGGCGACCGCTCTTCTTCTGCTATTCAAGACGCCAGCCAATCTGAGTTGTCACGGGTGATCGGCACATTGTCTGCAAACCCTGCTATGGCGACCGAAATTCGTATGGTTGAGCAAGCAAATCAGAAAGTCTATGACGCCGCCAAAGCGGCATTGCAAAATGCCGGAGACGACATTGACGGCCGCGTGTTGGACGCTCTACACAGTCTAGAAAAAGCCAGTGGCGATTTGATGAACAAAATCGACTCGTTGGCCAGACTCAGTTAATCTAAATCAAAGTCGAAAAAGCCCGCGAGTTACGCGGGCTTTTTGTTAGGTATTTGACACGGGATGACATGGCGACGATTTAAGTTTGTCTCGCTTTCGCTTTTGAATATGGGGCTTGATTACTAAAAACGACGCATAAGCGTCGTTTTTTATGAGAACAGCAATGTGCTGTTTTATTTCACTTTCATGCCCGGTTGAGCACCTTCATGGGGCTCCAAAATCCACAAGTCTTGTCCACCAGGACCTGCGGCTAGCACCATGCCTTCGGACAGACCAAAGCGCATCTTACGAGGAGCAAGGTTGGCCACCATGACCGTCAATTTGCCTTCCAATTGCTCCGGTTGATAGGCTGACTTGATCCCTGCAAACACTTGGCGGGTTTCTCCGCCCAAATCCAACTGCAAGCGCAATAATTTGTCGGCCCCTTCAACGTGTTCGGCTTTGGCGATTTTGGCAATGCGCAAATCCACCTTCGCAAAATCATCAAAGGTGATGGTCTCTGCTATGGGATCTTTGCTCAGGGGCGAGTCCACCGCTGGTGCAGATGAAGCTTGGGGAGCTCCCAAACTTTCTTTTGAGTCTTCAACGACCGCGGCAATCTTGTCCATATCAACCCGTTGCATCAGAGCTTTGAACTTGTTTATGGAATGATTGACCAGAGGCGTTTGTGCCGATTCCCAATCAAGTTTGTCATTCAAAAAGTCTTCGGCTTGCTCAGCGAGTTTCGGCAGTACCGGCTTCAAGTAGACCATCAAGATGCGGAATAAGTTAATGCCCAGCGAGCACACATCGTGGGTTTGCTGCTGCAACGACTCGTCTTTAATGGTTACCCAAGGCGCTTGTGCATCGATGTATTGGTTAGCTTTATCAGCCAACATCATGATTTCACGAATGGCTTTGTTGTATTGACGTTTCTCAAATCCGATTGCAATGGACTCACTGGCCTGCTGGAATTCGGCCAACAAAGCAGGGTTGGGGTTATTGCCCGACAACACACCATCAAAGCGTTTGGTTATGAAGCCTGCACAGCGGCTGGCGATGTTGACGACTTTACCCACCAGATCCGAATTCACTTTTTGAGCGAAATCTTCGAAGTTCAGATCAATGTCGGTGACGCTGTCACTTAGCTTTGACGCAAAGTAGTAACGCAGGTATTCAGGGTTTAAGTGATTCAGATAGGTACGGCCCTTAATGAAGGTACCACTGGATTTGGACATCTTCGCGCCATTGACGGTGACAAAGCCATGCACGTTGACGCCAGTCGGCTTACGTAAACCCGCGCCTTCGAGCATGGCAGGCCAGAAAAGACAATGGAAATAGGTGATGTCTTTACCGATAAAGTGATACAGCTCAGCGTCAGAGTCGGCTTTCCAGAATGAATCGAAGTCGATATTGTGTTGATCACAGTAGTTTTTGAAACTGGCCATGTAGCCCACAGGAGCATCTACCCACACATAGAAAAACTTATTGGGTGCGCCGGGAATTTCAAATCCAAAATAGGGGGCGTCACGGCTGATATCCCATTGCTGCAAACCGGCTTCAAACCACTCTTTGAGTTTGTTGGCGATCTCTTCTTGCAATGCACCACTAACCAACCATTCTTTGAGCATGCCTTCGAACTTTGGCAAATCAAAGAAAAAGTGCTCCGAGTCTTTCAAAATGGGTGTTGCACCAGACACTACCGAGCGAGGATTGATCACTTCAGTTGGGCTGTAAGTTGAGCTACATACGTCACAGCTGTCGCCGTTTTGGTTTTCAGCTTTGCACGAAGGACATGTGCCCTTGATAAACCGGTCGGGCAAGAACATGTTCTTTTCCGGATCGTACAACTGACTGATGGTACGCTTACTGATGTAACCTGCGTTATCCAAAGCCGTGTAGATTTGCTCACACAATTCTTTGTTCTCTGGCGAGTGGGTCACATAGTAATTGTCGTAATCGATGAAAAAATCCAGCAAATCTTGATGATGTTCCGTCCGAGTTTGGGCCACCATTTGCTCTGGTGTAATCCCCAACTCATGGGCTTTTAACATGACCGGTGTGCCGTGGGCATCGTCTGCGCAAACGCTATAACACTCATGGCCACGCATTCGCTGGAATCGGGTCCAGATATCTGTTTGAATGTGTTCCAGTAAGTGCCCCAAATGGATTGAACCATTGGCATAGGGAAGGGCACTGGTGACAAGTATTTTGCGTTGCTGTTTTGGCATGTGTCGTATCAGGTCTTGAATAGTTAAAAAAAGGACGCAAATGGTATCGAAAATACACTGACAATGCATTACAAAAAATACACTAAGATCAACCATTGTAAGCTTAAGGAGCGCATTTTGACCGAATCCAATCAACATTCTGCCCAACGAACAAGTTATCACCAGGTTCTGGCGGATTTTTTTCAGCTCGAAGCTGCCGTGGTGGCAAAATGGCTGGGCCGTGAGATAGGGGACATTCGTTTGCCTTTTTGTTGTGCGTCTCAACATGATGCACTGTATCAAGCATTGCTCGAAGCGGGATTGGATGCAGCACCTATCAAGATCAGCACTCAGGTCAATGCAAAAATCACTAAGGTAAAACGCCAGACTGCGGTCAAAAATGTCATTGCCGTGGCCTCAGGTAAAGGTGGGGTAGGGAAATCGGCTACGGCGGTAAATTTGGCGTTTGCTCTTCAACAAGAAGGAGCCAAAGTCGGTATTGTGGATGCAGATATTTACGGACCTTCTATTCCAATCATGTTGGGTAATCCCGCTGAAGCGCCCGAGTCACCCGATGGCAAACATATGAAACCACTGTTTTGTCATGGACTGGTGGCAAACTCGGTAGGCTATCTCATCCCTGCGGAAAAGGCGGCGATATGGCGTGGACCGATGGCCAGTCGCGCCCTGCAGCAGGTGGTAAACGACACCTTGTGGCCTGAATTGGATTATTTGATTGTTGATATGCCACCGGGCACCGGAGACATTCAACTGACTCTAGCAGAGCAACTACCGGTGACCGGAGCGGTCATCGTCACCACTCCCCAAGATTTGGCATTGGCCGATGCCCGCAAAGGCATTGCCATGTTCGAGCGTGTGTCGGTGCCAGTATTGGGGGTGGTGGAAAATATGAGTTATTACCTATGCCGAAAGTGTGGTCATCAAGAAGCGATATTTGCCACCGGTGGCGGACAACGGATCAGTGCTGAATCTCAGCGCCCCTTATTGGGACAATTGCCGCTGGATATCACCATTCGTGAGCACGCCGATGGCGGCACACCGCTGCTGATAGCTCAACCCGAGTCTGCTCTGGCTCAGGCCTATCGCAGTGTGGCTCGCACTTTATCAAGAGAAATGGCGCTACTGTTGGAAGATGATGATTCATTGATCATCCCAACGGTGGAAAAACGTTGAACTCGCAGGCACTGCGCACCATAATGTGGGCCGCCAGAGAAGGCGAGTCCTCGAAGAGATAACACACCCATGCGTTTATGTGACAAAGATATTTATCGATACTTACAAGAACAGAAAATCATCATTGAGCCGCAACCTGATTACAGTGAAATCAGTGGCGTTACAGTGGACATTCGTTTGGGCAACAAATTTCGTGTATTCGAAGATCATGCTGCCCCTTACATCGACTTGAGTGGGCCGAAAAGCCAGGTTCAAGAGGCAATGAATTCGGTAATGAGCGACGAAATTACCGTAGCCGATGACAAATCTTTCTTTTTGCACCCGGGCGAGCTAGCGTTAGCCGTTACCCATGAGTCAATTACGCTGCCGGCCAATATTGTCGGCTGGTTGGACGGCCGCTCTTCATTGGCGCGTTTGGGCTTGATGGTCCATGTTACTGCCCATCGCATTGACCCCGGTTGGTCAGGTAATATCGTTCTAGAGTTTTACAATAGCGGAAAGTTGCCACTGGCGCTCAAGCCAAAGATGAAAATCGGTGCGATTAGCTTCGAGGTGTTGTCTGATTACGCAGAAAAGCCTTATAACGCCAGAGCCGACGCCAAATACCGTAATCAAGATGGGGCCATCGCTAGTCGCATCAGTGCCGATGACAAAAGCGATTCCTGATCGCCAATCTGTAACAAAATTCTTCTATCAAAGGTATTCTTGCGATATGTGACCGATTTTTCACGATCGGTCACCAACATTTTTAGCGTCAATTGGTTACTCTATCTGCGTAAACAAATTCCAGTTGAGTTGAGTTTTTGACTGGTTGTTGTTGAGTTGTTCTACGAGGGATTCTACTTCTCCCCCGAACCAGTTACCGCTGGATTTCTTTGCCCCGAACCTTTCGGGGCTTTTTTTTGCTTTCCTGCCAGTGTTGGTAAATTTTACACTCCTTTTGAATCTACCTACAATTTTCCTAAAAAAGTATAAAAATATCATTGTATTTCATGTGGATAGCAATTTTGGCGCGCATCTCGCTAAGACTATTTTTTTACTAAACAAATTAGATTGAGCTAGTCCGTCAGCAATTGATCGTTAAAGCGAATAAAGCTCATGCCGATAGGAAAGAAGATGGACGGGCAAGCCTGTTCACACAAGGAATGATGTAAACAAGGAACCGTTATGAAGACAAAAATCGTTTCACTATTCTGGGCAGCTTGCCTGAGCCTCTTAGTTTCAACCAGTGCATGGGCAAGCGCACTAACACCCGCCTATTTTCATACCGTGCATGAAGCACAGCAGTATCAGTGGCAATCCATCGATCTGGGAAAGCGGGTGTATACCTATGAGTTTAATGCTCCTATTGAGCAAAGTTGGCAATTACAACAGGCTGATCCGGCATTGACCGGCGGATTTGGCGTCGTTGCAGGGAACTATTATCTCGCCTTAACCATTCCAACCACTGGCGTAACGTTGAAAGCCCTCGGTGGGGTGCCAAGCTCCCAAGATCCTCTATTTGATAATGTCGAGATTTGGCAGCAGGCGCAGCAGCTTGGTGTGCCTATTTTACTCGATGATTTTTATGCCGGCACTCGCAGTTTTGAGGTGCTAACCAGTGGCCTGACGGTGAGGGGAAACGGCACGCAAAGCTCAGGATTGGTGGGGACCAACGCGGCTCAACCGGTGCTCATCACACGAACTCTAGCCAACAATGAAACCCACTCCAACGTAATTTTGGAAAACTTCGGGATCCAAGGCGTGGGGAAAAGTGCTGCTGTGCTGACCCATCTGACGGTATCGAAGGTAGACAACATTGCCTTGGAAGGCTTTCAAGGGCAGGACGGATTTGTGTTCGAATACCTTTGGGGTAATCAGATAGGTTTGCTAAAAAGTAATGGTGCAGTACTTAGTGGCACCCCGTTCAAATGGAACTCAGGAGTGATTGATACCCTGTTTGGACATTTGTATAGCAGCAACCTGGTGGACGTTAATTTTGATTTTAACAACAGTCGATTTGAATACTCATCGCCGGTCGCTACAGGCGATGGGGTGAATACCATCATGCTATTGACGGCGCAGGGTGCCAACGAAGTGGCAATCAAAATGCAGGGCTTGTCCCGTTATAAAATTCTCAACGTGTATACGGAAAATTGTCAGGAGATCCTTCACCTCACGGGCACTGTATCTGATATTGCCATTAGCGGCGACTTTCAGGGTGTGCGAAGCACCACACAGCGCTCAGTACTGGTAGACGGCAATGTATCTGGACTCAGTTTACAGGATGTCTCGTTTCCTAGTGCGTTGATCGAAATTGGCAAGATCAATGCCGACGTGCACATTGATTCGCCCAGAGTGACGGGCAATCAAGATATTGTGGCGTTGATTAGACGTAACGCCAACACTCCGTCATCGATGCCGCTGACCATCGACTATCAAGGCACTTCGATGAGCAAAAAGTTGATGAAAACTAATGGTTGGTCGTGGAAATTCCAGAGTCTGTACATAGACAACAACGGACAATGGCAAAGTGATCTCATCACCATTCCATCCATCTAGAGATGCTTAAATCTAAGACGAAGCGGTGGGCCCAGAACAAGATATATGGGCCCAAATAAGCCGGTGACTAACCCTCAGCCCCAGCAAATTCAAAGATCCGCACAAAGATTCAGCAGTTGACGAAAATATGCGGCATTTCCCGTTGCAAAGTGTCGAAAAATAAGTACACTTCCCAACCTCGGTCGGTGTGTAGCGCAGCTTGGTAGCGCACTGTCATGGGGTGTCAGGGGTCGGAGGTTCAAATCCTCTCACACCGACCAATTATCTTCTTGATATCCTTAGAAAAATCCATTTCTTCATTCCCGTTTGCACCCTTTTATGAAATTATCTAATTTCTCAGGCTGCTTTTGCACGCGTGCTTGTTCAATCCATTTAGCGTATCGCGTCAGAGTCATTACCGCAGTGGAATGACCTAGCTGACTGCTCACCCAATGGATGTTGGCACCCGCCGCCAAACAGTTTGTACAAAACGTATGCCGCATTTGATAACTGTTTCTATGGCGAATACCACAAGCCTTTAAACCCCGTGTCCACATTTGTCGAATCGCATTATTGTTGGTAAACGGCTCCCCCGTGGACGGGTGCACAAACACTTCTTTGTCGGCCAAATAAGTCCATTCTTTTTGACGTTTCAAAGCTGCTTCTGAGCGCTGGTTGAATTCTACATCGCGCTCCGAATACGTTTTTGTGTGAGTGCGAATTTTGCCCAATATTTTGGATTGACTCACTCTCACGTAACGCCCAAAAAAATCGACGTTTTGCCACTGCAATGCGATTTGCTCACTCGGACGAAGACCACTGAATAGTGAATATTCGAAATAGTTAAACCACATTGGGTGCTGGGTTTTCCTTACCCATTCCAAAAACACTTCCATCTCTTCTACAGATAACGGATCTGGTCTTGGGTTTTGATGCTTTGCATTCTCAATCCCCTCAGTCGGATCCAATCTCAAAATACCATCGCGCTTAGCCAACTTGAATACACCGCGAAGGGCGATCAAGTTGTTGTTTCTGGTTTTGTTGCTCCATTGGAATGATGCAAGCAAATCCAGAATTTCACTGTGCTTGATGCTGCAAATATCTCGCTCACCAAAAGCTGGTAAATAAACCCGCTCTAGTGAGTCGCGATATTTGCGCTTCGAGTTTTCCGTTACCTGAGTTACATTCAGATACCGCGCGGCATATTCAGAGAATGTGCACATGGTATCTTTTCTTTCTTGTTTGGCTTGCTTAGATTCAGGAAAAAACTCTTCCCAACTGAACACACCAAACTTGATGGCTTGTTGCGCTTCCATGCGCAATTTACCGGCTTTTGTAATGTTGCCAGGCGTTGGACGCCAAGGCAGATTCACATATTGCCGTTTGCCCACCATCGTCAATCGAATTTCGATTGAATTGTCACGGGGATTTACCCCCGCTGGCCAAGTCGAACCCATTTCTCATACTCCTGTAAATCGAAGTGAATTCTCCCGTCAGGCGACTTATAAAAGTGTATACCCTCGGTAAAAACTTGATCATGAATTTTTTTACGAAGTGCGCCCTCGGAGTAACCTGATATTTCGGCAAGTTTTTTAGCCGTCACGATTTTTAAAGGATAATTAGTAATCACACTCTGACCTCATGCTAGATTTTCTTAGTGAGCGTATTCTGAATCAGAGGACTCGCAAAATTCTAAGGGTTTTGTTCGAAAAGTCGGGTTTTTCAAGAGAGTTTAAAATTAATTCTCGGGTTGTGTTTTGCTAACTCTGGGTTAAAAGAACAATTCATTGGTGATCCATGCTACGTAGTTACTATCATATCTGTTTGAAATATCCTCTGTACCTAGGAACAGACTATTCATTTGGTTACAGAGTAAATCTCGACTGGACCAAAGTAAAAATCGCCTCGGGTATCGTCGAAAACGCTATCGCTTTTCGACTAGTTTCTTGTTGCTATCAAAAACAAAAATTTGATTTACACAAATTATCTTTTAAAGCGTTACTCGTATGCTTAATTTGGGGCTCCTGTGTATGTTACTGGACGCGTCCACCTAACTGTTTCAATGGCGTTACTGCCCGCTTTATTTTCTTTGGTTTCGATTGAAATACTGTGGAAAAGTATAATTTATTGAATCTATTGGAAATTATCCATTTCTTGGTCGCGTTTGAAACCGTATAAATCTATGTTTACCATGCCTCAAAAACGGCCCTTACCATATTTACTATGTATGTTACTGGACGCCTCCACTTAAGCGCGTCCATGGCGTTACTGCTCGTTTTAATTTCTTTGGTTTCGATTGAAACACACTGTGAAAAGTATAATTCATTGAATTTATTTGAAATTATTCTTTTCTTGGTTGCGTTTTAATACCGTATAAATCTATGTATACCATGCCTTAAAAACGGCCCTTTATTACCTACTATGTATGTTACTGGACGTCTGTCACCCTGTTGGATCAACAATAAAACTGAATCCATTTGTGTGGCGTCTTTTTGATTGCGGTATTTCGCATAACAAAATACTTTCGGTGCGCTTTTCCGCGCAATTTTGAGGATTGCTGAGGGATTGCTTTTTTGCGTTAGAAATAGTGAATACTGCCACCGGCAGTTATTTTGAAAACGGAGGGCTAGGGGCGTGTGTTGAGGTAAATATATTTACGCTATTTTATGTACTATTCGCAATATCCTTAGCGAATAAAAAACAGGAGTATAAATTATCTATGGTTTTCTCCGGAGCGCGGACTTATCTGTTTACATATTGTCTTGAATAACGTGACTCAACTTTTGATGAGACCAAACCAATTAAAACTTTTGACAGATTCTTAAGCAGTAAGAATTTCTCAGTCAACTAGCCCCTAATTCAAATGATCTTTGACAAAGATTAAATTGAAAATGAAATGTTAGCTGACTATTTTACCTGTACCGCGTGAATAGTGCACATCGACCAGCCTGAGCCACCTTCATTGATATTGTAGTAGACTTGTATTTTCTGACCAGTAGCCTTTGCGGAAAGTAAAATACTCACTATTTTTGCTTGTGAGTTGTTCTGTCCAGTGGGCAAATATGCCCCCTTGTTACTCCAACAATCGGGCATGCCATTCTCGCCGAAAATCACAAATGTCGAGCTGTTGACATCCATATAAACACTTTCGACATCAGTCGGAGGCCCGACTCGGTCATAAGCAGAAACCGTGATTGGCAAAAGTAAAAACAACGATACTATAATTTTTTTCATCAAGAAGTTCTTTTGTATGTCGCTAAAAAACGGATAAGGTTACTAGGGAAAGGCCACTCAACTAGTTTCTTATTCTCACGCCTTTTACAAAACAGAAGGTTGGGTCATCATCGGGGTCGTAAAACAAGTTGATTTGCGCTTTTGACATTTTTGCCGCCAATATCATTGCTATCATTTGCTTTGCATTGTTTGTGCGAGAGGGATGAATAATGAAATAGCTTTTAGCTTTTGGACAAGACACCCCATCTAGATAGACATACAGATGATCTTCTTCTACAAAAGTGTAAATGTCTCCTACCGTTTTATAGTCGGTCCAAATGTCGGCAGCCTGAAGTGGCAAGGTCACTGCCATTGACAAAATCAATAACATTATTTTTTTCATATCACTTCCCTATGCATTACTTTAATTAAAAAAAAGCGGGCTTAGTCTGCCTGTGAATGAAAATTTGTCAAGGCATAAACTGCGTCTTAGAACGCGAATAAAATTTGCCAAATTTGTGCTGGTTTTAGTAGCTTATTTGGCTATAATGTCGACGTTTCGCTCAATCCTCGTATTGGGCTTTGGATTTGTTTTTGGGATAAGGGACTATCGATGATTTCATCTGCCTTCTCGCGTTTATTCGTTTTTGCCACGTTGTTGATTCTGAGCACCACACTGCAAGCGCAAGAAATCAATGAAACCTACAAACTGTACCAAAAGAATGGTGACTTTTATTTAAAGACCGATCCATCTTGGGTGCCCATCAGTAGCAGCGTTTTATTCTTTATTCCTCACTATCAGCAAGGCGAAATCCTTAAATTGTCTCAAGTTAACGGTAGCTGGCAGGTCGAGCAGGTTAGTTTTTCACAATTTAACTCGATTGCTCCGCTGGAAGTGGTGGACGGTGGTGTCTCTTATCAAGATTTAAATTCCGATGGGATCTCCGATATTACAGTGAGTCTTGGTAGTGCAAACGGAAACGCGCAAGTTGAATTGCTAACCAGCAACGGCTCTAGTTTGGCCTTTGCGGTTCGCCAGTACAACGTGGATATCCCTTCGTTACCCGTAGTAGCGCAAGCGCCAACTAATCCACTAACTTCAAAAGAGACCGGCGCAATACCTGGTCAAATGAATGTAAGCCATGGTGGTACCGCAACTTGGTCAACCAACATTGAGATTCCTGAAGGTATAGCGGGATACAAACCAGACATTTCTATTTCATATTCCAGTGGCTCGGGCAACAGTACCCTTGGCCTAGGCTGGAATATCAGCGCAACTTCAGCCATAACAAGATGTAGAAAGTATTTTGAAGAGGATGGTCAGTACGAGGGCGTCGAATTCACCAACGCTGACCCAATTTGTATGGGTGGGGAACGACTCATATTAGACCCTTCTTTTTCTCATTTTGCAGATGGAGCTGAATACCGACCAAAATTTGATCCTGCAACAAAAGTAGTTCTGCACAAAAGCGGCAGCACAACCTACTTTACCGTGCACAAAGCGACTGGTGAAGTGTTTAGCTTCGGGCTTAACGCTAACTCACGAGTTAACGATCAAGCGTCGGGTGTAACATACCAGTGGTTATTGACCGAAAGAACCGACACTTACAACAACGTTATCGAGTATGAGTACAGCAGTAACGCGACCAAAGCTAAAGTAATTGAATTGATTACATACGCGGGAAATGAGGTTGATTTTCAATACTCGACGCGAACCGACGACAGCCGCACATTCTACAATGGTAACGCGACACTCGATGATCAAATTTTATCTGACATTGTAATTCGAAATCACAATGGCATTGCCATAAACAGTTACCACTTTGAACATGAATTAAGTCAATTTAGTTCGAGAAACCTGTTAAAAGAGATAAAACGTTGTAACGGCAGCATTAGTGGAGTTTGTTTGCAGCCCACAACTTTTGATTACAACGACGATATACCAATGGGGTTGCAAGCGCAAAGCGAGCAAATCGTTATCTCGCTTTCCGATTTTTTTAATACTGAGAGTGATAAAGCTAACGATTATTGTGAGCAACAATCCAATAAGAGATATCCCAAGGCTTTCTGTACCAGTAAATCTCTTACTCTAGGTGACACCGACGGAGATGGTTTCTCAGAATTGATCGTGATGAACGGAGTAGGCGACAAGTATGAAATTCAAAACATTCATGTCGATGAAACCGGTTATACATTAGGCAATCTGTACAAAACAGGCAATCTGTTCAAGCAGCCGCAAACCGAAGGGATTAGTACATATTATATCTATGGTGCTGGCCTGCAAGTTGTCGATACCAACGGCGACGGAATCGACGAAGTCACGGTAAACAAAAACTTTCCAGGAACAAAGGCCGCAGAATCCGTTTGGGCAGATATCGATGGTGACGGCATTGTTGAGGAAATTTACGGGCATTCGAGGGGCGCTGAGGCATACATCAGAGATAACTTGCCCGAAGATTTTGCTCAATGTGAAGGTTTGATGACCAACGATTTACATATTGACAGTCGCACTGCGAACACCTTCGACTTCAATGGTGATGGTTTAATCGACCGCCTCGTCGAAGTAACAGGAATGTGTGAAGACATCGATGGCGCACAACAACCAATAGAAAGCGCATTTGTGCTGATGAAAAACACAACAATCGGCACAACCTTCTCAGAAGTCGCGGTTCCAATTGAAGTGCCGGAAAAGATTTCCAAAGCCAAAATCGGTGATATCAACGGTGACGGTTACCTTGATTTCAGTGAAAAGGGTTGTTTTACCGGAACTGGATTTACCGAGGCGTGTTTGGACGAGAATAATCTAGATTTAAGGAAGTATTCAGCCGTAAGTGGAGAAACCCTTTATTATGGAGTAACGGGCTTTGCTGACATCAACCTCGACGGTAAAGACGATCTTTTGTATTACACTAAATCGGGCCAACTCAGAGCCGATCTTTCAGAGCTAAAACCGACAGCACAGGGCAACTCATCAATTTTAATTGGCACCGCGCAGTGGACCGATCTTCCAAAAGAAACTGCCAATTTTATGTGGATAGACTTAGATGGAGATGGCTTGCCAGCGCTGGTTTATTTCGACAAGGCAAAGCAAAAAATCTACATTCGCCACGATGCAAATACGGACAACCAAGAGCCCGATTTGTTGCTCCACGTCGACAACGGCATGGGGCTGCGAGGTAGCTTTGAATATGAGAATTTGTTACGGAGTGACAACTACCAAAAGTTGGGTAGCACAACGTCGCTCAATTGGGGGCGCGGCTCTCCTGTTTTCAATTCAACAGGGGATTTCACAGCAGTTACACAATTTACAAAAACGGCAGGGCTGGATGAATACGGAAACGACTTACTTCAGACCACCCAATACAACTACAAAGGCTTACGATACCAAGCTGGCGGCAGAGGTTCTCTTGGGTTTTATGAAGTCACAGAAACAGACCTGACGTCGAAAACTCGAACTAAATCTCAATACAAACAAAACTATCCCTATGATGGTCGATTGCAGAAGACCATTTTGCAGAATTTGAGTTCAGATGCTGGCTATCAGACAACCTTTGTTTCTGAGGTTAAAGGATGGAGCAACACTTCGTTCTTCAATGGCAAGGTGTTATCGATTCATGAAGTTAATGTAGAGGAGCGTTCTTACACTCTCGCTGGAATCAACGGTGTGGTGGATTTTCAACCCGAATTGGTGAAAACGGTTACAACCGAATCGGTTTATGAACGGGATACCGCGTTAAACATTAGAAGGCTGAAGTCTCAAACCAAAACACAAGAAGACGCACTATCAGGCTTAACGAACATCGGCTCAGCTGAGTATTTCTATGAAGATGAAGACCAGATTAACTGGCGGATAAGTAGACCCACAAAAGTCGAAAGTACTTTCCAACTTTACGACGGTGCTACGCTACTGGATAGCAAAGTCCAGGTTACCAGAACCGCATACAACAGTGATGGCAAAGTTGAATCAACTGAAAATGGTCAGCTGCCAACTGGCAACGATGAAACGCAGATATCTCAATATCTGAAGCAATCGATGATCTACGATCAGTTCGGGAATTTGAAATCTGCCACGACCTGTAGCAGCCACTACGCGACAAATTGCGCCACTCGCGCGGTACCGACCGATTTAGGAACTAACGAATATCGAGTGTTTGCGCGTAATATTTTCGAGTACGATGCACAAGGCCGCTATTTGATTAGTAAGAGCAATGCGTTGTTTGCAGAACAATACTTTAGTGACTTCAATGCGTTAGGTATTCCAACAACTCAAACAGACGCGAATGGTGTATCGTCTTATTCGTATTATGATGAATTCGGAAGAGCGTATTTTTCTGCCGCTGATGATGGGAGCTACTCGCAGGTTGAAATGGGTATCTGTTACTCAGATTGTCCATCAGGCGCTACTAGTTTTGTCAAAACAACAACGCCTATTGCACCGGATTCAATAGTATACCTTGACCCACTAGGCAGAAAGGTGGCAGTTCGCACGCAAAGTTTGAACGGCGAATGGGTACAAGTGCGCTACGAGTTCAATGAAAAAGGTGAAATGGTTACAGAATTTTTACCGCACTTTGTGAATAGCTCAACCGTTCACAGTTCCAGTTTCTACTACGATAACTTGGGCCGCAAGTGGAAAGAAGTAGCCTCTGATGGAACCGTTCGCACCCTGCAGTGGCAAGGTTTACAAGAAACATCAACGGTTGTTTCCGCGTTCTATGGGCAATACAGTCAATCAAACGTTAATCAGCAAACCAAGAAAACATTGAATGGATTGGGTCAACTGATATTGAGCGAAGACGCCAATGGCAACCAAACGACCTATGAATATGACGCGTTAGGGTTAATGACCAAAGCGACCAATATGGATGCTTCGTCAATATTGGTGACTTATGACGATTATGGTCGTAAAACGTCTCTTAACGACCCTGACAAAGGTTATGTGCAGTATAAGTATAACGCCACGGGGACCATGGTGAGACGCATATCACCCAGTGGTGACAACGAAATCAGTTACTTTGATGCTGTGGGTCGTCTTACCAAGTCACGCACTGAATCCAGTGCGGGCAACGTTACCGGAACTTTCAACTACGAAGGTCCCCGACTTGACAATGAAACAGGCAGTGAGGGGATTTTTAAACAGTACGGATACGACCACTTGGGTAGGTTAACCTCAGTAGAATTTCAAGCCGATGGAAATAGTTGGGCAACCGGCATAACCTATGATCATCTGGGACGTGTATTTCAAGAGTTTGATGCATCTGGCAATGCCAGAGGCACACAATATACCTATCAAAACGGTTACATGAGTTCGCTCAGAGAAGCTCGCGACAGTTCGTTAGTTTATTATCAACCACAAGCGATGGACGCTTGGGGCAATATCACTCGCTGGACATTGGCAAATGGCGCGACTGGCAACGCACAGTTCGATGCTCAAACAGGCTTCCTAGAAGCATTGTTTGCAACCAATGGCGTCATTTCAGTGCAAGACCATCTATATGAATATGATGGTTTGGGTAACTTACGAGCAAGAGTCGACAAAAACGGCGACAGTTTGAACAACGAGCTGGTTGAAGTCTTTGATTACGATTCGCTGAACCGATTGGAATCAGTTGATTTCCAAGGCGTACGCACCTTGTCCTTGTCCTACTACGACAACGGCAATATCAAATCAAAATCGGATGTAGCAAACAACGGTATTTATACTTATGGACAAAAGGCCACTGGATGCTCTGCAACTCCGGGTATCCATGCAGTGTCGTCGATTGGCAATCAATACCGCTATTGCTATGACAATAAAGGCAATCAAACTGCCGCTTATGAAAATGGCACGCTGAAACGCAGTATCACATACAGTGGGTTTGATAAGCCCAAGGTAATTGAATCCAGCGACGCCAAAACATGGTTCTACTATGATGCGGGCCATCAACGTTTCAAGCGCGTAGACAACGAAACCGCTGGAGAAATCAAAACGACATACTTTATCGGCAATGTTGAGATTGTAAACAGCAGTACTGGTATCAACGAGATTAAGCGTTACATCGGCGAATTTGTCATTGACACTATCCGCTCAAACGGCACTTCTGATACCTACTATTTGACCAAAGACCACATCGGGTCGATCGTGACTATGATGGATGGAGATGGGTCCTTTAGTGAAAAACTTAGCTACGACGCTTTTGGTAAGCGCAGAAATGGCACGAGCTGGAATCCAGTTCAAAAGCCCTTCACAAACATCACGATTGCCAGTGTTTTAGACATAACACAAAAGGGCTTTACCGGACATGAGCACGTAGATCATGCTGATATAATCCATATGGGAGGTCGGATTTATGATCAGTATATTGGTCGATTCGTACAAGCCGACCCAATTGTACAAGCGCCCGATAATGGTCAAAGTCTGAACCGCTATAGTTACGTGTTCAACAACCCGTTGAGTTATACTGATCCGAGTGGGTATACTGCGGTAGAAACAGGAGATAAGCGGGGCGGATCGAGACGCATTGAATTAGTACGGTTAAAACACAAGTATAGTCGGTTACGCGATAGTGATAAGGTTAGGGATATAAAAAAAGAAATTGAAAAATTAGATGAAGCAAATGAGTTATCGAATGGCGCGTTTGAATCGGAAGATAGCAATGGTGTGATAGCGGAACCAAGCACGTCAAACTCTATCGACGGTGTCGAAAATATACACAGTAGGATACGATCCAGTGATGACTATTTACAGGTCAGGCACAATGACTTTGTCTCTAATGCGGGTGGACCATTAAACCCAATTGAACAGCAAGAAGAAGCGGCAGAAAATGTTAATGAGTCTGTAATAGGGCCCCTATACTACAGTGAGGAGTTTTTATCTGTGGCGGAATCCGCTCGGTTAGCCTTAAACGATACAGTAGAAATGCAACAGTATCTGGGGGAAAGTCCAGCTCAAGAATATGGGATCGTAATATATATGAATGACGATGGGTCATTTAGACACGGAAAAGCTAGTATAGAGGTCCTTAAGGGAAAAGATGCCCTGCCCTCAGGTGCAGTTTCCGATTTTGCACCCCCTCCAATACCGATAAAAGGACATGGTGCTGTAATGATTATTATAAGAGTTGGTAATAATGATAGGCGAATAACTGTAGAAGGAAATACCTATAGGTACAATCACGTTTCTAAAATCACTGGTGACGTCCCTGTTATGGTGTATGGTGGCAGAAGTAGAGTGAGGTACTTGGCAACGGGCGAAGAATCTATGAAGAAATTGAGGTAGTGAAATGTTTAGGTTTGTTCTTTTTTTAGCACTTTTGGGGTTTGGAACTATTTCGTATGCATCATGTGACGAAGGCGAAAGATTTATTGATGTTCTTATGCAATTTACAAAAACTGCTTCCAGTTCGACAAAAGTGACACGTTCCTATGTAGATGGCGAAACAATTGAAGGAACTATGGAATTTAAAGTCGTTCTAGTGAATATGTATTTGATCACATATTCACTGGAGGGTTTTGGCAAAGGAACTTTTCTTTTTGCGGCAGACATACCTGACAAAACTCTCTCTTTTACTCATATGTTGGATGGTGGTCGAGTACCATCTAAGCTTGTATTGGGGGCTCCAAGCAATGGATACTGCATTCAAAGATTTGTGACTTCTGGTTCGGAATTTCAAATCAGTTTAAAAAAGCCATTATCTATCGAATATTACACTGTTCTTGAAGGTGTCAGAAAAAAAGTGGCAACATTTTATTTTGAATGACTTCATGAAAATGGGAATTCATAGACAGCCACAGTTGTGAGAAAAGCCTTGAAAGGGATTTGATTTGTAATATAAGGCTTTTCTCAGGTCTTCTTTAGCTTTAAGTCGACTTGGAGGGGAATTTTGGAAATTTCGAGAAGATTCGATTGTGGTTTCTTGAACTTAAAGCAAAGTCGTTCATTGAGCGATGCCAGTTACAGGCTTGGTTTCGGATTGAAATAAAAAATACACTCTTTGCAGTCGTCTTCGCTTGTTCTGTTTCCGTAAGTGCTGCAGCGAAGCTACAGTGCCGGCTGCCCCGTGAAATTGCTCCTAAAATTCATAGCTCAAAATTAATTACTAGAACAGACATTGGTAATTGATGCTCGCAGTCAATTGATTGCCTGTGAACATATATCAAAATTAAGACGTGGGATATTTATCTCATTACAAGGAATAGAAAATGAAAAAGCTGGTTATGTTTTAATTCGGTTTTGTTTCCGTTGTGTGCTCAGCTGACGTATACGAAACGGGTACAATCACAAGTATTATTATTGAAGGAAATGATAAAGTTTCAATTTTGCTAAGCGGCGAAGACAATAATAGTGAATGCTCTGATGGGCGCAGATGGACTATTCATAAAGATGATGGACTGTTCGATCAAAAAGTGTCTCTAATACTTGCCGCGCAAGCGCAAAAAAAAGAAGTTACGTTTCGACACTTAACGGAATGGGGTTGCGGGTTTTATAATGGCAACAAGGTCTATTATGTTGAAGTTAAGTAATTTTTGAATGTCTGCCGCATTTTTGCTCGCAAAACTGAGTTAAGGGATTTAAATGCGTTTACTTCTCACAGCTAGTTTATTCTTTTGCCCACTAGTTGCAGAAGTCCCGCTTAAAAATTGTGAAAGTACTGGGCACGACATTGACACACGCAACTTGTTTTAGGTCACCGACAAAACACTATTAATAAAAGACAATATTGCGAATTATGCAAAAATTGGCAGTAAACTCGGCTTCAACGAATTTAAAAAGGTTCAAACATCGATGTTACTCCCAAATGTTGTTATTAGACGTAATGATTTTCCCGCATAGATGGGCTGAGTAAGAAAAGGATATCTTTTTATGAAAAATCTAATTTTTGTATTGATGCTAATATCGTTGTCAGCTAATGCTGGGGATGGAGACTGGTACAACTGGCTAGAACCGCTCACGATAAAAGACATCCGGGTTCAGGGCGACCGCAACATTATTAGTTTTCGAACCAATGAACCTCATCAAAACCCAAATCCGGCTTGTAACACAGGATATTACGTACTTGAGTCAGAAGAATTAACAGATGAACTTCTATCTTTCATGCTGGCAGCTAAGCTTGCAAATCATCCTATTGGTATAAATATCAACGCAACAAAATGTGGGCCGTATGGCCGAGTTGTCGTGACCCAAGTTCGTATTCTTTAAACATATCTAATAAACATTTTGGTGAAAATATGCGATATTTTTTCGTGCTACCTTTATTTCTTATCTCTTCAATCGCGAGTGCGCAACTGCAATATTGCACGGGCACAATTGCTGACCTGATTACACGAAACTCCCACGAAGCAACTTATGTTAAACTTCTTACCCCAGAAGGTGGGACTGGTTATGCCAAATTAGGTGGGGTAAACGGATACAATCAATTCGAGGAAATGCAACTTTCAATGCTGCTTTCCGCGATGATGGCCTCAAAGCCTGTCACGTTAGAACTGAATACAACAGATTATGAATTTACAAGCTGCCAGGATTTCCAAAAGGGCACGCCAATAAGGTACGTTCGGATACGTTGAAGCTTGGATACTTTATGCTAAAAATTTGATTTAAATGTCTACAATCAAAAGGATTTTTATGAACAAACTAATACTTTCAGTGCTATCGCTTGTGGCATTTAACAGTTTCGCGGATTCAGAGCAAATTCCATCTGATCGAAAGGTTACTTCCATAAGTGTTTACGAAGAAATGGCTTTTGTGCGTTTTTACCCGGCTTTTGCGAATTCGCAGGGGTGCCCAAATGGTGGCAACGTGACAGTGACCATAGACATGGCCAACGAAAAAGGCAAAGAGATGTATTCTGCTGTCTTAGCTGCGGCAACTGCTGGGAAAACAATCGGTTTTGGTATAAACGGATGTAATGGTGATCGTCCAAAAGCCTATCGTATTGATGTGAATTTTGATTGAATTATCAATTTAATTTAAAAAAAGGCATTGTTTTGGGCAATCGGTCTAGATTTACAAGGAACCGGAGCTAAAGAGCTGTACTCGACGATTCTAGCTGCTCGTGTTGCAGGTACAGAAATCGGCTTTGGGGTGGGTGGTTGTATGAATTGGGGTAACACGACTGTTTCAAAAATCTATCGTGTAGATCTGTAGGCTTCTTACCCAAAACAAAAAATACGAGCTCTCAAGGCTTGTTTGGTCAGTTGTTAAACAAGCCTTGAGAATCGAGCTTTAGACACGGAAGAGTCATAGATTCAGGTTAATCGCAAGGAGTTTATTTTCGTGGTGTTGGCTGAACTTTTCATTACTAAACAAATTGGCAACACTCATATATCTTACTCGTTCTGAATCAAGGGAGTTTTTTAGAGGCCGCAAAATCAAAGTATTTGCACAAAGTTAAATTTGGAGTAAGGGCCAAAGCAGACTTTGCCCTGTGTTGCGTTATTATTACTAATTTTTACGGTTTGACCGGATGTTTTGGCCGCCAATAGCATTGCATAGTGCACTTCATTTACTTCATCGGGTACAGCAATAAAAACATCTTTTCTTGAGCCACAAGGGTTTTCCGTCATTTCGCCTTCAAGTACAATCCCAAAATAAGGGTCTGTGTCCCTGTCGTGTAAGTAAATACTTTTGATTTTTCCTTCATACTCAGTGGCCAAAGTTTCTGAAAAAGTGACTAAGCTCACAACGAGTATACAAATAATGTCTACGTAATTCATTTTTCCATTCATTTATAAATATCTCTTCATTTTATATTGTTTAGACGTATTTGATTGCTCTATGTTACTGATTAAAAACGGGGTCAAACGAAACAATGTAGCAAACACCGTCTTCCATTTTTGTGTAAACAGTTACTTTATACTTTCCTGCCATCCACATGGCCAATGCCATTGAAACAATAGGAGTGTCTTCTTTTTTAATTCGCATCCAATTGTAGGGCACTCCTTGGCAGTTGTCTGGCACGCCTGTATCCAACATGATAGACAAATGCCCACTGTTCGATGCAATGTTTGACATGTTGCCAGTAAGGTAATGTGGCCCTGCCAAACTCTGCATTGAGATAAAGCTGAAGATTATTCCACAAAGAATCTTATTCATATTTCTTCCCTAATTTTTAAATAAATGACATTGACTGGACAATAGAACAGTCAAATACGGTAGTTATAAATCGTTAAAAAAGTAGTCTGCCAGTTAGTTTTGAAATTACAATTTCCCGTAAAACCCATAAAAGCTATAAAATTCATAGAGTAAGCAACCCGAGTTAAAAAAATGCTGAATGGCCTATGAACAAATACAAAAGCTCTGCAGTAATGGTTCTATGTCTCTTTCACGAAGTTGAAAATTTACTTTGAAACATGTTAATCGCACCAATAGAACTCTAAATTATTAGATCTTCACGTAACGAATAAAAACTTCAGCTTGATTGGCAAATTCTCCACAGGAAGCTGGCACACTATCCCCATCGAAGTGGATACGCTGCACGTATTGTTGAGTTGTTCTTGCCGTAAGTAGCATTGAAAAAACGGTTTTGCAGGTTTCTCCGCTCATGACCCTTCCTTCCGCACCAGGAACGCTCCATTGCTGGTTGGGATTGCAAAAAAACACTGGGGCATTCATGGAGCTAAGCTGAACCATTAATTTGTCGTTGCCATGATACGCTACCGCTTCTACAGTACCTTCACAACCAAGACTGCCAGCCATAGAGTGCGTGCAAATCATAACTAGAGCTAAAGAGATAAGTCTTTTCATATCGAGCCTTTAAAATTCAGAGTTTTACACCAGCAATCAGCGTGCTTATTTTCAATGTAGACCATTGAAGTTGCCATTTATCTGAGTAACTTTATTGCGTAAATTAGGTGATAGTTCCATTCTGCGCAGGTATCCTGCACCCAGAATTGCACTTTTTTGCCACTAACAAGTGCAGTCAAGAGCGTGCTGTATGCTCTCGCTCTGCGCTCGTCATTGTCGCCATGAAATATCCATTTATTCGCCACACATCCCTCTGTGATTTGAGCCCCATTTAACGTTGAAGTAACGATCAAATCTGAATTCTCGGTAAATGCATATTCAACAGTCAAAGGAGGGGACCACGTGCCTGCGTGCGCCTGAATTGAAAACAATGTTGCCAAGGCAAGTAAATTGAACCTTTTCATCCTGATTCTCCAAACTTTCCATAGAGCACCAAAATATCAATGCTTGGTGCGTTGGGGTTAACTTTAATGTCAATAACGTTAGTAGTTTCTCAAACTAATAGTCATTGGGCGTGGATAAACGTTCGAATACTCGGTAACACAAGAATCGTTATCCAACCAAAAATAAACACGTTTTCCGGTCGAAAGCGCGGTTAGAGCGATACTTAAAAAGTGATCAAAGTTGGGGTCCGCTTTGGGAACAACCATTTGTTTTCTGTAAGCAGTAGATGCGCAGGTAGATTGGTGCTTTTCGCCTACAAGTTTGATGCGCAAATTATCAAGAGAGGTTATTTCAACCGCCTCAACCTGTTGGTCGCCGGTACCAGAGCCTGAAGCGAACGCTGTGTTGAAACAAAAAAGACTTAAAAATGCTAGTAGTAGTTTGCTTTTCATTGCGAAATTCCTTTTCTTTAGTGAGTTCTGCAGCCTCAAGTTAACTCATTTGAAGATTAAAACTGCGTTTTCCCTGCGTAGAATTTTACACAAAGTGTAAGGAAATGCACTCGATTTTATCATGCAACCAATCATCGACATGTGGGCGTTACATTAGTTTTCCATCATCTATACAAACATTTCGTGCTTAATAATCGATATTCCGTAACGCTATTTGACGCCTACCAATTAGGCACTAGATAGCGGTAGTCCTAATTAGCGCGTTTGTTCTCCAGTCATGTCAAAAGCAGACCTTCAGTAACGAGTCAGGTTCACGACCCTAAGCTCTTTACTGATGTCGAAAATCTGGACGCTAGGCGCATTTTTGGTAACCACACAAAAATAAATAGAAGCATAGACACGAACAGAAGAATGGTAGAAGGCTCTGCAACTGCACTAATCACGATATTGTCAAATTGGTGCCACTCTGCCCCTTGGTACCAAACTAATGATATTAGGCTATTGAAATCCTCAGAGAAAGCAAGAGTGTCGGATTTACCTATGACAGTATCTGAAAACGTATAAGTTTGAAAAACCTTTGTTCCATCTACTTTAGTGCCTACGAAGCCTACCGGTATTAAACCCGTATTTTGATCTCCTCTAGAGATATCAATTGAATCGATACCAAACAGAGCACCTGATATAGTTGTTAACTCAATACGGCCGGAAACATCAAAATAAGAAAGACCAATGCTTCCTGTCCAGTTTAAGCTATCACTTTGGTACACATGAAAGCCACTGAGAACTGAAGGCCATTGGGACGACCCTTTTATTTGATAATCTTCGAATTGATAAATATCACCTATGTTGTATGTGTTAACCCCCGATTGTACTTCAAGATCATCAAAATCAATTAGTACCGCGTTTGAACGCCCAACAAGATTGAAAAATAACAACAATATAAATAGGCCTTTTTTCATAATTTGACACCTTTCTTGGTTGAGTGTTTTGGTTAATAAAACTAGGGCACTTTTTAGCCAACTCTTCGGCATCTGCCGCTGGCAGCCCTTAGTTAAATTGAAGCCGGCTAACATCGATGGTGGTATCTGGTTCAATTCACCGTTTTCCAGAATTTAGACTCAATCTTTGTTTTTGAGAGACAAATTCAGTCCCTGAGTAACCGTATTCCGGAATATAGCGCTAACGGCAGTAGATTTATGACAAGATTAAAATAAAGTTACCAGTGTTCAATCCTCCGTTATTGAACAATCGGTTAGGAACAAAAATACGAAGCAAATTCGCTTTGCTGACCAATCTCGAATTTAGAATCAAACTATTGCAGCTACAATGAAGTTTACGCGTCATCAAATACTGGTTTTACAACTCCACTATTTCGTTTAAATTTGAGCATAATACCCAATACTAAGACTCCAAGCATATTTAAAAGAGAACTAGGCTCCGAGATATTTATCGGCCTAAATAGTGCCAATCCGATTCGTGAATCAGTGTTAAATGGGTAAGCGTTTAATCTTAAACTGCCAGGATATGGCGTTCGTCCATATTGCGGAGGCTCTTCCCACTCGTCGCTCACGTCAATGTGTCCGTAAGGAGTAGTTACGTCACCAGTGTATATAAAACGTGCGGATGTACTTTGGTAGTAGTCCCCTTCATAAGTCTCTCTACCAACTCTTTGCGCTACATCTCCAAAAGCGTAAATGAATTGAGATGACGGATCGTCTGTTGAATTTAATGGTGTATCAATCGACATGTATTGACTTGAAGATAAGTCGGCTGTCAGCGTATGTTCGAACTGAAACACATCCAGCAAATTTAATATTTGGAATTGGTTCGCTATTTGCCAACCATTACGCTTGTATTCTGAGAACTCAAACTCTTCAATAGTCAAACTCGGTGAAGTATCCCATTTTAGCCACTCAACCTTGCCAATAATGACGGAATTATCGGTTAAGATAAGCTGTGAGAACGAATTGAAGCTTATCGAAAGTAATGTGAGGAAAATAACTTTATAAAACATGTTGTCCCTTCTAATTATTGCGCTGTTCCTTAACTGCTCCGAAGATTACTTCAAATCTTTACAACGTTGCAAGAGCTGACGCAAAGTTACCTATCGGAGTTCAAATAGTGGAAAAGCAGTATAAGTAGCATTTGTATTGGCGCGCGTACTTGATGTCTATCAAATAGCCTGCTCATCGAATTTTACGCAATTGAATTCAGCTGTCGCAAACTGACTTTCAACAGTTGATGAATTTTCTATAGTCTAGGTAGTTGGTGCTTTTCGTTTATGATATACCCCGACAACAGGACCAAATTCGTCAGCGCTAAGGAGACGAGCATCTAAAACTAATTGTCCACCTGGGGACAAATTGCCTAATTGCTCCGTCTTTGTTGTTTTTGTGTGCTCCCACATGCTGTGAGCTGCAGAGTTAAAAAGAGAGCAAGTAAAACATACTTTGTGTCCACGTAGAGTTCCTTTCTTCCGCTATTCTCTGTTTGGATATGCAATGTAAAAAAGTTTTACAGTTCTGAAAAGCTTTAAAGTGTCCAGTGCGCTTGGGTCTTACCAAACCTCATCTGATTGGCGTTCCATCCTAAAGGAGCACAACCTGGAAGCTACTTCTCTTTGCTTAGAAATGATCGGGTGAAAAGAAAAATCTACTCAACGTGCGCAGAGGCAAGGGCTGAGATATTCGATTACATCGAAGGATTCTACAATCCCAGACGTAATAATGGTACAAATGGGGGGCTGTCTCCAGTTAGATATGGAAAGCAGTATTGTCAGCAACTTGCAGATGTCTAGAAAACTGGGGGCTGACCATAGGGAGATAGATCAATTTTTGTTATTTTATGGAAAGTAAATTTTGGCAGGTATGAGTGTAACTATGAATAGAATCAATGGGTCAAACAGAATACTGATTGCTGTACTTGCCATGTTATTGATAAGCCCAGCATGGTGTTCACTTATTGAAGTCGATATATATAATGACGGTACAAATTCTGGATATCGGCTTTCAGGTTCTAGTCTGATTTGGTTAGATATTGGTCAGACACAAAATTATTCTGTTAATCAAGTATTGGGTATGACCCGTGCCGGTGGAATTTATCAAGGTTGGCGACTACCTACTGAACTAGAGGTACGGAAATTTTGGGAAGCCACTATAGGTAACAATTACACTTGGTCATGGTATGGTCAGCCGGATTATTATCTGAATGAACCGATAGGTAGTGATGTTCTCAATTATTGGTATTTGCTCGCTGATATTATGGGCACTACTAGTTCAGGTATTTACAATGATTCAGGGATTGCATGGTTCAGTTCCATAGGATTGTATGAAAGCGATAATGGTCAGCTTGTAACGTCTCACTTTGCAACATATCAGATGTATAAAGGATATGTTGAGGGATTTGTTAGTCCTGTGCAAAGTCACGAAAGAACCTGTGTCCTTGGCGATACGGCTTGTACTCCCCAAGATTATTGGAATGATCCGCTATCGAATCTGTCTACAATGCTCGTAAAAGAAGAGAGAATAGCGGTACCTGAACCTCTGTTTGTGAGTTTATTCGGTGCTTTACTTCTATTTATGTTCCTGCCAAAACGTTCAAATAATGTGGATTAACTAAAAAGAGCGGGCGCATATGCTAATATTAATGCGAGCAAGTGGATTTCCAATGTTTCTAAAGCACTCAAATTGAGAAATGTTTGTGTTCCTTTCACGCACCCATTTCTGCACCCAGCACCCTTTTATGCACCCCAAAAGTAATTCTATGTATCGCTATATAGTGTCGCTCTGACGGAAGTATCACTATATATTGTTATGTAGTGTGATCAGGTAAATTTCCAATACTGATCGCTGATACAAAGTGGAAGTTAATTGTAATTCCCCCGAAAAACCAAAGCAGTTGTAAGTAGAAAATTCCATTAAACTAAACCAAAGGAGTTTTCTAATGCGAAAATTAAAATGCAGTGACAATCAGATCTTGGCGAGCCTGAAACCAAATAAGAAAGGGGGCAGCGTACCGGATTTGTGTCTGGAGCATGGCATGATCTCAGCTCAGTTTTACAACTGGTGGGCTAAGTTTGGCGGTATGGATGCCTCTCTTATGAAGCGATTGAAAGAGTTTGAAGATGGGAATAAGCGCCTCAAAAAATGTATGCAGATGAGCGATTGGTCGCTGAGATCTGTAAGGAAGCCCTTGAGGGAAAGTTGTAATGCCCCTCTGTAGATAAGGAGTACTTAAAAAATGCAGTTCATTCATACTGATCTTGGTCAAAGGAAACGAGGGGAAATTGTAGAAATCACCCTGACAAGTGGCGCTAACGTCCGATTGATGGATAGCTCTAATTTTAGTAGCTACAAAAATGGTAGGCGCCACAGTTACATCGGAGGACTTGCTAAACAATCACCAGTTCGGCTACAAATATCTTCCTCTGGGCATTGGCATGTTGCGGTGGATATGCAAGGGCTCAGAGGTAGTACAAAGGCGTCAGTTCGGGTTCTTCCAGGTGCGCTACCCGATATACAAGAACGTCCATTAAGCGAAGTTCCAAGCCTTGTGCGAGATAATATTCCACCGCCAACAGAGGCTGGCGTGGAGGTTCACGACGTATTTATCTCTCATGCGTCCGAAGATAAAGATGATTTTGTTCGTCCTCTTGCTAATGCTCTCATCAACGAGGGGTTGAATGTATGGTTCGATGAAATGACCCTTCGCATTGGTGATAGTCTCAGACAAAAAATAGATAAAGGTCTAGCGAGCAGCCGAGTGGGTCTTGTTGTATTGTCCCCTGCTTTTATTAACAAAGGCTGGACTAACTATGAGTTAGACGGAATTGTTACTCGAACTGTATCTGGCGAGCAAATTCTTTTACCAATATGGCACAACATTACTAAACAGCAGGTAATGGATTTTAGCTCTTCAATAGCTGATAAAGTGGCCCGCAGTACGGCAACACATACGATTGAAGAGATCGCTGCTGAAATAGCAGAGTTGATAAGGTCCAAGGATTAGCAAAATGTTACAAGGGAAAAAACTACGCAGCGCTCCGTTGTGCCCTAGAGCAAGTCGTTAGGGAAAATTAGATCGAATGTATATATTTGAGATGAGCTTGTTAAGAGCTGGAGACATAATATTGACTGCTCAGGTAGGATCAATTAGCAAAGCTGTGCGCTTCGCAACTTTTAGCAAATTCTCTCACGCAATTCTGTATGTCGGAGATGGCAGCTTTATTCATTCTGATGGTCAGGGTGTACATTCAAATAATATTCAAAGATTACTATTTGAAAAAGAAAGCCATGCTGAAGTATATAGAGTACTGGATATCATCTATGTTGATAGAGCAGTAATGTTCGCTCGCTCTCAAATAGGAACATCATATTCAGTAATAGAGGCTGCTAGAACGAAAAACCCTCTTTACAAAGGTGAAAAATCAAATAGACAGTTTTGTTCTCGCTTGGTCGCACAATCATTTGAATACGCAGGATTGAATCTCGTTGATAACTCGGATTACTGTACACCAAAGGATTTACAAAAATCGTCCCACACAAATACTATAAGTGGCTGCCTAAGACTCGCAAAAGCTCATGAGATAGAGTTCGCAAAGAGCGATAGCCCTATTCAAAAACAAACGGAAATAACAAATTTAATATTAAAGGTTGTTAGAGAGTTAACCGGAAGCGATATTCAGAACTTTGAGAATTTAGATCAATTTGTAATTGACAATCCTACGCATGACGTGGAAATAACAAACATCATCATAAATTCCGGCTATTTAACTATGTTTGACTACGAGTTAACTAAGAATCCTTGGCGGTATGATGGGCAATTATTTTTATCGCTAAATATAAACGATACAAACAAAAAAGAATCGGCTGAATTTGAGCTGCAAAGTGCCGAAAATCAGGCTCAACTTTATTACCAAAATTATCTAATGTGTCAGAGAGTTTATAGACACATTCCTCTCAGATATTTTAAGATGAAAATGGATCTCTATAAAAATCTAATTAACTTAATGAATATGCGTATTGAAGCAGCGAGGTTTGTAATTGAAAATATTTAACAAACGCCCCCGCGCAGACGCGCAAACATCCCCGATTTTTGTGGTTTCGTTTAGCTACGCTTGATCATAAAAGTCGCTCCAGTTTGGCTTTTGGTGGGCCGGGCGTTGAATGTCTGTTATGCGCTATTGGCTGGCTGTTAGATGAAGTCCAAACCTATTTGTCGAAAATTTAAGATCAGATATGAGCTACTACTTATCAAAGAAGTTTAATATTGCACCCATTTCTGCACCCAGCACCCTTTTTTGCACCCCGAAAGTAATGCTAAGTATCGCTATATAGTGTCGCTCTGACGGAAGTATCACTATATATTGCTATGTAGTGTGATCAGGTAAATTTCAAATCCTCTCACACCGACCAAATTCCCCTTCTTCAAAACAAACGCCTTTTAGTTTGTCTAGATTGCTAAATATTTTCTTAGGGCAATACGCGGTACTTGGTTAACATCAAGTGTTGTTAAAGCCTATTTATCTGATTTAATTACTTATTGTCATGGAACGAATTATCATTTACCTTTGAGTTGATTGTTCATCTTGTATAAGGGAAAGCTTTGATGAAGCGTTTTATTGTTAAATTCGTTACTTTAATCTCTCTATTACTTCCGCTCTCATCTCAAGCAAACATCATTTACTACACCCTTGCTTTGCATGTTGAAGAGCAAGTCGGTAGTCCATTTGGTATTGACTCTCCCCCGAGCACTTTGCACGCCTGGTTCGGTTTTGATGACTCTTACCTCTCCTCAGTCGGTTTTCAACGAAATATTGTAAGCTTTTTTGAATTTAGTTTAGCAGGGGTGAGTTGGACAACCTCTGATCTACAAAATACTGCCCTCACATTTGACAGTGGTGCATTAGAAACTGTGTTTTTTGATACGATGGTTTCAGGAGCTTATGATGATGGGTCGTTTCATGTTAACGATTTGAATACAGAAGATAACACCACTTATTGGTTGGTAAATGATTCATCGGGTCGCCCAAGCGCTTACCTTAGTGGTAGCTATGAAATCATGGCTGGCATACAAAACAGACCCAATACCCCTAACGCTGTGCCTGAACCGGGCAACATTCTCGTTTTCTTGCTTTCCTTCGCTCTTTTGTTGGTGTTTCGAGTTAGACGGTAATTACATCCTCAGGTTTAATATCTAGTCATTAAGCTAATGAATGGATTGTGTCACTCGGTTCAATTCGGGTGGCACTTTGATTTGCTCACCGGAACTAACGTCCAGCAAAGCTTACATTTTGGTGTCGTAATGCGAATTTTTACGGGTCGACCACAAGGGATTGCGGGGTAATGGGTGTAATTGGTGACTAGCAAGCATTAATGTTATTTACTGCATCAATAGAGCTTCGAATATTGGTTTTCAGTTCTTCGATGATAGCTTCACGATCAATTTTTATAGCGTTCGCTAACTCTTCTCGGCCTCTAGCTGTTGTATTTTCATCACCCCAAACAATCAATTCCACGAGAACTGGAATGAGTGCAATAGCTTTTTCTTTGGGGAGATAAATCTTTCTTCTTTTATCGGACGGGTGAGTAAAGCGTTCAATAAGTTGGATCTTCATTAACCGATCTAGTCGGTTGTTCAATATATTTGTTGCTATGCCTTCTTTTGAGCCAATCTCTGAAAAAGAGAAAATTCCCTTCAACAAAATATCTCGCAAGACAACTAATGTCCATCTGTCCCCGAGTATGTCTAAGGAGGCAGCAATCGGGCAGTTTACGGTAGAAACTATTCTCATAATTAGCTTGCACTTTGAAAGTTAACAATATAGCTTTTAAATTGCAAGCTATATTGTTAAGTCGTATTTCTATATATATGTGGCGACATTATAGCACTTATTTATGAATCGGTTGCCTTTGGTTAATGTTATAAAAATCAATAGATTGGCATGGTTTTTTGGCTTTTTTGATTTCATTGGTTCCGGTGCTTAACCGGCTTCATGAATAGAGTAAGTAGCAACATCAATAGTCTGTTTTGGTTATTTAGATGATCTGTTTCAGGCTTCAAGCCCAAGCTACTTGGGCCCTTGATACATGGCTAGACTGATTGCGATTAGGATTTTTATGACGAGCTGGAAAATAGAACATATACCTAAGGACTTAAGCGACAAAACCTATGTTGTCACTGGCACGAGCTCTGGTATCGGAACAGTAATCGCTTATGAACTAGCCAGAAGAGGTGCGCAGGTGCTTGCTGGCAACAGAAATGTAGATAAAGCGCACCAAGCATTAACTGGCATTAATAAATCAAATGATGACTTAAGCGGTCTTAAGGTTATTTCACTCGATATTTCTTCTTTAGAATCTGTCAGGAGATTTGCAGATCAAGTAATTGCAGATACTAATGTTTTGCATATTGATGGCCTCCTGTTAAATGCCGGCATTATGGCATTGCCCGAAAGAAAAGAATCTGTGGATGGTTTCGAGTTACAAATGGCAACCAATGTGCTTGGACACCACCTACTTGCATCATTGCTTTTTTCGAAAATTCAGCTCGCTCCCAAATCTGTGATTGTATCAACCAGCTCATCTGCGAGTAGTGGTGTGAGTGATAAAAGTATTTGGGATGATTTAAATGCCGAAAAGAAATATGACCCATGGGAAGTCTACGGTGTATCAAAAATAGCAGCCATTCAATTCAGAGATGTGCTTCGCGAACTCATCAATAACGCACAACTTGGACACAAAATTAATGTGCATTCCACACACCCTGGGTTAACCGCTACACCTTTATTCGATGCTTCCTCGGGTATCATCGCCTCTGTGTTCAGAAGTGTACGGGGAATTTTCATGATGGATGCGGCACAAGGCGCATTATCTACGCTGAGAGCTACAGTGGACACAAGCGTTCCTGATGGAAGCTTTATTGGGCCAGGTGGAATCACTGGAATGGCAGGAAATCCAGTGGTGAGGAAAGTTTATAATCCTAACTTAGCGCTTGACCCAGTATTGAGAAGAAAAATGTGGAACTACTGTGATGAAGCTACTGGCGCAATATGGCCAATGTAATCGAGAGATAAGTACACTGTGTCGGTCAGTTTAAAAGACAAACCTCCATAGTTTTTTCAGTATTTTGGATGCTGCATTCTAAGTTGTGATCATTCAGAGGCATCAACAATAACGTCACAAGGAAAGCTAATGTCTACTACTAAGTATGAAATTTCGAGAACAGCGTTACTTTTTGTCGATCCTTACAATGATTTTCTAGCCGAAGGCGGAAAAATGTGGCCAGGTATAGCCGAAACTGCGAATGAAGTTGGCTTGCATGGAAACCTGAAAAGCATAACCAGTAAAGTACGTAAGATAGGATTGCCAATCTTTATCGTTCCGCATCAACGTTCTGAACCCGGGGATGTGAGCAAATGGAAGCATGTTTCACCATTCAAACAGGGAAGTTCTGATACGCAGGTGTTTCAAAGAGGCTCGTGGGGTGGCGAATGGTATGCTGATTTTGCTCCACAAGAGGGAGATACCATTGTAAAGGAGCATAGGGGGAGCAGCGGGTTTGCAAATACAGATTTAGATTTTCTGCTAAAGCAAAGAGAGATCACCCATGTCATTCTAATCGGGCTTGTAGCAAACACTTGTATTGAAACAACGGGAAAGTACGCCTCTGAACTTGGTTATCACGTTACTCTCGTAACTGACGCTACAGCAGCTTTCAGCAAAGAAGCGTTGTATGCCGCCCACCATATAAATGGGCCAACATATGCTCATGCTTTACTCTCCACAAAAGAAATTTTGGAGCTTCTTTAATAGGTCTGCCGCGTTCAGTGCGATTCTGCAGAGTAAGGACCTCACCGAGTCTAGAAAGAAGATAAAGGTAAGTCCTTATGTGTTTTATTCATTTTTAATATTGTCACTTGGATTATTTTGTTAAATGAGCGAGACAGATAAAGCCACTTACATTCAAGCAAGGTTCACCCAAGGTAGTTTGTTCAAACATATCTCAGTCATGTCCTTGACCACATGTATTGGTTTAATGGCTGTATTTTTAGTTGATTTTGTCGACATGATTTTCATCTCGATGTTGGGCAAAGCAGAGCTGGCCGCGGCTGTTGGATATGCTGGTGTAATCCTATTCTTTTCCACATCTTTCGCAATCGGTATGGCGATTGCCGCGGGCGCGTTGGTCGGCCGCGCTTTGGGAGCGCGTGAAAAGGAAAATGGGCGTCGGCTGGCAACAAACTCCTTGATTTATGGGCTAGTTTTTGGGGTGATTTTTGCCGCCTTTGTTTGGTTCAATCTTGCGTATATTGCTGGATTACTCGGTGCAAACGGCCACACATTGAACTTGACGGTTGAATACCTGCAAATTATTGTGCCATCACTCCCTCTGCTCATGATTGGCATAAGCGGTAGTGCTATATTGCGTGCCTATGGTGATGCAAAAAGAGCGATGATGATCACCATTTGGGGTGGATTGGTCAATCTAGTCCTTGACCCGATACTGATCTTTGGTCTGGGTCTGGAATTGACCGGTGCAGCCATCGCTAGCGTTTGTGCTCAGTTTGTTATTGCGACAACCGCTTTACTTCCATTGTTACGACATTACGACGGATTCGATAAACCAACATTTAGTAGCCTGACAGTTGATTTGCGACCCATACTTGCCATTGCCATCCCAGCCATTCTGACCCAACTTGCGACGCCGGTTGGCCAAGCGTATGTGACCCGATCCATGGCGGAATTTGGCGAATTGGCTATAGCGGGTATGGCAATTGTTGCACGCTTGACGCCATTATCTTTTGGGATTATTTTTGCTCTTTCCGGCGCAATTGGGCCAATCATCGCCCAAAATGCAGGTGCTGGACTTAACGATCGCGTGCATCGTGCATTCCGTGATGGGCTGGTGTTTTCGGGCCTAGTTGTCGTTATTGTTTCGGGCCTGTTGTTTCTTGCTCGTCCGGCTATCCAATTGATGTTTCAACTCGATAATGGATTGGCGCTTACCTTAGTATTTCTTTTCGCAGGCCCACTGTCGCTTATGTTCTTCTTCAATGGGGTTATCTTCGTGTCAAATGCTGCCTTTAACAATCTGGGTTATCCGTTCTATTCGACTATTGTAAATTGGGGCAGGCACACGCTCGGCACCATTCCGTTCGTCATCGTCGGTTCGCACTGGTATGGCGCACCTGGCGTGTTACTTGGTCAATATCTAGGTGGTGCCCTTTTTGCGCTTCTTGCATTCATTTTGGCTCGTCGAGTTATGTTGAAACAACACTTGCAAGATGAGGCAGAACCATTCGTGCGACAGGCTCGTTTATTGAGTATTTTTCACCGGCGTCGCTAAATATTACTTTTAACCGATTATTGCCGTTTCGTTCCGGCTGTGACAGAACTTTCTTAATTATCCGAAACCGGCTTGATTCAAGGCAACTATTGGAGCTAACAATTCAATAAAGATAAATTAACGGATGCTTTAAGAGCGTATTTTCCCCATTAATACAAATGCTTAGACAGTTTCTAAAAGTAATGTTTCACACCAAATAGGTTAGCTCTATCAACAGATTTGCATGCTGTTGAAGTAGGATTCGATAGTGGGATCTTGAAAATGGAATCCGGCGTTAAGGAGTTTTTCTGGGTAAACGTGTTGGCCTTTAATGAGCAGCTCTTCACCCATCTGGCCCATGGCTAACTTGATTACCCAGGCTGGTGTTGGGATTGTGCTGGGTTTTCCCATTGCTTTGCCAAGGGATTTTGCAAAGGTTCGATTGTCACAAGCGATTGGGGCGACACAATTGACCGGTCCGCGAATGTCAGGTTGCTCCAGTAAAAATTCTATGATTCGGGCAATATCTAAAGTGCTCACCCACGACATCATTTGACGGCCGTGGCCGATTGTTCCACCAAGGTAATATTCGAAGGGCTTTTTCATGGCCGGCAACGCACCCTCAGAGAGATCCAATACGACACCCGTGCGCAACAGCGTCACTGTGTTTCCAAGTGCTGCTGCCTTCAGTGCAGTTGATTCCCACTGATCGATAAGATCTTGCAGAAATGAGTTTCCCTTGCGCTCGCTGAGATTGCGCTCGGTAAAACGAATATAGGGTTCGGAATAGAATCCGTAAGCACTGACCGCAGACGCATTGATGAGATGAATGTTGGGATTCATGGCACATTTCTCGACGCACATTAGGGTTGAGGTTATGCGACTATCTAGCATGGATTTTTTGTAGTCTTCGTCCCATTTTTGCGCAGAAACGTTCGAACCTGCCAAATTGACAATACTGTCTAAAATACCTGAGTCACTCGACTCGAAATCTTGCCAGTCCATATGTCCTTTGGCATCTGGGAACATTTGCTTTAGCTTATCCGATGATCGACCGACCACGTAGATTTTGTAGCGCTTTTTATCAAGCAAACTATACAGTTTGGAACCCACAAGGCCTGTAGCTCCCACAATTGCAATGGTTTTGACCGGTTTTGGCATATCCACTCCTTATTTGTGTGAGGCAATGATCAACCTCAAAATTTCAATTGATTGGCGCGTTTACGTAACTGCTGGGACTTTAACTAGTTGTATTTGGAACTTCTTTTTCCGCTGTTATTTTGAAAAATAGGCAATATAAAATGGGTGTCAGTCCTAAAGACACAAACAAAGTACCAATGCCAAGTCCAAAGGCCAGAGCACATGCCATGCCATAGAATAAAATGTCTTGGGTGATGATAAGAGGCAGTAAACCGATTACGGTGGTGGTGGTGGACATCAGTATCGGCCACAAACGTCTTTGACAGGCGCTGATGACGGTGTCAATTGGACGTTTTTTACCTTCTCTTAATTCAGTATCAATGCGGTCTACCAGCACAATGGAGTTATTTACCAAGATCCCGATGAGCGCGAATAATCCTAATATCACCATAAATCCAAAAGTAGATTGCATTACAAATAAACCAATCGCCGCCCCAATGATGACAAACGGCAGCGTCATCAACAAAAGAGCGGGGCGCTTAAAGTCGTTAAATTGCAGTACCAAAGTAATCAGAAATAGGGCCAAAATCAGTGGCATGGTCGCGCCAAGAGCGTCATTAGTGGCATTGATTTCATTCAACAACCCGTCGAATTCGGTGTAGTGGCCGGGCGCTAAGCTTTTGTTGAACTCTTCGAGTATGGGCTCAAGCATTGGAGCCATATCTTGTGGCGTTAGATTGGGATTACGGCCTTGAATGGTCACTGTACGGGTGAGATTCTCTCGTTGGATAAAGGAAAAGCCTGCTACCCGATTGACCGTTGCCACATGTGAAAGGGGGATCGCTTCCCCCGTTCGTGATGCATACACAGACGCAGTGCGTAACCGGTCTATGCTAATGCGCTCTTGTCCGGTGCTACGGATCACAATGGGGATTACTTCGTCGCCATCGCGAAACTGTGACACGGGTAATCCCGAAGCAAATTGACTCAACAAACGAGATATGTCGTTCGACGTCACACCGGCGATTCGTGCCGCTTGCTGATCGATTTTCACTTCTAGACGGTCAATCCGATTGTACCAATCAGACCAGACATCAATGGTTCCTGGCACGTCTTTTAAAATTTTCTCTAATTCAACTGCCTTTTCATATAAGTAGTGGTCATCTGGTCCTTTGATCTGAATTTCCATGACAGTCGGATCACTTTGTCCGAGAAACATTCGAGATACTCTGGCATTAACGTCTGGAAGAGCTGAGCGAAAATCCTCACGAAGGGCATTTACGTTTGCAATGGTTGATTCAATGTCCTTCATATTGATCACAATAAAGCCTTTGTTTGGCGCAGGATCTACAGGAGCTAAAGATAATACGAATCGAGGGCCACCAAACCCCACATAGGCCGCATAGCTAAGTACATCGGGATAACGTTGTTTGTCACTAATGATATCCATCATTTGTCTTAGGCGTTTTTCTGTGGTGCGCTCAGTCACCCCTGCTTGGAGATCGACATACACCAGTATTTGAGCACGGTCACTTTCAGGTAGAAACTTTTGGTCGATAGTACCCATCAGCATAGCGGCGAGGAACAATGATACGAGCATCATTGTCACGTACAGCCATCGAGCCTTGAGTATTTTTGCAAGTACACGGCCATATGCCTGTTCAGCGCCAATAAAAATACGTTGGGCAACGGTTTGTTTGGGACTAATGTCGTTGGAATGCTGCTCGTCGGGAAGGCTGACAAAATGATAACAAAGAGTGGTTGTTACCGTCAGCGCGAAGACCCAGGAAACGGATAGCGAGATCAAGATCACTTGTGAGATCGAGCGGGTGTATTCGGTTGAGGCCGTTTCGGCTATCAGTAGCGGCAAAAACACCGCGATGGTGGTAAAAGACGAAGCCAACAAAGGAAAAGCTAACTCGGAACTGGTTTGTTGCAGTGCTAAGTCACGATTACCGTGTTCACTTAAACGCCGTTTGTAATCTTCCGATATGACTATGCCATTGTCTACCAATAGACCGAGGGAGATAATTAGAGTGGCTAGACTCATGCGCTCGAGTTGCATATCGAAAACGCCCATAATGCCCAAAGTCGCCAGGATCACTGCAGGTATGATGGAACCCACTATAATACCTGTGCGGATCCCCAAAAATATCACCACCACAATTAGAACTATTGCAAGAGTCTGTAACATGTTTATAGAGACACCATAAACCGCATTGCTGACCTGATCAGCCTGATAGGTAATCACATCAAAGTTTAATCCCAAAGGTAGGGTTTCTCTGAGCCGGTCAATGTGCTCAGTTGCTACTTTTGAATAGTTCAAAACCGAACGGTCCGAGCGCATGGTCAGAGTTAACACCACCGCCTCGTGGCCATTGTAGAAAGCCTTATTAAGTGGCGGGTCGATGTACCCATGTTTAATGGTTGCAATATCGCCAATGCGCACTAAGCCATCTACGCCAGGAAGGGTCAAAAGGGTATCTTCTATATCTTCAATACTGCGATAATCACCTGACGTACTGATGATGAAGGCTGTCTCGCCAGTATCAATTTGACCGCCTGGTGTTATGATGTTCTGATTTTGAATGGCTGCCACGAATTGTTCTGGTGAAATGCCAATTTGTGAGGCCACAGCATCCCTAAACTCTATTGAGATCTGCTCTGGCTGAACGCCCAGAATTTCAATTTTTTTGGTGCCAGGTATAGCCAACATTTGATCCCGCAAATGCTGGGCAAAATCCAATAAGTCTTTTTGCGGGTAGTCGTCACCCCAAAGGGCTAATGTGATAACGGCAACGTCACCAAAGTTGTCGTTGATTTGTGGTGCATTGGTTCCTTCAGGCAAACTTGCTGTGGCATCCAGAATTTTTTCCCGCAGTTGATCGAAAATCTGACTTAAATCAGTGAAATTGTCGTCAATCACCGGATGTATGATGGAAATACCGTCGATAGAGGTTGAACGGATTTCTTTTATTTCTGGTAGCGTTGCAATGGTCTCTTCTAGGGGCTTGGTGACCAGCATTTCAACTCTCGATGCGTCAAGACCAGGATAGGTTGTTACCACTACCGCTTCACGCACCAGTATTTCCGGGTCCTCTCTGGCAGGTAAATTGAAGTAACTGTAGACGCCATACAGCATGATCAGTGAAACAATCAGAAACACCGCTGATTGATAGCGCAACGCCAAGACCGATATATTCATTCTGCTGCGCCTTTAATCATTAAATCGTTTGATATCAATGGACAACACTTGAACCTGATCGCCATCACGCAATGCGGCTAAGCCTTTGGCGATGATTAGGTCTCCAGATTTCAATCCATCCAACACAGCAATGCCATTGTCGCCAATATCGCCCAGTTTGATAGCATGCTCAGTTACAACACCAGTCGTCTTATCTACCAAAAATACACTTCCTGATGTGGCAGTTGCTGCCCGATAGGCGGTCAGTGGAATAATGATATTAGAGGATAAAGTTTGCGAATCAGGGCTGAGTACCTCAACCCTTAGACCGGATCTAAGACCGCTTGGGTCTGCCAACTGCAGTGTAATCGGATACAGTCCGGAAGCGTTAGCCGCATTACCCACCTCAATCACGGTTGCCGGTCGTTTTAATCCCATGGGTAATACGTTGATTTGAGTGATGCTTCCCGTCTTGAAGTTGGCCAATGCGGCGACGGGTAGATTAACCACTGCCTCGAGTCCATGGTCGTCACCTATAACACGGTAAAGCGGCTCACCTGCTGCAACAACCTGAGAAACCTCTTTGATTTGCTCGACAATCTCGCCGTCGAAAGGTGCACTTAGGGTAGTTTCTGAAAGGCGTTTCTGTGCCAGCCCAATCATGGCTTTTATGGCAATGATGCGCGCATTCGCTGCTTCCAATCGCGCTTTTGCCAAATCAAAGTCGGCTTGCGAAGCTGCATCGGTTCCTTTTAGCGTGGTGAGCCGTTGGAGGGTCAGTTGGGCATAGTTTTGATCCGCTTGTGCCTCGGTTAAATTTGCCATTTGCTGAGCCACTTCCAACAACCTTTCGGTGCTGTTGATTTTTGCTAGCACATCGCCTCGCTGAAATTGGTCGCCCAAAGTCATGTTCATTTCGACGATCAGACCGGCTACTTGAAAGCTCAATTCGGCACGTTGGCTGGCTCGCAAAATACCTGAATAAGTGGACTGATGGTGAACTGGATCATTGCTCACCTGATAGGTCACCACCGACCTTTTACTCTCTTTTTCTGGTGGCGACGGATTAGTGCATCCGGCGATGGTAAGCAGCCCTATAAGCTGAATAAAAACAAGTGGTTTCAAGGTGGTTACGCTCATTGCAGAGGACAAGTTCACCATTAATTCTGGGGCATGATGTGTGGTTTATCGAGAGGCAAATACGGTCAATGGGTAGCAAATTCGGTCAATTTAATCTAGCGTCAATTGTGTCACCAGATACATGCATTTAATTTGTCTAACTTTGTGAAATTATCGTCGCCTGTTGTAGACCTTTGATGGCAAACACGCCTGAAATGCTTGCTACTGTGATGCGTATCCAGTGGGAAATAATCCAGCCGGTCAGTTCATTTGATGCAGTGAGCGCATCGTAACTCTCAGCCATGAACTTTAAGTTCATCGGTAGATGATAGACTGAGGTCTGAATGATGGTAAGGGTTAAACCCAAAAAGGCTAGAGCCCAGTACTTTCGGCCTTGCGTGTTTTTTTCGCTTTTAACAAAGACGAAAAGGCTGCCCAGCCAAGCCGGTAGCAGCGTCATTGCCGTTGGCATCAATAAAAGGGGGAAATCGATGGCAAAGAAGCTCATAAATTCGTTTGGGTTCAGAGAACGCCAATAGATCGCATGACTTAAACCAATGTTCAACATGTTGCCTACAAAGGCTCCGATAGCGAGTATGGCTATAAATGAAACGGTGGTTTTCATGATTTACCTTGTTTGCTTGCTTCTGTTTCGTAATGGGGGACATGTTGGGGTAAAACGTTAATAACACTGAGCGACTGATGTTGACTTAAAAGGTGGAAATTATCGAGTGGCAAATACAGTCAACCATTAGTAATTTCGGTCGTATTTTCGCCAAAATTTGTTTATGGCGAGTTATCTCACCATAAAAATATCTAATGTTGTGTCATGGAGATTTTTTTGTTCTCGCGAAATTGTTGAGGTGTCATGCCTGTCCACGATTTAAACGCACGATGAAAGGATTTGGGGTCTGTAAATCCAACCAAAGAGGCTATTTGGTCAAGCTTTAAAGCGGTTTTAGCCAAATAGCGATCCGCCAATTCAATACGAACTTCATCGAGAATTTGTTGATAAGATTTGTCTTCCTCTTTGAGGTTCCGTTGCATGGTAGAACGACTTATACCCATATGGTAACAAACAGTTTCAACTTGTGCTGGGCCTGTGCCTGTGTTAAGCAACTTTCGAATGGCGGCTTCGACTCTTAGGTGAAAAGCATGGTAGCTATCACGTTCGTTAAGTTGCCGTTCTAAGTCGAGTTTAATATCCATCCACAGAGGCTCATTTTCGGAAATAAAGGGGATTCTGGCGTCAGCGTCAGAAAACTCAATTGCAAAGTGACTACCCACATTGATGTCAACGTTAAAATAGGGTTTGACAAGTTCTGGATCGATGCCATCTGGTAAAGTAACAGAGCATGGGATTATATTACGAGCAGAGTGGTTCCGTGACTTTTCTAACACAAATATTCCAATTGATAGTACCAGTGTGCTGGGAACCGAGAGCTGGTCATACTCGCTCATAATTTCTACTTTCAGACGCTTTGATGTGCGGCCAATACAAAACATTACTGGCCCGCACAAAGACTTGTAGCGAGCAAAACGATGAAAAGCTTGCTCCAAGTTAGGGGCACTGGCAAAGGCCAAAAATATCGCCACCACTGGGCCATTTGCCATAGCTTTGCCCAAGGCAATTAAATCAGGATTAGGTCCTGCCAGTTCGATAATAGTTTCCCAAAAAGCAAAATATTCGGCTCCGGTTACACCTAAATGAGCGCTTTTATGTGTTTCTTGTAACCAAGGAACGCGCTTCAATGCTTCTTCAGGATCGACGTTTAAAATCCCGCAAACAGCAGTTTTTAAAATGGTAATTGAGTGTTGAGGCATGATCTGCATTCTCGATTAAGGTTGATTGACAGCGATGTTCAAAAGCTTATTTGTTGCTGAGGTACATTTTTCTGTTGGATTACACCTTTTAGGCTGCAACCAAACAAGTTCTCTCAAACCGCCATTGTGTATTCAATGTAGTCCATGTGAGAGCAGCTTACAAAGACAGCCAGTTTTTTACCTCAAGGCTGTTTTAGACTGGCGGCACCCGCAGAGTTTTCCATGGACTTTGACGAAAATATTAACGATCTTGCGGTTATGGATGTAGTGGTAATATCAGTCAAATAAGTAGCAAATACGGTCATCTCTGCTCCGCAGAGAGGCGCTTTTGCCAAAAAGGCTCATCGTCACAATAGAGACCAGTTTTTAAGCGACCAATTGTGAGTAACACAAGTTCTGCTGCAGTGGTGACTGAATTCATCACCAAATGACCGATATTGCCAATATTCGCTGGCGATATTTATCGATACTATTTTTGCCATATTCCCAATGTCTCCAGAAAGACATTGCGCTCAAACAACTTTTCATTTATTCAACTAAAACCGTCGAGGAACCTATATGACTGTAGAACAGTGGAGTGTCCTGATCTACTCCGGTTTGCTTTTCTTTATGGTCACGTTTCAAGCAATCTACACTGCCATTGATAAAGGCTTAGCTTATGGTTTTTCAAATCGAACAGAATTGATAGAAAAAAATGCGTTCAATGTTCGCATTGACAGTACGCTCAACAATCTAAAAGAAGGAGCCATTGTTTACCTTCCCCTAGTTTTGCTTGGGATCCACCTTGGCGTATCCAACAATTGGACAGAAATCGCGGCGTCAATGACAATCATATCGCGTCTTGTCTATGTACCCGTGTTTCTAGCGGGAATCCCTATTTTGCGAACTTTTGTTTGGATCCCCAGCTTTCTAGCGGTTCCTATTTATTTAATGGGTTGCCTGATGTTCTTGGGGCAATAAGGTTTTGTTGAGTTTAGCTATCCAGCCCTTGCCGCGGGTTTCGACTGCCGCACCACGTATTGGCGTTCTAGGTGACTAATACTGAGCAAACGTCCATGCTGCTAAAAGACACCGTGTATATTTGCACTGTGCTGTTGTCCGGATTGTTCGCGTTAAACATGTTGTTTGTTAGCGCCCTGTCTGCGATTCATCTTAGTGGTCTTTCCGCTGAGTTTTCAGTGAATTTATCATTACAGAAATGGCCTTTGATTTCTCGTTCTACAGCGGTGCTTGCATTGCTCATAACGATTCTTATGCCACTGTCTGCTTATTGGGGATGGCAAGCCAATAGTGCACGAACGGTATGGGTGTTGGCCTTACTACTTTGGGCGATAAATGCCAGTTTGACCTTGCTGTACTTTGGTCAGTTCCAAGTGATCACTGAGTCTTTTTATAGATTGATAGGCAATGCTCAAAGCGAATTTGAAAAGTGGTTACTGATCCATTGGCCGCGACTGTTGCTGAGTATCCTCACATTTTTAATGGTGCACTTCGCTTCCATAAAGAGTATTCATAAAGGAGAACGCTCTTTGAAGATGTGATGGTCACTGTGGCGAATTTACCATTCATGGCTATAGTTCAATCACAACGATTGTTCGATTGCGTCTTACTCAATCTGTAATAAGAAGCTTTGAGGGACGTAAACATTTTTAACAATGCCAACTAAGTTTAGGGTATGCCTGCATATCAACAGGCACTTGGAGCAAGTGTTATGATCGGTTTTGAAGGGCACGGCGACGCTGATTTATTTTGGGAGCACAGTATTTTACATGTGAAATTTTCTGCTCCATTTAATCAAAAAGGTGCCTCCGAAGCATGCAATAAAATAGAAAAGCAGTATCCAGAAGCGCCAAATCCTTGGGCACGAATAGATCTGTACTCGAATAAGGACATCCTTGCTCCTACAACGGCCTTTGATATTTTGCAAAGCCATATACAGATAACAAAAGAATTTGGGTGTTGTGGGCTGTGTATTGTTGGAGCCAATATCTTGGTTGCAGAATACTTCACCGAAATTTCAGGCCAACATCACTTGCCTTTTTATTCATGTGACACTTATCAGCAAGCGTTAAACGTCATTGGTAAGCTAGTTGACTCCTCCCCATTAATCTCATCATAGCCGAATTACTGCTTGTTATAGCACAGACAAATTCACACCAACCCATAGATAAAACCCACCCAAAGCCTTTCGATTTTCGAAAAATAGCCCATCTGTGGTTTACGCTGACCAGTTGCCATAAATGGCTTTCACCCTGCTAAAGCTAATCACAATAAGGCGTAACGCGCCGTATACGTTTTCGGTATCTTGAACATTTGTTGAAAAAATGTGCCATGGTACGACCAGTGTGGTGTCCTTGATCGTCTGTTACAACAGAGCTAGTTAATGGGAGGCACATGAAACTCGTTGTATTAAATGAATCCGTTGAGAATGAGTGGTGCGAAAAGGTGGATAAGCGTTGTGCGATTACGCCAGCCACAGTGAAGAAGCTGGTTCGAAGCGATATAGACGTTCACTTTCAAGGGGGAGCAGGGCTTGCCGCTGGTTACGATGATGACGCGTTTATTGAAGCGGGCGCCCATTGTTTCACCCACATTGAGGCGGCGCTAGGGGAGGCTGATGTTTTGTTGATGGTCAATCAGCCCAGTGAACGCACTGTCAAAGCATTGCTTCAAGGTGCGACCGTGATTGGTCATCTTGACCCCTTCTTCCGGCAGTCTCAGGTGGAAAGTCTGGCTTCGGCGAATATCACCGCCGTTTCCGTAGAGATGATCCCTCGGTCTTCCCGTGCCCAGAAAATGGATGCCTTGAGCTCTCAGGCCAGTCTTGCCGGATACGTTATGGTGATGCAGGCAGCGAATCAGTATGGTTCAATTTTGCCCATGATGATGACGCCTTCGGGCACCATCAAACCCGCCAAAGTGTTCGTGATAGGCGCAGGTGTGGCAGGGTTGCAAGCCATCGCAACGGCCAAACGTTTGGGCGCGAGCGTCACAGCCTATGACACTCGAGATGTAGTCGCTGAGCAGGTCGAATCGCTGGGTGCGAAATTCCTACACATCGATTTGGGCGAGACTGGCCAAACCAAAGATGGGTACGCTAACGAGCTAACCGATGAGCAGCGTCAACGTCAGCAAGCGGGTCAACGTGCTGCCATTGTCGATTCAGACATCGTCATTACCACCGCACAACTCTTTGGCCGTAAACCTCCTCGTTTAATCAGTCGAGATGTCCTTGCCGATATGCGTTCGGGCAGTGTGGTGGTGGACATGGCCGCCCAAAACGGCGGAAACGTTGAAGGCTCAGAAGCGGGCAAAACCATTCTGATAGAAGGGGTTTCGGTGATTGGCACTGGCGATTGGCCCAGCCAAGTAGCGACGGCGGCGACCAACATGTATGCCAACAACCTGTTGAATTTCATTGAAGAGTTTTATGACGCTGAGACAGCGAGACTCAAAGTGGACTTTGACGATGACATTACCCGCGGATGCGTTATCACCCACCAAGGTGAAATTTCTAATGACATGCTGCGCAAGGCTTATCAGGGGTAACCGATTATGAATACGATTTATTTGCTTTTTATTGTCGTTTTGGCTGCTTTTCTGGGCTTTGAACTGATCCGAAAAGTCCCTGCGACCTTGCACACTCCTCTGATGTCAGGGGCGAACGCGATTTCCGGTATCACTCTGGTGGGAGCAATGGTGTCGGCGGGTTCCAATGGCCAGTGGTTAACCACTGTACTGGGTACCGCAGCTGTGGTGCTGGCCACCATCAACGTGGTGGGCGGCTATGTCGTCACCGATCGCATGCTTGGCATGTTCAAGAAAAAACAAAAGTAGTAAGGAGAAAACACGATGGATGCTCCTGATATGTTAGTGAACATTGCATATATCATTGCTGCAATCTTATTTATTCTGGGTCTGAAGTTACTCAGTCATCCCTCCAGTGCCCGCAAAGGCAACTTGGTATCCTCTGTTGGAATGTTGTTGGCGGTTGTGGTGACCCTTACTGACCAGAACATCATTAGCTATGAATACATCATCGGCGGCATGGTGCTAGGCAGTGCGATTGGCGTATGGGCAGCCAAAACCGTACAAATGACTGCAATGCCTCAATTGGTTTCGTTGTTCAATGGTTTTGGTGGTGCGGCGTCTTTGTTGCTTGCCTGGGCGGCCATGACCGCCTTGGAATCGAGTCCAGCGATGCTAGACTCAGTGTTTTTGCTGGTCGCTTTGCTATTCACCTTGATAGTCGGTGCCATTACTTTCTCAGGCTCGTTGATTGCTTGGGCAAAGTTGGCAGAGAAAATCACCACCAAAGCGGTGGTCTTCACCGGCCTGCGTGAGCTGAGCATTCTGCACATTTTAGGCATGATCGCTTGTGGCTACCTGTTAGTCAGTGACCCACTTAATCCATATTGGTTATGGTTGACCATTGCCGTTGCCTTGAGCTTCGGGTTTTGGGCCACGATTTCCATTGGCGGTGCGGATATGCCCGTGGTGATCGCTTTGTTGAATAGCTATTCGGGCATCGCTGCAGCTTCAGCAGGATTGGCGGTCAACAATACGATATTGATTGTTACTGGATTGCTGGTGGGCGCGTCAGGGCTGATCTTGACCAACATCATGTGTAAAGCCATGAATCGCTCATTGATGAATGTTTTATTGTCTGGTTTTGCCACACCTGTGGAAAACAGCGCTCAAATTGAAGGGGAGATACGCCCATTATCTGCAGAAGATGCGTTTTATGTGCTCGAAGCATCCCAATCAGTTTTGGTGGTGCCTGGATACGGTATGGCCGTGGCACAAGCGCAACATGCGGTGCGTGAGTTGCAAACCTTGCTTGAGAATAATGGTGCGACTGTCGAATATGCGATTCACCCTGTAGCAGGTCGTATGCCAGGCCATATGAATGTACTGCTTGCCGAAGCTGATGTGCCTTATGATCAACTGATGGAAATGGATGATGTAAACCCGCGTATGCAGAACTATGACGTGGTTATCGTCATTGGTGCTAACGATGTGGTCAACCCAGCAGCCAAAGAAATGAAGGGCAGTCCCATTTATGGCATGCCAGTGATTGAAGTACATCGGGCTAAAACCGTGTTTGTATTGAAGCGTTCCGCCAACGCTGGCTTTGCAGGGGTAGATAATCCTTTGTTCTTTAAAGAAAACACGCGGATGATTTTGGGCGACGCAAAAGAATCCATCAACACCGTGATCAAAGCGTTCAGTAACGATTGAGTTTGAAGTTGTGCTCCGACCCAGTTGTCGGGGCACTTTTTTCAAGTATAGAAGCTCATCCGATTCACTCAATTGAGCCAGAACCGCCTCTTATTCCTATTCTAAGGTTAATCATTTTACCTAAATGATGCTGCGGCAGAAAAAACATACTTGGTATTGTGATCTTTGGCGTTTTTATTTGGAAAACCACCCTTATTTGCTACTATACTCTCACAAAATTTAAGGGTTCTGCGCTTTGCCGTTTTTCAAATTTTTCGTCTGCGTGATTTTATTGTCTTTGCCATTTTCGCTGTGGGCAAAAGAGATGCTGCGTTCTTCTGTCGCGCCTGAATTTATCGATGGCTTGCACACAAAGTATTTAAAAAACATTGCCAAACATTTGGACATGGAATTGTCCCTCGCGCCAATGCCTTTTGCACGCCGAATTGCTGCGCTAAAAAAAGGCGAGATCGATATTATGGTGGGCATGCAGCGACAAAGCGATGAACAGGATGAAGTTGTCTACATTTTTCCCAGTTATGAACAGCTCCGCCATGCCTTTTTTGTGCTCAAATCCGACAAAACACGGCTGAAAGACTTTGATGATCTCAAAGCGCTAAATATTGGTGTTACCGTTCACGCAAAGTATTTTGAAAAATTTCATGAGGAAACCAATTTGGCGATGGTGGGTGTATCCACACTGACGCAAAAAATTGATTTATTGGTAAATAAGCGCATCGACACGTTTTTGCATTTTGAACAAAGTACAGTTCCCACTCTGCAAAGGTTGGGTATGGATAACGTTATCGTTTTGGCCGAATATCAACCTATTGAATACAGTGAATATTTTGTAACCATCAGTAAGTTTTCACCCTTGGTTGCAAAAAAGTCTTTACTGGAAAAGGTGGTGCGTGAAGCCATTGAAAATGGCGAGTTTGAAGCTATCCGAGCGGCACATTACGCGCAGTTCGACTAAATCAAGTTTTGCCGTCACCCTCAGTTTTGTTGGGGTTAAAAACCAATTCTCATTCGCCATCATCCATATGCCACTTGTGTTTTATTGCATCGAGCTGACCATTTTCGCTGAGCGCTTTTAAACCGTCTTGTAACAGTTTCAGCGTATCCTGTGGAGTGGTTTTGCTGGTGGCCATTTGTAGCTCGTAGCTCAGCTCGGGTATTTCGTAGGCGGTGACTAGACGAGTTTTGTCATGACCAAAGGTCATAGCTTCGTAACGACTGGTCCCTAAATTCGTTAAGATCAAGTCGACTCGTTCCATATACAACAGATCCCACAATTGCTCCGGAGTCGTGGCAAGAATCAGGTTTTGCCATTCTACGAAGCCGTTTTGGAGCAAGTAATTTGCTGAGCCATAACCGCGTACACTGGCGACACGCAGTGTCTTAGCCTCTTCTAACGTTGCTAAGGTTTTAGTTTTCCGGTCATTTAAACCCACTAAAGCTGCACGGGCATCGTGGACTTTTCCAACCCATTGAAATTCGGGTATTCTGGCAGGGGTTTGTAACACTGACATCAAAACCACATTGGCCTGTGTGCGGGCGATTTCGTAGGCGCGTGCCCAGGGGACTAATTCAATGGTTGCGTCGCAACCTGTCTGCGCAATTAAACTGTGAGTGAGATCAATTAAAAAGCCGGTGGGTTCTTGGTCTTCATCGAGAATAATGAAAGGAGCGGATTGTTCACCCAAAAAGCGCACTTTGGTCTCCTGCGCATTTAACAGGCTACTGAGCAGTAGGAGAGCGAATGCACTCACTCGCATTAGACTACAGGAATGGCAACTCAGACGGCTAAACATTCTCTCCAACGTATCGAGTAAACATGACCGCCTAGATAATAACCGCCATTGGTGGTTTATAGCAATTAAACTTAGGTCTAAGGGATTTACAGAGTTTCTCGATAGTTGCACCACCATTCAAATGTGCATGCCCTCCCATGGACGTTGCTGATGCAAAAATTTCATTTGTTGGCTGATCGATGTGAGATCAAATCCGCAGGATTCACATTGAGTGTGAATGGTGCTCAGAGGTTGGGTTGCAGCTTGCGCTAACGCCCACAAATGGAATGCTCGGGTGCCGGTTCGGCAAAAGCCATGCACTTTGCGCTTGGGATCGGTCACTAGATCATAAAAATCAGTAATATCCGCAAGGGAGTATTGACCACTGACAACGGGAACAAATACATATTCCATCCCTATTTCTCGCACTTTGTTGCGCCATTGACGGTGGTTGGTTTGATTTTCGACTTCATCATCGGGTCTGACATTCACCAAAGTCGTTACGCCATGCGCTTTCAATTCACATAACTCCTGGTCAGTCAGTGGACCCGAGACTGAGTAGGATGGGGTTATCGTTTCAATGGTCATAAGATGATACTCACAAAGTTAGACCACAGCGCTGTAGAGTGTAAACAACGCTAAGCCAATTAATAGAACCCCAAAAACCCGTTTGATCTGTTGTTGGGGAAGGCGGTCTGCTAGTTTGCCTCCGGCTAATACGCCGGCAATGGCACAGCCACCAACGGTTAAAATTGTATTCCAATTCAAACTCAGTGCTGAGGCTTCAAACAGTTGATGATGTTTGTAAAATCCGCTGATGGACTGCAAGACAATGATCATCAAGCTCGTACCGACGGCTTGTTGCATGGAGATACGCGCCACAATTAACAGTGCTGGTACAATCAAAAAGCCACCACCGACACCCACCAACCCTGCCAAAGCGCCCACTGGCAAACTGGCGACGATGAGTTTGATTGGATGCACATGTGCTGGTTGTTGAAGTATCGATGTTTTGAGCGGTTTGAGCATAAATCCACTGGCCGCCAACATGACTATGCTAAAAATCACCAATTGAACTTCGCCACTGACAAATTGGGAAGCCCAAGCGCCAAAATAGGCTCCCGCCATGCTTGGTAGACCGAACAATAGCGCAAGCTTGAGATTGGCGTGACCACTTAGGTGGGCGCGAAGAGCCCCCACACAAGCAACTGCGCCAACGATGAGCAGAGATTCTGCAATGGCGACTTTTTCTGGTTCTTTTGCTAAAAAGACCAGTAACGGAACCGTAAGAATGGAGCCGCCGGAGCCGAGTAAACCCAAGCTCAAGCCCATTAAAATCGCCCCTAGCCAAATCATCACATCCACGGTTTGCCCTTACTTCTGCGTCAATGGAATTTTTAAATAGGCTTTACCATTGTCTTCTTTCGGTGGTAATTGGCCGGCTCGAATATTCATCTGTATAGATGGCAGCAATAATTTAGGGACGGCGAGAGTGGCATCTCGCTCATTACGCATCTTCACAAAGGCATCACAAGTGATACCACTATTCACATGCACATTGTTGCGCTGTTGCTCTATTACAGTCGTTTCCCATGCGAACTCTTCCCGTCCCGGTGCTTTATAGTCGTGTCCGACAAACATGCGAGTGGTCATGGGCAATGACAAGAGCCTGGTGATGGAATGATACAAAACCTTGGCACTACCAAGGGGAAAATCGGCCCGTGCCGTTCCATAGTCAGGCATAAATAGGGTATCACCGACAAACACGGCATCTTCAATCAGGTAACTGACGCAGGCGGGCGTATGGCCGGGCGTATGCATGACGTGAATGTTCACATGTCCCAGCTTAATGATCTCGTTATCTACGAAGAGATGATCAAATTGACGGCCGTCACAGGGGAAATCGGATTCCAGATTGAACAAGCTCTTAAAGGTATCCTGCACCCGCCCAATATGTTCCCCAATACCAATGTGCCCACCGCGCTTCTGTTTTAGGTAGTGGGCTGCGGTCACGTGATCAGCATGGGCATGGGTTTCCAATATCCATTCTAGTTGCAGTTCGTTCTCGTCTAAAAAGTGGATTACCTTGTCGATTCCCTGACTCGAAAGGGTCCCCGAAGCACTATCGTAGTCCATCACCGGGTCAATGACTGCCGTCAGGCCGCTGGCTTTGTCGCTCACGACATAGGTCAGGGTGTTGGTGGCATCATCAAAAAAAGGTGTGATAGCTATTTTACTCATTCCACATACTCCACAGAGTGCTCTTTGTGTTCTCGGCAATCCACCAAGTTCACTATGTTAACAGAATGCCCAGTAACGTTATCAAAGTCGATAAGCTGGTCTTGTTGCAGTTTAGATGGGAAAACGTGACTGGTTAAAATCACCTGTTTGTGTTGTCCAAGTCGATTCAAGCAGTCTGTAACCCGTGCCTGATTATCCCCATCAAGTGACTCAAATGGCTCATCAATCAAGATCCAATGACAGCGGCTCAAACAGGCTCTGGCCAAGCCCAAACGTTTGCGTTCGCCTCCAGAGAGTTGTCGGCCGCCGGTACCCAACCATTCCTCGAGATTTCCTAGAGTGTCTAAGCCTACTAAGTGTAGGATCCTTTTCAGTTCAGCGTCGGAGGCGTCGGGATTGGCTACTCGCAGGTTATTGCGCAGAGTATCGCTCAAACAATAGGGGAATTGTTCAATGTACAAGCAATCGTTGAGGATGCCCGCGCCATTTTGTTGCCAGCATTGGCGAGTTCCTCGGTAATCAATTAAGCCTGATAATGCCATTAAGAACCGGGTTTTACCGCACCCAGAGCTGCCTTTTACCCAACATATCCCGGGTCCCGATAGATTGCCATTCACTTCCGCCATAGCGGTGTTTTGGGCAGCAAACTGGATCAAAGAAACCTCCTCGATGGGCGCGTCGAAGCGATATTTAGCTGAGACATTTTGAGTCAATTCAGACAATGCTTTGCGGCCATGAATATAGTTCACTAGGCCTTGTTGAGCGTTCATTGCGCGGCCGAACCAGTCATTCAGGCTAAACAACATCATCGGCATTAGCATCAGCATGGGGGTACCCAGAAGCGCTTCTGGAGCTAACCACAAAGCCGCCAACAGAGACAGTAGACTCACTGTCAGTACGCTGTTGTTAGCTAAATCTAAACGACTTTGTTGGGCCTTGAGTCTTTTTTGCAAAGGCGCCACAGACGGTGCAATCAAACGAGCTTGCATGTGCCACAAGGGAGCAGCATCGGTATGTTGCCTTAGCTGCGATTGCAACGCACAACGCACCTCATTGATTTTCTGAGCAGCATGCACACTTTGGTACAAAACGGTAGCATAGATGATCAACAGCCCTATGCTAATTAGTAGCCACCAAAGGGAGTAAAACGGCGCAAAAATGGTAAGGGTGAGCCCACAGACGAACACGGTTAAAATCGCACTGGCATTGGTGCCAACCCATGATGCCCAAACCGAGGCAACGTGTTCGCTTTGGTATGCTAACGCATCCACTTGAGCATCGCTCTCCACGGCGACCTGGTCGGTTAATTGGCCAAACAATTTCAGCCTTGTGTGTTGCAATCGTTTCAATAAATATCGGTGTGATAGCCACATATCTGCGTAGCCTGAACCGATTCTCAGCAAAGCCAAGGCGCGGATCATCACCGCCGGTAGCATATAATTGAACTGTACGCCCGCCACAGCACAGGCGGCTATGAACCAAGATGACACCAGTAATAAGGCTAGACCCGCAACTGTGTGAGTAACGCTGAATACGACACTAGAAAGGGCGTTTTTCATTGGCAAATAACCTCAGAATCTTGAATTGTCCAATGTTGTCCAAACCAATCACTGGGCAATGCTCGGTGTGACGCCCAAATCACCGTTTTGCTGTGAAGGTGCATTCGCATCATTGCGATGATTTGTTGATGTTGTTCGTTCGTTAAATGGGCGGTCGGTTCGTCTAATAGTACAACCGATGCGTCCTGTAATAAGACTCTTGCTAGAGAAAGTCTATGTCGCTCGCCCCCCGATAGCGCAGGATATTGGCCCATTTCTGTATCGAGTTGCTCAGGAAGTGCTTTTGCCCATTGGTCTAATTGCACCTGTTGTAGCGCATGCCACAATTGTTCATCGTCGCGGGCTTTATCCAGTTTAAGATTGTCTCGCAAGCTGCCTTGCAGAATAACCGCATCTTGACTGAGCAGTGCGCAATCGTCAGAAAGACGATGACTGGCCGCTCTAAATCCCATCAATGCCTCTAGAAAAACCGTTTTGCCTGCGCCTGAAGCGCCATGCAACTGAACCCATTCACCCGGCTTCAAGTGCAGTTGTCGAGCATGCAAGTAAGGTTCATCCATATGAAAGTTGAGCCAGCTTAATCCGCTAAACTTATGTTGTTCTGTTGGATTTGCACGGCTTTGCAACACCGGGAACAGAGCTTGAGCGGCACTGACTGCCTGAGCCTTTTGATGGTAAAACCGTCCCAAGGTTTTCAATTCCGCAAATAGAGCCGGGGCCACGAGTAGGATAAACAAGCCTTCTTGAAAGCCAAGTTGAGCGTCGAAGCGAACTTCTCCCAATATATTAAAGCCAATGAAAACGGCCACCAGGGCCATAGACAGGGTGGAGAAGAAATCCAACACAGAACTGGACAAAAATGCTACTGAAACGACCTTCATGGTGCGTTGATTGAGCCCTTCACTGGCTTGAGACAATACTTGCTGTTGCGGTCCATGTTGATTGGTGGCCGTCAGCAAGGTCAATGCTTTGATTCGATCAGTAAAAAGCTGGCCTAAGCGATTCAATGCCACAAAGTGTTTGCGTTGCAACTCGGCCGCTCCTTTTCCGACCAATATCATAAACAGAGGCACCATCGGCATAGTAAGAAGCAATAAGGCTGCGACCCAGCCATTGACCGGAAAAAGTACCGATAACACCACAACCGGTGCCAGTGCGGCCAGCCACTTTTGTACTTGATATTGAGACAAATACAGCGCCACTGCGGGGATTTGGTCGAGAATAAGATTCTGCCAAAAAAATGGACTGTACTTTCGTACCAATGCCACTTGCGATTGACACCAATGGTGATGGATTTGTGTTTCCAAATCCGTTTCATACTTTGTTTGACAGCGTAGCCGTAAACTCTGCGATGCCTGCACAGTCAAGATCCACGAAATCATGCTCAACATAAGCCATATAAGCCAAGAAGTTGGTGCCGGTTGGGCGTCGACTATCATGACTTCCATGGCCTTGGAGAACCACCACAAGGCCGATATCTGGGACAGCAATTGCAATACGCGCAAGAGCAATATGCTGGCCAGCAAAGGACGTTGAGTTCGTCCTAAACTGGCTAACCAGATATCGGAGGTCATAGTGCTAAAGGTACCGTTGCTCATTCGTCTTCGCCGCGATCCATATCTTCGGTGGATTCAAGCCACAAGGCGTTGATGATCCCAAACGAACAGGCCAGTAGTACGCCTAAAATCCAAGTGAAATACCACATAAAAAGCTCCTTAGTAAATCGTGTGAGACTGATTCAAATCAGCATTTTTAATTCGTCCGCGCATCACGTAAAAGCTATAAGCGGTGTACCCCAGAACAATGGGTACAAACAAACAAGCAACGGCAAACATGATTTTCAGTGTCAAAAGACTGGACGTGGCGTCCCACATGGTCAAACTCGCCTGGGGCATGGTGCTGCTTGGCATCAAGAATGGGAACATGGAAAAGCCTGCAGTGCAGATGATCCCTGCAATGGTTAATGCGCTGGCGACAAATGCCCAACCGCTTTTATTTGCGCGAGAGGCGGCCGCGCAGGCCAAGGCACTGATGATCGCAATTATTGGGGCTGCCATCATCCAAGGGTAGTGGGAATAATTGGCTAGCCAAGCTCCGGATTCGATGGCTACGGTTTTGCTCATAGGGTTACTGGTTGCCGATGGGTCGATAGCCGATGTGATCACGAAGCCATCTACTCCCAAAGCTAAATAGATGCCTGCCAGTGAAAACAGCACCGCCGTTGCCAGCGACAACACAACCGAAATGACCCGTGCACGGGTGTGCAATTGGCCATCGGTTTTCAATTGCAACCAAGTGGCACCGTGATTGAGCAGCATGGCAACGGAAACCAAACCGGCGAGCAGGGCAAATGGCGTCAGCAAGCCAAAAAAAGAACCTGTGTAGGTAGGTTTAAGGGTGTTGTCCAACTCAAATGGCACGCCGAGTAATAAGTTGCCAAAGGCAACGCCGAAGATCAGAGCTGGGATGATGCCACCGGCAAACAGGGCCCAATCCCAAGCTTTGCGCCAGCTTGGATTGGGCAATTTACTGCGGTAATCAAACCCCAACGGACGCATCCATAAGGCGACAAGTGTCAATGCCAAGGCAAGATAAAAGCCGGAAAAAGCCGCGGCATAAATCATCGGCCAAGCCGCAAAAATCGCGCCTCCTGCGGTAATAAACCAGACCTGATTGCCATCCCAATGTGGCCCAATAGTGTTGATCATAACGCGGCGTTCATCATCGCTACGACCGGCCAAAGTCAGTAATGCACCGACACCCAAATCAAAGCCGTCGGTTACGGCAAATCCTATGAGCAATACGCCCACCAGAATCCACCAAATAATGCGTAAGGTTTCATAATCGATCATGATTTTACTCCTTGTGGGCTAAGGCCAAGATCAGCAGGATCATTAGGTTCATCGTGATCCAGTACGCTTGGGCCTTTACGGGCAAATTTTTGCATCAAGTAGAACGCGGCGATAAACATCACTAGATAAAAGCTGCTGTAACCAATCATTGTGATCACCACGTCGGACACGGCGAGGTTAGATACCGACGCATGGACCGGCAAGACCTCAGCGATAGACCAGGGTTGGCGGCCAAACTCCGCCACAAACCACCCGGCTTCTGAGGCAATCCAGGGCAAAGGCAAACTAAACAGTGCAAAACGTAGCAGCCATTTGGGCTTAGTGATTTGATGTTTGGTGGAGTAATAAAATGCGCACACAAACAGGACCAGCATGACTACCCCTGCCGCGACCATCAAGCGGAAGCTCCAGAACAGCGGGGCTACCGGTGGAATGCTGTAGTCAACCGCTTGCTGCAATTGGGTTTCAGTAGGACGAGTGATGTCTTGGGCAAAAGGTTGCAACAACATGGCATAGCCCATATCCCCTTTGTGTTGTTCGAATAGAGCCATTTGTTCCTCGGTTGCATTGCCACTGCGCACGGTCTCCAGTAGCTCATAGGCGATGATGCCGGAAAGAATGCGCTCACGGTGTTCTACTTTATGTTCTTTGATGCCTGTGACTTCTTCGTCAAATGAACGAGTCGCAATTAACCCCATCACCCATGGGATCTGCAGCGCATACTCAGTTTTTTCCAACTCATCGTTGGGCAATCCAAAGACAGTGAAAGGGGCAGGTGCAGGGTGGGTTTCATATTCTGCTTCGACGGCCGCCAACTTCACTTTTTGCACATCACCCAACTCATAACCACTTTCGTCACCCAACACGATGACGGACAATACAGACGCTAAGCCGAAACTCGCTGCGATGGCAAATGAACGACGGGCAAAGGCAATTTCACGGTGATTGAGCAAGTAATAGCTAGATATGGCCAACACAAAAATGGCACCGGTAACGTAACCCGCGGATACGGTATGAACAAACTTGACCTGTGCCACGGGGTTGAAGATCACGTCAGCAAAACTGGTCATTTCCATGCGCATTGATTCAAAATTGAACTCGGCGCCCACTGGATATTGCATCCATCCGTTGGCGATGAGGATCCACAACGCGGAAAAGTTAGAACCTAATGCCACCAACCATGTGGTCATCAAGTGTTTTACCTTGGACATTTTGTCCCATCCAAAAAAGAACAAGCCAACAAAGGTGGATTCCAAGAAGAAAGCCATCAAACCTTCGATGGCCAGAGGTGCGCCAAAAATGTCACCGACGTAATGGGAGTAATAAGACCAATTCATACCGAATTGAAATTCCATCGTCAGCCCAGTAGCAACACCAATGGCAAAATTGATGCCGAACAGTTTTCCCCAAAATAACGTCATGCGCTTGTAGATTTCTTTACCGGTCATTACATAGACGGATTCCATGATCGCCAGCAAAAAGCTGAGTCCCAGCGTTAACGGCACAAAAATAAAATGAAACATTGCCGTGAGCGCGAACTGCCATCGAGAGAGTTCTATTAGCGTCTCGTTCATCGTGTTTTACTCCTTGATACGGGGTGTAATATACGGTCTGCCATCGTTGTGACAACGCCTTCAAAACACCTATATTTTGTATGGTCAAATCCCTTTAAGCATCCGTCGTGCCAGAGTTGGGTGTTTCTGTTAACCTATTGATATGTAAGTAAAATGTGTTTTTGTTTTGGAGTCTTTGCCAGCTCTTAAAATAAAGTGCTGTCAAATATGGCAGTGGGCTGTCAATTGTGACTTCGCTCGCCGGTGGCTGTGGATCGACTTAATCCCGCTGAACCTATAACCCGGTTCAAATCTGCGCTAGTCTATCTGCTTATAACCACATTTAACTGGAGTAGAAATGAAAAAAGTGGCCATAGTGACTGGCGGCAGTTCGGGTATTGGTTTGGCAATTGTTGAACAGTTGCTTGGCATGAATTATCAGGTCTGCAATCTGGATATTGCGCAGTCGGATTGCGGTCACTATTTCCCTTGCGATATGAGCGACACGTCTCAGGTCAAGGAAACCATCGCTGCCATCGTGAGCCAATATCAGCAGGTAGATGCACTGGTGTGTAACGCCGGTATCCATTTAAGTGCCACCATTGAAGAAACAGACGAGGCGACCCTAGATCGTGTAATAGGCATCAACGTAAAAGGGGCGTATGCCGCTACCCAAGCTGTGTTACCTGTAATGAAGGGGCAGAGTAAAGGCGCGATTGTATATGTCTCTTCGGAACAAGCATTGGTGGCCAAACGTCGCTCTTTTGCCTATAACCTCAGCAAAACAGCGCTGTTATCGATGGCAAAGACCACCGCATTGGATTACGCCCAGTTTGGGATTCGTGCCAACGCGGTCTGTCCAGGCACAATTGAAACGCCGCTGTTTCATCAAGCGATCGACCGATACTGTCAAGGGGCCGGGGTAGACAAAAGCCTGGTGGTCAGCGAAGAGGCGGCAATGCAACCCCTTGGTCGCTTGGGGCAACCGGAAGAAGTTGCTAAGTTGGTGACCTTTTTGCTAAGCGATGACGCCTTATTCATTACTGGCAGTGCTCAGGTCATTGATGGCGGTTACACCACTCAGTAGTGGGTGATGAAGAAAATCAGTCTGAGCTACTGGTTGTTGAGTGATTAATTTACCGCCTGTGGACTATTTTCCAATTGACGGTTTTGTAATCAATTTTTTTCGATATACTTGAACTTATTCAGGACATTTTGGTTGAAATTCATGGAACCCATACCAAACAGCACCACAAAGATGTCTATGCCTCGCGGTCTGCTCTTGACTTTCGCTTTGGCTTTCTCGGGCCAAGCATGGAGCCAATCCAGCTCTCTTGAAGAGATCGTTTCGACTCTTTACCAACAACTTGAACAACAACAGGATCAAGAGGCTTATACCCTCGGACAGCAACACTTGTCGCAATGGGAGGGCGAGCCCAGCTTTGATTTGGCGTATGGGTTGGCGGCACAACGAGTTGAGCAATGTGACCAAGCTATTTTTGCTCTGGAACGGGTGGTGCAGGTAGTGCCAAGTCGACTGGATGCGCGCTATGCACTCGCCAGTTGTTACTATCAAGTAGGCAACGTCAGTGCCTCTCAACAAGAATTCAAACTCGTTCTTGCTAGCCAACCCTCTGAGCCAATTAAAACTGCAGCACAGCAAGCGTTGAATGCACTAGAACGGCAACAAAATGCGTCAACGGATGGTTGGAAAAACGCCTTGCAATTAGGTTTGGGATGGGACTCGAACCCCAACAATGGCGTTGAAAACGAATTCATCACCATACCGACCATTGGACAAGTGCGACTGTTGGATCAAAGTCGCGAAGCCAGCAGCGGATTTTATGAACTGGGCGGGCATTTTAATTATTCTAAACAGATCGACCAGACAACGTCTTGGCGCGCCGCATTGGGGGCTTCTACTACGGATTTCAGCGATGAAAACGGTTTATCCCGCACTAATGCCCATTCAGCCTTGTCCTACCACTCACAATGGCGCGAGGCCGATTGGTCTGTGTCAGCATTTTTCCGGCCGCTATGGTTAGATTCCGAGCATTTCTTGGACTACTACGGTACCCAAGCCCAAGTGCAAAGTCCGTTGAATGCCTCCATCGACTTTGGGGCTCAGGTATTAGTCGCGAAATTGGATTACCAGCAACTGGATGCCTTGAGCCGGGATCAGTTACAACTCCAACTATTTGTTGAAGGTAAAACAATGGGTGGGATTAGCCGACTCAGTTTCATTGCTGGGCAAGAAAATACCAGTGAAGCCCAATATGACTTCAATTCTCGCTCAGTTTATGGACTGAGTTATCAGTTTCGTAGGCAACTTGATTGGCAATGGTCAATGGCGCTCTCGGTAGACTACTTAACGGGTGATTTTGAACAACCTCATCCATTATTCGCACAGACACGAAAAGACGACCTTTTGCAATTGAAAAGCCAATTTTATTATCAGTGGTCGCCCGATTGGATGCTCTCTGCCCAACTCAGTTGGGTAGACAACAGCAGCAATGTAACCCTCTATGATTACTCAAGGAGCACCTTATGGTTTGGCGCACGTTATCAATTCTAAAGGGATTCCGCTGGCTGTTGATGGCTCTGCCGTTGATAGTTTGTTTTACGCCGTCGTTGCTTCTGGCAGAAGAGCCAACGCCAGCCGGAAAGACAATTATGGCCAAAGGTGAGGTTACCGCACGAGATGAGGTGTCACAACGAAACCTGCAGCGTCGTGCACCGGTATTTCAAACCGACTATGTGGCCACTGGTGAACTGAGCGCGACCCAATTACGCATGAGCGATGGAGCACTTTTGTCGCTACAAGCGTCCAGTGAGTTGGCCATTCCCCTGTACGAGTTTAATCCAACGGATCAAAACGGTCAGGTGCAAATGACCTTGATCAAAGGGGGCTTGCGCACGATTACTGGCTCATTAAAGCAAAAGTCGCAGAACTACAAACTTATCACACCGGTAGCCAGTATCGGGGTGCGTGGAACCCACTATGAGGCCGAGATGATCGAGGACGACTTGTATCTGGCTGCGTGGCAGGGAAGTATTGATGTTGAAGTGACAGTGGGTCAATCCAATCCACGTTTTGCCCTTGGTGAAGGTGCATCATACCAATTTGCAATTGTACGCAGTGATGGCAGCGTTGAATTCCCATTGCAGACACCCACCGCTTTTTCCGCAGGGCACAGCAGTGAATTGTTGATCAGCACAGATGGTGTGGAACTGGATGATCCCGAAAATCAATCGCCGTTCACAGTGCCAGGTCAAAGACGGAATGACGATGTTAGAGATCTATGGGTACAGACTCGTCAATTTAATCAAGACTACATCGACAATGACCTTTATGCGGGACGCTGGATACCTGAATCGCCTTTGGATGTCAGTCGTACTGGCAACGTAACCTATGACCAAGTGATGTTCCAATCGGTAACCTCGAGTGTGGGAGCAATAGAGGATTTTGCCATGTCGTTTACCGTTGATTTTGATGCTGCGACAGTTCCCACTGGAAACTTGTCCTTCAGTGACGCGCAGGGGGAGTGGTTTGCCGCTTTCAATGGACTACTGGATACACAGGGACTCAATGTCGATGTCAATTTTGCATCACACGGAAATCAGCTTGCGACTGGCAGCATAGAAGGTCTGCTTATCGACCAGGCTCAAGGGATTTTGGGCAACTTGAGTCTGTTTGAAATAAACGCGCCTGAGGTAAATGCCGACGGCGCTTTTGAATTACGCGCAGCACAACCTTAAGGAATTCGGTTATGGCAATAAAAAACGCAGGTTTATCGGTTTTGCTGCTTACTCTTTTGGCAGGGTGTGGAAGTGACTCAGCTCCACAAAATGAGTCTTCCAGTGCAAAACCCGCTGGTCAGTCAACTGCACCAAGTACTGGAGAGATCCGTTTACCGCTGCAAAATGATCTTCTAGAGGGCAATCTATTGGTGGACATCAGTGCCGCTGATGTAGACGGGGTCGCTCAAGTTGCTTTGCAATTCAATCAATCGGACAACCTATTGGTGCTGTGTGATTCTGTACAATCCTGCGCCAGCCCGGCCGGGCCCTATTCGGCATCCGTCAACGCTATCTATCCAGGACAATATGGCGTTTCTCCTGGGGATCTGAAACTTACTTTATGGGTTTGGGATCAAACCGATGCCAGTATGTCGGTAGACTCGGTAGATGTGACATGGCAACCCAAAGTGATTTCTAATATTGCTGTGACCCGCAGCGTCGATGGCACGCAAATCGATGTATCATGGCAAGCAAACACAGGGTTGCTGCGTTATAACCTGTATGCAGCCCACCAAAGCGGTGTAAATCGTCTCAATTATCAGAACTTGCCTGGAGGTCAGGCCGCACTGGCTATCGACGGTGATCAGCACAGCCTAACGAATCTTACTCCTACCCAGACCTACTATTTAGTGTTAGCTGGGGTTGATGGCAGTGGCGAAAGTACCTACAGCCAAGAATTTGTAGTGCCTGTAAACGTGATTATCAATGGCGCACCTGATGCACAGGACGATCAAGAACAGATCCAAGAAGATGTGCTGGCTCAGTTTTCACCACTGCAAAACGACACTGATCCCGATGGTGATAACTTGACTATCCAATCGGCATTTGCCAGTTCTGGCCAAGTTAACATAGGACTAGATCAAATTGGTTTTCAACCCCCAGCGAATTTCAATGGGATATTGACTATCGATTATGTAGTTGCCGATCCCTTTGGTGCCACTGACAGCGCACAAATTACGGTGACTGTTGAAGCGGTAAATGATGACCCCGTTGCCAATGATGATCAGGCCACTACTGGTGTTGATGAATCAGTAAATATTGATGTGCTGGCCAACGACACGGACGTGGACACCGACCCTCTGACCGTGACCAATGCCTTTGCAGGTCAAGGAACAACAACCATTGAGGCAGATGACACTATTACCTATCAACCTGACAATGGCTTTGTAGGTGTAGACACCCTGGAATATGAAATATCAGATGGCAATGGTGGAACCGCTCAAGCTAGCGTCTCTGTGACCGTATCCATCTCCCCCATTGCGCCCGAGGCAGGGGACGATAGTTATGACATGGTTCAAGATACTATATTGGTGATTAAGAAAAGCAGCGGTTTGCTGCTCAATGATACTGACGCCAATGGCGATCCTTTGCAGGTGGATATTCAACCCGTGGATGGCGTTTCATCTGGTACCTTAACCTTGAGCAGCGATGGAGAGTTTAGCTATACGCCGAACAATGGATTTTTCGGTGTCGACAGTTTCGTTTATCGGGTCGTCGACTCAGACAATTTATCGGATCTGGGGCAAGTCACCATCAATGTAGCGCAACTTCCCGAGAACTTGCTTGGGCAGTCAATCGATATGACGGGGCAGTTTTTGTACATCGGCCAGGGCGAAACCAGTCCGGGCAGTGGTATAGGCACGGGGTTATATCGCATCGGAGATTGCTTACAAATAGTCGATACTTACTGCAGCATGCTCGGATCCTATCAAGAATCCGCAGGCAGCGGTAACGCGCCGGGAGAAATTGGACGCTATGCTTTTGTGATGAGCTATTCGGGCACTGGAGATTCACCCGTATTAGCTCAATCTAATGCGCCAGGAAGCGATTCTGTCGTTTTCAGTCAACTTGGTGATGCCAAGTTCGAACTGAAGTTATTCCCACCTAATGGCAAAGTTATCACCTCTGTGTTCCCTGACGCGGACTTCTCTACTTTGGCCAACTTTGGCGCTTTTATCACCAACCCTCAAACTTGTCAGGGTTTACCACAAAATGTTACTTGTCGGATTGGCACTGTGGGACTGACCTTGGATGCTGTAGAGACAGCGCCTATGGATCGCTTAGAATTTTCCGTTTCAGGCTACGCGACTGTGGATGTTTCCAGTGAGCCGGTGGCCGAAGATGATGGGTTCGTCACGCCGATGAATCAGATGCTCAGTGTTGCTGCACCGGGAGTTTTACTTAACGATGACGATGCAGACACGCCAACGGTGGGTGATATTCTCAATGTGCGTCATCAAATAGTGACCGCCACTTCCCAGCCAGTATCGCTGGCAGTGGATGAATATCGTCAATTGCTATACATTTATGATGGCAACTCGGCTGAAGTACAAGTCCGAGATCGGAGTGGCAATTTGAACGAGCCGATGGAGTGGCAAGGCGAAGGAGCAAATGATGCGGATTTAGATGTCACACCCGTCGCCATGTCGCTAAACAACGTCTCGCTGCCTCAAGGCACCTTATTGATGTTTAACGGCGAAACAGGTCCAACCGAGGTGTACGCAATGGATCCGGAAAACTACGTCGTGTTGGCGCAACTCAACACCAGTTTTGGTGCCAGTCACGTGGTGGGTGGTGCTTATAATCCGATTAGCGAAACTTTATTCTTATTGCAAGACAACGTCCCTGGAGTGATTAACGGTAACTTGGTAGCGGAAGTGGACCCGAACACTGGAGCAGTGTTATCAAGTTTTTCCATCGCCAATCCAAATCCGTTCTTTAATGTAAGCTTTGGCGATCTCGACGTTAATAATGTGACAGGAAATCTGTACTTGGTCAGTAGTATCGATAGTCGAATTGCTGAATTTACCCGCGATGGCAGACTGGTTCGCTATTTGCCATTACCGGCCGGGCCAAGCAACCCCAGTGGTATAGCCATTAATCAAGGGGCAGATCGTCTCTGGTTGGTAAATAATTCCGCAAACTCACCGGTTTTTGAGGTTGAATTCGCCAATCAGGGAACCTTGCCACAACTGATAGCTACTTTAGTTAGCGGGCCCGCCAATGGTGCCGTAACACTGAATTTGGATGGTAGTTTCAGTTATGCACCAAATGCGGGTTTTACCGGTCAAGACAGTTTTGTCTATCGAGTAGAGGACCAAACCGGCAAAGAAGCCCAGGCCACCGTCACCATTACTGTGCAATGATGATGACGATATAGCCGAGAATTATTGAGCAAAATTGGGAAGCTAAAACAATTTGACTGTCAACTTTTGGACCCGTTATCTGCCCGTCATGGCCGCAGTTCTGCTAATGACCTTCGTGCAATTGTGGGAAGGGGCTGCGGTCAAGTTGCCTCGAGAGCGACTGGATGGCTTGATCTATGATTTAAAAGTCAAACGGCTAGCCCCATGGCCAACCTCTCTTGCTAATGTGCAAATTGTTGATATTGACGAATACAGTTTGGCGACCGTGGGTAGAATGCCTTGGTCTCGAGACAAATTTGCCCAATTGACGTCAATCCTATCTCAGCAGGGCGCCCTCGTTATTGTCTACGATATTTTGTTTGCTGAGCCTCAGCTCAATCCCGCACTGGCTGTGGTCGATGCTCTGGACAATGCCATTTCCCTAAACGAGAGCAAAAAATCTGATATCTATCAGGCATTTGACTACGATATGAAGTTTGCATCCAGCATGGACAGTAGTGATGTTGTGCTGCCCATGCTATTGCACCGAAGTCGCAATAGTCGAGATGGCAAAGCGCTGCGGGTTGGACAAATCACTACTTCGGGTGTCACTCAAAATCTTCCGGACGCCCACACCTTTCTACACAGTTATCCAGGTTATGCAGCCTCCATTCCTCTATTGGCACAAAGAGCAGCAGGGCAAGGCTTTATGAACTCCTTTGAGGATGCAGACGGTTTTGTCCGTCGGGTCGCACTACTTGCACAAGTAGAGCAGAAATTGGTGCCTTCTTTGGCTCTCGAAGCTTTCCGCGTGTATTCCTTAGCCGATTCAGTCCAGGGAATATGGGAAGTGAATCAAGACAATGCCTATATGACTGGCGTCATGGTGGGCAACCAGCGTATTGCCACGGACGATTTAGGGCAAATTCTGATCCCTTATCGCGGAACCATACAGACCTATCCCTATACTTCTGCCGCAGATGTGTTGACGAACAAAGTGGCCGATAATCGCTTCGAACAAGCGGTGGTGTTTATCGGCACTTCGGCAACGGGGCTTGCGGATTTGCGTGCCACGCCGATGGCCTTGGGCTTCCCTGGAGTTGAGATTCAAGCCACCGTGTTTGATGCATTGATGAACCCGCAACATATCCCATCTCGACCGGAATGGTGGCGGGAAGCACTGTTACTGCAGTTGCTGAGCATTGGACTGATCGCGGTTTGGTTATTGTCTAACCGCAGCCCTTGGCTGACCTTAGTTTTCACCTTGGGGATTGTGGCGACCGTTATTGGATTGAATCTTTGGTTTTGGTATGGATTTAACTTGTCTTTGCCCCTGATTTCACCACTGCTGTTGGCGGCCATTTTAGGTAGTTACTTTATCGGCAATGGTTTCTTTAATGAAAATCGCAAACGTCGGAAAGTTAAAGCGGTGTTTGATCAGTACGTGCCCCCGGCTCATATTGACCGATTGCTCAACTCACCAGACTCAGTATCTTTGTCTGGCGAGAAAAAAGAGTTGTCGGTGATGTTTAGCGACATACGAAGCTTTACCACGATTTCAGAAAGCATGAATGCGAGTGAATTGAAGCTCTGGTTGAACCAATTTTTCTCTCCCATCACTCAGGCTATCTTGAGCAACGATGGCACCATAGATAAGTACGTAGGGGACATGGTGATGGCGTTTTGGGGCGCACCACTGGAAGAGCCAAAACATGCAGAAAAATCCATTGATGCCGCCTTTGCTATGCTGAGCGCGTTGGAGACATTGAATCAACAATTTGAAACCCAACAACAGCCCTTGGCAAATATAGGCATTGGCATTAACACCGGTGAGATGAATGTCGGCGACATGGGCTCTGATTTTAGACGGGCTTATACGGTGATCGGCGATGCGGTTAATTTAGGATCTCGTCTCGAAGGGCTCACTAAGTTTTACGGCGTTGATATTTTGCTCAGTGAAAGCACAGCAAGCCAAGCCAGCAGCTACCAATATTGGTTGATAGACAAAGTTAAGGTGAAGGGAAAGGCACTTCCAGTGACAGTATTTTCGCCCTTGAGCAAACAGGCCAGTCAAAAAGAATTCGCCGACAAGGACGCCTTTAATGCCATGATGGCGGACTATTTCGCAGCAAGATTTGACGCTGCACTTAGCCAGATTTCACAGCTAGAACAAGGTTCATTTACCAATCCCCATCTGCTGAGCTTATACCGCCAGCGAATTGGCCACTTGATGGCCAACCCGCCTGCAGAAGACTGGGATGGCAGTTACACCCATACCAGTAAATAGGGCACAATGGTGCTGTAAGTTAACCGGAAAATCCGGGGATCTTACTTAAATCAATTTCGTCCATTTGCTCGGGTTTTAAGAAGGCCTGAGCATACTGCTCGTAGACGCGCTCTTTAATAAACACGTCGAACAAATCCGGATCGATGTGATTATCCAACTTCATAAAGCCCATGATGCGCAAGCACTCGCTGATTTTCTTGGCATCTTTGTAAGGACGATCCGCAGCGGTCAGCGCTTCAAAGATATCAGCAATCGCCATAATCCTGGCTGGTATGGACATTTGCTCGCGGGTTAAACGCTTGGGATAGCCGGTACCATCCATCTTTTCGTGATGTCCGCCGGCAAACTCGGGGACGCGCTTGAGATGCTTGGGAAAGGGTAGGGTATCGAGCATTTCTACCGTGATGTCCATATGACGGTTAATGATGGCGCGTTCCTCATTATTGAGCGTGCCTCTGGCAGTGCGTAAATTGTAGATTTCATTTTGGGTGAGCAACGGCACCATTTCACCGTTTACTTCGACCTGCATGCGGGAGCCAATGGTCACCAAATGATCTTGGTCATCTTGACTCATAAACTCGCCGCCGGTATTGGCTTTAATCACAAAAGCTAAATCTTCATCCAATTGCTGCAATTGGCTGGACAAATGCTGCTGGATATCAGCACGGTTTTGGCCTTCTTCGGCAGTCAAAAGGGTGTTGAGTGTGTCGCACTCAAGTTGTTTCTTCGCCAGTGCAAAGCGCGTTTTAACCAGTTCAATGCGATCGAAAATGGTTTCCAGCTTTTTTGATTTATCCATGACATATTCTGGTGTGGCAACTTTGCCACAATCGTGGATCCAGCCTGCCAGATTCAATTCATGGCGGTCTGCATCGGTCATGGTGAAGTCAGCCATGGGCCCTTCGCCGTGACGGTGCACTGCTTCAGCAATCATCATGGTGAGTTCTGGTACCCGTCGACAATGGCCGCCAGTGTAGGGCGATTTTTCATCGATGGCCTTAGCAATTAAGCGGGTAAAGGCTTGGAATAGCTCTTCCATGTTGTCTATCAATTGCCTGTTGGTCAACGCTACGGATGCTAATGACGCAAGAGCTTCTACAGTGCGGGTGGTGTCCTGATCAAAAGGAATAATGCGTTTGTCCGTTTCCGACATGGCATTGACCAACTGCAACACGCCGGAGAGATCGCCCTCATGATTTTTCATCGGAATAGTGAGGATGGACTGGGTATGATAACCAAACTGTTTATCTATACTTTTAAAGCGCTCTAAATGGGCCTCATCGGCTTGTTCAATATCGGCAATGTTGATGATTTCGCCCGATGCGGCTGATAAGGCAACAATGGCACTGTCATTGACTTTACCGTTAACATAAATGGGAATAGAACTGATAGTGACAACACTGCCTGACGATCCTCCCAAATGCAGATCGAGACTGTCATTGAACAGGGTATCGAAGACCAACTCATTGTTCTCATTTACCGAGTAAATGGTTCCCCCGTCGGCGTTGGCCAGTGTTTTGGCCGATAGTAAGATTGATTCAAGCAACTTTTGGGTATTTTTTTCGCTTGAAAGGGCGACGCTGACATTGAGCAGCTCATTGAGTATTTGATTGACGTGCACAGTTGGTTCCCTCTGGCTAGGCGTTAACGACCATTTATCCTTGTTTTGAAACAGAATTCAATAGTTTGATGAATAATGACTGGTGAATTGTTGGTCACCACTAGGCAATCTTCGCTATCGAGTTTCATGATGAGGATAAAAGAAATCGCATCATTTTGTTTAATCCATTGTTTATAAGGCGTTTTTTTGTGACACAAGGGTCATACAATCAAAGCAATTTTTATCGTTGGGATTACCTTTTTGGATGACTTGGTTTATCTGTGTTTGTACATTGCTCAATGGCGGCTTGCGATTATTTTCGAAACACTTTTTGGACAAGGTCGGTCTATGAATGCCACCTTGACTTACTCGTTCTGATTTGTTCCCTTGAAGTAAGGCCGATATCAAGAAATTGAGGCAATATAGAATGACGACAAAAGACAAGCAAACGCATTGGCAGGCTGCCTATGAGAGCACTGAGTATCAGTTGCTGACTCAGCCGATACTCAGCGTCTCTATTGGGCCTACTTCGCCTCAGGTCGCTGCACTTCTGTGTCAAAACAAGGTGCAGCAGGCCATCCTGATCACTTCCGACAACCCATTAAGCCAACAACTTGATGAACGGTGTAATGGTTCACGTCGTGACGCTTTGGCTAATCAGCTAAAGACTATGAATATGCCAGTGGTCGCTACACGTCATGTGGCGACCAGCGGATCTTGGCCGGATGAGATGGGTTTTTGTGTGTTTGGCCTGCCACTTGATGAGGGCAAGAGGCTAGGGCGTTTGTTTGAACAAAACGCCATTGTGCGTATCACGGCCTCAAAGACAGAGTTGTTCTGGCTCTAGGGCGTTTTTTACTGATCACACTGATCTCCATTCTGTATGTCCGCTGTACAACTCATATTGGGCATCACTTGATACAGTTCACATTTTAACTTTGCGATCCCGGCGCGGTTTTCTGCTGCGCCGGCTATCAAAGTGCCCATCAGATTGTTTGCCGATTCAATGTGGCCGCACACCATGGAATCCAAGTGACCGTCCGCTTGTTGCAAAAAGCCGCTGCTGACCACAGTGGAATCTAACGTTCTGCGCTGGTGCAGTGCCGCTTGTATCATAGTGTTGTAGCGTGCAACTACGGCTTTAAGTTGAGTACCTAAATCCGTCTTTTGTTCTGTATTCATAGGTTGTCTGCTGCGGGCAAATAGCTGATCGTAGGTTGCAGTGGCGCTATCGACTTCGGCATAAATAGGCAACATTGCCAACATGGCGCATTGGGTCGCCATTTCAGCAACTGGATCCCCATCAGAGAGGGCGTCACAACTTTGCTGCCCCGGCTTGGCAAAAACTAAGGTATCCAACGTGCCGGATTGCCATGCAGCGGTCGCTGCAATGCGATACAAGACAATCTTGTTTCGGGTGTCGGTTGCTTTTTGTGCTTCCGTTCTGGCCTCGTTGGCCAAGTTTGCTAACGAGATTTGTGCGTTTTGCAGCAGCATCTGATTTTTCGCTTGGATCGCCTGTTGCATACTCAAGTAGGTGTTGCTCAAGGAGTCATTCAAAGCGCGAATGGAGGTCGACTGACAACTGCTGAGCAGTGTAGCGAGCAGCACTGCCACAAGGATTTTGTACAAAGTCATACCGACTCTCCACTGAGTAATTGATTTACGGTGCTGAGGTTCATTTCGGGCAACGGTAAATCGGATAAGACCCGTTGCAACAACAGCCGATACAAGCGCAGCCATTCTTTGCTACCAAAACTGTCCACATTTGCGGCAACGAATTGATTTAACGCCACAATCATATTTTCCAACGTTTGCAGTTGTGCTTTTGCCCCCTGCACATTGCCCGAATACGCTTTGAGCAACAAGGTAATGGCTTGCTGCAAAGTTTGTCCGAACAACACATTGCTTAGACCCTGTTGCTGGGCGGCTTTGCTGGCGCTACGCAGCACAAGCGCAATTAGTTCGCCAGCCAACACATGGTCTGGGTTGTTGGTGTCTAACTTAAACAAACGCAAAGGGTTGGCGGCTGCCTCTGTGGCTGCCACCGCAACAATTTCCAACCAATCATTGCCACTGAGTAATAACTCTTCATCCTTCGCCATAGCGCTGGCAATCGCAACGATGACAGCATTCTTACCCTCCTGTTGGGATTCTGTAATCATCTGCGGTGACTGGGCAATTTGCTTCAGCACGATACGACCCAATTCGGTAAGTTGTTGGGGGTGAAATACTGACTTTAATGCACCTTGTTGGCCCACATGAGGGGCCAGCGAAGTAAGCATATGACTGACTATGTTAGTACCCACCGTTTGCCATGGCGTGTTAGGGTCGAGTAATCGTTGAGCATGTTGGCTGGTGGTCAGCATGGACTCTTGCAACAAAGTATTAAGCACTGTCTGATCAAAGGGATACTGTGCTTTTGCCAAAACCGCTGCGAGCTTTGCTAACAATTCCTGACTAAACTCGGCTAACTGCGCCGAATCCAACGCCACAAATAATTCAGGGCGCTGGGCGATGACGTGCAATGCCAGCTGAAAGGATTGCACCAGTCCCTGCTGGCTAAATTGGGCGTTTAGCCCCAGCTCAGCGGCGTTTGAAAACAGCGCCTGAGTCAACATTCCTGCAGCTTTTTCGGTATCGAATCGATCACCAAAAAAGGCCGCGGGATGTTCTGCTACTGTTTTTAACAATGCGTTTGTGGCAGGCCCCGATAGGGTGTCTTTGAGCCGCTCAAACTGAATAATTTGCGCGCTAGAATCTAGTGGGAAAGCGTCGACAACGGGTTCAATTGTCGATTCAATCAGTGCCACAAGATGATCTTCATCGGTCACCCAATCTGGATGTCTGGAGAGTGTCTCAAATCCGGCTCGGAGCATCATGCCCGTCAGCGTCTGCCAAGCTTGTTGCTGATTGGACAATTTTCCGTCGTCAGGCAACCGGTCTGCCAACACCTTCGCGTAGGCACTGACCAGTTTTGCACCATTGCCTCCGCCTATGATTCCCGGATGGGTGCCGACGTACTCAAGGGCAATGTCGGCCGCAGTAAGAGCAATCCGCGCAATAGGACTCAGGGGAGTCTGGCCGTCTACCCAGGTTTTCACCAATACCAACGAAGGCGCTGTGGCATCCGGTATTCTCTCTTGAAGATCTTTGCCTTGTATTTGGGAAGCGGCTATGAGCAAGGCATCAATGGCACCTTTTTCCTGTTTGGGAGAGGAAATGTCACCTTCTGACAACCAAAATTGAGCATAGGCTGCGTTGCTGCCAATTACCCAATGTTGATGTTGCGGCTTACTAAAAAAATTCAGTACATAAGAGAAACTATCCTGATCTTGGGCTTTGAGATCTGGGAACAGAAAGGCTTCGTTTCGCGCGTCCGCCTCAAGGGCATCTTTACTGGACTTTCCCAGTTTCACCAGCGATTGAACGGCAAATAATATCAATTCGGTACTCATGTTAAGATTCCTTTATTCGAGTCGGCCATCAGTGGCTAAAATCGGGCGCGTTAATCGGTTTTTGGGCGGCGAAGCAATACTGCTTGAATCCTCTTCTAAGTGGATGTCGGGCTGGGCCGCTAGGGTTTGAAAATAGATATCGACGGCTTTGTCGGGGGAATAGTCATCTTTCTCCGGTTCATTGGTCAAGCCGCCTTCTTGTTTGCCTTTAACTAAACTCAGTCCTTTTAGCAATTGCAACGCCATCGACAGTTTCTGAAACAGTTGGAACCAAAACGGACTGCCCTGACCAATGAGAATAGTCGCCAACAGCACACCACAAAGCCAACCCACAAAAGAGATAAAGGCGATCCAGCGTTGCTTCCATTTAGACGTGCCTGGCGCATCTGACACTGAGTTGCAGCGGCTATCAAGGTACAGATTGGATTGCTTAACAGCGGCCTTGTTTTGCTGTGCACTTTGGGCAATCGGCCGGCACCATGGATAGTAATTAAAGCCAATGGGAACACCCAGTTCGGTCAAAGACAACGCACTGCTTTCGATACTTTGTCGTGCGTTTTCGAAACTGTCTTTCAAGGTCGCAACCGCCTCCTTTGCATCTTCAGAACTGTCTTTTAGACTTTGTTCAAGCTCTTCAAGTCTCTGCTGTTGTTGCTCGTAAGCGGCGATAGCATCGGGAGCGTGATCTACGACTTTTGAGCTGAGTGATTGGTCTTGGGTGTACTGCTTAAATAGGTGAATCGCATCGATATTGAGTCCAAATGCAATGAAAAACGATGCCACGAGTGCCAGTTTTCTGGAACGTTGTTTGAAATCCGACGTCGCGCCACTGGAGATGGCGTTAAGCTGTGAAGCAATATCAATCACCATGGCTTTGGCTTTTTCTTTACCCTGGGCCAGTAACAATTTGCCAACTTCGGTACGGGCCAAGCGCTGAGTAAATTCTACTGTGGTCAGCCGTTCTGTGGTCTTGGGCGGGATTACACCAACCGTATTACGGGTGGTCACTTTGGACAATGCCGACTTGCGTTTTTTTTCCTTCTCGTTAGGGGTGTCTTTAGTCAGTGGTTTTGCCGCGGGTTTACTGTGTAAGCGCCAATCGTCATCGTCATCATCATTGGCCAACTCGATATCCAAATTAACCAAGCCACTGACTGACGTCATAACCCGCATAAACTCTTTTTTGACTCGGATCAGGTCGGCGTCACTGACGTTCACATTACTCACTTTGTTCCAAATCATTTCCTCGAAAAAAACTTCCATCATCTCGGCGAAATATTTTTCACGGGTATGGTTAAAGCGGTGTAATACTTCAACCACTACTAAGGCCATAGTAGAAAAAACTAACATCGAAACAGAAAACGCCAACAGCGCATTCAAAATATCCATAGTGTCCCTTTTTGCGCGACTGAGAGTGGGGGTAGGTGACACATACGTCGGGTGACCATCTGGTCTTTGTGTCCACTAAACTATGGTTCAAAGTGGCCACAATGCAAATCCAAGATGCTGAAATTAGAAGTTTTCTTGGTCAAATAAATATTGGTCTACACTTAATTTATCGACTCCCTGCCAGAGATGTTCGATAGAAAGAATTCCCGATTGTGATTCCAGTGCAAAAAAGCGTTAAGGTGAGGTTATGAAACATATTCATGGAGACTATTCCTTGGATGTCAAAGGAGATGTGCTGGTGATCCATGCTCGCGGACCATGGAATCGAGCCTGCGTAGATCAATATCAACGGGATTATTGGGCCAAACTGAAAGAGTTTCGTGACTCAGATTATAAGGAATTATTGCTGTTGGAAGGTGAGAGCATAGTGGTGCCCGATGCCTTGGATCTGCTTAGGTCGGGGTTACCCCATTCTTGTCGACATGGATTGAAAAAAATTGCAGTGGTGTTGACAGACTGTAAAAGCCGCTACTTGACCTGTAAGCAGTTTGAACAAATTTACCAAACCTCGTCTGTGGAATATGCATTTTTCGATGATCAAGCCAGCGCCTGCAATTGGTTGAGCTCACAATCGACAACTCAACTTCCTCTTTAGCCTGTTAGTAAAGTTCACTAACGATAAAGGCGACGATACAGATCCATAATATCGTCTTTGCTGGGCACTCTTGGATTGTTTGCCGGAGAGCCAGAATCTAACGCTTGTTGAGCCATTAACTCAATTTTATCGTGATACTGCTGGTGCCCAATGCCAAAGGCGCTCATACCCGGTACTTCAAGGGTTTTCTCAATCTGTTCCAGATAAGCCAATAACGCATTATGAGCCTGATTGAGGTCATCAAGGTGGGAAACCAACCCAAGATGCAGAGCACATTCCCCGTAGCGTTGTGATGCTTCAGGTAAAGAATACTCGGTGACCCCTCGAAGCAACATGGCATTACTTAAACCATGGGGCACGTGAAAGTGCACGCCCAAAGGTCGACTCATACCGTGCACGAGTGCAACAGAGGCGTTGGAAAAAGCGATTCCTGCTAAGCTTGCGCCCAACATCATACCTTCTTTAGCTTGCTGATTTTGCGGGTCTAGACAGGCATCAAGCAAATGCTCCCCAATCAGTCGCAAAGCGCCAATGGCCTGTTGATCACTAAAAGGGTTCGCCTTTCGACTCACAAAAGCTTCGATAGCATGGGTAAGGGCATCAATTCCCGTATCTGCGGCAATCCGAAAAGGCAAACTGCTGGTTAGTTGATAATCCAGTATGGCGGCTTTGGGCATTAAACCCGGGCCCATACACAGCATTTTTTCGGCGTTCTCGCTGTCGCTTATCACGGTCACGCGAGTGCACTCTGAGCCAGTTCCCGCCGTGGTGGGTATCGCAATCACCGGGATGCTGTGTTGTTGGATCACACAGGGCACTTTATAGTCACGAACCTTCCCGCCATGGCTAACCAGCAGTGCAATGGCTTTGGCGCTGTCGATGGCACTTCCACCCCCTAACGCCACCAAGCCATCTGTGGCGAGCGAGGCTGCAGCCTCAACGGCCCGATAGATGGATTGATCGTCCGGTTCGGGCATCACGTCACTGTAGATTTCAACTGGAATATTGTTATCACTCAATATCTTTGCTATCTGGTCAGTAAAACCCAGTTGCACCATGGTGGCATCACAGATGATCAACGGTTTTTTACATCCAAGGGTCTTGAGTATATCTGGTAACTGCTGGATCGCACCGGCACCAATTTGCATTATGCTCGGAAGCGTAATCATGCTACTCATTAAAATACTCACCTGTATGCTGGATTGGGATTCCTTTATACTGGGTGAAATACGCTCGTTTCGCAATGGCTTTCAGGCAGTTCCTTTGCGCGGTCCAATTGCTAATTTCAGGAGTCGGTTTTGACACAAAAATCCGTTTTTTATCAACCGGGTCAACCCCACGATTTACCCCATGATCCCTTTAACGCGATTATTGCCCCTCGTCCCATCGGTTGGATCTCCACTATGAGTGCCCAAGGGGTTGCGAACCTTGCACCCTATAGCTTCTTTAACGCGTTTAACTATCATCCCCCGATCATTGGCTTTTCCAGTATTGGCTACAAAGATACGGTCAAAAATATTAAGGAAACTGGCGAGTTTTGCTGGAATTTTGTCAGTGAAGGACTGGCCGAGGCAATGAATCAGACCAGTGCCAGCCTGGACGCTGAAGTGGACGAGTTTCAGTGGGCGGGTATAGATAAACGGCCTTCGAAGCTGATTCAGGTACCGCAGGTTGCCGCCAGCCCGGTGGTTATGGAGTGTCGCCTTAGCCAAATCGTGCAGCTGCAAAGCGTTGACGGGCAATTATGCGACAGCTATCTGGTGCTTGGAGAGGTTGTCGGAGTGCATATTGCCGCCGAGTTTTTGGACGACGGGGTGTTCAATACCGCTAAAGCGCAGCCTATTTTGCGGGCCGGTGGACCCGCTGATTATTTCACCATCACACAAGACAACAAAAGACAGCTTTACCGGCCCAAGGTTAAATAAGAATATTACTCAGCACCTGTTTAGACGGGTTTGCATTGACCCGGAACCAACCTGCGATGGAGTAGCGATCGCGATGGGCTGGCAGCACTTCGTGGGGAAAATCCTCACTCAAAAACGCCACAACCGTGCCAAAGTGGGGCAGTACCTTGATGCCCTCTTGATCCTGTTCATCTCGATAGATCACAATTTCGCCACCGTCTTCAGTCGTCCAGCCCGGATTAAGATAAACCACTAAGGATAATACCCGATTGGCTTGACCTTTAAAGGCGTCAAAGTGGCGTTTGTAGAAATCTCCAGGACGATAATGGGCAAAATGGCTTTCGAATGAAAATAAGCCCATAAACAGACTGCGATTGAGGTGTTGTTGCAATTGTGCGGTCCAATCTAACCAAGCGGCAGTGGCAGCAGATTCTCCTGTGATCCAACAAATTTCATCCCGTCTGACGAATCGGTTTTGCATATGGTCGGTTTCACGACCGATGCCTGCGTCATCAAACTTTTCTCCCGGCAACTGCTGTAAATGAAACCACAATTGCTGCGCCAAGGAATCGTCCAGACCGTTCAATTGAACACTAAACCCTTGATGGGCGATGTCGTGCTCAATGCTCTCAAACAGACTTTGCTGTTGTTGATTGTCCAAACCTAATTCGGGGCGAAGAATTTCCATAGTTTACTCAAGTGAACATCACAGATGGCCGACAATCCGGGTAAAATTTGGACTGTCAATTTGTCGCGTTATTTACGCTTATTCTCGCCCATTAGCAAGCAAATTATGTTCTTGAACTGAATTAATTGTTCGCGAACTGCCAGTTCATTGTGAGGAGAATTATTTGCCTGATTTTAAGGCCAATGGCACACTCTTCAATCGGCAATCCAATTGGCTTGAACACCACCAAAGCAGTGAAAAGCATGAGTGAAACCCATCTACCAGAATTGACGCCCCAACAGGCTGTGCGTTTCAGTCGTCAGATCGTACTCAGTGGTTTTGATTTGGACAAACAAGAACGCCTAAGTCACAGCCGAGTACTGCAAATTGGTGCCGGTGGTTTGGGCTGCGCCTGTGCTCAATACTTAGTTGCCGCGGGAGTGGGACACTTAACCATTGTTGATGACGACAACGTTGAGTTGAGTAATCTACAACGGCAAGTGCTACATTTTGAGCAAGATGTGGGACAGCACAAAAGCCGTTCTGCCAAACAACATTTGGCTAAGCTCAATGGCGAAGCGAAAATTTACAGTATCCAACAGCGCTTGGATGATGACCAGTTGGAAGAGCAACTTGCCCAACACGATATTGTGTTGGACTGCTCCGACAATCTCGATACGCGAAATCAACTCAATCGCATTGCCCGCAAGCTGAACAAACCTTTGGTCAGTGGCTCTGCCATCCGTATGGAAGGACAGGTATGTTGTTTTAGTGGTCAACCCGGCGAACCCTGCTATCAATGCTTAAGTCAATTGTTCCAAGAGCGAAACCTCAGTTGCGTCGAGGCAGGCGTCATGTCGCCCATTGTCGGGATCATTGGCAGCATGCAAGCCTTGGAAGCAATCAAGATTCTGACTCAATACGGCGAACCGCTTTTTGGTACGCTCATGCTGTTCGACGGGATGTCCAGCCAGTGGCAAAGGATACAAATCCCAGTCAATCCTCAGTGCCGAGTGTGTGGCTAGGTAAGCTGCTTTTTACTGAACAGATTTAGCCAATAGTTAACCCGTTAAAAATAAAAAAGCATCACATGGTTACATTTGTGGATTCAATATTTAATCCAATGCTAACTTTTTCATCCTTTGGCCTCTATCAACAGCCAATTATACGACCCTGAACCCCATGAAATCAGAGCCGTTGAAGAGATCAGATATGCGGTTTATTGTTGTTGTACTCACGACAAAGTATTTTTTATGATGTGTTTATTGAGCTAGGGGCGCACCAAATCTTTGACTAATTGTTTGTTGTCTGCTGATTTTATTGGTGCTACCAAAATACTATCCACCTCATTGAATACAGTATTGGTCAATACAACGACGAGTGAATTTGAATAGGAGCAAAGACTGAATTGCTTAATCAATTAACTGCCCAATTTTTTCAGAAAAAGTACCGGATTCATTTACAGATTGATTGTGTTGAGCGATCGCCTCTTTGTTTTGAACCATCCAAAGTTCTTTTCTTTTTTCTGACACTGCGATGGAAAGGGCATTTTCGAATGCTCCCGATAATCGAATATCAAGACTCTTCGCTTCATCTAAAAGAGAACGATTGACGGTTGTATTGCGTGACACTTTATTGCGCACAGTTGTGACCCAACGATAGTTTAGTGCTTGAATTGTGCGTGTGCTCCATGGGCATATAAAGCGTGCAGTATTAGCTCTCTAAGTAACGAATAGATAGAAGAATAAACAAAAGGTTTACTTCCGTTGTCCGTTCAAAAGCCAGGTCGAATTAAAAGTTTGCGTTTAAATCCAACCTCAAAATCCACATTTCCGAAAATAGTTTAAAAAAATTTTACTCTTAAGCTGCATTTAAGATTGACAGCTTAATCTTGCGCCCATAGTCATTGAAAAAGGCCAAGATAATGAGTTTGCAATCCATCCAAGTCAGTACCGCGAGTGACCTTGCAACCAGCAATGGATTAACCCTGATGGCCGCCAATACCATCTCGCCAGTGCGTGGGGAGATTGAGGGCTTTGTTAAGCAAGGTTTCGCTAGAGCCCACGATGCTAAAGTTCAGCACTTTTTGCCGGTTTTGTTAGCGCTGCAAACGGATCAGATTCAAGCTGCTGTTGGAATACGTGGTGGTCAGTCTCAATTGTATATTGAGCAATATTTTGATCGTCCAATGCAATCGGTTTTGGCCAGCAAAGGTTTGTTTGCGAACAACGATCGCATCGCAGAAATCGGTAACCTCCACAGTCGTTCTCATAAGCACACATTGAGCATCCTTATGGCCTCTGCACTGGCATTGTGTATGGCCGGATACCAGTATGTGTTGTTCACCGGTACTGAACGGGTCGTTGCTTTACTGCGCGCTCAAGGGGTGCCTTTGACCTACTTATGTGACGCAAACCCGGTACGTTTGAGCGAAGCAGAGCTTGCACAGTGGGGAAATTATTATCAAACACAACCTAAAGTCATGGCACTGAGTTTGGTCGACAGCATGGTCGCGATGTTCAGTGATCCTAAGTTGCAAAGCATGATCGCCGTGTTCGCACCCCAATTGAAAAGCATTTGGCAGCAGGTGAGATGTTTATGATGTGGTTCCAAGCAAATCAATCCAATGATATTGCCTTGCGCCAAGGTGAATTGTGCTTGAGCTATCAGCAGATGAACGAGCAAGTTCAAGTACGTGCAGCCTGGTTGAACAAACAAGGGGTTAAGCGTCTTGCATTAGCCTTGGATAACGGAATTGAGTGGGTGTTGTTTGATTTGGCCTGCCAAGCCGCCAATGTAGTCTGCATTCCCGTACCGTCTTTTTTCAGTGAAGCGCAAAAAGCCCATTTAATGCAGCACAGCCAAGTCAATGTGTGCGTGCAAGGTAGCAAGGCGTCCGGTGGTAAACCAAGTCCATTTGCTGATGTGTATTATCTCGAATGCCAAACCAACACAGCTCCACTGTTGCCCATAGGGACCTCCAAAGTGACCTTTACGTCGGGCTCAACTGGCAATCCCAAAGGCGTGTGCTTGAGTTTGGATTCTCAGTTGCAAGCCGCAAAAGCTTTAATTCAGCGTATTGGTTTATCTGAAGTAAAACATCTGTGCTTGCTACCTCTAGCCACCTTGCTTGAAAACATTGCAGGTGTGTATGCGCCTTTGATGGTCGGTGGCACAGTAGTGTTGTGTGACGACCAACAACGGGGTTTTGAGGGCAGTCGCTTGGTTAATCCCCAAGCCATGCTTGCGACCCTATCTCAAGAGCAACCTGAAACTTTGATTCTGGTGCCTGAGTTACTGCAGCTGTTAGTTCACGGCTGCCGAAGCGGCTGGCAACCCCCAGCGTCTTTAAAATTTGTCGCCGTTGGCGGTGCCCATGTTGCGCCCCCGTTGTTGAAAGCCGCCAGTGAATGTGGCTTGCCTGTATTCCAAGGCTATGGTTTGAGCGAATGTGTATCAGTCGTAGCGCTCAATACCCCGAATGAACAGCGAATCGACAGCGCTGGTCGGGTGTTGGAACACAATCAAGTTGAAATCCAAGACCATGAACTTTGTGTTTCTGGCAATGTTTTTCTCGGTTACATGAATGAGCCCCATTCATGGTATCCCACAGTCGTGAAAACCGGCGACAGAGTGCGTTTGAGTGATCACCATTTGTATGTGGAAGGTCGATTTAAAAACACGCTGATCAATTCTTTTGGGCGCAATATCTCGCCGGAGTGGATCGAAGCAGAGCTGATCGCGACCGGCTGTTTTCAACGGGCGGTAGTGGTTGGTGATGAACAGCCTGTTTGTGGTGCATTTTTGCAGCCGATTCACAGCGACATCAGCGATGAAAAATTAGCGCTAGTGATTGCCCAACTCAACCGTAAATTACCCGATTATGCGCAGCTAAAATGCTGGGCAACACTGGCAACAAACCAGTGGACACAGCCAGGACTTTACACTCAAAACGGTAAGTTGATTCGAGCTCAATTTGTTCAACAGTTTGCCGAGCAGATCCAACAACTTTTTACCCCAATCGCCTTAGCAGATAAGGTAGAGGAGCAGTACGATGCCATTTTATGAAAGACTCAAAAACGAAACCCAAAGTGCCCGTCAGTATCTTTTGAATGCCCCCATCATTCAGCGCTGCTTCAGCGCTCAGATTACGGTGGATGACTATGCTGCATTTTTGCAACAGGCTTATCATCATGTAAAGCACACCGTGCCGCTATTGATGGCAGTGGGCAGTCGTCTACCAGAAGAAAAAGAATGGTTAAGAGAAGCCGTTGGCGAATACATCGAAGAGGAAATGGGTCACCAAGAATGGATCCTCAACGACATTCAACACTGTGGTTTTGACAAAGAAGCGGCTCGTCACAGTCAGCCCAGCGCAGCAACTGAGCTGATGGTGTCTTACGCATATGATCGGGTGTCTCGGATCAATCCGCTGTGCTTTTTCGGCATGGTATTTGTGCTTGAAGGCACTAGCATTGCCTTGGCCGACAATGCCGCAGAAGTCATTCAATCCACTTTAGGCTTACCGAAAAAAGCCTTTAGCTATCTTCGTTCTCACGGTGCATTGGACCAAGAACATATCGTATTTTTCGAGAATCTGATGAATCGCATCACTGATCCCAAAGAACAAGATCTGATCATTCACAGCGCCAACATGTTCTTTCGATTGTACGGCAACATTTTTTACGAGCTCAATGACCAACACGGTCTGCAACAAGCGGCCTAAGGAGCGAGCATGGATTTTTCAAAGCAACGTTGTTTGTTGACCGGTGCCAGTGGTGGCATTGGTCAAGCCATCGCACAGGCCTTGGCCGAGCAGGGCACAAGCTTGGTGCTGTTGGGGCGCAATGAAGCGCTTCTTACGGAATTAGCCGCTCGCTTACCGGGTGAACATGAGGTCATGATCTGCGATGTCAGTCAGGCTGAACAAGTCCAACAGGTCGTGAGCCAATTAGCTGCAAGTGGCGGGATCAGTATGTTGATCAACAATGCGGGCGTATCCCAGTTTGGCGAATTTTCTGCCATCAGTGATGCTGATTTGCAGGCCAATATCACAACCAATCTCATCGCGCCGATGCGTTTGACTCAAGCGTTGCTGCCGATGCTAAAGCAGCGCGCTGAGGGATATGTTGTCAATATTGGCTCAACTTTTGGCAGCATCGGCTTTGCTTGTCACAGCGTGTATTGCGCCAGCAAATTTGGGCTTCGCGGCTTTACTGAAGCCTTGTATCGGGAATTAGCCAACACCAATGTCAAAGTCTTCTATCTTGCGCCCCGAGCCACTCAAACCAGTATCAATAGCGAGGCGGTGCAGAAAATGAATCACGATTTGGGTAACCAAGTCGATCCTGCCGGTAAAGTGGCAGAACAATTAATCAGTCAGTTAAACAAAGGGCAAGCCAGACGTTTTATCGGATTCCCAGAATCCTTATTCGTTCGAATCAACGGCAGTTTTCCAAAACTGGTCGACAATGCGTTGATGAAAAAGCTACCCATTATTAAACGATATGCCCAAAACCAAACCGAGGAGGTCATGGTATGAAAACCCTATTAGTTAAATTTTTCGCTGTAGGAATGATGTTTTTGTCTTCCCTGGTGCTCGCCCAAGACGCGGGCTTTGACGAGTCTTTGCTGTCCATTCAACATCAATGGGCTCATGTCAATTATGAGCTCTCTGGCGACGAGCAAGAGCAAGCCTACATGGCATTAGTGTCTGATGCACAAGCTATGACGAATCGCTTTGAGGACAAAGCAGAAGCTTGGATCTGGTATGGCATTGTGCAATCTAGTGCAGCAGGTGCTAAAGGCGGTATGGGGGCATTGAAGCTGGCTAAAAGTGCTAAAAAAGCCTTCGAAACCGCAATTAACCTAAACAGTAATGCCTTGGATGGTTCAGCGATGACCAGCCTTGGGGTGTTGTACCACAAGCTACCAGGGTGGCCGATCAGTTTTGGTAGCGACAAAAAGGCCGGTAAGTTGTTGAAAGATGCCCTTGCTATAAACCCCAATGGGATCGATCCAAACTATTTCTACGCAGAGTTCTTGTTTGATGAAGGGGACTACCAAGGGGCAAAACATTACTTGGAATTGGCTAATCAAGCGCCACCCAGATTAGACCGTCCTTTGGCTGACAAAGGTCGCAAAGGTGAAATCCAGCAGCTGATGCAAAAAATTGAAGCGAAGTTGTAAATCATGAAAAACTCGGGGGCAGTGGCCCCCGAAACCCTTTGGCAAAGTTCACTAAGCCAATGCAGCAAATACCACCAGCCCCAAACAACTCAGCAATCCTGCATAGGATACCCAACGTGGAATGAATCGCTCGGTGTCAGCAACCTTTATCGCTGCCAAATTGGTTATTCCATAGTAAACAAGTACGGTAAAGGCGCTGAGTGTCCAAGTAACTTCAATGTCCCCAACTAACGCAATGGCAGCCATGATAAAAAACGTTAGCCAAGTCGCTCGTGGAGCTGATTTGTTATCAACATCAAGGATAGCCAGTGCGTGTGGTAGGTCCCCGCGACGGCCCATCGACATTACAACTCGAGACACACCAAGCACTAAATTCAACACAACGCCAGTCATCGCGGTCACACCGCCAATCAAGATGAGCCAACGCCATGGAGAATCCCCTACAAGGTTTGCAATATTGAAATTGTCTGTTTGCGCAGAGGACGGGTCGTAAAGGTGAAGAATGGCAAGTCCAACCAAGACATAAATAATGCTTACGAGAATCAGTGTTAACCACACCGCGCGAGGGATATTTCGCCGAGGCTCTGCTATCTCTTCTCCCATCGTCGCAATGCGTCCGTAGCCGGTAAACGCCACAAACATAAGCGCCGCTGCATGAAATAGTGAGAAATCTTGCACCACAACAGAAGTAGGTTTGTTGGCAGAAGGTGGGAGGGAAAACGCGACTCCAACAAACACAAACAGTCCGATTAAACTGATAACAACTATTGTGGTGTTAAGCCAGTTGGTGCGACGTACGCCGGACAACACCATGAGTGTCAAACCCAGCAGCAAGATCACAGACAGGACATTAACAAACCAATCTGGCAAACCGAGAAAGCTGTTGATGTACTGGGCGACAGCCAGAGCCGCGGTGGCCGCAGAGGCGCTTTTGGCGATGATAAAGAGGATCCCAGCAATTCTGCCATATGTCGGGTTGAGAAATTGATAACCGTATTCATAGGTTCCGCCACTGACGGGGTGAGCTGAGGCTAATTGTGCCGATGAAAGCCCGTTGCACAGCGCTGTCAGAGCCGCAATGATGATTGCCCATATCAGCAGGCTTCCCGCTATCGAGGCACTGAGTCCCACACTCACATAGGCGCCGGTACCCAGAATTGAGCCCAGACCGATAACAACTGCTCCACTGAGATGGGTATTTCTTAACAATCGGTCATTCATATGTTCTTAGTTTCTCTAGTGGGCCACCGATTACCCAATGACACTATCTTTTCATTTTCAGCTAAAAGGTTTGGTGCTGTAAACAATGTCGCGGACATTGTGCACAATTTGATCACCGTTATGTGGAGAGCTTCATTTTTTCTTCATTAGTTGTCGCAGACGCAGCAACAGAAAACTGACACTCAATTTTCTTTTTTGCAAAGCAGCCCGTCAATAATAACTTGCTAAACTCAAATGTACCTATCCAGTTTTACGAATCGTCAATTGGGAATTTCACGCAAAGCTTTGTGTTCAGACTTTAACAATGAATGACCGCCGAAGCGCACCGAGTTGTTACCACGCACCAGATTTATCCGTTTCTCCACAATCGGACTATACTGTTCAATTCCAACAACACTTTCACATAGGTAGGTAAACACCAGCGGGATAGGCCATTTCATAGCAGTTTTGGGAGCGGACCCATTCTGATGATGACAGACGCCACTGTGATTAAGGAATCGCTATGAGTAAGAAAAAGACCTGTGAAGCACCCAGCTTGTCCACTGTATTTGCCCAAATGGGCAGTGTCTTAAGTAAAACCGCGAATGGAATGAGTAAAAAGAAGTCTGCTGTCAGCCAATTAGCGGCCATGCACAAACACCTCAAGGAAGCGCCGGCGGTGCTGGCAGAAACGGACCCCAATGCACACTCTGAATTTACTGAACAACTCGCTTACCACGGATGCGTGGCGGCCAAAATGCTTGATGCCATACAGTCGACCAAAGGAGATATTCCAGCCACGCCTTTGCATTGGATAGACGCCTTGGTTGATGCAACTGATGGTATCGCAAACACTCTGCTAAACGCATCAAATAGCTTTGGCTCTGCCTGTGGATTGGCCCAAAACGACGAGCAGGCGAAAGAGCTAAAAGGACAAATTGACCCATTTAAACAAAAGATCGCAGACTATAGCCGCGATTTGTTCGCCATCACCTTTGGATTGCGCTGGTATGCGGGGTTACCGAGTGAAAGTGCTAAAGGGCTCAACGCAAACCAACGGCCATGCGCCTGTTGTGGCAGCAAACATGAGAACGATGGGGATTCGAATACAATGCCCCCTTGTCCTGAGGTGAATTTAGATGAAGCTAAAGGTGAACAACAAGAAAGTTTAGCCAGTTATGCTGAAGAGCTCGCTCAACAGCTTGAAAAGCTACAAGAAATAATTCTGGCATTAGCGATAATACTGACTTGGATGGCTTCACAGCCCTACATGGCAACCAATGCCGGTGGTCCGCCATGTAGAGACGAATGTACGAAAACAAATAACGTGATCGGCACTGATGTCACCAATGTCGTAGCCCTAGCCATTCCAGGCTCAGCTACGGCTTTTCAACCACAATGTGACGTAGTTTGGCGGTTTTGCTGTACCAATTGGTGCTTGTTGTTTTATTGGGAAAACTTCGTAATTACAGTAACGACTGGCCCCCATAACTTAGGTGGCCAAGTGCGATTAGTCAATGGTCAACGAGCCTCTGTGGCGCAAACCGTGGCAGATAGGAGAGCAGCGAAATTCGTGCCGATTAGAACCTTAACACCGCCAGCTAAACCAAGTTGCTAACGAAGCAATGCACAGTCTCTGCTTCCAGAGGCTGTGCAGTGGCTGGTTAGAATTCGTATTCCATTGCAAAACGCAAGGTGTGATCCTTGGCGTCACCGTTTAATCCGGCAATAAAGGCCATTTCCCACTTTAACTGTTTCTGGCCTTCGTAGCGGTGAATTCCCATAAAGGCAGGACCGGCACCGATATAGTCTTCACCCGCATAGATCTCGATGGCAGGTTGTATTTCAGGCATCCAGCGATAGCGATATTTGAGCTTGAACTCGGTTTCAAATTCGTTCTCAATGTCTTTGCCCCATTCGTAAACCAACATAAAGTTGGTGGTAAGGCTAAAACGACCAAATTCTTTTTCTATCAAAATGCCACTGGTAAATTCCCATTCGTCTTTGTCGTGTTGTTTTTCCAACTCAAATAAGGCTCCCCAATCGGCCCAATATTTTCCTTGCTCGGTGATCATCCAGCGGGATTCAAGTTCAAAGGCGTCAAAGCCAAAATTACCTTCATCATCTCGTGCCGCGACAATGTAGCCTTCCAAGGTCACAAACTCAGAGATGGCATGACCGTACGCGAACCGTTGCAGCAACACGTTGCCGTTGTCATTTTGTCGCGAAGTCAAACGCCACTCGAATTCTTGTTCGAAGGGCAATACATAAGGATGGTAAACCTTATCAACGCTAAAATTATCTGCCCGGGCTTGAGTACAAGCCCAACACAAAAGCATCACTGTGGTGACGCGGTACAGGGGACTCATGAGTTCACCTCGATGGTCAAGGAGGTCGGTTTTTTCGACCGGTATGATTGAATCAGTAATGGACAAAGCAGCAACACGAGGTAGACACCTAAGTAGTAGGCGGTGGGGGTGGCTTCGTATCCCACCAAGGCACTTAATAGATGACCGTATTCACTTTCGTCACTAATGATATTGCTGGTGTCCCATACACGGGCGTCGCCAGATATCCAGTCGATCTGCTGTAACAAAGCGATGATTTGGGCGGCCTGCCCGCAGACAAAAATCAATAAGACGAGCAGTTGAATTCGGTTGTGATTGACCAACGATAGACCGAGAAAGGCCAAAACTGCGACGCTGGTGCAGATACCTAGCCCTAAAATGGTGCCAATCGGCAGGGATACGCCGTAATTGTCCATCGACCAGTAGCCGGCAAAATAGACCACAAAACTGGAGCCGTTGGGGATCAATACACAAACCCACGAGAGCATCAATAGCCAGCGCTTGGTATGACTTTGGAGGGTTTCAAAGGCGATGTAAAATGTGCTGCACAGCATGTAAGTAATGGCCAAAAATACACAGGTGAGCAGCTCGTATCCTGCGCCCTCAAACTGTTCGCTTAGCCATGAAATATTCCAATAGGTAAACAATGACAGCAGTATTCCGAAAGCGAATGCTCCGATGATATGGCGTCCGTAAGACAGTCGGAAAGACCACAATATGCCCAACAAAATAAACACGGGCAGGGCGTCGCGAAGAAACAAAATGACACTATTGATGAGCATCTTGAAACTCCTGTTTACTGACCACAATGACTTTTCCTACCGCTGAGCTGGGATTGAATTCGCCGAAAAATTCATAGCTGCCTTTGTCCAATGGACCGACATAAATACTGGCTTTGCTGTTGCCAAACACCACTTTTTCACGGTTTAAATCGAAACTGTCGAGCTCCTCTGGGGTGTTGTCGCGGTTGACGAAGGTCAGCTTCACTTTCTGATGCTCGGGAATGTAGATGGTAGAAGGAATAAACAAGTGATCTTTGATCTCGATGACAAATTCTTGCAATGCCAGAGCTTGGCTGGACCACAGCGAGACAATCAGCAGTATTGGGTGCTTAAATCGCAGCATTGGCTTCTCCTGTGTAGGAGCGAGGCAGGGTAATGCTGACGCACAAGCCTCCCAATACTGAGCGGCTCAATTGGATATCGCCTTGATGCAGTGTGACAATTTGTTGCACGATTGCCAGCCCTAGGCCGCTCCCTTCACTTGCCTGTTGTTGTGTTTGACTACGATAAAAACGTTTCAGAAGATGATTAAATTCCATCTCATCGACCCCTTTACCTGAATCTTCCACAACCAGCTCCACAGCGTCCGGATTTTGCTGCAATTTAACCTGAATTTGGGCAAATTCTGGGGCGTATTTAATGGCATTGCTAACTAAGTTTTGTACCAAAGTGTACAGCGTGAACTCAGTACTAAACAGTGGGCATTCCTCGGCCTCCAGTTCGATAGATTGAGATTTTGCTTCCACTTTGGTGTACAAATCCGCAATAACCTGTTGGCAGATTGCGCAAAAATCGACAGTGGTCCGTTGTGAGCGGAAAAATTCCGGGTTAGTGCGACTGAGCAAAAGGATTTGATTGACCACATGGATCATTCTGTCCGTGTCTTGCTGTAAGGAGGCAATCCGGGCTTTTTGCGCGGGGTATTCTTGTGCCAAGTTATGCAAATTGATTTTCAACACACTTAAAGGTGTGCGCAACTCATGAGCGGCATTAGAAGCGAATTGTTGCTCCCGTTCAAATGCAGACGCCAGGCGGGCAAAAACCGAGTTGAGTGTGGTGACCACTGAAGTTAATTCGCTGGGAGTGTCATCTAACTCTACCACACTTAAATCGTTGCCTTTGCGGCTAGATAAATCCTGGGAAAGCGCTTTGAGAGGACGTAGCCCACGAGTGACGGAGAAGTAAACGATAAGCGCGATTAACGGTAGACTTAGAATTAGAGGCGTCATCGCCGCTAGGATCATGGATTCAGCTAGCTCGAATCGCACCGATAGTGGCTGTGCGACAAACAACCACTTCTGATCATCCTCAAGTTTTCCCGCCAAAACTCGCCAGCGTTGACCGCTAAAATTGCGATCAGAAAACCCTTCAGTAAAGTTTGTGATAGGTGCTTTAGGGACGGAATCCGTCCCAATCAACAAGCGATCATCTTGCCATACTTGAATGGCTAATTCCGGATGACGCTCTAAGGTCACATTGGTGAGGTTTCCATAGGCGACCGCCAGGTTGTTGTGCAACATCTGCAATTGGGCATCAAACATGTGCGATGACATGGCCATACTGGAACGGTAACCCTGAATGGCGGCACTGAAAATGACCAAGGTTAAGGATGACAACAACAAGAGTGTCAAAAAATGACGAATGGAGCGCATTTACGCAGCGGTTCCTGCGGTATTTTTCACGCTGTAGCCAACGCCTCTGACCGTCTTGATGAAGTTTTCTGGGAGTTTTTTACGTAGGTTATGAATGTGAACTTCGATGGCATTACTGGCTATTTCGTCGCCCCATTCATAGAGTTTTGATTCCAGTTGGGCGCGAGATTGAATGCGTCCGGCGTTTTCCATCAGCGCTTTAATCAACATCAATTCCCGACGTGATAATTCCAACTCAACGTTATCGACAAACAGTTGGTTGCTATTGGCATCCAGCATCACGTTCCCCACAATGATTTGCGCACTGTTGGCAGTACCTAGACGTCTTTCCATAACCCGCAAGCGAGCCAAAAGTTCTGACATATCAAAGGGTTTGGCAAGATAGTCATCTGCACCCGTGTCCAGCCCGTTAATTTTGTCATTCATGGTGTCTCGTGCGGTGAGGATCAGCACGGGTATATTGTTCTTTTGTTTCCGAATTTTGCCCAATACGTCTAACCCATCCATATCCGGCAAACCCAAATCTAGTATGGCCATGTTGCATTCGTCATTCGCCAAGGCAAGTAACGCGGTTTTACCATTGAACACACAGTCCACAGCATAGCCTTCGCTGCGCAACGACTTGGCTAGCGCATCCGATAGGGCGACATCATCTTCTATTAATAAAATACGCATGGGATTGGCTCCAAGTGACTGGCATGACACTACACAAAAAATATTAAGTGAAGCTTAACATCAAGATTGTAAATAGAAATACCGTTTTTGCGCCGATGATGTGTCGCTGTAACGTAGGAATAAATTTATCTTTTTTGAAAATATTATTATTAAATACAATAACTTGGGTAAAAAATTTGACTTGATGTTGAGGTTGTTAATACGGACATAACTATAACATTAAACGTTTTAATTACATCTAACTTGTTATTTTATAAAGAAATTTTACATTTCGAAATTTGAATTTTTTGCCAGAAAGGATTATACCTAGTCTGTACCCAGTAGTTTCTTAACCGAATCCACATTCGGTTAATTAGGTGTATGTGCCAGACACTCACAAAATCGTTTACTCAAATCGATGAGTTAAGAAAACTATAATAATTGGGAAAATTACATGAACAGACCACTTTCTAAACTTTCTACTTGTGTGCGACTTGGTTTTGCGGCTACCGCTGCCAGCCTATGTTTTGCCACGCCCGTTTTAGCTCAGGAAGCCGAAACCGACAACGCCGATGTTGAAAAAATCGCGGTGGTGGGTAGTCGTGCAGCACCCCGCTCAGTGGGAGATTCTGCTGTACCTATCGACATTATCAGTGCCGAAGAATTCAAAAGCACTGGCTCAACTGACATCACCACAATGATGCAGGCAGCGGTGCCGTCATTTAACGTTAACGACCAGCCCATCAACGATGCATCGACCCTGGTGCGTCCTGCAAACTTGCGGGGCTTGGCACCGGATCACACCTTGATTTTGGTAAATGGTAAACGTCGTCATCGCGCGGCAGTCATTACCTTCTTGGGTGGTCAGATTTCTGATGGGGCTCAAGGTCCAGATATTTCTGTCATCCCTTCGGTGGCGTTGAAACAAGTTGAAGTATTGCGTGATGGCGCCGCGGCTCAGTATGGTTCAGATGCCATTGCCGGGGTGATTAACTTTGCTTTAAAAGATGATTCAGAAGGCGGCACTGTTGAAGTCAATACTGGGCAATATTTCGAAGGTGACGGCGATTCCATGATGATTGCCGGTAACGTCGGTATGCCTTTGACCAGCGACGGTTTCGTCAATCTTTCGTTGGAGTACCGGACTTCCGATCCCACCTCACGCAGTGTGCAACGGGATGACGCCCAAGCCCTAATTGATGGCGGTAACACCGCGGTTGAAAGCCCAGCGCAAGTGTGGGGTAGCCCTGAAATCAAAGATGATTTCAAATTTTTTGCTAATTTGGGCTTAGAGCTAAGCAATAACAGTGAAGCCTATTTATTCGGTAACTACGCGAAACGCGAAGTAGAAGGCGGATTTTACTACCGTAACCCACATAACCGTGGCGGTGTGAATGACGGTGGCACGAATGACGATGGCGAACAATTGTTATTGGTTGGCGATTTAACCGGTGATATGTCCGGTAACTGCCCAACCGATATTGTGGTGGGTGACAACGTTCTAGAAAACCCGGTTTACATTGCACAAGTCGCTAACAACCCTGACTGTTTTGCATTTAACGAATTGTTGCCAGGTGGCTTTACGCCTAAGTTTGGCGGTATTGTAACAGATGCTTCTTTGGTAGTGGGTACCAAAGGCACCCTGGAAAGTGAATTGAACTACGATGTCAGTGGTTATTACGGTAGCAACGAAATTGAGTACGCAATTAGTAACACTATCAACCCATCTTTAGGTCCAGATACCCCCCGAAATTTCAAGCCTGGTCGCTATATTCAAACGGAAGCAAGTTTCAACGTTGATGTAAATAAATATATCGATATTGGTGCGAGCGAGCCGTTGTTCTTGGCTGGTGGCTTGGAATATCGTTATGAGTCTTTTGAAGCCATTGCGGGCGACCCAAAATCCTATGAGGTTGGGCCATTGGCAGCTCAAGGTTTTGGTATCGGTTCTAATGGTTTCCCTGGCCTTGCCGCGCGTTTCCAGGGTAAAGACAGTCGTAACAGTATCGCCTTGTATGTGGATTCTGAGTTCTACCTTACTGACGATTTTATGATTGGCGCAGCCATTCGATATGAAGACTTTACCGATTTTGGTAATACCACCAAAGGTAAAATCTCTGCTCGTTATGCGCTAAACGAAAATATCGCTCTTCGTGGAGCCATTGCCACAGGTTTCAAAGCCCCCACCATTGGACAATCCAATGTGCGCAACGTCACCACGGCGTTTTCAGCCAGTGGCCTAGTTGACCGTGCGACCTTACCACCGTCTGATCCTATCGCAATTCAAAAAGGGGCAACACCCTTGCAACCTGAAGAGTCCACCAGTTTTAGCTTTGGTTTCGTCGGTGAGTTCGACAACGGATTCTTCATCACGGTGGATTACTTCAACATCGAGGTAGAAGACCGTATCAGTACCACCTCAGGCATTCAGTTGAGCGATGCCGATATCCAAGCATTATTAGCCCAGGGTGTATCTGACGCATCCAGCTTCAGTGAAGTTAGCTTCTTTACCAATGACTTCGCAACCACCACCAAAGGTATTGATGTTGTGGCCAACTACACAGCGGAAATGTTCGGTGGTGATACGGTGTTCTCATTGGCGGCGAACTGGACAGACACTCAAGTTGACGACGTGAAAACCTTCATGATCGATGGCGAAGAAGTGAAAAACATCTCGGATACTCGTATCCGTATGATCGAAGACAACTTGCCTGAGTATCGTTACAGCTTGACCGCTAACCACACCAATGGTGACTGGCGCGTGCTGGCTCGCTTGAACTACTTCGGTGAAATCTTTGAAGATCACATCGATGCAGGCTTACCCATTGAAGAAGTGGGTGCTGAGTACACGGTGGATCTGGAGTTGGGTTACCATGTTTCCGATAACTTGGTGGTGACCTTAGGTGCGAAAAACGCCTTTGATAATACCCCAGATGAAAACGTGTTGTACGACACGGAAGTGGCAGGATCGAAATATCCAACCACTTCGCCTATCGGCATCAACGGTGGATTCTACTACCTCAAAGGTGTGTATTCTTTCTAAGTGTTATGGACGCCTCCATTGGGGCGTCACACTCATTTGGATAAAATCCCTCTGCTTAGAGGGATTTTTTATGCCGGTAGATTCACCGGTGAGACAAAATCAAGGGGCTTAACCGCCAACAGATCACATTCGACCGACTCAAGCAACCACTCTGCTGTGCTACCCAACAATCCAGTTCGATAATGACTGCCTACCACAACTGTGCCGATTGACAACTCTTCAATTAATTCTGGTAACACTTCACTCAATGGACCACTGATGAAGTAACGTCGAGGAGACTCGATTTTTTCCCGCTCGCACAAGGTGTCAAACGCCGCCAAATGCTCTAAACGCAGTTGCTCGAGCATGCTTTCTGCAGTAGTGGTTTGTTGCAACGGAAAACTGTCTGACCAAATGCCGCTGACCTCAAAATAGGTGACCAACAATTGCCAATAATCGGGGTCAAAACAGTGACCCGCATAAACCGGCGTATCGAGCATACGTGCCAAGGTGTTGGCCGCGTTGAATACTTGCTGATCCTGTTTATGAATTTTGGCATCTTTGTGCATAGGGTCGACACAAGCAAGAATAGGCCCATCGGCATTTTGGTTTTTGCCGCGAGTCAGCAGCACTGGGACCGGACTGGCCTTAAGTAATTGCCAATCCGATGGGGTAAAAAATATCTTGTTGGCCAAAGGATGGCGTCCAGTGGATTTGATGATCAATTCCGCTTTATGTTTGATCGCCGCCTGAATGATGCCCTCGTACAGAGGCGTATGCCATTGGACATCCAACACATAGGAAATGGGTATGCCCTTGTGTCGTTCTTGCAACTTGGCCAATTGTAATTGATGGCGGTCGATGATGTGTTGTTTTGCTTCGGTCAACGCATTGTCATCAAGCAAATGGCTGGCTTCTATAGCGGCATAATACACGCCCACATACAAGATTAGTGTCGTGGGTTGATGATGACATAGGTCTAGGGCTTTGAGTAAGGCTGGCTGAGCATCGTGGTTTGGATCGATGTCGACCAATATAGTGGAGTATCTAGACATAAGTGTTCTACCAACGTGCTTAATATGTGAGTTTTAGTGTAGAGAGAGTTTGCTGTTTTCACTTTGATGCAAATCAAAGAAGGCGGGTTTTGGCTGTTTATTGTGGTTAGCTAACTTCTCAAACAGAATGACAAAATATCAGTACCCAGACCAATTAATTTTGATACAAATAAGACGATACGGATTTCTCCCTATTTTTTAGGTATCTGCTAGACTGTCGACGAATTTCTATCTACAACCTCTGAAGAAAAGCAGGAACGACCATTTGGAACCTTCTTTAGTCGTTATTACCCAAGCCACTTTGGTGGTGATCAGCTTAGTCCTTGTCGTGGCTATTTTCCGGCGCAAAGTACTCTGGCCACTGACAGTGTTTTTGCTCGCACTTGCCACCCATATGCTGATTAACGTGGTTTCTAGCGGTTACCGTATTCCGATGCCACAAATTACTCCGGTGTTGTCCTTTTTGTATGGACCCTTGCTGTATTTGTTTGTGGTTCACCTTATCTATGTGCCGCAGCAATTCTCTTTACGCACCCTCTGGCATTTCCTGCCATCATTGTTAATGATCCCAGTGCTTCTGTTTTCAGAGGGTAGGGCAGTCATATTGCCGATGGCGGCTTTGCTCAGTGTGGCAATCTATATTTTTCTGTCTTTCCGTCAAATTCAGCGCTTTCACCATATATTGCAGGCAACGCGCTCCAATGACTTGGCGAATTTACTGTGGTTACGCAACCTGATTGGATTGATGTGTTTAGTCGGCACCTTTGAAGTGGCTAGAGTGGCACTCAGCCTTTTAAATTGGGATTTTTCACAACAACTGAGTTACTTGATGACCAACCTGACTTTGTTGTTCTTCGTGTGCACTTTGGCCGTCAAAGCGATCTCTCACATCGAATTTTTTGAAGGGATTAGCGAGCAGGATTCCCTTCAAATAGATGATACTGACTCAAACACCGGGCGCTCTGGTTACAATCCAGACATTGATCTCGACAGGGCCATTGCAGACATCGAACAATGTTTGCAGCAAAAATCCCTTTATTTGCAAGCAGACCTCAATTTAAACCAATTAGCTCAAGCCGCAGGATATTCTCCAAGAGAGGTGTCTTTTGCCATCAATCGAAAGAAGTGTTGTAACTTCAATGAATTTATCAACGGTTACCGGATTGATTATGCCAAACGTCTTTTAACCGGAGATCGCTACGATCCCCAAAGTATCTTGGACGTGATGCACGAATCGGGCTTCAGTTCAAAGGCGGCTTTCTATCACGCCTTCAAAAAAATGACTGGGATGACCCCAAGCCAATTCAGAAAAACGAGCAGTTCAGATTCCAGTATTTAGTATCGTTCAAGTTCAGATTCATGATCACGGACGATATTGCCTCAATCAAACGCTAAAACTCAAGGCACACATAGAAACGTGAGAATTGAGTATGAAATCCATCCTGTTAAAAATTGCTTTAGGCCTGTTAGCCATTGTGTTGCTGCTCGTCCTTGCCTTCATGGCCAGTGCTCCCTATGCCAAATGGAGGGAGAACTTAGAGACGGTTGTGCAGCCGATGACCCAAGGGGACGTTCGTCTTGCCAATGTTCGACTGTCAGATTATTGGACTGTCAGCGAACAGAAAGTCACCGAGGATCAGTTGTACAATGTCGATATTCAACATGGGCATATTGTGGGGATTTATTCTGTCGATGCATCACCTCGAATCGAGTCAACCACCAAGGTGGTTGATGGCCAAGGTCGATGGCTCGCTCCGGGCTTAATCGACTCCCATGTGCATATTTTCGATCAAAGTGAATTGTATGGTTATCTCGTTCATGGGGTTACCACCGTCCGCAATATGATGGGATTTCCTCTGCATTTGCGTTGGCGCGACAGCATTGAACAAAATCGACTTAATGGTCCCACCATTGTTACCGCAAGTCCTACCATCAATTTTGGTCAGGGAGACGGTGGACCTTTTCATAAGTATGTATCCTCAGCAAGTGAAGTGGATTATCTAGTAAGGCAATATCAGCAGCAGGGTTATGACTTTATTAAGTTCTATGAAGGACTCGAGCAAGAGATGTTTTATCAGCTTGCAGCTACAGCACGGGAGCTGGATATGCCATTTGCGGGGCATCCAGTCCATCAGGTTGATATAGCTTCATTACTTGCAAAAAAGCCCACCAGTATTGAGCATGTTGAGGCCTTATTTAATGGACCTCTGGAATACAATTTGGACATTGAACAAGGCTCAGAAGTGCTGGATGCATTGGCTTTGTATCAGGTTCCCGTGGTCACCACACTAACCTCCTACGAAAATATTTACCTGGCTAGCGAGCATCGAAGCGAGTTTATGACACAAGATAGGTTGAATAGAATCAACCCATTTATTCGTTGGATAGGTGAATCAGGATTGGCTCCGGTCACCAATGAAGAACATCGAAAATGGATAGTCGACAAGCAACATGCTTTGCGTGCGTTGTTTACCGCAATGCAGGAACGGGGCGTGCCTATGGTGCTAGGGACGGATACAGGCCCTGCATTAACGGTGGCCGGCCTTAGTGTCCATGATGAAATGCAAATTCTCAGTGAATTAGGGATAAGTAGAGAACACATTTTTTCAATGGCCACGACAGGTGGAGCCAAGTTACTGGGCCGAGAGGGGATTGCTGGTAAAGTCGCAGTAGCTGAGCAGGCAAACTTAGTTTTACTGGACGGTAATCCACTAAACGATCTCCACAATTTGCGGGAACCTTGGGCTGTGCTTGTTCAAGGTCGGGTTTATGGACCAGATGCTTTGGAAAAAATGCAACGATTGTCACAAGAGCACCAATCTATTTACACGACCTTGGGCTACTTTGTTGAACACTATTTAGCGTTGTAGGGAGCGGCTTTTGGGATAGACTTTCACGTCAGCAACCTAGTAGTTTAAGTTTATCCATTTTTTGTTTTGACCTTGATCAAGCAACGGACTTTCTCTGCAACACTTAACCAAGTTAGCGGCTAGACTTAAGTCAGCATATGCACATATGCATTCGCGCTGTCATCTTAATCACTAGTGGAGTCGCCAACCATGGGTCAAGGTCAACGTTTCAATACCCCAGCAAGCAAAGACGTCCTCGCTGTTATTCTCGCCGGTGGGCGAGGCGCACGTTTGCATGAACTTACTGAACATCGAGCCAAGCCAGGATTAGAGTTTGCGGGCAATTACCGCATCATTGATTTCACATTGTCGAATTGCGTGAACTCAAATATCAAACAAATAGGGGTCTTGACCCAATACAAATCCCAGCATCTGATGCGTCACCTTATTCACAGTTGGACCGGGTTGCATCAAGGCTTTGGCGAGTTTCTGGAATTGCTTCCAGCATGTCAGCAATTGACCGACCAATGGTATCAAGGCACAGCGGATGCCTTGTTTCAAAACGCCCAATTTATTGCCGATGTGGGCAGCAGGATCACCTTGATTCTGTCGGGCGATCACATCTATAAAATGGATTACCGACCTTTTATCGAGCAACATAAGCGCAACAATGCGGCCTTGACCATTGCCTGTTTGCCGGTAGACAAGCATCTGGCTGCTGGCAAGTTTGGCGTCCTTGAAGTGGATTGTGACAATCGAATTATCGGCTTCGAGGAAAAACCACAAAACCCAGCGACTTTGCCCGATGACGACAGTAAAGCATTAGCGTCGATGGGGATTTATGTGTTTGATACGGAATTTTTGCTACGGCAATTGAGTCAGGATGCCAATATTCAATTGTCAGACCACGATTTTGGTAAGAACATTATTCCTTCGGTATTGCGTGATTTTAAAGTCTTTGCCTATCCATATACTCAGGCAGATGGTTCTGAGGCCTATTGGCAGGATGTGGGCACACTGGACAGTTATTGGCAAGCCAACATGGCGATGCTGAGTAATCATTCGCCATTACAATTTGACGATCCGAATTGGCCGATTTGGAGTCAGCAAACCTGTCTGGCACCGGCCTATTTTCATCCTGCAGAAAATCGCATTGCACCACAAATCGAGAATGCATTGATATGTGCAGGCTCAGATTTGACTGCATGTTATGTCAAAGACAGTGTCATCAGCCCCCATGTGCAAATTCAGCATAATGCTTCAGTGTGTGATTCAGTGATTTTGCCCAATGTGACTATCGGTAAGGGAGCCATTGTGCATCGTGCGCTGGTGGATAACGGCTGTCATATTCCCGCCGGTATGCGTATCGGTGTTGACAAAACGCTGGATCAGCAACGAGGATTTCGAGTCACTCAAGGGGGGATTGTGTTGGTTTGTCAGTCTATGTTGGATTCCCTTAATGTGGTTCCCAAAGACCAGACCAAGCGAAGCCTGTGGGGAGCGCAACAAGACTTGTTTTCGCTGAGTTTCAGTGCCAGTGACGAGTTAAGACGCAGCAAAACTCAGTGTAGTTTGCAGTAGGCCAAAGCATAAACCTTTCCTGCAAAATACTAAAAATCAACTAAAATCAATAACATCGATTACGGCCGCGGCTTGCCGCGGGCCGGATAATTCGTCTGAGGGAGTACTATGGGACAAGCCGTACAGCAGGAGTCATTTAGCCAATCAGATCGCAATACCTTCAAGCTACGGCTGCATGAACAGTTAGCCGCGCTCAGAGACGAGTTGACCCAATCCAAATACTCCCAAGGACCCTCCAGTTTAGGCGCAGAGCTTGAGCTTTATCTGATTGATGAGCAAGGCTACCCCTTGGCGAACAATCAGAAAATTTTGAGTTTGTGCAACAACAGTCAGTTCCAGCCTGAGTTAAACCGCTTTAACTTAGAATTCAATCTCGCGCCTGTGATGGCAAAAGGGGCACCGTTTCTTGCGATGGAGCAAGAAATGCAATCGCAACTTACCCGATTAAAGGAAACCATCGAACCGATGGGCACTTATATGGCGTCCATTGGCATTTTACCTACTTTACAAGCGCAACATTTGGGGCGTTCCTACATGACCGATTTGCCGCGCTATCGGGCCTTGGCAAGAGAGCTCAGTGGCTTTAAAGGTGAACCGTTTGAGGTTCATATCACGGGTAAAGAAGAATTGGAGTTTCAATCGGATGAAGTGACCTTGGAAGGAGCCAATACATCCTTCCAACTGCATTTTAAAGTGCCGGCAGATCGCTTTGCCGATTATTACAATGCAGCTCAATTGATCACACCGTTGGTCATGTCGGTGGCCGGTAATTCGCCGCTGTTTTTGGGTAAAAAGCTCTGGCAAGAAACTCGCATCGCCTTGTTCAAACAGGCGATTGATAATCGTGTTCATGGCTTAACCCAATGGCGACAACCCGCCAGAGTGTGTTTTGGACACGGATGGGTACGAGAGGGGGCGTGGGAATTGTTTGCTGAGAATGTAGCAATGCACCCGGTTCTGTTGCCCTATGTAGACCAAAATGAAACTCCCTTTGCAGAGCTGCAAATGCATCACGGTACGGTATGGAATTGGAATCGCGCGGTATTTCAACCGGGCGAAAATGGGCATCTGCGGATTGAATATCGCACGCTGCCAGCTGGCCCCACCTACCTCGATATGATGGCCAATTCGGCGTTGGCCATCGGCTTGACCCAATCACTGATGCACAACATCGATGAATATCTGCCTCGATTGCCTTTTGGCTACGGGGCGTACAATTTTTATCGCACAGCACAATTGGGCTTAGATGCCCATATTTTGTGGCCCAAACGTTCACAAGACCGGCCACGGGAAGTGCCGGTGCACAGAGTCTTATTGAAGCACCTGGATTCAGCAGCCCAAGGATTGCAGGAGTTGGGAATTGATGGAACGGAAATCGATCGACTCTTGGGGATCATTGAACAGCGGATTGCGACCCGCCGCACCGGCGCGAAATGGCAACTGTATCAATTGGCCCACTATGAACAGAGCATGGACAGGGAGCAGGCATTGCAAGCGATGTTGAAAGACTATTTGCGCGCTATGAATCGGCAGGTTCCGGTTGCTCAGTGGCAAGTGGGAGACCTCGATGACCATTAAGTTTAATCATTGGCACAATCCCGACGGGCAGCAAATTGGTAGCAATTTTCATCAACTATTGCATCATATGTCTGGGCCAACGGTGATCCAACTCGATGGCGAGCAACCGGATCGTTGCCGAGTGGTAGTAACGCTGTTGCACGGTAACGAACCCTCAGGCTTGGCCGCAATCCATCGATTTTTGAGCCAGAAACTTATCCCTAAAACGCGTGTTTACTTTGTGTTTGCCTCTGTGGCTGCGGCTAAAACGCCGCCCACCTATCTGCATCGTATGCTGCCGGGCCATCGTGATCTCAATCGCTGTTTTGATGGTCCATTGACGGATGTGCAAGGTCAACTCGCATCGTCAATCAAAGAGTACATTGTTTCGCTGGCACCAGAAGCCATTGTCGATGTGCACAACACCTCTGGCAGCGGGCCCGCCTTTTGTGTCAGCGCGGTGCATACCGCAGCGCATTTGGCCTTGTCTTCCCATTTCGTAAAACGAACAATATTCACTGACATTCGCTTAGGATCCATCATGGAACAAGATTTTGGCTGTCCTATCGTCACAGTGGAAGCGGGAGGCGCTCAAGACTCTGAAGCGGATGAGAATGCCTTTTGTGGATTAAAGTCTTTTTTGTCGGCTGACCAGCCATTTGAGATGCAACAAGAAATGGAAGTGCTTTTGCATCCCCGTCGTCTGGAGTTGCAGGACGGAGCCAGCATTGGCTACTCGAATCAACCTAATCCCGATTGGGACTTGACCTTGTTTGCCAATATTGAAGGCTTTAATTTTGGCGTGACTCCTGCCAAACAACCCTTAGGCTGGCTGCACAAGCCGTTGAAATCGGTCCTCAAACTGGATCAGAGAGAGGACACATTAGAGGCGTTTTTCAAATCTCAAAACGGCTTGTTGGTAACCCAGCAGCCACTCAAACTGTTTATGGTGACCACCCGAGCCGACATTGCCGCATCCGATTGTTTGTTTTACTTTGTTACCGATTAAGCAGGATAGCGGCTTTGTAAGCCTTGATATACTTGGTCGCTATAGTCACTTAATTGAATATCCAGCGAATTGAGTACTTCTACTAAATGCTCGTTATCTTCTCGGCCATGCCACAGCTTTTGATAGGTACCTTGTTTGTAACCGTTGTCTTGGCGGAAGAAGTTGAGGACGTTTTTGCCCACGTATTGTCGATACAGTTCGTCAGCAGTCATCTCAGCCTGTTCAACGATGCGGATAAACAACGGCACGCTGAAGCGCTTGGCAGCACACAATCCAGCCATCAGCTCGAGGTTGTCGAGGATGTGGGCTTGGCTAAAATCGTAGTCTTGACCATCAAAGGTGATGTGCTTGGGCGCTTGGGCCAATTGCTGGGCAATGGTTTTGGCGCTGGCGTCAATGTCTCCCTTGTATTCGATAATGATCGCCGAAAGGGCGAAATGCCAAATGTCCACCAATTCCATTTGCAGTTGCGGCAAATCTTTTTGTTGTGCTTTCCACCATTTCCAACCGTGGTGTTCAATCCCTTCCACGGCCTCTATCATCGCGGCTCGCAAGTATTGATAACCGGCGGTAAGCCATTGTGGATTGACCTTTTTATTCATTTTATCTTGCAGCACCAGCATGGTACTCAACTGAGAAGAGGACAGCATATAAATCCTAGGTTTGTTTCGAAACGAGGGCCCAAAGTGTACTATGTGAAGCAAGATTGGCAACGGGAAATAGCCAAGGGCGACACATTTTTCTGATCCGCTGAGGCATCCTTTTGTGTCTCGCCACCGTAACTGACATTAACTCGATTAAAACAAGCAGGATAGCGTGAAATCACAACAATCCATCAAGGGTGTCATATTTGACTTGGACGGCACCTTAATGAGCTCTCAATTGAATTTTGCCGAGATCAGAAGCCGAATCGGTTGTCCGGCCGAACAAGATCTGCTGCAGTTTGTCGAGCAACTGAGTGAGCCCCAGCGGCATAAGGCGCAGCAAGTGATTATTGATTTTGAAATGGCTGACGCCATGCAGGCAAGCTGGTTGCCCGGTGTTCATCAATGTCTACAAAGTGTTGTCGCCAATGGCTTGCCCATTGGCTTGGTCACCCGCAACTGTCGTGAGGCGACAATGACCAAGCTGGCTGGCTTTGAACACTATTTTGATCACATCCTCACCCGTGAAGACGCACAACCCAAACCCCATCCAGAAGCCCTGTTAAAGGTCGCAAAGTACTGGTCTTTGCCGCCTCAACAGTTGCTCTATATGGGCGATTATTTGTACGACCTGCAAGCCGCAAACAATGCGCAGATGGGAGCGTGCCTATATGCACCGGGTGCGCTGCCGGTTTTTCATCATTTGGCAGACTATATTTTTCAAAGCTTCGACCAATTTCAACAATGGTTGGTAAGGGAAAAGCCAGAAAAAACCTGATACAGTAAGTTTTTTGTCTGACAACTTTGTACAGGAGCAATTTGTGACTCGAGTCTTTTTGATGACATGGCTATGCATCACCTTGGCCATGAACCCAGCCTTTGCAGCAGAAAAACAACCTGCCGACATCAAGACGTTCACCCAATCCATGCAGCGCCAAAGTGGCTTTTTCGATTTTTATTATCAGCCAGACACAGGAAAAGTATTTCTGAAAGTCGCCCAAACCGATGTTCCTTTTCTATTTCAAAGCAGTTTACCTCAGGGCATAGGGTCTAACGACATTGGCCTAGATCGGGGACAATTGGGGGATACACGATTGGTCCAGTTCGAGCGTTTTGGCGATAAAATATTGCTTAAGCAACTCAATACTCAATATCGCGCCAGTTCGCCCAATGCTGCGGAGCGAAAAAGTATTGATGAGGCCTTTGCCGATTCAGTGATTGCCGGACTACCCATAGTCGCATCAGACAAATCCTCAGTTTTGGTGGATTACACCGATTTCTTGTTGTCAGACATTCACCAGATTTCAGAGCGACTGAGCGATACCGAACAAGGTAGTTACCGACTCGACAAACAGCGCAGTGGGGTGTATTTACCGCGCTCCAAATCTTTTGTAGACAATACCGAATTAGAGGCCCTTGTGACCTTTGCTGGCAGTAAACCGGGCGAGTATGTGCGCCAGGTAACGCCATCACCTGAAAGCATCACCGTGCACTTGCATCACTCGCTGATCCGCTTGCCTGATGATGGCTATCAGACCCGCCCATTCCACCCGTACTCTGGCTTTTGGCAAATTAGCTATCAAGACTATTCTTCGCCCATTGACAGTAGCATGACAGTACGACTGATCCCTCGTCATCGGTTGCAAAAGAAAGACCCATCCGCAGCGGTCAGTGAAGCGGTCGAACCCATTGTCTACTACCTGGATCCAGGCATTCCTGAGCCGGTGATGTCAGCGCTCAAAGATGGGGCTATGTGGTGGAACCAAGCCTTTGAAAAAATCGGCTACAAAGATGCGTTTCAGGTCAAAGTCTTGCCTGAAGATGCCGACCCCATGGATGTGCGCTATAACGTGATTCAGTGGGTGCATCGCGCCACCCGTGGATGGTCTTACGGCAGTTCCGTGATCGATCCCCGCACCGGTGAAATCATCAAAGGGCATGTGACTTTGGGTTCACTGCGAGTGAGGCAGGATTATTTGATTGCCTTAGGATTGACCAGTCCATTTAAAGACGACAACGCCAACACCGAATCTCAGAAAAACATGGCCTTAGCCCGCATCCGTCAATTGTCCGCCCATGAAGTGGGACATACCCTAGGCATTGCCCATAACTTTGCGGCCAGTGCCGACGGCAGAGAGTCGGTGATGGATTACCCCCATCCTAAGATTACCGTACAAGGCAGCACATTATCGCTGGAGGATGCCTACGATGTGGGAATGGGGCAGTGGGATAATTATGTGATTGCCTACGGCTATCAAGATTTACGCGAAGGACAAAATGAGATCGCATTTTTGACTGAGCAAGTGCAACGGGCCAGAGAACAAGGTTTGTCATATTTATCTGATCCCGACGCCCGCCCAGCCAGTGGTGCAAGTGCCTCCGGACATCTGTGGGACAACGGGGCAACCCCCTTGGTAGGTTTAAAAGACATATTTGCCGCGCGGGACATCGCGTTGCAAAACTTTGGTTTGGATACCTTGAAAAAAGGCCAGCCGTTGTCGAGTTTAGAAGAGACCTTAGTGCCCATCTACTATCTGCATCGCTATCAAGCGGAATCGGTGGCGAAACTCATCGCAGGAGTACACTACGAGTATGAGTCAAAAGGCGACTACACACCGGTAAAAGGTCTGCGCAAAGTGGATGCTCAACAGCAGAACGAAGCCATTGATGCGCTAATCACCACGTTGTCAGAGGAATTTTTGACCTTGCCGACCCGCATCGAAACGCTGATCTTACCCAAAGCTTATGGAGACAGTCGCAATCGGGAAAGTTTTAAAGGGCGAACCGGACTGACGTTCGATTCCGTCTCAGCAGCAGAAGCGGCAGCAGGCTACAGCGCAGGTTTGTTGTTACAGCCCCATCGATTGAATCGCTTGGCACAACAAGATATGCCGGATGTTTCGGTTGCGACACTACTTGATCGTATCTTTGCTGCCACGTTCAAAAGCCGTGGCAAGGCAAGTGCTACACCCATAGCTCAGCGAGTAGACTATGTGCTGGTGCAACAAGTGATGAACGCGATTGAAAACCCAGAACTCGCGCCTGAAGTACGAGGTCAATTGCAACAGCACTTGCAGCAATGGCGCAAATGGATGGAGTCGAAAAGTCGACAAGCTCATCACAAAGCGCTGGCAGAACAATTGAGTTTGTACGAGCAAACCGGTCAATGGCAAGGCCAATTCACGATCAAAGCTTTACCGCCCGGGTCACCGATTTAGAAGTAACTTACATTCTGTCATCCCCGCAACGCTCTTGGGCGGGGACCTCATCAAAAGGTTGCCTCACTCAAACGAATGCAATGCTCTCCACTATGTCATCCCGGCACGCTCTTGGGGTGAACGGGAGGCTTTCAGAAGCAGCGCTTCTGCCCGTGAACGACTTGCCAGGGATGGCAAGGCTGGGTGCATTACCAGGGATGGGTTAACTCCACGTTTTTAAAGTCAGTCAGACGAAGAATTGCACTATCATCAAAAGGCTGCCTCGCTAAAACAAGATACAACGCTCTTAATCGGGACGCTGAGGAGGGATGGCAACCGTCATTTTGACTTTCAGAACACGCGCAAGTCCGTCCATGGAAGCTCCAACAAAGCGTCCATGCTTTGTAGGGTTCTTAAAGCCAAAACGAAGTTTGCCCCGACAAAATGTCATCCCCGCCCAAGAGCATTGCGGGGATGACAAATAGTTGAGCGTTACGGGGGTGACAGAAAGTGAGCGTTACGGGGGTGAACGGGAGGCTTTCAGAAGCAGCGCTTCTGCCCGTAAACGACTTGCCAAGGATGGCAAGGCTGGGTGCGTTACCAGGGATGGGTTTATATCGCGTTTTTAAAGGCACTTAGACGAAGAAATGCAATGTCATCAAAAGGCTGGCTCACTCAAACGACTACATTGCTCTCTACTCTGACGGGATAAACAAAAACGCCGGCAAATTAGCCGGCGTTTTTATGGGTTTGAAGTAAAGCTAAATTAGAAGCGTTTCTTCAGGGTTACACCATAGGTGGCAGGTTCAGAAACGTAGGCGTTTAGCTTACCGTTTTGAATCGGCGTATTGAAGTTGGTGCGGTTGATGTACTCTTCGTCTGTTACGTTACGACCCCAGAAAATCAGGTCCATATCGTAGTCGGTAAAGTTCATAAAAAAGCGCAAGTTCAAAATGCTGTACGAATCTTGGAGCGTCAGCGGGTCGTTACTGCCATCTAGGTAGTAATCACCGGTGTAGCTGTACTCGGCCAATACGTGGGCATAGATGCTGTCACCAATTTCGAAGTCTTTTTGCACGGTAAATACCGCGTAATCTTCCGGTTCGCCTCCAGGACGGTCACCGCTGCGATCACAGTAACCATTCAGATTTGCGATATCGTTACTTTGTTGGCCTGGATCCGCAGGTAACTGACCGGTGGGTGTATTGTGGAATTCATAGGCGTTCCAACAGTTCCCACGCTCAAATTTATCGTACTCAGCGTTGACACGGGCATACTTCAAGTTCACTTCCAAGGTATCCATTGGATACCATGTAGCTTCCACTTCCAAACCACTGATTTTGTAGTCACCGGCGTTTTGTAAGTTAAAGCCATTACCGGTAAAGGTGTTAGCTTGGAAATCGCTGACCGTGGTGTAGTGAGCGGCGGCGTTGATCCGCAAGTTTTGCTCTGGGAAGTCCTTCTTCATACCCAATTCAAAGGATTCAGAAGTTTCTGCACCGAACACCGGTTCAAAACCATTAGCAATACGGTCTGTGTTGGTACCACCTGACTTATAACCAGTTCCGAATGACGCGTAATACATAGAATCGCTGTTTGGTTGATAGCTCAACTTCACAGTACCTGTGAAGCGATCATCTTGCAGGGTTTCATTGATATCAGGACGGCTTGCTGTCGTGGCTCCAAGTGGTTGGAAACCCCAGCCAGGCGTTTGGAACGGTACAAACGCTTGCAACGCTTGTTGACCTTCTGGCGTCATGATGTCGATTTGACCCAATGCAATGCCTTGCAATACCGCACCAGCAACGCCTGCACCGTAAATCAAAGTGCCGGGAACGACCGTTTCAGGAACCGCAGGGTTACCAATTGAGTTAAAGAATGGAACAAACTCAGTGCCACCGGGCATGTTTTCACTAAACTCAGTGGACAGATCTTTGATTTCGTCGGTGTAACGCAAACCAGCGGTTAAGGTCCATTCCTCGTTAAGTTTGTAATCGAATTGACCGAAGATTGCCCAGCTTTCGTGTTCCTGCTCAGCGATGTGGTCAAACCCTGTGCCCGCTGGCGCAGCTTGCGCAGAAGGAGCGATCAAGCCACCTGTTGCTTGGCTAAGTTGATCGATGCCGGCTAGCAGTGGGTCCAAAGCACCTTGGAAGTTAGACATAAAGAAGGGGTTGAACAACTGCTGAGTGAACAAGCTGTAATCCAAATCCAAATCTTGTTTGAAGTAATACAAACCACTGATCACGTTCAGGTCATCACTGTTGTAGTCCAAACGGATTTCTTGAGAGAAGGATTTTTGTGACGAATCGTTTTTGGTACCAAATAAGGGCGCATCAGTGAAATCGGTGTCGATCAAGTCGAAGGACTCAAACTTACGATAGGCCGAAATTGCTACGAAGCTGTAATTGTCATCCACTTGCCAGTTAATTTCGGCAGACAAGCCCCGATCGGTCATAGAGGACTCAGGTAAAAACGAAACTGCAATTTCTCGGTCGTAAAACGATGAACCACCAGGGAATACCGTTCCACCCAACTGCGGTAATACGGCATCAGTACCAAAACGTCCGGGTACGTTCAGTGCTTGGAAGTTGCTCAATTGAACCGGAGCGCCACAGCAAATTTCGTCGATTTCAGCGTAATCCGCAATCAAACGAACAGACACATCCTCGTTAGGTGTGTACAGCGCTTGCAGACGGCCACCCCAGCGATCGCGGTCATTGACTTTGTCATCGCCTAAGTTCACGTCACTGACGATCCCGTCGCGTTGACTACCAAAGCCGGTAACACGAAACGCTAGAACGTCTTCGATAGCAGAGAGGGATACAGCGCCGGCATAATTCACGAGACCATAGTTACCGACTGTGACTTCGGCAAATCCGTCGTCGCCATCGTGACTCGGGGCAACGGTGCGGCGCACCAGAAGGTGTGTTTTTCCCAAACAGAGTACCTTGTGGTCCGCGCAACACTTCTACTGCAGCAACGTCCACCAAGTTGTTGATCATTGAATTTTGACGGGCACGGTAGACCCCGTCAACGTACAAACCCACAGATGATTCCAAACCGAAGTTTTGCGACGAGGTGCCGACACCGCGAATCGAAAAACTGGAGTTAGTGGCACTTTGACTTTGGAATGCGCCAAGACCGGGAACATTGGTCTGCAAGTCGTAAAGATCTTTAATAACCGATTCACCCATTTCGTCGCCGGTGAATGCGGTAACCGCAACAGGAACTTCCTGTAGGTTTTGTGCGCGTTTTTGCGCAGTAACGGTAATGGTTTCTAGTCCGCCTTTTTTCACTTCAGTTTCTGAAGTGTCCTGTGAAAAAGCAGATTGGCTTGCAACGCCTAGGGTTAAGGCAACAAGCAAGGGTAGAGGTTTGCGCTTAAAGTTCTGCGGCAAAAACTGACTCATAATGTGCTCTCGTGATGTAGTTGTTTTAATCATTATTTTGAGGCGGTTCCATTGATTTCTGACGTTCAAAGGTGACCAACTCATCGTACCAATGCACAACTTAACAAGAAATTGTGATAAAAGTAATACAAATGTTGCATTCAAGTTAAATGTATTCACCATTCACATGAGTTATGTTAACGAATGACGGTCCAAATCTGACGTGCTTTGCAGGGCAATCAAGGGGCAAAATCATAGTGTTATTTATATTAGTAATAAAAAAGTATTCGCATAATCAATTAAACTTATATACCTGAACTTACTACTATTTTGCTCTCATCCTTCAATCGGAAATCATCATGCATTTTGACTATTCACCGAAAACCCAGACGCTGTTAGACCGGCTTAACGCTTTTATGGACGAACATATTTATCCTGTGGAGCAGACCTATATTGACGCGGTACACAACAATCCTGACCGATGGCAAACGCCGGCGTTGATGGAAGAGTTAAAAAACAAAGCAAAAGAGGCTGGCTTGTGGAATTTGTTTCTACCTGAAGAATATTTGCCGTATGGCGCGGGCCTGACCAATTTGGAATACGCGCCTTTGTGCGAAGCTATGGGGCGGGTGTTGTGGAGTGCTGAGGTATTCAATTGCAGCGCACCGGATACCGGAAACATGGAAGTTTTAGCAAAATACGGTTCTGCCGAGCAAAAGAAGCAGTGGCTTGAACCTCTGTTGGCCGGTGAAATTCGTTCCGCCTTTGCCATGACTGAGCCATTAGTGGCCTCCAGTGATGCCACCAATATAGAGACGTCGATCGTGCGCGAAGGTGACGAGTACGTGATCAATGGTCGTAAATGGTATACGTCGGGCGCGATGAACCGAAATTGCAAGATCATGGTGGTGATGGGCAAGACCGACCCCAGCGCAGCCAGACATCAACAACAATCACAGATTTTGGTCCCCATGGACACTCAGGGGGTTACAGTGGTGCGCCCGATGCAAGCCATGGGCTATTACGATGAACCTGTGGGGCACGCTGAAGTGCTGTTTGAAAATGTCCGCGTTCCTGCTGCAAATCTGCTGGTTGGGGAAGGCGAGGGGTTTGCCATTGCCCAAGGGCGATTGGGGCCAGGCCGGATCCATCACTGCATGCGTTTAATCGGCTGCACCCAGCGGGCTTTGGATTTAGCGTGTGAGCGGGTGGAACAACGAGTGGCCTTTGGCCAGCCTTTGAGCAAACAACAATCCGTGCGCGAGTCGATTGCGCAGATGCACTGTGACATCGAACAGGCTCGCCTATTGACCCTTAAAGCGGCAGATAAGATGGATCGCTATGGCAACAAGGTCGCCAGAGACATTATCGCTGCGATCAAAATCGTTGCGCCAAACATGGCCTGCCGAGTGATTGATCAGGCGATTCAAATGCATGGCGCTGCTGGAACCAGCCAAGATTATTGTCTGTCAGCCAGCTATGCTTACGCTCGGACCATAAAATTGGCCGATGGACCAGACCAAGTGCACATGATGCAATTGGGTCGAAACTTAATCCAAGATCACAATGCAAAAAAAGCCTAAGAGGTGACTGTGAGCAAAGCGGATTCGACACAAAGCAATACAGAAAATGGGGTTGAACGACTCGACGAGAAGCGGCTGAGCCAGTATTTACAAGGCAAAATCCCTGCTTTTAGCGGGACTTTGTCGGCAAAAAAATTCTCAGGTGGGCAATCGAACCCGACGTTTTTGTTACAAAGTGGCGAGCAACAGTTTGTACTTCGCAGGCAACCTCCGGGCAAACTCTTAAAGTCTGCACACGCTGTGGATAGAGAGTTCAAAGTGCTCGCGGCATTGGCACAAACACAAGTGCCAGTGGCCAAGGTTTATCACCTGTGTGAAGATCGTGATGTGTTGGGCAGCATGTTCTATGTGATGGAATACATAGATGGTGAAGTCTATTGGGACAGCAGCCTTCCAACAGTAGGCAGCAATGACATTCGCAGCCAAATGTATCAACAAATGAGTTCGGTGCTGGCCGCTTTGCACAGCGTCAATGTCGAGGAAGTGGGCCTTGCGGACTTTGGTAAGCCAGGCAACTACTTTGAACGCCAACTGAGTCGCTGGACGCAGCAGTATCATCTGTCAGAGATACAGCCTATTGTTGAAATGCACGAGCTGATAGCTTGGTTAGAGACGCATTTACCAATGGACGAAGGTCGAGTGTCCTTAGTCCATGGCGATTATCGTTTAGACAATATGATTTTTGCCAAACACAAGCCGCAAATTCTCGCCGTTTTGGACTGGGAATTGTCGACCTTGGGACATCCTTTGGCGGATTTAGCCTACCAATGCATGCAACTGCGACTGCCCAGTCATATCGGCCACTCTACCGGTCTGGGCAATTCGGACCGACAGGCTTTGGGCATTCCCAGCGAAGCCGACTATGTGGCCCAATACTGTGAAAAAGCCAACATGGGTGACATCCACAACTGGCAATTCTATTTGGCATTTAGTTTCTTTCGGCTAGCGGCGATCGCCCAAGGTGTGGCGAAACGGGCGCAAGAGGGTAATGCCTCAAGTCGACAGGCCAGTAAAGTGGGTGAAATGGTGCAGCCTCTGGCGCAAATGGCACTGCAATTAATTGAAAAAGAATAACAGGAGCAGAATATGAAAGCGGTGGTATGTAATGAATTTGCCTCAGTAGACAAGTTGGTCTACCAAGATGTGCCCGATCCAGTTGCCAAAAAAGGCCATGTGGTGGTGGATGTGAAAGCTTGTGGTGTTAATTTCCCCGATGGCTTGCTGGTGCAAGGCTTGTATCAAATGAAGCCTGATTTTCCGTTTATTCCCGGCTCTGAGGTCGCGGGAGTTGTGACAGAAGTGGGTGAGGGTGTTGAACATGTTGCTGTGGGTAGCCGAGTGATTGCGTTATGCATGCTCGGAGGCTACGCAGAAAAAGTGGCGGTTCCGGCGACCCACGTTCTGCCTATTCCAGATGCCATCCCTGACAACGAAGCCGCGGCATTGGTAACGGCCCATGCGACGGCTCACCATGCTTTGAAACAACGAGCCAATATCCAACCCGGAGAAACCTTAGTGGTGACTGGCGCGGCAGGCGGTACAGGCTTGGCCGCGGTGCAAATTGGTAAGGCACTAGGTGCCAAGGTGATTGCCGTGTGCTCAACCCAAGAAAAGCTCGATATGGCCAAGCAAAATGGCGCAGACATTTTGATCAATTACACCGAGAAAGATTTGAAAGAAGCCATCAAAGAAGCCACCAATGGTAAAGGCGCTGATGTGGTATATGAATGTGTCGGTGGTGACACCTTTCACGCTTGTTCTCGCAGCATGGGCTGGAATGGCCGCTTGTTGGTGGTGGGCTTTGCCGGCGGCACCATTCCTGAGTTTCCGGTCAACCTCGCTTTGGTGAAAGGCTATTCGGTTGTTGGGGTATTCTGGGGCTCATTTACTCAGCATCAGCCCGCTGAGTTCGCCGCCAATATGAAAGAATTGCTGACCTGGTATTTGCAAGGCAAAGTCAAAGTGATAGTGGATGAAACGCTGCCACTTGCCCAAGCCAAAGACGCTCTGAACAAGGTGATGGGGCGTGACGTTAAAGGCAAAATGGCTCTTAAGCCCTAGAAGGAATTTACCTCATCCACAGGTGTAATAACGCATTAGTTCTTGAACCCATTTAAGCGAGATAATACACTCCTGCGTCTTGCTTATTTGGGTCCTTTGTATGCCGTCATTCTCTCGTCGTGTTTTGCTTGGCTGTTGTGCCACCGTTTGGTTGGCGATGTCAGGCTGTGCCCAAACGACAGTAGAGTCGCAACAACCCAAATTAAATCCCGAGGAAATCGAACAGCTTACTGAACAAAATACCCTGATCAACGCGTTGGAATCCTTTGTTCACAGCAACTTGTATACCGGTATGATCCAAGTTTGGGCACACGACAGACTGTCATGGAACAAGTTATTGAGCGCCTATGCCTGTGGTTTGCCAGACGTTGAGTTGGTGCTCAGTGAGAGTTATCAAAACACTCAGCCGGTGTTTTCCGAGGCCATATTGCAACTGGCACTTAACAACACCGAATTGAGTGAAGAAGAGCAGCAAATCCTCCACGACGTATCAGCATTAGCTTACCGTTTATTCAGCGCCAGCTACGCACAAGGCTATGCTCGACAAGTGAAACTAGCCGATGAGCTGCAACCCGGCATAGCAGACGCGTTATGCGGCGGAAAGGCCAATAAGTCGACCGATGCATTGATTGACTACGCCCAGAAAATCAATTGGCAATCACCCAGTCATGCCGCCACGCGATTGTCTCTGCAACCCCATGCCGACCACGGCTATCAGGCATTCAATCAGTTGCTATTAAACCAATATGCGCAATTCGACGCATTGGTATACAGCCATGCTTACCAAAGCTCAGAGACCTACCAAGCGTTGTTTTTTGAGGTCAATAAGTACGAAAATGTCGAAGCTTATGCCGAGCGTGTCAGACAATTAAGCGAAGAAAAACCCTTCCCCGACATCTTGGTCGGCCACGGTGACTTCGCCTACTTGGTGCTCTCATCCGGATTCCATTGGGGCATGATGTCACTGTTGGCAATGCTCGAAGAAGAATTCCCCGAGATACACGACGAAAAGAAACGTCAGGCCAAAGAACAAATCAAAGCCACCATGGATGAGCTGAAACTGCTACCGATCAGTACAGACGAGAACGGCTAAACATTACTTGTAAACTCAAAGCGAAAACGAACTTAACTCAGACGATACAAAGGGCAGGCTAAAGCCGACTCAGCGGACTTAGCACGGCATTTCCTCCTTGTTGTAATATGTGAGTATAGATTTGCGTGGTGCGCAAATCTGCATGACCCAACTGATCTTGCACGGTTCGAATATCTGCTCCCGATTGCAATAAATGGGTCGCAAATGTGTGGCGCAAGGTGTGTGGTGTTACGCGCTTTTTGATTTGGGCCGATCGAGCTGCGTTGCGTATGGCTTTTTGCAAACCGGATTCATCGATATGATGGCGACGCAATAATCCACTCTCTGGATCGACTGACAGTTTTTGCGACGGGAACAGGTACTGCCAGCCCAAAGCTTTACTCGCATTCGGATATTTAAAACGTAAGCGATTTGGAAGCCAGACGCCGGCATTGTCAGGGTTAGCTTTATCTGCTTCCAAAAGCTGTTCAACGATAACAATTTGTTTTCGCAAAGGCTCGATTAACCTCTCTGACAAGGTCACGACGCGGTGCTTTCCCCCTTTTCCAAACCAGACTCGGATTGCCTTGTAATCAAAATCTATGTCTTTTACCCGCAGTCGAATACACTCCATTAAGCGTAAACCACTGCCATACAAAATCATTCCTGCTAAGCGGTAGTTTGGGCTGAGTCTAGCGAGTAGATCTCGAATCTCTTCAACGGTCAATACCACGGGCAAATTCACTGGTCGCCCGCTTTTGTGAAAATTCAGGTTCAAAGACAATGGATTTTCGAGTATGTCACGATACAAAAAAGACAAAGCATTGAGCGCAGTTTTTTGTGTCGAAGCTGCGGCATCGCGTTTGAGCACCAAATGATTTAAGAACGCTTCCACTTCCGCATTGTGCATCTGCGCGGGATGGCGTTTACTGTGGAAATAAATATAGCTACTGATCCATTTCAGATAGGTTTCGATAGTGCGCTTCGCATAATGGCGTTGAAACATCTTGTCTCTAACCATCCTTAAAAACGGTGATTTCATTCCTTTTAACCACACTTTGCATTCATCCATTTGCTCAGAATAGTGGTAAGTTCCGGATATCCGCAAGATTGCGGATAAAAACTGTACTTCTACACAACATTAGAAAGCAATGTGGAAAAAATTAGCCTGTACAAGCAGTTGCAAATCGGCTAAAACAGATAAAAAAGAACACCGGAAACTTTCCGCCGTGAAAACATGGAAAATTCCCGGCTATAAATATTGTTATACGCACTTTGAATTCGGAAGTCATGGATAGAGTTATAGAATTAAATGAGCTTCAATCAAGTGTTGGCTCACCTTGCCCATCATTATTAATGGATGGTGCTCATTTGTATGTGACATACCATATGCAAGAGGAACCAAGTGATTTTGAGTTAGAGGCAATTGGCCTAGTCAAATTCTCTGGAGTGTATTTACACAAACTAGGCGCTCCAAACGAAGAAGCATTTCATGGTCACCCTCTTTATAAAAATGGGTTAAGACCATTTGGCACTTTTGTTGTAGAAGACTCATCTTGGGTAAAGAAATGCATGGTAAGAAATAGAGTCCATCCATATCATTCAGACGATCACTTTAAGTCACTTAAGCACTACGTTTGGAGTTTTCACGATGAGACACTAGAAGTGATTGCTAAGTCTTATCAATTTCGTTTGACTCAAGGCTCTCCAAATTCTGTGTTGCTTCAGCAAATGAATGGCGCAATTCAGTGGTAGGTGCGTATAACAAACCAATTATTCCGACCTCAACTCGCTGCGCTCGTTTCGTCGGCATATTGGGGCGTTATATGCCATGAGAAAACTCTCACTTGTCTCTCTGATATTGGTTATTTTTTTAATTTTGTTTTTTTCACTGCCTGGATGCAGATATGTCTTTTTTGACGTATCTGAAATTCAGGAAGAGTTAGAAGTCTTAACGCCAATCGGCACTAATCATATTAGTGTCGCTAATATACTAAATAGTGAATTTGGTAAGCAGTCGTTTTTGTTTAAAGGGCAAGCAGAATTAGATGAGAAAGGTTGGAAGTCTTTGGGTATAAACAACACAATGGATTTATCCACACTAGAAAGTGGTTTCTTTTTAACTTATGAGTTAGGTACTCACGTTTCTACTCTTATTGTGCTTCCTACTGTTGTATCAGCCTCATGGTACTTCAATAAAGACGGAAGTTTAGCCAACATAAAAGTAACTAAAACAGTGGATGGTTTGTAGAATGGCATATAACAAAAGCTTGAAGCGGATAAAAATAAAGAGCAATTTTAACCGCTTAAGTAGGTGTTATAGCGCAGGTTCTTTCTAAAGCTTAGTCCAATTCAGAAGTGGATTTCCGCTCAAATCTCCGAGCAAACAGGTGGTTGTTTTGCCAATCGGGCAAGGCTGTTTAAACGGGATTGCTCTTCACACCGATTGCGCCAGTTGTCTTAACATTGCTCCAATGGGGACCACGAAATATCGGTTGTGGTTTTGTTCAAGGTTGGTTTAGTCTATGGGTAATAATTTTAATCATGTTGTTGTGCACACTCGTGGTGGCGGCAAAGCCGCGAAAGCTCAAAGGTTGGCGCAATAACAAACGTATGTTACGGACACATCCTCGCTGGCTTGGCTCGTGCCTCGCAATGTTAGCCAGCAAGTCTGCGCCGCAAATACGAAGCGTTATAGCGCGGGTTCTCTCTAAAGCTTAGTCCAATTCAGAAGTGGATTTCCGCTCAAATCTCCGAGCAAACAGGTGGTTGTTTTGCCAATCGGGCAAGGCTGTTTAAACGGGATTGCTCTTCACACCGATTGCGCCAGTTGTCTTAACATTGCTCCAATGGGGACCACGAAATATCGGTTGTGGTTTTGTTCAAGGTTGGTTTAGTCTATGGGTAATAATTTTAATCATGTTGTTGTGCACACTCGTGGTGGCGGCAAAGCCGCGAAAGCTCAAAGGTTGGCGCAATAACAAACGTATGTTACGGACACATCCTCGCTGGCTTGGCTCGTGCCTCGCAATTTTAGCCAGCAAGTCTGCGCCGCAAATACGAAGCGTTAGGCGTCATTAGGATGTTTATATGGAAATTTGGTTGGGATTAATTCTATATTCAGCTGCAATAGGGTTCTTATTAGCAAAATATACGACCAGTAAGTGGTCTTTAGTTTTGGCAGGGCTAATACCTTGGCTCAGTCTATTATCACTTTTGCTGTATTATGAGTATTTTGTTCCTTATCAAGGTGGTGGTGCATCCATGTGGCTAGTTGCACAAATATTTGGTGGTACAGTTGCAGCAGTAGTTGGGCTTATCGTTTTTATAATTGTCCGCGTAAAAGAGAGGAAACTATAAATGCCGCCTAACAAACCATTCAACCGGACCCAAACTCGCTGGCTGCGGCTCGTGCCTCGCGCATTTTAGCCAGCAAGCTTGTGCCGTTTAATAGGGGCGTTATAGCGCGGGTTCTCTCTAAAGCTTAGTCCAATTCAGAAGTGGATTTCCGCTCAAATCTCCGAGCAAACAGGTGGTTGTTTTGCCAATCGGGCAAGGCTGTTTAAACGGGATTGCTCTTCACACCGATTGCGCCAGTTGTCTTAACATTGCTCCAATGGGGACCACGAAATATCGGTTGTGGTTTTGTTCAAGGTTGGTTTAGTCTTAGGGTAATAATTTTAATCATGTTGTTGTGTCAACTCGTGGTGGCGGCAAAGCCGCGAAAGCTCAAAGGTTGGCGCAATAACAAACGTATGTTACGGACACATCCTCGCTGGCTTGGCTCGTGCCTCGCAATTTTAGCCAGCAAGTCTGCGCCGCAAATACGAAGCGTTATATTGCATGGTGTTTGATTGATCTGTAAAAGCCAACGGATAGGTAGTATTTGAAGATGGAGTTGCTCACCTTAGTATTCGGTTTCTGGTTATTTCTCTTCAGTAAAATGTTTAGAGAAAGCTGGATATTTGAACTCAAAAAATCCAACCCACTTTTTAAGTTCTTGCATGTAATTGAAGCCGGTATAGCTATTTTGATTGGATTAGGTGCGCCTGTATTCGTTATTAAATTATTGATAGTGGGTGGGTAATGCAATATAACAAGTTCATTAAGCAAGTTGCCGCTGAAAAGCGCGGCAAGGGACCCGCAAACTGCGCGGGCCCCTTATAAAAGCGTTATGTGCCAGGAGCAACATGCTTAAAGAAGGGCTCGTAGTTTATATACTGTGGTTACTTTCTCTTAGCGTATTTAGTATCGCAGGCTTTCTATTTAAAGTTCCTTGGCTACTGCTTCTAGGTGGTATTGCCTGTTTAGTTATTCCTGCAGATAGAGCTCGATATCGCATAGTTGAAAAACATCCCGAACTACTACCATCAAAACATGCATGGATGTTTGTTCTTTCTATGTTAATTGCACCTACTTGTTTTGGTTTGTGGTATGCATTTCAAGTTGAGCCCCCGCAGGGACTATATCGTGCGAATATCGTTGTCATTTGGCTGCTGTTCTTTTTTATATTTCCTCTATGTATTTATTCCTATTGGTTTTTTAATAAGTCATCATGGAGAAAGCTGCATTCAAAGGTAACGGGAAAGTAATGGCACATAACAAGGCAACGCAAATCGGACCAAAACTCGCTGTCACATTTATTGCAAACGGCGCAACAAATGCGCCATCAAATTTTGGCCGTTGGTTGCGGCGTTATATGCCTAGATGAATATGGATGATACCGAAAATTTTGAAGAACAGTTGACTGAGTTTGTTCATGATCTTTTCATAGATAATGATTATTTGAAATGGCGAAAAAACCTCAAGGGTTACTCAGCTAGTAGCTGGCATTCATTAATTGTAAAACTTGACGAATTAGATATACCTTTAACAAAGCTGAAATCTTTTGGTGAGGCAACGTTTTCAAAGCTTGTTTTTAGCTACATCAAAGCACCAGACTATGAAACTTCGCAAATGCTAATGGTTCAATTTACTGTTTCTGGCGGTATGTGGCATAGTCTTATATGGCATTGCCCAGAACTGAGTTGACCGGCATATAACAAATCGTTTAAAAGGACAAAAAACAGTTGGCTTTTGCTCCTTCGTCGCCAATTTTAGCCAACTATTTTTTGCCTCTTAACGAGGCGTTATGTTTTGAGGTGTAGATGATTAGTCTGCTGCTACTTTTACTCAATATTGAATTTGGAGTTGAAAGAGCATGCTCAGATTCAACCATAGAAGTGTTGGAAGAGTTTGTTTTCACTATTGAGCAAGTAACAACCGGGCCAAAGATTTTTGAAGATGGCTCAATAAAACTAAGATCATCACTTTCCCCTGCATGCTCATTGGTTAATGCCAAAGGCTTAGTCCAGTTCGATGTTACTGAATCAGGCGAAATTGCTAACTACGAAATTGTTTTAATGGAGCCAGCCAGAGTTCACTCACGTGCGGTCATTAAGGCTATTTTAAATGGTAAGGTTTTACCGTCTGCGCACGGCACTACCAAAAATCAGGTACTTGTACAGTATGTGCAATACAAAAACAAAACATAACAAAGCAAGTCAGCATCGCGCCTGCGGCGCTGGACTCGCTAACGCTCGCCGCTGCTTGCGGCGTTATAAGGCAGCGCAATCTATGAGACTTGCTCTCTTTTTACTTATTATTCCATTTTTTTCAAACGCTACAGCTGTAAAAATCTTTCATGGTAAAGAATTTACATTACCTGAGAACTGCTACATGGTAGTTCGCGGTGGGCACGAAAATGACTTCACTTGTCCAGTATCATCTGACAGATTTAGAAGTATCTCATTCCCTCTGTTAGAGGAAGTCGAAGAGAAAAATAAGGAACATTTCGATAGTTTGAAATCAAGATTGGAAACTGAGGCGACTGATTTACGATTGCTTTCTTTTACAACTAAAGAAATTGACGAAAGATTACATTCTTTGGAAGTTTGGGAGTTGAGCGGCATTACCAACTATTCATATACTATTTGTGACTATCGGTCTTGTATAAGGATTAGTGCAAATGAATTTTCGTTCATCGAAAGCCTCGGGCAAACTATTAGTTCAGAAATAATAGGAATAAACCAACATGCCTTATAACAAGCCAAGTCAACGGAAAATCACTCGCTGGCTGCGCCAAAACGCTCGCGTTTTCCGCTGCTTGGGGCGTTATACGCCAGGTTAAATGGATACTTTAGAAGAACTAAATAAAACTTGGATAAATAAGCTCGATGGAGTTGGAGTATTACTTTTACCTTTTGGTATCGTTTTATCTTTAATTCTTGCTTACCTCGATATTTTAGAGTTAGCAGTGGGAGCCGGCATAACCATATTTGGTAGCTTAGTTATTTCTATGTTGCATCATTATGCGGTCTACCATTTTGTTTCGTGTCCCAAATGCAAAAACAATTTAGCGAAGTTTAAAAACGGAAAAAATATTCCAATTAAACAACTTTACAATGGGTTTGAAAAATGTGCTCCATGCAAACATTGTGGTTGGAGTGCGAGAAATGGCGTATAACAAACCAACGCAAACGGACGCCTTTTCGCTGGCTGGCGTCGCTTCGCTCCGTATTTTAGCCAGCTCAATGCGCCGTTGGTTGGGGCGTTATAGCGCGGGTTCTCTCTAAAGCTTAGTCCAATTCAGAAGTGGATTTCCGCTCAAATCTCCGAGCAAACAGGTGGTTGTTTTGCCAATCGGGCAAGGCTGTTTAAACGGGATTGCTCTTCACACCGATTGCGCCAGTTGTCTTAACATTGCTCCAATGGGGACCACGAAATATCGGTTGTGGTTTTGTTCAAGGTTGGTTTAGTCTATGGGTAATAATTTTAATCATGTTGTTGTGCACACTCGTGGTGGCGGCAAAGCCGCGAAAGCTCAAAGGTTGGCGCAATAACAAACGTATGTTACGGACACATCCTCGCTGGCTTGGCTCGTGCCTCGCAATTTTAGCCAGCAAGTCTGCGCCGCAAATACGAAGCGTTATAGCGCGGGTTCTCTCTAAAGCTTAGTCCAATTCAGAAGTGGGTTTCCGCTCAAATCTCCGAGCAAACAGGTGGTTGTTTTGCCAATCGGGCAAGGCTGTTTAAACGGGATTGCTCTTCACACCGATTGCGCCAGTTGTCTTAACATTGCTCCAATGGGGACCACGAAATATCGGTTGTGGTTTTGTTCAAGGTTGGTTTAGTCTATGGGTAATATTTTAATCATGTTGTTGTTTCAACTCGTGGTGGCGGCAAAGCCGCGAAAGCTCAAAGGTTGGCGCAATAACAAACGTATGTTACGGACACATCCTCGCTGGCTTGGCTCGTGCCTCGCAATTTTAGCCAGCAAGTCTGCGCCGCAAATACGAAGCGTTAGTTGTACTTAATCTGAGTCAGAGTAAATGGAAGAATTCGAAGTGAAAATACCTACCGATATCGAAATTGCAGAAGCTCAAGAAAAGCTAGGTTTCACTTTTCCACCCGAATATGTGGCATTCATTAAATCTGGATATGATCTAGGGGATGCTCCTCTTGAAGCATTGGAAATCGTCGATCCTCCTATTTATGCAGACATATATGAAGCTTTGGTGAGTGCTCGAAAATTTTATGATTTACCTGTTGAGCTTATGCCTATCTGTGAAGACAACTCCGATTACTATTGCATCAATAATCATGGTGAAGTGGTGTTTTGGTCGCACAATGGAACTACCGATGAAAAGTGGGCAAACGTAACTGTATGGCGTAATCAAATGGTTCTAGAGGCTGGCGAATAACGTACAACTAACAAGGCCGTTAAACCATGGACACAAAACAGCAGGCTTGTGCTCCTTCGTCGCCAATTTTAGCCTGCTATTTTGTGCCGTTTACGGCAAGCGTTATAGCGCAAGTTCTTTCTAAAGCTTAGTCCAATTCAGAAGTGGATTTCCGCTTAAATCTCCGAGCAAACAGGTGGTTGTTTTGCCAATCGGGCAAGGCTGTTTAAACGGGATTGCTCTTCACACCGATTGCGCCAGTTGTCTTAACATTGCTCCAATGGGGACCACGAAATATCGGTTGTGGTTTTGTTCAAGGTTGGTTTAGTCTATGGGTAATAATTTTAATCATGTTGTTGTGCACACTCGTGGTGGCGGCAAAGCCGCGAAAGCTCAAAGGTTGGCGCAATAACAAACGTATGTTACGGACACATCCTCGCTGGCTTGGCTCGTGCCTCGCAATTTTAGCCAGCGAGTCTGCGCCGCAAATACGAGCGTTAGTTGCCTATGACTAAACCTGAGCTTTTTGGAATTAATATTCAGCACTACTCAATTGGGTTTGCGTGCTTACTTTTTGGTTACTTGTTTAAGGTTTTAATTGTATTCAATGTTGTTACAGGAGACGGATACTGTCTTCATACTTTTTGGTTAGGTGGTTCTCATCAACTGCTGTCACCATTTTTTCTAACTCTTGGTTGTGTAGTGTTGTTTTTTGCTTTTGGTGTATCCAAGTTTATTTCATTAGCATTAAGAAAATTTGAAAAACGACAAGAGGCGTTTTTCTATTTTGTACTGTGTGTTGTAACCGTTGTATGGTTGCATGGGCTTTTTGGTTTGTGGAGGGCATTTGAATATGAAAAAGGCAATATTGCTAAAGAAGACTATTTCTCTCACCAAACACTTTCATATTTGGAGCTTAGTACGCAGTCTCTCTCCCATAAATGCAACACCGGCAACTAACAAGTTGCCTAAGTTCGCCGCAAAAAGCGCGGCTGGGACAAATACTCACTGGGCTTCGCCCAACAACGTTCGCATTTGCCCCTTGGCAAAGCGTTATAGCGCAAGTTCTTTCTAAAGCTTAGTCCAATTCAGAAGTGGATTTCCGCTCAAATCTCCGAGCAAACAGGTGGTTGTTTTGCCAATCGGGCAAGGCTGTTTAAACGGGATTGCTCTTCACACCGATTGCGCCAGTTGTCTTAACATTGCTCCAATGGGGACCACGAAATATCGGTTGTGGTTTTGTTCAAGGTTGGTTTAGTCTATGGGTAATAATTTTAATCATGTTGTTGTGCACACTCGTGGTGGCGGCAAAGCCGCGAAAGCTCAAAGGTTGGCGCAATAACAAACGTATGTTACGGACACATCCTCGCTGGCTTGGCTCGTGCCTCGCAATTTTAGCCAGCAAGTCTGCGCCGCAAATACGAAGCGTTAGAAGGAACGATTAACCATGTCATCGGAACCTGATTATGAAAAATATTCTAGAGAAGAACTTCTTGATGTATATGAAAACATCGATAGAGAGAATCACCCTGAAAGATTCAAAAAAATAAAGTGGTTGTTGGGTATGGATATATCCGATTCAGAAGAAGATGATTGCGATGCAGATCTAACTGAATTAAATAAAACCAGAAGAATAAACAACTTTTTTGATTCTTTGAGTGACAGTGGCTCTGAGTTCCATTCTGATACCTATGGTAGCGATGGTTTTGCTGGTGATGGAGCAGACGGTGGAGGCGAGTAAATTCCTTCTAACAAAAAACATCAACTGGAAAACTACTCGCTGTAAAGCGCTCGTATTTTCCAGTTATATTAAACGTTATGTGTCAGTGCAGTGCCAGTAGCGAGTAGTCAGGTTGGAAATAGCTATTTATATTGTTTTGGTTGTTTTTCTACTAATAGTGGCAGCTTCACCAGCATGGTTAATGTGGCTATTGGCTGCTAAGTGGCTTCCGTCAAAATTCGTCATGCCTCCAAACTGGATGGCATTTGCGAGTATAGTGTTATCGCTGGTAACAGCTACGCTGCTTAATTTAGAACTTGAGAGTGGCGCATTATCAGCCCCGATATTTGTGTTGGTATTTTCAGTCTTATGGTCGGCATTTTTAATACCGGCATGTGCTTTAACAAAGTATTTTTGGGGTATTAAACGTGCTTAAAAACACACATAACAAACCGCGGCATTCGGGGCCTGCGGCCCCTGCGACGCTCACAAGTTCGCGCGCATGCGCGGGGCGTTATACACAAGGAAGCTAATGAGAACGTTTTTAATTTTCTTCTTTTTGACTTTAGCTTTGCCCGTATTAGCTTGTGGTGAAGATGAAAAAGGTCAAAAAGAACCATTCGCAAAAATTGAGGAGGAGTTAAATTTAGAAAATTTCACGTATTATGAATTATTTCTCCCTGAAAAATATAAAGGCTATTACTTGTCTTCCGTTGGGTTGATGGTGCCAAATTCTGTGAATGTTAGCTTAGATTTTTCTGAGGCTTTCGGCTACAAAGGGTATTATTCAGCTGGTTTTCAAATAAACTCCGAACTACTTGATGTTTTAGAATTATATTCAAGTTATTCAACAACCGAAGATAGAAAAGGTATTGTGTTGTGCGGTGAAACAATTCATTTAGAGCTTAAAAAATTGCTCGTAGCAAAACAGCCAGAAATGGTCATTCCGCAACCTCCTCTGGTGCCTTAGAAGGATTAGGAGATAGTTATTTGTGTATAACAAACCAATTATTCCGACCTCAACTCGCTGCGCTCGTTTCGTCGGCATATTGGGGCGTTATAGCGCTTTGTCCCTATCTATTTCAGGTTAATCCAAAGTAGCTTTTCAACATCCATCTTCGATTTAGCAAATTCCTTTTTTAACAATCGTTCTAGGTCGTAGACCACTTGTTGCTCTTCTCAACGGGCACGTCAGTTTTATCAGCATCAGTTCAATGTAACAGTCAAAAAGCAGTTGTTGTTTTGTTCAAGGTTGGTTTAGTCTTAGGGTAATAATTTTAAACATGTTGTTGTGCAAACAGGTGGTGGCGGCAAAGCCGCGACAGTTCATTGGGTTGGCGCAATAACAAGCAAAGGCATCGGAAAATACTCGCTGGCTGCGCCAAAAGCGCTCGCATTTCCGTTGCTTTGGACGTTATATGCCAAGGAGAGTTAGGTGAATTTTCCAAAAGACGCCGATGGAGATGTTCTTCGCAGGCTTGCTGAATCGGGTTTGGATTTTTCGAGGCCACAGTCAGTCGACTTTAACGTGGATTTCTCATCTTGGCCGCCATCACCTGAGGCATTAGAAAAACTAGAAGCATCTTTCGGCCCTATCGAAATATATGAGCCGGAAGATAATTACGCAGGCTATGTATTATTCACAATTACGGAGCCGTTAAGTTACGATTTTGTAGTTGGTATACAAGACAAGGTCAGTAAATTAATGTCTGAATTTGGTGGAGTATGCGAATCTTGGGGTGTATTGCACTAATGGCATATAACAAGTTAAATCATCGGAAAACCACTCGCTGGCTGCGCCAAAACGCTCGCGTTTTCCGCTGTTTAAAGCGTTATAGCGCTTTGTCCCTTTCCATTTAGGGTTAATCCAAAGTAGTTTTTCAACATCCCTCTTCGACCAAGCCTGCTCACCTTTTAGCAATCGTCCTAGGTCGTTGACCACTTGTTGCTCTTCTCACCGGTCACGCCACTTTTATCAACATCAGTTCAATGTAACAGTCAAAAAGCAGTTGTTGTTTTGTTCAAGGTTGGTTTAGTCTTAGGGTAATAATTTTAATCATGTTGTTGTGCACACTCGTGGTGGCGGCAAGGCCGCGAAAGCTCAAAGGTTGGCGCAATAACAAACGTATGTTACGGACACATCCTCGCTGGCTTGGCTCGTGCCTCGCAATTTTAGCCAGCAAGTCTGCGCCGCAAATACGAAGCGTTAGGTGTCTTGTCTAATTATGAGAACTTTTTGTTTTGTTGCTCTTTTAACCATGCTGATTAGTTGCAAATATCCTCAACCAGAAGAAATGAGTGAACTTCAATGGTTAAATAGTGCGGTGCCTGAAGATGACGTTTCTAAGGCTATAGCAAATGGGGACTATAGGTTCCTTGGTTTTCGTAGAAACGGAGTCAATATTCCAGCTATTGAGCAAGCATGCGTTAAATCAAATTTGGATATAAGATTTATAGACGGGATACCACATGCTACTGAGAACTATGAGCAAAGAAAGTTGATTGCCATAGCTGAAGCTTACGCTCAAGAATATAACCTCATCATGTTTAATTATCTGAGGGGTGAAAAAGGTTTTGCGTGTAACACCTAACAAGCCAATGTTGCTGGGACGTTCACTCGCTGGCACTTCGTGCCATAACACTCGCAAACGCCACAAATTGAAGCGTTATGTGAGCAAGGTATTGCACTAGCGATGAGAACTTAATCAAATATGAAAAAGAAGTTTAAACTCAGACCGGAAGAAATGAAAAATATAGCCGTCGGTTATGGTGCATGTATAGCCACAGATATGATTACTGTCCATGGCGAAAAAGTCGGATTTATGTATCGTGAAGAACCAGAAAGTCCTAATAGCGGGTGGGTTTTCATGTCAGGAAATGAAACCCAAGAATACATGGATAATGCCGATAACATGGCTATCTATGATATAAATAATATCGCCAACTACGATCCTGATATAGTGTTGTTTATTGAATATCCAGTAGGTACAGAGTGTCAACGTGATGAATTCGGTAATCTGGTTGAAATCATTGAATAACAAATCACATAACAAACAGCTCAAACGGACTCTGTTCCTCCCCCGTTTTAGTGGACACCTCCTCTTTACAATGAGGAGGGCAAAATGCCTCGATATACACAACCAAGAAAGACATGGTTTTATCCGATAGATTTCAAAATTAAGGCAGTCGAACTAAGCTTACAGAACGATGTAATGTCCAAGGATGTTGCTCAAGCACTTGATATTCACCCGCTAATGCTAAGCCGTTGGCGTAAAGAATATCGAGAAGGTAAATTTTCCCAAACGTCCCGCTACCAAAGCAGCAATGAATTAATGAGTAAAGTCCCGACTAAAAGAGAGCTTGGTTCAATTCAAAAGCTCAAAAAAGAAAACGAACGTTTGAGGCAGGAGAATGACCTGCTAAAAAAGTGGCAACGGTATCTGGCGGAAGTACATCAGAACGATTTGGATTCATCCAAAGATTCGGTCAAACGCTAGGCGTCAGATACTTATGCTCTTGGCTGAAGGTTTCTCGCAGCGGCTATTATGCTTGGTGCAATCGTCCAATATCGGCTCGTGCTATTTCTGACATTGATTTGCTATCTCAAATAGAGCGAGTCTTTAATGCAAATCATCAAACGTACGGCAGTCCTAGGATATTCCAGGCCCTTAAACGAGAAGGCGTTAGAACGAGCAGAAAGCGTGTGGCGCGTTTGATGCAGGAAAATGGATTACAAGCGCGAGCATTGAGGACTTACAGCAAGCCTGCAAAGGTTAAGCTCTTCTACAGCGAGATTGAAAACAGACGCAAAGAAATCGGTAAACCTACGGCAATTAACCAACAGTGGTCAGGTGACATAACCTACTTGAAGGTGGGGACGAGCTGGCACTATTTGGCGGTCGTCATCGATTTGTTTTCACGCCGTATTGTCGGTTGGGCATTTGGGAACAATAAAACCACTAAGTTGACTCTTAAAGCACTTAAGCTTGCTATGAAAAAACGAAAACCCATGAATGCCATTGTATTTCATACAGATAGAGGCGCTGAATACCGAGCACATGTGGTTCAAACCTTTTTGGCGAGCCACAATATTACGGCCAGCATGAACCGTCCTGGATGCTGCACAGACAACGCTGAAGTGGAGTCCTTTTTTCATTCATTAAAGGCAGACCTAATTCGAGGGAATAGGTTCGATAAAGCAACAAACTTGCACTCTAGGTTAAAGGGGTACTTGAATTACTTCTACAATAGACAGCGTTTGCATTCGAGCTTAGGATATAAAACACCTGCCGAGTTTGAGTTGGCAGCAAATTAAAAAATGGAGGTGTCCATTTTTGCGGGGGAAGATCACTCCGTAATGTTGGCCCCTTTTGCGCAAAGAAACGCACAAAAGTCGCCAACATTACTTCGCCATTTAGCTGGGTGTTATATGCCTAGAGGAAGATTGTGCCAGCTAAGATAGATGACATTGAGTGGGCAATTGAATTCGCGTCTTCTGGATTTGGCGATCATGAGGCGTACATCAATTTAGATACCGGCGAAATATATTATATTGGTGATGCTGTGGAAGAACCGATACCTGATGATCTTTACGAGAGTGATAGATATCTTCTGTTTCCGAGCAAACAAGACTTAGACTTGGGCAAACGATTGGCTTTAAACTTTATTGCTGAATCGATTCCTGACAAATTAGAGTTTGGCTATGATATTTTTAGTCGCCGCGGCGCATATGCAAAATTCAAAACCCTGCTTGAGTCAAAGGGAAAGCTCGAAAGTTGGTATGCTTACGAAGGGGCTGCGTTGAGGCGTGCGACAATTCAATGGTGTAGAGATAATGATGTTGAATTTGAAAGCGGCATATAACAAACCATTCAACCGGACCCAAACTCGCTGGCTGCGGCTCGTGCCTCGCGCATTTTAGCCAACAAGTTTGTGCCGTTTAATAGGGGCGTTATGTACCAATAGGAGACACTTGTTTTTGAGCCCCTTTTTCGATCTATTCTTTGTTAGCTTGCTATTGTTTGCGCTAGGTTATGCATGCCATGGATTTTTCGGGAAACGAGCCCTTCAGGTATTTAGCGCTTTTGTATTTTTTGTGTTTATTATAGTTTCGTTCTTCAATCACCATAAAAGTATGTCATTGGACGATGAATTGCTTCTTTTTGGAGTTTTTGTTGCAATAATTTATAGCTTACCCATTCTTTTGGGCTTTGCAGTCATTTATTACTCTCGTAACACTCCTTGGGGTTTAAAAGTGATTTTTGCGGTAGCTACTTCTGGTCTGTATGTGGCTATATGGCCACTGGGAATGCTAATGCTTTTATGTGGTCTAGGGTTAGAGTGCATATAATGATACATAACAAAAAAATTCAAGCGGACATTGCCAAGAACGGGCAACGCCGCTTAATTTGGTGTTAGATTTACGGAGCAACATGCTAACTTCACTTCTTCTTTTCAGTTCCATTGCAAGTTTCTCTGTCGAAACATTATCGGGTTATTGGTTTGGAGTTGATAATGAAGATAGTCGCCAATTTCTTGTATATCGAAGTGGTAATGGTGAATACATTTCATTACAGCAATTCTTGGATGGCGATACTGTAGTTCAATGGAGCATACAATTTGGTTATTGGGAGTTAATAGACGAAAAGCTGGTAGTGCGCCACGTTGGAACATACGATAGAAATGGGGCTAACGTTACTGAGTATTGTGAACTTGAACAGTCCTTTTATCAAATACTGGAAGCTCCAGAGGGCTCTTTAAAATATCGCTCCTTGGATTCCAATAATGTCTATGAAACATACCGAACTACGCCAGATGCGATTAGTGGTAACGATTTTGTAAGCTACATAGACACAATCGTGGAAGGCATAAACATGCACCGGACAAATTGCAAGTAAATCTAACAAACCAAGTCAGCGGGACACTAACACGTAGGCTCCCGTCACTTCGTTCCGTATTTTAGCCTACGTGTTATTGCCCCTGCTTGGGGCGTTAGGTGTTCATGACATGAATCGACTAATCATTCTCTTTACTTTGTTTTTCGTGTCAGACACTTGGGCAAACGACTGTCAGGTCCAATATGTCGACGAATTGAAGATTTTGTTAGCCAACGATGATTTGGGTTTAATAGATGAAACTGGAAAATTGGAAAAGTTTATACATCACGATTATGCAATAGGCTGCGAAATAGTAATAGAAAGCCGCCATTTCAAATGGTTTACTGATAAAAATGAAGAACGATTTCTAATCCAAGAATCATTAAAGAATGGTGAAGTGTATTACGGTTTATTTCGGCGGAAAAACACCTAACACATATGAGCCTCCGGGCTGTCAATGAAAAAAGATAGCCCCTTGACCACTATTTCAAGATCAATAATTATCCCTTTATAGAACCCGTTTACTTCGTCTGTCATGGTCGATGTTAGGCGTATCGCCTACGTCAAACACATATAGAGGCTCTTAATGTTGCACTTATCAATTCCATCTGACTGGCAACGGCACTAGACATTCATCGGTTAACCTTCCTCTGTCCTATTCAAAGCTAAGTGGCTGCTTTACGCCAGTTAGTACCGGGCTCAGTGAAGGTGTAAGCAAATTCTGAAAAGGGGAATGATGCGCAACAGTGGCATGTCTAATCAAACGCAACGGGTTTTGAGCTGTTGGTATACTTATCGAAGCTGCTGAGTGCAGAGTGTTGTGCGATAAGACGATACTCGTCGTTTAACCAGTTAGACGCTAAAGCTCATGCCACTGTGCGACTTACCCGTTTAAAAAGCGTTCTTCATCAAATACCTGTTGATTTTTCAGCATAAAATAAATACATCGACCAATTTTATGAGCTAAAGCCGATAAGGCTTTAGCTTTGCTCATGCGTTTTTGCAGATTAGCCAGATAGCGCTTGGCGTTGTCATTGCCTTTCAGGTACAACACAGCCGCTTCACTGAAAGCCCACTTCAAATGTGCATTACCGATTTTATTGCCTTGTGTGCCGTAAGACTTTCCCGCTGACTCCGCTTTGCATTTCACTAACCGTGAATAGGATGCGAATTTCTGAACAGAGGGAAAACGTTGAATATCGCCGACCTCATATAAAATAGTCAGTGCAAGGATTTTACCAATCCCTGGAAACGACTTGAGAATATGCAAGTCACGAGCTTGATGCGTTTGCGCCTGGGTTTTTACATAGTGTTCGATTTTATACAGCTCATGCACCATGGTGCTGATGATATTAAGGTTTAAATCCATGCTTTTCTGTACGGCTTCATCCGGGAAAAAATGATGCATTTTCTGGCGGTCGGGTGAATTTTGCAGATTTAACCGAGTCTCCAGAGCGGGAAGGTTATATTGACTAATCGTACTGGACACATGTGCTTTCAGCTGTGCACTCATTCTCATAATATGTGTACGACGACGCAGGGCATCGCGAATAGAACGGTGTTCTTTTGAATAAGCATGAGCTAACGGGAAGTTACCGCCGCGAATAAGCTTGGCAATTTTTAGTGCGTCAATTTTATCATTCTTGGTTTTCCCGGCATGAATAGCCTTCATGTAAAGCGCATGGCCGAGAATAAAGTCGATATTATGCTTTTCACAGAAATCCGACACCCAGTACCAGCAGTGCATACATTCCACTCCTACCACGATATTGCCCAAATAGAGGGTTAGCAGCGCTAATAATTTTTCAGGTGAGTCATCGATTTTTTCGTGGACTAAGACATTGTTTTCATTATCGATAATACAGACATAAAGTAATCGTGTATGAAGATCGATTCCACAATAGTAAGGATGTGTATTAGTATAAAAGTTCATTGAGTTTTCTCCCTCGGTTTGGTCGCCTATTAGGATAAACTCTGTTTATGCTGATAGGGAGGAGGCTCAATGAGTATCAAATCGCTCAAGCACCGCGCCTTCGGCGCTGGACAGTTTTTAAGTCGCAGTTTTGTGGTTTTGCTGCGCAAAAGTATTCCACAAAATTACAACTTAAAAACTGCCGCTTAGCTCGGCGTTAGTGAAGAAATCCATGCTAGCGCTGCTGGATAAAAGCCCGAAAAACTGTACTTCGTATTAGCGTGATCAGTACCTTGGTCCAGTTGTTCCGGCAAAATTTTCATGGTATTTCTAAACAACGTTTCTCGCCTTACCTTGAAGCACTTCAGAGCACCGAGAAACGTTGTTTAGAAATGGACATAAATAAGCTCGAGCATACAGGTCTAGGCCTTAGCATTGTCAGTATGTTTTTTTAGGGAAGTAATCGCATGGTTTTCTGCACTAACAAGTCAATGAAATGGACTTCTGCTCGGTCTAGCTTCAGTGCATTGTTGCAGCCATCATCCGGTCGCAGCCGCCATTTATTGAGACGTTATGTGACAGGTGGAAAATTTAACTTTTATGGCCTTAAGTGAATTCGAAATAAAGAAGATAGAAAAAGCTGCCAACGCTTTTTTAAATAAGCGTAGGCCGCCAGTGCATATTAGAAATGAGTTAGACATTGGTTGGCGGCTGGAGAAGCAATCAGTTTATATATATGAAACACGTCCTGTTTGGAACAGCCCAAATGAATATCATGACCTGGATATGGCTAAAGCAACTTTTATCCGCGCTCAAGGTAAATGGAAAATTTTCTGGATGCGACAAGATCTAAAATGGCATGGCTATGAGCCAAATATGTATGTAAAAACTATTGAGCAAGTCTTTGCCGTTATAGGTCATGATGAATACGCTTGTTTTTTTGGGTAAGTCACATAACAAAAAAATCAAGTTCGCCCGCTGCGCGGGCTGGGACGCAAGCACGCGGTGCGGCTTCGCCATTATGCCCCACGCGCCTGCGCCCCTTATTTAAAAGTTATATTCACAAGGAGGTCACATGAAGTTTTTACCTATAATCCTAATTCTTATTTACCCTTTTAGTCTTTTTGCAAGCGTACCAAATGACAGACATATTGTTGTAGAAGGTGAAGCTCAAATAACTGCCGCGCCAGATCTGGCGGTACTCACTTTTAAAACAGAATCAAAAAATGATTCAAGCTTAGCGGCTAAGAAAGATGTTGATAAGAGAATTAATGACTTTCTAAATGGGTTAAATAGATTTGGGATTAATGAAAAGAATGTTAGTGCGTCAAGTATTGTTACAAGTCCAAACTATTATTATACCGAGGAAGATAAGAAAGTATTAGACGGATACATTGCGAGCCGCACTATCAAAGTAACCCTCAATCAAATTAAACATCTCAACGAATTATTAAACTTTGCACTAGAGGTAAAGGTGAATGAAATTCAAAATATTGAGTTTCAATCTTCTCGTAAGGAAGCATTAAAAGAAGAAGTTTTTGCAAATGCAGTAGAGAATGCAAAAAGAAAAGGGCGAACTATGGCCTCAGCATTTGATGCCAGATTAGGCAAAGTCTATAGCATAAATTCTGCTAACCAAAATCAACGTAATAGATATGGTTTTAATGACAATATAGAGAGGATAGAAGTCACTGGGTCACGAATTGAAGCAGAACAGTTTGAACCAGGTCGATATCTTCAAGAAAATATCGTATTTTCCGCCTCCGTAGATGTTGTATTTGATCTTGAAGTAAAGTGAATATAACAAAAAAATTAAGTCACTCACTACGTTCGCTGGGACGCATATATGGGGGGCGGCTTCGCCATTATGCCCCACATGCCTGCGCCCCTTATTTAAAAGTTAGGTAACTTATAAATACTATGAATCGTCTAGCCATTTTTATATTCGCTTTAGCACTTTCAAGTTGTAGTGCGGGATCTGGCCATCGCAATGTATCTTCAATTGTTCAGTCAGATAAAGCCTCAATGGCTAGTTTAGCTTATGAACTTCAGCAAGAACATAAGGCCGGAACTTTTGATGGGCTTGTTCTGGTTGCTCAAGGGGACGTTGTTTTATTTAAGAGTGCCTATGGCTATGCTGACAGGGAAGATTCTGTGAGAAATAGCTCTGCAGCAATCTTTGATATGGGGTCAATTGCAAAAACATTTACCGCAGCGGCCGTGCTACAACTTGCCCTGAAAGAAAAACTACAGCTTTCTGAGACGATTGGAGATTTTTATCCAACGGCCTCTGATGAAATAAAGCCTATAACAATTACGCAGCTTTTAGGGCATTCAAGCGGATTGGATAATTTCCACAATGAGTCTGACTTTGAGTTGATGGATAAAGCTCAGGCTGAACGCAGAATCTTAGAAATGCCGTTAATTGCAAAGCCGGGTGAGAAAATCGCATATTCCAACGCGGCCTATACGTTGTTGGCGGCTATCGTCGAGAAAGTGAGCGATAAACCTTTTCAAGATTACGTCCACGATAATTTATTGACCCCGTTAAACTTGAAGAGCACCGGTTTCTACCAAGATCAACGAGTATCATTAAATAACCTAGCTCGTGGCTACGGAGGAGATGACCAAGGCCGTACCACTTTTGAAAAAGGCTTAACCTGGGCGCTAATTGGTGCTGGTGGTATGGTTACGTCAATTGATGATTTAGCTATTTGGTCTGCTGCACTTAAAAACGGAGCCATGTTCCCCGCAGGGGCGTCAAACTTAGCTTTTTCTAAAGCAAATGCACGGTGGTTGCTGGGGAGTTTAGCGCAGGTCGAAATTAGTGGTGAATCCATCATTCAGATGGGAGGCAGCACTGACTATGGCTACACCGCTCTGATTCAGTTTGTTCCGAACCGAAATCTCTTAATCGTTCTGTTGCTAAATGCACATGACAATAAATATAAAAATGCCACGCATCATCGGCTTAGTAGAAATCATATACTGCCCATATTGCTTGGCGAGGGCGAAGAGTTACCTAACAATTCAATGCAGCCGACCGCTGACGCGTCGGCTGATTGAGGCGTTAGAACTATGAAAATACCAAAAGCCATACTTTTACTTTTATTTTCCAATGCTTTGTTTGCATCATCAGATCAACCATACATGTGGAATTCTGTTTTTGTTGAAGCCGAAAGAGGTGTTTCAGTAAGACTTGTTAGGGATGAGGAAAGTTTAAAAATCGAACAGTTTAAATTGACTGTCGAAGGAAAGGAGATCGAAGTTGCCGAAAAGTGGTTTAACGATATTAATCAACCTGAGTTTCGTACTTTAAAAATTACATGGGGATGTGGTCCACTTACGCTTAATGAAAAGGGAAAAATAGCTGACATGCCATCATGCTCTAGCCATGTTTCATTTAACTTTCTAGTTGATGTTGACTTTGATGTTTACCCTGATTGGTATGAGGACCCTAAAGTTACTTACTATATAACCGATGGTAAAATTACAGAGCGATATGTGAAACGCAAGGACTCAAAGAATCACTGGACTTTAGACTGGCTAGACTCTAGCGGTAAGAAATGGCAGGGAGAACAAATAAGCTATGAAAAGTAAGTTAGCAAAAAGTTCTAACCAATATTTGAATTTGAGTCGGCAAAGAACGCTGGTAAAAATTAAATCGGCGTTAGCAGTACTATGAATATCGAAACACTTTGTGAGAATATCTACGAAGACTTAGTGGGCTATATAAGTAGCATTGAAAGCACTTACATGGGAGTTAGCTTCATTTATGAAACTGATCACTGGGACGATCATGATAAAAGAGTTAGATTTAAAATAGACTGTGAAGGCGTTGCTGAATCTACGTTAAACCTAGATGCGGGTGGTTCATTTCAGATTTTAGATGAGCACCCTGTCTTAGAAGAATACACTGGTGATTCGGGTTCACTTTTCTTTTCAAGCAAACCTGATAATCCAAATGAAATTATAGGGCTGCTGTATTCTGCACATCTTTTATATTTTGGTGAATGGCGAAAACTATCAAAGTACCTAAATACAAATGTTTCGTCTGTTGAGTTGCTTAATAGTGGCAATGGTTTATTAGCTACCGCACCAATTAAAGTGCTAAAGGTATATAAAGAAGCAGTATCAGATTATCTAAAAGTTAACATTGTTAAATCCCATGCAAATTATAGTGGGTACAGGATCTTATTAGTTGAAGACACTTATATTGTTTGCAAAAACATAAGTGTAAAGTACTGCTAACAAGCGCTTTAAAAATGGCGTCAAACGCTTGGCTGACGCTCATTCTTCGCTAATTATAGCCAAGCATTATCCGCATTTTATGCGGGCGTTATATGCCATAGTGATATCGAAGTTGGGCGATAAAAATAGTGTCGTCTTGATATTTGTAAACTAATCGGTGTTCATCTGTGATGCGTCTTGACCAATAGCCAGCCAATCCATGTTTTAAAGGTTCGGGTTTACCAATCCCTTCGTATGGTGATCTGCTGATATCTTTAATTAACGCATTGACTCTCTTCAATATTTTTTTATCTGTACTTTGCCAATATAGGTAGTTTTCCCAAGCTGTTGTTGAAAAGGTTAGTTTCACTCCATGAGTTCCTTCTCATGCCCACGACCCGCTTCCAATTCCGCAATTGACTCCAATAACTTCCTAGCATTTTCAGGTGAACGCAACAAATAAGTTGTTTCTTCCATTGACTGATAGTCCTCCAATGACATCATTACAACTGATGGCTGCATTTTTCTAGTAATAATTACTGGTGCATGGTCATTGCAAACTTGCTCCATAGTTTTTGCTAATTTGGCTCTAGCTGCTGTATAACTTATAGCATCCATAATCTTTTCCTGTACGGTTAGTTGTACATAGTATAATGGCATATAACAAATCATTCAACCGGACCCATACTCGCTGGCTGGTTTCGCTTCGCTCCCAGTATAGTTTGTCTTGGTATTTTAGAGCGCAAACTGACCATGAGTGGCTTGCCCTAAAAGAACAGTGGAGGATTATCCGTAATGATCAGAATGTGTCAGCATAACAAGCAGCTCCACCGAGCAAATTTCTGCTGTCACCTTTTTTGCAAAAAGACGCAAAAAAGTCGCTATCAAAAATTTGCTCGGTGAGCTGAGCGTTATAAGCCATGGAGAATCTAAATGGAATTTGAAATTTGGTATGCAATCTTAGGTCTCTCAGTTCTTCTGAAAGTTGCAGTTTCGATATTCCGATTGAAGAGAGAGGATTTGGAAGCGTTTCAAAAAGGAGCGCAAATAATCATTGTTTGGTTAGTTCCAATATTAGGATCCATCATTATGTGGCGCGTAAACAAGAGTCATGACGCTGAATTCAAGCGTAAAAAAGCTTTTGGTGGCGGAGCTAGCAGCCTTGGGGCTTATGATTCCGCAGCTGATGGTGGAGGCGGAGGTGGTGGTAGTGACTAATGGCTTATAACAAAAACATCAACTGGAAAACTACTCGCTGTAAAGCACTGTATAAGTTGTTTCAAAGTGATGGTTTTTAGGCGGCTTGAAATGGCTACTTAAGCAGTTGAACTTAACCGACAAGCTCACTCGGTGTCTTTTGACGAATGTTCTTTAATTGTCGAGCCAATCGACGGCAGAACTATTTCTGTACCTTTATCCAAGTTTCCTAACCTTTTCTCAAGCTAATACAATTCAATTATAGGATTAGGAAGTGCTGGGTGATGGTCAAGACATTCATTGGCTGCACTTTATGCAGTTTTTGGGGAAGATGGATATCTTTTGTGCCATGCAATTCGTTCACTTCAATCCCATACCTAATATGTTGTTTGGTGTGACGTTGTCTTTTATTTTTTGGAAGGTTGGTGCCTAAACTACTATTGACGTAAAAAGGAGAACATATGTCTGAAGCAAATGAAGTGAGAGTGTTAACACTGGGAGAGTCTAAAATATTGGGTGGGGTATCTTCTGGCCTCGCTGATTACTTCGGTCTAAGCAAAAATGGTGTGAGACTGACTTTTTTGCTGACGTCACTCTTCTTACTGATGCCCATTTTGCTCTACATTGTTTTGTGGTTGATATTGCCGGCATTTCCATCATCACAAGCAATGAAGCGACAGTTGCAAAAAATGGCAAACGAGAGAAAAGTTCGGTGATAATCCTCATCTTAAGATCACATTGACTCAGGCATTCCTTTTAAGAAAAAACAAAAAGCCCCGCAATTGCGGGGCTTTCTAGTTCAATTTGTCACCTTGCGCTGCTTAGATGCGTTCTTTCAACACCGCTGCGATGGGCGATGACTCAAGGCCGTTTTCAGCAATCCAGCTTTCCAGCGTTTTGCCGTCTTGCTCAGGCTCTTGCAAATCGGACTTAGGCATCTTTTTCACCAACAACTCGCCGGTTTCTAATGCGTTGTTGAGCATCGCGGTGCGGATCAAACTGTTGCCGCCACAGGTTACACCTAAATAGTAATCTTTCAATTTCAAACGATAGTCCGACTGGACCTTTTTCATTTTCTTACGAAGCTCACCTTTATCGTCTGTCTTTACGATGTTGCAGATGTTCTGCAAGGCTTCGTTTATATCTGCTTGTGCGTTACCGGCTACCAAAAGCGAACTCAATGCCACTGCGATAGAAGTTTTAACGATCTTCAACATGGTTAATTCCTCCGTCAAAAATGTGTAGAACAATGTTGATTCGGATTCAATTAAAGACCAACTAAAGTATAAGAAAAATCTGCAAAGGCATACTTAGGTATCTAAAATAATACGATTTAGATGGGTATTTGAGGTTGAATGTTTTTTAAAACAGTAAGTTAAGAATATATTTCAAGATCTTTAAATGTACAAAAAGTGATCAGAAAAGCATGAGAAATGAACAAGTTTGGTGGAAATAGCGCACTGCGATGGCAAAATTACATCGCAGTGCAGGAGTTAATTTAGTTAAAACTACGCTGGGAATTGATAGTGTTCAAACTGTTTTCGTAAGGCTAGTTTGTTTAATTTTCCCGTCGCCGTGTGGGGAAGTTCATCCACCCACACCACATCATCTGGCACAGACCACTTGTGCAGTTTCTCTTTTAAGTAGTCAATCAACTGCTCATTGGTGATGTCGGCACCGCTGTGACGCACGGCAATCAAAAGCGGTCGCTCTGTCCATTTTGGGTGGTAACGTCCTATCGCAGCAGCTTCAGCAATCTGTGGATGACTGGCTGCGGCATTTTCGATCTCAATGGAGCTCACCCATTCGCCACCGGATTTGATCACATCTTTGGTGCGATCGGTGATCTGCATATAGCCTTCAGGATCAATGGTCGCCACGTCACCGGTGTTGAGCCATCCGTCAGCATCGACCGGACAATCCGGATCTCCCGGGGTTTGTGACATACCGTAATAACCCGTCGCAATCCAAGGCCCTCTGACTTTCAGTGCGCCGAAAGCAACACCATCCCAAGGCAATTCGTTGTTGTCGTCATCGACAATTTTTAACTCTACGCCAAACACAGTTTTACCTTGTTTCAAGCGCAAGGAAATCTCGTCCTCCTCGGAAAGACTTTCCATGCCAGGCTTGAGTGCGAATAAGGTACCTAGGGGGCTCATTTCGGTCATCCCCCAGCCTTGCTTGACATCGGTGTCGTAGTCGTATTTCAAACGCTCAACTATGCCTCTAGGGCAGGCCGCTCCGCCTGTGGTCGCCATTCGAAGAGAAGGGATTTTCTTGCCGCTTTTGTCCAGATAGTCCAATAGAGCCATCCAAATAGTGGGGACACCGGAGCTGTACGTCACGCCTTCGGACTCAATCAAATCTTGTAAGGTTTCACCATCAGCCATTTTCGGACCAGGCATGACCAATTTGCAGCCCACCATCACACCCGCATAAGGAATACCCCAAGCGTTGACGTGGAACATGGGCACGATGGGCATGGTGACTTCCATACAAGATGCATTGGTGGCATCGGGTAGGGCACCGGATAGGGCGTGCAGCAATGTCGAACGGTGACTGTACACCACACCTTTGGGATTGCCGGTGGTGCCTGAGGTGTAACACATGCCGCAGGCGGTGTTTTCATCAAACTCTGGCCAATCGTAGTTATCGTCGTATTGAGACAACAACGCCTCGTAGCACAATACGTTTTCCAAGGCCGTTTGCGGCATATGCGCCTCATCGGTCAGCACGATGATTTTTTCTACTTTGGTCAAATGGGCAGCCAAGGCTTCAATCAAAGGCATCACCAACGGATCCACAAACAAGAACTTATCTTCCGCATGATTGATGATGTAGTTAACCTGTTCTGGAAACAGCTTGGGGTTGATCATGTGACACACCATACCGGTGCCAGACACCCCGTAATACAATTCAAGATGTCGGTAATCGTTCCACGCTAATGTGCCGATGCGATCGCCAAACTTGGCGCCCATATCCAACAGCGCATTGGCCAATTGCCGGGAGCGTTTGGCGAAGTCTTTGTAGGTGTAGCGGTGGCGTGGGTTATCGACAGTGACGGAGACGATCTCGCGATTCGGAAAGTTTTTTTCTGCATGACGCAAAATCGACGATATCATCAATTGACTGTTCATCATCAGTGCTTGCATATTGAAGTTCCTATCCAGTTTTAATTCTTATTGTGGCCGCACCCAATGGACCGGGTATGGGTCTTATTAGGTTTATACTCTAAGCCATCCGATTTTGATTACTGCAATTCATCAAGTTAATGATTGATCTCTACCGCCATTACCAAGCGCTAACGGCTCCGTCGATGGCAATGGTTTGTCCACTCATGTAGGAATTGCCTGGTGATAAAACCAAAATCATGGCGTTCACCACCTCTTGCGGATCGGCCAGTCGTTTCATCGGGCATCCCCGTGCCAGACGCTCTTGATTCTCTGGGCTATCAAAACCATCTTGGGCGAGAATATTAGTGGGGCTGTAGAATGGGCAGATGGCATTGACTCGAATGCCTTTTCTGGCATATTCCACAGCGGCTGTGCGGGTCAGTCCGACCACCGCATGCTTGGCCGCAGAATAGGCACCGCCTTTGGGCGCACCACCGATCCCCGCCATCGAACTGACATTGAGAATTTGGCCGTCGCCCTGAGGCAACATCGCTTGTATTTGATATTTCATACCAAACAATACGCCATTGACGTTCACGGCCATTTGCTTGTCCATGGTCTGCTGATCAAGCTCATGCAATGGGGCTAAAGAGTGGGCGATACCGGCGTTATTCACACCTATGTCCAAGCGACCAAACTCGCTCAAGGCTTTGTCCACCATGGCTTTGACTTGCAGTTCTTGACTGACATCGCAGGGTAGGGTGACCGCATTGTTGTCGCCTAAAGACAAACTGTTGACCGTCTGTTGCAGCTCTTCTTGATTAATATCACCTAATACAAGATTACAGCCTCTTGCCGCCAAACCTTGTGCCAACAAACGGCCAAAGCCGCTGGCCGCGCCGGTGATCATCGCGGTTTTGCCAGTAAAATCGAGTAGTGCATCCATGGTTAATCTCTCTGTGGGATCGGGTTAGATTGAATAAATTGAATCAATACCTTGGCCAAGGCTTCTGGTTGATCCTCTTGCAAAAAATGTCCACCGTTTTCGATGGTGGTGTGGGCTTGTCCTTGACAACCGGGAACCCACTTTTGGAAATAGGTGTCTCCTCCTGCGGTGACCGGGTCACTATCGCTAAAGGCTGTAATAAAGGGTTTGTTCCAGGCTTTTAGTACGCCCCATGCTTGGCGGTTGGCGTCGCTTGCGGGGTCGTCTGGTTTAGTGGGAACGAGGCTTGGAAAGGCTCTTGCACCGGCTTTGTAGGATTCGTCTGGAAACGGCGCATTGTAAGCATCAATCACTCCTTGGGAGAGTTCTGTGGTAGTCGCGCCTTTTAGGATCCCGCCAGCATGAAACTCCGGCACGGTCTGGGCGAAGTGTTGCCATTTTAAAAAGGCATCGCTGGGCGTGCCGTCACCGGTAGGCAAAAATGTATTGGCCGCACAAATGCGGGCGAATTTGTCTGGAAACATTGCAACCAGACGCAGTCCCAGTAATCCGCCCCAATCTTGACACATCAAGGTGATGTCGCTGAGGGCTAGTTGCTTGATAAAATCCGCTAGCCAATCTACGTGTCTCTGGTAAGAGTAATCGCTGATTTCGGAAAGCTTGTCCGAGCGACCAAAGCCAATTAAATCAGGGGCGATCACCCTATAACCTGCGTTCACAACGATTGGGATCATATGGCGATATAAATAACACCAAGAGGGTTCGCCATGGAGCATTAGTACAACAGGGGCGTCCTGCTTGCCCTCGTCCAAATAATGCATCCGCAGTTTAGGTTGGGAGGGTTGCTCCAACCAAAGGTAGTGTGGGGCAAAAGCAAAGTCAGGAAGATTTTCAAAGCGATCATCTGGGGTGCGTAATACGCTCATAATTGGGCCGTTTGTAATCATTCTGTTAACAAGTTGTGGTCAAGAGAATCAGATGCCCAAAACAAAGTCAACCACATTCCACTTTCGACAAACCCCTTGTACGGCGGGAGGTGAGAAGAGATGCTGGCTGGCCATGGCATCAATTTAATTTATTCGCCGCCATAAAATCAATAAATTTGGATGATTCGCCGAGCTGACCTAGTATCAGCCATTACGCTTTTTATGTTAATTAAATTGAGGACACTATGAGCGCAGAAAACACCGCTGCTGTGATTCGACACAATCAACACAACATTGCCTTGGTGATGATGCAAAACCCACCTGTCAACGCCTTGTCTCAATCGGTACGAGTCGGTTTGCTGGAAGAGATTGGCGCTGCGTTACAAGACGATAGTATTCAAGCCATCGTGCTCAGCTCAGAACAAGCATTGTTCTCGGGTGGTGCGGATATCAGTGAGTTCTCAAGTGGTAAATTTGAACCACCATTGCCAGAAGTTTTGGAGCTTATCGAGCAAGCCAGCAAGCCTGTGGTGGCTGTATTGAATGGTCCGGCCTTTGGTGGTGGGTTGGAGTTGGCATTGGCCTGTCACTACCGAGTGACCTTCTCCGACAATAAAATAGGTTTGCCTGAAGTTAAGCTGGGCATTCTGCCCGGAGCAGGTGGCACTCAACGTTTGCCTCGCTTGGCCGGTGTGGCCAAGGCTTTAGACATGATTGTATCAGGTAACCCTGTTGCCGCGAAAAGTGTTAAAGGCGTATTTGATTTGTTGGTTGATGAACCGACCCAACTGAAAGACAAGGCGATTGAGTTTGTTCAATCTTCGATAAGCCAGGGGTGTCCTATCAAACGCACCTGCGATGTAGAGATTGATTGTGCAACCGCGCCTGCCGAATTGTTTGCCCAGTACCGTCAAGGCATTGCCAAACAAGCACGGGGATTCTTCTCACCAGAGCGCTGTATTCAAGCGGTGGAAGCGGCGGTTACTTTGCCTTTGAAAGAAGGCTTGGTTCGTGAAGGTGAGTTGTTTATGGAGTGTATGAAGTCTCCCCAAGCTCGTGCTCAGCAACATTTCTTCTTCGCCGAACGAGCCGCAGGTCACGTAGCCGACTTCGATAAATCCACGCCAACTCGTGATATCCGCAAGGTGGGTATCATTGGTGCGGGCACCATGGGTGGCGGCATTGCGATGAACTTTGCCAATGTGGGTATTCCTGTGGTGATGTTGGAGCTTAAGCAAGACGCCTTGGACAAAGGCCTTGCAGTGATCCGCCGTAACTACGAAAACTCGGCGAAGAAAGGCAAGTTGACTGCCGAGCAAGTAGAACAACGAATGGCATTGCTCACCGGCACCACTGAATATTCTGGTTTAGCCGATGTGGATTTGGTCATCGAAGCGGTGTTTGAAAAGATGGAAGTGAAGAAGGCCGTATTCAAACAATTGGATGAAGTGTGTAAACCCGGCGCGATCTTGGCATCGAACACCTCTACTTTGGATTTGAACGAAATCGCTACGGCAACTTCACGACCTGAAGACGTCATTGGCTTGCACTTCTTTAGCCCTGCTAATGTGATGAAGCTCTTGGAAGTGGTGAAAGGCGATAAAACCAGTGCCGAGGTGATCAAAACCAGTATGAATCTGGCCAAGCAAATTCGTAAAGTTGCGGTCTTGGTTGGCGTATGTTTTGGTTTTGTCGGAAATCGCATGATTGAGCCCTACGGCCGTGAATCCAATCGTTTGATGCTCGAAGGCGCAAGTCCAGAGCACGTAGACAAAGTCATCTACGATTTTGGTATGCCGATGGGGCCCTTCACAATGGGCGACATGGCGGGCCTTGATATCGGCTATTTCGTGCGGCAATCCCGTCAAGAATTCATTGCCCACGACCCCAGTTATTGCGTGGTTGCCAATCGGTTGGTCGAAGATGGACGGGTCGGCCTAAAAGTGGGTAAAGGGGTGTATTTGTACGAAGAAGGACAACGCACGCCAATCCCAGACCCTGCGGTGATGGACATTGCCAAACAAGAAGCCGAAAAACTCGGCATTGCACAAAGAGACATCAGCGATCAGGAAATCTTGGAGCGCTGCATCTTCCCTTTGATCAACGAAGGCGCGCACATTCTGCAAGAGGGTATTGCTGCGAAATCCAGTGATATCGACGTGATTTACGTTTATGGCTATGGCTTCCCGGTTTACCGTGGCGGCCCCATGCAATATGCCGACGAGATCGGTCTGGACACCATTTATCAAGCGATGTGTAAATATCGCGATAAATTGGGTGAGTACGGTAAGGCCTGGTTTGAGCCCGCGCCGTTAATCAAACAACTTGCCGAGCAAGGCAAAAAGTTTTCGGACTTTAAAGGTTAGAACGCCCAACTACGAAAGGAAAAGAAAATGAAAGAAGCAGTCATTGTATCTACCGCGCGCACGCCCATCGGACGTGCATATAAAGGGGCGTTTAACAATCTTGAAGCGCCTAGTTTAGCAGGTCACGCCATTGCAGCCGCCGTTGAGCGTGCTGGCATCGATCCGGCTTCCGTTGACGATGTGATTTTGGGCAGTGCTCTGACTCAAGGATCAGGCAGCATGAATATTGGTCGCCTTGGTGCCTTGGCTGGCGGTTTGCCGGTGACGGTTTCGGGCATGACCCTTGATCGCCAGTGCAGCTCAGGTATGTATGCTATTGCTACTGCGGCCAAACACATTATCGCCGATGGCGTGCCCATTATGGTGGCAGGTGGATTGGACTCCATTTCGTTGGTGCAAAACAAGTATATGAACACCCACCGCATGGTGGATCCGGCGTTGGTGAAAAAGCACAAAGACATTTATATGCCTATGTTGCAAACCGCAGAAGTGGTTGCAAAACGCTACGAGATCAGCCGTGACGCTCAAGACGAGTATGGCTATCAAAGCCAAATGCGTACCGCAGCGGCACAGCAAGCAGGTAAGTTTGACGATGAAATCGTGCCGGTAACGGCCACCAAAGTGGTGTTCAACAAAGAAACCAAAGAAGAGTCGTTCGAACAAGTGACCTTGAGCAAGGACGAAGGTAACCGTGCCGATACGACCTTAGCCGGTTTACAGGGGCTTAACCCTGTAATCGAGGGCGGTTGCATTACCGCCGGGAATGCCAGTCAGTTGTCAGACGGTGCGTCAGCGAGTGTACTGATGGACAGCAAGTTGGCAGAGCAACAAAACCTCAAGCCACTGGGCGCGTATCGAGGCATTGCCGTGGCCGGTTGTGAGCCCGATGAAATGGGCATAGGCCCGGTATTCGCGATCCCCAAGTTGCTTAAACAGCACGGTTTAACTATGGACGATATCGGTTTATGGGAGCTAAACGAAGCCTTTGCCGTACAAGTATTGTATTGCCAACAAAAACTAGGCATTCCGAACGAGTTAATGAACGTCAACGGCGGAGCGATTTCCATTGGTCACCCTTACGGTATGAGCGGTGCCAGAATGGTTGGGCATGCCCTAATTGAAGGCAAACGCCGCGGAGCGAAATACGTCGTCTGTACCATGTGTATCGGTGGCGGTATGGGCGCAGCGGGTCTGTTTGAAGTTTACTAAGTATAGGTATCTCTAATTATGCAAAATTTTAAATCTCCGGTTCGTGAAACCTTGTTTGTCATGAACGAGTTGTTGGACTTTGAAAAGCATTATGCTGATTTGGGCTTTGATGATGCCAGTCCCGATATGGTTGAGGCGATCTTCGCTGAAGCAGCCAAATTCACAGACAACGTATTGGCTCCCATTAACGCCAGTGGCGATGAAGAAGGCTGTAAATGGGAAGATGGTGTGGTGACCACGCCTGCCGGTTTTAAAGAAGCCTATCAACAATATGTCGAAGGCGGCTGGCCTTCCATGACACACCCGGTGGAATATGGTGGCCAAGGCTTACCTTATTCTTTGGCGTCCAGTTTGGCCGAATGGTTCTCTGGCGCAAACCACTCTTGGGCGATGTATCCTGGCTTGAGCCAAGGTTGTATTGCGACCATTTTGGCGCACGGTACCGACGAACAGAAACAACGCTTTTTGCCTAAGTTGATTGAAGGTACTTGGACCGGGACTATGTGTTTGACCGAAGCCCACTGTGGTTCGGATCTTGGAATGCTGAAAACCCGCGCAGTGCCCAATGATGATGGCAGCTATAGCGTCACCGGCACGAAAATCTTTATCTCCGCCGGTGAGCACGATTTCTCTGATAACATTGTGCACATTGTATTGGCGCGTCTGCCTGATGCGCCCAGTGGCACCAAAGGCATTTCACTGTTTGTGATCCCCAAATTTAACGTCGATGAGGCTGGCAACGTTGGCGATCGTAACCAAGTGCAGTGCGGCTCCATTGAACACAAGATGGGGATCAAAGCCAGTGCTACTTGTGTGATCAACTTTGACGGTGCAAAAGCCTACTTGATTGGTCAGCCTAACCGTGGTTTGAACTGCATGTTCACCTTTATGAACGCAGCACGCATCGGTACCGGCTTGGAAGGTTTGGCGGGCACTGAGGCGGCTTTCCAAGGGGCGCTAGCCTATGCAAAGGATCGCTTGCAATTCCGCTCGGCGACCAGTCGCGTAAACCCAGATGGTCCGGCTGATCCCATTATCGTGCACCCTGATGTACGCCGTATGTTGCTCACCCAAAAAGCCTTCCGCGAAGGCAACCGAGCGCTGGCCATTTACTGCATGCAAATGGTGGATTTGACTCTGTACAGCAAAGACGAAAACGTCAAGCAAGTTGCAGAGGCCAAATTGGCCCTGTTGACTCCCATCGTCAAAGCGTTTTTGACTGAAACAGCACAAGAAACCACCAGTTACGGTATGCAGGTATTTGGTGGTCATGGTTACATTAAAGAGTGGGGCATGGAGCAACTGGCTCGTGACACGCGCATTTGTACCATGTACGAAGGCACTACGGGCATTCAAGCAATCGATTTGCTTGGCCGTAAAATTATGGGATCTAACGGCAAGTTACTTAACGTGTTTGTGCAAGAAGTCCGTGATTATTGTTTGAATCTGCGTGATAAGAAGCAGTTCAACGCATGGGCCAATGCTGTTGAGACTCACATTGACGAGTGGCTTATGTTGACTCAGGAAATCGGTAAGCGCGCAAGTAGCAATCCCGATGAAGTGGGAGCAGCGTCGGTGGATTACTTGATGTATTCCGGTTACATCATCGTTGGTTACATGTGGTTGAGAATGGCCGTTGTCGCACAACAAAAAATCGATGAAGGCACAACCGAAGGCGATTTTTATCAGGCTAAGCTACACACCGCAGCGTTCTACTTTGACAGATTGTTGACCCGCACTCGTTCTTTGGTTTCGGCCATGGAATCTGGTGCTGACAACCTCATGTCAATGGCAGTGGAGCAGTTTATTGTCGAGTAGACGATAAGCAAATGGTCGATATGAGAATCGCCTCTATCCCCACAAGGATAGAGGCGATTGTTTTTGTAAAAGGATGTCAAAGTGCAACACCACTTTATTCAAATTGACGAACATGAGTTTCACACCGTTGAGTCGGGGCCGAGCCAACAAACTTTAACTACGCCAACACTGGTTTTTCTGCATGGTTTTCCCGAACACTGGCGCACTTGGCAAGCTCAACTCAACCATTTGTCGCAACATTATCGGGTTATTGCGGTCGACTTGCTAGGCTATAATTTGTCTTCAAAGCCTACAGAATTAGCGCCATACGAGGTTCCCAATCTGATTGATTCCATGGCAAAACTGATCAAAGTGCTTGGTCGTGGTGAACCTGTGTATCTGGTCGCACACGATTGGGGTGGGGCGATTGGATGGCCTATGGTGGCGTTTCACTCACACTTGTTTAAGGGGTTGGTCATTCTAAACTCAGCCCATCCCAGCACCTTTACTCGTGAAATGTTATGCAATCCTGCACAACGACAAAAAAGTGCCTACATTCATCAATTGGTTGCTGATGATGCTGAACAAACAGTAAGCAAAGATCAGTTCCAGTTCTTGCTCAGCATGTTGGTTGATGCAAAGGGAAGCCCGGTATTGAGTGAAGAGCTCAGCCAGTTTTATCAACTATCCTGGCAGCGAGAAGGCGTGGTTACGGCAATGCTCAACTATTACCGTTGTATGCCGCAATTGCCGCCAAGCCTAGACAGTGAAGCCAAAGCGCAGGGTGTTGTTGATGGGAAAATCCCAAACATTCGCATTAATGTGCCCACTTACGTGTTGTGGGGGGAGCAAGATGAGGCTTTCGTGCCACAGGTCTTAGACGGTTTGGAGACCTATGTTGAAGATTGCACAGTGGAACGATTTCCTCACGCCAGCCATTGGCTTCACCATGAACAGCCTGAGTTGATTAGTCACAAGATTGGGGAGTTTGTTGAGGAAGTTGAAGCGGCGTTGGTTTTGGCCGTATAAAACGAAAAATGGCCTCATAGTGGTGAGGCCATTTCCCGAGTTGCAGGGTGTTGAGTCCTGCATACCATGTTGAACTGGGTCGTTCAGTTCGAACTGATTAGTTCACAATTTCAGAGTTAGATACGCTCTTGGATAACCGCAGCGATAGGCGATGAATCCAAACCGTTTTCTGCAATCCACGCTTGTAGCGTTTTGCCGTCTTGCTCAGGAGCAGTCAAGTCGCTCTTAGGCATCTGCTTGACCATCAACTCGCCGGTTTCTACTGCGTTGTTCAACATTGCAGTACGGATTAGGCTATTGCCGCCACAGGTTACACCTGAGTAGTAATCTTTCAGTTTCAGACGATAGTCAGACTGAACCTTTTTCATTTTTTTACGCAATTCACCTTTGTCATCGGTTTTGACGATGTTACAGATGTTTTGCAAATCATCTTCGATGCCCGCTTGAGCGTTGCCAGCAAAGATAAAAGAAGTAGAAGCGATTAAGATAGAAGCTTTAACAATTTTCAACATGGTTAAATTCCTCGGTTTAAAGTTAAGTAAGTTGTTTCAACGAGGTCTATTAAAGCTCATGTTTGAGTAGACTAAAATCTAAACAACGATACTTAGGTATCCGAGTTAATACCATTTGAATTGTGAGGGATAAGCAGGCGATTTAATCTACATGGTGGAAACTAAAAACGCGCAGTGCAAAAATACTGTCATCCCCGCAAAGCTTTTGAGCGGGGACCTTATTAAAAGCCTAGCTAACTCAAACACTGTCATCCCCGCATGCTCTTGAGCGGGGACCTTTTCAAAAGTCTAGCTAACTCAAACACTGTCATCCCCGCAATGCTTTTGAGCGGGGACCTTATCAAAAGCCTAGCTAACTCAAACACTGTCATCCCCGCATGCTCTTGAGCGGGGACCTTATCAAAAGCCTAGCTAACTCAAACACTGTCATCCCCGCGACGCTTTTTGGGCGGGGACCTTTTCAAAAGTCTAGCTAACTCAAACACTGTCATCCCCGCAATGCTTTTGAGCGGGGACCTTATCAAAAGCCTGATACACTCAAACAAAACAGCGACACAAGGGATTGATTTGGAAAGGCGCTGTAAACCCGTCCTTGGGCGCTTGACGAATTCATCCCTGAATTCGACACTTTCCAACCCTAATCCCTTGAATCACTTCGATATGATGTTTTCGGAAACGCTCCCCTTACTGTCATCCCCGCAACGCAAAACTACTGTCATCCCCGCAACGCTTTTGAGCGGGGATCTTTTCGACATTGCGCGGGAGTTTAGAAGATCCCGGCCCAAGAGCATTACCGGGATGACAGAGCAAAGAGCACCGCATTCGTTTGAAAAAAAGCAAGAGCAATCAAAAACTTCGGGATACTACACCCGATAGTTTTTGATACAGGTCCCCGCTCAAAAGCGTTGCGGGGATGACAGTATGTATTAATCTCGATTGAAGGCTTTGGCCACTTCAAAGATTTGTTCACGCATCCAAATGTGAGCATGGTCGTGGTCTGCACTGACATGCCAGTATAAAAAGGACTCTACCGGCGGCACGTCAAAGGGCATTTCATAAATCGCCAGCTCGTAGTGTTTCGCTAGATGGTAGGGAATACAGGCAATTAAGTCTGTTTTGACTATGGTACTGGGTACGGTCAAAAAGTGTTGGCCACGCATTACAATTTTGCGGCGTTTGCCAATTTTATCCAATGCAATATCAATGGGGCCAGCACCGCTTTTACGATGAGATACATTGATTTGTCCCAATCGCAAGAAGGTTTCCAGATCCAATCCGTTTTTAAGATCTGGATGATTGCGTCTTGCCATCACCACAAAACGATCTTGTGCCACCCGATGTTTACACAAATGGGGATCGGTAAAGGTGGATGAATCGGCGTAAAAATCTAAACTTCCACTGGCCATCGCAGAGACAATAGTACTGCGAGACAACTCGTAGTTAGTAATACTGATATTGGGCGCTTTATTTTGCAATCGAGCCAAGAGTCTAGGCATGATGCTCGCTTCAATTAAGTCTCGGGTGGCGAAATTGAAGGTCTTCTCTGCGGTCTCTGGGACAAAGGTGTGACTGTCTTGTACGCTCTTTCGTAATAATGAAAGTGCGTTGCGAGCAGGACCAATGATGTTCTGCGCGACGGGGGTTGGTGTCATGCTATGCCCGGTGCGGACGAACAACGGGTCGTTTAACATTTCCCGCAATCGTGCCAGTGAGTTACTGACCGCCGGTTGAGTGATACATAAGACGTCAGCCGCCTTGGTTAAACTGCCGGCCGTGTATATGGCATCAAATACTGCAAATAAGTTTAAATCAATTCTATTTAGGTTCATTTTTATTTTGACTCACTTTTGACTGATGCAATCATAAATCAATTTGCTATTAGAAATTATGATAGTTGATTATACATATCATTCATTTCGTTAATAGTACAGCGGTTGATATTATTTTCTAAAATTGTCAAAAATTGTGTCAGTGAACAGGAGATAACGTCATGGGCAAGAGCCTTGAATCCCTTAGCGTAGGGGAAAGTCTGGGACATTCCCAGTGGGTCAAAATCGACCAAGGGTTGATAGACCGATTTGCCGATGCAACAGAAGATCATCAATGGATCCATGTTGACCAAGCACGATGCGAAATGCAAAGCCCGTTTGGGACGACTATTGCTCATGGACTGTTATCGACTGCTTTGATGCCCAAGGTCTTTTACGAGCTCATTGAATTGGATTCCAGTCGGCAAACATTGATCAACTATGGTATCGACTCTTTGCGATTTTTAGAGCCGGTAAGATCGGGTCAAAGTATTCGATATCTGGTGTCATTGCACAGCCGCGAAACCAAGTCTTCTGGAGTCTTATATCGCTTTGACTGCCAAGTGGAGATTCAAGGAGCGGAAAAACTCGCGATGGTAGGCCGATTTTTGATGTTATTAGTGTGATAAATAAGGTCTGTATTAGCGCGGCTAAATCGGTAAGTTACACAGTTCTAGGTATCAGCCTGCTTTTGTGTGACATGTGGAAAGCATATAAAAAACAATCAGATAAGGTTTATTTTTGGCTTTGCTTTAAGGTTTTTATACTGTCAGTGAAGTCATCCCACCCTTCACTGGTCTGTCCATCTCTAGAATGAATGTTCACATATAAATAACATCATATTTACATATAGTGGATCACCTCCTACCATTGAATTGCACCCATACGCTGTGTTTGGGCGCACAAACCAAAAAAAATGATATCAGTTGTGAACAGATAAGAGCGCTTTTACTTGGACTCGGGCGTTTTATTTCATCTGCTGGCAATTCGATTTAGGGGACACACAATGAAAATCAAGACACGCTTAAGTGCGATAGCGGCCATCGTATCATCGCACTTACTGGTTGCACCTGGGCTAGTTCTGGCACAAGAGCAACAAGCCGAAAACGAACAAGTTGAACTGATTATGGTGACCGGTTCTTTTGTTAGACGCTCAGAAAACTTTGAATCACCATCACCGCTTGCTGTCATTGACAGCGTTGCAATTGACGCCATCGGTGCAAAAAATATTGCCGATATTACTCAAACCCTCACCATCAACACCGGTGCAGAAAACACTCCCGATGCATTTACCCAAAACGCAACAGCGGGTACTTCCAATATTAACTTGCGCGGTCTCGGTGTGGCTTCCACACTGGTCTTGCTGAACAATAAACGTCAAGTGGTTACCGCGCAGCCGAACAACGGTGGTGTTAACTTTGTTGATACCAGTTCTTTGGTCCCCATGATAGCCATTGGCAGAATGGAAGTGGTCAAGGACGGTGCATCTGCATTGTATGGGTCGGATGCCGTAGCCGGGGTAGTCAACTTCATCACTAAGAAGGACTACGAAGGGGCACAGATTTCTCTGGACTATCAAGATGGTGCCCATGGTAACAATAAGGAATATGTCATTCAGGGCTTGTGGGGGGCCGTTGGCGACAAGAGCAGTGTAATGGCTGCCATCAGCTACACCAATAGGAGCCCGCTCTTCACCGGTGACCGTCGTCTTAGTCGCACACAAGATGATACCAGTTCGTTAGGTAACCCTGGATCGTTTTTTATTGGCGCGACACCGTTTATCGACCCAACGGGTTGTGAACAATTTGGTGGTTATCCCAATCTTCTTGCACCATCAGGCACGGTGCCGGGGTTAGAGATCGGATTCTGCGGTTTCGATTTTGGTGACACCTATTCTTTTGTCCCTGATGAATCTCGCGTCAATGGTTACTTCAAAGCAACCTACGACATGACTGATGATATTGAGTGGATCACAGAGGTGGGATTTGCTCGCAATAAAGCCGAGCGGGGCGGTTCACCTACCTTCCCGATTTTGACTTTCCCAACGGTACCCGCCGATCACCCAAGTAACGTGTTCGGACAACCGGTTTCATTCTTTGGCCGTGCCATTGGTAATGGTGGAGAAGGGGATCCAGCCAATACTGAATCCGACACCATTCGTTTTATGACGATGCTTACTGGCGAACTAGACACCGGTTTCTGGGAATTAAGTTATACCGTAGCCCGCAATGATTTCTTGTTTACGGTAAACGACACCCTAGCTCAGGAATTCCAAAATGCCTTGCGCGGACTTGGCGGTTTAGGTTGTGATCCGGTAACCGGCACTCCTGGCGTAGGACCTTGTGAATACTTTAACCCCTTTGCAACTTCTTACACTGTGTTGCCAAACTCTCAAAGCGTGATTGATTCATTTACCGCTCGTGAAGAGATTGACTCTCACACCAATTTGGAAGTGGTTGAAGCATTTATGTCTACCGAAGTGTTTGATATGGGTGGTGGTGCCGCAGGACTTGCGGTAGGTGCGCAATATCGCTACCAAGATCTTACACAAGATTATGATGCCTTGGCTAACCAAGACCGGTTCTCATTTGTTATCGGTAACCCGGATATCTATGGCGAACAAGACGTATATGCTGTTTTTGCAGAATTGGCGATGCCAGTAACTGAAGATTTGGATGTTCAGATCGCATTGCGTTACGAAGATTACGGCGGTACCACGGGCGATACGTTGGACCCTAAATTGGCTTTGTCTTGGCGCGCATCAGAAAACCTCTCCTTGCGAGGTTCGATTTCGACGTCTTTCCGTGCACCTTCCATCTTCCAACGTGATGGTGGCTCGACAAGCTTGAACCAAATGGTTGACCCTTTGACCGGCTCTGCAGCCTTCGCCGCAGCTCGTGCTTCGGGTAATGAAGACTTGGTGCCAGAAGAATCCACAGCCTATAACTTGGGCTTCTCTTACGAGCCAATTGATGATTGGTCAATCGAGTTAGATTATTGGAATTTTGATTTCACTAACTTGATCATTCAAGAGAGCTTCCAAGCCATTTTGAATGCCGATCCACAAAACCCTGATCGGGTTATTCGTGCGGGCGACCCATTAACTGGTCCTTTATTGCAGGTTAATTTGACCTATGTGAATGCCAGTTCATTGGAAACCTCAGGTTTAGACTTGGTCAGCAGCTACAAAATGGAGACCGACGTAGGTACTTTCACACCCAGTTTGAGTGCAACTTATATCTTGAGTTACGACTTGGTGGATCCACAAGCGGGTAAAGTTGACGGAGTAGGTGTACGTAACTTCAACAATATCGGCACATCAACGCCTCAATTGCGCTATAACTTAGGGTTGAACTGGAAGAGTGATAATCATTCAGCCAATATCTTTGTGCGCTATATTGACAGCTATGATGATGATCAAAACTGTGCAAATGGCACTACTTTCAGTGCAGCTTGTACCGTTGGCTTCAAAGAAGTGGACAGTCACGTCACTATCGATGCTCAATACAACCTCGATTTAGGTGCAATCTTTGAAACTGATTCAGCCTATGTGTTGACTATCGGCGGAACAAATATCACCGATGAAAATCCACCGCAGGTATTCACTAATGCGGGCTTTGATTCCAAAGTTCATGACCCAAGAGGAAGACAAATCTATGCCCGTTTGGCAATAGAGTTTTAATCCTGCTATGGACATCCCCGCTGCGGCGGGGATGTTTTTATTTGTACAGCAAAGCTGCCACTTCTTTTTTTGCGAACCCTTACTTAGGGGATCCAACCTCAAATCAGATCACGTACACTGCTTATAACAAACAAAGGAGTAAACCGTGACGCAAGCACTCAATGAATCACAAATTAATGAACAACTATCGCAACTCAATGCCTCGTTGGACTCCGATGCGCAATGGAAAATTGTCGATGGCAAACTACACAAAACCTTTAAGTTTAAGAGTTTTATTCGTGCCTTCGGTTGGATGAGTCAAATGGCTATCTGGGCTGAAAAGCTCAATCATCATCCCGAATGGTTTAATGTTTACAATAAGGTTGAAGTGGATCTCACTACCCACGACGCCGGTGGGATCAGCGAATTGGATTTTAAGTTAGCGACAAAAATGGAACTCTTTTTCGGATAGTGTAGGGCGCGTCGGCGGATTGTTGAGCACATTGCTCAGAGATTGACCAAACGGTCACAAAAATGTCATTTAATTAGACTTTTTCAATAAATCCGCTTGCGCACTCAAGTTGCCTATGTATAATACGCACCACTTGAGAGGGCAGCAGCAAAAAGCCTAACCCAATCAAAACCGATTTCAGACGCGGGATGGAGCAGTCTGGTAGCTCGTCGGGCTCATAACCCGAAGGTCGTAGGTTCAAATCCTGCTCCCGCAACCACATAGAAAGCCCTGATTTATCAGGGCTTTTTTTATGCCTGAAATTCAGTAAATCTCACTCATTTTTCACTTTTGGGCACGCGGTGCCCAAAACGTGCCCATTGTGTGCCTTCAAAAATTTTGAAATTGGACGTAATTTGCGCAAATTGACCTTCGGGTTCTGTGCCCAACGCGACCTTCGGGCAAGTCACTTAAAAATTCCCGAAGGTCAGAAATAATGACCTTCGGGCATATATTAATCGAGTGTGCCCATTGAGGGGCAAGGGCTAGGTAGCGATATGGCTATATATTTAGTGAGTTGGTGCCCATTTTGTGCCCAGAATTCAAAACGTTTCTATCTCTTCTTAAGTGATCTTTTCGAATATCTGATTTACAAACTAAATTATCTTAAATAAAGATGAATCAAAATAGTAAGCATCAAGGTCCTTTGAACCTGCGCATGTTAGTTGATCTTTTGTAAACATTCCCCAAACTCGTGGCATACCTCTTTAGAGTTCTCCGGCGCACACTGAACCAAGAAGGAAAACTCCTAGTGAAAAAGTCCCGATACACGGAAACAAAAATCGTTAAGATTTTAAAAGGGGTCTGCCGCGAATACGATATCTCAGAGCCAACGTACTACAACTGGAAATAGAAATACGGTGGTATGGAAGCCTCAGAAATCAAGCGCCTTAAGGACCTTGAGGATGAGAATCGCAGACACAAAGCGCTGTTTGCTGATCTGAATTTTGTGAACCCTGTGTATGACTAGTCAGCGTAGAGCTGTGCTATGAGAACTGGGAGTAATTTATATGCGAACCGCAGTTAGCATATAAATAGTTTTGCAAAATATTAGAAGCGATGCTAGCACAGTCTCAGCGAGGTATGGGGAAAGATCGGACAGTATAATAAAACTTAATATGCGGTTCTTGGTTTCCGCTGTGCAGAGATATAATAGTTTAATAAAAAACATCATGGTTTGACATTATTACAATAATGTTAGTTATTTTCAGGTCTCTTCTGCTACGCTCAAATAGCGAGCAGGAGGCCGAACCGAACTTTCAACGAAATTGATGGTTTATGATTTCATTAAAATAATGCTAATTTTTTAGATTAACCGCAACACGTTTGCCCCCAGAATGCTATGACTTTGAATCTAATATGCCTACCGACTTGCCAGTAATACCTGTAAATTTATGGAATTGGTGGGGTAAGAAATAGAACGGGAGTGCTGAGGGAAGTTGAACCAAAGCTAATCTGTGTAAATATGTTACACCATAATAAGGTGTACTAGCTCAGACTTGATCTGACAGTTACCCGTTTTTTCAGGTGCCGCTGTCAGATTAGATTTGAGCTAGATTCTTCTCAGCCCAAGTCTGTTTCCCATCGATTAATGTTTCCAGTGGCGTTCTGCCACAGCACATTTTGCCCTGATGAGTCCTTTCATTGTTGTAGTAATCCATCCATGCGTCTAGATCTTTTTGAAGATCATCCAGCGACGAATAGAGTTTCTTGCGGAATGTTACTTGATAGAACTCGTTTAAAATCGTCTTGTGGAAGCGTTCACAGATGCCATTTGTCTGAGGTGACATCGCCTTGGTTTTGGTGTGATCGATGTCATTTATTGCCAGATACAGCTGGTAATCGTGATGTTCCACTTTACCGCAATATTCTGTACCGCGGTCAGTCAGTATCCTGAGCATTGGCAAGTCGTGCTGTTCGAAGAACGGCAGTACCTTGTCGTTAAGTGCATCAGCAGCAGTGATGGGAGTTTTTGTCGTATACAGCTTGGCAAACGCCACTTTGCTGTACGTGTCGATAAACGTCTGCTGATAGATGCGCCCGACGCCTTTTAAGTTGCCGACATAGAACGTATCTTGTGAACCCAAGTAACCTGGATGAAGCGTTTCAATTTCACCACAGGCTTCATCATCGTGCTTCTTCTTTTCCAATGCTGCTATTTGTGAGTCAGTGAGGATGATACCGTCATTGGCTACCTTGGCTTCTAGTGCCTTCAGACGCTTTTTGAAGTTCTCTAAATCGTGACGTAGCCAGATGGAACGAACGCCACTACCAGAGACAAACACACTGCGTTTTCTAAGCTCATTACTGGTTCTGTGCTGGCCATGGGCCGGATACTCAATTGCGTAATCAATGACGGCCTGCTCGGTGGCTTCATCAACACGATTCTTCAAGTTTGGTGACCGACGACTCTTATCAATTAATGAATCGATACCACCGTCCTCAACCAGTTCCTGATAGCGATAAAACGTATCGCGTGATACGCCCATGACCTTACACGCTCTAGATACGTTACCGAGTTCTTCAGCGAGATTCAGCAGACCTGCTTTGTGTTTAATGATTGGATTGTTAGTATGCAACATGAGAGTTACCTATTTTGTTTTGATTAAAGATTCGACACCTTTATCAAAACGGGTAACTCTCATCTTTTCAAGAAGATGTGTCAGATTAAGTCGAGACTAATTCAAATAAGGCTACTATATCCCCCTTAAGTATACGTTTTAAAGCTATATACTACCGTTGAACACACTTACTTTTTTAGCGCAGAAGAATATAGCTCGCCCAGCTTTTCATTTATCTCGTCGAGTTTGAATTTGTTCTTTTCGGTCTTAGAAATCTCTTTGAGCGCCATTTCATGTGCTTTGGAAAGGGTCTTTTCAGAGTCGATTACTGCATGTGGAATAACGCCTACGCCCTCCCAGTTGGATTTTGTTATTGGATTTATTGCCATTGCAACAGGGATTCCGGCTCTATATCCGTGACCTATATCAAACCATTGCCATGGATTCGCTCCACCCTTACTCGGTTTACCCACGATTGTTGCCCGCCCTAAGTGTTTAAAGTTATAGGCAAACTCTTCCGCTGCAGAGAATGTGTTAGCGCCAATAAGAATGTAAACCGGCACATTTTCTGGGAAAATTCTATCGACTTCATCAAGCGTCCAAAAATCCGAAGTAAGCCCCGTTTGTCTTGTGTAAAAGCTGTTTAAATGGGTTTTCTCAGGTAAGAAATAGCTGCTAATAAACTGAACCATTTCTGCGCTGCCACCACCATTCTCTCTTAAATCAATAATCAAGGCGTCGGAATGTGATAACAGTTGCATCGCACTTTCTACGGTTCTTTTTGACTTGTCTGATAATGAATCGAACCCCCAAAAATCAAGATATCCCACATTTCCTTTTAAAATTTCTACTCTATTAAATCCAGAATTACTTCTGTCCAGTTTTTCAAACCAGCTTTCTTTTACTCCTAGCTGAGCCTCTTTTAGTTGATTTGGAATAAATTGAACTGTGAAGTGCTTGTCAAAAACCTGCAGTTCATCAGTAAGTAAAGAAGCAAACGCTTCTGAAGAGTTGATATTTCTTACCGCGGAGGTCTTATTCAAACTGAGTAACGATTTGTCTATCTGAGGAATATTTTCAGTGAGAACATAGTTGTCTGCGATAATTGCTTGTAACGACTTTATGACATCGTTTTTTTCGTGAAGCTCAAGCGGCATTGTGCTAGCGCACCAAAACGTTACTACCAAGTACAATAAGTATTTCAATATTTTCACCATTGGTTATTCAGGTAATTTAACGTGTTAATCATGCCTGTTCAAAGAATTACACGTGATTATTGATTTCAAGGTTAGAGTTGTTTGAGCATGCCGGACTAGTGAAGCATCTCAGCAAATTTATCTAACACATTGTCCTTACCTATTTCGTAGTCAACTCAATTTTGTTCTAGTTGTACATTGAGTAGTACACCGTTTGTTATTGTTTTTTGTAGTCGGAACAAACGGTTTGAAAAGGTAATTCGCAACTTCGAATTTGGCAGAATAAAATCTCCCATATCCTGATTGTCATTTTGATGATAGATACCGCAACGTAAACCATGGAGGGTAAAAAATAGGTAAAGGAATCCGTTTGTGACTAGAACTAAATGTTTTACCTAAATTTTACCCTCAATGTCTTACGCTATCATTTCTTATAACATTCGCGATGCGATGGATGATGTATTCAATGCTGATGTCAATGTGAGTTATAAAGTAAAGCATAAGTAGTGGGTCACGATCATGACCTAAACTATGTGTTGTTGAATTTCGGTGACACGTTCTCTTGGAGAAATAATGGCAAGGTTAAAAAATAAAGTTGCGCTTGTAACGGGTGCCGCACAAGGCATTGGAAAAGCAGTGGCTGAGGTTTTCGCTAAAGAAGGAGCCCTTGTAATTCTCTCGGATATTGAACGTGTGAAGGGGCAGCAAGCCGCAGAGGCTATCGGCACCAACACGTCGTTTAGATATTTAGATGTTACCTCTGAGCAAGATTGGGTAAATGTAATACAGGCTATTTCAAAAGCGCATGGCCACCTTGATATTCTCGTCAATAACGCAGGCATTACAGGGTTTATGGAAGCATCTGGGCCTTTTGATCCTGAACACGTTAGTATGGATACTTGGCGTAAAGTGCATAGCACAAACCTAGACGGCGTAATGCTGGGATGTAAACATGCGATAAGTCTTATGAAGTCTTCCGAAAAAGCGAGCATAGTTAACATTTCTTCTCGTTCAGGATTGGTAGGTATCCCAGGGGCCGCCGCTTATGCGTCGAGTAAAGCTGCGGTGCGAAATCATACCAAATCAGTTGCACTATATTGTGCACAGCAATCTTATCCAATTCGATGTAATTCAATACACCCCGGGGCAATATTGACACCCATGTGGGATGCAATGCTTGGAGAGGGGGAAAGTCGTTGCAAAGCCATTGAAAGTATTGCAGCAGAAATACCCATTGGAAAGATGGGAGAGCCAGAAGATGTGGCTTATGCTGCAGTTTATTTAGCCAGCGATGAGTCTCAGTATGTTACTGGTATTGAGTTGAACGTAGATGGTGGCATTTTGGCTGGCAGTGCGGCAGCGCCGAGTAAGAGTTAGATTGTGATAAGGTCGAACGATATAGCTATTAGAACAGTACCCAGAAAAGACTTATCCTCTCTTTACGATTTAAGTCAGGACTTCAGTTATGCTAGTGCGTTTATGCCCGTATCGCTGGTCTCTGAAAGTTAATTTTATGACACGTTTAACCAAAATGGATTTTGGCAGAGTACCTGTGGCAGGCTCGTCATTGAAGATAATGATCACAACCTAGTTGGTGAAATAGGGAGCTTTACAACCTTTCACTATATAGACGGTAGAGTGGTTTACTATCGTACTTTCACAGGGCACAGGCAAAAGGGATATGCGAAAAAGCGTTGCGTTTGTTTCCGCAGTTTTTCTTTGAATCAACACTCTTCAACCGACTTCAGGCGGTAACGGTCTACGGAAACGAAGTATCGTTAGCTATGCCTACGAAGTAAGGTTTTGTCTGTGAAGGAACGTTCAGACAACCGATATGGTGTAGAGGTAGCCTTGTAGATTTAGAAATGTACTCATTACTTTGCAATGAATGGAAGGCTGCTACAAAGCGTGAATAAATGCGGATGCGTCCGCAGTCGTAAATTTTTGAAAATAATTTGACTCTGATTTCACCTCCTCATTGCTAGTGTTGGTGCCAGTTTGCTTCGACATAATCAGGAACTTTCAATGCAATTGATAAAAGCAGCTATATTAGCTCTCTGCGTTTTTCAATCAGCCGCGTCAACCGCTGATGATATTACAGTTATTTTTGAGGCTGGGTTTGGCACGAAAAGTGACACTTGGAGCCCAGTGATCGCCTACTTGCCGAAAACCATACGGATACTCAACGAAACCCGGAGTAGCTTGATGGCTCGTGATGCTGAACCAACTACGTTGGCTCAAGATGTGGCGATAATGCGAAAAAGGGTGAAAGAAGCCAGTCATTACGGCAACGTAATAGTGGTAGGCCACTCATACGGCGGCTTAGTAGCAACAGAAACGTTAAAAACCAGCTTGTCAGGTATTGACGGTATGGTGCTTGTTGAACCGACCACATCAGTGCATAGACTGCGTTTCAAAGCACTAGACAAGGAACGAGTGATCGCTGATGACCAGATTTTAGCAAATTATATGCCTCCGCACCTTCAGTCCCAGTATCAGTTGCTAGTTGATACGCTTGACAGTGCAAACCCAGAATTAATTCCATTACCCGCAACTCTGCCGACAATTATTTTTACTTCCACAAAAGTACATTCAAAACCAATGTTCATTGAAGAAACCGCACAAGGTAAAACACTTTGGTTATCGCTTCACAACAAACTGTTTGAGCAAGTAATAAATGGACAACATATCCGCTCAGATGAATGGGGCCACTCGGTTCACACTGAGGCGCCCGACGAAATAGCAAAAGCGATCATGAATGTTGTTGGTATGGTGACTGAAAAAAGTAAACAAGATATGAACGATGATTAAGTTGATAAGACATCAGAGAATTGAGTGTTAACGCCGATTGTATTTTTGGGGCTGCGACTTGTTTCACCAGTGCTTTGTGCTAGCCAAAAAGTCGATTCAGAACTTGAGCCTGCGTCGTTTGATTGCAAGAATTGTAATACAGCGAGTAAGCAGGGAGACCCTACTAAGGCTATTTAAGTTGTTGGTCCAATTTATTTATTTCACCCTCTTTTTACTTGTTTCAGTTCAGAATGTATTTCGCTATCGTGTAGCCTATATTTGAATTCACGCTATTACCGTCTTCATTTAAGGCTATATCACCTTTATTACCGAGTTGAGGTTGGAACCCGTCAACGCTGTTTTTTACTCTTCGTCAGTGTGTAAAGAGTGTTTACCGCCGAAGCTCGTTCCGGCGTAAGTGGGTGACAAAAGCTAATGCGTAAGAAGTTAGAAAAGTTGTCTTGAGAGCTAAAAAGTGCCCCTGGGGTCAACACAATATTATGTTCCAATGCGCGGTAATATAGTGCGAGCGTGTCAGTATCGTTTGGCAACTGCACCCACAATGACAATCCTCCCAATGGAAGTGTGTAGCGAACAGAAGCACCAAACTCTTGATGCAACGTTCTGGCTAATGCGTTTCGATACTCCTCGAGTCTGATGGTACGCTGCTTGAGATAACGTGTGAAATTGCCAGAGGATATAAACTCAGATAACCCCATTTGAATGGCCTGACTGCCAGCTAAATGCGTCACCATCTTCAGGCGTTGAATTCTTTTCTCCCAACGAGAACCAATGATCCATCCGGTGCGAAGATCGACAGACAAGGATTTGGAAAATGAACTACACAAAATAACTCGCTCATCGACATCGAAAAACTTAATCGGCTTGGGTCTAAATTTGAATCCAAGTTCACCATAAATATCATCTTCGATAACGGCGAAGTCATAACGTTGAGCCAGCGATAATAGCTGGACTTTGTTTTCATCAGGCATGCATGCGCCCGTGGGAGTAGAAAATGCTGGGGTGACGACACATGCCCTAACATTGTATTTCTCAAGCACATCTCTTATGAGTTCAATATCCAGTCCTGAAAGATTATGGCATGGCACTTCGATAGCATTGAGTTGTAACTCTTCTAATAGCTGGATCACACCGTAAAAGCCGGGAGATTCGATAACGACATTGTCGCCGGGGTTACAGGTGGCCATTAGTGATAGGCATAGGCTATGTTGGCATCCTGCGGTAATGCAAATATCTTCTCTATCTACTGTCAGGCCTAAACGAGCATATCGTTGAGCTATTTGCTCCCGTAAGCTTAGGTTGCCTTTGGGGTCGTCATAATATCGCGAGTTGCGCACACTTTGAGTACGCATTGACTTGTTTATCTTTTGGTGCAATTTGCCTATTAAGCCATATTCTGTTTCGAGCGGCGCACTAGGCTTGATATCAAACGCTGCACCGCGGCTTATAACATCCTGTAGTAGCTCAGGTATTGAAATACGGTTTGGCCTGATGCTAGTGAAAACGGGAGAGACTGGGAGTGAGCTTTGAAGGTTGTGTTTAACAGTAAACCCGCTTTTAGGGTTAGCTTCAATCAGCGACTTACTTTCTAACTGTTGCAATGCATTGATAGCAGTATTCTTTGAAACGTTAAAATTAGAGGCAAGTTGGCGAATAGAAGGGAGCTTTTCACCTATCTCAAATCGCCCCAGCTCAATTTGTTGCTCTAACGCATCAGCAATTACTTGATATTTGGTTTTTACATTAGCCTTAGCGTTATCTGTGCCCATTAAAATTCGCGAATCTGTACCTGTAACCATTAATCGTAAACGATTAAATTACTTCAATCAAAGCATATATTTGTTTCACTCGCTTTAAATAGGAAAGGCAATGAACGAGCAAAGAATTGAAGTAGTGGATATTACCCAAGAAACACCTAAGATCCCGGTGTTTAAGCCGGAAAGTAAAATCTACATTCGTTCAATCGAGGGAAAGTTCGAATCGATCAGAAAATCTACTGGTTTAATTTTTCTGGCTATTTTCTTGATCTTGCCTTGGATACGTTATTCGGGTAGTCAAGCTGTGTTGTTGGATTTCACTGCACAGCGATTCCATTTGTTTGGCTTAACATTGTGGCCGCAAGATCTCACTATTTTAGCTTGGATTTTTATCATTTCTGCTTTTGCTTTGTTTTTTATAACGACACTAAGAGGCCGAGTTTGGTGCGGGTTCATGTGTCCGCAAACTGTCTTTACCTTTCTTTTTGTTGCGATAGAAGAGTTTGTTGAAGGGAGTAAGAACAAGCGAATACACCTTGATAAGCAATCTGTGTCCACTAACAAAGTGGTCAAGAAAACCATCAAACACGGATTGTGGTTATTCGTTTCCCTTGTGACGGCAATAACCTTTGTTGGTTATTTTGTGCCAATTAAATCACTGGTAATAGATATTGTGACGTTTGATTTAACCTTGTGGCCTTTCATATATGTGTTGCTTTTCACCGCATGCACTTACGGCAACGCAGGCTGGATGAGAGAAGTAATGTGCATTCATATGTGCCCTTATTCACGATTCCAATCGTCCATGTTTGATAATAATACGGTGACTGTCACTTACGATAATCAGCGCGGTGACAAACGAGGCCCTCGATCAAAAAAGCTAACCCAAGAGCAAAGACAGAAAAAAGGCTTGGGGGATTGTATTGACTGCAATTTGTGTGTCGATGTATGTCCCACAGGTATCGATATTAGAAATGGTCATCAATATGAATGTATTGATTGTGGTGCTTGCGCAGATGCGTGTAACAATGTGATGACCAATATGGGATATGAAAAAAACCTCATCTCCTTTACATCTGCCAATGCGCTGCAGGGTAAAAAAACCGTCAAATTAAGACCCAGTGTAATGGGGTACTTGGTTGTTTTAGTCATTATGTTAGCTGCCCTAACGTTAGATATCTATACGCGCAAACCGCTCGGTGTTGAGATCATCCGTGATAGAACAACACTCTATCGTGAAGCGTCAAACGGCAATATTGCGAACGTATATACCCTAGTCATCATGAATAAAAGTCAGCATCGACAAGTCGTCAACATTAATGTTCATGGGTTAAATTATGCAAAAATAAATGGCACAACAAACGTTGCAATTGATGGTGCAAAGATGATTCGCCACCCAATATCTGTAGAAGTGGATCAGCAACACCTGGATAAGACAGTTAATCCTATTGTGATATCAGTGACCAATCAAAAAGGGGAGCTGATCAGTCAAGATACAACGTTTATTTCAAATCTTTAGCTCACAAGATCAAGCACCCAAAATATAGGGAAGATAGTTCTTGGCTTCCCTATATTTTAGGCCATCACCAAATAAAATTTGAGTTTTGTCTATTCTATTGGGTATTCAGTAGTATTTTTAATATGTGACAACGCCATTGTACTTTTTACTTCCGCAACTCCGGGTATTTTGGATATCTTCTCGAAAAATAATCGTTCATAGTCATATACATCTTTGACCAGCACTTTTGCATAAAAATCCTGCTCGCCCATTAGACAATAACACTCTACCACCCGATTAATATTTTGGATTTCTTTACTAAATTGATCCAAATGGGTTCGGCCATGGGCACTAAGTTTAATATGTGCAAATACAATGGTTCCCAGACCAAGCTTTTCAGGATCCAAAAGTGCGACTTTCTTTTTAATGTAACCTTCATTCTCCAACTTTTGGATACGCCTCCAACAAGCCGTTTGTGATGAGCCTACCTTGGCCGCTATATCTGAAGAACTCTGGCTCGCATCATGTTGTAATTCCATTAGAATCAACTTATCTATTTTGTCTAGCATAATAATTCCGCTTTTAATGTATTTATGCGAATAAACATTTTATAAATTTAGCGTTTTTTGGTGATAATTGGAAGGAAATGGCAGGAATTCGTTGTAATACTATTCGTATTGATTCCTGGTTGAAAGTGGGCGGATAGCACATGAAACATAACGATGAAACACAGCAGCGCATTGAAGTTGTATTTGAGTCCGATATTAATGCTTTTGCTCGAATAATTGACTTGTTGACGATGTTGTCTTTGGTTCCTAATAAATTAGATTTAGTCAAAACTGCTATGGGAGATTACAGGTTAACGCTGCAACTGGACACGGAACAAAGTAACCCACTATTTGCCCAGCGATTTTGGCAAAAACTTGGCGCGCTGGATTTTGTTTTGGCACACGCTAAGGTGGAGCAGCAGCGATGACTTCAGACCCGACTGAAAATAAGACGATCACGGTATCAGATCTGTTACTTGATGTACTGATTCAATTTGGCGTTGATACGGTTTTTGGGTATCCGGGGGGGGCAATACTTCCTTTATATGATGCTTTATATCGGCAGAACAAGATAACGCATATATTGGCCAGACATGAGCAAGCTGCAGTTCATGCCGCACAAGGTTACGCACGAACAACTGGAAAGTTAGGCGTGGTCTTTGCCACATCCGGCCCCGGCGCGACTAATACCGTGACGGGGTTAACCGATGCATTGATGGATGCGGTACCAATATTGTGTATTACTGGTCAGGTAAATAGTCAATTACTCGCCACCGATGCGTTTCAAGAAGCTAACATCGTCAGCTTGTTTCGCACCGCGACTAAGCACAACCAACTCGTGTTGCACAAAGGTGATCTGGTTCGTCAGCTTTGTTTCGCGATACATAAAGCGCTTGGTGGAAAACCTGGGCCGGTAGCACTAGATATTCCTAAAGATATACAAAGCGCTGAATTATCTTGTTCTGAGGTCAAACAGTACTTAGCCGATCTATCTGTCGGTAAGGGAAAGACCACCAAAGAGCCGAGTGGCGACCAATTAACGGAAAGCATTGACCAAGCTATTAATCTGTTGAGCCGTGCACGTCGACCTATCCTGTATTGTGGTGGTGGATTGATTAATTCGGGTAGTCGGGCATCGGATAAGCTTTTGGAACTAGCCCAGAGATTAAATATTCCAGTCGCAACTACTTTAATGGGCTTAGGCTCTTTTCCATCTTCTCATCACCTGAATATTGGGATGCTTGGTATGCATGGCGCCTATGAGGCGAATATGGCACTGCATGGGTGCGATGTCATGCTTTGTGTAGGAGCGAGATTCGATGATCGGGTGACGGGTAAACTTAATGGTTTCTCCCCCAATTCGAAAAAGATCCATATCGACATTGATAGTGGAGCAGTCGGTAAACTGGTTAGAACGCAAGTCGGTATTGTAGCAGATGCTGCAGATGCACTTTCTCTGCTGGTAGAGGGGCTCGAGAGCCAAAACAACCTAGCCAAAAGTGATCTTTCGGTGTGGTGGTCGCAAATTAAAGAGTGGCAAGCTAAAGCGTGCTTCGCTTATCAAGTGACTTCAAATGGCCTTTTGCCTCAACAGACCATAGATCTGATTTACCAGTCGTTTTCAGACAAAGATACGATTGTCAGTACTGACGTTGGTCAACATCAAATGTGGGCCGCGCAGTATTGGAAATTTGAGCAGCCACGCCGTTGGTTAACCTCTGGTGGGTTAGGCACGATGGGATATGGTTTACCTGCATCGATAGGCGCGCAAATAGCGCACCCAGATAAACCCGTGGTTTTAATTACGGGGGATTCTTCTATACAGATGAATATTCAGGAGTTATCCACCATAGCCCAATACCGGTTACCCATTAAAATATTTGTTATCAATAATCGCCATATGGGAATGGTCAGGCAATGGCAAGATTTACACTACGGGAGTCGTCGCTCGCAGAGCTATGCTGAGTCTATTCCTGACTTTGCTAGTATTGCTAGGGCCTATGGCATCAATGGTATAGACGTTTTTGATTCGTCTACCCTAGAACAGGCATTGCTTGATACTAACAATACTAATGAGCCTATTTTGGTAAACTGCCATGTTCAGCATGTAGAGGATTGTTTACCCATGATAGCTAGTGGCTCAGCGCATAATGATATGTTGTTGTCTAGAACTTGATTTGAAAGGATTGAGTACGTCATAGGTGCAATCGGAACTATTCATAGGGCTTTTGTGCTTTGAAGACTAGCTAGCAATTTAGCCCATGAGGATGGGACGGTTTTGGAGAGTAAGATAAGCTGGGAGTTAGTTTTGGTTAAACTCCCACATTTTATTACGCTAAATCAGACTACTTTTTGAAACTCATATCTTGCGATTATACTCATTGTATCTGTGTCTGAATACTCAGTATGTTCGGAGCCAACCGAGAACTAAAAAATTAAACATCGCGCCGAGATGATAGGCTTTTTGATCTGAGTTATCAGGCAAATTCTGCCATTCTAAGCCGCCGAATATTTCAATATGTTTGTTCCTTTACCTTCATTTCACCTTCAGTCCGCTAGCTTTGTCACATCAATCTCAACAAGGGTTAGGTATGAAGAAAATAATGATGCTAGGAGTCGTTTTTTCGACACAGGGCTGTGTAAACCTCGATTCAATGCCCGTTTATGAAGACACAGATACAGTTGAAGTAACGATATTGCGCTCGGACGAGATGCAAGGGAGCTTAAGTGAAGTTTTTGTTGGGTGGCAAGATCAGTACTTCTTTTCTTTGGCTCCAAGTGAATATGCCCGAGTCAATGTGGCCAAAGGGATGACCACTTTTAATGTGAAGGCCAATGCAGACAAACAAAGTGCGCTCACTATCGACGTGAAACAAAACACATCTATTTGTTTAATGCTTGAAGTGAACCGCGAAAATATTGTTGGCGTGAACTGGTATGTTCCTGGTTACACACTGCGCCAAATCCCCTGTTTGACAGAAGCTGAAATGGATCAGTATCAACTGGTCTTACAATAAATGGAGATTTAAAAATGAAAAGCGTGCTTAGTAGAACTCAATGTATATCACTGCTTGCGTTGATATTCATTTCCGGTGCAGGACACTCTAAAGAGTTGAATATGAGCTTAGGGGGCGGATGGCCATATGCACTCGTGCCTACCGTTGCTATTGAACATCGTGGTCTGGAATTTTTTGCAAACTACAAAATTGGACTTGATGACGGCTTTACGTTAGGCGTAGAGAAACAGTTCGAACACCATACTTATGGTATTTTTGTGGGGGCGCTGGGAGCTAGGAAGACTCGTGAAAACTGTGACCTTGATTCGACTTGTCCTCCTTTTAGAATCGCATTGACTGATAGAAAATCCACGCAAGGGATCGGATTCTCATACGAGTATCGCTTTTCTTCCACCAGACAAGGCTGGGCTTTGAGAGTGGAGGCCGGTTATGGCCATGAGTCGAAAACGGACGCGAACCGATTCGATGGTAACCTTCAATTGGTCCATCACTTTTAACCTGACACAACAGGTTTTATCTGCTTATGAGAGAACGTGGCGAGCGATGATTGCGATGGTTATAGCGCGCTTGGCACGTATCTAGTTAATCGTAAAACTGTTGGAGCGTGTTGCGGCAAGCAAACAATGAATTCACTCTTGTTAGTTACTTATTACAGAGGTGTTGTTTGCCCTGTCTTGGCTTGGAGCATGATTATAAAAGTCTTTGTAAGCGCGACTAAAGCTCGACTGATTTTGAAAGCCAACTTCAATTGCAATTTCTATGATAGAAAGGCGGGTTTCCTGTAACAACGACTTAGCTTTTTGCATACGAAACAGTTGGCAATACTCGTAAACCCCGCTGCCAAATAGCTCTTTAAAACCCATGGATAATTTGTTTCTGTTTAATCCAATCTTTCTGCTGATTTCAATCAGAGGAGGGGGCGATGCATAGTTTTCATGTATTTCATTTCTTACCTGGTGTAATAGCTTAATTTCTCTATCATTTAACCTAAGCTTTGTTGCTCTGCTTTCATTTTTTTGGCTAATGGCATGCACGGCTAAACATAACAGTTCAGTGACCTTTACTTTGGTATAGGTTTCTTTCAGTTTACCTTCGAACTTGTTGTTAACCAGAGCTTCGGCGGCAAAACTCATCTCAGCTTGTAACGGCTGTGTGCCACTGAAAAATGCATCTTCTTTACCATCGATAATTGACTGGATCGTATGAGGCAAGCACTGATAATCGGCATCAAAATTTTCAATTAAAAATTGGGGTTTTACTATTATGTTGACGTAAGTGATTTTGCTACTAGTCAAGTAAAATTTAGTTACTTTAGTGGCATGGCCAGTTGCACAGACATTAAACCTTGGACCTGAAAAGTTCATTTGCCCATAACCATCCACTATGGATATTTGGTCGCCGCTCAATGCGAATTGAAAACCAATCCAACCCTCATCTGTAACCGCTTTTTGATTTAGAGTTTCAGCAAGTTTAACGTCAATGATTTGGGCGATACACCATTTGTTGATCCGAATGTAGGTGACTGCACCACCCATTTCATCGAAAGGGTTTAAATCTGGATCTTTTGCCAGTTCACTAGAGCCGAAAATCGTCAATGCATTTTTTGATGCTGCATCAATTACTTGACGATTTGATACCCACGGTCCAGTCGGAATTGTCATGGTTGGTGTATGAAAATTGCTCACTGGGTTTAGCCTTTAATCGATATGGAGAACAATATTTTGGATTTTAAGACTTATCTAAATATAGGTTAACTTGCAAGTGTTTGATGGTGAATTCGTGTGCAAAGATGACAAATTGTAATATTTCAGTGACATTTTGCTAATCCAAGCGGTGAGCTCAGTGACACACTCAATACGGCTAACGGAACAACTCTACGAATTACATTACTTAACTTAGCCGTCAGACCGGAGAGCATTGACTAATGAATAATTATAAATTTTTAAGCAACAAGTCACAAAGAACCTTTAAGCAAACTTTGCTATACGTAGCAGTTGCCTCAGCGTTTGGGGCAATGAGCTCCCACGCTCTAGCCCAAGCGTCAGCTCAAACTAATCCTCCAAATGACGAGGGTGAATTAGAGCATATCGAAGTCACCTCGACTAAACGTCTTACCAACCTTCAGGATATACCGTCGAGCATTTCATCACTAAGTAAGTCTAATATTGAACGGCAAGGACTTGATGATTATGAATCGATCGCAAGAAGCTTACCCGGTGTGACCTTAAACCAACTCATCCGCAATCGTTCATTCTTCAATATTCGAGGAATTGCTACGGCCGTTGGCGGTGGCAACACCCAAGATCCTGTTTCGGTTTATATTAACGATGTACCCATTACCGACACGTTCGGTGCATCGGTTCAACCGGATCTGCGTTTGTATGACGTTGAGAGAGTTGAGGTTTTACGTGGACCACAAGGTACCCTTTTCGGTTCTGGCTCACTGGGTGGGACAGTACGAGTTATTACCAACAAAGCGTCTTTTGACGGTTTCGACTCATCGGTAAGAATTGATCTGGCTAACACCAAAGGCGCAGGATTAAGGCAGCGATACGACGCGATGGTAAATGTCCCATTGGTTGAAGATGAACTCGCGTTGCGTGTTGTTGGTTATGCACGTGAGGAAGAAGGTTGGGTCGATAACGTTGTTCTGGGTACTGATAACGGTACAAGTGACAAAGGTGGCCGAATCAGTCTCAAGTGGCAAGCGAGTGAAAACTTGCTCACGACCTTTGAAATTCTTCATCAAGATAGTGATCCTGAAGATGGCGATGCATGGGATCCTACTATCGGAAAATTTAAAAAGTCTTCATCCATAGGCGAGGGGCGTCCATCTAAGTTGACCAGTTACAACGCCACCATTGAGTATGATATTGAAGGATTTGCAACCTTAGTGTCTTCTACCTCATATAATCAATCTAAAACTGCGGTGCGGATCGATTATGGTGATATTACTGGCTTGGGGTTCCCTTTGTTGGCATACAATGAACCATGGGAAGTGGACTTTTTATCACAAGAGCTTAGGTTGGTTTCAAATGCCAATTCTGAGCTGGAGTGGGTTGTCGGTGGCTTCTTCATTGACCGCGAATCCAATGCAGATTTTAAGTTTATTCTACCTGGCCTTGCCGATTTCATTAATACCAATGTGATGGAGGGGTTACTTGAAGATGACAACTTCCTTACCACAAGCACCAAATCACAATCTCAAGAAGTGGCTATCTTTGGTGAGCTAAACTACCACTTATCCGAAAAGTGGACTGCAACTTTAGGTTTGCGGGGTTCTAATGTGGAAGTCAGCATAAATGAACCAGAAAGAGCGGTATTAAATTTTGCTACTTTTTCTAAAGACGTGGTTTCGTTTAATAACCAGGGCAAGGACAACGGTGTGATTACCTGGAAAGCTGCGCTGTCCTATCAGCCAACGAGCGATTTACATCTGTATGGTAACGTGTCAAAGGGCTATCGAATTGGTCAAACCAATCCTTTTGTGGGAGCTAGCCCGGTTGACCCGAATGATCCTCTGATTATTCCTAACTTGTATGAGCCAGATGAAACCCTCAATTATGAGTTCGGTGTAAAGACCGATTTTTGGGATAATAAGGCGAGACTGAATTTGGCTGCTTATTATATTGACTGGAGTAACATTCAAATCGATGCGTTGCGCCTATCGGATGTAGCGAATTACATTGCCAATGCAGGCGAAGCCGTATCGAAAGGACTTGAGATAGAATTGCAACTCAGGCCGATAAAAGATCTTGAGCTAAACATGGCAATGGCATTTCAAAATGCCGAGATCGTCAATATTAACGAACAAGATAGTTTGCGCTCAGGTGTGGTAGAAGGTGACGAGTTACCAGGCTCTGTAGACTTTCAGTTCTCAGGTTCCGCTCAGTATTATTGGTCCTTAGAAGGCGGTAACGAGATGTATGCTCGTATTACTGCGCAATACACAGACTCTTCGCCCAATGCTTTTTCACAGGTTGCGGGAACAACGGATCTCAATCCATTTTTTCAGCAAAATGATGCCTATGAAAATATTGATGCCAGCCTAGGGTTAATTTTAGATAACTGGGAAATCACGTTATACGGTGAAAACCTGACCAATAATGATGATTATATATTGAACGTAGAAGGAACGTCTTCCAACTATATTTCAACATTGCGTCCACGCACTTTTGGTGCTCGTGCTCACTATCGCTTCTAACCTAAAGGGAAAGATGATGAGTATAAAATCCGCGTTATTAATCCAAAAGCTGCTAACGCCAATCTATGGCGTGTTAGTGAAAATGCTTCCGAGCGTGTTTTTTCCTACACCTACGCGTAAGCCCCCCGGAGGGGCTTACAATGTAGGGGTACGTGATATTCAGTTCGAAAAGCTCAGATCGCCAGACTCCATTATTCATAAAAAGCGGAAGTTAATGGCGCGGATATGGTATCCAACAGATGATATTCAAGGTCGGCTTCGAAGACCGGTGTACAAGGATGATGAGCTACCTGTGATGATAGATGGCCTAAAACGAGCGCAAGGGCTATCGGATATTTTCACTAAACAAATTGGAGCATCGCTTACTTGGTCTTATGAGAATGCCAAGCTCAAAACATGTGAGAGCCACAGCCTCCCTGTTATTCTTTTTTCCCATGGCCTAGGGTTAATGCTTGATAGCAATATTCAATTGTGTGAATACTTTGCCAGCCGAGGATATATAGTTATTTCAGTTGCACACCCTTCTGCCAGTGCCGCTGTGCGCTTTCCTGACGGCTCGGTCCATTGTATGGAACAGTCGACACTGAACGATTTATATAACAAAGAAATGTTTGAAGCCGTCCAAGCAATTCTCACGGCCACCTCACTTGAAAAGAGAGAGCAAGCAACCGCTATATGGTCAGAAAAAGTTGCTCAAAATGGGCTGCAATTCACATGGGTCGAAGACTGTCAGGACTGTATTGATAGCATTCTGGAGAACCGTTGCAATCTTGATGTGTCCGATATTACACATGCCGGTGATTTCGAGCATATAGGTGCTATAGGGATGTCTTTTGGTGGTTCAGTGAGTGCATCGCTTGGACAGCAAGACAAACGTGTTTCTGCTGTTATCAATTTAGATGGCGGTCAAGCTGGCCTAGAGTTAATGAACTGCGACATTAGAATACCTTTATTGGCATTGCACTCTAATGATATACCACTTGCTATGAAAGGAAGTTTCAATGACTTTCACTATGAGTCATATATCAATGCTGGCGTAGCCTCTCATGTTTATCGAGCAATAATTGATGGCAGCGCACATAACGACTTCACTGATTATGCGTTGTTCAAAGGACGACTACTGCGGTTGCTCATAATGCTAGGGAAAGTCGATGGCGAACGGGTTTTGGATATTATCAATGAAACGTGTTTAGCCTTTTTTGACTCTCATCTTAAACATCAAAAAACAGACACATTAGCGAGCAAGTTTAATTTGTTGGCACAGCGATGGCCCGAGTTGAATTGGCTCAAGACAGACAAGGTGCGTGCTTTAGCCCGCAAATCGGAACAACTACGCAAACCTGACAACACGCTAAATATTTCGTCTAGAGAAGCATTATGATGCCTTTAATTAGTAATCATATTGCACAGACTAAAGTCCTCTGTGATCGCGTGATGGAACGTTTGGGTTATGCTCAGGTTATTGTTTACAGTGGTTCTGAGCAATACCCTTATGAAGATGATATTCCTTTTCCTTTCAGGGTGAATGCTCAGTTCAAGGCAATGGTTCCTCTTGTACACAGCCCTTATTGCTGGACTGTTTGGCGTTTGGGTCGTCCCCCTACATTGATTGTTTATCAGCCCCAAAATATATGGAATGAGACACCGACACTAGCGGATGATGGATTGAGTGATTGGTTCGAAATTCAGGTCATTCATCAGATCGAAGATGCTGAGCAACACTTAGGTAACCCTCAAAAGAGTGCTTTTTGCGGACCGCAGGACAGTTTCTTTGATAATTGGAAGTTAGGAGAGAGGAATCCATCGGCATTGCAAGCAGAGCTAAATTGGGCTCGAGCATACAAGAGTGAGTATGAGCAAGTCTGTATTAGCCGCGCAAATCAAATCTCTGCCAAGGGTCACATTGCTGCCAAGGATGTGTTTTATGGTGGCGGCAGTGAATTTGAAATTAAAATGGCGTTTGCTCAAGGCTGTCAGCAAAGTGAAACGGAATTGGCTTATCCAAGCGTGGTGGCTTTAAACCAACATGCGTCTATCTTGCACTATGCAAAGCACAGCCATGCCCATTTTGATGACAGTCAATTGTTGAGCTTTCTCATCGACGCCGGTGCCCAGTTCAATGGATACGCAGCCGACGTGTCGCGAACTTATGCCTTTCACGATGGTACCTTCAAAGATTGCATCACGGGCTTGGATGCCACTCAACGACGTATTATCAGTGAAATGAAGCCTGGGCAGGACTATTTTGAGCAAAATCGTAAAGCATTATTGCTGATAGCGAACTTGCTTGTAGATATTGGTCTAGTCAAAACGGATCCTCAGACAGCAATGGATTTAGGCCTGATTCAAACATTTATGCCTCACTCACTAGGTCACTTCATTGGCGCTCAAGTGCATGATGTGGGTGGGAATTATATCAATTCTCAGGGCCACATATATCAACCTCAAGCACACCTGCCAACTATTAAAATGGGACGCACAATTGAGCCTAATCAGGTGGTTACCGTTGAACCTGGGATCTATTTTATTGACGCAATCTTGAATCCATTGACGCAAGGGCAGTATCGCAAGTCTATCGATTGGGAGCTTGTTGAATACCTCAAGCCATATGGTGGTATGCGCATTGAGGACAACATTTTGATTACAGAACAAGGTGTCAACAATTTAACTCGGCAAGCATTCGAATGCCTAAATACACGAAGAGAAGTATAAATGAATAATTCAGTTAGTCCGCTAGCAGTGGATAACCGCAAACCAGACAACTTAAGTAAAGAGCTGACTCAAGGTTACCGAAAATACGCATTGATGTTGTTGGTGTTGGTGTCGGTGTTTAACGCCATCGACAAGACAGTATTTACGTCTGTGATGGAGCCTGTAAAACTTGAGCTGCAACTCAGTGATATGCAGTTGGGGCTACTTTCTGGTTTGGCTTTTGCTCTATTTTACGCAACCTTAGGCTTGCCGTTTTCCCGTTGGGCCGATCTGGGCAATAGAAGAACCTTACTGACTTTGACTGTTGGATTGTGGAGCTTTATGACGGCCTTGTCTGGTTTGGCACAGAACTTTGTGCAAATGTTTCTTGCCCGCATCGGTGTTGGAATTGGCGAAGGGGGAGGGCACCCAGCAGCATTGTCCATGTTAAGTGACCTATATCCCGCAAAAAAAGGCGGCCATGCAATATCGTTGTTTTTAGTTGGTGGAACCATTGGTGGAGTCATTGGTTTAGCTGGTGGCGCAGCCATCGCGGCAGAATGGGGGTGGCGAATTGCTTTGATTGCTATGGGGTTACCTGGTATCGCACTGGCAGTGTTAATCAGATTCACAATGCGCGAACCTAGAATCCATTGTCGTCTACCGACAGCGTCTGAAACCTTTGGTGTCGAGTTTAAAAGTGCGACAAAAACATTGTTAGCTAAGCCCAGCTTTTTTTATTGCTTAGTCGGTTTTACCGTTTTTGGCATTTATGGACAGGGAAGCGGCCAATGGACTTTGAGTTACTTGCTCCGAAATTTTGATATTTCTCTAGAGGCTGCTGGCGGCACGTTAGGAATCGCGTTAGGTGGCGCTGGGATTGTTGGGACTATTCTTGGTGGATTTATAACTAATTTTATTGGCGCACGAAACATCAAAGGCTTCTTATACTTCCCGATCGTAGTGATGCTATTGAGTGTGCCCATTTCCGCTACTGTGTATTTAATTTCGTCGATTAATTTGGTTTTCGTTTTATTAGCCGCTGGCGCGACTCTCATGGGATTAATGACTCCATGTATCTTTGCTTTGGTATTCGGTGTTTCCGGTACTAAATTCAAAGCTATGGGAATGGCATTGTTAGGGATGCTGGCGACGCTCGTCGGTGGCGGCCTCGGTCCTCTTGTTATTGGTGCGTTGAGCGATTTTCTGGTGCCATGGGTAGGTGACGAATCATTACGATATGCACTTTTATCAAGTATTGGATTCATTCCTGTATCAACGTATTTCTTTGCTAAAGCTGCAAAAACCTTAGAGCAAGATTTTGAATCAGAAGAATAGCTCTGTTAGCTAACTCTATCCGAGCAATTGTGTTGATAGGGTTAGCACTTCCTTTGAATTTGTGATTTTTAGTTTTGGATAGCGACGCTATCATTCCGATTTACGTGGTTAGTCACTCGCCAAGACCTAAGTGATCTAATTGTTTCATCAAAGAGCTTTGCTAAGCCTATGGCCGGGACTCTTCCTCTGCCATTCCTATCACTATTGCGCTAACGATCTACTTATTCGATATACCTAGCTGTGTAATCTCCCACTTTGTTCAAAGTGATATTTGGTCAAATGTTTGTGACAAACGGAAAGGTGCGACTACCTCGGCTGTGTCATGCTTTTTTCAATAGGTAGTGAACATAATCTAAGAAAAAAGAGGCGAGTTATGAAACACAAGCGAATATACATTTCTGCGGACATTGAGGGTACTTCAGGTGTTGTTTCAACCGAGCAAATTTGGCCAAAAGGTTTCGAATACCAATATGCCCGAGAGTGGATGACTGCTGAAGTGGTTGCTGTGTGTGAAGCTGCTTTTGAGCTAGGTGTGAAAGAGGTAGTCGTAAGCGACTCCCACGGCAATGCTCAAAATTTGCTGCTTGATAAAATGCCAAAAGGTGTGCAAGTCGTGCGCAGTTGGCCACGCCCCATGGGCATGATGGAAGGTATTCAAGAAGGTAGATACGATGCCGCTGTGCTGCTTGGATATCATCCCGGTGCCACAGATGAGCAAGGGGTGTTGGCTCACACATTTAGCGGTACTATTCGCGAGTTAAAACTCAACGGAAAAACGGCCTCTGAAACCGTTGTAAGTACTGCTATTGCTGGATTTTTTGATGTGCCGGTCGTTTTGGCAACGGGCGATGATGCATATCAAAAACACGTACACTCGGTACTCGGGGAGCAGGTAGAAACGGTCGTAACCAAATGGGCACTAGGGTATACAAGTGCTCGCTGTTTGCTTCCTCAAGATGTGTGCGAATTAATTTCTGATGCCACTACACGATCACTAGCCAATCTGGATCTCTTCAATTCATACGCTTTAGAGCCATCTATCGAAGTTGAGGTCGATTTCAATAAGCGAGAAATCGCAGAAAAGCTTTCTTACTTACCCAATATCGAAAGGCTAGATACCTATCGCGTGAGATTCATTGCGGCAGATATGCTTGAAGCCTCAAAATTCATCATGTTTTGCATCATGAAATAAACATTAATGTTCAGATATAGAAACTATTTTCAGAGGCACATTATGCATTCAAAGACTAGCGTTACATTACAAGCTCCCTACTTATTGTTTATCGGCGATACAAATAGTTTGGTCTATGCAAAAACGGCAGCTGGGATCCTTCAATGGCGCCCAGACTTAGTAGCTGGTCAACTTCGTTTTGAGGGCAACCAAATGGATCTTGGTGTTCAGGACCTGAGTATCGACCAAGCCGTGGCTGCAGGGGTTAAAAGTATCATCGTTGGCGTTGCGCCAGTTGGCGGTGTGGTGTCTGATGAGTGGATTACTGTGCTTGAAAATGCTGCCAAGCGCGGTTTGGATGTGGTCAGTGGTTTGCATATCGACCTTAACGATTATCCCAAGTTGGCCGAGGCGGCGCTTCAATCTGGAAGCAAGCTGATAAACGTTCGTACGCCACCTAAAAGCTTACCCGTTGGTAATGGTAAAAAACGCAGTGGTAAACGTTTATTAACCGTGGGTACTGATTGTGCAGTGGGCAAAAAGTATACGGCATTGGCGCTCACCGAAGAACTTAAAAAGCAGGCCATTGACGCTAGCTTTTGTGCAACCGGGCAAACCGGAATTATGATTGCCGGAAGCGGTATTCCTATTGATGCAGTTGTGTCTGATTTCATCTCCGGTGCGGCAGAATGCGTATCACCTGATAACCATTCAAACCACTGGGATGTTATTGAGGGGCAGGGCTCGCTGTTTCACCCTTCTTATGCTGGCGTCAGTCTGGGCTTATTGCATGGTTCGCAGCCCGATGCCATTGTGGTCTGTCACGACCCTAGCAGAGAAACCATCGCTGGTTGTGACAGCTTTGGCGTACCAACCGTCAAAGACTGCATTGCAGAAAATCTTCGCTGTGCACGTCTGACAAATCCAAATGTTGTCTGTGTCGGAGTCAGCGTAAACACATCACAGTTGGCACCTAATTCCAGAACAAAATATTTACAAGAGCTTAGTGCTGAACTTGATTTGCCATGTGTCGATCCTCTGGTTGATGGCTGCAGTGACATCGTGTTGAACATAATCAAACGTGTTCGTTAGTAGTTAAACACTTTTTAAATAGTTAAGAGGAAGACCAAAATGAGAGAAGTCGAATTTTCAATTGAAAAATGGCCGTTTGTTGAACCCTTTGTCATTACAGGCCACACCTTTAATGATTCGTCGGTATTGCACGTGCGGATTTCTGAAGATGGTCATACCGGATGTGGTGAAGCTGCCGGTGTTTATTATTTGGACGAGTCAGCCGAAAGTATGATGAACCAAGCGTTACAGGTAAAAGCTGCAATTGAAAGCGGTTGTACACGGCACGAGTTACTTAAACTGCTGCCCGCAGGGGGAGCTCGAAATGCAATTGATTGTGCGCTGTGGGACCTGGAAGCCAAGATGGCAGGTCAATCAATTTGGGCATTAACTGGTATTGAGCAAGGTGATGTCCTGACAGTGAATACCCTGAGTATCGACTCACCTGAAATCATGGCGCAAAAGGCCCAAAATTTAGATACCAAACAAATAAAAATCAAGTTGGATGCAGAGTTACCCTTAGAACGCTTGTTTGCAATTCGAAGGGCTCGACCAGATGCAAAGTTAGTTGTCGATGTAAACCAAGGTTGGAGCTTTGAGCAGCTGGTCGACCTGGCTCCCAAATTCAAAGAGTTGGGAGTGGTAATGATTGAGCAACCCCTTCAAAGAGGCGCTGATGAACTACTAGAGAGCTATGTGTCACCGGTACCTTTGTGTGCAGATGAGTCCTGTTTAGATACAAACGAGTTTGCCCAGGCTGCTAAACGATATCAAATGATCAATATCAAACTAGATAAAACCGGTGGTCTTACCGAGGCACTTGAACTTGCAAAGTTGGCCAGTAGTCACGGCTTGGGATTGATGGTGGGAAACATGTTGGGTACCTCTTTGGCGATGGCGCCAGCATTTGTTGTCGCCCAGCTATGTGATTTGGTTGATCTTGATGGCCCACTGGTATTGAAAGCGGATAGGCAGCCATCGTTATCTTACACCAATGGAATAGTCAGTGGACTTTCTCCGGAATTATGGGGCTAAACCTCATTTAACTTTTCAAAAAAGTGCGGTTAGGTAAAAAATGAAAATATTTGCAGCATGCTTTAACACCGAAACGAATACATTCTCAGTCATGCCTACGGGGTATGCTGATTTTTCCCTTACATACCATCACGAATTCACACAACAACCTAACTTGGCAGATGACTTTGGCTGCATGGGAGTCTGGAAAAAGATGAGTGCCCAGCATGGCTATGACATTTCACTAAGCCTATGCGCATTTGCTCAGCCCTCAGGTCGGATCGTCAAGTCTGTCTATGAGAGTTTGCGCGATGAGATCCTAACCGATTTGAAATCAATACAAAACGTCGATGTCGTGCTACTGGATTTACACGGTGCTATGGCTGCGGAGGGGATTGACGATTGTGAGGCGGATATTATTGGTCGAGTACGTCAAATTGTTGGTTCTGAAGTAGTAATTGGCGTAGAGCTTGACCTCCATTGCCATTTGTCTCCAGAAATGATCGATGGTGCGGATATTATTATCAGTTACAAAGAGTATCCTCACACTGACATAAATGATCGCGCTCAGGAGTTGTTTCGTCTGGCGGTACAAACGCGTCTTGGTGTATATCGTCCAACAATGGAAGTGTTTGACTGTAAAATGATGGGGATGTATCCGACCTCTTCAGAGCAAATGACCGCTTTTCTTGAACGTTTGTATCAAACCGAAAAGAATAATGATGTCATGTCTGTATCCTTAGTTCATGGCTTTCCTTGGGGAGATTCCGTAGACGCAGGGGCAAAACTGCTGGTTGTGACAGACAATAACCGCAGTTTAGCGAAGCAGTTGGCTCAGGAGTTAGGCCTTCATTTTTTTTCATTGCGAGACAACATTCAGTTTAACAGTTTGCCCATTGATGACGCTTTGAATAGGGCAAAGTCTAGTTCACATTTTCCCGTTATCGTAGCGGATCAGTCCGATAACCCTGGAGGCGGCGCGCCTTCCGATTCTACGTATGCCTTACAATGGTTGATTGAGCATGGAGTACAACCAGCTGCTGTGGCTTTTATTTACGACCCTGAAGTGGTAAAGCTCGCATGCGTAGTTGGCGAGGGGGCAAACATTCAGGTAAGAGTCGGAGGCAAAATGAGCGTACATTCCGGTATGCCTTTGGATTTATATGCCAATGTTGTGAGTATCCGCAAGAACTACCAACACAGATTTCCACAAGAGTTAGGCAACGATATATTTCTTCCTTTGGGGGATGCGGCTGTTCTACGTTACAAAGGTATTGATATTTTTGTCACATCTGAGCGATGCCAATGCTTTTCCCCCTGTTTTTTCGAAGACTTTAATCTAAATCCAAAGGACTACAAAGTCATCGTACCTAAATCAACCCAACACTTTTATGCCGGCTTTTCTAAAATCTCAAATGAGATTATTTATATGAGTGCCCCCGGTGCCATTCCTCCTGACATGAAGTTAATTGATTATCAAAACATGCCTTTCACACAGATGTACCCATGGAATGATTCGCCATTTGATGAAAGTGATCTGAAATCAGTTTGATTCGGTCATAGTTAATAATTCTTAGATTAGGATGAATCCCATGTCAGAGATGAGTAATCAGAACCTGCAGAAAGTACTTGATACCTTAAGAGAGAAAAACAAGGTAGTTGGAGCCTCACTTTCAGTGTTGCATACAGGACAAATACAGTCGGTTTCCTCGGGAATACTGAATTTAAATACAAACGTAGATGTCACTAATGGTTCACTTTTTCAGATCGGATCCATATCAAAAGTGTTTACCACCACATTAGTCATGCAACTAGTCGATGAAGGTAAAATTGAGCTTGATGAGCCTGTTATACGTTACTTACCGTCGTTTCGATTGGCAGATATGCAAGCAGCAAAAGCGATTACGGTGAGACATTTGTTGTGCCATATCAGTGGCATGGATGGCGATTACTTTCCTGATGACGACCCATTCAATCCAAGCATTGAGAAATACGTTGAACGCTGTTCATTGTTACCGCAACTGCATCCAGTTGGTCAATATATCTCATACTCGAATAGTGCGTTTACCTTAGCGGGCAGGCTAATCGAAGTGATCGAAAACAGGCCTTGGAGCAAGGTACTTGAAAGTCGGATATTGACTCCTTTGGAAATGACCGAATCAGTGGCTGATCCGGTTGAAATGCTTAGGTTTAGAGGAGCAATCGGCCATATCCCACAAGCGAATAGTAAACAAAAATGGCAGGTAACCCCCCAAACCTACTTGCCTCTTGGACTTGCTCCCGCCGGTACGGTTTTGTCTATGTCTGCAAGAGATTTGCTCAAATTTGTCATCATGCACATGAAAAATGGGGTCAATGCTAAAGGCGAGCAAATTTTGTCTGCTGCGTCCGTAAAAGCGATGCAGCAAAGCCAGTTTTCTTTACCCCCTTATCCGAAGGGAATTACGGACTGGGGACTCGGCTGGTTTCTGACGCAGCGACCCGGTATGAAAAGCTTTGGTCACACGGGAGGAACATCAGGACAATTCTCATATTTGAGTGTGTTTCCAAATCAAGATTTTGCTTATGTTTTACTCACCAACAGCAATAGCGCGCAGCTCTATGTTGAGCTTGAAAAGGTGTTGCTAGACAAATATACCGACATGGAACAGGAGCCTGAACCTGTAGTTCAAGACATTCAGGTTAACCATGCACGCTATATAGGCACCTATTCAAACATCGCTGCGGAAGTAAATGTAACTGAAAAGGATGGTCAACTGTGCTGTGTACTTTCTGACAATACTGAACAACCTATGAGTTTGCCTATTGCTCCTGTGGGAGAGGATAGTTTTGTTGCCAGCATGGGGGAGGGAATGCCTTCTCGAGGAATCAACTTTATTGATGAAGATAAGCACGGTAGGTCAGTGTACTTTTTCACTGGTGGACGCATGTTACGTCGAAAGCAAGAGACATAATCTGCAAAGTTAATTTGCTCAAAAAGTTAGCAAATATTGCTCTTTAACAATATAGGTAAATCAGACGAATCAGACCTTCTATCTTGAAGGTCTAAATCAACTCAGACGCAAAACTCAATGTAAGTTATAACTTTATACCCACACAAAGGTTGCAAGTAGAGGCCTCGCTGTTCAATTTTCGCATGATTAGTAAAAGAATCCGAGATAATTGATGAACTAGGTATGTACCGTCAGTTAGGCGTCGAAGGTTACTGATACTATCCAAACTACAATATCTGAGTGTCCGGTAGCACGTTGCTGCAGCCCGATAGACTTGGTTAAGCGATAAAGTGCCGATTGTTAGATGATGTAATATCTTACTCACCCTAGTACATTTTTTTGCAATCTCGGAAGCTATAATGCGCAACGAAAAAAATACTGTTACACATGTTTTTAGCCCCTCCAATAATGAAATTGCAGGGGCACAATCTTTCAGCCTAGGCTCTGATTTTTAAGCCATTGACGAAGAAATCAATAAAATCTTCAGCGACACGTGCGATGTCTTTCTCACCGGAGTTTGAATACCACTTCGGTACCCAATTAAGCGCCCCTTCGATGGCAAAAAGTACCATCTTTGGATCGACTTTTGCGATAGATCCTTCTCTTATGCCCGAGTTAACCAAATCTAACATTTTGTTATCGATGTTTTTGGCGCGCTTTCTAAGTTTCTTTTGGTTGTCATCGCTTAGCACTGATAGCTCGCTAAGAATAACATAGTAACCTCCGCGCTGATCAAATTGCCCTAAGTGGCTACGGATATAGTGGCTGATTTTATCTAATGCGTTTCCGTCTAAATCATATGCAGCGAGCATACACTGTTCTGAGGATACGATTGCATCTTCGTAACACAGGTAAAGCATCTCCTCCTTGGTTTTTACATAGTGAAACAACCCCGATTTAGTCAGATTGACGCCTTTGGCGATATCAATCATTGAAGTGCCGTGAAATCCCTTTTTGGAAAATTGTCTTCCTGCTTCTCTGAGCAAATCATGCTTTCGTGCCTTAAATAACTGCTCACGGTCGAAAACATTAAATTCTGGATTATTCATATGGTTCTTTTTTTAGCCAAGGATCGCCAAGATTATAGAGAGAAAAGTTCTCTTTGCAAGACACGAAGACGAAAGTTAGACCGTGTAGTCTATTTTGAGACCTTATTAACAGAGTCATTGAATCCGCTAATAGAGTGCTCGGCATTGCTGATGATATTTGTTCGTCTGTTGAGTGATTTGCAATTGGTTAAATTTTTTGTAGCAGAATCCAAAAATACCGAGTAGTCTTAAAACAAACCAAGCGGTCTTTTTGTTGTCTGGTGAGTAAGCTGATGTGTCATCTTCATATGGAGCAGATTAAGTTATGTCCAAAATTGGTGTAAATAGAACAATAGGTTTGTGGGGAGCGGTAGCAACATTGGTTGGCTTTGTTGTTGGAGCGACCGTATTCATTTTACCTGCAGAATTGGCCCAACAAACTGGTCCTGCGGTTGTCTTATCATTTGGTATTGCGGCCATCATGGCCATGTTTTCTTGTTTTGTCGGGGCGCAAATTGGTTCCGTATACCCATTAACTGGCGCAAGTTTTGTTGCATCTTCAAGACTCATTTCCCCCTTTTTCGGCTTTATGTATATGTGGTTAGTTTTAGCTGGTGTAGTTATCGGTATTGCGGTGGTTTCGCTAGGTTTTGCTCACTATTTTAATAGCTTGTTTCCAGATTTATCGGTCAGACTTGTCGCTGCTTCAATCGTGCTCTTAATTGCTTTACTTAATTTGATGGGTTCAAAAGCATCGGTTGCAAGCCAAGCAGGCATGGTTATTGTTTTCATGGTTATTCTGATCATTTTTATCGTATTGGGTTCTCAAAGTATTGATTCAGCGAACCTAGATCCATTTGTACCCAATGGCTTTTCATCTATTGCTAGTGCGGCTATTCCAGCTTACTTTTCCTTCATTGGCTTCCAAATTATCATTGAAATTGGAGGTGAGATAAAACGCCCTGGTCGCAATATTCCTCTTGCATTATTGATAAGCTTTTTAACAGTGTTGATTACCTACATTGGAGTAGCAATTGTGATTGTAGGTAACATACCTTGGCAAACCTTATCCGATATCCCTGCACCGTTTTCTTACATTGCCAATCATATTTTACCTTCTGGGGCGGCTACTGTCGTAACCATTACAATTTTGGCTGCATCGGCAAGCTCGATTAATGGATTGCTTTTTGGATTTTCACGGGACGTAGTCATGTTATCTAAAGTTGGTTTATTTCCAGCTTCATTTGGTTTGGTTTCTAAACATTCGGGGCAGCCAACCTTTGCTATTGCTTTGTTGTCTTCACTTGCAGTCGTGACCATTTTATTAGGGGGCACGATTACGGAGTATGCCATTGTCACTGTTATAGGAGTGATGATTGGTCAGGTCTTGCTGGGTATTTCAACGCTAAGAATGACGCGCGTAGATCCAGCGCTTTTCGACAAAAGTCAATTCAAATTAGGCGTTAAAACTCGGTTCTTTTTCGCTATAGGCTTGGTTGCCTTATCTACCATTTTTATATTGATATGTGTATTTAGCTCCGTGAGAGCGTTGGTTTTTGCGTTGGTTATTGCCTGTTCTGGTGCGCTCTATTATCGACTGCGCAGTTATTTTACAAAAAGCTTAGGTGCTCATATTTCTCAAACTATCGCAAGTGAGTTGGATGAGATGAGATGACTATAATCGTCCCTTTATGGTGCCACTTAGACCAATATAAAACGCGGCAAGGCATGAGTCATTTATGAAAAAAATAGCTACTTTTAAGACATTTTTCTTTACCTCATTTTTATTACTCACAGCCTGTTCATCTGGGCTTCACGATGGCGCAACAATTGCTGATTTGGTGATTCTAAATGGCACTATCATTGATGGTTCTAATACGCCTCCTTATATAGGAAGCGTTGCCGTTAAAGATGACAAAATCGTCTTTGTTGGTAAAGAGTTTAGCGGAAAAGCTAAGCATGTTATTGACGCGAGTGGTTTAGTGGTTAGTCCAGGATTTATAGATAGTCACAGCCATACCGACTACAAAATCAAACAACCTGAATATCGCCTAAACGAGAGTTCGATAACTCAGGGAATTACAACCGTCGTTGTTGGCGCCGATGGTGAATATTCGCCCGAACAGCTAAGAAAAATGATTAAGACATTTCAACATCAGGGGGTCGCTACTAATGTAGGGTTTTACGTTGGACATAACGGTATTCGACGAGCTGAAATGGTCGATCCTAGCGTTGCCATTCCGAGCCAACAGGAGCTAAATCGAATGGTTGATTCTGTCATCGAGGGTATGAATCTCGGCGCGGTCGGGTTCTCAACTGGACTGATGTATGAGCCCGGCCGGTATAGTCAAACCTCAGAAATTATTGAGCTGACTAAAGCGGTTAATAAATTTGGTGGAATTTATGATTCTCATGTGAGAGATCCGATAAACGATTTGATCCGCTCTGACCTCGAAGTGATTGATATAGCGAGAGAAGCAAAGGTCGCAGCTAAGATAGCCCACGTAAAAGCCGTGTGCTTACAAAACAATGGGGCTTCAAAAGCAATTGTAGAAATGATCAATAGGGCGCGGAGTAGCGGCTTGAACATAGTGACTGATCAATATCCATATGATGGAGCTAAGACGTATTATCTTCACTATTTGATTAATTTGACGCAAGAACAGCGACTACAAGACTTGGATATCAAACGTTCGCTGTTAGATCCTGTTCTTCGAAAACAACTTCAGGCTCAGAGTGAGGCTGGAATTAATGGCGGCTTTTCTTGGCTTCAGACGGTTGGTTATAGCTGTATACGGATAACAAAAAGTGAAGATTTTCCAGAACTGGTAGGGCAGTACTTATCTAAAATTGCGATAAGCCGCAAGCAGACAAATTTTGACCTTCTCGCGCACTTGCTAGTTGAGTCAAACACCCCCATTCAGGTCACGCTTGCTGGAGTTGATGAACAAGATGTACAAAATATATTGGTTCAGCCTTGGAACATGATTGTAAGTGATGGGAGATATGTAAACAAAGCAAGTGACAACTATCGTCACCCAAGGTCTACGGGGACTTTTCCTAAAGTACTCGGCCATTACGTAAGAGACCTACAACTTTTAACTTTGCATCAAGCAATTATTAAAATGACATCCCAACCCGCAGATTTTCTTGGGCTCAAAGGAAGGGGGATTCTACGTTTAAATAGCTTTGCGGATATTGTGATCTTTGACCCAAACCTCATCAAGGACAAGTCAACATATTCAAATCCAAAAGCCTATTCTGAAGGCATTAAATATGTACTCGTCAATGGCCGGATAACTCTTGAACAAGGCGCAGTGACTGGGCATGCAGAAGGAAGAGTGTTGCGACGAGAGAAGAAAACAAAAGCAAGGCTTTGGTAGCTTTGCTTTCAGTCATCTTGGGAATAAATACCATATTTTTTACTTTCATTTTACCCCAGAGGCAATACGTTATCGGGTTAACAGAGAGTAGATATTTGAAGACCGACTTAGATTAATCGAGTGACATTGCCCGACTCTATCATGTGAAGTCACATAGGGTAGAGAGTTAAGCAATGTAGCGTGCTACCTGATCAAATGAAAAGATTGTTCTACAGAATAAATCGAACATTTAATTTACAGTAGCAAACCGATTGGTCGGACAATAAACTAAACGGTTGATCTTATTGTGGGTCTGATTTAAGCTTGGTTGTAGTTACCAAAATATAGCTGGGTCAACTCGGTATCGAACTGGTTTAGCGCATGTGCAAATAGGATAAGTGAAATGGTCATGAGTACAGCTGAAAGCGTAAATGCGACACAGAGCTGTTTTTTAAGTTGTAAAAACTTAATAAAAACATTTGCAAGTCAGGGTACTGAGGTCAATGTGATTAAAGATTTAACCTTGGACGTTTATGAGGGTGAGTTCACTGTACTAATGGGGGGATCAGGCTCAGGGAAATCCACTTTACTGTATTTGCTCAGCGGATTAGAGACGACAACATCTGGAAACGTTATTTTTAACAACCGTAATTTGTCGAACATGACAGAAAGTCAACAATCTGTCCTACGAAGAAGCGCTATGGGGTTTGTTTTTCAAGCGTTTAATTTGATCCCCAACTTATCACTACTGGAAAACATTTTAGTTGCAGGCTATCTAGGTGATGAAGGTAAAAAAGATATAGAAGCGAAAGCAATGGAATTGCTTGAAAGGATGAATCTTAAAGAGCTTGCAGATAGATTGCCCTCACAAATTTCGGGAGGTCAACAACAACGAGCATCTATTGCTCGTTCGCTTATCAACTCACCTCGCATACTTTTTGCTGATGAACCCACCGGTGCTTTGAATAGTTCTGCAGGAGAGATGGTACTTGACTATTTTTCTGAATTGTCCTCACAAGGTCAAAGCATATTCATGGTGACACATGAGTTAAGAGCTGCGTGTAGGGGAGATAGGGTATTGTTTATGAAAGATGGTTGTTTACATGGTGAATATCGATTTACACCTGAACAATCTTGCTTTCAAGAACGTGAATCCTCCCTTTTTCAATGGCTTTCTGCTCAGGGGTGGTGATGATGGAACGGCACCTTCAATTCAAGCGCTCAGATAGTAGATACGGAGTTTCAAATTCTATATTACTACTAGCAATCGCGAATATTAGACGAAACCGCGTGCGTTCGTCGTTACTGGTTACAACTATTGCGCTTGCTACTCTGCTGTTTCTAACTGCTTTAGGGTCATTAAGCGGACTACAGAAACCCATTGAGAACATGATGCTTGAGCAGAATGCTTCCCATGCAATTTTAGATTTTGATGCCCGCATTTATTCTGCGGATGAGCTTCTTACGTGGTGGCAAAATCAAGATGAAGTTGTCAGCGTTACGAGCATGCTCCCCTTTATGATCACAAGTAGTCGCCCGCTTCACAAGGGTAAAGAAATGGGTAGCTACTTAATGATGACAGAAAGGCCAAGTAGTAATTTGGGGCAAGATCAACTTGTGTTTATCGAGGGCAAAGAAACCAATGCACCATTACCCGGCGAATTATGGCTACCAAGTGCAACCGCATTTTCTGCGAGAATAGGCATTGAAGATAGATTAGAAATTCCTACGGAGCAGGGCATTCGGTCATTTAAAGTCAGCGCCATTGTTGTTGATCCTCAATACTCCAGTGGTTTCATCGGGCCGGCGCGAGCATGGGTGGCGCCAGGTGAGTTAGTGGCAACCTTTCCATTTGGGCAACTTACAAGCTATATGTTTGGTGTGAGGCTAAGCGATCCCGCGCTTTTACCGTTAGTTTGGTCGCGATTTAATGAGTCTCTTGGTGGGGGCTTTACAGGTGGCTACTTGTCATTTGATAAAATAACCAACTCTTATACTCAAACGACACAGCTAATGGCTGTGTTGGTCATGATATTTGCTTTTATGGCATTGATCGTTTCAATTTTTATTATATCTACAACGATCTCAGCAGAAATTCTATCCAGTTATCGAACATTCGGTATTCTAAAGTCGCTCGGCTTTACGTCTCGAAATGTTGTTTTTGTTTTCCAAATTCAGTTTCTTATACTCTCGCTGTTGGCTCTGCCTATTGGCATTCTTTGCGCTTACTTCTCAACAGACGTAATGATAAGCCTGATGTTAAAGTCTATCGGTGCGTCATCTGAACACATCGGTTTTCTGTGGCCTTCAATTGTTACATGCATAACCGTTATTACAACTATTCTTGGTGTTGTTGCTTTGAGTGGCTCTAAGGCCGGCAAGATTAAGCCCGCTTCAGCAATTCGATATGGTGCGCCTGAAAAGCAACTTGTCCGTCGTGTTTCGTTCCATTTAAGGTTAGCAACGAAGTTACCCATAGAAATCGTTATCGCTTTGAAAAACCTTTCCTCAGGAAATAAACGGGAATTTTTTGACCTTATTGCGATTTCAATAACCGCTTTTGTATTGTTCTTCAGCGTAAATATTTATAACTCGATGAGTGTAATGGATGAGAACCTTCCTTTTTGGGGACTGGATAATTCTGATATTCGTATCGGACGGGATACATCAGGTTTATTTGGTATGAGTTATGACTCGCTTAAGCGTGAACTTACTGCCCATTCCGACGTACAGACCGTGGTTGGCCACATTAATCAAAGTGCCGTTGTGCCAAAGTCTGAGCATGGAGGACTTTTGGACGTTGACGGCTATGTGGTAGATGGCAGTCTTGATGCCATTGGCTATCAAAATGTCAAAGGCCGAAACCCCCAAACGAGTACTGAAATTAGCCTTGGGATCCCTTTGGCTAAACAGTATGACGTGCGGTTGGGTGATAATTTTTCTTTAAACGTTAATGGTCAAACGCTGGAGCTGACTGTGGTTGGGATCTTTCAAGGAACCAATAACGGAGGCTTTTTCTATCGGCTCCCATTTAGCGCACTACAAAAAGTTGATCCAAATTTAGAGCCTAGAACCCTGCTAGTGAAATTATACCAACGGGAAAAGAGGGTTGAATTTATGGAGCAGCTTGAAAAGAAGCTGGGACAAGCTGTCAGCACTGAGCTTTCTGAGAAGCTAGTTGAGTCTCAACTTGAACAAATAGTCGCTGGCTTAGCAGTGGTACTCAGTTTTGTTTCTGGTGTATTAGTTCTGGTTGCTGGAGTGAGTATTTATAACTCTACTGCCATGGGGATCTATGAAAGTAAAAGACATTTAGGTGTATTTAGAGCGGTTGGGTTCACCGTCGCACAAATTCGCCATACCATTCTCGCTAAAAGCGCAATTCTTGGATGCGTTGCACTTATCATCGGCATGGTCATTTTCACTTTATCCGCTAGTAAAATTATGGATGCCATGATGGCTAACTTTGGTATGACTGACTTTCCAATGCAGATTAGTTTTGTCGGTTCAATCTTGGTAGTGCCAGGCATTGTTCTCATATGTCTCATCAGTGCTTTGATCCCATCTCACCAGGTGGGAAAAATTGCACCAAGAACGTTGATCGTAGAATAAAGGGAAATAAAAATGACAACTAAAGTATTGAGATTCCTGTTACTTATTCTTGCGTTGACCTCTTTCGCTCGCCAAGCGTCAGCGGACCCAATAATGGAACTTGAACAGTTGTTCACAGCGCACAAAAACAAAATACATGCACCTGGTTTTGCTGTATCAGTTGTGAAAGATGGCAAGGTAGTTTTTGAGCGTGGTTATGGATTGAAACGCGCTGGCGATGATGAACCTTTTGCAGCTAATACCATTATTGGTATTGGCTCTTTAGCAAAATCATTTACCGCTATGATGATTTTGCAACTCTATGAGCAGGGTAAATTGAATATAGATGATCCTGTTGTACAGCACTTACCTTGGTTTCGAACGGCAGATAAAGCGAAAAGTGATAAGGTTACTATTAGAATGCTGTTGAATATGACATCAGGTATTGAGCCACGTTTCTCCCAACTACTGCTAAATCAATCACGTAAAGCTGATGCATTGGAAAAGGGAGTGCGGAACCTCAGTTCATATCGTATTAAAGGTGAGCCAGGAGAGTCTTTTCAATACATCAACGAAGGCTGGAATATCTTAGGATTGATCATTGAAAAGATCCGCGCTATGCCATGGGAACAAGCACTTGCGGAAAATATACTCGCTCCTCTAGATATGGCAAGTTCATCATCTGATAGACGTGTTATTGAAAATTGGGACGTGGCAACAGGACACTACGCCGCTGTCGAACCAATCGCATCGAGTTTTATTCACATGCAGAACAGTCTGCCAGCTGGATCAGGCTTTTATTCGACCGCATCAGATCTCGCTAACTATATGATTGCCCTGCTCAACAAGGGGGCATTTCGAGATAAAAAGCTCCTAACCGAAAATAGCGTTAATTTACTTTGGGAGAAAGCTGTCTCCTTATCTATTTTGCCCATTGAGCTTGGCGGAACCGGCGAGCCAGGAGCGTACGCTATGGGGTGGATGAGGATGGATATTGATGGTATTGATTATGTATTCCATGGTGGTGAGTTTAGAGTCTCCTCAAGCCTGATGCTACTTGATCCCCAAAATCAATCTGGTGTCGTTATTTTGTATAATTCAGGCGATTTAGACCCTTATACTAGTGAGTCAAAAATCTATGTAGCCAACAATGCCTTGAGGATTTTAAGAGGGCGCTCTTTTTCTAATTTTGGCGTACCTAAAGGCGCGGATCCAACTATCAACTCGTATTCGGATACCGTAAGCATGGATCAGTCTAATAAGCTTGTCGGTACTTATTTATCAAAGAGCGGCAGGCGTATTGATATAGAAGCAAATCATTCTTCCCACCTTACCCTTCATTTACAAGAGAGTGTATATCCAGCTTGGTTTCATGTTGATCTTGTGAACCGGACAAACTTTGTTGCTCGTAATATTGCCAACTCTTATACAGGGTACTTTGTTCACAATGCTGATAACGATGTGGTTGCATTGAATTTTATGGGGGAAGTTTTTCGCAAGCACAGTGTTGAAAATGTTGATACTAAACTACACCAAATTTCAGCTATTGGTATGCAGTTCAGGCTCCCACAAAGTTGGAAAGTTCGGACCAGCGCAAGTGGATTCAACGCGGTGACTGATGATTTAAAAACAGCTGAGCTAAGTGGCGAAGTTACACAGAAAAGCTATGAACAATGGTTGATAGAGGTCAAGCAAGAAGCGGCTAGCGAAAAAGTAGTGGAGCTCAATGAGTTCACCAATGGTTTATTTTTACAAAGCGCTGTTTATCGGGATCGGGATGGGTATAGCCACCTTTCCATCTATAGCGCTTTCAGAGACAAAAATTACATTTTCAGTATTAAATCCAGTGCAGACAATATTACACACTTGTCTATTGATGTACTGACTCCGTTTATTAATTCGCTGTCTTTTTCAGGAAAACAATAAATTTCTCGCTTTAAAAAAGACCGAATAGACGGTTTATTAACTGTTTGAGTGGTTTAGCTGAGTGAGTTTGCGTTCAAACATAGTAATCAAAAAACGACAACAGGCATGCTTAACAAGTATTGGGAGATAAAAATGTCAAAAAAACAAAGCTCATCAACAATAAGTAAAATACGGATTTCTAAGATTGCTTTGGCAATAGGTGCTTTAGCAAATAGCTATGCAAGTTTGGCTCAGGAAGAGGGGGAAGTACTTCAAAAAGAGCAAAACAGTGGCTTAGAAGTGATCATTGTCTCAGCGACCAAACGTGAAAAGAACATGCAAGAAGTGCCAATTTCGTTAACTGCACTGTCCGCTTCCCGCTTGGACAGGCTTGGCGTTAAGGATGTATCGAACCTCGAAAATGCAGTTCCTAATTTGGATTTTGGCAACACCCATACAAATGACAATCCAGCCATAACAATTAGGGGAATTTCAGCTTCTGCAGGCAATATTGGTTTTGAAGCTGGTGTTGGAGTGTACATAGATGGTGTGTATATGGGGCGTAATTCATCCCTGAATCAGCCTTTGACTGATATTGATATTGTCGAAGTTTTGCGCGGGCCTCAAGGGACATTGTTTGGTAAGAACACGACGGTTGGCGCGTTGAATATTAAAACTCGTCGCCCCAGTGATACCACTGAAGGTTCATTGCAAGTTGAACTTGGAAACTATAATTTGCTTCGTACTCGAGCAAGATTAAGCGGTCCTATCATGGAAGACAAACTGCTAGCGAAGTTATCTGTTTTTACAGATGACCGAGATGGTTATGAGCGAAACCTTAAGGCGGGTGCAAGTGATGCGCTTGATGAAAATCAAGAAGGCATGCGAGGAGAATTACTTTTTTTACCATCGGACAATTTTGACATTTCTTTTCGTTGGGACTGGACTAAAAGTAATCGCAAAATTATGGCCTGGTCAGTGGATGAAAATGAAACCCATGGGCTAAGTTTTGAAGGTAACGCTCCACATGTTATCAGTCAAGATGATACAGACGAAGTGCGCACCATTAAGGGTGCCTCATTAACGGCTGACTATCGTTTCCAAAACGGTTTTGCATTGACTTCGATAACTGGTTATCGAGAACTTGATATCAGTATTTTGGGTGACCAAGACTTTTTACCAGCAGAGCGTTTAACAATTGATAAACGAGAGCAGTTTGAGCAGTTCTCACAGGAAATTCGCGTAACTTCGCCAGAAGATCGCGCATTTCAGTTTGTTTCGGGGTTGTATTTTTACAAGCAAGACGCTGATTCTAGTGTGTCTAATATAGCCAATGAGTTTTTCCCTGTTATAGGCGTTGATGCTGGCTTTATAGCAGGACTGGGCGCGCCCCTTGGGTTTGCAGCATGGCAGTCGGAATCAGATTTAACCAACACTAACGCAGCTGCAGTAGAAACAACTAGCGCTGCGTTGTTTTTTGATGGAAGTTACGACCTAACCAATCAATTTAGTTTGCTATTCGGCTTGCGTTATACAAACGAAGAGAAAACGTTAGATTATTCTCAACTCGGTATTAATTTACTGATCCCATCATATTCGCCTTTTCAAGATAAGCGCTCGGATAACGAAATATCTCCAAGTTTAGGTGTTGGCTATCAATACTCAAAAGACGTAAATCTATACGCAAAAGTCAGCCAAGGCTTCAAAAGTGGAGGCTGGAACGCAACGACGGTTGGCAGTCCAACTCCCTTTGGGCCTACACCTTTGCCACAAAATCAAATTTCGGAAGAACAACTTAAAAGCCTTAAATTTGATTCGGAAAAACTCACTAATTACGAGATGGGCGCCAAAACACAGCTATTGGAAAACAAGGTAAGGTTAAACGTCGCTATCTTTTATATAGACTACGAAGACATGCAGTTGTCTGCTTTTAGAGGGTTAGAAGGGAGTGTGACCACCAATGCCGGTGCTGCCACCAGTCGTGGACTTGAACTGGAGGTCGAAGCCGCCGTTACTGATAGTTTAAATTTTCTCGCGGGTTTTGGGTACAGTGATGCAAAATTTAATAAGTTTGATCCTAATGACACGTTAGACGGTGATGAACTTGATGGGGTGCGACTTTCAGGTCCGAAATTTAATGGGCACCTATCGGTTACGTATTCAACGGAACTCGATCAATTTGGCTACTTATCTGCAGGGTTGGATTATAGCTATAAGTCTAAGTCTTACGGAAAGTTCTCCAATATTTTAGGTACTGAATTTGGTTCAACTTCATTGTTAAACGGTGTCGTAAAGTTGGAGTCGGAAAGTAATTGGGAGGTAGCGTTGTGGGCCAAAAATATTTTGGATAAAAACAATGTTATTGCTCGTCAGGCAAATTCCAATTTAGCGTTGTTTAACATTGACTTTATCAATTATGCACCACCTAGAACTGTAGGAATAACGTTCACATACAACTACTACTAACACGGAATGTGAGTTGTCGCGGGCTGATATCCGCAACTTTGGCGTGAGGTTAACATTGATCATCTAGCGCCCGATTTCGGATATCTACCCAAATAGCGCATAAACGTTCTGAGCGTTAAGCACTAAGTTGCCGTCAAAATCTTTAAACCATGAGCTCAACACATTAATTGCGGAGAACTGAATTGTGGGATTTTTAAATTTTCTAAACATTCTATTGGGTAACAATTGGCTAAAGCCGTTGTTTTTCGCTTTGTGTTTTGGTGTAACGATAGAGACTCAAGGTGAACCAAAACAGAATTGGTCTCAATACGTTGAAATGCCTGACGGTGTTAAACTAGCGATTGATGTTTGGTTGCCAAGCGACCGAAGCGCAGACAAGCGAGTGCCGACCATCTTATATGCAACTCGCTATTGGCGGAGCAAAGAGTATTTACCTGCCGTAAACGAGCCCAATTCAGCCATCAAACAATTTCTTGATGCTGGATATGCTTTTGTGAACGTAGATGTGAGAGGAACCGGGGCATCATTTGGCAGTAGGCAAGCAGAGTTTTCTGTTGCCGAGACAAACGACTTTTTCCATTTAATCGACTGGATAGTCGCGCAGCCTTGGTCGAATCAAAATGTCGCTACAACTGGCGTGTCCTATTCTGGAAATGCTGCGGAGCACGCTATTTTCTCTCATCATCCAGCGTTAAAAGTCGCTAATCCCCGCTTCAGCGATTTTGATTGGTATTCCTCTCTTGTGTTCCCAGGCGGGATACCGAATAAGATAGTTTCAAGCGGCTGGGGGAGTTATGTATGGTCGCTCGATATGAATCAAGTTAGCCAGTCACAGCCTGACTTACCCAATCAACCTAAAGTACTCGGTGTCAAACCTGTAGATGGAGTAAATGGTCATGCGCTGCTTGAACAAGCAGTAAAACAACATAAAAATAATAGTAATGTTACTGATACGTTATCTAAGACCACTTTTAGAGATGACCTCAAAGAAGCCTCAAGTTTGCAGGACGACCCAAGTCATATCGTCACACCGTATAGATTCAAGCAGCAAGTAGAGCAAAGTAAGACCGCATTGTTTAACTGGGGATCGTGGCAAGATAGTGGCACCGCAGCGGGAGTGATTGCACGATTCGTAGATTATGATGTAGATGGAGAGTTTGTAATTGGCCCTTGGAACCATGGTGCGTATCTCGATGCAGACCCATTTCGCCCAAAGAATCATCCAGTGGCACCCACTCGGCCTCAACAGTATAAAAAAATTATCGATTTTTTTGAACCTTACATGTTTGAAACTTCTTCAAAAAAGGCAAAACAAGGTAAGACGCTGAAATACTTCACAATGGGCCAGAATCAGTGGAAAGAGACTCAAGTTTGGCCGCCAATCGGAACAAATTATCAAACTTGGTATCTTTCATCGGAAAATCGATTAGTCAAAGATAAACGTGAAGTCGCTTTTGGCTTTGATAAGTACAAGGTAGATTTCAATGCAGGCACAGGAAATCAGACACGTTGGTCGACTCAGCTGGGACGTACAGATGTGTTTTATGGGAATAGAGCAAATGACGATCTGAAGTTACTCACGTATACCAGTTCACCACTTGCCAAATCAATTGAAATCACCGGGGCTGCATCGGTTCAAATTCAGCTTTCTTCGACCCATAAAGATGGCTCCCTAATTGTGTATTTAGAAAGCGTTGCGCCTAATGGCAAAGTAACCATGCTAACGGAGGGCGGGATTCGATTAATCCACCGTAAAGCCTCAGCCAACCCAATGCCATATTCGTTAATTTCACCTCACAGAACATTTAGACGGGAAGATGCCGAATATATGGTTCCTAACCAAATGGAGACAATAACATTTTCGTTACTACCGACGTCGATCGAGGTTCCTATCGGGCATTCAATTAGGGTCGCTATTGCGGGTCATGACAAAGACACTTTCGTTCGTATACCCGAGGATGGTCAACCTACACTCAACGTTAGCTATAACCAAGACGCTCTGTCGTACATCAAATTGCCAATTATCGCAAGGGGTGACAATGGGATTCAATAGCTACCTAAACGCTGGTATTAGCATTTTATTGCTGTGTTGCAGCAAGATAGCACGGTGTGAGTCTCAGTATTTAGAGGAATTGTCTGTAATTCAGGCATCAAATCTCATGGAGAAAGGCCAGCTAACCTCTGAGCGTCTGACTCGTTTTTATCTAGATAGAATTGAAAAATACAATCTAAAGGGGCCAAAGCTTAAGGCAATCGGACAAATAAATTCTAATGCATTAGAGCAGGCCAGAAAACTAGACCTGCTAAGACAATCCGGTGTCGTCAAGGGCTTACTTCATGGGATCCCTGTGGTTGTAAAAGATAATATCGACACAGCTGATGGAATGGCAACCACGGCAGGGTCTGTCGTTTTAAGAAACCATTATGCGGATAAAGATGCCTTTTTAATCAAACAACTGCGAAATGCTGGGGCTGTCATTTTGGCTAAGTCAAATATGAGCGAATGGGCAAACGCTAGGTCATATCATGCCTCAGCAGGTTGGAGCGGTTTATATGGTCAAACAAAAAACCCCTACGATCCTACTCGTTCACCTTGTGGTTCGAGTTCCGGTTCCGCCGTCGCTGTTTCAGCAAATCTTACCTCGGTAGCTGTTGGCACGGAAACTAATGGTTCTTTAGTTTGCCCGGCTTCAATGAATGGAATAGTGGCAATAAAACCAACAGTAGGACTGATTAGTCGGGAAGGGATTATTCCGATTACATCGAGTTTTGATACTGCTGGACCTATGGCTAGAACAGTGAGTGATGCGGTAATTTTACTCCAAGCTATGGTGTCATATGATGATGCAGACGACTCAGCAATTAAAGGTGAGTCAGATTACCTTCAATATCTAAAAGAAGGTGGCTTGCACGGTAAGAAGGTTGGTTTAGTCACTAACATTGTCAAAGCCAATCGGTTTACAGAAGAAATCATCATTAGGCAAGTTGAAATATTACAATCACTCGGTGCAACGGTTGTTCCGGTAGAGCTAAATTTTCAGTATGACGGTTGGGAACAAGATAAGTCGAATGTGTTTATGTCCGAGTATAGGTTCGGTTTAGAGAAGTATTTTAAAACACATAGTATTAGAGATACTCAGTCCATAGCAGACTTAATATCGTTGAATAAACAACATGCGGCAACCGAAATGAAATTCTTTGGTCAGGAAATTTTGCACAAGACGCTATTGAGTCCAAAGATTAGTACTAAACAGTACAAAAGTGCGTTAGCCAGGTTAAAACGAAACATAGGTATTAGAGCTATTGACTCCACGTTACAACGACATGGTTTGGACTTTTTTGTCTCTGCCACCTTAAGTGGACCTGCGCCAAAAATTGATCTTATTTATGGTAAAGCTACAAATATTGCATCCGTAGCAACGCCAGCAGCGATAGCTGGTTATCCGCATATTACCCTCCCCATGGGAACCATTCACGCTATGCCTTTAGGTTTATCTTTCTGGGGAAAGCGTTTAGATGAGGGACAACTTATTCGCGCTGCTTATTCGTTCGAACAAGCAACGAAGGCTAGAAGCGTGCCTCAAATGTAAAGTAAGAAATGTTTGGTTAAGTATTGATAGCTTTTAATAAAAGACCGTTTAGTTGGACTTTAGTTCGACTGAAAGGTTTATTGTAGGTTTAATTAGAGAAAGAGGAACACAAAAATGGCTCAGAGCATGGTCAAGAAAGTAGAGGAAATGATGGGCGTTGAACCTATTGTGGGGGAATGGAAAACGTTAGAACAAACCAATATTGATAGATTTTCAGAAAGTGGGGGGGAAGAAGACTGGCTGCACAATGATCCTCAAAGGTGCAAAACAGAGAGCCCGTTTGATGGTAAAACAATCGTTCAAGGAAATTTGTTGCTGTCTTTACATACCGCTTTAGCAGAATCTATTTCTGTTGGTTATCAGAGCTTTAAATACGGACTAAATTACGGCTACGACCGGGTAAGAATTATTCAGCCTGTAACAGTGGGATCACAAGTGAGATCAAAAATTTCACTCAAAGAAGTTATTCCTAAAGGTGAAAAAAGTTGTTTGGCAAAATGTGATGTGGTTACGGAAATTAAAGATGAATCTAAACCTGCCCTTATCGCAGAATGGCTTTTCTTTGTTCAATTTGACGAACAATGAACAATGAACAATGAACAATGAACAGTGAATATTGGTTGATTATATTTTCGACAAGCCTAGATTGATTTTCGTAACAAGGTGATTTACCGATGACTATTTCAAATAGTATGAAAAATACCAAACATCCTAAGATATCTGACTATGCGTTGTCTTTCGGAGTTAAAAAACCTGATTCTGAAGCTTATGTTTATAACTCCCACAGGATTTCATATGCTGAGTTGAGTACCCAAATTGAGCAATGTTCAAAAGCACTGCTTGCTTCAGGCGTTGAAAAAGGTGACAGAGTCGCTACTTTGTGTACGCCTAGCTCTGATTTCTATGTGATTTTCTTGGCAACCGTTAATATTGGCGCTATTTGGATTGGGCTAAATCCAAAATATTCGTTAGATGAATTTAAGCACGTAATAGAGGACGCTTCTCCCAAACTGCTGTTTTCCATGATAGCGATAGAGCACCGAGATTACACGGATGAACTTAATTATCTGTATAGAAACTATGATTGTATTGAACACTTGGTTTTTCTGGGAACCGGTGCCGTATCAACGTTGAGTTTTGCTGACTTTTTAGGTCATCACACGCAGGTTTCACAGTTGCATTATGTCGAAGCCATAGAAGCGGTGGAATCAATGGATCCTGCACTCATTGTATATACTTCCGGCACTACTGGGCGACCTAAAGGGGCCAAACTGTCACATTACGGTTTATGCTTTGGCTCTGAAGTTCAGGCAGACCACTTTGACATAGACGATCCCACCATCATTTGTAATATGCCTATTAACCACGTTGCGTGTATTGCTGATATTTGTTGTACGACTCTGGTAAAGGGCGGCACGATACATTTTCATGATAGTTTCAATCCCCAGGCAATGTTAAAGACAATTGAAAAGGAAAAGATCAAAATGTGGGCTGGAGTACCCACAATGTTTCTACTTCAACTTAACGTTGAAAACTTTTCAGAGTTTGATCTTTCTCATCTACAACTTATTTTGTGGGGAGGCGCAGCAATGCCTGAAAGTGCATTGATGCAACTTAAAAAGCTAAACCTACCTATGATGACGCTTTATGGTATGACCGAAACTTCAGCGCACACCATCTATAGCTCTAAAAACGCCAGTCTAAGCTCGCTTCGTGATTGCATAGGTTTTCCAGATCCAAGGATGCCGTGCCGGATAGCCGATGAACATTCGAAGCAATGTGGCTTTGGAATAAAAGGCGAGCTTCAGTTCAAAGGAAATTATTTAATGCTGGGATACTATAATAATCCGAGTGCCACAGCAGCCGCTTTTACCAAAGATGGCTGGTTCAAAACTGGGGACTTAGCTGTACAAAGAGAAAATGGTGAAATATCGCTTGTGGGGCGAATGTCTGAAATGTTTAAGTCTGGTGGATACAATGTATATCCCAAAGAAGTCGAAATTTTATTGGAAACGCATCCACTGGTCGAAACGGCTGTTGTGGTGAGTATTCCAGACATAATATTTCAAGAGGTTGGGGTTGCATTCATTGTCAGTCCGAAAAACAAAGTATTGGATACACAGGCACTGTTCGCCTTTTGTAAGCAACATCTGGCAAATTATAAGGTACCCAAAAAGCTCATTCAGATTGTCAAGTTACCACTGTTGCCAATTGGTAAGGTTGATAAAAACGCGCTAAAAGATATCGCGGTCGATTTTTGTGACGAATAATTCATTTTGGATATCCTTACAAAGGCATCGCTATGTGAATTTGCTTATTACTCTTCTACTTCATTTACCGCCGGGCTGACTAAATCAAATACGTTAGCCCCTATTGATGCATTTATCGCCTTGGAGTCAATCAGGGCGCTACTTTTATCCAATGCTATAACTTGCATTTGACTATTTGGAACGTGTTTAATCATGCTGTACGACGCGCCTTGATAAGTATTGTTGGTCAAAACAGCGTTAAGGTCAAAACGGTCGCCAATTTTTACGCCATGACGCTCTCCGATATTAATCAGATAACCATCTTCTGTGCGAGATACAATTTGCGCGTAATAGTTGGAGCAGTCAATAATATCGTTTATATCCACTAGGGCACTGGAAACCGTATTCAATACCGTGCGCCCATATGCAGATTGCCAAAAGATACTGCTGTTCATATCGACAATTTCATTGATCTCAAACTCCCAATCAGCCTCAGCGTGATAAGAGTCTTCGTAAACAATTCTATTGTGATACACATCAAGCAAATACAAACGAATGGTGAAGTTTCTGCGTGTTTCTACCTCTTCATTGAGGAAACCTTTAGTAATGCGGTTAAACGTGCTTAAGTCTCTGATTGCACCAAACAGAATGTATTGATATCCATATTTTTGGCGAAGATAGCTGGCTTTTTGCATCACCTCATCGCGGTCTATGCCATTAAGTAGATCTATTTTCGTAAAGGATTTATCCAACAGTAACAAATCTGAATTTTGATACTGTGACTGGAGCTGCTGTTCAATTCTTTTGGTTATATGTTTTGATATTTCAAATAATCCACCAATTGATGCTTGTTTGGGTTTTAACAGCTGTAACTGGGAAATGAGAATATTTCTAGCGTATTTGGGGCTTGGACAACCCGCGTTAAATTGAATGTCAGCCCTGACTCTGATGGTTAAAGTATCGTTATCAATAGATTCACTCAGCACCTCGGCGCGCCTCAGCATTCCCTGAGACTGCAAAACCACTTTGCTGTTAAGCAATATGCCGTTTAACAGTATTTCCTCTGACGAAACCATCGCACCTGCACGAAATGAGGCATCGGCGATTGCATTTTTGATGGTTTTCTCTCTTATTTCATCAAGAGGCGCCGAACCAATTTTCATTTGGGCTTCACCCTCGACCCAATTAGCGCTTGAACACGAAAAACTTGCCAAAATGCCAAAGAATAAGAGATAGTGGAAACGTTTTTTCACGGTGTTACCTATTGAAAAATAGAGAGGATCTTACTTATTACTGAAGGATCTTGGTTATCTTGTGGTGTCCCTTTTCCACTGTACTCGATAAGCGCATTGCCCAATTTAGTAGAACTTATCTTGTTATCAGCATCTATGTCTTTGATTCTTACCTCGCCAAACACTCGGATATACTCTGTGCCTTCGTTCAATTTGATCCATTTTTCACCCGACACTATAAGGTTGCCATTGTTGAGTATTTCATTGACAAACACATTGACGATACCTTCTAACGAGTTAGATTGGTTACTGTCTGATGAACTACTGAAAGAGCTAGATTGACGATGATCAATACTTAAATTACCGTTATTCAACTCGATAAAACCCGCCTTCACATTAGGATCTAAGTTGAGATTGGCTTCCTTTTCCTTGCTTAAACTTTGCTGTTTCTTAGCTTTAATCTCTTCTTCCAAAATAACCTGAACCATATCACCGATATTGTATTGTCGTTTATGTAAGAACAGACCACTATATTGCTCTTCATTAAATAGCGATCCGGTGGGTGTTTTAATTGAGGATGCAGACATATCCCTTACCGGAATGAACCTTGGATCCCCTTGCGAAACATTCTGTCTTTGGTCAGCTTTTAGCGGCGAAGGTGTAGCGCTTGGGTTGGTAGGCAACGCTTTAACGACTTGTTGTTCAGAAGGGACGGGCGATTGACAAGCGGATACAGCTAATCCACTGGCTAACAAGACTGACATTTTTAAGGATAAAAGGATGTTGAATGAGTGATACTGCATATTGGCTCCGCCGTAATTAAATCAAGCTTATTCAGCGATGCGCTGAAAGTCGTGGGGTTGAGGTATGCGTTTTAACTGCGCGGGGTTTGTCTGCGGTTGTGTTCCTGGCGTATCTTCCCAAAAGTTGCTGAACGTCTCTTTACCAAATTCTACAAGGTTTCCAAATATCGATTGCCCCGTCAACTCTTCAGTGGCGACATCTGCTATTGCAAAAGCCGCTCCTATTGGCCCGCCAATCAGGTAACTGCCGGTAACAGTTGAAAAGGCATCAACGTCATTTTTGGTGGACTCTTTGTAAAAATCAGAGACCACTGGAATATGATTAAGTATGTTCAAGGTATCAAAGGCGTCTTTTAAACCGAATCCATCACTGCCAAATGAAATTTCTTTTACCGAGCTGAGAAAGTGGGTCAACGAGTTTTGGCTTGGTGCTTCTTGCGGAGAAAGTGCAGGGGAAGCCTCGCTGGTTGCTGGTGAACTTAAGCTAGACTTTAACAAGGAGGTTTTTAATGCACCAATTAATGATTGTTGAAGCAGTGCGACTTCATCATCACCGAAGCGCAACCCAGATTGTTCAAATGGACTATCACTAAATACGCTTCGGGTTACTTCAGAGGCGATATCGACTATCGATTCGCTTGAAAAAGCGGAGTGTTGTTTCGCTGGCGCCTGAGCTTGTTTATCCTCAGTTGAAGATGCTTCAACATCACTAAATAGTTGACGAAACTTTTCTAAGCCTGATTCAAATAAATTTGGTTCGGATGACTGCGACTCGACCTTGCTTTGGGAGGGGGGAGCAATATTCGATTTTAAGTCCTTTGTATCAATCATAAGCATCTTTTTTAATTTGAATATAAAGCGATGATGCTAACGATAATTGGTATAAATTGATGTTCATTAATTTTGAACACCGTGTTCGGTAATTCCTTGCAGGAGAGGCAGTTGTTACTTGGTTATACAGCAGCGCTTGATAGCATGTATCGCTTCTCTGTGTTTCCTATGTTGAGTCAGGCGGTAGTAGAATTTGCCGAAGATTAATATTTAAGGCTAAGTATACTTTAGTCGGTAGGTTTTACACCAAATAGCAGGCTTTCACCCATAATTCACCTTTAGTTTGCGATCTTGTTTGCACAAGAGGATGTGCTTTGAATAAATCAGCGAAACTGGGTATCTATTGTTTTTTATTGTAATAGGTGTCATTCGAGTGACAGGAAACGATTTTATGGTAGCTAAACAAAATACTAACTTTGGAAAACGTCAAAATCTTTTTAAGCTTGTTTGGATGATATTTATCCTGAACTTTTTACCTATTGTAACGCCATCACATGCAACTAGCCCTGACGATAGCAACAACTGGTTAGAGGATATTGCCGTCTATCGAGAACAGATGAAGTCCCACCATATCAATCCTTTTCATAGAACAAGTGAGACTGCGTTCGATACATCACTCAACGACTTAATTGCCAACTTACCTAATTTAACCGATTGGCAAGTCACAGTTAGACTAATGGAAATTACCAGAGGCATTGGAGATGGACATACAAGTATGCCGCTGTGGCGCCAAAATATAGATCGTTTCCCAATTGAATTTGACGCCACTGAAGATGGCATGATAGTAAGTCGAGCTTTGGCTGAGTATAAACAACTACTCGGCGCCAAGCTTATTTCCATCGATGGCACCCCCGTGAACAAAATATATAGCGAGCTTGCGAAAGTTGTTCCTTTTGTCGAAAACGTCTATTCCGAGAAGGTTAGGGTGAGCAGTGCGTTAAGCAACGCTCAATTGCTATCGGCTCTTGAATTAATCGTAGATACAGAAAGTGCTCAATTTGATTTTATCGCCGCAGATTCAACAAAAATATCGATGCAACTTGAACCACTCTCGCAACAGCAACGCAAAACTAAAATATATAATTCACTAAGTGTTGTCAGGCCAGAACAGCATTTTCAAGGGTTGACAGAGATAAATAGTCTAGAAGGTATTTGGGCTGGTTATCAAAACCAAAGTAAAACCGCATATCTTGCTATCGAGTCTTACCCTGATATGGCTGCTGCGATGCGAATTGGAGAGTATTTAAACCTGTATCTACGTGAGCATAAAGCAAAGCACTTGATTGTCGATTTTCGTCAGTCTTATGGGGGAGACCTGTATATCGGTTTGCTGTTAGCATCTTATTTTACTGCGCTTGATTCAATTGATTGGCAAAATGGGGTGTATATTTTGATCAGCAACACGACTTTTTCCGCTGCCATGTCAAATGCCATGCAATATAAGCGATTAATGAACGCAACTTTGGTCGGTCAGCCGACAGGAGCCAAACCAAATGGCTATCAGGATATGGGCCAATTTGTGTTGCCACACAGTCAGTTACTTGTGACCTATTCAAAGCGAGTTTTCCGATTTGCGGATCAAGAACAAGTGGCTGTAAAACCAGATAAGTATTACCCGGTTCTTGCCTCGGACTTACGCAAAAATCATGATGCTGTACTTGAGGGTGTGCTTCAACAACTCGCTTTGCAATGACCAGCATTGTGATCATCATTTGTCGGGATCAAATACATCCTTTACGAAACTCAGATTTCACGCTTTCTTCACAACTAGGATGTCATTATATGCATTGTTGAAAAGGCATTGCTTGGTATGTCTTCTTACCTGAAAGCGAGTTGAGTATTGCAGTCTAGCTTAAATATCAATGATGTGTGAAAGACATACAAATCGTGCAAAAACAACAATGTGTTTTAGTAATCCATGTAAATAATGTACTAAATGCATTCAAAAAAAGACGATACGCTAAATTGTTAACAATTGGCTGGGGTAAGGTATTGAATCGATGGTTTAGACCATAACAGACAATAGCGTCAATCCAATGACTTCCCACTATGTATTACATAGTACTGGTGAAGTAGGTTTTGTAATGAAATTCAATAAGGTATAAGTTTTTTCAATGACCCTGGATCAACTCAGAGCATTTTCCGCTGTAGTAGAGTTTGGCTCTGTTAGAGCTGCTAGTAGCAAAGTCTTTAAGTCTTCACCTTCCATAAGCGCGAGTATCAAAGCGTTAGAGTCTTACTTGGAAGTGCAGCTATTTTCCCGCAAAGGGTATCGTTTAGTGTTAACTGAAGAGGGAAAGGTATTCCATAAAAAGGCCGAGCAGGTGCTGCATTCTGCGGCGGAGCTGACTTCTTTATCGCGTCTAAATCAGAATAAGCGAAAACAAACGATTTCTATTGCGGTGACTGCATACTTTCCAGCCAGCAGCGTCATTAGCATAGTATCTAAAATGAATGAAGTCTTTCCTGATATGCATCTGCATATGACTACGGAGAATCAAGCAAGGGCAGTTCAGAGTCTATTTGACAACGATGCGGAGTTGGCAATCAGTCCAATTTCGAATTCAGTCAATGAAAACATAGAAGTGAAATACTTAAAAACAGTTCCAATGGTCTGTGTTGTTAGAGCCGACTCTGAACTTGCTAAGTTAGCGCATCCAATCGTCGAGGATGAGATCTCTGGATTCACCCATGTTGTTTGTACAGATGGAAACATCACTCACCCAGACAGAGTCGAGTTTATACCGCATCAAAAGCGGTTTTGGGTCAATGATATCAACACCAAACACGCGTTTATTCAATCTGGATTAGGTTGGGGGCAATTGCCTGAGCATATGATAAATGATGAGTTAAACAGTGGCACACTGGTTGAGTTAGATATTGAGAATTACAGCGATAACGCCATTGAGCTTTTCTTAGTTCGAAGAACCGATAAGTCGCTGGGAAAGATTGCGCAAATTGTGTGGGAGAATTTGCAATCACACTTGGTGTAAGTACCGTGGAATTGCATGAGGCGTGCCAATAAAAGCGACACAATTAGCTAGGTGATTTCACCAATGGTTTACCACCACACTGTAAAAATAACCTCCACAACAGTTAATTTTTACAGGAAATAGTATATGAAAAAGTCAGTTTTTGTATTGGGATTATTGCTAACTAGCACCGGGGGATACGCAAGCTCATTGAGTGAGTCCAACCCAGTACTTAGAAACCTTACCCTGAATGAAAGTGAGTGGTCGATAGGTGCCGGCATATCATATGGCTCTGCAAACGGAGAGGACGATGTGCAGCCGATACTAACGATGGCTTATGGAATTAACGATCGTTTAACTGTCGGTCCAGTTGGACTCAGATACAGTGTTATTCCTAGAGTTGAAAACTCCTTCGGGTTTGAGCTGACAGCAGATGCAGGTTTGATGGGGTTGTATGAATCTAGTCAATTTGGTGATAGCTACGCTTACGGAGGCGGATTAAGCGGAAAGTATGTGTTTTCGGAGACATTCGCTTTGAATCTTTCGGGTCATTATTTTATCTGGAATGAAGATAAACGTGAAGATAGGAAAGAATTACGTGCGCAAGTTTCAGCTTTATTGGGCGTAACAGCTAATACGACAGCATATATTGGAGCAGCATACCGAGAGCTGAAAGACTTTGATCAAGATAATGCTTACGAGCTATCAGCTGGTTTGATTTGGAATTTTTCCAAACAGTTAGACGTTATGTTTGATGCAACTTACACAGACTTTGATGCACAACTCAATGGTTATGCTAACGATAGTCACCTTGAACGAGCGCTGAATATGAGTTTTGAATACCGCTTTTAGCATGGCAAGTAGCAGTAGCTTTTTCGTTAGCTGCTACGAATTTTGCTTCACATAGTATCGTTTTTTCTATTTTGATAGGTCTGCAGTCCTAAAACTGCCTTGCCAAAGAAAGATGCTGTTAGCTTGTCTTTCTTTGGCTTTTTTTTGTCCTCAATTTGAAACACCATCGATTTCACTCCTTTTTCACCGGCTGATTATTAGGCTATTGAAAAAGGAGTCAAAATGATTAAAAAGATAGCGATAACCCTTGTTTCACTGACACTTACCCTTGGTTGCATATTTGCATGGTTTGTGAGTTTGTTGGGCGATGAAGTACAACTGAATTACCGTCAAGTCGTGACAGGCGATTTGGCTTACCTAGTTAATCCCGTTAATGAGCGTCGAGGACGAATTCTCGCGGTAGTTACCAGCGCAGGTGAAATGGGCGCTGACAACAGAGCAACAGGGTTTAAGTTGACTGAGTTAGCAAGGGCTTTCCATGTTTTTAATGTTAATGGTTTTGATGTGGATGTCGCCAGTCCGTTGGGTGGTGAATCTCCTATGGTTTTTGACGAAGGTGAAATGGGCCCTTATGACTATGCATTTTTAAATGAGATTTCGAATATTCGCATGATTAAAAATACGTTGCGTTTGGATCAGGTCGATTCAACTCAATATGCCGCAGTGTATTTCGTTGGCGGAAGAGGGGCTATGTTTGATTTTCCAGACAACCCCTATATTCAGCAAATCATAAAAGACTTTTCAGCACAGCATAAAATCATAGCTGCCGTTTGCCACGGCCCCGCAGCACTTGTCAACGTAATGCTTGCAAATGGTCGTTGGTTCGTTGAGAACCGGAAAGTTGCGGGCTTTAGCAATGATGAAGAACTCCTCTTAATACCCGATGCCGACAAAATATTTCCATTTTTATTGCAAACCAGGCTTGCGCACCGCGGCGCGCAGTATATTGGTGGAGGACGCTACCTCAACCATGTCGTCGTTGATGGCAACTTAGTTACAGGGCAGAACCCTTGGTCGGTTTGGCAGTTAGCGGAAAAAACCATTGTCCAGTTGGGATATCAACCCTTGCCAAGGCCAATAACTGCAGAAGAAAACAGCATCGCTGTTCTGGGGACTTATACGCAACTTGGTTACGCCAAGGCTTTGCTGAAGGTCAAAGAAATTTTATTAGACTCGGAGGCAGGACTTAGTCGCCGTATTTTGGCTGTTCACGCTTTTGTTGCACTAATCGAATGGGACTTGAAAAAGGCTTTTGATTTATTGCGATTGCTCAACTCAATAAAGGAAAGTTAGCGGTCATTGATGATGAATACGATTAACAGTACCGTCGCGATCTGCTTACTCAGCTTAATATTAAGTGGCTGCTAAAAGGTAAAATAAACATGTCCTAAGAAAGTAAAAAAACACTTTGGTCAATTGGTTACAGTTTTTAATAGCTCTGAGTATGCGGGCTCTTCAGTAGCGTAATTGGAATGCGAATTTTCACATTTTTTAAGAAAGTGGCTGCTACACACTTTAAAAGCGGCACAATTTAAGAGAGAGATTGAGATGAAAAAAATGGTCATGGTTTTATTTTTATACTTGGTGTCTTTGTCGTCGCATGGACTAAATATGATTGAGCACAATAGCGTCAAAAATGAGCAAACCTGTTTTAGGGCGATTTTTTCAGACTTTAGTACTTGGCGTGGTCAAATGGAAAAAAAATTCTCAAAACGGTTCAAAACAAAAAGTGTAGTAAAGCAAAAATTAGCTCGCTTTGACGCGATGTTCAACAAGCAAGCGTTTGAACAATTTAAACACACCTTGAATTGCTACACTTTTGAGTATGAAGTCGACGAACATTGGGTAAAAGGATTCCTGATTCAACCTAAAAACATCGAAAAAAATCTTCCTGTTCTTATATACAATCGGGGGGGCAACGGCAACTATGGCGGGGTTGTATTTGGCTCAATGATGCATAATTTATTTCCGATTGCCAGTGAGGGTTTTGTCATTATTGGCAGTCAATATAGGGGAACGCATACAAGGACCGATGTACTTGATGAGTTTGGAGGCGCAGATGTCAGGGATGTTTTAGCCCTACTCGAGATTATTCCTGCGATAGAAAGTGCAGACGCCAATAGAATCGGGATGTGGGGTGCGAGTCGCGGCGGAATGCAAACACATTTGACGGTGAAACAAGCGAGTAATATCAAAGCGATTGCCACTGTTGCGGGTAACACTGATTTGCAAAAAGGCTTAACTTATCGGCCTGAAATGGAAAAAGTATACCAAAAGCGAATTCCAAATTATTTTGAAAACAAACAAGCAGAACTTGAGAAAAGATCGGTTTTAATCTGGGTTGATAAATTATCACCCAACATTCCTATTTTGCTATTACATGGCACAAACGACATGCGCGTGTCTGTTAATCATTCAATTGATTTTGCCGCAGCGCTGAGTAAACACGATATTCCACACAAGCTAGTATTGTATCCCAACGATAACCATGGCTTGACGGAAAACAAAAATAAAGCCAACCGTGAAATAATCGACTGGTTTAAAACATACTTGTAAGCAAAAAACATCGCTAAAATTAGAAGAATTGGAGCGGCGCAACTGTCTATAGGCGGGGCTGACTCCAGTTACAAAACTTATAATAATAGCGCTTTGCGTCGGTTGAACTGATAAAGATATATATGACTAATACCTTCATCAAAAGACAGCGACAAATGGCTCAAGCCGTCTAATTAAATTTAACTTTTCCCTAGCTCACGTGATTTATTTGTTTTACACCGCTAATCAGAGGACATCTATTTTGAATCAACTTATCTTGTATAAATATGTCAAAAGCTATTCATTGAGAGGCTTTGGGCGTGTAAGCTTGGATTCAATATTAGAACATGTAAGTGTAGCGGGGGCTATTTTTGAATCGATATTTCACTTTAGGCGCGATAGCCTCTTTTACCTGTGCACTGTGTTTTATATTAGGCCTATCATTAATTATGATATGGGCTCCCGAGTTCAATGATGGGCCTGAACAAAGGCTCTTAGTGCTTAGTCAACATAGCGGCCTCATGCAAGTCTGGTATTTCCTTATATATGTCGTTTTTGGAATTGCTATATTAATCCTAAGTACCTTTCTAACCGGGCTTTCCAACGGTGATCACACTATGCTGCAAAAAGTGACTGTGCTAGTCAGTTACTTGTGGGCCTCTTATGTGTTTGCAAGCGGCCTTATCGCAATGCTATCAATTGAGCTTATGTTCGGCTCTTGGTTTCAAATTCAAGGTGTGATTTCGGATATATGGAGAGATATTTACTCTGTTCAAATGGGCTTGGGTGAAGGAGTCGAATGGGTTGGCGGCATATGGATGTCGCTGATTACTTTGTCCCTAAAAGAGCAGCATTGTTTTGGCAATAAGTTGCATTACTTTGGCTTTGTCGTCGCTCCATTTGGCTTACTCACTGTTTTTCCAGGAATGGGACTAATGGGAGCCATTTTTGGCGTTTTGCAGCTAGTGTGGTTTATTTGGTTAGGCTTAGTAATCGTACAAAGCCACCGGTCGATGCAAGGTCAATCAACTACTGAGTAATCACCGTTACCCGATAAACGTTATCGCGCTGCTCAATGGACAATTCCCAGCTCATTACGCTAGCTATTCGTTTGACCAAATACTGTCCATGTCCCAGCCCTTGGTAATAGGGTCTATCATCAGAATGGCTTAACTCGTTTTCAAACACTAATCGGTTTTGCTGTGCAAATATACGCATTCCGCCTTGATAGCCATGATAAAATCCGTTGTTAACAAGGTTCTGACACAACAAAGTAATCAAGTAGTGATTTCCTGTCACTTTCATCGAAGTGGGGATCTTAATGTTTACTTGGAAGCCAATTTGAGGATAGATTCGGTAAATCGACAATACGACTTTTTCGATAATTGGTAGGATAGGTTGGGGTTCAAAACTGAGATTCTCTTTTCTCGCTAATGCAAGTAAAACCTCTACAGTCTGCTTAAGCTCGTTGCTTGCCTGCTCAAGGATTGAAAAGCCCTCTGAGTCAATCTTAGTCTGCTTACTTAACTCCAAGGTATTCTTGATTAACGTGATCGGCGTACGAAGCTCATGGCTGACATCTCGTGTGAAGTTTTGCTCTCTGACTAATGTATTTTGCAACTCATTGAAGGTATCAGAAAAAGCTATTGCGAGGTGTCCAATCTCATCCTCACGCTCTTTGCCTGGAATTTGGTCTGGGTCCTTGGAATTTTGGCCAACGACACTTTTCGTGAGTTTTTGAATAGGCCGAGAAATCATCGTCGCTAAATACCAAGAACTGAGACCAGCTAGAACAATTACTCCTACAGAGATACTGACTAAAAATACCGGCATCACTGATGTCATGTAGGGAACAGAGGAAAGCGGTGTTCTGTCTAATAATAGAAAAACTTCCGTGCCATTTATACGCTGTAAGCTTAACATCATATTTTTACCATCCACGGAAATTGAGCTGGTGGCTTGGTTGGGATTAAATTGATCTTTAAACTCAGTAGGCAGCAAATTGAGATTTTCGTGATAAGAAATAAAATCTACTCTAGGGTTTGGTATCTGATTAGTTTTTTCAAAAGATAGGCTTAAGAATTTAGCCTCATCCGCTAACAAGGCTTGAGCATTATTTTCCTCTACTACATCTACAATCAAAAAAGAAAGCCGAATGAAAAATAAACATACAATAAGGGTGAGCCCCCCAAACGCAAAGAATAGTTGGTTTTTAAGGCTTTTTGATCTAATCATCTAAATTCTGCAATTTATATCCGATATTGCTTATTCGACCTAAAATTGTTTCATCTGTCGCTTTTTCAAATGCTTTGCGCAGGGCATACATATGAGATTTCAGCGCATTGCTCTCTGGTGGCTCATCTCCCCACAAGTGTCGGATCAAATCTGAACGGCTAACAGGGTAAGGATACTCGTCCAATAGTTTTTGCAAAATACGAAAACCGACACGAGTGGTAGCAATGTTTTGTCCGTTGAAGCTAACCTCATGAGCACGACTATCTAAACAAAGTGCCCCTTGAATTGTTGTACTATGTTCATGCAGGCTCGGACGACGCGCCAATGCCTCGCAACGCAATGCTAGTTCGCGTAGGTCAAATGGTTTGGTTAAATAATCGTCTGCACCAATCCCAAATCCTTTCACTTTATCTTCGAATGCATCTCTTGCCGTTAGCATAAGCACTGGAATATTGCGGTCAGCTGTGCGCTTTATTTCTTCACAGACTTGCAAGCCATCCATATCAGGCAAATTGAGATCCAATATTATTACATCGAAATGGTGCTCTAGTGCCAAAGCGAGACCATGCTTACCATTGGTTGCACAGTCTATACTCCACTTGTGTGACTCAAGAAAGCTAGCCACCTGCTTAGCAATAGCTAAGTTGTCTTCAACTAACAAAATTGACATCGAACTTTTCATAATAATCGCCACCCTAACGCTAGAAAACTAAATGGCGCCAAAACTGTACTGAGATAGCACATATTCCCCAGTAAACACTCAAATGAAATAAAATACTGTGCTTAATAAATGAAAAAATATTGGCTTTGAGCTCTGTTATCATTGCATTTTACCTTCGTCAGACGTGAATCATTTTAAAACAATGATAGCTTGCCATAGGTGTAGTCAATTATTGGTGAAATATAATACTATTCGATATCCGTCGCTATAAAAACACTTCGCCCCATTGTAGGCTCAAAATACCCATGTTTTTTACGATTTACCGATATACTACAAAGCGTTAGCGCGACTCAAATACTGGGCTTGATTGTTTTAAGCGGAAGATAAGATGCTTGAATTTAATTTAGACTTAACTGACATAATTAAAGTACAGCTCACTACAGTGTGCATTTTAGGTGCGAGCTTTTTGCAACATAAGAGTTATCAGGGATTTCGTCTACTTCTGGTGATCGCTGGAGTCGGTTTATCTATAGAGTTGATTCAGTCAATGTTTTCACTCTACCCCAATTACCCTGTTGCTACAGTCTTTACTTTGGCTTATGGGCCGGCGTATTTATTATTTATTCGGGGGGTATTGCACAGTGAGCAGTTGAGGAGCAATGATATACTGCATTTTATTCCTGCATTAAGTGCACTTGTTATTCTTCATTCACCGCAGTTTATTATCGCATTAGGGACGGTTAGCCAGCTTATTTACGGTGGGTTGGTGCTAAGATCAATCGCTCGGTATCATCAGAATGTTGGCGCATCGAGTTCAGATGCGGATGGTTTTCGGGTGAACTGGATCAAGTATTCCGTGATTGTACTTGTGGTGTCTGTGGTGATGGATCTCGTACGGTTGAACATGCAACCCTACATACCGTCTTCATTAAATCAATGGTTAGAGCTTGCCAACAATGCCTGTGTACTCATAGTGCTTAGTTACTTACTACGCCAATTTCTTTCAACCATTGAGATTTTTACACATGACGCTGACTGTGATGAGTCAGAGGAGGCACCGCTTGATAAGGAACTGTCTACAGAACTTGCTAATACTTTGTTCGAACAACTCCGAAATGACATTGTTGAGCGTAAACTCTTTCTCGTACCAAGACTAACCTTAAGAAATGTTTCTGAAAGTGTCGGTATTTCCGAAAAAGAAGTATCCTGGGTCATTAACGTTGGAGCAAAATGTAATTTCAATGACTTTATCAATCGCCTACGAGTAGCTGCTTTTATTGATGTATATAAGAGTGACCAGCAAGCTCGGACAAGTATTTTGGGCATCGCGCTGGCATGTGGCTTTAATTCGAAGTCGTCGTTCAATTCGGTGTTTAAACGTGAAACAGGTATGACGCCTCGTCAGTACCTTAAGCGGCACTTTGACGCATAATGAAGTGCAACATCTAGATTCTGGTCGAATAATTCATCATTAACCTTACGATTCACTCATTAGATTTTTAAAAAGGTCGAAATGTTGATGAATAGAATTAAATGCTTTCCTATCGTAAAGGTTATCTCAATTATTATTGTTTCTCTAATAGTATTGATATACACGCTGAACTTGTATGGCAACTATAGCTCGGGGGATCGAATACAAGTTGATACAGGTGCTAATATATGGTGGTTACGCAATGCCAATATAGTGGACGTTAGCCAGTCTGGTCGCTTCGAAGGTCCACATGATATTCTAATCGAGCACGGTTTTATCGCTAAAATAGTACCTAGCTCGGTACAAACCGAGGTAGGCATTCGAGACTCATTTTCATCAATTGATGTGCAAGGATCTTTTGTCTCACCAGGGTTAATTGACTCCCATGTTCATGCAGAAGACAGTGCCTATCTTGCACTATCATTAGCTGAAGGTGTGACAACTGTCAGGGGGATGAGAGGAAACTTGGCACAGCTTTCCTGGCGAGATGAAATTGCATCAGACCAGTGGTTGGGCAGTCGTTTCATTGTTAGTTCACCGATAATTGACGGTGAATCTAGTGATCCGTTTCACCAATATAGTCCTGACGCAGAATTTGTTAAAGCACGGATTAAGGAATATGCGGATGATGGCTATGATTGGATTAAACTCTACTCTAATATGTCACCTGAGGTATACAGTGAAGCATTGGAGCAAGCTAAAACACTAAATTTAAAGATTGCTAAACATGGTCCGACGGCTATTAGCGGCTACACGCTGGACTCGTTGCATGGTTTAGACTCTGTTGAGCATTTAGAAGATGTATTTTCTATTGCAATGCAGAGGCAATTTAACCAGAGCAAACTACTTGAACTCGCGCAGCAGTATCGTCAATTAGATATTCCTATTGTAACCACATTAGCCGTCTATGACGAGCTTACCGAATTGAGTGTATCTAAGCACATATACCTAAACGAACAACCACTTCGTTACATGAATACCGCACACCGTCAACTAACACATTTATTTGGTGTGCAGCGATGGTTGGATGCCTCCATCGAACAAGCTCAATATAATGTAAAGGTAAGAGATTATCTGCTACATATAGCCAAGGTTTTTAACGACAATGGTGTTCGACTCATTGTCGGTTCTGACGCAGGGGCGTTAGTTGGGCAATCTGGTTACGCTCTGCATCATGAAATGTCTTTACTATCAGAAGCTGGGCTACAAAACCTTGAAGTTTTGAAAGCTGCAACCATAAACGCAGCAACAATGCTACAAATTGATGACCAAGTTGGTAGTGTTCAGGAAGGTAAGGTTGCTGATCTAGTGATAACTGAGTTTAACCCGTTAAGCGAATTAACGACTTTGTCAAAACCTAAGGCAGTTATCAGTAAAGGAAGGTTGCTGAATCGTCAGGATTTAGTCAATTTAAAAAAGAGCGCAGAAAATACCCAGTGGGCCTTGGTCACCTACGCCATGATTCTTTGGGATTTTGCAGTAAAGCAAGCTCATATACTCTTGTCGTGAGTGAGGTTTACTGCTTAGTTTATCTGGTTGTTATTGATAGACACTGCGGTAACAAAGAGAAGGCTGTATTAAAGTAAACCCCAAAAAGGGTCTTTTTAACGTATGGTGGCTGTGTTTGGCAAAGTACACTACCCAAACACAGCTGCATACGTCAATGTAAGTTTGAGTGAGGCAATGGCAGCGTAATATCCATTCAAATCATCCAGCGGGATAGCGCTCTTTCTACAATCGCCGAGTCAGAAAACTCAATAAATACAAATCGGGTGGCGCATTGAGAGTCAATAATCATTCAGTCAGTGTGACGCGGCTTTGCAACCGTATGATCATCCTACTGGAGCAATAGACCTTGAGACCTTCACCCTCAGCACGTTTGTTATACTAGGTTGGGCTTGCAGGTAAAGAGAAATCTCAAAATGAATGATTTAATAACTATCGGCGCCTAAGGAACTGCGCGGGCGCTTATGCTGTTAGCCGGGTAGGTATCCATTATACTGCTATCAAACTGTTATTTTATGCTTCGCTTGTATCCATCAGCATTGCGCTGCCTAATCCTACAAACCACAAAATTTGACCTAAACCAAAAATAGCACTGGCTGTCTCAAACATGATATTTGAGGACGAAAACGTAAAGCCTTTCAGTAACGTGAGTATTCCCGCAGCACCGACCCCTAATCCCCAGAAGTGAATCAAACGATGGTAAACGTTCAACTTTATACCGACGTAACTTACTAGTATTACCCAAACGGCACCGATCAGCTCAATTCCACCGCCAAGCGCATCAACGATGATGCTAGTGGACTGGAAAATGGTTAAAGCTCTCTGCTGGTCAACGTCATAAATAGAGGCTATTACTTCGATACCGGTTAAATAAATAAAGGTGCTGGAAAGTACAAAGCCAGACCACAAATATGCGTTCACAGTGGCGAAATCCATGAGTTGCTTAGCATTGTGCTGGAAGCGTTGATGTAGTGCTTGTGCGAGTACAATTAGGGCAAAGCTGAATACTATACCGATTACAATATAGCCAGCATAAAAACGATCTCTATTTAGCAATGTGTAATGTAAAAGTGCAGAGGGTTCACCGTACGAAGCGGTTTCTAAGACGATAAAAAATAATATGAAACCAAAGACATATGTGCATGCCTGGATTATTGCCGCAACACCGCCCCATTTTTGATTCGACATGTAATGCCCTTTTAATTGTAACGACTGCTTGTTAGCTAAAATTCATGTTCAATTTTTTCAAGATAGGGCAAGCTAAGCTTGCCCTATCAGTGTTTGTTACTGAACAATTGAATTGACGACAGTTTGGATGACTTCTGCGGTCTTTGATGTACATGGCTCGTAAGACGTGCAGTTGAAGAACATGGTGACGCTTATATCATCATCAGCAAAATACAAATTCTCTGTGTGATAGCCTGGGTCCTCGCCAGCGTGATGGTAAAGGGTTATACCATTTACTTGTTCTTTGAAGATCCCCAAACCATAGAATACGTCGCTACTTATTTGGTTCATGGATTCGTCGCCAAGTAAAATATCGCGTACGTCATCACCGACAACCGAATCATCGGTTATGATTGATTTTATCAACAGTGACATATCTTCTACGCTTGATACTAGCGGCGCATCTGCCACACCAATATTTTCGTAAGCGGGTTTAGAATTAAGAAGTTCATCATCTATTTTTAGATATCCAGACACAATCGAACCTAACTGCTTTTCAACACCATTGTAGTATGTATTGTTTAGTCCAAGTGGTATGAATATTCGGTTTCTCATAGCGATAGAATGATGTTCACCCAAAACTTGATCCATGATTAGACCAGCGAGTAGATATCCCGTATTTGAGTATTGAAAATCCGTTCCAGGTTCAAAGTACGCTGGCTTATTCAATGCAAACTGCAGAGCATACTGATCCGTCTTAAGACTCGAAGGATCTGATAAGATGGCCTCAAACCATTGATCAGAGATATCATCATCCAAATAGTTATATACACCAGATGTGTGGTTCAATAATTGACGAAGTGTTATTTGGTTGCTGTATTGTATTTGACTCAGTAGTGACTCTGGCAACCAAGTATCAATCGTGTCATCAATATCAAGTAAACCATCGTTATGTAGCATAGCTGCAAGAAGTGCCGTAGCTTTTTTACCGGCACTTCCTGTTGGCATTACATCGTAGGTCTGCAAAGGACTAAGTGTATCTAAATCTGCCACGCCAGCACTACCAACAAATTGTAGTTCGGGTCCTGCAATAGAGAGCGCAACGCCAGGAATACCATTCTCGACGGCATTGTCTAGGATAAGTTGATAATCGGTCTCTTGGGGGGCGGGTAGAGGGTTGTCTTTGTTGCTGGAGCCACAGCCGGTTAACGCGAAGGCGATACCAGTGAGAAGTAACAATTGTTTAAATTTAGAGCTCTGCATTTCATATTTCCTTGGGTGAGTTGATAACAAAAGTCAACTCACCTTAATGAAACAAGAGTGAAGACAGGGTGAATTATTCATGTTGTTGATTGAAAAGCGAGCAGTGAATTGCCGAAATAGGATAAGGGCTACCTGGCTATAGATTTCAAACCACGGAGCAAGATTCGCTCAGGCACTCCACATTTTAATTTATGTGCAGTCAGCTCTGATGAGAGAAAACATGTTTAAGTCAACCAGTTTACCTTTAAAGTAGCGAGCTTGACGTAATGTTCCTTCAAACCTGAAACCTGTTTTTTTCAGTATATGCTCTGAAGCGGAATTACCTTGGATCGTAACGGCTTGGATTCTGCTCATTGATGTGGCTTCAAAAAAATATTTCACTAGCAGCCTCAAACATTCTGAGGCATATCCTTTACCTCTAAAGCCACTGAATATTCGATAGTAAACTTCGCGACCATCCATATAGTGAGCCGTATTGAAAAAACCAGCCTCACCAATTAACTGACCATGGTTGTCCTCTATGACTAACTTGCCACAGTGATCTTTCCAATGACCCGTTTGGTGAAACTCATTAATGATTGCGACCTCTGACACCATACTTACAGGCATGAATTCACCCAAGTCAGAAGTATCTTGAATGAGGCGGCAAAAATCCTGCAGATCGTTTTCTGCTATTGTTCTTATTGTGACTAATTTTCCCTTGAGCATTTGGGATTCAAATTCAGTAATTTGTATGGTGTGTCAAGAATATCAGGCTACGCCACATAGTCCATGTCGGCGACAAATAAATCGTTTTTTTTCACTCCTATTTTACTGTCGATATAAGAGCTTGAGTACAGTTTTTGTACGTAGGAAATAAACATGAATATTCTTCATTGGCTCTACATTACGGTATTACTTGTGCCCGCAATTAATAGGCTTGTGGATAAAGTGGCGTCTGATACTGGCGGCGTATTAAGTCGTTATAGTCCTTTGTTTATTTCACTGCTGTTGTGTCTCGGATTTGTTGGTTATGTCACAAGAACACCAATATTTAGACGCGGGTTTTGGCTACTCTGGTTTTGGTTTTCAAATATTACTTTGTTGAGTGTTTTCACCTATTTTATTTTCACTTTGTTAAGTAACACAACTGAGACTCATGTTGCGTTATGCTGGCTCTTGTTGTTGATTGTCTGGATAGCGCCGGCACAAAGCTGTATTTATTTATATGTCTATAAGCAAAAGAAACTTTGGCGTTAAATTAGAGTCGTTTCTCACGTAGTTATTATTATGAAACCGATTTTTTAGTTGTGAACCATAGGCTTTGCTAGCTAGAGAATCAAACAAATTGCGCTATTGGCTGAATTTTAAATGGACAGAAAAGTCGTTACGTTTAAATCGCTTACATCCTTTTCGATACAAATATTCAACTTACTTTTTTTGACGCTCACTGGCCTATACCGGCTTTTCAACTGTGTAATACTGCACTGCTTTGTGGCGCTCGACGTTTTCAACGATTTGTAAATTGTGTGGTTAGAGAAAGGTGCACCAATAGTTAGATCCAACTATGTATAAATTTTACCTTTAATTCACTTGCTATGAACGATAGTACCCACAATAAAAGGGGGAAAGCATGCAGCGGTTAGCAATTTTTGGTGCAAATGGTTATTTGGGGACGCATTTAATTGATGCGGCGTTAAGCGCAGGAATGAGAGTGACTGCATTTGTAAGGAATATCCCTAAAGAGGGCAGAGCAAGGAATCCTCGAATCGAGTATCGTAAAGTGGATGTTACTTGTCCACAATCACTCAATACTCAGCTTTTGGATTGCGACATAGTTGTGACTACTGTGGGCATTACTCGTCAAAAAGAGGGGGTTTCATATGAAGATATAGATTATGGCGCAAACCTCAACATTCTCCGTGAGGCCCAAAAAAGCGATATTAAAAAGTTTGTTTACATTGGCGTTTATAAGGGAACCCTGTTCACTCAAACAGAATTATGTAAGGCCAAAGAGCGGTTTGTCGATGAACTGGAAAATTCAGGATTGCAGCATTGCACAGTCAGACCAACTGGCTTTTTCTCGGATATGACCGAAATTTATAATATGGCTAGAAAAGGTCGAGTTTACTTGTTTGGTAAAGGGCATCTATTACTCAACCCCATCCATGGTAAAGACTTGGCCGATGCAATTATTTACGAGCTGTTATTGAAGCCAGAACCGCTACCGAAGAATTTCGAAGTGGGTGGTCCAATCGTATATAGCCAAAATGAAATTGCTGAACTCGCATTTCAGGTGCTCGGCAAAAAACCAATAATTACACAACTGCCTAATTGGTGCAGATTAGTCATTTTATATCTTGGGAAAGTGCTTCTTTCTCCGAAAGTATTCGGTCCTTATGAGTTTTTTCTTACAACAATCGCGACCAATATGAATGCCCCTCAATATGGAAATATTTCACTTAAAACGTTCTTTCAAAACCTTGAGAACGAGCGGAAAGGGAGCTAGGTAAAGTTGGGAAATACAAGCCTATTTTGAGGCGTACATGTGGCAAGTCTATGCATTGAAAGGGGGGCGTCAGAGTAATTGAACGTTTCACCAACTAATCTCTTTAACAAGATAAAAAAGTTAGGTGTTTCGGTTGGTAAGATTATTGGACAGTGTTTAGATAATTCACACAGTAATAAAGAAGAAGTTATCTATTTCAAAACAAGTATTTAAAGGTAAATATATGAAAAATATCACCGGAAGTTGTGTTTGTGGAAAAGTAGCGTTTAGCGTTGCGGACCAATTTGTTTATGCAGGTTATTGCCATTGCTCAATGTGCAGGAAGTCATCTGGGGCAGCGGGTACGGCAATTGGCGGCATTCCTAAAAATCTCTTCTCAATAACAAAAGGGCAGGATCATATTAAACATTTTAATCGCACTGCAGAAAGTATTTCTTGTTTTTGTGAAAACTGTGGATCAACTCTTTATGGAGAAAAACCATCAATACAGATGGTGCACGTAAGGTATGGTGCGCTAAATGATAGTCCTACGCTATTACCCCAAGCGCACATGCATGTATCGTCAAAGGCTGATTGGTACGAGATTTCAGATGAGCTACCACAATTTAGTGAGTTTCCTACCGCTTAACTGTTAATACGTCGTGCTATTCGATATTCAAAGCAGGTGCATCATCGTTGCACCTGGAGCTATTCTTGGGGCAATGTTTTGGTCAATAAAATCCGGACACCTTTTTAGCCAATTCTTCTGCTCTTTCCGGTGGTAGGCCCTTGCTATATTGATGTGGCCTTTCCCAGTTGTAATAGTTCATCAGGTATTACTCCACATCTCGTTTTGCCTCATGAATTGAATGGTAGCCAGTTGATGGTAGCCGGTTGATGGCATCCATTCGGGTTTCCGACTTCTGAAGACGCGCTTCATCGAACTATTGTCCTAGCAGTTACCCCGGCGACTCATGCTCTGGTTCATCTTATAACGCCACAGCCTCTGTCTGAATTTGCGAGCACCGTATTGGGAACCTTGGTCGTTATGGAACATCACACCTTTGGGCTTACCTGTGAATTCATACGCCATATCCAAGGCTCTTGCGGCAAACTCCGCATCCAGTCGATGCGACATACTCCAGCCTATAATCCGTCGAGTATACAGGTCAATAACGACCGCCGCATAATGCTATGCCGAGCCGGTCCTGATGCAAGTGATATCACCGCACCAGACCTGATTGAGCCGCGCCACATTGAACTGTCTACCCAGTAAGGCCGTTCAACCTGCATATTCTCTTAGGCGTGCTTACCTGGCTGCTTGCTCATTAGGCCTTGCTCTTTCATCAGCCGGCCGACTTTGAATCGGCCCATGACGATGCCTTCATCGCGAAGCATATCAGCAAGCGCGCGTGTGCCAGCAGACTGACGGCTCTTATCGAACATGCGCTTCACTCTGGCTCGCTTTACGCAACGCTTAGCGCGAATTAGACGATGGCGCTTTCGCCCTTCTTAATAGCTGCTGACGCCAATCCCAATCGCTGAACAGACCAATTCTCTTGATTCATGCACCGTCAACCGGTCTATCATCGCGTGGATTTCAGGTCGTCGGACATTAAGAGTGCCTTAGCCTTTTTTAATATGGTCTTTCTCGTTCCAGCCTATTCACGCGAGCTTCAAACTCCTAAATAGGTTGCTGCTCTGGCGTCAGGGCTTTGGATTTCGGCGTGCTACCACCGCGTTCAGACTCAAGTTGCTGAACCCACTTGCGCAGAGTATTTTCATGAACATCCACGGCGCGTCCTGCTTCAGCCATACTGTAGCCCTGATCGAGCACCAAGCTGGCTGCATCATGTTTAAATTCCGGACTGAATGACCGTCTTTGTCTTCTCATTGAACACCTCGTTACTAAGTGTAATGCTCTTAGAACGGTGTTCGGGTTAAGTCTGCCACTACATCGTATAAGATAAATTTGCAAGTTGGGAGCTAAGTGCAAACGTTTATAAGCGCAATCAACGTCCCTGTTTGATTGTGATATGTTGTTCGAAAAAATAATTACATTGTGAGTGAAGATGGGTACGTTGACTAAATTCAACGTCTGGTGTGCTTGGCTGAAGCCTGTTATTTTTTTGTTTGAGACTAAAACGGATATGCCCGCACTGGTTTGGATCTCGGCAGATAAAGAGATCGCCTGATTGAGACGATCTCTATTGTTGATAGGGGTTATTGATCGAAAAGACTGATTGCCGCTTCGATACCGGCATCATATCCTTCTTCACGCTCTTGTTGACTGAAAAAAGGTACCTCAATATCTACTGGTACGCCTTCACCCTCAAGCCAGTTTCCATGCACGTCGTAATAGAATTCACTTGATAGTGCAATGTCAAAACCATTAGGCAAAGTCCAGTCCATGATGTCTGAAAAAGCGCCTTGTGTAGTTTCTCCAATCAGCGTTACGTTATCTAATACGGACATAGACATAGCAAAGGTTTCTGCTGCCGATACTGTCGTGGCGCTTACCAACAAAGCAATCGGGCCAGTGAAAGTATGTTCACCTCTAGGCTCGATAAAAATCTCTTGTATAGGCGATGTTTTTCCATGCTTTTTGGTATATGCCAACACCCGCGAATCTGTAAATCTGCTGGCGATTGCTAGACTGACAAATTCATGTCCGCCATTGTTGGTTCTCACATCAACAATCAACCCTTCTACATTTGCCAGATCAGACAGCGCTTCATCTAAGATCGCGTCGATAGCTGCGATTTCGTCAGTATCATTTTGGAGCGTGTCAGCTTCGTCATTATCCTCATGAAAGCCTAACATTGTGCCAATATGCAAATAACCAATACCTTCATTCTCAAACCAAAAAACAGCGCCGTCTGCACGCTCCTTAATCGTATCTTCATTTACCGCATAGTTTGCGATTATAGCTTGTTGAGTGGCTAATCCCTGTTCAACATAAACTTGAAGTTGCTGGAGTTGAGTTTCAGTAATGATTTGCGCAGGTATCGGGAAAGGCATCCCGTTAGCTTCTGCAAATTCCTTTACTAAACGCTCTGCTAGAACAAGCTTATTATTGTAACTTACGGTTATGCCATCTGGTGTGCTCACTGAAGTATGAGCGTCTGCTAAAGGTTGAATCATATTGTCCATTGCAATTAGCAGATCTAAGTCACTCGAATCAGCGTTTATCGCTGCCGCCTGAGCTTGAGCGAGACCGAGCCAATCAACATTTTGAAGCTCGAAATCCATATAATACTCCTCGAATATTTGCGAGAAGATGGCGAATGTTTGTTCTGGATTACGGGTATGTCCTGCCTGACCTAGTAACGGCACCAAGTTAGTCTGACATGATAGTGGTAAATTTGACATCTTAAACAGCTCAAAACTGGAAGCTCTCATGTTCTGAGGACCATACCCTGCGAACCAGTCGAGAGTTCCATCATCGGTCAAATTGACTACACGGGTGATATCGTTGGTTGTTACATTATCTAGCTCGTCGACCTTAAAGCAGTAGTCACTGGTAAACTTATAATTAACTACGCGATCAATGCCAACGTCAACTGCAAGGCCTTTATCTTCGGAAATCCAAATACCTTGATAGTCTTGATCAATATCGTTCAGTCCAACCGTTTTGTCCGTATTGGATGATCCACAAGCTGCTAAAGTAATAGCGGCTGTAATTATGCTCAGTTGTTTAATCAATTTCATAATCATTCTCTCAGTAGTGGTTAATCGTTACTGAGCAAAAAATATTCGATGAAAGGTGAAATAGAGGTGAATAACGACTTTTTCTTTAAACAGGCTCATAACCCGACTCCCGCAACCACATAGAAAGCCCTGATTTATCAGGGCTTTTTTTATGCCTACAATTCAGTAAATCTCTCTCATTTTTCAACAATGGGCACGTGGTGCCCAAAACGTGTCCATTGTGTGCCCAGCTCAAACAACCTTCGCAAGGTTGTCGCCCCATCTATTGATGCAAACTGCAGTCTCACAAAACAACTTCTGTACTGGCTGCATGTCTTTTTGAACGACGTGCAAATTTCCCATATCTGAATTCACTTAGGCTCGCCAACGTTTGTCATTAAATGTGAGAGAAATATGAAAACAATATTCACCGCTGTACTTTGTTTGGTTGTTCTGTTTGTTTATTCAAATACGTCTGCTGCCCAAGTTATTGATACGTCTGCTGTTACTAAACTGCTAGAACTAAAGAAGTCGAATCCCTCTTTGACATTAACTGCTTTGGAGGAGCATTTGCTTACTTCCGATGCAGGCGGGCTTACTATGTTGCAAGCACGATTCAAAACTTCTGAAAATTTGCAGCGCTTTTATGCTTCATTGAGCAACAAAGAGTGGGGCATGTTACAGCAATGCGAAGTGTTGTTGAGTGCTCTCGAAACTGAATTTCATCGTTTAAGAGAGCAGTTAACTGACATAACTGATGTTCCTCTAAAGGATGTGAAGCTCTACGGTGTTGTCGGTGCGGGTAACACCGCGGCTACTGCATCACCTAACAGTATTGTTTTGGGGCTGGAAATGATTTGCGTCTCAGATAATAAGGCCAATTTGAGGCAGATTTTGAAAAATTATATGACACATGAACTTGTTCATGTAGTTCAGTATCGCCTGACAACAAGAACCAATTTTCGGTTTAACCTACTCGAGATATCATTGCTGGAGGGGACGGCTGATTTTGTCTCGGATATGTTGCTCGGTGATGAATATCTATTGGACGATACACGTAACTTGTATGGTGATAAAAACGTTGAGGCGCTTATAGAATCATTTCAAAGCACCATGATGAGCCACGACTATAGGCCGTGGCTATACACACCTGTGGAAACCATGCCAATGGATATGGGGTATTGGGTTGGTGCCACGCTGGCAAAGGCTTACATCAAAAATGGTGGCTCATTGCGAGAACTACTGGCTCTGGAGGATGCAAGTGAAATATTCGCCAAATCTAAACTACGATAGCCGTTTTAATAGGGCTATCCCTCGTGAACAGCACTTCGTGTGGCAAAACAGGCAGCATAAGATGAAAAATCTCATCGAAAAACTGGTATTGGCTCCGGAAAGGTCAATTGTTTTATCGATATATTGTGAATTTGTAGTGGCAGACTAAACCCGAACACCATTTAAAGAGGTGCCTACATAAATTTTGAAAGTGGGCGTAACTTATGCAAACTGGCCTTCGGGTTTGTGCCCACCACGTGAATCACTGCTTGTGGTGGACTTTCTTTGATTATTGTAGAGCAATTCAACTCATCGATTTCTGCCATATTGTTCATGGGAAGACACCCAGTCCAAAGAGGAAATCGCTGATGCCAGTGATATTTCACCTGCCAACGCTGCTCCTGCTGCAATTTCAGCCAACTTAAGTGCGCTGTTTTTTCCAGTGCATCCCATTATCTTTAGACATTCTTGTTGAGTCGGAAGACCTGTGCCACCACCATGGGTCGCAACAATTAATGAGGGTAGGGTGAGGGACAGGTACAAGTCTCCGTCTTGGGTAATCTCAGAATACAAGATTCCAGTTGAGGATTCTGCAATATTCGCGGCATCTTGTCCGGTGGCAATAAATATGGCGGCCAAACCGTTAGCAGCATGCAAGCCATTGTTGTTTACACCGGCTAGAAAAGAACCAATGGAGGCAACTCGGGCATGGTAATCAATCTGTGCAGGGTCGACATGCATAATGTTCTGAAGGACGGCCTTTTTAAGGGTAACCTCAGCCGTAACTCGCTTGCCTCGAGTATGCAATGTATTGATTTGTGAGGCTTTCTTGTCCGTTGCCATATTGCCTTCTAAATAGAAATTCTGTACATTTGGGTAGTTGGCCAATATCCAATTGCATGCTGCATACGTTGCTTGCCCTACCATGTTTTGTCCGGCAGCATCTCCTGTTTCAAAGTTAAATCGAACGAATACGAATTTGTTCGCGGTGTAAGGGTCAATATTTTCAAATTTTACAAAAGGATCTGTCGCCTCAGCATATTGACGGATACTCTGCAACTGCTCGTCTTGAACAATCCATTGCAAGAAAGATCGCGCATTTTTCGCATCTTCAAATACAAAAACAGGTGCTCGCTGCATAACAGATTGGAAAACAGTGACTTTGACACCACCACATTGATTGATCACTTTCATACCGCGACTGTAGCTGGCTACTAAAGTGCCTTCTGTCGTGGCAAGAGGCACGTGAAACTCGCCATTTGCGTGATCGCCCAGAACTTTTAATGGTCCGGCAATACCAACGGGAACTTGCGCCAAACCTATAAAGTTTTCGATATTGCCATTAAATACCTCCGTTGATCCTCGGTAATCAAACAGCAGAGGAGCATCGGTCTGGCAATGCTCACGCACATAGTCTTGGCGTTGTTTAATAATTTCGGGGCTCAGGTTGTTGTGAGGATCCCTAGGAATTTGAGTATCTTCGTCATTCATTTTACGAATTGCGTCTTTGACTTCTAATACCACTTCACCAAATGGGGCAAGTTCAAGGGAAATGACGATGTCATTCGAATCTCGGATTTCTAGCTCATCAGATGACACCTTGAAACGAATGGTTGCGCCTAATGGTAGTTCGAGAGTGTTGTCAATTTGATTGAATGTTTTTAACTCATGTTCTTGAGCGTGTTTCAAAGTAACGTCATCAAAAGGGACTGTTTTTTTATTGAATTCTAGTTTGGTAACCGAGTGCAATGTTGCCTTTTTCAAGCGATTTTTTAGTTCAAACTGAATGCCATCTTCAACAATACGCAATGACCCTTTAGTGTATAACTTTTGCAGGATTGACTTGGGTACGAACATGGTAAGCCTCTTCTATTGATTTGCTATTTTTAAAACTCAGTGAACCCAAAGAGTAAATCTTTGTGATAGCCAATACCGTGCACAAGATCAAAGAAAAGTCAGAATTATTGAAAAAAGAGCCTTACAGCAGAGTGAATCTGTGCTGAGATTGCACCTATATTATTACTCCTTGAACAGAGTCTGTCGCACCAGTCTACCCTCGAACAACCGTTTGTCGATGCTTTGTTATTATGGCTATTGGCAAAGCTCCAAAAAATTCTGCTTCCGAAAACCAATATAAACCATTGATTTATAGAGGTATTTTCAATATCTAAAATTGACAAATATTAGCCGCCTTTTACCGTTGAGCACATTGTTCCCGCGGGCTGTCCACTGTGTTCCTAGAAAAATTTCAAAAACGTAATGCACATTTTTAAAGGTGCTCAGTCTTTGCAAAGAAAACTTAAGCAAACACTGCCACCCAGGTGATGGCATTCCCGACACCGTGCACCAGAGCCGGAACCGTAACGTTGCCAGTGTGATTACGTAGCCACTGAAACAAAAAACTGACACCAATATAGATGCCAATCAGTAAAGCTACCACCGTAAAATGTTCTTGCTGCAGATAATGCCACAACCTGACAGAGTGCAGCGGCGCTAGAACGAAAGCAATGGTGGTTGCAACACCAGCCAATGCTACTGACATAAAGCGAGCTAGACTGCTAAACAGTAAACCGCGGTACAACAGCTCTTGGCCGATGCCAATGCAAAAGCCGCTGAAAAACCACGCTAGCCAAAGCCACAGACCGGCTGAAAAACTGTTTAACAACTGCTCGGCTTCAAGCAGGCCAAACAATAAGGCGCTGACCAGCATTCCGCCCAGTAACAGCTTAGTTTGGCTGCGTTGCAAAGGCAGTATGGTTGGGAAGATCAATCGTACGGCAATCAGTAACAGCATAACCAATGTCAATTCTGTTAGCAGTCGCAAGGGTTGTTCGAAATACCAGTGCTGAGCATCCAACAGCCAAGGATCCGGTTGCAACCAAAGCCTTACCGGGAATTCCATCAGTAAGAATATCACCACAGCGGCACTAAGCAGCAAACCGCCTTGCTTGGCTGTTTGTTTAGCGTTGCAATCGTCTGATTTCACGTTGCAGCTCCTTATCATTGTGATGGCTGGCCAGCTCAAGATGCTGCTGCATCATATTGTGGTTACCACTGAGTTTATGTAATTGAGCCAGACGAAAATGTGCCCAGGGAATTTCAGGCAAATCGTCTGATTGTGGTGCTTGGGCAATATAGTAGTCCAATGCTTGAATCCCCTTATCGAGTTGCTGCTCACTAAACAGTGCGGTACGGCCAATTTGATACCAGGCATTAAAATGATAAATTCCCTCTTCATCCTGCTTTGCTTGGGTCGCGGCGTCAAAAGCATTAAATGCATCTGTGTATTGTTTGTTCTCTTGCAACAATAAACCATGGCGATAGTGAAACTCAGCCTGCTCTGGATAGTCGGCACGACTTTGGGCAAGCAATTGTTGGTACTGCGTTGTTTGTTCGGTTTTGCGGTAGTAACTGAGCTTAGCCAACGAGCCTTGTAAGCTATCTATTTGGGCAATATGAATCGCTTCTTGGAGGGCGAGTTGCTCATCGCCACCGGCAATGCCGGGAGCTCCAAGGTAAAATGACATCAATCCTTTGCGATAGGCCGTGTTTTCCGGCTGCAACGCGACTGCTTTCTTTAAACAAGCCAGAGATTTTTTCGCGTAGCTAAGGGCGGAAAAGATAGCATTTTCGGTTTGCTGCCCCATGATGCGGCCACAGATAAACTGCACTTCGGCGTCCTGTGGCGCTTTTTCCAGAGCGGTTTCAATATGTTGTTCAGCCAGATCAAGATCGGTCTTCATAGCGGTTTTGGCCAGTTGCAATTCCACCGGGTGTTCGGTGCCTGCGGCTGCAGTAACGTTTATTTGGGCAGACGTTATTGTCAGTACCAGACAGATAGTTCTAAATTTCATGGTTGCGCCTCTGATAGTTTTATTCAGCTTAACAATGCAGCGGGCAGGCCATCAGTGCCAAAAGTCACTTATTGGATATTGCGCTAGTTCCAAGGTTAAACGATTCCACTATCTCTGGTTCCATGGGCAGTTTCAGCAAAGGACGCGTTGATGTGCTATAGATCATTGTGCGTCAGCAACCAATCGTCTTTTTCACCGTCGGATCTATCACTTAAGAAAATACCGACTTTTGTTGTGGCGCTTTCATGTTTAACAATAAGGAAAGCCCATGCCTGTTTATCGAAGTCCTGGCGTTTACATACCTGAAGTGGAATTTACTACCAAAGCGATACGGGGACTGCCAACCAATGTATTCGCCTTTATCGGTATTGCGCCTAGGGGAGATTTCGAGCAAGTTGAACCAGTAAAATCATACCATCAGTATTTGCATCAGTGTTCGCTGCCGCCCCTGTGCACAGACAACATGAGTCGAGCAATTGAACACTTTTTCTATCAGGGTGGAAATGACGCTAGAGTTGTTCGAGTCGCGCAAACAGGCGCGACTCATGCCACCGTTTGGATTGCAGGATTGGATAGGCGAGGAACCATTGTAGATAATGTCTTGCAAATCATTGCAAGCAGTTCAGGCTCTTGGGCCAATCTCTTGCGCATAGGCGTGGTTCGAGACGCCAAAGACGCAGACTTATTTAGTCTTTCCGTGGTCTATGAAGACAACAATGGCAGCAAATCTTTGCTTGAGAGTTTTGATAATTTGTCATTGAATAGCCGTTCAACTCGGTTTGTCGAAACGATACTGGCGCGTCAATCCCAATACATTCAGGCTAAGTTAAATAAAGGACGCACCCCTCTCAAACCCACAATGAAAAGTTTCTCTGTAACTCGATTTAAAGGTTATGAATTGGGTTCAGACCAGCGAGGAGAGGATGGTGCCAGCCCCACGGTTGGCCAATATCGAAGTGCCCTTGAAGCATTGTTAAAGTCTAGCTCGGATATTTTGGGGGTTTGCTTACCCGATGCCCGCTGGGGGGAAGGGGATGGCAATGCTATTATCCAAGCACTGGTTGCTCAATGTGAAAGCAGCAAACGAGGTATATTAATTGCGGATCTGTCTGAGTCCACACACATTGAATCAAACATAGATTTGGTTCGGTTGAGTCTCCCTCAATCGCCTTACCTATGTTGTTATTATCCTTGGGTAATCCTAGCCGCCACGAACAGCCAGACTATTTCAATGCCGCCATCGTCTATGGCTGTAGCCGTCTGGAGTAATACAGATGAACGACAAGGAGTCTGGAAAGCCCCGGCAGGCACCTCGGCCCAATTGTTCCAAGTGACAGGACTAGCTGATGACATTGACGACCAGCTCAATGGGCAGCTTAATGTGAACGGCGTGAACGGGATACGCCATATGAACTCATTTGGCGTCGTGTTGTGGGGGGCGAGAACACGTGCTGGTGCAACAGATATAGACAAACGCTATATCAATGTGCAGCGGCTGTGCCTTTTTATTCGAAATAGTATTCAAGATAGTCTGACCTGGGTGGTGTTTGAACCCAACAATGAGCCTCTTTGGCAGGCAATTAGAACAGTGGTTTCAGACTTTATGCACTCCCTTTATGTGCAAGGGGCCTTTGCCGGCAGTTCAGTAAAAGACTCATATTTCGTAAGTTGTGGGTTAGGACAGACTATGACAAGCCAAGACGCACAAAATAAGGTGGTGAAGGTGATAGTGGGGGTCGCGCCTGTTAAGCCTGCCGAATTTGTGGTTGAAACCCTGCAGATCCCAAGCGGTTAATTGGCCCTCAGTACTATTTCAATCGGCAGATAGAACAGCATTTTGGTCATCAGAAAGGAAATACCCTTTGCTATTCAACCATTCCATGGCTTTGGCTTCTTCTTCAAAAAATGCGCATTCGACTTTGGCTTTAGCATAAATGCGTTCGAATTGATCTTTGGTTAACGAGGGGACTGAAGATTCCTTAATAATCAACGCGCTGACTTTCATGCCTTGTTTAACACGGGACTGAGCACTTGCCGTAAGGTCTGCCTCAGCTTGGGGAGGAAGCACAGATGCGCCGTGCAAATAGCCCAGAAACGCCCAGTCGTCGCCTTTTAGCCTGTCAACGCACAACTGAATATCACGTTTGTATTGATTGACAGCAACCTCATCCCACGGGCCTTCTGCATCAATAACCAAAATGTTTCCGCTGACCTGAAGGACGTAACTTCCATGCCGATATACAGCTTCACGTTTGCTTACAGAAAAGCGAATTGCGCTCAAGTTCTACCTCACAGATACTCGGATTGACTGTTTATCCAAGACAAGAACAAACAGTCTTATCTTTCGAGTATGGCACACACTTAAAATGATACCAAAAAGTGCTGGAAAATTTACTGTGAATAGTAATTTCTATCGGCATGACTGCTTTTAAAACAATAGGTTTCTATAGATAAATATAATGCCGCTGTATTGATTTTAATGAGGCGCTGAGGGCAAATATGTAGGTTATTATACTGGCAAAAAAGGAGAGATTATGCCGGAAATAACCCCCTTTGGATGGTTTCACACCCTAGCGGGCATCTTAGCACTCGTCAGTGGCTTTTATTGCCTGGCCCGCTATAAAGTCATCAGTTGGCAGGTGCTATCAGGAAAAGTGTATTTACTGTCGACTTTGATAGCGGCCGCATCGGCGCTTGCGATATTTAAACATGGCGGGTTTGGCGTGGCTCATGGGCTAGCGGTGTTAACCTTGTTGGCGTTGTTGGCTGGGGCAATAGCCGAAAACACCAATATTTTAAGAGGTCTATCGCCCTATGCTCAGGCAATGTGTTACTCAGCCACATTATTGTTTCATATGATCCCTGCGATTACCGATGGCTTGATGCGATTGCCAGTGGGCAACCCTATCGTAACCAGCATAGAAGACCCGTTACTGAAAGGATTTTATCTGGCGTTTTTGATGGTCTACGTGATTGGCTTCGTTAGCCAAGTGGTTTGGCTAAGAAAACAGCACATAAATTGAATGATTGGTTGATGAGCTATACAGCCATTAAGGATGATCAGAAGAGCGCAACAAATTGCGCTCTTTTTGATGATATTGGGCAATGATTTGTTGGTACTTTTGAGACCGTTTAGCCTCGTCCAAGCTGCGTTGCAAGCGCGTAACTATGGCGTCATCAACGCCAAGATTGAGAGCAAGGAAGTTGCCCATAAAGTTTTCGTCTGGAATGACTACTGAAGCGACCAGCGTTGTCGGATCAATACCATATTCTTTAGCTTGATAGGGTAGGGTTAACGCAGATCCGATGACTAAGTCCAACTTGCCCAGTTTCAGCAATCTAACCGTCTCATGTTTGGTTGACGTGGACAGTAAATTTACGCCCTTTTGAAACCCTAGTTTTTCCAATACAGGCTCATACACATCCTGGTTAGGGATCCCGGTATTATATTTTTTTGCATCTTCTAGAGAGTTGATTTGGATATCTGCGCGACTGGCAAGGTAATAAAACCTTGATTGCCCATAGACGATGGGGCCAACCCACTTAAATAGTGGGCTACGTTGTTCGTTCTTTGACGTAGACACCAAACCACTGTTTGGCGTTTGCCGCGCCAGTTTGAAGGCTCGATTCCAAGGCAATAATTCGAACGTGCACCTGAGATTGCTTTCTAAACATAGGTGTCTGACCAAATCAGCATTAATGCCGACGATATTGGTCCCATCTTTGTAGTTATAAGGAGGGAAATGCTCAGTGTAAATAATCAAGTCATTTTCGCTAGACATGCTGATACCTGAGCAAGCCAACATCAAGCAGAGCAAAGCACGCCGTATTGAATACAAAGGACACCTCAAAATGGACTCGGAAGATCAAACCTTTTTTGCGACTCGACTACCTTAACTTATTAATAAAACAAATACTAATGCAACCAGAATAAGGGTTGTGGTTGCAACCAGATTCTTTGATGCGTATAATGCGCCCATCATTTGAGACGGGCTCCCTCTGATTTGGATAGTAACGTCTCTGATTTGCAAGTGAATGCATTTACCAAAGCACTAAAGCCTGCGTGTCCTATCGTTGAATTCACTTTATTGCTTTGCATCCACTGTTGCGCGTCTTGATTTGCATCAGTGGACAAGGGTCCAGAAACAAACAGCCCCGCTTGTACGGGGCTTTTTGTTGTTAATGTTGGTAATTCTGTATCTGGGCGTTGTGCCCTTTTTTCGTATTTGGAGCTTTATTTTTGTCACAATTAGAGCAAAAACTGACGGATATGTTATTCGCGCCCGTTGAAGCCTTGGGCTTTGAACTCTTGGGTGTTGAATTCGTTCGTGCCGGTAAACATTCTACATTGCGGGTTTACATCGATCATCCTGACGGCATCACGGTGGATAACTGTGCCGATGTCAGCTATCAGGTAAGTGCCGTTTTGGACGTAGAAGATCCCATTTCGACAGAGTATAACCTCGAAGTGTCCTCGCCGGGCATGGACCGTCCCTTATTCAAAACCAGCCACTACGAGGGCTGTGTTGGTGAAGTTGTCTCAGTGAGACTGCGCATGCCAATGAATGAACGCCGTAATTTCAAGGGCAAGTTATTGTCAGTGGAAGATGGCAACCTAACCGTGGAAGTGGATGGACAAACTTATGTTTTGGCCATCACCAATATAGAAAAAGGCAATTTGGTTCCATCTTTTGACTAAAAAGATGAGCAGACTAAAGCTCGACAGACAGAGCAATCAGTGAGGCAACAATGAATAAAGAAATTTTGTTAGTGGCTGAAGCCGTATCAAACGAAAAACAAGTTCCAAAAGAAAAAATCTTTGAAGCGTTAGAATTTGCCATTGCAAGCGCCACCAAAAAGAAAAACGAAGGCGAAATCGAAGTGCGTGTCTCTATCAATCGTGAAACCGGTGATTTTGATACCTTTCGTCGTTGGCAGGTTATTGCAGACGATAAAGAGCAAGAAAATCCTTATGCCGAGATTACATTGTCTGCCGCGCAAATTGATGAGCCAGACATTCAGATCGGCGACTATGTAGAAGACCAAATCGAATCGATTGCGTTCGACCGCATCACTACGCAGACGGCCAAGCAAGTCATCGTGCAAAAAGTTCGTGAAGCTGAACGTGCACAAATGATTGCAGAGTATGAAGATCGTGTTGGTGAGTTGGTTACCGGTACGGTCAAAAAGGTTAATCGCGATAATGTCATCGTTGACCTAGGCAACAACGCAGAAGGCGTGATTTATCGTGACGATATGTTACCCCGTGAAACCTTCCGTCCTGGCGACCGTGTGCGCGGATTGTTGTATGTGATTCGTCCCGAAGCTCGTGGAGCGCAGTTGTTTATCAGCCGTACTCACCCCGACATGCTGGTTGAGTTGTTCCGTATTGAAGTTCCAGAGATTGCTGAAGAAACCTTGGAAATTAAATCGGCAGCACGTGACCCAGGTTCACGGGCAAAAATTGCAGTAAAAACCAACGACAAGCGTCTTGATCCTGTGGGTGCCTGTGTGGGCATGCGCGGCTCTCGTGTACAAGCCGTTTCAGGTGAACTGGGCGGTGAGCGTGTAGACATCGTGTTGTGGGACGAAAACCCAGCTCAATTCGTGATCAATGCCATGGCACCAGCTGAAGTCGCATCTATTGTTGTGGACGAAGATGCAGGTTCAATGGACGTTGCGGTCGAAGCAGACAACCTTGCACAAGCCATCGGACGCAGCGGTCAAAACGTGCGTCTGGCCAGTCAATTGACCAAGTGGACCTTGAATGTCATGACGGTGGAAGAGTTGAATAAGAAGCACGAAGAAGAAAATTCAAAGGTATTGAGTGTGTTCATTGAACACCTCGACATTGACGAAGATTTCGCTTCTGTATTGGTGGATGAAGGTTTCAGCACCATCGAAGAAATCGCCTATGTGCCGGCCAGTGAATTATTGGCCATTGACGGGTTTGATGAAGACACCGTTGAAGAATTGCGTAACCGTGCCCGTGCGGCATTGACCACGCAAGCACTGGCTAACGAAGAGTCACTTGAAGCCTCTGAGCCGAAAGAAGAATTGCTCAATCTTGAAGGAATGGACCGACACTTGGCTTATATCTTAGCCAGTCGAGGTATTACCGATTTGGAAAGTTTAGCAGAACAAGGCGTTGACGAGATCAGTGACATTGAAGAACTAGACGAAGAACGTGCAGGCCAATTAATCATGGCGGCACGTAACATCGTTTGGTTTAGTGAAGAATAAGACGCATCAACAAGAGGAATACATTTATATGGCAGAAGTCTCCATTGAAAAGCTCGCCGCAGATATTGGCACTCAAGTTGATCGCTTAGTTCAGCAATTTGCAGATGCCGGTTTGACCAAAAAGGCGGGCGATCAAGTGACTGAAGATGAAAAACGTCAGTTACTGGATCATTTGAGCAAAGCCCACGGTGGCCACGGATCCGATGGTCCGAAGCGCATGACGTTGCAACGTAAGACAACCAGCACCCTAAGTGTAGGTAAGTCTAAAGCGGTTAAAGTGGAAGTACGTAAGAAACGTACCTATGTAAAACGCAGTGAAGTAGAAGAAGCACGATTGGCTGAAGAAGAAGCCAAGCGCAAAGCTGCGGAACAGCAAGCAAAACTAGAAGCAGAGCGTCAAGCTGCAGAGGAAGCGAAAAAAGCGGCTGAAGAAAAAGCTCGCAAAGCAGCTGAAGCCAAAGCGAAAGCGGAAGCCGACAAAGCTGCACGCGCTGAGCAGGCAAAACGTGAAGCAGAAGCTCGCCAGGCAGAAGAACACAAATTGACGCCGGAAGAAAAAGCCGAGCAAGAACGTGCTCGTGCTGAAGCGGAGCGTATTCGCAAATCTCAAGAAGAAGAAGCACAGCGCAAGCTTGAAGAAGATGCCCGCAAAGCGGCTGAAGAAGCAAAACGCCTAGCCGAAGAAAACGAACGTCGCTGGAAAGAAGAAGAAGAGCGTCGTAAGAAGCAAGAAGCCGAAGAAGTGCACTTGCATTCAAACCGCTATGCTCAAGAAGCGGAAGACGAAGAAGATGCGCAAGTTGAGCGCAGCTCACGTCGTCGCAAGAAATCTAAGAAAAACGCCGGTGCCGACCTGAAGCACGGCTTCAACAAGCCAGCTCAGCCGGTCGAGCGTGTCGTGCGTCTCGGTGAGACCATTACCGTTGGCGAATTAGCTAACAAGATGGCGATCAAAGCCACTGAAGTGATCAAAACCATGATGAAAATGGGCGAAATGGTCACTATCAACCAAGTACTAGACCAAGACACGGCAGTGTTGGTGGTCGAGGAAATGGGTCACAAATATGAGTTGGTCAACGACAACGCTCTAGAAGATGAATTGTTGGCAGATACGGCAGTGGGTGAGAAGACCACTCGTGCTCCAGTGGTTACCATCATGGGTCACGTTGACCATGGTAAAACATCTTTGTTGGATTACATTCGTCGTGCCAAAGTTGCTGCGGGCGAAGCCGGTGGTATTACACAGCACATCGGTGCTTATAGTGTAGAAACCGACAATGGTCGCATTGCCTTTTTGGATACTCCTGGACACGCGGCCTTTACCGCCATGCGTGCACGTGGTGCAACGGCAACCGATATCGTTATCTTGGTTGTTGCGGCAGACGATGGCGTGATGCCACAAACCAAAGAAGCGGTTCAGCATGCTAAAGCAGCAGGCGTACCGTTGATTGTTGCAGTTAACAAAATGGATAAAGAAGCGGCTGATCCAGACCGTGTGAAAACTGAGTTATCGCAATTGGAAGTAATTTCCGAAGAGTGGGGCGGTGAACACCAGTTTGTTCACGTTTCTGCGAAGACCGGTATGGGCATCGATGAGTTGCTTGAAGCCATCTCATTGCAAGCTGAAGTCTTGGATCTGAAAGCAGTTCCTACTGGTCCGGCTAAAGGTATTGTAATTGAATCTCGCTTGGACAAAGGACGCGGCCCTGTCGCTTCTGTGTTGATTCAAGAAGGTGAGCTAAAAGCCGGTGATATCCTGTTGTGTGGTATCGAGTATGGCCGTGTGCGTGCGATGCGCGATGAAAATGGTCAGGAAGTGACCATTGCCGGTCCTTCTACTCCTGTGGAAATTCTCGGCTTGTCTGGTGTACCTACCGCAGGTGAAGATGCGCTGGTTGTTCAAGATGAGCGTAAGGCTCGTGAAGTGGCAACAAAACGCAGCATCAAGCAGCGTGAACTGAAGCTGGCTAAACAGCAAAAAGCGAAACTGGAAAACATGTTTGCTAACATGGAAGCTGGTGATGTCAGTGAATTGAATGTAGTCCTTAAAGCGGACGTACAAGGTTCAGTTGAAGCGATTTCCGAATCTTTGGTTAAGTTGTCTACTGATGAAGTGAAAGTCAATATTGTCGGTAGTGGCGTAGGTGGTATCACCGAAACCGATGCCAGCTTGGCAGCCGCTTCAAGCGCAATCATCGTTGGCTTTAACGTTCGTGCTGATGCCACTGCTCGCCGCATGATCGAAGCAGAAGAGATTGACTTGCGTTATTACAGCGTGATTTATGACCTGATTGACGAAGTGAAACAGGCGATGAGCGGTATGCTTGCACCTGAGTTCAAACAAGAAATTATTGGTCTGGCTGAAGTTCGTGACGTGTTCAAATCGCCTAAGATCGGTGCAATCGCTGGCTGTATGGTGACCGAAGGTAATGTTAAGCGTAGTGCGCCTATCCGCGTATTACGTGACAACGTGGTTATCTACGAAGGTGAATTGGAATCTTTGCGTCGCTTTAAAGATGACGTACAAGAAGTCCGCAACGGTATGGAATGTGGTATCGGCGTGAAGAACTACAATGACGTTAAAGTCGGAGACCAAATTGAGGTCTTCGAAACCATTGAAGTAAAACGCGAGATTTGATCCAGCTCAGTGCCGAGCAAGGCATAATTTAGTTGAGCTTGATCGGCAGTAAAACGGAGGCTTCGGCCTCCGTTTTTGACTGAATTGATAGGAGTAAAAGCATGGCACGAGAATTTTCAAGAACTGATCGCGTGGGGCAACAGATCCACAAAGAAGTGGCCAGCATTTTTCAAAACGAATTCAAAAATCGTGACCCTCGTTTGGGTCTGGTGACTGTTTCTGGAGTTGACGTTTCTCGTGATCTTGCACACGCAAAGATCTACGTCACTTTTTTCGAAACAGACGAAGAAAAGCTTAAGCTGTATAAGCAGATTTTAGAGGACAACAAAGGCTTTATTCGCACTTTGTTGGCCAAACGTATGCGTATGAGAACGGTGCCAGCGGTGAAGTTCTTCTTGGATACGTCGATTACCGAAGGGATGCGTATTTCCAATTTGGTTTCACAAACACTGAATCAAGATAAAGAGCGTGCGTTAAAAGCCGGTCGCGATCTGGATCAGGAAAATCAAGAGCAAGACGATTGATATGGCTCGACGTCGTAAAGGTCGCTGTTTAGATGGCATCGTTTTGTTGGACAAACCCTTAGGGCTGTCGTCCAACGATGCGTTGCAAAAAGTGAAGCGGATTTTCAATGCAGCCAAAGCAGGGCACACCGGTGCCCTTGACCCTCTCGCCAGCGGAATGTTGCCCATCTGTTTGGGAGAAGCCACCAAGTTTTCTCAATTTTTATTAGATGCGGACAAAACCTATCTGGTGACAGCGAAATTGGGCGTGCGTACCACCACATCCGATGCCGATGGCGAGGTTGTTGAGGAAAAGCCGGTGGAGGTTGACGAGCAAACCATCCGTCAGGCATGCCTGTCGTTTTTGGGCCGGTCGAATCAAGTACCTTCAATGTATTCTGCCCTTAAATATCAGGGCAAACCTCTATATCACTATGCTCGAAAGGGTATCGAAGTGCCCCGAGAAGCTCGGCCCATTACCATCTTTGATTTGCAGATCAGCCGAATTGAGAAAGATGAAGTGGACATGCAAGTCCATTGTTCCAAGGGGACCTACATTCGTTCTTTGGTGGATGACATCGGGCAGTTGTTAGGTTGCGGAGCCTTTGTGAGTCGCTTGCATCGCACTCAAGTGGCAGATTACCCGCTGGAGCGTCAGGTCACTTTAGAGCATTTACAAAGCTTGCGTGACCAGATCAACGAACAACAATTGGATCTGCTCGACTCGGCAAACTTTACTCAACTGGATGCCTTTTTGTTGCCCATGGACAGCGCTGTCTCGGTATTGGCTGAAGTGGCTCTGGATGAACAAGGATCGATGTTCTTTCGAAACGGCAATCCGGTGCAATCAGAGTCCGCTCGACAGATGAGCGTCGGCGAGCAAGTCAGAGTCTATGACGATGCTGGCTTTTTGGGAGTCGGCAACATCGACGAGTTGCAGCGTGTCGCACCCAAACGAGTCGTGGTGCGCGACAACCCATTAATCTAATATCACTCGCTGTGAGACTTGCGTCATATCTGATATCCGAAACGGCGACGGCATCAAGGTGTCGTCCCGATTTGGAAAGCCTTCCCATCGCTGAGGCAAATCCCAAGCGCTTTCTACAATTCGAAACTGGGGTTTTTGCTTGCCGTCGTAATGTAATAGCAGCTCAACACTTTGCTGATCTGTCATGGCCATTCGGAAGAAAAATCCAGGGCGCTGCATTTTGTTTTTGGCAGCAAAGGTTTTTCCATTGACACTCAAAGAATGAAGTAAAAACCCTTTATCACTGCTCAGTTCCAGCCTTTGTATTGAACGGTTCGGTGTGATTTGAAGACGCAAAACCGTACTGCCATCTCCTTGTTCTTGAACTTCTGCTCGGTATTGGGGAACGTCCAAAGCTAAGGGCGCGGTCACCTTGGTGTAGATTGGCATACGTCTAGGGGATACTGGATAAACTTGAGAAATGTCGATGGATTTATAGTCCGCAGGTTCAAAAACAGCACCTAGAAATGAATCTAATTCGCGAGTGTAACTGTACAGCCAAGCTTGTTGAGTACTATGATCGTACAAATAGTTTAAATGGGTGGGCTTTTTTTGTTCGGTTGTGTATTCACTGTGCATGGAGATGCCAATTGCTGCAATAACCGCACCGCCGAGTAGAAATAATTGAATGCTCCGTACGCCGCGGATTAAAAACATCAATGGCATCAACGTCAGCCATACCATGACACTCAGAGTCGTTGCAATGTATAGACTGGATAATCCCAAGCCAATGACGAAGACGGGGATTTGGGGCGTAACGATAACCAATCCAGGAATACTGAAGAGGGTAATGAGCAGAGCCTGTCGATTAACACTTTGTTTGGCACGTTGCAAATTGCTAAAAATGGCAAAGGTGGTTACGGCCATGATGATGAAAAAACCGGCTCCGGTTAATCCCAACGCGATAGCCAAATTGACCAATACCCATAGCAATACCACCGGAGCATACCAATTTGCAGGAGTAATATGGGGGAATTTCTTCGTTACCCAGCGGTATAGACCTGCGCTGACACTCATGGTCAGTAAGATACCAAAGGCAATGACTAAATGACCGGCATAGTGGAATCCTTGGGGAATGTCACCTAACTGGGGATAAATCCACAGCAATAGTTGCCAACCTAGCCAACCAACGGCCACCGCAAGAGCCAGAGTCATCACCATTGGCAAAACCGCGATGGACATTAACTTGACAGACAATGTGCCGCGGCGCACACCACTTACTGCGTTTGCAACTAACGCAAAGGCAAGCAAAACGGCCATGGGCAGAACCCAAGTAAAGGGATAATTGTAGACACCCAAATTGGCAAAATTGAAGTAAACGTGGTCAACCTCACTGTCGAGTTGCTGTAAATCGGCACTTGCCAAATAAGGCAATAGACTGGTGAGATAGTCAGCTTGATGATTCAAGCTGCTATCGTCAAGTCGCTCAGGAGAGTCTTGCTGGGTATGATAATCAAAGTGATCGTCAATAAAGGCGAAGTTGAAGCCTTTGATGTTACCTTGCTCTCGAAAGACTGTGAGGTCGGTGTCGTTGGGCAACATTTTGTAGATGCTATACATCAAAGAGTTTGCGGTAGGGTAGGAAATCTTGGCTTGTTTAAAGGCCTCCACTAAGCCTAAGTTTCCGCCGTTTGTCTCAAGTAAGGTATAGCTGGGCCCGCCGGAGCCTCGGGCTTCAAAATTGACTGCAACTTGAACATTTTTGGCCCAGGGGTGTTCAGCAATAAAGGCTTCCGCGCCCAGCAAACCTTGTTCTTCAGCATCGCTGATCAATACATAGATGTCATTAGTAAAGGCAACTTGGCTGTCAATAAAGGTCCGTATCCCCTCTAAAATCACCGCCACACCGCTAGCTGCATCACTGGCACCCAAAGCAGAGTAGTTAGCAGAGTCATAATGGGATACTAGAATCACCCCTTGTTGAGCTGGCGGCCATTGGGGAGCGCGCAACCGAGCGACAATATTATTCACTCGAGTTGCAACATAGTATTTGGATGAGGTGGCCAAAGTGCTTTGTATCTCTACTTCCAAGCCCATTTTTTGCAGTTCACTGACAATGTATTGTCTGACTCGCTCATGGTCTTCGGAACCAGTGAAGTGGGGCCGCTGGGCAATCAGGGCAACATGGTTTTTGGCATTGACCAGAGAGAAGGGAGTCTGGCCGATGGTGAATTCGCTGTCGGCGGCGGGCATTTGGTACCACCAAGAAGAGCAAATCAGAATAAATAAAGACAGTGTGATTAATACACTAAGTCGCTGAGATGCCTTCGGTGCTGCTGTGACCATATTATTCTCGTTATTGTCCATTTGAAGTATCAGTTTATATGAGAATCAAAGACTTACCAGCACTCAGGTTAAATTGAACCTAACAAGCTAGGATATTTCTAGTGGTAACCGAGAATAAGCCTTGAAAAAACCGTTTCCATGGCTATAATACGCGCTCTTTCGACTGGGCTGAATTAGTGATCGGCCAGTCATTTATCTAAACTGGAGAGTATTATGTCACTAAGTACACAAGAAACAGCAGCAATCATTGCTGAATACGGCGTTAAAGAAGGCGACACAGGTTCACCTGAAGTTCAAGTTGCTTTGTTGACTCACAACATCAACAAATTGCAAGGTCACTTCTCAAGCCACAAGAAAGATCACCACTCACGTCGTGGTTTGCTACGTATGGTTAGTCAGCGTCGTAAAATGCTTGATTACTTGAAAAGCAAAAACGCTGAGCGTTATCAAGATCTGATCAAACGTTTGGGTCTACGTCGCTAATCGACGCACATCTAACGTTAAAAAGGCGCTTCTTAGAGCGCCTTTTTTTGTGCCTGTGGTTCTGGTGTTTTGCGGAAAAGTTGGGCAAGATTGATGAAACATAGCCCGATGAGCAATCCCATGGACGATCCTACTCGAAGTCAATTTATCGACTATTATCGCGAAAATCGCATCCCTCAGAGTAAAATTGACGAAGCATTACATGCATCACAAGTGTATCCCCGAAGCAAAAATTGGTTGGATTTCATTGATCGACTGTTGCTGATTTGTGGCGCTTTGGCGCTGGCTATCGCCGTTGTGTTTTTCGTTGCCGCCAATTGGTCGGGGATGAGCCGAGTTGAAAAATTTGTATTGCTGCAATCCACTATTGTGCTTCCTGTTTTGGCCTATTTCTGGCTGCATGCTCGCCCCCTCATTGGTAAGCTTTGCCTTTTTGTCGCCTGCATTACATTAGGCGCTACCTTGGCTTTTTTTGGTCAAACCTACCAGACCGGAGCGGATCCTTGGCAGTTGTTTTTTAACTGGGCTCTATTGATTATTCCGTGGGTGATCATCAGCGGATTTCCCGCCTTATGGGTGTTGTGGGCTGCGCTGCTAAATCTCTCGATTATGTTGTATTTTCAAGCCGGTTTGAGTGTTTGGGGATGGGGTGATACGTCTGGAAACACGATGCTGTGGTGTTTGTGGCTTTGGAATGTGTTTGCCAGTGTTATGTGGGAATGGGCCAGACACCGGTTTCCATCTTTTTCACCGGAATGGCCTCGCCAGGTGTTTGTGATGGCAGCGGTCTGTGCCATTACTTTTAACGCAGTCAATGGTTTGTTTGAACGACCCGCCCAATGGTCAGGATTGTTTGCTTGGGGAGTCACCATGGTCGTCGGTTACTATCTGTATCGACTCAAATCCATTGATTTGTTGATGTTGGTTGCAGGCTGCATCAGCTCTATTGTGGTGGTCATTGCTTTGCTAGTTAAACTGATGCCCGAAAATAGTTATGATGTACTCTCACTGCTGCTGAGTTTTGTCGTCATTGGTTTAGGCAGTGCTGCGGCTGCTTGGTTGAAAACGGTTTATCAGGAGCAGCGCCATGACTGAAACAGCGAACTTAGCACAGCGATTGGCAGGCTTGTTGGATGATGCGCCACATGAGCATACGTCAGCCAAGCAAGCCCCTTGGTATGTGCACCTATTGCTGGCCTTTTGTGGCTGGCTAGCCGCGCTTTTTATCTTGAGCTTTATTAGCTTGGCCTTGAGCTCCATTATAGACAGTAAGGCTGCCTGCGCGCTTCTAGGCAGCATGATGTTGGCCGGGGTGTATTGGCTGCTCAAACATCAAGAGTCCGAGTTTACCCATCACATTGGCTTGGCGTTTAGTGTCGCGGCTCAAGGGCTACTTATTTATGGATTAAGTGACTCGTACGATTGGGATCATAGCGTCTTTTGGCTATTCGTTTTTGCCATCGAAATGGTTTTAATGTGGCTGATGCCCAGCTTCCTTCACAGCATATCCAGTGCGTGCCTGGCGGGATTGAGTTTTTGTGCATTTCTTGGTGCGCTCAATGTCATCGCGTTGGCCAATCCAATATTGTTGGCGGCTTGCATTTTTGTGTGGCTCAAGGAGTTTTCGGGTAGTCACCTGCTACGTAAAATACAGGGTATCGGATATGGATTTGTGTTGGCTTTGATTATTAGTAAAGTCACCAGTTTAGCCTCACAGCAAAATGAATTATTTGACTGGCTGGAGTGGAACTCTCGTTTTTTGTCATGGCTGGATGAAGGGCTAACGGTCGCTGTATTTCTAGGCTTAGTCGCTCATTTATTGCGGCGCTATGATCTGCCATTAAAATCGTCATCAGCAATAAAAATCTTAGTCTTTGCCACTGTGTTGTGTGTGGGTTCCTTTTTTGCCCAAGGAGTCACAGCAGGAATGGCTATTTTGATACTGGGTTTTTCTAGCTCCAATCGAAAGTTGATGATACTCGGAGGTGCTGCCTTGGTGTATTACGTGAGCAACTATTACTACAACCTTGACACCACCTTACTCCACAAAGCGTACTCTTTTGCCTTTTTAGGGGCGATATTGTTGGCCTTGCGTTTGGCTTGGAGTCGAATGAATGCTTGGAGTAAGGAGTTGTACCAATGAAAAAGTGGGTTGCGTTGCTCGCCTTAGTGCTAGTGTTAGGGTTGATAAACCACAGTATTTATCAAAAGGAAGCCCATCTGGATTCTGGTAAAAGAGTGTTATTGGAACTGGCACCGGTCGATCCACGTTCTTTAATGCAAGGAGACTATATGGCACTGCGCTTTGCCGTGGGGCAGCAAATCATTGATGCCTTGAGTCAAGAGCAAGACCCGCAGAACAATAAAGATGGGAGAGTCATCGTTCAACTAGATGAAAACAACGTTGCACATTTTGTGGCGCTCTACCAAGGCCAATCCCTTGCGCTCAATCAAATGACGCTACTTTATCGATTGCGAGAGGGTAGAGTGAAGTTTGCAACCAATGCCTTTTTCTTTGAAGAGGGCAGTGGGCAGAGATACGAGCAAGCTCAGTTCGGTGAATTTCGGGTCAATCAGGAAGGTGAGCCACTCATGACCCATTTGTTAGATGAACAATATCAGCAACTCTAAAATTGCCATGCTTAATTTAAATGGTATTAACTCGGATACCTAAGTATCGTTGTTCAGATTTTAGTCTACTCAAACATGAGCTTTAATAGACCTCGTTGAAACAACTTACTTAACTTTAAACCGAGGAATTTAACCATGTTGAAAATTGTTAAAGCTTCTATCTTAATCGCTTCTACTTCTTTTATCTTTGCTGGCAACGCTCAAGCGGGCATCGAAGATGATTTGCAAAACATCTGTAACATCGTCAAAACCGATGACAAAGGTGAATTGCGTAAAAAAATGAAAAAGGTTCAGTCTGACTATCGTCTGAAACTGAAAGATTACTACTCAGGTGTAACCTGTGGCGGCAACAGCCTTATCCGCACTGCAATGTTGAACAACGCTGTGGAAACCGGCGAGTTGATGGTCAAGCAGATGCCTAAGAGCGACTTGACTGCCCCTGAGCAAGACGGCAAAACGCTACAAGCGTGGATTGCAGAAAACGGTTTGGATTCATCGCCTATCGCTGCGGTTATCCAAGAGCGTATCTAATACTGACATTGTGAACTAATCAGTTCGAACTGAACGACCCAGTTCAACATGGTATGCAGGTCTCAACAGCCTGCAACTCGGGAAATGGCCTCACCACTATGAGGCCATTTTTCGTTGTGGAATTAGCAATAAAACTAAAATCCCGATTTTGCAGTAAAAAAGTACCCAGACAAACTCACACATCGCAAGCAAATTGATCTGTCATGTGCTAAGTTAATTCTGCAAAGAATGGGAAGATGAATGAAAAAACTACTCCTTGTTATTACGTTAATGGCATCTGGATACCTTCAAGCTAAACAGACTATTACCATGGGTGTAGTGGTATTTCCTCCGCTTACGGTAATAGACGAAAATAGCGGGAAATGTGTCGGTAGAGTAATCGATGTCACTCGTAAAATTTTTGAGGCCTACCAGTATGACGTAGACGCCTTTTGCATCGGTGCCGCGCGTATTTTCAAAATGGTAGAAAGTGGCGAAGTCGATCTGACACTCAACATAAAAAGCACTTCTGCTTTAGCAAAAAATGCACTGTTCATCGAGCCTAAATATACCGATCTGCAACTCAATTTTTATCAAAACTCGGATCTATCAACAGATTACCCAGTTGCTGCTATTCGCAGCTACGATTACAACGGATTTCGACAAAAGTTTGTCCAAAAAGGAATGCAGATCGTCGACCTAACCGGTAGTTTAGATACCTTACAGTTGTTTGCCTCTGGAAGAGCATACGGCGTGTTGTCTTATGCAGGCCCTTACAATTACTATATCAACCAAATACCTCACAATAAGGTCAAAAATATTCTGATCGAAAATTTGGCTGAAATACCTTCCCATTATGCGGTTAGCCGCAAATCTAAACATCTCAACGCAATCATTTCCATATTGCGTGATTACGCGATCCGCAACGGCCTAGTTGAATTCGAGCAAGATGTCTCTGTCATAGAAAATAAAAAGTGATAAATTTGTGATACTTTTTTAGAAATATTTTTGCAACTCGGTCTGTCTATACACCAAGACAAGCATTCGCCATCAGCGAATTAAACAGCAACTGAACGGGAATGTATGTCGTTAGTCGAAATTTTGCTGTCGTAAGTGCAATTATTGAAATAGTTTTAAATAGATCGCGGTCTAAAACATCGCAACAAGTGGCAAGACTCACACAACATTATGGGAAATAATTATGAAACAAGTTAAAAAATCTGCTATTGCTTCGGCTTTAGGTGCAGTTGTTATTGGCTCACTGGCGAGTGTGAGTCTGCAGGCACATGCCAATCCATTTGGCTTGCAAACGCTAGATTCTGGTTATATGCAAGATGCTGCCGAAGGCAAATGTGGCGAAGGTAAGTGCGGTGGCGACAAAGCCAAGAAAGAAGGCAAATGCGGCGAAGGCAAGTGCGGTGGCGACAAAGCTAAGAAAGAAGGCAAATGTGGCGAAGGCAAGTGCGGCGGCGACAAAGCTAAGAAAGAAGGCAAATGTGGCGAAGGCAAGTGCGGCGGCGACAAAGCTAAGAAAGAAGGCAAATGTGGCGAAGGCAAGTGCGGTGGCGACAAAGCCAAGAAAGAAGGCAAATGTGGAGAAGGTAAGTGCGGCGGCCAAGCTTAATCTTATCTAAGCAAATAGCTTAAAAGAGGCCGGCATTGCCGGCCTTTGCATATCGAATTGAACAACAGGGGGGATTGAATGAGCTCAGGAACCGTTAGCGGTGTTGGCTTAGGTTTACGTCGTGAAATGATGGACGAAATCTATCCTGATTTGCCACAAGAAGTGGATTTTTGGGAAGTGGCTCCTGAAAACTGGATCCCATTGGGGGGAAAGTACCAAAAGCATTTTACCCAGTTAACTCAAAAAAATCGTTTTGTTACCCATGGACTTTCATTGTCCATCGGCTCCTTTGACCCTCTAGATATTAATTTTGTAAAGCAAGTTAAGTCTTTTTTAGACACGCACAACATTGCTTTTTATAGCGAGCACTTGAGCTACTGCTCTGGCCATGGGCACATGTATGATTTGATGCCAATTCCTTTCACAGAACAGGCCATAACGCACGTTGTAACGCGAATTAAGCAAGTTCAGGACATTCTGGAACGTCCACTGATCCTTGAAAACGTTTCCTACTACGCCGCGCCCGGTCAACAGATCAGCGAGTTGGACTTCACCTTAGAAGTCTTGGAGCGCGCTAACTGCCAGCTTTTGTTAGACGTAAACAATATCTATGTAAATTCAATTAATCATGGTTATGACGCCGATCATTTTTTGAAATCGCTACCCAGTCATCGAATTGCTTACGGACATATCGCCGGGCACTTCGACGAAGAAGAGGATCTTAAGGTGGATACCCATGGCGCCGATGTGATTGAGCCGGTTTGGGAGCTTCTCGCCAAAGCCTACGAATATCACGGCGTGTTTCCCACATTGCTGGAACGCGATTTCAATATCCCGCCGATTGAACAGCTTTTGCAAGAGGTCAGACGTATCCGACACATTCAACAAAGCGCTCAAAAAACGGAACATACGCAGGTTAAACAGGGGGCTTGATAATGGAGGATTTTGTCAAAACTCAGCAAAGCTTTGTGGCTCAACTGCGGGAGGCGGAGCCGGCAGAATTGGACTATCCAATAGAAGCAAGGCGCTTAAAAATTTACCGCGAGTTGTTCTTCAATAACATAAACGGCTTTTTGTCCACCGGTTTTCCGGTTTTGAAAAGCCTTTACACTGACTCGCAGTGGCTAGCCTTGGTCAGAACATTTTTTGCATTTCACCATTGCCGATCACCCTATTTTGTTGATATCAGTAAAGAATTTGTAGAGTTTCTCAGTCAAAGCTATGAGCTGACGCCGGACGATCCAGCTTGCATGCGGGAGTTGGCTCACTACGAGTGGTTAGAGCTGGACGTCAGCATTCGCAAAACAACTCAAACCGCGGTGGTTTGGAATGGCGACGCTGTTCCCGATCGTGTCTACCTTTCTGAATTGGTTTCATTGGTCAGTTATCCCTATCCCGTGCATCAGGTAAAACCCGACTTTATTCCCCAAGAAGCCGGCGAACCGGTATTTTTGCTCGTCTATCGAGACGATGTTGACGAGGTAAACTTCCTCGAAGTTAATGGTGTGACGGCCCACCTTATCCAGCTCTGTGAACAACAGCAGGAACAAGGCATAAAGTTAACGGATTTGGTCGGTGAAATGACTCGTGCATTACCACAATTGCCAACTGAGCAAGTAGAAGGGGCAACCATTGACACCGTGCGGCAGCTTTTACAGCAGCAGATATTATTGATTGGCGAAGATTAATCACTGTCATTTGTGATTAGATTGGATTAAAATTTGCGGCTTCAAAGAATATCAATGCACTAAACGGAGCCGTTCCATGCAAGATCATAGCGCCGAAAAAGACCCTTTTAACTGGGGATATTTCTTTGCTGCTGTCGCAGTACTGTTAGCTTTGCCTTTGATGCACGTTATTTTAGGTTGGTTAACCTTCTATCTTTAATTCTGCAAAGAAACTCCGCTAGTCACAAAGAGGATGTCTGTGTCAGCTTCATATATAAAATCGGTTATTAAAACCGTTCCCGATTACCCCAAACCGGGGATCATGTTCAGGGACGTCACGTCCGTATTAGAAGATCACAAAGCATTTTCAAGCAGCATCGAGATGTTGGTTGCAAAATACGGCCCGATGAAATTCGATAAAGTCGCAGGCACTGAAGCCCGCGGTTTTTTATTCGGTGCGCCTTTGGCTATTGAATTAGGCATTGGCTTTGTACCTGTGCGTAAACCCAATAAATTGCCTCGCACTACTATTGGCGAAAGCTATGCGCTGGAATACGGAACAGATACGCTAGAAATCCATGAAGACGCCATCAAACCGGGCGAGAACGTCCTGATGATCGATGATTTGTTGGCAACAGGCGGTACCATGATCGCGACAGCAAATTTGATCCGCCGCTTGGGTGGCATCGCTGAGCATGCAGGCTTTGTAATCTCGTTGCCAGATTTGGGCGGAGAAACCCGTTTGAATGAAAACGGCATTCAATGCCACGCTATTTGTAGTTTTGAGGGCGAGTAGCCAATGGGCTACCAGGTTCTAGCGAGAAAGTGGCGGCCTAACCAATTCAGTCAATTGGTAGGGCAAGAGCACGTGGTGACTGCCATCTCAAATGCTCTGGCAAATAACCGATTACACCATGCGTATTTGTTCACCGGCACTCGAGGAGTGGGTAAAACCACCATCGCCCGGATTTTCTCGAAAAGCCTCAACTGTGAAAAAGGTATGTCTGCCACGCCTTGTGGACAATGTCATACTTGTTTGGATATCGAGCAAGGCAACTATGTGGATTTGCTCGAAATCGATGCCGCGTCGAGAACCAAAGTCGAAGATACCCGAGAACTGCTGGACAATGTCCAATACAAGCCCACTCGTGGTCAATTCAAAGTCTATTTGATAGACGAAGTGCATATGTTGTCCAAACACAGCTTCAATGCACTGCTGAAAACCTTGGAAGAGCCGCCTCCTCATGTGAAGTTTTTGTTGGCCACGACGGATCCACAAAAACTCCCGGTGACTATTCTATCCCGCTGTTTGCAATTCAACTTGAAAGCCTTGTCCAGTGAGCAGATTGTTGGCCAGCTTAGTCATATTCTCCAGCAGGAACAGATTGAGTTTACGCCCGCAGCGTTGCAGCTCCTCGCTCGAGCCGCTCAGGGTAGTATGCGGGATGCGCTGAGTTTAACTGACCAAGCCATAGCCCAGAGTAACGGTAAAGTATTTGAGTCTGTGGTCAGCGATATGCTCGGCTTGATGGACAAAAATCAAATACTTAAGTTGGTCCACGCCCTGTTTACCAAACAAAGTGATGCACTGATGGAGCAAGTGGAACATATTTCCACTCAAGCTCCCGATTATTCTCAGTTGCTCAGTGAAATTCTCAGTCTGCTGCACCAGGTCGCCTTGACTCAGTTTGTTCCAGAAGCCTGTAAGCTTGAGACAGTCAGCGCCAAAGCGGTTTATCAGTTGGCCAAATTGTTACCTCCGGAACAAGTGCAATTGTGTTATCAAATCGCCTTGCAAGGCCGTAAAGATTTGACCCACGCAGCCGACGGTCGTTCTGGGCTTGAAATGACTTTGCTCAGAATGATGGCTTTTAGTCCTGACCCCTTGCCACTAGACCTCGAGGATTTTCAGCAACTCAGTCGTGAACAAGGTCAAGTTGTGACACCTGTCGCGAAGCCTGTTGTGTCTCAGCAGCCTAAAGTCGAAACTCAGCCCGCACCTTCTGAAACCGTTCAGTCAAATGAGGCTGCGCCACAGGAAAAAGTTGAACTGCAACACAACAAAGACGAAGACGATGCTCAAGTTGCTAGCGCGTTGGATGCGCAGCAGCAGGATATTCTCGCCCAAGCCGAATCCCTTGTGCCTGCGGAAAATCGGGTTAGTGTGCCAGACACACAAAGCCAGGCAGATGAGGTCGATTTCGATCTGCAAAACGACATGATGTTTGACATGCAAGGTGACGACGATTACGCCGTTGACCATTTTCATGCAGAACCACAAAACGAACCTGCTCCAAAACAAAACGAACCTGTCGAGACCGCTCAGCAAGCTCCGTCATTGTTAGACAGAACACAAAGCTTACTGGCGTTAAAAGAAAAACTATCGCAGCACACGGACACTGAGGAGGGCGCGCCTCAGGCAGTAAAAAAGTCTGAACGCCCAGAAAGCGACAAGAGTATTCTTCCTCTGCGTCGGCCAACTGCGCCGCCGATCGCTGCTGCTGTATCTCCGAAGCAAAGCGAAGTCGCTGATTCAGCACCTGCGGCACCGGACACTCCAGAATCAAAACCTGAGCCAATTTCAATTGATGAGCAAAGCCACAACGAGATTGACTCAGGACAGCCCGAGTTATCGGCTTCAACGGTATTATCAAGTTCATCTGAAGTCTTAGATGCACCGCCATGGCAGGTTGACGATGTTGAAAGTGTCGATTTGCAGTCAGATGAGCCTATTCCTTTTCAAGAGGAGCCTCAAACGACCAGCGAGTTCGATCCCAACAGCCACCTAGAAGAACAAGTAAATGTACCGGTGGATTTTGAGGTTCCGGCATTTTTAGAAGATGGACAAAAAGTAGTGCATGCCAAACAGTTGGACACTTGGAGTCAACTGATTGAGCAAATGGAAATCACCGCATTAACCAAGCAATTGGCGCTGCACTCAGCGTACGAAAAACAAGGTAATCGAGTGACCTTGCAGTTGCTAGACAGCAAACTCCACTTGGATACAGAATCTGCACGGCAACAACTCACACAAGCGTTGTCTAATGTGTTGCAGCAAGACATTGAACTGCAGGTGGTCCCAACATCACCCCGCAACACACCCTATGCTGTGCAACAGAGAATTAATCAGGTGCGGGTTGAACATGCTCAGCATCTGGTGAAAACCGATGAAAATATTGGACGCTTGATCGAGACGTTTTCGGCCACGGTAGTGCCGGACAGCATCAAGCCACGTTAACTAGAGAGAGAATAATTATGTTTAAAGGCGGAATGGGCAACATCATGAAGCAGGCGCAACAAATGCAAGAGCGCATGCAAAAGACCCAAGAAGAACTGGCGAAGATGGAAGTAGAAGGCCAAGCAGGTGCTGGCATGGTGAAGGTTATTATGACCTGTAATCACAATGTTCGTCGCGTAGATATCGATGAATCTTTGTTCGAAGACGACAAAGAAATGATCGAGGATTTGGTTGCTGCAGCCATTAATGACGCAGTCCGCCGCGTTCAAGAGACCAGCAAAGAGAAAATGGCCGAAGTCACCGGTGGCATGCCATTGCCTCCGGGCTTCAAGATGCCGTTTTAATAGCGAACATCGAGAACTGAGATGAAATTCAGCCCTTTGATCCAAGAGCTCATTGATGCGCTAACCTGTTTGCCTGGTGTAGGTAAAAAGAGCGCGCAGCGTATGGCGTTTCATTTGTTGGAGCGCAATCGTCAAGGGGCACTTAATCTCAGTCAACATTTGCATGACGCCATGGAGCATGTGAAGCACTGTAGCGAGTGTCGCAACTTTACCGAGTCGTCTTTGTGCGAGATCTGTTCCGATCCCCGTCGCCAAGACAGTGAACAACTGTGTATTGTGGAGTCGCCTCAAGACGTGATGGTGATAGAGCAAATTTCTGAGTTCAAAGGCCGGTACTTCGTTTTGATGGGGCACTTGTCGCCCATCGATGGTATCGGACCTGCGGAGATTGGCTTAGACAAGCTCGAGACCCTGCTCGGTAGCGGCCAATTAAAAGAAGTGATCCTGGCCACCAATCCAACTATGGAAGGTGAGGCTACTGCACACTACATTGCACAGATGTGTAAATCCAAAGACATTGCTGCTTCTCGTTTAGCCCACGGCATGCCTGTAGGCGGCGAATTAGAATTTGTCGATGGCAATACCTTGATGCATGCGTTTACAGGCCGGCGTTCTTTGTAAACCAAAGGGGTTGCTCGTCCTTTAGGCGCAACGTTTGATCCTCCACACTTTGTATCGTTGCGATTTTTACTCGATTTTTGTCATGCAATAAACTTGAATTTCACCGAAACGTCCTCATCTCATCAGCCTAGCAATAAGAACACATTCAACCAGGAGATGCTTGTTTATGGCTGAAACCGCTCATCGAGAAACACACGGATTCCAAACCGAAGTAAAACAATTGCTTCAGTTGATGATCCACTCCCTTTATTCCAATAAAGAAATCTTTTTGCGTGAACTAGTCTCAAACGCTGCCGATGCAGCAGACAAATTGCGTTTTAAAGCTTTATCCAATGATGCTTTGTATGAAAACGACGGCGAGTTGCACGTCAAACTCAGCGTAGATAAAGACGCTGGTAACATCGTCATTGCCGATAACGGTATTGGTATGACGCGAGATGAGGTGATTGAGCATTTGGGCACCATCGCCAAATCTGGCACCAAAGAATTCTTCAGCAAACTGTCTGGCGACCAAGCCAAAGATTCCAAACTGATTGGTCAGTTCGGGGTCGGTTTCTATTCTGCTTTTATTGTTGCGGACAAAGTCACAGTGCGCACCCGTGCCGCCGGCCTAGAAGCCGATCGCGGTGTGGAATGGACGTCTGAAGGCGAGGGTGAATTCACTGTTGCTGATATCGAAAAAGCGGATCGTGGAACGGAAATCATTCTGCACGTACGTGAAGACGAGAAAGAGTTTCTGGATGACTGGCGTCTACGTTCTATCATCGGAAAATATTCTGAGCACATCAGCATTCCGGTGAAAATGTATAAAGCCGAAGTGCCAGAGTCAGAAGGTCCTGACGGTGAGAAGATCCCGGCAAAACCCGGTCATTGGGAAGCGGTTAACAAAGCGACTGCATTGTGGACCCGTGACAAATCTGAAATCAGCGATGAAGAATATCAAGAGTTCTACAAGCATGTATCTCACGATTATGCTGATGCATTGACTTGGGCGCACAACAAAGTTGAGGGGAAAACCGAGTACACCAGTTTGCTGTACATTCCTTCAAAAGCACCATTTGACCTGTGGAATCGCGATCAGAATCACGGTTTGAAATTGTATGTGCAGCGTGTGTTCATCATGGACGACGCCGAGCAATTTATGCCCACATACCTGCGTTTTGTGAAAGGTTTGCTGGACTCCAACGATTTACCATTGAATGTCTCACGTGAAATTTTACAAGACAACAAAGTAACTCAAGCAATCCGTCAAGGCTGCACCAAGCGAGTGCTGCAAATGCTGGAGCGCATGGCGAAAAACGATGGCGACAAATATCAGTCTTTCTGGGGTGAGTTTGGCAATGTCTTAAAAGAAGGTCCAGCAGAAGACTTCGCCAACCGTGAAAAAATTGCGGGTTTGTTGCGTTTTGCTTCTACTCACAATGACTCTAGCGCCCAGACCGTTTCTTTTGCCGACTACGTGTCGCGTATGAAAGAAGGTCAGGAGAAAATTTACTTCATTACCGCAGACAGCTACCAAGCGGCCAAATCGAGCCCTCACTTGGAAATCTTCCGTAAGAAAGGCATCGAAGTGTTGTTGATGTCTGATCGAATCGATGAATGGCTGATGTCTCACTTGACAGAGTTCGATGGTAAATCATTCCAGTCTATTGCCAGAGGTGCACTGGACTTGGGAGATTTGGAGGACGAAGAAAGCAAGAAAGAGCAGGAAAAAGCCGAAAAAGCGGTAGAAGGTGTATTGGAGCGCGTGAAAACAGCATTGGGCGATAAAGTGGTGGACGTGAAGTTTACCCATCGTCTAACGGACTCTCCTGCTTGTATCGTCACCGATGAGCACGGCATGTCGACGCAAATGATTAAGCTGATGCAAGCGGCAGGGCAGCCTGTTCCTGAAGCTAAGTATCATTTTGAGCTCAATCCGGAACACCAATTGGTGAAAATGCTGGCAGATATTCAGGATGAAGAGCAGTTTGGTCAATGGGCTGACGTGTTGTTTGACCAAGCCGCATTATCAGAGCAGGGCAGTTTGAAAGATCCAGCCAGCTTTGTAACTAAACTGAATCGTTTGTTGATGGATTTAGCTAAAGCTTAATCATTGCCACCACAAGAGCACCTTAAAGAACCGCAGATTCCTCATTGGCACTGCGGTTTTTTTTATTTCAAGGCTCGGGATTGAACTACCGATTCTTGTTGTCTGTCTATAGTGTTTTACTCCTGTCTAGGTCCCGCGGCCAATGTTTAGCAAATCAATTGCACTTATCCCTTTTCTTTGTGTTCTATGGCTCTGTGGCTGTTTGACAACCCAAGATACAACGACTCGTGTACCCTATGAAGAGATTAACCGCGTGGTGAACTATTTTGAGGGGCACCATAAAAGCCCATTGGCAACTTTGTATCACAAGGTTTGGTTAACACGAGACGCTGAACTGAAGGTACAGCTGCAGCACCAAGATGGGCAAATCCGTGATCTTAAGTTGGTAGAGGGTGAATTAGTTGATTTACCTAACTTAGATCCAAGTGCTGCGAAAAACTGGACTTTAGTGGTGAATCAGCCACCGTGGATGGTTCGATTGTCCAGCGGAATAAAACTCAACATTGTTGATACTACCCAGAATTATCAGGATGTTTTTATGGTGCTTGAAGATCTTAACCACCTTCAGCGTAAAACGGGCAATCTACCCAAATGGTATCTGTCAGATTACGATAAGATTTTATTTTCATTTTCTTCTCCGGCTTCCATTCAACTGGAGTCCGGTGGAGAAATGCTGACCTTCTCTAGCAACGAAGGCAATGTAATTGTGTTGCAGTTTGATGAAGCGCGTTTTGCTGAAAATGGCCGATTGCACTTTTCGCAACTTCCCCAAAGCAGTGTACTGTTCACAGAAGTTGACAATTTCCCTGCAACCCAAGCCCTCGAACAGACCGATAAACCTAGCACTGATTAGAGGCCTTAACCTCATTGCCAACTAAGCATTGCTGTTAGTGAGTCAATCTTGTCATCAAAAGGTCAAAAACTTGATACTCAAGAGGGGCTTAAAGGCGCTCATAGTCTTGTATCCCACAACGTGAGTGTGTAAAGTTGCGCCTAGACAAAATTATTCAATATTTCAGTAAGAGGACACGGCATGCGCATTATCCTACTTGGTGCACCCGGCGCAGGAAAAGGTACACAAGCTCAGTTTTTGATGGGGCGCTACGGCATTCCACAGATTTCCACCGGTGACATGTTGCGTGCTGCGATTTCGGCTGGCACGGATCTGGGCTTAGCAGCAAAAAAAGTCATGGATGAAGGAAAACTGGTGTCCGATGATTTGATTATCGGATTGGTGAAAGAACGCATTGCCCAACAAGATTGCGAAAACGGTTTCTTACTTGACGGTTTCCCGCGCACCATTCCTCAAGCCGATGCAATGAAACAAGCCGGGATCTCCATTGATCACGTCATCGAGTTTGATGTGGCAGACGAAGTCATTGTTGAGCGTATGGCAGGTCGACGGGTACATCCTGGCTCAGGTCGAGTCTATCATGTTGTCTATAACCCTCCCAAAGAAGAAGGCAAAGACGACGACACTGGTGAAGAATTGGTTATCCGTCCCGACGATCAAGAAGATACGGTACGCAAACGTTTAGCTATTTATCATGAGCAAACTAAGCCTTTGGTCGATTATTACACGACTGAAGCGGAAGCAGGGAACTGCAATTATCTGTGCATTGATGGTACTCAGCCGGTCAGTGATGTAAGCGAAAAGCTTGCGGCGGAGCTTGGATAAACCAGTAGCAATCGAATCAAAACCCACGATTTACGTGGGTTTTTGTTTTTTACAAGAGGAAATACTCAAATGCATACGCCAATTACTGCGTTTTACGCTGGTCTGCTTGCCATAACCTTTGTCTATTTGTCTATATTGGTCGTGAAGCAACGTAAATCTAAAAAGGTCAGTCTTGGAGATGGTGGAGATGCACATCTCAGTGCATACATGAGAGCCCATGGTAATTTCGCCGAATATGTTCCCCTAAGCTTGGTTTTGATTTTTATTGCTGAAGTCAATGATACGTCGGCAGTCCTTCTACACATTCTGGGCTCAGCCTTGCTGATAGGACGACTAATCCATGCATACGGCTTGACCAACCATAGCGGCGCTAGCTGGCAACGAATTTGGGGTATGCTGCTGACGTTTCTCGTACTACTGGGTGGGGCAGTGTTGAATTTATGGATCCTGTATTGAGTTGACACTGAAACATAAAAAAACGGCGCTGGGAGAGCGCCGTTTTGCGTTAAAAGTTCACTACTTGCAGATTAGTTGTTTTCTAGCAATCTGCTGCCAATTTCAATTTTCCTAGGCTTCTTCGCTTCTGGAATAACGCGCTCCAGTTCGATGTGAAGCAAGCCGTTTTGCATATCAGCTGCAAGTACTTTAACGTGATCGCCCAATTGAAACTTGCGCTCAAAATTCCGCTCAGAAATACCCTTATGCAGGAACTTACGCTCTTGTTCAGACGATTCTCTTTTGCCCGTAACGGCCAAGGTATTTTCTTGCACTTCGATGGTGATGTCATCTTGTGCAAATCCCGCTACAGCCATAGTAATTTGGTACTTATCCTCAGCCAACAACTCAATGTTGTATGGGGGATAACTGGTTTGTTTTTCGTTTTGACTGGCTGCGTCAATCATAGAAGCCAAGTGATCAAAACCGATGAAAGAACGATAAAGGGGAGATAGATCGATGTTACGCATTTTCATATCCTCGCTATTAAGCAATATGTTTTACTATTTAAGTTGATTGCCCCGATTATTCGGCGGCGGTTTTGTCGACCCTTTCGGCGCCGACAATTCCTATTTATGGCTCAATCAAATATTTTCAAGAAAAAAATTTAAAATAATTTTTAAGTGATTGAATTTATTTAAATTAAATCTTCTAAAAAGCGTTCCATTTTCGGTAGATAATAATTCTGTGCATCCAACGACAGTAACACTTTCGTGGCTTTTCCTTGAATCTCTTTGGCGGGCACGAAGCCATAGTAGCGAGAATCGGCGCTGTTGTTGCGATTATCACCCATCACTAAGTAGTGACCTTCAGGTACGACAACAGTATCAAAACTGTCTTTGGCTTCAGAATTCGGGATCAGTCTGACCGCGTGACGGGTTTCAAACAATTGTTCCTCAAAATCGTAAGGCGCAGATTGACGACCTAAATGGACTCGATTTCCGTTAATAATCAATTGATTACGAATCATAGCCACTTCGTCACCAGGGACACCAATGACTCTCTTAACCAATCTATTGTCTGCCGCTTCTGAGACAAACACCACAATGTCGCCCCGTTGCGGCGTATCAAACTCGGCAATAGCAATATCGGTAAATGGCAGTTCGAGACGGTATGCCATTTTATTCACAAAAATACGGTCTCCTTCTTCTATGGTAGGTTGCATAGAACCTGTCGGGACATGATACCAATCGGCGAAACTGCTACGACAGGCGAACATCGCCAAAATAAACAGTACAAACCCCCAATTCTCTTTGAGCAAAGCTTTGATATTCAGTTGCATATAGCAATTCCAAAAACAGATGAGTAGAACGTCAATTGTGACCAAAATTTTGTAACAAGGTTCGCGACAACTTAGGAGATGCTGTAAGGAAATGTAAATCTGTGTGATAAAAAGGGATGTTGCCTTCGTTTGAATGAGCCAAGCTAATGATGAGGTCCCGGCCCAAGAGCGCTGCCGGGATGACAGTTGATTGTGTCATCCCCGCATGCTTTTGAGCGGGGATCTTTTTGGCTGAGGCGCGCTGTTTGAGTGAGTTGCAGATGTTATTTATGTCTTTCTCTTAGTACTTCGATGACCTTTTCTAGGGGGAGGTCGCTGGCTTGCAGTAGAACTAATAGATGGTAGAGCAAGTCGGCTGCTTCGTTTTTTAGCTCGTCTAAATCGTTTACCGTGGCCGCTAATGCCGTTTCCACACCTTCTTCACCGACTTTTTGGGCGATTCGTTTGATGCCTTTGGCGTACAAGCTGGCAGTGTAGCTGGAGCTAGGGTCCGCGCCTTTGCGCTGCGCCAAAAGCTCATTGAGGTCTGCTAAAAAGGTGACATCAGGTGCTTCACTGTCAGCCCAACAAGACTGAGTACCCAAATGGCAGGTTGGGCCATTGGCTTTGACCAATGCAAGTAGGGAATCTTTATCACAATCGACACTGATCGATTGCAGTTCGAGGGTGTTTCCAGACGTTTCACCTTTAGTCCATAAACGCTGTTTTGAGCGACTAAAAAAGGTCACCAAGCCGGTTTCTAAGGTCTTTGTTAATGCATCTTGGTTCATGTAGCCTTGCATTAATACCTTACCGCTGTGCTGATCTTGCACAATGCATGGCAAAAGTCCTTCCATTTTGTCCCAGCTTAGTTGGCCGATGGTGTCCAGTTGAATCATGCTATTTGTCTCGTGTTGAATTCGGTTCGAATGGCGATGCCCTGAGCACGCAGGAAATCCTTCAATTGCGGGATGGCGATGATACCCTTGTGGAACACAGAAGCCGCCAACGCACCATCCACATCTGCTTGCTTAAATACATCGTAGAAGTGGTGTGTTTCACCGGCACCACCAGAAGCGATTAACGGTACTGTACAGGCCTCACGTATCGCACTCAGTTGGGCAATGTCATAGCCTTGGCGCACACCATCCTGATTCATACAGTTAAGCACAATCTCTCCGGCACCCCGTTGTTGCACTTCTTTAACCCATTCGGCGGTTTGCCAGCGAGTAATTTGCGTGCGGGTTTCATCACCGGTGTATTGGTGCACTTGATAACGGTTGGTCTTTTCATCAAAGAAACTATCAACACCAATAACCACGCACTGCTGGCCAAAGGTGTCATGCAATTCGGTAATGAGATCCGGATTGGCCAATGCTGGTGAATTGATGGAAATCTTATCTGCACCCATTTCCAAAATACGACCTGCGTCTTCGACGGATTTGATGCCGCCTGCGACACAAAAGGGAATGTCGATTTGCTCGGCAATTCGGCTCACCCAGCTTTTATCAACGACTCGATGGTCGCTAGATGCGGTAATGTCATAAAAAACCAGCTCATCGGCCCCTTGCTGCGCATATTGAGTTGCTAATGGGACAATATCGCCGATGATTTCATGGTTGCGGAACTTGACGCCTTTTACCACCAAACCGTCTTTCACATCCAAACAGGGGATTATGCGTCTTGCCAGCATTGGATTGCCTCCGATAATGTAAATTTACCCTCCAGCAGAGCTCGACCCAAGATCACGCCATCCACGCCAGTAGGCGCTAAAGCCGCGATGTCAGCTAAACTGCCGATACCGCCGGAAGCCTGCCACTTGACCGTCGGAAATTGGACGCTCATTTGCGCATACAAAGGCCCATTTGCGCCTTGCAAAGTACCGTCACGACTGATATCGGTGCATAAAACGTGTTTTGCCCCAACACTGAGGAAATCTTCCAGCAGGGGCTCGATGGCGACTCCAGAGCTTTGTTGCCAACCATGGGTGGCAATCCACTTATTTCCTTGCTCATCAATGTTCACATCCAGCGCCAAGACAATGGCTTCAGGAGAATAGGTGCGCATCCATTGTTTGACCAATTCCGGTTGTTTGGCGGCCAATGAACCGATGACTACCCGTTTCACGCCGATCTCGAGTAATTGGGCCACGTCCCGCTCGCTGCGGATCCCGCCTCCAGCTTGAAACGACATGCGCTGGGTTTGCACCATCGATTCGATCAAAGCCAACTGACGTTTATCGGTATCTTTTGCACCGGTCAAATCGACAATATGCAGCCAAGTTGCGCCTTGATCAGCATATTGGTGTACGACTTGAACTGGGTCCAAGGCGTATTGTGTTTTCTGTTCGTAATCACCCTGATACAGGCGCACAACAGAACCGTCTATTAAATCGATAGCAGGAATGATCATAGTGAAAGGAAGTTCTCCAGTAGAGTTGCGCCGGCATCGCCAGAACGTTCAGGGTGAAATTGCACACCGTAAAAGTTATTCAATGCAATGGCAGCAGAAAACAACTGCCCATACTCGCAAGTTGCTAAGGTGTGCTCATAATCTGCCACTGCAAAGCTGTGAACGAAGTAAAAATATGTACCGTTGTTGATGCCGCGGAATAAATCGTTGTGCTGCTTTGCAGTGACGGTATTCCAGCCCATATGGGGCAGACGTAAGTCTCCTACTTGCATACGTTCAACTTGACCCGGAATCAACCCTAAACATGGGGTATCCATTGCGGCGCTTTGGTGCTGTTTCTCTTGTGAAGATTGCACCATCAGTTGCATTCCCAAGCACACCCCTAAAACGGGTTGGGTTAAATCGCGAATGCAGTGCACCAAGTTTTTCTGTTCGATGCTGTGCATGGCGGCATTTGCAGCTCCTACGCCAGGTAATAAGACTTTGTCGGCGGCGCTAATTTCCTTGGGATCATCGGACACTGTTACGTTTGCGCCCAAACGATTCAATGCGAAGTGGACTGACGCAATGTTGGCGCAGCCGGTATTAATGATGACCGTTTTAGCAGCCTGCATTACAAGGTTCCTTTCGAGCTGGGCAGGCTATCGCCTTGTTTGCTGATGGCTTGGCGCAAGGCGCGGCCAAACACTTTAAACAAGCTTTCCACCTGGTGGTGGGCATTGCCTTCGGTGGTAGACAAATGTAACGACAGCCCCATCGCTTGTGCCAATGAATGGAAGAAGTGGGGCACCATTTCTGTGGCCATTTCACCCACTTGTTCGCGGCTAAAAGCTGCATCCATCTTCAAATACGGGCGATTGGAGATGTCCATCACGCATTCTGCGCGACACTCGTCCATTGGCAACACAAAACCGAAGCGGCCAATCCCTCGTTTATCCCCCAGGGCTTTCTTGAGAGCCTCGCCAAGGGCCAACGCGGTGTCTTCAACACTGTGGTGATCGTCAATGTGCAAGTCGCCTTCGACCTTTAGATTCAGTTCAAAGCCACCGTGAGTGGCGATTTGATCGAGCATGTGATCGAAAAAACCAATCCCAGTTTGAATTGTCGACTTGCTCTGAGAGTCCAAATTCACATTCACACGAATGTCAGTCTCAGAGGTTTTGCGTACCACTGTTGCGGTGCGGGATTGGCTGAGTAATTGTTTAACGATGGCGTCCCAATTGCACTTTTCGCGGTCATACAGAATACCGGGGATACCCATGTTTTCGGCCAGTTGCACATCGGTTTGGCGATCACCAATGACAAAAGAGCGAGTGAAATCGACTCTACCTTGTTGCAAATAGTCCTTTACCAAACCCAGACGGGGTTTGCGACAACTACACTGCTCGTGATCAAAGTGTGGGCAGATCAACACATCATCAAACTTTACGCCCTGTGAGTTAAATACACCCATCATCTTGTCGTGGGGGAGGTCAAAGTCACTTTGCGGAAAGGAGTCGGTGCCTAAACCATCTTGATTAGAAACCATTACCAGTGCAAAACCGGCTTTTTGTAGTTGCAACAGCGCGGGGATCACATTGGGTTCAAATACCAGCTTTTCTAAGCTGTCGAGTTGCTTGTCTATGGGCGGTTCTTCCACCAAGGTTCCGTCACGATCGATAAATAGGATCGGTTTTGCACTCATTCTACTTGTTCCTGTATCTTAAAAAATTCATTCACCAAGGCCATGAATCGACTGTTTTGCAGAGTATCGCCTAACGTTATGCGCAGACAATTTTGTAAGTTAACCTGTTTAGATTGGTCACGAATGAACAGATTATTTGCTACCAAGTGTGCCATTAACTGGTCTTTTTGCTCACATCGAAACAAAATAAAATTGGCTTTTTGGTCGCCGACGAGTTTCACCTGCGGCAGGTTATCAAGGTATTGCTTCACTCGGTCTCGTTGCTCTATGATTTCATCCAACTGACTCTGCATTCTCTTCTGACCATCTGGGCTCAATGCCTGGGCAGCGATTTGCGCCACAGGCTCGGGAATGGGGTAGGGGGCAATCACTTTTAACAGTGCATCGATTACCGGTTTGTTTGCCAGCGTAAAACCACAACGCAAACCGGCCAGAGCAAAGGCTTTCGACAAGGTTCTTAATATCACAAGATTGGAATACTGACCCAATTGGTTGGCCCAGTTACTTTGCCAGTCAAATTCTATGTATGCCTCATCCACCACCACCAAAGCACTGTCGGCAAAATGCTCGACTACTGCCTTGATATCTTGCGCCGCCACTCGAGTCCCTGTCGGGTTGTTGGGAGAACAAATAAATACCAATTTGACCTGATCTTTGAAGGCTTTGATGGCGTCCAGATCAAGGCTGAAATCGTTGTTTAAAGGCGCTTTGTGTACGCCCACATCGCAGGTTTGGGCGCTGATAGCGTACATTCCGTAAGTTGGTGGGCAAATTAGGATGCTATCTACTTTGGGCTGACAAAAGGTGCGGATCAACAGGTCAATTCCTTCGTCGGCTCCACGGGTCACCAACACATTGGACGGCTCAATCTCAGCATAGCGGGCGTAAGCTCCAACGACACTGGCAGGTTGGCAGTCAGGATAACGATTCAGCCGCTCACAATCCAAGTCATATTGGCCAGTATAGGGTGACTCGTTGGCATTAAGCCAAACTTGTTGTTGCTTACCGTCTCCTTGGGCAAACAATCTGCGAGCCGATTCGTAAGGCGTCAGTGCTTTGACATTATCGCAAATGAGTTTATCTACCAAGTTAGTCATTGCCTTGCCCCTGTTGTAATCGCAGAGCAACCGCCTGCTTGTGTGCATCCAATCCTTCCGCTTCAGCTAAGTCCATGATGGCATCGCCAATGGTTTGTAGTCCGCTAAAACTCAACTGTTGCACAGTGTAGCGGCGCATGAAATCCATCAAACCTAAACTGGAATAGTTGCGCGCAAATCCATAGGTGGGTAGCACATGGTTGGTACCACTGGCATAATCGCCTGCCGATTCAGGTGACCAAGGGCCGAGAAAAATGGAGCCCGCATTTCGCAATGAATCGAGATATCGCTCGGCATTGTCCACTTGCACAATCAAATGCTCGGGGGCGTAAGAGTTACTCACTTCGATGGACTGCTCTACGCTATCGGTCAAGATGTAACGACTGTGGCTCATCGCCACACGGGCAATTTGCGCGCGACTGAGGTTTTGCAGTTGAGTCTCAACCTGCTGTTTAACGTGTTCAATGAGCGACTTATCATCACACACCAAAATGGCCTGGGAATCGGGGCCGTGTTCAGCTTGAGACAATAAATCGGCAGCTACAAAGGCTGGGTTTGCATTGCTATCGGCTATCACTAAAACCTCAGATGGACCGGCAGGCATATCGATAGCAGCGCCATTGGCTTGGGTGCTGACTTGTTGTTTAGCTTCTGTCACGAAACTGTTGCCTGGACCAAAAATCTTGTCCACTTTGGCGATAGATTGGGTGCCAAAGGCCATTGCGCCAATGGCTTGCGCCCCACCAACTAAATAGATTTCGTCGATTTCGCACAACATCGCGGCATAACAAATTTCCGCTGCTATATTGCCTTGCTTGTTTGGTGGTGTGCAGAGTATTTTACGCTCACAACCGGCAACCTGTGCGGTGGCACCCAACATCAATACTGTAGACGGCAACGGCGCGCTGCCACCGGGGATGTACAAACCAACCGCTTCTAAAGGCACGTGTTTTAATCCGCACATCACACCCGGTTGGGTCTCTAATTGCACGTCCTGTGGACGCTGCGCTTGGTGAAAGCGGCGAATGTTGTCGTATGCCATATCAATGGCTTGTTTGACTTTCGGCGTCAAACTTTGTGCAGCTTGTTGCCATTGATCCTTAGGTAGCGCCAGTTGACTCAGACGGATACCATCAAATTTTTCCGTTAACGCTAGCAGCGTTTCGTCTCCGTCGCGGGCCACTGCATCGAGAATGTCCTTAACGGTCGAGCGCAAGCTTGCGTTGTCGGCCATTGCCGGACGTTGTAGCAATTCACGCTGTTGTATGGATGAAAGTTGCGACCAAACGTCCATGCTTACCCCATCATTTTTTCAATGGGCATGACCAAAATGGAGCTGCAGCCAAGGGCCTTTAGTTTCTCCATGGTTTCCCAAAACAGGGTTTCTGTACTGACCACGTGAATGGCAACGGTTTTTTCGTTGTTAGCCAAGGGTAATACTGTTGGGTTTTCTGCGCCCGGTAGCAGTTTTTTGACCTGCTCAAGATAGTCTTTGGGCGCGTGCAACATAATGTATTTGCTCTCTTTGGCTTGCATCACACCATCGATTCGCGGCAGCATTTTGTTGATCAAGGCTTGTTTCTCGTCGGACACCGGTTCTACACGCTGGATCAGCACCGCTTTGGATTTGAAAATGACTTCTTCTTCTTTTAAGCCGTTGGCTTCCAATGTTGCGCCGGTGGATACCAGATCACAGATGGCATCTGCAACACCAGCTCTGGGAGCGACTTCAACTGAGCCGGTAAGCATTACTGCTTTGGCGTTCACTTGGTTTTGTTGGAAGAAGCGCTCTAAGAGAAAAGGATAGGTAGTGGCAACTTTCAATCCTTCTAAAGACTGGACTCCTTGATAGTCAAATTCGTTGGGAACCGCGATGGATAGGCGACAACCTCCATAATCTAAACGACGTAGGGTTTTGTATTCGAAGGCTTTTTTTGATGCTTGGCGTTCGAGCATCTTTTCTTCAAGCTCATTTTCACCAATAAATCCCAAGTCAACGATCCCGTCCATCACCAATCCGGGGATGTCATCGTCACGAACCCGCAAAAGGTCGATGGGTTGGTTGGTGGAATGGGCAATCAACAGTCTGTCACGGATTTGGAGTTTGATGCCAATTGCCTTTAACAAAGCAATGCTGTCATCGCTCAGTCGACCTGACTTTTGGATGGCGATGCGCAATCGTTTTGTGTCACTCATTCTACTTTCCCCTGAAATACATAATGTTACGGATACCGAGCCATTTAGATCCTAGCCATTTTATTTGGCCCATAACGAAAAACCCCCGAAAGTCTCCTTCCGGGGGTTAGAATGATTCTGCGCCACTGGAAGGAAATACATAACCTTCCAGCACGAACCTGAAAGGTTATGCTCTATGATGGTGGTGATGTTTCGCTTGTAGGTTGATCATAGGGTGTCTCGGTTCGTTTTTGCTGTTGAGCGCAAACATTATCCAAAGCGCTTTGACAATGCAAGGGCTTTTTATCGATTAAAAGAGTAAAAAGCGCAAACTTAGAACAAAAAGCTATTAAAAGAAGTGACTATGACCCATCGGTCTTGAAACATGAGTAAAAAACCCCATAAATGATTGAAAAATGAACAATCTTTTCTCAAGATGGTCGAACTGGGTACGATACAGTAAATATCAAACACGGTATTTTAGTGTACATTCTCTGATTAAAAAGGCGTTCAATGAGCAATGATTTACTCTTTTCTGTTCTTCCCCGTGAAGGTAAAGTCGCGGTTACCAAGGAAGAGCTGAAAGTGAAAAAAGTAGAGAAAGAGGCAAAGCTTCGTCGTTTAAACGATGAGGAGAAGTCCTTAGTGGTTGATGAAAGGGATGCCCGAGAGCATCAGAAAAAAGAGCCCAAATCCAGCAACACGGATTCAACTGAGGATGAAAATAACGCTAAAGATCATCCCGAAGGCGAGGGCATCACTCAAGACGAGCACGGTAACAAGCATTTGGATATATATATCTAGAAGGTCTTTGTTTGCCTCTAAAAAGCTCAAATCAGGAACAGTATGATTTATCAGGGCCGTTGTCATTGTGGAGCCGTTGAGTTTGAAGTAGATGCGCCTGAACGTCTTGAAGCAGACCGTTGCAATTGTTCCATCTGCAAAAAATCCGGCTTCTTACATTTGATTGTTGCTAAATCAAAATTTCGGCTGGTCAATGGTGAAGCAGATTTAACCACTTACACCTTTAACACCCATGTGGCTCAACACTACTTTTGCCGAATCTGTGGAGTTAAACCCTTCTACATTCCCCGTTCAAACCCTGACGGCATTGATGTGAATGTTAATTGTATCGACACACCAATTGAAGCTTTAGATATCATCGAGTTTGATGGCCAAAACTGGGAGGTTAATGCTCACTCTTTGGCACATAAGTCGAGAGAGTAACAACTCACTCAATGGAATTGGGCTGCTTGCCAAGCTAGTTTGTATCGGTTAGGTTACTTCGTCATTGACGGCTAAAAATAAGGAAAGTCCGTGGTATTAGCCCGCAAAATTTTACTGCCAATCTGTATCTCAACCCTTTGTTCTGTTTCTCTCGCTGCACAATCTGCCGATAAAGTGGAAATTTATCAGTATTACCCCGATTGCGAGTACACCGTTTTAGATGAGGTGAAGATCAAAGGCAAGGTCAATATTCGACCTGGAGAGATTTTTGAAAATGCGCTGGAAGAAACCCGACTTAAAGTCATCGAGGATATCCTTGAATTGGCCCAACAGCAGGGTGCAGATGGCATTATTTTGACTGATAAATCGGTTCAAATCGAAGAGAACAAGCCCCAATCTCCGATTAAAAACAATCATATTACCATGGGGGCGGAATTGGTTCGCAATTGTGCTCCAAATGCGCCACTTTCAGACAGGGCGACGCCCTTTGATGAAAACGGCCTGAAAAAGCAAACCGTGCAATTGGGAACCGTAAGTTTGCCGAGTATTCAACTGCGCATCGAATTGAATAATGGGAATCAGCGTATTACGCCAGATTTGGCTACTCAAAGGATTGACATAGAGAGCGGCGTTTTTGGCCTGAAATTAGGCAGTAGTTTGGAGCAGGCGAAACAAATGTTTGGCACCCCTACAGCCGTTTTCAACCTCTCTGCTAGCACACAGTTGCTCGCCTATGGACGAGATTTTTGGTTGACCTTTGAAGGGGATAAGTTGGTGCACGCAACCAACCAAAACCAATGGTTTACCAATACATTTTTAAGTTTGTTGGCCTTTGATAATCGTTTTGAAAAACAACAATGGGAGATCAACGGCCGTGTTACCCGCAATACCCTAATGACACAGGCGGCTGAGCAACTTCAAGTCTCGCCAGTCGGAAACCCCTTAGTATTGCAAGAAGGAGCAGCAAAACTGATTTTGACGGGGAACGAAGGAGAACAAGATCTCACACTGTCGGGTTTTCAACTTACACGCCTTAACAACACAATAGCAACCTTTGACTTGAAACAAAACGACGCGGCTTATAACGCGGTGTTGGCGCACATTAATGAGTCAGAAGCCAGTTCCTTGTCCGTTGAGAACCTTACCGCAATGTCATTGGGGCAAGGGTGGTTAGATAAGGACAGTATGTTGCTGCTAATGGATAATCATCTGGTGCTGTTCATAAAAAATGGTCAAGTGAGTCAAGTACAGTTGCTAGAATCGGTCTTTAATGATGATGTCCTGACAGATCAAACAAAATGGCAACTGGGTAAACTCAAACAAGGCCAAGCTTTTGAAGAAGTGGAGGCCGTGCTGGGCGATTCTGTGTTCGCGTTTGGCGATACTATCGAACTGGATACGGGGCGCACGATGCAGCAGTACTTCTTCGAAGAGAGTGATATTGGTTTGACCTTATTGTCGGCAGAAATCAATATTTTTTAAACATAGTTAAACTTACCGAGCGAGCAACTGGCTCGCTCGTAGGTTCAATCCAGCAAAGAAAACGTCAAGCCCCCATAAGCTTCTAATCGGCTAATTAATGGCTCTGCCATGATTGACGCCGGAGTCCAAAATCCACCTTGCGTTTTTTCACTATCGGCAGTGTCTTTACCGAGATCTTTGACCAGACAAATTGCCGACTGGGCCAAAATCTTAGCGGTAGAGCCATACCCTGGATCTCTGTCACCCGTGACCTTTACAGCCAGTTTTTTACCCTTGTCAGTGTGGCCATAAAAACGTAAGTCATAGTGACCCTCTAGTTGGGCTTTTTCACTGGGGCCTTGTCCCGGTTTAGGCAAAATGGTGTGCTCCAATAACCAGCGACATGGGCCAATAGCAGCGGCAAACATAAAACCACCCAGACCTAAGGTTAGGCCATTAGCTTTGACGTTACCGATCGCACCGGTACCTGTCACCATGGCTTCGTCATAGCGAAAGTGCTGAGTGTAAGCGTCATCGAGCAATGCATTGCTGCGATGGACGATTTTGGTATTGATGGCGGCCATGATAAAGGGCGCGGTCCAACGCTGGATCTCAGGGTCAAACACTACACCCCGAGTTTCGTTTTGCCGCACACTAAATCCGTGAACAGGAGGGCACAAGGAATAGGGATTGAGCATCACTTTGCGGATTGACGGGTTCGAGCGCGCTTCTTTGACCAGATTCAGCATACTGGCGACAGTGCCGCCACTGGCGCTGCCTTTCATGGTGTGAACCCGCATGTTTACGCTTGAGCAGGGGGCAGAGTATGCTTCAAGGGCCTTTTGTTGCAGGTACCATACACCCAGATCGGAAGGAACCGAATCAAAGCCACAGGAATGGACGATGCGCGCTCCACTGATCTTCGCCACATCTTCGTATCGTTTGAGCATACTGGCGATGAATTGAGGCTCACCGGTCAGATCGCAATAGTCGGTGCCACTGGCTACACACGCCTTGACCATCGGTTCACCAAACAGCGCATAAGGACCTACAGTGGATATCACTAGTTTGGTCTTTTCACAGAGTCTGGCTAATGATGCAGGCTGAGTGGCATCGGCGACCAGTATGGGAAGATCTGCCGCCGCTGGGCCCAGTGCTGCTTTGAGCTCATCGAGTTTTTTCATTGAGCGACCTGCGATGGCCCAGCTCACTTGATTGGCCTGCGCATCTGCAGATTGACTGATTTCCAATAAATATTTACAGAGAATTTTGCCGACGAAGCTTGTGGCACCAAAGAGCACGATATCAAACTGTTCCACTTATTCATCCTTATTATGTTCGAGCATTGACAATTATGATGCACAGCAAAAGCATTATTCACCAAGAAATTCGTATACTAGCTCCAGATACAGCAGCGAAATCGCGAGGAACGCTATGAACACCATTACCATTACCGATATCTTGATCAACAAGCAAGATCTTTGTGAAGTGAATGCGCAAACGCGCACCTTCGACTTAGATTCTTTGCACACCGGACAACTCGTACTGGTTATCGACTCATTTGGATTTTCCGCCAACAACATTACTTATGGGTTGTTGGGTGAAAAGATGGGTTATTGGGGCTTTTTCCCTCATGATTCTGGATATGGTCGTATTCCGGTATGGGGATTTGCCACCGTTTTGGCGTCGAAGCATGAGGATATTGGGGTGGGAGAGCGGGTATATGGTTATTTACCCATGTCCAGTCACTTAATTATACAAGCAGACAAAGTATCACCTTTTGGTTTTTCTGATGTTCATCCTCAACGTAAGAGCATCTCTCCTGTCTACGACCATTACGTGAGATGCGCAACGGATCCGGGTTATGTGGCGGAGCTAGAAACTTGGCAACTCAATTATCGCCCTTTGTTTACCACGTCATTTGTTTTACAGGAATACGTTACGGCGAATGTTTCTGCTTCGGTAAAGCAAGTCATTTTAACCAGTGCATCGAGTAAAACAGCCTATGGCACCGCATTTTTGTTACAGGCCAATGAGGCTAGAAAACAAGGCTTGTCAGTGGTGGGGTTGACGTCTTCATCTAATCGCGAATTTGTTGAAGGGCTTGGCTGTTACGATCAGGTTCTGACCTACGATGAGTGTGAGCAGCTGAACACTGGGGTCAACAGTTGGGTACTGGACTTTGCAGGTAACAAGCCTTTGTTGCTGAATTTGCAAAGTCGTTTGGGCAGTAAGCTCGAAAAGATGTTGTTTATTGGAGCCACAGACGTGGCGTCCCAATCGGAAGGCACTGAAGGTCATCTAAATGGCGAACTCTTCTTCGCTCCTTCACAAGTCAAAGTGTTAACCGACCAATGGGGGCGAGATGGATTTGCCCAGCGCTATGCGCAAAATTGGCAAAAGTTTTTGGCAACACTAGATGGCGAAATCGGTACCAATGACTATGCTGGCGTTGACGAGATTGTCGATTTATATCGCTGCGCGTTAGCAGGACATCTTGCAAACCAAAAAATGGTGCGAGCTCACTTTTAAGATGAGGCAAACAAGCTCATCAGAGCAGGGTAGTCTACTAATTTGAAGCCTTTGTCCTCAAAGGCGCGCAAGTCTGCAAGACTTGGAAAACTATAATATGCTCCAGACTCTAGATCTGGAGCATAAGTGTTAACGGATTGACCCTGTTGCAGAGACAACACACACTGCTCGATGGCGTCCACTCCCGGTGGATACAAACTCAGCACGTTACTCAGATAACATTTTTGCTTATCCAAAGGCTGTTTTTGAATACTAATGATGCCGCCTGCGTCAATTTTATTGGAATCAATGAAATGTAATGTGGTGGCAATCTCTTGTCTGCCGTTTAGCATCGCCCAAAACGTCGCCATAACCCCTCGAAAATCGGGCAACGGGCCTGAATGCAGATTGATCACCCCAAAGGGTGGAATGGCGATGATGGGCGGTTGTAATATTTGCCCAAAACGAATGGATATGATCAGTTCGGGTTGCCATTTAGACAAAGACGCCAGCCAATGGGGAGCGTTGATATTGTCGCACTTTTCAACCCTTATCCCTTGTTTGGAAATTACATCGAAACTGTGCAGTTTAGATGAAGAAAACGGATTGTTTAGGTCAGCCCCTGTGGGCAAGAGCAACTTAAAGAACAAGTCTTGTTCAGCAAAGCGCAGGTGTTCCAGAGCTTGAGGTTTGGGCGCTGTCTTACCCACCGCAGCTGAGAGCAATATTTTATATTGGTGTTTGGGGATCTTCGCTAAAACTAAGTTAACCGCCAATAAACTGGCGATGTCTTGGTTGGCTAAGATCAGAATCTTCAAGGCTCGACATCCTTAGTTTTTGTCTGTTGAGTTTCTGTACTTTCTTTTGGATTGTTTTGTTCCCATGGCTCGTCAAACTCATCTTCTTGATAAGGTTGACTGGGTTTTGGCATGTCCCGTTTATCAAGGTATTTCAAAAACAAGATATTTCCGATGATAAATCCCAAAACAACTAATAGGGCAATAATAAATGTCCAATTCACAGGCGTTCTCCATTGAGCGTGTAACGTTGAAATAACTCTGGCAAATGGGCCAGAATCGCCTCTTTTCCACCGATGTTGCTGGCATCCAAGGTTCGAGCTAATAGTTGTATATCGAGTTGCGCGATCAACTGCCTTGCGACGGGCTGATAGCTCAAATGCCAGGGCTCTGGTGCAACGCCTTGATGATAAACTTGATAGGGGCGGTAAAAGCCAAATTCCTGTGCGTGTTTGTCCAGCCACACAGACAGCTTATAACAGGGGCCGCCGGGTTGGTATTCTTGTGGAACGAGTTCCAGTGTGTGACCTTCGAGCTCGCATCCTTGTTTGTCGTATACGTCCAAGTCGGTGCCCCAGTGGTGTCGACTAGCGCCTGGTAGAGCAGACCAGGTCATGATGGCGTGAATTTTTTCAATATCGCTCAAAGTCTCAATAGGGATAGTATTTCCTTGCAACGACAGTAATGGGCGCTTTCCTAGCCACTTAGCCTGCCAAATTTCTAATTGTCGATGGAAATTTCGAAAACTACTGGCTATTTGCAAGTCTAATCCCTGTTGCGCAGCAGCTTTTTGCATGCTTTTAAATGCCGCCAACGTTGTAGCTTCTAATCCATGCAGATCATCGACTTTGACGATATGGCTACGGCTGAGGCCCAGCCAGTTTTCACTGGCTAGGGGCATAGCAAACGCTCGAGTATCGACTCGTACAGCTTAACCAACACCCTTAGGTCAGACATTCTAACCCGCTCATCCACTTTATGAATTGTAGCGTTCACCGGACCTAACTCCAGCACTTGAGCCCCGGTGGGAGCAATAAAGCGTCCATCGGAAGTGCCTCCGGCAGTAGATAGGTTAGTCACCATTCCAGTGTGTTGTTTGATGGCCGCAACGGTCGCTTCGACCAAATCGCCAGAATCGGTCAAAAAGGGCTGACCGTTAAAGGTCCATTTGATGTCATATTCAAGGTTGTGCCGATCAAGGACTTCGTAGACCCGTTCAATTAACTGATGGTCGGTGACTTCTGTGGAAAAACGGAAGTTGAAGCACACTGATAATTCGCCAGGAATGACATTACCCGCGCCGGTTCCAGCATGAATGTTGGAAATTTGAAAGCTGGTGGGAGGGAAGTAGCGATTACCATCGTCCCAGTGGGTTGCTGCCAATTCAGCCAATGCTGGCGCGCCTTGATGGACAGGATTTCGAGCCAAGTGAGGGTAGGCGACATGGCCTTGCACACCTTTGATGATCAGATCGCCGGTCAGCGAACCTCTTCGACCATTCTTAACTACATCACCTATCTGTTCTGTGCTTGAGGGTTCACCCACGACACACCAATCGATTTTGTCATTGCGGGCTTCTAAGGTGTCAATCACCCGAGTGGTGCCATTGATAAAAGGGCCTTCTTCGTCACTGGTGATCAAAAAAGCAATGGATCCTTTGTGCTCTGGATGGGCAGTGACAAAGTTGTGTGTGGCGACCAACATGGCAGCCAAAGATCCTTTCATGTCGGCAGCACCACGGCCATGCAGAAAATCACCGATTTCGGTCGCTTCAAACGGCGGGGTTTGCCATTTTTCTTCTGGTCCAGAAGGCACTACATCGGTATGCCCAGCGAAACAAAAGAGTGGGCCTTGTTTGCCTTTGCGCGCCCAAAGGTTGGTGGTGTCCTCAAACACCATCGATTCAATATCAAAACCCAAAGGGGATAGGATCTGAGCCATTAGCTCTTGGCATCCTGCATCTTCAGGGGTGACTGAACGGCGATTGATCAGCTCTTTGGTCAGTTCGATTACGTCCATCATCATGAGAGTTTCTCAGCATAGTTGGCTGCGTTAAACCCTAAGATAGTCTGCCCATTGTGGGTTAGGATCGGGCGCTTAATCATCGCAGGTTGCGCCAACATCAACTCGATAGCTTTGTCGCGGTCAACATTGTCTTTCACATCTTGGGGTAACTGACGAAAGGTTGTACCCCGTTTATTGAGTACGTTTTCCCAACCCAATTGTTCGGTCATCGACGCGAGCCAGTCTTGCTCTATGCCGTCAATACGGTAATCATGAAAGCGATATTCTATTTGGTTTTGTTCGAGCCATTGTTTGGCCTTTTTGATGGTGTCACAGTTTTTTATGCCGTAGAGCGTCGTCATTGCCTTCCACTTGTTTTGAAAATTTAGTTTGAAATATAACGGCTTGTTAGTTTAGGGGCAAAAGCTTTCGAGCTGGAAGCTCGCAGAGTGTAGCTCCAAGACTTACAATTGCGCGTGGTTTTGCAGCACATTGGTGTTAAATGTAAACACTGAACAAAGTGTCTTCGTTGGCGATGACTTTGTTTTGTCCTAATTCTATGCCTTTTACCCGGTTCGCGTTGAGTAAGGTGACGATAAAATCGCAGTAATCCATGCTGTTTTTTACTTTTCTCAAATCAAATTCCAACAACACTGTGCCTTGTTTCACTTTCTGACCAACGGCAACCTTTCTTTTAAATCCGACACCGTGATTTAGGTGGCCATCCAATCCACATTGGATTTGTAGCCTTAAACCTTGCTTGGTTTTCAGGCGGATCCGATGAGCAGTGGGTGGGAATTCTGTAACAATACAGTCAAGGGGCGCTAGTAAATGGTAACCGCTGGCCTGAATCGCAGCACCTTCACCCAATAACCGCTGTTGAAACAATGAACAGGGAACATCATCCAATGGCTTCACCTGTCCAGTCAGTGGGCTGGGCAGGTCAATTTTTAATTTATGTTCGGGGGGACCCGACGCATCGATCAAATTGCGGAATAACATCATCACAATATGACTTTGTATCCGTCGCGCTCAAGGGCGCTTGCTGCTGAGGAGAGATCTTTTTGTTTTACAAGAAAGAAATCGGTTTCAAAGGTCGAAACAATAAAAATACTAATTTTCGCATTTGCCAACACATTACCTATTTGCGCCATAATCCCTACCATTGACAATTGCAGTGGACCCAAGACTTCCAACACACGCCAGTTAGCATCGGATTCTTGTGACTCAATGTGAACCGATTCGGGGACGACAATGGACAGCTCTTCGTGAGTCTTACCAATAAAGAACACCGGCGTATTGAGCACCTGCGGGGGCACGGGGGCGTCGACCGGTAAACTGTGTATGGTAAAACGTTCTGGCAGTGCGGCAAGAGTCTGTTTTGGCATGAGCAATCCTTTGATGGTCTCCCTTCATTTTGCGTAAGCTAGGATGTAAGTCAAGGGATCATTTCAGCTTTATTGCGATCCTTTGAAAGGTTATCCACCGAATCTGTGGATAACCTTGTTACTTAAACCTTATAACTTATCTAACTACATGAAATGCATAACGTATTTTCAACTGGTCGGATTTTCGTCAAGGGCGAAATTATGACTATATTTTTGACCCCTAAATAGAAAGATATAGGAATAAACGGCTAACGCATCCCGATAAATATCTATAAGGAAAATTGAATGGTTTTCACCACCAGGTTATGAAAAACTACGCATATAGGAAATTAGGCAGGATCGTCTTTTAGTGAAGGTACTCGATATTTACGCTGGTCCAGCAGCACTCAAGCACATTGAAAAAAACGGATTTTCGCAACAGCAATTTGATTATATGTTGGGGGCGTCAGGTGGACCAAAATGGTTTGTATTAGCTGGCTTGGATAAAGTGGTCTTTGGCGAGTTTTTTGCTGATCGAGATACCCCTTTGGATATTATCGGTTCCTCTGCAGGTGCCTTTCGCTTCGCTTGTTTTGGCCAAAATGACCCGGTGTCCGCCATTGAACGCTTAGCACAACGCTATTCCCATACAACCTACAGTGAAAAGCCCGACGCCCGCGAAATCACCCTTAAAGGCTTAGAGTTATTGGATTATGTATTGGGCGATAATGGTATCGAGGAGATTATCCAAAACCCAGTAATTCGCGCCCACTTTATTGTGGCTCGCTGTAAGGGCCTGACTCAGTTCGAATCCAAGCCATTGCAAATGACCGGTCTGCTGGCTAGCGCCGGAGCCAACGTGCTCAGCCGTAAATGGTTAACGCGGTTTTATGAGCGGTATCTGTTTGCTTCCCCCAACAGCGATTTGGAAATCTATGATCCCAACGCAATGCCTACATATCGGGTGAATCTGAAAAGTAATAATTTGGCTCAAGCACTAATGGCCAGTGGTTCCATTCCGATTGTGATTGAGGGCATGCCAGACATTAATGGAGCGCCTAAAGGTATGTATCGGGATGGAGGGATTATTGACTATCATTTTGACCTCACATTTGGACCACGGGAAGGTCTGACTTTGTATCCACATTTTTACTCTAAACCTATACCTGGATGGTTCGATAAGTCCTTGAAGAATCGCTTACCTCACAAAAGCAGTTACGACAAAGTAGTGATGTTGGTTCCATCGGAAGAATTCGTTGCGTCCTTACCACACAAAAAGATCCCCGATAGAAAAGATTTTGAGACAATGGATGCACAAACGCGTATCCAATATTGGCAAACGGTGATCCAACGTAGTGATGAGTTGGGGCAGGCATTTCGAGAGTTTGTTGACCATTCTGATCCAATCAGTCAAATCAAACCCATGGCGTTTTAGGTAAACGGATAGTTTTTCGCCGATTGGTCGTAAAATGCGAAAAAAGCGCTTGAAGATAGCTGCGGGCATCGTTATTATACGCGCCGCTTCGCTGCTCAGTTGAAGCGTTTAGAACACACTCTCTTGTGCGTCCGTAGCTCAGTTGGTTAGAGCACCACCTTGACATGGTGGGGGTCGGTAGTTCGAGTCTACTCGGACGCACCATTTAAAAGCCTTTCACTGATAGTATTCACTAACAAATACCCACCTCGAAGTAAATGGGAACGTTTTGGGGCCGTGCGCATTTCTTTACTTAAATCTTCATAAAAGATATTGTGAAAATAGTTTTTTGAAAAGGAAGTTTGAGCGTGCAGCAAGGCGAGAGCAGTAAAAGGTTTGAAAGTATATTAGAGGTACTCCGTAAAAGCATTTCGGGTAGCAGCAACTCTATTCTCAAGCCTGAAGGGTTCGATCAAAATTTCGAAAATCATATTTTAAAAGCTCTTAATGCCGGATTTAAAGCGGGCTATGAAGAGTGTATTAGAGACGCAAGAAAAAACGAAGGATTTAGGCAAAATTTTGAAGAGGAAAGCCACAAGTTTAGTGAGTTTTTAAATTCCAAAGAACATAACGTAAACCACAAAAAAAAGCAGTATCTAACTAGTTCCTATAAAAGAATGTATGATTTGTATGATGATACTATTCAAAAAAGAAAAGAGATACTTAATATTGATTTACAAGAACGCATCCGGTTTCTCGTGTTTCGGATCGCTACAGCAATTGGTATAGCCGGGGTTGTATTGTTGACGGCTTATATCGCTCACAAATATGGTATACCGTTGCCTTTGTCAGGTATCAGACAGGTTGCAACAGGAGGGTAATCGTTGTCTTAAGTAGAAATGGGGTAGCTCGGCTGAAATGCTCTATTTAGTTCATCAACAGATAACCCAATTAATCCGGCAATAGTGCTGTAGTCAGCAGTTGGAGATCTTTCAAAAAATTGTCTTCTATGCTCATTCTCATTTTTTGGAAATGTTAACAGTCCTGGAAAGCCCTCACCGATAAGCTCTCTATCAACTTTTTTTGACACAAGTTTGGGAAATTCGATCAGAAAATCATTGAGCATTAACATCAGATCATCAACTAAAACTATTAACTGTTCCGTTGTTTGAATTAAAAAAGTAAACGACTGGTCATCAATAACTTTACGAACATCAGAAAATCCCACCATTTGACTGGGGTCCACATGCTCAAGAAGTCGTCTATTTAACTCTTCTTTTTTTAATGACCTTCTTTCAAGCAAATCAATCGCCGTGTCATAATTTTCGAACATCAAATTTATTAAGTTTATTTGAGACCATTGAGATTTATCATCTTTCGAATTTGAGTTAAGAAAAACCAAGTCCGCTATGTTTAAATTTTGTCTTTTTTTATTTGTTATAACGATAGCTGGAAACTCATTCATACGCTGAAAAGGATTATTAGTTAATCTGGTCACATAGTTTTGCTTAATACTTATTAAGTTTTGTAAACACGATTCGGCTTGTAGAATAAAAGTGTTAGCGATTGTGATTTTCTGTTTTTCGAATTTGAATCTTTCCGCATTTTCATTTGAGTACTTGGCTATTTTGTAAGCGAGCCAAGCAGAAATACCTGTGCTCACAAATATAGTAATGATTGGCATCACATATTCTTTGAAGTAGTCCGTTGTAGGTTTTAAACCCTCGATTGCAGCAACCAAAGTATCTAGATCAGTGCTCATCAGCCGTTACCTTCTTCCAAAAATTTTATATAGAATCTACAGCACGCAAACAGGAGAGCCTAATTATTTTCAACGATTTCGGCTTTGCAATAGTCGAAAATCGAAAATTTTGATGATTAAAATTTTGTTTTTCTTTCTGTTTTAGACATGTAATTGTTTGTTGTGGAATAACATTTCGGCTCTGTGGTATTTGCTTTTGAACGACAGTCGTCATCGTCAACTCGATTCAGAAACCCACGCAGAAATGAAAAAACGGGGTGCGAATTACCCACGTGGTTTGGGCTAGGAAGGACCCAATTTAGTATGCTTGTGTCCCATGAATAAAAGCAGCGAACTGTTAGTTTAGTTGTGGTGGCCACAATAAAGTGTTTGTGACAATCGTTCTTAAGGTTTTTCCTGGCTGTTTAAACTGATTTTCAGCGACAAGGTCTCATCGAAAGGGGGGGTATCGAATCGTTACATCTTAATTCATCTGGGGAAAAATGAATGGATTTGGTTCTACTAATATTAAAGGGGGCGCTGGCCCCCTTATGTACTGTTTAAGATGTTGTTAGCTTACAGAAGCTCTCAGGCCGTCTGAGGTTAATATCTAGGTCAATCATAGCCCTAACACTAGTGTTTCCCTTCTTGAAGTTATCACCATATGGATCTACTTCAATATCAATCGAACCCCAGTAAGCAATCATTAAGTCTCTGAATTGCCCTAACAGGACCGTACCCGCTGGCATATTCTTGGTATAGGCGGCTTTATAACCGTTTACCATTCCTTCGCCTTGCCCGTTATCGGTCCAAATAAATTGCCCCGTACTTGCTGCCTTCTCCACCGTTTTAAGTGTGGTACCTATAGTGGGGGTAGTGAGGTATAGCAAGCCACTAGTGTCGATGTTCTCATCGGCCAGCAGCCTTTCCATTTCTACCAACTCAGCAAAAGTAGGGGTGGAACCTGCAGCTGTTGTGGATGATATGCCCGCATAATTCAATATACCCGTAGGGATCTTGGCGTTGCCGGCTGCTCCATTCAATGCTGTGGCATCAATTTGAGTTGCGAACAATTGTGCAAGATCATTTCGAATAATACTTTCAATATCCGGTAAACCTTGCTTTAGCATCCTGTGGGTATAAGTAGTCATAGCGGTTAGTGTTTTCATCTCTAGACTTACCTGGTCGAAAGTCTGGTTCGATTCTGTAATTGAATCGGTTCCATCTAAGTCTAGCCATTCTGCTGTTGCTGAGCTTGTCTGGCGAGGAACTATTAGATTGCCACCTGATCCAACTTGAATTGATTGCGCACCACTGTTAACTACAACTGATTTATTTCTTAAAAAATCAATCATCATTTCTGGAACGTAATTCGTTTCAACTAAGCCCGCTCCAATTCCACCAGCATCAACCGCAGCTCGAGTGGTTAATTCCTGCATGGGTATCGAAAAGCCTTTAGACTTTTGTCCTCTCTGATGCTGAATTTCTTGGTTTAATTCAGTTTCATAACCGATATCTACTGATCGATCTCCACTTAAACCACGAATAACATTTACGATAGAGTATTGCCTTTTCTCTACTCGGTTTTGTTTGGGCTCTTCGAAGAATTTCACGCTTTGTTCGGTTCCACGCTTGTCTAAAATCGCAATCCTTAAGTCATCTAAAGAATCACCGTTTCGAATAGCTTTTTTTGCAAGGTCTGCTTCTCCGAATTGAAGACCAACATTCATCAGGTCTTCTGTGCGTTTGGCCTCTTTATCCCGGGCGCTTTGGGTTTGTAAATCTGACATGACTTTAATCTCTTTTGAGTTAATCAAACTTCGCTCCACACCTACAGAATTGTCAGCCGGTATACTCACTATGCTGACCTCAAGTGGAAGCCATTTTGTTACTCGATAGATATCAACACCGTTGCGCCCAGCACCAGCTTCAATTGAATATTCAAGTATCTGGTAGCCTACAGATACCTTCCGTCTAATCTTATCTTTCACATCTTCAAAGACTTCGCTAGCTCTCGTTGAATTGCCAAACCTGACAACAACTCTTCCAACTCGGTCCGAGTCAATTGAAACCCTTTCCACTACACCAACCTGATCAGTTACATCATGATCTACCAATAAAGGAGCGCCGTCCTGTAGTCTGCTTAAATCAACTGAATTAGGGGAGTGATCTAGGATTTCCTCACCAAAGTCACGCTTGACGGGTGCCTCTGATGAAAACGCCAGTGTTACGGTTCGATTTTGCGAATCGACTACGTCTTTACCAACGTCTAAAAATCTTTTGAAATTTTGGTTTTGTATGTTCATTTTGTATCTGTCTTTTAGTCATCAACAATGGTTGAATATTAACCTGATTGTAGGTAGTATTCAAATGGTGAATGTTTATGATTTTGAGCATTCATAGATTTTATGAGTTGATTAGTCATTGACGACTTAGGCCCTCACGTTTTTATTCGCGTGAGGGCTTTTTTTGTGTCTTTTTTCGGACGGATTAAACCAGTGCTGTCTTGCGCTTTCGCTGCTTATCCCATTTAAGCCATTTAGAAATGAAGGCAAACATAGGCATGGTTGGAAAATTTTGGTGCGAATTACCCGCACATATTTTGATGTTGAACAAACTAAAAACAGTCCACCAGCAAAAAACAAAAGCCGGAAATAAATCCGGCTTTCTTTCTAAAGGTCTCTCACATTGAGAGTTTTTTCCTCAATTTTCAATTTAACCATGTGACACTTGTCGAATAGTAATTGAACTTTCAAAAGCGCTTTGAAAAGCACGCAATCCAGATATTGTGTCAGCGGCAACCAAAAGCGCTTTTCCCATTGCTGCGCAGTCACAATCTGGTAGGTCCATTGTTCCGTTTACCTCAGCATACTGCTCTAAAAGAGCACCAATTGTTTTGATCGAATCAATCATTCCGTCTTCGATAATGCTCATTTGCAGGCTGATCAGTTCTTTATCTTGTTTGTTGAAGCTGTTTGCTGAAGCTTCACCTAGTTTGTTAAAAGATTCTTGAATTAAAGTAGTCATGTTCATTCCTAAATTTTGTTAGACAAATAAATTTTGTTTGTAGTCCACCAGCATTGGCCACATTTACATTCCACTAGTAACTAGTGAGCCTTCGTCTGAGACTTGTGCTTTTCTATCTGAGTGTTCTTTCTTCAATATCTCGTATCTCGCTTTTTCTGCCTCATTAAGCAAATCGGCCAGTGTATTTATGGTTCCTACAACATATTTCCTTGTTGGGGGAGATGAACATTCCAAAGCCGCGCCAAGCACAACTGATACCGCGTGTGCGCTCGATAGGTTTTTAGAAATCAAATCCTGCAGATCGTTTACGGCGGATGTAGTTCTTTGGGGATTAGTCATTTTGTTAACTCCAATTTAAGGTTATGCAAGATCGTCATCTTGTTGTATATTGGTGCGCACCATTGAGATGACTATAGTATGGGTGCGCACCACAATGCAAGAGGATAATAAAAATAATTCTCCAAGATCGGATAAGCGAAGTTCTTCAACTAAGAAAAACATGCGTTTTGAAAATGATTTAATTGAAAAGATTGATTCAGTTAGAAACGACCAGCCATTCTCCGAGTGGGTAAAGGATGCTTGCTGGAAGAAGCTAGGCAAATAGTTAAATTTTGAATTAGTCGTTTTTGACTGGTTTCTCAGTCGTTTTTGACTATTTTTTGCGGGTTCACTTATCCGGGTACTTTTGCTCAATGATTTGTGAACTTCAATTTCGGCCACCGTGCTTCTAAAGCCCTTTTTAGTTGCTTTTTCATTGATTAAATCAGCCTTAAACAAACTATATGTATGGCTAACTATTAAGGGCTCCAGAAAGTGGAGTATGCGAGCATGTTTTCGATTTTTGTAAGTCATTGTTTTTCCTATATTTGGTCTTTTTCCCATACTCCAGAAACTGGAGTATAAAACTTTGGCATACTCCATAAACTGGAGTACTACCGGCTTTTACACTCCAGAAACTGGAGCATGGAAAATGCTAATGTTTTGCATTGTCGATAACGTCAATAAATGACCGTAGTGCTGTTCTAGTCGGTTTTAAATCCATCTCAAACCCTCTTATCTCGTCAACTTTTTCCCATGTGATCGCATAGTAGTTTGGCGTTCTTCCTTTCTGTGTCGTTGCTTTGCCTTTACTGAGCTCAATAAAGCCTTTCTGCCTCAATCCATTTATTGCCTTACTGAGTGTTGTTTGAGACTTGAACCCCCTGTGTTTTACCTGTGACCACACAGCACATAACTTGCCGTTGTTTCTGCCTTTGTATTGATATGCAAACCAAAGCAATAAGCGTATTTCGTTCCCGGTTAGCCGATTAAAGTCAGGGTGATCCATTACCCTGTTAGGTATGCCAGCGAACGGCTGTGGCTTAGCCATATTGCGCCCCAAATAGCCTTAAAAGGCTAAGCCGCTTTATTAGGTAGTTCGAAGTATTGCCCCAGGCTTATTGGATACATGCCGCGCTTGGCTCGCATTTGATTCAATAAGCAAAGGGCCATAACTTCGGCTTTACCGTCTGCCAACCAATACCGGTTAAAAAACGTTTTAGCACCGTGTCGATGTCTCCAACTTTCTGAACGCCTAAAAATTTGAATGCAATGATCATTCTGCAGTGTACTCATAACTGTATGGCAGCAAGTCTCGCCGTAGGCTTTATTCAATTCAGGTTGATTCACTCCTCGTCCACCAGCTCTTAGCAAACAAAGCAGCGTTAACTCAAGCTTGAAAGGAGGGCGTTTTGCTATAGACTTACCTGTGACCAAACAGATGCTGTCATTCAACCCTTGGGTGGCGGCATTCTCAAAATAGCTATTCATGTCTTTTCCCCTTACGCATCAAAGCGGTCAGTCTTGTAAACAAGCAAACCCGCTTCGACCAAAGATTTTTCAACTTTCAATAGGTCGTCTTGAGGGGCCAGTTCACTGAATAACTGAAACAATAAAGCAAACTCTTCACCGTTAAATTCGCCGGTGTCTCTCGCCTCAATTTGTATTGCCGCCATTCTGCTAGTCACAAGCGAATACATTACATTTCTTAATTTGGTATTTTGTTGATTAGTCATTTGTTTACACCCCTTCCACTTGGGCTTCAAAGTAAGCCCGTTTTGTTGGCTTAGTAACGTTGTTAAATGGGATCCTCACTTCTGTTTCATGCGCTAAGCTTTCGACTAAATAGAGAAGGGCGGTAACTTGTCGTTTTTCCATTTCTAGCTTGGTTAATTCTTCTCTCAACAGCGGTGTGGATAGATCGGTATACCTGTCCGGATACATCTCTTTGGTTTTGTCGTTTATCGTGTCTGTGAGCCATTCAAGCTGTTCTAAGGCCAATGATTTACCAGTTTTTGCACTGGCGTTTATTTGCCTAAGTTGTGAATAGAGTTTGTTTGCCCTTATTCGGTCAGTTGGAATGTCAACACAAGAGAATAGGGCGGTGATTGCGGTTTTGATTTCACTGGACATTTAAGCAACCTCCGACTCATTTCGATTGTTTACTTCAAGCCATTCAACCAAGTCTTCAAGTCTGTATTTTACGGTGTAACCAATTTTGATATGTCTTGGAGCTGTTACACCAAACAGGAAACCAGTCGAGCGAGCTTTTCTTATAGTGTCATCGCTGCAATCTAAGATTTTTGCCGTTTCTTTTGAACAATTGAGGGGTTTTATTCCATAGGTGTCTTGGTAGTGCTTAAGTATATGCTTTGGTATGTTTATGCTTGTTTTCATTTCGGAACCTCTGTGCTTAATTGAGGTTCCTAAATTAAATGTTCGTCTTTAATGGTTCACGGTAATTAAGGATCATCCTTTTTTACCGTTGATCAGTTTGAAGTATTCACGATGCGAAACAGCTTTATCTTTGTATTCTGTAATATATTTTTTGGCGGATTCGAAACCTACAAACTCGACATCTCCAGCTGCTTTTACTGATTCTTCAAAGCCTAAACCTTTTTCCCTGAGTTCAAGGTAATGCAGAGCAATCGTCATACCTTTTCTATAATGTTCTGTTGAGTTTTTCCTGCGATTGGGAGGTCTTTTTTTTAACAGATGTTTCTTGGCTAAATTGCCTATGTTCTTTGCTGTTGTCTCTTCATAAACGCAAAGTGGATCGTTTAACATCGGTTTGAGTAACTCATACATTCTATCAATTGTATATTCGTGAATTGTTGCATTTTCATATTGGTCGCAAAAATCTTTGAAAATTGTTAGTGCGCCTTGATTTTTCTTAAGAAAAGATTCAAGCAAATCGACGCCTTGTTTTCCTTTTTCTATCTTCATTTTGCTTTATCCTTGATTTCAATATTTCCCTCAGAAAAATCTCCAGCAATCAATGAAAGAGCTTCGGCTGCAGCGTGGGGCGCCAAGTGTCCATAGTGCTCCTCTATCATTTTTATTGATTTATGACCGGCTAGTCTCGCAACGGTGAATAGTGGGACGCTATTAGCCACCAACTTACTAATGTAATGATGCCTAAGTGAATAAAAGTCGATATCGCTGTTAACATCTCCAAGTTTAAGAGTCGCTTTCCAATGCTTTACATGGGCCTTTTTATCCATTTGACGACCGGTAACGGGGGAGGGGAAAACCAAGCCCTCTGTAGGGCACTGTGCTTGCTCATGCCATTGTTTTAATACGTGGGTAATATCTTCATTTAAAGGTAAGTCTAGCTTGCAGGGGTTGCCGTGGTGCCTTGTTTTATTTGGCACTTTAACTAGACGTTTAAAGTTTAAATTTAATTCTTGCCAGTTTAGCGAATAGAGATCACCTGGTCTCATACCTGAATAAGCTGCGAGTCTAAAAAATGGAAAAAACCAATGTGGGTGCGCAAGATTTTTGAATGATGGTAAATGTGCTTGACCATGAATGCGTGAACTCTCTCTGCCTTTCACAATCTTTTCGCGGTAAAGCGATAACCCTTTACTAATTCCTGCAAGTTCATCATCTGTGAGCATTCTGCGCTTGACTAGAACACTACCATTTAAACGCATTTCTTTTTCTTCATCAGCTTCTTTGACTAGTGAAAAATTTAATGTCGGATCGGTTTCGAGAGTGCCATTTTGAACGGCGTGTCTTAATAGCGTTCGCAAAGCTGAAAATGCTCGAACTATTGTAGAGTGGGCTCGCTTGTTGTCTGCATCTTTTTGAGTGTAGGTCTCTTGCCATTTGACTAAGTCATCTCTGCTAATTTCGTCCATAGGCTTATCAAGAAAACATTCAAACGCTCTACTAATCAAATCAAGAGTATGTTGGCCTCCATTCTTTTTGCTGGACTGGTGTTTTTTGTATGGGCCGTCTAAATAAGTTCTTAATAATCTGTTAGCTCTTGAATCGCTATCGTCCTTGAATTTCTTTTTGAGTTTTTTTATCTCAAATGCCGGGTCTATCCCTCTGGCTAATTCGCCCCTGTACTCGAGCGCCAAGTCTACAGCTCTCATTCTGTCGCTTGAACCGTCCACCAGCTTTCCAAGACTTAGTTTTCTGCGTTTACCTGCAAAATCTGTGTAGCGTAGTCTCCAAGTTGCTCCTTTTTGGGTCTTAACCAAATGAAACCCCTTGATCTTTTCACATGACAGTTCAGCCATGTTCTGAGCATTGCGAGCAAAATTGAGGGCCTGCGTCTTTGTTATTGAGGTATCGCCAGTGTTAGCCAAAATAGTTCCTTTTTTAAAAGTGGGAACAGAATGGGAACATTATGGAGCAACAATTAGCCACAATCAACCACTAATAGTAAATGGTGGGGGTCTAGTTCAACCCCTTTTAAATAGGGGTTTGTGGCTGTATTTTTGTGTTTATTTGGGTTTTGTGGTGGGGGTTTGATATTCACTTCCCCGCCTTGACATGGTGGGGGTCGGTAGTTCGAGTCTACTCGGACGCACCATTTATCAAAAACTATCGGGTGCTGTATCACGAAGTTTTTGATCGCTCCTGGCTCTTGCTATTTTCAAACAACCTAGGCATACACTTCAACAAGATGTTTAAACAACTCCTGTGCTCTTGGACCGGGAGCTTTCACTATCAACCTCAGTAGTTAAATGCCTCGAGATGTTTGGACAGTGAACGTGGTTTTGTGGTGGTGGATGTTTGATGAGATCCCCGCTCAAAAGCATTGCGGGGATGACAGTTGATTGTGTCATCCCGGCAACACTCTTGGGCCGGGACCATTATCTGAATCTATCGGGTGTTGTGTCCCGAAGATTCAGATCGCTCTTCGCTCTTTATCGGGTGTAGTATCCCCAAGTTTTTGATTGCTCGTGCTCTTTCCTTGGGTTTGTATCGTATTCCAATTGTGGCGCTGAGCACCACAATCAAATAATTTTATTCCACCGTACCCTTTATCGTTACACTAGCCTCCATTTGATATGACGTAGCATCTTTATCATCCAAACCGCTAAAGGTATTTGAGATAAATTTGCCGCTGTTGAAGTCGAAAATGTTTTTCCCGCTATATTTGGCTCGCTCGTAGTAAACAACTCCACCGAGGGGCGTTGCGCTTTGGGGGCGAAGATATTGCAATTCACCGGTATCGAGATTCACAATGAGACGCAGATAGGCTTGATCTTTTTGTGGGCTGACGTCGACCAAATCGTTTTTGCCGCCACACAGGGTGTCATCAAATTCCCAAACCTTGATGATCAAATACAACTCCAGTTGATTGGGTCCAACGGGCACATCCAATGTCCAATTGGGATTGACGGTATCGCCCACTTTTTTATCTTGGCGTTTGGTTTTTGACAAAGTCGTATCATTAACGATCAAGATGCCATCTTGATCTTGCCCTGTATTTACTTCCAACACATCACCGGCAACTAATTCGCCAATAAAATCTGGGTATTTTCCGCATGTGGCTCCAGATTCGCCTTTTGAACCTGCAACACGTTTAATTTGCTCCAAGGTCAAAGAGAAGGTTCGATAACTCGTCAACGGTGGCAGAGAGTTGCCTTTGCCTTTCGTTGTGCCTGCTGGGTAAGCCGCGTTGATTGCAGCGATGTCGTCGGTGGTTAAACTGTTACTTGGCCTAATATCGGTCGCAGTTTTTGACTTCATAGTGATTTTTTTGCATTCGGTGTTACTGGACTGTGCGGCTAAAAAATCCTGTTCGGTTTTTATCGAGCAATCATTACAGCGGCGATTCTTCGCATAATCACTGAGAGTGCACGCTCGCCCGAATGACGTTTTGCTGTAGTGCATGATTGACTGGTAGTTGTAGTCACCAAACACCCTCACATCGTCTTTATCGAAATTGTGCTCCATGCCATCAATGATGTTGTTGCGAAGTACCGAAATGTATTTATCCCTGTCTGAGCGAGTCTGTTCATGATGAAAGCCCACTGCATGCATGAATTCGTGTACTACGGTTCCTTCGTCAAACTTATTTTCATAACTGGTATTCAAGGTGAGTTTTTGCTTTCCTCCAATGCGGCCGACTTTCGACAAACCGCTGCCTTGCATGTCCTTATCACCAATGATTAGTACATAGTCTTTGTCGCTGTCTCTACGGGCGACCAAAGTAAGATTGGTGTTGTTATTGAGAGCCTCAATGCCTTTATTTATGGTCGTGACATGACCACTGGTAAAATCATCTCGCTTAATTTCATAGGGAACCTTGTTATCGGGCCAACGAAAAGTTGCATCTGCGATCAAAGGGGGCGGGGAGGTAGAACCTTTCGGAATAGCAGTTGCAGGATCGCCATCTTTAAAACCTGCGTCACGGTTGCTTAAGGATTGTCGAACTACCTCACGTAAACCGCCCAAGATGATATCGCCTTGCACAGCCTGATTGTCAACCACACGAAATTTGTATACTCGATACGACTGTTTGAAGGGTTGCAGCAACAGTGCTCTTCCATAGCCTTGAGCTTTAACTTCATTCACTCTAGCTTGCACCTGCTGTTGAAACTCACTCATGGGCTTGAATTCAAGTTCATCGAGATGTGAGGCTTTTAAGTCTGTCTTATCTTGTTGGAGATTTTCGAGGCCGATAACCTGTACAGCAGCCTTCTTTATCGTGCCAACTTGTTGTTGTGCCATGGTTAGAGATGAAACTAGGAGAAAGGCACAAAATAGGTAGCTGTAAATCAAGATTTGATTGAATTTAGATGGCATAAAAACGTCCTGTCTGTTTTTGTGGTTGGATAAAAAGTGAACAATTAAAAGATAGGAGAATCGCCAGCAGATGTCCAAAAAAGTACTCGTTTATTAGTCCGTCGAATTTATACAAATCAAATAAAAGCAACGCAATTGAAGTTTGGCCCTTTGCAGAAATCTCATTCAACCTATACAGTGTTAAAGTGTTATTACTAAATGGGCTCAATGAAAGTGGATAACGGTATCGAGAAAACGGTTTCTTTAATTCATAAAATTAAACGATTGATGTCGTTTATCGTCCTAGTTTTGATGTCTGTGGTAGTAGCCATCGCGATTGTTGAATTGGGGATCATTCTGTACTTAGACATATTCGATCCTAAAGATGGTGTCCTTTTTCTTGAGATAGATGAGCTGTTTCGAATATTCGGTTTCTTTTTCATCATTCTGATTGGCTTTGAACTCATAGAAACGGTGGAAATGTACTTTAAAGACAACGTTGTTCACGCAGAGGTAGTACTTTTAGTTGCCGTTATTGCGGTTGCAAGAAAAGTCATTTTGCTTGATTTAGAAAAGTATGATCCCTTAGCAATTATTGGCCTTGGCGCGATTATTCTCGCATTAGGAACCTGTTACTGGTTGATAAAACTCAGCATCCGAGCATCCAAAGTGTAGTAGGCCAAAATTACCCGGTATCGATTTCATCGCTATGTGATGAATTGATGCGGTTTTCTTATAGCAGTAGCTATGAATCCCGACAGAGGCAGCGGTGGAAGATCTAATTCGACAGTTTGTGTTGTTGTGGGCTGTAATTGACCCGATTGGGACGATCCCTGTCTTTATCGCCGTGACAGTGGGCTTGACCAAAGTGGAGGCGCGAGCCGTTGCCATTCGTGCCACTATTGTGGCCGCACTGGTGTTGATATTTTTTGTATTGGTTGGAGAGTATCTGCTCGACGCGATGGATATTCCCTTATCTGCATTTCAAATTGCAGGGGGGATTATTTTGTTTCTTTTTGCACTGACCATGATCTTTGGCGAGAGTAAGCCCGAGTCCGAATTACAGTTAATTGATCACAATATCAACAAACACATTTTTCCTTTGGCCATTCCTTCTATTGCATCACCTGGAGCTATGATGGCAGCGGTTTTGTTAACCGACAATAATCGGTTTTCATTGGTCAACCAGGGGATCACCACGCTAATCATGCTTTCCGTGCTCATCATCACCTTGCTTTTCATGCTACTGGCAACCCGTCTCTTGAATGTGATAGGAGACACGGGGGCCAGCGTAATCAGTCGAGTCATGGGGATGATTTTGGCATCCATTGCGGTCAGTGCCGTTTTAGAAGGGATCAGCGTCTTTTTCAATATCGTTAACGTCAACGGTGGGTAGTCTGCAGTGAGTTGCAGAGCTTAGGACTTGATACCTTTATTGACAAGGCTTATTGAGCTTCATCCAACAAAATCCCAATCCCTATAAAGGGCGAGCAGCGGCGCAGCTTATCCATCATAAAGGATTCTTCACACAGCAATTCGACCATCTGGGCTAGATCATGTTCCAGCTCCAAAATGCTTAACCAATTGACATAACTGCCATAGCGGATCAGTTTGTTGTCGTAGCGTTCCTGCAGTTTTTCTCGTGCTTTGCCGATGAATTGGGGTTGGCGTTGCAATACGTCTGCGATCTGTTTGTGGGTGTCTAGAATATGTCGATTAATGCCCTGTTCTTGTCGTTTTCTCATCGTATATCATCGCGCAATAGAGGTTTGAGCATGTTTTCCAAGCCATTGACTTTGATTTCGTGCATCAGCGCCAGTTGCTCGCCTAATTTGCCTTTTGGAAAGCCCTTTTGATGAAACCATACGAGATAAGGCTCAGGAAGGTTTAATAATTTGCGTCCGGCGTATTTGCCAAAGGGCATAACCTGATTGATGGCGTCGATAAGTTGTTGTTGCTCGGCGTTCATTTCTTTTGCTGCGTGTTCCAAAGATGGGTATATCGTCCATTGAGCGCCAAGAGTTGCTCGTGACTACCTTGTTCAATCACGTTACCTTGGTCCAATACGATGATGACGTCGGCATCGACTATGGTCGACAAGCGGTGGGCGATCACCAAACTTGTGTGATCTTTGGATATTTCCCGTATGGCATCCAAGATAGCTTTTTCAGAATGACTGTCCAGTGATGAAGTCGCTTCATCGAATACCAAGATCGGCGGCCGTTTGAGTATGGTTCTGGCGATAGCCACGCGCTGTTTTTCGCCACCGGAGAGTTTTAGACCACGCTCGCCGACTTTGGTGTGAGCTTTATCGGGGAGAGCATTGATAAAGTGTCGCAAGTGAGCCAAATCGATGGCATGGTTCACTTCTTCGTCACCGGCATCTGGGCGACCGTAACGGACATTTTCTAATATGCTGTCATTAAACAACACCGTATCTTGGGGAACGATGCCGATGACTTTTCGCAAAGAGGCTTGGCTGACTTGGGTAATATCCTGTTCGTCAATACAGATACGGCCACCCGTGGCGTCGTAAAAACGGAATAGCAGTTTCATCAAGGTGGATTTTCCTGCACCACTTTCGCCTACCACAGCGACTTTTTTCCCAGCGGGCACTGTAAACGACACGTTTTGGAGGATGGGACGATCTGGGCGGTAGTGAAACTGCACATTTTCAAAGCGTATTTCGCCACGTGTGACGAGCAGTTCGTTGTCGGGGGCGTTGTCAGTGACCTTGGGCGTTTGTGCCATGAGGTTAAACAGATTTTCAATATTAGCTAATGAACCTCGAATTTCCCTGTAAACAAAACCGAGAAAGTTCAATGGCATAAAGATTTGCATGGTAAAGGCGTTGATGAGTACAAAATCACCAATGGTCATTTTGCCCTGAGCGACACCAAAGGCGGCCAAGGCCATCATCGAGGTCATGGCTGCGGCAATAATAAAGGCTTGTCCGCCATTCAAGGCAAACAGAGACAGTCGATTTTTGCGACGTGCACTTTCCCAGTCAGCTAAATCGCTGTCGTAACGTTTTGCCTCATAATCTTCGTTATTGAAATACTTCACGGTTTCGTAGTTGAGCAACGAGTCGATGGCGCGGGAATTGGTGCTGGAGTCGGCCAGATTAACCTCGCGGACGTACTTAGTGCGCCAATCAGTGGCTTTTACGGAAAAGCCCACATACACCACTACCGACAGCAAAATGATCAGCGCGAAACTAAAACCATAATTGTAAAACAGCAGGCCAATCACCATGGTAATTTCAATCAGGGTTGGGCCGATGTTAAACACCATAAAGCGCATCAAAAAACTGATGCCACTGGTACCGCGTTCGATGTCTCGTGACAATCCTCCGGTTTGGCGATTGAGGTGAAAGTCTAAATCCAGTTGGTGCAGGTGCTTAAAGACTTTTAATCCCACTCGACGCATGGCTCGTTCCGTCACCCGCCCAAACAGAGTGTCGCGGATTTCGCCCAGCAACACATTAAAAAGCCTCAGCACACCATAGGCAATGATCAAGGCTATTGGCACCACCAGTAATTTTTCTGTGGTCGTATTGAGGTTCAGGTCGTCTACTGTGTGTTTGAGGACGAAGGGCAGGGCGACACTCGCCAATTTGGCGGCAATCAAGCACAACATGGCCAGCATAACGCGATGTTTAAATTCGGTTAGGTAAGGCCAAAGTTGGGTAAACACACGCCAATTGACAGGTGTGTCTGGACTCACTGGGATACGGCTGGAGCGCATGAAATCAATGTTTTCTTTACTGGAAATCGGTTTTAGATAGTATCGTTTTAAGGCGACTCATTACCAGTGGTTTTGAATGCAGTTTTAGACATGCTCGTGCAGTAATTCTCGCACTTTGTGATATCGCTCGGTTTGTTCCTCGTTGAGTTTGGCATTCTCAATGACGCGGATGCAATGATCAATCAAGCTAACGTTATCACTTGCGTGGGCATTCGGGTTCATGGCAATGGCCTGCAACAAGTTTAACGCGATGGAATGGTTTTTGGGCATCACGGTAAAAGCTTGTCGGAATACTCGCAGCGCGTTGTCTAACTCCCCGCTACGATAGTAAGTCACAGCGGTGTTATTGAGTTCTTTCGGCGTTTGTTTAATGGCCGAACGCTCTTGTTTTTCCTGTTGAACATAGTGCAGGAACAAACTGCCCTGTTGCTCGTCTTTTTTGCAGCGGGTCTCTATCAAGTCCATCACGGCACTGGATTTGTCGTAAAAACCCAACTCATGAAAGGCTTTGGCTTTGTCTAGCAAGGCATCCATACTGTCTGCTTCCCAGTTGTTTTCTTCTAACTGTTCCAGAAGTGCCTTGGCATTTTCCTTTTCATCTTGCAAATACAGCAATCGGGCATTGATTACTTTGATTTGATCGTGCAGTTCGGCTTTAGGGAAAGCCGCCTTAAACTGCTTTACGTATTCATTCGCTTGTTTGAGTAAACGATAGGTTTCACTCTCGTCTGAGGTCATAGCAAAGTCGATTCCGGCCCGCGCCACATTGAGATAGTTCTCGGGTTTGTCGTGAATGGAATCTTTTGCAAACTTGACGATTTTTTTGGCGGCTTCGAATTGAGTCTCGTAGTCGTGCGTGATCCGTGACAAATTCATCGCGGTTTTGTGGCGGCGAATATTTCGGGGAGAAATTTCCGTAGCCATCACCACACATTCCAGCGCCGCTTCAAAATCTTTTTGTTTGATTTGTAAGGCTGAGAGTAAGTCATAAGCGGCCAATTGGGACTCAGACTTGAATGCCAATTGTAGGACCAGTTTTTCGGCTTCTTCATCTTCATTCAAATGAATATAAGCGTTAACTAAGCCAAGTTGTGCCCAAGTGAATGTCTGAACATTCAATATCGCCATATAAAATTCTTTGGCTTGCTCATAGTGTCCACAGGCAAGGAGCAGCTCTCCTTTGGTTTTCAGTGCCAACGGGAAAAATTCGGAATTTTTCGGATCGGATAGAAACAATTCCACTTCAGCCAAGGCTTTGGGAAGTTGCCCTCTGCCCATGTGTTTGTAGACCTTTTTCATCGCTCGTTTGCGGGTTAACACCTTGGTAAGGCGTTTGTCCAAGTCGTTGACGGTAAAAGGTTTGGCAAGAAAATCGTCCGGTTGCAGTTCTACAATACTATGAACCAAATCTGAGGTGGTGTCGGCGCTGATAAAAATGAATGCACAGCTAGGCTGCAACTCACCGCTGTGTTTGAGTTGGTCATACAGATAATAACCATCTTGGTCTTTTTTTAAATTGTATGAGCAAATGATGAGATCGAAATGTTCACTGCGAATTTTGGTCAGCGCATGCTGTGCCTTGTCAACGTAGGTAATATCACTAAAGCCAAGCTCTTCCAGTGAGTATTTCATGTAGCCTTTCGCCAACACTTGATCGTCTACGATCAACACCTTGGTTTCTTTCGATATTTGTGGATTCATAGTGTTTTAATAAAGCGCAACTGTGCTTAGGTTATCGTACTTCTGAGCAAATTAATAAGGAGAATTTGTACTAATTGCAATGAGTTGGTAATTAGATGGGGTAGAGTAATTTCCCCTTGCATATAAAGAAGCCCAGTGAAAATACACTGGGCTTGTTCTGGCGTCTTTTTTATTTATCAAAGACTCATTTGACAAATATGACTATTTGCGGCGTTTTCTTAAGCTGCTCAAACCAAGTAGCCCTAATCCAAACATCGCTAAGCTTGCTGGCTCAGGAACTTCAGCGCGAACATTCAGCGAGGTACCGTCTACTGCAATACCACCGTCGATATCAATGTTGGTGAACCATGCATAACCGTTACCGCCGACAATGCTTGGGATGGTGTCACTTAGGTTGTTACGTGTTTCGGTAAACAGCAAATTACCTTGGTCGTCACGTAAATTTAAGTCAACAGACAAGGTGCCTGCGTCGTCAGTAAACAAATGTTCGAAAATGTACCAACCACTGTCTTGAACTACAAAGCTGTTGAGGTTTTCTAAGTCTTCGCGAGGGTCAAAGTTAGTGTTATTGCTTCCCCCAACAAGTAGATCACCAGTAGAGGTATCTTTGGTTACATGAAATATAAAATCTCGTAAATGGCTATCGCTGGTATTATATGACGCCATTGAATAGTCAAACCCTGAACCTAGATTCCAACTGGTATCTAAGTAAATCGCCGTTTGCGCATAGTAATCCCCTGGGAACACATCTCGAGAGCCGTCCCAAAAAGTATATGAGCCATAACTTGATTGGCTAAACTGGGCGTAGAAACCGCCTTCAAAGGCATTGATGCCATTTGTTCCTGAGGCAAGTCTTTCAATTGAACCGTAGTTACCGCCGTCGCTCCAACCTGCTGTATCGGTCTCGAAACCTTGTTCGAATACGGGCGTGGCAAACGCTGAGGCAGAGGCAAGCGCACACACAGTGAGCGAAGCAAAGATTTGTTTTACAAGTTTGTTAGATTTCATATTGTCATCCTGTACTGAATGTCTCAAACAACATCGCATTATTGCGAGTCAACATATAACAAGCAAAAGCTGTTCCGGTTTAAAATTTGTTATATATATCAGTCGCCTATGTTCCTGCTTTTTAAATTGATTAATTTGAATTAACAGTAATGTAAATATTTCTGACATCTAAGTGATTGTATTATAAGCAATTATTCGGTAGGAATTTTAACCTGGACGATGCTGGAGGCATCTCGAGCTTGGTTGGAATAATTTGAACCAGCGACTTTTGAGTAATTTGTTGTTAGTGAATCGATGAAACTGAAGTAGATGGTGGACGTTGCTCGGGTTCGGTCGGAATGACTTGAACCAGCGACTTTTGAGTAATTTGTTGTTAGTGAATCGATGAAACTGAGGTATATGGTGGACGTTGCTCGGGTTCGGTCGGAATGACTTGAACCAGCGACTTTTGAGTAATTTGTTGTTAGTGAATCAATGAAACTGAAGTAGATGGTGGACGTTGCTCGGGTTCGGTCGGAATGACTTGAACCAGCGACTTTTGAGTAATTTGTTGCTAGTGAGTCGATGAAACTGAAGCAGATGGTGGACGTTGCTCGGGTTCGGTCGGAATGACTTGAACCAGCGACTTTTGAGTAATTTGTTGCTAGTGAGTCGATGAAACTGAAGCAGATGGTGGACGTTGCTGGGCTTGAACCAGCGACCCCCGCCTTGTAAGGGCGGTGCTCTCCCAACTGAGCTAAACGTCCATAGAGAACTTGTAGAAATTTGGTGGACGCTACTGGGCTTGAACCAGTGACCCCCGCCTTGTAAGGGCGGTGCTCTCCCAACTGAGCTAAGCGTCCATTTTTTGTTGCTTACTTACCGTGCTTGGCAAGTGGAGCGCTATTATAGGGTTGCGGATTTTACTGTCAACCCAAAATTTAAAAAACTTGTTCGACTGGCTATTTTCTATCCGCAGTTGTCAAAATTTAGCCTGTGGTGGCGAATGTTTGTCCTTTTCTACCTCGTATTTTTACTATAAGCCGTTGTTGCCGACTTTTCTTGGTCCACAAGTGAGATTGGCTTTTAAAAAGCGCCGCGGGGCTGGTAAACTTCGCCCATTCAGAAAAAGAGGAACCGATTTAAATGTCCATTACCACACGTTTTGCTCCCAGCCCAACCGGATATCTTCACGTTGGGGGCGCCAGAACGGCTCTATATTCTTGGCTTTATGCGAAAAGCAAAGGCGGTAAATTTGTGTTGCGTATCGAAGATACAGACATCGAGCGCTCAACCCAAGAAGCCATAGACGCTATTTTGGAAGGTATGGAATGGTTAGGTCTGCATCATGATGATGGTCCTTATTACCAAACCAAACGCTTTGACCGTTATAAAGAGATCATTGCCCAATTACTCGAAGAGGGTAAAGCCTACAAATGCTTTATGAGTTCGGCGGAACTTGATGGGATTCGCGAAGAGCAAATGGCCAAAGGCGAAAAGCCTCGCTATCCAGGAACCTGGCGAGATCGTACCGATCATCCAGAAGGACAACCTTTTGCGATCCGCTTTAAGAACCCTCAGCAGGGCAGTGTGGTGATCAATGACCATATTCGTGGCCGCATCGAAATTCAAAATAGTGAATTGGACGATTTGATCATCCAGCGCAGTGACGGCACGCCGACATACAACTTTTGCGTGGTTGTGGATGATTGGGATATGGGCATTACCCATGTTGTCCGTGGTGAAGATCACATTAATAACACACCGCGCCAGATAAATATTCTTAATGCCCTAGGCGCGCCGATTCCAGAGTATGCTCACGTATCAATGATTTTGGGCGACGACGGTAAGAAGCTTTCCAAGCGCCATGGTGCGGTAAGTGTCATGCAGTACCGCGATGACGGTTATTTGCCACAAGCGCTTTTGAATTATCTTGTTCGTTTAGGTTGGTCACACGGGGATCAAGAAATATTCTCAGTAGACGAGATGATCGAGCTATTTGATTTAGATGCAATTGGTCAATCGGCTTCTGCTTTCAATACCGACAAATTGATCTGGTTGAATCAGCATTACATTAAGACCTTGCCTGCAAGTGAGGTGGCCAAGCATGCAAAATGGCATTTCGACCAACAAGAGATTGACTTGAGCCAAGGACCGAAATTAGAGGACGTGATTGCCATTCAGGCTGATCGGGTGAAAAATTTAAAAGAGCTGGCGCAAATCAGTCGTTATTTCTATCACGATTACGATGAATTCGACGCCAATGCTGCGAAAAAACATTTACGTCCTGTGGCAAAAGAAGCCCTTGAGGTGGTGAAGTCGAATTTGCTGGCGTTGGAAACTTGGACACCTGAAAGTATCCAGTCTGCAATTGATGCAACTGCCACCAGTTTGGATATTGGTATGGGTAAAGTCGGCATGCCATTGCGTGTTGCCGTGACCGGTGCAGGAAATTCGCCTTCGTTGGATGTCACTCTGCATTTGTTAAAATCTGAGCAAGTTGCTCAACGAATCGACAAAGCGCTTATTTATATAGCAAACAGAGAAAATTCTTAAAAAAGTCGTTGACATGAAATCGGCAGATGCCTAGAATGCGCCCCGCTGTCAGGGAATGGTGTCTAGCTGAAAAGCTAAGCACCTAAAGACGTAAGCACGGGGCTATAGCTCAGCTGGGAGAGCGCTTGCATGGCATGCAAGAGGTCGGCGGTTCGATCCCGCCTAGCTCCACCAAAATCTCAGAAATGACATTTTTATGCCTAGATGAATTTGTCAGAGAAACACGAATAGACAGGATTTTGACCCAGTTCTAAAATCCTATCTCAAGGTGGCACTTGAGAGGCACGAAATAATCATATTTCTGTCCCCTTCGTCTAGAGGCCTAGGACACCGCCCTTTCACGGCGGTAACAGGGGTTCGAATCCCCTAGGGGACGCCATTTTAGCCAGGCACTTTACTATGCCTAGATAGTACAGTGTGACACAGACGGGTGATAGACATTGTCTAGCATCGTCAAAAAACGCTAACCCGTTTTTTGTCCCCTTCGTCTAGAGGCCTAGGACACCGCCCTTTCACGGCGGTAACAGGGGTTCGAATCCCCTAGGGGACGCCAAACAAAGAAACCGCACAATAGTGCGGTTTTTTTTTGTCATCCCGGTAACGCTCTTGGGCCGGGACCTATTTGAGTTTTACTTTATATTCGAAAAGATCCCCGCCAAAAAGCACCGCGGGGATGACATATCCGTTGTCATCCCGGCGACGCTCTTGGGCCGGGACCCATATCAAAAACTATCGGGTGTAGTATCACGAAGTTTTTGATCGCTCTTTGCTTTTTACTGTATGTTCGAAAAGATCAGCAACAAGAGCAATCTAGATTTTCGGGACACAACACCCGATAAATCTAGATAACGATCCCCGCCCAAAAGCACCGCGGGGATGACAAAGTCATTCCCATATCGCCACTTGTAGCGCTTTGTTGTAAGCTAACTTTGAAGTATTGATATAAGGTCTATGGTCATGAGTCTGCTTGCCTGGTTAGGTGAACGCCTTGCGGATTATCTGGAAAAGCCCAGTACGGGGCACTTGCACCCGCCTACCTGCAGTCCGGACAAGTTACAAGCAACATTGCAAGCAGGAGATGTGCTCTTGGTGGATGGCAATAGTCGCATCAGTACTGCGATAAAATATTTGACTCAGTCCACTTGGTCTCACGCAACTTTTTGTATAGGAACGGATGAAAGCGGGCAGTGTTTGTTGCTCGAAGCAGATGTAGTTAAAGGCGTTCATGTTGTTCCTTTAAGCACCTATACTGCTCAGCATACCCGAATTTGTCGACCCGTTGGCATCAGCGCTGAGGATTTGCAAAATGCCATTGAATTTGGTCGCGAGCAAATTGGTCGGCAGTACGACACCCGCAATGTGCTCGACCTCGCTCGATACTTGATTCAAACTCCACCGGTTCCGGTGAATTGGCGCCGCTCTATGTTGACCTTAGGCAGCGGTGATCCGACCCGAGCCATTTGCTCCTCGTTAATTGCGCAAATTTTTCAATTTATTAATTATCCAATTCGTCCTATGGAAAATGGTCGAACCTTGAAAAAGCGCCATTACACTTTATTTGTGCCTGGCGATTTTGATATTTCACCTTACTTTAAGATCGTCAAACCCACCTTAGAACGTGATTTTGACCCATACCTATTAAACTGGGCTGATGAAATTCAGGGAAGCGTGCAATGAATGATGAGCGCAAAATGGACAAAGTTTCTCGTATCATCCCGTCGGACGATGACAGTCTGTCCTCTCCATGCATACGCAATTGTTGTCTGGACACCAATGACATTTGTGTCGGATGTTTTCGTTCATTGCAGGAAATCCTCGACTGGGGCAACGCCTCAGATGAGTTGAAACGCACTATCTTGCAAAATACACAACTGCGTAAACAACAACGACGTAACAAAGAGTTGTAAAAGTCGCGGACACAGTCCTCTGAGCAAATCCATACCTTGGCTATTCAGCGCTCTATTCCTTTGCTAAACTTCGCGCCCCAAATTAGCCAGCAATGATTAACAGTACACAGATGCATATAACCTTAGCGCCCATGGAAGGCGTTGTAGATCATTTAATGAGAGATATGCTCACTCAGGTGGGAGGCTTCGACCTGTGTGTGACTGAATTTGTGCGTGTGGTCGACCAATTGTTACCTCACAAAGTGTTTTATCGACTTTGTCCTGAGTTAAAAAACGGCGGTTTGACGCCTGCTGGAGTACCAGTGAAAGTACAATTGCTTGGACAAGAGCCACATTGGCTCGCAGAAAACGCAGTGCGTGCCATTGAATTGGGCTCCCATGGGGTTGATCTGAATTTTGGTTGCCCTGCTAAAACCGTCAATAAAAGTAAGGGGGGGGCAGTACTGTTGCAGTACACTGAAACTCTCTATCAAATCGTCAGTGCGGTACGCAAAGCCGTGCCTGCAGACCAGCCTGTGACGGCGAAAATGCGTTTAGGATTTGAAGATAAAGCCCTAGCCATCGACAACGCTTTGGCGATTGAAGCTGCCGGAGCCAATAGCTTGGCAATTCATGCTCGCACCAAAGTCGAAGGTTACAAACCGCCTGCGTACTGGGATTGGATTGGCAAGATCCGCCAACAAACTAAAATGCCTATTGTAGCCAATGGTGAGATTTGGAACGCAGAAGATGCACTACGTTGCCAGCAACAATCCCAATGCACTGATTTGATGCTCGGCCGCGGTGCCTTGGCACTTCCCAACCTAGCTATGGTGATCAAGCACCAGCATGAGAACATGACTTGGTCCGAGTTGAAAACCCTTTTAGTTGCTTATTCCGGTTATGAAATTTTTGGTGACAAAGGGCGCTATTATCCCAATCGCATTAAACAGTGGTTTGGCTACCTGCGTCGTCAATATCCGCAGGCTGAGTTGTTGTTTGACCAAATTCGTCGTTTAAACGATGCCCAAGATATTGTGGCTTTGCTCAGTGCCCCTGAGGCATCATAAGCAATATTAGGATTTTAGCTGCGTCACATATTGCGAATCGTTGCATACCTCGTTAGTCTGTTGAACGAATTTAACAACGATAACAATGGACCTATCCATGACTCATGCTTATTTCAAAAAATTGGCTGTCAGTGCGGCAGTAGCCTGTAGCTTGATGCTTACAGGTTGCTCAGAGGAGCCCGCGAAGACTTCAGAGCCAGTCAAAATCGACAAAAACCCTTTTCCCAGTACTTATAAACCCATGGACAGCGTTCCAACTTATATCACCAATGTGACTATGGTGGACGGTATCGGTGGTTTGACTGAATCCACTTCAGTACTTTTAAAAGATGGCAAAATTCAAGCCATCGGCAATCAAATCGAGGTGCCTGATTCGGCCATTCGCATTGATGGAACAGGCAAATGGCTCACGCCAGGTATCATCGATGTGCACAGTCATCTGGGCGTTTATGCCACTCCAGATGCTCATTCACACGCAGACGGTAACGAAATGACCAAGCCTGTCACTGCTGCAGTTTGGGCAGAACATTCCATCTGGCCCCAAGATCCTGGTTTCAGCCGAGCGTTGGCAGGAGGGGTAACCAGTCTGCAAATTCTTCCTGGTTCAGCGAATCTGTTTGGTGGTCGTGCGGTGACGGTCAAAAATGTACCGGATCGGACTATTCAAGACATGAAATTCCCCGGTGCGCCCTATGGATTAAAAATGGCTTGTGGCGAGAACCCCAAGCGGGTTTACGGCAACAAGGGCGGTCCCGCGACAAGAATGGGCAACGTGGCTGGATATCGACAAGCATGGGCGGATGCTCAAGATTACATGCGCAAATGGGAACGTTATTACGCAGAACATGATCAGGGTAAAGATCCCAAAGTTCCCAAACGAGACCTTGAGTTAGAAACCTTAGCTGGGGTTTTAGAAGGCGATATCATTGTTCACATGCATTGTTACCGGGCTGACGACATGGGCACCATGATGGATGTGATGAAAGAGTTCAATTACCAGATTGGCTCATTCCACCACGCGGTTGAGTCATACAAGATTGCCGATCGTTTAGCACAAAACAACATTTGCTCGTCCATGTGGGCTGACTGGTGGGGTTTCAAAATGGAAGCCTATGACGGCATTCAAGAGAACATCCCTATGGTTCACGCAGCAGGGGCTTGTGCCATTGTTCATTCCGACAGCGACCAAGGGATCCAGCGTTTGAATCAGGAAGCTGCGAAAGCCTGGTCTGATGGTCGTCGTGTCGGCATCGACATTGATAAAGCTACTGCTTGGACTTGGTTGACTTCTAATGCCGCGAAATCACTGGGTATTTTTGAGCAAACTGGATCCATTGAATTGGGCAAACAAGCCGATGTTGTGCTGTGGACTGAAGATCCGTTTTCCACTTATGCTCAGGCAGAGAAGGTCTTTATTGATGGTGCTTTAGCGTTTGACCGAACCGATCCAAGCAGTTGGCCGGTGAGTGATTTTGAGTTGGGCCAACCTGGTGAAGGAGATCAAAAATGAAGCGGATTACACTACTGAGTTTGTTGGCAGCGTTGAGTTTTTCCGCAACAGCCGAAAAGCTGGCCATCATCAATGCCAAAGCCCACACTATGACCGAAGCCGGCGTTTTAGAAAATGCCACGGTGTTGATTAGCAATGGCAAAATTCAGGCTTTGTTAGAGCAAACGCCAGCGTTGGCAGGCTATACAGTCATAGACGCCAAGGGACAGCCTTTAACGCCAGGCTTGATGGGCGCTTACACTTCGTTAGGATTGGTGGAAGTGGGCATGTCTGCCGGCACTGTGGACAGTCGCTATGAGCCAGAGGCTCTATCGAAAGTGGGTGCTGCATTGGATGTATCCTATGGAGTCAATCCTTTCTCAACCTTGATGGGGATCTCTCGAATTGACGGTGTCACCTCCGCAGCCACGACCATGAGCAGCACTGAGCAGATGTTCAAAGGGCAGGGGGCTATCATTTCGTTAGCCGATGGTTACAAGCCTATTATCAAAGCAAGAGCCTTTGTTTCAACGGCGGTCGACAACCACGGCAGCGATGATTTAGGTGGCAGTCGTGCAGCGTTATGGGTTTCGATGCAGCAGGTCCTGTCAGAGGTTCAATACGCCAAAGGCAAAACCTTAAATCCAGATACCTTGTGGCAAGGACTGACTTCCAAAGCCGATGTGAAAGCCCTTGAAAAAGTGCTAAATGGTGAGGTTCCTCTGTTGATTACCGCTCGTCGCGCTGCAGATATCATGCAAGTGATTGAGCTGAAATCCCGCTACAACAAGCTGAATATTGTGTTGTTGTATGCCACAGAAGGTTGGCGAGTGGCACAAGAAATTGCTAAAGCAAACATCCCAGTGATCCTCGATCCTGAGTCGAATTTGCCCTATGAGTTCGACCAACTTGCCGCGACGCTAGCAAACGCAGGCAGATTGCATCAAGCAGGAGTGCTGGTTGCCATTGGCATGGACACCCACAACATTCGCTTAGCTCGCCAGCAAGCCGGTAATGCGGTGGCCAATGGATTGCCATGGGAAGCGGGTTTAGCGTCCATTACCCGCAATCCTGCGATTATCTACGGTGTGGATCAGCAAATGGGCGCGATCGCCCCAGGCATGCGAGCCGACTTAGTGCTTTGGACCGGTGATCCGCTACAGGTGACCGAAGATGCCCAGCAGGTGTTCATCAATGGTGAAGCGATCAAAATGGAATCTCGTCAGACCCAACTGCGGGATCGCTATCTGAATCGCAAAGAGGGCATTTCAGTCCACCACATCCGTCCTTAGACAATCTAATCCTTGCAGACACTGTCCTAGCTCAATTTCGAGCTGGGACAGCTTTCTACCGATAATCTTTCCAAATTAAAATAAACCCTTGACTCTAGACTCGACTCTAGGGTTTATACTCTGTGTCATGTTAGAGATGTGTTGGGGGTAATTATGAAAATCGGTCAACTGGCAAAGTACTCTGGATTGTCCGTTCACACCCTGCGTTATTACGAAAAATGCGGATTGCTGTCACCCCAATCACGGGGTGAGAACAATTATCGCAGCTATGATGAAGACGCGCTGCACAGTGCACGATTCATCAAACGCTGCAAAGCGAATGGTTTTAGTTTGGAAGAGACTGCGGCACTGTTGAAGATAAAAGACGCCAAGTCGGAACATGTCTGCGCCGAAGCAAAAACCATTGCGCTGGATAAAGTGGCGCAAATTCAAGAAAAGATCGAAGAGCTACAAAAAATGCAAAACACTATCAAAGAATTGGCCAGTTTTTGCTGTGGCGGTAGCGAGAGTGCGGAGTTTTGCTCCATCATTTCCGCTTTAGAAGACCCTTTGGAAAGTAAATCGGCCAACAAGGTAGAGGAGAGTTAGTCATGAATGTTATTGACAGTTTTATCATGCTGTTTAGCGAATCGGCCCCGTATTTGTTGCTGGGGATGTTAATCGCTGGATTCATTCATGTGCTGCTGCCCAGTGATTTTGTCCACCGTTTGTTAGGGGGGCAATCCTCTGGCGTATTGACTGCTGCGGTCATTGGCGCGCCATTACCTCTGTGCTCCTGTTCGGTGATCCCCGTTGCCATGGGGGTTCGTCGTTCAGGGGCAAGCAAAGCCAGTACCGCGAGCTTTTTGGTTTCTACACCGGAAACGGGCGTTGACTCGATTGGGATTACCTATGCGTTGATGGGGCCCATTATGGCAATTGCTCGACCCATAAGTGCGGTCTTTTCAGCAATTGTGACAGGTTTTGCCATTGCCTTGTGGGGTAAAAAAGAAGAACCACAACCCGTGGTTGTGCAGGAAGCTAAATCTTGTTGTCATGGTGGCACTCATAAAGACACAAAACCTGCTCACAAGAGCCTATGGCAGAAAGGCCAAGCGGCAGTGGTCTATGGCTTTGATCAACTTCTTGCCGATTTTATGACTTGGCTATTGATTGGACTGGTATTTGCCTCTCTTATCGTGGCATTTGTTCCTCAGGATTGGATGGCTTCCTATGGTTCAGGTCCCATCGCGATGTTGTTAATGGTGTTGATATCCATTCCAATGTACATCTGTGCAACGGCATCGACACCCATAGCGGTTGGACTCATGTTAGCCGGGGTATCCCCGGGTGCCGCTTTAGTCTTTATGCTGACTGGACCTGCCACTAATATCGCCACACTGATGGTGATTAAGAAGGAACTTGGTACTCGTGAATTGGGGATCTATTTAGTGACCTTGATATCCAGTGCATTGGTATGTGGTTTGGTGCTAGATAGCCTGTTCAATCACTTTGATTGGTCTTTGGCGTTGTCGAATGAGGAACACTCCATGGCGATGAGTTTACTGCATACAACGAGCGCCGTGATATTGGCGTTGCTAATGGCTTATCAGGTTTTTAAAAAGGTCAAAGTCAAGCTGCAAACTCAAGAGACCAAAAGCTGTTGTCACTAGTGTGTAGTGTTCAAATAGAAATAAAAAAACCGACAAAAGTCGGTTTTTTTATGTCAGCGAGTTCGTAATCATTAAGCTTGGGTATTGATAATAGATCCCACTCTCGAATCAGGTGTAGGGTTGTTGCTCGAGCTGGATTGACTCTGAGTTTCCAGCACGGCTTGCTCCTGCTGAACGTCTGCCTGACGCAGTTCTTGCTGTGGTGATGGTTGGCTGGCTTGAGCAACGGTTGCGCTGCTGGATGAACCGACTTCCATTGATCTCTCCTCGAATCTTATGCACTGGTTAAAGAATAGCCTAATTTGTTTTGCTTTGCAGGCTATCGGTGAAAAAAGGCGCGAGTTTTTCTGCCATAAAATCTTTAATTTGTGGCTGCGCTTCGGCTGTCGGGTGAATACCATCCCGTTGCATCAGCTCATCTTCCAATGCTATCTCCTGCAAGAAGAATGGAATCATTGCCACTTTGTATTCTTCTGCGAGTTGCTCATAAAGTTGAGTAAACATTTGGTTATAGCGTCGACCGTAATTGGTTGGGATTTGCATCTGTTGCAGTAGCACAGTAACCCCTTGTTCTTGGGCCAGAGCAATCATCGCGGCCAGATTTTCTTTAATTTTCTGGGTGTTGTGCCCTTGCAATCCATCGTTTCCCCCCAACTCAATAAGTAGATGGGATGGTTGATGGGTTTCTAACAAGCGAGGTAGCCGAGCTAACCCTCCGTCCGTGGTTTCACCGCTAATTGCGGCGTTTATAACGATAATGCCTTTATCTTGCCACGCATTTTGTAACAAACTAACCCAACTTTGTTCTTGTTTCATACCGTAGCCCGCGCTTAGGCTATCGCCAAGGACCAATAATCGATCGGTACTTTGGCTGGCCCGTATGTGATCTGAAAACATCAGCAAGGGTATAAGTACTAGTAACTGTAACATGAGGCGCTTTGCGTCCTGATTAACCAAAAAGTGCACTATGACAACGACTCCTAACGTAATGATTGAAACACACAATATCACAAAAATAGTGGATACGAGTGAAGGTCAGCTTCAGATCCTTCATCCAATCAGCTTCACTGTCAATGAAGGAGAGTCCATCGCCATAATTGGTGCGTCGGGCTCCGGAAAATCCACTTTGCTCAGCCTATTGGCTGGATTAGATCAAGTCACCGATGGCGAAATACGTCTGGACGGGGAAGCCCTACACACCATGGATGAGGAACAACGGGCGCAGTTGCGTGGTGCCAAAGTGGGTTTCATCTTTCAAAGTTTTATGTTGGTGCAAAGCTTAACTGCGCTAGAAAACATCATGTTGCCGGCACAAATTGCTGGGTTGTCCGATGCAGAAAAACGCGGCAAAGCGATTTTGGAACAAGTGGGCTTGTCTCACCGTGGTAGCCATTATCCCAATCAATTGTCGGGCGGAGAGCAGCAGCGGGTGGCCATCGCAAGGGCGTTCATTACTGAACCGAAAATTCTGTTTGCTGATGAACCTACCGGCAACCTCGATTCAGCCAACAGTGAGAAGGTGGAAGATTTGTTGTTCAAATTGAATCAGGAATCCAATACCACCTTGGTGTTAGTTACCCATGACTCAGAGTTGGCTAAGCGCTGCGAGCGGCAACTGCTGATGCAAGGGGGTGTGCTTAGTGAAGTGACATCAGAGAATAGCGTTGCACAAAAGCAGGCGAGCTGACATGAGCGTAGCAATGAGTTTGGCGTGGCGTCTATTCAAGCATGAGGCCCGCCGCGGTGAATTGACCATTATTTTATTTGCCATTGTGTTGTCGGTGGCATCAGTTTTGTCGCTTTCTTTGTTCAGTGAGCGATTGCAATCGGCACTAACTGCGCAAACTGCGGAGTTCATTGCCGCAGACCGGCTGCTGGATTCAAACCAACCCGTTGACCCCAGTTGGATAGAGCAAGCTCGCTCAATGGGGCTGCAAACCACCGAGCAAGTGTACATGCGCTCAATGGTCTTTGCAGGCAATGAGATGACCTTAACCAGCTTACGAGCTGCAGCACCCGGTTATCCGTTGAAAGGTCAGGTGAAAACCGCTCTACAGCCTTTTGAAATGGGTGAAATGACTAACGGATTGCCAGCATCTGGCGAAGCCTGGGCCGAATCACGGTTGTTTCAAGAGCTTGGCGTAAAGATTGGCGATACCATTGAAGTGGGCGACAAAGATTTTGTCCTTACCCGAGTCATAACAGACGTTCCAGATGCAGGTTTCAGTGTGTTTGGGGGCAATCCAAAAGTATTGATCCCCATTGAAGATTTGGCACAAACCAATGTAACCGGGCCGGGCAGTCGCGTCACCTATACCTACTTTTTCACTGGCGATAGTGACGATTTGGAAGCCTATTACGACTGGTTGCAGCCTCAACTCGATCGAGAAATCCATGATTGGGACTCGGTTGAAGATGATTCTTCTCCGTTGGGCCGTTCTGTCGGCCGTGCTGAGCAGTATTTCCTGTTAGCAAGTTTATTGGCCATTGTACTGGCCGCAGTTTCGATTGCTGTGGCGGCACAGCGATTTAGTCAGCGTCATTATGATCCCGTCGCAATTATGAAAACCTTGGGAGCAACAGGTGCGCTAGTGAAGCGGATCTATTTGTTTCAAATATGTCTGATCACTGCGTTGGGAATTGTGCTTGGGACCATTGCAGGTCTTGTTATACAACACTTGGTGGTTACCGCCATTGCCGATACAGTTTCTGTCGCGCTAGATGTGTGGCATTGGCGTCCATTGTTGATCGCTTTGTTCACCGGTGTCGTGTGCGCGTTGTTGTTTTCTTTATACCCGCTGTTGAAATTGTTCTCTGTACCGCCGCTACGGGTGTTACGCCGTGATATCGGTGCTGGGATGAGTTCTCGTATCGTCCAGTTTGCTGCATCAGGCAGTGCAATCCTATTGTTGATGTGGGCTTACAGTCAGAATTTAAAAATTAGCCTAATCTTATTTGTTTCTGGAATAGCACTGGTCGCGGCATTGCTGGCGGTGACCTATGGATTAATCGCCTTGGGCCGCAAATTGGGGCAGGGGAGCATTGGACCATGGCAATTGGCGTGGGCGCGGATCCGTCGTCGTGCAATGGACAACAGTGTTCAATTGATCAGTTTTTCCATCACTATTATGCTGTTGTTGGTTGTACTGGTAATGCGTAATGACATGATTGCCCAATGGCGAGATCAATTGCCGCAAGGCACGCCCAACTACTTTTTAAGCAACATCACGCAAAGCCAACAGCCACGACTTGAAGCGCATTTTTCTGACTCTGGTGTACAACCAGACAAGTTTTATCCAGTAGTCCGAGCCCGCTTTGTCGCCATTAATGGTGAGAAGATCCGTACCGCCATGAGTAAAGAGGACCAACAAGAGCAAAACAGCGGCCGAGATGGCTTAGGTCGGGAAGCGAATTTGAGTTGGAGTGACACCTTGCAGTCCGGTAATCGGGTGACCCAAGGGCAATGGCTGGATCAGTGGCAAGAAGGAGAACCTTTTGGTGTTTCCGTCGAGGAGCGTATTGCTGAGCGATTAGACATCAAATTGGGCGATGTGTTGACTTTTAATATTGGCAGCGAAGTCGTCGATGTGACGGTCACCAGTTTGCGAGAAGTGAATTGGCAGACCATGCAGCCTAACTTTTTCTTTGTCTTGCAACCTCAGGCCATGGCGTCTTATTCGCCGACCTATATTACAAGCTTCCATTTACCCACGGAGCGTAAATCCGAAATCACAGGCTTGTTGAAGCCATTTGCCAGCGTCACCTTGTTTGATGTGGACGCACGGATCAACCAGTTACGGGAGATAGTCGATCAGGTCTCTTTGGCCGTGGAGTTTATCCTAATTCTGGTTCTGGCCGCGGGGTCCTTGGTATTAATAGCCCAAGTGCAAGCCAGTATGGATGAACGCCAACAGGAACTGGCAATTCTGCGCACATTGGGCGCAAAAGGCGGTTTGATTCGTCGTTCAGTCGTCTATGAGTTCTTGATCATAGGTGTGGTGGCCGGAGCCATGGCAGCCGTTGCCAATGAGCTCACTTTGTATTTGCTGCAATCTCAGATCTTCCAAATGGAAGCCAGCATTCACTGGGAGTACTGGTTGTTGGCACCGGTTGTAGGCGCTTTGGTTGTGGGTTTGCTCGGTGCCGCAGGCTGTTGGCGCTTATTGCAACTCAATACCGCCTCGCTACTGCGAAAAATGGTTTAGCGTTGAAGTGACTATGGCATCCCCGCAATGCTCTTGAGCGGGGATCTTTATCAAAAACTATCGGGTGTTGTATCCCGAAGTTTTTGATCGCTCTTTGCTTTTTATCGGGTGTAGTGTCCCGAAAATCAAGATTGCTCTTGCTCTTGCTCTTGCTCTTTTTTTTGCTCTTTTCGAATATACAATAAAGTTTAAACAGGTCCCGGCCCAAGAGCGTCGCCGGGATGACAACGAATATGTCATCCCCGCATGCTCTTGAGCGGGGATCTTTTTGGCTGAGTCGTAGTTTTGTTTTTGGGGGAGCATTTCTTCGTATAAATGCCTTTAAAAACGAGGATTTTATCCATCCCTGGTAACGCACCCAGCCTTGCCATCCCTGGCAAGTCGTTCAGGCGGCTGGAGCGTTGCTCCAGAGAGCTCCGCCTTCACCCCCGCATGCTCTTGAGCAGGGATCTTTTTGGATGACAGTAAATTACTCTACAAACGAAGGCTTTTTAGGGCGGGTTGCAGTTGTTCGTATTGGAATTTGAAACCCGCTTTTTGCAGCTTTTGAGGCACGACATTTTGTCCATACACGAGTAGGTCTGCCATTTCGCCCATGGCCAAACGTAGTGCCCATTTGGGCGTCTTAAGCAGACTAGGGCGGTGAACAGCCGACGCCAACTCTTTGGAAAAAACACGGTTGCTCACCGGTGTTGGTGCGGTGAAATTGAAAGGGCCGGAGCAATCAGGCTGTTCCAGTAGGAAGAGGATCCCTGAAACCATATCGTCGATATGGATCCAAGACATGTAATGTTGTCCATCACCAATGGGGCCGCCCAATCCTAATTTAAACGGCAGCAACATTTTCGCCAAGGCACCTTGGTTTTTTGCCAATACAATTCCAGTGCGCAGCACACAGACACGGGTCCGATCCGATTGGGCATCAAGGGCTTTTTGTTCCCAAACCTTGCACAGTTGGTGACTGAATTCGTCGTGGATCTGCTGATAGTCCTCGCCTATCGGTTGGTCATCTTGTCGACCGTAGTAGCCGATGGCAGAGCCGCTGATAAACACAGACGGCGGTTTACTGCTGGCTTGGATCAGTTGGGTAAGTTTTTCCGTTAAGTCCCAACGACTGTGTTGTAAGCGCTGTTTTTGGCTTTCGCTCCAGCGTTTGTTGACGATGGGTTCGCCCGCCAAATTGATGATGGCATCGAATTCGTTGACGTTTTCTTGGCCATTTAGTGATGACAAAAATGTCACTTTGCCGCCCAAAGTACTCTCCGCTTTGGCGACGTTGCGAGTTAGTGCCACGATTTCATGGTCATTAGCGAGCCGCGCCACGAGGCGCGAACCAATTAAACCCGAAGCACCCGTCACCAATATGCGCATTACTGAGCCTCAGGAAATTTTTGGCAAGACAAACACAAGGACACCGAGTCGGAGAATCGCAGGGCATGGGGTTTATCCACTTCTGCCTCAGCATAGATAACCCAAGGATGTTCGGCGGCCACTTCTAGCACATCTGCGGTAAGCTTTTCCAACAATGAGAAGCGATTGTCTTCCACCAACTTAATGATTCGCTTGGTAATTGTTTTATAGTTTAAAGCGTCGTCCATTTGATCCGAATCGGTCGCTTGTTGAGCGTTGTAGTGAATTTTAACGTTGATCACCACATCTTGCTTATTGGCGATCTCGTCTTCATTGATACCAATATAAGTGCGAAGGCGTAAGTTCTTAATTCGAATGGTTGCTGGATTAAGCTTCATTAACCGTTTTATTCCTATGTCAGATTGCTATAACACCAATTCATATGGTGCTGTTTTCAGGTTTTCAATTGTGCCGTGATCTGATAGCGTTGTCGCTCATCAAAGCCCGAGAAACTGTCATACAATATGGAAATTAAATCTCCCACGGCCGTTAAGGCCCTACTGGTCATGGCCAGCTTGATCATTGTGTTAGCTGGGGTCAAAGCCGCCAGTGCGATTGTGGTACCGTTTTTATTGTCGGTATTCATCGCCATGTCTTGCCATCCTATCATTGCTTGGGCAAGTCAGTACAAAATTCCGCGCTGGATGTCAGTTATCCTAGTAATACTGCTGATCGTGATTTTTGGATTCATGTTGGCTGGGTTAGTCGGTAATTCAATGGCCGACTTTAGGCAAAACCTGCCCCAATATCGTACTCAATTAGCTGGTGAATTTGCATGGGTGGTAGACAAACTCGCCTTGCTTAATATTCAAATAGACAAAGACCAACTGTTGTCATACTTGGATCCCGGCGTAGCTATGAGCATGGCCACTAATGTGTTGTCCAGTTTAGGAGGGGTGTTAACCAACTTCTTGCTCATCCTATTGACCGTCGTGTTCATGTTGTTTGAGGCAGAGTCAGTACCTAAAAAGATCCACATCGCCTTAGACGATCCGTCGATGAAAATTCAACAAATCGATAAGTTTTTGTCGTCAGTTAAAAACTATTTAGTGATTAAAACCCTAGTGTCTCTAGCTACTGGGGCCATTATTGGTGTCTGGTTGTCTGTGTTAGGGGTAGATCACTTTATGTTGTGGGCGGTATTGGCATTCTTGTTGAACTACATCCCTAACATCGGCTCTATAATCGCTGCGGTGCCTGCCGTGTTGCTCGCCTTTGTGCAACTCGGTCCTGCTACAGCGGGTTTAACGGCCCTAGGTTACATTGTAAGTAATACCGTAATGGGCAACGTCGTGGAGCCCAGATTTATGGGCAGAGGCCTAGGGTTGTCGACTCTCGTGGTGTTTTTATCCTTGATCTTTTGGGGTTGGTTATTAGGTACGGTAGGCATGCTTTTGTCGGTACCTTTGACGATGATTGTGAAAATTGCGTTGGAATCGAACCCGGATACTCAGTGGATTGCTTTGCTACTGGATAGCGAGGACGCACCGCAACCTGAGGCCAATAATGCTAAAGAGGAAAACGAACAATAAAGGCAGCACCACCGATAGGGGAGTTTTTAATCTCCAATTGACCTTGGTAGGCGGTGACTAAATCCGCCACCACGGCCATGCCTATGCCGTGTCCTTCTTGATAGCTGTCTAGCCGCTGACCGCGATTGAGGAGCGCTTCGCGATGCTCAGGTGCAATACCGGGTCCGTCATCTTCCACGGTGATCACAACGGAGGTTGGGGTTTGCTGTGCGCTCAGAACGACCTTCGACTGGGCAGCTTTGCAGGCATTGTCTAACAAGTTTCCAAGTAGCTCCATTAGGTCGGTCTCATCCCCTTTAAAACCAATCTTTTCGTCTAATTGCATTTGAATATCCAACTGCTTATCGCCATGCACTTTTGCCATTGCCGATACCAGTTTTTTGGCGATGGGGAAGATGGATACCGCTTGTTCCCAACCGGTGCTTGACCCTGCAACAGCGCGTTTAAGCTGACGTTGAATAATATTGTCAATCTGTTGTAAGGGTTCTAAAGCGCTGCGGGGCAGCTTGTTGATGCCATTGATCACCGCCAGGGGCGTTTTTAAGCTGTGAGCCAGGTCGCTTAAGCTATTTTTATACCGCGCCCGTTGTTGCTGCTCGGTATCCAATAGGTGGTTTATGCTGTGTTTGAGCTTCTCCAACTCAGGAGGATACGCTTGGGTAATGCGGTCTGTTTGACCTTTTTCAGCCTGATTTATTTGTTCGATGAGTGTGTTGATAGGACGCAGTGCCGTGGTTAAGCTGAATAGCAACAGTGCCAACAACAATACCGCTATCAACCCCAGCCAATACCACAGAGTGTTGGCAAAGGCCCTGCGTTGTTCTTCAAATGTCTCTTTGTTCTGCAAGATAAAGAAACTGACCGGTACAAAGTTTCCGTTATGTTCAAACTCTGCGGTGTAGGAAAAGAGAAAAAAGTCTTCGCCGTGCTTAAATTCGCTTCTAAATTGCTCTTGGCCAATAACCGGGGCCAATAATTGCGGTGCTTGCTGCCAGTTCAAACTCGACAAAGACTGCCATGCAGTTTCGTTATTGATTTGAATAAAGGCATATAGACCTGAATCGGGAATGTTGAGCTTATCGTTAAACATTTGCTCAGGCATTTGCGGGCCGTCATCTTGCATCTCAAATTCGGAAATGAGGGTCAAGTTTTGGATCCGCAATTGCTCTAGCATGGATTGGCTTAAACTATTGGTAAAAGCACGCTCCAAGGTTATGGCTGTGAGCGGAATAAAGAATAGCAAAGCCAGTATAGCTGCAGCGAAACTTCTGAGTCGAAGCGATAAGCGCATCACAGGTCGCGATTGATCCGGTAACCACGTCCACGAAGGGTTTCGATGGGCTTGAACTGGCCGTCTGGGTCAAGCTTTTTGCGCAAACGGCCCACAAAGACTTCAATCACATTGCTGTCCAAATCAAAATCCTGATCGTAAATGTGCTCAGTCAATTCGGTCTTGGAGACAATTTTTTGCGGATTGTGCAGCAAGTATTCCAGCACCTTATACTCGTAGGCGGTTAAATCCAGCAACCGATCATTGACTCGGACCTCTTCGGTATTGGTATCCAATACAATGGGGCCTCGCTCAATAGTTGGGCTGGCTTGTCCAGAAGCTCGACGTATCAGCGCTTTCACTCTGGCAAGTAGTTCTTCATTGTGAAAGGGCTTGGTGAGATAGTCGTCTGCACCCGCTTCCAAACCTTCGACTTTTTCTTGCCACCGATCGCGGGCAGTGAGGATTAAAATGGGGCAGGTGACATTGTTTTTTCGAGCTCGTTGAATGACTTCGAAACCATCCATAATGGGCAAGCCAATGTCCACGACGGCTAAGTCGTATGGGTATTCTTGTAACAAGAAATCCGCTTTTTTACCGTCATCTGCCAAATCAACACTGTAGCCATGCTGCTGAAGCAGTTGATCTAACTGGGTCAATAAGCGACTATCATCTTCAACAACTAGTATCCGCACTATTTATCCTTACCCGAACTGACTCGTCCAGATTTTTTGTCTACATCTACCGTGACGACTCGCCCGGATTTTTGCAAAACTTTGACTCGGTATTTTGATTTATTGGATTCGACTTTTAGTACTCGTCCTTTAACAGCTTGCTGAGCCTGTTGGGCGGCTTGAGCTTTATCGATTTTATCGCCCTTGTTTTGTGCCATAGCTTGCCCGCTGAGTAGGGTTACCCAGAGAAGGCAAGCAATGGTGAGCAATGTGCTGATACGAGTACGCAAGCTTTACAATCCTTCAAATTGTAGGAGATTTAATTATAACCAGCCGGGCCAACGGTGACACGTACTTTTATGAAATCACCTGGATGGTGCTTTACAAAACTTCGGTAGATTTCACCGTTGTACCGATACTTTACATTGTAACCTTTGATTTTTCTCACTTTTTTACTTTTTTCGTAGCGAGTGTAACAGCGCTCTGTTGTGGTAGATCTACCGTGGGATGCTTGATGACTCAACGAACCGCCAATGACGGCACCAGCGACGGCGCTAGCATCATTGTTACCAATTGCATGGCCGATTACACCACCGACTACTGCACCCACCAGCACCTCTGCGCCACTGTGATGGCGGCGGGGGCGCTGAATCACTTCACATTGTTGAACAGGCTGTCTGACTTGAACATACTCATACACAGGGTTGGCTCGAATTACTCGGGCGTCGTCGTAATAGGCTTTTGCAAAGGTGGTTTGACTGAAGATCACAGTGGCAAACGCAGTGATAATGGCAAGTTTCGACTGTTTCATAACAGGCTCCTTTTTAATGTTGGAGCCAGTTTAAGAGGGCCTGACTGAATCCTAGCTGAACTCTTCCTTAGCGTTCGCCTTCAACCGGTTCATGAGTGTCTCAAGGGATTTAAGCAACGTGCAGAAATACTTTGATGTTTACTCTTGGTGTACAAATGCACCGTAAGTTCTACATTTTTCAATTGGAACCACAATTGAGTATGCTCCGCTTTTGGACAGATCACCTGCTGCACATAGCTTGTTTGCACTGCCTTTGGCATGTCTAATTGCTCAGGAATTTGAATGTAGGCTTCCACTTCGCCAGTTCTTGCTTTGGCTCCTTTATAATACCAAGTGCCTAAACTGAAGTTGCTGTAGAAAACGCGATCCAAATCGCGAAGGGCTTGTTTGGAGACCATATAACTGGATTTGTCGGCATAACGGACAACGTCGACGGAAAGTATTTGTTTGCAGGCGGTAATACCCAGTATCGCAGTGACCATAAGAGTCATTGCCTGTACTTTTTTAATCGATGTCCAATGATTTTTAACCACCATAACTGTGCCCCCAAAACTACTCGACCTTGTATCGGCGAATGGGCACAAAGCTTGAATCAGAGCAGTGGGCTATCGACTAATAGTCAACTTTCTTACGCAGTGTTTTGGTCTGACCGGATTTCTTCTTACTTTCTACCCGGCGCTTTTGTGAAGCTTTGGTGGGGCGGGTAGGACGCCTAGGTTTGGCAACAAAACCGGCTTTCTGAATGATTTCTACCAGTCTTTGTTGAGCATCCAATCGATTTTGTTCTTGGGTACGATATTGTTGGGCTTTGATCACCAATACGCCATCGGCGGTGATGCGGCTGTCGTTGCTGGCTAACAACGCCTCTTTATAGGTTTGTGGTAAAGAGCTGCTTTTGATGTCAAAACGCAAATGAATAGCACTGGCTACCTTATTTACGTTTTGACCGCCAGCACCCTGAGCGCGGATTGCGCTCATTTGGTATTCATCATCACTTAGGCTGATTGCTGGACTGATTTCTAACATTGATTAGCCCTAGGGAAGCACGCGCTTGTAGGGTTTCACTGTCACCTGTTGATACACTCCGGCTGCCACATAGGGGTCTTCATCGGCCCACTTTTGCGCGTCGGCCAGTGAAGCAAATTCGGCGATGATCAAAGAACCGCTAAATCCCGCGTCTCCTGGATCTTCGCTGTCGATGGCAGGGCAAGGACCAGCAATGACTAAGCGACCTTGATCGAGCAGAGTTTGCACGCGCTCAAGATGTGCTGGCCTAGCTTGCTTACGCAGTGGCAAGCTGTTCTCCACGTCTTGGGAGTAAATCACATAAAGCATAATACTAGCTTCCTTAATCCAGTGTCGTGGCCGCTTTCATGGCACTGACAAAATTGCCCAAAGCTCGCAGCATCCCATTTTTGTCTTCGAGATTTTGCTCAATCAGATTGACCGTCGCCGAGCCAGATATCGCCCCTGCTGCCCCCGCAGCAATGGCGTCATGAACTTGATCCGGCGTCGAGATACCAAAACCCAATAGGGGCGGCGCAACTTGATATTGAGTCAGTTTGCTAATCAACTCTGAGGCCGGGATGGTGGCCGCCGTTTCAGCGCCTGTCACACCTGCGCGACCCAACAGATAGGTATAACCTGAGGATTTTTGTCCGATTTCAGCCAAAGTCTGATCGCTGGCGTTGGGCGGTGCGATCAGGATCTGTGAGATTTGGTGCTGTTTCGCAACGGAAATAAAGCGATCCGCTTCACGCAGCGGTACATCGGCAATCAATATGGAGTCAACACCTGCCTGATGTGCGGCAGCATAGAACCCATCGATTCCTTTTGCCAAAACCAGATTACTGTACAGCAGTAAGCCAATGGGGATGTCTGGATAGTTTGCCCGTACTTTTGCAATCACGTCTAAACAGATGCTGGGAGTGACTTTGCTAGCCAGTGCACGAATGCTGGCTTTTTGAATGGTGGGACCGTCAGCGATAGGGTCAGAGTAGGGGATCCCAAGCTCTAACGCATCAGCGCCACTTTCAATCAGTTGTACGATGATATCGTAGCTGGTTTGGGCATCTGGGTCACCGACCATCACAAAAGGCACAAAAGCCCCTTGTTTGGCTAGCTTCAGACGGTCAAACATGTGGGCATAACGATCCATTATTTATCTCCCAAAATACTGTGTACGTGGGCAAGATCTTTGTCTCCACGGCCAGATAAATTCACAACTATGATGGTTTCTTGCTCCGCTTCATCGGCCATGTTCAACGCATGAGCCAGCGCGTGAGCGGATTCCAAGGCCGGAATAATGCCTTCTTTGCGTGCTAACAATTGAAACGCATTCAAGGCTTCTTCGTCGGTTACGGCAGCGTATTGGGCTCGACCAATCTCATGGAGGTATGCGTGTTGCGGACCCACTGCAGGATAATCAAGGCCCGCTGAGACGGAGTAGGACTCTTCAATCTGACCTTCTTTGTCTTGCATAATGTAGCTAAACGCACCGTGCAATATACCGGTGCTGCCACGACTGATGGCTGCACCATGCTCATGGGTATGAAGGCCTTTACCTGCGGGCTCTACACCAACTAACTGCACACTGGGTTCATCGATAAAATCGGCAAACATCCCTATAGCGTTCGAACCGCCACCTACACAGGCTACTACCGCATCGGGTAAGCGTCCTTCTTTTTGCATAATTTGTGCACGGGTTTCCTCACCGATCATACGATGAAATTCTCTCACTATGGTAGGGAAAGGATGAGGGCCGGCCGCCGTGCCCAACAAATAGTGGGCTTTGTCATAGGTTGCTGACCAGTCGCGCATCGCCTCATTCACTGCATCTTTTAGGGTGCCAGAACCAGCATTAACTGGGATCACTTCTGCGCCCATCAAACGCATGCGAAATACGTTTGGTGCTTGTCGCTCAACGTCTTTTGCACCCATATAAATACGCGCTTTAAGTCCCAATAGTGCGCAAGCCAGTGCCGTTGCCACACCATGCTGACCTGCTCCGGTTTCTGCAATCACTTCGGTTTTACCCATGCGCTTGGTCAACAATGCCTGGCCCAAAACCTGATTGGTTTTGTGTGCACCACCGTGCAACAAATCTTCACGCTTGAGATACAATTTGACCTTGGGGTTCTTGACCAGATTACGACTTAGAGTCATAGCGGTAGGCCGCCCTGCATAATCCGTCAATAAGCTCATAAATTCTGCCTGAAACTCAGGATCTTTTTGAGCATCGATGAATGCTTGCTCCAATTGATCAAGTGCGGGGATCAGCAACTCAGGCACATACATGCCACCGTAATCACCAAATTTACTGTCTAATTGATTCATACTGTACTCTTTCTGTTGTGTTTACTGCTTTGTACGCAGCCAAAAACGTTAAACTTAGGCCCGAAAAGGATTCTCTTTAATAGTTCCGCAAAGCGGCAAAGCTCTGTTTGAGTTTATTCTTGTCTTTTTTACCCGGCTCAGATTCCACTGCCGAATTAATGTCCAGTACACCTGCGCCAGTTTTTCTCGCTTCGGATATATTGTGGGGGCCGATACCACCAGCCAAAAACAAGCTCCCTTTGTCGTCTATCGAATCCAGAAGCGTCCAGTCAAATTGCTGTCCTGTACCGCCAGATTGCTCTCCCACTTGGCAATCCAGCAGATAATGGTCAATCTGCTTTAGTGACAATTCACCAATAGACTGACTCACGCCAACGGCTTTGATGATTTTACAAGCTGCTGGCAATCGTTGACGCAATTCGTCCACATAGGCTTGGTCTTCATTTCCATGCAGTTGCACGCCGTAAAGATTGAGCTTTTCTGCATAGTCGCAGACTATCTCCACCGGTTGGTTGACGAATACGCCAATATAGCAAAAGGGCACATTAGCCAAGATTTCCAAAGCCTGTGCTAAGGTTAAACAGCGCTTTGACTTAGGGGCAAAGATCAATCCTGCAAAACTAGCACCTTGAGTTCTAACCTCTTGAGCATCTTCCAACTGCGTGATGCCACACACCTTCACTTTGCCATAAACCAGAGCATGAGTGGCTCTGGCGACGTCTTGCTCGGCCATTAACGAGCTGCCTACCAGGAAGCCATCAACGAGTGGCGACAATCGTCGCACATCTTGATGGGTATAAATACCCGATTCAGAGATTATCAGGCCACTGTGGCCAGCGGCTCGTAACAGGGGCACCAGACGCTCGGTTGTGGCCAAATCGGTACTTAAGTCACGCAAGTTACGATTGTTGATGCCAATGATGTTGGCATTGAGTGCCACAGCACGCTCCACTTCCTCTTCATTGCTGACTTCCGTCAACACATCGAGATTAAACTTTTCAGCCAACTGAGCCAAATGTTGATACTCACCGTCACTGAGAACCGAAAGCATCAATAATACCGCGTCAGCGTTATGGTGACGAGCCAGATATATCTGATATGGGTCTATAAAAAAGTCTTTATTGAGCACCGGTTGGCTAACGTTGTTGCGGACATAATCCAAATACTCAAAACGACCTTGAAAATACTTCTCATCGGTCAATACGGATATGCCTGCAGCGTGGGGTCGATAGGCATGGAGAATCTCATCTAAGTCGAAATGCTCACGGATCAACCCTTTCGAAGGTGACGCTTTTTTGCATTCAAAAATAAATGCTGTCTGTTCGCCAGCCAAGGCATCGTAAAAGCTGCGCTGTGAAGGTACCAGCCCATCAATAAATCGAGACAGGGGCAAATCAACCTTGCGTTGTTCAATTTCCTGACGTTTATCCTCTACAATTTTTTCAAGCACATTACTCATGTTTGGGGGGCTTCCTGACTGATTTTGGCGGCGTTGTTAATGGTTTCTATGGCGCTCCCTGAGGCGATTAGTTCCAGTGCCATTTGCGCTCCCTCGGCATAGTTGTTGGCTTTACCGCACAGCACCAACAAGGCTCCTGCATTCATAGCTACGGCATTCGCGTGAGCAGGTTCACCGCGACCACTTAAAAGTGCTTGAATGAGTGCCTTGTTGTGCTCTGGTGCACCGCCTTTAATGGCTTCCAAAGGTGCGCTAGTAAGATTGAAATCCGCTGGCGTGAGGCGGTGCAGTTTGATCTCTTCCCCATCAACTATGGCCACTTTTGATGGCCCATGTAGGGCAAATTCATCTAAGCCACTGCCATGCACGACCATGGCTTTTTGATACCCCAATAATTTTAGCGTATGAGCAAAGGGCTCGATTAGATCCGGTGAATACACTCCAACCATCATGTGCGTGGGCCGTGCCGGATTTGCCAAAGGACCCAGCAAATTAAACACAGTACGGGTTTTCAAGCGGGTACGCACGGGCATGGCATATTTGATGCCGGCATGATAATTGGGCGCAAATAGAAAACACAAGTTGGCCAAATCGAGACACTGGCGAGCGGTGTCGGGGGACATATCCAAATTCATGCCAAAGGTTCGAAACAAATCCGCAGAGCCAGATTGACTGGAGACACTGCGATTACCATGCTTGGCTACTTTTACTCCACATCCGGCCGCGACAATGGCTGATGCAGAGGAAATGTTGATAGTGTCGTGGCCATCGCCACCGGTACCGACAATATCGGCGAAGTGGTAATCTGGACGTGGAAATGGGGTCGCGTTGTCAATGAGTGCACCGGCAGCACCGGCAATCTCTACCGGTGTTTCTCCTTTGATTTTCAGTGCAGTAAGCAATGAGGCAATCAATATGTCGTCTAACTTGCCCTGAACGATGTTCCCGAATAATTCATTGACCTGAGACTGTTGCAGGTCTTGTCCTTGATATAATCGATCGAGCAAACTTAATACAGCGTGTTCATTCATATTTATTCTCTATCGCGTTAGATACTGAATACTCTGAGCCAAAAGTTGACTGCCATGGGCGGTCAAGATGGATTCAGGATGAAATTGAAAGCCCAACATGCGGTCTTGTTCGTGACATACCGACATGGGTACCTGATTGAAGGCTGCAATCACTTGCAGCGCGTTGGGCATATTGGTTGCCATCAATGAGTGATAGCGAGCCACTGGTAACGGATTAGGCAAATTCTCAAACAGCGGGTGAGGTTGACATTCGATCGCCGAGGCTTTTCCGTGCATCACGGTCTCGGCTCGTACGATGTCTCCGCCATAATATTCCACAATACCTTGATGACCTAAGCAAATCCCTAATACAGGAAATTCACCTTTCACCAAATTCAGCAATTCCAACATGCAACCCGCTTGGTGGGGCGCACCGGGACCAGGAGATAGCATCAAGACCACTTTCTGATTCTGCGCTTTTTGGCGCATTTGCTGGTGAATGTTGGCAGCACTAACCGAATTACGGTAAATGATCAATTCGTTGCCCAAACCACGTAATTCGTCGACCAAGTTATAGGTAAATGAGTCGAAGTTATCTAACAGGAACACACAAATGTTCGACTTCATGGCAGTGCTCCTTGAGTTTTGTTAGCGGAGAGTATGGCGTTGATCACCGCTTGGGCCTTGTTACGGGTCTCTTGGGCTTCGGCCATTGGATCGGAGTCGTAAACGACACCCGCGCCAGCTTGTATATAAGCTTTACCCTTTGATACGAAAGCCGAACGGATCACGATGCAGGTGTCCATGTCGCCGTGGCCGTTCAAATAGCCTACGGCACCGCCATAGCTGCCCCGACGTTTACCTTCAACTTGCCGAATCAAACTGGCAGCACTGACTTTTGGCGCGCCTACCAATGTCCCCATATTCATACAAGCGGCGTAAGCGTGCAGGGGATCGAGGTCGTCCCGAAGTTGGCCCACCACCCGAGATACCAAATGCATTACGTGGGAGTATCGATCAACTTTGAGTAGGTCTTTGACGTATCGACTTCCGGGTTTCGATACCTTAGCTACGTCATTGCGGGCCAAATCGACCAACATGATGTGCTCAGCCTTTTCCTTTTGGTCTTCACGCAAATCCAATTCAATACGGCTGTCTAAGTCCAGGTTAATCGTACCGTCAGGGTGTTTGCCACGAGTTCGTGTACCTGCGATGGGATATATCTCCACCTGATTGCTGTCTTTGTCGTATTTCAAGGCCGACTCGGGTGACGCTCCAAACATAGAAAAATCTTGGTCTTGCAAGTAGAACATGTAAGGACTGGGATTTTGCTTTTTCAATTCTCGATAGGCTTGATAGGGGTGAGGGCAGGGTAGACTGAAGGTTCTGGAAGGCACAACTTGGAAAATGTCGCCAGCCAATATATGCTCCTTAAGCTCCAACACATCTTTGATAAAAGCTTTGTCGTCTTTGTCAACTTCCACCTCAACTGAATCTGCCCCACGGACCTGATGTTTTTCCTCAGTTAGCGGCGGGATGTTGTTTAATTGATGCAACAAGGCCTCTTGACGTTGACTCAGCGCAAAATACTGACTTCCTACATGTTGTCCGCTAAACACCGTACTGATGATTTCGCATTGCTGGGTCTGATGGTCCATGACCAACATACATTGCGCCAAATAGAAAACGTAATCGGGACAGGTATTTTCGCTGGGCGCAACGTGCGGCAAGGTTTCGAAACTGGCCAGCAAATCGTAAGCAAAAGCGCCACCTAGGAATAAGTTTTGCGGATGTTCACGCAAACATTGTATTTGGTTGATGGCAATGCGCAGGGCATCAAATACGGCGGTAGCTTTCAATCGACTGTCTTCGTCCAACTCGGCGTGCTGGTGGCTAAACTGCATGATCCGTTGACGGTCCGTGCTGCCCACTTTAATGGAAGCTTCTTCAGGACAATGGTTGTCAAATAGCGGCAGGATACTAACGCCATTGTCGGTCAGTGCGTCAATGATCACCTGATCTTGATTGCATTCGATGCGCAAGGCAGCGTCCACGAGGATGAGACTTTTAAGGTTATCTTTGCTGTCAATCTCTGCTGACTCCAACAACAAACAATGGGGCTTGTCTTGGCAAAGTTGTTCAAACACCTGCAGCGGATCAGCAAGGTAGGATCCGCTGGTGACTAATGTCTCAGCTAATCCCGGTTGTTCAGTAAGTTGACTCAAACTCATATTTTTTCTCTGTTTCAATCCGACTCGTTTGGGCGCAAAAACGAAAAAGGCCCGTTTTATACGGGCCTTTTGGAATTTTATTTGTTCTAGCAATTACACATAGACAAACACTCACAGCCCGTTAGACAGGGATGTGCCACCACCATTTGTTGTTCAAAGTTGTGTTGTGTGTCATGTTCATAAACTGTGTTCTTCACTAATCGCTAAACTGTTGTGCTCATTTGTTGACGGATGACATATAATGGGCACGTTACTGCTTCAAATCGCCCATATAGAAGAAAACAAATCGTCTTTGGTGTCAATACGTAATTTTGTTATAAGATAAAAAAAATGAAAATCGACCTGCATTGTCACAGCCATTATTCCGATGGTCAGCTTTCACCCGCTGAACTGGTGTTGCGTGCGCAAAATATGCAGGTGGATGTGTTGGCCCTAACCGATCACGATACCGTTGCGGGCATTGATGAATTGATCGAAGCCCAAACATTGCAAAAGCGCCCCATGTCGATTGTGCCAGGTGTTGAAATTTCCACTTTATGGCATGGCTTCGACATTCACGTTTTGGGTCTGGGTGTGGCTCACCAAGATAGTGTTTTTCTGCAACGACTTTCGGAACAATCTCAAGTAAGACAGGAACGCGCTCTAAAAATTGCCGAGAAATTGGCCAAGTGTGGTGTGTCGGACTGCTTTGAGATGGCTCAACGATTCGCTGGAAAAGGTCAAATCAGTCGATCCCATTTTGCCCGCGCATTGGTTAGCCAGCAAATCGTGAATGATGCACAAGAAGCGTTCAAACGATATTTAGGTAAGGGCAAAAAGGCTCACGTAAAAGCCAACTGGATGAGCATTGAAGACGCGGTGAAAACCATACACGATGCGAATGGACAAGCGGTACTGGCCCATCCTGGCCATTATGATATGACCGCAAAGTGGTTGCGTAGACTCGTATCGGAATTTGCTCAAGCGGGAGGCGATGGTATGGAAGTGAATCATCCTCATTTGGCCCCGAGTAAACAGCAGTTAATTACTGAATTGGCACTGCAGCACAACCTCAAAGGGTCAAGTGGCTCCGACTTTCATTTTCCGAGCCGTTGGACGGAACTTGGAAAAAATCTACAGATGCCAGACGCCATCCAACCTTTGTGGCATAATTGGACACAAGTAACGGGGCAACAGACCCCTCTGCAAGCACAGTAGAATGGACATACTATGAGCCAGTTTTTCTATATTCATCCAGACAACCCGCAACAACGCTTGATTAGACAAGCTTGTGAGTTGATTCGAAAAGGCGAAGTCATTGTTTATCCGACCGATTCTGGTTATGCCATTGGTTGCCAAATGGAAGACAAAGCTGCCATGGAACAAATTTGTCGTATTCGCCAAATTGGTAAAGACCATAACTTCACGCTCATGTGTCGAGATATGTCCGAATTGTCGGTCTATGCACGGGTGGACAACACCGCGTTTCGTCAAATTAAGAACAACACCCCCGGTCCCTACACCTTTATCTTAAAAGCAACCAAAGAAGTGCCCAAGCGCTTGCAGAATCCCAAGCGTAAAACCATTGGTATTCGAGTGCCCGATAACGCTATTACATTGCAGCTATTGGAAGAATTAGGGGAACCCTTAATGTCCACTACGTTAATCTTGCCCGGTGAATCTCAAGCTGAATTTGATCCCGATGAGATCCGCGAAAAGTTAGAAAAACAAGTAGGCTTAATCATTCATGGTGGTTATTTGGGTGAGCAACCGACTACCGTGGTGGATATGTCCGAAGGTGGCGCTGAAATTATTCGAGAAGGCAGCGGTGATGCCAGCGTATTTGGGTAAAGATGACTGACCATAAGCCCGACGAAGTCCTTCGAGATCCGGTTCAACAGCCACTGCCATTGGCCTTTGTCAATGGTAAAGCCATGCTCGATAAACCGGAAGATTTGTACATTCCGCCAGAAGCTTTGGAAGTGATTTTAGAGGCCTTTGAAGGCCCTCTGGATTTGCTACTGTATTTGATCCGCAAGCAAAAATTCGACATCGTTACCTTGCCAGTGTTGCAAATCACTCAACAGTACATGGAATATGTTGATTTGATGAAGGATCTGAAGCTAGAACTGGCAGCTGAGTACCTGTTGATGGCTGCCATTTTAGCAGAAGTGAAATCTCGCTTATTATTGCCCAAACGGGAAGACGCCGAAGAGGATGAAGACGACCCAAGAGCGGAGCTCATTCGTCGACTTCGGGAATACGAAGCGATCAAAACCGCGGCTCAAGAGATTGATGGGTTGCCAAGGCAAGAACGGGATCTGTTCGTGGCCAGCGCCCAAACCAGTGAGTCTGTGTCTCCTATCAAGATACTGCCTGAAGTGAGCTTGCAGGAGTTAGTGTTGAGCTTACAATCGGCCATGAAAAAGGCCCAAGCCTTCGAACATCATCAAATTGCCCGTGAGGCGCTCTCGACTCGTGAGCGAATGAGCCGTATTTTGGAACAATTGAATCACGAACAATTCGTTGGATTTGAGACGCTATTTACCGTAGAAGAAGGGCGAGCCGGTGTTGTGGTGACGTTTTTGGCAACCCTTGAATTGGTTAAAGCTGGGCTGGTGGACCTAGTTCAGGCCCAACCCTATGGCAACATCCATTTAAAATTAGCAAGTGCAAAAGAGTCTGCATGGCAAAGTTAAGTTCAGCACAATTAAAACAACTGGTGGAGGCAGCCATTTTTGTGGCGGATGAGCCACTGGCAAAAGAGAAGTTACAAGCGACCGTACTCGACGGTTTGAATGTCAGCAATAAGCAGCTTGATCAAGCAATCAAAGATCTTATGTTAGATTATCAAGCACGGGGCATTCAATTAGTGGAAGTGGCCTCGGGATATCGTTTTCAATCAGCCGACAGTTTGAGCCCATGGCTGAGTAAACTTTGGCAAGAATATGTTCCCCGTTATTCCCGCGCCATGCTTGAAACCCTCGCATTGATTGCCTATCGTCAGCCCATCACCCGCGGTGAAATTGAGGATGTCAGAGGCGTCGCGGTGAGCAGCCAGATTATTAAAACCCTAAGCGAACGTAATTGGGTCAAGGTGGTTGGGCACAAAGAAGTACCGGGACGGCCAGCCTTATACGCGACAACCAAAGGTTTTTTGGACTATTTTAATCTTAAATCCTTGTCGGACTTACCACCCATGGAAGCCTTTGAAGCTCAGGTGGAAGAAAAAAGAGACGCACAGGCAGAATCTGCGTTGCAGGAAATGTCAGAACATCAACCCGGCGAAGAGCCACAGCACCGCTCAATAAGCGATTCAACACAAGAGCAATTACACTGATGAGTGAAAAATTACAGAAAGTTTTGGCCAACGCAGGCCAAGGATCCCGCCGGGAAATGGAGAAATGGATTGAGCAGGGAAGGATTTCCGTCAACGGCAAAGTGGCTACTCTCGGGGATCGCGTTGAGGCAGTAGATCAAATCCGTGTCGATGGTGTGCTCATCAATACGGCATCGGAAAAAGTGGTGTGCCGCGTGTTGATGTACAACAAACCAGAAGGAGAGTTGTGCAGTCGTAAAGATCCAGAAGGTCGTGCGACCGTATTCGACCGTCTACCTAAGATTCAAATGGGTCGCTGGATTGCAGTCGGTCGATTAGACATCAATACCAGCGGATTATTGTTATTTACCAATGATGGTGAACTGGCCAATCGCCTGATGCATCCGAAACATGAAGTCGAACGGGAATACGCGGTGCGAGTGTTCGGTGAAGTGGACCATAGTATGTTGCAGCGGCTCAAAAAAGGCGTTGAACTGGAAGATGGTCTGGCTAAGTTTACCAGTATCAGCAAGCGGCCGGGCGAAGAAGAAAGTCTCAACAGTTGGTTTAATGTGACCTTGTCTGAGGGACGTAATCGAGAGGTTCGCCGCTTATGGGAATCCCAAGGCGTGCAAGTGAGCCGCTTGATTCGGGTCAAATACGGCGGCTTGGAGTTACAGAAACGCCTACCCCAAGGGGGCTGGATTGAATTGGAACTGGCTGACGTGAATCTTCTTAGAAAGTCGGTACAGTTGCCCGCTGAGACCGAGTCGTTGATCAACGAAAAACGCAATAAATTAGACCATGTGCGTATCTCCCGAATGCGTCGTTCGGTACAAAAACACAAGCTAAATAAAAAACGACGGACTTAATCGCAGGTTCCGAAAATGAAAACGGCATTATTGGTTGGCTTTTTTGTGTTGATTGCTTTGGGGCTAATCAATTTCCGGTGGCCTCAACCGCCGTTGCCTGCGGGGGCAGAAGACCTTAAAGGAAATGAGGCGCAGATTGCTCAGCAGATGATTGAGGTGATTGAAAAGCTCACTAAAAAACGTCAAGCAGAGCAGGGCGGACCGTTACCCCGTTTGAATCAGGTGAAGAGTTTGGGCTGTTTCGATGGGCGCTTTGTGGTGTCTGATTCGCTGCCTGAAACCCTGCAACGGGGATTGTTCGCTCATCCGGGTGAATATCCCGCCTTCGCCCGTTTTGCCAACGCCAGTCAACAGGATGATGGCAAGGCAGATTTGCGCGGTTTGTCCATCCAAGTCATTCATGATCTTGGTGAGAATCTGTTGGGCGTGCAAGGTCGCCAAGACTTCTTGCTGAATTCCTATCCGGTCTTGTTTGCTGACACACCGGAAACTTTCTTAGCGTTTATCAAGGCGCAGTACAACGATAACCTGCTTGGCTTCTTTCTAAATCCATTGGACACCCACTTACAGGCTCTATCCATTTTGTTGCGTGCCAGAGGTCGACCCAGCAGCCCTTTTGATATTCCCTATTGGAGCACGACAGCATATCGCTTTGGTGAACAAGACAGAGCAGTAAAGTATTCGGTTGAGTCCTGTTCTTCCTTTCAGTCGGCTGAACCCGAATCGCACAATGAAAACTATCTAAGCCAAGCAATGGCGGCTCATTTAGAGTTAGAGTCGGTGTGTTTGGCGTTTAAATTACAGTTGCAAACCCACCCAAAACAAATGCCAGTGGAAGATCCCAGTGTGTTTTGGGACGAATCGCTGTCGCCATTTGTTGAAGTGGCTCGCTTGTACCTTCCACCTCAAGATTTTCGAAGTCCTACCAAAATGGCCAGCTGTGATGCCAGCCAGTTTAATCCCTGGCATGCATTGCCTGAGCATCGCCCACTGGGGCGAATGAACGCGGTTCGCCGACAGGTCTATCTACATATGTCGGCGCTTCGTCAAGACTCTGTTGAATGAACTAATGGCTGTGATACAAGGTATCGACCTTCTCAAGTAGTTGAGCATCGTCGATTTCGAGATCTACGGGTTGATATAGTGCGATACGACCCTCGATAGTCACCCCGTCTTCAATACGCAAGACCGGCTTCTTATCATAAGAACGGCGAGAACTGCGCTCCTTAAACACCACATCCCCTTTGATAGTGGTTCCCTGTTTGAACAACATATCGCCGTTTACGGTAACGATGTTGCCGTGAACCTTAACCTTGTTCAGTTCAATGTCACCGTTAACGGTCTCTACGGTACCTAGAACCTCACTACCGCTGTCAATTTCAATGCTGCCGTTGACTGTTTCAACGTTAGCCTGAGCACTAAAATGGTTGCCAATTTCGATGTCACCATTGACGGTCTCAGCTTCGTACACCGATACATGATCACCTATTTCTATGTCACCGTTGACAGTATCAACACTTTGCGCGCTGACATAATCTTGCAGTTCAATGTCACCATTGACGGTATCGACGTTTCGAACTTCTTTACCTTCGCCCACCTCTAAACTTCCCAACACACTGCTTACCGATGAACCATCAGATGAGCCGCCAACGTGAATAATACAGCCACTGAGAGAGGTACTAACCAGCGTTGCCAATACAAGGGTTTTGAAGGGTTTTAAATTCAGAGATGATTGCATGGTGAAATCCTAATAAGTCAATAACAATGGCCTGCTACAGCACATATTGTGCCATTGGTTTAACTTGTTGAAAAATATAGGAAATATAGAATATCATGTCTTCGGGGTTGGCGAAAAACGCTAAATTGCTGTTGCTTATCTAGTCAAATTTAGTCAATTTCTAACTCTAAGTCGCCGCCCAACGCTTTCAACTGCTTTGCTTCCAAGTGTGGGTAAGCTTGTTGTACTTTCGTGAAAATATACTCCGCAGGCATATCATCAAAGGTCCCATGGTCGAAAACGTACTCCATGTGGGAATCCCCATTTTGGGTGTAGGGATGGAAAAGTGAGTCATGGATACCATCGAAATCGAGCGGCTTAATATTCAATTTTTCGCACAATGATTGATTAAACACAGGAGTACATTTCACCCAGTTGTCGTGTAAATACAACTGGGCGTAGCCATGCATGACGAACAAATCGGTTTTTAGCCATTGGTTCAGTTTATTGCTGGATAAATGATTACGTACGTCGGCAAAACCGATCCGCGCAGGGATCCCCAATGACCTTGCGATAGCCACCATCAACGCTGATTTAGGTATGCAATAGGCGCTAGGTTGACTGGCTGCATAACTGGCTTTGAGTGCCTCATCTCCCGAAGCAAAAGTATAAGGGTTGTAGGCAATCCGGTCGCGGATTTGGTAATACGCATCGATGATTTTGTGTTCTTTACGCGCGCCCTCAAGGGATGCAATCCAGTCTTGAACTACTGGATTGTGATAATCAAAGTAGTTGGTTTCAGCCAGCAGTTTCTCTTGGTTCATTGGACACTCCGTCGCGGATTATGCGTTTTTTACGGAACGATTGAGCACAGTGATCAAACTTGAGGTGTCCCATCGACCGCCGCCTAATGCTTGTACTTGGCTGTAAAATTGATCCACTAAGGCAGTAACCGGCAAATTTGCACCATTATTTCTGGCTTCGTCCAGCACGATTCCCAAGTCCTTGCGCATCCAATCTACTGCAAAACCAAAATCAAATTGGTCGTTCAACATGGTGCTGGCACGATTCTCCATTTGCCATGATTGGGCCGCACCTTTAGAGATTACGTCAACAACTGCATTGCCATCCAAACCACTTTGCTGGGCAAAGTGCATTGCTTCAGACAGACCCTGAACGATACCGGCAATGCAGATTTGATTGACCATCTTAGCCAATTGTCCAGAGCCAACAGGTCCCAAACGTCGGTGCATTTTACTGTAACAGTTTAGTAGCGCAGTGATCCGTTGATAATGCTCTTCTTGTGCGCCAATCATCACGGTCAGGGCACCATTTTGAGCACCCGCCTGACCGCCCGATACAGGCGCATCAATGAAGCCGATATTCCGCTGTTGGGCAAGTTCATCTAATTCTCTGGCGACAACTGCTGAGGTCGTAGTGTGATCAACAAACAGGCTGCCTGAGGGCAGGGTGCTAAAGGCACCGTTCTCGCCAACGGTGACTTGACGAATGTCGTTGTCATTGCCCACACAGGCAAATACTGCGTCCTTATCACGGGCGGCCTCGGCTGGCGTAGTGGCAACGGTGCCAGTATATTCTTGCGCCCACTGCTGCGCTTTTGCTGGGCTGCGATTGTAGACGGTCACTTTGTAGCCTGCGTTAGCCAAATGTCCAGCCATGGGATAGCCCATGACACCAAGACCTAAAAATGCGATGTTAAGAGTGCTGGTATCGCTCACTATTGCTCCTAATTTGCCTCAACTGGCTTGCTCGCCAACTTGTTTTAACCCGCTGGTGCATTCGATCAAATAGCACTGCGGCATAAAAGATTGCGCCGAAGATTCGCGCATTTCTTGCTCATACTGCCTTGGATAGTTGTCAGTCAACAAACAACCTACCGCTAGCGAAGGATAAATTTCATCGTAGCGCTTAATTTCGGTTTCACTTACCCGCCTAAACACGTGACCACGATTCAGCAGCGAGTGGTCATTCAGTCCGGCGCTGGACACGATATCCAAAGTGGCGTGCACCGTTTCCCTATGGTAAGCCGCGACCCGTTGTGCTTTGTCCTTTACCACCAACCCCTGCGCCAGCGCAGGGTTCTGTGTGGCGATACCCGTTGGGCATTCATTGGTATTGCACACCAGTGATTGGACACATCCCAATGCCATCATCATCCCTCGAGCGCTGTTACATAAGTCAGCGCCAATGGCGATGTTGCGAACGACATGAAACCCGGTGAATGCTTTGCCACTGGCAATGACCCGAATGTCTTTTTTTAAACTAAACCCTTTGAGAACGTCACAAACATATACCAAGGCTTCACGCAGCGGCATTCCCACCGAGTTGGAATACTCTAATGGGGCTGCGCCAGTCCCGCCTTCGCCGCCATCGACGGTAATGAAATCCGGTTTTATCCCGGTTTGTACCATGGCTTTGCATAATCCAACGAATTCGCTTTTACGACCAATTGCCAATTTAAAGCCGATGGGCTTTCCGTCACTCAGTTCACGTAATTGCTGTATAAATTGCATCATTTCAAGGGGCGTGGTGAACGCAGTGTGGGCCGGGGGAGAATCGACTCGGGTACCTGGCTCTACCAGTCGAATTCGAGCGATCTCCTGAGTATTTTTATGTGCCGGTAAAATACCGCCATGTCCTGGTTTTGCGCCCTGAGACAACTTGATTTCTATCATCTTGATAGCGTCATGTTTGGCGACGTTGGCGAACTTATCCCCGTCAAATTCGCCTTTTTCGTTGCGACATCCAAAATAGCCCGTGCCCACTTGCCACACCAAATCTCCGCCATGTTCTAAATGGTAGGGGCTGACACTACCTTCTCCCGTATTGTGGTAAAAATTGCCAATTTTCGCGCCTTTGTTCAAAGCGCGAATGGCATTGGCACTCAAAGATCCAAAGCTCATGGCAGAAATGTTGAATACGCTAGCGTAATAGGGGCGTCGACAGTGGGGGCCGCCAATTTTGACTCTGGGTTCCTCGCCACTGCGATCATAATGAATGGCCGCTATAGAATGACCAATCCATTCATAGCCTACGGCCTGTGTATCCAATTTTGTGCCATAAGGGATCGTATCCAGAGCGCCTTTTGCTCGCTGATAAATGACCGATCGAAACATACGATTGACCGGTGCTCCATCGGTTTCCGATTCGAAAAAATACTGACGTAAAAACGGTCGAATCCATTCCATCACCCAACGGCCATGGGCGATGACAGGAAACGTTCGCCACAAAGCGTGTTTCGTCTGCAACATATCGTACAGACCTATCAGGGTAATGGGTAACAGCACATACAAAAACCACATAGGTGGATGCCAAAGGGTGCTGGACAAGGCCAATGCACCCCAAGCCAAGACACACAGGACGATAAATTGGTTTCTCATTTTGCGATTGACTCCCATCAGCAGGTTGTCGATTAAGTCGGAACAATGGGGCTGCATTCGTTACCTGGGTCTATCAGTGAGATGCGCTGCCCGAAAATCACCGTCGTTTTTCACTATGACTTATCCAAATTGAATCAACATGGTAAGCAAATGACATCAAGGTGTCTATTGATGGTTTTCAAGTAACGCTTTACTCACTAAGAAGAAAAATAAACTGACAGAATACAAAAAGATGCTCATAATAAATAACTGACCGGTCAGTTATGTGGGTAAGAGATGAAGAAACGTGCAATTTCGGATGATGCCAAAGACGCTCGACGTGAGCAGATCTTAATGGCGGCATTGGAGCAATTTTATTTAAACGGATTCAGTGCCACTCGAATGGACGCTATTTCAAACCAACTGGGTATATCCAAGGGCACTTTATATCTGTATTTCCCTTCCAAAGAAGCGATCTTTGAAGCGTTGATTCAGTCCGTAGCGTTACCCAAAATGAATATGATTGAGCAGGGCTTAATGCAAGCGGAGTCTGTACAAAAAGGACTCGCCCGTTTGTTTGCAACTGCGCCTTACATGGTTCGGCACAGTCCGTTGCCAAAAGTCATCAAAGTGCTGATCAGTGATGCTTTTGCGTTTCCAGAGGTCATTGAGCACTACCGCACCAATATAATTTCTAAAGCACTCAATGCCCTTGAATCCCTTTTGAAAAGGGGGCAAGCCAGCGGTGAAATTAACATTGAAAGTGCAGCAATGACCGCCCGTTTAGTGGTAGCACCGGTGATCTTTTCAGTAATTTGGACAGTGGTTTTTGAGAAAGATAAGGCAGAAAGTTATCTCAATGTTGAGTCCTTGTTTGCCCAGCATCAACGCCTATTGTTTGCCGGCTTAGGAATTTCTCAGGAGCAAGTTCAATGACCATTTTTCGCATTACAATCACTTCGCTACTTAGCGCGTTCGTGGTCAGCTGTGGTTCACCTTCCGAGCCTTTATCTGGCCAATATGTGGGTTATGTTGAAGCGATTCCTTTGTTTGTCAGTGCGACCCAAACGGGACGTATTGAACAAGTGTTGGTACAAGAAGGTGATGAGGTAAGCCAGGGGCAAAAAGTAGCGGTTCTAGAGCATGGCAGCCAACAAATTGCCGTACAGCAAGCTCAAGCACAGCTTGAACTGGCGCGCCAAGAATTGAAAAACCTACAGCAGGGGAGTCGCAGCGAAGAGGTACGAGTGGTACAGCTGCAACTGCAGGAACAAATTGCGCTCAGATTAGCTGCCGAGCATGAATTGCAGCGCCAAACGCAAATGATGGCCGAACAATCTACTTCACAGTCTAATTTTGACCAAGCCAAAGCCAGTTATGAGGCACTGGATGCGCGAGTCGAACAGCTTGAGCAGCAATTGCAGGTGCTGAAACTCCCTGCTCGAGATCATATAGTGTTGGCTGCCCAGCAAAATGTCGAAGCAGCACAACAGAATTTGAATCAACAAAATTGGCAACTTCAACAGAGAACCTTGCTAGCGCCGGCTAATGGCACCGTTGAGGAAGTTTTCTATCGCGTAGGGGAGATTCTCAATCCAGGAATACCAATATTGAGTGTGCATCAGGCTGACAGCATGAAAGTTCGATTCTATGTTGTGCAAAACAAACTGTCATCGCTGAAACTGGGACAATCGCTGTCCTTCTCTGACGATGATGGCAACCAGGCTCAGGCAGTTATTCAGTTTATCGCCCAACAACCAGAGTTTGCCCCTCCAGTTCTTTACGGGCAGGCGGTGCGCGACAGTTTAGTGTTTATGGTGGAGGCGAAAATTGTGTCCGGGCAATTTCGTCCTGGTCAGCCTGTGGACATTTTGTTATGAGCGATTTTGCCATTGAGGTCCATGGACTTGAAAAAGCCTTCGGAGATAAAACCGTGGTCAAAGGGGTTGATTTGAGCGTGCCCAAAGGTCAGGTTTGGGGATTTCTTGGCCCCAATGGGTCGGGCAAGACCACGACCATTCGTATGATGTGCGGCTTATTAACACCCAGCGCTGGATCTGGTACCTGTTTGGGTTTTGACATCGTCAAACAGGCCGCTGAGATTAAACGTCGCACTGGATATATGACGCAAAAATTCTCCTTTTGGGAAGATTTGACCATTCGTGAGAATTTGGAGTTTGTCGCACGGATGTACAACTTATCCGACCGAAAACAGCGGGTCAGTGAATCCATTGAAAAGCTGGGTTTATTGCAACGGCAACATCAACTTGCGGGTAATCTCTCTGGCGGTTGGAAGCAGCGATTGGCTTTGGCCGCTGTGACTTTGCATCAACCTCAATTACTGTTGCTTGATGAGCCCACCGCCGGTGTCGATCCTCAAGCAAGACGGGAGTTTTGGGATGAAATCCATCATCTCACTGATCAAGGTATGACGGTTTTAGTTTCGACCCATTACATGGATGAAGCGGAGCGATGCGATGAAATCGCCTATCTTGCCCATGGCAGCTTAATTGTCCAAGGCACGGTAAAAGACGTGATCGCCCAATCTAATTTGCTGACCTATGTTGCCAGTGGCAAAGACGTCCGGCGTTTTTCAAAAGAAATTCAGGCCTGCGAAGGCGTCGACAATGTGTCTTACTTCGGCTCTGCTTTGCACGTCACCGGCAAGGATGAGAATGCGCTGTATCAGGTGACCCATAAGGGGCAGTTCAAGTCACTGGATTGGCACAAAATCGAGCCAAGTTTGGAAGACGTTTTTATTTCGTTGATGAGGGAGGCCGACGTTGATACGCGGCAATACCAATGAGCACGCTATCAAGAATTTGGGCCATCTTAGCCAAAGAGTTGATCCAAATGCGCCGGGACAAGATGACCTTTGCGATGATGGTGGGGATCCCCATCATTCAGTTGATCCTCTTTGGCTATGCCATTAACACCGACCCTAAACATCTTCCCGCTGCCATCTATGCACAAGAAAATACCCCCTTGACTCGAGTCATATTGGATGGCTTTCGTCAGTCTCGCTATTTCGATTTTGTGCTGGAGGTGAACAGTCCCCAAGAGGCCGAGCGTCTGCTAAAAAGTGGTGAGGCGTCTTTTGTCGTTCATTTACCCACAGGCATGACGCAAGAGTGGATGCGTCAGCAACGGCCACAAATTCTAATTGAAGCCGATGCCTCTGACCCCAGTGCTTCATCTAACGCCATCTCAAGGGCAAATGAAATTGTCAGCGCTGCCATTGCAAAATTGCAAAAAGGGTCGCTGAGTTACCTAAATGGTAAAGCTTCTTCGGTGGAGGTAGTGATCCATCGCAAATATAATCCTGAAGGCATCACCCAGTATAATATTGTGCCGGGTTTATTGGGCGTGATATTGACGATGACGTCGGTAATGATTACTTCTATGGCAATGACTCGCGAATCCGAGCGGGGTAATTTGGAAAACATTCTGGCTATGCCTTCTCGTCCTTATGAAGTGATGCTCGGAAAAATTGCTCCTTACGTTCTCGTGGGGATGGTACAAACCGTCATCATTTTGTTAGCGGCCAAATATCTATTTGCTGTGCCCTTTATTGGCGAGCTAACCTTGATCATGGCGGCAGTACTGGTGTTTATTATCGCCAACCTATGTTTAGGGTTTACTTTTTCAACCATTGCCCGAACACAAATGCAGGCGATGCAATTAACCTTCTTTTTCTTTCTGCCATCAATTCTGTTGTCAGGGTTTATGTTTCCCTTCAGAGGCATGCCCATCTGGGCCCAATATGCTGGCGAAGCATTGCCTCTGACGCACTTTTTGCGCATCGTCCGCAGTGTGATGCTCAAAGGCGCACAATGGCAAAACGTGTCCTTTGAATTTGCCGCAATCGGTCTATTTATAGGAATAATTGGTACGATAGCCGTTTTTCGATATCGTCAAACTTTAGATTAGTGATGAAAATAGAGTGGCATTACTACTTTTGAAATTCAGATATTGAGCCTTAAGGTTCATAAAATCAATGGGTTAGCTATATTTTTTGATGTTGCAATCAACAAATTCCAAAAAAGCTGTGTAGGTTAAGATAACGTTAAGATTCTCCCTTCATATTACGCTTACAGTCTTAATTTGAAGTGTATCCGATGTTGCTCAGTGCTCTATCCCGTTACCACTTTTTGTCACCTTCAATCGCTTTAAACCCTCATATAGCCTTTGTGCTGTTCATGCTGATTTGTGCATTTATCACTCAGATTTTTGGTCTGGATATGTGGTTGGCCCAACTGATTTATCAATCTCAAAACGGCGATTTTCTTCGCCACAATCTACCACTTGAAATCGGTTTTCATAAGGGGGGGCGATATCTAGTGATAGCGGCCGTTAGTTACTTTCTAATTCGCCTTCTGTTGAGTTTTAGCAGTCCCGCAAAGCGTCGTGTTTGGGGCTACCTGTTTGTCACCACTCTAGCCTGTATTATCGCGATCAGTGCGCTCAAACAAGTCACACGACTACCTTGTCCTTGGGACGTGCAAGAGTTTGGTGGAGTGCGAGATTACATAAGTGCATTTAGCGCATTTGATAGCCAATTTCCTTTAGGGCATTGTTTTCCGTCAGGCCATGCGTCTGGTGGCTTCGCGTTGCTCAGTTGTTATTTTGCATTTGCCCGCAGAAATACATTAAACACACACTTTATGGGAGTCCAATTTAATCGCCTCTGGCTGTTACCCGGTATCTTGACTGGTGGTTTGTTTGCCGTTGCCCAACAGCTTCGTGGTGCACATTTTTTGTCCCATGACTTGACCACAATTGCACTGTGTTGGTTCATTTGCTGGGGAGCTCAACGATTTTTTTTCACAGCGGAAAAGAATTAATATGAGAACGACATATCAAAGCAAAATCTGCACAAATTGGCTGAGTCTCGGGTTGTTATTGTGGTGCTCTGCTCACTCTGTCTCTGCACAAGAAAAAGACTGTGAAATCTCTGACGGAACTCCCGTGAACAATCTCAAGGTGGCTGAACTTGACGTCACCAGTCATGCTATTTTTGACGAGAGTGAGCCAGATATTCTCGCCATTCATCGCTGGGCAAACTGGTTGCACATTAACACTCAGGAGGACGTTGTTGAATCAAGATTACCCTTTAAAGAAGGAGATGAGATTACCGCTCAAGATGTGGCTGAAGCTGAACGATTGATACGCAATGAGCCATATTTGCGCGATGCCGTGGTGGATATATTACAAACCTGTGATGGAACAAATAACGTCAAAGTTGAGGTTCGAACCTGGGACAACTGGTCGACACTCCCCACGCTCAACTTTAGTCGCAAAGGAGGTGAGAATCGCTTTGCTGTGGGTTTGAACGAAGATAATTTGTTAGGCATGGGAATTCGCACTCGATTGCTCTATCAAAGTGATGCCCAGCGTACCGGATACCGATTTTCATTTCGTTCTCCGGTACCCTATGTAGATTATGCTACTGCCTTTTTGGATATTGAAGACAACGATGATGGCCAGCGTGTCCAACTGACCTATGACCAACCTTTCTACACCTATTCGACCGAATTCAGTGTGTTTGCCGATCTGTTGTTAGATAAGCGCACTGAAGAGGTGTTTCAAAACGGTGAAACCCGCAATTTTTATATGTTCGATGGTCGCAGTGCAACCCTAAGCTATGGGCGTTTGTGGGACAAAACGAGTCACGATATTCGTCGCGTTGTGTTTGGCGTGACCTTGGATGAAGCCGAATTTTCGACACCCCAGCCATTGTCTTTGGTGGATCAACAAAATTTGCCCGAGAATCGAAAATTTGCCTATCCATGGACAGAATTTCAGTGGCTGCAAGCGGATTACCAAGTGTTGCGAGATGTGTACCTGATTAATCAGAAAGAGGATATTAATTTAGGGTGGCAACATCATCTTAAGTTGGGCGTTGAATCTGCCCACAACACTTCAGACGCAGCCTTGGGGTATCATTTGTCACTAATTTCCCATAAAGGCTTTCAATGGCAAGATAGCTTGCTGCTCTTCGATGCACAATTGCAAGCGGACATCGATGTGGCAGAGCGTAATTATTGGCAGTTGACGGGACAAGGTGAGTACTTTTACCGCGCCAATGAACTATTTGGGCTCTACGCTAAGCTTGCAGTCTTGGCAAGCGACAATCGTTATGGCGATTTTACTAACGCCCTTGGTGGAGAAAATGGCTTACGTGGATATCCACTACAATATCAGCATGGCGACAACAGTGTGTCAGCCACTGCAGAATTGCGCTATTACCCTCAGTTGAATGTGTTAAAGCTCTTCGATATGGGGTTTGTGGCCTTCGTAGATTCTGGCCGTGCTTGGTCGGGAAAAGCCGCCTTAGACAATGAACAAGACCGGCTATTGTCCAGCGCTGGGATTGGCGCAAGGATCTACTCTAATCGTTCCAGTCACCGAAACGTCATCCATTTAGATTTTGCTACGCCACTTTCTCAGGCTCAAGGTGTGGACACTTGGCAATGGCGCGTGACTGTCAAAGAGTCATTTTAACTCCGTTCCGTTTGCCTATTCTCAACGTGGGTAATTTCAAATCATTTTAGTAGGGCAGAAGGTCACAGACCTTTCTGCCGTAAATACTGATAGTCTTTTTTTATCCCTATTCAAAAACTCGATTTTTCCAGTGACTTTTCACCTTGCCTATTTCCTACAACATTGATCTGTTGATGTTGTCTGTTATTGGCGACAGAGCTCTATTATCCCGTAAACTTTTGGGTACATTATTTCTCGTTTGATTCAATAGTGCGAAAAATAAGGCTTTTTTGAGGATTTAAACTGTATCCTTATTGCAACAAAGAAATTTTTTGTCGATACTTGCCCGAGCGGTTTTACTTCAAGGAAGCGTTCAAACATGGTAGTGAGATTACTCATTTCGTCTGTTTTATTGTTGCTCAGCTTTGCTTCACTCGCCAACAAAACGGTTTCCGTTGTTGGTTATGGCGCTATTGCACAGAACAATGTTGCCGACGCGCGAAAGCAAGCAATTGAAGACGCTAAACGTGTTGCGATTGAACAATTGTTTGGCAGCTACATCAGTGCCCGCACTGAGACTCGAAACTTTATGCTTGCTTCAGAGAAAATCTTTTCCAGCACTAAAGGTAGAATCGACACCTACGATATCGTTGAAGAGGGTAAGCTTGACGATGATACCTTCAGAGTCAAAATTAAAGCGACAGTTGATGATTTGGGATTGCAAAGTGCGGTCGACAGTCAACTAGCCAAATACAACTGGCTGCGCAAACCGAGAATTTTGCTCCAAGCAAATCAATCCGCAACTAACAATCCTGCTGTTGACGCTATGTTGATCAACAAGTTAGGCGAACAACTACGCCGCATCGGTTTCACGGTGCTAACCCCTGGCAGTAGCCTCGCCATGGGATCCAGTTTTACTTTACAAGTTGCCACCGAATTAAATGGCAGCGCCAGCGATTACCAAGGTATGAACCTGACTTCCCATCAGTTAGTGGCCAGTGCGCAACTCAGTACCACCGACACGGGAATGGTCATTAGTAGTCCGTCCGAGTCAGCCAGCAAAGCTGGCAGTAATCAATTGAAGATCGCAGAGGGTCTAGCCGATCAGGTGGCCAAGCGTATTGCCCAGAAGATCCAGTTAGACACTCAAGTGGCATGGCTCAGTGATTCAACACAGCCCGTGGTACTGAATATCAGTGGGAATGCCGAACAAGTCAGCCAAGTCATTTCCGCACTTGAACAATGGGTAGTGGGGATCCGCGACAAAACGGTTGAACAGGCCGATGGGCAAAACACCAGATTGACCCTGCAATATCAAGGCTGGCCAGAACAACTTTACGATCAACTGATCGCACTTGCCGAACAAAATAACGTACCGTTTTCGGTACAGCAGCTAAAAGGCGCATTCATTGGCTTAGCCAGCAAATAAAACACCAGGAGTACAAAAGCATGAAAAGGGCGTTAATCACCTCAGCAGTCATTGTGGCTTTGAGCGGCTGTGGCTCTACTTCCAAAGGAACTAAAGAGTTTAACACAGCGAATCAACTTGCGGCTGCTCAGCAGTATGGTGAAGCGATTGCCTATTTGCAGCAAGCCATCGCACAAAATCCAGATAACAAACAGTACACGGCAAAACTGAATGAAATGAAGCAACAATTTCGTCAGCGAAATCTAAGCCAAGTGCAAGCGTTGTTGCAAGGTGAGCCTACTAAGAAAGGATTGGATGAAGCGCAGAGTCTGCTGGATGATCTTCGCAATAACAACATTAATGACTCGCAAGTAGAACAAGCTCAGACTTCCCTCGATGGGATTCGCCAGGATTTATACGCTCAGTTGCAAGATTGGTATAGTCAAGCGAAGATCTTTATGGACGCGCAAGATTGGGCTGAAGCTCACAAAAATCTGACTCAAATTGCACAGCGCTTTGCCAATTATGAAGATGTGCAAATTCGTCTTAAAACCGTTGAAGCTCAGGCGGTTAAGCGTTATTTGAAAGAAGCCAATGACGCCTTGAAAGCAGATGAATTCACCTTAGCAAAACAGCATCTGAATTCATTGTTGAGTATTGTTCCAAGTAACCCCATTGCAAAAGCGATGCTCAATCGCATCGAAAAAAATGATAACGCTGGCTATTTCTCTGCAAAGGCCCAAGCGGCTTACGAGAGTCAACAATGGCAACTGGTTATTGATAACTGCAAGCGCGTGGCCAGTTATGGCCCTATGGACGCACAGTGCAACGAAATGCTGATCTCGGCTCGTCAAAAGCAGTCGGAGCAAATTTCGGTCGCCATTTTGGAATCGATGAGTGAAGGTCGTTTGATTGAGGCCACCGAACAGTATCTTGAATTAAAAAACCTCAATGCCACTCCGGCTGACAAATTGACAAAGTTGCGTGATGCCATCACTCAGCAGTCGGCCTATAGCGCTGAGTCTTATCGTCAAAAAGGTAAATATGCTATGGCATGGAATCTCTACCGTGCCATCAATCGGTTGGACCCAGCCTACCCAGAATTGTTTAATCAGATCCGAACAATGGAAGATGCAATTTACGATCGCTCTCGACGTCAAATTGCGGTGTTTGACTTCAATAGTCCGACACAAAGCAACGACGCTGGTGTAATTGTTGCCAACAACCTCATTTCTCGATTGTTTAACAATGCCAGTAACGACATCACGATCTTAGAGCGGGAAAATCTGAAGTCCATTCTTGAGGAAATGAAACTGGGCCAGATTGGTGTGGTTTCGGAGAGCACAGCCAAAGAAATGGGACGGGTTTACGGCATCGACTACGCCATAATGGGATCTGTGTTGTTGTACAAAGTGGATGAGAACACCTCACAGAGCACCAAAACCATCCGCTATCAGGTGGGGGAAAAAATCGAAGATAATATCGACTACCTGAACTGGAAAGCGGCCAACCCTGATCCGACTCGTAAAGAATTGCAAAGTGCCCCACAAGCGAAAATTATGGTGCCCGAATTCGGCGAGAAAGAGTACGAAGTAACTCAAACTAAGAAGGTTGGCTTTTTGCAGTTGTCATTCCGTATTGTTGATGTGTTAACCGGTGAAAATACTCGAGTGGACACAATTGAGCGAAAAATTCAGGTGGCAGACACGTCCAATGCTGGAGTTCGTGACGCGGGCATCGAATTTGACCCTATGGAGGTGCCAACCGACACGGAAATTTTGCAACAGCTCACTGAAGAAGTAGTGGAACACATGGCTGGTGAGGTACTGCGTCCTTTGCAGCAACTCGAAACCTTTTATTTTAATCAGGGTAAAGATCGAGAGAAAAGAGCTGAACTTGAAGAGGCGGTTGAATATTACAGCTACGCAGTATTCAACGAAAAGCTCAAATCCATTTCTTCATCTCCGGTTACTTTGGAAGCGCAAAAGCGTATTGATGAAATACTTGCCCGTTATCGTTTCAGCACCAATTGATCTAACGGGAGCATAGCACTATGAAGTATCTGTCTGTGCGCATCATAAACGGGATAAAAGTAGCGTTTATATTGAGCTTGTATTGGGGTGCCACACAGGCTGTGGCGCGACAAGACAGTGTAGCCGTGTTCCAGTTTTCCGCCCAAAGTATGGACGCCGTTGGTCTTGAGAACGAAGTCGCTTACGCAGTTCGCAACGAGCTGAGTAAGCGCCCGTCGCTGCTTTTGATGAATCAACGGGAAATGGAAGTCGAACTGACCCGCAATGATATTGCACAGACATTTGATACTACTCAGGCCCTCAAAGCCGCGAAAGTTCTAAACACTAACTATGTCATTATCGGAACCGTAGGCCGCGCAGCCGGAGGCATGACCGCACACATTGAGTTGGTATCATCTGCTTCCAACTCTTCCGTTGAGCAATGGCGATTCGCATTCAGCAACCAACAAGCAGTCAACAATCAAATCGGCGACATTGGAGACAAGTTGATTGCGGCCATGCAACAACACAATCAGGCCGTTGCTTCTTCCATGTCAGCCTCTGGTTCGAGTCAGTGGGCAGACAAAATTCAAGCGGTTCATTCTGAACAACAAGTCCATTTGAGTTGGCAGGCGTCAGCGTCGGCACCAGCAGCATTGGGATACAACCTGTATCGTTCCGCTTCAGAGCAAGGACCTTTTAGCTACATTGGCAGTGTGTTGGAAAACCAGTACAGCGATAGCGTGGGGGATTTAAGTGGCGAAGTGTTTTATCAAATTGCGCTTTTGACTGAGGAAGGTGAAGAATTGCGCAGCGAACAGTTGGCACGGGTCACTGTACTTCAAAGTAAACAGTCACAGATTGTCGCGCCGGTGGTTCTCAAGTTTGTGCCGCTGATTCGGGGGGCCGAATTTACCGTGATCCCATCAGCGCAAAATTCAGCTCAAGGTGTTCGTGGTTATCATCTGCTGCGCAAAACAAAAACTGGGCCATTTACCATTGTCGATACGGTTAATCTGACAACAGAGAAAAGCAACGCATCTCAATCACAAATTCAAAATATTCAGTTGGTCGATCGCCAGTCCCAGTCGATCAATGGCGCTGTGGAATATGCGGTGCGTGCGTTCACCGCCAATGAACTAGGGCAACTGTCTGAAAGTGTTGAATATGAGCCCGCCACGCCGCCCCAATTGTTAGCGCCTACGACTCAGAAAATCCGTGCGGTAGAGCTCAGTTGGATGCCAGTGAGTGCCGGAGAGGGCTATCAAATTTTTCGTCGTGAGCCCGATGGTTCCCAATGGACAACACTGGTCAAACTGACGAATTTGTCGACCGCCAGCTACCTCGATACTCAGTTTGACGGCGATGGCCAGCGTTTTGAGTATGCCATTGCGGTGTATGACAAATATTCTTTGTCTGAATTGAGCTCGCCTTTGCTGTTGGCCAGTAAAGCGCCGTTGATGGCACCACAAAGTCTTCAGGCAAGTGATGGTTTGGCGCGTAGGGTACAATTGAATTGGCAACTCTACCAAGATTCGGATTTAACAGGATTCGCCGTGTATCGCGCTCTTTTTAGCGAAGGTGAACGCGTCAAACTGACTCGGATTGCCGACGTGTTGGACCCCGCGGCAACACAGTTTATCGATGTCGAGAATTTAGTCGATGGCGCTCAATATCAATACGCCATTGCAGCAATAAACAGTGCTGGTGCAGCAGGGGAATTGACACCCGCACTGACGGCGTCGACAAAGCCTTTACCCAATGCGCCTGAAAAAGTTGAGACAACAGTAACGACGGAACAGGTTACGGTGCAGTGGCAACATGGTGATACTCAAGATCTAAAGCATTTTATCGTGGAGCGGCGCTGGCTCGATGGGCCTTGGCAGCAACTGGCGGAAGTTGACGCACAACAAGGCCAGTATCAAGACAATGCTCTGATGGCACAGGCGAGGGTTCAGTATCGGGTCTTGGCAGTGGACGTAGATGGTTTACAGAGTCTACCTAGGGAATCGGAAAGCGTATCCACGATCAATGAGTTGACCCTCAACACACCCACTCAGAACCAACTTCGCAAAGTCACTTTGACCTGGTCACCGATTCTTCATGCTCAGCAAATAAAAGTGATGCGTAAGGACGAAACCTCAGATTGGCAGCAAGTAGCCCTTATTCCAGCTAACCAAACGACTTATTTGGATGAGAAGGATCTTTTCGACGATGTGACTTATACCTACGCGCTTCAAACCTGGTATCAGAATCAATTCGTTACCCAATCCAATGAGGTTACGGCAACGACCAAAGCGATTCCTATTCCTGAAGGACTGACGGTACAAAGCCAACAACCTCGTCAAATTCGTCTTTCATGGCAGGCCATCACAGATGAATCGGTCAAAGGAATCTTGGTGTTTCGCTGGTTGCAAAATGAAACCATAGCGAACGCAAGGGTTATCGCTGAATTGCCTGTGACTGATGCTCAGTTTGTAGATACCACATCTTCACAGCAGCCCATAGAGCATGGAGTGGGATATCAATATGCTTTGGCAAGTCGCAACTTGTTTGATGCAATCGGTCCATTGTCAGTGCCTGTTGTAGGGGCGAGCAAACCCTTGCCTGATGCACCGATAGGGGTTTCGGCACAAGCCGATGATCAACAGATTACCCTGCAATGGCAATCACCGGCACAAAGTGATGTGGTGAGCACAGAGATCTTCAAGCGCTATCCTCACGTTGGACAATGGCAGTCTCTTGGCAGTGTGAATGGTTCGGCTACCGAATTTATTGATCAAGCCTTGTTGCCCAACACAGAGGTTCAATATCGATTGAACTTTATCGACTCGGATGGATTGCAAAGCGCCTATTCTACTGAAGTCACGCAAACGAGTCCGGTTAAGGTTGAATTGGTCGCGGCGGAAAATGGACTTCTACGCAAAGCATCTTTGCAGTGGCGCGAAAACCCCTATGTGGACAGTTATCAGCTTCAGCGCTCCGAAGATGGAAGGAGTTGGACTCAAATAGCGACTACGGAAGCTAATCAATATCTGGATTCGAAAGATTTATTGGATCAACGTCGCTATCAATACAAGGTCATTCCAATTCACCAACAAACTGCTTTGGGTTCGTCAAATCCTATCTCGATTGATACAAAAGATTTGCCCATGCCTCCTGCAAACTTTACCGCTTCTGCGGGTGAGGTTCGTCAGGTGACTTTGCGATGGCAAGCCATCGACGATCAAGATATCGGCGGCTACATTATCTATCGACAAGAAGCTAATGGCGAGTTGGACAAGTTGGCAACACTCAAACCGGACGAGGTGATGTATGAGGACGAAGGAGGCTTTTTCAGCAAGCTTGACCATGGCACTTTATACTCCTACGTCATTTCTGCTTTTAATACCTACAAAGTGGAAGGGCCGAAAAGTAGTGCAGTGATTGGTGAAACCAAGTCGTTGCCTAATGCCGTCGCAGATGTGAGTGTGGTGGTCAGTGACCAGCATGTGCGTGTCATGTGGTCAGCGAATCCAGAATTGGACATTCAGTCTTATCAGTTGTATCGCAGTCGCGACTGTGGCCGATCAAGAGAACTGACTAAAGTCAACGGCAATGAAACTGAGTACTTAGATACGCAAATTCAAGCAGGTCAGCAGTATTGCTATCAGGTAACTGCCATCGATGGGGATGGACTGGAAGGCGAAAAGTCTAATCAGGCCACCGCTAATGTTCCAGCGAACGAGGAATCAAAATGAAACCCATAGCGCTTTTTATGTGCTTGGTAAGCGTCAGTTGTTTGGCTAATACCGAAAATAAGTCATCCCAACCCCTAAATAGCAAAGAGTTGGTAGAGATTAAAAAGAATTATCAACAGTGTGTGATTCAAAATGGTCGCCTGTTATTGAAAAAATCGACGTTTCGCGATGCGATGGAGTTCGCTCCTTTGGCGTGCCGCAAAGACTTATTGCAGGCTAAGAAATATTTGTTGGATTCCGCTTTCAAAATAGAAGTGATCGATCAACTGGTCAGTTCAATTGAGGAAGGTGTGAAGATCGATTTGGCAAACGACTTAATTGCACAGTTACCAAAATAGTACTCGTACAAGGAGAGGAGCATGCGTTGCTTATATTTTGCGATGGCATTGTGGGCATCAACCGCAATAGCCGATGACCAAGGCCTGTTGACTGCGGTGGGCTACGGCACCGTGGATTTGAACACTGTAACAATCAAGTCCCAGGCCAAACTGATGGCCAGACGTGCTGCGATTGTCGATGCACAGCGGAATTTGGCTGAACAAGTCAGAGGGATCCGATTGACCGGTGGGACCACCATGGAAGAATATGAAGTCAGCAGTGACATTGTTGCCACTCGTGTCAAAGGACTCCTCAATGGGGCATTTGAACATGACCAGAAAGTCACGGAGGACGAGCAAAGCATTCTTGTGGAGGTCACCATGGCAATTTGTATTGATAACAGTGTTCCCCAATGTGAAGGGCGCGATACCTTACAAATGCTGGAACAAAATATCGAAAAGGTGAGTAGTAAGGATACGCCATGAAAGCTCGATGGATGTGGTTTTTCATGTTGTTTTTAAGTCATAGTGTTGTGGCGTTTGAAGACCCATTAGATGATGAATTTGATGAGCTAGATGCCCAGTTAGAGCAAGCCTTTGAGCAACAAGATGAGCAACTTGAACGCGCTTTCCAGTTGGTCAAAAAGGCCGTTGATGATGCTTATCAAGGGCTCACCAAGAAGATTCAGGTTGATTGGGGGGCGGATGTGGTATTGCCCGACAAACACCAGTGGACCACCTATAGCGAGGATTTTAAAACCCGAGCATCATTTGATTTTGAGCAAGGTGTGTATCGCATTGAAACCTTGGTTGAGGGTGACTTAGCCAAGAGCTTGTTGCAGTTGCAGCACTTTGGACAAGAGATTGCCAAAAGCGATGCCAAAGATTTAAAGCAAAAAGACGTATTACTGGAGCAAGTGCAAAAGGAAATTGAACAACAACAGAATGCGCGTCCCCAATTTAAGGCACTAACGGTCTCGGCGCGCTTCGACAGTTCGTCCCATTTAGACAGTAAACTGGTGTTACCTCTGGATACTGATAACTTAATTGCAGGGTTGGTAAAAGATGAATTGCAGCGGATCGAAGCCCCTGCATTACCTCCAAAGGCACCAATAATCGTATCAGAAGAATCTGTAGAACTAACGCCATCCTCTCAACCCAAGAAATTAACTACTGAGCCACAGCCGATTGTTGCGGTAGAACAACCGTCTATGCCAGTCCCTGACAAGGCACAATTAGCGGATGTTAGTCATGCCTCAGAATCTGCTGCACAGGGATTGAGCCTACAAAAAAGTGTTGAAGGTAAGTTGAATAAATTGGTTTTGACCATTCCTTTTATCAACGATTATCAAAAGACCTTGATTGAGACCCGTCTTGAAACAGTCAGACGATTATCCCGCGAATATAACGTTGATGCATCGCTAATCATGGCTGTCATCGAGACTGAATCAAGCTTCAACCCCATGGCGACTTCACCCATTCCAGCTTTTGGATTAATGCAGTTGGTGCCCAGTACGGGAGCAGTTGACGCTTATCACTTTTTGTATGGTGAGAAAAAGGTTGTGTCACCGGATTTTTTATACGACCAAGATAACAATCTGACTATGGGAACGGTTTACTTACACTTACTGAATGAACGCTATTTGGGCAGAATCGAAGATCCCATGTCGCGCTTATATTGTGCTGTGGCCAGCTACAACATTGGCTTGGGGAATCTCGCCAAAACCTTCACCGGAAGCAAAGGGCTCGGCAAGGCAACCGTGAAAATAAACACCATGGATGCTCAGGAAACCTATGATTTCCTGCAATCACGTTTGCCCGCCGAGGAAACCAGAAATTACTTAAAGAAAGTTCTGGCGCGGAAGCAGAAATATGCCTATCTGGACAGCTTTTAGCATTGGGGGAGCGTCATGAGTAATTCACCAAAATCTTTAGTATTGGCGATCATTTTGTGCCTGGGGACGTTAGTTGGTTGCCAACAAACGGAGAAAACTGAGCAACCCGCCGAGTTAAACGCGGTGGTTGAAGCACCGCAGCAAGAAGGAGAGCTGATTCTACCGAACTCCTTAGCCATTTTGCCATTTTCCAACATGACTGAGACTGCTGAGTCTGCCAATCTCTTAAGACGCACTTTACACGGGCACTTGGCTCGTACCAATTATGAAATTCCCCATGTGAATCACATCGACAACCGCCTGGCTTTGATGGACCCCAATCAAGGTTTATTGCCAGAAGATGCCCAGGTGATCGCGCAAATGCTCGGTGTGGATGCGCTGTTGTTTGGTAATGTTATAGAGTATGACCGGATTTATGCGGGGATCTATGCGCAGATCAGCTTTGAAGTTGAGATGATGATGATCGACAAATATGGTGCATTGCTGTGGCAACAGACTTTCGAGGAAGTCTCTCGGGAAGGTGGGATAAGCTCGACTCCATGGGGGATCCTCTACAATATGGCTGTGACGGCTATGCATCTTGAAGATGAGAATATGTTTGCTGTGGCAGATAAACTTGGTCGTCAAATAGCAGCAAAAATCCCGCAACCGGAAGGCTACCAGCACGGCGGCACTTTTATCGAATCGGTGATCCACAATGCACCGGATAAAACCCTCAAATACGGTGATGTATTGCAGGTCGGTATCAAAGGAGATGCGAATAAGTTTGCCAGTGTTACATTGCAGGGGATAAACCAAGTCTTTTATTTGAAAGAAGCTGAACCCGGTGTATATCTTGGTGAAATTCCTATAGCTTATGATTGGCAAAATGATGGCATGATGCTAACCGGCTATTTGCGCAGTTCTGAAGGCGTCATCAGTAAAGCCATCAGCCCGGTGGGGTTGATTAAAGTGGACAACATAGCGCCGCAGCCAATTCGCGAGCTGAAAATGTCCAGCAGCCTCAACAATATGACAATTTCCTGGCAACATGATGAATCTCACCTGACCTATAAAATCTACCGAAAGAATTCAGTCGGGCTGGAATTCTTGCAGCAAACGGCAAATAAATCGGTGACCCTTGACCATCAACTGTCGCCATTTGAATCGATGGAAATAACCGTGGTTGCGGTGGATGAGGCTGGTAATGAAAGTGTAGGCAAAGACACGCAGCAAGTCATTTACCCCATGGCCAGCCTCTATAACGCCATTTCTTTAGTGGATAAGCGTTTGCCCGCCATCATGGATGGTCAATTGTTATTGAGAAAGTCGGATGGCCCTTTCTTAATTGACAGACAAGTCATCCTTTCTGCAGGAAGTCATTTGTACATAGAGCCGGGCACGGCGTTGGAATTTACCTCAGCAGGCAATTTATTGGTGCAGGGCAGTGTGTATACCTTTGGCGGCGAAAAGGTGCAATTACGCCCGTTAAATAATCAATTAACCGCGCAAAGTTTTCTGACCATTGATAGTGACGAGCATGTGCAATTGCAGGGGTTGAGCATAGTTAAGGCTGGCATCGCGATAGACACAGTAAAAGGCCATGTGCTTTTAAGTGAATGTGAAATACTAGACAGCCAGTATTCCGCTTTAGTGGCTAGTGGTCGCAGTCAAGTCAATGTGCAAGGTTGTCTTATCCAAGGCAGTAACACCAGTGCTATCGTGGTAACTGAACAGGCTAAAGTGGTACTCAATGAGTGCCAGTTGAAGGACAATTTCCCGTTCCACATTCAAAGTGCTTCTGTGCTTGAGATTGAAGCGATGAACAACCAATGGAGCCCAGAAGCGTCACCGATGACGGTGTTGGGCAATGTGAGGTATGAATAAATGAATATCATAGTAAAGGCGCTTGCATTGAGTGCTATGGTCAATGGTCTTTGTGCGGCGCAAGATTCTGGTGTGTATACAGAATGGTTGTCGACTACCAGCAATATGAACTGGAGTTCGGGCATGGTCACCGCCGAAGGGTTTGGTGTTGCACCGGAAGGGAAACGTGAAGAGGTGGGGCGTTTGCTGGCTTGTCGAGCCGCCGTCACCGACGCTCAGCGTAATCTGCTTGAGGCCACCAAAGGCGTCAGAGTCACGGTATCCACCAGTGTTTCAAAATATGCAGCCGACTACGACACGGTAAAGACAGCAGTCGATGGCAGCATTCGCGGTGCGAGCATCCTTAGCCGCGATATGGGACAAGACAATACATGCAAAGTAACCATGGGATTGTTTGTCGCCGGTGAACTCAGCAGTGAAATCTATGAGAAAACCTTGCCTACAAAAAGCTCGGCTGCAGTATTTTTTGAACGGCTCTGGGGGGACATGTGGCCCAAGGCTTATGCTCAGAGCGACAGCAATGATCCCTTCGCAGAAACGGCTCAACAGGGACCTTGGATGCCGCAAATTCTGAGTCTGGATGAACGAGTCAGTAAGCTTGAATCAGGTGCGGCCCTTGGCAACACTGCCGTGTCAAATGCCCGTTCTGAAGCTCAACCTACAGGCTTAATCATCGATGTGCGAGGACATCGCTTCTTACCTTCCATGGCTCCAGAAATTGTCCATCCACAGGGAGAAATAGTCTATCCATCCGCTCAAGATCGCGACAGTATTGTTAAATCAGGCAAGCTCATGTCTTTGTTCTCTCGAAGCCTGGATTTCGCCTTAAATCACCCTATTGTCGGCGACAAGCCTTTACTTATTAAAGGCGCAGCACTGCAAGACAATGCAACTCGTATTCAACTAACAGAACAAAACGCAGACAAACTGATGGCACTGGCCAAGCAATCGTTTTTCACCCAACCGAGAATTATTATTGTTTTAGACTAAACAGTGGACAGTTAAATAGCATAAGACCAGACTAAACACTATTGATTGGGGAAAAACATGCCGTCGATAGAACATCATAGACAACATCGTGTTGGATGGCTCAGAGCGGCCGTACTTGGCGCTAACGACGGTATCGTTTCTACTGCCAGTTTGATTATTGGTGTCGCAGCAGCAGGTTCACAGCACAGTGTTATTTTACTGGCTGGCTTAGCGGGCTTGATTGCTGGAGCTATTTCGATGGCCGCGGGTGAGTATGTCTCAGTGTGTGCTCAACAAGACACAGAGCGGTCTGACTTAGCCATGGAGCGAGAGTCTCTGGACCAAGACTATGAAATCGAAAAAGCAGAGTTGGCACAGATCTATCAACAACGAGGGCTGGATCCCGAGTTAGCAAAACAGGTTGCCCACCAGTTGATGGAGTTCGATGCGCTCACCGCACATGCAAGAGACGAGATCGGGATCACCGAATTTGGCCAAGCGCAACCTTTCTTAGCCGCATTTTCTTCGGCATTAAGTTTTACCTGCGGGGCATTAATGCCGCTAGTCATGGTATGGTTGATGCCACTTGAGCATATCGTGATGGCAACTGCAGTTGGTTCACTCGGCTTTTTGGCCATATTGGGGGCGACTTCCTCCTATTTAAGCGGAGCACCTTGGTATGTTGGTGTGGTACGTATAACCGTTTGGGGAACGATTGCAATGGTGGCAACCGCACTTGTGGGAAGGCTGTTTGGTGTGAATGTCTAGAATGTGATGGAGGCGCAGTACAGCCTTTTGGAGCTCGAAAACAAATTGTCTACCTAACTAAGGATAGAATGTATGAAAGAGTTTACCGAACACCTGCGAACCATACAGTTTACTTTGCTGTCACTGTGCTTCATTGGGCTGATTTTTGCCCTGTTTCCCAATCAAACTACCTTAGACCGCGCCAAAGAAGAGGCACGTATTGTCAAATTGCTGTATCGCAATTTTGATGAGCTGGTCAAAGCTCCCTTCGATGATACGACTTTAGAACAAATCGATAGTAATTTTTCTGAATTTGCCGAACGCTATTTGCATACGACCTATCAAGTGGAAGGCACCCAACGCTACATTTTCAGTCAGTCATCCCAGTGCGCTGAGAGTGAAGGGGTTATTTTTATTCGCCAAACCTCGGAGTCGCAAGAGTGCAGTCAAAAACTGTTTGTGCCGATGGGCAAAGGTACCCACCTGAACGACTTCATACAGGCCTATGATCGCAGTTTGAGTAACCCTCAAGTGCAGGTACCAATTACTCTTGATTTAGGCAAAGTCTGGATAAAGGGTGAGCAAGTTGACAAGACGTTAGTCTCTGATATTCAAACATTGGGGGAGGTGAAATACGAAGGTTTCTTTCAATCTGTTTTTCTACTCAATGAAAATGCAGCAGTGTTTTTCACCGACGAATATGGCAGCGATGATGCATCCGCTCAAGCCCGTTTGAATTACATACAAAATTCTCTCAAAAGGCTGTTTATCAGCCTTTTTAATGACGAAGAAATTAAGCCGGACGATACTTTGCCACTGGGCCGTTTACTTGAGGCGCAACCGGATGAAGAGGCAAAGCAGAAGCTTGATGAGATTGCCGACAGTTTGTGGGATTATCTGATCACATTTGGCATCAGCTACGCGATTACCTTTGAATCCGCTCAACAGGATTTTCGCACCGAGGCGGTCAACATCGAAATGGACAGTGGTGACCCGCTGACAAGCCAAATGTTTTTAAAGTTTACTTCAGTGGATCTGTTGCCCTTCTTATGCGATGTGGGTTACGAATACGATCTTGACGAAATTGTTGACTGTGATGCTGTGTCCTACGAAAGCGACTTTATCGAATCCATGCTCGCGCAAACTTTGTTCGACTCCGCCAGTATTGCCGTTGGTGACAGTCTCGCCTTTGAAAAGTCGGAAAGTCGTTTTATGCAGGCGTTGGAAGAATTGGGTATCGATACGCGCCGATACAACAACTTACGCCTCGGTAACTCCTTCGCAGAAGTTTTCCCCAACTTCTTGATGGTCACCCAGGGCATGCCCAATATCAAACTCAACGGTGACAGCGAGGAACTCGATATCTTGCTCAAGAGCCTTGAACCAATTTATGCTGAACAGTTTTCGGTATTCGGAGCGCAGATAAACTCCTATTATTTTGGCTTGGTTGCCGCGGTGTTGATTATGATGGTCAGTGTTTATTTTAATATTCATTGGCGTGAGTTTGTACGACGCTTTACCGCGCAACAATGGGAGCAATGTGCCCCATGGGTTGGGGTATACCTCAGTCCATTGGCCCGCAGCGTGTTCGTGGTTAGCGTAACATTCTTGCCTTTGCTGACATCCGCGGTTATTGCCTTCACCAGTGAGGATGAACGCTTTCAATTGGTTGCAATCATTCTCTTAGTCCTGACCTTAATCGTCAGCATCAGTACGTTAATCCACATCATTCGTTTTTGGAAAAAGTTGCCCAATGCTATGCCTTAAGTGACTTAAAGTTCGGCTACTTTTTATCTCGAAGTGACTACATTAATGCGTCGATATGTTCCAACTGGTCAGGTGGCAAAGCAAGCACATCACAACGTATTTGCGCCAGAATTTGCTCGGCGGTGTTACCGATGTAACCCATTGATTGGCCACATTTGCCCATAGTGCCGATGATAACCATTTGGGCATCAATGCTCTTGGCAACGCTCGGTATCACAGAGTCTGGAGACCCAGTCACCAAATGCACGTGTGTGCTGTCATAGTCATATTCGGCTAACTGGTTCGCCATCTGTTGTTGCTGCCACTGGGTGATGGCGTTACGCATTTCTTCTGACGATTTATCCGTACGATCTTCCGGTAAATTGGCGTAACCGCAGACCACGTGGGATTGACAGGGAATCAACCGCATCAACATTTGCGCACAATTGAGTACAGAACGGTTCAATTTTTGGTGCGCTGGATCTTTGTTTGAGGCATCAACAGCGCACAGCACCGGTCCGCTTGACCAGTCACTGTCACAGAGTAGTAACAGGGGAGCTTGGCAATAGCGCAGTAGATGACGCTCAATGGGCATTGCCAACGGCGTCGATGAATCTCTATGACTCGATATAGCTTTGACTACAAGATCTGGTGTCAGCGCGTCGACAATTTCCTCAATGGCCTTGGCTTGGCGTTTGTGCCACAGTACTTTACTGTCACAGCGAATCCCCATTTTTTGGATTTGACTGGCAATTGTGTTGAGGTAGGCAACTTTGTCAGCGATGGATGCCTGACGGATCCCCTGAATCTGCTGGGCGGTGAAAATTTCCTTGTACTCAGCCAATGGGTCATAGGCGACGCTGACCAGAGTGATAGCCATGTTGCCTTGGTTGGCAAACTTGAGTGCTCGGGTCAATGCTGCATGTTCGTTCTGTTCGCCTTCGATCACCACGAGTATGGATGAGGGAAATTTCATGGTGCTCCTTGAAAATGTCTATACCAAGCATTCAAGCAGTATAACCAAATAACTGGAGACCGTTTTGATATCAGTCAAAAAAGCATGGGATATCCTAATTCAGCAAGTCGTTGGCATTCAGTTACAGCTAAACGGGTTAATCTTTTTAGTGGAGTTCCAATCTGTTTTAAAAGCCGAGTTGAACGGCGTTAGCCACACTCTTTTAAAGCAAAGGTACCAAAGTCTTTACCACAGGTTGCATTGTACTGGGTAATATCATGATTAATTTGTTCGCATAAGGTTTTATCTGGGTTACCGCTGGCGACGCTTTGCCGATAAAGAATTTCGTCGGATTGCATACGTATCAAATCTCGGGTGCAGCGGTTACTGTGGCCGATGGAGTCAGCTGCATACCAGCTTGAAAAGAAAGCCGCAGCGCCGGCGGCGACCAAAGCAATAGCAATGGCGGCCAGTAAACCTATACCTTTTTGTTTGATCAGTGAGTTCATTGTGTGCTCCTGTTAGATTAGTGCACCACAGTACTCATTTACTCTGCAGTATTTTGGGTATAGTCCAATTTCTCGAATTTTTCGAACTTATCATTACTTTGACGGTTTGCTTTTGTTTGCATTATATCCCGCCAAACTGGCGGCGATATCAGGAATTTGCTCGGCGTTTTGCCAATAAACAGGCTCCACTCTGCGCTGGGATTGTTGCTCATAGGCATAAGCGAACCCTAAAATTTGCGCATCATCATTGGCTTTACCGATAAAAGAAATGCCTACTGGCAGAGCATGAACGGTGCCCATTGGGACGGTTATGTGGGGATACCCGGCTTTGGCAGCATGGGAGCCGTATCCGGGCCAATCGTTGGGCCATACGTCGCCATTGATGGCGTCTCTTCTGGGGACAGTGAGACCTGACGGCGCTATCAGTGCATCAACTTGATGGGTTGCTAGCAGATGATCTATACCATTGTCCCGAGTCGTGGTTTGAACCAATTCTTTGGCATCGAGATAGTCTTTGCTTTCAAGGTCGTCCATGTTCAAAGAATCGCTGAAAATGCTTTGATCAAACAGGGCGAGTTCAATGTCTTTATGCTCTGAATTAAAGGCAATAAGATCGGTAAGGTTGCGCGTTTTCACCTGCTCAGGTGAGGTAGAGGCAAGATATTGATTAATGCCTTCTTTAAATTCGAATTTCAGTAAGTCGTAACTGGCTCGACCGAAGGTTTCCGGTGGGTTAGGGCCATCTTCTATCATCACCAATTCAGCTCCAGCGCTCTGTAAATCAGCTAACGCTTGCTCAAATAATTTGACGATACCCGGCGTGCTACCCTGGGCAAATCGTAACACTCCAACACGGACATTTTGCAATGCATTTGCCGTTAGGTATTTTGTGTAATCGACGCTCTGATCAGACGCCATTCCATTCATCATCAATGCCGCACCTTCCACCGTTTTGGTCATTGGCCCGGCGGTATCTTGTGAGGCCGAAATGGGGATGATATGTTGCTGCGAAATGATACCAACCGTGGGCTTAAAACCGACAATGCCATTGGCATTTGATGGGCAAATAATGGAGCCGTTGGTTTCTGTTCCTACCGCACCACTGGCAAGGGAAGCCGCAATCGCTGCGCCTGATCCCGAACTCGAACCGCATGGGTTACGATCCAACATATGGGGGTTTTTGACTTGCCCACCCAAAGCACTCCAGCCACTCATGGAGTTTTCGGAGCGAAAGTTTGCCCACTGGCTCAGATTAGTCTTCCCTAAAATGATTGCCCCCTGAGCGCGCAAACCTGCAACAAGTGGGCTGTCTCGACCTGTAACGTTGTCAATCAAGGCAAGAGCACCAGCAGTCGTTGCCATGTTGTCGAGGGATTCTATGTTGTCCTTGAGTAAAATGGGCACGCCGTGCAGAGGACCTTTAGCCTGACCTTTTTGCCGCAATTGGTCCGCCAGTTGGGCTTGTTTGATTGCATCTGGGTTGACCGTGAGCACGGAGCGCAATGTTGGGCCGCTTCGGTCAACCGCCTCGATACGTTCAAGATAGGCTTTAACTAATTGCTCAGAAGTGAAATCTCCGCGCTTCAGCCCCTCTACAATTTGCGGAAGGGTTAGGGCAACTATCCCCGTTGCCTGTAGTTGGGAAGAGTTCGATTCAGGCTGCTCTGGGGTGCAGGCGTTAAAAAGAAAAATAGCAAGCAAAGCCAAGGGTAGGGAACGATTCATAAGTCTGGGCTGGCCTTATTTTGAAATACAGTAAGGGGAAACTAAGAGAGTTTTCGCAGTTATGCAAGTCAGGAGTTTGGCACTGGGGGGATTGAAGCTAGATTTGACCTTTCTGCTTCCGATATTGTAACGGACTATAGCCCCATTCCCGTTTAAACACACGGCAAAAATATGATGGGTTTAAATAGCCTAAGGATTCGGACAATTGCTCGATTGAAATCGTGGTGTGAGCCAGCAATCTTGCGCTTTCGACCATTAGTCGCTCGATGATCATGCGACTGGCAGTGCGGCCTATTTGCTGTTTGCACAATACGTTTAGATGTCCCGGCGTAACAGACAATAGTGCGGCATATTCGGCCACTTTATGGTAACGCCGGTAGTGTTGTTCCAACAACTTTCGGAATTCACCAATGGTGTGATTTACCGAAACCGTTAACTGCTGGCTGTCATGTTCTGCGTAGAATCGATTAATGCGGATCAGGACCTCATACGCTAAGGCTCTGAGCATATCATCGCTGTCGATTTGTAGGTGACGAATCTCCTTGTGCATCAACGATAAGCGTTCCAACAATAATCGTGTTTGCTCGTCTCGCAAAGGCAGCGATATCGCACCATTATGACAATGGAAGTAGCGCAGTCGATGCAAAAACAAGGGGTCTGAGAAATGTTCTAAGAGAAATTCGGCAGGGAAAAACAAACAAATAGCCTCAAGCTCTTTGGCGTACCAACGACGAACTTGTCCGGGACTAGTGAAGTACAGATGATTGGGCAAAACCTGATATTCCTTGTCATCAAGCCAAAATGACCCTTTTCCCCCGGTGACCAAAGTGATGTCGTAAAAGTTTAGAAAGTGTGGGTCAAGGTTGGCTACAAAACTGGGCATCTCTGCTACCCATGCAACGTCAATCAATAGCTCGCGATTGTACTTGCGACGTGAGAAATGCACTTCACGAGTGTTAGCGGGTAAGGTGAAAATGGATGCTGTCATTGGTCGTATTTTCTGGCTGAATCATTGAAAAGTATCATTTTTGACTGTGTTTAGCCATTTTAAAACGTACTTATCCAGACTAGTCTCCAACTTGAAAATAACAGTTGGGATAGTATTTTATGAAACAGGTTAAGTTGATATTGATTATTCTATGCTCCTTCTTTGCGGCGCTGGATGCATTCGGAAAAGAAAGAGAGATCCTTGAAAAAGACTTTGAAATTTCGCCCCAAGGAGTACGTGTTGAAAGGGGAACTGGCCCTGCTGAATTTCATTTCACCCGCGGGCAGATCACCCTTAAAAACCAATTGTTGAAGGATGCTTTGGTCGAGTTTGAACTTTACACCAGTGACGAACGAGCCTTCGTTTACGTCGATTTCAGGCAACAGGAAAACGATGAGGGTGAAACCCTGTACCTTAGAACCCATAAATCGAACGCTCCAGATACCCTTCAATATACACCTGTTTATCAAGGAAGATCGGCATGGCAGTTATACCATGGCAAAACAGGAACCGCTTCGGCCACCTTGCCTGCAGGGCAATGGAACCCCGTCAAAGTAAAATTTTCCGGTGACCATTTGTCGGTATGGGTGGGGGATATGAATCAGCCGGTGATGGACAATATCGCACTAACGGGGAATGGAAAGGAAGGCAAACTGAGTTTTAGTGGCAATATTCCGGGTAAAAGTCAGGCGCAGTTTAGTGGTGCGTTTCGCAATATTAAGGTTACCGAGTTGACAGAGTCGCCCGCCTCAGATCCTTTGTCGACGGAAGATAAAACCTTTTTAGATCAGTTTGCGGTGTCCGCTGTATTCAAGGGCAGTAAAACAGCCATCACACAGCTCCCTGAATCGGTGGCAACACACCCTTGGACGCAACTGCCAACATTGGTCAACGGGCGTCTTGAGTTTTTACGACACCGAGCAATTCCCAAAGACATGCGTCCTTGGGCTGTCGCTGCCAAAACCATTTTGTATGCCGAAACTGCACAATTATGTCCGATTCAACTGGGTTTTAGTGACAATTTAACACTGATGCTGAACGAACAGCTTTTGGCATTCGCCGATGCCAGTTACCGCTATGACATAGATCGCCAAGAGGGACTAATGCATCCTGACCAACTGCGAGTGTACTTGCCGCTAAAAGCAGGAGAAAATCAACTGCAGGCGATCGTGTCAGATTCCTTTGGCGGCTGGGGGCTGTCTGCCTACATAGACGATTGCATTGGTGTAAAAGAAGTCACGTCCCTACAATGATAAAAAAGTTAACCATGATCTTTTGCTGCCGTCACGAGAAGATAACGGATTGAATTATAGGCAGTTGTTGACGTTTATGAGGTGAATTAGCTTGTTTATTAATCAGTGAAGCCGGCGTTTCTACAAATTTCTTGCTTGGACTGAATTGGGATGATAATTTCCCCGCGCGTCTTGAAAGGCGCATTTAAATCTAGGAACCAAAACAAGGAATAAAAATGAAAAAAATCGTCATGGTTGCAATGGCTTCACTTATGGCTAGTGGATGCGCGAGTGTAATGACTGCTGAAACTCAGTCCATTAATGTTACAACAAGCAATAATAAACAAGCAGAAGTCACCGTTGATGACAAAACCATTACTGCACCTGGGATGGTGGTTGTATTGCGTGATGGAAAAGACAAGGTTGTTAAGAGCACAACTGAAGGTTGTGACAACGCTACACCTATCAAAAAAGAAATAACGCCTGTGTTTTTCGGTAACATCGTCATTGGTGGTCTGTTGGGTTCTACTACAGACGGCGCAACAGGCAAAATGTGGGATTACGCAGACAACGTAGAAATTAGCTGCGCTGAATAAGCATTGACTGCTTTGCTTTCACACTTCAAAAGCTGGCATTTGCCAGCTTTGTTGGTTTTGATACTAGCGAACTTTTCGACTATGTCGAACGCTGGGAGTGTGGAAGTGAATTCCAGCTACGATGATGAGTTTATCGATAACATCGTAAATGACCCAGTGTGGAGTGCGCTACTACACTTAAAAGATCAAAAAGCGAAAATTCAAGATCCTAATTTTCTGCTGAGTTACCCCAAGTTCAACGCAAAACAAGAACTCTTACTTACCTTGGCTGAATTGAACAAACCCGGCAACACATTCTATTGTCGCTTTCCAGCCCGTTTTAGCTTTCTTAGCCAATATTTTTCTTTGTCTAAACCTGATATCAATACAATGCAAAGTGATCCCCGTTGTGCGGAGCTTTTAACCTATCAACGCAAGGTTCCCAGTGAGTCAATTTCGGTTGTTTATGCATCAGAGGTACTCTCATCGGCTTCAAGCATGATGGGACATGTGTTCTTAAAAGCCGAAGGCGACAACGACAATGGCAAATTGGTGCAACATTCCATTTCTTTTTTCACTGAATTTAGCACGTTCAATCCACTGACTCTTTTATATGATGGCTTGTTCGGTGGTATGGATGGCTTTTTGATAGTGCGCCCTTATGAGTCAGATCGTCATCGATACGGGGTCACCGAACAACGCAATGTTTTCGAATATACATTGCAACTAGATCCTGGAGCTCGACAGCGCATTATGGCCCATGTTTGGGAATTGAAAGACGTAGAAGTTAAGTATTTATTTCAGAGTTACAACTGTGCGACGTTGACGCTCTATGTACTTGGCGTAGGGGAGCCCAAATTACGACAACATGAGAAATGGTTTGTCAGTCCAGCCGATGTGGTGAAAGCGGTCGAGAATGAAAAGCTGATCAGTCACAGTTTTGCCACCCTTGCCAACAAATGGAGCATGAGATTTTACCGTCAGTCCATGAGTGAACACCGCGTCATGGAGTTGCACGCAATGTTGCAGGATGATCCTGAATTCCAGCATTTTCCAACCTTGTCTTTGAATGAGAAAACGGTAGCCATTTCTTATCTGGCTAGCATTCTGGAGTCAGAACAAGCACAGCAGCGTTATTCAGAGTCTCAGTTGAAACACATGCGCAGTCGCTTAGAGCAATGGCAGGGTACTGAAAACGTCGACTTAAGCATCGATTTTTCCAGCTACAAAAACCCCATCGAAGCACCACAAGATAGTATTGTCGGTGTGAGTGTGGGAGAGGATGAACAATCCAGTTTTGTCGACTTTAGCCTGCTACCCGCGTCACACTATTTACGTGGAGATAATAAACAATTTTTCTCTGAGTCCGAACTGAAAATCGGCGCCGCTTCGATCCGTTTTCGACCCGAAACTAACTCTGCCTCAATTAACGAGCTAACGCTATATTCGGTAGTATCCTACGTACCCAGTAGTGAATTTCAGCCTGAATGGTCTGGCAGTTTTTATTTGGGTTACAAACGAGACCTTACAGAAACATTGGAAAGAACCGGTTACCTAACCTTGTCCGGTGGAATTGGAAAAACTTACCTACTACACAAAGATATGATGGTATATGGCATGCTGGGTGTCGGCGTGAGCGCAAACAAATCAGAGCAACTGCTATTCACAGAGCCTCAAGTGGGTGTCATCTTAAATTTGGCGTACCAAAGTAAATTTCGGCTTCAACACACCGTACGTATTTCAACACACTCCAGTGAGCCAATACATCATTCCAACGCAGAACTGAGCTGGTCGGGAACACACAATCATACGTTTTCCGTCGCGGCGGCCCATAGCCGCAGCAATGACTTGACTCAACATACTCTAAGTTTTACTTACGATTATCACTTTTAAGCGTTCGAATTTAAATTACTGCTCCAACGCTTTGATTTCCTTCCAAATGGCTTCTGCTTCTTCGGTGAGTTTTGCATAGGCGCGCATATCGCCTCGCCGTTGCGCCAACATCCCTTCTTCTAGTTTACGATCGTATTGCTTACGCAGTTTTTTACTTGGATTTGATTTTAAAAAGGAAAACATATGGGCCATTCTGTAAGTTAAGACAACAGTAGATACGTCAGATAGCCAAAATGGATGCCCCGATTTGATTTTTTTAACTCTTAAGTGGACAGTCAATTAGACTCACTTAAGTGGACAGTCAATTAAACTCAGTATTCCAGCTCAAAATTGTTGGATAGTTGGTACTGCTTGATCTGCATCAAGACCAACAACGGGATTGTATTTGAAACTAGCCATATCATGCGGGAGAGGGCAATGTCTCAAAATAGTTCACCGGTAGCCGGACAGGATCCTTATGGTGCTGATGTCGAGCCAACCTTACGCGCCCGAAATTTGGTTAAAACGTACCAAAGTGGTGAAGTCTCGGTGCACGCACTGCGTAATATCGATTTTGAGCTATTTCCCAAAGAAATGGTGGTCTTGTTGGGAGCTTCAGGCAGCGGTAAATCAACGTTGTTGAATATTCTTGGTGGTTTGGATAAGCCCACTTTAGGTGAGGTTTTCTATCGAAACCACAATCTTAGCAAAGCGACGGATGGGCAACTAACTCGCTTTCGTCGTGACCATGTGGGTTTTGTTTTCCAGTTTTACAATCTCATCCCCAGTTTAACGGCCTACGAAAATGTCGCATTAGTTACTGAAATATCGCCTCATCCCATTGCGCCACAAGATGCCTTGGCATTGGTTAATTTGGCTGATCGTATGCATCATTTTCCATCGCAATTGTCCGGGGGGGAGCAACAACGGGTAGCCATTGCCCGGGCAATCGCCAAGCAGCCGGATATTTTGTTATGCGATGAGCCCACCGGTGCGCTAGACAAGCGCACGGGAATCTTGGTGCTAGAAGCCATTGAAAACATTAATAAACAGCTCGGCACGGCGACGGCGGTAATTACCCACAACAGTGTTGTCGGCGCTATGGCTGACCGCATTGTGCATATCTCTGACGGCAAAATTGAGCGGGTAGAGATCAACACTCATCGTCAACCCGCAAGCGGTCTGTCATGGTAAGAATTAGTCCCTTGAACATGAAAATGTTTCGTGACCTGTGGCGGTTACGGGGGCAGGTTTTGGCCATTGCGTTGGTGATTGGCTCAGGTGTTGCAACCTTAGTGATGTCGTTGTCGACAGTGGAGGCGCTGCAAGACACCACTGACGCGTACTATCAGCGTTACCGATTTGCCGATGTATTCGCCTATGCCACCAGAGCACCAAGGAGATTGGTCAGCTCGCTACAAAAAATAGATGGCGTACAAAGTGTACAGACTCGCATTACAGAATACGTTACCGTGGATGTGGCTGGTTTCGCCGAACCAGTTGTGGGTCAAATTATGTCGATTCCAGATCATGACCAGCCGCTTTTAAATCATCTAGTTATCCGTCAGGGCAGGTGGGTCGCAGCAGGACGCAGTGACGAAATTATCTTAAGCGAACCTTTTGCCCAAGCTCATAAACTGCAGATAAACGACAGTATCGGCGTAATCCTAAATGGTAAAAAGCGCGACTTTCGGATTGTCGGTTTGGCATTGAGTCCCGAATTTATTTACAGCATCGGCCCTGGTGCGTTGATGCCTGAAGATTTGCGATTTGGTGTGATGTGGGCCAGTGAAGAGGTGCTGGAAGCCGCCTTTGATTTAGACCAAGCGTTTAATTCAGTGGCATTGAAACTGATGAAAAATGCCTCGGTAGAGCAGGTGCTTGATCAGGTCGATAGAATTTTACAGCCCTATGGCGGTATCAGCGCTATTCCCAGAGAAGACCAAATTTCCAATTGGTTTGTGATGAATGAAATTGCGCAACAAAAGACGATGGCGACCATTTTGCCCGGCATCTTTATATTGGTTTCTGTGTTTTTAACCAACATGGTGTTGTCCCGTTTGATTGCTACGGAACGCACAGAAATCGGCTTACTCAAGGCGTTTGGTTACAGCAATCAGCAGTTAGCCTGGCAGTATATCAAAATGGTCATGTTGATTTGTTTATTGGGTTGGATTCTAGGCTCTGGGCTTGGAGCACTGTTTGGTCGAATGAATACGCAGATGTACGCCGAGATGTTTCGTTTCCCTCTGTTTATCTATCAACCGGGATTACAGTCATTTGGGATTGGTGGCTTGGTGAGTTCGATAGCCGTGTTAATCGGTGCTTTATTGGCGGTACGCGCTGCGACTCGGCTTCCTCCAGCGGAAGCAATGACACCTCCATCGCCACCGGTTTATAGCCACCCGTTTTCCTTTACCAGTCCTATGACCGCTTGGTTAGATCAACCCACTCGAATTGCGATTCGACAAATCGCTCGTTGGCCGCTGCGCTCTTTTTTCACCAGTTTTGGCATTGCGTTATCTGCCGGTCTGATTGTTATGAACATACAATGGACAGACTCACTATCTCACTTGTCCCGGGTTTTCTTCTTCGAAACACAAAAGCAAGATGTGATGGTGGGGGTACCTCACCCTGTGCCGTTGAGAGCGATATACGATTTTGAACATATACCCGGTGTTTTGCGAGCCGAACCGATGCGCATGGTGGCAGTGGAATTCAACGCTTCGGGGATTGCCCATCGAGGCGCAATTAATGGCATAGAGCAAAAAAGTACTTTGCAACCTATTTATGATGACGCTAAGCAAACCACACTGGAAGTGCCCAAGCAGGGCTTGATGGTATCCACGGCGCTGGCCAAACGACTCAATGTGGGATTAGGCGATTCCATTTGGGTCAATGTGCTGGAAGGCACGCGTAAGCAATTTGAAATAAAGGTGGTGGGGTTGTTTGAAACCTATATTGGTACCCCTGCGTTTATCGAACTAAACCAATTGAATCGATTGCTGGGTGAGTCGCCTCGTTTTGAATATGCCAATCTAAAAATTGATCATGGGTTGAAACAAGACCTGTTCTTAGCACTAAAACAAACACCTGGGATCAGTGCGGTGATGCTCAAGGAATCGGCACTCAATGCGTTTAATAGCGTAATCATTGAGCATTTGATGGTGTTCATTTCTATGTTTGTGCTACTGGCCTGCATTTTGGCGTTTGGCGTGGTCTACAACAGTACCCGTATTGCCTTGTCTGAAAGGGCGAGAGAGTTAGCTACCCTAAGAGTGCTGGGATTTACCAAAGGCGAAATTTCATATGTGTTGTTGGGTGAAGTGATGTTTTTGGTGCTGTTTGGGCTACCTCTTGGCGCAGCATGCGGTTGGTTGTTGGTGCAAGGCATGGCCAGCGCCTTTGATACCGAGATGTTTCGAGTACCTTTGGTCATCGAAGCGTCAACCTTTGGAATGTCCGCTGTATTGGTTATCGTTGCGGCGGTGTTATCGGCCGCAGTCGTGCGGCGCAGAACAAACCATCTAGACCTTATTAAAGTCCTCAAAACAAGAGAATAAATAATGAATACTCGCTATTCCCGCATCCTGTTATGGGCCAGTTTATCAATCATTGTTACTGTACTGATTGTGTTGTCATTCCGTCCTTCGTTGGTACGGGTAGACGTACAAACCTTGCAAAAGCAGGATTTACGTATCAGTGTTTTCGAAGAAGGCAAAACCCGAATACATGACACCTACGTGGTATCCACTCCCGTAACGGGTAATTTGCGCCGCATTAATGCTGACGTGGGCGATGCAGTAGCGTTGTCACAGACCATTATTGCTAGCATCGACCCCATCGACCCGGCTTTTTTGGATCCTCGTACTGAAGCCCAAGCTCGGGCTGAAATAGAAGCGGCAGCCTCATCGCAAAAATTAGCTCAAGCTCGGGTAGAGCAAGTGGAAGCTGAGTTGGAATTTGCTTTGTCACAACATCAAAGAATGCAAGAATTGCGGGCCAACAACAGCGTGTCACAAACGGAGCTGGACGATGCCGCAAGAGCCTATAAAACCACGCGTGCAGAACTGGCAACCGCGCGAGCCGCTTTGCAGATGCGCTTATTCGAATACGAAAGGGCAAAAGCGCAATTACTGTCACCCGTGGCAACCCGTTCACAGCAACAAGACTGTGAGTGCATCAACATTACCTCGCCTATCAACGGTAAAGTATTAAAGGTGTTAAATCGTAGCGAAGGAGTAGTGCAGGCCGGTACACCCTTGGTGGAAATTGGCGATCCGCAAGAGCTAGAAATTGTGGTGGAACTGCTGTCTTTTGACGCGGTGAAAGTGCAACCTGGACAACCCGTCATCATCCGCAACTGGGGCGGAGATGAGCCGCTGCATGGCAACGTCCGGCTGATAGAACCGGTTGGGTTTAAAAAAGTGTCTGCACTGGGTATTGAAGAGCAGCGAGTCAATGTCATTGTAGCCTTTACCAGCAAGTTCGACCTGCGAGCAAGATTGGGTCACGGCTATCAAGTGGATGTGGAGATAGTACTGCTCGAGCACAAAGACATAGCGGCGGTGCCTATCAGTGCGTTGTTTCGGGAACAAGGACAGTGGATGCTGTACGCCGTGGTGGATAACGTAATCGAAAAGCGCTCTGTCAACATCGGTGCGATGAATGCCTACGATGCCCAAATCCTCAGCGGCATCAGCCTTGGTGAAGGTTTTGTGGTTTATCCTAACGAACAAACCGTAAACGGGGCGAGGGTGGAAGCCCTTTAATGTGTCGCATACCTCTATCAAAATGCTGAAAACAAAAAGCCCGTCATATGACGGGCTTTATTTTTCCATAAACCGCTGCTTTGAACCTTGTTTTGACGGAAGCTAGCAGGAATACGCAAGACATTTGAGCCTTTTACCCGCAAATTTTAGCCAGCATTTTTATATGACTTAGCAGATAGGTAATCGGTAATTTTAGTAACAAACACATCCATGAATTCAAACGTTTTATTTCTAACCATCTCTAAATCTGACAGCACAACGTCTTGTCCAACTTCTCTGAAAGATTTATTACCGTGCGAAAGCCAATTACGATTTCTTTTAACGAGCTCAAGCTCTCTCCCGTCTCCGATAGTTTCAATCCCATATTTGTGACAAACTTTTCGGACACCTTCAGCATCGACACTGCCAGAAATTCCGGCAACAAAACCTTTAAAATCAGGTGGAATGTTAGTATTGATGCAATCTTTATACAAACCAAAGATGTTCTCTACTAGCTGATTCTTACTGCAATTTGAAAGCTTTTCATGGTGCTGAATCCACCAAACTTTTTGAATTGGCTCTATGATTTCTGAAAATGACAAGTTTTCATCACTAATTTTGTTATAGATGCTCTGTACACCCGCATTGATAGTAGCTTCGGCCAAATTATATAAAACTAAATAGAAGCTAGCTTTTGCAACCTGAAACGCTTCTCCGGGAATACTAGTTCCATTTATGTCATCAATAGATGTTATTTTTACACCATCTTGGTCTAGTAGTTTGAGCAAGTTTAGATAGTTGTCAATTTCTAATTTCCTTTGGACATACTCATCATTAAAATGATCCAAACTTTTATCTCCTTAACAAGTAATCCCTGATGTACTCTACTCTCGCTTTTAACCTTGGCCCAGAGTTGCTGGCGTGAGAAGTCGTTTGTACCTTAAACTCAGGAGTATCTTCGAAAGGTACTTCTAAAGGGGGCAGTGCTGGGTCTTCAGAAAGAGCTAAATGTGTTCCTACGGAAATTGCTTCAAATCTTACTCGAGGAGTTGATTTTGCTTTCTGAGATTTTGCAAAACCAAAAGGAAAGTTTGCTTGTACATATTCCAACATTTTTTGAAAATTGGATTCGAGCAACTCTTCGTCAAAACCCTTTTCGTTCTTTTCTTTGAGAAAAGCATCCAAAAATCCACTTACACTGTGTTTGAATTCACTGTACTTCTCAGCATATGCAAAAAACCTTAATACTAGCTCCGTTGCCTCTCCTCTTTTCCTATTTTTTTCGGAAATTGGGCATAGCTGGACAAACAATGGGTTTTCCGAACACCTGGCTACGAAATCAAAAAATGGACCAGAATATGCTCCTTTGCGTATTTCGCTATTCTTGAGCGTATCGCTGCCCGTGTTTATTCGTTCAAACATGTCTAAACGAATTTGTTTGCTAACCGTTTCTGGAAGCACAACCATTCTTAAACTTCTATCAAGTAATTTGTTCTGTTGTTCCTGCGGCAACTCTTCGAAAAAATAGTCATTAATTAGGTCTAATCTATCAAGCTTCTTGAGCTCTAGGTCATTATTCACAAATTGGCAAAGTGTTTGAATCCTTTGTGCACCGTCTAGGATTTCAACTCTGCCATCAGCAGTTTGAACTCCAAAAAGATAAGGGATTGGAAGCCCCATCATTACGGATTCTATAAACTTACATTTTCTATCGGTACTCCAAACAAAATCTCTCTGATAGTCCGGAATGAAGAACTGACCTTTTTCGAATCTTTTAACGATGACTTCTACTACGTACTCTTTGGAGTCATACGCTATAACATTTTGTGAAGCTCTAACTTGATCGTTTGCTAAACTCAGCTCAGTGTCTGGCTTTGGCTGTATTGTCCTTACCACTTTCAATTTCCTTAATTATTTCACTTGCATACTCAAATGATAAAACTGAAGGTACTGCATTTCCTATCATTTGCTGAAGTGCAGTCCGAGACGTCACTTCTGAATAGTCTAACCAATCTGGCAGTCCCTGAATTCTTGCAGCTTCTCTAGGTGTAATCATTCTAGGCTCAAGAGGGTGTAAGAATCTACCTTGACCCATAGACCCAAAGCCACCTGTTATTGTTTGTGCTGGTTTATCCCAATATAGTCTACCGTACATTGACTTATAGCTATGTTTCTTCTGGTGACACTTGGGGCGCAGGTCATTAGGTAAATCATACAAATCGTTATCGATCAAATATTTGGCCCTAAGTAAATTGATAGGGTGCATTCTTGACGGTTTATCGAACTCAGTTTGCTGTGGATGTCCAATTAAATCTTGAATTGCATCTTTTACAGTTCTAGGGCTATATTTTTCGTAACTATTGATTATGAAATCCAAGCTGACACTTTTTCTGGCTAGAGATCCTACCAATACATGACGTTTTCTTCTTTGTGGGACTCCGAGGCTTTCAAATTCAATGTTTAAGTCTTGTACAGCATACCCCTCTCTAGCTAATTGCTCGAAGGCAATATCAATAACTTTCTCAGAGGCGTGAATTACACTCGGTACGTTTTCTATCATAAAGTACGAAGGCTTTGCTCTTCTTATAAACTCTATGGTTTCCATGTACAACTCGTTTCTAGGGTCATTTCTTCTAGTTGAATTATTAAGGTTTGAGTGACCTTGACAGGGTGGGCCGGCCAATAGCAGATCTATTTCAATGTTTTCTATGTAAAGTGAATCATTTTTGGAAAACAAATCTTGTATGTCAGACTCTATAAATTCTTTTAAATAATTTCTGAAATTTTTTCTATAAAAAGCGCTAGCATGAGGATCTTTGTCCAAAGCCAAAACAATTTCTGGTCTTATATTGTTTAAAATGCAAGCGTCTATTATACCAGCGGATAAACCGCCTAGTCCGCAGAATAGGTCAACTACTTTGAATGAATTATTTTTCATTTATTATCATATTTATTGTTTTAACCAATGATCATAACCTCTTCTGATCATTTCCCAATCTGAATGTCCCACAAGGTTAACGACCCACATTGGATTTTTACCCTATTGCAACATCATGGCAGCAAAAGTGTGTTGTGTGTGGTAAGAATTTCGATATGGGATATCGAGATTTTTAAAAGCAGCCTTCCACACTTACTTTCAAAGTCTATCAGCATACTTAAATTCTTTCATTATTCTAGGATTAATAAATACTCTGAGATTGTCACAGTGTTTACTCAACTTTAACGTTAAGAGAGCTTCCTTGGCTAGGAGATGCATTTCTATTTTTTGATACTACTGTGGGTTTTGGGAGCTTTTTCAAGTCTTGTTTTACTTCTTCTTAATTTGTCTACTGTTCATAAAAAACTTACTGGATATTGGAAGTACATAAGTTACTTGATTTAACTGACTTAAAGACAGAAAAAAAGACGCTAATGAGCGTCTTTAATTACTTTATTTGGTGGAGCTGGCGGGACTTGAACCCGCGTCCAGAAAGCTTCAACCGTTGGTACTACATGCTTATTTTGTCTTTTATTTAACTATTTTGAACTCCGACAAACAGGATTTCTGATAGCTGTCCCAATACTATTTCGCGGTTCAACCTTGGGCAAGTTTCCCTCGCTAGTCTATTAGTATGACCTTCCAAACCTTCACGAATAGACGACGGCTGAAGTGGAAGGGCCTATGCAGGTTATTAAGCTGCTAGTGCGTAGTTTTCGTCGTTTGCGACTATTTTTTTGCGGTTTTTTAAAGAGGCCAACCGCACCTCTGCATGCACCTCGGGCATCCTGAATCCTGTCGAATCCAAAATCAGCCCCAAAGTATCGAGTAGTTTAACACACTCGCACAGACTAATCACAGCGAGATTTGGTCATAGGACGCAAATACTCGTCTGTCTGTCCGTTATTTAAGCGTTTGTGCCGCTGTTCTGTTACGTCGATGCTTAACAAAGCCACCCAGTGTCAACAGGGACAACCCGAACAATGCCGCAACAGAAGGTTCGGATACTACCGTTGACGCTAAGCTTGGTCGTTGCACGACTTGAATATTATCGATGAAGTTCCCAACCGTACCTGTGTATGGCGTGATTGTTGTAAATTGGATGGTCGTGGATATGCTCGTTGCAACGAAAGAGTCAGTGAAGCTGCTCCATGCTTGAACAATATGGTCATCCAGTATTTTGGTATAGATATTGTCATTGAAACTATCGATTGAAACGGAAAACGCTTCGTTTGAATTACTTCTGGCTCGATATGCAAAAGAGAAGTCGTAAATTCCATTGATTTCTGTATCAAATGTTTGATAAATACTGAACACGGACCCACCATTTGCATGGGCATTAAGTTCTGCAAATTGTGTTCCGTCAAAAGCCGAGACTTTACTGAAGTTGTTCCAAATCTCTATGTTGCTGCCGTTCCAACCATTCACTTTGTCTGAAGTAAACCACTTCCAGCTATTCGTATTGACTAAAGAGTCTTCGAAACTGCCATTAACGATGAGATTGGCGTTGGCATTTATATGAATACACAACGCTACAGTTGCGATTGCTACACTGCTTAACTTCATTTAAGTCTCCTTGATTAAATTATCGGCAATATAGCAAGGGTTGAGCTTTCGTAAGGTGTGTATATTAATAATTAATTATCGGAATCTATCCTTTGATTGGCGTTAAATGGCCCTCATCCCACACATAGAAAGAGCAATCATCCAGAAAAGACCCGAATCATGAGTGCGAGCGCGTTTTCCAATTATTCCCGGCCCTATGGCCTTTCCCTGAGGGGATCTGTATAACCTCGCTCACAGTACATTGGATTGTTGAATGATGTCATCGAGCTCCGCTTCGCCCATACACTTACCTTGTTCCCAAATGGTTTGTAAGCGCGTGATCAGATGCTTTAGTTGCTCTTGTTGTTGCTGCAATTGAATGATTAACTGTGAAGCGTCTTGATGCTTTTGTAATAGGCGTTGCAACAGGGTCTCGTGATCCCAGTTGCCATCTTGCTCCATTAGTTTGGGCATCTCTTGCAATGAAAATCCAAGACCTTGGGAAAATCTGATCAGCCGCAAGCGGCGCAGTGCGCTCTCATCATAATCGCGGTAACCAGATTGAGTGCGCTGGGCTTTGGGCATTAGCCCAGATTGTTCATAAAATCGAATGGTGCTGGCTGGTATTTGACTGAGCAAAGCTAATTGTCCAATTTTCATGTAATCACCGGATTAAAAAAGTTACTTGACCTTAAAGTTAGCTTAAAGGTTATAGTTTGACCATCAAAAGTTAATTGAGTGGTTAGCATGACAAAACCCGTATTTGAACCTTTCACTTTACCAAGTGGTGGAACGTTAAAAAACCGTCTGGTTAAAGCGGCTATGGAAGAGAATATGTCCAACGGCCAACAGCTGCCTGACGAGAATCTGTTTAACTTGTATCAGAAGTGGGCAGAGGGTGGTGTGGGTCTCATCATTACCGGCAATGTGATGGTGGATCATCTTGCCATGACCGGCCCAGGTGGTGTGGTACTAGAGGCTGATACGCCGTTGGATAATTTTGTGCAATTGGCCAAGCGTGCCAAGGTAAACGACTGCAAAATTTGGATGCAGATCAATCATCCTGGTCGACAGGTATTCAAGAAAATGGGAGGCAAGGTGCTGTCGCCCTCTGATGTCGCCTTGGACATGGGTAAACACTCGAATTTGTTTACTGCGCCCAAGCCTATGACCCAAGAGCAAATCGAAGACGTTGTAGAGCGGTTTGTCAATACCGCGCTTAAAGCCCAACAAGCTGGATTTGATGGAGTGGAGGTACATGCCGCCCATGGCTATTTGTTGGCTCAGTTTTTGTCTCCATTGACCAATAAGCGCACTGATGAGTGGGGAGGTTCTCTAGAGAACCGCGCCCGCTTATTGCTGACTATCGTTTCTCGCATCAGACAGGCCTGTCGAGCCGATTTTGCGGTCGCGGTCAAACTGAATTCGGCGGATTTTCAACGAGGCGGATTTGATGTGGACGACGCGTTACAAGTGGTCAAATGGTTAGAGCCGCTGGGGGTGGATGTGGTTGAATTATCCGGTGGTAGTTATGAAGCGCCGGCCATGCAAGGGCAAACTGGTGATGCTCGCACTTTAGCTCGAGAGGCGTATTTTTTGGAGTTCGCTGAAAAAATCGCGCTACAAACCCAGATCCCGATTATGACCACCGGTGGCATTAAACGCCTCGAGATCGCAGAAAAAGTTTTGCGAGGAGGGATAGAGTTGGTCGGTATGGCCAGCGCGTTAGCCTTCGATCCCGATTTGCCCAATCGCTGGCGTAAACAACCTGATGCACAGGGAGTCATCCCCAACGTAACCTGGAAGGACAAAACTTTAAAGGGACTTGCCAATATGGCCTTGGTAAAACGTCAGTTGCGTCGTTTGGGTAAAGGAAAGTCGGCCCAATCAAATGATTCGCCATTGTGGACATTAATCATTGACCAAGTGCGCATGGCCAAGCTAACCAAACGTTATCGACGTCGTTATCAAAATGAGGTGAGCTGAACCAGGTAGGGCAACAATGGCCCTACGCCTTATGTTTCATCATCCGTTCTTTTTGACGAGCCCAGTCGCGATCCTTGATGGTGTCCCGTTTGTCGTGGGAGTCTTTACCTTTGGCAAGGTAAATTTCGAGCTTTACCCAACAGGCTTTCCAGTACATAGCAGTTGCCACAATAGAATAACCTTGGCGCTCTCTTGCTCCGATTAAACGGTCTAGTTCTCGGCGATGCAACAAAAGCCGCTTGGTCCGGTCTGGGTCACATATGACGTGTGAGGACGCTTGGTTCAACGGAGTGATTTTGCAACCCGTCAAATAGGCCTGGCCGTTTTGAATATAAACATAACTGTCCGTCAGGCTGACTTTGCCGGCCCGGATCCCTTTGACTTCCCATCCTTGTAATTCAATACCCGCTTCAAATTTGTCTTCGAGATGAAATTCGTGGCGAGCCTTTTTGTTCAAGGCAATGGTGTTACTTTGATTTGATTTGGACTTCTTTTTGCTCATAGCGGCGGATTATATCAAGCTGTTGGCATTTGTCTTTAGATGATGCAAAAAATAGTTCAGATTGAACCTGTTATGAAAAATCATGGTACACTTTTGGGCATTGCAGGAGCCCGCGAGGGAAGGAGAGTGAATGGCGAGTGTTCGTCGCAGCGCTTTGGTAGCGTTTAGTGCAGAATCCATGTTTGACTTGGTTAATGATGTGTCGTCCTATCCGCAGTTTTTGCCCGGTTGTGCCGACACTAAAGTACTTGAACATAGTGACGAGTCTATGAAGGCCGCGGTATTGATTGCCAAAGCGGGAGTACAACAGTGGTTTACCACGCAAAATGTGCTTAAACGAGGCGAATTTATCAAGATGGATTTGGTCGACGGTCCATTTTCTCATCTCACAGGAGGCTGGTCTTTCACTAAATTGGCTGAAGATGCATGCAAGATTGAACTGAGTCTAGACTTCGCTTTCTCCAGCCGCCTTGCAGAAATGGCCTTTGGAAAAGTGTTCAATTCCATCGCCACTAATATGGTGAATGCCTTTATTGTCCGTGCCAAAGAGGTGTATCAGTGACCGACAAACAAATTACTTTGGAAGTGGCTTATGCACGACCAGATAAACAATCGTTGCTCAATGTGGTGGTAGAGCAAGGTTCGACGGTAGAAGATGTGATTGAAGCATCAGGCATTTTGCGCAAATACCCAGAAATTGATTTATCCGTGAACAAGGTCGGGATTTGGAATCGAACCTGCAAATTGTCTGATGAACCGTGCCAAGGAGATCGCATTGAAATCTATCGACCGTTAATTGCTGACCCGAAAGAGGTACGTCGCAAACGGGCTGAAAAAGCGGTAGAAGAAGGCCGGGCAAATAAAGTGACCGGTGGGCGGGTAAAGTCTAGCTGAAGGGGATGTGAAACGTGAAAATGGTGCATTGGGGTTTAATGCCACTGCTAGGTGGATTGCTTTTTAGCGGTTTGCTTGGATGCTCGTCGACTCAAGCTCCTGCGACTATGGAACCCAAGGTACCACCGCAAAGTAACACTGAAACACTGGCGCGGGACTTTTTTCAGGTCTATGCCAAGCGAAGTGATATTGAAACGCTTATGGCATTTTACGCCGATAATGCAGTTATCGAGGACATTGTTTATGGTGAAAAGGTCGAGGGCAAAAACGCCATCAGGCAGTTTTACGACTGGGGCAGCGAACATGTAAGTCTGTTAACGCCAGAGTCCATCGAACTGCTAAATTTGTTGGTGCAAGACCGGGTTGCGGTGGGGCGTGGGGTGTTTCATCCCTTTCGCTACTATGATCAACAACTGGGGCCGTGGCGCTTCATTATCTGGTTAGAATTTGACGAAAACGGCAAGATCATCAAACAGGTCGACTGGATTAACTACCGACCCAAAGAAATGTTCATCGGCGGCGATGATTTAAATGCAGTGGAATGACCCACAACCGCCAACATACAAAAGCAACAAAGATACGAGATAAACATGGCGATTCAATGGTATCCCGGGCACATGCACAAAGCCCAAAAAGAAATAAAAGAAGTGCTTCCCAACGTGGATCTGTTGATTGAAGTGCTGGACGCTCGTATCCCTTATTCCAGTGAAAACCCCGCTATTGCCCAATTGCGGGGCGAAAAGCCTTGTATCAAAGTGCTCAGTAAGACGGATTTGGCTGACTCAGTGATTACCGCCCAATGGCAAGAATATCTGGAGCAAGAAAAAGGCGTTAAAACCTTTCCTTGTACCACAGATAATCCTGCAAAAACCAAACAGTTGGTTGATCTGTGCCGCAAAATGTTGCCACACAAAGCCCAAGGGGTTAAAACCATAAACACCATGATTGTAGGCATACCAAACGTCGGGAAATCCACTTTAATCAATACCCTAGCTGATAGGGTAATTGCTCAAACCGGCAATGTCCCAGCAGTAACCAAGGCCCAACAGCGGATCAACTTAGGTAGTGGTATTGTGCTGTTCGATACACCGGGGATCCTGTGGCCCAAAATCGAGAATGAAAACAGTAGTTATCGACTGGCCGCGAGCGGTGCCATTAAAGACACCGCTATGGACTATGAAGATGTGGGATTTTTTGCCGCCGATTATTTGATCAAGGCCTACCCTGAGCAAATGAAAGAGCGCTTTAATTTGGACCATATTCCCGATACAGAAATCGAATTTCTCGAGTTGGCCGCGGCCAAGCGGGGGGCGTTAAGAGCCGGTGGCAAAGTCAACTTGCATAAAATCTGCGAACTGCTGATCAACGAGTTGCGCAGCGGTATGCTCGGAGCAATCACCCTTGAAACCCCAGAAATGGTCGAAGCTGAAAAACTGGAAGTGTTGGCGGCACAAGAGCTGAAAAAGCAAAAAGAAGCGGCTCGAAAGCAAAAATTCAAACAAGGATCGGCCAAACCCAATAAACAAGAACGCAAAGAAATCCGTTGGGAAAAGGTGCGCTCAAGGCAGGACAAGTCATAAGATTGTTGTGGTCAATTCGTTTTTTCAATCAATCGCTTTTGGGCATAAACTCACCCGACTGGATTATTTCTTGAATGACTTTGTCGAGCTTATCGGCGATAGCTGCATGGCGGACGTTAATCAGATGGTAGCCTAATTTTTCTTGTACTTTGACGTGGTTAGGAAAGCCGCTCAAATAGCGCTGACTAAAATCATCAACCACTACAACCATGGCGTCGACTTTCTGTTGTTCGAATATTTTTGCCAAAATATCAAAACTGGTCAGGTCGACAATTTTGATTGTAGCGTCACCGAGCAACTCTTCGTAAAACTCGCCCGCAGCAACAATACCTAAAGACAAAACTTCATTGTTAAGAATATCTTTACTACAGTCCAAATGCGGCTGGCACACTAAGTGCACTTCTATCTTACTTAGAGGCGTGGCGAGAGGGCGAATATTGGGGTACTGATCTATGGTCTCGAGTGTTTTCGCTGTGTCGGCGTCAATCAAGCCATCGTTCAACAGTAGCAGGGCCCGTTTGTCATTGATTAATTCAAACTTTGCTTCGATTCCAATTCGTCGGTATGCCTCTTTTATAACGGGTACGTAATATTTAACTAACCCCTCATGCTCCATATAACTGATGACGAAAGAATCAGATTTTTGCTGCGCGTAAGTCGGCCAAAATATTAAGCAACAGCCTAGCAGTAACCACAATAACTTGCTTTGAAGCGCTGGTGCATTGGGCATCAATACGTTTCCTTTGACTGACTTATACCAATGTTCATCAATCTCTACCTATCTAGGTTGGGACGAATCCTAATACGAACATTTAGTATAGAGCTCTTTTAATTACAGACAAATCATTGTGAGGAACGATGGCAAAGTCAAGAATTTACTAACAAATTCACTTGTTTGAGATTGTAAACCAGTCCAGATTTATGGTTGAGGTATCGTATTGAGTAGTAACTATCCGAACACCTAACCTGGTGCCTTTTTCTGCTCAGCAAAGGATAACGCTCAAGGAAATGTTTTCGAGCACCAAGAAACCAAAAGGCCGGTGTCGGTGTTTTCAATCGTTGCTAAAATCTTAACCCCAACGCATCACACAGAAATTTTTGTAAAGGTTGTGCTCTGCCATAGAGTCTGGCCACTCGTTCACACAGTTTAGGTTCGTACAGGAAGGATTCCGGCAGTTCACACTCTGCGATAAAGTCTTTGCGCTTAATTTCATCGATTAATGGATGTTCGGAATCAAAGCCTTTGGGCGGACGAATGAGGCTCTCGCCAGCCATTTGGAAAAATTCACAAAACGGCGGGTGTTCGATAGCATCCTGATAAGACTCGGGTTTTAGTTCGATATGGCTGCGAATCGCTTTAAGTGCATCGGGCTCAGGCCGCCAAGTACCCACACCCAAAAACACGTTGCCTGGTTCGATGTGTAGGTAGAAACCCGGCGCGTGGACGTCCTTGCCAATTTCGTGGCGGAACTGTATTCCTACATTGGTTTTATAGGGCGCTTTGTCTTTTGAAAAACGCACGTCTCGATATACCCGCATCAACGAGCCGCCTACTTTCTTGGCAGAAGCTTCGTAGTGGGGCGATATCATTTTAATCCAAGATTCCATCTCGGTGATGAACGCGAGCGCCGGTTCCCGCACTTGGGTTTCGTATTCGCTTTTGTGCTCAGCAAACCACTGCTTATCGTTATTGGTTGCTAAGTTCTGCAAAAAGGTAATGATTGAGCTTTCAAAATGATCGAACATGTTTGTTTCCAATTTTGCGGTTGTGCTACAAATCAATACTTGCGACGTTGTAAACCCGTCTGCGCTAGTATCTTGGCTGACATTTCTTCGATTGAAAACTTGGTGCTGTTTAGGAACGGAATCTTTTCCTTTCGATACAAGTTTTCCACTTCCCGCAATTCCATTCGACATTGCTGCATGGATGCATAACGACTATTCGCTCGGCGCTCGGAACGGATCTGGTGCAAGCGCTCGGGAGCGATGGTTAAACCAAACAATTTCTTTTTGAAACGTTTCAGTGACGCTGGCAATTTGAGTACGTCGCCCATGTCCTCTTCGGTGAACGGATAATTCGCCGCTTTAATGCCATATTGAAGAGCTAGATAGAGGCTGGTTGGCGTTTTGCCAGAACGAGACACTCCCACCAATATGATGTCTGCCTCGTGGTAGTCTTTAAGGTTAGATCCATCGTCATTAGCGAGGGCATAGTTCACCGCATCAATTCGAATGTCATAGGTGGTTTCATGGATACTATGAGTTCGATGTTTTTCTGGCATTGAAGGTACGCCAAGTGCCTTTTCTAACGGTGCCACGAATTGGTCAAGAAAGTTGTAATTGATGCCTACTGACTTGGCGATAATTTTTCGAACTTCGGTGTTTACGATGGTGTAAAACACTAAAGGTCGCTGCCCACTTTCTTTAAACGCGTTGGCAATCTTGCGAACCACCTCGTGAGCGTGTTGTTCAGTTTCTACGAATGGAATGGTCTGGTGATTAAACTCGACTGTGAATAATGACAGCAAAGCATGGCCGAAGACCTCGGATGTTATGGCAGTACCATCTGAAATATAAAAAGCTGAACGCACTACATTTCCTTAACAATGTTGTAATTTTATTACACTTAGAAATTAAATTTTACTTTACGATTACACGCATTCTAAAATTCCTGTCGCAAAAAGCCAGACAGTGAACACAATTAAATTTTTTCCCGCTGATCTGCAGATTTTTTTGCAAAAATTCGAAACCGTTTAGCGCTGTTTTGGGGCAAACATCAGACTAACTTTTTTAGAGGATGGTAGTAGTGCAAGAATACGTACTTTGGTATGAACAGTTGGGGATGGATGACGTTAGTCGAGTCGGCGGCAAAAATGCATCATTGGGCGAAATGATATCAAACCTAGCTAACGCAGGTGTACAAGTGCCCGGTGGATTTGCCACCACAGCCAGTGCCTTTAACGAATTTCTCGAACAAAGTGGCTTAGAAGCGCGAATTCACGAAGTCCTAGACAGTCTCGATGTGGATGATGTCGCTGCGCTGGCCGCAGCGGGTCAAGAGATTCGTAATTGGATCATCGAAACGCCATTCCAACCTGCTCTTGAAGATGCTATCCGTGAAGCCTTTGTAAAATTGCAAGGCGATGCCGGTGATGAAGCTTCTTTCGCCGTGCGCTCATCTGCTACCGCCGAAGACATGCCCGATGCTTCTTTCGCCGGTCAACAAGAAACCTTCTTGAACGTGAAGGGTTACGATGCAGTAATGATTGCCATTAAGCACGTATTTGCCTCCTTATTTAATGACCGTGCGATCTCATACCGTGTCCATCAAGGCTACGACCACAAAGGCGTTGCATTGTCTGCCGGTATTCAGCGCATGGTGCGCAGTGACAAAGCGTCCTCTGGTGTAATGTTCACCATCGATACTGAATCGGGTTTCGAAGATGTGGTGTTTATCACTTCTTCCTATGGTTTGGGAGAGATGGTAGTGCAGGGCGCAGTTAACCCTGACGAATTCTACGTACACAAACCGACTCTTGATGCCGGTAAGCCAGCAATCGTGCGCCGTAATCTCGGCAGTAAACTGATTAAAATGATTTACTCTTCTGACTTGAGCCATGGCAAACAAGTGGAAATCGTGGATGTCGACAAGGCACAAAGCCACAGTTTTTCCATTAACGACGAAGAAATCATGGCACTTGCCAAGCAAGCGCAAATTATCGAAAAGCATTACAAACGTCCGATGGACATTGAATGGGCCAAAGATGGTATCGATGGCAAGCTTTATATTGTTCAGGCTCGCCCTGAAACCGTTCGTTCTCGCGAAGACATGCAGGTTATCGAACGCTTCCAGCTCAAGGGCAAAGCAAAAATCGTTTGTGAAGGCCGAGCTATCGGACACAAAATTGGCGCAGGCGTAGCCAAAGTATTGGGCTCTATCGATGAGATGGGCAAAATCCAGCCTGGCGATGTGTTAGTGACTGACATGACCGATCCTGATTGGGAACCGATCATGAAAAAAGCGTCAGCAATCGTCACCAACCGTGGCGGCCGTACTTGCCACGCTGCCATCATTGCTCGTGAGTTAGGGATCCCCGCTGTGGTGGGTTGTGGAAACGCAACCGCCTCCATCAACACAGGAGACAGTGTGACTGTATCTTGTGCAGAAGGGGATACAGGGTTCATCTACGATGATAAGTTGGAGTTTGATGTGGTTACGTCGCGCATTGATGCGATGCCAGACATTCCACTGAAAGTCATGATGAACGTCGGCAACCCAGATCGCGCTTTCGATTTCGCTAAGTTGCCCCACAAAGGTGTTGGATTGGCGCGTTTGGAATTTATTATCAACCGTATGATCGGCGTCCACCCGAAAGCCTTGTTGGATTTCGACAATCAGCCAGAAGAGCTAAAAGAAGAAATCTCTGAAATGATTTCAGGTTACGAGTCTCCGGTGGAATTCTACATTCAGAAGTTGGTTGAAGGTATTGCCACTATTGGCGCAGCCTTTTCTCCCGAGAAAGTCATCGTACGTATGTCTGACTTCAAATCAAACGAGTATTTCAACTTGGTCGGTGGCTATCAATACGAGCCCGATGAAGAAAATCCAATGTTGGGTTTCCGTGGTGCCAGTCGCTACATTTCTGAAGATTTCAGAGCCTGTTTTGCATTAGAGTGTGAAGCCATCAAACGGGTTCGCAACATCATGGGTTTGACCAATGTTGAGATCATGATCCCCTTTGTTCGCACTTTAGAAGAAGGTCGTAAAGTCATTGAGCTGCTCGAAGAGCAAGGCTTGAAACGCGGTGAAAACGGTTTGCGAGTCATTATGATGTGTGAGTTGCCTTCCAATGCCTTACTTGCCGATCAATTCCTCGACATATTCGATGGTTTCTCCATCGGTTCGAACGATTTGACCCAGTTAACCTTAGGCTTGGATAGGGATTCTGGTCTGATAGCCCACTTGTTCGATGAACGAGACCCAGCAGTAAAAGCGTTGCTGAGTATGGCAATTCAAGCGGCGAAAAAGCGCGGTAAATACGTTGGTATTTGTGGCCAAGGCCCAAGTGATCATGAGGACCTTGCTGCTTGGTTGGTGGAGCAGGGGATTGACAGTGTGTCATTGAACCCAGATACCGTGGTGGAAACCTGGTTGTATCTTGGCGAGCAACACGGCTAATCGAGTCAATGAAAAAAAGGCTAACCTCGGTTAGCCTTTTTTATGTCCTTGAATTAAGCGATTTTGTGCGCAAGCACAAGAGGATCAACGCAGTTTGCGGTTCAACATAAAGCGGTCCAATCTGCGCGCACCTTTGCTCATAGAACGCTGGCAACGAGCCAACATGCTGCGTGCCTGAGGTAAGTCATAACTGAGCAACAACAAACCGCCGATCAGGAATAAAATCGAGCCGGGCAAGATGAAGAACACCACGCCTATGATGGCTAAAATGGCGCCAAGGCTTACCCTGAAGGTCTTTGTCATATTCGATGCCTATTGTTTGCTATGAGAGCTAATCTGATGAGTATAACCCAGACGAGTTCCGATTAGAGCTTGGCGTTGTAACATTCTATGTCAGTTGGCTCTTAATTGTTGTTCAGCTCATATTAGCAACGGCAGAGGGCGCATGAGGCTTCTTACGTTGATCTGGTGGGGTGGCATTTTTGCCGATACACTTTTTGATGACATCCATATAGCCCATTTCTACACAATCAAAGCCGATATAGTAGCCTCGTTGACGTAACATAAAATGAGCCTCTTCAAGCTTGTGAGCCGGTATTTTTGGATTGAGGTGGTGTTCAAGATGGAAGTGTACGTCGTTGGGTGCGATGAGCAGTTTTTCTAATGGGCCTGCTAATGTACTGCGAGTATTGTATCTGGGGTCCATATTGAAGCGATTCGCCATTGCGCCATGTTCGCCCATGATCCGGATCCGTGAAAACAAAGGGTAAGCGAAGAAGTATCCGCACCAAAACAGCCCATAAGCCCACGGCAAATTAGCGAAATAGAGCAATCCGAATAGACAGCTGTGGGCAAATAAAGTGGGAATACGTTTGTACCAAGTGGAGACTTTCACCTGATACGCCAACTCTTTTATCGCGGTAATGCCAAACAGGTCGCGAGCAAATTTGCGTATCAAACTGGCTTTACTCACGGGATATTGCTCGACGAAAATTAAATCTGGATCCTTTTCTGACCCGGCGTACGTATGATGTTTGAGGTGGCCCTCGCGGTAGGCATCGTAGTCAATAAGAATTAAACTACCCAACAACCAACGTCCGACAAAACGGTTCAACCAAAGGTTGTGAAATAAGGTGTGGTGTCCGGCGTCGTGGTTTAATATGCCTAAGCCGAGAATTCGCCCTCCCATGATGAAGGTGCAAATAAACCAAGTTATGGGCTCAGGGAAGAAGGCAACCAGAGAGAAACACAGCGCGATAAGCGCAAAATTGAAGCCAACACGGTAGCAGCCAACAAGATTCGACGTCTGGCATAAGGATTTCATTTCCTCAGCAGTGAGGTAATCTGATAATCTAGGCATTCGGACGCTCGCTGGGATTGGAAGCCATCATTACCTGGCAAATTATAACAATAATAGAAAAATAACAATAAAAAACGTTATGTCAGTAAATTATAAAACGGCTTTGGAAAGCCTCAATAACACAAGTGCAGACAAACAAGTGTTGGAATTACTTTCGGCAACGAAAGGCTTTTTCAATCACGAATTTGAGCAACTCAGTGCTAAACAATTGATTGGTGTGGGACAGCAGTTAGGCTTAAGTGAAGCTTCAGTGCGTATGGCGTTATCAAGACAGACTAAAGCTGGAAAATTGGTGCGCAATCAAGGCCGATATCGAATCGCCAAACAACAAAACCCATACTCGGTGCCGCGCTTTTGGTTGCATTCAACCAAACGTTTAAGAGCATGGCAAGGGGATTGGTTGTTAGTCCATAGTGGTCAAAGTAAGACCGATCCAACCATACAGCGTCGTTTATTAAAGTGCGCTGAATTGCTCGGATTGCAGCATATTCCACACCTTGGCTATATACGTCCAAATAATCTCGATTTATTGCGTGAAGAAGTGCTTTATCACTTTACATCCATTGCTCCAGACATTCAGTGGACAAGTGGTTATTGGGTTGGCTTGGACAATGCTTCGGTGGAACAGTACCGAGGTCTTTGGGATTGCAAGAAATGGGACGACTTCTATCATGAGGCGTTAGATTTTATCTTGCAGGAACAAGGGTTACTGAAAACTCTGGGGGTAAAATGCATTTTGAATCGCAGTTTTATTTGCGGTCGCATGATCATCGAACAACTATCCATCGACCCTTGGTTGCCTGAGCCTTGGGTAGACAATTCGGTTCGCCAACAGCTCATAGAACAAACCATGAAGTATTATCAAATGATTGTGCCAAGTTGGTTGCAATGTTTGCAGGAAGAATTCGCCTAGTTTCACACAATGGAATATTGCAGTAATTCAGTCTGATTTATGACGAAATGTGCTCAAAACAGCACGGACAACGAGCAGTATGCACTGGTATTTTTGCTGCGCCGTTGCGTATAATACCGCTCCTATCGCAAACGCAAAGCAGAAGTACGGCTCATGTTACCGAATCTCGATCCACAATCCGCATTAGAACAAGATTATCAAGACTATCTTGCGGCTTTAAAACAAGCGGACTTCTCTGGTGATATTGAGACGCAATATTCCAGTCGCCTTGCTGTGGCAACGGACAACTCTATTTATCAACGTTTGCCGCAAGCGGTGGTATTGCCGAAAAGCCTTGAAGATTTGCAGTGCATTGGACGAATTGCAAGGGGTTTTCCGTCGGTCAAATTCAGTGCCCGTGGCGGCGGTACCGGCACCAATGGCCAGTCACTGACCAGTGGTATCGTGGTAGACGTTTCCCGCCACATGAATCAAATCTTGGAAATCAACCCGCAGGAAGGTTGGGTTAAGGTTCAAGCGGGTGTCGTAAAAGATCAGTTAAACGATGCTTTACGCCCCTATGGATTTTTCTTCGCCCCCGATTTGTCAACCAGTAATCGCGCCACTATCGGCGGTATGATCAACACTGATGCCTCTGGTCAAGGATCTCTGGTGTACGGCAAAACCAGTGATCACGTATTGGCTTTAACCAGTGTTTTGGCCGACGGTACTGTACTGCGTACTCAGCCAATCTCTATAGCAGAATGTCGCCAACAGGCAAAAGAAGACAGCCCAATGGGTAAAATTACCCAACAATTAATGGCAACCTGTCTAGAAAAGCGAGAGCAAATTGTTGCCAAGTTTCCTCGTTTGAATCGCTTTCTCACAGGATACGATCTCGAACATGCTCTGAGCGACGATCTTCAAACCTTAGACATCAGTCGAGTCATTACTGGTTCAGAAGGATCTCTGGTATTCGTAGCCGAGGCAAAGCTCAACATCACACCCATTGCGAAATGCAAAGCACTGGTCAATATCAAATACGATTCATTCGAAAGCGCATTGCGTCACGCGCCTCATATGGTTGCAGCTAACGCCACTTCGGTAGAAACCGTTGACAGTAAAGTGCTCAATTTGGCCAAACAAGACATCGTTTGGCACTCAGTCAAAGATTTGATCCAAGATGTGCCAGGCAAGGAAGTTTTGGGTTTGAACATGGTTGAGTACAACAGCAATGATCAGGCGCAAATTGAAGCGAAAATTGAACAGCTCAGTGAAACCCTGAGTCAAGCGGCCCAGCACGGTGAATTTGGCGTGATCGGTTTTCAAGTCACCTATGACACGCAAGAGATCAGCCGCATCTATGGTATGCGCAAAAAGGCGGTTGGTTTGCTGGGCAAAGCCAAAGGGTGGCAAAAGCCCATTGCCTTTGCAGAAGATACTGCCGTACCACCAGAAAATCTGGCGGACTTCATCATGGAATTCCGTGACCTATTAGACGAGCATGGTCTGCACTACGGCATGTTTGGTCATGTTGATGCTGGCGTATTGCACGTCCGTCCAGCTTTAGACATGTGCGATCCCAAACAAGAACAACTGATGCAAAAGATATCCGATCAAGTGGTGGCGTTAGTTGCCAAATACGGTGGTTTGATGTGGGGAGAGCATGGCAAGGGCTATCGTAGTGAGTACGCCCCAGCTTTCTTTGGCGACGAATTGTTCACAGAATTACGCAAAATTAAGCAGGCCTTTGACCCCCTTAACCGTATGAATCCGGGAAAAATTTGTACGCCACTTAATAGTGACGAAGAGTTAGTCAAAGTCTCTGATTTGAAACGGGGCACGCTGGATCGGCAAATCCCCATTGCGGTGCGAAATGCCTTTGAGCCGGCCATGAGTTGTAACGGTAACGGACTGTGTTACAACTATGACACCAGTTCGCCCATGTGCCCTTCGAGTAAAATCACCGGCGATCGTCGTCACAGTCCCAAAGGGCGTGCGGGTATGATCCGAGAATGGTTGCGCCTTCTTAACCAGCAAAAAGTCGACGTGATTGAGCTGGAAAAAGGTCGTGACAAAGCCAGTTGGTATGAACGGATGCAAAATACCCGCCTGAAGCACAAGCAGGTAGATTTCTCTCATGAAGTGTTAGAGGTGATGGAAGGCTGTTTAGCCTGCAAAGCCTGTGCAAACCAGTGCCCGGTCAACGTTGATGTTCCTAGTTTCCGTGCCCGCTTCTTGTCTATTTACTACCAGAGGTATTTGCGGCCTGCCAAAGATCATTTGGTCGCCAATATTGAAACTATGGCGCATTTGATGGCGAAAATCCCAAATTTTGTGAACTTTTTTCTACGCCAAGCATGGATGAATAATCTGTTGAAGCGCACCATTGGCTACGTGGATACACCGTTGTTGTCGGCACCAAACCTGAAATCACGATTGAGCAACTCCCCAGCTATGGCGTTCGATATGCAAGTCTTAGCCAACTTGGATGAACCGCAGCGACAAAAAACGGTGTTGATTGTGCAAGATCCCTTCACCAGTTTTTATGAAGCTCAATTGCTCGAAGACTTAGTCAGATGCTTAAAGTTGATGGGTTTTGAACCTTGTGTCGTACCATTTAAGCCCAATGGTAAGCCGCAACATGTGAAAGGATTTCTGGAAAAATTTGCCAAAACTGCGCGCTCAACCGCCCAATTCCTAAATCAATTAGCGCAACTCAATGTCCCCATGGTGGGGATCGATGCCTCATTGGTGTTATGTTATCGGGACGAATATAGCAAAGCATTGGGTGCCGACAGAGGCAATTTTACCGTGCATCTAGTCAATGAGTGGCTTGCGCAAGCGTTGGATGAAAATCCTGCCTGCAAATTATCGAGCACAACCGACAGTCCATCATACTCGCTGCTATCCCATTGTACGGAAAAAACCGCCGTGCCAGTGAGTGACAATTTGTGGAAGGATATTTTTAACCATTTTGGTCTATCCTTGAATGTTGCCTCTGTTGGCTGTTGCGGAATGGCCGGTACCTTTGGTCATGAAGCAAGTCATTTGGAAGAATCTAAAGGTATCTATGGACTAAGTTGGCAACCGACTTTGGCAAAAATGGAGTCCTCTAAAGTACTGGCAACTGGCTATTCCTGTCGCAGTCAGGTGGCTCGATTCGAATCCTTCAAGCCGATGCATCCCATTCAGGCTTTGCTTAAACATTTACAACAATAATAAAAACATTAGGAAGATTCATTATGAAACAAACACCACCGCCTCTTACTCAAGAACAATTAGGACAGTGGGTGCGGGAACAATTTCAACGGGCTAATAAGCATCTGGCAGAGCAGGGTGTGTTGTTTGATTCGGTAACAGTAGAGGTGAGCCGATATCTTGCTCCTTGGGTTGCTGTATGGAAAATTAAGTCAATGGATGGAAAATATTACTGGGTTCTTTCCGGCGATTTACCATGTGATTACACTGCATTTGGCAATGCAGCAACGGCCCGAGATGCACTGCGTTATTTTTCACTGCAATGGCAGTTGCGAGCTGAAAATTTAGAGCAAGCAGGTGGTTTAGATGAAAGCAAGACCCGTTTTGTGGCGCTGCTTAGAGAGCGCGCAGAAATGCTTTACGACTTGTCGAGTCAAGAGAACTATTGGAAAGATAGCGTCTGAAAAAACGGCTTGGCAGCAATCCGCTGCCAGCGTGTTCTAGTGGGTAAAATCTACCCGGGGTAATTTGAATTCGGATGTGCTGCAAGTCATTTTTTGTCTTGCAATTCCCGCATCCATATAAACCGAACCGACTGGTTTAAATCCTTGTTGTTGATAGTATTCAACACCTTCTAACTCACATTGAACCGATACTTCGGTTAAGCCTAAGTGCTTGGCTTTTTCGATTAATGCACTAAATAGTTCGTGGTATACCTCTGGTCCTCTGAAGCGGGGTATTACTGCAATTCGGCCAATTTCGCCTGTTGCGGTAATCCTGCCTGTCGCGATTTCCTGATCCAGTTCGTCCACAATCAACACATGCGCTGCACTGTTGTCTTGTTGGTCGAACTCGCATTCTCTTGGAATTCGCCATTCATACACAAATACCTGTTCTCTTAGTTTACTTAGTTTGTGTTTTGCCTGTTTCCAGTCGACGTTCTTAATCGTCAACGTCACACTTTCCTCCTACTGTTTGTTTTAATCGTAAGGATCTTCAAGGCCATAGGACCCTGTACTTAGAAGTGTAGACACGAACTGAACAAAAAATAAACTATTTTCGTAATAAATTTTCTGATCTAGGCAAAAATAGGGAGCATCGAGAAGGGTCAACACCTCATCATAGAGTGCCTTAGGGACTTCCACCATATGTTGATTGATGGATAATTTACAGGTTGATTTATATGGCGTTTCGTCAATACCGAGCGGTTCAAGGCAAGCAACTCGAGTGAAGGGAGCACGAAAAAAAGCGGTTCCGTTTTGCAACCAACTCGCCACTTTCTCAGCAGAATAATTTTCTTCGACATCAGCCAGATAGTCTTGTGTTTGTGGTGGCGAAGTTAGGTAGTGCAGGATGAAATCTTCAAACTGTTCTGAATCGATCATTTGTGTCAAAAGCTGACGGAACTTAGTCATTTCTGAAGATTTAATTTCAAACGGATGGCGGCGCACAGACAGGTCCGGATCTTGGTATCGTTGCGCTGACTCGGATAATTCTTGACTGGCCCAATCGGCAAAACCACTGAGCAACTCCACTGTGTTAGGGGCACGAAAACCAATGGAATAATTTAGGCAGGGTTCTAATGCGACGCCATTGTGGGGGAAGCCTGGCGGGATATAAATCAAATCACCGGGCAATAAGATTTCATCAATCAACAAGGGGAATTCGTCAATTTGACGCAAATTAGGGTGCGGACAATGCTCGGTGTAGACGCCTTTAGGACCTACTTGCCAACGTCTTGAACCCTTACCTTGAACGATGAAAACGTCATATTGGTCAAGGTGGCGTCCCACTCCGGCTCCAGCCACAGAAAAGCTCACCATAATGTCTTCAACACGCCATTGTGGAACGGCAGAAAACGCCTGCAACAACTCTCTGACGTCTGGACTATACTGATCGACCGATTGTACTAAAAGCGTCCATTGTCCCTGACAGGCCGATTCAAATGAGGCAAAAGGACCATGGGTTACCGCCCATTTACTTTGATTTTGACTGATGATCCTCGAATCAATATCGCTCTCCATCGCCATTCCCGCCAAATCATTTTCATCAATAGGATCTTGAAAATCGACAAACGCCTGACGGATCACGCAAGGCTTTTTTTGCCAATACTCTGCAAGAAAGCGAGCAAAGCTATTTACTGGAGTGAGTAAAGTTAATTCGTACACGATTTGTCACCTAGAAGCCAGAAGGTTACAACCTTGCCCAGCCCTTTTAATTGTACTTTGCCCCGTTCAGAGCAGATAAAGCGTGACTCTACCAGTTCTTTGGTTCTTGCGCATATTTGAATTGAGCCACTGCGACCAAAGCTTTCAAGGTGGGATGCTAAATTAACCGTATTACCCCAAACATCAAAGGTTAAACTGTTTTTGCCAATTATCCCGGCGTAAACTTCACCACTGGCGATGCCGATCCGAATATTCAAAGGTAAGTCTTTTCGCTGACAAAATTTTTGGAATCGATCCTGCATTTTGACTGCGCATCGACAGCAATCCAATGCATAACAAGGATTGTCCAGCAGTACTCCAGAAATGCACATGTATTGATCGCCATTGGTTTTTATTTTTTCAAGTCCACAGTCAGCGGTCAGTTGATCAAATTGGTGATACAACTCATCTAATAGGGCCACCAAAGAATCGGTGGGCAAGGTTTGAGAAAACTGCGTATAGCCTTGAATATCTGCAAATAGAACGCTTGCATGGCATTGTTTTACCAAGGTTTCGCTAGATTTAGTTCCTTTGACGTCACACAATTTTTTTGCCACATAGTGAGGAAGCGCACGATCCAGCAAATACTCAAAACGAGATGCCCGTCTTTCAACGCTTTGAAAGCGATATTGGGTGTTTTCACGAATCAACTGACTTGAAATGATACTTGCGGTCAACAAAAACAGGGCACTGAAGATATCGATAATGTCAGAATTTGTCGTCGCGAGATTTTCACTCCCCTTGTGCAGTTGCCAGTAACCATCGACGAAGAGAAAGCCTAAACCGTAAACCAATGTATTGGGTGCCGTGCGTTTGCTTTCCCAACAATAGTAAAGAAACGGACTGACGAAAATGCCGATCAGCAAAAAATAGTGAAATTGGGCGTCATGCTTCCAGAGCAGGCTACTCGACAATATATAGGTATTGAATCCGCACATCAAAATGCCACGGGCGAGCATGAATTGTCCCCGCGAATTAAGAAAGTAAACCGATAAGAACAGCAGAATGTGTATCAAGTTGGTCATCAGCACCAAGGATCCGGTAAAAGACCAGAACAGCACCACAATAGGTAAGTGCAGAATCATCACTAAGGCTAGTAGGCTTGATAGCAAGTTGAGGATACGCAGTGGGGTGGTGTCGCTATTGACCGAGCGATCGATTCCAGACCAAGCGATTGTTGTGAGCCATCGAAACACCATCTGTCTTCCTTAACAGGGTTGAATTCAGTGTTTCACAATAGCAGGGGATGGAGCGCTAAATAACTGTCCTAAAGGTTCAGTTTTTTTCTAAGGCAAATGCCAAGGGTAGCAGTTCAGCCATGGTAAAAGACTGGATCTGACCATCTTGATTGACCAAGTGAATCGTCGTGTCAGGGCCCGCGAATTCTTGGATTTTTTGCCGACAGCCTCCACAAGGAGGGCAAAAATCGTCATTCGGGCTGACAATGAGTACTTCTTTGATGGCTTTGCTGCCATGGCTGACCATGTTGCCAATCGCCGTGGCTTCTGCACATTGACTAAGGGGATAGGCAGCATTTTCCACGTTGCAGCCACTGAATATACGCCCATCAGTGTCACGCACTGCGGCGCCCACTTTAAAGCCGGAATAAGGGCTGTGGGAGTTTTGTTGAGCATTTTTTGCTTCGGCCAACAAATCTTTTGTAGAGTATGACAACTTGAATCCTGTCTATTTGGTCAGTTTTATTTCGGCGGACAAATTAACCTAAACTGACCAACAAATAAAGTGGAATGTGCCTCAATCGGGACTCGAATTCCGTAGCAAAATCGGATGCATGTAAAAGATATTTTTAAAGTGCTAGATTCGAACCAATAAAACCCATTGATTTCCTTCGAACCTTGGTACAAGCAATTGCTGGGATCCTTTACATTTATGTGTAAATAAGCGACCCTTAGAAGCTCTTGTTACGGTCTTCTAATTCGAATCCGATTCATGTCTTTTCCTCTGTGGATTCTGTTTAATTGAGTATTGATTAGCACTATGTTTATCCGTTCATGTTTACTAATTTTTAGCGTCGCACTGATATCCGGTTGCGCATTTAGTGGTGCCGGTGGTTTCGATAAGCAGGTAGAAAACATCATTATCCCTGAGCCTCAGCCAGCAAGCTATCGATCTCAACTGGCGATTGCCCGTTACAACCAGATTTTGGCACAAACTGACCTGACACAAAATGAACGAGCCGAGTTACTGTTTAGCCGCGGTACACACTATGACATGCTCGGGTTGTTTGGACTTGCCCAATATGACTATAGCCAAGCCAAAGCGCTAAAACCGGATTTGGCCGAAGCATACAATTCCATCGGCATTCACTACACGCAGCAAATGGAATTTGCCGAAGCCTATGAGTCATTTGATTCTGCATTGGACATCAATCCATCTCTGGAGTTTGCGTTACTGAATCGAGGCATCGCTCTGTACTACGGTGATCGCAGTGAACTTGCCGTAGACGATTTGCAACGATTCTACGAGAAAGACCCAACGGATGCTTATCGTGCTTTGTGGCTCTATTTGGCGCAAAGTGAAATAGATAAAGCCTTGGCATTGGAAACACTTAAGGCCAATCGAGCGAACCTCAAAGCGGACAATTGGGCCAACCAAATTATTGATTTTTATTTGGGAACCATCAGCCGCAGCAAACTACTCAATACTTTTATGGCGGGCGTCACGAATTCCTACGAATTACATCGCCGTATGTGTGAAGTGTATTTTTATCTCGGCAAGTATTATCGCCAAAGAGGCGATAGAGGGTATGCCTTGAACTATTTTAAATTGGCATTGGGTACCAATATTTTTGATTATGTCGAACATCGTTTTTCAAGACTGGAATTACGTATGTTGCGGGATCAAGCGAAAAATAACTCCTAGTCATTGTGAATTGAGCGGATGAAATTGGCGCGCTGGCTTGTTTTTGCTGTACTTTTGGCAGCCTTAGTCCAGGATAGCCATTGGCCTGCATTTCATCCTAGACCCAACCTTACAAGCGATATCGAACTCCAATATCGTTACCAATTGGCCCGCCGTAATCCTACCACCCAACTTGATGATTTTGCTCTGCAGGCAATGAATTCAGAGCAGCCATATTGGCTTAATCTGTGCGCTCAACTTCTGCATGCCGAGTGTTTGTATCAGTTTGCGCAGATTACCAATGAAAACAGTGTAAGGCACAACTGGTTGATTCGGGCCGCTGAATTGGGTCATGGCCCAAGCCAATATCAATTGGCTATGGAATTGCCTCAATCCGTCGGCTTTAAATGGTTAGCGCGAGCTGCACAACAAGACTATCCTCCGGCCGTTGTCGCGCGCTTCGAGTATGCCTATTCCCAAAACGATGATGTCGTCACACAACAGTGGAGAATCAAAGCCGCGAAATATCAATGGCAAATAGCTCTTGAGTATGCCCAAGAGTTGTTGGTTGAGCAGGGCAGTGACGCGGTAAAATCGTTTTTGCAGACCTTGTCGTTTGCCGAGGCGACCGAGATGAATGGACTAATGAATTGGTATGAAAGCACCCCTCAAATTGCCTTTTTAGGGCGCAGCAACCTGTGTACCATGGGAATTCAGATGGTGACCGATTCTCTTGCTGGAACCAAGGTAATGCGCGAACACTATCAGCGATTGCTGAGTGATCCTCGTTTGACGAATTTACCGATTTGCCTAAACCAACCTAAACTACTCAATGAAGATTTACTGTCTTGCACTAATGATCCGATGCAGCGTTTGCAGTGCAAACTTAAGCCGCTTATCGATCTGGCTCAGGAACGACGTTTCAGTCATGCTATCGTTATTGGTAAGCAGGGCAAAGCCAATGTTCACAACGGTCTTATGTATTTGGACTTGCAAGATGACTACGACGTCTTAGTTCACGAGCTGGCGCACTTTGCTGGCTTCGTCGACGAATACCCATTAGCACCGGAATTAGCTGCTTTGCATTGCAAAGATGCCCGTGCTGCAAACTTAGTCTTTGCTGAGACCAAACCTCAGTGGCAACAGACCCATTGGCGGGAATACCGTGCAGACTCAATAGACGGCATTGGTTTGGCGCGTACTTGTGATGGTTCCGACTTGCAAGCTTACAAACCGGTATCGAGGCTGACTTTTATGGAGTACCACGAGTTATCGGATATCCCGGAAATTTACTTGCAAATTTGGCGAGATCAATTAAATAAGCCAGAGCAATTGACCCCCATCTATGTAAACTTTGCCCAGTACTTCGATTACCACCAGTCTCGCGAAAGAGCAGGATACTGGTGGGCCGCCTACGAAGGTTTCCGTGCAGGCGGCTTTTCGTCACCCTCTTCGTTGGCCGACTAAGTCATTGCCGCATATCAGGATGTCCTTAAAAGCTTCGCCTTTTATGTTCATTGATACGCTGTATTGGTCTTACGACAATGCATTTCAATATGTACTTCGGAGTGCGCTTCCGATAAGCTTACGACGGCAAAATCAAAGATAAAATAACAAAAAGAAAGCTCATGCCCAGTAATCTTGCATTAGAACATTTACAACTAGCCTATCAACACATCAACGAATCGATCGCATTAGTCGACGAAAATGGCAAGTGGTTGTACGGCAATCAGCATTGTCAACTGTGGTTAAGTCAATTCAATCTCACCACTCATCCCACTCAATTTGAGGATTTGCAGCCTCAAATTGATCAAAAGCCGGTGGTTTTTGAACAGATCAGGCACACAAACTGGCAGGGGGAGTTGAGTTTGTTGACGGAGTCAGGTGGGTTGCCTGTACTCGTTAAAGTGAATCAAGTTTCACAAGTGCAAGATCTGCATTGTTATTTGCTGCAAATTGAACCACTCACTGAGCAAAGCAGCAACGGCACTATGCTGGCCCAACTGGCGTACAAAGATGGCCTAACGGGTCTTGCAAATCGTTCCTTATTCAATCAATTGTTCGATCACGAAATCAGTCAAAGCCAACGGCTTGGGCTAAAGTTCGCCATGTTGTTCATCGATTTGGACAAGTTTAAGCAAGTCAACGACAGTTTGGGGCACGACGCAGGCGATTTAGTGTTGTGTACCATCGCCTCTCGGTTGGAAAGCTCACTGCGCAAGAGTGACGTGGTTGCCCGCTTGGGGGGAGATGAGTTCGCGGTGATCCTAAACAACGTTAAAGATTCAGACACCGTTGCCAGAGTGACGGAAAAGTTAATCCGCGAGATCAAAAAGCCCATCAAAAGTGGCGCAAACATTATGCAAGTGGGCTGCAGTATCGGTATCAGTGTGTATCCCGACAATGGTGAACATGCCGAAGCGTTAATCCAGCATGCTGATGCTGCTATGTATCGTGCAAAGCATCAAAGCGACAGTCACTATTACTATTTCAGTGATGCGCTGAATCGCGAGTTGCAAGATATGCGTCTGGTGGAACAACAAGTCCTTAAGGGCATTGAAGAGCAACAGTTTATACCTCACTTTCAACCACAAATTGACGTCCGCAGTGGTCATCTTATTGGCATTGAATGTTTGGCGCGCTGGCAACATCCACAACGAGGTTTACTGACAGCCATGGAGTTTATACCTGTGGCGGTGAAATTGGGCGTGATCCAGCAGGTTCTGGAATTAGTGTTAGATCAGGCTTTTGGTTCGCTTCGAGAGTGGCATGAAGTGTTGGAAAAGCCTATTCCGTTGTCTATCAACATCGCCAGCAATCAGTTTTATCAGCAGCAAACCTTTGATGCGATTTCCCGTCTGCTGGCCGCTCATCAATTGCAAGCCAATGCGATTAGACTTGAAGTCACCGAAAGCACCTTACAAGCCAGTGGTAAAGATTTGGTCGACAGGCTCAAACAGGTCAATATGGCAGGGTTTAGCATTACTTTGGACGATTTCGGTACCGGTTATTCCTCGCTACGCTATTTGCAACAATTGCCGGTCGATACTTTGAAAATCGATCGCTCTTTTGTGCGAAACCTAGACAACAATCCCCATGACAAGATCATTGTAAAAGCGATTATTCAATTGGCACAAACATTGGGAATTGAAGCCATAGCAGAAGGGGTGGAAAATCAGGCGCAGCTAGAGTTTTTGCGCCTTAATGATTGCCACCTTATGCAAGGGTTCTTGTTCAGCCAAGCGATTTCCGGAGAGGATTTCAGTCGCTACTTGAGCATCAGTCCAAGCAGACTCATCAACATGGTTTAGTCCAATTTGTAACGCAAATCCTCGACCCACATTGCCGTAGCGCCGCAGATTGCCACTGGCATCACTAAAAAGTTAACCAGAGGGATCATGGCGCACACACTGACCATGGTGCCGAATGAAAAACAATTGGTACGACTGCGGTTGAGACTTCTGCGCATCACGCTAAAAGGCACTTTGTGATTATCAAAAGGGTAGTCACAATATTGTATGGCCATCATCCACGCGGAGAATAGAAACCACAATACCTGGCCAATTACCGGTAGAAATATGAACAACAATAAAAAGCCGATGGCTCTGGGGATGTAGTAAGTCAGTTTACTCAACTCTCTGCCAAGGGTGCGGGGAATATCCTTCAAAACATCAAGTAGGCCTGTATCACCCAAAGGTTGACCAGTGAGATGCAGTTCTACCTTTTCGGCCAACAAGCCATTGAATGGAGCTGCGATCCAGTTGGCTAAAGTGCCAAACAGAAGGGCAAATACCAAGAGCACACTGATCACCGCTAGCGGCCAGAGAATGTAAGACAAGCCCTCTTTGAGCCATGCTAACCATTCCCAATCTGGGATCAGGCCATTAACGTATTCGATCCCCACGCCTACTTGACCCATCAAAAAATACAATGCTACAGAGAACAAAATTAAATTCACGGTAAGGGGAATAAAGACGAAGCGTTTCAACCCTTTAGTGCGGATCAATGAAAAACCGCGAATAAAATAATCAACACCACTACTGTTGCTCATACAAACCATTCCATCCATTGTTGTTGCGCGTATCCAAGGACGTATGTGGGTTGCACTTATGCACAACATCACTGCACTGATACGACTGATTTTTTCATTCTACAGGTACTCAGCGGCAATCTGATGATGAAGCCCCAAGTAGATTCGGTTCCTGTTACAGTGGTATAAGTATAACTTTGGCACTATTCATTACCAATCCTCAATTGTTACACTTGATGACTTTTGATACATTCTTGAAAAGAACCGCAGGCGTCGTCGTCAGCGAATAACCATAATAATGATCTGATAACGGACACCATGACCCTACAATGCGCCTAAAACGAATTAAGTTAGCCGGATTTAAGTCATTCGTGGATCCGACCAGTATTCCTTTTCCAGATGATATGACCGCCATTGTCGGGCCAAATGGCTGTGGTAAATCCAACGTGATCGATGCCGTTCGCTGGGTGTTAGGCGAAAGTTCGGCGAAAAACCTCCGTGGCGACGCTATGACTGACGTCATATTCAATGGCTCTACAGCGCGCAAGCCCGTCAGTCAGTGCTCTGTTGAATTGGTATTTGATAATAGTTCTGGGCGCATTCAAGGTGAGTTTGCCAACTACAATGAATTGTCGGTAAAACGCTTAGTGACCCGCGATGGTCAATCGAATTACTTTTTAAACAGCAGCAAATGTCGACGCCGAGACGTAACTGATCTTTTCTTGGGCACTGGCTTAGGGCCGCGAAGCTACGCCATTATCGAGCAAGGGATGATATCCCGTCTTATTGAATCCAAGCCGCAAGAACTTCGGGTTTTTATCGAAGAGGCTGCGGGCATTTCCAAATACAAAGAGCGCCGTCGGGAGACAGAAAATCGCATTCGTCACACCAAAGACAATTTGGAGCGGTTAGAAGACGTGCGTGGAGAGTTGGGTCAACAGCTGGAAAAATTGCAGCGTCAGGCCAGTGCAGCTCGTCGTTATAAAGAACTCAAAGCCAAAGAAAGGACTCTCAAGGCTGAACTCGCGGCGCTAAAATGGCTCAAGCACAGTGATTTAATTTACAGCTTGGAGCAACAAATTGAGCAAGGGCAGAACGAAATCGAAGCCTTCATCGCCCAGCAGCGGGGCGATGAACGAGGTATTACCGAATATCAACAACAGCAACAAGACCTCAAACAACAGTTAAATGATGTGCAGCAACAGTATTTCCAGTTGGGCACGCAGATCACTCGCTTAGAGCAGAATCAATTGCATGCCAAACAGCGCAGTGGGCAGATTCAGGGTGAGTTGGGGCAACTGCAAGAAGCCATGGAATTGGGGCAGGCCACCCTTGAACAAGAATCAGCACAAATTGATGAGTTTTCTGAGCAGTTGCTGGAGCTGGAACCGGAACAGGAGGCTCTCGCTGCCCAATCTGAGCAGGCTCAAGACAATTTGCAGTCGGCTCAAGATGCTTTGCGTCGCCACGAATCGTTGTTTCAGGATCAACAAAACCAGTTCTTACAAGCCAAACAACAAGTCCAGTTATGCCACAGTCAAATTCAAGCGGGCTTGAATCTGCAAATGCGCACGTCCGCGCGTATTGCTGAGCTTCAAGAAGAGCAAAATGCCCTAGAACATGATCAGTTGTCAGAGCAAATAGACAGTTTGAATCATCAGATTGCCCAATCAAAAGGGCGCTTTCAGCACGCGAAACAGCGCCGTGAAGAGCTGCAAGGCACGCTGCAACAGGCTCAACAAGCCCTTGATGAGTCCCAGCAGTCTCACCTTCACGCTAGGGGCGAACAGCAAAGGCTCGAAGCACGTCTTTCTGCACTGCAAGAATTACAACAACAGCATCAAATAAAAAGCGCGCTAGACGACTTTATCCAAAAAGAAGACATAACGGGGCAAGCGCTTTGGGAATATTTAACGGTTTCATCTGGCTGGGAAAAAGCGCTGGAAGTGATCACTGAACAATGGCAGCAAGCCAAAGTGCTACCTCAACCACTGAGCATTTCTCAATTGAGCGAATTGACCGAGGGTCGGTTGATGTTCAGTGGACAAATGAGTGGGGACAAACAGCCTGGCACTTTCGCAGAAAAAATACAGCAAGCCTTAGTTCCCCATGAATTCAATCAAATTTTGCTGTGTGAGGATCCAGCCAATCTAGCTCAGATGATAGAAAAGTTGCAGCCAATGCAAAGCGTTGTCACCGCTCAAGGGCAGTGGTTCGGAGCGGAATGGGCCGTGTTGGGACTATCGGTGGGCAGCGACAATGTGATGCAGCGCGCAGCTCAGATAGCCGATCTGGAATCCCAACTCGACGGGGCGCTGGAGAGGCTGCAAGAGAGCGAGACTGCGTTGCTACAAGCCAAGCAGATCCTTGCCAACGAACAAGAACGTCTGGAAGAGTCACAACGGGATTGTCAATTTGCTGAACAAGCGCTGACCCAGCAGCAAAACCAATTGAATTTGTTGCAAATGCAGTTCCAACAAGCGCTAGATAGAGAAACTCGCATCAGTGAGGAACTCAGCAAACAACAAGACTTGTTGGAGCAGGAGCAAATGCAGTCAGAATCGCTGGCTATGCAAGTAGAAGAGTGGGAAGAAAAATTAGAACAATTGAGTCAGACTACGGAAAAAGCGTTGCAGCGCAAGAATGATTTGGCGAACCAAGTACAAGAAGCCCGCCAACAATTGGACAATTTGACCCAACAATCCCACCAGTTAGCTTTGACATTGCAAGGATTGCGCAATAAGCAGCAAAGCGCCCAAGACGGTCGCAATCGAACCCAAAGCCAGTTGCAACAAATGTCCCAAAGGCAGCAATTGTTGCAACAAGAAGCCGCGGAGATAGCGTTGCCTTTGGACGAGCAGACTGAGCAATTGAGCCAACTGTTAGAGTCGCGGATGGAAGTTGAGTTGCAACAAGCCCAACTAAGCGACAGCTTGTCCGAGGTGGAAAGTTGGTTGGCGGATGCTCAAAAAGGGCAACAAGGGATGATGGAACGCATTGGTCAAATGCGTACTGCTTTGGAAAGCAAGAAGCTGGAATGCGAAGGCTGCCGGGTACGAGCCAATGCTACACTAGAACAATTACAAGAACTTAATCAACCACTTAAGCAAGTTCTTGAAACGTTGCCAGAAGAAGCACAAGAATCCCTGTGGCAACAAGAATTGGAGAAAACCTCCGCTGCAATTGGTCGTTTAGGCGCAGTCAATTTGGCAGCGGTTGAAGAATATGAAATTCAAGCCCAGCGAAAACAACATTTAGACGACCAAAATACCGATTTAGTCAGTGCTCTGGAAACCTTGGAGTCAGCTATCCGTAAAATAGATCGGGAGACTCGTGCACGGTTCAAACAGACCTATGATCAAGTGAACGAGGATCTCAAAGCGTTGTTCCCCAAAGTGTTCGGGGGCGGAGCCGCTTATTTGGAACTAACCGGAGAGGATCTACTCGAAACAGGCGTGACCATCATGGCGCGACCACCGGGTAAGAAAAACAGCACGATTCATTTGCTTTCTGGTGGAGAAAAAGCCTTAACCGCTTTATCATTGGTGTTCGCAATTTTCCGGCTGAATCCGGCACCGTTTTGTTTACTCGATGAGGTAGACGCGCCGTTGGATGACGCAAACGTAGGACGTTTCTGTAAACTGGTTTCTGAAATGTCTAAGAGTGTGCAATTTATTTATATCACCCATAACAAGATAGCGATGGAAATGGCGACTCACTTGACCGGGGTGACCATGGCGGAACCCGGCGTTTCGCGTATGGTTGCCGTCGATGTAGAAGAAGCTGTTGCTATCGCACAAGCATAATAAAGGGTTTAACTAGGTAGATGGAAGAATTAAGACTGGCGTTTTTGCTCATTGGCGGTGTGGCCATAGTAGGGATTTTACTTCATGGCTTGTGGAGCGTGCGTAAAAATCAAGCAAGTAAGTCTTCGGCTCGTTTGGAAGCCAGAGATTGGCAAGAAGATGAGCTTGATGACGAAGATGACGTGCGCGTAAGTATTGATTTAGATGATGATGAACGAGAGCCTCGTTTTTCCAGCGAATCAAAGGGAGACTACGATGATCTTGGCATTGGCGCAGTCCGGGTTGTGGGCAGATCACAGTCTGAGCAAAGCGGTGAAAATGAGCAGCCAGATACAGATTTAGGTGCGTCCTTTAGTGCGCCTGAAGTCAGCGAAACCTCGATAGAGCCGAAAGCTGAAGCGCCAAAACCGAAAATTTATTCCTCGGTGGTCACCCAACCCAAACCAGAATATGCCGCAGAGCAGTTGCGTGCCATGCGCAGCAGGTTAGCTAGTCAGGATGAGTTGAATGTCGATGATATGCCGGAGCCGCCGCCATTTTTGCTGCGAACCGACACCTTACAAGACAAAGCAGATGACAGTCAGTCTGATGCAGGCGTAAAAGCCGTTGACGGCATCGTGCCGAAGGCGGTGTCCGTTACACAAGAATCTCCAGTGACCACGGCTAAAGTTAAAGTCGAGCCCAAATTTGAGCTAAACGAAACGCCCGCTGAAAGTGAGTCGGCTGCGACCTCTGCAGAAAAAATCAGTCTTGCAGATCAGGCTCGCAACTTTGTCAAACGCTCGAAACCTGAAAGCAAACCTCGCCGTCGCAAAGAGCCCAAAATCCGTGAAGATCAAATGCGCATTGATTTTGATGAGCCTCAGATGACTGACGAATCTCAAGGGGCTGCCTCGAGTAGTGCAGTGCCTCAAGAGGTATTAGTGCTTAACGTTCGAGCCAGCGAGGACAAGCCGATTCAAGGTGCGGCATTATTACCCATGCTTTTGACCCTAGGCTTCAAGTTTGGTGATCAAGATATCTTTCATCGCCACGTGAATAGTAATGGCAAAGGCCCGGTGTTGTTTAGCCTTGCGAATATGTTTAAACCCGGGGTTTTCGATATCGATAATCTGGAAAATTTTGCAACCCAAGGCGTATCTTTGTTTATGATGTTGCCCATCGAAGGTGACCCCCATCAAGTGTTCAACATGATGCATAACGCCGCACGAAAAATTGCTGAAGAATTTGATTGCCAGGTGCTCGACGGTCGTCGCAGCGCTTTGACTAAGCAGAGCTTGCAGCAGTATGTGGAGAAGATCCGTGAATTTGAGCGACAAAGGATCATTGCTCGTTAACTTACCCCTATAAAGTTGTTTCAGGCGACGGTGTCCCGTCGCCTAATCCATATCGCTACACAAAATTGACAGGTTTTCCATGAGTACAAACCAAGACCTACAGGTTCAAATCCAACAACTGCGTGACACCATCAACGAATATAATTACCAATATTATGTTTTGGATGACCCCACGGTTCCTGACGCGGAGTATGACCGCTTAATGGTGCAACTCAAGGAGATGGAACAGCAACATCCCCAATGGATCACCCCAGATTCACCCACCCAAAAGGTTGGCGGCGCACCCTTAGCTTCGTTTTCACAGGTTGAACACGAAGTGCCCATGTTGTCGTTGGACAACGCTTTTAGTGACGAAGAACTGGCTGCATTTGAAAAGCGCATTCATGATCGGCTCAAGCAAGATCTCACTTTAACCTTTAGTTGTGAGCCGAAACTCGATGGTTTGGCGGTCAGTATCTTGTATGAACAAGGCGTGTTGGTGCGGGCAGCTACCCGCGGAGATGGTCGAGTAGGGGAGAACATCACGCAAAACGTTAAGACTATTGCCAATGTTCCGTTGCGTTTGCGTGGTGAGCAATTTCCTGAGCGTGTCGAGGTGCGAGGCGAGGTCTTTATGCCCAAAGCTGGCTTTGAAAAGTTGAATCAACAACAGGCTAGCGAAGGGAAAAAGGTGTTTGTAAACCCTCGAAATGCGGCAGCGGGGAGTTTGCGACAACTCGATTCCCGCATCACGGCATCCAGACCATTGCTGTTTTACGCCTATTCGATGGGCTTGGTAGAGGGACAGCAAAACCTTGCACCGCGGCATTCGGAGCGCCTCAAGCAACTCGCTCAATGGGGATTACCAGTCTGTCAGGAGATAGACACGGCGCAGGGTATTGAGCAATGTCATCGCTATTTTGCCAGAATTGGCGAGCAACGGGATCAACTCAGCTACGACATCGATGGTGTGGTGTTCAAAGTGGACGAGATTGAATTGCAACAACAATTGGGTTTCGTTGCCCGTGCACCGAGGTGGGCGATCGCACAAAAATTTCCTGCTCAAGAGCAAATGACCCAATTACTCGATGTAGAATTTCAAGTGGGTCGCACCGGTGCAATTACGCCAGTGGCGCGCCTACAGCCCGTTTTTGTGGGCGGCGTAACCGTATCCAATGCAACCCTACACAATCAAGATGAGATCAATCGCTTGGCAGTAATGATTGGCGATACCGTGATTGTGCGACGAGCGGGAGATGTCATTCCCCAAGTGGTTTCTGTGGTGGAGCATTTGCGCCCCGAAGATGCCAAAGTAATTACCTTTCCAAGCAGTTGTCCGGTATGCCAATCCCATATTGAAAAAGTTGAAGGAGAGGCCGTAGCTCGATGTTCCGGTGGCTTGTTCTGCGCAGCGCAGCGCAAAGAAGCGATGAAACATTTCGCATCGCGCAAAGCTTTTGACATCGATGGTTTGGGTGACAAGCTAGTCGAACAGTTGGTAGATCACGACCTGGTAAAAAGTCCGGCGGATTTTTTCCGGCTCGATATCGCACAATTGGCTAATATGGAGCGCATGGGACAAAAGTCGGCGGCCAATATCATCAACGCATTGGAAAAGGCCAAACTTACCACTTTAGCTAAGTTCTTATATGCCTTGGGGATCCGAGAAGTGGGCGAAGCCACTGCCGCCAATTTGGCGCAACATTTCGGAACGCTTGAGGCCATATTGCAAGCGGACGAAGCTAGCTTACAAGAGGTGCCTGATGTGGGCACGATTGTGGCTCAACATCTGTTTAATTTTTTCCGCGAAGAGCACAATTTGCAGGTGATTGACGATTTGCTTGCCGTGGGTATTCACTGGCCGGTGATTGAAATTAAGGCAGCAGATGAACTGCCGCTAAATGGTCAAACCTACGTGTTAACTGGGACTCTAACTTCTTTGGATAGAAACCAAGCCAAACAACTTTTACAGCAGTTGGGAGCTAAGGTCTCTGGTAGTGTGTCGGCTAAAACTCACTATTTGGTGGCTGGAGAAAAAGCAGGATCGAAACTGACCAAAGCACAGGATCTTGGCGTCGCTATTATGAGCGAAGAGGATTTGTTGGCGTTACTCACTGAGCACGGGCTACACTGATAGGCACTGTGCATCATTTTCCATTCAGGAGGAGGATATGAGTAACCTAGTGAATAGAGCAAATAGTGCTGATCCGAAGGCTTTCTTGCATTCAATTGAACATCCCCAACGTCAAGCCGACGGCTTTGCACTTTTTGAGATGTATAATCGGGTAACCGGCCTTCCGCCAGTCATGTGGGGGCCAAGCATCGTAGGTTATGGTGAGTACACTTATACGTTGGCCAGTGGCAAGCAAGATACGTTTTTCCGCTGTGGGTTTTCGCCAAGAAAACAGAATCTGTCACTCTATCTGGGGGCAGGAATGAGCGAACGTCCCGACTTGATTGACGCCTTGGGAAAGGTAAAAACCAGCAAAGCCTGTCTCTATATCAACAAACTGTCCGACGTGGACACTGCTATTTTAGAGCAACTCATTGCTGCCGACTTGGAAGTGATGAATCAACGTTATCCACAATAATAGGAGTAGAATATGTCTAATGAGGGATACCATGAGCCCATTAGTGAGTTAAGCGACGAAACTCGCGACATGCATCGTGCCATCACGTCCTTAATGGAAGAACTTGAGGCAGTGGATTGGTACAATCAACGAGTGGATGCTTGTAAGGATCCGGAACTCAAAGCCATTCTCGAACACAACCGGGATGAAGAGAAAGAGCACGCGGCCATGGTGTTGGAATGGATCCGACGTCGTGACCCTCGTATGGATAAAGAACTCAAAGATTATTTATTTACCACGGGTACGATAGGACATCACGAGTAATAGTCACAGATTGCCGCTAATTTAGCGGCAATTCCATATAGACACTGTTGGGATCCAATCGGTATTGGGCAAACGGCCCACGAGTTTGAAATCCAAATTTGCCGTACAGTGCTCTGGCAGGGGCAAAAAAAGCCATTGAACCGGTCTCCAGCAGAAGTCGTTCTAATTGGCGACTTTTCGCCTGCTCGATGACATGATTCAGTAGTGCGGATGCCACGCCTTTTTGGCGACAGCTGGCACAAGTGCGCATGGATTTGATTTCACCCAGATTGTCGCCCAGATTTTTGAGTGCAGCGCAGCCAACCAACTTTCCGTCAAAATATGCGCTCCAAAAGGTGACATCCGGTTGCCGTAAACCTTCCAGATCGAGCGCATGTTTACTTTCTGGAGGAGAGGTAGCACGCATATCGTCCAGATGTTGTTGCAAAAACGCCGCTATTTCATCGCCTTGTAGATCGTCCACCTCTATATGCAGCATGCTCCCTCCTGTTATGCTCAGTTGACTTTGGCTGTGTTTTACAAAATTGGATAGTTACAGAACGATGGGGCATTGGTCAAGTGAGCCATACCCATTCGGAAGGTAGTTTAATGAGGAGTTATTTAGTCTGGCGGGTAAGTCGCGCTGCTTTGCGCTTTTTCCATGCTTGAGCTACGGAATACCGCCACAGTGAATTTAATCCAAAGTATCCCAACAAGCCAAACACCACAGAACACACACCGCAGCCTAACAGAAAGGCGGGGCCGATGGTTTCCATTGAATTGATCACCCATTGCCAACTTAGTTCGAAAGCGAACTCTTGGGGCGGCGCGCCAATTAACCACGTGCCCACGACGTAAGCACCGTAGAAAATCGGCGGCATAGTGAAAGGATTAGTAATCCAAACAGTCGCCACCGACAGTGGCAAGTTGACACGTAGAGGAATGGATAGGGCAGCAGACAACCACATCTGAAAAGGTACAGGCCAAAAGGCGAAAAACAGCCCGATCCCAAATGCACCCGACGCAGAACGGCGATTTAAATGCCACAAATTAGGGTCATGAAGTACAGTTCCAAACATTTTTAGCGCTTTTTGGCGTTGAATGGTTTGGTGATCTGGCAAAAAGCGTTTAATAATTTTCTTAGGCATAGGAAGCTGGCTTTTACATCTTACATCGAGGCAAAGGATTTGCACGAACCACAAAGCACTATTCTCGACCAATGGGTTGTCAGTTTTGTGACAACGTCGATATCAGCGGTATTATGGCCGAGTTTGCCGCCTGCGTATAGCTTACCCTTGATATTCATAGTTGCTTTATTGACTCCCTGGTCACCGTTGGGGCGGTTCATCAGTGGTGCTGCTTTTGCCGTCCTTTGGCTGGCGAGTGTAGGCCATTGGCAGACATCTTGGCAACTGCCCAAAGAAGATATACGGCAAATCACCCAGATTGAGGGCCAAATTACCGATGTTGTGCGTCAACAGCAACAGGTTAGGTTTAACCTCAAATTGAAGCGCGCAGTTCTTGCAAATCGTTCTGTTGACTTGTACCTGTCACCCCAAGTTCGTTTGTCATGGCGAGAGCCTAATCTATTGTTAAAAGAAGGCATGGTGTTGCGCTTGGCGGTCAAACTGAAGCCACGTCATGGCTTGACCAATCAAGGAGGGTTTCGCTATCAGCAGTGGCTGCTTTCCAAGGGAATCGTTGCCACTGGCTATGTGAAGCCCCATAGCCAGAATGCTCTTATTGAGTATGGTAACAGCTTGCGACAACGTCTTTTGGATAGGTTAGGGCATTACAAATTGGTAAACGAAGGATGGATAGCCGCTTTGGCCTTTGGCGATCGCTCTTTGATTACCCAAACCCAATGGCTGCATATCCAAAATAGTGGCGTCGCTCATTTGATTGCCATATCTGGCCTTCACTTAGGTATTGTTGCAGGCCTGTGTTTTTGCCTCTTGCCTTGGTTATTCAAAGGGCTTTTCCTATGGCGAAATCCTTCCCAGGGGAGTCACATCCGTCCGGCCATGTTGGTAATTATGCTTGTTTTCGCCTCGGGCTATGGGATGTTGGCAGGTTTAGCGCTGCCCACGGTTAGAGCTTTGGTTATGCTCACCTTGTTTTGCGTCATTTCGTTACTATCTCGGAATTGGAGTTATTCTCGTAAACTCCTTTACTGCTTAGCCATCATTCTTCTTATCGACCCCCTTAGCCCCCTCAGTGCGAGCTTCTGGCTTACCTTCAGTGCCGTGGCGGTGATTGGCTTTTACTTATGGCGCTGGCCCGTTCAGTCCCACAACAGAGTGACAACATGGAAAGATCGTCTTCGGGCGTTGGTACACTTCCAATGGATAATGAGTTTGTCTACCGTACCTCTTACTTTGCTTTGGTTTCAGTTCATCAGCCCTCTGTCTCCCATGGTGAATTTGATTGCTGTGCCGCTGGTGAGCTTTATCTTGGTTCCCCTTTGCTTACTTTTGGCAGTGTTGATGCTCCTTGAAAGTCAGTTGGCGCCCTGGGTGTTGATATTTATCGACGGCCTTGCAGGCTATTTTGCGCAAGGTTTAGCCCTGATTTACCAACACGCGTCATTACAATGGCAATTGTCAGAAATGCCACTGATAGTCATTACTGCTTCGATGCTGGCGCTGATCCCATGCTTTCTGCCACAACTGATTTTGCCACGCTGGGGTTTGGCCATTTTGATGCTACCCATGATCAGCTTCATGGTGCCTACGCATCATCCATTTTGGGAGTTGCATATATTGGACGTGGGGCAAGGATTGTCTGTGGTGGTGTTAAAAGATCAGCACGCGATCATTTACGATACGGGGGCATCCTATCCCTCTGGATTCAACATGGCCGAGGCAGCCGTTTTGCCATTTTTGCAGGCCAATGGGGTAACACAAGTGAATACCTTAATTCTTAGTCATTTTGACAACGATCATGCAGGAGCGAGTGCCGTCTTGGCTGAAAAAATCGATATCAGACAAACCTTGTCGACCCGTGATAATTGCTATCAAGGCTGGAAAATGCAGTGGTTTGACTTGCAGTTGGAGGCCCTATGGCCACAACAAGCCGCCACTGAATCCAACAATGACACTTCTTGTGTTGTTCGTATCACAGATGGTCACAACAGCGTTTTACTTAGCGGCGATATAAGCGAATCCGTGGAGCAAATATTGGTGGCTGAAAAACATGATGCATTGCAGGCCAAAGTCTTGCTTGCACCTCATCATGGTAGTGCTACTTCATCCTCAATGGCCTTTATTCAAAAAGTTGCACCTGAGGTGGTAATCTACAGTCAGGGTTTTGATAATCAATGGGATTTCCCCCGTGATTCAGTCGTGCAGCGCTATGTGGAGCAAAGGGTACGGCAATTCGCTACCAGTGAATCGGGTCAAATTCGCGTGCGTTTTTACTATCAGGCGGGCCGACCCTATCAATTGGAATCCTTGAAGAATGATATCCAACCTCGCTGGTATCTCGGCAACTGAGGGTAAACAGGTGTTTGATAGTTGGGGATTTTCTTGCAAACAGTTACAATGAACCCATATTCTGGTTGTCACCAAAGATGAATGACGGGATCCATGACTCAAACACTGCCCACCCAGTCTCTGTTCAAACGGTTCAGCGGCTATCTCAAAGACTTTAAACTTGCCTTTGTCGTTGCCGTTATCGGAATGGTTGGTTATGCGTCTATCGATGCCTGGGTCTTTTCACAACTTAAACCCATAATTGATGACAGTTTAGGCAAACAAGATTACGACTACCTGCGCCTGGCTGCCTATTTTGTCGTTCCCATCTTTATTTTGCGCGGAACCTTTAATTTCATGGGTACCTACACCTTGTCTTGGATTGGCAACCAAGTGGTTATGCAAATGCGCCAACAATTGTTTGAAAAGTACATCCAATTACCTGTGGCGTTCCATGACAATAATTCAACGGGTAGTTCCATCTCCAAAGTCATTTACGACACTGAGCAAGTCGCTGCAGCAGCCAGTAAAGCCCTATTGATTTTGGTTCGCGAGGGGGCCTTTGTAACCGGTCTGCTGATAGTGATGTTCTATTACTCGTGGCAATTGTCCCTGGTGTTTTTGTTGATAGGGCCAGTGGTAGCATTGATTGTCTCTGCTGTGAGTAAGCGTTTTCGTCAGGTCAGTAAAAATATACAACAAGCAATGGGTTCCTTGACGTCATCTGTTGAACAAGTGATCAAGGGCCACAAAGTGGTATTGATGTTCGGTGGTCAAAAGCAGGAGATTGGTGGCTTTTCCAAGCGCAACAATCACAATCGACAGCAGAACATGAAGTTGATCGTTGCTCGGATCTTAAGCGTGTCATCAATTCAAGTTTTGGCATCTGTAGCCCTCGCGGTCGTGCTTTACATTTCTAGCTTGCCCACTATGGTAGAGGCGCTGACGCCTGGGATATTCACCACTGTAGTGGTGTGTATGACCATGTTACTCAAACCATTGAAGCAACTGACCACGGTAAACAGCGAGTTCCAGCGAGGCATGGCAGCTTGTATCAGCATTTTTGAAGTATTAGATAAAGACAATGAAGTGGATGATGGTCAGATTCAACTCGGTCGTGCCAAAGGCAAGATTGAATTTGATCAGGTTACTTTTCACTATCCAGGCAAAGAGACTCCTGCTCTTAAAAATATTAGCTTTTCGGTAGCAGCCGGTCAGTCTTGCGCGCTAGTTGGGCGCTCGGGAAGTGGCAAATCGACCATATCCAGTTTGCTGACCCGATTCTACAATCATCAGCAAGGCGCAATTCGTATCGACGATGTACCAATTGAGAATATTAAATTGGCCGACTTGCGACAACAATTTGCTTTGGTTTCCCAGCACGTAACGCTGTTCAATGACACCATTGCCAACAACATTGCCTATGGTGCGAAACAAGCGACACGGGAGCAAGTGATGGAAGCCGCTCGGATTGCCCATGTGCAGGAGTTTGTCGATTTGTTGCCCGAAGGTTATGAAACTTTGGTGGGTGAAAACGGTTTAATGCTTTCTGGCGGACAACGGCAAAGGATCGCCATTGCACGAGCCATTTTGATGGATGCGCCCATTTTGATACTAGATGAAGCAACCTCGGCGCTGGATACCGAATCGGAGCGATTGATCCAAGATGCATTGGATAAACTGCAAAAGGATCGCACCAGTATCGTGGTTGCGCACCGTCTTTCCACAATCGAAAATGCCGATCAGATCCTGGTCATCGAACAGGGCCAAATTGTGGAGCAGGGCAATCATGCAAGCCTGATCGAGCGTGATGGCGCTTATGCACAGTTGCATAAATTGCAGTTTGGCGAAGGAACGGCCAGCTAAGTGTTTTCCATCGAATCCATTTGGTACAGCCCAAATCCCTGGCGGCACCCCATAGTATGGTTACTGGCACCTTTAGGGGCGTTGTTTTACCTCATTTCCACTTTTCGTAAAATGCTGTATCGCGCTGGGATATTTAAACAAAAACATCCCGGTGTCCCCGTGATCATCGTGGGAAACATCAGTGTTGGAGGAAATGGTAAGACGCCTTTGGTGGTGCATCTAGTAAACTTGCTGGGTAAGCAAGGCTACCGTCCCGGTGTGTTGAGTCGCGGTTATGGTGCCTCAGTTAAGCATTTCCCTTATTCAGTGCAGGCCGAAGATACTGCCAGTCTGGTGGGCGATGAGCCGGTACTGCTATTTCAAAATCTTCACTGTCCATTGGTGATCGATCCGAAGCGACCAAGGGGAGCAGATACTTTGGTTGAGCAGCATCACTGCGACGTGATCATTTGTGATGACGGACTGCAACACTATGCATTGGATCGAGATGTTGAGATTGTAGTGGTCGATGGCACTCGACGTTTTGGTAATGGCTTGCTTCTGCCCTTGGGGCCTCTGCGGGAGACCACAGCCAGATTGAACAGCGTGGATTTTGTGGTTGCCAATGGCAAAGCCAGTTGTGCAAGTGAATATGTAATGCATCTCCATCCTGGCAAGCTGGTTAACCTTATGGATAGTCGCCATACCATGGAGCTAGAGAGCATCAAGGGGCCAGTGACCGCATTGGCAGGGATCGGCAATCCCAAGCGATTTTTCGATTTGTTGAAGAGCTATCAAGTCTCGCTCACAAATACGCTGTCATTCATTGACCATCACCAATTTAGCCCGCAAGATATACCTAAAGGCACTGTCATTATGACAGAAAAAGACGCGGTAAAATGTCGTGAATTTGCCCATAACGATTGTTGGTATTTACCGGTTGCGGCGCAGTTAGAGGACGATTTTGATAAACAAATTCTGGGTCGCATTCAACTTTTAAAGGAAACTTCTGCCAATGGCATTTGATAAAAAATTACTGGATATTCTGGCATGTCCTGTGTGCAAAGGCGCACTTAAGTACGACAGCGAGAACGCACAATTGATATGTCGTTTCGATCGTTTGGCTTATCCAATCAAAGAGCACATACCGGTGTTGCTGGAAGAGCAAGCAAGAGTTCTAACCCTTGACGAACTAGAAAAACTCCCTAAGTAGAGACGCCCAATGCAATTTACGGTAATCATTCCTGCTCGTTACAGCTCTAGTCGCTTTCCAGGAAAGCCGCTGGTGGATATTTTGGGCAAGCCCATGGTTCAGCATGTTTATGAACGTGCCCAAGAAGCTGGTGCAAGCAAAGTCATTGTCGCCACCGATGATGCACGCATCGCAAAGACGGTCAGTGATTTTGGTGGTGAGTATTGTATGACCGCCCAGCATCATGAGTCGGGCACAGAACGAGTTGCCGAAGTCATCGATGTTGAGGGGCTTTTGGCTCACGAAATTGTCGTCAATGTGCAAGGGGATGAACCTTTTATTCCAGCGGAAAATATCCGTCAGGTGGCGGAAAACCTGCACTTGCATAAAGAGGCTGAGATGGCCACATTAGCGGTGCGCATCACTGATGTGGAAGAAGCCTTTAATCCTAATACGGTAAAGGTGGTAACCGATAAGCTGGGCTATGCCTTGTATTTCTCTCGTTCGACAATCCCCTACGATCGCGCTCGTTTTCTGGATGAGGACAATATAGATGAAATTGGTGACTTTTATCTGCGTCACATCGGAATCTACGCTTATCGAGCCGGATTTGTGAAGCAATACATCAATATGTCCCCTTCGGGCTTGGAACAAATAGAGTCTTTGGAGCAATTACGAGTATTGTGGCACGGCGAAAAAATACACGTTGCCCAAGCCCAGAGCCCGCCGCCTCCGGGGATTGATACTCCAGCAGATTTACAAAGATTGATTCAGCAATTATCGAAAGGAGAATAGCATGACAAATGTGGTTATAACTGGTGCGAATCGAGGGATTGGACTGGAGTTAGTTAAACATTATTTGCAGCAGGGAAACACAGTGTATGGCTTATGCCGAAACTCCTCTGACGAACTAAACGCATCAGGCGCTAAAGTAGTCACTAAGGTGGACATGTCCAACCCGGAACAACTTAGAGACGCCCTAGCGGCTCTGAAGGACGTAAAAATTGATATTTTGATCAATAACGCCGGTGTGTTAGCGCAAGAGCAAATCGATGATTGGTCCCCCCATACAATTGAGCATCAGTTTCGAGTCAATGCGATGGCACCCTTGTTGGTCTGTCAACTATTGCGTAAGCAAATCAATCGAGGTGGAAAGATCGCTATGATCACCAGTCGCATGGGTTCAATGGCAGATAATGGTTCCGGTGGCTATTACGGTTATCGTATGTCTAAAGCGGCTTTAAACGCTGCTGGAGTATCATTGGCCAAAGATCTTAAAAATGATGAGATCAGTGTCGCTTTATTGCATCCGGGTTATGTGCAAACTGAGATGGTAAATTATGGAGGTGACGTCTCTGCGGCCGTATCTGCTGAACGGTTAGCCAAACGTATTGAAGAACTAAACTTGTCAACCAGTGGCCAGTTCTGGCATGCCAATGGCGAGCCTTTACCCTGGTAATGGGTCCTATTTATACCAACGGTTATGCTCATGATTAAACCGATCCGTTGGTTAAGCCTTTGCTGGTTAGCGTGCAGTGCGCTCTCTTTTGCTCAGCCTGTGACAGTGGCAGTTGCCAGTAATTTCAAATCTGCAGCGAGCGACTTATTTTCAGAGTTCCAGCGGTCAACGGGGCAGGAGATACGACTCATTTCTGGTTCTAGTGGCAAACTCTACGCCCAGATACTTCATGGTGCTCCCTTCGACTTGTTTTTATCTGCCGACAGCGCCAGACCAAAGAAGTTGGAAGAGGCTAACTTGATTGTCGCAAACAGTCGCAAAACCTATGCTCAAGGTCGTTTGGTGATGTGGATGCCAAACGCTGCAACAAAACCAACATTGGAGATACTAAAAGAACTGCACATCTCGCGCATTGCCATGGCTAATCCCAAAGTCGCGCCTTATGGAAACGCAACACGACAGGTACTTGAACACAATGATCTGTGGTCGGTGGTTGAGCCAAAGGTGGTGATGGGCGAGAACGTTTCACAGGCATTTCAGTTTGCCCTAAGTGGTAACGCCCAAGTTGCTTTTGTGCCTTTGGCTTTGACCCTGCAAGCGGGTATCTCTAAGCAACATATATGGCTGATTCCAGAGTCTCAATATCGTCCAATCGAACAGCAAATGGTGTTGTTAAACGACAGTAAAGAAGCTCAGTCACTGTGGCACTATCTGATATCTGAAGAAGTGGCTGAACGGTTGATATTATTGGGCTATAAGAGGCCATGATGTTGTCAGATGATGATCTTCAGGCGTTACGCGTAACGATAAAGTTGGCATTCTTTAGTACTTTTATATTGTTGTGTTTGTCAGCCCCTTTAGCCTGGTGGTTGGCGCGCACAAAATGGCGGTTCAAGTACATTATCGAAGCCTGTATTGCGCTGCCATTGGTCCTGCCGCCAACGGTTTTAGGGTTTTATCTGCTGATTTGGATGAGTCCGTCCGGCTTGTTAGGACAGTTTTCCCAAGCAATGGGCTGGGGGAGTTTAGCGTTCAGTTTTAGTGGCTTAGTGATTGGCTCTTGCCTTTATTCATTGCCCTTCGTTGTACAACCGTTACAAAATGCGTTCCGGACCATAGACCCTCAATTATTAGACGCAGCAGCCACACTAGGAGCGAGTCGTTGGGATCGGATCACCAGCATCATTTTACCCTTGGCCAAACCTGGTGTGATCAGTGCTGCGGCCTTGGGCTTTGCCCATACCCTGGGGGAATTTGGTGTCGTGTTGATGATTGGCGGTAACATCCCTGGTGAGACACAAGTGGTATCAATTGCCATATATGACCATGTGGAGTCTTTACAGTACGCCCAGGCACATTGGTTGTCGGCTACTTTACTGGTGATATCTTTCGTGCTCTTGGCAGCAGTCTTTGCAGTTAATCGCCGTAGCCCTTGGGGGCGAATATGAGTTTAGACATTGATATTTGCTTACCTCGTTTCGACTTCGAACTCACAGCAAAGATGTCAATTGATGTGAAAGGGATTACCGCGATTTCTGGGCCCTCTGGGGCTGGGAAAAGCAGTTTGCTGCGGGTCATTGCAGGACTTGAACCCGAGGCGCGTGGCTCGATTTCCTTATCTGGACAGTCATGGTTAAACCACAAACACAGTTTACCAACCGAACAGCGTCAAATTGGCTTTGTGTTTCAACAGCCTAATTTGTTTCCCCATTTAACGGTGGCAGAAAACATTGAGTTCGGACAAAAGCGAGCCGTTCACAATCACTACGAATTGCAGCCGCTGATAGACATTTTTTCCTTAACGGGTTTCATGGGGCGCTCCGTTCAATCCCTTTCCGGGGGAGAGCAACAACGGGTTGCTATTGTTCGGGCATTGGCTCGACAGCCTCAATTGCTGTTAATGGATGAGCCATTTTCATCCTTTGATACAGCCTTAAAAAAAGGCTTTTATCGATACTTTGACGAAGCCATGCAACATTGCCAAATCGCGGTGATTATGGTTTCCCACAATCAACAAGAGATCGCGCGTTTAAGTGATCAGACAATAGTGATGGAGCGGGGACAGATAGCGAAATCCTTGCCCACCTGTGAATTCTTGTCCCAACTTGAAGCTCAAAAGGAGGAAGCCAGCCAGTATAATCTGCTGTTTGGCAAGGTTGTTGAGTTGGACCCAATTTATCAAATTTCGACTCTAGATGTAGAAGGACAATCGCTGTTTATATCGGGGATCGACAATAGCATTGGAAGCCGCAAGCGAATTGCCTGTTTGGCCAGTGACGTAAGCCTGCATTTAACCCCCGATCCGCACACCAGTATACTAAATCAACTCAATTGCACCGTGGTCGATTGGACAGCTATGGAACACGGGAAAATGTTGGTAAAGCTAAAATTGCAAGAGCAACCCTTGCTGTGTCAAATTAGCGCACGATCATTCGATCACCTTGGTATTCACAAAGGGCAACAAGTGATTGCGCAGATAAAAACTTTAGTACTAATTTGATCCAAATCTAAATATAATCTATATCGATTAAGTTTGTTCACTAATGGGAACATTTTTACTTGTTTTATTGGGAACTTTCGTCTATCCCTACCTTAATGAGTAAGCACATCTTTAGCAGGTTGTCAGCGACAAGAAAGAGGTTGGTTTAAACAAGCGTTTTACTATTTGCAACGTTTTAAGATCTACGGAGCAACCATGTTTTTCACTAAATCTAAACAGAAAGTCACTTCGGACCTAGCCAAGCCGGTGCCAGAATCAGACGCTGAACTGTCTGCCATTTACGCTAATGTTGCGAAGGTTAGCTTTACTCCGGAAGGCGAAATACTTAATGCCAGCCCTTTGTTTTTGCAAACCATGGGGTATCAACTGTCAGAAATTGTGGGTAAACATCATCGAATATTTTGTACCAAAAAGTACTGTACCAGCGATGAGTATCAAAAGTTTTGGCAAAAATTAAGATCAGGACAGAGTTTGACGGATACCTTTACGCGGCTTAATCGTCACAATCAGGAAATTTATTTAGAAGCGACTTATTTTCCGATAAAGGATGAACAGGGTAAGGTTTTTAAGATAGTCAAAATTGCCAAAGATGTAACTGAAAGACAGAAAAACTTGCTCAATAGCAATGCAATATTAGAAGCACTTGATCGCTCTTTAGCCACGATTGAATTCTCTCCAGATGGAGAAGTTTTGCACGCCAATCAGAATTTCCTCAATGTTATGAAATATGAACTTTCACAAATCAAGGGAAAGCAACACCGCATATTTTGTGAAGATCGTTTTTATCAAGAACATCCGGATTTTTGGTCGCGGTTGCAAAAAGGCGAACACTTCTCAGGTCGCTTCAAGCGTCTGGACTCCAATGGTGAGATTGTCTGGATCGAAGCCACATATAATCCCATTTTCGATGCCTCTGGCAAGGTTTTAAAAGTGATTAAGTTCGCCTCGGATATTACTGAAAGAATGGCGTCGGCAAACAAAGCGGTGGATATGGCCGCTGCGACTTCAGCGCAAACCAGCCAAATCACCACCAATGCGATAGACGTGCTTAAGGAGGCGATTGCAACCTCGAGAACCATTGCCGATCAGGTGAATCAAGCCAGTCAACTTGGTGGTAGTTTAAAAGAGCAGTCAAAGAGTATTGCGGATATTGTTACAACAATTCGCTCCATTGCTGATCAAACTAATTTGCTGGCTCTTAACGCAGCTATTGAGGCCGCTCGTGCAGGAGAGGCGGGGCGAGGATTCTCAGTGGTGGCCGACGAAGTTCGAAATTTGGCTGGCAATACGGCGGAAGCTACCGGCAGAATCACAGATGTGGTCAAGAACAATCATGATTTGATTGAAAATATTGACTCCAAACTCAGTTCTGTCAACGGTATTGCCCTACACGGTGAAGCAAGTATCAATTCTGTTGCAGATGGATTGAAAGAGGTTGCAGTGGGTGTCGAGCGATTTGTCGAAATGGTGGAGACTTTGAAACCTTAAGTGCTTAATGAGGAAGGGGCCAATCCAGATAGATTGGCCCCATACAATTACACGGTTCGTGTAGCCAAGGCAGGAGGAATATTAGCGGCTTTTTTCGCCGGTCCCAAGACTGCTAGTTGACCGACAATCCACAAAGCAATCATGCCCGCAGGTACAAAATACCACTGCAAAGGAGTCATACTAAAGGCGTTTACCAACGCAATATTCAAGCCGATTGTTAAGCCTGCGCCGATCACCACTCCCACTGTGCTGATGAGAAAATTCTCCAACATAAAGTAGCGAATGATAGCAGATTGACTTGCACCCAGTGCGCGACGTGTGCCAATTTGCTTTTTGCGACGATTTACACTGAAACTGGCCAAGCCCACAATGCCCATGGCGGTAACGACCGTCAAAACGACCATGACAATACTCAAGATTTTTATCATCGCCGCGTCGCCACGATAACTGCGCTCTCGGGTTTCTTCCATACTGCGCATACCGCGTACGATTCGGGTTCGGTCAGTGGAAGCCAATAGTTCTTCCACCTCAGGCATCAGACTGTCGCGCTGTCCCGGTTTGGCACGGATCATATATCGAGTGGAAGTGAATTCCATTTTCTCCGGTGACAGCAACACATTCTCTAATCCATCCCAGCCAACCCAAGGAGCCTGAATTTTGTCGACAATACCTTTGACAATCATCGGTTCGTTGTCATTGATGTAAATGGTTTTACCCACTACGTTTTGCCAATTTTCATCGGGAAACAAACTCTGCGCCAAAGCTTGTGTAGTGATCACCGTGTCAGGCCAATCTGATGCTGATCCCATGCGCCATCTTACATCCGACGGCGTAAAATTCTCTCCGGCGATCACTTCGAGATCCAGAGTATTGACGCCATGCTCATCTACCATGTAAATGGCGGCACCTTGACCGTCGATGCCTTCGCCTGGCTCTGTTTGCAGGGACATGGACCAACCACCGCCACTGATGGGGATCGCGTTGATCTGAATCGCATCCTCCACGCCGGGTAGGGCGCGCAAGGCGGTTAGATCGTTGGTCACGGTGTTTTGCACGTTGAAGTTGTTGGCAAAGCCTGTGCTGGTAATGTAAAAGGTGTTGGTTTCATCGATACCACTTTCTCGGTCCATATTGGCTGCCCGCTCACTAATGATTGAGATGGCGTTGACCACTATGGTCATGGTAACCGCGATCTGTATTGCGATTAATACCGCACCTACTTTATTGCGCATCAACGCACGCAGTATTGGTCCAATTTCCCATTGACTGATGTTCATAATCGCTCCTACTGACTTTTCAATTGGCTGGCTGGGGCAATATTGCATGCTCGCCAAGTGGGATAAATGCCGGCCAAAATACTGGAAACCAATGCCAGCACTAGCGCAAACGCCACCATGGTCATATCCAATTGCACTACGTTTTGCACAAATTCACCGTATAAGGTTTTGATCCCTTGCAGACCCAAAAGTGCGAGCCCCAAACCCAGCAGTCCACCGGCGATCCCGATACAAGCGGTTTCCACCAAATGCTGGATAAACAAGTCTCCCCGAGACGCACCTACGGCACGACGCAAACCAATCTCTGAGGCTTTGCCGGTAAATTTAGCCAACAGCAGGCCAATGGTGTTAAGTAAACACACCAACAGAAACATAAAAGACAGACTCATCATGATACGAGCATCGTCGGCAACCACTTCCTGATTTTCCATCCATTCCATAACATCAGATAAACGGTTATTCAGAGGGCGAGGGAAGCGTCCCAGTGCTTTTTGCTCATTAACATAGTTGTTTAGGAAGTTCATGTAGTCTTGTTTTTCTGAATCACTTCGCAGTTCGACCCACATTTGATAGTTCACACATTCTGACTGCAAAAAAGCGGTAAAACCTTCACCCTCGGGAGATTTCCAACAATTGGTGTTGCCACCATTGGACAGTTCCAATTCTTGTTTCATGTAAAAGGGCATGAAGATTTCTTCAGTTTCGTCAAATGCTCCCGTAGTCACATCGTAAAAGCGAGGTACCAAAATCCACTCATCGACTACGCCAACTACCCTAAATTGTTTACCCACCACTTCTATGGAACGGCCGACAGAATCTTCGCCACCGAAAACCCGCTCGTTCAAACTTTTGCTGATCACCACGACGTAGTCTCGATTTTCATCGGCTTGGCTGCTCCATCCGCTACCGTACAAGAATGGGGTGTCGAACATAGGAAAAAAATCCGCAAAGGCGAGGCGAATACTGGCCATAAAAGGTTTGTTGTCTTTGTCCTCAGGCACCACCACACCACCAGTCGATGCCATGGCGGTTTGACGGAAGGCGGCTTTGGCTTTCATCAAATTAATGGCATCTGTCCAGGTGACTTGATCTGGTGGCTCATTGGGCTCGTTGGCCGGTTCATGGGGACTCCAACTGTCCAATTGCACGTAAAAAAGTTGCTCGGACTTGTGGGGAATAGGATTGGAAGACATTAAGTAGTTGACGGTGACTGTGGTCATACTTGCGCCAATCCCCAAACCAATGGCTGTCACCATCAGCAAACTGAGGATGGGATTGCGGCGAATGCTTTTCATCGCCAATTTCAAATAGTAGCCAAACATAATTTGCGTCCTTTAGCCGTTTACGGCATCGGCCAGCGTCACGACACTGTGAGATTCGCTGACTTTTCCGTCACGCACATAAATATTGCGCTTAGCTTGCTCTGCCAAGCTGGGATCATGGGTGACCATTACGATGGTGGTGCCTTGGTCGTTGATCTGTTTGAGCAGTTCCATCACGCTCAACGCCATCTTGGTGTCCAAGTTACCGGTGGGCTCATCCGCCAATAAAAAGCGAGGTTCACCGGCAAGTGCACGGGCTATGGCGACGCGCTGTTGTTGCCCACCGGAGAGTTGCGAGGGCAAATGTTTCATGCGGTTGGCTAAGCCCACCATTTCTAAGCTCTGTTCTATGCGTCTTTTTCGTTCCTGAGCGTTAAATCCTCGGTAGCGAAGGGGCACATCGACATTGTCGAACAAATCTAAATCGGGGATCAGGTTGAAACTTTGGAAGATGAAACCAATTTTTTCGTTACGTAATTGACTGCGTTTCTTATCGTTGAGATTGGACACATTCATGCCATCCAACTCATAGGTGCCGCCATCGAATGTCTCCAACAGTCCGGCAATATTCAAGAAGGTCGTTTTACCCGATCCTGATGGCCCGGTAACGGCAACGAAATCACCTTCGTTAACAGTTAGGTTGAAATCACGCAGGGCGTGGGTTTCAACCAGATCGGTTCGAAACACTTTCTTCACATCTTGCATTACTAACATAGTGGTTTCCTTTTGTGTTTTATTGCACCTTAACGGTGACTTATTCGATTATTGGGTCAACAAGATCCGGTCAGCGCCGTTAAACTGGTCAGTACCGGAGATGATTATGGTGTCACCGTCGGACAATCCGCTGACGATTTCGACACTCGACAAACTACGAGCACCGGTATTAATTGCGGTTTTCTGGGCGATACCGTCGCGCACAACATAGGCGATTCTTCCGCTACCACTTTCCAGAAACTGACCCCGCTGAACCATCAATACATTGTCTTTACTTTCCATTAAGATTCGCGTGGTTAGACGTTGGTTTTGGCGCAAACCTGAGGGTGGAGTGAGGATATTGCCCTGGGCGTCATGGGAGGCGAAACGCACCCGGCCGTTAACCTGATTGTTCTCTATTTCAGGAGAGATGGTTACCAGCTTTGCTAGGTGCGTTTCACCATTGAGGGAGACTTCAGCTTCCATGCCAATGGCTAGGTCGTCGGCATAGCTTTCTGGAATATCCACCTCCAGTTCAAATTCAGAAAGATCCACGACACTCAAGATCATCTGATTATTGGTCACCTGATTTTTTTGCTCGACTGATAGATTGCCAACAATGCCATTGACTGGAGAACGCAAGGTCAGTTCGTCGACTTTTCGGGCCAATTCCTCGACAAGTAGCGCTTGTCTTTCGAGCAAAAGTTGTTTTGTCTGGATTTCAAAGGCCAAACTTTCTTGATTTAACTGCGCATCTTTGACTGCATGCTGATGTACTAATTTGGCATTTTCCAAATCGTCCTGCGCTTTTTCGAAATCGATTTGGCTAATGGAATGACTTTCATAGGCTTTGTCTGCACGACGTTTTTCGCGATCTGCAGCAACCAGAGCCACTTTGGCTAAATCAACTGCTTTTTGGTTTTCCAGCGCTTGTTTCTTGGCTTGGATTTTTTCTCTGTCCAACTCCATTTGGGTTTGTTGCAAACTGGCTTGCTCTTGCTTGAGTTGGTTGGTCAATTCTGGGCTGTCTATTTCTGCCAGCACTTGACCTAAGGTCACGCTATCGCCCGCATCAACAAAGAAAGTGATGGTTCCTTGGGCTGGGCTGTATAACCTTGGGCTGACAGAGGCAACTACGCGGCCTTGTACTGAAAGATCGCGCACCAGATCCCCTCGCTCCACGGTACCCAGTCGCAATCTTTGCATCGAAATGGATTGGTCGGAGCTAGACCAGTTGCTTAAGGCTGGCGCAACCAAAAAATATAAGCTGACTAGGATAAGGCCTGTTACAGCAAGCCATAGGTATGTTCGTTTGTTGGAACCTTGTGATAGGACAACATCCTGTCCACTGGTGTCTTCAATTTGCATCGTGTTTCTCTGAAATATTTAAGAACAATCCTCAAGTAAGTCGAAAGCAAAAGGAGAAAAGTTTAAATGGGATGAAAAAAGATTTTTTGAGTGAGTTAGCCTTTTGATAAGGTCCCGGCCCAAGAGCATTGCCGGGATGACAGAGTTTTTGCATTGCGGGAATGATAGAGCTTTTGCGTAAGGATTTAATCTGTCATCCCGGCGTGCTTTTTGGCCGGGATCTGTTGATTCAACCTTCGATACATAAGCACTCGAGTCGGATTAATTGCTGGTGTGAACGCGTATCGAGGATGTTTGAAAAGTGAAGGTGCAATTTAGATTTTCTAGATACCACAAACGGAAAAGAGCAAAGAGCGATCTGAATCTTTGGGATACTACGCCCAATAGATTCAGATACGAGGATACTGCGCCCGATACTTTTTTATATTGCTCCCGGCACAAAAGCATTGCCGGGAGGGCAGCGAAGAGCGATCAAAAACTTCGGGATACTGCGCCCGATACTTTCATTAAAAAACGTGATAGTTGCGCATAACAACGACATTGGCTAACGTGAGGGTTACCGAACATCAGCCATAAGAATGTTTTAAGTGAAGCAAAAACACTTTTCCACTTGTACCCTGTGTGAAGCCATGTGTGGCATCGAAGTCACCACTGAAGATCAACAAATCATTTCAATTGTGGGAGACAAAGCAAACCCATTCAGTCAGGGACATGTTTGTCCAAAAGCCACGGCTTTAAAGGAGTTGTATGATGACCCTGATCGCATTCGATCACCCATGAAAAAAGTGGACGGTCAATGGCAGGCCATTGGCTGGGAAGAGGCTTTGCAGGAAGCTGCAGAACAGTTACACAGTATCCAGCAGCAGTATGGTAAGGATGCAGTTGGGATGTATTTGGGTAACCCCAATGCTCACAACACGGGTGCGATCTTATATGGCCCTTATTTTTATCGAACACTGCAATCGAAGAACCGCTTTTCGGCTACGTCGGTAGATCAGCTCCCACACCATATTGTGGCCCGCAAGTTGTTTGGCCATCAGCTGCAAATACCTATCCCAGATATCGATAACAGCGATTACTTTATGATCATTGGCGGTAATCCGTTGGCGTCGAATGGCAGCATTATGACCGTACCTTTCGTCAAAAAGCGCTTGAAAGCGATTCAGCAAAAAGGCGGTAAAGTGGTGGTTATTGACCCTAAATGTAGCGAAACGGCGAAGATAAGTAGTGAAAGTCACTTTATTCGACCGGGTACAGATGCATTGTTGATGTTGGCCATGTTGCAGCAATTATTTGCAAAACAGTTAGCCAATCCCCGGCATTTAAGTCAATTCGTAGAAGATTGGCAGGAGATTGGGCACTATGTGCAAGACTACACCCCTGAACGAGTGAGTCCGATCGTTGGTATTGACGCGCAAGATATAGAGCGAATGGTGGTCGAGTTTACATCAGCCAAAGCGGCAGTGTGTTACGGGCGGATGGGTGCAAGTGTGCAGTCTTTTGGCACTCTTACTCAGTACTTGATCATGTTATTCAACATATTGACCGGGAACTTAGACAAGCCCGGCAGCATGATGTTTACTCAGCCTGCGGCAGATACTTTGCCACATTCAGGGCGAGGAAACTTTGCCCGCAATCATTCTCGCGTGCGCGGACTGGCTGATTTTGCTGGCGAATTGCCGGTTTCGACCTTAGCAGAAGAAATCCTACAGCCAGGTGAGGGACAGATCCGGGCCATGGTGCTCGGTGCCGGTAATCCGGTACTCACCACACCCAACGGTCAACAACTAGACCGCGCTTTTGCTTCTTTAGACTATATGATTGCGGTGGATTTCTACCTGACTGAAAGTACCCGTCATGCCGATTTGATCTTGCCTCCTGTGACGGCGTTGGAGCGAGACCACTATGACATCGTTTTTCATAAATTTGCGGTACGCAACTTTGCCAAGTTTTCTCCAGCGGTTTTCCCTAGTGATTACAGTAAACGCTCTGATTGGCAGATCTATCTATCTTTGGCTGAGCGATTGGATGCGCTTCGGGCGCAAGATACTAATCAATATCAAGGATTGTGGGAGAAAACCCCCACAGGTGTGGTCAACGATCTATTACGTTATGGTCGTTATGGTAAAGCGCCACATAACTTGAGTATTGAGACTTTGCGTGCACAACCCCATGGTGTGGACCTAGGCCCCTTGCAGCCCGACTTGCCTGCAGCTTTGTTTCACGAAAATGGCTTGATCGATTTGAGTATTAATTTCTTTATGGCTGACTTAGCACGGCTGGATTCTTATTTCTTTTCTATAGACTATTCGAGTCAGAATATGCTTCTGATCGGTCGTAGACATCTTAAATCTAACAACTCATGGTTGCACAACAGTCGACGTATGGTCAAAGACGATAGCCTGTGCAGCGCCCAATTGCACTCGATAGATGCACAACGGCTTGGTATTGATGATGGTCAATTGATACAGGTCACTTCTCGAGTCGGGCAGGTCGAAATAATCGCAGACGTTACAGACGATATAATGCCGGGTGTGATTTCTATTCCTCATGGTTGGGGACATGATGTGAATGATGTGGGGTGGCAACACGCCAAACAAAATCCCGGCGTCAATGTAAATTGTTTAACGGATGAAAATGATCTCGATCATTTTTCTGGCAATGCCGTTCTCAATGGTGTGCCTGTAACCGTTGCACCCATATCGTAAACCGTTGATAGGAATTCAGTGGCAAGTCACCTTGCCACTGAAACTTCTTCTTTATGGGGTTATAACCGTAAACCCTTTGCTTTGACTAGAAACCACTTGTCCATCGGTGAAATTCACCGTCAGTGGCGTATCCGCGAAGTTATAGATTATGTAGGTTCGTTGACCATTTTTGTCGAATGCCACAGCGGCCGGGTAGTCGGCGCTCAATTGTCCAGTACCGGTAGCAATTTGTCCTAACTCAGCAAAGGCATGGATCCACTGATAAGTGTGAGCTTTAGTTTCACCGGCTTCCGGTTCATAACTTCCAACGCCGTTGTAGTCGGTGATTGCGCTGTCCGCATCTTCCATCGCCCACAAATTCCACCACAGGTCTCGCCATTGATCATTGCTCAAACCAGAAGGCTTGCCATTTGCTGACTCGCTTAATCCTAAAGTGACATAGTCACTCATGTAATCTGAATACAAACTGACATGGAACACCAAGGTATTAGTGGGTAGCCCTTGGATACCCAGAATATGGGCAAAAGCGGCGCTAAACCAAGTAGAGAATACAGCGCCATCTCCCCAGATGATCGAGGTGGTTATTTTGTCGTAGCCGCTGGGAAAGTTGTCAAAATCAGCGCCTAAATTATTGTAGCCGTCAATGTTATTCCAGTACTGCCAATAGCTAGCCGCAGTTGATGCATGTAAATACATTCCTCGCTCAGTCAGCTCATCATTTTGAGTAATCAATCCATACAACACCATTGCACCATATGCGTTGGCTGCTTCTGAGGTGGATTCATTGTTGTTACCTCTAACAAAATTGGCCACACCGGAGGCCCACGAGAAGCCGTTTGCGGGGTCAAAATTACGCAAGTAAGGGAACATGGGATCATCTCGGGGTCCAGCATAATCGCGGATCAACAACTCAACCATCGGGCCATACTGTTCGGCAGAACACCAATTTGGCTCAGCTCGGCAAATCTCTGCAGCCGCTCGCACCAGGTATCCATAGTGGAAATGGTGATCATTGAGTTGCTGGTGAGAAGCAAACGACTCTTCCATACCCAGCAAGGTGCTCCAAGTGGCGTCATAAACAAAGTATTTTTCCTCGTCTAAACTCTCTTCGCTGCCCGCCGTAAACCAATCTTGCAATTCGGATTTTAGCCAATCACGAAGGGTTTGTGCCCGAGTGGTTAAACCATAACTCTCGGCTATGGCAATCAATTCGGCAACTTTACTGTAATTTTTACCGGACCAATAAACATCTTTGCGAGTATTCCAGCTAGTACTGCCTTGATCGATAAAGTCATCAATTAACGCGGTCAGCGTTGCAGTATCCAAAGAACCAGGCATATTCGGTAAACTGGGAAGAACACCAACATAGGGCAGGGTGTACGAGAAACCATCGGTTTGGGCAAACTTAATCACGCCTCTACCACTGCGGGTTTGATAGTCGCTGGTTGTTTGTCCACTGTGCTTCCAATGCAATGGATGCAAGCCGGCCAGAGTTGATACTGGCGTATCGCTTTCATCTACGTACTGGTGGGTGACCGTCACTTCATTGGTTTGGCGATCAACGGTATAGTCGATATTGACCTTTGCCACTTCATTACGTGCCTGAGCGGCAAAAAATGTTGCAGTTGCGTCATCCGCGACACCATTGATGGTGGGTAACAACGTTAGCGTCATCTTACCCGCAGTATTGCTGACGGTGATTGAGTTAGAATTGATATTGGCATACTGAGTATCACCTTCACCACTTAGCAGAAAATTATTGTGATTTCCGGCTACGCTGGTCCAGACCCCCAAGTGATTGCCTTGTTGATAGAAGACGCCTTTTTCGCCACCATCTTCACGTAAGGTTTTCACCACAATTTGCCCACTGTAAACACTAAAGTAGACGTAGGGAGAACCGTGTACGAAGGTCGCATCCATAACGGTGGTGTCACCATCCAACCAACGTACAGTAACTGAACCATCACTGTAGGACTTGAGCTTTGCATCTAGCTCTGCATGGAGGCTATTGCCAACAGAGATACCATCAAAAACTTCACTGAAGGGATCAGGAATGGAATACAAAAAACCATCGTTAGTGGTCGCCAGTCCAGATGGGATCCCCATCAATCGAACCCCTTTATTGTGGATGCGGGCTGTGATCGGGTCAGGTGTGATGTAGGCGGCTTTATTAGGATCGCCAATGGTCATCTCTCCTAAGAAGGGCACAGATCCCCACCATTTATGAGTTGGTGTTGGCCCTTCGGCAGCTTCTGCAGTGAGCTGAGGAACGATTGGCGTGGGTGTGCCGCTGGGGGTGCCGGTAGACGTATCACAGCCAGCAATAGCCGGTTCCACAATGCCAGCGTTGTAGATCCAGTTGCCAAAATCAAACACGCATTTATAACTGGCGGGATTAATCGTATCGGATACATTCCCGGCACCATAGGGCATCAATTGAAAGCTGATGGGGCCATTAGGGTCAGTGGGTTCCGTAGGTGGCTGTGTATCAGGTGCTGCACCAGTAAAACGAACATTATCAATACGAAACACTGTGCTGGTTGACTGAGTCGCCCAAATGACCAATCCTGTGTTGACTTTGGTTATGTCCAATCCTGAGGTGATCAGGTCCGCGACGCCAACTTGTATGGTTTGCCAGCCATTTGCACCAACATTGCCGAGATTCTTATCTCCAGAGGTGCAAGGGTAGACACAATCTATTTTATAGGTGATTTGGCTATCACCGCTGACCACTAGTATGTCGAATTCCAGACTGCCTTCGGCATAATCACTCAGATCGACAGTACCCTCGGAGCCAATGTACAAGCCGGCTAAGTCACCGGTTGCAGAATGAGTTACTTCTAGCGTTTCTCCGCGCTCTGAGTCGGTGACTAGTTGCCAGCTCAAACTTGGACAAGCCGCGCCGTTATCATTGTTGCATTCTCCAAAGTTAATCGCTGAATCAAAGCCATTAATGCCTTTGTTCCAAAGCGGGTCTACCTGACCTTGATTGAATACTACAACATCATTATCTACCTGGGATTGGGCCATGCGGGTAACAGTGCGAGTGACTTGAGATTGGTTGCCGCTAGCGTCTATGGCCGTATACGTCAACGTATAATTCTGCGCTTCAGCACCCACTGAACCTGTAATAGTAACCGTAATCTGACCATCGACAGTATCCTGCGCTTGAGCGCCAGGTTCGGAATACGTATCGTCGAAGGCGATGCTCATAGATGAGGAGCCCGACAAAGTAATGGTCGGCGCTATGGTATCTGCGACCACTATAGTGCGGGTAACCTGTGCAGAGTTGCCTGCGGCGTCAGTCGCCGTATAAGTTAGGCTATAAGTTCCTGCTTGTGAGCCGACACTACCTGATACCACTATATTGACTTGACTATCTACGTTGTCTGTAGCCGACGCTCCCGGGTCGACAAAATCGCTGCCCATCTCATGATTGATGTTCCCGCCTCCTGAGAGCGTAATCACCGGCGGAGTGGTGTCAGCGGGGGGCGGTGGAGGAGGCTGAACTACGGGATCACTGTCGGATGAACCCGAGCCACAACCACTGGCTAGAAAAAGGATAGTGAGAATTGGGGTAACTTTTGCACAGAAAATTTTCAAAGGATAGTGTCCTGCAACATTGCGTTAACATATTGGTGCTCCAGCAATACAGCAGTGCCAGATGAATAGATAGCCAATTGCGTTCAGAGGGACTTGAGTAATGTCCAATTGGGTATTTGCGGTGGCGATGCTGCAATCAGGACAAATAAAAAAGCCTCCCAAAAGGAGGCTTTGTACATGCTATTTTGCGGTCTAACGATTGCGGCCCATTTTATCGTGGCTGCTTACCCAATGTCCTGCAATAACTGCACAAGCCAGCGAAATATCTCCTGCCAATACGGTTGCTGCAACAATTTCAGCGAACTTGTTGGCTTTGTCTTTACCCGCACAGCCCAACAACTTCAAACATTCTTGTTGGGTCGGCAAACCTGTACCACCGCCAAAGGTCGCTACAATGAGTGACGGTAGGGTAACGGATATGTAGAAATCGCCGTTGTCTAATAACTGGTGAGACAACATACCAGCATGGGATTCAACTACGTTGGCTTCATCCTGACCCGTAGCAATGTATAGGGATGCTATACCGTTGGCTGAGTGAGGACCGTTGTACGCCGCGCCAGCCATTAACGCACCCGTGTTGGCTAATACGGTCGCCCCTGCCAATATTTTGGTGTCTACCTTCATGACACGAGCCAAGACTTCTTTTTTCAATACGATTTCGGCAATAACTCGCTTACCACGGGAATGGAGCATGTTCAGGTGAGAGTGTTTTTTGTCTGTATCCATGTTACCAGACAACAAATACATACAAGGGATAGGTGAGTTGGCCTTGATCCACTCACACGCTACTAAGGTGGCTTTACCTACCATGTTTTGACCAGCAGCGTCACCGGTAGTGTAGTTGAAACGCAGGTAACGGGTTTTCGATACCGACCATTGCTCAATGTGTTCCAATTTACCCACACTGGTGGTGGTTTCCGCCGCAGCCTTAATCTTATCGAAGTTTTCCACTACCCATTTACCAAACTCACGAGCTTCACGGGCGTCATTAAAGATAAAGGCAGGAGCACGTTGCATCCATCCTTCTACTACTGTGGTTTTAACACCGCCGCACTCGTTGATAACGCGCATACCGCGACTGTAACTGGCAACAAGAGTACCTTCGGTGGTGGCTAAAGGAACGTAAAACAAACCATCTGCATGTTCACCATTTATCTGAACGGGACCGGCAATACCCACCGGCATTTGTACAATACCAATAAAGTTTTCAACATTGCCTGGCAACACATCTGGGTTAATGGTGTATTCACCCGTGTATTTGAGATCAACACCCGTTTTTTCCTTTAGGAAGTCACGGCGGACCTTTGCCATCTCGTTAGTGTGGTCGTTTTCTGCGCTACGTGGAATACGATTCTCATCAGCCATCTTTGTCTATCCTCTTGTTTTACGATGTGCCCACTGTAGGTGAGGGCTTAACTACCTGATTATAGTCAAGAATCTAATATATACATGGATATTGTTTAATGCCAAATGAAACCTGAATTTATTTTCTTGAAAATCAGGCTTTTGGACGCCAAATCGTATTGTTATTAGTATCTCTGTTGCGTCGTATTAGATGATCACCAAATTGAGTATCTGCGCGTTTAGCAAGTCGATCGTACAACACTACATTTACGCTTGCTGCGAGGTTCATGCAGCCTTGAGTCGGCACATAAATCACCTCGTCACATTGATCAATAATTGCTTGTTCAATACTGCCATCTTCTGGACCGAAGAGATAAAAAGCGTGGGGAGGGTGTTCGAATCGAGGTAGGGGCGTTGCCCCTTCGACCAATTCAAAAGCCACTATTTTTTGACCTGCTTCACGCACATTTTGAATACTGTCAACGCCAATCAGAGGGATTTCTAGCTGACGGTTTTTGGTATCCGTGGCGTATTTTTGCGCGTGGGCAAAGCGCTCTCCAGTATAGACTACGCGCTTGGCACCATAGCAGCCTGCCGCTCGCAATACTGCTCCGACATTCTGCGGGCTTTTGGGATTGATGAGGCCAATTTGAACCGTTTCTGTAACCACAATGATTCCGTAGAGTTTAGGTTAAACCATAAGGATACTGAAATTATCAGTGAGGAACAGCACAATTGTATTTTACAACTTCAACCCTTGGTCTAAGCTTCAACTAACCTAGGTAATTTTCTTAATCGATATTTAAGTGAACAGTTTATCGCGCTTACTTTTGTGTTGTTTTCTCTTGCAGGTGTTTACTCGTTGTTTAGCAAAGGACACGGTATTTCCCGAACAATTAACGCTGAGTAATATCAAGTGGCCACCCTATTTATTTCCTTACGGTGATGGACCATTGGGCATTGCCAAAGACGTGTTGTATGCCTGTATGGAAGGTCAAACCACTCAAATCACTTATCTCGATTTGCCAGTGAAACGCACTGAATTCTATATGCGTTCAGGGCAGTTAGACCTGTCACTCTACTCTTACAAGTCATCACGGGAAGACTTCTTAGTGTACGGTAAGGAGCCGGTTTTCATCAGCGAATATGGTTTTGCTGTATCAGCCGATCGGGATATATCCGTAAACAATTTATCAGGCCTGAACGACTTGATTATTGGCCATTTAGCTGGACTTACCTATACACCAGACCTGCTCCAGATAGTCAATCAAAAGCGCGAGAAAGGCGAAATAGTCGAAGCCTATGATATCGATTTGCAGTTGCAACAATTGATCAGCAAACCTGCAAGAGTAGATATAGTGCCCAATTCCAAACAAACCTTTTACTGGCGAGCTAAGGAATTGGGGATATCTGACAAGATAAAAGTGCTGGATTTTACCATTGCGAAGAAGCCTTATTTTTTTACCGTATCAAAGGCTTCACAAAATGTCGCAGATGTGGACGGCTTTTTAGCAAAACTTGATGAATGCATCATTGAATTGCGTGAAGATGGTCGTTATCGACAAATCTTATCCCAGTATGGCCAATTGTAGAGAACACATCATTGCAATACTCAGAATTAAAGAAGTCTTTTCTGTATTGAACGGATTGGCCACATTTCTAAGCGTCATGCTTGCAAAACAGTAGAATAATTGACACAGGTCGACTCACTTTACAGTACCGCAGCAATTCTGGAAAAAGCAAACCGCACTGTGTTATCAAACATCAGTGCGGCTTTGCGATGAGCATATTACCCAATTTTTACCCAGCGACTCACCATCAATTGACTGCGGGTTATCATTGCAGTGGTGTTTCTGCGCAATTTTAACAACAGTAGGTAACTCAGTGGCACCAAAAATAAGCTGGTCATGGTGCTAAACAACAATCCACCGATGATGGCAATCGCCATAGGCGAGTAGGGCGGGCCATCACCGCCGATGTGCGCGTTGCCCATTGCCAATGGCACCAAACCTAATACTGTGGTGAGCACCGTCATCAGAATGGGGCGGATCCGACTTAGGCAGCCATCGATGATTGCTCGATGCACAGACAATCCTTGATTGACCAATTGATTGATGCGATCGACCAGCACGATACCATTGTTGACCACAATCCCCATTAAGATCAGCATGCCGATCATGCCCATCACCGTCATCGGCGTACCGGTGATGAAGAATGCCCAAAATACGCCTGTAAAGGAAAATATTAGTGAGGTAAGAACCGAGGTGGGTAGCAATAAAGACTCAAACAGTGCTGCCATGACCACATAAATCATGCATAACGCCAGCAACATATTGGTCGTCATTATAGCTTGGTCCTCATCTTGGCGTTGAAACGCGCCATCCAGAGTCCAACTGTAGCCACTGGGCAGTTCGATGTGACTCAATGCCGAAGTGATGGCTTCTTTGGCTTGTTCAATGGTGAAATCTTCTTCCAGATTGGCACCAATACTCAACGAGGTTTGCCTATAGTTACGTTGAATTTGCGACAGGCGAGGGAGGATCCTCATATCCGCGACCATATCCAAAGTCACATTGAGCGTTTCGTCCCGATACACCGTCATATTTCGCAGACGCTCTACGGACTCCTGTAAGGATTCGTCGTACATCATACGAATGTCTACTTCGCCACTACTGTCATTCCGAAGTGTACGCAAATTGCTGCCCCGCAAAGCGGTGCTGACCACAGTTGAAATGTCTGTACTGTTTAATCCAAACTGAAACGCCTTCTGACGGTCAATGCTGATTTGTAACTCGTAGTTCTGACTGTCAATGTCGGTCTTAACGTCGGTCAATCCTTTAATATTGGCGATCACCGGCACAATGTTGTTTGCCACCGACATGAGGGTTTCAGAACTTTGTCCCAATAGGGTGATGCGCACGCCGCCACCGTTTCCTTGGTTCCATTCAAAAGAGGGTTTAGCCCGAACAAAGGCCGGGAATTGTTCTTTGATACGTTTCTTCAACGCGGAAATTTTTTCCGGAACATCGTCCTCAAGGGTGATCCCTGATACCGCATGTCCGGTGGTGAAATAGGTGTAGACTTGTTTGATATAAAAGGATTCTTTATTAGCGTAGAGGAAGTCCTCCATACGTTTGACGTCTTTTTCGACCTCATCAACGCTGTAGTTTCCTTGAATATCGTAATTCAGCCAGATCACGCCCCGATTATCATTACTTTCCTCGTTATTGCTCACCATGTTCATCGGTAAAGCAGTACTGACTAGAATACCAATGGCAATTAATACCGTTTTACCCTGATTATCCAAGGTCCATTGTAAAATTCGGGCGTAAAGTCCCTTTACTTTAGTGGCAACTTTAGACTCGTTGGGTTCGCCTTCTTTGATTTGTGGCATCAAACGAGGATGCTTCATTAATTTTGCTGTGAGCAAAGGGATCAGAGTTTGTGCCAATAACAGGGAAGCGAACAAAGAAATACAGATGGCCACAGCCACATGTTCCAAGAAAACAGTCAAATCCACTTTGACGCCGACAATATTGGGTAGAAAAACGATAGCAGTGGTGGTTGTGCCAGCGATCACCGCCAAACTGACGCTGGCAACGCCCCGTTTGGTGGCTTCAACAGGATCTTTGGTGGTGGAGGCTTCTTGGAAGATACTTTCCGTTACCACTACAGCGTTATCGACCAGCATACCGACGGCCAACATCAAGCCCATCAGAGACAAGATGTTAAGGCTGTAGCCCATAACATACATAAAGCCCAATGTAATACAGATTGAAAAGGGTACCGACAACACGACAATCATTGTGGTCGCCAGATTGCGAAGGAACAAATACAACACAATGATGGACAAAACGGCACCAATCAGACCGGCATTGAGCAGATCACTGAGGGAAGAGGTGACACTTTTCGCTTCATCTTGCATCACGAATAGGTTGATACCATTGAATGCTGGGTTGGTTTTGGCTGCTTCAATCTCTGCCAATACCCGTTGTGAGACATCCACCATATTAGCATCGGACTCGCGGAAAATATTCAAACCGATCGCGTGGGTCTTGTCTAGGTGACGACCCTCGGTGCGCTTTGGTGTCTCATAACGAACATCCGCAATATCCTTAAGACGAATGTTGCCCGTGATCAACAACTCTTCAATATCCCGCTTATCTTGGAACTCGCCGACCGGATTAACGGTAATTTTTTGCTCGAGATCGAAGAAGTTACCTGCCGTCATGGAGAAGTTGGCGTCACGTAACCGATTGATCAGGGTTTGGGTATCAATGTGTAAGGAGGCAATACGCTCTTCATTGACACGAATGGCGATTTGTTTTTTCTGTACACCATAGAGTTCAACTCGTGATACACCTTTAACCCGTTCGATAGGCAACTTTAGATTGCGCTCCAAAAGGTCATAGGAATTTGAAATATCCCTATCACTGGATAAGCGCAACTGGAATACGGGCATGTCCCGCAAGTTGAATTTGTACACCATGACCCGTTCAACATCATCAGGCAATAGATGGCGAATGGCATCGATCTTTTCACGGGCTTCAATGCTCTTGGCTTTGATGTTTTGTGACCAATCAAATTCCAATTGAATTTCCGCACTGTTTTCATTCGACCGTGAACGCAGTTGTTTGATACCCGACATGGTTGCCAGAGCTTCCTCTACAGGGCGCGTGATCATCTTCTCAATCTCAGCAGGAGTTGCATCCTGATAAGGGATTTGGATAAACAACTGAGGGATGTCAATGCCTGGGAATTTTTCTAAAGGCAACATGCGACTGGCTGCAATGCCGAAGATCAACAATGAAAAAAACAGCATGCCAATCGTAACGGGTTTACGCATCGCAAAAGAGGCCAGAGCGGCCCCTGCATTAGCGAACTTATCCATACACAGGGTCCTTAGCTGAGGTCTCAGTTGCTTTCGGTTCTACAACAAAGACTTTGCGATCAAATACGCTGTATAAAATAGGTATCAAAAACAGAGTCAACAAGGTAGCGAACATTAAACCGAAGATTACGGTTACCGCCATTGGGGTGCGAATTTCTGCCCCTTCACCTAGACCAATTGCCATGGGGAGTAGCCCCAGAGTCGTAGTCAAGGTTGTCATCAAAATCGGACGCAAACGGCTGGTGGCAGCTAACTCAATCGCAGCCAGCTTTTCTTCACCACTTTGGCGCAATTGATTGATTCTGTCGATCAGGACGATGGCATTATTGACCACAATCCCTGCCAACATGATCAACCCGATAAACACGACTACGCTGACGTTGGTTTGAGTGATAAACAGACCATAGATTGAGCCTGCACAAGCTAAAGGCACAGTGAAAAGGATCAAAAAGGGATGCAATAACGACTCAAACTGAGATGCCATGACCAAATACACCATAAACACAGCCAAAGCCAAGGCTAAATAGAGTGAGTTGAAGCTCGCTTCCATATCTTCACTTTGACCGGATACTTTACCCGTTAACGAGATAGGAAGTTTTACACTATTGAGCGCACTTTGAGCTTCTTGTACTGCAGTACCTAAGTCACCATATTTCAAGTTTGCAGACACCACCACAACCCGCTGTTGGCCAATACGTGTAATTTCACTGGGGCCAATAGTCAGGCTAATGTCTGCCACCGCTTCCAAAGGAATTGATGGGCTAGAACCGGGGTTAACCACAATGTTTCCAATATCTTCGATGGAGTCTCTTTGACGCTCCTGGTTACGCACCAGAATGTCAACTTTACGATCATCAATGCTGTATTGAGTGGCGATTTCACCGCCTACTTTTGCCGCAATGATCTTAGATACGTCCGGAGCATTTAAACCCAATTGTGCTAACTTACTGTGATTAAACACAACTTTTAGTTCTGGATTACCCGATTGCAAAGAACTTTCGATGTCAGCAAAGCGGTCGTGTTTAGCCAGCGCTTCAGCCACTTTGTTACCATAGCGCTTCAGTGTTGCTAAATCGTAGCCGGCGATTTCGATAGCTATTGGAGTTGCAAGGCTGAATAGTTCAGGGGTTCCAAAGCGGCTTTGCACACCCGCTTGTTTGGATAGATAGACGCGCATGGCTTCCATCACCTGAGCTTGTTCTTCGGCGCTACGGTTAGGTTTCAAAACAACGTTCAATTTACCCCAGTGATCTCCACCTTGACTGGGAGAGGCGCTCATCAAACTGCCAGTTCCAACCAACGCATAGGTGCGTGCTACCGCGTCCATTTCTTGAGTGTAGTGCGCCAATTCCTTGATCACGGTATCGGTACTTTCCAAGCGTGAACCGGTCGGCAAGGTGACCTCGACATAAAACTCACCTTGGGCCATCGGCGGGATCAATTCAACTCCTAGTTTAGGTATTAACGTCAACGATAGAGCACAGACTGCCAAGATAGCGGCACTGACTAGCAACCTTGCTCTAAGAGCCCAACTCAATCCCTTCTCGTAAGCTATTGCAAGTAGGTGATAGAGTTTGTCGAACGCCCAAATAAGAGGTTTAAACAGAAACTGCAGGGCTTTCGAGATAATCCGGAACACCGTGATAACCAAAGTGCTCAGCACCAGTGGCAAATAGTAAAACACCATAAGCACCAATTTTTTGGGTAGCCACATAAGATAATAAAAGGCTTTACCTAGCCAAGTAGTTGGCTTCTTGGCTTCTTGTTTTGGTCCTAAATCCAAAGGGGTTTCAGCATCTTTTTTGCCTTCTCGGGCCGCTAACATGGGGATCAGGGTTAATGCCACCACCAATGAAACGGCTAAGGCAAAGGTCACAGTCAAGGCTTGATCACTGAACAACTGTCCAGCGATACCTTGTACAAACACCAAAGGGAAAAATACCGCCATTGTGGTTAACGTCGAAGCGATGATGGCCATGGATACTTCTTTTGTGCCTTTGGCGGCGGCGTCAAACTTATTTGTATTAGCCTGTTTGTGTCGGTCTATGTTTTCCAAAACCACAATGCTGTTGTCCACCAGCAAGCCGATGGCAAGGGCGATCCCACCAAGGCTCATAATGTTCAAACTGATGTCATTGCCGTACATCAAATTGAAGGTGGCGATAATGGATACCGGAATAGAAATTGAGATGATGATGGTAGGCCAGATGTTTTGCAAAAACAGATACAAAATCAACATGGCAAGAATACCACCAATGATCGCAGCAGATTTTACTTCGTCAATTGCACTGGCAATGAACCGTGATTGGTCGTACACCAATTGCATTTGATAGGCCTCTGGCAGGTCTTTTTGAATCGCTTCTAAACGTTGGCTAACGGCTTTGGCAACATTTACCGTATTGGCATCGCCTTCTTTATATATGGCTATCTCGACGCCTTCGAGTCCGTCGAAGCGTGTCATAGAATCGCGTTCTTTATAGGTATCAAGGACCTGCGCAACATCGGCCAAACGGATATGGCGTCCTTCCCGCGTGGCGATAAACACATTGCGCATGTCATCTAAGGTTTGAAATTGATTCAAGGTGCGAACCAAATATTCTTGTGAACCTTCTTCGACACGTCCGCCTGAGGCGTTAATGTTCTCCGCTTTAAGGCGGGTTATGATCTCGTTGTGTGAAATGTTTAGCTGACTGGTTTTTTGCTGGTCGATCAACACTTGAACTTCACTTTCCAAGCCGCCGCCGATACGCACAGATGCCACACCTTCAACTGACTCCAATTTGCGTTTGATTTGCTCATCAGCAAAGATCCGCAATCGTTTCATCTCATTGATGTCCAACGACTGTTGCGGTTGGCTTGCATCGGATTTTGCACCCAAACCATAACGCATGATGGGGTCAAGACTTGGGTTGAAACGTAATAAAAGTGGCCGCTTCACATCAAGAGGGAGGCGCAGTACGTCGAGCTTTTCACGTACCTCTAAACTCGCCAGATCCATCTCTGTACCCCACTCAAACTCCAGTACAACATCCGATTGTCCCGCTTTGGAAGAAGAGGTGACCGTGCGTACTCCCTTTACCACACCAACAGCTTCTTCGATGGGTTTGGATACCAATTGTTCAACTTCCCCTGGGGCCGCACCAACATAGTCAGTGCGAATGGTCAGCGTCGGATAAGACAATTCGGGTAATAAATTTAAGGACAATCTGGACAGTGACACAAAGCCAAACAACAATATGGCTAGTGTGAACATCCAAACGGTAACTGGGCGTTTGACCGCGACATCAACAAGACTCATGAAAGACTCCTCAATTAACCGTTGACGATTTCAACAGGAGCGTCGTCTTTAAGATTCTGGTGGCCTGTGATGACCACGGTTTCTTTACCTGTTAAACCTTGAAGAATCTCCACAAAGTTACCTTCTTGGTAGCCCACAGTGACCGAAACTTTTTTCGCTTTCCCTTGGTCGACTACAAACACGTTCATATTGTCGTCAATGGCCAAAAGGGCTTTTCTAGGTAATAAAGTTGCGTTCTGACGAGTGTCATAATTTAAGTTAACCTGACTAAACATACCGGCCTTGAGCAAATTATCCTCATTGGGCACCCGCAAAGTCACTTTGAAGGTGCCGGTTTTGGAGTCAATGACAGGTGAGATTCGCTCTACATAGGCTTGAACTTTCTTGTCACCCAAGGCAGTTACTTTTAGTTCAGCTGTTTGGTTGGTGTGCACCCGAGGTAGTTCTTTTTCAGGTAAATGCACGATGCCATACAAATCTTTTTGTTGAACAATGTGGAACATACGTTCACGTTGGAAGGATTCGGTTAGGTTACCTACTTTCGCGTTACGCTCAGCAATAAAGCCACTGATGGGCGCAACGATAGTGGCTTCTTTCAAATCTAGCTTCGCCAACGACAAAGATGCTTTGGCTGATTCGTATTGGGCAGTGAGTTTGTCGTAGGTGTCATCGCTGATCAGTTTTTGATCGTACACCTTATTTACTTTCGCTAATTCTTTTTCAATGCCTTGCAACTCCGCTTGTGCCTTTTGCAAATTCAATTGATAACGTTGCGGTTCAAGTTGTGCCAGAACTTGTCCTTTTTCGACATAATCGCCTTCTTCAACGTAAATATGATCGATGATCCCAGAAGCTCTAGCGACAACGAAAGCTTCTTCTTTCGCTTCAAGTACCGCTGTAGTGGAATAGTTTGACGAAATGTCGCCTTGTTTCAGCTGAGCTACCTCGACAGGAATGGCAATGACTTCTTTTTCTTTGGCATTCTCTTCAGCCAGCGCTTCAGCTTCTCCACAACCACTGGCCAATACACTAAAACCGATGATGGCGGCACAGCCGAGAATACGAGTTGCAGAGTGTTTGATCGTGCGAGTTAACGGGTCCATTTTAAATTCCTATTGTTCTGGCGATTGAATTCTTTTTTGATTCAGACCTTTGGAACATAAGTTCGTTAGTGGCCGATTGAATCAACTTTATCTATTTGTTTTGACACAAAGCATTCCCTGTGCCACAAGTAAAAATATATATAAAACAAGTAGATAGAACTTTTTGATTGTTGTTGAAAGTAGTTTACGCCGATTGTGTTAGCGAAATTCGCTAATTTGTGGGGAATTTGTAACAAAGGGTTTTGAGAGCCACCGAAAGTAATTCATTTGAAAATAAAAAACCCTTTTGCAAATCAGCATCGTTGATAGGGAGAAAGTCACCAGCAAGGAATGAAAAATGAAAACAACAACCCAGTTAAGTAAAACCCTTAACCTCTCAATAGCAAAGCCACTTACAGTAATTTTAGTTGCATTGCTGACTGGCTGCACTGCGGCGAATCAAGATCAGCAGACAAGACATGAAGTTAAACTGGAGAAACAACAACAGGATCAACAAATTCAAGAGCAAGCTGAGAAAAGACAGAGGATTGCAAGTTTGGCTGCTGTCGAAGCAGAAATGATTCAATTTTCCGCTGCAAGGTTAACAAGACCCGCACCACCTCAATCGCCAACTTGGGATAACTATGAAAACTACCAGTTGCCGGATGACGGAGGTGTATTTCAGACCCACCTAAATCCTCTTTCGACATTTTCAATTGACGTGGATACCGGTAGTTACACCAATACCCGTCGAATGCTAAACCAGGGGGTGATCCCGCCTCAGGATGCGATTCGAGTAGAAGAGTTTATTAATTACTTCCAATATCAGCCTTTAAATTCAACCAACAACCAACATCCGTTCGTTGTGGATACGAAAGTGTCTGCTCATCCCTGGGACGCCAGTAAAACACTGATGCAGGTAAGATTGCAGGGAAACACACCGCAAACATTCGCGCCCGTCGGCCGCAATTTAGTATTTTTGTTGGATGTGTCTGGTTCAATGAATCAAGCCAATAAGCTACCACTGGTAAAACAGGCCATGAAGCTTCTAGCTCGGCAATTAAATCACGCTGACCGCATATCGATTGTGGTGTATGCCGGCGCTTCAGGAATCGTGTTGGAACCCACCGCAGGGGACAACTATTTGGCTATTGAAGCTGCCCTTAACAAACTCTCCAGTGGTGGTTCGACAAATGGCTCTGAAGGGATTCAATTGGCCTATCAATTGGCGCAACAGCAGTTCATAAAAGAGGGTGTCAATCGTATTATATTGGCGACTGATGGTGACTTTAATTTGGGCATCACCGATCACAAACAGCTTATCGATCTGGTAAGCTCTGAACGAAAAAAAGGCATAGCGTTGACTACCTTGGGCGTGGGCACAGGAAACTATAACGAACATTTGATTGAGCAATTGGCCGACCACGGAGACGGCAATTATGCCTACATTGATTCGTTGAAAGAAGCCCAAAAAGTGCTAATGCATGATCTTCAAGCGAATATCCAAACCATCGCGAAAGATGTCAAAATTCAAGTGGAATTTAATCCTGCGGTGGTGTCTGAATATCGTTTAATCGGCTATCGAAATCGTCGCCTCAACGATGAAGATTTTAATAATGATAAGGTGGATGCTGGGGAAATTGGTGCAGGTCATCGGGTTACTGCGTTGTACGAATTGACTCTTGTCGGAGCTGGGAATGGCTACCACAGTGACTTGCGTTATGGTCAATCATCAAATTCTACTGCAACAGATAAGAGCGATGAGCTAGCTCAGGTCAGTTTGCGATATAAATTACCGGCACAACAAGACAGTCAATTGGTCAGCCATCTAGTGAAGCGCAGCGATATTAGGGCATTCGATTCGCTGGGTACGGACTTTCAGTTTGCCACTGCGGTGGCGGAGTTTGCTCAGCACCTTGAAGGCAGCAAATATACCCATACAGCCAGTTTACAACCAGTATTGGAGTTGGCACAGAACAATCGAGGAAGCGATCCTTTCGGCTACCGAGCAGAGTTGGTATCACTGATCCGATTATACATGGCTTTACAACCTGAGGATGGGCAGCATACAATTTCGTCATCCAAACACAACCAACCTCAAGCCACCAGTTCCCTCGGAATACGGTAGCTAAAAGTTGGACAATCGCAGTTAAATGGGAAGTTGTTCAGACTATGGCTCAAGCCAGTAATAAAAACAGCTTTGGTGACATGTCAGATGAACAGCTGTTGCTGCAATATGCCCATGGTGAGGTACAAGCATTTGAGATCTTGTATTCTCGCCACCGTCTGGGCGTATATCGATTTATCGCCCGTCAATTGCATGATTTGAGTATCGCAGAAGATATCCATCAGGATGTTTGGAGTAGTGTGATCCGCGCCAGTCATCAGTATCAGCCAACGGCTAAGTTGACAACCTGGTTATATCAAATTGCTCGCAACAAGTTGATTGATCATCATCGTACTCACGGCCGTCAAAATGCTTTGACCTATGAATACGACGTGGAACAATCCGAAGGTGTTGCGAGCAATCAAGATCCTGAAAAGCACATGTTTGAACAGCGAATTCAGCTCGCAATGGAATCTTGTCTTGGTCAAATGCAGCCTCATCACTTGGAATGTTTTTTATTAAAAGAAGAATCCAATCTAACCGCCGCCGATATCGCCCATGTAGTTGAATGTACCTTAGAGGCGATGAAGAGTCGTTTACGCAATGCCTATAAGTTGCTGCGTCAATGTATTGAGCGCAAAACCGATGGGGAAGTTTATGACCGAGCGCTTTGAACACGACCCAACTCTGAGTCAGTGGTATAAGAACCTCAGGCATCCTCAGCCTAGTCAAAAGGTGGATGAATCAATCCTTGCATTGGCTAGACAACACGCCAAACAAGCCCCTCAGATAGCGACTAACAAGGCGAGCCTTTTCGACAGAATCAAACAGGGAGTTTCGACATACTTGGTTGTGTCCTCTTGGCGTAAATGGCAATGGCCAATGGGCTTAGTTGCCTCAGCTGGATGCTTGTTTTTAGTCTTTTTCGATCATTTTCAAAGCTTCGACTCCGGCTTACAAGCTCCTCCAATGGTCAGCCAGCCTCAATCCGATATCATACAGTTAGATACTCCTATTGAGGCATCGCCGCAAATAGAAGCCTTCAAGTCGCAGCCTTCAGAGGAGGTTGTCGCAGAAAGCGAGCCAGTATTAGCATTCAAGCCGGCCAGTACCGATTATGAGGCCCTCGCTGAGCAGGAGGCAAAGCTATTTTCAGAAGAATTGCAACGCTCGGTAGAGATGACTCTGCAACAGGAAATCGATCAGCAGACTTCGCAAGATCTTGATGACTCTCGGGAAATATCTGAAGTCGATAGCTTAGTAGCTCTATCAAATGATCAAAGACAACAGGAGATGCAAGAACTCGTAGTGACAGGCGCTCGACTAGCAGAACATTCTGCTGCGGCGAGAATGAAGCAACGAAAGGCGAGTGAGGCAAAAAGTAGCGAGGGATCACAAGCCTTTCTACAACAAATGTTAGAGCGCCATCAAAGCTTGTTAAAAAATCAAACAACTGGGCAAAACCAAGCACAATGGCAGCAACAAATCGCTGAGAGCCAGAACGATATTTTCCAGTATTTGCAACAGTTGAAGTTACTCAACCCTGAAGCAAAAATCGAATCGGTCTATCTAGACGTATTGACCGAGGAGCAAAAACAACAACTTACGGGTAACATACCCGAATCAGACAAACCATAAACTGGAAAGCGATTGTGTCAGAAGCAGCGATAACAGTGCGAGATGTAAAATTCAGTTACGAGGGAGATAGCGCCAATAGCTTGATCAACATTTCCTCCTGGCAAATGGAACAAGGGCAGAGATGCTTCATGTTTGGCCCGTCAGGCAGCGGCAAGAGCACGCTATTAAACCTATTGAGCGGTGTTATCACACCTAGTGAAGGTGAGATCCAAATCCTTGGCCAACCCTTTTCGACCTTGCGCGGTTCAAAACGCGATAAGATCAGAGCGCAGCACATGGGAGTGATATTTCAGCAATTTAACCTTATCCCTTATCTCACGGTGTGGGAGAACGTTTCTTTAGCCTGTGAATTCGCAAAACAGAATTCGCAACAAGCACAGAATCGAATTGAAGCCTTGTTGGATCAATTGAAGTTACCTCATCGCTTCCTATCACAGCGAGCCGATCAATTGAGTGTCGGTCAGCAACAACGAGTTGCCATCGCCAGAGCGTTGATTAATCAGCCGCAAATTATCCTCGCAGATGAGCCAACGTCGGCGTTGGACGAAGACACAACAGCGTCCTTTATGGAAACTTTGATCCAGTGCTGTGATAGTGCAAAGTGCGCCTTGTTGTTTGTCAGTCACGATCACAGACTCGAATCGTTTTTTGAATACCGTTTAAGTGTCCAAGACTTGCTTAGTGGCAAGGAAAACGATGCTCAGCCAAAGGAGAACAGCAATGTTATTCACCTTGGCGAGTAAGAGTTTATGGAACCGAAAAGTCTCAGTGGGGTTAACGCTTTTGGGCATAGTGGTCAGTGTCACACTGCTGCTGAGCATAGAGCAGATCCGTCAACAAACACGAGATGGTTTTACCCGCAGCGTTTCTGGAGTAGATTTAATAGTGGGTGCAAGAACCAGCAGCACCAATCTATTGCTGGGTTCGGTTTTTCATCTGTCGAGCTTACCTAGCGGGATTCGTTGGCAAACCTACCAAGATCTTGCCCAACAAAAAGCGGTCAAGTGGGCTATCCCGATAGCTTTGGGAGATTCTCATGATGGTTTTGCAGTGGTGGGTACAACACCAAGCTATTTTGAACATTTCCGATATGCCGATAAACAAGCCCTGCAATTTTCCCAAGGCTTAGCATTTTCTGAGTCGCTGGAAGTGGTTTTAGGGGCAGACGTCGCCCTTCATCATCAATATAATTTGGGAGACACGATTTCACTATCTCATGGAACGGCTAAAGTGAGCTTTAGTGTTCATCGAGATAATCCTTTTAAAGTAGTGGGCATTTTGGCTAGGACGGGGACACCAGTGGATACCAGTCTTTACATAGCTTTGAAAGATTTGTCACTGATCCATAATCTTTCCCACGCTGACCACCAATCACCAGTAGATGCGGTTTCTGCGGTAATGTTGGGCTTATCGTCGCCTTTGAGTGTACTGACGATGCAACGCTTTATAACTCAGTATGATGGAGAGCCTCTGACTGCCATCTTGCCAGGCGTAGCGTTGAATGAACTTTGGTCAATGTTGACTCTGTTTGAAAATACCTTGTTGGTGATTTCATCATTGGTATTTGTTTCTGCCATGATCGCCATGGCTATTATGTTGTTGGCTTCGGTCCGCGAACGCAAACAAGAAATTCGAGTGCTGCGTATGCTCGGTGCTGGACCCAGCTATGTTTTTGCCCTGATTCAACTTGAAGCGCTGCTCGTGACGGGCCTAGGTATCGCGTTATCACTCATGGCCATGTGGTTGGCATCCTTTGTTTTGTCTGGCTATTTGAACCAGGAGTTCGGCCTGATGCTGAACCAAAATTATATTGATTCAGGCACGATTTCTATGGCGATAAAAGTCTTGATCTCGGCCTCCGTGGTTGCTTGTATACCGGCCGTATCAGGCTATTTAAAGGCGCGACTGTAAAGCGTTTTTTATGGCCTATACTGTATACAATTAATTGCGAATCTGAATTAGGGTTTGCTAAACTCGGCCGAAAGGTAGTGCCGGCTCAAGATGTTTTTGTTTAAGACACTAGCGTCGGAGTAATCGCAATAGTCTTCTGTGGTAAGTGACTATTCGACAACATAGGTAAGATGTTTGAACCTACACCTTGCTCATAGAACAGGCAAAAATGCGTCTTTTAGTTATCTAAGAGCTATTTTTGTCGCCTCGATAATGTCACTGTTTTGCAGTGCATTCAGTTATTCTACGCCTAAAGTCATTGATCCCAAGTTTACCACCTTATCTACCAAAAATGGATTAAGCCAAGATACCGTCAATACCATGCTGTTTGACCCCGATGGGTTTTTCTGGTTGGGCACTGCAGGTGGATTGAATCGCTTTGATGGTTATAAAATAACCGCGGTCAGTGGTCCAAACAATGAGTTGGCCGATTTACCCATTTTCAAACTGTATATGGATGAGCAGCAACAACTGTGGATCAGTACCGACAATTCTGGAGTCTTTCGATACGACCTTGCCAATAATAGGCTAAAAAATGTCGTTTCAATCCCCTATGCCGGTCACAGTGCTTGGTTGCAATACGCAAGCAATTTTACCAGCGATAATCAGGGCAATATTTATATATCGATGAATGAATCGGTATTACGCTACTCCCTGCAAAATGGCACTTACACCAGCATTTTCAATTTATCAGCACAAGAAATCGAGCAAGATGGCCATATTCGATTTGTGAAGGTTGTGGATTCGATAGTGTTTGTTGCTCACACTGGAGGCTTGTCTGCCATCGACCTGAATTCTCCAAAGCGAGTCGATATAGACTATCTGGGCGAATTGCCTCGTAATATAGACAACACCAACGCAAAATATTTGTTGACCGATTCAAGCAATCGGTTTTGGTTAGGCACTGTACAGGGCTTATATCGTTTTCCGTTAGATGAACTGCTTGGGTACGTCAAAGGGACCAATCCCCAACCCAAAGCAACTGTGATAGAACCTAACCGCAATATATGGAAAATAATGCAAATAGGTGAACAAGAATTTGTGATTGGATCCGACATCGGATTACTTGCTTTGGATGCCAAAGCAGGGAAGGTGACTCACTTGCTGGAGCCGAATAGCGGCAATGAAGAACTCTCACAAAAAGATATTTACGATATCGTGATCGACAGTGCTGGCAATTACTGGATGGGTACTATATTTGGAGGTGCACTTTATTGGTCTCCCACCAGCCTCATGTTTGACAGTATTTTTAACAGCCGATTGGATACTAAAAACCGTCCATTAAGCCACAACACGATTTGGACAATAGAACAAACTGAACCGGGTTATGTGTGGGTGGGCACGGACAATGGTTTAAATCATCTTAATCTACAGACCCGCACCAGTGACTCCTATTTAGTCAGTAGCGAATCGAATTACGCTTTCAGTGAATCAATTCTTGATGGCATCCATGTAAGAAAGGATGGCAAGTTGTGGTTGCGAACGGCTGAAGGTATCCGCCTATTTGATCCAACTGCAAAGACAATCACACCACTATCTGAGTTAAGCGAAACGTTTAAAGATGTGGCGGAAAATCCAATTTTAAGTTCAATATTAGACGGTCAAGGCAGATTATGGCTGAGTGATTGGAACAAACTATATCGCTACACCGACGACTCCGGTATTGAAGAGATTCACACACAATCCCGTGAGTTCAGTACGGATAAAGATCCGTCGTTGCTTGGATTTTTGAATCAACAGTCTTCAGACTTGTTGATCGGGATTCACAATAGCCTGTGGTTAATGGACACAAAAACCAATCGCATTCGTAAGATCCATGAAGTTCCGGATGCCTATCAGGAGCTTCGGATTGTTCCTTCCAGTTGGACTATCAGCAAAAGTAATGTGCTTTGGGTAGCTTACGCCAGTGTCGGAATCTTTGGGTTAGATGCCACGACCTATGAGCAACTTTATTTCTTCAACAAAGACAACATTTTAAGTACCAATATCGTATATGGATTACAAATCGATGAAGAACAAAACCTCTGGTTTAGTTCTCACAGCGGTATCCACCGTTACTCGATCCCCCTCAACAAAGTGTCCCACTATCGTTATGGTCAGGAACTGAATACTGCCGAGTTCAATCAGGGTGCCTATGCTCGCTTGACGGATGGTCGTTTTGCGTACGGGTCTCCCAAGGGCTTAGTGCTTTTTGATCCGGCCAAGATACCGCCCAGTGTGGAAACAGACCAGCGACTAACGATTACCGATATACAATTGTCATCGCGGTCTTTGACGCTGCCATTGGTTGCACTTAACGATTATTCGTTGCAGTTAGAACATGATGATGTGGGCTTGACCATCAATTTCTCCAACATGGCCTTTGATTCTACCCAAAGCATCAATTACCACTATCAGTTGGTTGAAGGCGAGAGTGTCATTGCTCATTCCACCACTCGTCTACCGAAAGTGACCTTTCCAACTTTGGCTCCAGGAGACTATCAGTTCAGAGTCAGCACAAACTTGGCAGATTCCAGCGATCCAGAAAATTGGGTGTCTATTGGCATACGAGCCGGCTATGCACCTTGGGCGTCTCCGCTAGCGTATACCTTCTATGTTGTCATGGTGTTGGCGGCAGTGGGATCATGGCACTATGTTCGACAACAACAACTTATTCGTCTGGACAATGAGAAGCGCAAAGTTCGCTTGTTCGGAAACGCCTTCTCCCACACTCAAGATTGGGTAGTCATTTATGATGAACAGCGCAATCCGGTCGCCGCCAATGCAAGCTTCGAAAACGCCTTTGGAATTACCCAAGAGTCGACTTTAGTTGTCCAACTGCAAAGCGTTTTTAATCGGCAGCCAGAACTTCAAGGTTTAATGTTTGAGATTATGCAATCTCTTAAGCCAGGCCATCATTGCAAACATGAGCATCAATTAATCAACAACCAAGGCAAATTGCGCGATGTAGTCATGAACGTCACAGCCATTGCAAATGTCAAAGTGGACAGTCGCATCGATTACTATTTGTTTGTTTTGACTGATGTAACCGAGCAAAAGAACGCAGAGCGTCAACTGATTAAAATCGCCAATTACGACAATTTAACGGGCTTGGTGAATCGTAGCTTGTTTTTAGATCGTCTTGAACATGCCACTTTGGGATCAAAGCGTAAGAATACTTGCCACGCAGTGTTGTTTATTGATTTAGACCGTTTTAAAAGTGTCAACGATTCTCTCGGCCATGATTTTGGAGATCGCTTGTTACAACATGTAGCAAAGCGCATGCTGCACTTAACAAAAGAGAATGACACTGTGGCACGTTTAGGAGGCGATGAGTTTGTTATTCTTATCGAAGATATAGACCAACCGGGTCATCTGGTGGACTTTATTGATGAGTTGATTCGCTCATTGGAATCGCCCATCACCATCGAAGACGAAGTGCTACGGATATCTTGTAGTGTAGGGGTTTCGATGTTTCCCAACGATGCAAAAACTGCCCAAGATCTGTTAAAGCAAGCAGACGTGGCGATGTACAGCGCTAAAAAAGACAACCTATGTGGTTTTAAATTTTTTACCGAGGAATTGAATGCCCAAGCCCAGCAACAATTGCAGTTAGAGAACCAAATTAAACAAGCGTTTGAAGAAAATGGCTTCTACAACCACTATCAGCCGATAGTGGACATCCGTCAAGGCTGTGTGGCCGGCCTGGAGTTGTTATTGCGATGCACCGTAGAGGGTAAATCCATTTCGCCGTATTTCTTCATTCCAGTCGCTGAAGAGTTGCGCTTAATCATTGATATGACCCACGACGCTATTGAACGTGGGCTGAAAGACATGCACCAATGGTATCAAAAAGGCTTTCAAGGCTATCTGTCTGTCAATTTGTCGGCATTGCACTTCAAGTCAGCGTTTGATATCAGTAAAGTTAAAGCGCTGTTGGCTCGTTATGAGCTGCCAACCCATGCACTTCGATTTGAAATTACTGAAAGTGCTTTGATGGAGAATACTGAAACCGCATTGCAGAAGTTCGAGAGTTTGCGTGCGGCTGGCTTTATGTTGGCTTTGGATGATTTCGGTACTGGATACTCATCCTTGAGCTATTTGAAGAAATTTCCGTTACAGATCTTAAAGATCGACAAGAGCTTCGTCGATGATATTGGTAAAGATAAAGACAGCGATGCCATCGTCTTAACCACCCTCGGTATGGCAAACAACCTCAATATGATCTGTGTTGCAGAAGGCATTGAAAGTGAGCATCAAGTGCAATTTTTCAAAAAGCACGGATGCCGATACATTCAAGGTTATTACTATTCTAAACCCGTTGGAAGCGAAGAAGTAGAAGCGCTATTGTTTCAACAATGGGCCAGTGAAGCATAACATCCGCTATGTGCTTTAAGATTCGCTGATAGCAAAGCTTGTGGTGATGGAGACCTTACCTGTCAGCATCAACATTACCGAGCAGTACTTCTCACAAGATAGTTGAACCGCTCGTTGCAGATGCTTTTCACTTAAGTTGTTGCCCGACACTTGATAATGGGCATGGATCTGGGTAAAGACTCTCGGTGGCTTCTCAGCTCGTTCTGCACTGAGTTGACACTCACAATGCTGAATGTCTTGACGGGCTTTCTTCATGATTTCTACCACGTCTACAGATGAACAGGCACCGACAGACATCAAGACCGATTCCATCGGGCTCATCGCCTGACCTGAACCGTCCAGCACCATTGAGTGACCATTTTCTGTTTCACAAAAAAAGGCTAAATCTTTTTGCCAAGTAACAGTAGCTTTCATTCGGGAGTCTCTATCAAGGTAATTTTCGTTTTGTCCAATAGAATGCGCTTTTGTTTGAACAGTGACCCTAACGCTTTCTTATAGGTATTTTTGCTGACGCCAAATCGTTGGCTAATCTGTTCGGGCGGGCTTTTGTCCGTTAGTGTAGACAGCCCACCGTGAGCAACCAAATCATCCAAGATCTTCTGCTCTAAATCGTTGCGTGATTTGGGATCATGAAATTGAAAACACAAGTCAATTTTACCGTCTTCGCGGATCCGTTTAACAAATCCCTGACACCGTTGTCCGATGCGCAAAGGTTGAAACACTTCGTCTTTAAATATCAGCCCTAGGTACGTTTCATCGATTACCGCTTTATAGCCTAAATCGGAGCGCCCATAAATAATCAGTTCAACGGCCTGACGGGGGCATAAACCTTCGCCATCTTCATGGAGATAATGGCGTAATTTGGTACTCGCTGCGAGACGGTGGCTGTGAGGATCTTGAAATACGTACACCACATAGGCCAAACCTTCTTGCATGGGCTTTTCTTGTTCACTGAAGGGCACCAGTAGATCTTTTTCCAATCCCCAATCCAGAAATGCACCGACTCGTGAAATAGATTTAACTCGCAACACAGCGACATCTTCCAACATAGCCAAAGGCGTTTTCATGGTGGCGATTAAACGATCGTCACTATCATGATACAAAAACACTTCGACTGAATCGCCCAGTGACACTTTGCCTTTGATAGACGAGTGGGGGAGCAATACGCGTTGCTCTGAATCGTCAGATAAATAAAAGCCGAAGGGCAATTCATCGACGACTTGCAAGCGGTTAATTTTTCCAATCTGCAGCATAAAACTGACTTTTTCCCGTAAATAAGTAACATAGAGAGTGTATCTGAAATTAATCCGGAGCTGTATCACTGTGATGAAACTAAATTGTGATCTAGGCGAGAGCTATGGCGCGTGGCAAATGAATCATGACGATTTGTTAATGCCCCATGTGGACATGGCAAGCATAGCTTGTGGTTACCATGCTGGTGACCCTGAAGTAATGGAAAATGCCATTCGCTTTGCTAAAGCCAATGACGTGACCATTGGCGCGCATCCATCTTACCCGGATCGGCAAGGTTTCGGCCGTCGCAGTTTGAAGATGCAACGGGATGAAATCATCCCAATGCTGCATTATCAAATTGCCGCTCTAGATGGGATGGCCAGTGTTCAAGGACAAAGTGTCCAATACGTTAAGCCACATGGTGCCTTGTACAATGATATGATGGCCGATCCCGCTGTGTTTGCTGCCGTGCTTGAAGCGGTGCGACTATATCCTCGCAATTTACCCCTAGTGCTGCAAGCAACGGCAGACTGGCAAGGCTATAAAGATTTAGCGGATAAAGCCTCGGTGTCCCTGTTGTTTGAGGCTTTTGCTGATCGAGGCTATCAAGATGATGGAAGATTGGTACCCCGCACACAGCCTAATGCTATTTTGCCACTAGATAAGATTTTGAAGCGCGTCGATAGCTTACTGTTCCACAATACGATTGTTAGCAACAACGGCAAAACACTAGAATTGAAAGTGGATACCTTATGTGTCCATGGTGATAGTCCCGATGCCATCGAAGCGGTAAAGCAAATTCGCGCACGAATACAAAGTTTCAATCAATGAAATCATTGCACATTGAAATTGCTAGTGAAAATGCGCTGATCGTTTATGCAACAGGAGACTCGTTGCAGGCCAAAAACGATTTTGTTCGTCGACTTTATCAGTATTTGGTTGCCCGACAGGATCCTTGTTGGCTTTCTCTGGTACCGGCTTACGATTCACTGCTAGTGGTATTCGATTCTGAGTCGCTGGACCACTATCAGGCCAAACACTTGATTGGTGATTGCCTGCCAAAGATTGAGCCATTGTCAAAACACATAATGGGCCAATCCAACTCACTTTTAACCTTGCCCGTATACTACGATCCGCCAATTGAAAACGATTTGCAGCGAATTTCAGAACATCATGGTCTGAGCAAAGAAGAGATCATTGAGTTGCATTTGGGTGGGGAATATCAGGTGTATTGTTTGGGTTTTGCGCCGGGTTTTGCATTTTTAGCAGAAGTGGATGAACGAATTGCAATGCCTCGATTGTCGACCCCTAGAAAACGGGTCCCCGCTGGTGCGGTCGCCATCGCTGACCGCCAGACGGCTATTTATCCTTCTGCATCGCCGGGTGGGTGGAACATCATCGGCCTGTGCCCAACACCACTTTTTAATGCTAAACAAAAACCCGCAACGCCATTTGAAGTGGGTATGACAGTTAAATTCTATGCTATTAACCAGCAACAATATCTCAATATGGGGGGAGTGCTTTGAATCGAATTCCGTGTTTGAAAGTGCTCGATGTCGGTCTTCCGATTCTTCTGGTAGACAAGCCTCGTTTAGGGTACGAAGCTATCGGTATTACCCAAGGTGGCGCTGCCGATCAACACAGCTTTATCTGGGCCAACGTGTTGTGCGGGAATCCCTGTTTGTTACCGGGATTGGAAGTGGTTGGTCAACAGTTAACAATAGAGATTCTGAGCGATTGCATTTTGGCTGTGACGGGTGCAGCACGGCAGGTAAACATTAATCAAAAGAACCAAAATGCCTGGCAAAGCTTCCAATTGACAAAGGGCGATAAACTATCCCTGTCAACCATTGAGGGCCTACGTAGCTATATCGCGATTTCCGGTGGCATTGGTGCAGAGCCTATATTCGGCTCAGCTACCGCCGTTGTGAGAGATGGCTTGGGTGGCGTGGATGGTGATGGACACCCCATTACCCAAGGCCAAGTTTTAAAATGTCAAAACCTTGGGAACAGGGTCACGCCCAAACAAGCACCCGAAAAGGCGATCCCTGTAAGGCAAAAGACGTTGACCTTGAGGGTAGTCGAAGGGTATCAAGCGGCAAAATTTTCTCGGGCTCAACGGATCCAATTCAGCACTTCGACCTATCGTCTTTCTGCCCAGTCCAATCGAATGGCCGCGCAATTCGAAGGGCGGGCGATCGCAACCCCAAATTCACAGATGTATTCTGAAGGCATTTGCAGAGGAGCACTTCAGGTGCCACCTTCAGGGCGGCCAATTGTGATGCTCGACGATCGTCAGACGGTTGGTGGCTATCCCAAACTCGGCAGTGTGATTTCCATCGACTGTGACCGATTGTCTCAAGCCGCCCCCAATACTGAAGTTTGCTTTGAATGGATAGACTTTCATAAAGGTACTAATTTACTGCACTTGTATCGAGAACTGCAACGGCGTTTGATGGCATCAATCAATGTCAATTTCAGTTTCTAAGAGACGCTACGAACGTGCTATGCTTGCGTCTTTTCAACATCTGTTTTCGCATCGGAAAGTAGTACGTATTTATGGGTCGACCGACTGAAATTTTGATTGATAGGCAAGCTTTGCTCCACAACGTGCAAAGAGTCAAAGAACTCTGTCCCGATGGCAAAATTGTTGCGGTCATTAAAGCCGATGCCTATGGACATGGATCGAGTGAAGTTGCCAAAATTTTGCAAGATCAGGTTAGTATGTTTGCTGTTTCCAGTGTTGAAGAGGCTCAAGAGTTACGCTCAAATGGCATCCAAACACCTGTTTTACTGCTTGAGGGGTGTTTTACCTCTGATGAGCTCCATATCTGCGTGCAGCAAGGCTTTGAAGTGGTTACACATAACCAAAATCAGGTGCAGATGGTGGAGGATGCGAAGCTTTCAGGCCCGCTGCGAGTGTGGTTGAAGGTCGACACTGGAATGCATCGGTTGGGAGTAATGCCAGACCAAGTTAATCCCTTTTTTGAGCGCCTAGAGCGGTCATCCAATGTCCATTCTGTAGTGCTAATGACCCATCTATCTTACGCAGATGGTTTGAACGATCCATCTACGCCGGCGCAACTTACTTGTTTTCAACAAGTGGTGAAACAGCTCAACGACGTCGGTACAAACCTATTCGAGATTAGCATTGCCAATTCTGCGGGGATCTTGGCTTGGCCAAAGAGCCATGGCCAATGGCAACGTCCGGGGATTATGCTGTATGGTCTGACTCCACTGACAGAAGACAATGAAACCAGCAACCAGTTGATACCCGTGATGATTTTTCGCTCTCAAATTATTGCATTGAGATGGATAGCTGCAGGTGAGTCTGTGGGCTACGGCAATACTTGGGTGGCTCAACAAGATTCCCACATTGCTACTGTGGCGGTAGGTTATGGCGATGGTTATCCTCGAAATGCCAAAAACGGCACACCGGTAATGGTGCGAGGTCAGCGCTGTCCTCTAGTCGGTAGAGTATCAATGGATATGATTGCGGTAGACGTCACCCAATTGCAGGAAGTGGCTTTGGGTGACACTGTTGAGTTGTGGGGACAAGAGTTGTCTGCAAACGAAGTGGCGACTTGGGCAGACACCATTGGTTACGAGTTGGTAACCAGGATGCCCAAACGCACGCCCCGCAAAATACTTGACTGAGGACGTTGCGCTAGCACGTCAATGGCTGCATTACAGCCATCAAATGTCATCGTCGCAATTTTCTTTCGTGCATTCACCGTATAAATACAGGCTGTGGTGGGTGAGCTTCATATTATTGTGAACAGCAACTTCTTCTTGTCGCTTCTCAATGATCGGATCTTCAAATTCGATCACTTTGCCGCATTTTAAACAGACGAGATGGTCGTGGTGCTTTTTGTGACTAATTTCAAATACCGATTTTCCGCCCTCAAAATGATGTCTATTCAGGATACCCGCATCATCAAATTGGTTTAATACTCGGTAAACCGTAGCCAAGCCGATCTCTTCGCCTTGTTCTATCAGTAATTTATAAACATCTTCGGCACTGATGTGCTGGTTCGCCGGCTCTTGAAGAATTTCGAGAATTTTCAACCGGGGTAAGGTTACCTTTAAACCGGCCTTTTTTAGTTCTTTATTTTGATCCATCACAAGTTCACTTGATAAATGATGTGGCTATTATAGGGAAGTGGCAGAATAATTAAAGCAAACATATGAGGTTCGATTTTTTAATTTAGTAAACGACAAATACAGGGTAAAAATTGCGCAATCGAGAGACCTCGTCCAATATATGTAAAACACTGTATTTTTTAAAAATATCCCGTATTGCATCGTACCTTATATGGTGTGTAACATTAGATTAAATTTATTGTTATCAACGACGATAAAGAGATAACAAAACGATAACGAGTGTTCAATGAATTGGAATTTAATGGATAAGTTGAATGTGGTCGGCAAAATTATTGCTGGTTTTTTCTTATTTGGCTGTCTAATCATAACTACCAACATTATTTCCTATATAGGGTTGGCTGAGATCAGTGACTCGGCACAAACCGTCATCAAGCAAAAGATGCCGGTACAAGAGCAAATGCTGAAAATTCAAACCGGCATCTTGACCCTAGCGAAGATCTCCACCAATGGCTTTTATGAAGATCAACTGTCTGGATTGAATACCAATAAGGAAGAGTTTGACCAACACTCTACGGAATTCCTGTCCAACTTAGACACAATGGAAGGGATCATTTCAAGCTCTAATCAAATGTTTGTCGAAGGACAAGGAAAAGCCCGCGAATACATTGACTACAGTTTGCAAATGTATCAAAAGCGGACTCAGCAGCTGTCGTTAAACGACACTATTGCATCGTCCTCGAGTTCGCTATTGGCCTTGGCTGACGAGGCCAGTGCATTGATGTTGGATCTGTCGTTCATCGAAGGCGACGATCCTAATCTAGAGCCTTTGATTGGCACCGGTTTGAATATCGATAACAAGATCAGTGCATTCATCAAATCGGTGAAAGAATATGTCGCCGTCGTCAACCCAGAATTAAGTGAAACAATTAAGGGCGATATTGAATTTGCTTTGAGCAACATTCAAGTGGATGCAGACTATTTAAACCGATTAGCTGAAGCGGTCGAGACCGATGGCTATGTTGAGTCCTTCAATGAACAGTTTGAAAAAATCAAGCAAGCCTTTAGTGAGTCGGGAGGCTTAGTCAGCAAAGTGGAACAAAAGATCGCTTTAATTACCGAAGCGAAGCAGCTTAATCAACAAGCTGAAGTGAGTTTGAACCTAGCTATCGAGCAATTCAGCGCAGTTTTCACTCAGGTCAACGACGATACTAGAGAAGGTCAAATCGAAATTATCGACACAGTGGATTCGAATATCCTAAAAGGCTTAGTCATTTTGGTATTCGCCATTGTGGTTGCCGTTATATTGGGCTTTGTGGCGGCGCGAAGTATAGCCAAACCCGTTGCGCGTATTAATCGCAGTTTGTCGATTATCAGCAGCGGTGACTTGACCCATAAAGCCTATTCAACCAATGACGATGAATTTGCCGTGTTGGCAGAAAACGTCAACCAGCTTACCGCCAGTTTGCATGCGGTGGTGAGTCAAATTCACGAGCAGGAAGCCGCGTTGGATTCGGCGACCAAAACCAGTGCCAGTTTGGGTGAACAAACTTTACAGCAAGTGGAAATGCAAAAAGAGCAGGTGAGCTCGGTGGCCGCAGATACAGATACCATTCGCAGTGCCAGTAAAAACAATACTCAGCAGATCCAATCGGGAATGAGTCAGCTTGCTGAAGTGAGCATTCAAAGTGAATCAGTTTCCCAATTAGTGGCAAAGACAGCCAAGCAAATCAGCGATCAATCTCGCCAAGCCACGGAATCATCGAATATCATTCACCGCCTTGCAGAGAACAGTAAGCGCATCGGCAGTATTTTAGATGTGATCAAGACCATTGCAGAGCAAACCAACTTGTTGGCCTTAAACGCAGCGATAGAGGCTGCGCGAGCAGGGGAGCAAGGTCGGGGCTTTGCTGTGGTAGCAGATGAAGTTAGAACGCTGGCAAATCGGACCCACAATTCCACTGAAGAAATCGAATCGATGATCGCCACTTTGCAGCGCGATGCAGAGCAAGCGGTAAATGCCATTGCAGTGGGAAGTGAGTACGCTGTACAAAGTGAAACACAAATTCAAGAAGTGAATCAACAGGTTGAAGAGATTGGCAAGACTATCCGTTCATTGCGCAAGATGAACGAACAGATCGTAAGTGTCACCCTGCAACAAGATAGCTTGTTTGAGAATGTCGCCGACAAACTGGTCAGTATTGTGGAATTGGCAGAGAAAAGCGCCATTACCACCAAAGAATCTACTCAGGCGACGGGTAAGTTGGGGCAGTTGATGGTCGAAATGAAGCGAGCAGTGTCGCGGTTTACGCTGTAGTGGATGGATTTAACAAGTTTACGAGAGTAAAACAAATTAGCCGGCTGTTGAGCCGGCTAATCGTTTTAACTCAAGATTAGGCGAGTTCCGCTAAACACAGTTCATCGTGCAATTGCTTACACCACTGCTTCACACGGCTTTCTGTGAGTTCCGGTTGACGGTCTTCGTCGATACCCAAGCCAACAAAATGATTTTCATCAGCAAGTCCCTTAGACGCTTCAAAATCGTAGCTTTCAGTAGGCCATTGACCCACAAGAATAGCCCCGCGAGCTTCCACGATATCGCGAATCATGCCCATCGCATCAAGAAAGTACTCGGCGTAGTCTTCTTGATCTCCACATCCAAAGATGGCGACTAATTTGTCGGTAAAATCAATTTCTTCCAATTCAGGGAAGAAGTCATCCCAATCACATTGGGCTTCACCGTAGTACCAGGTAGGGATGCCGAACAACAGTAGATCGTACTCTGCGATTTGTTCCTTAGTGCTTTTCGCAATGTCGTGAACATCAATCAGGTTTTTACCCAGCTCTTTCTGGATCATCTTGGCAACATGCTCGGTGTTACCGGTATCACTTCCAAAAAATAGACCTACACTCGCCATTTTTTCAGATTCCTCAACTTAAACTAACTTTTATACACCACTGCTTTGCCAGAAAATCTGGATCAGCCCTTTGGCTAGAAAACCTGCTGCACCTAAAAATAGCACCAGATACGCAACCATTCGTCCAGCAAGAGGGACGTTGTTTTTACTTAACACGTCGTGGATGGCAAATCCCATTAATAAGAACAATGCCACCAGAACCAAGTTCATGACCACGGCTTCAATTTGTTCGTAATACTCACTTAACATGGCGTAACCTTGTGCCAATCAAACGGCGCAGACTATAGCATAAAGCCCAATTGAAGCGAATTTCTGAGCACACATTTTTACTCAAATCATCACTGAATTTCAGTTAAAAAGCGATCGACTAAACGATTAAATATCGTTGGATTTTCAGCATGCAACCAATGTCCCGCGGATTGCATGATTTTCGCCTGACTTTGTGGAAACAACTTTTTAACTACGCTTTGGTGAGCAGAGGTTAAATAATCAGACTGCCCACCTTTGACAAATAGGGTCGGTGAATTGAAAACGCTCTCGCTTATTTTCCAGCCCGATAGAGCATCATAATTCTCCAGGAGCCCTTGCAGATTGAAGCGCCATTGCCACCGTCCCCCTTCATTGACCAAACTCTTCAATAAAAACTGACGTACACCCGACTCTTGGATGTATTGAGCCATAAGTATATCTGCATCACTACGACTTGAGATTTGTGCCAGATCAACATTTTGCAAACCCTTAAATACATTTTCGTGTCTTGGTTCATAATGTACAGGTGCAATGTCAGCGACGACCAGTGCCTGAAACAAGTCAGGTTTCGATAAGGCTAAGGTCATGGCAATTTTGCCGCCCAAAGAATGACCTAAAACTACACATGACTCAATGTTCAATTGCTGTAACAGTTGATAGACCTGATCCCCATAGTGAAGCAGAGATGGGGTTTGGCTGTGAGGTGAAAGACCGTGATCGGGCAGATCTACGCTCAGTACATTGTAATTATCGCTAAAGCCCTTTCGAACCATGGACAAATTATCCAAACTGCCAAACAACCCGTGCAATAGCATTAGGTAAGGACGATCTTCGTACTGGCTTGTCAATTGATAATTCAGTGTTGTCATTGTGGGCTATCTCGCGTACGAATCGATAAAAAAAGCGTGTATTACACGCTTTTGCTAAAGCTCCGAGGCAATGTCCATTTGCCTCAATTTACTATCACATATTGGGGTAGTTGGGCCCACCGGCACCTTCTGGCACCACCCATTGAATGTTTTGCGATGGATCTTTTATGTCACAGGTTTTGCAGTGAACGCAGTTTTGACTGTTGATCTGAAATTTCTTCTCCCCAGCTTCATTTTCCACCACTTCGTAAACGCCTGCAGGGCAATACCGCTGTGCTGGTTCATCGTAGTTTGGCAGGTTGACCTGAATGGGGATGGAAGAGTCAAGCAACTTCAAATGGCAAGGCTGATCCTCTTCATGGTTGGTATTTGACAGGAATACAGAAGACAGTTTGTCAAAACTGAGCACTCCGTCTGGCTTGGGATAGCTGATCTTGTTGTGATCTTTAGCCAAGCCTAATTGCTCATGGTCTTTGCTGTTGTCCTGCAAGTTGACAAACAGATTGCCGCCGAAAAAGTTTTGCTCCAGGGTATTGAACGCGCCACCCCAAAAGGTGCCAAACTTGTGCATTGCCGGACCAAAATTGCGAGACTTGTATAACTCTTCGTATAACCAAGACTGTTTAAAAGACTCGGTAAAATCACACAGCTCCGTGTGTTGTTCGCCTCTTTGTAAAGCCGCAAATACAGACTCAGCAGCCAGCATGCCGGATTTCATCGCAGTGTGATTGCCTTTGATCTTGGCAAAATTCAAGGTGCCGGCTTCACAGCCAATCAACAATCCGCCAGCGAAGGTCATTTTTGGTAACGAGTTTAAACCACCTTTGGCAATGGCTCTGGCACCGTAAGATACCCGTTTGCCGCCCTCAAGGTATTGGCTGATCACAGGATGATGTTTTAATCGTTGGAACTCATCAAAGGGGCTCAAATGGGGATTGGAGTAGTTCAAATCGACTATTAAACCCACCAGTACTTGGTTGTTTTCAGCGTGGTATAGATAACTTCCGCCGGTGGCATCAGTCAGTGGCCAACCGCCGGTATGCACCACCAGTCCTTCTTGATGCTTAGCAGGGTCGATATCCCAGATTTCTTTAAACCCAATGCCATAATGTTGTGGTGAGGCATCTTTGTCCAACTGGAATTGATTGATCAATTGCTTGCCCAGGTGGCCTCGGCAACCCTCTGCAAACAGGGTGTATTTGGCTCGCAATTCCATACCCGGCATATAACTGTCTTTGGGCTCGCCGTTTTCGCCCACGCCCATATCACCGGTGATTACACCACCTACGGAGCCATCTTCGTTGTACAAGACTTCTGACGCGGCAAAACCAGGAAAAACTTCGACACCGAGTTGTTCAGCTTGCTCAGCCAACCAGCGACAAACATTACCCATGCTAACGATATAATTGCCTTCGTTGTGCATGGTCTTGGGGGTCATCCAATTGGGCAGTTTTCGGCCGCTTTGTTCATCTTTGAGTAAATAGATATCGTCTTGTTTGACTGGCGTATTAAGAGGAGCTCCCATGGATTGCCAGTCGGGGAATAATTCATTTAATGCTCTGGGCTCAAAGACCGCTCCGGAAAGGATATGCGCACCGACCTCTGACCCTTTTTCCACCACGCATACCATCAACTCCTGCTCTTGAGCCTTGGCTAATTGCATGATTTTGCACGCAGCAGATAATCCGGCGGGGCCTGCACCGACAATTACTACATCAAACTCCATCGATTCACGTTCCACTGGGATCCCCTTTTATTGTTGTTGGTTGTGACGAAATCGCGATTAAGTGGCCAGATTATCTCAGTTTTAACGGTGGCTTGTACACCTTTGCCGCGATTTTAAGGTGTGGTTGTTGGGTTAAAAAACCTTTACTGAGCCCCAATCCTCCATAAACTGGGCTTATGTTAACCTTAGCCCAACTGACGACACACTTATTTTATCTTATAAAAACGAATAGATAAGAATAATGGAGGCCTATCGATGGTTTACATTCTAACCATCTGATTAATATCGATATTATTAAATTTTAAGGTGAGCGTAGGGCACCTGAAATACCGTTAAAATTCTTCTATTGTCCACAAATGTGGTCACTTAGCGGTGGAGCAGAGGGCAGAGTTGGTTGACGCTCACGTCAACAGCCAGTAAATTTACGCGACCCTACCTAAGTACACACAGTTGTACTTTGGCCAGTAAAGACATACGTTCTGTGACTTGTTGCTTGGGGACTGAGTTTATATTCGATCCTCAAACAAGAACGAGCCGTAAAACGAACACAAAAAAGAAAACCGATAGAGGTGAAAATGAAGATTCTAGTGCCGGTAAAACGTGCGATTGATTACAACGTGAAGGTACGCGTCAAAGCAGATTGTTCTGCGGTTGACTTGACCAATGCCAAGATGTCTATCAATCCGTTTTGTGAAATTGCCGTTGAAGAAGCGGTTCGACTCAAAGAAAAAGGCGTAGCGGAAGAAATCGTAGTGGTTTCAATTGGCGATAAAGCATGCCAAGAACAAATTCGCACTGCGTTGGCCTTAGGAGCCGATCGCGGATTGCACATTGAAACCGACCAGAATCTGGATTCATTGCAAGTGGCAAAACTGCTCACCAAAGTGGTTGAGCAAGAACAACCCCAACTAGTGATTCTAGGCAAACAGTCTATCGATTCGGATAATAACCAAACCGGCCAAATGCTAGCAGCATTGACTGGAATGCCACAGGGGACCTTTGCCTCTGAAGTCAGTGTGGCTGATGGTAAAGTGTCGGTAACACGGGAGATCGATGGTGGCTTGCAGACGGTCGAATTGGATTTGCCTGCGGTAGTGACCACCGATCTGCGTTTGAATGAGCCCCGCTACGCGACCTTGCCGAACATTATGAAAGCGAAACGCAAGCCGCTAGACAGTAAGGCTGCTAGTGAATACGGTGTTGAGCTGACCTCAAATGTTCAGGTGCTTAAAGTTGAACCACCAGCACAACGTCAAGGTGGTGTGAAGGTGGCTGATGTTGCCGAATTGGTTGAAAAGTTAAAAACAGAAGCGAAGGTGATCTAATGTCAGTATTGGTTTATGCAGAGCACGATAATCAGCATTTAAAATCTGAAACCCACAAATTGGTCACCGCTGCGAAAAAAATGGGCGGGTCAGTGGACGTATTGGTTGCAGGTGCAAACGTTCAGGAATTAGCGCAACAAGCAGCAAAAATCGCCGGTGTCGATAGAGTATTGGTCGCTGACAACAGTGTGTATGAGAGCCAGTTGGCGGAAAATATTGCGGATTTGGTGACCGAATTGGCGGCAAACTACAGTCATGTTTTAGCTGCTGCCACCACTACCGGCAAAAACTTCATGCCCCGTGTGGCGGCATTGTTGGACGTAGCGCAAATCTCTGACATCATCGCCGTTGAAAGCGAAGACACTTTTGTTCGCCCGATTTATGCCGGTAACGCCATCGCAACAGTGAAGTCATCAGACAGCAAAAAGGTGTTGACGGTTCGTGCCTCAGCCTTTGATCCAGCGGATGAATCAGGTAGTGCAGTGGTCGAGAGTCTCGATGTGGTGAAGGGGTCAGACAAATCTCGTTTTGTCAGTGCGCAATTGACTGAATCTGAGCGTCCTGAATTGACAGCGGCAAGCGTAATCATCTCTGGTGGTCGCGGAATGCAAAATGGCGACAACTTCAAATTGCTCGAAGGGATTGCAGATAAGCTAGGCGCAGCCATCGGTGCATCTCGTGCCGCTGTTGACGCAGGCTTCGTACCCAACGACATGCAAGTCGGTCAAACCGGTAAAATCGTGGCTCCGCAGTTGTACATCGCAGTCGGCATCTCAGGTGCAATCCAGCATTTGGCTGGTATGAAAGACTCAAAAATCATCGTAGCCATAAACAAAGACGAGGAAGCCCCCATTTTCCAAGTTGCCGATTACGGATTAGTTGGTGATTTGTTCGACGTCTTGCCAGAGTTAGAAGCGGCGTTGTAAGCTCAAGTCGCCGATTAAAAAGGGCGTCAAAAATATCATCCCTCCCAGCTTCCAGTTGGGAGGGATTTTTTTCGTCTCAGTGTACGAGTTTTTTCGAGAGCCACATTGTTAGGGGAAACTTTTTTACTTTGACCGCGACCTTGATTGGCGTACTTTTCGCGATTAGTATTTCCAATTGCGATTCACCGCATAAAGAAATCCTGATGTAGTTAAGCTACTTTAGTCAGCTATCTTCTGTAGATGCGTGTAGGTAATGGTCTATTGTACCTCGCGCCGTTCTTTGGCAGTTTTCTAATCTACCTAGTTTTGTCTGAGTAAAGAGTTTCACCGGACGAATAATCACTCTGAAATGGAAGTGTTGCTGACCTTTTTAGTCAATGTACTACAATGTGCAATCTATGCTAGCTAATATAGACCTGAAGCGACTCAATGGGCTTTGTAAATTAAAATAGTCACTCAAAGTTCTCTAGAATAGAAACACAAAAGCGGCTTCGCCATTTTGTGCCTGTTCTTTTAACGTTAGGAAAAAACTTATGGACAAGAAAATTTCGTTAGCGCAAAAAGCCCCAGTCTTACTGGCGATCATCTCCGCCTTTTGTGTGGCCTGTTATATGTTCACAGTGCTACAAACCCAAGCCACTATTGGAAGACCAAGTTCAACTCACGGAATAGGGTATTTCATTGCACCTATTTATTCCTTGGTCGTTGGAGTTATCGGATATGTCGTTGGACTTGTTTTAAAATATTTTCTCTCAATGCGTGGCGAGCGCAACCTTATCAATAAAGCCAGATTTTTAAGGAATGCAGCCATTATTTGTCTAGTTTTAGGGGGGGGATCTGCTGGTGTCGGGTTTTACGCAGTCGTGCAGCATGAAAAATTCAATAGTCCTCGTGTTTTAAATAATTCATCTTCAATTACAAAAGGAAAATACTCTGAAGAGGATTCACCTGCGGTTTCTTATTCTCCTGACATAGTGTGGGAGTTTGGAAACACGAATTATCCTGAACTTGAATGGAATGGTGTTAATTTGAATTTCAAAATACACAACAGGTTAACAATGGAGATTTTCTCTGATTCAGACCTTAAAACGTCCTATGACTTTAGTGACTACACTAGTTATTTGGCTGAGTTAAAGGTATTACCGATTCCAAGGTATTTGATTGTTTTAGTTAAGTTACGGGCAACCTCTGAGAGATCCATGCTTTTAATTTACGATAAAGAATACAATCTTGTGTATGAGGAGCTGTTAGAAAGGTGCGGCCGCAACCAATATTTTGGCGCAACACATGATACGGAAACCTTACTAGTTAATATATGTAAACCGTTCATATTAAATTTTGATTAAAATAGATAGCTAGGCAATGGGTGTCGAACAAAATGTTGACCTCATGGACATCTCTTTGCCTTGATATACTACTTTAAAATGACGATTTCCTTTTTAGCGGAAGAGGTCGAAATAGGATAGCAAAATGAATAAAGCGTTAGTTAATTTGGCGGTGATTACATTTGCCAGCCTGTTGGCAGGTTGTGCGGTAAATTCTAAATCTATGCCCGCCAGCCTCGAGCAAAAATCGATTTTGTCTTTTGACACTGTTGCGTTAGAAGTCGAGGGGTTAAACCGTAAATACGGCGCTGATAATGTGCTGATTGTGGTGGATATCGACAACACTCTGTTAACTAGTAGCGTCGATTTGGGTGGTGATATTTGGTACCAGTGGCAAACGGGCAAATTGGAACTCAAACCCCGCGCTGATGAAAAAGTGTCATGTTTGTTTGAGGATTCTATTGGTCTACTTTACGAACTTGTACCTATGGTTCCAACCGAGCCACAGGTTCCAGCGATTATCAAAGCTTGGCAATCGAGCAATAACACTGTCTTTGCTTTGACCTCTCGAGCACCAAAATACCGCGCTGCCACAGAACGTGAATTGTATCGAAATGGATATAATTTAGAGGCCAATGCTTTGTCTCCTAAAGGTCAACCTGCTCCGGTCTATCGCGAAACAGTGGGGCGAGAAATCAGCTACATGAAAGGCATTATGATGACGACAGGCCTAAACAAAGGCGAGATGTTGGAATACATTTTAGCTAAAACAGGCCGTGACTTTGATGCCATTGTGTTTGTTGACGACTCCCATAAAAATATTGTCAATCTGTACGAACAATATAAAAGCAAAGCCGGTGTAGAGACACACCTTTATCATTATGAGCGTATCGAAAAGGATAGGGAAGCTCAGTATGGTAGCGCGCTCACTATGGAACAAGCTGACAAAATGGCGCGAGATTGGCAAACTTTGACCAATACGCTCAATAAGCTATTTCCCCAGCGAGTGGTGACCGAAGGTTGTTTGAGTCCCATGTGATTTTTAGGAGCATCCGAAAATTAATCAGCATATAATATGATTTATTTTCCTTAAGACATGTGAACGTATGAAAGCTGAACAATCTTTTCTTGCCCTAGGTGTATGTGACTATCCTGAGCATGTTCCACAAACCGACTGGCAAAGTCATGCAAAGATGCAACGAGAATTGGGACTTACGTGGGTTCGACTGGCCGAATTTTCGTGGGCCAAACTTGAACCTAAAGAAGGGCAGTACCAGTGGCAATGGCTTGACGAAGCAATCGATGTCTATCATCAACACGGCTTGCAGGTCGTATTAGGGACGCCGACCGCAACACCACCGGCTTGGTTGTTAGAAAAATACCCCGAAATTTTACCTTTTGATGAAAACGGCCTGCAGAAAAAATTTGGTTCCCGCCGGCACTATGATCACGCCAGCGAGGTTTATCGTCAGTTTTGCCAGCGCATCGTAGAGGACATGGCCATTCGTTATGCTGATCATCCTGCGGTAGTGGGCTGGCAAATCGACAATGAATTGGGTCACGAAGGTACAACGGTCTCCTACGGCGGTGCCAGCGAAAGTCGTTTCCCCAATTGGCTAGCGAATAAATACTCTACTCTCGATGCCTTAAATCAGGCTTGGGGTAACGCCTTTTGGAGTCAGGACTATTCTGACTGGTCACAAATCAAAGCGCCAAATTTGACTGCAGTGAGACAAGCTAATCCCTCCCATGCGTTGGATTACCAGCGCTTTTGTTCTGACATGATCGACGAGTTCCAGCAATTGCAAATCGATCTCTTACGGCGAATTTGTCCACAGCACTTTATAACCCACAACTATGTGATTTTTTCCGCCGAATCAGATTTGTACAAGTTGGCAAAACCGCTGGATTTTGTCGCTTGGGATAGTTATCCCATTGGTATGTTGGAATATTTTGCGACATGGGAAAGCGAAGAAACTAAGATCCGCTATGCTCGCACTGGCCATCCAGATCTAGTGAGCTTAAATCATGATATCTATCGAGGCTTGAAACAGGGCGAAAAGTTTTGGGTTATGGAGCAACAGTGCGGACATGCCAATTGGGCTCAATACAATCCATTGCCTGCCGATGGCGCGGTAAAGCTATGGACTGCTCAGGCTTGGGCTCACGGCGCGAAGGGCGTGGTCTACTTTCGATTTCGTGCCAGCCATATGGCCCAAGAGATTATGCATTCTGGGTTGCGAATGCAAAATGGTCAGGCAGATCGTGGTTGGCACGAGGTATCTGCTCTCGACACTCAGACGTTTCCTCTATATAACACTCGCAATCGAGTGGCGATTTTGCATGATTACGATGCTTTGTGGGCTTATAACCTGCAACCACATCACCAGAAACTCAGCTATTGGCATCAATTTGTATTGTTTTATTCTGTGGTTCGCTCGTTGGGCGTGGATGTTGATATTATTGCAGCCGATCAGCTTCCGCAGAACACTTACGATGTGGTGATTTGCCCAGCCTTAACTCTGATTAATCCAACTGCCGTTGCACATTTAAAACAGGCGGCACTAACCAGTCGGATTATCTTCGGGCCAAGAACTGACGTACGTGATGATGCTGGCAAGTTTTTAGAGCAAGGCCAAATGCAAAATCTCTGGGACATCACTGGCGTGAAAGGTAAGCATTTTGACTCATTGCGACCGGGCTTAACTCAAAAGCTAGCTGGGATGCACAATCACTTCGAGGCAGATTATTGGTGTGAGTGTTATGAAGTATCGGATGCCGAAATTTTGTATCGCTACAGTGATGGACCTATGGCAAATCAACCTGCAGTGACTCGAAAGAATAACGTAACAACTATAGGAGCTCTGAGCAATAAGATGCTCGAGCTTATCATCGCTCAAGAGCTTGAAGGGCGAGGCATTAAGGTCGAAGCTATGCCTGAAGGTGTGCGTAAAACCCAAGTGGGCGACTCAACGTTGATTGTTAACTTCAACGATCACTCGGTTAACTGGCACAATCATGAGATTGGCAGAGCCAGTTATTTGATAGTGTGAACCCTTCGAAAACACCGTTTGACTCAATATAGAGTGGGCCATCTTGTTGTTTTTTCCGCAAGAAGATGGCCAAACTGCGATAAGGCTAAAACTTATTGTTTTTAGACCGCCACGACAGAGTTTTCGTCAAATGATATTGCACTGGGGACATATTGATCTGCAGCCCAGTCGTTTTCCCACTCTTTATCATCCAGTAAATAGCGGAACTGATAAGCGTTGTCCTTTGGTAGCTCAACCGTTGAAGAGAAATCTCCGTTTTTGAGCTTCTTCATTGGTGTAGCAGACAAGTCCCAATCATTAAAATCACCAACCAATCGCACAGTATCCGCATTCTTAGCTTCTTCTTTGCTTAGTTTGAAAGTGACTTTGCACACGGGTTTTGACTTAAGGTATTGTTTTTTCAGGCTCATGGTAATCTCCTTGAAAGCTTAAAAAGAAATAAAATTACATAATGTGCTCAATAATAAAGCAAAAACGAAATTTAGTCAGTAATTAAATGTAATAAAATTACATGTCAGTCCAGTTTATTGTCCTTTTGCTCAGAGGGTGCATCAACATGGTGCAACTCGATAGATTCAAACTTTCGTTTCGCACCACAATTGTTCGAAAATAGACAAAAACATCTTAAATCTTCAGCTGTGATTTGTACTGAGCAAAAAATGCGCCGTTAGTTTTACGCTTTAATTACAAGATACACTGGTCGGCGCAGTCAATGATGAGGTTTTAATGACTTATCCTTTTATTGCTACCTTAATCTTTGAAACTAAAAGCAAAGTGCATGGAACAACAACGTAGGCGGCGTAACATTTGTTAACATTCTGCTTGAAGCCAAATGGAGCAGTTGAGCGTACAATTTCGCTAGATTAGTTAGTAAGGAAGGATCATGGCCGGTAAAGCGACCAAAATACTGTTACCTATTGGAATTATCTCTATCGCCATTGGCGTGATGATGGCGTTAAAAGCCAGTCACAAGCCACCAGAAAAAGCGCCTGTCGAAGAAAAGGCATTTTTAGTCGAAGTTCAGCAGGTGAGTTTTGAAGATCTGAATTTTGTTGTGGACTCGCAAGGTACTGTTGAACCTCGTGTCGCTACGAGTTTGAGCTCACAGGTGAGTGGTCGAATTTCTCAAGTTGCCGACGTATTTATCGAAGGCGGCATGTTTCGCAAAGGAGAGGTGCTGGTTCAACTCGAAGACTTTGATTACGCGACAGAATACAAACTGGCGGAAGCCGAGCTCGCCAGAGCACAAGCAGCGCTGGAAGAAGAAATTGCGCGGGGCAAAGTCGCTGAGGAAGAATGGCGATCAGTCAAGTCTGGTCCAGCACCCGAACTTGGATTGCGTAAGCCACAACTTGCCAAAGAAAAAGCCAACCTAATTGCAGCTCAGGCGCAGCTAGAGCGTGCGAAACGAAATCTGGAGCGGACTCGTATTACTGCACCTTATGATGGCATAGTGAAAACTAAATCCGTAGATTTAGGACAGTATGTCACACCGGGCAAGGAACTGGGCGTAATCTACAACACGAATGTTGCGCAAGTACGTATGCCTCTTAGTGACAACGATCTGGCTTACCTTAATCTGAATCAAAAAAACCAGCCTAAAGTCACTTTAACCGCCAAAGTTGCCGGTAAAAACGCGACTTGGCAGGGCAGTCTAACACGAGATGAGGGGGTGCTAGACGCCCAGCGTCGAGTTATTTATGCGGTTGCAGAAGTATCTGATCCCTATTTGCGTGAGCAGGGCAGCAGCGGAGAACCCCTTAAGTTTGGACGCTTTGTGCAAGCCAAAATTATCGGTCAACGTGCAGAAGACATCATTGTCTTGCCACGTAACATCCTGCGTTTGGATGGCACGATACTCGTGGTCGATGACGACAATAAATTGGTTATCAAGGAAGTTGAAGTGCAACGAGCGGACGAAGACTATGTCTACATCAGCGCGGGGCTGCGTGCGGGTGACCGAGTCGTGACCAGTGCAGTACCCAATCCTTATGAGGGTATGCAAGTGCGATTGGCCGAAGATGCTAAAGATAAAATTGAACAGGACAAAGAAGACTCTGTAGATACGTCGATTGCGAGCGTAGGAGAATCGTGATGGAAAAATACGATACCAAAAGAGGCTTAATATCTTGGTTTGCGCGCAACAGCGTTGCTGCCAACTTGTTAATGTGGATATTAATTTTAGGCGGTATCGCAGCCTCGTTTACCATCCACAAGCAGGTCTTTCCGAACTTTGAATTTAAAAACATTGTTATTCGAGTGCCTTACTTAGGGGCTGCTCCACAGGAAGTGGAAGAGGGCGTCATCATCAAAATTGAAGAAGCCATCAAAGACATAGAAGGGATTAAGAAAATCACTTCGACAGCGACTGAGGGCATGGCTACCGTCAATGTTGAAATCGAAGAAGAATACGATCCACAAATTGCACTGGATGAAATAAAGGTGCAAGTGGATGCCATCCCCAGTTTTCCAGCGAACACAGAGAAACCTGTGGTGTATCGACAAAAAGCCACACAAGACGTGCTCTGGGTTGCAATTTACGGTGATGCCAATGAACGGCAATTGAAAGAATTTGCCAAGGACATGCGTGATCAGATTGCAAACTTACCGGGATTGTCTGCCGTGACGGTGGTGGGGGATAGAGATTATGAGGTTTCCATCGAAATCTCCGAGAGTAAGTTACAAGAGTATAATCTGACCTTTACCGAATTGGTGAATGCGGTAAGACGCTCTTCAATTGATTTGCCCGGTGGGTCAATCCGCTCCGAAAATGGCGATATTCTATTGCGTGCCAAAGGGCAGGCTTACAACGGCTATGACTTTGCTAATTTAGTCTTGGTGACTCGTGCTGATGGCACCCGTTTGTTATTGGGTGATATTGCTACTATCAATGACGGTTTTGTAGAAGACAATAATTTTGCCTTATTTGACGGCAAGCCAGCGTTTAACATACGCGTTCAGGCTGTGGGCGACCAAAACGCCCTAAACATCTCCAAAACTGTGAACGGGTATCTGGACAAAATACGTGATGATTTGCCCGGAAACATTCAGGCAGATACGTGGGGCGACAGTTCATTCTATTTGGCTGATCGCTTGAACATGATGCTCAGCAACATGTTCTTCGGGGCGTTGCTGGTGTTCTTGGTGTTGTCTCTGTTTTTGAAATTCCGTCTGGCTGCTTGGGTTATGGTTGGATTACCGGTTTGCTTTTTGGGTGCATTGTTAGTCATGCAATCCCAGTTTATCGGTATTTCAATCAATATGATCAGCTTGTTCGGCTTTATTCTTGTTCTCGGTATAGTCGTTGACGACGCTATTATTATGGGTGAGTCCGCGTATTCAGAAATTGATGCGAAAGGTCAAAATATTGATAACGTGATACGAGGTGTCAAGCGGGTCGCTATGCCAGCCACCTTTGGTGTGTTGACTACCATCGCGGCCTTCACTCCAATGTTAATGGTGCCCGGTACCTTTGGGGTCATTTGGAAAACCATTGGTTGGGTGGTCATCGTCTGTTTAATTTTCTCCTTGATCGAATCGAAATTGATTTTACCAGCGCATTTAGCTCACATGAAAAATCGTCCGTATGATCCAAACAAAGCTAATGCCTTCCAAAAGTTTCGTGACTTCTTCAGTGAGGGTATTAAGCGCTTTGTGACCAATAACTATGTGCCATTTTTGCAAAAGGCGATTCGTAATCGCTATACCACCTTGGCGTCGTTTTTGGCGATGTTGATTATTACCATTGGATTGTTTTCCGGTGGGATTGTGCGCTTTGTGTTTTTCCCAAATATCCCTAGCGATTTTATGATGGCCAGTATTGAGGTCGAGCCGGGTTCCTCTTTAGAGCAAAGAGACAAAGCCATTCAGGCATTGCTGACTTCGTTGCAAACCATGGATCGTCAAATGGTTGAAGAGTTTGGCTCACCTGTGGTGAAACATTCCATCGCATTTGATCAGGGGAATTTGTCTGGGCAGGTTTTTGTTGAATTGACCAAAGGTGAAACACGGGATGTCGATGCGTTTGAGATTCACCAGCGCTGGCGGGATGCGATGCCAGAATTGGCTGGCGTCAAGAAAGTTGATATCGGATCGCCTGGTGGTCCTGGTGGCGGTTCAGATCTGACGTTCGAGTTCAGTGGTAAGAATTTGCTGGCTTTGCGTCAAGCCAGCGATGAATTAAAGGCCTATCTTGCCTCATATGAGGGGGTGGCCGACATCAATGACACCTTCAGTGGCGGTAGTGATGAAATCCGTCTGAATATTAAACCTCAAGCAGAAGCCCTTGGGCTCAGCCTTGATAGCCTTGCAACCCAAGTAAGATACGGTTTTTACGGTGCCGAAGCCCAGCGTATACAGCGTGGCGATGAAGAAGTTAAGGTGATGGTGCGTTACCCCAAAGAAGAACGTAATTCGGTGGGGAATCTAGAAAACATGCGGATCCGAACCGGTGGCGGCGATGATATTCCTTTTTCTGAAGTGGCAGACATTAAGTTGGCACAGGGTTACGGTTCAATTGTGCGGGTGGATGGTAAGCGTTCGATAACCGTAACAGCGAAAGTCGATAAGAGCAAACTCGACCCGGGCGAAGTTGCCACAGATGTAAAAGACAATATCATTCCTGGGTTATTGGAAAAATATCCGTCCGTTGATTCAAGGCTCGAAGGGCAGTCCAAGGAACAAGGTGAAGCCCTGGTCAGTTTGCTGCAAGGCTTCGTGTTTGCCTTATTTGCTATCTACGCATTGATGGCGGTGCCACTGAAGTCTTATTCTCAACCCTTTATTATCATGATCGTGATCCCTTTTGGCATTGTCGGCGCTATTATTGGTCACTGGGCTTTGGGTCATGCGGTCAGCGTGCTTTCTATTTGCGGCATCATTGCTTTGACTGGAGTCGTAGTCAACGACAGTCTGATTTTAGTGGACTTTGTGAATCGAGCAAGGGCGGAAGGGCATTCTATGGTAAATGCAGTCGTGCAGGCAGGCGCTCAGCGATTCCGCGCAATTGTACTGACCTCATTGACTACCTTTATGGGGCTCATGCCAATCGTCTTTGAGAAGAGCTTGCAGGCACAAATTGTGATCCCAATGGCAATTTCTTTGGCCTTTGGAATTCTGTTTGCCACCATCATTTCACTGTTATTGGTGCCTTGTTTGTATCTTATGTTGGATGACTTTAAATCGTTGTTCAGAAGTAACAAAACGATAGAGGAAAGCAGATTTGATCCAGCTAGAGACGGTGTGTAATCCTTCTGTTTAACACTCATCCATTAAAAAAGCCCCGAATTCGGGGCTTTTTGATTTGGCAAGTTCGTAAATGCTTAGTAGAAACTTACTTTCACCTCAACACCAAAAATCCGTGGCTGGTTAACAATACCGGTTAGGTTATTGAAATCAATCGCGCCTTTGACGTTTTCTTCGTCGGTGATATTGCGACCAAACAGAGCAATACTGTAGTTGTCCGCATAGTTTTCGTATCCGATTCTCAAGCCACCTTCAAAATTGTCATCGGTTTTAAACTCAATTGAGTCATACAAGAAAAGGTTAGTTTCTCCTTGGAATGCCCAATCGGTGTATACGAAGATCTCGCCGTCGTCGCCCACAGGCTGCGCATAACGAGCGGTGAAGTTAAAGATGGTTTCAGGTGCTTGTGGGAATGGGTTGCCGTCAATGCTGGCGCGGAAGCCATCTGGACGGGGATCCAATACCGTACAATTTCCTGTTGCACCGAAGGCTGGGTTCGCACCACAAGGCATTACCGTTAGACTATTGTCCTTGATTTCTGTCTTGTTGTAGCTATAACCAGCTGTCAGTGTTAGGAAGTCGTTCACGATATACTGTGCATCTACTTCAAAGCCGTAACCTGTGCCCTTGTCTGCGTTGATAAGTGCCGTGTTATTCGCATCACCACCAATGGCTGAGAATTGAACATCGTCAATTTGGTAGTAGAATACAGCAGCATTAATACGCAACGAGTCATCCAACAAATCGGACTTAACACCAAACTCAACAGAGTTGATGGTTTCCGCATCCGCTACGGAAGGGGCGCCTTCAAAGGCCACATCACGGCCTTGGATGGTTTGAGCGCGGAAACCATTGGCTAAACGAGCAAACAATGAAGTGCGGTCATCCACTTTATAATTCGCGCTGATTTCCCAACTGACTTGGCCATCGTCCACAGTGATGTCATCGTATTCTTGAATCGAAGCATCACCGGTTACTAATGCAAATCCACCTACGTTTTGATCACCCACACGCAAAGATTTTTCGTCATCGGTGTAACGTAAACCGGCAGTGATATTTAATTGGTCACTGACATCATAAGACGTCTGACCGAACACCGCCCAAGTGGTGTTAGAGTGGAACACAGTTGTGGCACCGAAGTAGCCGTCGATACTGGTTACATTGAAAGATGCATCGTAATAGAACGCGCCCACTTGCCAACTCATAGCATCGTCGGTTTCGCTGGCTAGCCTAATTTCTTGGGTAAATTGCTTAAGGTCATCCAAGTTATCTTGGGTTACAGCACTAAACGCAATAAAGCCGGGGTAGGTGGTTTCTACATCACCATCGCCGTCAATATCTTCAGGTGCCGCGGTAGTAACACCACCGTCGATATCCCCTAGACTTGAACCTTCAGCACGTTCTAAAGCCGTAATACTGGTCAAAGACATGCCATCCAGACCAAATTCTAACTTCAAAGACGCGCCATAGTTTTCGTAGCTTTGCGGGTTATTATCTAAACCATCGCCGTCTATGTCGCCGTCGTAATACACAACATCACGATCAAAAAATTCATTTAAATCATTGCTGCCTCGGGTGAACACGTTGGCACGAAATACCGACGCGGTGCCATCCAACTCTCGGCCATGCACATTTAACAATGCAGAGAAGTCATCGCTGGGTGAATAAAGCAATTGTGCACGCCAAGCTTTTTCATCGAATCCACCAAAGGCATCTTTTTCACCTGAATAAGCGTTGTCAATCCAATCATCTCGATCTTGTGACAATACAGACAAACGTCCAGAGAGGTTTTCACCCAGACCGCCACCAACTGCAGCTTCGATATTCAAAGTACCCAAGTTACCAATGCTGGTTTTGACAAAGGCATCGAAATCTTCGCTGGGTTTAACAGAATCAAACTTGATGATACCGGCAGTTGTGTTGCGTCCGAATAAAGTGCCTTGTGGGCCGCGGATCACTTCCACTTGTTCAACGTCAAATAAAGGAAAACTCTTCAAAATTACGTTCTCTTTTACCACGTCATCCATTACGATAGAAACGGGTTGAGAGGCTGCCAAATCAAAGTCAGTGTTACCTAAACCACGAATGTAAAAGCGAGGTGCGACCCGTCCATTTGAAGTTTCGGCGTACAAGCCAGGAACTCGAACGGCCAAGCCAATAATATCTTCCCCACCAGAGAAAATACTTTCAAACTTTTCGCCATTGAGTGTTGCAATTGAAATTGGAACTTCCTGAATACTCTGAGTACGCTTTTGCGCCGTGACGGTAATTTTTTCCAAACCAGCTTCTTTAGCTTTTGTTTGGGGAGCGTCTTGAGCGACGGCAGCGGAGCACAATGCTGCCTGAACACACAGTGCAAGTGTTGCCTTTTTGATGTTTATCATGATTTCACCGATTTATGTGTTTTTTATAAGTGTGCATACAGTCGCAACGCTTAGAGCGTCAGCAGCTGTAATCGTGTTGTGTCCTGAAGTCCCATTCAACAGTGGTCTGGGATTTGCGCCACACATTATAGGTGACCATCGAATTATACCCAAAAAGATTAAAAAAGAACTCTTCGCATGAATTTTTTTCGATATTGGCTTGGAGAAAGGCCTGTATGGGTCTTGAATAGTCGGGTAAAAGAGCTTAAATCTTCATAGCCCACCAGATTAGTAATCATTTCCAGTGAACTATTTTGTGTTTCAAGTTGTTTCTTGGCCGCTTCAACTCTCAATAATTGTAAATATTGGAATGGCGTTTGCCCGGTGGCTTTTTTGAAGCGCCGAATCAAAGTGCGACTGGACACGTTGGCGATATCGGCCAATTGTTGCAATGTAAACGATTGGGCAAAATGATGCTCCAAGTGGTTTTGCAGTTTCCTGATGTCCTCATCTTGATGGTATTTTTTACGTCTGAGCTGTGCGTAGGCCGCCTGATTACCGCGAGCAATATCCAGCACATGAGCTTTGGCCGTGTTGGTCGCGACATCATGTCCGCAGTACCGCTCGATTAACAACAGAGCGAGGTCAAACCAAGCCATGCCGCCACCGGAACAATATATATTTCCTGATTGGGTGATGAGCTCCTGTGGTCTGAGTTTAACCTGCGGGTAACGTTGCAGAAACAACTCAGCATAGCCCCAATGAGTTGTGGCTTCTCGACCATCAAGAATACCCGCTTCGGCAAGAAAAAACGCGCCAGAACAGTTACTGGCAATGTCGATTCCCAAATGGTGAAATCGTTGTATAAAGGGCAAAATATTGCGGTTATTCTCCAGTACCGTTTCCAATTTCCCGCCGATGGTCGGAATGATCAATAGGTCGGTGTGTTCAACTGCTTCAATGGCAATGTGACTTTGCAAAACCAAATGGTTAATACATTGCACCGGTAAACCTCCGACCGAAGCAAGTTGCACAGAGAACCATTTCTGGGGCTGCTGCCCTTGCATGCGCTGCCAGGTTACACCAGCCAAAGCAAACAAATCCAAAGCGCCAGTAATGGCACTGGCATATGCCTGCTCATAACCTAGAATGGTCACATTAAGCACAATTTCACCACACAATAACTATCGTTGAGTGCAGCCTATCACAAGTCTGAATGTGTGGCGATATTCACCATTAATATGTCAATAACGACAATTAGGTTTGCTATTTAATTGTGGGAAGCTAGGAATATTATTCACGAGCGAGAAGTGCAATGAATCAAGACCTGATAGAAGCCAAAGAAATTGAATTTCAACTTTATGAAGTATTGGATACCGAGTCTCTTTTGAACCGGGAACGCTTTAGCGAACACAACAAAGACACATTTGATGCGATTTTAGAGACTGCCAACAAAATTGCGACAGATAAGTTTGCTAATCACAATGCCTTGGCCGATGCCAATGAACCCAAGTTCGATGGCCAGAATGTGCACATGATCCAAGAAGTGCATGATGCCTTTGATGCTTATTGCGAGGCTGGTTTTATGGCGGGGCGGTACGATTTTGAAGAAGGGGGAATGCAACTGCCTGAAACCATTATGATGGCCTGCTCAGGTTATTTTATGAGTGCTAACCCATCGTCGGCTGGATACCCGTTTTTGACGGTGGCTGCCGCCAATGTGATCCGCAATTTTTCTAGCGAAAATCTAAAAGAACAGTTTATGCCGAAGATGCTCAGTGGTGAGTTCACCGGCACCATGGCTCTGACTGAACCCCACGCGGGGTCGTCTTTGGCGGACATTCGCACCACCGCTGTGCCAGCTTCCGATGGCAGCTATCGGCTCAAAGGAAGTAAACTCTATATCTCTGCCGGTGAACATCAACTGTCTAAGAATATCGTTCATTTGGTTTTGGCAAAAATCCAAGGGGCCCCAGCGGGTGTAAAAGGGATTTCCTTATTTGTAGTTCCTAAGTTCCGTTTAGACGAACAAGGAAATCCAGGTAAGCGTAACGATGTTTCATTGGCGGGTTTGATCCATAAGATGGGCTATCGGGGTACGACTTCGACTGCACTGAGCTTTGGAGAAAACAATGACTGTCACGGTTACCTAGTTGGGGAGCCCCATCAAGGCCTAAAATATATGTTCTTGATGATGAACGAAGCCCGTATCGGTGTGGGGTTTGGTGCGGCGATGATTGGTTATCGGGGCTACCGTTATTCGTTAGCCTATGCAAAGGACCGGACACAGGGGCGCATTCCACCCAATAATAAGCCGACAGATCCGCCTACCGCTATCATTCATCATGGTGACGTAAAACGTATGTTATTAGCACAAAAAGCTTATGTTGAAGGGGCGATGTCGCTGTGTCTTTACGCTGCTCGCTTGGTCGATGATCTGCACACTCTTGAGGATCAACAGAGTAAAGAGCAAACAGCGCAACTGCTCGATCTTCTGACGCCTGTGGTCAAAGCTTGGCCGTCTGAATTTGGGGTGAAAGCCAATGATCTGGCCATACAGGTTCTTGGTGGCGCAGGCTATACCCGTGAATATCCGGTAGAGCAGTGTTGGCGGGATAACCGTCTAAACCCCATCCATGAAGGAACGAATGGGATCCAAGCGCTGGACTTGTTGGCCCGAAAACTATGGCAAGCTAATGGTGCGGGTTTAGCAGAATTACAACAGCGAATTCAGACAGATTTCGCGAGTGTGACAGGGGCTAATACGGCTGAATTAGTAAAACGAGTGACACCTTACCTACATAAATTGGCACCGCTAATCCCTCATTTGGGCAAAGCATTAAGTGGCGAAAAGCAAAGTGCTTTACTGGCCGATGCACAATGTTTCATGAATGTGTTTTCCAGTGTGGTGATGAGTTGGATTTGGATCCGCCAAGCTAACGTGGCAGAGCAAGCTCTTGCCAAAGGAGGCAGTCATGAGTCTTTTTACCAAGGTAAACTGCAAGCGGCTAATTACTACGTGAAATGGGAATTGCCCTTGATTGATCGCGATCTGACGTTGCTTGAAGCGCTGGACGATACCTGCAGCGGTATGCAGGCTGACTGGTTTTAAATTTAAAAGGACACATTTATGAATAGCAGACAATATGTTTTGGCAAAGCGCCCCTTTGGTATGCCTGATGAATCAACTTGGGATTATGTCACCCGACCTTTATCTGATTTGCAAGATGGGCAAATCAAGGTCAAGGTCTTGTATATTTCGTTGGATCCTGCCATGCGTGGCTGGATGAATGAAGGCAAATCCTATATTGAGCCTGTGGGTATTGGTCAAGTCATGCGCGCAGGGGCTGTGGGGGAAGTGCTTGAATCGTCAGACGCCAATTTTTCGGTTGGTGACTTCGTCTACGGTGGATTCGGTGTCTGTGATTACGCTGTTGTGCCCACCCAAGGAGTACACAAAGTCGATCCCAATTTAGCACCCTTGGAGCGCTATTTAGGGGTGTTGGGCATGCCAGGAATGACCGCCTATTTTGGTTTGTTAGATACGGGTGCGCCTCAGGCGGGTGAGACAGTCGTCGTCTCCGGTGCTGCCGGTGCGGTAGGTACAGTGGTGGGCCAAATTGCCAAGATCAAAGGTTGTCGAGTGGTAGGCATCGCCGGAGGGCAAGAAAAGTGTGATTATCTGGTCAACGAGCTGGGTTTTGATGCTGCCATTGACTATAAAAACCAAGACGTCAAAAAAGCGCTCAAAGAAGCTGCACCTAATGGAGTCGATGTGTTTTTCGACAATGTAGGCGGCGAAATACTGGACGATGTGCTAACCCGAATTAATATGAAAGCTCGCATCGTTGTGTGTGGCGCTATCAGCCAGTATAACAACACGACGCCGGTAAAAGGTCCGTCAAACTATCTTCAATTATTAGTTAACCGTGCCAAGATGGAAGGCATAGTGGTGTTTGACAATGTTGCTAATTACCCCAAAGCCGCAGGGCAAATGGCACAGTGGATAGCCGAAGGAAAACTCGTCGCTAAAGAGCATGTGGTCGAGGGATTGGAAACCTTTCCTTCAACTTTGATGATGCTGTTCAAAGGGGAAAATTTCGGCAAACTGGTGCTCAAAGTGGATCATGTCATTTAGTCGATAAGCCTATAAGCTATGGTTGTAAAGCCATCGTAATGAACAACAATTTATAAGAGAAAAATCATGGATAAAAATGTATTTGATTTGACCGGAAAAATCGCTCTCGTGACCGGTGCCAGTCGCGGTATCGGCGAGTCTATCGCGCGATTATTAGCGGCCTATGGTGCTGAAGTTATTGTGTCCAGCCGTAAAATTGAGGGCTGTGAAGCGGTGGCGGCAAGTATCAGAGAGCAGGGCGGTAAAGCCCATGCCATGGCTTGCCATGTAGGCGAAATGGCACAAATCGACTCTACCTTTGCAGACATCCAATCCAAGTTTGGACGATTAGATATCCTCGTCAATAATGCTGCAGCTAATCCTTTCTTTGGTCACATATTGGATACCGACTTGGCCGCTTACGAAAAAACCGTGGATGTGAATATTCGTGGCTACTTCTTTATGTCTATTGCCGCCGGCAAGATGATGAAAGAACAAGGTGGCGGGGTGATCCTCAATACGGCATCAGTCAATGGATTGTCACCTGGTGATATGCAGGGTATTTACTCGATTACAAAGGCTGCGGTGATCAGCATGACTAAAGCGTTTGCCAAAGAGTGTGGCAGTTTGAATATTCGGGTCAACGCTTTGTTACCGGGCTTAACTGATACCAAGTTTGCCTCGGCTCTAACCAGTAATGAACAGATCCTCAAAAAAGCATTGAAGATCATTCCACTGGGCCGCGTTGCCGACCCGGATGAAATGGCGCCAACCGTGCTGTATTTGGTCTCAGATGCGTCAAGTTATACCACGGGTACCACTATTGTGGTGGACGGTGGAATGATGGCCTAGTCAGCCATCATGTTAGTCATTGCCAGTGATATCTTTGGTTGTACCCCGGAGCTAATTGAGTGTGCCAATCAATTGGCACACTCGAATTATCATTTGGTGAGCCCATATTCTCCAGGGCAGTACTTTGATGATGAATCTCACGGATATGACGCTTTTATCCAGCAAGGCGGGATAGACGGCTACATTCAAAAATTGACCCACGCTATCGCTGCTATTTCAAAGCCAGTCGATTTGTTAGGATTCAGTGCTGGAGGGGCAGCGGCATTTTACGTCTGTGCAACCGAAATTGCTCATTCTGTTCGTAAATCTTGGTGTTTTTATCCGGGGCAAGTGCGCCACTACACCCATATGATTCCGCAGGTTTCCTGCAGAATTACCTTTGCCTCCAATGAAGCGCATTTCGATGTGTCAGAGGTGATGACTGCCTTAGGAGAGAAACCTAATCTAAATTTGGCAACCTGTGAGTTTTCACACGGTTTTATGAATCGCCGCTCAATGGGGTTTGATGAAATGGGTTACCAAGACTATTTACGTAAAATACGTCAATGGCTTGAGAAATAGGGATTAACGAACGCGGCGCTAACCGCCGCGTTCGTTTTATTAAAAAGATTTAGTTAGATGTTTTGTACCTGAGTCACCGCATTCCCAATGTAGTTTGCAGGGGTGAGGGACTTGAGTTGTGCTTTGGCTTCATCGGGTAGTTCTAACCCATCGATAAACTCAGCGATGATCTGCTGATTCACCTTTTTACCCCGAGTTAACTCTTTGAGTTTTTCATAGGGCTTTTCGATGCCATAACGACGCATTACGGTTTGAATTGGCTCGGCCAACAATTCCCAATTGTCGTTCAATTCATCTAACAAGCTCTGTTCGTTAACTTGTAACTTACTGATGCCTTTGAGAGTTGCTTGATAGGCAATCAGCGAGTAACCCAATCCGACGCCCAGGTTACGCAATACCGTTGAATCGGTTAGGTCTCGCTGCCAGCGAGAAATGGGTAGTTTTGCTGCCAAGTGACCAAACAAAGCATTTGCCAGACCCAAATTCCCCTCTGAGTTTTCGAAATCAATGGGATTAACTTTGTGAGGCATGGTCGAAGAGCCAATTTCACCGGCAATAGTACGTTGCTTGAAGTGTCCCAGCGCAATGTAACCCCAAACATCACGATCAAAATCAATCAAGATGGTGTTGAAACGGGCGATGGCATCGAATAACTCGGCGATGTAATCATGGGGCTCAATTTGAGTAGTGAAAGGGTTCCACTGCAAGCCCAAACTCTTCACAAATTCTGAAGCCATGGTTTGCCAATCCAGTTCCGGATAAGCCGAAAGGTGTGCGTTGTAATTGCCTACAGCGCCATTAATTTTGCCAAGAATGTCTACATTCGCAATTTGCTCACGTTGTCTTTGCAAACGGTACATGACGTTTGCCATTTCTTTGCCCATGGTTGTCGGAGAAGCCGGTTGACCATGGGTGCGAGCCATCATTGGAATATTTTGATATTCCTTTGCTAAACGCGTTAATTCAGCAATGATTTTGTCACAGTATGGCAGCAATACTTGCTCACGGGCCTCTTTGAGCATTAAGCCGTGGGACAAATTATTGATGTCCTCTGAAGTACACGCAAAATGAATAAATTCATTAACTGCCTGTAACTCACTGTTGTGCTCAACTTGTTCTTTGAGAAAATACTCTACCGCTTTGACATCGTGGTTGGTCGTGCGCTCAATTTCCTTGATGCGCATAGCGTGAGTAACGTCAAAGCTGCTGACAATGTTATCAAGCAAGGTCATTGACGCTGCTGAAAAAGAGGGAACTTCAGTGATCTGTGGTTGTTGAGAGAGCATTTGCAGCCATCTGACTTCAACTGTGACCCGATACTTTAATAAACCAAACTCGCTGAAATATTCACGTAGAGCTTGAGATTTATCGCCGTAACGACCATCGACGGGAGAAACTGCGGTTAGCGCAGAAAGTTCCATGAGTTGCTCCTCTAAAGCGGTTGTGTGCGCTGCATCAGTTGCTGTGCGCATTGAACAATGGATGAACGGTTAAACAGAATTTGTCGGCGTTTTCCACCAACTTGTCGCCATAATACGGCGGCACGCACGCCAGCTAAAAGTAAAGCTCGCACTTTATGCTGCACGCTTTGTTGTTGAAGTACGGCAGGAATACCAGCCACTTGAATCTTTGGACCTAACGGGCTAATGGTGTCGCTGTATACGCTGGCTAAGTTGCGGATCATTTGTTCATCAAACAAATCCATATGACTTTGCTGTCGTATGATGGTATCAACACGCTGGCCGAGTTCTTGCAAACGCTTTGATTGACGACTTAACTTGCGCTCCAACCCCAACAGGCTGGCGATGTAACGGGTAACTTCAGCGTCTTTATCTAACGGCTTGTTACCCAATTGGCCAATCAAACAGCGAAATCCAACTTGTAGATTTTCCAATCCGGAAAAAACCGCTTCGGTATTCTCTGGTTCCGTGACCACAATACTATTGATGCTGGCTTGATACGCGGATTCGTCAAGGTCACCTCGACGAGCAACGGTTTGAACTAGCGATGCCGCTTGGCAGACGCCCGCAAGGGCGATGACACGATTAACTAATACGGGTTCCATATTATCGAATGTAACTCTCTATTATGCCGCCGCCCAGACACTCATCGTCTTTGTAGAATACCGCAGATTGCCCAGGCGTGACGGCCTTTTGGGGGAGGTCAAAAATGACTTCTACTTGTCCATTTTCCAGTGGCGTAACCGTGCATGGAATATCAGCTTGACGATAACGAGTCTTGACTGCGCAGCGCAGGGGAGTTTGAGGCCCTTTACGGTCTACCCAGTGCAATTGATTGGCAATTAGACCTTTGGAATACAAGCGTGGATGATCTGCACCTTGGCCTACGACTAATACATTACGCGCCACATCTTTGTCGACCACATACCAAGGCTCGTCACCAAAATCGCGCATTCCGCCAATGTGCAATCCTTTACGTTGTCCCAAAGTGTGGTACATCAAACCTTCATGCTGGCCGATTTGCTCACCTTCGGCGGTTTCGATTACACCGGGTTGTGCGGGCAGATAGCGAGCGAGAAAGTCTTTAAATTTGCGTTCGCCAATAAAGCATATGCCGGTACTGTCTTTTTTATCGTGGGTGATTAACCCTTGTTCCAGTGCGATTTCCCTAACTCGTGGCTTTTCGATATCACCTACAGGAAATAGAGTTTTGCTGATATGTTCTTCGCAAAGGGTGTATAAAAAATAGCTTTGATCTTTATTGCCATCTAAACCACGAAGCATTTTCCAATGTCCGTCACGTTGGGCTCGGCGCACATAATGCCCAGTGGCAATATAATCAGCTCCCAAATCCTCTGCAGCGTACTCTAGAAATGCTTTAAATTTGATTTCTTTGTTGCACATGATGTCCGGATTTGGGGTTCGTCCTGCTTGATATTCAGCAAGGAAAAACTCAAATACATTGTCCCAGTATTCGGCAGCAAAGTTAATGGTGTGCAACTCTATGCCTAACTTGTCAGCAACCGCTTGGGCGTCAGCCAAATCTTCAGCCGCCGCACAATATTCGTCGTTATCGTCCTCTTCCCAGTTCTTCATGAAGACGCCTTCGACTTGATAACCTTGTTGCATCAACAGATAAGCAGACACAGAAGAGTCGACGCCACCAGACATGCCTACGATGACCTTTTTGTTGGAATTTGCAGTTTCTGGGTTGGGATAGCTTTCGGACATGAATTCTCAGCAAGTTGATCCGGGTTGAATTTGGGACGCGAAGTCTAGCAAACTCTCGGCCTGATTAGAACAACTGAGATGCCTCAATTGCGCGAGTTCCATTAGGCTTTTTGGTTATCAATAATGCGATACTCGCCGCTTTGCAGTCCATCTAATGAAAATGGACCCACTCGATAGCGCACTAGGCGCAGTGTTGGAAAGCCGACAGCGGCAGTCATGCGACGAATTTGCCGATTTCGTCCTTCATAAATAGTCAGCTCAATCCAACTGGTGGGAATCGCTGCTCGAAATCTAACTGGCGGAGTCCTTGGCCACAGAGGGGGCTCGTCAATGGCTCGGACTTTAGCCGGTTTGGTTAGACCATCTTTTAACTGAACGCCATTCGCTAGTTTCTCGATGGCTAGTTGGTCAATTTGCCCGTCCACTTGTACCCAATAGGTTTTTGGAGTGTCTTGTTTGGCGCTGGCCAACTGATTCTGAAGTTTACCGTCGTTGGTCAATACCAATAAACCCTCGCTGTCACGGTCTAGGCGACCAGCGGCATACACATTGGCTATTGGGATAAAGTCTTTCAATGTCTGGCGACCTTGTTGATCAGTAAACTGAGTCAATACATCGTATGGCTTGTTGAAAAGCACTACACAGCGAGGCTCGGTAAGCTTTGGTTTGACTCGGTGAATGGAACGCTTTGGCATCTTAAATGGTCTTACCTTTTTTTGGTTAGGTACGCAAAACTGGTATTCCCATTGTACCGCATATATCATTGATTTATAGAGACTGTTTACTGCTCATAAGATGTTCAGCAAACCGCTTCTATTGAGAATCAAAAAATTACTGCCGAATGACGAATGTTTGGCTAAAATCTCTCATACTCTTTTTGCTTTGTCGTGCATGGGAAGTGCTTATTTCTAGCGTAGACCATCAGCCCAATGCTGTGCACGGCACACGTTAACTCGAGCGGGAAACCGCGAAAACTGAGGTAAATAATGACCACATCTAAGTCGAAGATCATTTACACCAAAACAGATGAAGCGCCAGCACTGGCGACCTATTCTTTATTGCCAATCGTTCGTGCGTTTTCAAAGACCGCGGATATCGATGTTGTGACCAGCGACATCTCGTTGGCAGGACGTATTTTGGCCAATTTTTCTGACTACTTAAATGACGACCAGAAAGTTGCAGATGCGTTGGCAGAGTTAGGTGAATTGACTCAGGACCCAGACACTAACATCATTAAACTGCCCAATATCAGTGCTTCGATTCCTCAGTTAAGAGCAGCAATCAAAGAATTGCAGAAAAATGGTTTTGCACTCCCTGAATTTCCTGAAAATCCTAAGACTGATGAAGAAAAAGATATTCGTGCTCGCTATGGCAAAATACTTGGCAGTGCGGTAAACCCGGTTTTGCGTGAAGGTAATTCGGATCGTCGCGCACCGACTGCGGTGAAAAACTATGCGAAAAAGCATCCTCATTCTATGGGTGAATGGAGTCAAGCTTCTCGCACTCACGTGGCTCACATGCGGGGCGGCGACTTTTACTCAGGCGAGAAGTCTGTAACAGTAGATAAAGCCGGTCACGTCCGCATTCAATTTACTGACAACAATGGCAACGTTACGGTTCTCAAGCCCCGTGTTGACCTGTTAGAAGGTGAAGTCATCGACGGTATGTTCATGAGTAAAAAGGCCCTATGTGCATTTTTCGAAGAACAAATTGAAGATGCTAAAAATACCGGTGTTCTGTTTTCACTGCATGTGAAAGCCACCATGATGAAAGTTTCACACCCCATAGTGTTTGGTCACTGTGTGAAAGTTTTCTACAAAGATTTGTTTAACAAGTACCAAGCTTTGTTCGACGAATTAGGAGTGAATCCGAACAATGGTCTGGGTAGCGTATACGACAAAATTGCTTCTTTGCCTGCCTCTCAGCGCTCAGAAATCGAACGCGACATCAACAAGTGCTATGCCGATCGCCCACCGCTAGCAATGGTTAACTCTGATAAAGGCATTTCTAATTTGCACGTACCCAGTGACGTCATCGTTGATGCATCCATGCCTGCGATGATCCGCAGTTCAGGTCAAATGTGGGGACCGGATGGAAAGCCACAGGACACTAAAGCGGTGATCCCAGAAAGTACTTATGCAACCATTTACCAAGAGGTAATCAACTTCTGTAAGACCCACGGAGCCTTTGACCCAACAACCATGGGAACCGTACCAAACGTTGGACTCATGGCTCAGAAAGCAGAAGAATACGGTTCACACGACAAAACTTTCGAAATGGCTGCTGATGGTATTGTGCAGATCATTGATCAAGACGAAAAAGTGTTGATTGAACACCAAGTTGAACAAGGTGATATTTGGCGGATGTGTCAGGCCAAAGATTTACCCATCCGCGATTGGGTGAAATTAGCAGTGACTCGTTCCAGACAGTCAGGCATGCCTGCAGTATTCTGGTTAGACGACGAGCGTGCTCACGATGTTCAGTTGATCAAAAAAGTCACCAAGTATTTGCAAGACCACGATACCAATGGTCTTGATATCCAGATTATGTCTCCTGTGCGTGCTATTCGTTACACTATGGAACGGGCTATCCGTGGTTTGGATACCATTTCGGTAACCGGCAACGTATTGCGTGACTATCTAACTGACTTGTTCCCAATTCTAGAACTTGGCACCAGTGCAAAAATGCTGTCAATCGTACCTTTGATGGCCGGTGGTGGCTTGTTTGAAACTGGGGCAGGGGGTTCTGCGCCTAAGCACGTGCAACAATTTGTTGAAGAAGGGCACTTGCGTTGGGATTCACTGGGCGAGTTTCTAGCGCTTGCAGTCTCTTTGGAAGATCTGGCGATTAAACAAGACAATGGCCGAGCGAAAATTCTCGCCGTCTGTTTGGACAAAGCAACAGAGACGTTGCTCAATACTGGTAAATCGCCACAGAGAAAAGCCGGTCAATTAGACAATCGCGGCAGCCACTTCTATCTTGCGACTTATTGGGCAGAAGAACTAGCTAAGCAAACGGATGATTCTGAATTGGCTTCGAAGTTTACAGACATCGCAAAACAGTTGAAGGATAACGAACAGAAGATTATGGAAGAAATCGACGCGACTCAGTCTCAACCCGCTGATATCGGTGGATACTACTATCCAGATGAGACTAAAGTCACCAAGGCAATGTGCCCCAGTGAGACTCTTAACAGAATCTTGGCACAATTTGGCTAGCTTAGGCTAGCCGCTCCCTTAGGAGCGCTTTAGAACCATTAAAAAAGCAGGCTTAAAAGCCTGCTTTTTTATTAATGCTAACCGTAAGTCGAATTCAACTATCTTTCAGGTTCTTCATTGATACCAATGTTCTCAGCATGCAAACCTTTTGGCCCCTGCTGAACTTCATAAGTCACTTCCTGACCGGCTTTAAGAGAACGATATCCGTCCATTTTGATGGTAGAGTAATGAGCGAAAATATCTTCGCCACCATCTTCAGGAATGATAAACCCGAACCCTTTTGCGTTGTTGAACCATTTGACTTTTCCAACCGCCATACTTCTGCTTCCTCTTGATCCCTTGAACTAACACGCTAAAGTCCCCACAATACAACTAAAGAGACAATGACAAAAATACCGCCACAAGATTTGTCACCTTTAAAATGTAGATATTTTGACCTACTAATGTCAAGGTCAAATTGAATTTATCAACAAAAAGTCATAAAACTCATCGTTTTTTGGCACAACGGCACTATTATTTTTATATGAGCAAAGATAACACCATCAGCATAGATCACGACAAGCACTTGGAAGCGGTGAAGAAAAAAGCGCAGCCACCGCCGATGTATAAAGTGCTATTGAATAACGACGACTACACGCCGATGGATTTTGTCATTGAAGTGCTTATGCGTTTTTTTAATATGGACGCAGAAAAAGCCAATCAATTGATGTTAACGGTGCACTATCGCGGCCGTGCGGTCTGTGGTATCTATACAGCACAGATTGCAGAAACAAAAGTCATGCAGGTTAATCAGTATGCTCGGAAGCATCAGCATCCGCTGATGTGCACAATGGAGCAGGCATAACAGGGGTGAAAGTATGTTAAATAAAGATTTAGAGCAAACCCTTAATGAAGCATTTATCTTTGCCAGAGAGCATCGTCATGAGTTTATGACGGTAGAGCACTTATTGCTGGCATTGTTGGATAATGCTTCGGCAAAAGATGCCTTACGGGCCTGCGGCGCTAATCTCGATTCCATCAAGGCGGAATTGATCGATTTTGTGAAAGACACTACGCCACTCATTTTAGACGACCAACTCGCAGAGCGTGAAACTCAGCCTACGCTTGGATTTCAACGGGTTTTGCAAAGAGCCGTTTTCCATGTTCAGTCCTCAGGTAAAGATGAAGTCACCGGTGCCAATGTCTTGGTTGCCATATTCAGTGAGCAAGAGTCTCAAGCTGTATACATTCTGAAAAAGGCGGACGTGACTCGTTTGGATGTGGTGAACTACATTTCCCATGGCGTCAGTAAAAATGACGATGAAAGCAGTTCCATTGACAGTCAGGAAGAGAGTGCTGAAGGGGATGAGAACAGCTCTATATTGGAAAAATATTCTGCCAATCTGAATGTGTTGGCCAAAGAAGGTAAAATTGACCCTTTAATTGGCCGCGATCATGAACTCGAGCGCACCATTCAAATCTTGTGTCGTCGCCGCAAGAACAACCCCCTTTTGGTGGGTGAAGCGGGCGTCGGTAAAACCGCGATTGCCGAGGGTTTGGCTTATCGGATCGTACATGATCAGGTTCCTGAGGTGATTGAGAACGCAACGGTTTACTCTCTTGATCTCGGTGGATTATTGGCTGGCACAAAATATCGCGGTGATTTTGAGAAACGCCTCAAGGGCATTCTTAAAGAGCTGAGCAAAGATCCAGACGCTATTTTGTTTATCGATGAGATCCACACCATTATTGGTGCGGGTGCAGCCTCGGGCGGCGTGATGGATGCATCTAATCTGCTTAAACCAAAACTCAGTAGCGGTGAATTGCGTTGCATCGGTTCGACTACGTATCAGGAATACCAAGGTATCTTTGAAAAGGATCGAGCATTAGCCAGACGCTTCCAAAAAATCGATGTTGTTGAACCCAGTGTTAGTGACACCACGAAGATTTTGTTGGGTCTGAAAAGTCGCTATGAGCAGCATCATAAGGTGCGCTTCACCAATCAGGCCATTAAAGCGGCGGCAGAACTCAGCGCCAAGTACATTAATGAGCGACACCTGCCTGACAAAGCCATCGATGTTATGGACGAAGCGGGGGCCAGTCAGCAGTTGTTGCCGGTGTCAAAACGTCGCAAAACCATCGGTGTGTCTGAAATTGAACATATCATATCGAAGATTGCACGGATCCCGGAAAAGTCAGTATCGGCTTCAGACAAACAAGTTCTGCAGCACTTGACTCGTGACCTGAAAATGGTTGTGTTTGGGCAAGATCAGGCGATTGAAACCTTGTCTGATGCGATTCGTCTATCTCGCTCGGGTTTGGGCAATGAAACCCGTCCTATCGGTAATTTCTTATTTGCTGGTCCAACGGGAGTGGGTAAAACAGAGGTTACTCAACAACTCGCCAAAATTATGGGTGTCGAGTTGGTGCGCTTTGATATGTCGGAATATATGGAGCGTCACGCGGTCAGTCGTTTAATTGGTGCGCCTCCAGGCTATGTTGGCTTTGATCAAGGTGGTTTGTTAACAGATGCGGTAATTAAAAATCCATACTCGGTAGTGTTGCTGGATGAGATCGAGAAGGCCCACAGTGATATCTACAATATCCTGTTACAAGTAATGGATCATGGCACATTAACCGACAACAACGGTCGTAAAGTTGATTTCCGCAATGTGGTATTAGTTATGACCACCAATGCGGGTGTCCAGGAAACTGTGCGCAAGTCAATTGGCTTCAAGCAGCAAGACCACAGCCACGATGCGCTGAGTGAAATTAATAAGATTTTCACACCAGAGTTTCGTAATCGTCTCGATGCGACCATTTGGTTCAACCATTTAGAGCCGGACGTGATATTACAAGTGGTAGACAAATTTATTGTCGAGTTGCAGGTTCAATTGGATGCTAAAGGCGTTTCCTTGGAGATCAGCTCGCCCGCAAGAGCCTGGTTGGCCGAGAAAGGATACGACCGGGCGATGGGCGCTCGTCCAATGGCCAGAGTGATGCAGGAACACGTTAAGAAAGAGCTTGCCAATGAACTTCTGTTTGGTCAGTTGGTGTCAGGGGGAAGTGTTAAAATCACCCTGAAAGACGACAAACTTCAGTTCAAATGTACTAGCTCGAAGAACGCGACGGAAAAAGAAGCGTAATACGAAAAGACACCACGCTTGTTAATATCAGCGTGTTTTTTCCTTCGACGATAAAATGTGCAGATAAAAAAAGGCCCGCAATGCTGCCATTGCGGGCCTTCCTATTTGTACATTGGCATTTTATCTGGCGCGATAAATAATACGGCCTTTGGATAGGTCGTATGGAGTCATTTCAACTGTTACTTTGTCGCCAGTCAGAATACGAATGTAATTTTTACGCATTTTTCCAGAAATATGCGCTGTGACGACATGTCCGTTCTCAAGTTCTACTCGGAACATAGTATTTGGAAGGGTATCCAAAACGGTACCTTCCATTTCAATACAGTCTTCTTTCGCCATGTAAAATGTTTACCTCAAATAAGTGTCAAAATTGCCGCGCAGATTTTGCCCAATAAGACCGCCAGTGTAAAGGGATTAAGCAGGTTTTTTTGTAATTCGGTGCCATTTGTTCTGAAAAAAGCGTTCATGGGGAAGAAAAAGCCGTTTGTAGTCCATTTTTCGACAACCATCAACTTGATAGCCTAAATACAGATAGGGTCTTTTTTGACTGCGGGCTAGGTCAATCTGAGTCATAATCGCAAAGATTCCCAGAGAGCGATGAGCCAGCTCAGGTGCGAAAAAGGTGTACATGGCGGATAGCCCATGTTCTACCTGATCCGTTACCGCCACGGCGACTAACTCTTCGTCGAGATGAAACTCGATAAACAAGCTCGGCATCCACAAGCTTCGAATAAAACTGTCATACTGCGGTTCAGAGGGAGGGTACATGGTACCGTCATCATGACGTTGCTCAATATATCGACAGTACAATTCATAATATTCAGGTTTATCGGTATGGCTGACGGTGACTTTGATGTCGCTATTTCTTTTTCCAATTCGTTTCTGATTTCGACTAGGTTGAAAGTCGAAAACGGGTATACGAATAGACTGGCAAGCTTGGCATTGCTCACAGTGTGGGCGATATACCTGTTCACCGCTACGGCGAAATCCGGCTGCAATTAGCCCATTGTAGGCGTAAAGCGTTGAGTCTTGCTCTTCTACGAACACCAGCAGTCTTTCTTTTTGTTCCGGCAGATAACTGCATGGAAAATCTTGTGTTAGACCAAATTTCATTGGCCACCTGTATGCAAGGCTTGCGGTGCGAAATCCGGCGGGGGAATCGGGCGCTTAGCCTGCTGAAACAATGTTTCTATAAACTGTGTTCGAGGCATTTCGACGCAACCCAGTGTTTTCAAATGGGGATTTTGCATTTGGCAATCCACCAGCTCAATCTGTTGGCTTTTTAGATGTTGTATCATCCAATAAAAAGCGACCTTTGATGCATTTGAGCTGCGACTGAACATGGACTCACCACAAAACACCTGATTGGATAGAACGCCATAGAGGCCACCTATGAGACGGTCACCTTCAAACACTTCAACACTGTGTGCATGTCCTAAATGGTGAAGTTCTAGATACGCCTGCTGCATTTCATCAGTGATCCAGGTGCCCCGATCATCACGGGGAATGCAAGCACAAGCCTCAATGACCCGATGGAATTGATGGTTGAGTGTGATGGTCCATTGACTTTGCCGCAGATGCTTTTGTAGAGATTTTGAGGGCACATAATGATCAACAAAGAGTACTCCCCGCGGATCAGGTGACCACCACAATATGGGTTCTTGTTCGGAATACCATGGGAAAATGCCATTTTGGTAGGCTAGTAGTAGCCGTTGGGAACTGAGATCACCGCCAATGGCCAATAGACCATTGGGGTCGTCTAGTGCCTCACAGGCTGGAGGAAACCAGAGTTCTTCTTCCAACCATGGCACACTAATCATCTTCGCTATCCTGCCTCACCTGAGCTATCGGAGTGGGCTCCGTTCAAACCCAGTATCAGTTACTCGAGAGCGTCAAGATACTTTTCGGCGTCAAGAGCTGCCATACATCCGGTTCCGGCAGACGTAATTGCTTGGCGATAAACATGGTCACACACGTCTCCTGCGGCAAACACTCCGGGGACACTGGTTTGTGTAGCATTGCCTTCTAGGCCACTTTTGATTTTGATGTAGCCGTCTTTCATGTCCAATTGACCAGCGAAAATGTCCGTATTTGGCTTGTGACCAATGGCAATGAACAGGCCCATCACATCAAGGGTCTCAGTATTATCCGATTGTGTATCTTTAATTCGGATACCTGTTACGCCCATTTCATCACCTAAAACCTCATCTAGTGTGCGGTCAAAGTGCAATACAACATTGCCGTTCTTTGCTTTGTCCATGAGACGGTCGGCAAGTATTTTCTCGCTACGGAAGCTATCACGACGATGGACTACATGAACTTCAGAAGCAATGTTCGATAAGTACAATGCCTCTTCTACTGCCGTGTTTCCACCACCGACTACAGCGACTTTTTGATTACGATAGAAGAAACCGTCACAGGTTGCACAAGCGGATACCCCTTTACCCATGAATGCCTGTTCGGATTCCATACCTAAATATTTAGCGGATGCACCGGTTGCAATGATCAGAGCATCGCAAGTGTAAGTACCATTGTCGCCTTTTAGGGTGAAAGGGCGCTTCGATAAATCGGTTTCGTTGATGTGATCGAAAATAATTTCGGTATCAAATTTTTCTGCATGCTTTTGCATACGAACCATAAGATCGGGTCCAGTTAACCCTTCTGGATCTCCTGGCCAATTCTCTACTTCGGTTGTAGTGGTCAACTGACCACCTTGCTGAATCCCTGTCAACAATACTGGGTTCAGGTTAGCTCTTGCTGCGTATACTGCGGCAGAGTATCCTGCAGGCCCTGAACCAAGTATCAACAATTTCACATGTCTCACTTCGGACATCTTACTTCTCCTAATGGTACAAAAGGGTTTTGAATGATGAATTCATCTTATCGTTTTTCACTAAACCCAATAACAATAATGATTGCTAAAGATTGGGTTGGCTTACGCAGCTTTCAATGCCAAGGATCGGTTATTTTGCAAAATATTTCGCCTGAGGGACAGTTTTATCGGAAGCGTATGATATTCAGAGCGTTTTTTTTCAAGCTGATCGCTTTCACGTTTTGTGCGGTATTATCTTTTAGAAAATGCGCTGTGTTCTTGGCATTTTGGACAGGAAAAGAGTAATCTTGGTAGTACAAGCAACATAGTGTTGTAGGTGGAGTTTATGTCGCAATCGATCGCAGTGATGTTTAAAGAAGGCCATGAATACATGAAAACGTGGCCGATGGAAAAGCAACTGTATGCACTTTTTCCAGAGTGCAGGGTTGTTGCTGCTACCCGATTTTCGATGAAATACATGCCACCTTTGGCCGTTATCAGCGGCGCAACTCTGGTCAACACTTATGGAGTTGAATTCATACCTCAGGCCATTGCTGTCGCAGCATTCTTTATGAGTTTACCCATGCAGGGATTACTGTGGTTGGGTCACCGGTCTCAGCAGGTGTTGCCACCTGCAATGCGAGCTTGGTATCAAGAGGTTCAACTTAAAATGCGTCAACAGGGATGTGCTGTGGGAATACAAAAGCACTCAAAACCCAGATATAAAGAGTTGGCCAGATTACTTAAAACTGCTTTTGACGAGTTAGATCGGGTTTTCACTAAACAGTGGTTTTAGGATGAGCTTTTAGTTCTTTTTGACAGCGTCGGCAGCGATAGCGTTGTTCCCCCCTCAAAACCTTGTTGTGACGTCGAATAGACAATTCCATGGGCCCGCAGTCACACCAATATCGGAAGTGTCGTCCGGCCACTTTTGTCACGTCTAGGCTATGAGTGACCAGCGGTTGTAAGCCAAACAATTGGCTCATTAACATCCGCCATTCTTTTCCATGGGGTTTAACCCGGCCATATTGTTGAAACACCAGTAAATGACAAATTTCATGGGGTATCACTTGAGTAACAAACTCATCTATATTGTCTGCGAACAGACGCCCATTGAGACGGATTTCATTTTGATGCAGCCGCGCTGAGCCGGCAATTTTCCCACGCTGTTTTAAACTAACCAAGGGCAGGGGGTAGGCTTTTCCAAGTTGCCGTTGCACCAGCGCATAACATTCTTGTACACGCTGTTCTGCAAGGCTCAGTAAGGTTTCGGTTTGCATAGTTGAACAGTATTGTGGGCACTAAAATGATTTAGTGCCCAAAACAATCCATTTTACAGTTCACAGGCTAAACAACGAGCGTAAACCCCTTGTGGATCATTGAATTCAGCCATAGTGTCAAACTCGGCAATTAGGCTGTTAACAAAAGATTTAAAGTGACTTTTGGTTTTAATCTCAGGAGCTTCACCAACCAGTGCACTTGCCTGGCCAAAGAATTCTCGCCAAAACTTCTCACTGGCCGACAAATCCCGTTGAATGTACTTGATGTCGTATTCTTCGAGGTTGGCTAATCTCGCTGCCGCACCCACTGCGTCATCGATGTATCCTAATTCATCCACCAATCCTAACTCTTTTGCCGTTTCACCAATCCAGACTCGACCTTGCGCAATATTATCGACTTGCTCTACCGTCATATCGCGATTCTCTGAAACTAAATTCAAGAAACGATTGTAACCACGGTTGATGCTCATCTGAATAATTTGACCGACTTTCGGATCCAGTTCACGAGCAGGTGATATTCCTGCGAATTCTGTGGTTCCGATACCATCAGCGTGAATGCCAAGGTAGTCTAATGTATTTTCAAAAGTCATAAACATTCCGAAGATTCCAATAGAGCCGGTGACCGTGCTTGGTGCTGCCCAAATTTCATCGGCACTCGCGGAAATCCAGTAGCCTCCCGATGCGGCATAGGTACTCATCAGTGCAACCACTGGTTTGCCAGCTTTTTGAAGTTGCTCGACTTCCTGACGAATAATTTCAGAGGCAAATGCGCTACCTCCGGGAGAGTCCACATGCATTACAACTGCTTTAACAGACTTGTCCAAACGCGCTTTGCGCAGTAGACGAGCTGTGCTGTCACCGCCAATTGTGCCAGCTTTTTGATCACCGTCGAGAATAGTGCCTTTGGCAACGACCACCGCAACTTTGTTGTCAGCGTCCGATGGCGTGATATCGAAATTGGGTTGAATTACACTCAAGTAGTTGTCAAAGCCAATTTGACTGAAGGAGTTGCTGGTGCTGTCCTTGCCAACGAGTTCTATTAATTCTTGACGGACCTCTTCACGAGTCCGAAGGGCATCTACCCATCCGTTTTCAAGGGCATATGTGGCAAAATCTCCATCCGCTTTGTCCAATTTTGCGATAAAAGCGTCTAGGGTTTCATCAAAGTTTGCTTTATCCAGTCCTCTGGCTTGAGCGACATCAACTTTATATTGCTCCCACAAACTCTCAAGCCAAGCCTGGTTAGCCTGTTTTGCCGCATCAGACATGTCGTTACGAAGATAGGGTTCTACAGCAGATTTAAATGTACCGACTTTAAACACATGAGTGGTGACTTTGAGCTTTTCCAAAGCATCTTTGTAATAGGTGCGATAGCGACCATAACCTTCAAACAACAATCCACCCATTGGATTGAGATAAACATGATCAGCTTTGCTGGCCAAATAATACTGGTTTTGTGAGTAGTAGTCTGCGACCGCATAAATGGGCTTGCCACTTTCCTTAAAATTGTCCAGCGCCATGGCAATTTGCTTGAGCTTGTCCATACCCGCTCCGCCCATTGCTTGTAAGTTAAGTACTAATGCTTGAATACGCTTATCGTGCTTTGCGTTCTCAATCACAAATAGCACATCGCGCAATAGTACTTCAGGATGTTCTTCTTTCTCACCGAAAGCTTCTTGCAGAAATTTTTCAAATGGGTCGACAGTATTTTCTTCGATGACGATATCACCGACGAGATTAAGTACCAACGCGGTTTTGTCCGGTACGATGATCTTATTGTCATCCTTCAAAAAGGCCGCTATGAGCACAAAGGCTAAGGCGATAAAAATGAGGTTAAAAAAGACTTTTCGACAGAAATTCAAAATGGTCCAAATACCGATAAAAAAGGATTTAGTCCAACTACGTTGATTTGACATGCACACTCTCGATTCATTTTCGGATGATGCATATCCTAACGAAATTTTTCTACATTGCTACGGTACAAATGTAATTTTTTATGTACGTCGCCCATTGGTAGGCAGTTTTAACGGTTTAGCTTGATTCCGCTCATCTTCTTCTAACCACTTTTGAATGAGTTTGGCCAACATCGCATTGTTATCGTTAGCGAAGGTTTTGAGCAGAGCTGCTTTCCGTGGCGTAGCCTTTACTTTGGGTTGTTGTCTTACAAAAAGACGATGAAGAGGGGAATTTTCAGTGGGCATTGCGACTCCCTTACGAACCTGCAAAACTAGAAATTGTGAAAGTTTTTGACTCGACTACCTATCCTTCATTCTAAAGCATTCAATTGAGAACACTATGATAGACACAAAATATCAACAACACTTCAGAAATGTGATGAGCCGGATTCAGAATTTAGATGGGATAGGTCCATTATTGTTACGGATATATCTGGCACCCATTTTCATTCAGGCTGGATACGGCAAGCTTGCTCATTTTGACAATACCGTGGCTTATTTTGGAAATGCCGATTGGGGCTTGGGTTTACCGTTTCCAGAGTTGATGGCGGCAATGGCCGGGGGGACTGAATTGATTGGAGGATGGTTGATTTTGTTTGGTTTTGCCACTCGGCTCATTGCCATTCCACTGATGATAACTATGTTGGTGGCGGCAGTTACGGCTCATTGGCAATATGGCTGGCATGCATTGCCAGAATCAACCCTAACTGTGCCGTGGGAGTGGCGTATGGACTTGATTGAAGGGGCTAACGAGCGCAAAGAGGCAGCGCGCTCGTTACTGCAAGAATATGGTAACTATGACTGGTTGACTCAGTCTGGCTCGATCACTATTTTGAAAAACGGAGTAGAGTTCGCAGCCACCTATTTCATCATGCTACTCATGCTGTTTTTCACCGGGGGAGGGCGTTACACTAGCATCGATCATTTTTTAAGAAATCGATTGATAGGGTCTTAAGCGTAAAAAGACATCTTATCCTGTTGCGATCCTATTTGTACTGTGGTCGCGATGTTGGCACAATCATCCGTGAAATTCTGTATGACCTGTAAGGGATGTTTTTATGCAAGCTTTGGAGTTATTACTAAATCGTCGTTCTCAGCCTAGACTCAACGCTCCGGCTCCTGAGGGGGAAGCGCTGCAGAATATAATGCAGGCCGCATTGCGAGCCCCAGACCATGCCTGTTTGACGCCTTGGCGTTTTATCGTTTGTCAGGGCAAAGGCTTAGTCAAATTGGGCGAAATATTTGAAAAAGCAGCCATTCATGCTGATGTAGATGAAAAGCAGGTTGAAAGAGCACCAAAACTTCCGTTACGAGCTCCCATGGTGATTGTCGCTATCACTCGCTATACAGAGCATGAAAAAGTCCCATGGATAGAGCAGGTGGCTTCAACGTCTTGTGCGGTTCAATCAATGCAGATGGCGGCTTTGGCTCAAGGCTATGCAGGGATTTGGCGAACCGGTTGGTATGCACAAGATGATTTCGTTAAAAATGAACTTGGGCTGAGCGCCCAGGACGAAATTGTTGGCTTTTTATATATAGGCTCCAGTCCATTGGATCCGGCTTCACCACCCAGTCGCAACACAGACAACTACTTCGAATTTTGGGATTAGTCTTTATAGATTAAATGGCCCTCTTTTTGAGGGCCATATTTGATGGTGCAACACTAAAACGTTAAAGGACGGTAAACTTCATTCCCGCGTTGGCCTCTAGTCGCTGTATTAACGAAGTTCCAAGGGCCGGGGCTGTGGTCCAAATGCCACCTGAGGTATCTAAATTATCCTTAACCAGTGAGATCGCGCTCTCAGCAATCATCTTGGAAGTACAACCATAACCTGGATCGCGGTCGCCGGTAACGGAAACAGAAAGGCTGTGACCATGTTCGTCGGAACCAAAAAACAGCAGCTCAAAAAATCCCGCCTCACGTTCTTCTTTGCTTGGACCTTCACCCGGCTTCGGTCCTTTGTCGCTAGCCATGCTCTTATCTGATGCAATGGCGTTTGCAGTGGCTTCGCCTTTTTCTCCCGGACCGGTAAAGAGCATTTCATCGTAAACAAAAGACTCTCCGTACTCCAATCCAAGTAGTTTATTGGAACGATGCACATTGCGAGTATTAATTGCAGCCATGATAAACGGTGCAGACCAACTGTCGAATTCGGGTTCGAATAAAGGCTTGTTGCCGTGAGGTTGCTCTGGACCAGTAAAACCTTCGGTCAATGAAAAAGGATTGAGCAGTACTTTCATCACCTCTGGGTTGCTGTGCGCCGCTTTCATGGTGGCTTTTAGACTGGCAGCGGTACCTCCCGAGAACGTCCCTTTCATGGCTTTAACACGACCTTTAACTCGAGTAAGGGGATGTCCAAATTTTGCTTTGGCTTTTTGCTGAAGGAAGTACACCCCCAAGTCAGACGGAATAGAATCAAATCCGCAGGAAAAAACAATCCGAGCGCCTGATTGTTTTGCTGTGGCTTGGTGCTTGCCGATCATTTCGTGCATCCAAGCCGGTTCGCCACACAAATCCACATAATCGGTGCCTAGCTCTGCACACAACGCAACTAATTCGTTACCGTATATCTGATAGGGGCCCACTGTGGTGAGCACCACTTTGGTTTTTTCTACCATTGCACGGAGTGTTTCTGGTTGTGACGCGTCTGCAACCAATAGAGAGACGTGTTGAGGAGCCTGTATTTGAGCACTGACTTGTTTTAATTTTTCAAGATTTCGCCCCGCCATGGCCCAACTTAAGTCTTCTGAGTTGGGGTAGTTCAGGGCCAAATATTCAGCGACTAATTGTCCAGTAAACCCGGTCGCGCCATAAACGACAACATCAAATTGCTTTTCATTCGACATACAAAGTACCTAGTGATGTAAAAGGTAAAGCATAAACTTTGTAGGCAAGAATATGCAGTTTCGTTGGTGAATGGAAAACTATAGCGCAATTAAATGAATATGGGAGACACTGGTGCGATGAAGCACCAGTGTATTAAAACAAAGAGGGATTAATTGACTGTTACAATCTTGCAGGCGTTGGTGGAACCTACCGTTTCCATCTCATCACCGTAAGTCATCACGAACAAATCGCCGACTTCCAACAGTCCTTTTTCTTTCAAGACTTCTATTACATCCTGTTTTAATTGGCCCGGCTCACTGCCGCTGCTGTCGAAATAGACGGGCTTCACACCACGGTAAAGAGCCATAGCATTGAGTGTCGATTCATGACGTGACAAGGCGTAAATTGGTAGCGAAGTCGTAATCCGTGACATTAATTTAGGCGTTTTACCGCTTTCGGTTAAGGCCACTAGCGCTTTAACAGTGTGTAAGTGATTTGCCGCATAAACTGCAGACAATGCGACCGATTCGCTGATCGAAGTGAAACTTTCGTCAACGCGATGTTTGGAAATTTTAACACTTGGGTGGGTTTCCGCTCCCTCACACACACGTGCCATGGCTTCCACGGTTTCCACCGGGTATTCTCCAGCAGCCGTTTCTGCGGACAACATAACTGCGTCCGTGCCGTCCAATACCGCATTGGCCACGTCCATTACTTCCGCTCGTGTCGGCATAGGGCTGGATATCATCGATTCCATCATCTGGGTTGCGGTGATGACCACTTTATTGAGTTGGCGTGAGCGAGAAATTAACTTTTTCTGCACGCCCACTAACTCTGCGTCTCCAATTTCCACGCCTAAATCACCGCGAGCAACCATGACAGCATCAGAGGCTTCGATGATATCGTCGATGGCTTCATCACTTGCCACCGTTTCTGCCCGTTCAACTTTGGCACAGATTTGTGCTTTGCAACCCGCAGCCTCGGCTAAACTGCGAGCATAATCTAAGTCTGCTCCGCATCGAGGGAATGAAACAGCCAGATAATCTACACCGATCTTTGCTGCCGTAATGATATCTTGTTTGTCTTTCTCGGTCAGAGCTTCTGCGGACAAGCCTCCACCTAAACGATTAATACCTTTATTGTTGGAAAGCTTGCCGCCGACAGTCACAACAGTGGTGACCCGATTGCCATCAACCTTATCTACTTTAAGTTGGATTCGACCATCATCAAGGAGCAAAACGTCTCCGCTGCTCACATCTTGGGGAAGCGCTTTGTAATCGATACCAACCTGATGCTGATCACCGGCGTCTCGATCCAAATCTGCGTCTAAGACAAAAGTGTCGCCTACAGCGAGCTTTATCGACTCTTCTTTGAATTTTGCTACGCGAATTTTGGGGCCTTGCAAGTCACCCAGGATAGCAATGTATTTTCCTAGTTTTTTGGCGCATTCGCGCACCGTTTTTGCTCGTTGAATATGGTCTTCTGCAGTGCCATGGGAAAAGTTCATGCGCACAACATTCGCTCCGGCTCTGAGGATTGCTTCTATTCTTTCCGGTGTATCTGTCGCGGGGCCGAGAGTCGCCAAGATTTTCGTACGTCTTAACATAGGTAGTTTACTCAGTATGTTGGTTAAACGTTCAAATAAATAATAGACATTGCTTGCTGAACTCACCGAAGTTTTGTGAGTTTGCACAACTTATTATCAATTATGTAATTTTATTACAAGAATTCTAGTGCAATGACAGGTTAATGTGAAATTATTTAACAAAAAACATCACTGGTAAGAGCAATAGTATCAATACAGATCGAAGAAATGGATATTTGCCTGCATTTCACGCTAAATAACTTACTAATTACATGGAACGAAGTGAATTGTTATTGATAAAACGCTAACGATAAAAACAGAGAACACCGGGGACATACCTTTGGGTCTTTCTCCCCCAGTGCTTTCACAGTGGATAGGGATTATTCTTCACGCTTTTCAAACCGAGAGCCGCGCAGGGTATCTTTGACGCGCTTGAGATTTTCCCTGAACTTACCGCCTCGACGCAGTGTGAAACCTGTCGCCAATATGTCAATCAGAGTCAACTGTGCAATACGCGAAGCCATCGGCATATACATGTCTGTATCTTCTGGTACTTCAAGTGACAAAACTAAATTACATTCTTTTGCCAACGGACTGTTCTTTGAGGTGATCCCTACTACAGTGGCGTCATTTGCGCGAGCAATGTGGGCAATTTCTACTAGGCTTTTTGTTCTGCCAGTGTGGGATATCAGCACAACAACATCGTCTTCGCTGGAATTCATGCAACTCATGCGCTGCATGAGAATATCTTCGAAATAAACCACGGGCACGTTAAAACGGAAAAACTTGTTTAATGCGTCATGAGCAACTGAGGCAGAAGCCCCTAAGCCAAAGAATGAAATCTTTTGTGCTTGAGTCAACAAGTCAACCACTCGGTTAACTATATTGATATCGATAGATTGCCGAGCCACTTCCAGCGAGGCCATGGTGGATTCGAAAATCTTTTTAGTATATTCCTCCGGACCATCATTCTCTTCAACGTGGCGATTTACATAAGGCGTACCGTTGGCAAGGCTTTGTGCCAAATGCAACTTAAAGTCAGGGAAGCCTTTGGTGTCGAGACGACGACAAAAACGGTTCACCGTCGGTTCACTCACATCAGACATTTTCGCTAATGTGGCTATACTTGAGTGAATTGCGGTTTGCGGATTTTCGAGTATGACTTCTGCCACTTTCCGTTCGGACTTACTAAAAGCAGCTTTGTTCTGGGTAATTTTGTCAAGAATATTCATACGAGCAAAAACATCTTTTTTATTATAGTCTTAGGGAAGTTATTCAGCCGTTTAGGGCCGATACAACCGAGTGTAAAACGAATAGTAACACTGATTGTTGTAAGTTTTTAACAATTTAGCCAGCACTTTTTTGGCTATTTGGTAAACAAAGTGTAAATACTCCGGAATTTACCCATGTAAAAAGTTGTAATTTTACAACAAAAGATGGTAGATTTTAGCAATATTACCCAATAAGTAGGCTGAATATTTCGTAAAATTACGTTTGTATTTCAGTCTGCATTTAATTACAGGTTATGACATATGGTCTTGGAACATTCTTACGAAGCTTGTGATTTCGTACTTTTTGGTACGAAAGGCGATCTAGCCCGTCGAAAGCTACTACCTTCCTTATATCAGTTGGAAAAATCCAGTCTTGTTCACCCAGAAACTAAAATTATCGGTGTTGCACGCCACGAACTCAGTGTTGAGGAATTCGTCGCGACTGTAAAAGAGAATATCGAAAAATTCAGCGGTGAAACACTGTGTGAAGAAACCTGGTCGCGCTTCAGCGATAAGCTCGATTATGTCTGTGTTGATATGAAAGACATCGAGAGTTACAAAGTCTTTAAAGATCACGTCGACTCTAGCCGCACCATGGTTTGTTACCTCGCGACACCGCCATCTATTTTTGGTGATATTTGTAAAGGCCTTAATCATGCTGGCATCATCGACCCAAGCGTTCGTGTGGTATTAGAAAAACCTCTGGGGCACGATTTAGAGTCTTCCAAAGTGATCAACAATCAGGTTGCTGAGTTTTTTGACGAAAAACAAATTTACCGCATAGACCATTACCTTGGAAAAGAAACGGTATTAAACCTTGTCGCATTGCGCTTCGCCAACTCCATTTTCGCCACCAACTGGGATCACAACTGCATTGATCATGTGCAGATTTCTGTTGCTGAGTCTGTGGGCATTGAGGGACGTTGGGGCTACTTTGACGAAGCTGGTCAGATGCGTGATATGGTGCAAAATCACCTATTGCAAATTCTAACTTTGATTGCAATGGAACCGCCTGCCACTCTGGATGCAGACAGCATTCGTGATGAAAAATTGAAGGTCCTAAAAGCGTTACGCCCCATCAATGCTTCTAATGTCCAAGTTGATACAGTTCGAGGTCAGTACACCAATGGTTTCGTTAAGGGTAATGAAGTACCGGGCTATCTGGAAGAAGAGGGCGCTAATACCAAGAGTCAAACAGAAACCTTCGTAGCACTTAAGGTCCATTTGGACAACTGGCGTTGGGCTGGCGTACCGTTTTACTTGCGCACAGGTAAACGTTTGCCGAGCAAAGTCAGTGAGGTCGTTATTTATTTCAAGCGCCAACCTCACAACTTGTTTGGTGAGAGTTTTGCGCAGCTTCCTCCCAACAAACTGACTATCCGTTTGCAGCCTGATGAAGGCGTTGAGGTAACGGTCATGAACAAAGTGCCTGGGTTGACTAGTGCAGGTTCAATGGATCTTCAAAAATCTAGACTCAACCTCAGCTTCTCAGAAGAATTTAAAGATGAGCGAATTGCGGATGCCTATGAAAAGCTCTTGCTAGAAGTGATGAAAGGTAATCAGGCTCTATTCGTTCGCCGTGACGAAGTTGAACAAGCATGGAAATGGGTAGACGGTATTTTCCGTGCCTGGAATGCCAGCAATGAATCTCCAGAACCCTATCAGGCAGGAACTTGGGGGCCCGTTGCCTCAATTGCGCTACTAGCTCGTGATAATCGCGCTTGGTACGAAAGCCGAATGGGGAAAAAATAACATGGCCGTTAAAGAGTCGCTGTTTGAGACAGTCGAGCAGCTCAATGAGGCTTTTGCTGATCGCATTGCCACACTGTTGTCACAAGGAATCGAGAAAAACGGCAGAGCCACACTAGTTGTATCGGGTGGCAGGACGCCCCAAGCGATGTTTCACAGCTTGTCAAAGAAACAACTTGCTTGGGATAAAGTTGACATCACTCTCGCTGATGAGCGATGGGTGGATGAGTCTGATCCTGCCAGCAATGGCGCTATGGTGCGCAAAAATCTGCTGATCAATGAGGCGCAACAAGCCAATTTTGTGGCGTTAAAAACGCACCACAGTGATGCACAGGATGCCGTCGGTGAATGTACGGCACAACTGGCGACAATGAAAACGCCTTTTGATGTACTTATCTTAGGCATGGGAGAAGATGGACACACTGCATCTTTGTTTCCCTGCTCAGAGCAAATTGCTCAGGGATTAGATTTGTCGAGTGATGCAGACTTTATTGCCGTGCAACCCACCACAGCTCCAAATCAACGTATGTCGCTGACACTTAAGGCGCTCCTCAATAGTGAGAATATATTCTTACATTTGACCGGGCAAAGTAAAAAAGACGTGTTACAGCAAGCGTTGGACGGAGATGACGAATTGGCGATGCCGATTCGAGCCATTATTAATCGCGCGCAAGTCGAACTGGTTTGGGCACCGTAGGAGATCATTATGAATTCAGTCATTAAAGAAGTTACGGACCGTATCATTGAGCGCAGTCGCAAGACACGCAAAGCTTACCTAGAAAAAATTGAAAATGCGCGCCGAGAAGGGCCACACCGCGGAGTGTTGTCATGCGGAAACCTGGCTCACGGTTTTGCTGCTTGCAGTGCAGAACAGAAGGCTGACCTAACCAGTCTAACAAAAGCAAATATAGCGATAGTTTCGTCTTATAATGACATGCTTTCTGCTCATCAGCCTTACGAGACATACCCGGCTATCCTAAAACAAGCCATTCTAGAAGTGGGCAGTGTCGCTCAGTTTGCCGGCGGTGTACCGGCAATGTGTGACGGTGTGACTCAGGGAAATCCTGGAATGGACTTGAGCCTAATGAGCCGCGACGTAATCGCGATGGCGACAGCGGTAGGGTTATCACACAACATGTTTGATGGCGCGTTGATGCTGGGTATCTGCGACAAAATCGTCCCTGGATTGTTACTCGGATCATTGAGCTTTGGACACCTCCCCACTGTGTTTGTCCCGGCAGGTCCGATGCCATCTGGATTACCCAACAAAGAAAAAGCTCGTGTGCGTCAAGCATACGCGCAGGGCAAAGTTGGACGCAAAGAGCTACTCGAAGCAGAGTCAAAGAGTTATCACTCTGCGGGAACCTGCACATTTTATGGTACCGCAAACAGCAATCAGTTGGTTGTTGAGATGATGGGATTGCACTTGCCTGGTTCATCTTTTGTCAATCCCGGTACTGAATTGCGGGACGCGTTAACCCGTGCCGCAGCTAGACAAGTTACCCGTATTACCGATTTGGGTGATAACTATACACCCATCGGTCATATCGTAGACGCCAAAGCCATTGTAAATGGGTTGGTAGCACTTCTGGCCACGGGTGGTTCGACAAACCACACCATGCATTTAGTCGCCGTGGCGCGAGCCGCAGGATATATCATCAACTGGGATGATTTTTCAGATATTTCCAATGCCGTACCATTGCTCACACGCATTTATCCGAATGGTTCTGCGGACATCAACCATTTCACCGCGGCTGGCGGCATGGCACTGTTGTTTAAAGAACTGTTGGACGCAGGGTTGTTACATAACGACGTAAAAACCATCTGCGGCGATGGACTTGAGCGATATACCAAAGAGCCTGTTTTGGAAGACGGTGAGCTGGTTTGGCGGGATGGGCCCACTGAAAGCTATGATACTGAAGTGGTAGCCAGTGTTGCTAAACCATTTAAACCTGATGGTGGTTTGTCGGTGCTGCACGGTAATTTGGGACGGGCTGTAATGAAAACCTCAGCACTCAGAGAAACCCATTGCCGCATTAAAGCCCCAGCAGTGGTATTTGAAGATCAGTTCGAATTAGCAGATGCATTTAAAGCGGGTGAATTGGACAAAGACTGTATTGTCGTAGTGCGATTCCAAGGACCAGCGGCTATAGGGATGCCTGAATTACACAGTTTGACGCCTCCTTTGGGTGTGTTACAGGACAAAGGCTTTAAAGTTGCTTTGGTGACCGATGGCCGTATGTCTGGTGCATCTGGAAAAGTCCCAGCTGCGATTCATGTCACGCCGGAAGCACTGCATGGTGGGTTGCTTGCGAAGGTTGAGAATGGTGACATCATCGAACTCAACACCGAAACGGGCGAAATGACCTTACATGTAGACAGCGAAACTTTGAGTAAACGTGAAGCAAAAGTGGCGCACACGGAGAAACACCAAGTGGGTATGGGCCGTGAAATGTTTGCTGGTATGCGCTCCACATTGACTGGTGCAGAGCAGGGCGCATGTTCATTGTTTGCATCACAGGAGGTCATCAGCGGTGACTAAATTCGTAGCAGATGTTGGCGGGACTAACATCCGATTAGCCCAATTAGACAATGGTGCTTTGAGCCACGTTGAAAAGTTCTTGTGTAAAGATTTCGACAACATTGATGGCGCTATTCAAGCGTACTTTGCTTTGTTTCCTGAAATTCAGTTTGATGCGGGTTGTATTGCCATTGCTTGTCCGGTTCCCGGAGATTGGGTAAAAATGACCAACCACACTTGGGCGTTTTCCATCAAAGAACTCACCAATCAACTGGGTCTCAAGTGGCTTGGAGTGATTAACGATTTTACCTCAGTGGCCCACTCTTTACCGGTTTTAGGGGAAGATCAGAAAGTACAAATTGGTGCCGGTACTGCAAAGGCTAATGCCAATATCGCAGTATTTGGGCCTGGCACGGGTTTGGGGGTTGATCATTTGACTATGACCGCACAGGGCTGGAAGGCACTGGACGGTGAAGGAGGTCATGTTGATTTTGCCCCCCAAGATGAATACGACTTTGCCATATGGCATTACTTAAAGAAAAAGCTCGGTCATGTTTCTGCCGAGGAAGTCATGTCGGGCCGTGGGATAGTCAATATTTATGAAGGTTTAGCCGAGCACTCTCAACAAGCCGCACTTTACAATGATCCGGCTATCATCACCACAAAAGCAGTCAACCAAGAATGTGATTTGTGTGAACTGACCCTCAAACAATTTTGCCGCATTATGGGGAGTTTCGCCGGCAATTTAGCTTTGAATTTGGGTACTGCCGGTGGGGTGTATATTGGTGGTGGCATTGCGCCTCGTTTTATTGAATTTATACGTCGTAGCGATTTTCGAGCGCGATTTGAAGACAAGGGGCGGTTCAGTCATTACGTGGCGAATATCCCAACATTTATTATCACTGAACCGGATCATGGTCTACTGGGCGCAGCCGCGTATTTGGACCAGAATCTAGACCAGAATTACAAGGGTTTTTAATATGTCAAACAATTGGAAAGTGACGCCAGAGGAAGTATTCAGCCAAGGCCCTGTGGTGCCCGTTCTGGTCATTCAGGATCCTGAGCATGCCGTTCCACTAGCAAAAGCATTGATGGAAGGGGGTATCAACGTACTGGAAGTGACCTTGAGGACTGATGCCGCGCTAGAAGTGATCCGTCGTATTGCAACAGAGCTACCCGAGGCAATGATTGGCGCAGGTACAGTCACTAATGAAGAACAGCTAAAACAGGTTGAGGAAGCGGGTGCCAAATTCGCCATCAGCCCTGGTTTAACGACCAATCTTCTTGAAGCGGGCAATCGCTCTACTGTTTCGTTGATTCCAGGAATATCTTCTATTTCCGAACTCATGAAGGGGCTGGATCTGGGATACACCCACTTCAAATTTTTCCCTGCTGAAGCGTCCGGTGGCATCAAAGCATTGAAATCCATTGGTGGTCCTTTCCCCAATGTGACATTTTGCCCGACCGGTGGAATAGGCCCGAATAACTACTTGGATTATCTGGCTTTGCCTAACGTCAAGTGCGCCGGAGGGTCTTGGCTGGCACCTGATGACGCGGTAATTGGTGGCGACTGGCAGCGTATCACACAGCTTGCCAAAGAAGCGGTCGCGGGCGCGGCATCGCTAGAGAAATAATCCTACAGGGGTAGATAGTACCTTTCTTACTCAAAGCTAGTTAGAGAAATGCAATCTGCCCCCAATACTTCAACCTGAGATTCTAGTGGTTATCCATAATGTGCACAGCACTATGGGTTCTAATCAAACCACCTTGTATAACTTTACAACATACGCCACCTCTCCACTCTGATTCTAGCGCATGACGTAATCCCTGATGCTGTTGATCCATTTTCGCGCAGGGCTCGGTTTCGGCACATATTTGTAACTTAACGTCACCAATCTGGATAGTTTTACCCAAATCTTTTGCACTGAATTGCCAATCGCTGATCAACAAATTAGCTCGTCGAGTAGTCCAATCCAATTGCAAACCCAATTCTTCACAAGCCTTTTGCCATTGATTGCCACTTAATACCGTGATTTGTCTGCTACCAGGACGGCTTCGAAAATCCCCTGCAATCCCATTTTCGATGGTGATCTCACGTTCTTCCCATCGCTCCATTGGTTGCCTCGTCCCCGGACGCGTCGCAATTGCCAACAATTTCATGGTGTCTCCTTTAAGCGTTTTTGAATGGTTTTAACACGCAGTCCCAGGAGGATTGCGGCGCTGGTCAAACCAAAAATGAATCCAAGCCAGAATCCTTTAGCGCCAAGAGCAGGTGTCAGCCAATCAGTTAGAGCTAAGATCATGCCAATGGGTAGGCCAATAAGCCAATAAGCGGTAAACGTAATGTAGAACATAGCTGAAGTGTCTTTAAAACCACGAAGTGCCCCTGCGGAAATAGCTTGGATCGAATCTGACAACTGAAACATGGCTGCAAGTAGCATCAAACTGGTTGCTAGTTCAATAACTGCAAGGTCTGTGCTGTATAAATAGCTGATTTGATACCGAGCAAGAATCGTTATACATGCTGTTATAGCTGCAATGGACAATCCTAAAGTGATCGCTACAAGATAGGCGTTTTTTGCCTCTTGATAGGATCTTTTACCAACAAAGTAGCCGACACGAATGGTCGTTGCCATGCCTAAACTCAATGGAAACATAAACATCAGAGATGAAAAATTAAGAGCGATTTGGTGAGCCGCAACAGTGGTAGCGCCAAACGGTGAAAGCATCAGTGCCACAACGCCAAACAAAGTAACTTCAAAGAGGATGGTGAGCGCGATGGGAAGCCCCAATCTAAGCGTGGTCTTGATGCCATGCCAATGGGGGAGAAGCAACGTTTTAAATAGATGATACTGCGCTAAAGCGCGGGAAAAAGAGGTGTACAACAAAGTGCTAATAAACATTGCACAAAATACCAGTGTAGTTGCCAGTCCGCACCCAGCACCGCCCATCGCGGGAAAGCCGAATTTGCCGTAAATCAATACATAGTTTGCAGGCAGGTTTACCACCAGTCCTACTGCCATGATCACCATGGTTGGCTTGGTGATAGAAAATCCCTCACAGGTATTGCGCAAAACTTGATAGGCCGCAAACGCTGGACAACCCATTAAGATATATTGCACATAGTCGACTGTGATACGGCGTAATTCCGCTTCCATGGGCACCAATGAAAACACCGATTCCACCAGTCCTGTGCACAACGTAAAAACCAACGAAACGGCTAAAACCAGATAGCCTGCCTGTTGCACAGAATAGCTGATCTGGTTTTCCGATTGGCTACCCAGATGATGAGAGACCATCGGAGGAATAGCCATTGCCAAGCCTTGAACAAAACACAAAATGGGGATAGTAATACTAAAGCCGATGGCGACTGCCGCCATATCCACAGCAGAGAATCGCCCCGCCATAATGGTATCGGACACCCCCATTAGAGTCTGAGTGATTTGCGCAATCAGTAGGGGCCAACTGAGTTTAATAAGTGCCTTGAGTTCTTTCTTAAATGCCATGAAATAACTCAATATCCACAAGTGATCCAGCCGGCAGATTGCCCTCGGGTATATCTGTCACAATGTAGCAATTGGCTCGGGTGATAGAACTCATGACACCCGATCCTTGCTTTTTGAGTGGCGCTACAAAAAAACGATGTTGATTATCTTGATGCCAGATTGCACGCTGAAAATCCGCTCTTCCTGGACGCTTATACAGAGGTTCGGACAGTTGTGCTTTAACTCTTAGGGGGGCTGAAACATTAGAGCCTTGCATTCGCTGCAATACAGGCTTAACCAATTTCTCAAAGGTGACATAACTTGAGACAGGGTTACCGGGTAAGCCAAAGAAAGGGGTTTGCCCAACCATACCAAAAGCGAAGGGTTTACCGGGTTTGATGGCAACTTTCCAGAAATTAATTTCGCCCAAAGACACAAGTTGTTGTTTGACAAAATCCGCTTCACCGACCGAAACACCACCGCAACTAATAATCACATCAGCTTGCTGGCTGGCTAGAGTGAAGGCTTCGCGAATCAAAACAGGATCATCGGCAATGATACCGAAATCTATTACCTGAGCATTCATTCGTGATAACAATGCTCGCAATGCAGTGCGATTGCTTTCATAAATCTGTCCGCTGGACAGTGACTTGCCGGCTTCAACAAGCTCATCTCCGTTGGCAAATAGGGCAACTTTTAGGGGGCGATAAATGGTGACCGAGGGGACCCCAAGTGAAGCAAGCAAGGCCAAATCTGCGGGCTTTAAAGGCGTGCCTCCGCTAACCACAATTTCACCTTTTGCAATGTCTTCACCTGCTTTACGAACATTTTCACCTTTTTTGAGGGGAGCGTGGTTAATCTCAATCTGTTGAGTGGCAAGTGCTGTTACATTTTCTTGCATGATGACGGTATCCGCACCTATTGGCAACGGTGCACCGGTCATAATACGAATGGCTTGTCCTTGCTCAATGATGGTACCAGAAGGGTGTCCGGCAAGCGCTGAATCAACTACAGTTAGCTGGGTTTTGGCCAAAGATTCTTGCCACTTTACTGCGTAGCCATCCATAGCGGAATTGTCCGCAGGAGGCACATCGTTTCGGGCAATGATGGATTCCGCTAGGGTAGCACCCAAAGCTTTGTGTAGGGGAACGTCAACCTTGTCAGTGCAGGGTTGCACGACTTTGCACATAGTATCAATGGCTTGCTTGATGGGCATAAGGCCCGGCTTGTTACAGTGTTCCATCCGATTCCGTACTCTTTTTTTGGAACCGTAATATACATGGTTCAGGTTGTCAGGATAAGAGCAGCACACGAAAATTAGTTGGGCGCGTGATGCGCCGGCGGGGAAAGTGGGGGAACCTCAATGAGTTTGCCCCACAAAAATCTCAAAATTATAGTTTCTCGATCTGATAGCCTTTGTCTTCTAACATTGCTAAGACGCTGTCAGGGCCTGCCAAATGAAGGGTTCCAACTAAGATAAATTCCCGCTGCTCGTTGTTGAACAATTTTTCCACTTGAGGCACCCAGTTTTTATTTCGTTGAACGACTAAATCTCGATAAATGTTTGGAAATTGGTTACGCATATCCTCATTGCCATTTTTATCTAAAGCTGTCATATCGCCTTTACGCCAGGCATCCATCAGCTTGGGAATCGCTTCTGGCATTCTTTTGAGGTCCTCCAGGGTGTAACGGATCATGTTGTCTTCATTCCCTTTGCCCAAGTTTGCCAACATTTCCAATTGTTCCATGGGGGCTTCAAACCAAAGCGTCTTTTTACCGTCTCCGGTACCTTTGACGGCGTAATAAGAATCTACACCAGCGCTATTAATGCCCATGATTTGTAGCTCGATCATCGAAAGGGTAATAGACAAAAAACCCGGATTGAAGGGCAAAAAATTAGCTACCGGTATCCCTCGAGTTTGCAAATGATTTTCTAGCAGAGTAAAGGTCTCATCAGAAATGAAATCCTTAATGGTGCTGCCACCAGTGAGCATCATTTTAGACATCGCTTGTTGTTGAAAAGCAGGACTCTCGACTGCTGCAATATCAGTTTCAAAAACTAATGTATCTGAATCGGTGTATGCGGTGTCGTATTGCTCGGGTAAAGGGTAGTCAGATTGGCTTAACACGTGAATTGTGCCGCCAACGTAAAGATAGTCATTACCTTTGGACACTTTCCAAACCGATGCACCATGGAGTTGGCTCGATAATAGTAAGCAAATTAAAGCAAAAAGATGAATTCGTCCCATAAAAAATGTTTTCCTTTGAATTGTAAGAAGTGCCTGCCTAGTTCCACAGAACGGTGCAATGACGGATTGTTAATGCGAACCAAATGGTTTAACTCACAGTGTGAAGCCATTCGTGCTAAGAATTATGCAAAAAAATTACCCATCAGAAAAGCGCAATAAGTATTAGTGATAAAAATTAATGCCTGCACCGTCTCTATTGGAACAATTTGCCTAGCAGGTCTGACTAGAGTCATGAAGCTTCGGGACTTTACAGGGGAGAGTGTTTGATAATGTTACTAATTAGATACGAAAAATTGTTAAATTCGCTAACAAAAATAGATAGTTAGCACGAAAAATTGATTTGATATGGTGATTTTTTATACCGAATTGAATTAAAAACTTTGTTATAGCAACTAAATGCCATAACGAAATATGAAATAGTCAATATAAACAATGACATAGCGCTGTAATTTGCTTGTCATTTATGCATTTACATCGTGTTTACTGTGCTTCAACACTATCAGAACAGACAAACAGTGAGATATGTAGGATAACTAGAGTGCACCCGAAAAATAGGTTTCGGTGCTATTTGGAGAGTTATCATGAAAAAATCAATTTTAACGCTAGTATGTTTGGTTCCTTTTTGGGCCCACGGGGCGATGACTTCAACCGAGGAGTCAAATTCCAAGGCCTATCGATTTGAAGGAGATGTCCAGTATGCATCATTTTGTAAAGCTGTTCTTGACGATGACGTTGAGTTATTGCAACAAAGCATACGAGGCAAAGTGGGTAAAGTAGCGTCGAGTTCTGGAGGCGTGTTGCGATTGCTCTTATCAGAGGCTGGTGTCACGTGTGATGGTGCCAATTTGGTTGAGTTTTCACAGCAACGTAAGTCAGAGCAGGTCAATGCTTTCTTTGCATCAGTGCGTTAAAGCGCAACCACTCACCCTAGGCAAAATAGCCTGCTATGCAGGCTATTTTTAATTCAACTGTTGCTCTCTGAAAGATTCGAATTTTTAACACTCAATAAAATAGTTTCAAACCTATTCCGACACTAGAATAACCTCGTTGCTACCCATCTCATATTTGGCACTGGCTTGGTGCGAAGTTGCACTAAATTGAATCGAAGTTGACTAAACGGTCCGCCACATAAACTCCTAAAGCATTGAAATATAGATAAAATTAAAGTTGGCACTGTGTGTGCTATGTAAAAGTGTCTGCACAAATAGTGCGTCAATAATAAAAATAATAAACGCTTGGTTAATCCTACCTCTACCGTTTTTGGTGATGTAGTAAAAAGCACTTACCCGTACAAATTTTCGTGTCCTGTGGTTTGTACGGGTATTTTTTACTTCATAAACGGTCTATTCTGATTGCATTGTTCTTCTTGCAGCACAGTTTATTCAATATGAAAATCAACTATTTAGAAATTCCAACAAAACACATCCCCAGCACTAAGGCGTTTTTTTCGGCAGCCTTTGGTTGGGAGTTTGTCGATTATGGTACGGATTACAGTTGCTTCAGCAATGCTGGTATTCAAGGTGGCTTTTTTACCAGTGACAAAACGGTTAGTACGCTTACAGGTTCAGTTTTAGTGGTGCTTTACAGCGAACATTTAGAGAATACGTTAGTCCGAGTTGTCGACAGTGGTGGTAAGGTAGTACGCTCCATTTTCCCCTTTCCTGGAGGACGTAGATTCCATTTTAGTGACCCAAACGGCAATGAGTTCGCTGTTTGGAGTGATAAATAAGTGGCGACGGAAAAAACGGTGTGAGAGAACGGCAGTTAGTGCCAGCAATTACTTTTTTTAGGCTGGCACTCGGATCATTCGGCTGATTATTTCTCGGCTAGTTCACTGGGTGTAAGGAAGCCATCTTTATTGGTATCTAGTTCGGTGAAAATAGCGGCAAGCTCAGCATCAGCTGCGGCTTCTTCAATGCTTATTCTGCCATCTAGGTCAGTATCCAAAACGGTCATTTTATCTTGCTGTGCATTAACACAAAAGCCTGTGGTGAACAAAATCAAAATACTTAACCATTTTTTCATTTTCATTCTCCAAATCATTGAGAGAGATTGAGAGCCCAATCATTTGTTGGGCTCTTTTCTATTGATTTTACCTGCGAATTACTTCTCGCTTAGCTCTTCTTTAGTTAGGTAACCATCTTTGTTCAAATCTAGGTCAGCAAAGACTGCAGAAAGTGATGGATCACTTGCAGCTTCTTCAACGCTGATTCGTCCGTCAGAATTGGTATCCAATTCAACATATTTACTACTTTGTGCGAAAGCAAAAGTTGAACTTACAAATAAAGTGGTAAGTAAAAGAGTCTTTTTCATGATTATTCTCCAAAGTTAAAATTAATAAGGACAAAATTTAGCTTTGGCATATTTCAGCGCAGATTAAATCGCTTTTTCATCCTTCACAGTGCTTATTACACTTACCGTGCCAGTTTAAAAATAACCAATTAAAACAGCGTGTTAAAAGATTTTTGCGGTTTTTAAATAATGCCGGTCGGAATTCTCATGTAAATTCTGTGGTGAATCCACGACACCTAACCCAATGAAATGGGAATTTCACCTAATATCAGAGAGTTAGGGTGGAGCGGATTGGCAACTGTGAGGTTTAAAGGTTGCCTCTGAGGTTACTCAACCAAAGAGTTTGATAGGGTTTGAGTACTTTAGACTGTTCGCTTAGGGCTACCTCGCTGTCCGTGATCAGATCAAACCAAAGATCGGTTCCAATCAGGTTGATGTCAGACAAGAAAATTTCTTGTGGCTCATAACTGATATTACTGATTGCGAAGATGCTTTGACGACGATCCATGCTTTGCCGCCACACACCAAACAGTTTTTGACCTAACTGCAAAGTGAATTGCGTAGCGTTGGGATGAAAGGCTTTTTGTTTGATGCGAAGTGCTAATAAATGCTTAATCCGTTCTAGGACTTTCCCGTGCTGTGAGTATGGAGAGGCGAGCGCTTCGACAAGGGCCGGCCAATTCCATCGATGGCGATTAATCGAACGGTTTTGACTGGTGTTTTTTACCTTTTCATAATCGTTGCTGGTTCCAAGTAGACTATGTATGTAAAGCCCCGGAATGCCTTCTAAGGAAAACATGATTTCATGGGCACACACAAACCGCTCCAAACCCCATTTGTCGGGTCCATTTGTTGTGCCTTGTAATGCATCAAACAAAGTAATGTTTATTTCGTAGGGTTTTTGTTGACCTTCTGCGGTAGTTCGCCAAGACACCATTCCACCAAAATTTTGCATCGTATTGAGCAAGGTGTTGAGTTCTTTTTCGTTCAATAGGCCCTCGGCGGGACGCAGCCCGATGCCGTCATGGGAAGCAATAAAGTTGAAATAAGTTGTGCCATTTTGGGCAGGCGGCATGCTCATTAGCCAGTTTTTCAAGTAACTACAATCGCCTGTGATGAGCGTGTTGACTAAAAGTGGTGGCAAAGAAAAATTGTAGATGGCGTGAGCCTCATTGGCATTTCCAAAGTAGGTTAAGTTTTCCCGATTGGGCACATTGGTTTCGGTTATGATAATGGCGTCGGGCTGAGCAACCTCAATAAGCGAGCGCAACAATCTCACTATTTCATGGGTTTGGGGGAGGTTGATACAACTGCTACCTAACACTTTCCATACAAATGCGACCGCATCAAAACGGAATATCCGTACGCCATTGTCTAAATACTGACGGATAATCGAAACAAAGGTTTTCAGTACCGCTGGGTTTCGAAAATCAAAATCTACCTGGTCGTGGCTAAAAGTGCACCAAACATATTGGGTACCTTTAGCCGTTTCGGTTTCTCTTAGCAATGGAGATGTTCTGGGTCTGACTACTTCACTGATTTCGGCATCTGGTTCTGCGGTGAAGAAAAAATCGCTGCCAGGCCCTTCTCCTTTGACAAAATTATCAAACCAAGCACTTCTTGAGGAGCAATGATTGATGACTAAATCTGACATCAATCGATAATCAAAGGCAATCTTTCGTATGTCTTGCCAGTCGCCTAATGCTTCGTTAACGCTGGAATAATCGATAACCGAAAAGCCATCATCAGAACTAAATGGGAAAAAAGGTAATATGTGAACGCTGTTGATGACACCGCTACAGTAGGTGTTCAAAAAGGTGTGTAGTGTATGCAGGGGCTTTTCGCCGGCCATCTCAACAGAGTCGCCATAGGTAATGAGCACAATATCTTGCTCATCCCAGTTGTTTTGATGGGGAGCAGGTGGCGCTAATGCATCGCTTCTATCGAGACCCATCTCATGGATTAAGCATTCGCTAATACTCTTGATCGATTGGTCAAGGGCAACGCCATCGTATATGACCGCCAAATGATGTTGGATTTTATCTTTTAATTGTTCCAGCGCATCGCTCATGATCTATCCCTTATAGTCTTGATAATCCAGTTCTACCGCTTCTTTTAACTTATCGAGAACATCAGGCATGGCACTGACCACACGGTTCCAACTTGGGATAAAAGGCGTTTCCATTGGGTTATCCAAAAAGCTTTGTCCTGCCTTCATAATATTCTGCGCGAACATTTCGACGGCTTTTTCTTCTTGGTGGATATCCAACTCCAAACCATTCATTACCGCGTCATTGTGGTAAGTTTCAACAAAATCCAAAGCAATACGGAAATAGGTTGCTTTAAGGGTACGAAAGGCCTCTGTGCTGAAGGTGTTTCCTTGGGTTGCAAGTTTGCGGAACAACGCTTTGGTAATGTCGATGGACATTTTTGACAAGCCACCTTGATCATTATGTAGAGACAAGTCTTGATGCTTGTGATCATAGGTCTTGGCGATATCGACCTGACACAAACGATTGTGTGAGTAGTTGCGATGCATTTCGGACAAGACACCTATCTCCAATCCCCAATCACTGGGTATACGAATGTCGTTTAGCACGTCTCTACGAAAGGAAAATTCCCCCGCCAACGGATAGCGGAAGCTGTCCATGAAATCTAAGTACTCACAATGTCCCACAGTGCGTTTTAACGCTCTCAATAATGGCGTTACCAGCAATCTCGAGACTCGGCCGTTGATTTTTCCATCGGCAACACGGGCATAGTAGCCTTTGCAAAATTCATAATTAAAATTGGGATTCGCAACTGGATAAATCAATCTTGCTAACAGTCCTCTGTCATAGGTCAAGATGTCACAGTCATGCAAAGCGACGGATTCCGAATTGCCAGTGGCTAATATGTAACCCATGCAATACCAAACGTTACGTCCTTTACCCAATTCTTTGGGTGCCAAACCCAGTTGTGCTAATTCTGCATCCAGTGCTTTGAGCCGTGGGCCATCATTCCAAAGGATTCGGTGGTGTTGGGGGAGGCGGTCAAAAAAATCCAGAGCATGGCGATATTCGTCTTCACTGGCTCTATCCAGACCAATAACAATCTCATTAAGGTAAGGCACTTTGCAGATGTGATCGATGATTTTGGGCAGAGCTTCACCTTGCAGTTCAGAAAATAGGGAGGGCAACAGTACTGCCATGGGGCGTCGTTTGGAGAATTGCACCAGTTCTGCTTCGAGATCTTCGATGGGACGATCCGACAAGTTGTGAAGGGTCGTGGTGATACCATTTTGATAAAAATCAGCCATAAATGCCTCCTAAAGACGTAATGCTAAAATTTTGTTTAAGGCTTCTGTCCAACCAACTGGCCCCATTTGGGTCGTGGTGTAGACGTTGTCTTGTTTGTTTAATGTGGGCGGCGCGTGGGCGGGGGAGAGAATTCGTACGGCATAATCGGCAGCCTCTAACATGGCAACATCATTCTGACCATCTCCCAGAGCAATGGAGATATATTCTGTATCTGGATTCTGCCGTTTACATTCATTAACCATCCATCGAAGTGCCATTCCTTTATCGCACTCACCAGAAATGTGTACGAAACGGCCGCCTTGCAGTGGTCGAGCCCCTATAGTTCTCATGGTAGTAATAAACCGATGCTTCTCAGGCTCATCGCCTAACCATAGAACTGGCTCAGAATATTGTCGGTTGGCAGCCCGTCTAGCTTCTTCTTCCGACAAGCCAGTGGCTTCTTGAATTTGCGCCGTTGTCATCTTTGAAAAGTGATTAAACTTGCCCTCAAACTCACTTTTGACTCGATTTAAAAGACTCAGCCAATAATGTTTTTTTGACGTGAATTGTTTAACCCAATGGTCGTTTGACCATTGAGTTTCCGAGGGCTTTTTCGGCAAGAAGCCCAAAGGGATGTGCGCAGCTGCCCCGTTCTCCACAATGAAAGGGCCATTTAAACCAATTTGCTTTCGCAAAACTAATAATTCTTCGAAGGTTTTACTGGTGGTCGGGATTATCGGAATTGCTTTTTGTTTTAGCGCGTCCAACGCCGGCTGAGCTGCCGCGTGACTATACGTATTGTGGTCCAACAATGTCCCATCCATATCGGTAAATACCAGTACTTGCTGCTTCATTTGACACTGCCCGAACTCAATATGTTACGTTGATTGTCCAACTTGATGACCCAGTTCCAGGGATACTGATTTTGCTCCAAGGCGACCTCCGTGAGTCTTTGATAGAATTGAATAAACCGGCTAATTTGTTTGTCTGTCATCAAGCCTTTCTTTGCCGAACTACCCGCAACTGTTTGATGTAGCTTGTGTTCTTGCTCAATACGCCAATCTAAAACTTGCTTGAAAGAGGGGGCTCGAAGCGTGATCCAATAGGTCATGTATTGATACAAGGGTAAGTAATCTAAGGTCAGGCGAGTATTGACATAACTACGCCAAACGCCAAGCTCATCCTCTAAACGCTCTAAGTCGTTGACTGGGGCAATCAAGTCGGCTGCAGTCTGCGGTTGCACTCCCCAGCACCAGCCTTCGAATATCACAATATCTACTGGGTCAGTGATCTTGGTCCATTGACTGGTTGGCTTTGGATCGTCGGTCGCTTTGTCAAAACGGGGGATCTCCACCAATTCGCCTTTTTTCAGCGAACAGAAAACAGCCTCTATGTTTTTCGTGTCATGGGTGCCGGGAACCCCCCGGGTCGATAACAAAGGATGAATTTTCACGGACAGATCACGGCGTTGGCTTCTTGATAAATAGAAATCGTCTAATGATAAAGTCGCGACTTTTAAAGGCGTGATGTGTTGAATAAACTCTTTTAAAAAATCGGTTAAGGTCGACTTTCCTGAACCTTGACAGCCATTCAGGCCGATAAAAACAGTTCGCTTTGCACTGTTGTGGTGCAATAAAATTTGCTGTGCAAGGGGAATGAACCAGCGTTGAGCATGGGCCAAAAAAGCCTCAGGAAGTCTGTGTTTAAGGATAAAGTTAGATATTACTTGCTCTGTAGTCGAATGCTCATGCACCAAAACTCTTCCCCCATCGGCGATTTTGTCACCGTGTATGACTAATCATAGTGCATATTGAATCAACAACTATGCCAATACTCTGGGATACAGGGTTAGTCACTCTACACATTCGAAAGAGAAGCAGGACAAAGCCATAGCGTTTTGAATATGAGGGTGTAGAATAATAGTTGAAAGTAAATCCGACCCATGACGGTCAGGTTTGCAATAACTCCGAGCATAATTTACCTAAGCTTTGTGTATGGAATTTATGCCGCAGTCTTCAAGACTGCCAGGGTCGGATGAGAAATCTACCGGCCTCCCGCTACATAGTGCGCAATGATGTGAACTATGACTTTGGAAAGGTGTTAGTCAATGTTAGAAGATAAATACGGGCGCCGTTTCCATTATTTGCGGCTGTCGATCACTGATGTGTGTAATTTTCGGTGCAATTACTGTTTACCCGATGGCTACTCTTGTGATCACGATCGTGATTTCCTCAATCGCGATGAGATTAATAAAATTGCTCGTGCTTTTGCACAAATGGGCACCCGCAAAATCCGAATTACCGGTGGTGAGCCCAGCTTACGAAAAGATTTACCACAGATCATCGCAGACTGTGCGGCAATTGAGGGTATTGAACAGGTTGCGCTGACAACCAATGGATATAAGTTGGTTGAAAAGGTCCAACAGTGGCGGGATGCAGGTTTGACCCGTTTGAATGTCAGTATTGATAGTTTGGACCCCAGACTATTCGCGGCCATCACAGGTCACGACAAGCTTTCGTCTATCTTACAAGGTCTTGATATGGCCCTTGAACTGGGGCTAGAAGTGAAAGTCAACGCTGTACTGTTGCGTCAATACAATCAGCAGGACTTGGAACGCTTCTTTTCATGGATTAAAGACAAAGCCATCAGTATACGCTTTATCGAACTCATGCAGACTGGTGACAATAAGGCGTTCTTTAATGCCCAACATGTCAGCGGGTTGCCCATTCAAAAGCAGTTGATAAAGCGGGGATGGCAGCGTATTGCGCCGAGTCAAACTGACGGTCCATCGCAAACCTATCACCATCCTGATTATCAAGGTTCGATTGGATTGATCATGCCTTACAGTAAAGATTTTTGCAGTAGCTGCAATCGGCTGCGCATTAGTGCTTTGGGGAAATTGCATCTATGTTTGTTTGCTGAACAAGGTTTGGACATCCGTAAATATTTGAAGTCCTCTGACACCGATTTACTGAAAAGCAAACTCAAAGAATTACTGGGTGACAAAGACGCCAGCCACTGGCTTGACGAAGGTATGACCGGTGCAACCAAACATTTGGCAATGCTCGGCGGTTAATTCGATGGTTGATGTTGTTTGTTCGGTCAATCCTGCAACCATTATGGCTGCTGTCCTTGCAGGCGGTAAGTCTACCCGTATGGGACAAGACAAATGCACTTTGCTATTGAATGGGAAATCTCTATTAGAAAAATCCATCGCCACATTTCAACAGTGTGATTTGCAGCACATTTGTGTCAGTGGAGGTAATCACGCAAGCTGCGGATTGGATACGGTCGAGGACATTTTCCCTGATAGTGGCCCCTTGGGAGCCATTCACGCATTATTGGTCTGCGCCCAGCAATCTGGCTTTACTGGAATAATTTGTGTCGCAGTCGATATGCCTCTTATCACTCAAGCTGCACTATCTACACTGATTACTACTCACAGGAGCACAGGGGAAAACGTCCATTTTGAAGGGCACCCTTTGCCATGTGTTCTGGGTGTATCAGCCCATCATATCGACGTGGCTGAGGAGATTTTGAAACAGCGAAGCAATTTGTCATTGCGACATTTCTACCAGAAAATTGGTTGCAGGACCTTACCGGCAGATAGCCTCAAAAAACAATTGTACAATGCCAACACACCTGAAGATTGGCGCGCTTTACCTCAATTAATAGGAGTGAATCATTAAATGGCTACGGCTACCGACACTTTTGTGCCGCTGAACATCGCGGTACTGACTATCTCTGACACCCGTGATGAACAAACCGACACATCCGGTCGCTTTTTAGCGGATGCGCTACAAGCCGCTGGCCATACTCTTGCGGATAAGGCCATTGTGGTCGATGACAAATACCAAATCCGCGCAATGGTATCCAATTGGATTGCCAGTGAACAAGTTCAAGTCGTGCTGTGTACCGGCGGTACTGGATTTACTTCCCGTGATACAACCCCTGAAGCACTCGAAGTGTTGTTTGACCGACAAATTGATGGATTTGGAGAAGTGTTTCGAACACTTTCGTTAACGGAAATTGGCACGTCGACAGTGCAATCACGGGCGTTAGCTGGCATGGCAAATAAAACCGCAATATTTGCATTGCCCGGTTCAACGGGTGCCTGCAAGACCGCATGGAATGGCATACTACGTGAACAACTAGATAGCCAACATCGCCCCTGCAATTTTGTCGTGCATTTAAAACCGACTGTTACCGGAGTTTGCGCTTCCCGGGAGTCATTATGAACAGTAAGTTAAGTCACATTGATGACCGTGGTCAGGCCAATATGGTCGACGTAACAGACAAAGTAGTCAGTCAACGGGTTGCCACAGCGCAGGGGACGGTAACCATGTCTACGAATACACTCGAGATGATATCCCATGGAACCCATGCAAAAGGTGATGTTTTTTCGGTGGCCAGAATTGCTGGCATTCAAGCCGCAAAAAAATGCGCAGACTTGATCCCCTTGTGCCACCCATTGATGCTATCAAAGGTCTCTGTGGATTTTGAAATTGTTTCGCACCAGCAACAAGTTAGGATAACAGCCTTATGCAAACTGGCAGGGCAAACCGGTGTAGAAATGGAAGCATTAACCGCTGTTTCCGTTGCGGCACTCACCTTGTTTGATATGTGTAAAGCGGTGGATCCCGCGATGGTCATCTCCGACATTCGTGTACTTGAAAAACAAGGCGGTAAGTCAGGACATTGGCAACGAGACGAAAGGGCATAGTGATGCAAGTTTTGTTTTTCGGACAACTGAAAGAAACGCTGGGAACGGCAAAACTGCAAATTGATTCACCAGTTAAGACAGTAAAGGAATTGAAAGTCTTACTTGGGGAAAAGGGCGCGGTATGGCAGGAAAGCTTGTTTGAACATAGTTGCTTGTGTGCAGTGAATCAGGTGCTTGCGCAAGATAGCAAAACACTGGATGAAAATGACGAAGTGGCTTTTTTCCCACCGGTAACGGGAGGATAAAAGTGTCCAATGAAAACAATTACATTGCTATTCAGACGGAAGACTTTCAGGTTCAAGGGCTCCACGATTGGTTGAGTTTGGACAATACCCGTGATGGAGCAATTGTGACCTTTGTTGGTCTAGTTCGGGATTTTAACCAAGGAAATAGAGTAAAAGGTCTGTATTTGGAGCATTATCCGGCTATGGCGCAAAGTGCACTGGATAGCATTATTGAACAGGCAAGGACACGTTGGTCGTTAGGACGTATCTGTGTGGTTCATCGCGTCGGTGAGCTTTTACTCAATGACAATATCGTGTTTGTAGGCGTTTCAGCTCAACATCGAAAAACCGCTTTTGAGGCTTGTCAATATGTGATGGATTACCTGAAAAGTCAGGTACCAATCTGGAAAAAAGAACAGGGTGAAGAGAAGCAGTATTGGGTAAAGCCGAACGAAAACGAAGTATTGGAATTTGCCAAGTGGCAAGATCAAAATACGCCATTTAAATGATACAGGTATCCACACAATGAACCCAACGTCAGCGCCCAAACCGCCATACTATGCGGTGATTTTTACCTCTAATTTGGCTCATGATGACGAGGAGTACCATCGAACTGCTGACAAAATGGTGGAATTGGCCAAACAGCAAGTGGGATTCATCGGCATCGAATCGGCCCGTTCAGAGATGGGCATAACGGTGTCCTATTGGCGAGATTTAGCCTCCATCACTCAATGGAAACAAAATCTCCAACACCTTGAGGCGCAGTCTCGGGGCAAGTCACATTGGTACAGTTCTTACCAGGTGCGCATCGCAAAGGTCGAACGGGAATATCATTTTAGCCAAAACGGACAGAAATAATTGCTCTGCTATTTAAACCAGAGGCTATTCCATTCGGATACGGTTAGGAAAAATTATCTGCTATTTATCAATAGTATGCGCTTCCATTATGGGTATGGTTAACTTGTTTGGGATGTCGTTTTCGCGACTGTACATAATAGTGTTTTTAGGGCAACTGGCCGCATGTATTTTGTATTTACTCCAGATATGCGGTAAACAACAAAGTAATAATTACAAGGGCACCTTATCACCCGGGGGATAAATGAAACTAACCACACCTTTTACATGGCTGTTGTTACTTTGTAGCACCATTGCATTAGCCACAGAACGCCAGATTGAAATCGACAGCAAGGTTGTTACAGAGCATAAAACCGAGGTTAATGGTAAACGCTTTAGTTACAGCGCTACCACAGGCACCCAGCCTGTGTGGGATGAAGAGGGCAACCCCATTGCCACCTTGTTTTATACTTACTATCAGCGCAGTGACATTAAAAATCGCAGTAAACGACCATTGCTGATTTCTTTCAACGGCGGCCCAGGGTCCGCGTCGGTATGGATGCATGTGGCTTACACTGGACCTAAGGTGCTGAATGTCGATGAGGAAGGCTATCCACAGCAACCTTATGGTGTAAAAACCAACCCCTACTCTGTGCTGGATGTGTCTGACATTGTGTTTGTTAATCCGGTGAATACCGGCTATTCCCGTGTATTGCCAGACAAAGATGGCAAAATGCCCAGCAAAGAACAGCAACAAAAAATGTTTTTTGGCGTTAATGCCGACGTGGAGTATCTGGCCGAATGGATTAATACCTTTGTTGCTCGAAATGAGCGCTGGCAGTCCCCGAAGTTTTTAATCGGAGAGAGCTACGGCACTACCCGAGTATCCGGCCTAGCATTGGCACTACAGAATCAGCAATGGATGTACTTAAACGGAGTTGTGCTGGTCTCTCCGACTGATTTGGGTATTGAACGCGGCGGCCCGGTAAAAGCCGCTAATCGTTTGCCTTATTTTGCTGCCACCGCTTGGTATCACAATAAACTGGCAAAGGAGCTACAAGAAAAAGATCTGTATGACTTTTTGCCAGACGTAGAACAATTTACCTTAAACCATTATTTGCCGGCATTGGCTAAAGGAAACGCCATTAGCGAAGAAGAAAAGCTTCGTGTAGCACAACAAGTTGCCAATTATTCGGGCTTATCGTTACAAGCGGTATTGCAAAACAATTTGGATATTCCTACCAATTACTATTGGAAAGAACTGCTACGTGATCGTGGCCAGACAGTGGGTCGGTTAGATTCGCGCTATTTAGGTATTGATAAGCGAGACGCAGGAGATAGCCCTGATTACAACGCCGAACTGACATCCTGGCTGCACTCATTTACACCGGCAATAAACTATTACCTGCGTAATGAACTGAACTATAAAACGGACATCAAATACAATATGTTTGGTCCAGTCCACCCCTGGGACAGAAGTGATGACAACACTGGGGAAAACTTGCGTCAAGCAATGGCACAGAATCCCTATTTAAAAGTGCTAACGCAGTCAGGGTATTATGATGGCGCTACTAACTATTTCGATGGCAAATACAATATGTGGCAATTGGATCCCAGCGGCAAAATGAAACACCGATTGAATTTCAAAGGTTATCGCAGCGGGCACATGATGTACCTGCGTGCAGAGGATTTAAAGAAGTCTAACGACGATTTGCGCCAGTTTATCCTAGAAGCCATTCCAGCAGAGGGTGTAGCGGCAAAATATTGATAGTAGTATCCAAGTCGGTTTAGAGAGGGGGGGTAACGGACCGACTCTCTCTAACCCAATGATCCTAAATCACTCAAATAGGTTGTCATAGGAAAGCAAGCATTTGGAAAATTCTTGTACCAATTAAACAACAATATGGGAGTCGACTTGTTGCACTCTTCAATTCTAGCGGACCTTTGCAATGATTACGGCCCGTGTCGGCGCTGGATATCCTTCAATGGTTTTGCTTGGGTCTTGTGGGTCCAAGAAATCTTGTAAAGAGTGACCATCCATCCATGAGGTGCGACGCTGTTCTTCAACAGAGGTCGTACTGACGTCGACTACTTGGATATCCTCAAATCCGACCCGTTTCATCCATAAACGCAATGCATCACAACTGGGTAGATACCAAACATTACGCATTTGCGCGTAACGGTCCGTTGGCATAAATACGGTGTGTTCATCGCCGTCTACCACTAATGTCTCTAAAACCAGTTCGCCACCGGGGCGCAATTGATCTTTTAATTGCTGTAGGAAGTCGATAGGGCTTTTTCGATGGTACAGAACCCCCATAGAAAACACCGTATCAAAGCTCTTGAGTTTGGGTAACTGTTCTACGCCAATGGGCAATAAATGGATATTTGGCTTTGGGAGGAAATGCTTTATGGCTTGGAATTGGATTAGAAAGAGTTGCGATGGGTCTGCACCCACCACTAAATTGGCTTGTTCGCCTAACATACGCCACATGTGGTATCCACTACCACAGCCAATATCGAGCACATCACGGCCCTTGAGAGGGTGGATATGCGGCAATAAACGCTCCCATTTCCAGTCGGAACGCCACTCAGTGTCTATGTGCAGGCCAAACAAGTCAAAGGGCCCTTTACGCCAAGGGGCAAATTGTCTAAGTAGACCTTCAATGTGCTTTAAAGTGTGTTCGTCGACATCACTGGAAGCGCCAATTTGCACCCGATTGGTTAAATCGAATTGACTCACTTGGGGTTGGGGCAACTTAGAAAGCAGCTTTAACCACTTGGCATATTCGCCATGAAGACTGTTGCGGTGCCATTCTGCTAGCTGAGCAGGCAGAGTCTCTAGCCAGTGACTGTGACGACTGCTGGCAATTTGCTGATAAAACCCATTGAACCAATCTAAACTCATTTATTTGATTGCCACCATCGAAGCAAAGTTAAAACAGCAGAACCACAGCATAAAATCATGAAAACCGCTCTTAAGCATTCGCTCTCTGTGGATGTTCAAGGTGTCCAAGCGCATCACATTTTCCAACGCCGTGCGTTTTTGACTGATCTCTAATTCACTATAGCCATTATTGCGTTTGAATTCGTGATGCAACTCAACCAATAACTCATCTCCTAATTCTGTCTCATGACGCAGCTTCTCAGACAAGATTAAAACGCCACCCGGTTGCATTCCCTGATAGATTTTATCCACCAGTTGGTCTCGCTTCGTTGGATCGATAAACTGCATGGTGAAATTCAATACCACCACAGAAGCTTGTTCGATTGAGCACTCTAGAATATCTGCGCAATGAACTTCAACGGGAACCTCTGATTTAAAGGCGTTGACGTGTAACTTACATTTTTCGACCATAGCTGAAGAATTGTCGATGGCGATAATTTTGCAACCAGGTTGTTCAACTTGTCTTCGCATGACTACACTGGCAGCACCGAGCGAGCAGCCCAAATCGTAAATATTACTGTTGGCTTGCGCATAGCGCTTGGCGATCAATCCAATATTATCAATGATGGTTGCGTAGCCCGGAACTGAACGTTGAATCATATCCGGGAACACTTCAGCTACAGCGCTATCAAAACAAAAGTCTTCGATTTTTGCTTTCGGTTTGGAGTATATCGCGTCAGTGGAATTACGAGACATTAGGGTTTTTACTTGGGGGTTGTTATTGGCGGCAATTCTACCTGCACAAACACAGACAAGCAATTATCCCGGAAAATCAATGGCATTGATGGTTAAAGTCTGCGAAAAAAGCTGCGTTTTACTTCAATACCTGGATTGAAAGGTTTACTCTATGACCATGTCGTTGGTAAGGATAAAAGTAAACCGATGGAAAAGTTCTTAATAGCCGATGATCATCCGTTATTCAGAGAAGCTTTAAAAGGTGCACTGACTCCAATATTTGAGTCAATAAAATTCGTTGAGGCGTATGATTTAAACAGCACTGAGCAGGCATTAGCTGAACATTCGGACACAGATTTGGTGCTGTTGGATTTAAATATGCCTGGGTGCGATGACCTCTATGGTTTGATGCAGGTCTGTCACCGTTTTCCCGACATTCCGGTTGCCGTGATATCGGCAACAGAGTCACCCAATGTCATTTATCAAGCAATGAGTATCGGTGCAAAAGCGTTCATCCCTAAATCCAGTGCAACTGCGTTGATTGCCGATGCCATTAGAGTGGTACTCAACGGACAGACTTGGATCCCAGATGAGTTGTCAAATGAACTCAATAGCATTTCTGCTGAGCAGCGTGAACTTGCCGACAAAGTGGCACAACTGACCAGCAAACAGTTTCAGGTATTAACTTTGTTGCAATCGGGTAAGTTAAACAAGCAAATTGCCCATGAAATGGGGGTGACTGAAGCGACGATTAAGGCTCACATTAGCGCAATTCTTAAAAAACTGAATGTTAACAATCGTACTCAGGCAGTGTTACTGGCTGAACGCTTTATCGATTTAAAATAACAGCGAGTATATTCATGATAGACAGCACGATTCCTCTTGTGGACTTGCATCGACATCTCGATGGCAATATCTCACCTCAATTGATTTGGGAATTAGCACAGAAACACCACATAAGCTTGCAAGCCAAAGATGTTGTTGATGTTGAACGATTGACCCAAATACACGATAAAACCAGCGATTTGTTGGCATTCCTCGCCAAGCTGGATGTAGGCGTGTCGGTGATTGCGGATCTTGATGCTTGTTATCAAATAGCATTTGAAAATATGCGCGACGCCATGAAATCTGGACTGGACTACGTTGAGTTGCGATTTTCTCCATATTACATGGCAAAAGCCTATCAATTAGACATGAGCGATTTAGTCGCCGCGGTGATTGATGGTGTACGAGAAGGAGAATCGGTTTTCGGCGTTAAGGCGAACTTAATCGGTATTCTGAGCCGAACCTTTGGTGTCGAAACATGCATGAAGGAGCTGGAAAGTTTGCTGGTCCACAAAGATCATATTTGTGGTTTGGACCTCGCTGGGGATGAGCTGGGTTATCCTGCTGAGCTGTTTGTGGATCATTTTGTCCAAGCAAGAGATGCAGGTTGGAATGTAACGGTTCATGCCGGCGAGGCTGACGGTCCGCAAAGTATTTGGAATGCCATCTATAAGTTGGGAGCAACCCGCATTGGACATGGTGTGGCGGCAATTAAAGATGTAAAACTGATGGAGTACATGGTTGATCATAATATTGCTATCGAGAGTTGTCCTACCTCTAATTATCAAACTGCAACCGTGAAGGATTTACGTCGTCATCCGATGCCTGAATTTTTGAAAAAAGGTTTGTTGGTGACCCTCAATACTGATGATCCAGCGGTTTCCAACATTGACTTGCAACATGAGTATCGTGTTGCTCACGAGGTCTTGGGTTTAAGTAAAGAACAACTTGTGCAGGTTCAAAAAAATGGTTTAGAGGCCGCGTTTTTATCTGCCGAGGAAAAATTGGCAATTCGCAATTTGAAAACGCAACAAGCAGGCTAGGGTAGTTTAACCTGGCCAAAAAAAACCGGACCTTTGTACAGTCCGGTTTTTTAAAGTGGGTTGTTTGGTTACCTACGCCGCTTTGGTTCGAGTCCGCTTCTTTGCTTGCGGTTTAAGCAAAGATTTATCCGCCGGTAAAACCTCCGGCTCAAAGTCATCTACGTTAATGGTTTTTAAGCGTCCTTTTTCAGCCCGCACCAGTAAATCCGCTTCGTCTTGAGTCAGTACCTCCAACTCTAATCCTTTTGCGGCCAGTTTATCCAGGCCAGTGAAGGGCAGACGTTCTTTGAGGGCGGCACAAACCTTATCGTATAGAGGTTCAGCAGCGAGTACGTCTTCCAAAATTTGCTCCAGTTCACCCATTGGGTTGCCTTCGTCACGACCTGTATATTGACCATCACCTAGGCGTGAACGGGCTTCACAAGGAGTTTGTAATATGCTTGCAATTTTGTGGTCCAAATCATCTGAGGGACGTTGATAGCTCTTACCGAAAGGCATAATCACAATTCGTAATGCCATCGCAACGACTTGATTTGGAAAGTTTTGCAGCAATTCATCCATGGCAACTTCCAAGCTAGACAAAATGTCTTGCATGGCACGGTGTACGAACGGTAAATCGTCTTTTAAACGACCTTGTTCATCAAAGCGTTTTAAGGTTGCAGAGCCCAAGTATAGATTACTTAGAATGTCTCCCAAACGTGCAGACATACGCTCTTTACGTTTTAACTCACCCCCCATTACGGCCATAGATACATCCGACAACAGGGCAAGGTTAGCACTGTAGCGTTGCATTGAGCGATAGTAACGTTGAGTTTCATCACTAAATGGAGCTTCCGCTGTAATGGCGAAGGTGAGACCGTGCCACAAACTGCGGAAGAAGTTACTCATGGCAAAGCCAATGTGGCCAAATAGAGCGTCGTCAAATTGAGCAAAGCCTTCTTCTTTATCTTCGTTAGCTGCCGCATACATTTCTTTGAGTACGAAGGGGTGGCAGCGGATTGCGCCCTGACCATAAATCATCATATTTCGAGTCAGGATGTTTGCACCTTCCACAGTGATCGCTATGGGGGCACCTTGATACGCTCGGCCTAAATAATTGTTTGGGCCAAGCATAATGCCTTTACCACCATGGACATCCATGGAATCGTCAATCACATCGCGCATCCGCTCCGTTAGGTGATACTTACAGATCGCCGAGATAACTGACGGCTTTTCGCCTAAGTCTACCCCTTTAGTTGACATACTAGTGACAGCATCCATCAGGTAGGCATTAGAGCCAATGCGACCAAGCATTTCCTCAATCCCTTCCATTTTGCCCACAGGCATTTTGAACTGTCTGCGAATACGTGCATATGCACCGGTGGCTAGGGCGATAGTCTTAGCGCCGCCGGCAGCGTTAGAGGGCAGAGTGATACAGCGACCAACGGACAAACATTCCACCAACATGCGCCAGCCCTGACCGGCCATGCTCGCACCACCGATGATGTAGTCGATAGGGACAAAAATGTCTTTGCCGCGAAGTGGCCCGTTTTGAAACGGCACATTTAATGGAAAGTGACGATTACCAATTTCAAGTCCATCGGTATCTCTTGGGATCAGCGCACAGGTGATACCCAATTCTTCTTTATCTCCAAGCAACCCTTCAGGGTCGTAAAGTTTGAAAGCTAAACCAACCACGGTGGCGACGGGGGCGAGGGTGATGTAGCGCTTATCAAACGTTAGCTTCATACCAACAATTTCTTTACCTTGCCACTTACCTTTACAAACGATACCTGTGTCAGGAATTGCGCCTGCGTCAGAGCCAGCCTCTGGACCGGTCAAAGCGAAGCAAGGAATTTCATCGCCTTTGGCCAATCGTGGCAAGTAGTGGTCTTGTTGTTCTTTGGTGCCGTAGTGTTGCAGTAATTCACCAGGCCCCAATGAGTTAGGAACTCCTACCGTGGTCGCCAAAACTGCGCTGCATCCAGATAATTTTTGCAGCACGCGAGACTGGGCGTATGCGGAAAAATCGAGACCACCGTATTCCTTCTTGATGATCATGGCAAAAAACTTGTTATCCTTTAAATACTGCCAAACTTCTGGCGAGAGGTCGGCGCGGGTGTGATGCACTTCCCAATCATCCACCATTCGCATGACTTCTTCTACTGGTCCGTCTAAAAAGGCTTGTTCTTCTGCACTCAAACGGGGGGCCGCAATACTGTGCAGATTCCGCCAATTTGGTTTGCCACTGAAAATTTCACCGTCCCACCAAACCGTACCAGCATCGATTGCTTCTTGTTCGGTACGTGACATTTCCGGCATAATTTTGCGATAAAAAGCGAACAAGGGTTTAGTCAAGTATTCTTGGCGGATAGAATCGACATTAAGGACAATAGCAATAGCCAAAAACAGCAACCAGCTGAAAAAGCCCACGTAATCGAGAGTGGTACCTATCAACAAGCCAGCGGCTACCAAAAACGTGCCATTGAGCAAAGACAAACGCATGTAACTGGCAACGCCAACTGTGCCAATTACAGTGACGAGCCAAAGTAAAATATTCATATTTCCTCCGTTAGAGGTCAGACCACGATGTATATGCAAAAACTAGACGTATCTGACCGAAAAATCAAGTAGAAACCGCATCCTGCTGCAGATAAACATGTGATAAAAAAGAGATATTTAGTTGCGGTATTTTGTCACATGCTGCGCTGATTTTATTCTTTCAAAACAACCACTCACGGCGGTGTTATGGTGTTTTTACGTAAAACAAGCCGATTTGGTGCATGTAAGGATGGATGGACCAAAGAGAACCCCAAAAATTCGAGGTTCACATTAGATATGCTGGCATATTGTTCCGTATTATTGCGTCGCTAATGTGGGGCCGGTGTATTCAACCAACTGAATGTCACCCTGTTCCTCTCCTTCTTTGTATTGCTGTAAGCGAACCAAAACATAATTTAACTTTGGAGCAAACCATGCGTAAGTTTCACGACTTGAATTGCTGCGGATCATTTTAACTTTAATGGCTTCTACTTTTCCGTACGGCATATCCAAGACTTCGGTTCCAACCACTAACATGTCGTAGTGTCTCGGTTTGCCTCGGTTATTGATTAACGAATAAGATAATTCGCTCTTTTTCCTTGCCAATTGAATCTGCACATCAAATCGGTAGAGTTGATTATCCAATTCGCCATTCCACGGTATCGTTGTTTCACGATCAAGAGTAATGGTTTTGTTGTTAGTATCGAACTCGGCTACCAATTCTTTATCTGAGCCAAATCCAGTGCGTTCATAGGTGTATTTAAAAGGAACAATTTTCTCGTCAACATAGGAAAACAGGCTCACTTCCTTGCGCTTGTCTGATAAGAAAAACATCGAAATCTTCGACTGATAGGACAAACGATATTTATTGCGACCCAGCGCATCCAAGCTAATGGTCGCCGTTCCCAATTCTTTATCATACTGAAAAGCGGCATATTTCGCTGTGAACGGTTGCAATTCTTCTGTTTGTGAAGCAGCTGTGTTGGCATAGACACCAATGAGCAACCCAACTAACGCTGAACTAATCCGCAGCATAACCCGATTCTGGTAGAATCTTTCCATCTATCATCGCCTTATTTTCTGTCATCTCCAGACGTCCCAAGCAAAACCATTCAACAACCAAAGGGTAGATGCTGCGCTCTTGCTCTTGTACTCGTTGAGCCAAAATTTTGGCATCATCATCTTCAAACACCGGAACTTTTGCTTGAATGACGATGGGACCGCCGTCCAAATCAGGGGTCACAAAGTGCACTGACATGCCGTGTTCTTGATCTTGATTGTCTATGGCTTTTTGGTGCGTGTGTAAGCCTTTGTATTTTGGCAACAAAGATGGATGAATGTTCAACATTCTTCCCAAATATTTATTTACGAAATCGGCTGTTAGGATCCGCATGAAACCCGCGAGCACGACTAAATCTGGATTGAAGTCATCAATGCATGCCGCTAAAGCCTTGTCGTAATCCTCCCGAGAAGCAAAATTTCGATGCTCGATGCAACGGGCTTCAATGTCTGAATTTTTTGCTCGTTGCAGCCCAAAGGCGTCTGGTTCGTTAGCAATCACAGCAACCACTTTAGCAATGTTTGGCTTGCGCTCAAAATGGTCAATAATTGCCTGTAGGTTTGAACCGTTCCCGGAAACCAGCACGACTATGGATTTTACTGCCTTAGTCATTAAACAATCTCAACCTGTTGCTCGTTGTCTGCCTGTTGGATAGTGCCAATTTTCCAAGCCGTCTCACTTTCGGCATTCAAAATATCGATGGTTGATTGGGTATTCGCTTCATCGACTACCAAGATCAAGCCGACACCACAGTTAAACGTACGGAACATTTCATGGTCAGAGATATTGCCATTTTCCTGAATAAAGTCGAAAACCACAGGACGTTGCCAGCTAGAACCATCAATGACTGCTTTGGCTGATTTGGGTAATACTCGAGGGATGTTTTCCCAAAAGCCACCGCCTGTAATGTGTGAAATAGCATTCACTGGGTTGGTTTCCAATAACTTTAAAACACTCTTGACGTAGATCCGTGTCGGTTCTAGAAGGTGATCAGCTAAAGGCTTATCATGCAACAATTGTTGAGGGTCAGCACCGCTGACTTCTAATACCTTTCGTATTAGAGAATAGCCGTTGGAATGGGGTCCAGAAGAAGCTAATGCAATAATAGAATCACCAGATTTTACTTTGCTGCCATCGATCACGTCGTCTGCTTCTACTACGCCGACACAGAACCCAGCGACATCATAATCTTCGCCGTGGTACATGCCGGGCATTTCTGCTGTTTCGCCACCGATTAACGCGCAACCTGCCATTTCGCAACCAGCGCCTATTCCACTCACCACTTCGGTCGCAACATCGACGTCTAGCTTGCCCGTTGCGTAGTAGTCTAGGAAGAACAAAGGCTCAGCACCTTGCACGATAAGGTCATTCACACACATTGCGACCAGATCGATGCCCACGCCAAAATGACGCTTCAGATCCATAGCGAGTCTCAGTTTCGTGCCGACGCCATCGGTACCAGAGACCAATAGTGGTTGACGATACTTTTGCGGGATTGCGCAAAGTGCACCAAAACCACCTAATCCACCTCGTACTTCAGGACGGTGTGTTTTCTTAGTTACGGATTTGATTCTTTCGACAAGTTGGTTGCCTGCGTCGATGTCGACACCGGCGTCTTTATAACTCAGGGAAGGGGATGGCTTGCTCACGGAGTACCTCGGCGCTAAAAATTTTGCGGATTTTATCAGCATGAAGGCACAAAGGGTACAGCAAAAACATGGATTTACTCAATCCAATGCAAACAAAGGATGAAATTTTGCCTCGAATCATTAACAATAACGCCAACTAAAATCAGGTCCTATGAATAGAGCATGCTGAATCGCTTTTTACTTTTATGTGCAATCCTCTTCGCTGGCGTTTTTCAGTCGAGTGTGGCTGCAGTGATAGAAAATTTATATCAAGCGAGAGTTGAGGTCGCAGATCAATCCCAACGTGCACAACAACGAGCTCTAACAGATGCGTTAAAACAAGTGTTGATAAAGGTGAGTGGCGACAGAGCGATATTGCAAAGTGATGACATAAAACGCCATATAAAAAACGCTAATTCATTCTTGCATTCCTATCAATTTGACTTTGAGCAGGATACCACCTTTTATCAGGCGCAATTTAACCCTCAACGCATAGAAACAGCGATTCGAGCCTCAGATTTTCCGGTTTGGGGCAAACGCCGTCCTGATTCGCTTATCTGGTTGGCCATTGAAGACCAGCCAGCAAAGCAGAGACGATTGGTCAGCGAAGCGGATTTGACAATACGTGAGTCGATTGATCAAGTTGCTGAACAGCGCGGTATCGCTGTGGCTTTGCCAATCTTGGACTTGACCGATATTCAACAGGTTAGTGTTTATGATGTTTGGGGCAGTTACGTTCAAAACATTATGTTGGTCAGTGATCGTTACCAAGTAGATTATGTGATGTCCGCAAGGATCTATTTTCATTCCTCTGATCCACTAGCCACTTCTGCTGATGAGTTAGATGAATCCATGGCGCAGACTGCGCCTGTGGTAAAGGAAACGGATGTATGGATTGCTCAGTGGCTAGTCATGCATCGGGGCCAGTTAGTGAGTGGCATGGTCAGTGGCGACACAGTTGATTCGGTAATTCAACAAATCACCCATTTGCTGGCAGACAAGCAAGCAAAAGATTACGCGGTCGATGTAAACAGCCTAAGCGCAGACGATCGACGAGCGCAAATAGTTGTGGACAATGTTTCTAGCATTCAATCTTATCAGAGCCTAAGTGATTTTCTTAGCAGTCTAACTGTCATCATGAAGGCTACTTTGGTTGAGATGCAAGGAAGCCAAGTGCGTTTTGATCTGGAACTGCTGGGCGATCAACAAGATGTTGTTGAGGCTCTGCGCTTGGATGACAGAATCAAGCCTAAGGTTGACTCTTTTGGTCAAGCCATTGACCCAATGCATTTCGTATGGGGACAGTAATGGCAGAGCAAATCGCTTTGCAGGTGAATCTTCCAGAAGATCAGCGCTTCGATAATTTCGTAGTGGGTGATAATCAGCAAGTGGTTGGGCACTTGCAGCAAAGTTTTACTTCGGATTCACCATTTTTAACCTATATTAGCGGCGTTCCCAGTTCAGGTAAGAGCCACTTACTGGTCGCTATGTGCAATGAAGCCGTTGCACTCAATCGCTCTCATTTTTATTTGTCTTTGAATGTTCAACATGGTCTACCTGCTGAAATATTGGAAGGTCTAGAACAAGTCGAACTGGTGTGCATCGATGATTTGGAGTGTTTGCAGGGCGACATTCAATGGCAAACGGCATTGTTTGATTTAATCAATAGGATAAGAGAAAACCCTGGTTGTCATTTAGTCGTCAGTGCCTTAACTGGCCCGATGGGGTTGCAATTGGAACTGCCTGATCTCGCATCTCGTTTATCTTGGGGGATCAACTTTCGCTTAAATCCTCTTGATGAGCATGATGCTATGGCAGCTTTGATGGTAAAAGCAAAATTGCGTGGCATGCACTTACCCCAAGATGTCGCAAAGTTCATGCTGTCACGACACGAGCGAGACATGGGTAGTTTAGTCAGCCTGTTAGACAAATTGGATACATTGACCCTTCAAGAACAGCGAAAACTGACCATTCCTTTTGTTAAACAGGCGATAGAAACGGCCCAACCCGGATAGATTTTAGATATCACGGAACCCGTGGTGGTGGCGGATGAGGGTACAAGAGATCCAGCCTGATATCACGACTATGACCTTGGCCTTTTTTCGATTTTCCCCCAATCATGTTTTTCTGTTGGCCGTCTCCCAAAGACAGTTGATCAAAATAACTGATCCCGGGATTCAATAACGCTGGTGCTGGGAGTGTGGCTTGAATCGCTGACACGTCCAGTTCCGGCAAGATTTGCTGCACAACGTATCGAGTTCTACCTTGAATACTTGCTTCACTGATTCGATTTCGCTGGCCCCAACTCACTGGGTAATCACCCAATTCATCACGTTCAACAATTGCCACATCTGCACTTGCTCCCAAGCGGTAAATCATCATGAAACGCTCAAACAAAGTGGCATAGTCTTCACGAATGGTGGAGTAACTGTAATAGGCTGGGGCAGTATCAGTACGGAAAAAATCACTGACCTCATCAGGTTGATAATTGCGTTGTGTCGCAGTCGCATCAAGCCCAGCAAAGCTCACTTGCGCCAACCGTCGCATGGTTTCAGATGTCAATGGATAGGCGATGGAGAATGCCTCACTATTGGCCTCATTGCTGTTGGCATAACTTAATGGTGATTGGCTAGAGCGCAGGGACTGCCATGATGTCGGTGGAAAAAAGTCATTCGCATGGGCCAGCTCATGATACATCAACCAGGTAATGTTGGCTTCCATGTCGGCAAAGGTTTTAGTGTTACGTTCGTTTCGAGGATAGCGTCCATTGGAGGTGTAATAGTCGCCGTCTTTGACGTAACGCCAAGGGATTAAAAACTGCAATTCGTCGCCGAAACTAGAACGATAATCTGGCTGGGTGTTTAAACTGTCTCGTTCTTGTGGAGTGCGCCAAAAATTCGCGGCGTCAAGATAGATAGCACCGGTTGCCGTCCAATAAAAAGAAGGACGAACATCATAGGAAATAACGATTGCGGTGGTCGCGCGAAGCAAACTGAGCATGTCTTCCTGAGTCGCAGAATCTCGCAAGAATTGTTCAAATCGATCCCCCATCCAATCATGGGACACCAATAATCGATCCAAAATATCATCCACTGAAGGCTGCATTGTCACGCTTCCTATCAATGGCAGATTCCCGAAAGAGCACGAGGCCTCTACCTGATTGTTGTAGACACAATTCATAAGGGCAGTTGCATAGGGACTCTGAGGGCGATAGGGCTTCATTAAACTAGTAACGACTTTTTCAGAATAGCGGGGGAAATAGCCATCGCTATTGATTGGCGTGTTCTGGATCAGTACATAGCCTATGTCTGTGCCCTGACTGCCATCGTCAAAATTGACTGTGGCTTCAATACCAACCACCTTGTCTTGCGTAACCTCTGGCGCGGTGAAAAACACAGATTGATCGCTCTGGTCTAAAGAGACGGAAACATTCCCGGATACTTGTTTCCATGAAAAGGAGGTGGGAGTTTTACTTTGATCGTAATCCACATACAACGATACATTGCCCTGCTCAGATACCATGTGATCCAGTCGTACATTCACGTCAGGTTGGCTGCTATCAGAAGCAGACACTTCAATTGTTTCAGTTAAGCGTTGTCCTCCGGCGGTATTAAATTGTACTTCGAACTGGTAGGTGCCTGCGGCCGAAACTTCAATCGACTGCCACTGGCTGTGGTCTGCCGGCAGAACCACATTTGGGCCACTGAGTTGTCGCCACTTGACTGAGGAATAGGGGGATGATGTGGTGTTCGCTAAGCCAAAGCCTATTGTCGAACCCGTCACCGCTTGGCTGTCGCCATACAAGATATAATTGTTAGCTTGTTTAAGAATCGGCGCGTCGGGTAGCGAAGGCGACGGCAAGGGGCGCGGACCAGTGCTACTACCGCCAGAACCTCCGCAACCTAACAATATCAAACTGAAACATCCCGCTATTAAGCTACGCATATGCCACCTTAAGATTTTTCAAACAAGCGCTTTTCTTCTTCCATCTCCTGCTTGAGCTTTTTCAGAGATAAACCCAACTCTTTGCCCCTTAGACGAGCGAAGAAACTGCAACCTACAAACATGCCTGTGGCTAACAGCAGTTCGATGACTCCGAACCAGATCTCAGAGGACACGGCGTAAACACTGGTCAACCCATGAATAAGATAAAACATCACCACAAAATTCGACCAGGCGTAAGTGTAAGGGTTCCCAGTTATAATTCCTTTTAACGGGAAAAGCAGTGGTATGGTCCACACTAAGGTCAAGAAAATTTCAAATTCAGCACTGCGTCCAACGGGCTCAGCTAAAAAAAGATGCCATACAGGCACCCAAATCAGCAGACCAAAGTAGCTAAACATTGCCAACAATCGAAATCTTCTGGTTTTTGCTTGCATTAATTTTGTTCCTGTAAAGTGATGGCAAGTTGCGCCAAACGTTTGCCCTGAGCAATGGCAAGTTTGTGTTCCTCTTGACTTAGTTGTGTGCCATTTTGCTTAGTGCACACATGGGTCACCCCATAGGGCGTTCCACCTGTTGCAGTGTGATGTAAATCTGGTTCACTGTAGGGTAAACCGCAGATGACCATACCGTGATGTAAGAGGGGCATCATCATCGACAGTAAAGTGGTTTCTTGGCCACCATGCATGCTGCTGCTGGAGGTAAATACACAAGCCGGTTTGCCAATCAATGCGCCTTTTAGCCACAGCGAACTGGTGCCATCTAAAAAATACTTTAACGCTGAGGCCATATTTCCGAAACGAGTGGGACTACCTAGTGCTAAGCCATTACATTGTTGCAGGTCTTCCAAAGTGACATAGGGATCGCCATGATCTGGCACCCTTGAAGAGGCTTTTTCGAATCCGACGGCCACAGCAGGAACTGTCCTAACCAGTGCTTCTGCTCCAGCCGATTCGATACCCTGAGCGATTGTGTTGGCAAGCAATCGGGTTGAGCCATTGACACTGTAGTACAACACCAACACTCGTGTCATTTACAGAATCTCCAGCACGGCTTCTGGGGGTCTGCCAATACGAGCTTGGTTGCCATTAATCACGACAGGACGCTCTAGCAATTTAGGGACACTCACGATGGCTTCTAGCAGTTGTTGTTTGGTAACGTTGTCATCTGACAGATTTAACTGCTGAAATTCCGGTTCCTTTATACGCATCATCCCTTTGGGATCATCAAGACCAAGCTGCGCCATAAGTTGTTCTAGTTGCTGCAGGTCTAGCGGCGTTTTGAGGTACTCGATAACTTCCGGTGCAATTCCATTTTCTTTTATCAATTCAAGAGTTTGGCGGCTTTTGCTACAGCGGGGATTGTGTAAAATTGTAATCTGAGACATAACAAAACTACTGTTGTTGAAAAATTTTCGTTAGTCTAACGTTTTAGTCTGGTATAACCAAGTGGCATCGCTAGGGAGACCATGCATGTCGGGTAAGGATGAAATATGCAAACCAAACTCATTTACGTCGTTGCGGCCTTGGTCGCAGGGTTTCTTGGCGCCTATACCGCAATGGATAATCGCGAAGATTTCCGCACCTTAGATGGAAAAAGTTATAATTGGCTAAACTTGAAGGGGCAATGGTTGGTCGTGAACTATTTCGCCGAATGGTGTGGTCCGTGCATTAAAGAGATACCTGAATTAAATGCGTTTTCAGAATTTGCCCAGCAGCGTCAAGATGTGTCACTGTTTGCCGTCAATTTCGATCTAATGAAATTGCAAGAGACGCAAATCATGGCCGAACGCCTCAATATTCAGTTTCCTTTGATGCAATACGCTCCCGCAAGAGCACCCTTTGGAAAACCTAAAGGTTTACCTGCAACTTACATCATTTCTCCAAACGGCGAACTTGTGGCAACGCTAAAGGGAGAACAGACCAATCAGGGCCTCCAAAAGATAATTGAGCAGCTCATTGAATCACAGTGATTTTAGCTTTTCCTGAGCATCCCGCAGTTGATCGATACGAGCGCGGATCCGTTGTTTCTCAAGTGTCCGTTCACCAGCAAAGTTATAAGCGGTATGCAACTCATCGATTGCTCTGGGATAAGCGGCTACTAAAGCATAAACCTCTGCTTTACTCTGATGCATCTCAAGCATTTGACGCAATTCACCATAGGCATCTGCTAACATTTGTAAGGCCAGCATGGTATTGGGTTTTACTAACAAATAATCCTTGAGCAACTGAATCGCCGATTCGTAGTCCCCATCTTCCATTAATAAATTGGCAAGATTAAAGGTGATAACCTGATTGTGCGGTGTCCTATGGTTGTGTGTGCTTAACAGCTCAACCGCTTTTCCAATTTGCTGATTGGCAATGGACAAATCACTGAATGTATCCAAATAAAAAGGGTTTTCTGGGGCTTTGGCTAACAAGCTATTGATGATTGGTGTGGCTAATGAATACTGTTCATCTGCCATGTAGGATAAGGCTAAACCGTATTGTGCAGCTTCCTTAAATACATATGAGCGTTTTTTTATGGCCGATTCAAAATAAATAATATTGGATTTGGCGTCGCTAAAATAACGGGCTTGGATTCGTGCTTTCGCCAAGTGAAAGTTCAAACTCTCAGAAATAGGTGGAGTTTGGAAAGCCCTTGCTCGAGAGCGAGCCTCAGCAATACGCGACTGAGGCATAGGGTGAGTCATTAAATAGGCATAGGGCGTGGTGCGCAGCCGATATTTTTCTGCTAATTTGCCAAAAAATGTTGCCGCTGCACTTGGATCATAGCCACTTTGGGCAAGGATTTGTATGCCAATCCGATCAGCTTCTTTTTCATTCGAACGGGTGTAATTAATTGACGACTGGGCAGCAGCTGCGTTACTTGCGCTCATCGCGGCCATGCCTGCTTCAGGATTAGCCATTGCTAACAGGACACTGCCCAGTATGGAAGCCAATTGTAATGGTGAGGCTTTTTGTTGGGCCTGCATCTTACGGGCTATGTGTCTTTGAGTTACGTGACTTACCTCATGCGCTAACACCGACGCCAACTCACTCTCGTTATCGGCGTTATAGATCAGACCGGTGTGCACGCCAACATGACCACCTAAAAAGGCGAAGGCATTGATATCTGCACTGTTTACCAAGAAAAATTCGAATGGAAATTTAACGTTTTCTGCCTGAGCGACCAAGCGATTACCAATATCTTGTAGATATTCGTCAAGTACCGGATCATTGATTATGGGCGCTTGACCTCTTAGTTGACGCATTATGATGTCACCCACCACCATTTCTTTATCAATACTGATGGCGTCTGATGCAACAATGCCGATTTCCGGTAAGGCATTTTTCTGGGAGGTAGAAGAAACTTGTCCCTGAACCAGTCCAATTTGACAAAAGCTTGCCAAGGCAATGATGCGCAGGGAGTTGCTCAGTAGTTTTGCAAAATTCAATCTAAAACGTCTCTTTATCAATGGGAACCACTTTTTTGCCCAGTTTATTCAAAGACCAGTCAAACTCGCAATTAGTTGCAATCATTTTAATATTCTCATTGTTAATTATCGAAAGAACTGACGTATGTCGACATTGGAGCTCTATTGTTGCCAAAGGTACGCTGGAAGTACACCAAACCTTTGGTAAAAAATAAATACATTTTTCCTGTTGGATATTACCTCGTTAGACCGCACAATTAGCCTATACAAAATTGAAGTTAGCTTCGACTAGGAGAAAACATGTTCGAAATGCTGGGCCGTTGGTACCAAAGAAAATTTTCTGATCCAGATTCTTTGATGCTGTTGATGCTGCTTATCTGCGTATCACTGTTATTGGCCTTCTGGGGAGGTATTTTGATGCCTGCTCTCATTGCAGCGATCATTGCCTATTTATTAGACTGGCCGGTGGTGCAACTGTTAAAAACCGGCATGTCCAGAGTGTATGCCACCAGTTTGGTATTATTGCTGTTTGTCGGCCTATCGATACTGATATTTGTTGGCTTGGTTCCCATTATTTCTCAACAAAGTATCAATCTTATAAAAGAGACTCCAGACATTTGGGAGAAAGGGCAGGCTTGGCTGTTAACTTTACCGGATCTATACCCCAATTTCGTTCAAGTCACTCATATCCAGACAATGTTGCAAGGATTAAATGAAAAAGTAGTACAGTTTGGTGAAAGACTGATTTCTGCCTCCTTCAGCTCTTTAGCAGACGTGGGTGCCATTCTGATCTATTCGATTTTGGTGCCTCTGATGGTCTTCTTTATGCTCAAAGACAAGGACTTTTTGTTGGGGAATTTAGCCAATTTGTTGCCCAATGAACGTCGATTAATCAAGCAAGTGGGCAGCGAGATGAACCTTCAGATTGCTAACTACATCCGTGGCAAAGTAATTGAAATTGTTATTGTTGGAACGGTCTCGGCCATTACCTTTGTGATGATGGATCTGCGTTATGCTCTTTTACTTGGCGTCCTGGTGGGGTTTTCTGTGTTAATTCCATATATAGGAGCTGCAGTAGTGACACTGCCCGTGGCAATCGTAGCCTTATTCCAATGGGGACTGACTCCCGACTTTTGGTATCTCATGATCGCTTACGGAATCATTCAAGCCTTAGACGGCAATCTTTTAGTACCTGTTCTGTTTTCAGAAGCGGTGAGTTTACATCCGGTTTATATCATCATAGCCGTTTTATTCTTTGGCGGTCTTTGGGGTTTTTGGGGAGTGTTTTTTGCGATTCCACTGGCAACGCTTGTAAAAGCCGTTATCAATGCCTGGTCTTCCGAGAATGCCGAGGAACAGACAATACAGCCATAATGGATGAACTCTGCCTTTGAGAATGGTAGACAGTGGATTGTTCATCAACGAATCTTGAAATTGAACTAACTGCTCAATTTGGGCCGGTGACTGCAATCCACTTTCAATGGTTAACCAATCGCGATGCTGAATCTTGCACTTGATTAATTAACTTATGACGGTTTTTTAAAAATGAACCGAAAATGAGTAAATCTCGTTTAATACAATCTTTAATTTTAAACGCAATAAGTATGACATTTTCTCAGCAGGATACATCGCGGATTATTGAAATGGCTTGGGAGGACCGAACTCCTTTTGAAGCCATTAAACGTCAGTTTGGTCTCAAAGAAGCTCAAGTCATTTGCTTAATGCGCAGTCAATTAAAACCCGCCAGCTTTAAAAATTGGCGTGCCAGAGTGACAGGGCGAAGCACCAAACATTTAAAGTTACGTAACCCAGCCGTTAGTCGGGGATATTGCTCAACCCAATACAAACACCGTTAGTTACCTGTTTTTGAGCGTCAACAGCTGGTTTTTCAATCAATTTCGAACGATAAGCAAAATCTTCTAAGTTTGCTAGGCTTGAATATCAGGTAGGTCAACGAGCCACTCACAATGCGCTACAAGGCATTTATCAGTTACAGCCACGCAGATATTCACTGGGCTTCTTGGTTGCAAAAATCTTTGGAACGGTATCGGATCCCACAAAAGCTAGTGAAAGAGTACAAGCTTTCTGGTAATCGATTAAACCCGATTTTTTTGGACAGGGATGAATTGTCCTCCTCCTCAAGTTTAAGCGATTCCATTCGTGAAGCGCTTAAATCCTCAGATAATTTAATTGTCATATGTTCACCATCTTCTGTGGCGTCCCGGTGGGTAAATGAAGAAATAAAAACCTTTCGTGAATTGGGCAAAGGCAAGCAAATATTTTGTTTGATTGTGGATGGCGTGGATGGAGAGTTTTTTCCTGCTGAATTGCAAGAAAATGAACCTTTGGGAGCCGATGTGCGGCCCCGAGCAGACGGTAAACATAATGCCAAATTGAAGTTGATAGCGAGTCTTACCAACATTCCTTTTTCAAGTCTAAAAGACCGCGAACAAAGACGCCGTACTCGCTTTTTTGCTGTCACAAGTACGACTGCAATAATTTTGGCGGGAGTGATGACTGTTTTGGCCATCAACGCGGTAAAGTCAAAACGGGAAGCAGAACATCATCGCAATCTCGCCACCATAGCCCTTCACGATGCGGAAACCGTTTCACAATTTTTGGCGAAAATGTTAGTTGAAATTGACCCAGAAGCGATGGGAAAGATGGTGGTCGAAGAAATCGGTGGAAGTGAAGTTTTACCCGCATTAGCGGAGGGATTTAACAGCACTGATCTGGCTAGGCGACTGTTGGACACCCATATTCTTAATAAAGCCGCTAGCGCGGTGAGAATACAGTTTGTTGAGCAACCCGCTATCGGAGCTAGATTAAATCTAGCGTTAGGCGCGAGTTATCAATCTTTGGGCTTGTTTGACAAAGCCATTGAGCGTAATCAAGCTGCGGTAAAGTTGTATGAGGATCAATTTGGAGATCAGGACGAGAGGACAATTAATGCAAAAACTAATCTAGGACTCAGTTATTTATATGAGGGGAGGTTAGATGATTCGGTTTCAATTCTCGAGAATAGCGTCGAAACGTCTTTAAGGTCTCTCGGTCATCAACACGAAAAGACGTTGATGGCAAAGAATGGGCTTGCAATGGCATATATGGATGTTGAACGATTGCAAGAGGCGTTAACCTTACTTGAAGAGGTTACGGCTGCTTTTACGGCTCGAACTGGTTTGCAAGACGAAACTAATTTGGAAGTAAAAGCAAATCTTGCTTGGACGCTTTACCTACTCGGGGATTATCAGCGTTCAGAGACATTGACTACCGAGTTATATGAGCAGCGACTCGCCACCTTGGGTGAGGAAAACCCCTTAACCCTGACACTGCTAAACAATCTGGCGTTGATATATGCCCGTACTGACCGCTTGGTGTTAGCAGAGCAAGCCCACAGTAAAGAGTGGCAAATTGCCCAACGTACTATGGGAATTGATCATCCTGAAGTGTTGATATCCATGCTTAACTTAGGACGAATTAAGTATAGATTAGCTAAGTACCAAGAAGCTTCGACACTTCTAAACGATGCTCGCGAGCGCGCTCGGCGGGTGTTGCCTCCAGTGCATCCACTCACGGCAGCAATATTGCTCACTAACGGGGAGGTGAAGCTCAAACTAAATGATAAAGACCAAGCATTAAAATTGTTTTTGGAAGTAAAAGATATCTATCAGCAACTGTTTGAACCTGATCATCCAAGATTTGAAGGACTAAATTCCTTGATGGATCAAGCCCAATCTTTGGATGACGATGCTGATAATAAACAGTGAGTGTCGCCGCCCATAGGCGGCGAGAGAATGGATTATTTATTGGTTAAGGTAGTCCAAAATTACCTGATGATGGTCTTTGGTTTTAAACTTGTCAAAAACGTGCTCGACCTTACCGTTCTCGTCAATCAAAAACGAGATACGATGGATGCCATCGAACTCCTTGCCCATGAATTTCTTCGGACCCCAAACGCCAAATTGGTCTGCAACTTGATGGTCTTCATCAGACAGCAAGGTAAAATTGAGTTGCTCTTTTTCGATGAACTTCGGCAGACGTTTGACCGGGTCTGGGCTGATACCCAATACCACCACGCCCGCAGAATCCAATTCACTCTTACTGTCACGCAAACACTGGGCTTGGACTGTACAACCAGGTGTCATGGCTTTAGGGTAGAAGTAGACCAAAACTTTCTTGCCTGAAAATTGTGAAAGAGTGACCGAGTCACCGTTTTGGTCTAGTAGTGTAAATACGGGTGCAGAATCACCCTGTTTTAATCGATTCATCTGGATTTCCATTAATGGTTTTCGGTTATTTTTCCAGTCAATGCTAACTCGGCAAGCAGGCGATCAAAACCGGAGTGCAATTCCATCATATTTTGATCAACCGGAACGCTTGCCACCAGTTTGATTTTCATCATTTTGGTACCACTTACAGAATCTTCAAAAGTGTATTGACGTAGCGCACTTACAGCAGCATCGAATTCTGCCAAATAAGCGGTCACTCTGTGGATTACACCCTGGGTATCCGGCCCACTGAGTTGCACATCAACCAAATGTTCGAGATTCTGTTTACAGTGGCGTTTGGTACGCTTCATCATAGACAGAAGATCAAGCTGCTGGCAGATCTGCGGTAATTTAATCTCTGCTTTGGTAATAGCCGTTTGTGAGCCTTCCAAAATCATGGTCAAAGTGAAGTCTTCGCCATAAATCGCTTGCCGACTGTCTAATATATTGCATTGAGTGTCGCTAACCGTGTTGGCAATTTGGCTGAGAATGCCCACTTTATTGGCACCCAATATCATGACAATGAGTTGTTGATTCATAAAGAATGGTTGTAAAAAAACAATGGGCTAGATTACCACAGAATGGTCCAATGTTGGAATAATCTTGATACAATTCAGTTACTTTGCGTGATGCACAGTGAGTTCGCAGTATTCGGCAGAAATTAGCACATTCTATGCTTGTTTTTAGACGCTGTGATCTTTACCATTAGGCGCTCATTTTTCAGGAGATCTCATGTTCGAAGGCAGTTATGTAGCGCTTGTTACCCCGATGAACGATCAGGGTGACATCGATTATCAGGGCTTGAAAACTCTGGTGGATTTTCACATACAAAACGGCACTCACGGTATCGTTTCCGTTGGAACAACCGGTGAGTCAGCGACCTTGCCTTTTGAAGAACATATTGATGTGGTGAAACGCACCGTTGAATTCGCTGCAGGCAAGATACCAGTTATTGCGGGAAGCGGCGCGAATTCAACTTCAGAAGCCATTTTTTTGAGTGAGCAGCTGGCGAATACCGGAGTTGCGGGTTTTTTAAGTGTCGTTCCTTATTATAATAAACCTCAGCAGCGGGGTATGATTGCTCACTTTGAAGCCGTTGCCGACGCAACTGACTTACCGGTCCTTTTGTACAATGTTCCCGGTCGTACTGTAGCGGATATGCTACCCGATACAGTGGCAGCATTGGCATACCACAAAAATATTGTAGGGCTAAAAGATGCCACGGGTGATTTGAATCGGTTAAAGCAAACACAGGCCTTAGTGGGCGACGATTTTGTATTCCTAAGCGGTGACGATGCGACCTCCTGTGAGTTTTTATGTGCCGGGGGCAAAGGTGTTATTTCAGTAACTGCTAACCTGGTCCCGTCAGCCATGGCGCAAATGTGCGAAGCCGCCCTTGCAGGCGATTTTACCCGCACCAAATCAATCAATGACGGCATTAAACAATTGCATCACTCTTTATTTGTGGAGCCCAATCCCGTTATTCCAAAATGGGCATTGTTCAAAATGGGACTAATTGAGAGTGCAAATTTACGTTTGCCTTTAGTGTTACCGGAACTTGCCAGCCAAAAAGAAATCGAACAAGTCATGCGTGAAGCAGGCATATTATAAAAATTGAGGAAGAAAGCATGACTCGAGTGACAGTATTAGCGTTGGGCTTGGCCATCGTCAGCTTAACGGCTTGTACCTCGTTAGAAGAAAGACAAAGGGCAAATGGCAGCTTTGATTATGTCAATGCAGAGTTGCGAACGCCCTTCCAAGTCCCTGAAGGACTGGATACACCTGAACATAATCGTCAGTACGCCATCCCTGAGCTGAGCGAGAGTGCTCAAAATGGTTTGATAGGCGAAGAGTTAACTGTCGTTTCACCTTCGTTGGTTTTACCTCTAGTTACTGGAACTCATGTGGAAGAGGGTACGAAAGAGGCCGTTGTCTACTTCGACCAAATTGATGATAGTCAGCCACTTGACCAGACTATTTGGAACTCATTGCTTGGCTTCCTTGAAGATCGCGGCATTGGGGTTGTGTCTTACGACAAAGACAGTCAAACGCTAGTCACCGATTGGATGATCATCGAGGACAATGAAAATGGCTGGTTCAACTGGACCACGACCGAACGCAGTGTTGGACGCCGTTTCGAGTTTAAGTTGGACATGAAACCACATGGTCGTACTGCTGCACTTCATACACAATTGACAGACTATCTTGAAACCGTTGGTGAAGAAGTCATTGGCGATATCAATCAAGATCAAGAGCGACGCAATGAAGTCGAAATCTTAAATGAAGTTATCAGCCACTACGAAAAACAAGTTAGATTGGCTGATATCCAGCGTATACGTCAAATCCGCAGTGGTTTCCCAATGGAAATGGGAACCTCTTCAAACGGACAAACTTTGTATGTGGTTGATGGACAGTTCGACTTGGTTTGGCCTAGATTTCTGTTGGTATTGCGCAAATTGGGCTTTAACGTAAAAGATCTTGATCAATCTAACGGCTTGTTGTTCGTCACTTACGGTAGTGCAGATGCCGGATGGTGGGATAGTTTGTTTGGCTCGGACAAAGACCAATTGAATCTGGATAAAGATGATTATCGATTCGAGGTCAAGCGTCGTGGCGCTCAGACCACCATCACTTTGCTCGATGAAGAAAACAATCCCTTTGAAGCAGCCAAGGTCGAAGAGTTATTCGCACCTTTTGCTCGAACCATGGCCACAGAAGACTTAGACATTTAAACTGGATCAATCCTGCATGAGCTCAGCCCTATCCGTTTTGGCGGTAAATAATGATTTACCTATTCGCACCCAACGTCCTGTGCACAGCGGTAAGGTGCGCTCAGTTTACTGGTTGACCGATAAGGATAGCCGTCGATTAATTGAGCAGCGAAATTATGACGTGCCTTTGGATACCCCTCTGGCTGTTATGGTGATTAGTGATCGATTGTCCGCCTTCGATTGTGTATGGCATGCAGAAGGTGATCTTCATGGTGTGCCCGGTAAAGGCGCAGCGCTGAACGCGATTTCCAATCATTGGTTTGAACAATTTCGAGCCAATGGTTTGGCAGATAGCCATATATTGGAAGTACCTCATCCTTTCGTTTGGATAGTGCAACAGGCACAACCTGTGCGAATCGAAGCCATTGCTCGTCAATATATCACCGGTTCCATGTGGCGTGCTTACGAACAAGGTGAGCGGGAATTTTGCGGTGTCTCATTGCCTGACGGATTAACACGAGACAGTCGTTTACCGGAATTACTCATTACCCCCTCTACAAAAGGCATCCTAAGAGGAATACCTGACGTGCCCGAGGCCGATGATGCGAATATTAGTCGCCAAAACATAGTGGATAACTTTCAAGCGTTTGGCTTCCTAGAAGCCGACCATATTGATCTTTACGAACGGTTATTGCGACAAGGTTTTGAGGTGATCAGTCGTGCATTGGAATCAGTAGGCCAGATATTTGTTGATACCAAGTTCGAGTTTGGTTACGTAAAAGATCGTCAGGGCCGTGACAAATTAATCTACATGGATGAGGTGGGTACTCCAGATTCTTCTAGAATGTGGGATACACAACGTTACCAGCAAGGGCAAATCGTGGAAAACTCAAAAGAAGGTTTTCGCCAAGGCTTACTTGGGTTTGTTCCTGACGCTGACGTGTTGTTGAATAAACATCGTATGCCTGAACGTGAGGCGTTGGCAAAAAATACAGCGCTTCCTGCAAGCATGTTCCAAGCGGTTTCTGATACCTACACTCAAATTGCCCAGACGATAACTGGCCAGCCTATCAAGCAGAGCCAAGATCCAAAGCAAGAAATTATAGAAGTATTACGAAGCCAATTTGCGTTAATTGATTAGCGTGTGGAGTGTTTCGCCGCTACGACGACGAATTAAAATCAACTTGAGAGTGTTAATTTATTCGTTCAGTTCGATGTAAATATCGGTTATCGCTTTACTGCAACAGGTCAGAATCTCATCATCATCAATGTAAGCTAAAGGGTCGGTAGTGTAGTCTACTTGCCCTTGTGTCAGTTTACTTCGACAAGCGCCGCAAAAGCCGTCACGACAATGAAAAGGGGCAGGGATTTTGTGTGCCTCTAAACACTCCAGTATTGTGGTGTCACCAGAGTAGGGTAAGGGCTTGTGACCTGCTATGTAGATCACAAGACCCGTCTGCTCTTTGGACATTACAGGTCAAAATCACCGAAGTCTTCAGCACTAACTTCTGAGTCAATCTGACCCACCAAGTAAGAGCTGATTTCTGATTCCTGTGGAGCAACTTGAACGTTATCTGAATTGAGATAGTTGTTCATCCAAGGCAATGGATTACTGGTCACATCAAATGGGTGACCTAAACCGATGGCAGACATGCGATGATTTGCAATGTACTCAACATACTGACATAGGATCTCTTTGTTTAATCCAATCATTGAACCTTGTTCAAACAAATAGCTCGCCCATTGCTTTTCTTGCTCTACCGCTTGTAAGAAGATTTGCGTCGCTTCTTCTTTTAATTCTTCTGCGATTTCAGCCATTTCGGGGTCGTCTTTACCCTTATGCCACAGATTGATAATGTGCTGAGTTGAGGTCAAATGCAGGTTCTCGTCACGGGCGATCAAGCGAATGATTTTTGAGTTGCCTTCCATGAGTTCACGTTCTGCAAAGGCAAAAGTACAGGCAAAGGAAACATAGAATCTAATCGCTTCTAGCGCGTTAACTGAGTTCATGCACAAGTACAGCTTTTTCTTCAATTCACGCAGGTTGACGGTATATTGCACGCCGTCCACAACATGAACTCCTTCACCCTGGGTTTGCCAAAGCTGGGTAAGGAAGATCAAATCATCATAGTAGCGAGAAATATCACCGGCACGCTGTTTGATTTCCTGATTTACCACTATGTCGTCAAAAATGGGACTGGGATCAGCAAACAAGTTCCGTAATATATGGGTATAAGAGCGGGAATGGATAGTTTCAAAGAACGACCAAGTTTCAATCCAAGTTTCAAGCTCTGGCAAAGAAACAATCGGCAAAAACGCAATATTGGGGCTGCGGCCTTGCACTGAATCCAGCAAAGTTTGATATTTCAGGTTAGAAATAAATATGTGCTTTTCTGAATCACTGAGTGATTGAAAATCCATTCGGTCTTTGCTTACGTCCACTTCTTCTGGACGCCAGAAAAAACTAATTTGCTTTTCAATCAGTTTTTCAAAAATGGCGTGTTTTTGTTGATCGTAGCGGGCGACGTTGACCGGATTGCCGAAAAACATCGGTTCCACCAAGGGGTTTGTTCGTTTTTGATTGAACGTTGTGTATTTCATTGGTTTTTTGCTACTCAAATAGGTAAAACAGAGGCAGGTTGCCCTGCCTGTGGATTAAATCTTACACGCACCGCCTGCGCAGTCATCGTCTTCAGCCATCACAACTTCCTGAGCCATTGGCTTGGCTTCTGCTTTCTTCAAATCCATATTAGTGGAATCTGAGGCTCCGTCGCGAGTGTTGTGGTAATACAAAGTTTTGATACCCAGTTTGTAGGTTGTTAATAGGTCTTTTAACAACAACTTCATGGGCACTTTGCCGCCTTCATACTTACCTGGGTCATAGCTGGTGTTAGCAGAAATGGTTTGGTCAATGAACTTCTGCATGATTGCCACTAATTGCAGGTAGCCATCGTTTGATGGAATGTCCCAAAGCAGCTCGTACTGCTCTTTCAAATTCTCGTAATCAGGCACAACCTGTTTCAATACGCCGTCTTTACTGGACTTGATACTGATGTGACCCCGTGGAGGTTCAATTCCGTTGGTGGCATTCGAAATCTGCGATGAAGTTTCTGATGGCATCAAAGCTGACAAGGTACTGTTGCGCAGACCGTGCTCTACGATCTCTTTGCGCAGAGTTTCCCAATCATAGTGAAGGGGCTCATTGCACACTGCATCCAAATCTTTTTTATAGGTATCAATTGGTAAGATACCTTGTGAATAGGTGGTTTCATTAAACTTGGGACAGGCACCTTTTTCTTTCGCCAAGTTGTTAGAGGCCTTGAGTAGATAGTACTGCATGGCTTCAAAGGTTTTGTGGATCAAACTATTACCGCTTCCATCGGAATAACGGACCCCATTTTTGGCAAGATAATAGGCAAAGTTGATGACACCTATACCCAAAGTGCGTCGGCCGATAGACGCATGATAGGCGGCCGGAACGGGATAATCTTGGTAATCCAGCAGACTGTCCAAAGCTCGTACGGCGAGATCTGCTAACTCTTCGAAGTCGTCTAAGCTTTCAATCGTACCAAGGTTGAAGGCCGAAAGTGTACAAAGAGCGATTTCCCCGTTTTCGTCGTTAACGTGCTCAAGAGGCTTGGTCGGCAACGCGATTTCCAGGCACAAGTTACTTTGTTTAACTGGAGCAACTTTAGGATCGAAGGGACTGTGAGTGTTACAGTGATCAACGTTTTGCAAATAAATACGGCCAGTACTGGCCCGTTCTTGCATAAACAAGCTGAACAACTCTACCGCTTTGATTTGCTTCTTACGAATGGAGTCATCGTTTTCATACTTGACGTACAATTCTTCGAATTTTTCTTGATCGGCGAAAAACGCATCATACAACCCAGGTACATCAGATGGGCTAAACAGAGTGATATGTTGATCTTTGATCATTCGGGTGTACATCAATTTGTTAAATTGCACACCGTAATCCAAATGACGCACGCGGTTTTCTTCTACACCGCGGTTGTTTTTTAATACCAATAAGGATTCAACTTCCAAATGCCAAGCTGGGTAGAACAAGGTTGCTGCGCCACCGCGAACACCACCTTGAGAACAGCTCTTTACCGCTGTCTGGAAATATTTATAGAACGGAATACAACCCGTATGGAAAGCCTCTCCACCGCGGATAGCACTGCCAAGGGCACGGATGCGGCCTGCATTCACACCAATCCCGGCACGCTGACTGACATATTTAACAATGGCACTAGCAGTCGCGTTGATAGAGTCTAGGCTATCTCCAGTTTCAATCAGTACACATGAACTAAACTGACGGGTAGGAGTACGAACACCGGACATAATCGGTGTCGGTAAAGAAATCTTGAACTCAGAAACCGCATCATAAAAACGTTTGATATAGTCTAGGCGCGTTTCTTTGGGATAGTTGGCAAACAAACATGCGGCAACCAAGATATACAAGAATTGCGCGCTTTCGTAAATTTCGCCGGTCACTCGGTTTTGAACAAGATACTTGCCTTCAAGTTGTTTCACCGCAGCATAACTGAAGTTCATGTCACGCCAGTGATCCAAATAACTGTCCAAAATAGCGAATTCTTCTTCGCTGTAGTCTTCGAGCAAATGCTTGTCATATTTACCTGCAGCAACCATTTTCTTGACGTGAGGCAACAGAGCAGGGGGCTCGAATCGACCATAAGCCTTTTTACGCAGATGGAAAATGGCCAAGCGCGCAGCCAAATACTGGTAATCAGGACTGTCCGTCGATATCAAATCTGCGGCAGATTTAATTAGGGTCTCGTGGATGTCTTCGGTTTTGATGCCGTCATAGAATTGAATGTGTGCTTTGATCTCAACTTGAGAGACAGAGACATTTTTCAGTCCTTTAGCCGCCCAAGTGATGACTTTATGTATTTTATCGAGATCCAGAATTTCACGTTCGCCAGTGCGTTTTGTCACGTAAAGATTGTTGTTCATGCTGTTTGCCGTCTTGAAGGATTAGCGCTAAAGCAACGCGAAATTTTTTCGGTTGCATTATTGTTATTTCTCGCTTCGGTTTTGATAGATTTTAATGCTTCAATCTACCGAATTTTTATTCTCGTTCTAAGTGAAGCGATAGACACAAGATAGTGAGGTTTTAGGTTTAATGCAACCCAACATCTGGTGGTTTTGTGTTCAGTTGAAACTTGACCAATTGGTAGGTTAGTAACGACTCACCTAGTAGCGTTGAACTACAGGTGATTGAGTTAATTGCAAGTAAAAACTGAGGGTTATTTTTCTGCTAATCTTTTTTTGTTTTAAAAAATCATTTTATAGATTATCACGATATATAGTGGTGATTGGTGTTAGTCTTGTCTATATCTAGTGTTCACTGTGGATCTTTTTTTGTTCACGTCCAATTTGAAAAGTCCTTTTAAGTCTATTTATTTCCTTTCATAAACAGCTCTTAATCGTCAGGGCTTGATGAACTGAGTTAACCTTGACGATGTGTTCCTAGCGGAAGTGACGAATCCGTTCTCGAATTTAGAGTTCAAGGAGTTCTGAAATGTGATTAATGGTGTAGTCTGCACGCCAATTTTGAATATTTTCCTGTTCTTTTATATAGCCATATCTAGCGATGACACTTGGCATCTTTGCACTTTGTGCCGCTTCAATATCCCGCAGTGCATCTCCGACATATAAACAACGTTGGGTATTCACATTCAGTTGTAATTGTTCTGCGCAGTGGAGAAGGGGAAGAGGGTGAGGTTTTCGCTGTGATAGCGTGTCACCACCGATAATACTTTTGCACTGGGCTATGATTGGAAAATACTGAAGCAAAGACAAAGTTAATTGCTCTGGCTTGTTTGTTACTATGCCCCAAGGTATGTCATGCTGATTGAGCCAATTTAGGGTGTCCAGTACGCCATCAAAAGGCTGGGTGTCGACACAGATATTGGTTAAATAGAAGTCTAGTAACAGACCTCTGGCGTGTTCTACATCAAGTTCAGCGTAACGTTCTCCAAATCCCAATTGCAAAAGGCCTAATGCGCCATCTGAGGCAACCACTCGGTAGTCTTCATATGCACACAATGGGTGGCCGTACTGATCCAATACGTGATTCAGTGCATTCCCCAAATCGGGCGCTGTGTCTAATAAGGTACCATCAAGGTCAAACAGCACGCCGTCAAAATTGACTCGGCTCATTGGCAGGCCTTTTCACAATGCAGTAGATAATTCACATCAATATTCTTATCCGACAGATAATACTGTCCACTAAAGGGATTGAGGTGCAGCCCGGTAGCATGGCGGACCAATAAATCGGTTTCATCGATGTAACCCATCAACTCTGCAGGGCGAATGAATTTATCATGTTGATGTGTACCCTTGGGAACTACTTTTAGAATGTGTTCCGCGCCAATGATGGCCATCAAGTAGGATTTAACATTGCGATTCAAGGTGGAAAAAAACACTTTCCCACCGGGCTTAACTAGTGCAGCGCAGGCACGAACCACTGAAGAAGGGTCGGGGACATGCTCAAGCATCTCCAAGCACGTGACCACGTCAAATTGTTGTGGATGGACAGATGCGAAACTCTCTGCGGTTGCAGTGACGTAGTTCACCGACACGCCACTTTCCAACCCATGTAATTTAGCTACGGCAAGTGAATCCTCTGCCATATCAATACCGGTCACTTGCGCGCCATGCTTAGCGAGTGCTTCAGATAATATCCCCCCGCCGCACCCAACATCCAGTACCGTTTTGCCAAACAAGCCGTTACTATGCTGCAAGATAAAATCACAACGCAATGGGTTGATGTCATGAAGAGGTTTAAACTCACCTTGCATGTCCCACCATCGAGACGCTAAAGCAGAAAATTTTTCGATTTCCTGATGATCAACATTGGTATTGGTCATATTGCTTCCTTATTATCATCCGCGCATTATAGGGTGGCTTACTAAAGATTCTCCAGCCCTTTATGTTTTGCTAAGAAAAAAATCTCACATCACCGATGGCAAAAAACGACCTTTTGATGAAATATTGTTCATTTGTCACTGAGGTTGGAATACTTGGCTTTTTTTCAACCCTACTAGGGGGGCGGGTGTTTTATGTTAAAACCCGTTAAATCACTTGTTAGGCGATTTTTTTGTTCATTTGCATACTATATGAGCGTAACACGGCTATTTATTTTATTTGGGTGGTGATAGAATCATTGGCTAATTTTATTCAAAGCCAACGGTCTCTCTTTTGTTTTAAAAGACTCGGTTTTGAACCAATACTCAATATTCTAATAATAAGTTAGGGACAAGGCTGTATATGACTGACCATGCCAAAGAAATCCTCCCCATTAATATCGAAGAAGAGTTAAAAAACTCCTACCTTGATTACGCAATGAGTGTCATCGTAGGTCGAGCACTACCCGACGTGCGAGACGGCTTGAAACCGGTGCATCGCCGGGTGTTATTCGCGATGAACGAATTGAAAAATGACTTCAATAAACCCTACAAAAAATCCGCTCGTGTTGTAGGTGACGTCATCGGTAAATACCATCCCCATGGAGATTCAGCGGTATACGACACTATCGTCCGTATGGCGCAGCCTTTTTCACTTCGATACATGTTAGTAGATGGTCAAGGTAACTTTGGATCCGTGGATGGTGACTCTGCCGCAGCCATGCGTTACACCGAAGTCCGGATGGCAAAAATTGCCCATGAATTGCTAGCGGACCTAGAGAAAGAAACCGTTGATTTTGTGCCTAACTATGACGGTACAGAAAATATCCCCGATGTTTTGCCAACCAAAGTGCCAAACTTACTAGTCAATGGTTCGTCTGGTATTGCAGTGGGCATGGCAACCAACATTCCGCCACATAACCTAACGGAAGTTGTGAACGGGTGTATTGCACTGATCGATAATCCTGATATGACCATCGACGAAATCATGCAGCACATTCCAGGCCCGGATTTCCCAACTGCAGCATTGATTAGCGGTCGTAAGGGAATTGACGACGCATACAGAACGGGTCGTGGAAAAATATACATGCGTGCCCGCGCGGAGATTGAAACAGAAGACAACGGCAAAGAAACCATTATCGTTCACGAAATTCCGTATCAGGTGAACAAAGCACGACTGATTGAGAAAATCGCAGAGCTGGTAAAAGAGAAGAAAATCGAAGGCATTTCTGCTCTGCGAGACGAGTCTGATAAAGACGGCATGCGCATTGTAGTTGAAGTTAAGCGCAATGAATCAGCAGAAGTGCTGCTCAACCATTTATATGCACAAACACAAATGCAAACGGTGTTTGGCATCAACATGGTTGCCTTGGATAACAACCAACCTAAAGTCTTCAATCTAAAAGAAGCCCTAGAAGCCTTTATCCTTCATCGTCGCGAAGTGGTAACACGCAGAACCGTATTCGAACTGCGTAAAGCCAGAGATCGTGCCCACATCTTGGAAGGCTTGGCCATTGCCCTAGTCAACATCGATCCCATCATTGAATTGATTAAAGCCTCTCAGAGCCCCAGCGATGCGAAAGCAGCACTGATTGCTCGCGGTTGGGCTTTGGGCGATGTTGCGGAAATGCTCGAAAGAGCAGGCAATGATGCTGCCCGTCCAGACTGGTTAGCCCCCGAATTTGGAATTCGTGATGGGGAATATTTCCTAACGGAACAACAAGCTCAGGCTATTTTGGACCTACGTTTGCACAAACTGACGGGTCTTGAGCACGATAAGATCCTTGCTGAATATAAAGAGCTGTTGGATTTGATTGCCGAGCTGATGCACATACTGGCAAGCCCAGAGCGTTTGATGGAAGTCATCCGCGAAGAACTGGAAAAAGTCCGTGACGAGTTCGGTGATGAACGTCGCACAGAAATTACCGCAGCAACCCATGACATCGACATGGAAGATTTGATTGAACGTGAAGATGTGGTGGTTACCCTGTCTCGCGAAGGCTATGTCAAATATCAGAAACTGTCTGATTACGAAGCACAACGTCGTGGCGGTAAAGGTAAGTCAGCTACCAAGATGAAAGATGAAGATTTCATCGAGAAACTATTGGTGGCAAATACCCACGATCACATATTGTGCTTCTCGACGCGGGGCCGTTTGTATTGGTTGAAAGTCTATAAATTGCCTTTTGCCAGCCGTAACGCCCGTGGACGTCCAATTATCAATATTTTGCCATTGGAAGAAGGTGAACGTATCACCGCGATTCTGCCGATTCAGGAGTTTGAAGAAGGCAAATTTGTTTTGATGGCAACGGCCAATGGTACGGTGAAGAAAACCGCGTTAACGCAATATTCTCGTCCACGTTCAAACGGCATTATTGCAGTTAACCTGAACGAGGGTGATGAGTTGATCGGGGTAGACATTACCGATGGTGAGAGCGATATCATGCTGTTCTCCGATGCCGGTAAAGTAGTACGTTTCAACGAAAAATTACGTGACAGCGAAACCGGGGAAGTGAAAATTGACCCTGAAACCGGAGAAGAAATGATGGCCTTGCGTCCCATGGGGCGCACTGCGACCGGCGTCAGAGGCATTCGCTTACAAGACGGTCAAAAAGTGGTGTCTTTGATTGTGCCCAAAGGTGACGGTGCAATTCTTACCGCAACCGCAAATGGCTTTGGTAAGCGTACTCCGTTGGCTGACTACCCTGCGAAAAGCCGAGCTACGCAAGGGGTTGTTTCCATTAAGGTATCTGAGCGAAATGGTTCTGTCGTAGGCGCGGTTCAAGTTGAAGACGGTCAAGAGATTATGCTCATCAGCGACATGGGAACCTTGGTTCGTACCCGAGTTGATGAGGTGTCTACTGTAGGGCGTAATACACAGGGTGTGCGTTTGATCCGTACTGGTCAGAATGAACACGTTGTCGGTCTGCAGCGGATAGATGAGGTGGAATCGGATGAATTTGATGAAGACACTCTGGAGCAAACTCCAGAAGTGGAAACTCAAGACGCCGCACCGCAAGAGGGAAGTGACGAGGCGTAGTTAAAATACGTCACTTGCAGTTAGCATCGCGAGCGGTTTACCGCTCGCGTTTTTTCTTCGAGAGCAAAATGACCCAAGTGTTTAATTTTAGTGCCGGGCCCGCTATGTTGCCAGTTCCCGTTATGGAACGCGCGCAGCAGGAATTCATTAACTGGAACAATCAAGGCTGTTCGGTAATGGAGATGAGTCACCGCAGCAAAGCGTTTATTGAGGTGGCAGACAAAGCCACTGAGAACTTACGTATTTTGCTCAACCTGCCAAAGAACTATAAGGTACTCTTTACCCACGGTGGTGGGAGAGGGCAGTTTTCAGCGGTTCCGTTGAATTTGGCAGACACACATGATCATGCTGATCATTTAGTAACTGGATCATGGTCCAAAGGTGCTGTCGAGGAAGCAAGTCATTATTTGAATGCAAATGTTGTCGCAACAGCCACTCAAGTGGACGGATTAATGACAGTACCCACGCAAGATACCTGGTCATTAAATAGTCAGGCAAAGTACTTTCATTATTGTCCGAATGAGACTGTCGATGGTCTGGAAATTCCTTGGATACCTGAGGTTGGTGATGTGCCTATTGTTGCCGACATGTCCTCGAACATTTTGTCTAGACAAATCGATGTGAGTCGTTTTGGGGTTATCTATGCTGGAGCGCAAAAGAATATCGGCCCATCTGGGTTGTCGGTGGTTATCGTAAGAGACGACCTACTCGACAGAGCCCGCCTAGAAACGCCTTCTATTTTCAATTATGGCACCTTGGCAAAACACGACTCCATGTACAATACGCCTCCTACCTTTGCTTGGTATTTAGCGGGCTTGGTATTTGAATGGTTGATTCAAGAAGGTGGTGTCGCAGCCATTGAGCAGCGTAATCAAGCTAAAGCAGACTGCCTTTACCAATGTATTGATGAATTGGATTTCTACTCTAATCCCGTCGACCCCCAATACCGTTCAAGAATGAATGTGCCGTTTCACTTGGCTGATTCCAATTTAGACAGTGTGTTTTTAAGCGAAGCTGAACAAGCGGGTTTAAAGGCATTGAAAGGTCATAGGATTGTCGGTGGAATGCGAGCGAGTATTTATAACGCTATGCCCCTTGAAGGCGTACAAGCTCTGGTTAGCTTTATGCGGGACTTTGCAAGGAAATACGGATAATAAACATGCAACAACTCACGCTTCAACCGATTAAAAACGTATCGGGCACCGTCAATGTGCCTGGTTCAAAAAGCTTGTCCAATCGTGCACTATTGCTGGCCGCATTGGCACAGGGTGAGACCCATCTGACAAACTTGCTCGACAGTGATGACATACGTCATATGCTTGATGCTCTGTCTAAATTGGGTGTTCAGTATCGACTTTCGGAAGACAAAACAGAATGTTGGGTTAATGGCTTAGGCAAACCATTCCACGTCAGCGAACCGGTGGAGTTGTTTTTAGGGAATGCAGGTACGGCGATGCGACCTTTGTGCGCAGCCCTTGCTACCTCTGAAGGGCAGTTCACTCTTACCGGCGAGCCCCGAATGGAAGAGCGTCCCATCGGAGCTTTGGTCGATGCTTTGCGCGCAGCTGGTGCTGACATTGAATGTTTGAAACAAGAAGGTTATCCACCATTAAAGATCTCCGGCAAGTCACTTAAAGGCGGACGCATAGAAGTGGACGGCAGTGTCTCTAGCCAGTTTCTCACCGCACTGTTAATGGCAGCTCCCTTGTTTGAGCAAGACAGCGAAATTGTGATCACATCAGAATTGGTGTCAAAGCCATACATCGACATCACATTGGACACCATGGCTAAATTTTCAGTCGCGGTAGACAATCAAAACTATCAGCGATTTTTGGTCAAGGGTGGGCAAACCTACCGCTCACCAGGTAAATTTTTGGTAGAAGGTGACGCATCATCTGCTTCCTACTTTTTGGCTGCAGGTGCAATAAAAGGCGGTACAGTAAGAGTAACCGGAGTTGGTAGTAGTTGTGTTCAAGGAGACATTCGATTTGCCGAAGCCCTTGAAGCCATGGGTGCGAAGGTCACTTGGGGAGAAGATTTTATTGAAGTCACCGGTGCACCGTTGACCGCCATTGATATGGACATGAATCACATACCCGATGCGGCAATGACCATAGCAACCGCGGCACTGTTTGCCGAAGGTACGACTCGAATGACCAATATCTACAATTGGCGGGTTAAAGAAACCGATCGCTTGCATGCGATGGCTACCGAATTGCAAAAAGTCGGTGCAAAAGTCACTGAAGGGCACGATTTTATTGAGATTACCCCTGCTGACGTATTGCAACACGCAGAGATTGATACTTATAACGATCACCGTATCGCCATGTGTTTTTCACTAGTGGCTTTGAGCGACACGCCCGTGACCATTAATGATCCGGGATGCACTGCCAAAACCTTTCCAGACTACTTCCAACGCTTTGCACAGATTTGTCATTCGTGAATCGGAACACTTCAACTGCCCGGTTCGTGAATTTGTCGTGACATAGATTGCTAATCGAGTCTGTAAGCGTATAATTGCGCCCGTTTTTCACTATAAAGCTCAGGAGCGGGCATGCAATTATCACCGGTCGTCACTATCGACGGGCCCAGTGGCGCAGGCAAGGGAACCGTAAGCACATTGCTTGCAAAAGACCTTAAATGGAATTTTCTTGACAGCGGCGCCATTTATCGAGTTTTGGCTATCGCCTCAGTTCATCATCAAATTGATCCTTCAGACGAGTCGGGGTTAGTACCTTTGGCATCCAGTTTAGACGTGAGTTTTGTCACTGGTTCAGAGGGCAGCAAGATCATTCTTGAAGGGGAAGATGTTACCGATTCTATTCGCACTGAGGAAATCGGCAGTATTGCATCACAAGTTGCGTCACTACCTCGCATTCGCGAAGCGTTATTACGTCGTCAAAGAGCCTTTAAAGAAGCGCCTGGCCTAGTGGCTGATGGTCGAGATATGGGAACCGTGGTATTCCCCCATGCTGAGGCAAAAATATTTCTCACCGCAAGCGCCGAAGAAAGAGCGCGCAGACGTTACAATCAGTTGAAAGAGAAGGGGCATGATGTTAATATTGCGCGCCTTTTAGCCGACATACAGGCAAGAGACGAGCGGGATGCGAACCGCAGCGTTGCACCTTTGGTGCCTGCTGAAGACGCACTGGTACTTGATTCAACACATTTAAATATTGAGCAAGTACTTGAAAAAGTTAAAGAATATGTTCAAAGCCAACTGGCAAAACGTATTTAAGTGTCACTGTCTGATCACAGGAAGAGATCAGTTTTTAATAACAACCCCACGGTAGCTGGATTCTTACGTGGATGTCAATAATAAGTGTTTATTTAAGTAAGCTATGACTGAAAATTTTGCTCAACTATTTGAAGAGAGTTTGAAAGAACTCGAAACACGTCCTGGTGCCATCGTAAAAGGTACTGTTGTATCAATCGACAAAGACATCGTTCTTGTTGATGCCGGCTTAAAATCTGAAAGTGCAATTCCTGCTGAACAGTTTAAAAATGCCGAAGGAAATCTTGAAATCTCTATCGGTGATACTGTAGACGTTGCTCTTGATGCCGTAGAAGACGGTTTCGGTGAAACCATTCTTTCAAGAGAAAAAGCCAAGCGTCATGAAGCTTGGGTAGAGCTGGAAAAAGCTTACGAAGAAAAAGAAACCATCAAAGGTATCATTAACGGTAAAGTTAAAGGTGGCTTTACGGTTGAAGTGAATACTGTCCGTGCATTCTTGCCTGGTTCATTGGTTGACGTGCGTCCTGTACGTGACACAAGCCACTTGGAAGGTAAAGAGCTGGAATTCAAAGTTATTAAGCTAGATGCAAAACGTAACAACGTAGTTGTGTCTCGCCGTGCTGTAATCGAAGCAGAAAGCAGTGCAGAACGCGACCAGATCCTTGCTAACTTGGAAGAAGGTCATGAAGTTAAGGGTATCGTTAAGAACCTGACTGACTACGGTGCGTTCGTTGATTTAGGTGGTGTTGACGGTCTTCTTCACATCACTGATATGGCTTGGAAACGCGTTAAGCACCCAAGTGAAATCGTAAACGTTGGTGACGAAATCAACGTTAAAGTATTGAAGTTCGACAAAGAAAAATCACGCGTATCTTTGGGCATGAAGCAGATGGGCAGCGATCCTTGGCAAGAAATTGCTGAGCGTTACCCAGAAGGTTCTAAGCTTAGCGGTGCAGTGACCAACTTGACTGACTACGGTTGCTTCGTAGAAATCGAAGACGGCGTTGAAGGTTTGGTTCACGTATCTGAAATGGATTGGACCAACAAAAACATCCACCCATCTAAAGTTGTAAACTTGGGTGACGTGGTTGAAGTAATGGTTCTTGAAATCGACGAAGAGCGTCGTCGTATTTCTCTTGGCTTGAAACAGTGCAAAGCGAATCCTTGGGAAGAGTTTGCTAAGAGCCACGAGAAGAATGACAAAGTTACCGGTAAGATCAAATCTATCACTGATTTCGGTATCTTTATCGGTCTTGACGGCGGCATTGATGGATTGGTTCATTTGTCTGATATCTCATGGAACAAAACCGGTGAAGAAGCGGTCCGTGAATATAAGAAAGGTGACGAAATCTCAGCTGTGGTATTGCAAGTCGACCCAGAGCGCGAGCGTATCTCTCTTGGCGTGAAACAAATCGAAGAAGATCCTTTCAATAAGTATCTGACAGATAACAAGAAAGGTGCTATCGTTACCGGTAAAGTTACCGCTGTTGATGCAAAAGGCGTGACAGTTAACTTGGCTGAAGAAGTAGACGGCTACGTACGCGTTGGCGATTTGTCTCGCGACCGTATTGAAGATGCTTCTGAAGTAGTGAATGTAGGTGACGATCTAGAAGCCAAATTTATGGGCGTTGATCGTAAGAACCGCATCGTTAACTTGTCAGTAAAAGCGAAAGACCAAGCAGACGAGAAAGAAGCTTTGGATAAAGTGAACCAGCAAGACGAAGTTGGTTTCGCAAATGCCATGGCTGAAGCTTTCAAAGCTGCGAAGGGCGAAGAGTAAGAATCATTGCGCATCCCAAGTGGGTGCGCACATTCTCTCGGAATTCAGCGCTTGGCATCGGTAATGTATTTGATTAACGGAGGGTAGCAAAATGACCAAATCTGAACTAATTGAACGATTAGCCGATAAAGCGCGTCACATTCCTGCAAAAGATGTGGAAAGTGCGATAAAAGAAATGCTTGAACAGATGGCGCAAACTTTACAAAAAGGTGAGCGTATTGAAATTCGAGGTTTTGGCAGCTTTTCACTGCACTATCGAGCTCCCCGTGTTGGCCGCAACCCTAAAACCGGTGAAACGGTTAAACTGGATGGCAAATACGTTCCACACTTTAAGCCAGGAAAGGAATTGCGTGAGCGGGTAAACGAAGGTTTGACCCATTGATTCATACAAAAGATTAGAAAAACGGCACTCCAATAAGAGTGCCGTTTTTGTTTGCGTGACAATCCACTAGATAGTTTTGTACACTTACACCAGTCGACCTCAATTGTGCCTGTCTAATGGGGCTAACCCAGATTGACGCAGCGCCATTTATCAACTGCGAAGGAATGAGTTTGAAACTGTTTATCACTGTCGTCATTTTCATCATCATATTGTTAATCGCCGGACTTCTCGGCGCTAGAAATGAGCAGATGGTGGTGTTTGATTATCTTCTCGCAGATTTAGAAATCCGTTTGTCCTTGTTGCTGGCTTTATTTTTCGCCACGGGGCTTTTACTCAGCGCCTTAGTTTTCATTTTAGTTTGGTTAAAGATGAAATGGCGTATAACCAGGCTAGAGCGCAAGCGCGGTTCCGCCGTGTCTACTACCACTGAAAAGCTGTAATCCTTATGCTTGAGCTTTTGTTTTTATTATTGCCCGTGGCCGCAGGTTACGGCTACGTCATGGGACGCAACAGCGTTCGACAAGCACAGCGTAAACAATCCAGTATCCTGTCTCGCCATTATTATAAAGGCTTAAATTTTCTATTGTCTGATCAACCTGATAAAGCAGTCGATACGCTTATTAAGATGATTAATTTGGACAGTGACACAGTGGAAACCCACATCGCAATGGGTAATTTCTTCCGTCATCGGGGTGAGTTAGATCGGGCCATCCGTATGCACCAAAATTTGGTGAGTAAGGAAGAACTGAATGAAGAGCAGAAGCAGCAAGCGTTAAGAGAGTTAGGACGAGACTACATGCTGGCTGGATTCTTAGAGCGGGCCGAGAACGCGTTCTTACAGCTACTAAAAAGTGACAAGCATTTCCTCGATGCCCAGACCCAATTGTTCAGTATTTATCAAACCACTAAAGAATGGGATAGAGCAATTGAGCTTGGCGAAAATATGATTAATTGCCATGGTGACAGCGATGAGTTGTGTAATCGCATCTCACATTTCTACTGTGAGCAGGCCAACAAATTGATCACCAACAAAGATTATGATTCTGCAGAAAGGTCCCTTCAGAGTGCGATTGAATGTGACGAACATGCAGTTCGTCCCTGGCTTATTCTGGGTAAGTTGGCAATTGAGCAGGGTAAGTTTCAACTAGCCTTCGACTATCTCAAAGAAGTTCCAGTGCGGGACGTAACCTGGTTTAGCGAAGCCGTACCTCTGCTTGAGCAATGTGCACAAGAAATTGGTGACGACACGCAATTGGAAATGTTGCTCGACACCTACTGGCAGAAATGTGCTACAGCCTATTTGGCAAAAGTTCGTATTCTAGCCAAGAAAGAGAATCATGAGTCGGCAGAGAATGTGCTATTTGAACAGCTCAAAAAGACCCCGACCATGAAAGGCTTTAAGACTTTGATGGGCTTCTTTATTGAAGATGAAGTGGATGAGAAAACCAAACAAAGCCTAACTATGGTTAAACAATTAGTCGAAGAACAGATTAAGATCCGTCCAAAATATCGCTGCGTTACCTGCGGTTTTTCTGGCCGGCAAATCCATTGGTTGTGCCCATCCTGTAAAAAATGGGGAGTAGTAAAACCCATCAAAGGCTTAGACGGAGAATAATGTACATGCAAGACCCTAAGGTAATAGTTGCGTTGGATTTTAACGAATTGGAACACGCAACGCGTTTTATTGATATGGTTGATCCCAGCTTGTGCAAGCTAAAAGTGGGCAAAGAGATGTTTACCCATTTTGGTCCCGCGTGGGTCAGTCATTTAGTGAATAAGGGTTTTGATGTATTTTTGGATCTAAAATTCCACGATATTCCCAACACGGTCGCGAAGGCCTGCGCTGCCGCAGCTGATCTTGGCGTGTGGATGGTGAATGTACACGCTTCTGGTGGCCCTGTAATGATGGAAAAAGCCAAACAGGAGCTTGAGCCCTACGGAATCAAAGCTCCGAAGCTGATTGCGGTGACTGTGTTAACCAGTATGGATCGAGCACAACTGTCCGCCATTGGGATAAACACCAGCCCATTAGAGCACGTGCAATTGCTAGCCAATTTAACTCAGCAATGTGGACTCGATGGGGTTGTGTGCTCTGCTCAAGAGGCCGCGATATTAAAACAGAAAATGGGGCCTGAGTTTTTATTGGTTACGCCGGGAATACGTCCTGTTGGCGCTGAGTTGGGAGACCAGACTCGGGTGATGACCCCACCAGATGCAATGGCTGCGGGTGTCGACTATATGGTGATTGGCCGCCCCATCACTCAATCGAATGATCCCGTTGCGACCTTAAAGGCGATTAACGCATCATTTTAAATTTGATGTAAAGACAAGGCTCGGCGGACTGAATTGTTAAATTTGCTATGTCTGCAGATATTTCAGTACGCCATAAAAAAGGCAATGGAGAATTATTACAATTCATTGACCATTGCCTTGATTGCTTATTTGTCAGCAAGTTTACATATGCAGAGCTGCTTTAGCATCCATATACTCGAGATTAAGCTTGTCACCTAGCGCATCTACTACCGCTTTATAAGTCACTTTACCTTTATGGACATTCAAACCATTTAGTAGGTGAACATCGTCTAACATGGCCTGCTTAGGACCTTTGTTGGCCAGTGCCAATCCAAAGGGTAGGGTCGCATTATTCAACGCCATGGTGGAAGTACGAGCAACGCCGCCGGGCATGTTTGCTACGCAGTAGTGAACAACACCATCCACAGTGTAAACTGGATCTTGATGAGTAGTTGCTTTAGAAGTTGCAAAGCAACCGCCTTGGTCGATGGCGACATCCACCACAACAGAGCCTTCTTTCATCGCTTTGATGTGTTCTTCAGTCAACAATTTAGGCGCTGCTGCGCCAGGGATCAACACCGCACCTACTACCAAATCGGCTTTGGAAGAGTAATATTCAATTGCATCAATGGTAGAAAACACCGTTTTCACTTGGTTTGCGAAAATATCGTCTAGTTCACGTAGTCTAGGCAATGAGCGGTCCAAAATAGTGACATCAGCGCCTAGGCCAATCGCCATTTTCGCAGCGTTGGTACCAACCACACCGCCACCAATGACTAATACCTTTCCAGGTGCTACACCCGGAACGCCACCGAGAAGAGTGCCGCTTCCGCCTTGTGCTTTTTCAAGGTAGTGCGCGCCTGCTTGAACTGCCATACGACCAGCTACTTCACTCATTGGCGCTAGCAACGGCAGGCCATTGCGGCTGTCAGTTACGGTTTCATAGGCTATACAGGTTGCACCTGACGCTACCAACAACTCGGTTTGAGTCGGATCAGGAGCTAAATGCAAATAGGTGTAGAGGGTTTGACCTTCTCTGAGCATCTTACATTCATTAGGTTGGGGCTCTTTAACTTTAATGATCATCTCTGCTTGGGCAAAAATTTCTTCTGCAGAATCACAGATGACTGCGCCAGCGGCTAGATATTGATCATTATCAAAGCCTATTGCAGCACCCGCATCAGTTTGCACCATGACACTGTGGCCATGGTTGATGAATTCTTTTGCTGCAGCCGGGGTCAAGCCAACACGATACTCGTGGTTTTTAATTTCTTTTGGAACACCAATAAGCATGAAGATACCTGTAAATAAGGATGAAAAATAAAGGCGCAGTATATGCGACAATATTCAGCAGTTTCACCTGTAATTGCAGGGTAAATGGAATATAATGCCGCACATTAAAGTTTAAACGGAATAATATTGTGCTAGTAAAAACGCCTAAGCATCTAGATAGGATAGACCGTAATATTCTTATTGCCCTGCAAAAAAACGGAAAGCTATCCAATGTAGATCTGGCCAAGCAGGTTGGATTAAGCCCAAGTCCTTGTTTAGAAAGAGTAAAAAGACTTGAGCAACAGGGTTACATTACTGGTTATCACGCTCAGGTCGACCCTCATAAGCTTGGAGCGGCGATGCTGGTTTTTGTTGAAATTACCCTTACTAAAACATCGGTAGATATCTTTGAAGAATTTTCTGCTGCGGTAAAACGTCACGATGATATTCAAGAATGTCATTTGGTTTCAGGCAATTTTGATTTTCTTTTGAAAGCAAGGGTGGCTGATATGTCGAGTTATCGAAAATTGCTTGGCGACACCTTGCTTCGTTTGCCTGGCGTCAGTGAATCTCGTACCTATGTGGTAATGGAAGAGGTAAAACATACGTGTCAGTTGAAGATAAATCTTAAATAATACTGCGCCTAATGAGACAGAACTAAAGGCGTATTTCTACTGGTGGATTTTTTTAGTTGGGCAATTGATTGAATGTCATACAACTTGGCTAAAAAGCCCCAGCAATCGCGAATCGCTGCTAGGATTTTTACCCTGTCACTGGTAAGGTATGGGGTTAAAACAGCAGTATAAAAACAACGATAATAAAGAATTTATGGCGCGTCTAACAGGTATCCAAAGGATAATGGAAGTGGGTATGATTATATCCGCTGCCTTTGCATTTTTTATATTATTGGCGCTTGCCTCTTTCGATCCCTCTGATCCCAGTTGGAGTCAAGCTGGCTTTCATGGCACTGTGCACAACTGGGTCGGACCCATTGGTGCTTGGTTTGCGGATGTATTGTTCTTCGCATTCGGCCGGTTTGCTTTTGTCATTCCTTTGGTGATTGCCTTTACCGGATGGTTTTTGTTCCAGCAAGCCAAGAAGCTCATGGAGATTGACTATTTGACTATTGGTTTGCGGATCATAGGCTCAATCCTGTTGGTCATCGGGGTTACCGGTATCATGAGTATCAACTTCGATGACATTTTCCACTTCTCTGCTGGAGGAATGGTCGGGGATGTGATCAGCACCTCATTGATCCCATATTTTAGCTTGGCAGGTACCATTTTATTGTTGCTGAGTTTTTTGCTAACCGGTGTCACCTTGGTAACCGGGATATCCTGGCTCACTGTCATCGACAAGATTGGCGAGTGGAGCATTGCTGGTTCAGTAGCTTTGTATCGCACTCCCAAGATGATTCAAGCAAGCCCCATTGCACGTTTAGGCTTTAAACCAAAATCAGCAGACGATGATAGAAGCAGTAAAATAGAATTGACCTCAATGAAGGCAATGGAGCCATCTCAATCTGTTGCCGAGTCAAGATTTGGACAGCCCGATAAAATCGAACCTGCGTTCAACAGCATTCCAGATGAAATATTTGACGAAAATGACGAAGTTGAGCAACAAGAAGACGAAAAAACCAACATCTTGTCAATTTCAGAACTGCGTAAGAAGATAAGCGGCAGTAAATCAGCAGATAAAGACAAGTCAGAAAAACCAGCAAAAGCTTCAACTCCCTCAGTTGCAAAGCAACCATCAATAGATGCAGAGATGGAACCTTTGCCTTCATTTGATTTATTGGATCGGCCCGACAAAGTAAAAAATCCCATCACTCAAGAAGAGTTGGATGGAATATCCAGACTCGTTGAAGAGAAACTTCTCGATTTCAATATCGAAGCGTCTGTCGTGGGTGTTTATCCAGGCCCTGTTATTACACGATTTGAATTGGATCTCGCGCCTGGAGTAAAAGTCAGTAAAATAACCACCTTGTCTAAAGACTTGGCTAGAGCCATGTCGGCAATTTCGGTACGTGTTGTGGAAGTCATTCCCGGCAAATCGGTCATTGGCCTAGAGCTACCCAATAAAAACCGAGAGATGGTGCGTCTTAGCGAAGTAATATCTTGCCAGGCGTTTCAGGGCAATGAATCGCCGTTAACCATGGTATTGGGAGCAGACATATCGGGCAAACCCGTGGTGGTGGACTTAGCCAAGATGCCCCATTTGTTGGTGGCAGGTACGACGGGGTCAGGTAAGTCGGTAGGCGTCAACGTTATGATCCTAAGTTTGTTGTACAAGTCTTCCCCGGAAGATGTGCGAATGATCATGATCGATCCAAAGATGCTTGAGTTGTCAGTGTACGAAGGCATACCTCACTTGCTGTCTGAAGTGGTTACCGACATGAAAGAGGCAGCAAATGCTCTGCGCTGGTGTGTCGGTGAGATGGAACGCCGTTATCGCTTGATGTCTGCCTTAGGCGTGAGAAACCTTAAGGGATACAACGCTAAAATCAAACAGGCGAAAGCCGATGGCCAGCCTATTCGAGACCCATTATGGCGGTTCGAAGAGAGTATGGAAACGGAAGCGCCTGAGTTAGATAAATTGCCAGCCATCGTTGTGGTAGTCGACGAGTTTGCCGACATGATGATGATCGTGGGCAAAAAGGTGGAAGAGCTCATAGCACGAATCGCACAAAAAGCGCGCGCCGCTGGCATTCATTTGGTGCTAGCAACTCAGCGCCCATCTGTGGATGTCATTACTGGTCTAATCAAAGCCAACATTCCCACTCGTATTGCGTTCCAAGTCTCCTCAAAAATTGATTCACGAACTATCTTGGATCAACAAGGGGCTGAGACACTGCTAGGAATGGGGGACATGCTTTACTTACCTCCGGGTACAGGCGTACCGACTCGGGTTCATGGTGCATTTGTCGACGACCATGAAGTACATGCGGTTGTTGCGGACTGGAAGAAACGTGGCGAGCCAGAATACATTGATGAAATTCTTAACCCTGAATCCAGCGCAGATACCTTGTTGCCGGGGGAGCAGCCAGAGGGAGGGGATCAAGAATTAGATGCATTCTATGATGAGGCCGTAGCCTTTGTGACTGAATCCCGTCGAGCCTCTGTGTCCAGCGTGCAAAGAAAATTCAGAATTGGTTACAATCGAGCAGCCCGTTTAGTGGAACAAATGGAACAAAGTGGCGTCGTAAGTGCAGCAGGACACAACGGTGCCCGCGAAGTGCTCGCACCCCCAGCCCCAAGAGATTAAGTATGTTGTTATCGAAAGTTAAGTTTTGCCGAGCAATTGGCGTGATTTGTTTATTGTTTTGTAGTGCCGTGACCTCGGCACAGGACGCCGTGGAATGGACTTCCGCTGAAGCGAATTTAAGAGACAAATTGAGCAAGATGCGCACCTTTGAAGCCACTTTTTCCCAACAAGTTGTTGATGCCCAAGGCGAAGTGTTACAAAACAGTATTGGCAATTTGGTACTCAAACAACCCAATTTAATGTTTTGGCAGGTCACAGAGCCTGATGAAACTTTACTGATTGCCGATGGTGAAACCCTGTGGCATGTGGATACCTTTGTAGAGCAAGTTGTAGCAATGGAACAAAGTGGAGCGGTTGCTAATAATCCGGTCATTTTATTGACAGATATGGACGGTCAATCGTGGCAACAATTTCAGGTTTCCCAACAACAAGATAGTTTTGAAATTCAAGCAAAGGATCCACAGAGTCAAATAGTGAGTTTGACCCTAGTTTTTTCTGAACAAAGGTTACAGCAAATTGTTTTCACTGATCGGCAACAACAGAAAAGCACCTTAACTTTTAGTGATGTGAAACAAAACCAACCCTTGTCCAGTGAAAGGTTTGTATTTGTCATGCCGCAAGGCTACGAATTGGATGATCAGCGCTAATTATGGAGCTGGATTTTGGCGAGCAAAATTTAGCGGCGCCTTTGGCCGCTCGGATGCGACCCAAAAGGGTAGAACATTATTTTGGCCAACAACATCTGTTGGGGCCCAACAAACCATTACGAGTGGCTTTAGAAAAAGGCCAGTGTCACTCGATGATTTTGTGGGGGCCACCAGGTACAGGGAAAACCACTCTCGCGGAGATGATTGCTAGCCATTGTGACGCCCATATTGAGCGTATTTCTGCGGTTACCTCAGGTGTCAAAGAGATCCGCACGGCCATTGAAGTGGCAAAACAACAAGCGTTGGGGCAGGGCAAAAGAACCATCTTATTTGTAGACGAGGTACATCGTTTCAATAAAAGCCAACAAGATGCTTTCTTACCTTACATCGAAGATGGTACGGTGATTTTCATTGGTGCGACAACGGAAAACCCCTCGTTTGAATTAAATAATGCCTTGTTATCTCGGGCGAGGGTCTATGTTCTGCAGCCCCTAAGTGAAGAAGATTTAGAGCAGGTTATTGAACAAGCACTTGCCGATTCACACCGGGGTTTGGGAACACAGCAAATAAAGTTGCACAAGGATGCGAAATTGCGTCTGATGCAATTATCCGCAGGAGATGCTCGGCGGCTTTTAAATTACTTAGAGTTGTGTGCCGATTTTGCACAAAATTCCCAAATCACCCTAGAGACTTTGGCAGAAGCTGTTGGTGATAAGGTTTCTCAGTATGATAAAGGTGGAGACCAGTATTACGACATGCTCTCAGCGTTCCACAAATCCGTGCGAGGTTCCAGTGTTGATGGCGCGTTGTTCTGGTTTGCTCGCATTTTGCAAGGGGGCGGAGAGGCGACACAGGTTGCGAGAAGATTGCTTGCAATTGCGAGTGAGGATATTGGTAACGCAGACCCAAGAGCATTGCAAGTCACACTCAATGCCTGGGATATATATCATCGGGTAGGCGCGGCAGAAGGAGAGCGAGCCATCGCACAGGCCATTGTGTATTGTGCTGCTGCAGCTAAGAGTAATGCTGTGTACACTGCGTTTGCAAAAGCAAAACAGGATGCGAAAGATTTAGCGGATTTTCCAGTCCCTTTGCATCTGCGTAATGCTCCTACTCAGTTGATGAAGCAAATGGGTCATGGTGAACACTATCGCTATGCTCATGATGAGCCCAACGCTTATGCTGCTGGACAAAGTTATTTACCAGACGCGCTGCATGGAACTCGATACTATTTCCCAGTTGAGCGTGGTTTAGAAAAACAAATTAAGAGTAAACTGGATTACTTGTCTAATTTAGACCGGCAGTCCGACAAAGGAAGTAGCGACTGATGCACAACACCTTGGTCATTTACCTTTACATCGGAATTGGTGGCGCTTTTGGGGCGTGTTTACGATTTTTTCTGTCCCAATTAATGCTGCAATGGTTTGGTAAAGGCTTTCCTTTTGGTACACTTCTTGTCAATGTTATCGGTTCCTTCTGCTTAGGGTTGTTGTATGCAATGATTGAGCAGGGACAACTGGAAATCGTGCTGTGGCGTACCACCCTCGGCATTGGATTTTTAGGAGCACTGACAACCTTCTCAACCTTTTCAGTCGATACTCTGTTGTTGATGCAGCAGGGATTTTGGCTGAAAGGGATTTTAAATATTTTTTTGAACATATTCTGCTGCTTATTTGCAGCATGGATAGGCACTCAACTGGTTAAAGGTTAAAACACAACCGATGTTAGATCCCAAACACTTACGAAATGATATTCAGGCAACAGCAGAAAAACTCTTAACCCGTGGGTTTCAACTGGACGTGGACAGTTTTAATGCCCTCGAAGAGAAACGTAAAGCATTGCAAATGCGTACACAGGATCTGCAAAATGAGCGGAACGTGCGCTCTAAATCCATTGGCAAAGCAAAAGCGGCAGGCGAGGATATTGCCCCGCTGCTAGCGGAAGTTGGCCAATTAGGCGATGAATTGGATTCAGCAAAAGCGCAATTAAGCGAATTGCTCGATGAGATGTCTTCGTTATCGTACGGGATCCCAAACTTGCCTGACGATTCAGTGCCTGTTGGTAAAGACGAAAATGACAATCTTGAAATAAGCAAATGGGGCACGCCTCGGGAATTCGATTTTGAAGTCAATGACCATGTTGATGTGGCGGAAAAGCTCAATAAAGGCTTAGATTTCGAAACCGGCGTCAAACTTTCAGGTTCTCGTTTTGTGGTTATGCGTGGCCAAATCGCCCGTTTAAATAGAGCATTAGCGCAATTCATGCTGGATTTACACACTCAAGAGCACGGTTATCAAGAGATGTATGTGCCTTATCTGGTCAATGAAGCCAGCATGTTTGGCACGGGACAGTTCCCCAAGTTTATGGACGATGCCTTCCACACCAAGCCAGCTACAGAAGAGGGGCAGGGCTTGTCATTGGTACCGACCGCAGAAGTACCATTGACCAATATCGCCCGAGATGAAATTTTCAGTGCAGACGAGCTACCAATAAAAATGACGGCCCATACGCCATGTTTTCGCTCTGAAGCAGGCTCATACGGTCGTGATACCAAAGGATTGATCCGTAATCACCAGTTTGACAAAGTCGAGTTGGTGCAATTAGTTAAACCAGAAGACTCTTTTGCAGCGTTGGAAGAGCTAACAGGCCATGCAGAGAAAGTCTTGCAGTTGTTGGAACTACCGTATCGCAAGATGCTGTTGTGTACTGGCGACATGGGATTCGGCTCTTGTAAAACCTATGATTTAGAAGTTTGGCTACCGGCTCAAAACACCTATCGCGAGATCTCTTCTTGTTCAAACATGTTGGATTTCCAAGCTCGCCGCATGCAGGCCCGGTATCGCAATCCAGAAACCAATAAGCCCGAATTATTGCACACCCTTAATGGTTCTGGTTTAGCGGTTGGCAGAACACTTGTGGCCATCTTGGAAAACTACCAAGAAGCAGACGGTTCGGTTACGGTGCCAGCGGCGCTGGTACCTTACATGAACGGTGTAGAGAAAATTCAGCCCGTCTAATCTACAAGCATTTGGCGGGTTTAGGTAAACCCGCCAATTTAGTTGCTTGCTTCGCGGGGCCTTTGGGGAATAGTCTCTGCAAATATCGACTATTTCCTTTCTCTGGTCCAAATTTGTTGGCCATGGCTTTCACCAAAGCTCTAATCGCGGGGCTAGTGTTGTATTCCAAGTAGAAATCACGGACGAAATTAACCACTTCCCAGCGCGCCTCGTCCATCTCAATACTCTCTGTGGCGGCAAGGGTATCCACCATATCAGGGTGCCAATCATCAACGTTAAGAAGATATCCTGCCTTATCCGTCGCTATTGTTCGGCCGTTAAACTCAAAGGAGTAGTCTACATTCATTGTCTTACCAACTCAGAGTCTTTTGATAAGTTAAGCACAACTCGACCCAATCAGCATCATCGACAATCTCGACCTTGTCTGATTGAACCGGTATTCCGCGGATCAAAAGATCGGATTTTAAACAATAGCTGCGCTGAGACGGTAAGCTTTTAACAAATTCTGGATCCAGCATTCCATAAACCGCATCTTCAATGAGCAGCAGTCCGTCGGTTTCGGATAATCTATCGATCCATTTCCGGCCAGCATCAGTGAGTGCAAAAGGGCTGTTCTTTACGATGTGTAAAATCATCAAAACCTCAAAATATGCTGACTTCTTAAAAGCCGTGCGTTCAGCTCATCAGTTTGCAGGACCTGCACTTCAACCGCTAAATCCTTTTGCTCAAGGTTGCGACGTAACAAACTTTGCTCACACACAAAAATGTCTTCTATGTCGTAGAATTCAAGGGCTTTAAAGGTTTTTGAATAGTTCTTAAAGCCCACACGTTCAGGCTCTTGATGCTTTAATAATTGAAATACACCATCATCAATAAAGAACAAACTGACTTGCTGAGCAAAATTGCCCGCGGCAAGGGCAAGATCGAGACTCTCCAACCCTGCGGTGCTACCGTATGGGGAAGAACAATTTACTATCGCTATATGACTCAAAATTGTACCGTCCTGTCTGCTAGCTTGCAAAGGGCGAACCATTCCCCCAAACCCACAGATTCGAAAGGCATTTCGATATTAAATTGATCGTCCACGGGGTTTTGTTTGGCATCGGTTTCACTTTGAAGACCACGCCGATTTGCGGCGGTTACGCAAAGGTACAAAGGCGTACTGTATTTATTTGCATGGTTGACCCAAGCACCATAGTTGGCCCATTCGTCGTTCAACATGGTCTCGAAACGATTGCCATTGTGCACTCCGGCACCATAAAAAAACACACCGACTAATCGATGTCCGTTTTCAATAATTTGATTGGCAAAGCGCACCGCCGTAGCAGAAGACTGGCTATCAATGGGAGGGGACGTGATGAGCAGAGCAAAACTAGCCAATGCATTTTCCTAAGTCATAAACAAAAACACCCCAGCAATGCTGAGGTGTTTGATGATAGCAAAAAGGATCAGTCGTCGCCAAATGCGCTGAACAAGTGAAGCAATGAAGTGAACAGGTTGTAGATGTTCAAGTACATTGAAACCGTGGCACGAATGTAGTTGGTTTCACCGCCATGAATGATGCGGCTTGTATCATACAAAATGAAACCTGACATGATGAATACCACTGCAGAGCTAATTGCCAAAGACAACGCTGGGATTTGGAAAAATAAATTCGCCAACATTGCTACTACGGCAACAATCAAGCCAGTCAACAAGAAGCCGCCCATGAAAGAGAAATCTTTCTTGGTAGTCAATACATAGCCAGACAAACCAAAGAACACTAAAGCAGTGGTTCCTAAAGATTGCATAATCAAGCCAGGGCCGTTTTGTAGAGCAAGATAGTACTGCAAAATGTAACCTAGAGCTCCACCAAGCAAGCCAGTGAATGCAAATACCCAGAACAAGCCTGAAGCTTTCTCGGCGTTTTTGTGGACAATGAATAAACACACAAAAGAGCCAATGAACATTGAAATGTAACCGACAAAACCAATACCAATCGCGGTAGTGACGGCGGCCATTGCTGCACTGAAGGCCAATGTTAAGGCAAGCAACATGTAGGTGTTGCGCAACACTTTATTGGTTTCAAGTACCGACGGTCGTGCTTCCGTTTGATACATTTGTCTTTGTTCCATATAACCCTCCAACAGGTCAATCAAGTTAATAACCGAGTAAAACACTAAAGTACTATTTAATAGTGTATATGTATTGTGTTTAGTTCATTTTTTCAAGTTTTATCGGTACGAAAAAGCGTAACAAGTCATGATTTGATTGGAAACTGTACAAATTGAGCAAAGTTAGGCCAGTTAATCAAAAAATCACATTTTACCCTTTACAAGCCAGAAAAAGCTCATTAATATTCGCACCACTTCGGAGAGGTGGCAGAGCTCGGTTTAATGCACCTGACTTGAAATCAGACGTAGGTTCATCCCTACCGGGGGTTCGAATCCCTCCCTCTCCGCCAATTTCAAGAAACCCGCCACTGTGCGGGTTTTTTAATGCACCAAATTAATCTACCGAAGAGGGAGGGTGAGAAGCCCCGCGGTTCGACATCTTTGTCTGGAACAAAGTGTACCGCCGAAGGCGCCCGAAGGGTCAAGGACAGGGATGTGCTTGAGGACATCCCTCCCTCTCCGCCATATTATAGAAACCCGCCACTGTGCGGGTTTTTTTATGCACCAAATAAATCTACCGCAGAGGGAGGGTGAGAAACCCCGCGGTTCGACATCTTTGTCTGGAACAAAGAGTACCGCCGAAGGCGCCCGTAGGGTCAAGGACAGGGAAGTGCTTGAGGACATCCCTCCCTCTGGGCCATATTACAGAAGCCCGCTTAACTGCGTTTTTTTTGTGCTAAATAATATTCCTAAGCTTCAATATAACGGTCAATTTAAACTTAACTGCAATGAGTCTATACAGGTTTTACTCAAACTGGTTATACTTACGCCCATGTTCAGCTCGGTGGCTTCATTTACTGGGGTTCTGCGTAATAGGTCTCGATTCCAAATACTAATGAATGTAGATAAGTCACTTAAACTGGTCTCAAGTTCACAGACGATATTGAACTGTCGATGTGGTGGGTCACCCAGTGCTGTGAAACCTGTGTCTGGTTGTAAGGATCGTTGGATAGTGCGTTGCACCGTTGAGCGCTGCTACGCAAAAAACATAGGCCAAGGGTTGGATATGACGGTTTATGGCTGGAATCAATTGTCCCAGCATGCCTATCGATAATATTAATAAAAATAAAAAGCCGGTGTGATTTGACGTTTTGTCCTCTGTGGCATGTCTGCGTCACTAGCATGATATTGGTGGAGCAACCATTTTGATAAAGCTTCTTTTAGTAGACGATCATGATTTAGTACGGACAGGGATTCGTCGTATCTTGGAAGATGTTGCAGATTTCAAGGTTGTAGGGGAGGTACAAAACGGCGAGGATGCCATTCGCTTCTGTCGAGCACATTCACCTGATGTGGTGCTGATGGATATGAATATGCCGGGTATTGGCGGATTGGAGGCGACAAAGCAAATACTTCATTATGCCAACGACTGCAGAGTGATTGTGTTGTCCGTACACAAAGAGAACCCAATTCCCGCTCGTGTATTGCAAATGGGGGCGTATGGGTACTTAACTAAAGATGCCGCACCCGATGAGATGATTAATGCCATCCGCAAAGTAGCGGTTGGGCAGCGCTACATCGCGCCAGAAATAGCGCAACAAATTGCAATTGGCCAATTGAGCCTCAATGATGTCAATCCATTTGAGCAGTTGTCTAAGCGTGAACTTGAAATTACCATCATGTTGACTAAAGGTAATCGGGTCCCTGACATAGCGAATCGGCTCAATATTAGCGCTAAAACGGTCAATACCTACCGTTACCGAATGTTTGAAAAGCTTAACGTCAGTTCCGATGTGGAATTAACCCACTTAGCTCTGCGACACAATTTAATTGATGCCAATCATCTTTAACCCATAAAGATGGGCAGTATTGCAGATTATGAGTGACCAAGCGGTTTTTAACGCGAACGAATTTCTAAAGCATTTAACCTCCAAGCCCGGCGTGTATCGGATGTATAACGCCAAAGGGGAGGTGATCTATGTAGGCAAGGCAAAAAATCTAAAAAAACGTGTCAGTAGTTATTTTCGCAAGCAAGTTGACAGCATTAAGACTCAATCTCTGGTGCGCCACATTAGCGATATGGATGTCACTGTAGTCAACAGTGAGACCGAAGCCTTTATTCTCGAAAATAACTTCATCAAAAAGTACAAGCCAAAATACAATGTTGTACTCCGGGATGATAAGTCTTATCCATTTATATTTTTATCCGAACATCGTCATCCTCGTTTAACCATTCATCGTGGTGCCAGAAAGCTTCCCGGAGACTACTTCGGTCCTTACCCCAGTGCATGGGCAGTCCGTGAAAGCTTAAGAACCATGCAAAAGATATTTCCGATTCGTCAATGCGAAGACAGCTACTATCGCTCTCGTAGTCGGCCTTGTTTGCAGTATCAGTTACAGCGTTGTGCTGGACCCTGTGTGGAAGGTTTGGTATCCGATGAGGAATATCAGCAACAAATCGAGTTGGCGAAACTTTTTCTAAAGGGAAAAAACAAACAAGTTATTGATAAGTTGGTTACTCAAATGGAACAAGCCAGTGCGGATCTCAGATTTGAAGCGGCGGCTCGATACCGAGATCAAATCAGTGCTTTAAGTAAAGTGCAGGAACAGCAATGGGTGAGTGGCAATCAGCAAGAAATGGATGTGTTTGGTTTTGCATTTCGCAATGGTATCGCCAGCATACAAGGTTTCTTTATCCGTGATAACAAGCTTTTGGGGAGTAAAAGTTTCTTTCCCAAAGTTCCAGCCAATGCCGATGAAAAAGAAGTATTTCAAGCATTCATTTTGCAATTCTATTTAGCTGGCAACAAAACCTTACCGAAACAAATCGTCATCCCTGTTGATTTGCAAGATAAGGAAAGTATTGAAACCCTTTTAAGTGATAATGCCGGCACAAAGGTTCAGTTTTTCAAAGGCGCGAGAGATGAGAAAAAGCGCTACCTCGATTTGGCCAACACCAATGCCGAAAATGCACTGCAGGCGAAACAGAATCAACAAAAGTCAGTATTTGCAAGATATTTGGAGCTAGAAAAAGCGCTAGAGATGGAGCATCCCATCAAACGAATGGAATGTTTCGATATCAGCCACACCTCTGGCCAGCAAACGGTTGCTTCCTGTGTTGTATTCGATCGAGACGGGCCGAAGAAATCAGATTACCGCCGGTTTAACATTGAAGGCATTACTCCTGGTGACGATTATGCTGCGATGGCACAAGCCCTAGCAAGGCGCTATAAAAAGCAAACGGATGTGGAAAAAATTCCAGATATATTGCTGATTGATGGTGGTAAAGGCCAATTGACACAGGCCGAAGCGCACTTTGAAGATTGGCCGGGGGAACAACGACCCATGCTAATTGGCGTGGCGAAAGGCAGCAGTCGAAAACCCGGGCTGGAAACCCTCATTCTTGCCGGTAATCATGATACAATCCCGCTGGCAGCAGATTCACCGGCGTTGCACCTCATACAGCATATACGAGATGAAGCCCATCGATTTGCGATTACTGGACATCGGCAAAGACGTCAAAAGGACAAACGTACTTCCGTATTGGAAACGGTACCGGGAGTAGGGGCCAAACGTCGGCAAAGTTTATTGAAATATTTAGGTGGACTGCAAGGTGTACTCAAAGCTAGCCGCGATGAGTTGGCAAAGGTGCCTGGGATAAGTGCAGAGATTGCCGATTTGATTTATGATCATATCCATTCGCAATAGATTCAAAAATCATAACAAAAATAATAACATACAAGGCGATTACAGTTTATGTGGACAATACCAAACATCATAACCATGATGCGCGTCGTACTGATTCCTGTGTTCGTTCTAGTCTATTATTTAGACTGGAAATGGGCACATCAAGCAGGCGCATTTGTGTTTTGGTTGGCTGCCATTACCGATTGGTTTGACGGCTATTTAGCTCGCAAGTTAAAGCAATCTTCGGCTTTTGGAGCATTTCTCGACCCAGTGGCTGACAAGTTAATTGTGGCCGCAGCACTATTGATGATAACCCACACCTATGCAGATGTGTGGATAACGGTACCCGCCATATTATTGTTGGCACGTGAAATCTATATCTCAGCTCTGCGTGAATGGATGGGGCAGATAGGCAAGAGTGATCTGGTCGCTGTGTCCTTTGTTGGTAAAGCAAAAACCATGGCGCAGATGCTAGCACTAATCGGTTTGTTGTCTGAATTGGAATATTTTATGGGTTACCCAATTTATTGGGTGACTTTAGGCAAGATTCTATTGTATTTCGCTGCGGTCCTATCGGTTTGGTCTATGTTTACTTACACCATCGCGGCGTGGAAAGAGATATCCAAAAGTCGGTAACCTCTGAAATGTTGGAATTTGCAGCGTTTCAGTCAAAAAAGCAGCAATCGAACAAAATTGATGGTTTTTGTGGTTGACAGGAAACACGGCGGCGGTAGAATGCTGCCTCACATTTGGCACAGCAGCTAAATTGTTGAATTAAGAAGTGTGCGGGAATAGCTCAGTTGGTAGAGCACAACCTTGCCAAGGTTGGGGTCGCGAGTTCGAGTCTCGTTTCCCGCTCCAAGTTTTCGATGGTTGCGACCGCAACTCATCAGAAGTGCCTTTCAGTGCTTCATCCTTTTGGCGGAATGGCAGAATGGCTATGCAGCGGATTGCAAATCCGTGGATCTCGGTTCGACTCCGGGTTCCGCCTCCATACAGCGCTTAGCGCACACCCTGCCCGGGTGGTGAAATTGGTAGACACAAGGGATTTAAAATCCCTCGCTGGTAACAGCGTGCCGGTTCAAGTCCGGCCCCGGGCACCATTTATCTCTGCGGTAGTATTCACTAACAATGATTATCTTTATTTATTGTTGTAGACGCATCGTAGACGTAAAAGCATTCAAGTATCCCTAAAGTAAAAATTTCAACTTGAAAAAATTCAACTCTTTGTTTATTTTTGAGTCTACTCCAACTCTCCAGCAGCAGGCTGTTGAAACATTAGTGGTTGACAGGTAGTACACCTAATATCAAGACAGGTCATTCTTTGTTTCAAATTCGAATGGTTCATTCGTCTAGAGTTCTAATTGCGTATGACAAATTATGTCTGCGCACCACGTGCTAGGGCCAATAGCATTGTGGATTATATTTAGGACCTACAATGCCTTTGAAATCAAACTTAATTCCTGAAAAAACTAAACAATTTTACGAAAATATCTCGTTCGAAAATCAAGTCGAGACATGGTTACTAAGGGACGGGTGGCAAGTATTCAAACCACACGTAGACCATGGTGCAAAAACCGATGTGCTAATTTCCGATGGTAACCTCTATTACAGACTTCAGATTAAAACTGTAGACACCTGTGATGAGACAGTAGTAGTTATTCCGCAATGGTCTGATTCAGATGATATCGATTTCATCATTTATTTCTCAAAACGAGCGCCGTGGGGTTATATAGCGCGTAAATTTCTGGAAAAACGCAGGCTAAAGCATCCTGAACATATTCGCTTTCATCAGGAGGCAGGAAATTTTAAGAGAGCTTTTGATAAAGCATAAGTCTACTAATTGGTCTTGACCTATCCCACCTGCACCCAATTCGGGACGGGTAGGACAGATAATGTTACTAGAATATTTCATTTGGATTCACTCCAAATATTGACGCAAACATTTTTCAAAAGGTTTAAGGTGTTGGTAGGTGATATAGCAGATAGGTTCGGCATGAAACTCTACCTTTTGATTGGCTCTAATTAAACTTCATAGCAGGTTTTTGCATTTGTTAAATTGACACTGGAATCGCCGTTCTTTAATGTAGCAAGGGTTGATTAATCAAAAGGGAAAGAACTAATGTCAATCCAAATCACCTTTGAATTGTCTGATAATGATTTAGAGCATTTTAGAACATTGATGAATGCCGCATTAGACAAAGCGAGCAGTCTGTCACCTGAGCAGATTTTAGCTAAAGCTAGAGCCGTAACCGATGCGATGGAAAGTGCCTCTCTGCCTGATTTTGTTCGCGAGCGAATGGAGTCTTTGGAAACGTTGATAGAAGCGCTTGAAGATAATGAATGGCAAATGCCAGAAGAAGAGAAAAAAGAAATCCTCACTTCATTAGCCTACTTTAGCGAGCCTCACGATTTGGTACCTGACGAGATTCCTGGTTTAGGTTATGTTGATGACGCCATTATGATTGAGTTGGTAATTCAGGATTTATCTCAAGACTTACACGCCTACAAGCAATTTTGTGCTTTCAGAAGTACTGAAGAAGCTCGCCGAGGCGCTGAAGCCGACGTCAATCGCGAGAGTTGGTTAGCAGCAACCCGTGCTGAAGCGCGCTCAAGTATGAGACGCCGAGGAAATACCGCTCGAAGAAGAGTGTTCCCGCGGATCATGTAACCACATTCATACCGCTTGAGCCATAGATTCCACCTTGGTTTAGGCGGTTTTTCTGTTTATGCCCCTCTCTAGTCTCCCATCTACTAGTATCAGTAACTTGTTGTGTTTATTAATTAATTAGTTCATTTGCTTCTCCATTTGCTAAATCCTTTCTACACTTAAGTCTAGTTATTAGAAATAATGAAAAAGGATCTGCAACATGGGAAGACGAGATCAAAATATTGTCGATGAAGAAGTCAAATTTTCAGATGATGAGAAATTAGTTTCTACCACTGATACTCGTGGGGTAGTTACCTATGCGAACGATGTGTTTTGCCAAGTCGCAGGATACAGCATGGAGGAGTTGGTTGGTAAGAATCACAACATTGTACGTCACCCAGACATGCCCAAGGCCGCGTTTGCAGATATGTGGTATCACCTGAAAAAGGGTAATTCATGGCGCGGTGCCGTTAAAAACCGATGTAAGGATGGACGCTACTACTGGGTAGACGCATTTGTCACTCCGGTATATCAAAAAGGGAAATTAATTGGTTACCAGTCGGTCAGACAGAATCTTGATCAGGAATCTCGCAGAAAAGCTGAAATGCTCTATAGCAAAATCAATCAAGGGGCTGATCCTGTAAAGGCAATGAAGCTCAGTCCAATTAATTTGGATGCGGCATTTATCATCAGTGCCATTTTGATCTGCGTTTTAGCATTTTACTATCCCATCGCAAGTGTTCTGCTTATCGGGCTTCCTTACTTTGTTTTTTATGATTCACTGATCACTCTGAAAAAGGCTCTTCACAAGCAACAGTCGCAACATGATAGCGTATCTCGATTAGTTTTCTCTGGCTCCGGTATTTCTAGCGTATTTCGTTTTTCACAACGGATCCATGATGGTTTGGTTGATACCGTTTTAGGGCGAGTCCAAGACAGTGCAAACCAACTGGACCGATCCGTTGGCATTCTTTACGATGCCAGTGAGCTAGCTCAGAAAGGCGTTGAGAAAGAGTCTAACGAACTGCACCAACTTTCTGCCGCCATAGAAGAAATGTCAATATCAGTGAAAGAGGTGGCTCACAACACAGTGGACATATCGACTAAAGTAGATTCGGCGAGTCGCGACTGTAAACTAGCGACCGACGCTATGCAGGCAACAATGAACCGAGTTAATCAATTGTCTAAGGATGTCTCAACTTCTGCAAATGCGGCCAATGAGCTGGCGGATATTGCAGAGGCCATTGGACAGGTCATGCGGGAAATCCAAGGTATAGCGGACCAGACTAATTTATTAGCTCTAAATGCGGCGATAGAAGCTGCTCGTGCCGGAGAATCAGGTCGAGGCTTCTCAGTGGTGGCTGACGAGGTAAGAGCGCTTTCCAGTCGGACACATTCTGCTACCGAGCAAATTCAAAACTCTGTAGGAGAGATCCAAAACAAACTTATTAGCTGGACCGAGATATTGAATCGAGGAAAAGACGGAGCAGAATTGTGTTTAACGGATACCCAAACCACCCGCGAACGGGTTTTTAAAGTGAATGATGAAATTGCTAATATTGCGCAGCTTACCATTCAAGTTTCGGCGGCCACCGAGGAGCAAAGTGCCGTTGCTCAAGAAATCAGTCGCAATATCGTTGCTATTAGCGAGGCGTCTCAAGGCAATTTGCAACAAGCCAACTCAATTCGAAAAGAGGCGAAGGCCATCAAACAACGTTCACATGGTTTAAAAGACATTGCGCTTACTTTTCAGAAGCATTAAGTTGCGTTTGCCATTGTAAAAAGATATCCCGCTCTTGTGGAGTCATTGCCGTTTTATTGAGAAACGGCATGTCTTGGGTGACGGCGGTTCGTTGAATGATGAGCTCTGACTTAGCTAAAACACTTCGCCAATCGTCCATTATCAGACCCATAGGTGCTATGGTAAACATGGGATCACTTGGGGCACTGCTGTGGCAACTAACGCAGTGCACATCTATCAACTTTGCAATCTGTTTGTCTAATGGGGTCATCTCGACTAAAGCGGTTTCTTTACTTGAAATTGACTCATTTGGGTTTGGGGTAGGGGGCATACTCACCCAAATTGCAATGCCTAAAAACGCGCCAACAGCACTGAGCAAAACCATTGGTTTATTCTGACCAATATGCCGTAAGTTGAAAAAATGCCTCAGCCAAGCCGCGGCGAGTGAAATCGCTATCAATACCAAGCCATTCTGCGGGTGTTGATAAGTCATTGGGTAGTGATTGCTGATCATGATAAACAGCAGTGGTAGGGTTAGATAATTATTATGGACCGATCGCAATTTTGCTTGTTCACCCCATCTAGGATCAATCTCTAGTTTGTTCAGTACTGCGTTAACCATAGCTTTTTGCGCGGGGATGATCTTGACGAACACATTGGCTGCCATCAAAGTTCCTATCAGTGCTCCCACATGAATGTAAGCTCCCCGTCCACTAAACCATTGAGTTGAGAGCCATGTTGCTATGCACAGGATAATAATTAAAAACACAGCATTCCATTTGGGATGATTTGCTAAAATCGATCGGCAACCCAGTTCATACAATGCAAAGCCGCCAAAGATAATAGCAAGTCCACGGATAATCGCTTCCGTTTCAGTCAGCGCTTTTACACTGGGATCAATCAAATAAGCCGACGCGCCAAAGTAGTAGATTAATACCAACAGCGCAAAGCCACTTATCCAGGTAGTGTAGGCCTCCCATTTAAACCAATGTAAGGTCGTAGGCATTGTTTCGGGCCCATAGCTGTACTTGGCGACTTCGTAAAAGCCACCTCCATGCACGGCCCACAGATCGCCTTTTATCCCTTTATCTTGTTTCCATTTTGGTGGTGTCTGTAAATGGTTGTCTAACCAGATAAAATAGAACGATGCGCCAATCCATGTGACACCTGCAATGACGTGAAACCAGCGTAAAAATAGACTCAACCAATCCATCCACATTAGCGATTTAGCTCCTGATTGTTTTGATAAACACTTTCACCCGCAATGTAGGTGGCTCGGATCGCTCGCTCATCACCCAGAATACTGAGCATAAAGAGGGTGTCCTTCACTTGTTCCATTTCCATCGGATGAGGACCACTTGCATGACGCAACTTGGTCAAATGATTAAAGCAAGGATCTACGAGAATAAAATCTGCGTCGGTATTAGGGTTTAGATTTCCAACACTGGAGTCTAACCCCAATGCACAGGCTGCGCCTTGGGTCATCATATACAAACCATGAAATGGCGACAGACGTGTATGCCTCAACTGGCAAACCTTATAGGCTTCTCCCAAGGTTCTAAATAAATTGAAACTGGTACCTGCTCCTACGTCGGTAGCAAGCGCCACTTCAACCCCATGACCTTTGGCCTTTTCTAAATTGAATAACCCACTACCAAGAAACAGATTAGAAGAAGGACAAAACGCGGCAGTGGCTTTCAAGTCTGCTAGCATTTCCCATTCACTGTCATGCAGATGTAAGCAATGGCCAAACACGGCCCGAGGACGAACGAGGCCATAGTGATGATAGACATCTAAATAATGATCAAATTGAGGGTAGAGTTGTTTAACCCAATCAATTTCGCTCTGATTCTCAGACAAATGGGTTTGCACGAATACATCAGGATACTGCTGAGCAACTTCCGCTATAGCAGCAAACTGCTGTGGCGAACTGGTGGGCGCAAATCTCGGGGTCAAAGCATAGTGCAAGCGTCCACGATTGTTCCATTTGTCAATCAACCACCCAGAGTCCTGTTGTGCACTTTCTGGGGTATCACGTAATTGTGGCGGACAGTTACGATCCATGCATACTTTGCCAGCCACCAAGCACATGTTGTATTGTGCCGCTGTTTCAAACAATACGTCAGTCGCTTGTTTATGTACCGTGGAATAAACTAAAGCCGTTGTCGTTCCATTTTGAAACAACTGCTGCATAAATTGATGACTGATAACTTGCGCATATTCTACTTGTTCAAACTTCTGCTCCACAGGGAAAGTATAGTTTTGCAACCATTCAAGTAGTTGCTCTCCATAACTGGCAATCATTTCAGTTTGGGGGTAGTGGAGATGGCTATCGATTAATCCCGGCAAAAGCAAACAACCACGATGATCCTCTACATTAAGCTCTGGATAGCGTGTTATAAGAGTTTTGTAATCTCCTATCTGCTGAATTTTTCCGTTACGCGTAACCAGCAGCCCGTCGGCTATGACCTCAACATGGGTGTCGGGAGACTCAGTTTTGTTCGGAAAATGGCAAATTGTTGCCCGAAAACCTTTGAACATATCTTCGCTCATCATTCGCCCTAACTGCCCCGATAACTGCTAAAGCCATAAGGCGAGATAAGCAACGGAATGTGATAATGGCCCTGATTGGATTGGATGTCGAAATGAATATCCACGAACGGATAAAATGCACTGCCGTGTTTGGCTTGTAAATAAGGTCCGGTGTGAAAACGCAGGGTATGTACGCCGGCTTCCAACTCGATATCTTGCCATTGATTGCATCTTCCATCATGGTCTGATTCGGCGTGAACGGTTTTTCCTTCAGGGGTCGTAAGCTCAATTGTTAAACCCGCAGCAGGTTGACCTAAAGTAGTATCAAGAATATGACTGGATAAACTGATCACGATCTTTCCTCATGGTTAACGATCCCTTTTCGAATTCGAAGTAAGGTAATCTTAATTTGTTCGGCCGCGGCAAGGCGCATTTCCACGTCTGAATGGTTATCTATACGGGCCTTTAAAGCCTCTAACATGGCCTCAGCACTGAGACCGGTTGCACAAATAATAAAAATAAAGCCGTGGATATCTCGATAACGCTCATTATATTGTTTGAGTTGTATGAGGATTTCTTCCGTCGCTAAGGCCGTAGAAGCTTGTTCTTCGCTGGCCGTGGCAGAAGTATGTGCATATTTGGCTTTCAGACTATTTAGATCGCCGATCATCGGGTGGGCCGCAAATGCCTGTAAATGATCAGACGGATTTAACGCCCACCAAACTCGCTCTCCCTGCTCACACAAAGTATCGACTGTTGCGTAGGGGCGATGTGCAATCATCTGTTCTATCCATTGCTGCGCGTGGCAGCAATGTTCGAAAAATTCGTAGGCTTGAGATTTCGAACACCCATTTAGCTCTTCTAATGTCATAATAGTTTCGCTATTTGTTTGGTTTTTTGCCACTGAGCACGACTGCCGTTATCAGGCTTTTGCGGGTTTAGCATGGCTATAAATTGGGATGCAATGGATACCGCAACTTCTATTGGGCGTTTCCCAGGCACATCTAAATTACCCACCGGACACACTAACTTGTTAAGTTGAGCTTGATTCGCTCCTTGATTAGTCAAACGGGTGTTGAATCGACGTGCTTTGGTTTGTGAACCGATCATTCCCACAAAATCAAATGACTCATGGGTAATACCATAGTGAACCAATTCAAAATCCAACTGATGATCGTGCGTCATGACAAGCATCCAACTGTTTGGCTTTGGTTCGTCGATTAAGTACAACAGATCATCATCGACCAGTTTATGGACATTGTCGTAGCTTTGAGTGTGATTAAAACAGCTCTGGCGGCTATCCAACCAATAGATTTGCATGGGTAGTTGGCTAATGATGGGAACAAGGGCTTGCGCAACGTGTCCTGCGCCAAAAAGATACAAATACTGGACATCCAGATTAAACACTTCAAACAAAACGTTCGTTGCTCCCCCACAGCACTGTCCAAGTTTACTTGCCAGTGGGTAATGCTCAACATGTTGAATGGTTTTTGAGCTGGCCAATAACTCGCGAGCGGTGGCAATTGCTTTGTGCTCTAGATGCCCACCACCAATAGTGTCGTATATGGTGTCAGCAGTGACCAACATTTTGCTGCCCATATCTCGAGGGGTAGAACCTGCTCCTGACAGTAAAGTCAATAAAACGTAAGGCTGAGCCGTTTTATGACAATGTTCTAATGCTTGATGCCACAACATTATGTTCACTCCTTTGCGAGCTTGTTCAAAGCGTGCAAAACCCGCTCTGGCGTAGCAGGCGTGTTCAAAGGCGGATCGAGACGATAATCTACTGTACTGGCGATGGCATCTTTTAGCGCACACCAAACAGAGATAGCCAACATTAATGGTGGCTCTCCAACCGCCTTTGAATGATAAATAGAATCTTCATCGTTGGCGCGAGGGTAGAGCGCTACATTGAAGACTTCAGGTGTATCGCCTACCGATGGGATCTTGTAGGTTGCAGGATTGTTGCTGGTCAATTTCCCGTGATTGTCCCAACGCAAATCTTCTGTTGTCAACCACCCCATACCTTGGATAAAACCACCTTCAATTTGACCAATATCAATTGCCGGATTTAAGCTTTGCCCTACATCATGGAGGATATCCACACGGCTTACCTTATATTCTCCTGTCAAAGTGTCGACACTGACCTCAGAGACGGCTGCACCATAGGCAAAGTAGAAAAAAGGCCGGCCTTTGCCAGTGTTTCTGTCGTAATGGATTTTTGGCGTTTTATAAAAGCCGGTGGACGAGAGGGATATACGCTCAAAGTAAGCTTGCTGAACTATGTCATTGAAATTAATTTTATACTCGCCAGCAATTAGCGCTCCCTGTGAAAATTGTATTTCCTGGGGATCAACTTTTATCTGCTCGGCATAAAATGCTGCCAACCGCTGTTTGATTGTTTGACAGGCATTCTGAACTGCCTTGCCGTTAATGTCGGTTCCACTTGAAGCCGCCGTAGGTGAAGTGTTGGGTACTTTATCAGTACGCGTTGACGTTACTTCAATTTGATCAACGGGTACACCAAACTCCTGAGCAGCAATCTGGGCAATTTTGGTATGCAGCCCTTGACCCATTTCAGTCCCGCCATGGTTCACTTGGATAGTGCCATCGGTATAAATATGAACTAAAGCGCCGGCTTGATTTAAGTGTTTTGCGGTGAAAGAAATACCAAATTTCACAGGCGTTAACGCCAATCCTTTTTTAATGATCGGACTAGATTGATTGAATTCACGAATGCTTTCGCGGCGTGCCCAATAATCGGAACTGTGTTCCAGTCTTTCAATCAGATCCGGCAAGATATTATGCTCAACAACCATCCCATAAGGCGTGGTGTTTCGTTCATGGTCGCCGTACAGGTTAAGTTTACGGACTACCAAGGGGTCTTGACCTGTGCGCCTGGCAATGGCATCCATCATGGCTTCCGCCACGATCATTCCTTGGGGACCACCAAAACCTCGAAATGCGGTGTGAGAAACTTTATTGGTCTCACATCGATGTCCGATAATGTTACTTTGTCCTAAGTAGTAGCCATTGTCAGCATGGAACATAGCCCGGTCTACGATGGCATCGGATAGGTCAGCAGAATGTCCGCAATCGCCGTTTATATCAATTTTACAGCCCTGTACTAAGCCAGTTTCATCACAGGCTAGGGTAAAGCTATTTTCAAATGGGTGCCGCTTACCAGTAGCCAACATATCAACGGCTCTTGGCAATCTGAGTTTTACCGCGCAGCCATTGCGGTGAGCGAATATCGCCGACAAACAGGCCCACTGGGCAGCTTGTGTCTCTTTACCACCAAATCCACCACCCATTCTGCGCATGTCTACCGTGACTCGATTTAGTCCAATTCCTAGCACCTCGGCAACAAGCTTTTGCACTTCGCTGGGGTGCTGACTTGAGGTGTACACCAACATTCGGTCCTCTTCTTCTGGTACTGCAAGAGAAACTTGACCTTCAAGATACATGTGTTCTTGACCGCCTATGCTGATATGGCCGGATACAGTTAAAGGTGCGGATTGCAAAACGCTCTGTGCGTTTCCCGATACCATGGAATGGCTCGGTCTAACAAAGCGCTTTTGCTCATGAGCTTCTTCAGGGGTTAACACGGGCTTTGTAGGTGATACCTGAATCCGACCTTTTTTGGCCGCTTGTCTGGCAAGCCGCACTGAGGTGGCAAGAACGGCAAACACCGGTTGACCAAAGTAGCGGATGGTGCCGTTTGCTAAAACCGGGTCACCATCGAACACCGGGGCAATATCTAAGTGTCCCGGCACGTCTTTCGCCGTGATGACATCAATCACACCATCACTTTTCCATACCTCACTGAGATCGATTTGTTCTATCGTGCCGCAACTATGCTCACTATAGCCAACGGCGGCGAATCTAGTATTTTGAGGCAGCGGGATATCATCTACATAGCGAGCCGTGCCAGCAACTTGACGTCTAGCACTTTCATGCGCAATGCTCTTGCCAATTTGATTGGTATTGTCTTGGTCTTCAGAGAGTTTGAGAGGCTGTAATTTACGCATGATTGACTATCCGGGTAGGGATGCGATTGTTATGGTTTTGAGTCTCCAACCAAAACCGCTGCCAAAGATTGCCTAACAGGGTATTGCGATACTCGGCACTGGCTCGAACATCACTAATAGGCGAGAAAGCGCCGCTTAATATTTCTTTACCAATCAACACACAATCTTCGTTATTCCAATTTTTTCCGGTCAGTGCTGAGGAAAGGGCAGTACAACTGACTGGAGTAGCAGCCACGCCGCCAAAACCGCTGCGAATTTCAGTAACAGCACCTTCATCATCCAGTTGCAGAGAAAATACTGCACACACCGCAGAGATATCATCTTCGATACGTTTAGATACTTTGTATGCACGCAATATCTGCTGTTCTCGTGGAAGAGGCAAATGTATAGAATCAATCCACTGATCTTGTGCCATCAGAGTTTTTCGATAATCCACAAAAAAGACGGATGCCGGATGGGTTTGATACTCTGTGCCATTATCTAAAACGATCTGAGCATCGAGAGCCAATAGAACGGGCGGTAGATCACCTATTGGGGAGGCATTGGCCACATTTCCTCCCAATGTGGCTTGATTTCGAATAGGTAGCGACGCGAAACGTTCGAACAATTCTGATAATTCGGGGAAATGTTGCAACACGACCGGCCCCATCTGTGACAAGGTAACCGCGGCACCAATTTCTATGCCTTGTGATGTTTGCACTAACCGGTTTAACTCTGGCACAGATGATAGGCTTATCAACTCTGGCAAGTCTTGATACTGTTGTGTAATTTCAAGTGCCAAATCGGTACTTCCGGCCACCAATCTTGGTAGCTCTAGTGTATTCACTAATTCTTTTAGCGACGCTCGACTAGTGGGTAAATACAGTCCTGGAAGTAGGGTTATCTCTTCAGCTTGCAATGATTTTAATTTAGCAAAGACTTCGCTGTTCGGCTGGAGCTTATGTGGCTGGCAGCTCTGCATAGCTGCATCAATGATAGGTCGATAGCCTGTGCAGCGGCATAGGTTGCCAGATAAGGCAACTTCCACATCTTGACGATTCACCTGTTGATTTTGTTCATACAAACAAAACAACGACATCACAAATCCAGGAGTACAAAATCCACATTGAGAACCGTGACTAGCAACCATAGAGTCTTGCACAGGATGCAGTACGCCACCTTGGGAAAGATGTTCAACGGTGACCACTTGTTTACCCTGCACTGCAGACAAGAGGGTGACACAACTGTTTATCGCCCGGTAACGAACAGTAGCATCCTGCTCTGTGGATATTTCCCCCAAAGCAATAGTGCATGCACCGCAATCTCCGGACGCGCAACCTTCTTTTGTACCACATAGCTGTGCTTCATCTCTTATGAATTCAAGAAGTGTTGTGTGGGCCGGTAGGTTGTCTACATTCATTTGCTGATCATTCAGCAAAAACTTAATCATGGTGGAATTATCCCATTTGCTGTTTACTATTAGTTAGAACATGCTTTTTATCTGAAGTGCTGGGTGGCGATTATTTCACGCTCATCCCCATCCAAAGCAGCTAGTATGCCATCCTGAGTTGAAATTTTTGTTTTTATGGCCCACTTAAAACCATAGGTTTCTATTGCCAATTCTACAAATACCCTATAAAACTAATAAAACCTGACCAGTTGGTCAACTTAAATCATATTTTGAGATTTAAATTAATCGGCTATTTGAAATCGAATCAAACATTAGTGGCCTTTTATGGAATCATTTAAATTCTTTTCTCAAACTTTAAATGAGTTAAAAACATCATGAAAATCAATGCTTCGCAAACGCCTTGCAGTGGTGATACAGTAGTCAAATATCAAGAAACTGTAAAAACCTTGGTGTGTATTCCCGACGTAACAGCGCACAATGACGCTAATCGATGGAAGCTAAGAAACCCAATGACTTCAAATTACTTTAACCTGATTCTTTGATTATGACTGACACAAAAACCAATCGGGAAGGGCGTGTAGGCGCTTATAACAAACAACTAATATTAACCGCCGCAGAACAGGAGTTCGCAAAAAACGGCTTTAAAGGCACCCGTATCCAACTTGTTGCTGACCGTGCTCAATTGCCGAAAACTAATGTGCTTTACTATTTTAAGAGTAAAGAAGGTTTGTATTTAGCGGTATTGGAACAAATCTTGGATGTTTGGAATTCAGCATTTGACGAAGCGACGGCCTTTGATGATCCCGCTGAAGTGCTGGCCAATTACATAACCGAAAAAATGGAGTTGTCATTCACTCGCCCTGAAGCCTCTAAAATTTTTGCACTGGAAATTATCAACGGTGCACCAAATTTGAGCGGCTTTTTTAAGGAACGCCACATTAAATGGATGGAAGGACGGGTTAATGTCATTCAAGCGTGGATTGATCAGGGCAAGATCGAAACAGATGATCCCTATTACTTGTTGTTCAATATTTGGGCATGTTGTCAGCACTACGCTGATTTTGCGGCGCAGATCACTCAATTAAAAGGGTCAAAGATGGGCAGGGTAGAGTATGCCGAAGCCTCAAGATCATTGGTTAAATTGATTTTAACTGGCTGCGGTTTGAACGTACCCAAGCGATTTTTATAGCGTTATTCAAAGGGCGCTGTTTGCAGTGGATGAGTCAATCATCAGTCACCGTTAACAGCGCGCAAGTAATAAAAGGGGTAGGTCATGATGCAAGCATATCCAAGGGATCTAGTGGGTTACGGTAATTCACCTCCCCATCCCAAATGGCCAGATGGCGCTAAAATAGCCGTACAGTTCGTAGTGAACTATGAGGAGGGTGGCGAAAACTGCGTTCTTCACGGTGACCCCCAGTCTGAAGTTTTCCTATCCGAGATAATAGGCGCACAGGCGTTCTCCGCTCGACATTTGAGTATGGAATCGCTTTATGAGTACGGGAGTCGTGCTGGCTTTTGGCGCTTATATCGACTGTTTCAACAATACCAACTGCCTGTAACGGCTTTTGCCGTCACCATGGCAATGCAACGTAATCCTGACGTGGTAGAGGCGATGCTCGAAGCAAAGTGGGAAATTGCCAGCCACGGTATGCGTTGGATCCATTATCAAGATATGGAAATTGCCCAAGAACGAAAATTGATGCAAGCATCGATTGAGTTGCATCAGCGTATTACCGGTGAGAAACCAGTAGGCTGGTATACCGGTAGGACAAGCCCAAACACCCTTAAATTGGTCAGTGAATTTCCGGACCTATTGTACTGTGCCGACTCCTATGCCGACGACTTACCCTATTATGATTATCACTACGATAGGCCATTACTCATGGTCCCTTATACACTGGACACCAATGATATGCGCTTTGCCAGCCCACAAGGTTTTAATAGTGGAGAGCAGTTTTTTGGCTATTTGAAGGATGCATTTGATGTTTTGTACGAAGAAGGGCAAACCCATCCTAAGATGCTCTCCATTGGACTGCATTGTCGCTTAGTTGGGCGCCCAGCTAGAACGGCGGCTTTAAAGCGATTCATTGAATATATTCTGGGTCACGACAATGTGTGGATATGTACACGTGAACAAATCGCCCGTCACTGGCTTACCCATTTTCCGGCACAAAAAACAGACTAAACTAAGGTGGTAATATGATAGAAACGTTGATAAACAGGCTGCCGAAAGCTGAACTTCATCTTCACATTGAAGGTAGTTTAATGCCAGCTTTGATGATGCAATTGGCAGAAAAGCATCAGGTTTCTTTACCATATAAAAATCTTCAAGAAGTGGAGCAAGCCTATCAATTTGAGGATTTGCAGAGCTTCCTAGATCTATACTATTTAGGTGCCAGTGTGTTGATAGACGAAGACGATTTCTATCAGTTAATGTGGGATTACCTATGTCGTTGTAAACAAGACAATGTGGTTCATGCCGAAATCATGTTTGACCCTCAAACCCATACGCAAAGAGGAATTGAATTTTCCGTATTTATGGCTGGATTTAAGCGAGCCATAGAGCAGGCGAAGTCCGAGTGGGGCATGTCGGTCATGTTAATACTGTCTTTTTTAAGACACCTTTCTGAAGATGAAGCGCTGGAAACCTTAAACGCCGCACAGAACTACCTCTGCGATTGTGTTGCGGTTGGACTTGACAGTTCTGAAGTGGGAAATCCTCCAGAAAAATTCAGTCGTGCATTTTCACAGGCCAGTAAATTAGGATTGAAAAAGGTCGCCCATGCCGGTGAGGAAGGCCCTCCTGAATATATATGGTCGGCGTTAAATACCTTGCAAGTGGACAGAGTGGATCATGGCGTGCGCAGTATTGAAGACCCAAGCCTAGTAGCATATCTAAAAGACAAACAGATTCCATTGACGGTTTGTCCACTGTCCAACATTAAGCTGCGGGTTTTCGATGTAATGAATGATCACAATATTCTGAATTTGCTAGATCAGGGCTTACTGGTCACCGTCAATGCTGATGACCCGAGCTATTTTGGTGGCTACTTAAACGACAATTATCATGCGCTCAATGAGTCTTTTCAGCTAACCCAGCAACAACTCGTTCAACTGGTTAAAAATAGTTTCATTGCCAGTTTTCTGGACGAACAAAGCAAGCTAAATTGGTTACAGAATATTGATTTGGTGGTCAACGAGTCAATGCTTCAATAATCTCTCGGTGCTGCGGAAAATCGCTAATCAGGCTCGCACGCTCGGCCAATTGCATGTCTGCAAATTCGAATCCAGGTGCCACGGCCTCGCCAATCAAACCGTAGCCAAATTGGTATGGAGAGATTAACTCTGATGCTTTCCAAACGCCGGCAGGTACAACAAACTGAAACTCGTGCCCTAAAGTCAGGTCAGGGCCTAGTATTTTGTACTGCACCTCTCCGTTTGGATGCAGTAGCGTATAGCGAATTCCGTCGCCAGTATGAAAATAGTGCATGATATCGGAGTGATTTTTATGAAAATGACCGATAGGGGATTGTGCTGTAAGCAAATAATAGATTGATGTCATCGTGACCCGATCACCCCGGTCAGTGTGCACCGAAGGTTGTTTATCGGCCTTAAAGGTTTCGCGAAAATAGCCACCTTCCACGTGGGGCTCTAATTGAAGTAATTCGATAACTTGTTCAATTTTCATTGTACTTTCCTAGCAACACATATTGTTGACCCTTTGCAAAGATTCACCCATAGTAAAACCTTAATTCACAGTCCATTTTAAAAGAACCTCAACAACTCAACACCGATTTCCAATTACGGATTATTGGTTTTTTTGCGGTATCGAAATTCAGAGTAGCATTATTTATGGAAAATGTTTTAATCAAACCAGAAGAACTTGCCCAACGAATGGCTGAGCAAAGCTGGGTTGTTTTGCACACCAGCATGGCCAATCCCGCCACAGGCAAAATGGATAATCTTACTGATGTCTATCTACCGGGTGCCATTCATTTTGATTTTGAGACGGTTGTGTGCAATGTCGATAGTAGCCTGCCTCACACATTGCCCAGTGAAGAACAAATGGAGCAGCATCTTAGCGCCCTTGGCATCACTGCCCAAAATAAGGTTGTGGTGTACGATGATGTTGGTATCTATTGTGCCCCCAGAGTCTGGTTTATGTTGCGTTGGGCTGGTGTTAAACAGGTTCAAGTACTTGATGGTGGATTGCCTTGTTGGCTGGAAAAGGGGTTGCCAACTCAGTCTTACTTAAATCAAGCGATTCAAGTTAAGGATCAATCTCGATTTGAGTTTCAACCTGCAAGGCTTAAAACCTGTGAGCAAATCTTAAATTCACTGCACAATCAAGAAATTCAAGTTATCGATGCCCGCAGTGCTGGGCGATTTCATGGTTTGGCTCCAGAGCCACGCGCCAATTTGCGCTCAGGGCATATCCCCAATTCGTTGAACGTGCCTTTTACCGAGGTGTTAAATGGAATTACATTTAAAGATTCTGTAACGTTGAAACACCTATTTGAACAACAGGGGGCGAATTTCAATGCTCACTGGACTTTCACCTGTGGCTCAGGCGTAACCGCCTGTATACTCGCTTTGGCAGCCGAGCTAATGGGGCATTATGCTTGGTCAATTTACGATGGCTCATGGAGCGAATGGGGAGCGAATCCCTCGTTGCCAGTCTCGGCACCCTGATACACTAGGCCACCATCGAACCACTATCAACCAATGCCGTGTGATCAAAAAAAGCACTGACCACTTGAAGCCCTGTCAAGACATCCTGCAACTGCACAGACTCTGCCGGATGATGAGAAATACCACCACGACAACGCATAAAAATCATTCCAGTGGGACATATGTCTGCCATCGCCATTGCGTCGTGGCCCGCTCCAGAGGGCAATAAATAGGGCGCAACTCCGGTTCGCCTGAAGGCGCATTCCAATCGTTCAATCATGGTTTGATCACAACGAACTGCAGGGGCTTCGTGAGTTTGCTTCAACTCGACTTTTAGTTGTCTTTGTTGGGCAATTTCTTCAATGTGACGCTGAATTTGACGCAGTGTGTGATCTCGTAAGTCGTCATTAAGGCTACGTATATCGATACTAAATTCCGTTCGCCCGGCAATTACATTCACGGCGTTAGGAGAACATTGAATTTTCCCGACAGTCGCCATCACTTGGTTTTGTTTGGCGAGGCGCTCAATCATGGTGATCATCTCCGCCGCACCGCATAAACTGTCTTGACGCATATCCATTGGCACTGTACCGGAGTGACCCGCTTGCCCTGCCACTTTGACCTCAAAGCGTCGAGCCCCTGCGATGCCATCAACAATACCCAAAGGTAATTCTTGGGATTCCAGAACGGGTCCTTGTTCGATGTGTACCTCTAAAAAGCCCATTAAATCGTCTTGAACACGACTGGCGCAGTGGATTCGATTGATATCTAAGCCAAAATCTCGCATCGCTTGACTCAAGCTGATACCGCTTTCATCCTGCAAACAGGCCCACTTATCCTGCCATTGACCACTGACTGCACGACTGCCCAACAAAGTCGTTCCAAATCGAGTCCCTTCCTCATCAGCAAACCCGACCAACTCAAGGTGGAAAGGCAGCACATCATTGCGTTGATGGAGACTTTGAATTGCGGCCAAAGGTAGCAAAACACCCAATATGCCGTCGTATTTACCGCTGTTAGGGACGGTATCTAGATGACTTCCGACAATAAGAGTTTTTGCATGAGAATTTGGACAGGCATAGCGTCCCCACTGATTGCCTGCTTCATCTTGCCAGGTTTGCATCCCAGCCTCAGACATCCATTGAGCTACCAACTGATTGGCCTTTTTGTGTTCAGCGCTGAGATAACGACGGTCGATAAAGTTCGGGTTTTGGCTGATCAATGCAAGTTCATCGCAGCGACGCAGTACTTCTTGAGCTAAAGGCAACATATTCATAGAGATTCTGCCTCATCATAAACCCGATAAGCGTTGTCCAGTGCTGCGCCGAGTTCAAAGCGGTGACCCGCTCTTCTAAGGGTTGTTTCCAGGGCTTGCAACGTAGCTAAAACAGTGTCTTTGCGGGCGTTATACCCCATGGTTCCCACTCGCCAAATTTTGCCATGTAGCGGTCCGAATGACGTACCGATTTCAATATTGAAGTCATGCAACAGGGTATGTCTGATTGCCTCACCATTAATCCCCTCGGGGATAGCCACACCACAGACATTGTTCATTTTGTGCTGCAAATCGCCAAAGGGTTCAAGATTCAAGCCTTGTAAGCCCATGAGCATCGCGTCACCATGCAGTTTGTGGCGCGCTATGGATGCGTCAATGCCTTCTTCTAGGAGCTGTATTGCACACTCTCTAGCGCAATAAAGCATACTCGTCGCTTCGGTGTGGTGATTGAGTCGCTCTGGGCCCCAATAATCCAAAATCATTGGGATATCGAAATAATTAGAACGAATGGCGCTACCAGTACCTTGCAAATGATGTTCTGCTCGGATCCCAGCCTCGATATGCTTGCGCTTTGATACGAGCTCAACATATCGATCGCTCAGGGTTATAGGTGCGCTTCCGGATGGGCCACCCAAACATTTTTGCAGTCCCACGGAAACCGCATCCAATTGCCACAAATCCGTTCGAAATGGGTTACCACCTATCGAAGCCGTCGCGTCGCTATAAAACAAAACATCGTGCCGACGACAGATCTCACCAATGTGCTCGAGAGGTTGCAGCATGGTGGTAGAAGTATCACCTTGAACCAAGGCCAATACTTTCGGTTTAACACGGACAATGGCTTGTTCAATTTGTTCGGGTTTAAATACTTCGCCCCAGGGTACGTGAATACAATGCACATCAGCACCGGCACGCTGAGAGATTTCAGCCAAAAGATGTCCAAACCGACCAAACACCGGAACCAAGACCTTATCGCCTGGTTCAATACAAGACACCAGCACAGCTTCTATGCCCGCTCTAGACGTGCCATCAATAAGCACAGTGGCCTGATTTTCAGTCTCAAAAACCTGTCGATATAGTGTCATCACCTCGTTCATATAGCCCGTCATAACCGGATCATATTGACCGATCAATTGCGTTGACATCGCATTGAGTACCCGCGGATAGCAATTGATTGGGCCGGGGCCCATGAGTAAGCGGGGTGGGGGTGATAACAATGACACGAAGTGTTTACCTCACAAAAATAATTGAATGAACATACGCAAACCGGTGATCAATAATGCGATAGCGAACACACGCTTTAGCATTTGTGCATCCAGTTTGCTCGCAATATGTGCGCCAATTGGCGCACAGAACACGGTTAACGGCACAATACAGGCAAAACCAATTAGATTAACCAGCCCAAAAGTACCTAAAGGTGCGTCAATGGGGGTTTGTCCCATTAATAACAAAGTTGCAGCGCCCGGTAAGGAAATGATCAAGCCTATTGCAGCCGCTGTCCCGACCGCTTTGTGGGCCGGATAATTAAATGCTGTTAGGATGGGCACAGACAAGGTGCCTCCACCAATGCCTACCATTGAACTCAGTGAGCCAATACTCAATGCCATGCCCGATTGGCCTATTTTGCCAGGTAGTTGTTTCGCAAGCGGCGGTTTGTTAGCGCGAAACAACATGTTCAAGGCGGCCAATGTGGCTATCACACCAAACATGGGAGTGATGATGGCTCCATTTATCTGCGTTACCAAGCCACTGCCGATGAGAACACCAATTAGGATCAACAACCCCCATCGTTTTAATAAAACGCCATCTACATTACCTTTCTTGTTGTGGGCACGGATGGAACTGATAGAGGTCGGAATAATGGTCGCTAGCGACGTCCCAGTAGCTATCAAAATCGCGCTTTCAGCCGATACACCAAAGGACTGAAACAAGAAAAACAAAACAGGCACGATAACAATACCACCGCCCACACCGAGCATCCCGGCAAGCAATCCAGCAAACACTCCGGTGGCGACCAATGCACCAATAGTGGGCAAATTTTCTAAAATTAGATCCATCAAAGTGCGTCCTAGTGATGTCGTTCGGGGAAGGCTTTGCCGTCGCTTCTTGGATCCGTTGCTGCTTCCACATTGTGATCGGGATGCAATACCACTGCACCTGCGTGTCCCATCAATTCGTTGTTTGCAGGTACTACGGCTATATCATGGCCAAGCTGAGCTAAATCCTCTTGAACCTGTTGGGCAAGGTCCTCTTCAATTTTTAAGTTATGGCTGACATCTCCCCATGTACGACCCAGCAACCATCGACCCGCTGCAATTGCCTTGTCCAAAGGATAATTCTGATAAACATAACGACTAAACAACGCAGCTTGCGTTTGAGGTTGGCCTTCGCCTCCCATAGTGCCGTAGCTGACCCTGCGCCCATCTGACAATTCAGCGTAGGCAGGATTAAGTGTATGAAAGGGCTTTATTCTAGGCTGCAAAAATTGATTCGAATTTGGGTCCAGCGAAAAAGAAGTCCCACGGTTGTTCCACACGATGCCAGTAGAGTCACTGACGATACCGCTACCAAATTCCCAGTAGAGACTTTGTATGTAACTGACCATTCTGCCGTCTTTGTCGCACGCTCCCATCCAAATGGTATCGCCGTGAGCCGCATTGTGTGGCCAGGCTAGGGCTTTATCCATCTTGATATGTTGCTTCATCTGCTCGATAGACTGTGGCGACAATAAAGACTGTAAATCACATTCTAAACGGCTAGGATCGGTAACAAAACGGTTACGCTGAATAAAGGCTTGTTTTGTCGCTTCGATCACTAGATGAATGTGATCTAAATCTGTTTTCCCTTGCGCGACCAATTGATCATACAGGGCAAGTATTAATAATGACGCTACACCTTGGGTAGGGGCACCTAAGTTGTATAGTGTTCCCTTGCTAGTTTCGACCGACAATGGCGACACCACTTGAGCCTGATAATCATTGAAATCTGACAGTCGTAATGGCGATCCAGCCTTTTCTAAGTCAACAGCCATCTGCTCAGCAAGCTCTCCTCGGTAGAAACTGTCCAGCCCTTGTTGCGATAGCGTTTCAAGGGTATGAGCCAATTTTGGGAGCTTGACAATTTTGCCTTTTTTAAGAGGCTTTTGCTTAATTAGAAACTGTTCAAAGCCAGGCAATTCGGCCAAGTCATCAAAGGTTTTGAAACTGGCATCGGTTAAACTCTGAGTCACTTCAATGCCCCATTGGGCTTGGCCAATAGCGGTGCTAAATAACTCTTCTAATGACTTCCCAGGTTGCCATTGGTGACTTATTTCTAAAGCCTTATTCCAGCCTGAAACTGCACCGGCCATAGTCAAGGCGGCGAGACCACCCCGTTGAGGTATTGATTGCTGCCCTTGGTAAAAATCGGACGTCGCCAGTTTGGCACTGCAACCACTGGCATCGATGCCAATGGGGGATTTGCCAGGTTCGCTAATCAACCAAAATCCATCACCACCTAATCCGTTCATATGTGGATACACAACTGCAATAGAAGCAGCCGCCGCGACCATCGCCTCAATGGCTGTTCCACCGTGCTCCAATACACTTTGCCCCGCTTGAGCAGCAGCATAATGTGGTGCCGTAAAACCTATGTTCGATTTTTCAATCGCAGGGTGATGTGCAGCGTGTTTCAATTACGTTTTCTCCAAAAATGTTTTTGCAATTTGAATTAAATCCCAATCACGGTTTTTTTGACCAATGATCGATATGCCAAAGGCTTGATTGCCATCAATAAACAGAGGGATATGCAATTGTGGTAATCCCGCCAATCCAGCAACACAAGTAAACGACAACAGGCGATTTCGGTATTGTGCTAGAACCTGCTCGTCGCAATTTCGTAAAGGTGCCGCGCCAGGCGTTGTAGGCATGATGATGAAGCCTTTTTCGTCTAACACGGTTTTCAGCAAACGAATAAAGTGCTGCTGCTGATCCACCGCTGCTAATTCATCTGCTTTTGTTAAGGTGCTGCACCAATCCAGCCTTGATTTAATATCTTTGGCAAACGTAGGCGATCTTTGTTGGATCCATTGGCCATGGGTTTGCCATATTTCTCGGCCTTGTAAAACACGAAACGCGTCACTGGCTATCTGCAGCGTTTCAAAGTTAATGTCAGCGAAAGCATAGTCACTTAGTTGGGGCGTTTGCTTAAGCCAATCGGTCACCAGTTGGGCAAATTCACATTGCTCCACTGCGGATTCCATCAGACAAAAACGGGGCATCTCGAAACTTCGAAGTAACTGCTCTTTTGGCAACAGAACCTGAGCTACTTGCTCAAGAGTTATAATATCTCGGGTCATCCAACCCACAGTATCAAAGCTCGGCGCTAGCGAAACTAAGCCATCTGTCGCAATCACACCATGAGTAGGGCGCAAACCAAACAATCCATTATAGCTGGCGGGAACCCTAATCGAGCCACCGGTATCTGTACCCAAACCAATATCTGCAAAATGTTCGCCTACTGCGACAGCAGAGCCACTGGATGAACCACCACAGATTCGCTGTTCATCCAATACATTGTGAAGCGGTGGAAAATGGATATTGTTTCCATTCAAACTGTACGCTAATTCGTCGGTGATGGTTTTACCAACCCATTGAGCGCCATGGTCTAAAAGCATTTTTACGCTACTAGCAGTTTCCGTAGCCACAGGATGTTGGTTTTGCCAATCCGGATTACCAGCACCCGTCAACAACCCTTCAACGTCGAATAAATCTTTAACTGCGAGACGCAGATTGCTCAGAGAACCGGTCGCAGAATGAGTCGAGTGGGCAGGAGACTGCTGAGTGACAAATGGCGACTGATGACGTCCGATATTCATAATCTTACCGATGTTTTAGTTATAGCATCATGAAACAGATGTTTCAATATCTAGTCAAGTGAAATGTGTGTTTTGAAACTATTCTAATTCGTCGAGATCTCGATACTGCTTAGAGATGGAGGCAATTCTTTGTTTACCTTGTTTGGGAGTATGGGCCAATAATTGATTACAAATTACCGAAATTACGCTCATTGGTGCAGAATAACTGTCCAACGGCATTTCTTGCCCCAATTGACAGATAAACAATTGACCAACTTTTTCTTTGTAGATTTGCGCGGACGGATCAGCCATTAAAACCAGCTGATTGCCTTGTAGTTTATCGATGAGTTTTTCGATAATTTTCGGCCGACGACGAAAGGCCACCAAAATGACTAACTCATCCGGTTCAATATCCTCAATCTCTTCACCAAGTGTCTGTCCCGGTTGTGGCAGTAAACGGATTTTGCCGCGGATTTGCAATAATTGTTGCCGAAAGTGTAATGCCACGGGATAACTGTTTCGAAAACCAATGATGGTGATCCGCGATGCCTTACTAATGGATTGGGTAAAGCGTTGGATGTGTTTTGCACTGATACTTTCCCAAGTATGTCGAATACGACTTAACTCTTGATTTATATAGTCATTGTCAACATGACTGAGAGAAACGGGATAGCCAGAATGGCGAATGGTTCGCAGTTCTTTTTTTACATCCTGTTGATTAGCGTAACCAAGTTGACGAAAAAATCGGCTGACCGTTGCTTTTGAAGTATGGGTTATTTCTGCAATTTCAGCGACGGAAAAGTTCAATACATCCAGTGGATTGTGTTGCAGATAATTCGCAACTTTGCGAGCATTAGGCGAGAGCTGTTGGTAACACTGCTCTATCCGTGTAACAAACAAAGAATTTGCCAAAGTCGTCCGGTCCATTCATTCGGGTTTCACCCAGTGTAACCAATTTTTTGGCACAAAATAAACCAAATCAGCTTGTCGAGTGAGCAATGATTCAAAGCCAGTTAGTCAGTGTATATGATTGGACATCTCAAGATGCCAACATCGTCGTACTTACCGGGGCCGGAGTTTCTGCCGAATCAGGCTTGAAAACCTTTCGAGATAACGATGGCTTGTGGGAGAATCATCGAGTCGAGGAGGTGGCAACCCCCGAAGGGTTTAGTAACAATCCAGACTTGGTTTATCGATTCTATAATCAACGTCGAGCGCAACTGCTAGAAGATGACGTTGCCCCCAATCGAGCGCATATTGCCTTAGCTAAATTTGAGAAGCAGCATGATGGAGGCTTTTTGCTGATCACACAAAATGTTGATGATCTGCATGAACGAGCTGGCTCAAAAAACTTGCTTCATATGCACGGCCAATTGATGTCGGCTAGGTGCTTGAAAAGCGGCCAATCAGTTTACACTCAAGACTCTTTTGACCAGCGGAGTCAATGCAGTTGTTGTCAACCCGCTCAGGGTATAAGACCTGATATCGTCTGGTTCGGAGAAATGCCAATGTTTATGGAGGAAATCTTTGATGCGCTTAGCCAGGCTGATCTGTTTATCGCAGTAGGCACTTCAGGCAATGTTTATCCCGCAGCTGGGTTTGTCGAACAAGCTGCATACTATGGTGCAAAAACAATCGAATTGAATTTAGAACCAAGTTTGGGACAATCTTACTTTAACGCTGGGTTTTACGGGATGGCGAGTACTGTTGTCCCGCAATTTTTTAATACAAGGAATCATGCTGTATGACATCAACTGATCTGTGGTTAGAATTTGTTGCCATCGCATCAGTGCATTTTTTGGCAGTTGCCAGTCCCGGACCCGATTTCGCCGTGGTATTAAAACACAGCATTGCTTATGGTAGAAGAGCTGCAATTTTAACCAGCATCGGCATAGGGCTGGGCATTTTGCTGCATGTCAGTTATTCGTTGTTGGGTATTGGCATTCTTATCAAAACAACTCCTTGGCTATACACAGGGCTTACTCTAGCTGCAGCGGCCTATTTGTTCTTTATCGGCTTTCAAGCGATTCGCAGTAAACCCCCTTCAACAATGTCAGAGGACAGCAATCAGGATGAGGGCGGCACAACAATAAGCGATAAAAAGGCATTTTTAGTGGGCTTTGTAACCAACGGTTTAAATCCCAAAGCCACTTTATTCTTTCTGTCGTTGTTTGTTTTAGTGATTGCCCCTGAAACCCCTACGACAATTAAAGTGGGTTATGGCCTATATCTAAGTTTTGCCACTGGACTGTGGTTTTGCTGTTTGTCCTATTTTCTAGGATCGAAAAATGTTCGCCAAAATTTGCGTAAAAATGGCTATTGGTTCGATAGAGCAATGGGTTTAGTACTGATTTTCTTGGCTATTTCCTTGGTCTTAGATTTTTGATCCAAGGGAGACAGCATATAATGAGTCACGTATACTGCTTCTTTAATAATGATCTGTGGTATTGCATTTGAAACATCCCCGACCTGACCATCAACAGCTTATTGATCGCAATTTAGCCGGTGACTATAAGTTTGAATTAAAGCGCATTTTAGAACAAGCATGGGCAGCGACTCAGCATTCAAAATGGACTTATTTTCAAATGTTTGTATTCATGCTGGCATTGATATTTATCACTATGATGGTGTTTTACAAAGTAATGGGAGTGAACACGCCAGAAGATCTCACGGTAGATGTTCAAGTAACTGCTCAGTTAATTGTGCAAATTGTCACCGCTCCATTTTTGGCTGGATTGATGATGGTTGGGGTCAGGCTAATGAGTCAACAACCGATATATCTTTCCGCCTTGTTTGCCTATCTGCCATTGTCGGTCACGATTTGCTTTACTGCCTTGCTGCTGGCCATATTAAATGGGATAGCAATGAGATACTTTTTTCCTCTCGCCATCTACGTTGCGATAGCGACAAGCTTTGCCACCATGTTAATCGCTGACAAAAAAATGTCACCATTGGCTTCGATCAGTCTGTCGGTGAGAATGGTCAATCGTTACTTTCTGTCATTTCTGCTCTTTTTTACGATATTTTTTGGCCTACTCTTATTAGTTGTTTTTTCCTTTGGCTTGGCAATCATTTTTGTTGGTCCGCTGTTTTTTAATGCAAAAGGATTACTCTATAAAGAACTCTTTGGTTATGACACTATAGATGACACGCAAAGGTTAGCCGATAGCGAGGAGTCCACCTTCGATGCCTGAAGAAACAATGAGCAGGAAAAAGAAAGTAGGGTATTTTATTTATATCCTGATTGCACTCTTGGTGCTGGTGATACTGAATTATCTTACTGATCAACAGGAGTCTGAAGAAGATGAGCCTGTTGTGACATTGGACATCCCAATTCCTGAGGGACAAACAGGTCCGCTACCTAATTTTTCTGAATTTACCAATGTGGTCGAAAAGAAAAAGGCCTTTTTCTCGTACTTGTTACCCGAGATTGAGCGCCAGAATGCACTAGTGATGCAAGAACGGATATACGTGGAAACGTTAGCGGCAAAGAGCAGTCGTAGTAAAACGGATGTTGAAAAGTTATCGCGATTGTACGAGAAATACAAAATAGACGATGCTTTGGATGATGAAGCGAAACTCAAATTATTGCTGCGTAGAATTGACATCATTCCCGCTGAGTTGGTGTTGGTGCAAGCTGCTAATGAATCTGCGTGGGGCACGTCGCGATTCGCTCAACAAGGCTACAATTTTTTCGGAATGTGGTGTTTCAAAAAAGGATGTGGATTTGTTCCTAAACAACGTAATGATGGAGCGATTCACGAAGTAGCTAAATTCAACAGCATCGGCCAAGCAGTATCAAGGTACATTAGAAATTTGAATCGCCATCCAGCATACAAAGAATTACGAGACATTCGCTATACACTGCGTAATAGCAACCAACCAATCAGCGCTGAAAAACTCGCCAAAGGCTTGATTCGGTATTCAGAAAGAGGGCAAGAGTACATTGATGAATTGCTCAGTATGATTAATCACAACAAGAAGTATATGCAACCATGAAATGGATAGTTCTGCTTTTATGCAGTTTGGGTTTGAGTGCCCAGGCCGACACCTTAAACTTGGAATACAGCACCTTTTACAGTCATTTAAAAAAACTGGACGATGAGGACTTGTCTGCTTTGCAGTTTGCCTTTGGTTTTATGCACGTGACGCGGGGCGACTTGTGCCACATTAAATATGTCAAAATCCATACCCAGAAAGTTGACTTAGACATCGAGCCACTTAACAACCAACGATTTCTTTTACCCACAGAAAAGGCGTTGAAACAGGCTAATGCGTCAGTTGAAATTCATTTAGATGATGCCGCGAATCAATGTGATATGTCAGTGCAGCTAGAGACTAAGTCAGATTGGCTCAAGCCGGTATACCAAAAACAAGACCTTGCTTTATTGCTGGCACAATATCAGCAATTTTTTGATGATATGGGTGGCTTCTTATCTTTTATGATGCCTTCCGTAACAGGAGTTGCCTTGCATTTTGATTCACCTGAAGCGATTCGAGAAGGAAATCCCGAACTACCTTGGAAGAATCAAATCGTTGAGTTGGATGAAAATTGGATTGCACAGCACACTGAGTTAACGTTAAGCGCACCGCCATCGAGAATTACTGCCGTTACGTCCAAATAAGATTTGATGGGATTGTTCGCCCAAGCTAGTTTTCAAAAGCGTTGGGCGATTAGCTTATCCGTAACTGATACTTAATCTGTTCTGCAACCCGTTCCACACATTGACGTCCTTCTTGAATTAACTCAGCCGCTCGATGAAACTCCATAATGCCAAAATCTCTCAATTGAGGTTCGATCAGAATATCCGGTGGATCACCGGCCAATCGAGAACGAGTAACTCGGGCCTGAAGAATATCTAAAGAGCTCGACATCACCCCTAGCATACTTGGTGGGGCTTTAGAAACCGGCTTTAATTTCGCAACGGAAGGAGTGGTTGATACCGCATCTGACATGTCACTCGAAGGAAGGTCCTGGGACGCTTCATCCGGGCTAGTAACTGTTTCCGCGACAACACTTTCAGATTGATGAACTTCGCCTTCTTGGGCTTGTTCTTGTTGCTGCGTCATTTGCTCTAATTGCTCGTCTGTTGGTTCAGTTTTGTCTCGTTTCAGCCATTGCATAAATGCTTGGCTTTTCGAGAAGAAATCATTAGTTTTCTGTTGATTATGTTCGTGCTCTTGCTCAAAGGTGTGCTGGATTTGCGGACGAAAGTCAGCACTCAGATTGACCGCAAAAACAAAGTCAGCACCTAGTTGTCGACACAAGTTCACTGGTACTGGGTTGACCACTGCACCATCAACCAACCATCTACCTTGATACGACACAGGAGGAAACAGCGCGGGTATGGCACATGATGCACGAACCGCAGTTCCAATAGGGCCTTGTAGGAAAGAAACTTCTTTCCCCGTGTACAAATCTGTCGCGACCACGGCCAGTGGTTTGTGTAATTCCTCGAAGGTTTCTTTACAGAAATTATCTTCAAGGGCTTGAAAGACTTTTTGACCACTCGCCAAGCCACCTTTCATAAAACCAACGCCCATTAAACGCAATACTTGCCACTCAGTAAGCGAGCTTGCCCATTCGCCCAATGAGTCTAGGTTACCACTTGCATAGGCAGAACCTACATATGCACCGATTGAGCAGCCAGCGACTACATCAATGGGGATTCCCATTTCTTCCAGTGCTTGAATAATTCCGATATGTGCCCAGCCTCTTGCAGCTCCGCTGCCCAACGCAATTCCAATCTTCATATTAATCCTTCCTTATGAAAGTGAGATCACGGTAACTGGAGTTTCTTGCTCATCCTCAAGGGGTTGAGACACGATGGGTTCATCAAAACCAATATCACCATTTTCAAATGGACTGTCTTGGGTTTTTAAGTTGACAAAATCAAAGGCATTTTTGTCAGCAAGATGGGAAGGAACTATATTTTGCATGGCACTGAACATGCTCTCAATCCTTCCTGGAAATCGCTTAGACCAATCCTGAAGCATCGACTTAATGGCCTGACGTTGAAGGTTTTCCTGAGATCCACACAAATTACACGGAATGATGGGAAAGTTTACAATCTCTGAGTATCTTGCGATGTCTTTTTCTGCACAATAGGCCAGTGGGCGAATTACCATTTGCTGACCATCATCGCTTACCAATTTTGGGGGCATAGATTTGAGCTTTCCACCATGAAACATGTTCAAAAACAAAGTTTCAAGCATGTCGTCTCGATGATGGCCCAAGGCAATTTTTGTCGCCCCTAAGCGAGTAGCCGTTTTATACAAAATGCCGCGGCGTAATCTTGAGCACAACGAGCAGGTGGTTTTACCCTCTGGAATTTTTTCTTTGACGATGGAGTAGGTGTCTTCAGTAACAATTTCAAAATCCACGCCAATTTCACTCAAATAGTTCGGCAGTACGTGGGCAGGAAAGCCCGGCTGCTTCTGGTCTAGATTGACCGCAACAATGTCAAAATCGATGGGCGCAAGGCGTCTTAAAAACAGCAAAATATCCAGTAGCGTATAGCTGTCTTTACCGCCGGAGAGACAGACCATGACCTTGTCACCGTGCTCGATCATGTTGAAGTCTGCTATGGCTTTACCGACATTTCTACGTAAGCGCTTTTGCAGTTTATTGAATCCGTACTTTTGTTTTTCCGAGAGGGTGTCTAACCTTGTCATGTTCTACCTAATCGATTGAAATTGCGCCCCAATAAGAGCGGCGCAATTATACCGTAGATGGCTTTAAATGACAGGGGTAGAGAAGTGGGAATCTCCGTAATTATGGTTTACCGTTTGATTGGGCATTTAAAAGAATCGGGTTTCAATGCTAATACATCACAATTTAAGCCATCAATAACGTGCTCTGCAGTATTGCCTATCAATGCCGCTGACAATCCCGTTCTACCCACAGTACCGATGATGGTTAATTCTGCATCTAATCGCCGCGCTACATCCGGTATGACTTCCTCAGGCAGACCTTCCTCTACATAACATTTACCGATATCTAATTGATATTCTTGTGCAAATGATTGCATGGCCTCATGGTGATGTTTTTTTAGAGTATCGGTGTAACTTTGTGGGTCAAATTCCGGAATTTCAATTGCGATGTTTACAGGGGTTCCCGGATAGGAATTGACAAGATTCACGTTTCCTTTGAGTAAATCTGCCATAGAAAATGCTACTTGGGTAATTTTGTGGTTAAGTGAACGATGCTCATCATCTTCAGACGCTAAATTTACTGCCGCAAGTATTTGACCGTCGTTAGGCCAATCATGATCTTTAACCAATAAAACCGGCACCGGAGATTTACGCATAATATGCCAATCGGTCGGAGTAAATATGACCGACTTGAGAGAGTCATGCTGATGAGTGCCTTTGACAATCAGGTCGTAGTTGTGGTCGATCACCTCATATAAAATGCTTTCAAAAGGACGGTTGTGCCACACAACTTTAATGTCTACTGACAACCCCGTATCAATATCCGCACGCTCAACCAAATCTGCTAACCAATCGGTTCTATCATCTACTACCGCTTGGCGCATGGTTTCCCTCTCGTCGAGGGACAACATGGTGGTCATTTCATAGGAAAAATCAAAGATCGATAAAAATGCTGTTACGCTAGCACCGGTCTTTTTGGCAATGGATAAGGCTCGCAACAACGACTTTTGTTCTTCGCTGGCGGGGTCAATGACCGCTAAGATTTTATTGAAATGACTCATACTTCACTCTTACCAGACACAGGATGATTGGTATAAGTGTATGTACAGATAGTTGGCTTTGCCAATTAATCTGTAAATCTAAGGATAAGCCTAATTTTCTGCTATCTCGTTTGCTTATAGAGATGAATTAACTCGCTATTTTAATTCGCTACAGGCAATAGTGGACTTATTTTGCGCCGCAGACTTTCCTTTTAATCCTTCCATATTGATGATTTCGATCAGCTTTCCATCGACACGGATCAAGTCACTCTTTTGGAAGCGAGTGAGTAGTCGGCTGACGGTTTCTACGGTTAAACCCAGGTGGTTGCCAATTTCGTTTCGGGTCATGGTCAAATGGAACTGACTGGGTGAAAAACCCCGAGCAGCGTAACGTTGGGAAAGGTTGAGCAAGAAATGCCCAAGTCTCTCTTCTGCGGTGCGCTTATTCAACAACATCATTAAGTCATGGTCTTGTTGTATTTCGGTGCTCATCATCTTCATCATCTGACGTCGCAAGGTTGGCAATTGGGCACTCATTTTATCAAGCTGATCGTAGGGGATCTCACATACCATTGAAGTTTCAAGGGCTTGGGTGTAGCTCTGATAGCGTTGGGTATTTAATCCATCAAAACCCACTATGTCACCGGGCAAATGAAAACCCGTGATTTGTTGTTCACCATCGCTAGAGGTGATGTAAGACTTGAAGGAACCACTTCGTACCGCAAATAGTGAAGTAAAGGACTCTCCCGCGGCAGTCAAATAATCATTCTTGTGCATCGGTTTTTTGCGTTCAATGATGTCATCCAAACTCTTGATTTCCGATTGTTCCAATGAAACAGGAATGCACAGATGACTGAAGCTGCAATTTTGACAACGAATGGTGAAATCACTTGCATGTGACATAGTAAACCCTTTGCACTATCTAAGAACGACTTGGTAACCCATGATAGATCAAAAATACCCCATACAAAACCAATATCAAACCGATAATTTGGCGTACGATAGGGTTGGTTAACCAAGCCTTAATGGAGACACTCCCAGCACCAAAGGCAAGCAACGCGGGTAGGGTTCCCAAACCAAAGGACATCATTAGTACCGCACCTTCCACAGCGCTTCCCGATGCAAGACTCCAGGTTAAAGTAGAATACACTAAACCGCAGGGAAGCCAGCCCCATATCATGCCGTAGGGAAGGGCACTTAGAGGGTGCTGTAGAGGGAGAAAGCGTTTTGACAGAGGTTGGATATATTGCCAAAGCTTTTTCCCAATTCCCTCTATGTGTTGCAGTACTCGCCACCACTGGGCTAAATACAAACCCAGTAACACCAGAAATACACCACTTATGATATTGAGAGTTTGCGCGGCAACGACTGAACGAGCAGAAATGATCTGTCCAAGATAGCCGACTAAACCACCGGCAATAGTATAGGAGATGATCCTGCCAGCGTTATACATCAATAGGTATGGCCAATGAGAACGGTCTTTGGGTAACATGAAACTGAGCGCGCCCACAACCCCGCCACACATTCCAAAGCAATGCACGCCGCCGGCTAAGCCAATCATAAAGGCCGATAAAGCCTGATATTCAGTCATGCTTCTCTTGGTCTGACTTAACGTCATTCTGGGACGATGTTGACTTGACGTCATCATCAAATAAGATGCTGTAACCTTGTCGTTCTAGATCTTCGAATTGGTTGCTTTTTACTGCCCAGAAAAAAACCACAATGGCGATGATCACCAATAAAATCGCAATCGGGATAAGTACATAAATAATGCTCATTAACACAATCCTGAGTAAGAAAAATGATTACCGATTTTTGAGAAGTCGTGTTGAGTTGACCACTACAATAATTGAACTCAATGACATGCCGATCACCGCCATCCAAGGGCTCAACCAACCAAACACCGCGAGAGGCAGAATAACAATATTGTAGCCAATTGCCCACGCCATATTCTGTTTGACTTTACGGCGCACCTCCGCTGAGACTTGGAACAACGAGGATAAAACCGCAAGTTTGTCATTGATCATCAACACATCAGCGGACCGTTTGGCAAAATCACCCGCACCACCCACAGCGATAGAGACATTCGCTTGAGCTAACACGGGGGCATCATTGATCCCATCGCCCACCATGAGGACCGATTTCCCCTGCGCTTGAAGCGATTGAATGTACTGCAACTTTTGTTGTGGTGTTTGTGCGAACAAACGAGTCTCAATGGCCAATTGGTCTGCGACCTCATCGACCCGATTTTTGCTATCTCCACTTAACAAAGCAACCGAATAGCGTTTTAACTGTTGAACGAGCTCTTGAGCGTCGGATTTAATCCCGTCAATAACCGTAACCGCGCCAACAATTTGTCCATCGACCTTCAACCAAACGTTAGCCAAAGGCGCTTGTTCAAGCAAAGACGCCGGTGCATTCACAAATTTGGCACTTCCCACTTGTACATTGAGGCTATCCACAGTGCCTTCGACTCCTTGACCAGGACGATTGACAATCTGTACTACCTTGAATTGGGTTTCAACATCCTTAAATGCCCGTGCTAAGGGGTGTTCTGAATACGCTTCGATACTGGCAATCAATTGAGTGACCTGAGATCCGCTTAATTCAGCAAAGGTATGAATATGCTCAATTGCAAAATGCCCTTGGGTAAGGGTTCCGGTTTTATCGAATACCACCGTGTCTATGTCCGCCAATCCTTCCAAGACATCGGCTCGTTTTACCAACAGTCCTTGTCGATTCAATCGCGCGATAGCACAGGTTAATGCTGAAGGCGTGGCGAGACTCAGGGCACAGGGACAGGTTGCCACCAACACGGCAATCGCTATCCAAAAAGCTCGTTGTGGATCGATTGAAAGCCACACAACATAACTGACTGCGGCAATGGCAAGAACCCAGTAAACAAAGTGTTGAGAAGCTCTGTCCGCATAATGGGCAATGCGGGGCTTCGCAGTCAAAGCCTGCTCTTGCATGCGCAAAATTTGATTTACCAATGCGTATTTGAGCACTTTAGTCACTTTAATAGTGATGGTGCCACTTTGATTTACCGTTCCGCCAAAAACCTCATCATTCAGTTTTTTGTTGACCGGTATAGCCTCTCCAGTGAGCATCGATTCATCCACATTCGATGCTCCACTGACAATCACGCCATCGACGGGAATGGTTTCACCGGGTTTTACCAACACCTCTTGATTTGGCTGCAAATGCTTTGCCAGTCCTTGGGTGATGGTGCCATTTTCAATAATATTGGCTGTGACCGGTACGTACTTAATCATATTTGCAGATATCAAACTGGCTTGATATCGACTCTTATGTTCAAGATAACGGCTGATTAGCAGTAAAAATATGAACATACAGACGGATTCAAAGTATATCTGCCCCGTGTGGGTAAAGGTCGCCCAAGCGCTAGAAACATAAGTGCCCAATATGGCGACAGAGACCGACAGATCCATATTCACCGTTTTAGCTCGCAACGCAATAAAGGCGCTGCGGTAAAACTCAAAACCTGAATAAACAACTACTGGGGTCGTTAAAATCAGACTGATCCAATGAAAGTAATCCTGAGTTTCAGCATCTATGCTGCCAAACAGTCCAAAATACAGACCAATAGCCAGCATCATGACCTGCATGGTCATCAATCCCGCCAAACCAAGTCGTTTTAAAAACTGTTTACTCTCTTTACGGTATGACGATTCATGGGTATCAATCTGAAAGGGAAGAGCGCGATAACCAATGTGACCTAGGGTTTCAATGATTTCACTAAGGCTAATCAGTGAATTGTCCCATTGTATATAGGCGCGACGGGCTGAAACATTTACGGTGATTCGATGAATACCAGCTATTTTTTGCAGTTGTTTTTCTATTAACCAAGCGCATGCAGCGCAACTTATCCCCTCGACAGTAAGCTGTATTGATTTGTATTGTCCCTCATCAATGACAAATTCCTGCTGCAAGTCTGGATGATCGTAAGCCTTTAGCTTTGCAAGAATCTCTGCGTTCTGAGTAGAGCCTTTATCTGCCTTTTCGGTGCGAAAACGGTAGTAGTCCTCGAGTCCATTGGCAACAATGGATTCTGCGACCGCTTGGCATCCAGGGCAGCACATCTTTCGCGTTTGCCCTAATATTACTGCCGCATAGCGCTGTTCGGTATCAACCGGTAGGCCACAGTGATAGCAAGGCTCTGGAAGCGAAGTCATAGTAATTAGTGGGGTTTCAAATCAATAGCTGAAGTATTGGGTAGTACAATGGTATCCATCACTTTCCATACTTTGTCGATTGGCAATAGTGTAAGACGCCATTTGCCGTCAATATTGTGATCGACAGATGCTCGATAGGTGCCTTGGGCGTCGCGAGTTAACATCACGGAAAAGTCTTTCTCGATCTGTGTAGTATGTTGAAACTGTAATTGCAATGCTGTTCCAGATTGAGGCGCACCACTCAAAAAATCTAAACGGATTTCACTTTGTTCGATTTTTAACTGAGCTTCGATATTTCGAGCGATGGCTTCTTGAACTTTAGTCAGCTCGAGGTTAATACCTCTCCCTTCTTTATAGTAATCGTCTATCACCAAACTGTCTGTGGTATTGGTTGCCAAACGCAACATGGTAAAAGACAAGATAATGGATATCAGTGGCACACTGATCAAAAACCATGGCCAAAATTGTTTATACCAAGGAAGGGTATCTGAGGAGTTCATTTTACTACCTAATTTATTTCGACTTTGCGAAGATAAAAAAGCCCCGGAAAACCGAGGCCTTTTCCACAACTATCCTATCTTAATTTTTTTCTTGAGACAGGCTATAAACGTAAGTTGCTACTAAGTGGATCTTCTTTTCACCAAGGGTGTTTTTAAATGAAGGCATTACACCAGCGCGACCGTATTTCAATGTTTCAGTTACCGCGGGCTCAGTGCCACCGTAGAGCCATTCAGTATCCGTCAAGTTTGGCGCACCGATCATTTGATTGCCTTTGCCATCCATACCATGACAGGCTGCACAGGCCGCAAAGCGGGCTTTACCAGCGTCTTTTAACTGTGCGTCAACCTGACGACCACTCAAACTCAAAGTATAGGCAACAACTTCCTTAATCCCTTGCTCACCAAATGCATCCAACCAAGCTGGCATCATCCCGTTTCTGCCATTAATTAGCGTTTCAGTGATTTTCTCAGGCGTGCCACCATAGAGCCAGTCGTTGTCGGTCAGATTAGGGAACCCTCTCTGGCCGCGGGCGTCAGAACCATGGCATTGGGAGCAGTTTTGCATGAATAACCGTTGCCCGATTTTTAACGCTTCAGGATCCTTTGCTAACACTTCAATGGGTTGCTCTGCATACTGATTGAAGATAGGCGCAAAGCGTTCCTCAGCAATTTCAAGTTCCCGATCATACTGTACACCGACGCCAAATAGCGATTCTTTGGCTTCTTCCTTCGACAACGCCACTGCGTCACGAGACTCCTGCAAAGACTGTACGTTCTGATTTGAACTCTTCCAGCCCAACAATCCTTGCCAGTTTCCAAGCCCAGGATAAAGTGCAAGATACAGCAAACCCCAAATCAAAGTGGCGTAAAACATGATCGTCCACCAACGGGGGAGAGGGTTGTTGATTTCAACTATCCCATCAAAAGAATGATGCATATCGTCACCTTCTTCAATGCCGGTTTTGTTCAACAAACACCAACGCAACAGAAGGTAACAGCCTAGAATTGTTCCCAGTGATATCACTGAGATCCAGATACTCCAAAAGCTACTCATTTACCGAAGACTCCCGATTATTTTTTTTAACCTGTTGAGCGGGTTCATCGTCAAACACCAAGTTTTGTGCTTCATCGAACCTCTCCTTGGCACGTTTGGAAAAAGCCCACCAAACGATGCCAATAAAACTCACAAAAACGACTATGGTAAAAATACTACCTGCGAGACCATAGTCCATGTTATTTCAACGCCGTGCCAAGTGATTGAAGGTAAGCAATTAACGCTTCCATTTCTGTTTTGCCTTCTACCGCCTGTTGTGCACCCGCGATGTCCTCATCGGTGTAAGGCACACCAAAGTCACGAAATACTTCCATTTTCTTAGCAGTCAATTTGCCATCCAAGGTGTTTTCAGCCAACCAAGGGAAGCCTGGCATATTGGACTCGGGCACCACATCTCTTGGATTAATGAGATGTACGCGGTGCCATTCATCACTGTAGCGTCCGCCCACACGAGCCAAATCCGGACCGGTTCGTTTTGAGCCCCAAAGGAAGGGGTGCTCCCAGACCGACTCACCAGCAACAGAATAATGGCCATATCGCTCAGTTTCTGCACGGAAAGGTCGGATCATTTGGCTATGGCAACCAACGCAACCTTCGCGAATGTATATGTCACGCCCTTCGAGCTCTAATGCTGTGTAGGGCTTGAGGCCTTCAACTGGCTCCATGGTTTGTTGTTGATACATCAATGGTGTGATTTCTACCATGGCACCAAAGCTGATGGCGATAAGCACAAACACAGCCAATAATCCGACATTTTTTTCTACGACTTCATGTACGTTTTTCATTTGGCCTCTCCTTACGCTGCTTGTGCTTGAGGAACGTGTTTGAATTCTTCACTTGGTGTGCGAATCGTTCTATACACGTTGTAAGCCATCAGTATCATACCGGCGACGACGAACACACCGCCTATCATACGTACGAAGTAGAAGGGTTTAGATGCCTCTAATGATTCAACGAAACTGTAAGTTAATGTACCGTCAGCATTCACTGCGCGCCACATCAAGCCTTGCAATACGCCAGACATCCACATCGCAACGATGTACAACACAACGCCGATGGTCGCCAACCAAAAGTGGGTATTGACCCATTTCACGCTATACATTGCAGGTTTATTAAACAAAACAGGAATCAAATGATAGATAGAGCCGATTGAAACCATTGCCACCCATCCAAGGGCACCAGAGTGCACGTGACCGATGGTCCAGTCAGTGTAATGGGACAACGCATTAACCGTTTTGATTGCCATCATCGGGCCTTCAAAAGTCGACATACCGTAGAAAGACAAAGATACAATCAAGAAACGCAAAATGGGGTCAGTTCTGAGTTTGTGCCATGCACCAGACAGAGTCATGATACCGTTGATCATGCCGCCCCATGAAGGAACGAATAAGATAACTGACATCACCATGCCTAATGACTGTGTCCAGTCAGGCAATGCGGTATAGTGCAAGTGGTGAGGACCGGCCCAAATGTACAAAGAAACCAGCGCCCAGAAGTGAATTACGGATAAGCGATAAGAGTAAACAGGGCGTCCAGCTTGTTTTGGAACAAAGTAATACATCATTCCCAAGAAACCCGCTGTTAGGAAGAAGCCTACTGCGTTGTGGCCGTACCACCATTGCATCATGGCATCGACTGCACCGGCGTACAGAGAATAAGATTTAGTGAAAGAGACCGGGATCGCCATGCTGTTGCCGATGTGCAGTACTGCAACGGTCAGCATAAATGCACCAAAGAACCAGTTTGCTACATAAATATGAGACACTTTTCGAATCACGATGGTACCGAAGAAGTTCACGATATACGCGACCCAAACTAGCGTAATCAAGATGTCGATAGGCCATTCTAGCTCTGCGTATTCTTTACTTGAGGTAATCCCCAAGGGCAGAGTGATTGCAGCCAAGACAATGACGGCTTGCCATCCCCAAAAGGTAAATGAAGCCAACTTGTCACTGAATAGGCGAACTTGCGAGGTCCTTTGCACAACATAATATGAGGTAGCAAATAAGGCACAGCCACCGAATGCGAAAATAACTGCATTAGTGTGCAGAGGACGCAAACGGGAAAAGGTGAGATAGGGGATATCAAAGTTTAGGGCAGGCCAGTATAACTGTGCAGCGATGAGAACACCGACTGACATACCGACGATACCCCATACTACGGTCATGATGGCAAACTGCCGCACAACTTTGTAGTTGTAATCTGGGTGTACTTGGCTTGATACGCTCATATTAATGGATCTTCCACTTCATTATTATTACCTAACATCATACTCATTGCAGAGAATGAAACTGGGTTGCGTGTAAACAGGTTGTGAAACCTTTGTTAAACGAATTTTGCCCTAACTGTTTGAATTTAGTAATTAAACTAGGACATTTCGGCACGGATCATAAAGTTTTTATCGCTAAAAAGATAGCTTATTCCTCAATGCCTTGATCTCAATCAATAGTTTTTTTGCATCGCTTGTCATTCCGGTGGTCTTGGGGCAATATTTACTCTGTCTAGTCACTAAAAAACAGCTCACAAACATTGAACAACACACTGATAAAACAAACTTTTCCAATTATAGTTGTGATTCTGATTCTTTCCGGTGTTTATTGGTTAAATAATTCAAAACCGATGAATCTCGGCGCTAACCAATGTTACCTAGAAAGCGAAATCTGTGAGATAAATCTACCTGAAGGCCAACTGCAGATTGAGTTTCCACACTTCCCAATTCGTGTCGAAGAGATGACGCCAGTAACACTGATATTCCCGAAGCATTATCAATTACTTGATGCACATGTAGAGGGCACCAATATGTATATGGGGAAATCGCCACTGATTAATGTAAGAGCAAGCATTGATAGGCAACAGAGTCATCAGCAATGGGAAATGTTCCTTGGTGCTTGCAGCGAACCGAACATGCGTTGGAAACTAGTGCTGAGTTTTAAAAACATGGCCAGCGATGAATCCATCCTGGCCAACGTTTACTTTCAAACTCACTACAATTGAGATTGCAGGTAGTTTTGTAAGCCCAACCGTTCGACTAGCCCCAATTGTTGCTCAAGCCAATACGCGTGGTCCATTTCGGTATCATCAAGCAACACCATTAACATATCTCTTGTGACGTAATCTTGTTCGCTTTCACACAAGGCGACCGCTTCTTTTAACTTTTCAGTGACGGTATATTCGACCCGTAAATCACTTTTGAGCATAGAAGGGACGTCTTTGCCCACTTCAAATCCCTCACGCGTCGTCATGTCTGGCGTACCCTCTAAGAACAACATACGCTCAATTAACTTGGTAGCATGACCTTTTTCGTCTTCAAACTCGTGAGCTATACGCTCGTATAATTTATTGAGTCCCCAATCTTGATACATTTGGGAGTGAATAAAATACTGATCCATTGCCGCAAGTTCATAGGCTAACAAACCGTTGAGTGCTTGAATGATTTTTGGATTACCTTGCATGGTTAGTCTCCCTCTGAAATCTGTGCCTGAAGATAGTTTTCGATACCCATATGGGTAATTTGGTACTCTTGAGTTTCGAGCCAATCAAGATGCTCTTCTTCGTACTCTAAAATGTCCTCTAGCACTTCACGAGACACGTAATCTTGCTCTGACTCGCAAAGTTGAATTGCTTTTTTAAGTTTAGGGATTTGTTCCACTTGAAATTTTTTGTCACATCCGAGCATTTCAACGCAATGCTCACCAATATAAAGCTTGCCGAGCATTTGTAGATTCGGCAACCCTTCGAGAAACAGGATCCTCTCGATTAGTTTGTCCGCCTGTTTCATATCTTTAATGGATTTTTTGTAGCAAACGCTGTCAAGCTTGGTCAGCCCCCAATTTTTATACATTCTGGCATGCAAAAAATACTGGTTTATGGAAGTAAGTTCACTGGTTAGACAGTCGTTTAAGGCTGCTATGATGTTGGGTTGGCCTTTCATGTAAGCGAATCCCGAGGTTGCTAAAGGGCCTTAAAGTATAGTCGAAAAACCAGAAAAAAGAAATATTTCCTTATGAAACAAGTAGATAGGCAATGCTAATCATTATCATTTGTGACTTATTTGTCATTGACGCATTTGTCCTATCATTTGCATTGATTCTTCAGCAAAACCGGTTCCAGCTTCGGTGAAGAAGTTAAACACCTTGTCTACTCCAGATCGCTCGAGGACTTCCATCTCATCTTCATACCTTGCAATCGAAGCTAAAGCCCCGGAATAACCGGCCGTGCGTAACTGCTGCGAGATATTACGAATATCGTCAACTGAGGGAACGGTTAACATGACCAGCTTTATGGGTTTTAGGTCGATGCTTTCCCAAAAATCGATGTCTTCACCGTCGCCGACAATAACCTGCATGTCTTGTTGCTTTAATTTATCGATTCGCACGGGATCGGCATCCAACCCCCAAACCTTATCACCAATCAATTGATTCAATGAGCGGTACGCACCTTTGCCTACACGTCCCATCCCAACCACTAGGATTTGAGCGCCTACAGGCTGTTGATAGGAGTCTTCAGGCAAACGGGTAGCGGATTCAAACCGCTTTAGGCGATTTTTGATGCGTGTGTATTGCCTATGTGAGCTTTTGTAACTGAAGCTGGTGAGTAAAAATGAGAATGACACACTTAAGGCTAAAACCACCAACCACTGTTTATCCAACATGCCTTGGCTTACCAGAAGTGCAGCAACAATTAAACCAAACTCACTGTAATTGCCCATCACCAAACTGGCTAAATAAGAGGTTCTAGCTCTAAGTTTAAGAGCGGTAAAAATGCTGAAAAATAATCCAAGTTTCAACGGTAGTAACAGACACAGCAATAGTGCTGTGAAAATCATGTTCAAATCGGGAAGGGCGGTAAAACCAATAGACAAGAAAAATCCAATCAAAAATAAATCTTTAAAGCTGAGCAACGCTTTGGACAATTCTGTTGCTTTATTGTGACTAGCGATAAGCATTCCCACAACCAAAGCACCCAAATCACCTTTGATTCCCACAAGTTCAAATAATTCATAACTGCCCAGTGCGATTAAAAAACCTGTGAGTGGTAACAGCTCTCCGTGGCCGGCCTTATCAATGATCCACGACCATGCGGGTTTCGCGAAATACAACAGAATCAGCAGTGTAGCCCAAATACTGGGTATTTTACCGGTTGCGATGACCAGAAATGCCACCGCAAAGATGTCTTGCATAACCAAAACACCCACCGCAACTTTTCCGTGTCGCGTCTTGATTTCTCCGTTTTCTTCTAACAATTTGACGACACAAACAGTACTACTGAAGCTCAATGCAAAGCCGATCAAAGCACAAGTCTGCATATCTAGCTGAGCAAAATAGCCTAACCCAACAGCCATCAAAAACGCTAATGTAGCGAAACTTATCGCCACCCAGATCAACATGTGCAGGCTGCTTCCTAACCAAACCTCTTTTTTGTACAAATCACGAATGTTAAGTTTCAGGCCAATGGTAAAGAGCATTAAGGTAATGCCCAAATTAGCCAATGTATCTAAGGTAGAGTCAGCTTGGTAGCCCAAGTAATTGAGCATAAAACCCGCGCACAAAAAACCAACTAGGGGGGGGAGACCAATCAATTTGACTGAAAAGCCCAACGCAAAGGCGACGAGTATGAAAGCAAAATCCAAGCAAGAACTCCTATTAATCCGGTATTGCTTTGAGGGTGTTTTATGCAGTTGAAGAAGTCAAGAAACCTATCAGTTTTTATAGCTTTTATCTAACATCTCAGTCAGGTTAATCAATTCTTGCAAGAGTTCATTTTCTCGTATTTTCAGCTCACCCAAAGCAAAGGTGATTTCAGTCTCTCGCTGCTTAACTTGTTCATATGTCATCTCGGGAGCGTGAGTGGACGGACGACGAGACGTACGCTGTTGAGGCTCTCGAGATACGTTTGATGACACGACTCTTTGACTTGGCGGCGGAGGTGCTGTTTTGTTTCGCTGCGCACGTTCTGCCTGTAATTCTTCGGGAGTGGGATACTGCTCATCTATTACTTGTTGCTGGTAGATCGGCTTAGCAGAATGTTGCCGCATCCGCTCTTCACGGGCTTGTTGTGCCGCATAATCCAATTTTTGCAGTTCTTGTTGACGTTTTGACAGTTGTGCTTTGTCAATCAATTCCAACTTACTCGCAAACCGATCTAACGCCGAACGATTGATGTTCAAACCCAACTCCAGGCACTGCCTGTGGGTTTTTTCAAACTGATCGTAGTTGTTTTGGCGGATCACGCGCTTAACCAATTCAACTTTTTCTACTTTCAATTTATCAAACATGAATCTTCTGTCAGTAATTAACCGATATGCCTTATATAACAGCCCATTAGAGCACATTCATTGGGGCGTGGGAATCCCCTTAGTATCGACCTTTAAGACGGATCCCTGAAGTGAAAATAATTTCACTATCTTCTATACTGTATCCCAACGATTCATCACGATGGAGCGGGCTTGTCTCCTTCGTCACAAAAGTCAGGAGCTTTTTTGGATAGTGCCGACACAAGCCCCGGAGCTTACGTTTCTTCATATAAGAACGTCGTTTATGTATCTCTGCAAGGCATTTGGACAGTTCAAGCTGACCTTGCCTATTTGACCAATCTCTCAAATCATATTAGTAAAATGAACCGCAATCAGTGGGGAATGATCGTGGATATGCGCAATTGGACTTTACCTTTGGAAGTATTTGAATCACCTTTCAAATCAAAAGTTGTGTTAGATCGACGTAATCAAATTGCGGAGGCTTGGATAGTTAATAACGTAAACCAAGGCGACCTGTTACTTGGATTTTTTAAACATGCGCCCACGCAGCCAAAACGCTTTTTTGACCTACAAGGTGGGATTGATTATTTACAAGCAAAGGGATTACAAGCCGCCCCACAACATCTTTACTAATTACTATCAAACTATTGTTTTATAGCGCTTAATCATTCAACATCATTGCAAAGTTTAGGATGAGATAAGTTTTATGAAACCTATGATGCTGGGTGCTTTTTGTCTATTTTCGTTGGTTTATTTGGTGTCGCTCACTTACGCACCTTATGACCATCAGTTTATTTTTAAAGTACTGCCAATAGCTGTCCTTGCATGGTCGATAGGTACAACTATAGAGGGCAGAGAAAGCTACCTTTTGTTAGCCGCAATTGTCGCCAGTGGAGCAGGGGATGTATTGCTGTCCATTTCTATTGAGAACAGCTTCCTGTTCGGTTTAGGAGCCTTTCTAGTCGCCCACATTATCTACATAATTCTGTTCGGTCGGTTTCGAAACGCTACCAAACCACAAAAAGTGACATGGGGAATGATTTGTCTGATCGGGGTCTTTAGCCTGTCGATGGCGTTTTACTTGCTGCCCAGTACCGCTGATTTACTGGTTCCAGTTTCCTTTTATTTAACGGTTATAACGTTGATGGCCATTTTGGCTTGGGTAGGGAATTTGCCTTGGCAAGTTAAACTTGGTGCAATAAGCTTTCTGCTTTCTGATGCAATTCTAGCGCAAAGCATCTTCAAGCAACCGATTCCATTTTCCGGACACTGGGTAATGTTGACCTATTACTTGGCCCAAGGTTTGATTGTTTACGGGGTGATAGCTCACTTAAAAACCGCAAATTCCGTGCAGCCTTAGCGTATTAGTTTAAGCTGAGTTGATATAAACAAATATTTACCGCACTGGCCAAATTGAGTGAATCAATCTTGCCGCTGCCGGCGATGGTAAAAGGCTGAGCCCGGCATTGTTGCAACGCCTGTAGCGGTACCCCTCGAGCCTCGTTTCCAAACAGATAACATTGAAAGTTTGCAAACTCGTTAGAATGGACAGGTGAGCCTTGCATATCAAGATAAGCAAAACGGTCAAATCGAGACTGCAATTCATCTAAACCCACATCTTGCTCAATATTAACATGGAATATTGCGCCCATACTGGAGCGGACTACTTTGGAATTAAAGGGGTCAACGCAGTTCGCACTCAAAATCAATCGAAAGTCACCAAACCAGGCTAAGCTCCTCAAAATTGTACCAAGATTGCCAGGGTCCTGAATTTCATATAGATAAACGTATCGGGGTGAAGCCGACGCATTTTCGTCTTGTTTGGAGAAGTCAGCAATGGATACACAAGCAATAATGCCTTGAGGGCTTTTCGTATCGCTGATCTGCGCCATCTGCTTTTTATTCAATAGTTCGGGTACAAAATCAACAGAAAGTTGGGAAACGAATTGCTGATGTTCTTCTGTGAAGTATATCGGTATGGGTCGTGAAGCAGGGCGGTTAGACAAGGCTTTTTGTAATTCGAGAATCAGGTGCTCGCCTTCAACCAAAAACAAACCAAATTGTGAACGATACTTTTTTTGGTGAAGTTTTTTGACGTCGTCCAATTTCATTGCTGCCATTTCCTGATGCGTTAAAGACACTTAGTTTTGATGATCGCACGTTTTACGGAACCTGCTTTGTGGCGAGTTTACCCTTTGCATCGACCTAAGTCAGGTATAAAAGGCAGTTTTAAAGGACAAAATGAAGCAATCCAGTGTAGTTGATTTGCAAATCTGCTTTGCGGCTTTACAATAGGCGCCGTCTAGCATCCAGAATAGTTGAATCCCTTAATGGCCCGATCCAAAACCAGTAAAAAATGGCTTGATGAACACGTAAATGACCCCTATGTAAAGCGGGCTCAAATTGATGGATATCGTTCGCGAGCCAGTTATAAGTTACTGGAAATAAACGAAAAAGATAAACTATTTCGTCCCGGAAACGTTGTTATGGATTTGGGTTCTGCACCTGGTGGCTGGTCACAAGTTGTCGCTCCCATTATTGGTGATAAAGGAACCTTGATCGCATCGGACATATTGCCGATGGATTCCATCCTGGGCGTCACTTTTATTCAAGGTGATTTTACCCAAGACGAAGTTTATGAACAGATTCTCGCTACATTAAATGAACAAAAAGCTGACGTAGTGGTATCAGATATGGCACCGAATATGAGCGGAGTTAATACCACAGACCAATACTCATCCATCTACTTGGTGGAATTAGCTTTGGACATGGCGCGTAACGTACTAAAGCCAGGTGGCAGTTTCTGTGCAAAAGTGTTCCAAGGCGTTGGCTATGAAGAGTTCATCAAAGAAGTCCGCAATTCTTTTGCTAAGGTAGTCATTCGCAAACCTGCAGCATCGCGACCACGCTCAAGAGAGGTGTATGTGGTTGGCAAGGAATTCAAAGGCTGAGTCACATCAATACAAAACAATCCTCAGTTTCGTTGCATCAAACATAAAGAAGGAGTGTTGTATTCTCTAAGCTATTTTAATCATAATAGTTAATTTAACATAATATACATTATGGGAACCTATGTGTTAGGTTTGATGGGATGGTGTGGCGCAGCGGACGTTTGCTAAATATCGTTAATACATTTTATTTATTGAATCTTCGTAAATAACAAGTGTTTAATGGTGTCGTAGCTTGAATCAAATGAAACTCTTTCATAAGCTAGTTCGCTATCTTAGTATTTAGCAACGACTTAACAAGGAACCGGATTATTAATGCAAAAATTGCCTTTGGTTCGATAGTCGCTGGCTTAGTTTTGCAGTATGTGACAATTTTGATGTTTGCTTATTCACCAACTACGCCATACATGCAAAACTTCCTTGTTAATACGGAACCCGGCTTAAAAAGAGATGCTGTTCTACTGGTCCATGATGGTTTTCTGATCTTATTCGCATATTGCATAGGCGTCTTTTTGCTTAAAATACTGTGTAGTAGAGAATACGCAAGAGTTGCGTCATTTTGGATTCAGATTCCGATGACATTGCTTGTTGCACTGTCTTTATATCGACTTTTTGATTCTTTTGTTGTAATTGATAGTTATAGTTATGTCACATATTGCATAGTAAAAGATTTGTTTGCTGGATTCGGGTTTATTTTTCTTTGCTGGATTTCAGGCGTGTACAAGCCCAAGACTCCCAATGATTAAAGCTTGTATGTTGTGCCTGAGTTAAAACTAAAGAGTGGTTTTCGTTTCTTCATTTACCCTTTTTTTCGATTCCTTTCTCTAGTGAATAAAAGTTTGTGTAACGTGACTGCATTTCTTTAATATCTTGACAATTAAAGTGACTAGGATGCATGAGAGTAGGTGCGTCGCCCCCTCTGCGAGAAAAAAACGTGCTAATTTGCATTGTTTTCATGTCGCTTTTACGTATAAGTATATAGGTTCTTTTTATAATTTGAGGGTCTGTCGTGCCGATAGATTCAGTTGTTGTCCTCATCAAATAATCATGCTTAGAAGCACTATAAGTGTCAGTGGTAATGGTTATTCCATTTCTATACCCATCATTTCTATCATAATCTTCTTGAGATAAAACCACATGTTCAAAGACCTGAGCACCCCCTTCTTTTAGACACAAGTCCCTCACTTTCGCATCAATGCGCATTTTATTGATTTCATAGGGAAGAAAATAACCTACGCATAGAATTACCAAGACAATAATGATAATTGGTCCAATCTTTGAGTGACCGGATTTTTTATTAATCACATTAGCTCCTCACAGTGTTCATCGTTCCTTTGCCCCCTCATCAAGCCTTATTAATAAGGGGCAAATAAAGATTTAATTCCCTGCTTTTTCTCGCTTGTATGGACCATTACGGAGCACTATTGGAAGTTGTTTTTGTAAACTTCTGGAAACTCGGATTTTAGTAACTTAATGGATTTTGGATAGCCCAGTCTTGATAAAATCATTAGCAACTTTACGCCCTGATCAATATCTTGCTCTACTCCAACACCCATTAGATAAAATACGGCTAAAGCATGCATGGATATTAAATCACCGGATTTTGCTCCAGCTTCATAATATTGAAATGCAATCTCGTCGTTCTTTTCTACACCTAAACCTTTAAAATACATATTTCCCATTAAAAAATTTGCCCTGCTGACATTTTTTGAGATGAGAATTTCCAACACTTCAATTGCGGTCTCATAATCCTGTACGTTGGCCTCTTGTGCAAAAATAATTTCTGCAGCAAGCTCTAATCCAGCCCAATTGTTTTGGTGCGTATACCAAGCCTCTTCAAGTACTTTAACTGCCAGTTCTTTGTGTGATTTATCCTCGCAAGATTTGAGAAAACTAACTGTGTCTTGAATTGCTAAGAAATAGCGGCTGTTGAAAGATTTTTGTAACCAGTAAAACGCACGTTGAGGGTTTCCTTTTCGGTGAATAGACAAGAGATAAGCTTTGTACATTTTAAACTGCGCAATTTCATCACCGTCTAAGGCCTTTTGTTCAATACTATTCAGTTGAAGGATATCGTCTACATTGAGAGGAAATGCATCACAGAAAAAGCATTCGGGATCTTCACGTAGATTTGTCACTCCAGCGGCACTTCTGTACTTGCTCGACTCACATAAAAAAGGGATCACTGCCCTTCCGTCTGCACTTTGATAATTGAGACTGGCGACTAAACCTGAAAGGTCATTTTTGTCTTCACGGTCAGAGTAAAGTAAGTATATATTCCAAACTAAATAAAGGCCAACGAGCACATAGCCTATCCTGCCCACAAGAATTAAATTTCTGAATAAGATGTTTCGGCGCATAGGTTTTTTCTTCCCTGAATTTTTCATCCATTACACTTAGTTTTGATTTAAGTAAAACTCGATTCGATCTCTTCAGTAGTTTAAACCGCCTTTGCCTTTGATCTGCAAAATTTATTTCCTAAACGCTAATTTTTTCAGTTAAAAACAAAAAGCGCCGTAAAGGCGCTTTTCAATTGTTTATCTTCGGCTAGCTTATTACAAAGCCTGTCTTTTTCTCGCACCCATAGCAAGTAAACCCAAGCCAAGAAGTCCAAGAGAAATCGGTTCTGGAATCGGATCCGCGTCAACGTCAGCTACGGTTCCACCGACTGCGAATTCATCAAATCTTACTGAGTTGTTATAACCATAGTTGCTGTTCACAACAACACGAATACCAAGTGCGTTGGTTGCAGCAAAACTACCCACATTAGCAGGTCCGCCTTGAGCCGCTGTAAAAGAACCCAGCATCACTAGGTCATCAAACAGGCCAGATACTGACGCGTATAGATCAAAGCCGTTAACTGAAGCTGAGCCGGACTGATTCCACAACGCAAATCGGTCAACAGTCAAAAGCGTATCGTAGGTGAAATCAAAAGAAACTGGACCACCGAACCATGCAAAGCTTCCGAGCCCGTTATTAAAGTTGCCGTTAAATCCGGTCGTTGTAGAAGTAAAAGTATCGAAATCCGTTACACCGCTGGTATAAGTCGCAGATAAGCCACCTTGATTAATTAAATTCTCAGTACCACCAAAAATATTGTCCCAAGGAGAACTTGAAGTAGCGTCCGACGCTTGGTAGATAAAGGCGGCATTAGCCATCGACGCCGTCATACTCAATAAAGCTACACACACCAATTTACGTAAAGTCATTAGAATTTTCCTATACATCAAGATTGTCTATTAACTGTACAAAGCACATTTGATGCCAAATATAATTTATATAAATATCAGTACGTTACGATTTTTTATGCGAAATTATTCATTAATCTGTAAAGAAACTAGACATCCGTAAACGAAAAATAGTGCTTAAGTCTGCGATTGACACAAGAAGTCATTCAATCAACGGAAAATGGATTTGCGACGACTTTGTTCACACTAAACCAAATCTTTCCTGATACTCGCTTGGTGTGATACCAGTAGCTCTTTTAAAGCTACGGCGAAAACTGTCTGATGATTGATAGCCAGTTTGTGCTGCAATTTGTTCAATGGTCTGTTTGCTAGAAGACAATTGGCTTTTTGCCACTTCTATTTTGATTTCTTCAATCACCTTGGCCGGTGTGCCACCAAAGGTGTCTTTAAACTTCCTTGAGAAGTGTCTGACGCCTAGGTACATTCTGTCTGCTAATGCTTCTGTTGAGAGATCGCCTGTAAGGTTATCAGCTATCCAAGGGAGTAATTCTTTAAAGCGACCGGCTTCCATTTCCTGGTGTCTCAATAAGGTCGAATATTGGGCTTGTCCTCCCGGGCGTCTTAGATAGACAACCAGCGATTTGGCAACATCAGAAGCAACTTGCTTACCTAAGTCATCCTCAATCAACGCTAAAGTCATATCGATTCCCGCTGTCACTCCTGCTGCGGTGATAAATTTGTCTTGGTTGACGTACAGATCGTCATATTGGAAATTGATTTCAGGAAAACACGCGCTTAAATCACCAATGAATTTCCAGTGTGAAGTCGCTTTTTTACCATTCAAAAGCCCAGTGTGACCGAGAATGTAAGCGCCAGTACAAACGCTACAAATCCTTCTAGTTTGTGGCGCAATCGCGTTTATCCATTCGAATACCCTGCCCGCTAATTTCTCAGGCCTTGCCCCCGCTCCTCCCGGAATAATCAAAGTATCTAATGCTGGCGCAGCATCAATACTAAAGTGGCAACCGATGGGGATGCCCGTCTCAGTAGTAACCTGATGACCGGATTCACTGATCAGCAACAGATTGTATTTTTTTCTATCGAAAAAGGAATTTACTTCGGACAACGCATCAAGTGGTCCAAATAGGTCTAGTGGTTGTAATTGATCGAAAACTAAAAAGCCAATATTGCGGGTGTTCACCTTATGCCTCTTATATCCTTAAACATTGGGAAACTATCCTAGCATTGGTTAACATTATGCAGTATGACTACTAACCGACAAATTCGGACATATTAGGGGGTGTGGTTTGGGAGAGGTTCATTCGCAGCCTGTATGCGGCTATTGTGGGTTTTCCTCATAGTGCTTTTCTCTGATCCGCTGAAATTCACCGCCCTCCTTAGCGTCTTTAATACTGAGTTCAAGTTCATTGGCTCGCTTTATTAGTGACGATTGCCTACTTAATACGAAATAGTATTTTCTTTCCTCGGAAGGTTGTACCGGTGCTTCAACAATGTTTTCATCGAGTGACAAGGCTTTTAAACGTACAAGTGTGCTGTCTCGAAAATGAATAAACGCGTCAACTCGTCCTAGTGATAGCAACTGGATTTTTTGTTCAAGGCTGTTAACCCGAACTAAATTGGGTCCTTCTGAATCGACTAGCTCGGGGAAGTAGCGTCCCAATATGGTAACCGCAACATTTCTTCCTGCCAGCGGGTAATCTTTAGTCCATCGTATTTCTTCGCCCTTGCGGATAAAAACGATATGAGTCAGGTTTTCGTAGTGGGGAGTTAGATAAAATAACTTGTCCACTGAATCAGGGTTTCTTTGCAGACCAACCAGAATATCAAGTTTGCCGGATTCGAGATCTCTCAACCGGCGACCAAATGGCAATAGTTCATACTCGAATTGGACATTCAGTTTACTGGCTAAAAATTCAAGATATTTTTTGTGTAAACCGTTCGCAAACTCGGGTGATACCGCGGTCCGATAGATTTTGGGAGCCTGATTCTCGTCACCGAGAGTAACGAAGCTCGCACAGACAAAGACTATCCCCTGCAACAGACTAAATAGAGTGGCTTTTATGAGCTTCAAAGCTAATCACTTCCATGAAAACACACGAATTAAAGAGATCTTCAATCCCGTAATAAACTTAACAGTACTCTAGTGTGTGCAGAAGGACAACATCCCTGTTGCGACCTTTTGTTCTACTCATTCAACAGACTACGAATTACGAATTGTAAAATGCCACCATGGCGGAAATATTGAAATTCATTTGGCGTGTCGATGCGAATCTGAGTGTCAAAGTCAAAGGATTCTCCTGATCCTCTGGTTACCGTCACTTTCGCCGTTTTCTGATTCGACTCGATGGCTTTAATTGAATAGCTCTCTGTTCCATCTAGCTTGTAGTGTGCGGCATTTTCTCCGGTTGAGAATTGCAGTGGTAGAATACCCATGCCAATTAAGTTAGAGCGGTGAATACGTTCATAACTTTCTGCAATCACGGCTTTTACCCCCAACAACATAGGCCCTTTGGCAGCCCAGTCACGGGAGCTCCCAGTACCGTACTCTTTGCCCGCAATCACAACGGTTGGTGTTCCTTGTTGAAAATAATGCTCGGAAGCTGCAAATACGGTACTTTGTTCGCCATTTGGTTGAATTCGAGTAAATCCACCTTCCGTACCCGGTGCCAATTGATTTTTTAATCGAACATTGGCAAATGTACCGCGCATCATTACTTCATGATTTCCCCGTCTGGAGCCATAAGAATTAAAATCTTTGACCTCGATCCCCTGCTCTTTCAGATATGCCGCGGCCGGCGTGTCATGGCCAATGCTCCCTGCTGGACTGATGTGATCGGTGGTAACGCTGTCACCTAACTTGAGTAAACAACGAGCTTCCCGTATATCTTCAATTGGCTTAGGCTCTTTGGGCATGTTTTCAAAGAAGGATGGCTTTTTCACATAAGTTGAATCGGGCCAATCATACAATGTGGAATCCACTATAGGGAGAGATTGCCAAATTTCACCACCGTCATAAATGGAGTTGTATTTATCACTAAACATGGTGTCTTTAACCACTTCATGAACCACCGTTTGAATCTCTTCATGGCTAGGCCACAAATCTCGCAAATAAACAGGTTTACCCTGGGAAGAGGTACCCAATGGTTCATTTAATAAATCCACTTTCATGTTGCCGGCTAATGCATAGGCGACCACCAAAGGTGGTGAGGCAAGATAGTTCGCTTTGACATCTGGATGAATGCGCCCTTCAAAATTGCGATTGCCAGACAACACAGAGGTGACTGTCAGCTTCTTTTGACGAACTCCTTTTGCGATAACATCTGGCAGCGGACCTGAGTTACCAATGCAGGTCGTACAGCCATATCCCACTAAGTTGAAGCCGAGTTCATCTAAGCATTCACTTAATCCTGCTTTGTTTAAGTATTCAGTCACAACCTGTGAACCAGGTGCGAAACTGGTTTTGACCCAAGGTTTGGTAGTTAATCCAAGCGCCAATGCTTTTTTAGCCAACAAGCCTGCTGCAATTAATACCGAAGGGTTCGAAGTATTTGTACAACTTGTGATTGCGGCAATGACAACCGCGCCTTCGGTTAGCTCAAATTCTTGATCTTTGAACTTTATCTTGGCGGGCTTTTCGTGAGAATCTTCTTCATTGCCCCCTTCATTTTCAAAGCGACCCTCTTCTTCATCTTGAGGCGACAAAGCCAACTGCTCTTGCTCTTTTAGCCAATGATTAAACTTCGATGAGGCCTCAGTAAGTGCAATTCTGTCTTGGGGTCTTTTCGGGCCTGCAATTGCTGATACAACTTCGCTCATGTCCAATTTCAATGTGGCATGATATTGGGCGTTTTTTTGCGACTCCGCGCCCCAAATTCCCAGTGCCTTACTGTATTGAATGATGCGTTGAATTTGTTGCTCGCCACGGCCAGTGAGCTTCAGATATTTCACAGTTTGCTCATCAATTGGGAACAAACCACAAGTAGCGCCATATTCCGGAGCCATGTTTGCGATGGTGGCTCGGTCGGCGACTGTTAAGTTCTTGACGCCTTCGCCGAAAAATTCTACGAACTTGCCCACTACACCAAAGGCTCTAAGCTGTTGAGTGATAGCTAAAACTAAATCAGTTGAGGTGGTTCCCGGTGGTAATTCACCAGTCAGTTCCATGCCGACCACATCGGGGATCAACATAGTCACTGGTTGCCCCAACATCGCAGCTTCCGCTTCAATACCCCCAACTCCCCAACCTAAAACTCCTAAACCGTTGATCATGGTTGTGTGTGAGTCCGTTCCAACCAAAGTATCTGGATACAGTAGCGATTCGCCATTAACTGATTCGTCAAAGGTCACGCGGGCCAAATATTCCAAATTGACTTGGTGAACGATACCTTTACCCGGTGGAACCACTTTAAAGTTGTCGAAGGCTTTTTGGCCCCACTTTAGAAATTGATACCGTTCCTTATTGCGCTGGACTTCGATCTTAGTGTTTTTTTCAAAAGAATCGCTATGCCCGAAATCATCAACCATGATGGAGTGGTCTATAACCAAATCAACGGGTTTGAGGGGATTGATCTTGTCCGGGTTACCGCCGAGGGTTTGCATTGCATCGCGCATTGCAGCAAGGTCTACCACCGCTGGTACACCGGTGAAGTCTTGCAAAATCACCCTTGATGGTACAAAAGCGATCTCGGTTTCACTGCTTGAGTCGACATTCCATCGTGCCAAGGCCTCAATATCCTCAGATTCTACATAGGCTCGATCTTGATGGCGGAGTAAGTTTTCCAAAAGTATTTTGGCTGTGATGGGGAGTCGTGAAACATCAAAGTCAGACAATTGATGAATATCGAAAAAGTGATATTCGTTACCAGAGATCTCTATTTTACGCTTAACGTCGTAATGCTTAGACATAAATTGTTCCTTGTATTTTCGCCACTTTCTGTATTTCGCCCGGTTTTACACAAAGTTTTTGGGGTTCAGAATTTGTTCGAGTTGCTCGGCATCGAGGGTGGTTTCTTGTTTGGCAACGTCCAACACGGCTTGCCCATTTTTATACGCTAAATTGGCGATTTTAGCTGCTTTTTCGTATCCAATGTGTGGATTCAGTGCCGTTGCTAGGATTGGATTGCGTCCGAGTTTGCTCGCAATTGCTGTTTCATTTACTTCTATCTCTGGGAACACATTGTCAGCCAGAGACTTTGCGCTATTGGTGAGTAATTCAATGCTTTGCAATACATTATAGGCAATCAACGGCAGCATGGTGTTGAGTTGAAAGTTGCCGCCCTGCCCTGAAAATCCGATCGTTGCATCGTTTCCCATTACCTGCGCACATGCCATAGTGACAGCTTCAGGGATCACGGGATTCACTTTACCCGGCATGATGCTGCTGCCTGCTTGTCTTTTCGGCAAAACTATTTCACCAAGACCGCACATAGGACCACTGTTCATCCATCTTAGATCATGGCATATCTTTAACAGAGTCACGGCCAAAGTACGAAGTTGTCCGCTGGCAGACACAATCGCGTCTTGAGTGCTAATGGCCGCAAAACCGTTTTCACACCGGCTAACAGACAGCCCCATTCGCTCACTTAAAATGTCACATGCCATTTTTACCGCATCAGGGTGAGCATTCAATCCAGTACCGATTGCCGTGCCGCCAAGCGCTATCTTTTGTAATTCCACTAAGGCAAATTGCAGACGCAACTGAGATTGGTCGATAGAGGAAGCATATCCTGATAACTCTTGTTGGAAAGTCAAAGGAACCGCATCCATCAAGTGGGTGCGTCCTGTTTTCACCACATGTTGAAATTTCAAACCACAGTCTTGAATTGAAGTTTTAAGCCGCTCCAAGGCTGGCAAGAGAGCATCTTGAATTTGGCTGGCTGCACTTAGATGTATTGCGCTTGGAATAGTGTCGTTGGAACTTTGTCCCAAGTTCACATCATCATTAGGATGGACTTTGAGCTTCGTCTGTTGCGATGCTAGATTTGCCACCACTTCATTCATATTCATATTGGTGCTGGTTCCAGACCCGGTCTGAAACACGTCCACCACAAATTGCTCATAATATTGCCCTTTGGAAATGGCATCTGCACTGTCCATAATGGCTTTCGCTTTTTCTTTATCGATAAGGTCCAGTGCCATATGAGCCTTAGCGTAAGCATATTTAATTTGAGCCAAAGCAGAGATAAATGAGCCCTGAAGGCGGAGATGACTAAAATTGAAGTTTTTCTTAGCCAGTTCCGTTTGTTCACCAAACAGTGAATTTTGAGCCGTAGTGTGCGCATTCATGGCGTTCTCCAACATAGTGGACTTGTTCAAATTCAGGCATCTTTTGCGACTTCAAACTCAGCAAGGTGCTCAAAGTCGAGGTTCGAAATTGCCTGTCTATCTGGCCAGCGAATACGAGTTACATGCTCGATTGGAATCTGATAGTGATGGTGTTCCGACAACCATTCGTCGCTTTCCACCAACACATATTCAATTAACCAAGTGGTATCGTTCAGTATTAAACCACTGACCTCACCCACAAATTTATCCTGAACACGAAAGTGGTAACCCAAGACTTCCTCAAATGATCGCAGATGATTGTGGTCATCCTCCTCTGGTTGTTCAACGAGATCGGGGTCAACCACATCAACCAGTCGATTGGGCTGAGCATACTCCCCCCAAATACCCGGGCCCATCCAATAAAAACCATAGCCAAAATACTTAAACAGTAATTCTTCATACTCTCTAGAAATGGGTTTATGTTCGTCAATAGAGGGACTGTTCTTTACCTGCTCTTTGCTGAGATTCATAACGACTTGCTCCTGCTCATCGTCAAATCTTTGAAACGCGATTGGAGACAGCAACACTTTTCGACTGAGGGGCAACCACTTGCTGGTGTCGATAGAAAGATAACGAACCGCCCAGCTACGATCATCAAATAAAAAATCTTTAACGGAGCCGATTTCATCGTCGGTGGTTTTTATTTCGTATCCAAGTAAGCGTTTTAAGTTGTAATACATAGCTAAGCTCCAAATGGGTAGCGATACCCAATTAATCATTGTGTTGACCTGAAAGGAGCAAATACTTTGCCAACTGCTCGATTAGGACCAGTTAAGCGAGAATAAGGGTGTTCCCACCGACCTGTATAGTCAGCTTAGTTGAAGACACCCGTATTGATGAGAATAAATTACGACAAGACTGTAAATATTACACACGAACCGCAAGGACATCACACTTAGCGCCATGTAATACCGAGTTTGCTGTAGAGCCTAAAAGCAATTTGATACCACTGCGACCATGAGTACCTAACACTATTAAGTCGATACTATTTTCATCTGCGAATTTATGAATGGCGTCAGCTGCATCACCAACCAACAAATGAGTGCTGTCTTCTGAAATCCCATGTTGATTAGCGATTTCCAACAAACGTTTCGTTGCTCGCTGTTCGATTTGTTGCATAAAATCGTGCCCAACATTGACGGCATAGGGCTCAAAGTAAACTTGCGGAGCGGTAACATACATTAACGAGATTTTGTCTTTAGAGCCGGCAAATGATAACGCTCGATTTAACACCGGTTCGTAAGACGAATAGATATCAATGGCAACAAGAATGTGTCTGTAATCTGGTGCAGATACGTACATGGTGACTCCTCTTAAACATTAGCTCCATTTCAGTATGCTACAGTCCACTTCAACCGTTTTGATCTGTGTCAACCTCGAGCCAGAATATCCGTCGAGAGCAAAAAGTATAAGTATTACTGGAGAGTTTATCGATTGTGGTCTTTAAGCCACTCATTCAACAACTTAATCTGACCACACTTGTAGGCTGCATAGGTTATGCGTAACGCATTTGATAAAACTTCATTGTCTGTCCACTTAGTTTTGTCACGGATCTCGTTATAGCATTCCATGGCTTCTTTAGTGATGTAGCCCCTCACCTGTTTATTACCCAATTCCTTTTGTCTCTGCCGATATCGACGTTGTTTCTCAGCATTTGCAGAGCCATTGCTTTTTTTCATGATTCCTCCAAAACTTCTTAAGGCTCAGTTTAATGGGAATATGCAGCATATTCATCAATAATTCACTGTTCAGAGTTGTTAAGCGTACAACTGTTCGCTAAATTAGACGCCTTTTAGGCTAAGTAGAAATTCATATGAGTAAATTTAAATCCAGTTTCGACCGACAAGATCTTTTAGCATGCAGTGAAGGCGAATTATTTGGTCCGGGAAACAGTCAATTACCGGCACCCAATATGCTGATGATGGATCGCATTGTGACTATCTCAGAAACGGGTGGAAAATTCGACAAGGGCTACATCGTCGCAGAATTGGATATAACCCCTGATCTTTGGTTTTTCGCTTGCCATTTCCCAGGAGATCCTGTTATGCCGGGGTGTCTGGGCTTAGATGCCATGTGGCAACTAGTCGGGTTTTTCTTAGGATGGTCAGGAGGTCCCGGAAAAGGCCGAGCTTTGGGTGTGGGTGAGGTGAAATTCACCGGTCAGATTCTACCAACCGCCAAGAAAGTTACCTACAAAATAGATATGAAGCGGGTTATTAAGCGTAAATTGTTTATGGGTATGGCCGATGGCGTCGTAGAAGTCGACGGACGAGAAATATACAGTGCAGAAAACTTAAAAGTTGGATTGTTCCAAGATACCAGCAGTTTCTAATTTTTCCGTCCCTAAAACGACAAAAGCCCCTCAACGGGGCTAATTTTCTACCGGCCACTGAGGCCTAGGTTTCGATCCTCGATGGCTTCACGCCAACCTCCGAGCCATTGTGAGCGAGAATCTGATGATTGAAAGGGACAAAGTTCTTTCGAACGACCGGTAATACCTGCTTGATAACCTTTGGAATGCGCGCGGGAAAGCTTATCACGTTTTTGTCTTTTCATTGAGTTACCTCTTTTCGAAAATAGAATGTGTGATCGAAGTGACCACAATTTTCAGACTATACGAAGTTAAAAAGGGTTCAATGGAAATTTCCGGCGGTTATAAGGCAAATCCTTTAAACTCCTGATTACCCTTACCTTTTTCTTTACATTAATTTTTTCTATTTATTTCATTTTTATGACAAAAAAATATCATTATCAGGTTTGATTTTTTCTTATTGTGATATGGTTAGTGTCTACTGCTGTGACATCCCTTATTTTACCGAATGGTCAGATTTTTAACTCTCATGAAACACCATAAAAAAGGCCACTGTCACAGTGGCCTTTACGATCTTACAGAATGACGGTTCAATTGCGCCAAAATCTTCTGCACAAAGCCAATCCAATCAGCGGAAGTAACCACAAAGGCGAACCGCCTTTTCTTTCTAATTTATCTTGCTGTAATTGGCAATCATCAATGGTACCACCAGGAATCGGAACCAATTTCACTGCAACGGTCGCATTTTCATATATTGTGTTTCCTCTATCATCCAGAGCAATATCCCCAGCTAAATCATAGGATTCACGATAAACGACAGCGGTAGCGGCAATTTCGTCACGTTCATTAATGTCGTTTGCTTGAATAATGGTGTATGGGGAATTGCAGCTCAACATATCATTGATGTTGGTAAACTCTTTCGTATCAATGTCATATATGAAACCTTCACTGCGTCGTGCGCCACTGAGGTTGGTTTCAACTTCACCTTGCCCTACAACCAAACCATTATCGTTTATTGCGTTGGCAACACTCGAAGAAGAATTGAAGAAGTCACTAGGGAACTCTGTTACTTCACCGCGATAATCGTGAACGAAAAACTTGGTACGACTCGTACCGTTGATAATCTTAGTGCCATAACCAACCACGATATCATTGTTGTTGATATCTTCGGCGGTACTTTGTGGGTATTCCTGATCATTAATGAAACCGACTACCTCATCACCGTCAAAAACAGCAGCCACATTTACTATCACATTGTTGGGGTTATCAGCAAAAAAGGCGTTCGAAGTCCCTACCGCGATACCGTTATCATTGATGGCTTTTGCTGAGCTGGAATAATATTTATCGTCTTCGAACTCTTTATCGATAAGAGTGCCAAGTTCGCGACTTTCGAGCAAATCTCCAGATGCATTAAACTGCCATATCATCGCTCGGCGTTTGAAAGCCAAATCTGCAGGCAGCCTGAAACCTCTTAAATTCGCGTTGTAGTTTGCTTGATAGGTCCGGAATAGATTGCGTACACATATTTCATAGGGTACGTCATTTCTTTGGTCTTCGTCTTCGCAGGCCTCGCCTGCCAGTTCAAAGCTTTCAGAAACTTCCACTGAAGCGACTCCAGCCACTTCGAAACTGTTATTGATGTCGTTGGCATTACTGAACCCGCCCAAGAAATCTTCTGGAGGTAGCACGTCAAACACCGCATTATTGATTTGCAAATAACCACGTGTGTAGTGCTCTTGTCCCATGTAAAAAATGATGTCGCCATTTTCATTGCGATAACGGATCTTTTCAAAGGGGGCAGCACTGTTTCCTACAGTTGCCAAGGCATTATTGATGCCCGTTACACGGTTATTAACGCTTTGCGATAAACCTTCTAAATCCACCTCAACTTTATCAAAGGCTTGCAATAATTCTGATTCACGTTCATTGGAAATGTAGCTTTGATAGTCTGCCAACATTTGAACCGCATAGTTGAATGTTTCAACCCCGCCGTTGGGATTAAAGCTTTTTATATATGCAGCGAGAATAGCTAAATCTTCGTTGTTGATGTTACCGACAGCGGCACCGTCAGCATTGGTCAAGCTCAATAAACTCGGAGATTCAAAATTAATCAAATCCACGTCAATAGGCGGATTAAACGGGGTATCGACGATGACTGTGACGTCACCACGCTGGTTAATGTCTTGAGCAAAGGAATTTATGCCTAGGTCATCAACGGGTAATTCGACAACTCGATATTTTGCAGCGTTGACTGACGTGACCGAGATAAGTGAAAGGGTTAGCGCACTGGCCAGCCTACTTAATTTCATTCATTTTCCTGCTTTTACTACGTTTTGCTAATGGCATTGTTATGTTTTTGAGACTCAATCGCCTTGCAACATTCCCTCTAATTCATCCCATCTATCATACGCAGTTGCCAGTGAATTTTCACGCTCTGCTAGCAAAGATAAGACTGAATTGCTGTCTTTTGTGTCCTGTTTAAAAAAGTCTGGTGAACTGATTTGCCCTTGTAATTGCGCTATTTCGTTCTCTAGATTTTCAATCCGCTTCGGCAACTCATCTAGTTCGAGTTGCAACTTGTAGGACAACTTTTTCGTTTTACGTTCTGGTTGCTGGGGTTTAGGACTCGCAGATTTTACAGAAGTTTCGACCGCAGGCACATTTTTTTGTGCGCCATACCAGCTTTCTATATCTTGATATCCACCAACGAATTCTTGTAATACTCCGTTTCCTTCGAAATAAATACTGGATGTCACAACGTTATCAACAAATTCTCGGTCGTGACTGACCAGTACTACCGTACCATCATACTGACTGATGACATCTTCAAGGAGTTCGAGAGTTTCAACATCCAAGTCGTTTGTCGGTTCATCGAGGATCAGAAAGTTACTGGGTTTAAGTAACAGTTTGGCCAACAATAGTCTATTTTTCTCTCCACCTGAGAGCGATCCAACGGGTGCATTTACTCTTTCCGGCGTAAACAGATAGTCTTGTAGATAACTGATTACATGACGGGGATTGCCATTAACCATTAGATCTCGTTTGCCGTCCGCTACCGTATCAATCACGGTTTTATCCGGGTCTAAAGCCAATCTGTGCTGGTCAAAATACGCGACTTCTAAATTCACCCCGGTTTTTAAATGTCCCGACTGGGGTTTAAGTTGCCCAAGCATCAATTTAATCAGAGTGCTTTTTCCACAACCATTGGGCCCGATCAAAGCCAATTTGTCATTCCGGTACAAAGTAAAGTCGAAGTCCTTTACTATTTGCTTTCCGTCAATGGCATAGGACAATCCTTCACAATCAAACACGATCTTACCAGAACTGCTTGCGCTACTTATCGATGCTTTTGCTCTACCCTGCACTTTTCTTCGTTGAGCATGCTCGTTACGCAAGGCTTTTAGTGCTCTAACACGGCCCTCATTTCGAGTTCGACGGGCTTTGATCCCTTGTCTTATCCAGGTCTCTTCTTGACTCAGTTTCTTATCAAACTCAGCGTTGGCATTCGCCTCAACTTGCAGATCATGTTCTTTTTTGTCTAAATATTGCTGATAATTTCCGGGATAACTAACCAATCCGCCCCGATCTAAGTCGACGATTCGCGTAGCAACATTGCGAATAAAGGCCCGATCGTGACTGACAAATACGATTGCGCCTTTGTAATCTTTTACCGTTTGCTCCAGCCACTTGATCATATCAATGTCCAAGTGGTTGGTGGGTTCATCTAACAACAATATATCCGGATTTCCTGCCAATGCACGGGCTAAAGCGGCTTTCCGTCGCCATCCACCAGACAAAGAAGACAATTGCTGATTCGGATCGAGCTTGAGCCAAGTTAACACTTGTAATATTTGCTGTTCAAACTGCCAAGCATTCTTCGCTTCCAATTCAGTTTGCAGTTGTTCCAGTCGGTTTAAGTTCTTATCACTTGGGTCAGTGGCCACTAAATTGGTTTGATGAAAGTACTGTTTTAACACCTCTCCCACCGAAGCCATGCCTTCGGCAACATAATCGAATAATGTGGCTTCAACACTTTGCGGCGGATCTTGTGGTAATCGTGAAATTCGTGTGTCCGTTGCGACGATACGCTGGCCATCATCCAAGACTTGCTCTCCAGCGATGATCTTTAATAAGGTCGATTTACCGCATCCATTGCGACCAACCAAACACACTCGCTCAGCCGGTTGTATTACTAATTCAACCTTATCCAATAAAGGCGGATGGCCAAATGTCAGACAGGCATTTTTTAATTGTAAGAGGCTCATTTAAGAAAATTCGCTAGTGTTTGCTGATCGAAGGGCCAACCTAATTCTTGTTGATTGTCTTGTCGTTTAAGTACAGGTATGCGCACGGCATACAAATGATACAACTGTGGGTCAGTTTTAATATTCACTTTTTCAAGTTGCCCGTCTATGCTGGGTAACAATGGCTCAATGAGGTCTAAAGCAACATCACATAAATGACAGTTTGGAGCTGAGTACAAGGTGAGTTTCACGTTCAATCCTTACGCTTTCAAAATCCAACATTGATGAATCTTGGGGTTTCGCTTGAAATCTTCTGGCAAGGTTTGTTGACTGATGTTTTCAATCTGGAATCCCATTGCCCTCATTTCCGTTTCATCCAATTTGAAACTGCGAAGATTGTTTGAAAATACAATGATACCGTTTTCCGCAAGACATCGTTTCGCCTCTCGCAAAAGCGCCACATGATCCCGCTGTACATCCCAGGTGTTATGCATCCGTTTGGAGTTTGAAAAGGATGGAGGGTCGATAAAAATCAAGTCATAGCGCTGTTGGTGCTGGGATAACCATGTTGTGCAATCGGCCTGAATAAAATGACTGGCAGTACGCAATTCATTCAGAGTCCAATTGTCTTTTGCCCACTGAATATAAGTCTTCGACATGTCCACAGTGGTCACTGACTTAGCGCCACCTAATGCCGCATGCACCGAGACACTGCCGGTGTAGGCGAAAAGATTTAGCACGTCCTTGCCCTTAGCCATCTGTTGTATTTTCTGGCGGGTGATCCTGTGATCAAGGAACAGACCAGTGTCTAAGTAGTCGGTGAGATTGACCCAGAATTTTGCGCCATTTTCTTCAACAACCATTCGACTGCGGTTTGTTGCGACTTTTTCGTACTGCTGAGTACCCTTTTGCTGCATACGCGTCTTCAAGGCGATCTGGTGAGCTGGTATTCCTAGCACCTGTGGCAAGGCTATCACCACTTCGTGGAGTCGCTTGCGAGCTTTTTGCTCTGGCACGTCTTTGGGCGGAGCGTATTCTTGCACTACCAACCAATCGTCATAACGATCGATGGCAACGTTGTATTCAGGCAAATCTGCATCATAGATGCGATAACAATTGGTATTTTGTTGCTTCAACCATTTTTCTAGGCGCTTGATATTTTTTTTCAAGCGATTGGCAAAGTCATTGTTGTCCAAATTGACTTCGTGAACCTGACAGTTTTTCTCATCCAAAACAAAATTGACTAGTTGGCACTCGATAGGTCCGTTCATCATTTGGTATTGCTTTTTAGATACCAGCTTAAGTTGTCTCAACAGGTCCCGATTAGATGTCAGCAAACTGAGCTGCCAGCCTTGAAAATGCTGTTTTAGCGTCATCCCCCAGCGCTGAAATACCGGCAACAATTCGGTAAGTTCACTGAGTCGTTCACCATAAGGCGGGTTAGACACAATGTAGCCTGGTTGCGTGGCTTCTAACTGCTTTTTGGTGCCATCGCCACTGCTGAATTGAATAAGATCAAAAACCCCGGCATTCTGGGCGTTTTGTTTTGCGTGGTTTAAAACCTTAATGTCCAACTCATTGGCGTAAATTGCCGTTTGGACTTGTTTTTGTTGCTGATCAGCCTCGTCCAAGAGTTGTTGCCAGACTTCCCCTTTATGACCTTTCCACTGGCTAAATCCCCAATGGTTTCTGTGACGACCGGGGGCAATATTGGCAGCCATTAGCGCCGCTTCAATCACCACAGTACCAGAACCACACATCGGGTCGTAAAGAGGTGTACTAGGATGATTTGCCCAACCACTTCGATACAACATGGCACAAGCAATATGCTCTTTGAGCGGCGCTTGGCCAGTTTGCTGACGATAATGTCTTTGATGCAAACTTTTGCCACTTAAATCAAGATAAACGGAAAAGTTCTCTTTCCAAACTCGACAGTGCACGCGGATATGTGGATTCTGTTTATCTACAGAAGGACGCTGTTCAAACAAATCGTTAAACTGATCTACGATGGCATCTTTCGCCTTTAAAGCGCCAAATTGGGTGTTATTGATGGTGCGATTGGTACCAGAGAAATCCACTACGAAGGTTTGGTTCACATCAAACTGGGCCGGCCAATTAACCTGAGAAACCACATTGTATAGATCGTCCGCGGAATTAATGGGACCGCCAGCGAATTTCAACAACACCCGATTAGCCAATCTAGACCATAGGCAAATGGTGTAGGCGTCTTTTAAGTCACCATGGAATAGGACTTGTCCTGGTTTGCCTTTGAATTGCACCTGCGGTAGCAAAGTTTGCAACTCTTGCAACAACAACTCATCCAAGCCTTTTGAAGTGGTGACTAAAAACTCGACCATAATACTCTCTAATTCTTTAAACGGCTGGGATTATACGGTATTCGTGCTCGCTTCATAAGGGTAAATCCAACAAAACCAAAAGATTCTCTGGACAGGCGCTGTCTACAAATCGTGCACTGGTCGTTGGAAGAGACTATTCCTATTTGAAAGGCATAAGGGTATGTCTGGTTAGCGCCCTCCAAACATAAGAATTTAGGCGCGTTTGGCGATTCTCATCTCCAATTCATCTAAATTGTCTAAAGGAAACAATCTGTCACTGTGCACTTTGAGCAAAGCAAATTGTCCGTAGGACTTACCATTGGTCAGGGTAAACGAATCGGATAAATTGAGACAGTTCAAACAGGCACCGTCTTGGTGGAAACTCATCACCAGTGCAGACTCAGAACCACTCAATAACCAGCCGAGGCGCATAGAATCTTGTTCAACATTTGCGTTAAAAGAATCGAATAGCCAACTCTTGTGGGCCACTGACTTGTGAAAAAAATGGGCAGCGGTGCCATTGAGTGCCACCTGCTGAATTTGTGTTGCCGTAAACGGAATGCCGCTGTCTTGTATGACATCGACCAAATCAACAAACAACTGACTGTGTTCGATACAAAAGGGGGCATCGAGTTGGGTTTGGGCCAATTGGCTGCCATGATATGCCGTTTGAAAACGCATGCCCGACTCTAGCTCAACCATCAGACAACTTTCCGAATCAGTATACCAACGCCATTTGTCATTTGGTGAAAGCATCAAACCACCACACAATAATTGCCCCAAGACCTACTATCTTGGGGCAATCTTGACTACTTGGAAAGATCTTTTCACTCTAGCTATATGGGATCGATAAAAGATCGTTATAAGCCATTTACGATCGATTTGATCAGCGCAGGCCCTTGGTAAATGAAGCTCGAATAGATTTGCAATAAGTTGGCACCTGCCTCTAATCGATCTTTTGCGGCGGCTAAACTGTCAATTCCGCCGACACCGATTATGGGCATTTCACCACCCAAAGCCGTTCGCAAAACACGGGTAACGTGACATGATTTTTCTGTTAACACCGAACCACTGAGACCACCGGCTTCATCGGCATTCGGTAAACCTTGAACCTGACTCCGATCCAAAGTGGTATTAGTGGCAATCACACCATCGACCGCCGTGTCTAGAAAGGACTGAGCAATTTGTTGAATTTCCACATCGGTCAAATCTGGCGCGATTTTGACTAAAATAGGAACATACTTTCCATGGAGTTGCTGCAATTCATGCTGACATTGTTTGATGCCACTCAACAAATGATTTAACGCCTCACCGTACTGCAAGTTTCTTAAACCTGGCGTATTCGGTGAAGAGATGTTTATCGTGATATAACTTGCATGGCGGTAGACTTTCTTCAAACACGTCACATAATCATCTAACGCTTGATCTTCGGGAGTGACCTTATTCTTGCCAATGTTGATCCCTAACACACCTTTAAATTGACACCCTTTAACTTGCTCAACTAAGTAATCAACCCCTTTGTTATTGAATCCCATGCGATTAATGATGGCCTTTGCTTCGGGTAAACGGAACATACGAGGCTTGTCATTTCCAACCTGAGCAACCGGTGTGACTGTTCCTATTTCAATGAATCCAAAGCCCATAGCCGCAAACGCATCAATACACTCGCCGTTCTTATCCAACCCAGCGGCTAAACCTAAGGGATTATCAAAGGTTAGGCTAAGGCACTCTACCGGTTTGTGCTTAAGACTTTGTCGATAAGTTAGATCAAGCAGTGTGTTTTGCGAGCGTTTAAGCCAGCCGAGTGCAAAATCATGACTCCATTCCGGATCACATTGAAAAAGCGCTCGTTGAACTATTGGATACATGGTCATCCTCATAATAAAAAGCCCTGATAAACAGGGCCTTTTTGGAGTTTTCGATTTTCCTATGAATTGGCGTTGATGCTCAACAACATCAATTCTCGTAAGGCTACCGAGAATTTAGCAAATTCATGGGTCGTGCTGGTCTTGAATTCTGACATCATATGATACCAGCGATCCAGCAAGATTGAATTGCTATCCATCCAATTGGCTAAGATTTCCTCAGCATTGTCTTTATCGGGACTACCATTGAGTAAAACCGTGGTAATAGAACGTTGCTGCCAATCTAACTCTTCACGGTATGATGCTCTGGCAAGTGCTTGCCAATGGTTGGTTACCGTTTGACGATTGATTTGGTCTAAGAACCAATGCAATTCCAATTTAGAGCCCAGTTTGTAATACAGACTGGCCACGATGGAGATTTTACGTGATTCATTCTGAGCGATTTGCGCCAAATCCAAGACCGAGAACATATTGCTCAAGCTTGCTACTTGATAGGCCACTTTTGCTGGAACACCTTGTTTTACCAAAGCACTAGTGCCATTTTCCAACTGTTTGTATTCCTCATCGACCAGATAAGATTCAAGGTTCTTACTGAGATCGTTGAAGGTTGGAATGTAGTAGTTGATTGCCTTGGCAATAGACATAGACTTATCGCCATGACGCAAGTACCAGCGAGATGCTCGACGCATGGTTCTGCGCATTTTGTCCAGCATATCCAACTGCACTTTTGCGGGGACTTTATTGTCCAGATCTTCGATGGCACTCCATAACGCATCCATACCAAACACGCCTTTAATGACGGAGTAAGCCGAAGCGATTTCGTCTACGGTCGCACCTGTTTCTTCTTGCATGCGGAATACAAAATTCAAGCCCATGTCGTTGACCATATTGTTGGTCAGCTTAGTGGCGATAATTTCGGCGCGTAGCGGATGGAATTCCATTTGCGGTACGAAACGGTCTTGTAAGACTTTCGGGAACGCGCCTACGAGCAATTGTTCATGGTATGGGTTGTCCGTAATCTGACTTATGTTCAAACGCTCTTTGAGCACCATCTTGCCATAAGCGATGAGTACCGCCAATTCAGGACGGGTTAGACCCTTGCCCTGCGCCATACGGTCAGACAACTCGTCGTCGGATGGAATGAATTCCAGTTCGCGATTCAATGCTCCTTCACGCTCTAAACCATGAATAAAACGCAGTTGCTCTTTGAGTAGCGCCGGTCCACCCAATTCGGTAATGGAAATGGATTGGGTTTGACGGTAACAATCTTGAATCACCAAATCTGCAACATCATCCGTCATTGAATACAACAACTCGTTACGTTGTTTCTTGGTGAGATCGCCGGCACTGACCAAGGCGTTAAGTAAAATTTTGATATTAACTTCGTTGTCAGAGCAATCCACGCCGCCTACATTATCAATAAAGTCGGTATTAACTCGACCACCATGGGAGGCGTATTCAATACGTCCCAATTGGGTCAAACCTAGGTTACCGCCCTCACCTACTATTTTGGCGCGAACTTGTTTGCCATTGACACGAACGTCATCGTTAGCGCGATCACCCACGTCAGAATGGGTTTCCTTGCTGCCTTTAACATAAGTTCCTATGCCACCATTCCAAATCAAATCCACTGGCATTTGCAATACATTATGGATTAACTCGTTGGGAGTCATGCTCTGTGCAGTCGTTCCCAACCACTTTTTCATTTCGGGTGTTAGCTTGATAGATTTTGCAGAGCGAGCGAATACACCACCGCCTTTGGAAATAAGTGACTTGTCGTAGTCATCCCAAGTCAATGATGGATTTTCAAACAAGCGCTTGCGTTCAACGTAACTGGTTTGTGCATTAGGGTTAGGGTCGAAGAAAATATGCAAATGGTTAAAGGCACACACTAAACGAGTGTGTTGGGACAACAACATACCGTTACCGAATACATCACCTGCCATGTCACCAATGGCCACACAGGTAAAGTCAGTAGTTTGGCAATCTACGCCCATTTCACTAAAGTGGCGCTTAACGGATTCCCATCCGCCACGTGCGGTAATGCCCATTTTCTTGTGGTCATAACCAATACTTCCACCGGATGCAAACGCGTCACCTAGCCAGAAGTTATACTCTTCTGAAATGCCATTAGCGATGTCTGAAAATGTAGCGGTTCCCTTATCGGCTGCAACAACCAAATATGGGTCGTCATCATCCAAACGAACCACGTCTGTTGGATGGACTATCTTACCGTCAACAATATTGTCAGTAATATCCAGTAAGCTACGGATAAAGATGCGATAACAGGCTTGACCCTCTTGTTGTATTGCATCTCGACCTTTATCGGTTGGAAGGTTTTTACAGACAAAACCACCTTTAGCTCCTACCGGCACGATCACGGTGTTTTTAACCTGCTGAGCTTTCACCAGACCTAACACTTCAGTGCGGAAGTCTTCCCGACGATCTGACCAACGCAAACCACCCCGTGCAACTTTACCGCCACGCAAATGCACACCTTCGATACGAGGTGAATAGACAAAAATTTCAAACTTCGGCAATGGCAGAGGCATGTCTGGGATCAATTCGGGCAACATCTTGAAGGACATGTACGGCTTGTCCTCACCCTTTTCATCCTTCTGGAAGAAGTTGGTGCGCAACGTTGCCAAGATCATATCCATATAACGGCGAATAATACGGTCGTCATCCAAATTGGAAACCTGGTCTAGGCGAGTCTTAACGTCCGCCAAAAGGGTCTCTTCTTTTTTGCTGCTGCGTTTCAAATTGGGATCAAAGCGAATACAGAACAAATCGATCAGCAATTTGGCAATACTGGGGTAATTAGCCAAGGTATTGGCAATATAGGAATTACTGAACGAGCTGCCGGTTTGACGCATGTACTTAGCATAGGCTCGCAAAATGGTTACGCTTCGGCCAGTCAATCCTGCACCCAATACCAGACGGTTGAACGGGTCATCTTCGAGCAAGTTGTGCCACACTTTGGCAAAGGCGTCTTGGAACAGGCTTTGTGCTGTTTCCATATTTAATTTCTGGCTGTTGTTATGCAACATGGAGAAATCCATGATCCAATGCACTTCACCAGAAGCACACTGGATACGGTAAGGACTTTCGTCCACGACTCTTAAGCCGAAGTTTTCCAGCATTGGCAACACTGCGGACAAATGGATAGGCTCATTGCGATGGAACAGCTTCAATTTGACGATTTTACTGTCCGGCCCCTCTTCTTGAGGACGGTAAAACAGCATGTCTAAGCCATGTTGCTCACTGAGTAATTCGAGTTTGCCAATATCGACCAGTGCTGCACCGGGCAAGTTATGCTCAGCATAACTGCGGGAGAAGGCATTGTCGTATTTTTGCTCTAGCAACTTGCCAGCGGCTTCGCCATGGGTAGCTCGAATAGTTGCGGTTAAACGGTCATTCCAGCTCTTAGTCAGTTCGATGATATTACGTTCTATATCCTTCACATTAAATTCCGCATTGTTGTCTTTTACTCGAGCGATGTAGTGTGTTCTGGCGTATACAGATTCAGAAAAATAGGTCGTAAACTCAACTTGTTCTTCACTGTTAAACGACTTCTTCAAAAGTTCTTGAGTTTCTTTACGTAGCTGAGTGTTGTATTTCTCACGAGGCACATAAACCATACAACTGACAAATCGACCAAACACATCTTTGCGCACAAACAAGCGGGAGATGCCCCGTTCTTGCATCTGGAAAATACCCAAAATGATTTGTACAAGTTCATCTTCACTGCCTTGTAAGAGCTCATCACGAGGGTAAGTTTCGATGATGTTTAGGAAGGCTTTAAACGCATGGGAGCCTTTGTCGAAACCAGATTGTTGGCAAATTCGTTCGATTTTACCTTGCAAAACCGGCAACTGGGTTGCACTGCTATTGTAGAAAGACGCTGAATACAGACCCAAGAAGCGGTCTTCGCCGATAACATTACCCGCCTTGTCAAAGCGCTTAATACCGACATAGTCCATATAGGCAGGACGGTGCACTCTTGAACGACTATTAGTTTTTGTCAGAATCAACGGGCGCACACTTAAAGCTTCTTTGCGAGCAGACGCTGGTAATTGAGACAACACGCGTTCTTTGTCGCTGATGGAGTTTTTCATCAGCCCCAAACTGGTTTCGTTTTGCGGTACCCAACGATGGTCACCTTTTATTGCTTTTACATCGTAGTAACGGTAGCCCATCAATGTGAAGTTATGGTCATTTAACCAAGTCAAAAACTGTTTAGCTTGTTTGATTTCAACTTCTGGAGCGGGACAATTAGATTCGTCAAAATCTTTTATTAAGCTGGCTAACTTATCTCTCATAAGTTGCCAGTCAGACACTGACAAGGACACTTCACCTACTACAGACAACAATTCTGATGCCAAACTGTTGAGGGCCTTTTTGCTTGTCTGTCTATCTACCTCAATCAGGAAGACAGTCTCTTTGGTCTGCTCTTTAGCGCGAGATTTTGAATCCAGCAACGCAGTCAATTCGTTCTTATCATTGCGCTGGATTTTAATCGGACTATGGAGCAAAAGGTGCGCAGTGATGCCAAGTCGATTCAAAGTCATGCGAACTGAATCCACCAAGAACGGCATGTCACTCACGATAATTTCTACGATGGTGTGGGATGACTGCCAACCATGACGGGAGATTTCTGGATTAAATACTCGAATGCGTGGCTGACGAGCATCGTACTTTTGAAACTCGTTCCACAGACTCAGGGTCGCCCCATAGAGATCACTGTCGTTACGATTTTCTAGGTCGTCTACCGAGATATTGCGAAACAGAATCCGAGAAAACTGTTCGACCATACCTGAGTAGGCTTTATCGACCTTTTTTTGAATAAGTTTGTACACATTGTCCAGCACGACCGAATGTTGGCTATTGGCAACCGTCATTTGAATACCTTGTAATTGTGAAGTGAGGTTAAATCTTGCTCACTTGAATGTCGACTTGTATAGATTAGTCAAAAGACTGAGATATAAACAGTTTTTGACCTGAGATGGGGCTATTTTCGCTAAAATTTTCGGGCTTTGAAAGGGATATTTTAACGGCATTTTTACAATGGAAATAAATATGCAACAAAAGCCAATAAAAAAGGGTTCATAGAACCCTTTTCACTTTTTGGACTAAATACTTATGCAAGAATTATTTTTGCTTGTACCAGAACACTGAGGCCAATGCCGGCAAGACCACAATGGCACCCAACATGTTAACCACGAACATGAAGGTCAACAGGATCCCCATGTCCATCTGAAACTTCAATGAAGAGAACACCCAGGTACTCACACCAACTGCCAAGGTCACCCCTGTAAACAGCACTGCACTGCCCCGTTCTTTTAATGCATCAAAATAGGCTTGCCGCACTGGCATGCCTGATTTGAGCTTGATGTTCATTGTCGACAGAATGTAGATACCATAATCGACACCGATCCCAACACCTAAAGCGATAACGGGCAATGTGGAAACCGTCAGACCGATTTGTAAATAGGTCATCAATGCCTGTGCCAAAACCGATACTACATACAAGGGTATGACTACAGACAGGGTTGCCCTTAATGAACGGAAACTCATTAGACACAAGATAATCACCGCACCAAACACGTAGAGCATCATCGGGTTTTGCGCAGCAGCCACCGCTTCGTTCTTAGCCGCCATAACACCCACCGGTCCAGATGCTAGTTTAAACTGTAGGTCTTCAGTTTCGTATTCCTGACGGAAAGCCTTAACCGCATCGACGACTCGATCAATGGTCTCTGCTTTGTGATCTTCCATAAACAGAATAATAGGCATTACAGAACAATCACCGTTTAGCAAACCCGAAGAAGTGGGTACCTGTGCGATAGCTTGCACCATCGTTTGCTGATTACGTGGAAGTACTCGCCATTTAGGATTGCCCTCGTTGTATCCGGCATTCACGATCTTCGCTACTGACGCCAAACTCACTGCAGATTGCACACCCTCAACATTGGTCATTTTCCACTGTAACTCATCAATAGCGGTCATCACCTCATATGAGGTACAAGCAGAGGGTTTGGTCTCAACCAAAATAGATATGTAGTCGACGCTGATCGCGTATTTATCAGTGATCAGGAAGGTATCCTGATTGTACCGAGAATCCTCATGTAGGGCTGGTGCACCGGCGTGCAAATCACCGATCTTCATCTTTTGCGATTGCAGCCACCCCAACACAAACAACACAGCCGTCACCGCCAATATGCCATAAGCCACTTTTGGCGACGAGCAATGTGAGATTTGATTCCAAAACTTGTCTGAACGATTCTCTTTTCCTGCGAAACGGGCTTTGTATTTGTCACTGAACTTGATGTAGGACATCAATACCGGCAACAAAATGAGGTTGGTCAAAATGATAACTGCAACACCAATACTAGACGTAATCGCCAATTCACGGATGATGCCGATATCTATAACCAGCAATGTCATAAACCCAACGGTGTCTGATAGCAACGCGATACCACCTGGTATCAACAATGTTCTAAATGCAGATTCCGCAGCGAAACGGGCATCCCCACCTTCGACAACTCGCTTACCTACGGCGTTGATCATCTGCACGCCATGACTGACGCCGATCGCAAAGACCAAGAATGGAACTAATATGGACATAGGATCAAGACCGAAGCCAAGCAAGGTCAAAATACCCATATTCCAAATGACTGCGATGACAGAACATACCAAAGGTAGCACTGTGAGCATGATCGATTTAGAGAAGAAATAGACCATTACTGCGGTAATAGCGATGGCGATGGCAAAGAACAACACCACGTCTTTTGCACCGTTGGCCACATCACCAATCATTTTTGCAAAACCAATAATGTGCACACTGATTTTGTCGTTTTCAAACTGGCCACGTAATTGATCTTCTAACTTTCCGGCGAGCTCCAATGTATCGAGTTTTTCACCGGTGTTGGGATCAATATTCAATAATTGCGCTGATACCATGGCGCATTGATAGTCGTCTGACACTAATCGACCGACAATCCCTGCCTTGTCGACGTTTTGAGCAACCAAATCTAAAGCAGACTGACGACTAGAATCAAAATCCGCGGGAATGACTGGGCCACCAGAAAATCCGCCTTCAACAATTTCGGTAAAACGGGTTGATGAGGAAAATAGAGATTTTACTAATGAGCGTTCAACACCATTGATAAAAAACAACTGATCATGAACGTTTTTTAATGTGTCAAAAAATTCAGTGTTGTAAATATTGCCTTGCTTATCACACACCGAAACTAAAATGCTGTTTGCACCACCAAAGTCCTTGCGATGCTTCATATAGTTAACCATGTATTCATGGTTCAATGGAATGTTTTTAGTAAAGCCTGCGTCAAGTTTAAGTTGTGAGGACTGATATCCCAAATAAGCAGTAGCAATAGCGAAAAGTAGAATCACAACAAGGCGATTTTGGAAAATGCCTCTGACACACAAATCAATAAACTTATTCATAGATGACTACCTGCTTCCTGACATGGACTTTCACCCGCTGCTAGATCAAATGATTTTATACCCTCTGCAGTAACCGCGACTAGCGACTGATTAAAGCGCTGCGCCGCCACTAAGGCTTTTCCGTCACTTAGGTGTGCGTTGGACACTGTCCCGTTGTCGTAACAAATCAGCGTTCCACTGTTACCAAGAGCGACGAACCGGTCAGAGCCAATCTCAACAACTGAATTCAATGAATTGGTAATCTGGCTGTCAATTGACTGCCATTGGCTGCTATTTGGGTCCAAAATAAACATATTACCTCGAAGGCCGACCGCAACCACCTTCCCGCTATCCATTGCTGTAACATCAAAAAACGAACCTGCATAGTCGACTTCCATACGTTGCCAACTCTGTCCTAAGTCCTCACTCATCGCAAGTAAACCGGCTTCACCGGCAAGATAAACTTTGCCACGGCTCAAACTCACTCGATTGATGTGCGGCATAATTGAGGCCAATTCTTGTTGATAAAACGCCTCGTCTTCGAGACGAATCTCATCCAAATAGAGTTGATCGTCTGGATGGAGTAATTCTGGATGAGCTTCTTTTTGCCAATTTTTCCCGCCATCGCGAGTTCGGTAGAAGGTTCCATAGGCTCCTACTGCGATACCGTGTTGTGCATCAAAAAATAATACATCCAAAAAAGGTCGCTGATTTTCAGGCTTGAACATTTGCACTGTCCAAGGCGCACCCTTTTCTTGTTGGTGTAGAATCACCGAATCGTGACCGACCACCCAAGATTGCTCGCCGATGCTGTCAACCGCAGTTAAGGTTGATAAGGTTGGCACGGACTCTTGAGTCCACTGCAAAGCGTCTTGGGAGTGCAAAATATGTCCACGTTCACCGACCACCACTAAATTGTTGTCATGAACGTCAATATCAAGCAGTAGAGATGAAGGCGCAAGCTTTGCCAAAAAGGATTCTTCTGCCAGGACTGGCACACAAAGGGAGATTAAACCTATAGTTGCAACGAATTTTTTCACTATGATCACATTCTCTTTTTTGTAGGGTCAAACAAAAACGGCTGGCAATGCCAACCGTTTTTCTATGTTAGCGTATACCTTCTCGCCGTAGCGCTTGTTCCGTAAAGTCTTTATCAGTTGGTGTTACTGAGAAATCGTAAACTTTATCTTCGTTATCAAGACCTAACGCCAAGTAACGACGTGAATTTAGATCGTGATATACGTCAAGCGTAGACCAATGTGTCGGAACTTCGTAGTAATTAATACCATAAGCTAAAGCAACTTTATACAATTCACCACGATTATCATACATATCAGCAACTTGTACTTGCCAACTGTCTTCATCGATGTAGAAAACGCGCTTCTGATACACATGACGTAAGCCTTCTTTCAAGTTCGCCTCAACGACCCACACACGGTGTTTTTCAAAGCGAGTCAGGTCTGGATTAATATGTCCAGGTTGTAAGATGTCAGCATACTTAACTTTGTCACTGTGCAAGTCATAGCTGTTGTATGCGATATACAATTCCTTTTTACCTTTCAGTGTCCAGTCATAACGATCTGGTGCACCATTAAACATGTCAAAGTCATCAGTGGTACGCAGACCATCAGACGCAGTTCCCGGTGCATCATAGGCAATGTTCGGTGCGCGACGAACACGACGCTGACCGGTATTATATGTCCATGCACGACGAGGCTCTTTTACCTGATCCATGGTTTCATGCACCAACAAAGCAGTACCAGCCAATCGGGCAGGAGAAGAAATGGATTGCTTAAACTTCATCAGAATGTTTTCTTCCAACAACGCCTCAGGTGTTGCGTCTTTGGCTGAATACTTCACCAACAATATTTCGTCGAAGCCGATAACGTTGTAATCACCTGATGCAGTAGGAGCCGCTTGACCACCGTTTCGTGCAATCGCTTCGCCACGATAACGTAAAATATGGTTCCAAATAGCTTCTACACCAGACTGTGGGATAGGGAAAGGTACGCCAATTGCCGCATTTTTGATGCCGTTACCACCTTGAACCAACTCAGCACGTGTGGCGTTCGCCTTTGTCGCTTCGTAAACAAATTGTGGGTTCGATGCAGAACGACGAGTCTCATAAATGGGCATTTTGTAAGTGTCTGGGTAGGTCTCAAACAACTTTTTCTGACCATCTGTTAAAAAGTCAGCGTACTCTTTGTAATTCTGTGCAGTGATGGTGAACTTCACCTTATCGTCTGGAAACGGGTTGGGATGAAAATCACCAGGTTTATAACCTGCAGGAGGAGTGGTAATCCCCCCTGTCCAAGCAGGAATGTCACTGCCATTGCCGGCTTTTTCACCACCCAGTGGTGTCAACTCTGAGCCCAATTTTGCCGCTTCGGCGTCAGAGACTTTTGCTCCTACCATTGAAGCGCTTAGGGCTAATGCGATTGCAGTCGATGCGATAGCTAATTTCTTGATCATTATGCTGCTCTCTTAAATGGAATACTTGATATTAAACGAGATGAAATCTCGGTCGGATAACGCGTTAGTGGTACCAATACCACCCCAATACGCGTTGTAGGTCGCTGACGCAGACCATTTGCTCAAATAGTCAAACTCGAAGGTAATGCTTGCTGATTTTCTATCTTCGATGAATAGGAACAATGGGTCAGGGGTCGTACCGCTGACATCGTGAGCAAAAGTAGTACGAGTTCTGAGGTTTACACCTGAGAATACGTTGTTAAAGTCGGCCACTGCTAGAATTCGGTAACCCCAAGCATCTTGTGTAGCGAATGGATTGGTTTCTGGTCCATCAGACAATCCAATGTGCAAGCCTTCGCGGGTACTGATGATATTGCCATTGGCATCACGCAATGGCTCTAACGACGGAGTACGGGCAGTGCCTGGGGCATTCAAGCGAATGACACTAGGATCAGGGAAGTCAGAAATGTCAACATAACCCACTTCACCTAACAAGATCAGGTTGTCGGTGCCCCATGTAGGACCGAAAACATGGGTGGCGGTGATTTGAGCTTGAATGGTGTCAGACACAACAAAACCTTGGGCCGTTTCGCCCGGGCCTACAGAACGGCCGATGTTGTTCAACTGAGAAATACCCGCCAAATCTGGACGCAGACCTGCATTTGCAAGCTGCTCAGGCATCCCCATGTACAACAACTCAACATCATCAATTTGTAGTGGCTCATCAACTCGGTAAGCGATTTCACCAGCCAATGCTGTTTCACCTACGTTGGTGTTGAAACTGAATCCATACAATTTGATGTCTTCTGGATACAAAAACTTAGACTCGGTAAAAGCTTGTAAATCAGTAATGTTGTCCCGAGTGACCTGTCCTGATGCAATAATTCCCAAATCGCGCTGTATTCCAGCTTGGGTAAAATCAGAAGTGATACCTGAAATCAAAGGGCGCTGACTGTGATAGTTGATGTGATACAAACTGAATTCAGTGTTGTTCAAGTCTTCCGAATAATAAGAAACCTTAACACCATACTGGCCTTGATCATCGGCATCTTCATGGGCAGCATCACTGTATCCACGGACAGCCACTTTGGTTGGGTACGCAAGATAAGCACTTGCAATCGCTGTTGGATCAGCGCCGTTTCGAAGCGCATCACCCAATCCATTGAGGCTTGCCAGCAAGAAATTCAAATCGATGTCTGGGTTGCCCGTAAAGCCGAGCTGAATATTGCTCGCTTGACCGCCCTCACCCGCGAAATCATTAGTAGAAAAATAGCTGCCCGCTTGAGGTAGACGACTGCGCTCCCACTCATATTGATAATATGCAGACAAACTGAGGTTTTCAGTCAAGCCAAAAGACGCGGAGATCATACCCACTGGAATGAATACTTCTTTGAGCTCAGCACCAGGTGCTAAAGCACGTGTTACATCTACTGGGTTGATGGTATTGATACCGTGTTGAATGAAGGTGCTTTCACCCCAACTCACCACTTGGTCACCAATACGTAATGATACAGGTACATTGCCGATATCAAAATTGGCATAGAAAAAAGCATCAAGAAGACGTACGTCAGAACACAACTCTTCAGCGGCTCTAGGGTCAGCACAAGGATCCTGAGATTGCCCTGTAATTGGATTGACCCAATCACGCTCGTTGTTTTCTAATTCAAAATCATAAAAATACAAACCACGGGCAAAGAATCCCATGTTTTTGTATTGTACATTAAGCTCGTGCACACCTTTGAACAGGGTCGAAAACGCACTGCCTTTGTCGTAGTTTAAATCACTTAAGTCACCATTGGTGGAATAACCGCCAACATCAACACTGTTCCATACGTCAGAGGACGCATAAATCGGGTTGGTTGCTGCGTTGTATCCTGACCAATCTAGGGTTGGTGAGTTACTTTTTCCGATCAACGAAAAGTCACGCTCTTCCAATCGGATGCTGGTGCCCAGTGAAAAATTGGAGTCAAAACTCACAGACCAATCACCACTCTCCCAAGACGCTGCGTGCACAGACAGCGATGATGCCGCTACTACAGCTGCAACACCCAATGCCAGCGGTGACTTTTTAAACTTCAAAGGTCCACACTTCATATTTTCGTTCTCCCCTGTCGCCGATTTGAGGTTAAGCGACCCGTTATCAATAGCAAATAATTCACAAAATCATTACATCATTTTGATTCGATAGCAAGAAGAAATCGTACCAGTTAGGAATGGTGCATTTCTTTTCTTTTTCAGTAGCTTGAAAATTAAACAAACACAAAATCATCTCACTTCAACGGGTTTTTTCGAATGAAACCACCTTGTTGTTCTGGCTAATTATAAGCCGAAATCGGCCTTTTAACCCAGTTCGTGTAACAAATGCTCTTAGATTAACACTGGGCAGTTGCACCCTTTCACCAGACTCAGCCCGCACTAGAACCGAATTATTACCTTGGTGATACAATCGTTCACATTGTTCATAAGGTATGTCCAAGTTAAAGAAAAATGTTCTGTTCATGTATCTAATTATTGAAGCTTAAAATCCAAACTCTTGCTGACTTTTTCGAACATATCTTTACTTAGATTCGGATTGTCCAAGAGTCGAGCGAGTTGCTTTTTCATCAGCACCTTGCGGGTCTCATCCAGTTTCTGCCATTGTGTTAAAGGCGTCACAAGCCGAGCACTGACTTGTGGGTTGACTGTGTCGAGTTCCATCAGGTAGTCAGTCAGATACTGATAGCCACTACCATCCACTCTGTGGAACCCTTGAGTGTTGTAATAGGCAAAACTTCCATATATTGACCTAACCCGATTAGGGTTGTTGATGGTGTATTGTTTGTGACTTTTGAGTAAATCAAGACGGGACAAAATGTCTCTTCGTTCCGTCGACGCATGCAACGCAAACCACTTGTCCAGCACAAGTGGGTCATCTTGCCAACGCTGTTCAAACTTCATCATCAATTCATCGAACATCTCTAAACGACCATGTTGAGCAGCCCGTAATGCGCCCAAGGTATCTGTCATGTTGTCCGCGTTCTCAAATTGAGATTGAATTGTCTTACTGCCAAACTCGGAACCGATTAGGTAACACAAAGCCAAATTCTTCAGCTTACGTTTTCCCACTTGCTCGGCATTGTATTGATAAGACTCATGGCTATGATGCTGTTGGCAGAGGGCCAACCATTGATCACTGAATGTTGTGCAAATGTGTTGTTCTAATTCCAGTCTAGCGGAATGCACTTCATCAACATAAAAACGATCATTTTGTTGAGCCAGAGTTTCTATGCTCGGTATTGTTAACATTTCTGCAAGCAGCTCTTTGTCCGTATGTGACTGTTCGAGTAAACCACTTATAAGTGTTGAGATGTCCTGTAACGTCACCTGCTCATCTCGCTGTAATTCTTTATTCGGGGTTTTGCCGTGAATAAATTGACTGAGCAATCGCACACTGGCATCCCAGCGAGAAAAGCCATCTTCACTGTTTAATGCAATATCAGTCAGTTCATCAACGGATTGAGATAGCGACAGTCGAACCGGAGCGGAAAAGTTTCCTAACAAGCTGCAAGTTGGTTTTGCTTTAACATTGCTGAACTCAAACATCTGCTTGTGTTGAGTAAGGTTAACCAACTCACTTTGCACACTTTGTCCCTCGACCAACAGCTCTACATTCACCGGAATATGCAAATCCTGCTTGGATGACTGATCCGCGGTAGGCTCGTGGTGTTGTGTCAAGGTCAATTGAAAGCGTTGATTTTGAGAATCATAGGAGGATTGCGCGACTAACTTTGGTGTACCAGATTGACCATACCAACGCTGAAATACGGAAAGTTCACGCTGGTTTGCATCGGCCATTGCTGCAACAAAGTCATCGCAGGTTACGGCTTGGCCATCGTGGCGCTGAAAGTACAAATCCATGCCTTTACGGAATCCTTCTTGACCAAGCAATGTGTGCAACATGCGAATCACTTCTGCGCCTTTGTCATACACAGTAACCGTGTAAAAATTGTTCATCTCAATCACTTCGTCGGGGCGAATAGGATGAGACATGGCGCTGGCATCTTCAGCAAACTGGTGTTCGCGGATCACTTTAACGTTCTTGATCCGATTGACTACTGCAGATGTCATATCAGCACTAAACTGCTGATCTCGGAAGACCGTTAATCCTTCTTTCAGGCTTAATTGAAACCAATCTCGACAGGTCACTCGATTGCCGGTCCAGTTGTGAAAATATTCATGGGCAATTACCGATTCAATATTAAAGTAATCCTCATCAGTAGCGGTCTCTTCGTTGGCCAAAACAAATTTGCTATTAAAAATATTTAGCCCTTTGTTTTCCATTGCCCCCATGTTGAAAAAGTCCACGGCGACAATCATGTAAATATCAAGGTCGTATTCCAAACCAAAGGTTTGTTCATCCCAAGTCATAGCTTTTTTCAGAGAATCTAACGCGTGTTGGCCCCGATTTGCTTTACCTTTGTCTACGAACAATTGCAGTGCTACGGCGCGCCCGCTTGCCGTGGTGAATTGATCTTCTAGCAAATCAAAGTCGCCAGCTACCAAGGCAAACAAATAACAGGGCTTTTTGAATGGATCGTGCCAGCGAACCCAATGACGATTGTCACCTTCATCCCCTTTTTCCACCAAATTGCCATTGCTCAAAAGATAGGGATATTGGCTCTTATCTGCGTGAATTGTGACGAAGTACTCAGCCAGTACATCTGGCCGATCAAGGAAATAGGTAATTTTTCGAAAGCCTTCTGCCTCACATTGAGTGCAATACGCCCCCGAAGATTGATACAGGCCTTCTAAAGAATGATTGTTGGCAGGATCGATCTGATTGTGAATCTCAAGGGTAAATCGCTCGGGCAGATCTTCGATGACTAATTGAGACTCTTCACAACGATAGTTTTCCACGGGCAAACTGTTGACGAAAACAGATTTTATAATCAATTGTTCTCCGTCAAGAATCAAGGGAACCGATTGTTTACTGAGCCTTTCCACATCCATTTTACAGATGACTTGAGTGTCATTTGGGAACAAATCAATGTCCAGTTCCACAGTATGAATAGTGTAATTTGGAGGTGTGTAATCAGAACGTCTTTTTACCAATGTCGATGAATTTGACATAAATTTGCCTCGATGGGAAACGCACTCTTGATACGTGTTGTTCGAACAATATCAAGAGTGCCAAGTATAGACAGATAACGGCTATTTTGTTGATTCGACCGCGTATTTGGGAGGATCTAAACGTAAGATTTTTATCCCCAAGAAAGCGTAAATGATGGCTAATATGGGGTTGATAACATTAAAGAATGCATAAAACACATAGTCGAAAGGACTGACACCTAAGACTTTGTGCATGTAGGCACCACAGGTGTTCCAGGGAATCAGCGGCGAAGTTAAAGTACCACCATCTTCCAAGCTGCGTGACAGATTCAATTGATTCAATCCGCGCTTCTCAAATTCTTCTTTATACATTCGTCCAGGCATTACAATAGCCATATACTGATCAGCGGTAATCACGTTAGTGGCAAAACTGGTCAGAATCGTTCGAGTGATCATGTCACCAGCAGAACGTACGCCGGTTAATACGGCACTGACCACGCGCTTCAACAAGCCGACTTTTTCCAGCACTGCACCAAAGGTCATGGCACACATGATTAGCCAAATGGTATTGAGCATGTTCGCCATACCACCGCGACTGAGCAAGTCATTGAGTATTTCGCTGGAAGTGTTGAAGGTTACACCGTCATAAAGTGCGGTCCAAATTACCGTCACTGATGCCACCAACCCTTCCCGACCTTCCGTCGCCATAGATGCCACTACATCCGGTTGGAAAATAGCGGCCCAAACGCCTCCCAAAAGCGCGCCAATGGAGACAGACGGAAAAGCAGGCACCTTTTTAATTGCTAGGGCCAAGAGCACAACCAAAGGGATCAACATATGGATACCCAAACTAAACTCTTCGCTTAACAGTGCTTGCATTTGCGCAATACGCTCTGCAGATTCAGATTCCGCGGTATTGAAGCCAATGACCACAAACAACACTAGTGCCAATAAGATACTGGGAATCGTCGTCCACAACATATATTGAATGTGTTCGAACAAATCAGTCCCCGCAACTGCCGGAGCCAAATTGGTGGTTTCAGAAAGAGGAGAGATTTTATCGCCAAAATACGCACCTGACACCACAGCGCCTGCCGCCATCGCTTCAGACAATCCCATTCCATTGGCCACGCCCATTAATGCCACACCGACGGTTGCGGCGGTAGTCCAAGAACTGCCAATACTCATGGCTACAATTGCACATATCAAGCAAGTCGCAGCATAAAATAAAGACGGATTAAGTAACTCAAGACCATAGTAAATCAGCGTTGGGACCGTACCCGATAGCATCCAAGAGCCGATTAATGATCCAACCGCTAACAAGATTAATATTGCTCCCAGCGACAGGGATATACCTTTGACGATGCCCTTCTCTATTTCTTTCCAGCTGAAGCCATTTTTCAATCCAATGATGGCTGCAACAAACATGGCAAACAGCAAAGCGATTTGGTTGGGGCCATAAGAAGAATCACCACCGTATAACCAAACTGAGCTGGCTAACAGCACGATTAACAGAATAATCGGGATCATTGCATCGAGTAACGAAGCGGGTTTAATGGTTTTTTCCATGTGTTACGATGCCTTTTCTTAAAATACTGAGCGATAGAACATCAGAAGGATGATCACCGGACATACAAACTTAACGTACCAAGGCCAAATCTTCCAAAACACACTGTGTTCCACTTGCTCGTCACCGTGCTTTAGTTCTTGAAGTATTTGATCTCGCTTCCAAACCCAACCCACAAAGATACAAAGGGCGAAACCCAATAGCGGTTGGCTGTACTTGGTCGTTGCTGTAATAACCAAGCCAAACAATGCATTAAAGTTCAATGCAATAATGGTGCTGGCAATAAACACCGCAGCCGTTAGGCCCCATACGGCTCTTTTACGTCCAATCCCTTTGCTCTCTACAACATAGGCCACCGGAACTTCTAACATTGAAATGGAGGACGTCAGGGCAGCAATGACCATTAATGCAAAGAAGGCGAAGGCAACAAAAATTCCCATTCCACCCATGGTATCGAACAAGGCTGGCAAAACGGTGAAAATCAAGCTGTCACCTTCTATTAGAACGCCCGGAGAGGAAAATATTTCAACACCGTTGTGTAATGCGACATACATTGCGGGAATGATTAACATCCCTGCTAACACCGCCACACCAATGTCTACTAACGCAACATAAGCTCCTAATGACGGTAAATGCTCATTTTTGTTGATGTAGGAACCATACACAAGCATGGTTCCAACCCCCAAAGACATGGAGAAAAACGCTTGGCCCATGGCGTTTATCAACAAATCGGGATTCATAACTTGCGAAAAATCGGGCACAAGATAGGCTTTCCATCCGTCAATGGCACCTTCTTGGAAAGTCACATAAAATATCAACAGCGCAATAATAATGATGAGCGTAGGCATCAGTCTCACCGACCAACGTTCAATGCCTTTACTCACACCACCGGTGACTATCCCGGCAGTCAATATTAAGAACAATGCACAGAAACCGATATCACGGGCGGCAGAGCTACTGGTTAACCAGCTTGAGACAGCATCCAAACCAAACAAATGACTTACAGACTCTATGAAGAATGCCAGCATCCAGCCGGCAACAAGAGCGTAAAACGCCAGGATTAAAGACACAGTAACAAAACCCCAAACACCTGTGGCTCGACCTACTTTACTACCAGAGATTTTCCCTAGTGCATCAACCATGTTGGAGCGAGTTGCTCGCCCAATCACTAATTCAGCCATCAGTACAGGATATGCCAGCAAAAAGGCTAGGATAATGTAGACAAAAACGAAGGCAGCGCCACCGTTACTGGCAACTTGAGTTGGAAAGCCCCATATGTTTCCCAAACCCACTGCCGAACCAGCAGCTGCTAGTATGAAACCCAATCGCGAAGAAAATTCACCACGTACACTCATGGATGTCCCTTATTGTTATTATTGTATGACTCGTATGTGGGTAAACAACAAGCCTTGATGATGTATAAACCCGTATCATATACCAGGGCTTCAGAAATAAAAAAGGGCTATTCAGTAAATAGCCCTTTGTAGAGTGTAAAGTCGGTTATTTCGTGTTCGACGCGTATAGACCAGTACCTAACAAATCGTAAGTAATAGCGGCCGCTTCATCCAAGAACGGATCGATGGTTTCCAAGTCTTCAGGTATGTCATCCAATGATGCAACCGACTCTTTACCTGCTCTGACGAGGCGTTCATTCGCACGAGCCAGTCTTTCTGCGTCACGCTCATTTTTCTCAGCCAGCCTCTCGGACTCAACCAATGAAATGGTCTTTTTGTCTTTTTCTTGTTGGTACTTGGCAATATCCTCGAAGATGTAACCAAACTCAGGGTTCTTCTGCATTCTTTGCTCATGATTTTGACGCATTTGAGCTAAAGTACTGGATGGATCATTGAACTGTTTATACTGCAATTGTTCAATGCTATCCCAAGGCAATGCATTCTCTTCTTGGCTCTCACCCCAATCAGCCGGATCTACCGCAGATGGGAACAAGATATCGGGTACGACTCCCTTATGCTGAGTACTACCGCCGTTGATTCGATAAAACTTGGCGATTGTATATTGCACATGCCCCAATGGATTACTGTATAGGTCATAGATGCGACTCAATGGACGATGTTGCTGTACCGTGCCTTTTCCAAAGGTTTGTTCACCAATAACCAAGGCGCGGCGATAATCTTGCATTGCTGCAGCAAAGATTTCAGATGCAGAAGCACTGTAGCGATCGACTAATACGGTCATAGGTCCATCATAAAAGGTGATCCCATCGGTGTCTTTTTCTACTCGCGTTTGACCGGCAGAGTTTTTCACCTGAACCACTGGGCCGCGATCAAAGAATAGACCCGACAACAGAGTCGCTTCGGTAAGCGAACCACCGCCATTGCCTCGTAGGTCAATGATCAAACCTTGGATTTCTTGTTCATCCAATTTCGCCAGTTCTTTTTTCACATCCATATGGAGGTTGTTGTAGAAAGACGGAATCGTAATGACACCCAACTTTTGACCAGCGTGGGGACCTGTCTCTGGCACATACACTTCTGATTTTGCAGCTCGGTCTTCAAGTTTGATCTTATCGCGCGTCAAACTTACCACTTCAGGTACTTTCGAGTCAGAGGAACCCTTGAGGACTTGTAGACGAACTACACTGCCCTTGGGCCCTTTGATAAGTTCAACGACTTCATCTAAGCGCCAACCGATGACATCAACAAACTCTTCATCATCTTGAGCTACACCGATGATTTTATCTTCTGGTTTGATTTTGTTCGACTGCTCAGCAGGACCACCAGGTACAATACTACTGATGATAGTGTAATCATCTTCGCTGTGTAATACCGCGCCAATGCCCTCGAATGACAAATTCATTTCCATTTGGAAACGCTCAGCATTGCGTGGTGATAAATAACTGGTATGGGCTTCAATGCTACGGGCAAAGGAATTCATAACAGTTTGAAAAACGTCTTCACTTTTGGTTTGTGTTAAGCGCTTAATTGCTCTTTCGTAGCGCTTAGTCAGAAGATCTTTAATCTCTTCTTGATTCTTACCGGCCAACTTAAGATTCAACGCGTCGTATTTAACCCGCTGACGCCATAATTCATCCAACTCGGCGGTATTTTTTGGCCAATCCGCATCTTCTCTATCGAAATACAGAGCATCGCCTTCCTTCTCAAAATCAAAAGGCTTATCAAGTAAACTAATGGCGTAGTCATAACGCTCAATGCGACGTTGCAGGTTTACACTGTATATTTTATACGCATCGGCTAAGTTACCTCTTTCGATTGCATCATCAAAGGTCAACCGATAAGGCTGAAAAGACTCAATATCGGATGCAAGAAATACATTTCGGTTCAAATCCAATGAGCGAAGGTACCGATCGAAAACTTTTTCAGACAGGTTATCGTTTAGTTCGATTTGCTTGAAATGGGAGCGCAAGAAGTGAGAAGTGATGCGCTTAGTCGATGCTGAATGCTGCGCTTCTTGGGCCAATTCCGGTAAGTTCTCCGGAATGTGAGAAGAGACTACCGCCCCACTGCCAACACAAAACACCATTAATGCTGAGCTAACGGATACCTGCAAATATTTTTTCATATTACTACCTCTTGGAACGGGCCAAACGTAATTTGTCACTTTGAACTTTTACTACCATGCCAGAATCCAGTTGCACGTGAACACCGTCTTTTGAGACATCTGTGATGGTCGCCGGCATTGGTGCTTTACCAATTTTGACGGTCACTTCAGTTCCGACGACCATATCACTTTCAGTAAGCTTTTCTGGTGGCGGTAATTTGTTTGGCTTCGATTTAGGTACTTTAGTTCCCTTCACTGCCGGTTTGTTGGCTGAAGAAGGTTTATTTTTGTAACTTTTCTTTTCAGAGTCGTTTTTTGCATTGCTGTCTTTGCGCTTTTCAGCTGCTTTTGCCTTACTTTCTTGCAATTGGGCTTGAGCGTGGTCTGCATGCTCCTTTTCGATTTGTGCATCTTGATTGCCATCTAAATCGACTCGGAATGCGCCTTCTTTGACACTGTGCAAGTAACGCCAGCTATTAGTATAGTGGCGTAACGACGAACGAAGTAACGTTTTGCTTACCCTTTCGTCATCTTTTAGTCTTTCAGATAACTCTTGAAAAATACCTATTTTCAAGGGTTTAGCATCACCATCCAAGGTAAAGCAATTTGGGTAGGTCTGCGCTAGAAAAGCAATAACTTCTTTGCTTGAGGTAAATTTTTCTTGGTTATCCATTCAATCTTCTAATTTCGTGCGTTATTCGTAATCATCATCATGGTCGATATCATCCCAACTTGCGATCAGATGATCAACCCAGTCCTGCAAGTCTACCTCATCAATCTCGAGAAGGTAACTGTCCTGGTACCAGTTTTCCCAGATATACTGAAGTATTCTTTCCAATTTTTCTGTTTCGATGTCTTCATCAGCCAAATCATAGGCAAGATGCAAAATCACATTGAGCTTTTCTGCTGCATCTTCGGCTTGCTCTTCCCAAATCTCCATGTCTTGAGCCGTAGCCAAAACAACATGGATGTCTATCAAGTTTTTCATGGCAAAGTATCAATCAACAACTGTGAAATATGCGCCAAACCGACCGCATCCTGTTGCGTAAATCGATGGGTAATCGGACTATCGATGTCCAAAACGCCTAGCAACTTTCCTTCTTTAAACAATGGGATCACAATCTCTGAATTTGATGCAGCGTCACACGCGATGTGTCCTTCAAACTGGTGTACATCGTCCACCAATTGAATTTCTCCGGTAGCGGCGGCAGTGCCACACACGCCCTTACCCATGGGAATGCGGATACATGCAGGTTTACCTTGAAACGGCCCTAAAACCAATTGATCGTCTTTATAGAAGTAAAAACCCGCCCAATTGATTTGCTCAAGGGACATAAACAATAGCGCACTTAAGTTTGCGGTATTCGCGATCCAATCAGACTCACCAGCAATTAAACCCGATACTTGAGCGGATAAACTGCGATATTGATCGTTGAGTTGTGAAGCACTGTCTTTCATTCATTCTCTCATTTCACAGGTCATATGACCTGACAACAGTCAGGCCGACAAAATACCCATTTATATTTGCAAAGTAAAAAACAATCGAAAGATTGCCTCTAATTTAAGGCAATCTGCACACTCACTTGGGCCGAAATTGTGTCTGTACCAGGCATAACACTATCTGCCATTACCGCTTTAAAATTCCGCTCTTGAGCCAACGGAGCGTAGTTGGATTGCTCATTAATCTGTATGACTTTGCCTAGGGAGTGACCACTTTTTTCAGCTAATACCTTAGCTCTACTCATGGCATTATCCATCGCTTGCTCAAGAGCCTGGGCATAAGCTTGATTCTGGTCTTTCAATCGGTAATTGAACCCAGTAATTTGGCTTGCACCGTTAGCCAAAACGGCATTCAGAATCGATGGATAACGGGCGAAATCTTCTAAGCTAACGTCCACCGATTGGCTGACAATAAAACCGAGATGGGTTTGGCGATTATCACGATATTCATACCAAGGCCGAAGATTTAAAGTCATAGATCGCAGGTTTGACTCATCCACTCCTAATTCTTGTAATGCCACCACCATATTGGTCACTTGTTGAGAAACTCGAGTTTGTAATTCAGTGGCATCTTTGCCCCGCTCTTCAACCTGGATTGAAAACTCCAACACATCCGGTACGACGGTAACTGCCCCTTGTCCGATAACTGTGACACTGTGTTCTGCAAGTGGTTTCTGTTGGGTGCAGCCCCATAACATAAGTACTGCACATCCGGTCATCAACAATGGCATCATTCTCATTAATTTATTCATTATCAATCATCCAACCCTTGATGAGTAAACACCGATGCGCGCCCGCCAATAAAGTTAATTTTAATATACTTAGAATCAGGATCTCCCCAAATGCAACTGTATGTTCCAATGACTTTTTCACAATTCGTTGGTTTTCCCAGTACCATTTCTACGTCTGATCTGGGCATGCCCATTTCAATCTTGTCGTAGTTTTGCCGAGTTATTTTTGAACAGCCGACTAGATAAACAACAGCGAATGCCAAGCCTACATATCCTATGGATGATTTCATAACGTCTCCTTTAGCGATTCTCTTCAAATCAATACTGCAATGACACAAATTCACAAACAACGTAACTGTATTTCTTTAACAGACAGTCACATGGGATAAATGTTCGGTGTTAACCAAAAAACCAATAACTCACACCGATGGCGGTTAGGATACCTGCACCATCTGCAGCCAAGCAACAACCCACGGCATAACGACTGTGTTTAATGCCAACCGCTCCTAAATAAACGGCGAGAATATAAAAAGTGGTTTCTGTTGAGCCTTGCAATACCGAAGCCAAACGGCCAGCGAAAGAATCCGCTCCGTGGGTTTGCATGGTTTCAATCATCAGAGCACGAGATCCACTGCCACTAAGTGGCTTCATTAAAGCATTGGGGATGGCGTCCACAAATCGACTGTCAAAGCCAAACCAGGCAACAAAATTACCGATAGATTGGGCAAACCAATCCAGTACACCACTGGCTCTTAACATGCCAATAGCGAACAACATAGCGATCAAATAGGGAATCAACGAAATCGCCAAGGAAAAGCCTTTTTTGGCACCTTCGATGAAGATTTCATAACAGTTAAGCTTTCGATAGGCACCAAAACTCAACACTGAAACGATAAAACTCAGCAATAAAAAGTTTGCAATGAGCGAGGACTGCTGCGCTAATTCTTGGCTGGCCATTTGCCCAAAATATAAGATAACAGCAGTCAAGAGGCTGAAACCGATTGCGAAGTATCCTAAGACGATTCGATTGAGCAGATTTATTTTCTGGATCCAGCAGGTTACTAATAAGCCACACAATGTGGACGCACTGGTTGCCAATAAAATCGGAATAAAGACATCGGTAGGCTGAACGGCTCCCTGTTCTGCTCGGTATAAAAATACGGCGATAGGAAACAAGGTAACCGAAGAGGTATTCAACACTAAAAACAGAATCTGACTGTCACTGATGCAATCACTTTGACTGTTCAAGCTTTGCATATCTTGCATCGCTTTAATGCCAAAGGGCGTGGCCGCGTTATCTAAACCGAGCACATTAGCCGACATATTCATCGTGATACTGCCAATCGCACTATGACCACGGGGAATATCTGGCATGAGTTTACATAACAAAGGCTCGATAACCACTGCTACCTTTGCAATCAATCCAGAGCGCTCTGCCACCTCGAAGATACCGAGCCAAAATGCCAATAAGCCGATGAGACCCAAGGCTATATTGACACTCAACTTGGCCATTTCGGTGATGGCATCCATTACCAAAGCGAAACTGTTCAGTTGTTCATTGAACAGGGCTTGTCCGAGGGTGGCGACAAAGGCCACCAAGATAAATCCCAACCAAATTCTGTGCAGCATCAACCAATACTAAGTGGGGGTTCCATACCAATAATCATACAGAGGTATGGCACTTTTGCTATGGTTGAGTATGAATTTTTAGCGTCCCAAGACGGATTTTAAACTCCCAACGCAATAGTCGACATTCTTGGCGTTCGAGCCATAGCCCATCAAACCGATTCGCCATACTTTGCCTGCAAGCTCACCTAATCCCGCGCCAATTTCCAAATTAAACTCGTTGAGCAATTGACTGCGGACTTTGGCGTCATCAACACCCTCTGGAATTTTAACCATGTTTAATTGTGGCAAGCGATAATCAGCAGCAACCGCCATTTCTAGTCCAATGGAATCTAAGCCTTTGACCAACAATTGATGATTTTCAGCATGGCGCTTCCAAGCCTGTTCCAAGCCTTCTTGGTGCAATATAACCAAAGCTTCATGGAGTGCGTATATGCTATTCACTGGTGCGGTGTGATGGTAAGCCCTTTTGCCTCCCTGTCCCCAGTAGCCCATAACCAAATCCATGTCTAAAAACCAACTTTGCACCGGTGTTTTGCGTGCTTTTATTACAGCAATAGCCTGTTCACTAAAGGAAACAGGCGACAAACCAGGCACACAGGACAAACATTTTTGTGTGCCGGAATACACTGCATCTACCTGCCAGTCGTCCACACGCAATTCAATACCACCGAGGGTTGTCACAGCATCCACTAAAGTTAAACATTGGTGCTCTTTCGCCAATTGACACAAAGCTTGAGCATCATTGCGCACCCCCGTACTAGTCTCAGAGTGCACAAAGGCAACAATTTTTGCATCTGGATGAGCGTCCAAAGCCTCTTTGACTTTTTGTAAATCGGTTTGCTCTCCCCAGGTATCGCTCACCAGAACCGGAATGCCGCCACAACGCACTACATTTTCTTTCATGCGGCCGCCAAACACGCCATTTTGGCAAACAACAACCTTGTCACCGGGCTCAACCAAATTAGCAAAGCAAGATTCCATTCCCGCAGATCCCGGAGCAGAGACTGGCATGGTCAAGGGATTTTCTGTGATGAACGCATATTGTAGCAGTGCTTTAACCTCATCCATTAATTCGATGAACTGGGGGTCCAAATGTCCAACCGTTGGACGAGCGATTGCCTGCAAAATTCGCGGATCAACATCGGATGGTCCCGGCCCCATCAAGGTGCGTTGAGTGGGAATAAATGAGGTGTAAGAGTTGGGCATAGACTAAATCTCTCGAATGTCTGGGATAATTTGCTCAGTCTTGCAGGTCTGATGAGTATGAACAAGCCCTAAATAGTCAGTATTTGTAATTTGAATACTCACAATTTAGGTGTGGATAACTCTGTGAATATCCTCGGTAAAATGTGTGCAAAAATATTCTCAACGAGAAACATTTTAGTCGTCTAAATTCGAGTTTTTGCTCTGTAAAATACTGATTATTATAATAAATAAATTAAATAAAATAATTTGCTTAATATTTAAGCAGCTTTGTTCTACACTTATTCATTCCAAAAGAATTTATTGGACATACTTCTCCCTGAAGTGGATTTAAGTTAGCGCACGGCTCTATCAAAGAGCCATTCCCCTAGGCCCGAAGCTAGCAATAGTTTCGGGCATTTTTATGGGTTTTGATCATTATGATTGGAGGGTACTCAATCTAGAAGAGACAAGTGTTCGCTAAAACGCTTGGCATTGTTCACATAATGCTCCGCGCCGAATTCCAACATTTTTTGTTGCTCAGGTGTGAGGGATTTCACAACCTTAGCCGGCGCTCCCATCACCACTGAACCATCGGGAATAGACATATTTTCGGTCACCAAGGCATTTGCACCGACCAAACAATGGCGGCCAACTTTGGCACCATTTAGTACCACCGCATTGATGCCAATTAAACTGAAGTCACCGACTTCGCAACCGTGCAGCATGGCTTTATGGCCTACCGTTACCCCTTCTCCTAGGGTTAAGGGAATGCCCTCATCGGTATGCAACACACTGCCATCTTGAACATTGCTTTTGCGCCCAATAGTGATCTGATCACAATCGCCCCGAATTACCACATTAAACCAAACACTAGCGTGTTCCTCGATTGTAACCTGACCGATTATGTGGCTGCCTGGTGCAATATAGACGTTTTCAGCCACTTGCGGTCGTTTGTCTTGTAATTGATATAACATACTTACTCTCCGACTTTGCGCATGAGTCCTTCTTGCATGGTGGAAGCCACCAGAACCCCTTGTTGATTGAAGAACTGCCCCATGACTAATCCACGTGCGCCACCACTAAAAGGGCTTTGTGCACTGTACAACAACCATTCGTTCATTTTGATGGGATGATGAAACCACATGGCATGGTCAATGGTTGCCATCCGTAGCTGCTTGTTGCGCACAGAAATACCGTGAGGCTGCAAAGAGGTTGCCAAGAAATGATAATCGGACGCGTAGGCCAGAATGGCTTGATGTAGTCCTTGTCGATTAACCAATGACTCTTTCGCTCGCATCCAAATGTAGCGAGTGGGTTCCGATACTTTTGGTGCACAAGGGTCTATGGTCTGTACCGTGCGAATATCAATGGGCTCGTGATAAACCAAAGCTTCCCGCATGCGTTCGGACAAATGATCTAGCATCGATTCAAAAAATACCATATCGGAGCCAACGTCTTCAGGTGGTGGCACATCGGGCATGGTTGCAAATTGATGAGAAAGCCCCTCCTCTGGCTGCTGAAAAGACGCCGTTAAATAAAAAATATTTTTGCCGTTTTGCATTGCCTTGACACGGCGAGTCGAGAAACTGCGACCATCGCGGACATTTTCAACCTCGTAAACCACAGGAAAGTTAGCATCACCGGGAAGCAGAAAGTAAGAATGGAACGAGTGACATAGACGCTCTTCGGGTAAAGTATTTTGCGCGGCGGCTAAAGCCTGTGCCATTACTTGACCGCCAAACAGAGCTCGAAAACCCAAATCCCAACTTAAACCTCGATATAAACCTTCTTCGAGTCGTTCCAGTTGCAGTAGATCAGACATTTTTGCTGCGGACATACAATTCCTTTATTTTGGATTTTTTGGATAGTATTTTTCGGGTAAATGAGACGAATGCTCAAAATAGCGAGTATCTTTGTAAGGTAATTTCATAAAACCAGATATCCCTAACCCATCAATGAGTGGCACCAAGTCTAACACTTGCTGTAACAAAGACTGAAATTTGACTTCTTGTTCATGATCTAACAAGGTGTAATAGCTGTGTATTTTCAAGTGATTGGGTAACGCTTCGAATATAATGCAACCAGTATGGTGAATGGTATTCAATTGTCGAATTACTGCCATTAAAGGTTCGGGTAACACTAACAACTCATCAGGATCGTCGCCATCTTCAAAATATGAGTGATGGCGACTTTGCTCTTCACTGACTGAATTGCGGCTCTTATCATAGCGGATCCGCATTTGCGGAGTCGGCTGAAAAGGCACATCGGGATCATCACGCTCAACGTGCAAGGTATTACGGGCGTTGAACATACAGCTTTTAAATACCCCAACCCGGTGAATGGCTCGGGCTAGAGTCACCACATTATTCACCGAAATATCAAAGGAACGTTTTTGATTGGGGTTAAACAATTTTAAACTGGACTCGATGTAAACCCCTTCCGGCTGCCAACGCACCACCATACCCCCAACGACTGGATATCTGCCTAAACGACTCACCGCCGCGATAAAGGCTTTTTCCGTCTCCCCCATACCCTGCATATAGTTTTTATAATAGCGCTCAAACTGGGCATCATTTAAGTAATGCAAATCACCGATGGGATCTTGGTTTTGTGCCCGTAAGAAGGATTTACGGGAACTGTAGACTACCGTATCCATCTCTTGCTGTTTTTCATCTACCCAACAGGGGATCAATGCTTGATAGCTTTCATCGTCATGGTCGCTGAACACCAAATGACGCAAGTACTGCATATTCTTTAGAAGATAATCTCCGCCCTCACGGCGTTTGTGCGGATCATCGCTGAGCATAGCCGTTAAGATATGGGCGATTTCCTTAGGTAAGCCTAGCCCATTTGGGCGAATAACATTGCGCCCAAAGCGACTTGATTGTCCTGAAGCTAGCGCATACAGGGTGCTTGCCAATCCTTGCTCGTCGAATCTGGGACTCGATAAATCGCCATTGAGTTGTTCAGGACCGATAAAATACACATCTCCTAAGCGCGCATTGGTCTGTTGCATATCACCTGACATCAGATCCATCACATTAGTGGCGACAAACTGGCCTTTTTCGTCCAATTGAGCGAACACCGAGGAACCCCAATCCACCAGCCCAATGGTTTCTGTTTCAGGATCAAATACGATATTGGATGGTTTGACGTCTCCATGCACTATGGGCTTGTCCTGTTCATTTTGCCGATAACGACGCAGTGCCAATAAAATCTGACTCAGTTGGTCTGCGATCTTCACGATCAGCCTTGCTGGCAATGGTCCACGTTGCAGTGAATAGACCTCCAGATCGATGCCCTTAGCCCTTTCCATCACCAGAATCGCTTGCTTTTTTATGCGTTGAAATTCAATAAGAGATGGCACATAAGGATGGTCCACCTGACTGAGCATAAAGGCTTCATCTTCAAGACGGTCTTGAACGTGTTGCGGTAGATTGATTCTGGAAAATTTAAAGACTAAGGCTTTTCCATTGGGATCATTGCCAGCAAAGGCGAAGCCAAACGCCCCCTTACCAATCATTTCGATATTCTGATAACCCAATAATTCCAGTTGTTCGATACACAGTTGGAACCAGTCTTTGAGTTTTTGTGCGTCTTTGTGAGACAACAAATAAATCGACTGTTCATCGGGAATGTAGAAGTGTTTTAAGTTAGCGACTGACATAGTTCAGGTATCAACCTTCTTTAAGCCATTTGACGCGAGTTTTAGCGGGCACCCCTAAGGCTTGCCAAGATTGCTCAATATAGCCCAATGATTCACTGAGCAACTCATCTGTCTGCCAGGGAGCATTTAATATGAGCATTCCTGAGCCGTACATACCGGCGTCTGCTGTATTGGCCTCTACTTCTAACTCGACGGACAAGGCATTTTTAACTTCTAAGCTTGCCAAACTGTCCCGTAGAAGTTCACTTTGACCGGCTTTTTTCCCAGCCCGGGAAGACAACAATGGATACCAAACGGCATAGGTGCCCACCGCCCAGCGTTTTACCGATTCGGTCACGGCTTTCAGTACCTGCTGGTACTCCCCAAACACTTCATAAGGCGGATCAATTAGCACTAGCCCCCTGGCGGGCTTCGGTGGACATAGGGCGACTAAGCCTTCAAAGCCGTCGCGATGATGAATACGAGCGTTACGATGACGAAAATGATTTTTTAAAACTTCAATTTCATTGTTGTGAAATTCCATCAATACCACAGCATCATCATTTCTCATAACATGCATGGCTATCTCGGGTGATCCTGGATACTGTTGCTGTTCCAAAAAGGGCGCTAGAAGTTGACAATAATCCTGTACCAACTTGGGGGCATTTTGTAGATCTTTCAGTCGACCTACTCCGCTTTGGAACTCTTCAGTCTTGAGGGCTTCGGCACTGTCCAGTTGATAGCGCCCTGCACCGGCGTGAGTATCAATATAGACAGCCGGTTTCGGCTTTTGGGTAATGCGTTGCAACAAACACAACTGAGTCAGATGTTTCAAAACGTCAGCATGATTGCCGGCGTGGAAGCTATGGCGATAGCTCATCATAGTGAAGGTTTACCTTTGCAAAATAGGGTCCGTTCCAACGAACGGACCAACAAAGGGTAAACTATCCTCAACTACCGCAACGAGGTCAACATGGTTAATGGATTTTCTAAGTAAGATTTCCACAAGTTATTGAATTTAACCATGGTAGCACCGTCGATGATGCGGTGATCGCCAGACCAACTGACCTGCATGATTTGTGTTGCCACCACATTGTCGTTGTCATCGAAACGGGGTAACCGTTGCATCTTGCCAAGCGCGACGATGGCAGATTCAGGTTTATTGATAACCGGAGTGGCCGTGGTACCACCCAACACACCAATATTTGAAATGCTGATGGTGCCACTCTTCATATCGGCTGCGGACAAACGCCCTTCTCGCGCGGCGTCTACCAGTCGATTCACTTCTTGAGCCACTTCAAGCAAAGACAAATTTTGCACTTGCTTGATATTCGGTACTACCAATCCAACTTTTGAATCCACCGCCATACCAATGTTGTGATCGTCAAAATAGGTGATCTCAGTGCACTCATCATTGACTTGGCTATTGATGATTTCAAACTGTTTCAATGCCATCGACATTGCTTTGATGAAAAATGGCATGAAGGTTAATTTCACACCCAGCTTTTCAAATTCACCTTTAAGTTGCGCCCGTGTAGCAATCAATTGATCCATGTTCACTTCATCGCTTACGCTAAAGTGAGGGATGGTGAAAACCGACTGCGTCATCTGTTTAGCCATCACCGCTTTTACGCCCCGAATAGCCTCAGTACGTTTACCACCAGTGGCTTTGCTTGGAGCACAAACCGGTGATTCAGAAACCTTAGGAGATGGTTTTAAATGGGCTTCGATGTCTTCTTTGAGTACTCGGCCTTTTTTACCTGAGCCTTGGACTTGGGCAATGTCGAGCCCCTGCTCTTTTGCCAATCGACGCACCGCGGGACTGGCTAAAGCTTTACCCTGACGTACCACTGAAACAGTCGATTCTGCCGTTGCGTGCTGCACGATATCGCCTTGACTTGGCTTATTTGCTACCCCGTGAGTGGGTGTCGCTGCTACATTTCCAGACGCTAGCTCAATAGCATACAAAGGCGTATGCACCTTGGCAATTTCGCCAGTCTGATAATAAAACTGAACAATAGTGCCTTGGTGTTTGGCTGGGATTTCTACCAAAGCTTTGTCTGTCATGACTTCCACTACAGGCTGATCTTCCTCGACCTGGTCCCCTTCGCTTACCAACCACTTAACCACTTCACATTCAACAATACCTTCTCCGATATCGGGTAAAATAAAGTCTTCCATTTGCCCTTGTGCAACCTGACTTATGGCTTGGCTGGCAGTAGATTCTTCGCTCACTTCTGAAGGCTTTTCCTCTAATACAGCCGTTGAGCCTTGACCATCAATCTCCATAGCAAAAAGGGGTTCGTGCACTTTAGCGATATCACCAGCCTTGTAATACAACTTATGCACTTTACCTGAGTGCATCGCTGGGATCTGTACCGTAGCTTTATCAGTCATCACTTCAGCAACAGGTTGATCTTCCTCGATCATGTCGCCTTCTTTAACTAGCCACTCTAACAATTCGCATTCCACGATGCCTTCGCCGATGTCAGGCAGAATAAAATCTTTCATGGTTCTCTCCTGACTAATAGTTCACTGAGCGTTTGATCGCTTCGTAGGTTTTCAAATGATCTGGCATGTATTCTTTTTCATGGGCCAATGGATATGGCGTATCCAATCCACATACCCGTGCAATCGGAGATTCCAAATACAAAAAGCAGCGCTCTTGAACCGTTGCGGCAATCTCACTGGCAAAACCACCGGTTAATGGTGCTTCATGGTTGACCAACAATCGTCCGGTTTTCATTACCGATTCACATACCGTATCCACATCCCAAGGCAATATGCTGCGCAAGTCGATAACTTCACAGGAAATCCCATCTTGTTCAGCCATTTCAGCGGCCTTTTCGATGATTTCCATCTGCGCCCCCCAAGCCAACAAAGTAATGTCTGTACCTTGCTTGACCACATCCGCCTTACCCAATGCCAACTCATAGTCTTGTTCTGGTACTTCACCCACCGACGCCCGATACAAACGCTTGGGTTCCATAAACAGTACAGGGTTGTCGTCACGAATCGAAGCGAGCAACAAGCCTTTGGCTTGATAGGGGTTGCGAGGGATAACGATCTTCATGCCTGGAATATGGGCGAAGAACGCTTCAGGTGATTGAGAATGATAGTGTCCACCGGCAATACCGCCACCGTAGGGAGTACGAATGGTAAGTGTGCCACAGGTAAATTGACCACCTGAGCGATAACGAAACTTCGCAGTCTCGTTCACGATCTGGTCGAAGGCCGGAAAAATGTAATCAGAGAACTGAATTTCAGCGATAGGTATAGAGCCTTGAGACGCAAGGCCATTGGCGAAACCAATAATGCCTTGTTCTGTTAGCGGCGTATTAAAGCAACGGTCTCTTCCAAATTTCTCTTGTAAATTACTGGTAGCCCGAAATACACCGCCAAAATGTCCAACGTCCTCACCAAACACCATCGCCCGCTCATCGGCTTCCATCGCAGTGATCAGTGCATTGTTAACCGCTTGCAACATATTCATCTTAATCATGTTTTAATCTCCCTGCGGTTTTTGGATAGGCTTCTGGATACTTTGCCATGTGCTGCTTGAGCTCCGTCAATTGCTGTTTCAAATGCCAAGGAGGTGTGTCGTAAACGTCCTCGATGATGTGTTCTATTGCACAAATAGGAACTTGCTCAACCCGTTTGAGTTCTTGCAACACTTCTTGACGGGTTAATTCAACAAACTGCTTGAGCGAATCTCGGTCTAACCAGCCTTTTTGCTCCATCCAGTTTTCAAACCGTTGAATGGGATCTTTCAATCGCCACTTCTGCTCTTCATCTTTTGAGCGGTAGCCTGTGGGATCATCCGAAGTGGAATGGGCGGCAAGACGATAGGTCATGGCTTCAATTAGCACTGGGCATTTTTCTGCCAAAGCAATTTCACGGGCTTTTTGAGTTGCGGCATACACAGCTAATACGTCATTACCATCAACCCGTATGGTTTTCACGCCATAGCCAATACCGCGGGAAGCAATACCGTCACCAGCAAACTGTTCTTCAGAAGGTGTTGAGATGGCATAGCCGTTGTTGCGACAGAAGAACACGACGGGACAGTTGAGTACCGCCGCCATATTCAGACCGGCGTGAAAATCTCCCTCAGAAGCAGCCCCTTCACCGAAGTAGCATACGGTTATGGCATCATTTCCAGCCATTTTCTGGCCATATGCGTATCCTGAAGCTTGTGGGATCTGAGTACCTAATGGTGAAGAGATAGTCATAAAATTCAGTGCTTTATCACCATAGTGAATAGGCATCTGACGGCCTTTATTGGGATCTTTTTCGTTGCTGAACATCTGGTTCATAAACTGTTCTGTGGTGTACCCACGATAAGCTAATGCGCCCTGCTCTCGATACTGAGACATGATCATGTCAGCGGTCGATAACGCAGCCGCACTGCCCACGGTGGAGGCCTCTTCGCCAGTACAAGCTAAGTAAAAGCTGATTCGGCCTTGCCGTTGCGCCGCAATCATTCGCTCATCAAGCACGCGAATGTAATGCATGGTGTGCAGTACTCTTTGTGCCGTTTCTTCATTCATATCCGGCTCAGCAGCGCCATCATTTAAGCTGCCGTCGGGTTGCAGTATTTGCAGCATGGGGATATCGATCAGACCATTGCTAATAATATTAACCTGGTTGACTAGACCAATATCACTAAGATGATTTCTGTCTTTCATCTTGTATCCTGTGGTGATTGTAGGGTGTTATCAGGATGTTAATCTTAGTTGAGCAACGCGAAAATTGTGTTGCTATTTGTGGGATACAGCTGAGCCAGTAAAAGAATATTAGTGCCAATTCATTTCACAAAGTAGGACATTTATCCTAACAATCTAAAAGTCTGTAAACTGGATTCACTCGATAGGCGAAATAGAGGGATTTTTGTCACCTAATTATAAATGTTACATTTTTTTAAAATTACACTCTGATGTACAACTACAAACAGGCAAAGTGAAGGAGGAATGACTGGAATACAAATGACTGCCCGCTGCGGAAAACAGCGGGCATAGATTAGGCTAGAACTTATTCGAATTTGCGTTCACGCTTAGTTTCAATGGTATCAATGTATCCGTGCCATGTGGCGAATCCGATGATAGGCATCAATACAACAAAGCCGATAAATCCAGTTAAAAAACCAAAGATTACTGAAGTGAATATGATCATTGCCCAAACAAGCATAGGACCTTTGTTGAGCCATACCGAATTCACTGAGGTCAATACGGCTGTTGCAAGGTCGACTTTACGCTCCATCAAGATTGGCTGAGTAAATGCGCTCAAAAGGAATACGATACCAGTGAAGATAGCCCCAACAACTGTGCCTAAGGCTAAAAATGGAATCAGTTCGTCTAACGAGTCGCCCAAGTAAGGAGGATAGAGAGCGTGGATCATGGATGCGACGCGTAACCAAAATATCATCAGCACCATCAGCATTACGCCAAAACCCCACTCGTTAACGGCGTTGCGTTTAATGGCTTTAAGCGAATGCCATAAGCTCGGTTTGTGACCCTTTTCAAACTCCCAACTGATATCATACAAAGCGGCAGCCAAAAATGGCCCAATCAACATAAAGCAAACCATCGCGGGTAATATCACTAAATGCCAACCGGTCATGGCAACTAACAATGTGATAACCCAAGGCACAAGTGCAAACAGCACACCAAAAAACATACTCAAGACCGGCGCGCGAAGAAAATCTCGCAACCCCAAGGCCAACCACTTGAACGGATCGCCAACTTCTAATTCTTTACATGGGATAACCCGAGCGATGCCACTGTCGGTAATGGCATTGTGAGGTTCTTCCTTAAAATGATGAGACATAGCTACTCCCGGTTATTGTGAAGGGTTGTAAAGCACGAAATCGCGCACCTGAAGCAAAGTATAAGCAATGATAACGGCTTTGCCATTGCTCTAGATCAAATATTGACCATATGCAGTTTAATATTTGTTCAGACCATTCTTCATATAGAACAACGATTTACACCTCAATGATGTAAACGAATTGTTATCATTATGTCAACTGAAATTACATGTTGGCGCAGAAATTAATCAACCTCATTAATTTCGGCCAATTAATATGTGTCTAGCAAGTGCCAATGTAACGGTGTCTTATAGTATTCGGTAAGATTATGATTTAATTGATGAAAAGTGCTGACTCTTTGATCATTGCCACTAACACAGTACCAACTAAATCGATGGCAATTGTTGTTGAGTAAATGATAGTCACTATATTCAAATAATTTGTCTACAGCGCGTTCAGTACTATGTGGGGAAACTAACGGTTGTCCTTGTTCATTACATAGGATTGAAATGAAATCGCCACTTCGATTATGCAAAAAGCGCTCAGGTGAAATTCCTCGAATCAAACCATTGCCTTTCAATTCGACAATGTCGCCGTCCACCCAAATCCCGGTATGTTCAAAGGCACCATAAATACCACAACATACCAAAGCACCGTTTTGCGGTTTAACGGCCAGATTGCTTTCACCAGGATAATAAGGCACCCGCTCAAGGCTTTGACGATGGCCTTTTTCCACTTTATCAGCGACAAATGCCGCTGCTAATCCGGCTCCCAACCAAATCAAAGGTGCAGGCATTAACGATACTCCTGATGCTTTTTTCTACAATAAGATTGGCACAAACCACGGGAATATCTCAAGGAATAGAATGTAAACAGATGTTATATACAAAAACACGAGATTTCGCTTAACAGCTAGGCATTGGCTGTATTACCCTGTGGATATGGATCTCACTGCACAATTACTATGAAAATTATCCGCAAATCAAACAAGTTAGCCGATGTTTACTACGATATTCGTGGACCTATCCTCGCTCAAGCGAAAAAGATGGAAGACGAAGGTCACCGGATCTTAAAACTGAATATCGGTAATCCTGCTCCTTTCGGCTTCGATGCGCCAGATGACATTCTTAAAGACGTCATTCATAACCTTCCGACCGCCCAAGGCTATTCGGATGCAATGGGCATTTATCCTGCCCGCGTTGCCATCATGCAGTATTATCAACAAAAAAATATTAAGAATATTTCCGTTGATGACGTATTTGTCGGCAATGGCGTCAGTGAATTGATTATGATCGCCATGCAGGCCCTGCTCAATAGCGGAGACGAGGTGTTGTTACCTAGTCCAGACTATCCGCTATGGACAGCCGCCGTATCCCTATCCTCTGGGACGCCTGTGCACTATCGCTGTGATGAACAGGCAGGTTGGTTTCCTGACATTGACGACATCAAATCTAAAATTACTGCAAACACCAAGGCCATCGTGCTGATTAACCCAAATAACCCAACGGGTGCGGTATATAGTAAAGAATTATTGCAACAAGTGGTTGAAGTCGCACGGGAGCATGGTTTAGTCATTTTCAGCGACGAAATATATGACAAAATCCTCTACGACGATGCACAGCACCATTGTATCGCGTCAATGGCCGAAGATTTGTTCATTGTGACCTTGGGCGGATTATCTAAGAATTATCGTATCGCCGGATTCCGTGCTGGCTGGCTGGTTGTTAGCGGTAACAAATTATTGGCCAACAACTATATTGAAGGCTTGAACATCCTATGTTCAATGCGAATGTGTGCTAACGTGCCCTGTCAGCACGCAATCCAAACCGCATTGGGTGGCTACCAAAGCATCAACGACCTGGTCATGGATGGCGGCCGCTTGAAAGTACAAAGGGACATCGCCACCGAAATGCTCAACGCCATTGACGGTATTACGTGCGTCAAGCCAATGGGTGCGATGTATTGCTTTGCCAAAGTTGATGCCAAGAAATTTAATATTCAGCGCGACGAAAAAATGATCCTGGATTTGCTGCAAAAAGAAAAAATCTTGTTGGTACATGGCAGCGCATTCAATTTGAAAGAAGGCTGTTACTTTAGATTGGTGTTTTTGCCCCATAAGGATATTTTGCAGCCAGCGATTCAACGGATTGGCCAATTTTTCTCCTATTACAAACAGGTAGACTGAATTTAGATGAACTCATCAGCACCCACTCAAAGTCATTTTTTCGCTCATTTATCCAGAATGAAGCTGATTAACCGTTGGCCGCTGATGCGCAATGTCAATACTGAAAACGTACAAGAGCACAGTTTACAGGTAGCGATGGTGGCTCACTCACTTGCCCTTGTGCGTAACAAATACTTTGACGGTAAACTCGACCCTTATAAAGTTGCCACCATTGCCTTATTTCACGATGTGTCTGAAGTGTTGACGGGCGACTTGCCTACTCCGGTCAAGTATTTCAATCCTGCCATCAAAGGTGAATACAAGAAAATCGAAAAAATTGCCGAGCAGAAGCTCATTGATATGGCACCAGAGGATTTTCGCGACGATTACCAGGCATTGATCGATCAACAATTTCATAGTGATGAAGAAGCGTTCATTGTCAAAGCGGCAGATGTCATCTGTGCTTACTTGAAAACCTTAGAGGAACTCAGTGCTGGAAATCGGGAATTTGAGTTGGCCAAAAAGCGACTCGACAGATTGCTCAAAGACTATCATTCTCCTGAAGTGGATTATTTCATGAAAGCCTATGTACCGAGTTTCACGCTCAGCTTGGACGAAATCACGCAAGAAGAAGGGTAATTAAGGATGTGGACACAGCGTAAAGAATCCAACCAACCGATTCGCGAGGGCGACCACCGTAATCCTTACCAAAGGGACAAAGCTCGGATTTTACACTCAGCTGCGTTCAGGCGATTGCAGTCGAAGACTCAGGTTTTGGGTGTTGGGATGAGCGATTTTTATCGTACACGTCTTACCCATTCACTAGAAGCCTCCCAAATCGGCCAAGGGATCGCAGCACAATTAAGACAAAAATATCCCGAGCTCACCGCAAAGTTAGATTTAAATGACCAGTTAATTGAAGCATTGTGCCTCGCTCACGATATCGGTCATCCGCCATACGGGCATGGTGGCGAAATCGCGTTGCATGTCATGATGCACGAGCACGGCGGTTTTGAAGGGAACGGACAGACCTTTAGGATTGTATCTAAGCTTGAACCCTACACACTAGCCCATGGCATGAACTTAAGCCGTAGAACCATTCTTGGTTTGGTTAAGTATCCTAACTTTATCGACCAACTAAATGCAGCCCCTACCCCGCTAAAACCCACCCATTTTCGTGACATTCAAGCGGGACAATGGCATCCACCTAAAGGCTTGTATCGTTGTGATCAAGACATCTTCGATTGGTTAGTCTCACCACTGAGTCAAAGTGATCAAGGGCTGTTTTCTCAATACACTTCGATGTCGGGAAAGCACCACAAAACTCGATTCAAGTCCTTCGACTGTTCGATCATGGAATTGGCTGACGATATTGCTTACGGGATCCATGACCTCGAAGATGCCATCGTGATGGGCATAGTCCATCAATCCCAATTTGAAGCAGAGGTCGCTGAACCACTGCGAGCCTTGGGCGATTTCCCGATTACAAATCAGTTAGCAACCTTGACTGAAGCACTGTTTTCACATCATCACTACGAACGTAAAAATGCCATCGGTGCATTGGTAAATACCTTCATTACCGCGATTAATATTGATCTAGTGGATGAAGGATTTGAGGAGCCTCTACTGACTTATAATGCAGTGTTTCCCGAACAAATCAGCGCAGCATTGAATTTGTTTAAGGGATTTGTGCTCAAGCGAGTGATCAAAAAGCCCGAAATCCAAATCATTGAATATAAAGGCCAACAAATCGTTATGGAATTGTTCCAAGCCTTCGCCTCCGATCCAGAACGTTTACTGCCAGAAAACACCCGCCAACGTTGGTATGCAGCACAGCAACAAGGCATTGGTTACCGGGTAATATCCGATTATATTTCCGGCATGACGGATGGTTTTGCATCCCGACTGTACAGCCAATTATTCCTACCCAAATCAGGCAATATGAACGATCCGATGGTGGGATGAGGTGTTTGTGATAAAAATGTGATGGAATTTTTGTGCTAGGTTGCGGTTCTTATCGTAAAGAGACTAAGACACAAAATAGGATCCATCACTATGTTGATTAAAAAGACGTTACCCAGTGATATTAAAGAGAGCCAAATCACTGAAGAATCTGTGTATCGAGATCGTAGAAACGTCTTAAAATCCCTTGGTTTTTTGGGCGCAGGAGCTCTCCTTTCTAGCTCACCAGCGCACGGAATTGATTGGTTTGGCTCAGATGATGCGGTCAAATTCAAAACCCAATCATTGACTTACACCAGCCCAGAACAATGGAAAACAAGTGAGGTATTGACCCCGCAAGACAAGGTAACCAGTCACAACAATTTTTATGAGTTTGGTACGGGTAAGTCTGATCCCGTCGAAAACGCCCAGAATTTTAAAGTCGACCCATGGACCTTAACGGTGCATGGAATGGTAGAGCAACCCATCACCCTAGGGTTTGAAGACCTCACTCGCGTCTTTCCCCTTGAAGAGCGCATTTATCGACTGCGTTGTGTGGAGGCTTGGTCAATGGTCATTCCTTGGATAGGCTTTCCCCTGCAAGCACTGCTATCTAAAGCCAAGCCCTTGAGTTCGGCAAAATACGTTGCCTTTGAAACCCTCTATGATCCAAAACAAATGCCCGGGCAAAAAAGTAGATGGATTGGCGGTGGTATTGACTACCCTTACGTTGAAGGATTGCGCCTAGATGAGGCCATGCATCCCCTCACATTAATGGCTGTGGGTCTGTACGGTAAATCGCTACCGGCACAAAATGGTGCGCCAATCCGCTTGGTGGTGCCTTGGAAATACGGTTTTAAAAGTATTAAATCCATCGTTTCCATTAGACTAACAGACAAACAACCACCTACGACTTGGAATATCCTAGCGCCACAGGAATACGGATTTTATGCTAATGTGAACCCTAAAGTTGACCATCCTAGATGGAGTCAAGCTAGTGAAAGGCGCATTACTACAGGTGGGTTACTCTCTCGTAATCGAATCGATACCCAGATGTTTAATGGTTACTCTGAAGTGGCACCATTATACAAAGACCTAGATTTGAGACGGTTCTATTAAACGGAATATCATGGCAGTACCATTGCGCATTTCACAACGGCAACTGTTGTTGCTCAAAATCCTTATTCACTTAGCCTGCTTAGTCCCCCTTGTCGTGATGTTCTACTGGGGCTTCGACAACCAACTAGGAGCAGACCCGGTCGAGGAATTACTCCATTTTACTGGAATAAGCGCCTTCAACGTGCTCCTTTTGAGTTTGTGTATTTCTCCGCTGAGTCGCTATCTTAAAGCCTCAGCATTAATAAAAGTAAGGCGTTTACTTGGTCTTTATGCCTTTACCTATGCCTTGGCTCATCTGTTAACTTATTTGTTTTTTGAACTGCAGTTTGACTGGTCTTTGCTGATCAATGAAATCATCAAGCGCCCCTATATTACGGTAGGATTTGTGGCATTGTGTATATTGACCAGCCTCGCGGTTACCTCCACCCGTTGGGCACAACGTAAGATGGGAAAAGCCTGGCAAAAGTTACACAACTGGGTTTATCTTGCCGCAATTCTGATAGCTTTACATTACATTTGGTCAGTGAAATCAGCTATAGGCCAGCCCATTATCTACTGGTTGATTTTACTGAGTTTACTGTTTTTACGACGACAGAAATTGATAACTAAATTTAAAAAATAATAAAAAACACCTTGCATGTTTATTTATACAGTACTACTGTATGTACACACACTGTATATTAATACACTATGCGAGGAACTTTATGGCTACTCTAAATGTTAATCCTGAATCTATCCAGCCCGTCTCACATCCATGGGTAATGTCTTCCGAAATGGTGGCACAACAATATCCAGCGATTGTAGAAACCCAGAGTGCTTCTTCATTAGCGCTTAAAGTAGTCAAACCACAACCAAGAAAGTGGACGTTTTTGATCGCAAATCAGATTTGCTTTTCAGACAGATCGACTATGGCTATCCGTTTAGCTAAGCCGGAACATGATAAGTTATATCCATGGTTGAACAAAATCATAGATGGAGGTCAGTGTGATATTTTGTATGTGGAAAACTTGGCCATGGGCGATTTTAGAGTTAGAGATCTTATTTCTCGCTGTGAGTCGATGGGCGTAACCTTGGTAAATTTAACTGTGGGCTCTGCGAACTCAACAGACAACATTATTCATGGGCCATGGCACTAAAGTAGAGATCAAATTGATGGACTTAAGCTCGCTCAGTCGCTTTAAATTCCCTCGTTAGCCAGTTTCATGAGCTGTTGTAGGGCTTGTTGTGCGTCCATTGAATTGACGAAAATATGGTCGTGGTAATATCCTGCGATCACATTGGCGCTTATCCCAGCCCTTGCCAGAGCATTTGAAAAAGCAGCCGTAAGCCCCACCGCATCTAAACTAGAATGTACTGATAGTGTGATGCATCGATAGGTCTGTTGGTAATTCAGTTTACATTGCTTGGCTTTAGACTCTTCAACAATGACCGTCATTCCCTCAGATTCTTGAAATGTCCCCATAGGTTGCAAAGAGCCTAACTGCTGCCAATCCCATTCTGTCAAAGAGCAAAAGACAAACTCTCCTTCAACCAACTTTGGTTGCATACTGCTTATTAAAACCGACAAGTTGGTCTCACCCGATTCTTTTGCTCTAAACTCAGACATCTGCCCTCCTGATCATTTGACAAAACCGAATCTCAACGTAACCTGACAGTCAAACAAGTCAATACCCGTCATACAATTAAAACTGATTTATTTCATGAATTAAGCGGTCAATGAAGTGTTGGTGGGATTTGAAATTAAAAGCTTCGAATTCAGGGACGAATTCGTAGAGCGCCCAGGGATTGGGTTCACAGCGTCTTTTAATTTCAAAGCCTCCTGCACTTTGTTGTTAAATTAAACGATTGAAGGAGTGTCGGTGGCAGTTGGAATGAAAAGCTTCGAATTCAGGGACGAATTCGTAGAGCGCCCAGGGATTGGGTTCACAGCGTCTTTTAATTTCAAAGCCTCCTGCAAACTGCATATATATAAGGACAATTTCTTTGCTAGACAACATCAATACCCAACAACCCTGCCCTTGTGGATCAACGAAAACATTGGCGCAATGTTGTTTGAAGCTGATCAATGGCGATGCGCCGGCTCAAAGTGCCGAGCAATTGATGCGCTCCCGCTACAGTGCGTTCGTGTTGGGTGCTTACCCCTATCTGCTGTCCAGTCATTGGCAGTCAGACTCGGATAAAAGCGATTTAAAGGCACTACAAGAATCCAACCAGCACACCCAATGGTTGTCACTGCGCATTATTGATAGTCAGGACAATCAAGTGGAATTTTGTGCCTACTACCGCGAACACGACGGTTTTTACTGTCTTCATGAGCGTTCTAATTTCATCCAACAGGATGGTAATTGGTTTTATACCGATGGTGAGCTATTCAAAGACTCTGGGCGGATCAAACCCAATCGAAATGAGCCTTGCTTGTGCGGAAGTACGAAAAAATTTAAGCGTTGTTGCGGTGCCAAGTAGACTCAAGACACCGCACAGATTATTTCCTAGCTACTGCATCAAACAACTGATAAAAATTCTCTGTAGTAACACGGGCCAATTCCTCGACGCTGATCCCTTTTAGGTCGGCAATAAACTCAGCGACTTCAACCACATACCCAGGCTGATTGGCTTTACCACGATATGGAACAGGAGCAAGCCAAGGAGAATCAGTTTCGATCAACAATCTTTCTAAGGGAATGTTGCGAACCACGTCCTGAAGTTCAGTAGCAGTCTTAAAAGTCACAATGCCAGAAATAGAGATATAAAAACCCAATTCAATTGCCTGCTGAGCCATCTCTAATGACTCAGTAAAGCAATGTAAGACGCCTTTTGTATGCTCAGCTTTGTGGGCTTTTAACAAGTCGATGGTATCTTGTCGGGCATCACGAGTATGAATAATCAGAGGTTTATTCAATTCATTGGCTACGCGGATGTGATCGATAAAAGACTGTATTTGCACCTCTTTGCTATCTGCACTGTAAAAATAATCCAAGCCCGTTTCACCAATGGCAACCACTTTGGGATGGCGAGCAGTATCCAGTAATTCTTGGTAATCACAAGCGTCTTCCTGATGCAGCGGATGTACGCCACAGGAAACCGAGACATCGGGATAGTGGTCGACCTTTTCGAGCATTTCGGAGAATTCGCGAACCGAGACGCAAACGCATAGAAAATGTTCAACATTGCGTTGGCGGGCGAAATGCACCACCGCGTCTAATTCTTCACCTTGTTTATCCAATCTGTCCAAATGACAATGGGAGTCTACAAACATAATAACTTTACCCCCTAGGTATGTTTGATAAACCAGCGATACTGGTCAAAACGCTTGCCAGTAATACGGCACGATTAAGAGAAGCGTTTTGAACCCTTTGGTTAGCTCGCTGGCACAATTCATAGCTATGCCAAAGTGATTGCTGAGTAGGCTGCTTCTTTATTCGATCAGCAATGTCTTTCGTCAACCAAGGGATCACTCTTTCTGCGTCATCGCGCCACTTTTCTGCGATCACAACGGGGTCTAGCTCACCCACCGATAACTGGCGCATTGAATTTACGAAATCTTCAAATGTCAAACCTTCAGATTTCTGCCATTCTTGTTGAATTCGCAACGGTGCGTGATGATACAGCCGAATAAATTCCTCACCCACATCTGAGCAACCTTGCTCCGCCAACCAAATCTTACACTCGTCAACCGATGGCGGGATCACGGAAATCTTTTCACATCGACTTAAAATGGTGGGTAATAATCGATGGGGTTGATCCGTACAAAGCACTAAATAAGTGTTGCCCGTTGGCTCTTCCAACGTCTTTAACAAGGCATTGGCTGCTGATTCTGTCATTTGATGGGCAGCGAAAATCAGCAATACCTTATTACCAGATAATTGAGCGGTACCACTGAGCTTTTGAATCATCTCCCTGATCGCGTCCACACCAATTTGTTTTTCAGGATCGATGCGATACAAATCCGGATGTGCATCAGAACGATACAATAAACAGGATTGGCACTGGTTACAGCATTGCCCCAGAGGCTGAGGATTCTTGCACAATAAATATTGAGCTAAGCCTTCCGTAAGCGTACGCTTTCCTACACCGCTTACCCCTTTCAACAAAAGGCCATGATGCAACGCACCTGAGGCAGCCCTTGAAGTGAGTTGTGAGTAGGTTGTAGACAGCCAGGGTAGCATATTAGCTGATCTCCAAATATGCGCTCATGGCAGTAACGACTGCTTCATGGACCTGTTCGATTGGTTGCATGGTATTAATTAAAGTCGCGTTTGGATCTTGCTGCACTAACTTGATATAGCGATGTCTGGTGCGCTCAAAAAACGCCAATCCTGCCTGTTCAATACGATCTAACTCACCTCGTCCGCGAGCCCGATTTAGGCCGACTTCTGGTGAAACGTCCATATAGAGTGTGAAATCTGGTCGGAACTCGCCCAGCACAATATTGCGAAGGGATTGCAGCTTAACGCTATCAATCTGTCTTCCCCCTCCTTGATAGGCCTGTGTAGATAAATCATGACGATCACCGACCACCCACACGCCCTGAGCTAAATTGGGTTTAATAACATTTTCCAATAATTGCACCCGAGCAGCATACATCAATAATAATTCAGCCTGTTCGGTGACCTGCTCGTGCCAATCATGCTTAACACAATCACGAATGGCTTCTGCCATAGGCGTACCACCGGGTTCTCGCGTGGTTATTACTTTGTGGCCCTGTTGTCGGATAGTTTCCACCACCGCCTGTACGGCACTGCTTTTACCGGCCCCTTCAAGACCTTCTATGACGATGAATTTACCCTTCATAATACCTTTTACTGCGGCTGTTTAAGCTGATATTGACGGACCGCACGATTGTGTTCTTCAAGGGTCGAGGAAAAATAATGACTGCCGTCTCCCTTAGCAACAAAGTACAAGTCTTCAGTATCCATTGGATGCAGCGCTGCCTCTATGGCTTTGCGACTGGGCATGGCAATGGGTGTTGGCGGTAACCCTTTGATCACATAGGTGTTGTAAGGTGTTTTTTGCCGTAGATCCTTACGTCGAATATTACCATCAAACGACTCCCCCATACCATAGATCACCGTCGGATCCGTTTGTAGACGCATGCCTTTTCTAAGTCGATTAACAAAGACTCCAGCAATATGCGGACGCTCACTGGCTACTCCTGTTTCTTTTTCGATAATGGATGCCATGATCAACGCTTCGTATGGATCAGAGTATGGCAGATCGATTTGACGAATTTGCCATTGTTCCTGCAAATATTGATACATTTCATCATGGGCCCGTCTAACAATATCTTCAACCCGGCTGTTTGCAGTGTAATGATAGGAATCCGGCAGCAACCATCCTTCGAGCTTTCCTCCAGGCAATTCAGGGTTAAGCCAATCTAACCACTGTTGTTCTGTTTTATCCGATGGCAGCAGATAAGGCGCTTGATTTAGTTGGGCCAGCCAATCTTGCCAACGTAATCCTTCCACTAGGGTGACAGAAAAGATTTTTACATCTCCTTTCACCATCGAATCTAATAGGTTCGCAAAGGACGTGTTGGGCTTTAATTCATAGGTTCCGGCTTTGATATGAGTCAGCTCAGGATGCAACCGAAGGCCCACTTTCAACCAGATATCTTCAATCAGCCAATGTTTTTTCTCTAGCTGGCTGATCAACTTTTTGACGGTTTGACCACTGTCTAGGTTTAACAATTCTGTCTGCCGATTTTGCAGAGTTTGCTGCATAGCACTTTGCACATTCTGATAGCCCCACAGCAAAAGACCAATACCCATTGCCGCTAAAACCAAAAGGAGTTTAAGCCATTTCACCCTATTCTATCCCTAAGGTTTGGCACATTTGCTCTACTGTTGATGAGCGGTAATCCCATTGGCAAGTAAACTTGTTACTACTAAATTCAGTTACCGGGACACATTTCATCACGCTGTTACAAATAAATACCTCATCACAACCTTCCATAGCTGAAATATCTGTAATCACCTGATTTACTTCAATATTATTCTCATGCATTAATGTGATAATGTGGTTACGCATAACCCCTTCCACGCCACATTGGCTAAGATTCGGGGTATACCAAGCGTTTCCACTGCGCCAAAACAGATTGCTCGCACTGCATTCAACTATATTGCTCTGGCTATCCAACACGACAACATCATCGACATCCATCTGTTGCAACTGATGCTTAACCAGCACCTGCTCTAATCGATTTAGATGTTTAATACCAGCCAATAAAGGTTGTTGAGCCAACTTAATCTCGCTTACGCCAAGCCGGATGCCTTGAGCTCTCCATGCATCATAATGAACAGGAATATCGTGACAAGAAAGATAACAATTTGCTTCAATGATGCCTTCGGTGCCGTATCCCCGTCCGCCTTGGCCTCGAGAAATGACAACTTTAATCACTCCACTAGACATAGATTTGGCATGCTCGACGATGGTATTGCTCAATTCAATCCAACCTTGGTATTGAATAGAGAGCCGCTGTGCTGCCCATCGTAAACGTTCAATATGGGATTTTAGAAGCTGAGGTACACTCGATTCGACCCGCATAGTGGTAAAGCATCCATCTCCATAGGAAGCGATCCGATCATTAGCAGAAATGTGGTCGTTAGGCTTCAAAACCTTAATCATTACTGTCGTCCATATAAAAAAGCCCAGAATTCACTGGGCTTATTGTCTGTTTTGGTTCCGAGAACTATCGTTGTCTACAATGTCTGCTAACTAGACTTTTTAAACAACAATGAACCATTGGTACCGCCAAAGCCAAAGGAATTACATAAAGCATATTCCATTGTGACTTGCCGTGCACTGTTAGGAACAAAGTCCAAATCACACCCTTCACCGGGATTATCCAGATTAATAGTCGGTGGTGCAATTTGATCTCGCAATGCCAAAACGGTAAAAATGGCTTCAACTGCTCCTGCTGCGCCCAATAAATGGCCGGTCATTGACTTGGTTGAGCTAACCAAAACCTTGTCTGCACTGTCACCAAACACCCGTTTGATTGCTGCCACTTCGGCTACGTCACCCGCCGGTGTCGAAGTACCGTGAGCGTTAATATAACCAATCTTTTCAGCCCCCACTCCAGAATCTTGGATAGCGTGCACCATCGCAGCAGCGGCACCTTCCCCATCTTCTGGTGGTGAAGTCATGTGGTAAGCGTCACCGCTCATACCAAAGCCAACCAATTCAGCGTAAATAGTTGCACCGCGAGCAACCGCGTGCTCATATTCTTCGAGCATCACCACGCCGGCCCCTTCGCCCATCACGAAACCATCGCGGTCGGCATCCCACGGGCGAGATGCTTTCTGTGGCTCATCGTTTCGAGTTGAAAGTGCCCGCGCAGCAGCAAAGCCACCTAACCCTAGGGGACTAATGGAGGATTCAGCACCACCGGCTAGCATCGCGTCCGCATCGCCATAAGCAATGGTTCTCGCAGCAACACCGATATTATGTACACCGGTTGTACAGGCAGTTACGATATTTAAATTCGGACCCTTAAGCCCTTCATAAATAGACAAAAAGCCTGAGATCATGTTCGTTATGGTCGCAGGTACGAAAAATGGAGAAATTTTTCGTGGCCCACTGGCCAGTAATTTTTTGTGATTTTCTTCAATAAGACCCAAACCACCAATACCAGAACCGATAGCTACACCGACTCTACCTGCGTTTTGTGCAGTAATGACCAAGCCAGAATCTTGCAGTGCCTGCTTACCCGCAGCCACGCCCATCTGGATGAAGCGGTCCATTTTCTTGCTTTCTTTTTTGGGGATGTAGGCTTCTACATCAAAATCGACAATTTCACCAGCAAACCGAGTAGTAAACTCGCTAACGTCAAAGCTAGTGATAGGTTTGATTCCGCTTTTCCCTTTTAGGATCCCGTCCCAAGTCGTGAGAGTGTCACCACCTAAAGGTGAAAGCATGCCAAGACCGGTAACTACAACGCGACGTTTTGACACATTGGCCTCCGCACATAAGTACTGTTATTGTAGATAGAGAAAACGGCTCAGAATGAGCCGTTTTTTAAGAAGTGTTACGCGTCTTTGTTAGCGTTCACGTAGTCGATAGCAGACTGTACAGTCGTGATTTTTTCCGCTTCTTCGTCTGGAATCTCAGTATCAAACTCTTCTTCCAAAGCCATAACCAATTCAACAGTATCAAGAGAGTCAGCACCCAAATCATCAACAAATGAGGCTTCCGGTTTTACTTCTTCTTCTTTAACGCCTAATTGCTCGACGATGATTTTTTTAACGCGTTCTTCGATGTTACTCATGGTTCTAGTTTTCCCTATAAGTCGCTAGATATAAAATTTCGAGTAGTGTATTCAGCAAAACCATGGCTTGCAAGCAAGACGCATCAATTTTTGGCTGGTCAAACCACACGAACCCAAAGTCTAATAAACAAATTTTTAACAATCAAGCCCTTAAATAGCGGCTCGATCATTAAGCCATATGCATGCCACCATTGACATGAATGGTTTCGCCAGTGATGTATGCAGCACCATCACCAACTAAAAAGCCCACCGTTGCGGCGATTTCTTTAGGATCACCCAATCGATTGGCAGGAATATCTTTAAAAATGGCTTCTTTTTGCTCGTCCGTGAGGGCCTTAGTCATATCCGTATCGATAAATCCAGGCGCTACCACATTTACAGTGATCCCACGGGATGCCACTTCTCTGGCCACCGATTTACTAAAACCAATCACCCCCGCTTTTGCAGCAGCATAGTTAGCTTGCCCAGGATTTCCAGTGCTGCCAACTACCGAGCCCACATTAACGATTCGACCATAGCGCTGTTTCATCATACCCCTTAATACTGCTTTGGTCAGTTTAAATATGGGGGTAAGGTTAGTATTTATGATGTCGTCCCATTCGCTATCTTTCATGCGCATCAATAGGTTATCCCGCGTGATGCCTGCATTGTTCACCAATATAGCGATATCACCAAATTCTTCTTTGATTTGGGCTAAAAGACTATCCATTGATTCGCTATCAGCGGCATTGAGCACCATCCCTTTACCTTTGCCGGCAAGGTAGTCACTGATGCTCTGTGCTCCAGATTCGCTTGTCGCTGTCCCAACTACAGTAGCGCCGAGGGCTACAAGTTGTTCCGCAATTGCTTTGCCTATCCCCCGACTGGCACCCGTCACTAGCGCGATTTTGCCTGATAAATCTGACATCTTTGCTCCTTAACCTAAGACCGAGGAAACGCTTGAAGGCGTATTCACAGAATCCACTTCAATGCTTTTCTCAATACGTTTTATTAAACCGGCTAACACTTTGCCTGGACCCACTTCTAGAATTTTTGAGACACCTTGTTGATGCAAAAATTCAATCGTCTCTGTCCAGCGTACAGGACAATACAATTGGCGCACTAACGCATCCTTAATTTCAATATCCTGTTGAGCAACAGCAACATCAACATTATTGACCACGGGGATTTGCGCTGGCGCAAAATCCAGTGCTGTTAAAGCTTCGTTCAATTGCTGTGCAGCCGGTTCCATCAATGCACAATGAGATGGCACACTCACCGATAAAGGTAGTGCCCTTTTGGCACCTGCAGCTTTGCACAAATCGCCGGCTAGGTCTGCGGCTTGTTTTGTGCCTGCGATTACAACCTGACCGGGAGAGTTAAAATTCACAGCAGAAACCACTTTACCGGTTTGCTGTTGAGCTTGCTGGCACGCTTCAATGATCTTGTCGTCATCCAATCCGATGATCGCATACATTGCACCACTGCCGGCGGGGACGGCTTGTTGCATAAACTGACCGCGAGCTTCCACCAACTTTACCCCTTGCTCAAGACTAAGTACCCCAGCACACACAAGCGCGGAATATTCCCCTAAGCTGTGACCAGCCATGAAATCGGGCTTAGCAAAGCCCTGAGCTTCCAGCACTCGCCACACTGCAACACTGGCGGTAAGTAATGCCGGTTGAGTAATGTGAGTTTGATCGAGCTTGCCGTCACTGTCATTTTGCACCAGATCCCACAGATCGTACCCCAAGGCGGCTGAGGCTTGTGAAAATGTATCGACGACAATGGGATAGTCAGCAGCAAGCTCTGCTAACATCCCTACAGATTGTGATCCCTGTCCAGGAAACACGATAGCAGTTTTAGACATACTATTACCTTGATTGGAAAAAATTAATACTTCACCAACGCTGAAGCCCAGGCGAAACCGCCACCAAAGGCTTCAAGCAATAAGTTTTGTCCCCGTTGTATACGACCATCACGAATCGCAGTATCTAGGGCAGTTGGAACGGTCGCAGCAGAAGTGTTGCCGTAATGTTCAAGTGTCATCACTACTTGATCCAAAGACATATCCAGCTTTTTCGCAGTGGCTTTGATGATCCTAAAGTTGGCTTGATGAGGCACCAACCAGTCTAGATCGGATTTCTGCATGTTATTGGCTTGCAAAGTCTGTTCTACCACTTCACTGAGTTTTGTCACGGCGACTTTGAAGACTTCGTTGCCTTTCATCACGCCCCAATTTTCATGCACTGATTGCTCATTGCCTCGCTCTGGGTTTCCAACATAGAGTAGATCGCCGTAGGAACCAGCGGCGTGAATATGGGTAGACAAAATGCCAGGTTCTTCACTGGCTTCAATGATTGTCGCCCCGGCAGCATCACCGAACAAAATCACCATAGTGCGGTCTTGTGGGTCAACCAGGCGTGACAAACAATCGGTACCAATGACCAATATACGCTTGGCCATGCCGGATTTAATGTACTGGTCTGCCACACTCAGTGCGTAGCAATAGCCCGCACAGGCCGCAGCCACATCGAAAGCAGGGATGCCATCAATGTCGAGAATACGTTGAATTTCACAAGCGGTGCTGGGTAGAGAATAGCGCCCACTGGTGGTGGCGCATACGATCATATCGATGCTTTTCTTGTCGATTTGCGCAGCTTCTATGGCCTTTAGGCTGGCTTGGGCACCCATGGTCGCGGCAGTCTCGTCTTTGCCAATGATACGGCGCTCTTTGATGCCCGTACGGTCAGTGATCCACTCGTCTGACGTATCGACCATTACCTCTAAGTGAGCATTGGTGCGCACTTCAGTAGGATAATAGCTTCCTGTGCCAATAATTTTTGAGTACATAGTTTATGGGCGCTCCATTAAAACGGATTCAATTTTATCTTTTATTTTTTTGGGAACCTGACGATTAACTTCCTCAATCGCTTCTTTAATCGCATACAAAAACGCTTCTGAGGAAGCATTGCCATGGCTCTTGACTACAATGCCGCGCAATCCTACCAGACTCGCACCGTTGTACTGGTCGGGGTTCACCCTGAGATAAATTTTCCGCAATAATGGTAATGCGATTTTCGCTAACACTTTGGTCAACAAATTCTTGTTGGAAACTCGCTTGGCTTCAGCCAACACCAGTTTAGCCATACCTTCACAGGCTTTGAGTGCCACATTTCCGACAAAACCATCTGTCACCACAACGTCTGCCACATTAGTGAAAATATCATTTCCTTCCACAAAACCTGTGTAATTAATGCCTTTGGCATCACTGAGCAATTTAGCGGTAAATTTCACTTGGTCATTGCCCTTAATTTGCTCTTCTCCCACATTCAACAAAGCAACCCTGGGAGATTCAATGCCAGCCACTTCTTGAGCGACCACCGAGCCCATGACAGCATATTGAAATAAGGTTTCTGAATCACAATTCACATTCGCACCTAAATCCAACAAAAATACTTTGTGCTGCGTATGTGTGGGCAAGGTTGAAATCAGTGCCGGACGGTCAATTCCAGGTAAGGTTTTAAGTACATAGTACGCCATGGCAAGCAGAGCCCCAGTATTGCCTGCGCTGACACAGGCATCGGCGTCGCCACATTCAACTCGCTCGATGGCTCTGCGCATTGATGAATCTTTTTTGCCCCGCAATGCTGCGGAAGGACGCTCATCCATTCCAACCTGCTCAGAGCAATGTTGAATTTCGATGCGAGATTTCAATTCGTCAGATAAGGATACAACATGATGAGAGATGATTGACTCATCGCCACAAAGGATAAGATGAAGATGGGGGAATTCTTTCAACGCCGCAAAGGCTGCGGGCAAAGTAATATGGGGGCCGTGATCGCCCCCCATAATATCTAACGCTATGGTTAGACGGCTCAAAATCATTGCTGTATTAGTCAGCGATGACTTTTTTGCCTTTGTAGTAACCGTCAGCAGTCATGTGATGACGACGATGCGTCTCACCTGATGTTGAATCTACAGACAAAGACGCACCAGTCAACGCATCGTGTGAACGACGCATGCCACGCTTTGAACGAGTTTTTCTATTCTGTTGTACAGCCATTACTTACTCCTAGTCTCGCTTAAGTTCTTTCAAAACCGCGAAAGGGTTTGGACGTTCATCGGCCGGTTCAATCTCTCCGTACTGCATATCTGCTGCCTTAACTGAGCAGTCCTCCTCTGCATGAAGGGCTACTATAGGCAAAGCCAATATCAATTCATCCTCGAATAATTGCAGTAGATTGATTTCTCCATGGTCATTGACCTCTACCGGTTCGTAAACCTCCGGCAACTCATCTATTTGCTCTTGCGACTGTCCCTGCACAGGACTGTAGCAAAAGTTTAGATGAATCGAATGAGCAAAAGGCTCATTACATCTTTGACAGATAAGTGATACTGATGTGGACAATTCACCTTGAAAGAAACTCAGACCCTGCGCGTCTTTTTCGAACTTCACTTCAACGTCAATGGTGTCCGCAATATCAGCGACTGCACCGGACAAACGTTCCATATCACTGGACATCATCACCCCTGAATAGTCAGAACGCTTAACAGCGCTTTTAACCGGATCAAGGAGTTTGGGCAATTTCACTTTCTGCATAGGGCGCGCATAATATAGATACTGCAGGTTTTAGTCAAAGGAAATGTTTGCTGACCAGCCTAAAATAGGTTAATAAACATCGCACTATCGAAACCTCTTGGGTCGGCAACCACACTATGCAATTAATTTTGGCTTCAACCTCAACCTATCGACAATCTCTTTTGGCGAAATTGGGCTTACCTTTCACCTGTTGTGCTCCCAATGTGAATGAACAAGCCCATCAGGGAGAAGCTGCGAGCGATCTAGTGTTACGACTCGCAAAAGAAAAAGCTTTGTCGGTCGCCAAGCAATACCCTGATGCTCTTGTCGTAGGTTCAGACCAAGTTGCTTGCCTAGACGGTCAGATTCTTGGCAAACCGGGTACGATACAAAACGCGCGACAACAATTGTCATTGTGTAGTGGCCGCACAGTCAGATTTTATACCGGTTTGGCTGTGGTAAATTTAGCCGATCAGCACAATGTAAATATAGTTGAAACCTTTGATGTGGTTTTTCGCAAACTGAGTGGGTCACAGATTCAACATTACATTGAAAAAGAACAGCCATTGGATTGTGCCGGTAGCTTTAAAAGTGAGGGTTTGGGGATTTGCTTGTTTGAGGCGTTACATGGCCGAGATCCTAACACCTTGGTGGGATTGCCCCTGATCGCCCTAAACCAGATTCTGTGTGAATTGGGACTCGACCCATTAGCAAGTTAATTTTGGGCAAAGAAGAATGTCAGACACAATTCGAGTGATAGACTTGGCGCACAAAACTAAAATCGAACCAGTTAAAACTTACAACCAATTGGCAATTTCAATGGGAGAGTGAGCGACACCAATGGGTTCATGGGCCAACAATTGTTTCGGATGATGCACGCCATAACTGACGGCAATTCGATCCATGCCGATTTGTTGTGCCATATGCATATCGTAGACCGTATCTCCCACCATAACCGCCTCACTTGGCTTACATTCAAGTGTATCTAATAATTGCAACAGCATATCCGGGTGAGGTTTAGATTGGGCTTCGTCGGCACATCGGGATGCATGAAAAAATCCCCCTGTATCCGTTTGTGCGAACGCTTCTTGCAACCCCTTTCGTGCCTTGCCCGTCGCTACTGCCAACTGGTACTGTTGACTATGAAGTCTTTGCAACAATTCAAAACTACCTGCAAATAGGCCACTGCCTTGTCTATACCGTGGATAGGCGGTTTTATAACTCAGCGCTACTTTACTTGCTAAGGACTCGGAACAATTAAACAATTTAGCAATGGCCGGTATCAGAGAAATACCAATGATCGACTTTACCGCTTCTTCACTTGGAATGGGCAAATTACACTCTGCCGCCGCCTCTTGCATGGCAAACACAATCTGCCCTGCACTGTCCATGACCGTGCCATCCCAATCAAATATGACTAAGCGATAAGCTTTATTGACCACCGGATAACTCAGCTAATTTTGCTAATGTCCGTGATAAGTTTTCATCCAGCGGCGCTTCGAAGGTCATTTTTTGGTTGCTGACCGGATGTATAAAGCTGAGGCGATGAGCATGCAAAAATAAACGTTGCAGCCCAAGGTTGCGCATCTTTGTCTCAAATTCGCCGTCGCCATACTTATCATCACAAGCAATGGGATGTCCTGCATGTAAACAATGCACACGAATTTGGTGAGTTCGCCCCGTAATAGGCGATGCTTCCACTAAACTTGCATTATTGAAAGACTGCAACAGCCGATATCGGGTTTCTGATTCTTTGCCTTCTGGCGACACCGACACCAACCGTTCGCCGGATTTGAGAATATTTTTCTGTAAAGGTGCTTTGACTTTATGGCGACTTTCGGGCCATTGACCCACAACGAGCGCCTGATACCGTTTATCAACAGACTTATTGCGCAATTGTTCGTGTAGATTACGCAGTGCTGAGCGCTTTTTAGCAATCAATAAACAACCTGAAGTGTCTCTATCCAAGCGATGGACCAATTCTAAAAATCGTGCATCGGGACGCAGTGCTCGAAGCGCTTCAATTACCCCAAAGCTCAAACCACTGCCACCATGGACCGCCATGCCAGAGGGTTTATTCACCACGATAATGGCTTCATCCTCAAATAGAATGTGGGATTCCAGCGTGGCGACCCGGTCGAGTTTAGTCGAAGGTGGATCGGCAGGATCCGACACTCGCATGGGAGGCACTCGAATCAAGTCACCGTCACACAACTTGTACTCGGGCTTTACCCGCTTTTTATTGACCCGCACTTCACCCTTCCGCAAAATGCGATAAATGAGGCTTTTCGGCACTCCTTTTAACAAGGTGCGCAAAAAATTATCAATTCTTTGGCCGGATTGGTCTGCATCCACCTCAAAAAATTGAACTTTATCAAAAGAATTATCTGTCATAGTGGCGCTATTCTATCTCAATGTACTAAATCCCGTCGATGATTTTAAATGCTTGCCACGACGGGGTTTTTAGTGAGATAATTCGACGGTTTACAAGGCACGTGACTTCCGAGAAGCAGTACCTTGAACAATGCGATGAAAGAAGAGACAGTTGAAACGCACGGGAAATAAGAGTTTTCCGCAAATAATCTTGCGTATGACACGCTTTTAGCGATTACGGCTTTAAGTCGTGAGAAAGACTTCTCCAGCAATCATCATGCGATACACAATAACAATGTGCCGATCGCTGGTAAAAAAGAATAGAATTTGGCAACAATCTGAATAAGCGACGATTCCTGTTCAGTTTGCGCGATAAACAACAAAAAATTGGGGTGTTGCGTTACACCCGGGGGCAAGGTTTTAAATTGTCCTCCATGAATGGATTGGCACAGTTGTGCCGTATGTACAGATTTGATAACGCTTTTGTTAAGCCTTCTATACCAGTCGTGAGACTGCAAGCGTAGACAGCTAGTTTGCCTGTTTTCGATTTCTTTGTGACCTGCGCTCGGTGCTGATAAACCGAGTCATTACTACATGAAAAGAATGTTAATTAACGCTACTCAACAAGAAGAGTTGCGTGTTGCTCTAGTCGATGGTCAGAAGCTGTACGACCTCGACATTGAAAGTCCCGGCCATGAACAGAAAAAGGCCAACATCTACAAAGGAACCATTACCCGCGTCGAACCAAGTCTTGAAGCGGCTTTTGTCGACTACGGCGCAGAGCGCCACGGTTTCCTTCCTCTAAAAGAAATTGCCCGCACCTACTTCCCTGACGGATATCGATTTGAAGGTCGTCCAAGCATCAAAGATGTGATCAAGGAAGGACAGCAAGTTATCGTTCAAATTGATAAAGAAGAGCGTGGCCAAAAAGGCGCTGCGTTGACTACTTTTGTCAGTTTGGCTGGCAGCTACCTAGTACTAATGCCAAACAATCCCCGAGCTGGCGGTATTTCACGTCGCATTGAGGGTGATGAGCGGACTGATCTGAAACAGGCGTTGAACAAGTTGGATTTGCCTGACGGCATGGGCCTAATTGTGCGCACCGCCGGAGTCGGTAAATCCTATGAAGAATTGGCATGGGATTTAAGTGTATTGTTAACCCATTGGACAGCCGTATCAGAAGTCGCTGAGTCGCGCCCTGCTCCGTTTCTAATTCACCAGGAAAGTAATGTTATCGTTAGAGCCATTCGCGACTATTTGCGTCGTGATGTGGGTGAAATTCTAATCGACAACAAAGCGGTTTATGAGCAAGCATTACAGCACATCCAATTGGTTCGCCCTGACTTTGCCAATCGCGTGAAAATGTATGAAGGTGACGTTCCTCTGTTCAGTCACTATCAAATTGAAAGCCAGATAGAGTCTGCTTTCCAACGGGAAGTGCGCTTACCTTCTGGTGGTTCTATTGTCATCGACCCAACCGAAGCGATGATCTCTATTGATATCAACTCGGCACGAGCCACCAAAGGTGGTGACATCGAAGAAACGGCCTTCAACACCAACTTAGAAGCGGCAGACGAAATTGCCCGTCAATTGCGTTTACGTGATGCCGGCGGTTTGGTGGTCATCGACTTTATCGATATGACGCCCATTCGTCACCAACGTGAAGTTGAAAACCGCTTGAAAGAAGCCGTTCGTCACGACCGTGCACGTATTCAATTGGGTCGAATCTCTCGTTTTGGTTTGTTGGAAATGTCTCGTCAGCGTCTACGACCTTCATTGGGTGAGTCAGCGCATATTGTTTGTCCACGATGCAGCGGTCACGGCACCATACGTGGAACCGAATCTCTAGCCTTATCTGTTTTGCGGATCATGGAAGAAGAGAGTATCAAAGACAACACAGGTCAAATTGAAGCTCAATTACCGGTTAATGTGGCAACGTACCTACTGAACGAAAAGCGCCGCTCAATTCAAAGCATTGAAAAGCGTCATGGGGTCAGTTTGCTGGTTATCCCGAATCCAAATCTGGATACGCCTCATTATCAAGTACTGCGCCGTCGTCCAGACGAGACTGTTACGCAAGTTAGCTACAATGTCGAATTGGTCGAAGCCCAATCCTCTGATGTGGACAAGCCGGTACAAGAAGCCAAACCGAAAGAGCAACCTGCTCTGCAAGGTCTTGCTACACCGCAACAGGCACCGACTACCACAAAAGCACCTGAGCCAGGCCTTTGGGATAAAATCTCTAAGTTTTTCGGTGAATTGTTCAGCAGTACTGACGAACAAAGCAAGAAAAATGAGCAACAACAAAATAAAGGTAAACAACAGGGCCGCGGGCGCAATGATCGCAACGGTAACCGCAAACCACGCAATAGTAACCGTCGCAACAGTAACGATCGTAAAGATCGCGACGACCGTCCAGTACGTGATGAAAAGCGCGACAATAAACGTGAAGACAGCACTGACAACAGGCCGAAGCAGCGTCGCGACAACCGCAATAATCAGCGTCCTAAAGATAATAAAAAGGTCTCAGAGCCGGTTGTAGAAGCAGAACAAACTGCAGAAGCGGCACCTGAGCGCAAGAAAGAGAAAGTTGCAGAACGCCGCAAGCGTCGTGACAATCGCCGCAATGTTCGCGGAGAAGCAAAGGCTGAAGGGCAAGAAACGGCTAATGTTGTAGTTGCTGAGCAAGAAGGCAATCAAAAGCCGGCTGCAGAAGCGAAAGCAACAGATAAACCTGTGACCCAGCCTGAAGCTAAAGGTGAGCAATCAACGGAAGTAGTAGAAAAAGATGATAACAATGATGCGGGTAATGAGCGTGGACGCAGTCGTCGTTCTCCTCGTCATATTCGCGCGGCAGGTCAAAAGCGTAAAAAGTCTGCGACCGATGAAAATGCTGCTGATCAGGAATCAAGCACCACTGATGTGGCGCAAGATGAATTGAAGTTTGATGAACCTCAACCGACGAAAGAAGTTCAAGAAAGCACAGTTGAAAGTGAAACTGCTCAAGTAGAACAGATTGAAGTCGTAGAATCGTCGACTGAGACAGTCGAGCAACCCGCTGAGGCAGAGGTTGAGTCAGAAGCAGTGAATGCACAAGAGCCTGTGGCTGAGAGTGAGAAACCAGCTGAAGCTGAAGCACCACAAAGCGAGACAAAAACTAAACCTGAAGGTAAGAAGCGCCGCCCTCGCAAGACTGCGAAAGACAAGGCAGCTGAGTCGAATGATGCCCAAGAGTCGCAGACCGTGTCGCCTCAACAGGTTGAAATTGAATTGGATGCCGAGCCTGCACAAGAAGTCGCACAAGCTCCACAAGCAGACGGGATGGATGTTTCTGAGCCAGTGGTAGAGGTTGAAGCCCCTGCAGCTAAAGAGACTGAGAAGACAGAAAGTGCTCCGAAAGCTAAAGTGAAACCGGCAGTGGTGAAATCCGCTCCCGTTTCGGCGCCGATGGCCAAGCCCAAAGCTATCGAGACTCAGTTCGCTGAAATCACTATCCAGGCTTATGATGAGTCGTTAAGACCGAGTATCAAAGCATCAGGAAAATCGGCTTCGGTATTGAACACCAGCAGTAGTGCGAATGCTCAAGCGACCAAACCGAACCCAGTTGCTTAAATAGCACTGGGTAACATGAAAAACCTCGGCTATGCCGGGGTTTTTTTATGTTATTTAATCAATTCACTAGCCAGCTTGATTAATGAGTACCGACCTAGCACCCTTTTCCAGGGCCTGCCTAACGTCTTCTGGCAACGGGCATTTGCGATAGTTTTGCGTATCTACTAACACATAAACAACTTTAATTTTTGCAATAAGTTGCTGCTGGGGATGTGACAGAACCGACATGGACAAGGCGTAAGACGTATTGCCCATATGGCTAACTTCGACCTGTATATCCAATACATCATCAAAGCGTGCGGATTGCTGCCAGTCGATGGTGAGATTAACCACTTGCGTATCTAATCCCCTATCGAGTAATTTCTGATAGCCGCCTAACGCGGCACGCATAAATTCTGTCGCAGCAAGATCTGCATAATCTGCATATCGTCCATTGAACACCACTTGCTGTGCATCACACTCAGCATAGCGAACTCGAATTCGTAACTTAAAAGGGTGACTCATTGTGTGCGATCCTGTTTTTCCGTCGAATCGGTATTGGTAATAGGTTCGGACCCTTTCCACTGTTCCCCAATGATAGGATCCTCCAGTTCTTGTTGGTTCTCCCAATCGTAAACCTTTTCTTTGGGTTTGCTATCTAATCTGTGCCAAAGTAAAGCAGACAGCACCCCTGCCACAGCACCGAAAAAATGGTATTCGTATGATATCTCCGGAGCCCTTGGGAAAATACTCATGGTCATGCCACCATACATAAAAAATGCGACCATCATGATCCCTACCGAGCGTTTGTCTTTACGAAAAATACTCACAACAAATAGATAAAAGAAAATCCCATGTGTTAAACCACTGGCACCAATATGATACGCCTCTCTAGCAAATAGCCACACCAGTATTCCTGACAGGAGCCATACCGTAACTAGGACTCTGACACGGGTCACAGGATAACCATAGTGAAATACACTACCTAAGATCAACAAGGCTAAGGTATTGTTAAACAAATGCTCTAAAGAACCATGGATTAAAGGCGCAGACAAAATCCCGATTAAACCTACAGGATCCAGTGGCAACACTCCCAAGTGAGTTAAATCAATGTGGAACAAGATTTCTGCCGATTTAATACACCACAACAGCGCGATAAACAGGACGCTCACGGCGATACTACCTTTGAAGGATCGAGATGTAGAAGGCGTTTTGCCCATGAGTTGCCTTATTTATGTAGTGAATAATATTTACTAGGATCTGTGGGCAACAGATTAAAAACAAAGTACCAAGTTTGAATTACTCTGCAGGGGCACTGGGAGTACCGTGACCTTTTTTACATCAGGCCACGGTTTTCCATTTCGACTAAACAGTAAGATGTTTGCTAATGGGCAAGTCTCGAATGCGCTTGCCGCTGGCATGAAAGATTGCATTGGCTAAACTTGCCGCCACTGGAGGCGTTCCCGGCTCACCAACTCCTCCGGGAGGTGCATCCGATTCAATAATATAGGTGTGAATTTCGGGGCACTGGTTTATTCGTAGAATCGGATAATCATGATAATTCGATTGCTGAACGGCGCCATCTTTCACCGTGATCTCACCCATAAGCGCTAAGGACAGACCGAATATCATCGAACCTTCCTGCTGAGAACGGACCCGATCGGGATTGACTATGGTGCCCGCATCAATTGCGTTATGCATTTCGAGCACCCTAACCCGATTGTCTTTGACTTCGACCCGAGTCGCGACGGCCACGTAGGACACAAAGCTGCGATGCACGCTGATCCCCCACCCTTGGCCCTCTGGAACAGGCTCGTCGATCTTAGCGCGCATTACCACTTCATTGAGAACGCGTTTTAAACGCTCCGACTCGATGGGAAAACGTTCTAAGGACTCACCGTAATTCTGGTAGTCAAACCCTTGCGATTTAGGATCCACAAGGCGATTATTGCCCAACAGCTCATCCCACATCCGATAGGTCAATTTACCTGCCTTGTGGGCCATTTCATCGACAAAAGAGCCCAAAGCAAAGCCATGGTGAATGTTACTCACTGAGCGTACCCAACCAATTCGAATGTGTCCCGGGGCCTTTTGGGTTTCACAGGAAAGATTAGGTAAATCCAATGGATTGTCGCCAAATCCTAGGGATAACTCGCCGCCTTGTGGTTCATCAACGGTGTTGGTAAAGGTCCAACTGATGCTGGGAAAGGCGGTCCGCTGGATCCAACTACGGATTTGATTTTGCTCATCTAGACCCGCTTCAAAATATTGGGCACTGATGGCATGGTAATAGCCGTTTTTCACGTCATCTTCACGGGACCAAAATACTTTAATGGGCTTGCCCGTTTGTTTTGCCAACCAAGCGGCTTCCAATGAAAAATCCGGTTTCGATTTACGGCCAAAACCACCACCAAGGAAGGTCACATTCACTTTGACTTTATCTGCCTCAATCCCTAACAGTTGGGCTACATTGCCCTGAGTACTTTGGGGGGTTTGGGTACAGGCCCAAATTTCTGCTTCGTCCGCTTTTACTTTAGCGGTGGCTGCAGGGGGTTCCATTGGCGCATGGACCAAGTAAGGAACGGTGTAGGTAGCGTTGTGGCGGATTTTCGATTGTTCTAGGGCATCGTAAGCCTTACCTGCGGAGCGGATCACTTTGCCTTTGCTGGCAACTGCAGAGGCTAATTCTTGAAGGTAGGTATCTGAATTATGACTGCTGTGTTCACTCTCTTGCCACTGCACATTTAGCTTTTTGCGCCCTTCCATGGCAGCCCAACTATTGGTTGCAATCACAGCAACCCCATCCAGAGGATGAAACACAACGGGAACAGGTTGATCAGGCATTTTAATCACGTCTACCACGCCACTGACGGCTTTGGCCGCTTGCGCGTCAAACGATTTCACTTTCGCGCCAACAACGGGGGCTCGCTCAATGCTAGCATACAACATGCCCTCTACCTGCACATCCTGTCCATACTGTGCTTGACCGGAGACCATAGCGGGTAAGTCTACCCCTGCTACCGCTTTGCCGATGAGTAAAAATTCCTCTTTGGATTTGTATCGAAGGGATTTTTCTTCCGGTACGGACAATTTTGCTGCCTGCTCGGCAACATAGGCAAAACTGACTTTACGCTGAGAATTTTTATGATGCACAAAGCTCTGCTCGGCATACACTTCACTTACCGGAACCTTCCACAAATTCGCAGCTGCCTGTTCCAGCATAGTGCGCGCCGAGGCTCCCATGGTGCGCAAAATAGAATAGAAATTGCGAATCGAACGAGAACCATCGGTATTTTGACTGCCGTATTCGCGATTTGCCAAGCCTTGAATGACCACCACTTTTTGCCAGTCTGCACACAACTCGTCAGCCACAATTTGTGGAATACTGGTTCGGATCCCTTGCCCCATTTCACTGCGATGACAAACAATATTGACGGTGTTGTCTTCGTTAATACTGACGAATAAGTTTAAGTCCACTGATTCCAAAGTGTCTTGTGACCAAGCGGGCTGCCAAGGGGCTAAAGTGCTGCCAAGCACTAAACATCCAGTGCCAATACCGGTGAGTTTGAGAAATTGACGACGTTCTACGTTTTCAATTGAAGTCTTCATGCGTCATCTCCCACGTTCTTGGCCAAATCTGTTTGGGCTACAGATTTGATCGCCGCCCGTATGCGTGGATAGGTGCCACACCGGCATAAGTTCCCTTGCATATGGTTGTCGATGTCTTCGTCACTGGGATTAGGATTTGATTCTAGTAAGGCCGCGGCACTCATTAGTTGCCCGGATTGGCAATAGCCGCACTGAGGGACGTTAAAATCCTTCCAAGCTTGTTGCAGTGGATGATTTTGATCCGCAGATAACCCTTCTATTGTCACAACGGTTTTGTTGGCCACAGCCGAAATGGGCAATACGCAAGCTCGGGTGGGCTGTCCATCTAAATGAACTGTGCAGGCACCACATTGAGCAATGCCACATCCGTATTTGCTGCCGGTTAGCGACAACACATCTCTAAGCACCCACAACAAAGGCATTGCAGGATCAACATCCACTTCCCGCCACTGCCCATTCAATTTAAACTTCGTCATGACTTCTCCTGTTCATCTTGCTTAGCCAGATAGTCAGCTAAGTCGTCTACTGTATCAATATCCGCTGCTGCCGCAGGTCCATCGACCATGGTGATCTGTTCTGAATGTTCCCGTAACCACTGTCTTGCGCCCTTATCGCCGGAGCAATCTCGCAAAGTGTCAAAAAGCGCTCGAGGGAAGCAAACTGGCACGCCAATTGTGTGACTATACCCTGTTGCTATTATCCTATTCGGTTGCCCAATTTGAAGGCCAATAATCTTGTCCAGCAGTGATTCATCGACTTCAATTTGATCAGCCAGCAAAATCAGGACGTGGCTGCAATCTGCAGGCAACTGTTTTACCGCACAAGCCAAACTGTATCCCATACCTTCCTGCCAGCGATCATTCATTACTATTACAACATCTGCTGGTAGACTTGGGCGGATCTGCTCCCCGTAAGCCCCCAACACTACAAACCGCTGTTCAATTAAAGGATGGATTAACTTTTCAAGGGCAGTGTTAAGCATAGTCTGGCCGCGCACCATGGCAAGTTGTTTCGGCCCGCCAAAACGTCGAGATTCTCCTGCAGCGAGTACTACTGAACAAAGTTTCACTGTGGTCTAGTTGCGTAGAGAGGCTTGGCGTCCTTTTCTTCCAAAACAGCATGGATTTGCGCCAAAATTGAAAGGGCGATGGACTCGGGTAACTCGCCACCTAAGCGCAGACCTACCGGGCTGACCACATTACGCTTAAGGGCATCTAAAGGGGTTTTATTTAATTTTTCCAACAATTTTTCTGTTCTATGGCTTGGTCCCAACACGCCAATAAATTTCGCTTGAGTGGCCCAAACCGCCCCCAAAGCTTGACTGTCGAGATCGAGTTGATGATGCATAATCACTGCAGCGTCTAAGTTTGACTGCCATTGCTTGATTTGCTCATCGTGAACCTCCTTAAGCACCGCATGAGCCTTTGGGAAATCGGCACTGCGGCCATGACTGGTTCGGGGATCGACCACAGTTACCCGCCACCCTAAGATTGCAGCCATCTCCACCAGAGGTTGAGCATCTCTCCCTGCCCCCAAAACGGCAAGGTGATATGGCGCTCGCAGTAGAGTAACGACTTCTTCGTTCGTGGTGTTTGGCTCGATTGATTGACCTTGGATGTATTCAACACGATTGATTGGCGGGCTGCTATCAAGTTGTGTGGATTGAACATAGCGGAGAGTCTGACCATCGGCCATTGCCCGGTAGATCTGGTCGAGTCCTTGGTACTGGTTTTGCCCATCAACAATTTGCAGTAAGATTTGCACCGCGCCTCCGCACCCCAGTCCCAGTCTCTCCCCTAGATCACTGTCCTGCTGCAAATCGTATTCCACCATTCTGGGCAAACCGCTGTCCCAGCATCGTCTGGCTTGTTGAATAATGTCCGCTTCTAAGCAACCGCCACTGAGCATCCCCCAATATTGCCCTAAATCGTTGATCAGCATATGCGCACCAGACTTACGATAAGCAGAACCCTGAGTCTGGGTAACGGTCGCAAGTACCCATTGTTGCTGATCCCGTTTGGGGTACCACTGATGCAGTAAATGATATAAATGATTCGCCATGTGCGTGAGACTTATTCCTTGGAAGCGGGAGTATAGGGCTGTTGAGGTTTACGCAGATTAATCACCAGCGTCTCAGATATTTTGTCTTGGATCGCCTGCCTATTGGCATCCCAATACACTTGTAAAAATCCAGATAGACCCGTTGCCAATCCAGCACCATAGCCGCCGTAGCGACCAAAACTTTCCCATAAAGTTAGGTAAGAACCATCTAGCTTAATAACACGGATACCAAACACCATCTTACCCAGTGTTTGGCCATGAAAAAGCCCGGTGAGCGCGGAAAAATAAAGTGCCGCCCAACCAAAACCTAAACCAAAATCTGCTGCTATCCCCTGGGCCCACTTCAATATACTGTATTGATTTTCAGATGTTGCTGGAGTCTCGACCGTTTTTTCGTCTTCGTCTTTATGACTCTCAAGTTGAGCCTGATAGCGTTTTGAAAACGAGTCAATGGTGGATACTTTTAAGCTTTCTATTTGCTCAGTTGTCAAAGAATCCTCTGCCAAGGCATAAAACTCGTTAATCATCTCTAAGCCACTGTCTAAAGATACTTCTAATTCAAGTAAGTCTTTTACTAAGTCTTCCGACAACTCTTTCCAACAATCCATAAAGTCTTCGCAGTCGCCATCCTTAACTTGCTGTTCAAAACTGGATATTTGCAGTAAATATTTTCCGGTAAACACCATGGTCACCAAGGCGTCAGTACTGGTGACGATGTCACCATTGTCCTTGAGTACCCCAGACGTAATATTGTTAGAGCTTGTCGAAGGAGTATTCCAACCCAAATCGAGTAAGGCCAATACAAAAACAAGCACCGCGACCAGTCGAATACTGTTGACCCGCAAACTTGAGCGTCCACGTTTGCGCATATTTCGCGCTGCAATAATCAACACTATGGCTATTAGTATTGATAAAGCGTTACCACTGACCCCGGACAAGATGGCAACGATTAGCAAATCTATTGAGATTGCCCCCGCACGTCGCAGCGGTGACGCCAACGGAGTTCCATATAATCTAGCAGGCACTTCGAAGGCATAGGGTGTGATGATTTGCCGGTTGTCCTTGCGCTTTTGTTTTCGGGAAGGCTCTGGCAAGGGACTGGCCGGTTCAGATTGTTCCATTCTAACCTCGTTTTAATAGAGATTTTATACCTTCGGATAATCCGTCAAGGGTCAACGGAAACATTCGGTTATCCATAATCTGACGCAATATCTGTATCGAACTGTAGTATTCCCAATAACGCTGGGACTGGGGATTCAACCAAATCGCATGATCAAAGTGTTGTAAAATGCGTTGCATCCAAGTTGCACCGCTCTCTTCATTCCAATGTTCCACGCTGCCCCCAGGGTAAGTAATTTCGTAGGGCCCCATGGTGGCATCGCCGACGAAGATCACTTTGTAATCTTTGCCATATTTGTGAATGATGTCAAACACTGGAATCACTTGCTTGTCACGACGATGGTTATCTCGCCAAACCCCCTCATAGACGCAATTATGAAAGTAGAAGTATTCGAGATGTTTAAACTCGCTATGGACCGCAGAAAACAATTCCTCACACACTCTAATGTGGGGATCCATTGATCCACCCACATCAAAAAACATCAATACTTTCACCGCATTGTGCCGCTGTGGGATCATTTGAATATCTAACCAACCGGCGTTTTTCGCTGTTTTACCTATGGTATTGGGCAAATCCAGCTCTTCATCGGCACCCGTGCGAGCAAATTGCCGAAGCTTTCGCAGTGCCACTTTGATATTTCTGGTGCCCAATTCCACGTCAGAAGCGAGATTTTTAAATTCCCGCTTATCCCACACTTTTACCGCCGAAAATTGACGATTACCATCTTGACCAATGCGGATCCCCTCGGGGTTAAAGCCATGTGCACCAAAGGGCGATGTGCCGCCCGTGCCAATCCACTTATTACCACCTTGGTGCCGTTTCTCTTGCTCCTCAAGACGTTGCTTTAGGGTTTCCATGAGCTTATCTAAGCCACCTAACGCCTCAATTTGAGCTTTTTCTTCATCACTGAAATGTCGTTCCAGTTGTTTCTTCAACCACTCATCTGGGATGTCTTTGCCCAACAAATCGATGCTTTGTACACCGTCAAAGTAATCAGCAAAAGCGCGGTCAAACTTATCAAAGTGACTTTCGTCCTTTACCAAAGTCAGCCGTGACAAATAGTAAAAACCATCGAGATCCGCAAAGACCACGCCTTTTTCCAGTGCGCTGAGCAAATCCAACAGTTCCCGCAATGTGGCCGGAACTTGGTACTCACGCACTTTGAAGAAAAAATCCACTAACATTAGCGACGAGCCATAAAGACCAATTTTTCAAACAAGTGAATGTCTTGTTCGTTCTTTAGCAGGGCTCCATACAATGGCGGAATGGTCTGTTTGCCGTCTTTATTTTGTAGAGCTTCGGGAGGAATATCCTCGGCCACTAACAATTTCAACCAATCAATTAATTCTGACGTTGAAGGCTTTTTCTTTAATCCGGGGACTTCGCGAAGTGAAAAGAACGACTCTAATGCTTGACTGAGTAGTTCCTTCTTGAGATTAGGAAAATGGACATTAACTATCTCCCTCATTTGCTGCTCATCAGGAAACTGAATGTAGTGAAAAAAGCAGCGGCGCAAAAATGCATCGGGCAGTTCTTTTTCATTGTTTGAAGTAATGATAACGATAGGACGCTGTTCCGCTTTCACCACTTGCTTGGTCTCGTAAACGAAGAACTCCATTTTATCTAATTCCAACAATAAATCGTTGGGAAACTCGATATCTGCTTTATCGATCTCATCAATCAACAATACCGGAGGATGCTCTCCTGGAGTTTCAAATGCTTGCCAGAGCTTACCTTTGATAATGTAGTTGCTAATGTCTTTGACTTTTTCATCGCCTAACTGAGAATCCCGTAGTCGTGAAACGGCATCATATTCGTATAGACCTTGTTGGGCTTTGGTGGTGGATTTGATGTGCCATTGGATCAGTGTGGTATTTAGACTTTTGGCCAACTCTTCAGCCAACATGGTCTTTCCGGTGCCTGGCTCCCCTTTTATCAGCAACGGCCTTTGAAGGGTAATAGCTGCATTAACCGCCAACTGCAATTCTTTGCTAGCAATGTAACTTCCGGTTCCAACAAATGACATGAGACTCCCCATTATTAAATATTTGATCTATATGTAAATAAGATATAGCGAAAAGCACTTTGCAATTTGTCGGTGCGGCACAATGATATAGTGGTGACGAGATATGGGTTATCGATACCTCGCTGACGATTGTTCCTTGACCATTAAGCCGACTTTTCGCAGTCGACCTTCATACTAAGGACAAGCGCCTATGGATTCAAATAACTATTGAACATGAATGACGATAACCCTAAGTTGATTCAAGAATTCTCAAGGAAATATTATGCAAGTTTATGACGATAACTCCCTATCGATTGGCAACACCCCGTTGGTTAAACTGAATCGCGTAACTGGCGGCAACGTATATGCCAAGATGGAAGCACGCAATCCTAGCTTCAGTGTAAAGTGCCGCATTGGCGCAAACATGATCTGGGACGCAGAAAAGCGCGGCGTACTGACCAAAGACAAAGAACTAGTGGAGCCTACCAGTGGAAACACCGGGATTGCATTGGCTTTTGTAGCCGCGTCTCGTGGATACAAACTGACCTTGACGATGCCCAGCAGTATGAGTTTGGAGCGTCGTAAGCTACTCAAAGCCTTGGGCGCAAACCTAGTATTGACGGAAGCACCAAAAGGGATGAAAGGCGCTGTAGCCAAAGCACAAGAAATCGTTGCGTCAGATCCAGACAAATACGTGCTGTTGCAACAATTCGACAACCCTGCCAACCCAGAGATCCACGAAAAAACCACCGGGCCAGAAATTTGGAAAGACACCGACGGTAAAATCGACATCTTTGTTGCTGGTGTAGGTACTGGCGGTACCATTTCAGGTGTAAGCCGCTACATCAAGAAGACCCAAGGTAAAGCGATCACCACCGTGGCCGTTGAGCCGACCGATTCTCCGGTTATCACCCAAGCCAAAGCGGGCCAAGAGTTGACTCCTGGTCCACACAAAATCCAAGGCATTGGTGCTGGATTTATCCCTGGTAACTTGGATTTGGATTTGGTGGATGCCGTTGAGCAAGTGAGTAACGAAGAATGCATCGAAATGTGTCATCGCTTGCTTAAAGAAGAAGGGATCCTTGCGGGTATTTCAACGGGCGCAGCAGCCGTTGCGGCCAAACGTTGGGCAGAAAAGCCGGAAAACAAAGACAAAGTCGTTGTGGTTATCTTCCCAAGTTCTACCGAACGTTATCTGAGCAGTGCATTGTTTGCTGGAGAGTTCTCGGACTTGGAAGAAATTCAGTAACAGACTGTTTTCTTAGAGAAAAAAAGGGAGGCTACGGCCTCCCTTTACTTTTGGAGTCGAAAAAAGCAGACTATGGGGGAATCTATTGTGAATTATGAGTAGGTCAGCGATGAACCCACGTCTATCTCTTGTACAAGTTTTCCTGATGATTATCACGGCGTTATTGTTGCAGGCCTGTGATTCTGGCACCAAAGCAGGTGAAGGTGCTGGCAAATATGGCATGATGGATACCAATACCCCAGACTACGCCGCCGTCGCCTTTTTTCAACACATCTACTCTGACGATACCATTGACGCTGCTGTCGCGATGAGCACACCAAGAATGGCGAAATTATTGCGTTCGTATCACACCAATCGTAACGTGCAACGACATGTTTTTGATTTGGTTTATGACGAAGTAGAAATCCAACCGGATACGGGCAACAGTATTGGAAGAAATGAATTCGCTAAGTCAGCAGTAGTCACTTTGTTCTTTACCGGTACTCGCTATGGAGACCGCTATGAAGACATTCGCATTGTTGAAATGGTGCGCACCAACGACAAATGGTTAGTAGACGAAATTCGCCCTGACAAATATTTGTAATCTTTGCATTAGGGGACCTCAGTCCCCTACCGCTACCCCTTCCCGTCTGGGATCCGCTCCGCCGATGAGTTTTCCGTCTTTGATCAATATCCCGTGCAACCCACTGTTTAAGTCGATCACTTTTACGGTGTGCCCCAGCGCCTCAAGTGGAGCTTTTAATTGTTCCGCAGCAGTACCTTTTTCCAACGCGGTATAATCGTTTCGATTGGTTACTTTAGGTAGATTGATTGCTTGTTGAATATCTAATCCCCAGTCCAGTACACCTATGATAGTTTGCGCAACATAGTCGATGATCCGGCTGCCTCCGGGCGATCCAATAACCATCAACAAATTGTCTTTTTCATCAAACACCATAGTGGGGCTCATCGCACTTAATGGCCGTTTCTTTGGCTCTACTCGGTTGAGAACTTGATATTTATTGGGACTGGGATGAAGAGAAAAATCCGTCAATTGATTATTCAACAAAAAGCCTTCCACCATTAATCCTGAGCCAAACGCGAACTCAATGCTGGTGGTCATAGACACCGCATTACCTTGAGCATCAACAATGGAAATATGGCTAGTGTTGGGCAATTCATAAGCACGGCCATCGGCATAACTGGCGTTGACATAAGGTTCGCCTGGTCTCGCAAAGGGAATGTCTTTATCCAGTTTGATTTGCTCTGCCCGCCTGCTCAAATAGGTTTGGTTGATCAATGCAGCAAAGGGCAATTGGGTAAAATCACTGTCGGCAATATAGTGTTTGCGATCCGCATAAGCCAACTTGGAAGCTTGAGTAAACAAATGCATGGCCTTTGGATCATTTGGGCCGTATTGGCTTAAATCAAAACCCTCCAGCATTTTGAGGATTTGCAATACGCTGATACCGCCTGAACTGGGCGGCGCCATACCACAGATTTTATATACCCTGTACATGCCGCAGATTGGACCACGTTTTTTCGCCTGATACTCATTGATGTCTTTAACTGAGAGAAAACCTGGATTAATGGTGGAGAAGCGTGCGGCGTTGGAGACCTTTTCAGCAAGAGGCCCTTGATAAAAGTAATCAGCCCCCTGGTCCGCGATGTCATTAAGGACTTTGGCTAACTTGCGATTTTTACGAATGTAGCCGGTCTGAATGGGCTGGCCACCGGGATAAAAATAAACTTTGCTGTCGACAAACTCCTGTAAACCAGGATGAAAGCCCATCCCCACCAGTCTGGATAATCGTTCTGAGACTTTAAACCCTTCTTCAGCTGTGTTTGCGGCATCAGCAAACAAGCTATTCCATGGCAGCTTACCGAACTCTTTGTGAGCCATTTCAAGGGCTTTTAGCACGCCTGGCACTCCCACGGAGCGCCCACCTACTACCGCATCTTTCCATGCCATTACTTTACCGTCTTTCATAAACAAGTAAGCATTGACTTCACTGGGTGCGGTTTCACGCCCATCAAAAGTGTGTAGTTTTTTCTCTTTGTTATTCCAATACAATATGAAGGTGCCGCCGCCGATGCCGGATGACTGCGGCTCCACCAGCGTCAACATGGCTTGCACTGCAATCGCTGCGTCAATGGCACTGCCACCTTTCTTCAGGATATTTTTACCTGCCCAAGCGGCGTATGGATTAGCCGCAGCCACGACAAAGTTTTTTGCCTCAAATGCAGTTTTTTCAGTATTACCGGTGGCGGCTTCAGGCTCTCTATCCTCACGTTTTGGGGTTTCAGCTGAAGCAAAATTGGCGGCCAAAAAAGCGCACAAAAGCAATGGTGCAAGTAAAGTGGTTTTCGCGCTCAAGTGATTCATTCCTACTGCCAGTAAAGACCCTTAACCTTAACCATCTGCCTTTTCAGTTGCAACCGGTATTGATAATCAATCCAAACTAAAATAGGCGAAAAAAGTGGATCCCACTCAAATCGACAAATCTGTGACTAAAGATTTTATCTTGAGTGGTTATAAAGCCTTGGGTAAGCTATTATTATTCAGCTCAAACACATGCCTTACTCCGTGACCCAATATCCTTTCCAGCCAAAACAATTCGTAGGGCCGCTCATTCTGATTCTGATGGCCGTCGTAATTCATTTTCTTCCTGAGGCCATGCAATCATCTCTTGTTTATCAACGGCAACAAGTGGAATCCCACCAATGGTGGCGGTTAATCAGTGCCAATCTTACCCACACCAATGGCTTCCATGTGCTGCTCAATTGTTTAGGTGTCATCTTAATGTGGTTATTGCATGGCTACGCCTATCGAGCCCTCCCCTATCTGCTGTTTTTCCTAGTTAATGGCCTTTGCGTAACATTAGGATTGTATTTTTTTACCACAGAGATGCTTTGGTATGCAGGGCTTTCTGGCGTGTTACATGGGTTGTTCGTGTGGGGATGCTATCAAGATATAAAAGCGAAAATGTCCAGTGGTTACTGGTTATTGGCAGCGTGTATAGCGAAAGTAATACACGAACAATGGTCTGGCGCTCAGCTTTGGCTTGAAAATTTGATCGCCGCTAACGTGGCAGTCGATGCCCATTTGTATGGCATGCTTGGTGGCTTAGTTTGGATTGTTTGTCTTGGCATCAGAGATTGGCACAACAGAGCGTCCACCGAAGCTTAACTCTGCTGTACCATTCGTCATACTTAAAGGTTTTCTTCAAACAGTTTAAAGATTCGACGATATTCGTCTAGCCAAGAACTCGGCTCAACAAATCCGTGTGACTCCACTGGATAAATTGCGGTTTCAAAATCTTGTTTTTCCAACTCGATAAGTCGTTGTACCAAACGCACAACATCGACAAAAAACACGTTCGAATCCACCATAGGTGCATTGATCAGCAATGGCTTCTCCAAACCTTCTGCGAAGTAAATGGGAGAACTACGCTCATAAGCGATAGGATCTACATCAGGATGATTTAAGATGTTTGATGTATAGCCATGGTTGTAATGGGCCCAATCTGACACGGGACGCAACGCTGCACCGGCTTGGAATAAGTCTGGAGCGGTGAACAGTGCCATAAAGGTCATAAAGCCACCATAAGAACCGCCGTAAGTACCTATGCGTTGACGATCCACATTAGCGTTGTCTACCAACCAATTCACACCATCACGCAAGTCTTCAATCTCCGGCTTGCCCATGTGTCGATAGATGGCGGTGCGCCAGTCACGGCCGTATCCTTGAGACGCACGATAATCCATGTCCATGACCACATACCCTTTTTGCGCTAACAAGTTGTGGAACATAAACTCACGGAAATAGCTGGACCAGCCAAGGTGTGCGTTTTGCAAATACCCTGCCCCGTGGCTAAATATTACAGCACGACGCTTTTCATCTTGCTGGCCATTTGCTGGCAAATACACGCGAGAATAAATGGGCGCTACTGTATTCGACGATTTCACCGGCACAATATCAGGTGCTTGCCACTGTATTTGTTTAAATGCCTCCGTGGTGGAATCGGTGATTTGTTTCGCGGTTTGCGGATCACCCACTTTTGCTAAGTACAACTCTGGTGGCGCAGTGAGCTTAGAGTGAGTCAACAATAACATCTGCTCGTCATCACTGAGTTGGTACTCAGTCATACCGTTGAGATCGGTCAAAGCTTGTACGTCTTTGCTTGTCAGATCCACACGGTAAATTTCATATATGCCTGGATGTTTGATGTTAGCCTGAAAATACATGTAGCGATCATCTGCAGACAAGGTCAACTCATCCACAACAAATTGACCTTTGGTAATTTGCTGAGCTTTTCCGTTAAGTGCCTTGGTATACAAATGCGCATAACCACTTTCTTCGGAGAGGAAATAAAGCGTATTTGCCCTATTTAACCAACCGAAACTGTTGAACTTATAGTTGACCCAAGCATCGTCATGCAGTCTGTGTTGAGATACCAAAGTGCCTTTGTTTTTGTCAACGGTCGCGATCCAACGATCTTTGTTATCCCAAGCTTCCAACATGATGGCCACTTGCTCACCATCCTTTGACCATTGAATGGCACTTTGAGACCAATACCAATCAAACATTAAGGTAATGTCTCTAGGCAATCTGTTAGTTGTGTAGGTTTGACCTTTTGCTTTTGCATTCTCTGCTTTTTCAGCGGCAAGTACGTCTTCGTTGTAGCCCGGTAGACTATTAAACGATAGTGCTCGCTTTTCCCCGCTTTGCAAATCAACAAACCAGATCTGATGATTTTCCGGCTTGGCATCTGCAACCCGCTGACGAACGGGTTGCGCTGCAATACGTCCATCATCCATGATGTAATTCGGCATAATGTCAGTATCGCTGCGGCTGGCTCGGGATTCTTGTTCAACGAGAATTAGGAACTGTCCGTTTGGTGAAAGGCTGGCCTCCACCAACTCAAATTTCGGGGTCAAATAGACCGGTTCAGCCACCATACTGTTGTTGGCTTTGCGCAGAGATTGGCGCTGTTCGAACTGTGCCTGTTTGTCCGCTCTTCGACTCGCTAACACATCAATCAGTTGCAGTTGTTGCTCCGCAATATAGTCCTTGGGCTTAGTCAATGCTTCTGGAGACTCTTCGAATTTCCAATGAGCAATGAGTTCGGTTCTACCTGTGGTAGGTTCAATCCCATACAAACTATTGCCCTGCTGATAACTGATCCTGCCATCGGTCAGAAACTGAATTCGGCTGACACTTTGGTTATCACGAGTCAATTGTTGAACCTGAGGACGAGCTTTGGATGCGGTAAAAAGATTGCCTTCAAATATCCATGCCCACTGGCTCTTGTCCTGATTATAAACACGGTTATCTATCTTATGATTGTGTAGTTCTTCCAGTGGCACTTTTTCGGCTTCTTGCGGGGTATCGATTTGCACCTGCCACAAATCAGTCAATTTGGAACCTTCACGCTTTTGTTGATAATACAATCGTGAACCGTCTACTGACCAAAATGGTGAGCTGGGTTCCCTGCCAATCCAATCAGGGTCAGCCATGATCTGCTCAAGGGTCAACTCACCTTGAATCACCGAGGGTGGTGATTGACGAATCGTAGTCGGCTGAGTGACCTCCATTGTGCTTCCCTGATTGGAAGCAATTTCTGAAGAACTCGTATTTTGAGTTGCACTGCAGGCAACCAATAAGGTGGCGGCAATCGCAGTCAACGCTGCTTGCAAAGGCTTATGCATAATATGTCCTATCGTTATTTTTCTTAGAACGAGCAATTTTACAGCTCGCTATTAAACCCTATGACCGTGAAAGGGTAAACAGGTGATCTTAAATTGATGTGTAAGCGTTTTATGACATATGTTCAAATCGAAGCCAGCATGGAGTGACTTAGGTTTGTCAGATAGGCTTTTTCAGGAGAGACTGTGAATGATATCGCTAAACGTATTTATTCATACAGGGCAAAGTTAACGAGCTTTGTCACCTTCTCATCAATCTAACTAAAATATACTGTGGAGTATCTAATGTACAAAGCCCTCGTTTTTACTGGTTTGTGTCTGCTTTCTAGTAGTGCAATGGCGCAATCCTGCCCTGACCTGTTGAAATTTTTCAAGCGCAAACTCAATTCTACTGAAATGGTGAATATGTGCAGTGAATACGCCGGCAAGACGGTGTTATTTGTTAATACCGCAAGCAAATGTGGGTACACCCCCCAATTCGAAGGGTTAGAAAAACTTTACAGTGAATATAAAGATCAAGGCTTAGTGGTTCTAGGCTTCCCATCACACGATTTTAAGCAGGAGTTTTCTGACGAATCGAAAACCGCTGAGTTCTGCGAACTTACCTATGGGGTTGAATTCCCGATGTTTGAAGCAACTAAAGTCAAAGGTGAAAACGCCGACCTTCTATACAAGATGTTGGCTCGTAAATCTGGGACGGCGGTAGGCTGGAATTTCTACAAATATTTGATGGACAAAAACGGAGAATTGGTTGGCGCATATCCTTCCAAAGTAAAACCTTCCGATGAAAAATTTCTAGCGGACTTAAAGAGTGCCCTCGGAAAATAGCCTTACCCTCTAGCTTCCATCTGATCAAAAAAAGCCCCGCTCAAAATGGCGGGGCAATGGAGCACACTTAACACAAGAACGAGATAGGTTGCGCATACACCAGCAAACTACTCTTAACGTTTGTACATCCGTAGTACGAAAAGTTCCCAACCACCTGATCATTTTTCTTCGCTCACTAAATGGATCACAAATAAATTTACTTTCTTTTTACATTAAAGCTGATCCTGTCAAAAAACTTCCCCGTAGCAAGTCACTCCTTAAACAAACAAAAAGGTTCGGATTATGAGAAAACTGGCAAGTTTTACAGTCGTATCTTGTTTGGCCGTTGCACTCACCGGGTGTAACAATGACTCAGATTTACCAGAAGTCACACCCCCGCCGCCACCACCTAGCTTTGCGGATGTGCGTGTTATTCATGCCGCCCCTGATGCGCCATTAGTCAATGTGTACGCAAACGATCAAGTGCTCGGTGGTTTGGAAAATGTCGATTATCAAGTCGCTTCCGGTTTGATTGAAGTGCAGCCGAATACCTATGACGTGCGCGTGGAAGCCATCGTACCTGGCGGAAATGTGGACGTAATAAGTGCGTCACTCACCTTAGAAGCGGATATGGTGTATAACGTTTTCGCTATCGACACTGTTGCTGATGGAGTTGAACCTCTACTTGTTGCAAATGCAGACACTGCAGTCTCCGCTGGCAATGCTCGTGTCCAAGTCGTGCATGCAGCCCCCAATGCCCCTACCGTTGATATTTATGTCACAGCCCCAGACGATGATTTAATGGCGGCTCAGCCTACTGCAACCGCGTCATTCAAAGATTTTACCGGTCAGCTAGAGGTGCCAGCAGGTGATTACCGTATTCGCATCACCGCAGCAGGTATGACCGATGTGTTGTACGATTCGGGAACAGTTAATCTTGCCGATGGGGCTGACCTAGTTGTGGCGGCAACTCAAAGCGTGGCAGCGGGCGATGCTCCTGTTACTTTACTAGCAATCGGTGAAAACGGTGCAACGCCTTTACTCGATGCAAACAGCGGCGCTGAGTTGCGAGTAGTACATGGTATTGCTGATGCTCCGCCAGTTGATGTCATCGCCAATGATTCTGTTACCCTGTTTAACGGTCCTGGTTTCTTAGAGTATTCCGATTATATTAATGTTGCAGCAGACAGCTACACCATAGATGTAGTGGCGACTGCTGACAATTCAGTAGTCGCAATTGATGACGCTCCTGTCACTCTGGACGCTGGAATGTTTTACACTGCCATCGCCAACAACACTCTTGCAAGCCCAGACCTTGATTTACTGGTGGACATGCCGAGAAGTGTGGCAACGGAGTCGAGAGTTCGTATCATCCACGCCTCTCAAGCAGCAGGTCCCGTCGACATTTATGTAACTGCCGATGGCGATATCAGTGCCGTTGAACCGGCTTTCGCTGAAGTCCCATACAACACCGGTACTCTAGCAGAAACTGGCTATGTTTCATTAGCACCCGGAGACTATGTTGTTTCCGTAACTGCTCCAGGCAGTAAAGATGCTGTGATTGAAACCCCAGTCCTCACCTTAGCTGCAGGTGGTATCTACACCGCCATTGCGGTAGATGGTATGGACAGCAACCCTCCACAGTTGATCACCTTGGATGACTTGGCTGCACCTGAAGCCATGTTTATGACCTCTAGTACCTTCAATATTAGCTTGAGTCCGTCTCAAGAAGTCCCGGCAGTGGAAGCAATGACAATGGCTTCGGCAGTCGTTGAAATAGACACCTCAAAGGGCGCCTTTCGAGTTGAACTGGATGCTTCAGAGCTGACGAATGTGGTGGGCGCACATGTGCACGATGGTATGCTGGGTATGAATGGTCCCGTTGCGTTCGGTCTTACCGACAATGGTGATGGTACTTTTTCTTTGGCTGAAACCAAAATTACACAAGGCATGGAAGACGCTCTATTGGCCGGAAATTGGTATCTGAATGTGCACACAGAAGCTAACCCTTCGGGTGAAGTGCGTGGTCAAATTGTACCGGACACCATGGCTGTTGTGACCTTCCCTATCAGCGGTGCACAAAGCAATCCACCGGTAACGACCGACGCGAGCGGAAGTGGATATGCCTTGTTTGACACCACCAATAACAGTGTGATGCTAACTACTTGGAGCACCGGAGTGGACGATGCCACCATGGCTCATATTCACTCAGGCTATGCAGGCACCAATGGTGGTGTAGTTGTTTCACTGATGCAAGACAGTGAAAACCTTGGCGTCTGGAAAACCGACGGTTTTGTGGATTTAGACAGTGCCACTGCAAATCAACTACTCTCTGGCGGACACTACGTCAACATTCATACTCCGGCCAATCCCTCTGGTGAGATCCGTGGTCAAATTACTCCAGACAACATCGAAGTCTATGGTGTAAGCATCGATGGTTCACAAGAAGTCCCGGCCGTGACAACTATGGCCAGCGGCTATGGCGCCATCACACTAAACACAGACACCGGCCTGATTGTAGGAACCTTAACAGTGGAGGGTTTGACCCCAACCATGGCCCATATTCATGAAGGTGCTGTAGGTGTGAACGGCGGTGTTGTGGTCGCACTGGACAATCCAGAAACTGGAGTGTGGACGGTGCCAACCAATACGGTTTTGGACAGCATGATGATCCAAACGATGCAAAGCGGTGGTTATTACACTAACTTCCACACCGTTGCAAACCCATCTGGTGAGATTCGAGGTCAAATTACAAAAGGCTTTTAATCCTTTCTAAAACAAGAAAGCCGCTGATTCAGCGGCTTTTTTATTGCTTACGCTACAACTGGTTGTTCTAAATCTGCTTAAAGGCCTGTTCAAAATCGGCGACCAAGTCGTCAATATCCTCTATACCAACGGAAAAACGGATCATATTTTCACTGATCCCCATTTTGGCTCTTTCTTGTGGACCATTTTCATAGAAAATCGTCGATGCCACTGGTAAGGCCAACGTCCGAGTATCGCCCAAATGCGTGGCACTTATCACTAACTTCAAAGCGTTTAAAAACGCTATATTGTCCAAGCCTTCAACCAAATCGATACTAAAAATCGCACCATAATGCCCTTTGAAGTGCTCTCGAGCCAAATAATGCTGGGGATGGTCTGACAATCCGGGATAGTATACCTGAGCGACTTTTTCGTGCCCATGTAAGTAGGTCGCAAGCCGCAAGGCATTCTTACAGCTGCGCTCCATACGCAACGCTAATGTTTCTAAACCCATGGCAATTTTTTGAGCGCTGTCGGGGGCGAGAGTAGCTCCCATATCCCGTAAGCCTTTCTTGCGGATCTGGGTTAGGCCCCATTGAGCCGGATCACCAACCCGATAATGATCATCAATATTGGGATAATCTTGCCATGCATATAAACCGGTATCGACGATTGCGCCGCCGAGCACATTGCCATGACCCGAGATGTATTTGGTCAAGGATGTAACCGTTAAACTGGCCTTGACCTTTTTGCTATCAAACAACAGTGCTGGCGTCATGGTGGTATCAATCATATAGACCAATTGATGCTGTTCACACCAACGACCCAGGGCAGATAAGTCCGCAACTTGTGTGACCGGATTAGCGATAGTTTCAGTTAACAAAAGACGGGTATTTGGTTGTACGCAACCTTCTAAATTACTAACGTCCGTCATATCGGCAAAGGTAACCTCCATGCCGAGTTTAATAAGCGTCTCGATAAAGCTGCGGGTATTACCGAACAAAAATCGACTGACAATAATGTGGTCACCTTGACGTAACAACGCCAGTAATGATGAGCTTATTGCGGCCATTCCAGTGGCAAAAGTCACTGCACCTACGCCACCCTCAAATTCATTTAAGATATTTTGCAAGGCACTATTTGATGCTGAAGAAGAGCGGGAATAGACGTGTCCCAGTCGTTTACCTTGAAAAACCTCAACCAATTCATTGGCATCTTGGTATTCGAACAAAACAGAATTAGTCGTGGGATAGTGTACAGCGCCGTCAGCAGGTCGATTAATCAGTCTGTCAGCATGCACCAATTGCGTCGTGTGACCTTTATTGCTCAATGTTTTTCTCCGTGGGCAAAAGGATTTTGTCAGCGTACTTGGCGGGGATATTAGCATAGTAATCATAGACTTTTTGCATTTCTGTCTCGATATCCTGTTCAACCTTAAACTCGGGGCCCAAGCAAATTAATTTGTTCTTATAGTCCAAGCCAATCAGTACGACAGGGATCTCTGCCTCTTTCGCAATATGCAAGAAGCCCGTTTTCCATGGGTATATCCCACTGCGAGTACCCTCTGGTGATAAGGCAAGTACGATTTGATCCGCTTGCTTTATGGTCTGAATCATCTTGCTGACGACTCCGTGTGAACGACTCCGCTCAATCGGGATCCCTCCCCAACGTTTTAATAACCGGTCAAAGGGAGGAATGAATATACTGTGCTTCCCAAAGAATGAGATTTTCAGACGTAGACTGAACACGACCGCTATGCCCACGACAAAATCCCAATTTGAGGTATGAGGTGCTACGGCAATGACCATTTTTCGGTGATCAGGAAACTCACCTTGAAAACGCCAACCCATAACGTTTAACACGCTTTTCCCCAACCAAACACTGAATCGATTTCCCAATCTTGGAATATTCTGGCTAATTTTTGGACAACTGAACGATTTAGACATGGTTATTTTGTTAATACAATTTTAATTAATTCGATACTCTCTTATCATAGGACGCTTGTCGAGCCCAAGATATGCTGTCTTGGCACCAATAATGTTGAGTGAAAAGTGCATCGAGTCAAGTTGTTCGTTTTAGTTTCCTGTTTGTCTTTCTTTTCCCTTTTCGGGAATGCAGAAGAGACAGCGCAAAATCTATTCAGTAAAAACAACCAAGCGTTGTTCCAAATTCAAATGATCGACCTCGAATCCGGGAAAAAATCCTCTATAGGTTCTGGATTCAAGGTGACACCAGAAGGTGAGATAGTGACCAACTATCATGTGGTGTCCGAATACATTTTTGCTCCTGAAAAATACCGGATCCAGTACTTGGATGTGCAAGGGAAAATCGGACAATTGTCCTTATTGCATTTTGATGTCGTCAATGACCTCGCACTACTGGCGTTGACGGAACCGGCTAGTAACAACATGTATTTTCCGCTAGCTGATTCATTGCCAGAGCAAGGTTCAAGCATTTATTCTCTGGGTAATCCACATGATCTGGGCATGATTGTAGTGCCCGGAACTTTTAATGGCTTGAAGCAAAACAGTTACTATCAGCGAATTCATTTTACCGGTTCGATTAACCCGGGCATGAGTGGAGGCCCCACTGTAGATGAATTCGGTCGCGTTGTGGGAGTCAATGTTGCTACAGCCGGAAATCAGATTGGATTTTTGGTGCCCCTACCCCGAATTAAGGCATTATTGATGCAACACCAGGCATTAGCGCCTGAGCAATATTTATCCACCGTTGAAGCGCAATTACTGGACAACCAACAGCGTTTGGTGGAGGAGATTTTATCCGCCCAATGGACCATGACCACGTTGGGCAAAGCAAGGGTCCCTGAGAACATCGTAAAATTCATTTCATGTTGGGGTGGTTCCAACGCAGACGACGCGGAAGCAAAATTTTTATCGGTGGAGAATCGTTGTCGCTTGGGGGAGAATATTTTTGTCAACGGACACTTCAACAGTGGTGAGGTCGAGGTCGAATTTGAGTGGGTCGCCAGTGACGAATTGTCCAGTCCGCGATTTTATCAGTTCCTCTCTCAACGTTTGGCTAATGCTCGACCAGGCAACGGTGCCAGCAAAGAAGACGTTAGCAATTACTCTTGCCAAAACGACTTGGTCACAAATCAAAGTGGATTGACGCAAAAAACCGTCATGTGCGCTCGCGGGTATAAACAGTTTCCACAGCTGTTCGATGTTTTATTCATCGCCGCATCAGTGGATCTTGAGCAAGGAAGCCTAATCAGTCACTTCACCTTGTCAGGTGTGGCTCAACCTCAAGCTCAGGCCTTCACCAAACATTTTATGGAGGCTGTATCATGGCAATAGTGGTTGAAATCTTAGCCAGAGATAATCAAGTTCTACAACATTGTGTACTGCAAGGGGATCGGATCACAATTGGTCGAGCATACAGTAGCGATGTTCGCGTGGATGATCCTTATGTCTGTGCTGAACACCTTCAGGTGCATCAAGATCCTGACGGACAGATATGGATCGAAGACAGTACCTCCATCAACGGTACCAAAATCAATGGGAAGATCGCCAACTCTGGACAAGTCAGCGAAAATGACGTGTTAACTTTGGGACGCACTCGAATTCGAATTTTTAATACGGCCCGTACCATCCCAGCCACACTAATGTTAAGCAAGCTCGAGGAAAAGCTGGAGTGGTTAAGCAATCCCAAGATCTGTTTGGCATTATTTTTTGGATTGTGTCTGTTGATGTCCGGCGGATACTACTTGTCCAGCATCAATGAGTTTAAATTACCCGCCTTCTTTAAATTCGCTGCTACCGCAATCATTGCATTTAGCGTTTGGCCCTTTATGTTTGCTTTGTTGTCGAAAATTAATAAGAAAGAAGCGCGAATTATCAGCCAATTCAGTCTGTTGTGGCTGACTTTAATCGTGGTAGAGATTTGGGGACATGTTGAAACCCTGCTAGCCGGCAACATGGGTTCTGTCAGCACGCTAAGTGCAGTGTCACTCACCAGCAAAATTTTAGTGTTTTTTGCCATATTGTGGTTGTCGTTGTTTATTGGCTTTCATCAAAGTCCCAGAAGCAGAAATCGAATTGCCTTTTCCATCACGGCCATGGTGTTACTGGCCATGTTAATGCCTCGTATGTTTAGCAAAGATGATTTCAACCCACGTCCTCAATACAACGCCCGAGTCTTGCCTCCGTTTCTGATATTCAACAGCAGTCAGAGCACAGAACGGTTTATCGAACAATCCGATGGGTTGTTTGAGCGAGTTAAACAAACCCCACAGGCCGATTAAATGTGCATTTTGTTTATTGCGGTGATGCAGCATCCAGATTACCCGCTAATCATTGCTGCTAACCGGGATGAATTTCACAATCGCGCGACTCGAAGTTCGTCCTTTTGGCAACAGCATCCGAATGTCTTGGCTGGACAGGATTTGCAAGCAGGCGGAACATGGATGGGTATGACGCGCCAAGGTTATTTAAGCGCGTTAACCAACGTTCGCGACCCACAGAAGCTCTTAGACAATGCCATATCTAGAGGTGAATTAGTCAAAGACTTCTTGGTAAATCCCGTTGAACCTGCAGATTATTTATTGACCTTAGAATCAAGCAAAGAGGCCTATAACGGTTACAACTTGTTGTTCGGACATTGGAAAAACTTATGGGTATACAACAATCACACGAATCAAGCGGCCAACCTGACTCCTGGCGTTTATGGGCTCTCAAACGCCGATTTGAATAGCCCCTGGCCCAAAATTAACCAAGGCGTCAATCAATTAAAAGAGCACTGCCAGCGAGCAACCCAATTAAAGCCCGAAGTGTTGTTTGATATTTTATTGAACCAGAATCAAGCGGCCGACCACCTACTGCCTCAAACGGGCGTGCCCATTGAATGGGAAAGAAAACTCTCTTCGGTATTTATTAAATCACCTGAGTACGGCACTCGCTCATCCACCCTACTGTTGATTGACAATCTTCATAACGTCACTTGGCTCGAACACGTCTTCGATGCAAATGCGAATGTAACCGACATGAACCAGTTTAATTTTACCCTGCCTAAGTGAATAGTCGCTGATATTCAGTTTGAGTTCTTTTGCATTGTGTTTCATCTACACCAACAACCCATTCGGGGGCTGCAATAGCTTCCTAAAATTATGAGCGAACACTGCAAGCTGTTTTATGTCCGACGTTTAAACGCTTTTCTGGAAGCAATTATTAAGAGATAGGCAATTAACACAGTAACGCAGTCCGAAATATTTCCTAGCAAACGAAATACATCAAAGACAGTTCCAGGCATGGCAAATGTTGAGTTATGAACTAAGTTTGATGAAACGAGCAACATAAATGGCAATTGCATAAAAACCGCTGCATTAAAGCCAAAAGGCAATCTAGAAAAAGCAACTTTGTATAAAAGCAAGATAGGTGTAGCTACAAATAACTTTACTAGAAATTCATAAATAGCTAATAAGAAATACTCCCAACTATTGGCATTCAAATCTGGAAGCAAAACCATGTAGTCCAAAGCTGGCGAATACTTGGCTGAAATACTAAACGCAAACGCTGTTAGCGGTATAAGAATTATGCCGATCATAAATGACGGAAAATATCTCAATGCCGACTCCTTTGAATGTAGCTACGAATGCATGTTCGCGTATCAGGGGCCGCAGGCCCCGAATGCCGCACTTTTTTGGAACTTACTCTGTTACTTCACGTTGCATCAGAGCAAGCAGATTACCTGTTTTACCTGACCAAACCCCTTGAGCTAATTCAGGGCTTAGAATTTGAATTAACAGCCAGCCGTCTTGGCCCTCTTTATTTAAGATAGCCTCAAAATCTGGCAACTCCTGCTTTTTTAGACCAGACAGGAAGCCCTCTTTGCTTTGAATTTCAAGCGTTTTGTATTCATACTTTTTCATCTTTAGTATTTCCTGAGGTTCCAGATCAGAAATAGGTATGTCAAACGCAGCAGCTAAAGCCTTTTTAGTTTGCAACGATGCTGAGGACTCTTTCTCAATACGTTGTATGGTTCTTAGGTTTACACCGGCAGCCAAAGCCAATTCTTCTTGTGTCCATGACTGCCTGTTCCGAAGCTCAAGAACCAATCCTGCATTTATTTTCATACTTACCCATAATCTAGTTGTTGGTGAGGCGGCCTTATGCTCTCCCAAAAGCCAGGAAACTTTTACGACGAAACAGCGATAAAGGGGCGACAACTATACGACACCACTACGACAGTGACTATTTATTGTTCTAACGCCCAGTTAATGCAAAGCGAAGTGAATTAAATCCTTTGTTATATTGCTTTTAGTCTCACTTTCCAGCAATCAAAAAAACCATTACATTCCTCTGCCATAGAGTTATAACAGTTTAATATCGAAGTAAAATCGCTGATTGTAAGTTTTATTGTGAGAGGCAATGTAAGAAAATACCTATCGCCAATACGAGACTTCCCAAGTAAATGACCATGCTCAGGATGATAAACACGACCATACATCTGCTGGAGGTCTTCAAAACAAGCAAACTCATATCTCAAATCGACATTATGATAAATGGACATATCAATGCCGGTTTTCGTTAACTTAGCTAGTTGTGCATCCAGACTACCAAGTATCATCATTTTCATAGAGCAATATGACATGCAGATTTGCGGCGTTTGCAAGTGTTTAGGCACGAAGTGCCAGCGAGTGAACGTCCCAACAATATTGGCTTGTTATACACGCACCTGCTCCGATGTTCGATTATTCAGAATTAAAACAACACTTAATGCAATTAAAGGCAGATTAGTCGTAACTGGATTGAAGGCTTCAGATAAGAGATGAGTATTGAAAATAGCAACAAAAGCCAGCAGGCCGGTTAGCGCCAATATGTTTAACTGGTTAATAACAGTGTTTTTGTAAAACAAGAAAAAGATTATCCCAAACAATATTTCACTCAAACCCGCAGACCTTGTAACCCAGACAGAAGCTTCTTCAGAAAAGCCTAAACTAGCAGTTATTTCCTGCTCTACGGGAGCAATCCAAATGAGCTTTGGAACTAGTCCATGGTAAATCCAACTGAAGCTAATAATCAATCGTGATATTTGGTTAATATCCATATCTATTTCGCGTATATGACTGCTTATTGCATTACCCAAACTGTAACACCCCTTGGGTTTATTCGAAAATTATCCAAAATCGTTTTGAAATTAGGAGCTTACGAACTCAACCAAGCGAAAACACACTGATTAAGTGTGCGTATTTGTGAAACGGCTTGGTAATGGCATTTTAAAGACGATTAAACCCAGCCTTTTTGACGAAATGCTTTCAGAGTTTGCGTAAAAGCCTGCATTTCATGGACTTGGCCTAGAGATATTCTATTCCATTGATCCGATTCGGTCATCTTGCGGCCTACTTTAATGCCATTTTGACCCATCCGCTTTGTATAGCTAGCCAAATCGCTATTGATTCGATGTAACACGAAATTCCCGCTACTTTTAACATATTCCAAATCCAATTCGTCCAATGTGTTTATCAACAAAGATTTGGCTTGTTGATTAGACGCTAGGCTCTTGGCATAGAACGCTTTATCATCCAGCGAGGCAATTGCGGCCGCCACTCCGGCAGCCGAGAGATTAAAGCTGCTGGCAAATCGACCTATAGACTCGGCTGTTTTCGGTGCCGCTGCACCATAACCAACTCGCATACCAGCCATCCCATAAATTTTTGAAAAGGTGCGGGTGATCACTAAATTTTCCTTACCCTGTTGGATAAGGCTAGCCACGCTGGCATAGTCAGGGTTGCTTTGCGCATACTCAAAATAAGCTTCGTCTACCAAAAACAAATGATGCTGCGGTGCAGCTTGAATCCATTCCATCAGCTCCTTGGTATCGACAATACTACCGGTGGGGTTATTAGGGTTGCAGATGTTGATCAACAGCGGACCTTTCTGACGATTGGCCTCGGCCCGCAAGGCTTGAATGTCTGTTACAAACCCGGCCCCGACGGGCACTGAAACCACCTCTAAACCATAGGATGCAGCTCGTCTTCTCACATCGCCAAAAGTCGGAGTAGGTTCAATCACCTTAGCACCTTGCGAAGCCGCATACGCCACGACTGCGCCAATGACCTCCGTCGAACCATTGCCCAACAATACCTGTTGTTCAGCCACACCTAAATTTATGGCCAATTGGCTGCGCAACTGTTCAATGGATTGATCAACATAACGGTTCCCGTACAAGGCAATGGCTTGTTGACCTGCGGCTAACGCCTTGGGCGACATCCCCAATGAATTTTCGTTGTAGTGCAACAGCAAAGGTGCTTGCCCAATGCGAAACTCCAGTGGATTATTAGCTTTAGCAAAGGCTGGCAAGGAATTAATGGTCAATCCAGCCAGTAAAGAAGTCCCTGCTACTCCTTTTAGAAAGGCACGCCGGTCAATGATATGAGAGTGATTAATTGTCATAGGATTTTGTGCCTTATTAATGATTTCGCCCCGAATAATCAGTAAAGCACGACCGTCGCGTTTAATACAACGAATTGACGTTAACACTGCAAAATTTATGCTGTCATTTAGCAAATGGAACAAATAAAAAAAGGATGCCGAGGCATCCTTTGTTTAAATCAGCTTAGAACGAGGCTTAAGCAGAAGCTTTAGCAGTCGTTTTTGTTTGTGGCTTAGCAGCCAACTTAGCAACAGCGTCAGTCAATGCGTCAATCTTCGCACTCAACACTTCGATTTGCTCATCAGCGTCAGTTTTGTTCAAACCTAGTTTTGCGCGAACTGCTTCGATACGAGTTTCCAATTCAACTTTAGCAGAAACTTTCTCTTTGGTTTCTTGCAACTTTACTTTACCTTGGGCTTCAAGAGCTTCGCCTTTAGCAACCAACTCGTTGAACAATACGTTAGATTCGGCAGCCAAAGTGTCAAAACGACCTTTAACTTCAGTCAAACCTTTACCGTATGCGCCCAAACCAGCCAACCAGACTTTACGGGCCATTTCTTCTGCGTTTGCTACGTTTTCTTTGATCATTTCAATGTTGTTCATGATGTATTCCTAATAAGTTGTTAAAAATGGTTTTGCTTCGATGGGGTGGATATTACGCGGGCAATTTAGAAATCGCATACTAATTAACCAATTAATTAAAATTATTTTATTCTCTGCGCCGGATACCCAGTTTTACCCCTAAATTCATGACTTATTGAATTGAGCAACGCAGGCAACGAAATCCTGAGCTGATATTTGTGGCATAGAATAGCCGATTTTGTTATCGAATTTTATTGCCAAAGTGGCATAATGTGCGCCCACCCGCTGTTTAACTTGAAGAGTTTGAGGACATCCATGTTTGAAGTGTTGCCGAAGTTACCTGCCGACCCCATTCTGGGCTTATCAACTGCATTTCGTGCCGATAGCAATCCCAATAAAATTGATTTGGGTGTAGGAGTGTATAAGGATGAGCAAGGCAATACTCCCATTTTAGACTCTGTCGCCAAAGCACAGCGTATTTTGCTCGAGCGGGAAACCAGTAAAACCTATATTACTCCCCAGGGTGTGCAAGGCTTTATCGATGGCATGTTGGAGATGTTACTGGGCAAAGCCCATCCGACTCTACTGGCCAATCGTGTTGCTGCAGTTCAAGCGCCAGGCGGTTGCGGAGCTTTACGCATTCTCGCTGAACTCATCAAACGCTGTGACAGCGAATTGACGGTTTGGGTCAGCGACCCGACTTGGGCCAATCACATTCCTTTGATCGGCAATGCAGGGTTAAAAATTGAAACTTACCCCTATTTCAACAAAGACACGGCCAGTATTAATTTTGATGGAATGGCAGAGTGTTTAGGGAAAGTGAAAAAAGGCGATGTTGTGTTGCTACACGGATGCTGCCATAACCCTACGGGCGCAGATTTAGATCATAGCCAATGGCAAACCGTATTAGAACTGGCTCAGCGCCAAGGCTTTATTCCTTTTGTGGATATTGCTTATCAAGGGTTTGGCGATGGCCTTGAGGAAGATGCTTATGGCGTGCGTTTGCTGGCAGACAACCTACCGGAAGTGATCATTGCCGCGTCATGTTCAAAAAACTTTGGCTTGTACCGCGAGCGTGTGGGCTTAGCAGCCATGATCACCGAGAACAGTACCATTAAAGAAGCAATTCAAAGTCAAATTCAATCGGTCGCCCGTGGTATTTACTCTATGCCACCTTCTTATGGCGGTGCTTTGGTCGACATCATTCTGCATGACGACTCATTGAGAAATGGCTGGGTAAGTGAAGTAGAAGAAATGCGAACCCGTATGAAGACCTTGCGTCAGTTGCTGGTAGACAAGCTTCATGAAAAAGGCGCACAGCGTGATTTCAGTTTTGTCACTCAGCAAAAAGGCATGTTTTCTTACTTGTGTATAACGCCTGAACAGGTGCAACAAGTGCGTGAAAAGCACAGTGTCTATTTTGTTGATTCTAGCCGCGTCAACGTAGCCGGTATCAGTCTCAAAAACGTTGATGCCTTGGCATCGGCATTGGTTAGCGTCCTTTAAAACTCCTACCGGCCTAGCCTATTTGCAGGTTAGGCTCGCGGCGGGCAGCCTTTTCGTGTATGCTGCGCGCCGTTCCCCTCCTTTCCCTTCATGTGAGTAATGTTTAATGAGTTTTGCCGCCCTTGGTTTATGCCAGAAGATTGTCAATGCGGTAGCCGAAAAAGGCTATGACCAACCCTCCCCCATTCAAGTACAAGCGATTCCTGCGATTCTAGAAGGTCATGATGTCATGGCTGCAGCGCAAACGGGTACGGGCAAAACGGCTGGTTTCGTATTACCGATCTTGGAAAAGCTCAGTCATGACCACCATCGTGTACGCAGCAACCATGTAAAAGCCTTGGTTTTGACACCGACCCGCGAGTTGGCTGCACAGATAGCGGAAAACGTTACCACCTATTCCAAGCACTTGGATATGCGTCACACTGTGGTTTTTGGTGGAGTGGGGATCAATCCGCAAATGATGGCGCTACGTAAGGGTGTTGATATTTTGGTGGCGACCCCAGGTCGTTTGTTGGATCTTTATAGTCAAAACGCAGTTAAGTTTGACCAACTGCAAGTATTGGTTTTGGATGAAGCGGATCGCATGCTCGATATGGGCTTCATTCACGATATTAAACGCATCTTGAAGTTATTACCGGCTAAAAGACAAAACTTATTGTTTTCAGCAACCTTTTCAGATGCTATCCGCAATTTGGCTAAAGGCCTAGTAAACGATCCGGTTGAAGTATCCGTTGCGCCCGCGAACAGCACTGCTGAGCGCATCGAGCAATGGGTATATCCAGTAGACAAAAGCAAAAAGGCAGGTTTGCTTGGTCATATCATCAAACAAAACGATTTGCAGCAAGTGTTGGTTTTTAGTCGGACCAAGCATGGCGCTAATCGCCTTGCAAAACAACTCACTGCACGGGGCCTAAACGCCAGCGCCATTCATGGAAACAAAAGCCAAGGCGCTCGAACTAAAGCCTTGGCTGAATTCAAATCCGGCAAAGTTAGAGTGTTGGTTGCCACTGACATCGCGGCGCGGGGCTTGGATATCAGTCAATTGCCAAACGTGATCAATTTTGACTTGCCTAATGTGGCGGAAGACTATGTTCATCGCATCGGTCGTACAGGTCGAGCCGGCGCTGCCGGTCAAGCGATCTCATTGGTTTGTGCAGAAGAGTATAAATCTCTCAAAGACATCGAACGTATTATCGGACAAGTCATCGAGCGCAAAATCATTGCCGGTTTTGAGCCCACAGAAGGGGTGCCTGAATCAAAATTAGACACCCGTCCGATAAAACCTAAGAAGCCAAAGAAACCCAAAAGACGGGGTCCGTCAGAAACCCGTTAACCTTTGTGGTTCTGGGTGATATAGCGATCCAAATGATTGGCAAATTGCTGCTTTTCTTGGCTACTCATGGCGGCAGGGCCGCCGGTTTGGACACCGCTGGCCCGCATGGTGTCCATAAAATCACGAATATTCAGTCGCGACCCGATGTTTTCTTTACTGAACATTTCACCCCGTGGGCTTAGAGCAGCAGCACCTTTTGCAATCACCTCTGCAGCCAAAGGTATGTCACTGGTGATCACAAGATCACCTTCTTCACAGCGTTTAACTATTTCATCATCGGCAACATCAAACCCTTGGTGCACTTGCAAGCGGGTGATGTTTTTGGCTGCTGGCAAACGAACGAATTGATTCGCCACCAAAATTAAATCCAGCCCAGTACGCTGTGCCGCTTTAAACAAAATCTCTTTGATCACATTCGGACACGCGTCGGCGTCCACCCATATTTTCATTTGATTCTACCAAGTCAAATCATCAGGAATTTGATAATCAGCATACCAATCATCTTCTTCTGTGTTGGTTTTTGCTTGCGCCTGTTCCAATGCATCGGCTCGATATACCACACTATTGGGATCCCGTAAGGCAATTTTGTCCGCTACCGGCATAGGAACAATCTCATAACTGCCTGCCAGCGTGACAATCGCCAATTTGCCTTGGCTAATGCGATTTTGCGTTTGACTGTTTACGTAGATGCGCTTGATCACGTTGTTGTGAGTGAAGTTGCATGGAATATCGCCGTTATCCTTGGCCTGTCGATTTAGCTCAATCAACTGTTTCACCTGCGCAGCAATGGCTTTTTGCTCTGCTTCGGCTTTTGCTTTTTGATTCAGTTCTCTGTCTCGCTCTAATTTTTCCTTGCGTGCTTTATCGGCCGCCAACTTGGCTTCATCCACCTCAGCAACCTTATGTTTTTGCTGCATTTTTACTTTTTTGTGCTTTTCCTTTTTGGCCTGTTTGACCTTGTTTTTGTCGGTCAAACCAGCTTTGAGCAATTGCTCTTGAAGTGACAGTGCCATTATTGTCTCTCGATTCAAATATACAAAAACGGCAGTGTAACACTGCCGTTGCTAAGGTTTAAGGCCGTAACCGAATGACTCGATTATTTACTGGCTTTTTTACGTTTGTCGTCTGCTTTCCATTTGCCCGATTCGTACCACGCAGCCCATCCTGTCGCTTTGCCATCTGGCGTTTCGGAAGTTACGTACTGCTGCTTTGTCTTACGGCTAAAACGCACAATAGTTGGATTGCCGTCCGGATCTTTCACGGGCGCATCCGCCAAATAATAAAATTTGGGTGACAATCGCTCGCGGAAACGGGCTAACTCTTCTACTTTTGGCGCTCGTGTTTCTCGGGATTTGGGGAAATTGTGAGCCGCCAAAAAGATCCCTGATGCACCGTCGCGTAACACGAAGTGAGCATCGGATTTCTCACAGGGCAACTCCGGCAAATCCACAGGATCTTCTTTAGGTGGAGCCGGTTCACCATTCCTCAAAAGCTTACGAGTATTCTTACATTCTTCGTTTGTGCAGCCAAAGTATTTGCCGAAACGGCCATTTTTTAGCTCCATGTCACTACCACACTTGTCGCACTCAATAAGCGGACCATCATAGCCTTTGAGCTTGAAGGTACCTTTCTCAATATAAGTGCCGGGACAGGTAGGCGTATTGCCACAAACGTGCAATTTACTGTTCTCATCAACAAGATAACTGTCCATTGCCGTGCCACAGATATCACAACGCCGTTTCGAGCGCAGTACTTCTGTTTCTAATTCCTCTTCATCATCGACTTTAATGACTTCATCACCGGGAATAAGATTCTTAGTGCCGGTACAACGCTCTTTGGGCGGTAAATTGTAACCAGAGCAGCCTAAAAACACTCCTGTACTGGCAGTGCGAACGTTCATCGGTCGACCACACAAATGACAAGGTATCGCCGTCTCAACTGCTTGGTTGAGGCGCATTCCGCCCTGTTCAGGATCTTTTTCTGCAATCAGTAACTTTTCATAAAACTCTTCATAGAAACTGTCCAGAACCTGCTTCCAATCTTTCTTACCGTTAGCAACATCATCCAATTGCTGCTCCATGTTAGCGGTAAAATCATAGCTGATGAGATCAGTGAAGTTATCCATCAAACGGTCGTTGACAATCTCGCCCATTTTTTCGGCGTAAAAACGCTTGTTTTCTAGTCGGACGTAGCCACGGTCTTGGATAGTCGAAATAATACTGGCGTAAGTAGAAGGTCGACCGATACCTCGTTTTTCCAATTCTTTAACCAATGAAGCTTCGTTAAAGCGCGCCACCGGCTTGGTAAAATGTTGTCTGGGATCGAGCCCTTTAAGTTGCAGAACTTGCCCTTCTTTGACATCCGGCAAGGTCAGATCGCCCTCGCCTTTTTTCTGTATCTGCGGTTGTACCTTTGTCCAACCATCAAATTTCAAAACTCGACCTTTGGCCACCAACTCAAATTTATCTGCTTTCACTCGAATGGTACTTGCGTCATATTTTGCAGGTACCATCTGACAGGCTACAAATTGACGCCAAATGAGCTCATACAGACGCTGAGCGTCTCTCTCCATGTCAGACAAGGATTCGGCTTTGATATTAACGTTAGAAGGTCTGATGGCTTCGTGGGCCTCTTGTGCCCCCTCTTTGCTTCCGTAGCGGTTTGGCTGTGCCGGAATGTATTGCTCACCAAACTGCTTTTGAATGTAGCCGCGACAGGAATCTAACGCATCCTGACTCAAATTCGTAGAATCAGTACGCATATAGGTAATATGACCAGCTTCGTACAGACGCTGAGCTAGTGTCATGGTCTTTTTCACACCAAAGCCTAAACGGGTGCTGGCAGACTGTTGCAATGTTGAGGTAATAAAGGGTGCGGACGGTTTGCTTTGCGTCGGCTTAGACTCACGGCTGACTACTTGATACTCAGCATTTTGCAGAACTTTTACCGCATCATCAGCTTGCTGCTTATTGACCGGCTTAAATGCTTTATCATCTTGTTTGGCTACCAGCATGCGTAACGGATCTTGCTTCGCCTGCAAGTCAGCATGGACGTCCCAAAACTCTTCCGGAACAAAGGCTTTAATTTCACGTTCCCGTTCAACCACCAAACGCACGGCAACGGATTGTACCCGACCAGCCGAAAGCCCTCTGGCGACTTTCTTCCACAATAACGGTGATACCATAAAGCCGACGACCCGATCTAAAAATCGGCGTGCCTGCTGTGCATTTACCCGAGCAACATTTAGCTCACCGGGATCTGCAAATGCCTCTTGAATCGCATTTTTGGTGATCTCGTTAAACACTACCCTTTGGTACACTTTGTTTTTTGTACCCAACAATTCCTGGAGATGCCAAGCGATGGCTTCCCCTTCTCTATCCAAATCCGTTGCCAGATAAATAGTGTCTGCTTCTTTAGCCAGCTTCTTTAATTCAGAAACGACCTTTTCCTTGCCTTCGAGAACAAAATAATGGGCTTCCCAATCGTTCTGCGGATCGATACCCATTCGATCTACCAGTTTCTGATATTCGAATTTTCGCAGGTATTCTTCCCGTGCAGACTCACTGAGTTTATTCAGTTCTTTTGCCGGTTTTTTCGCCGGTGCTTTCCCTAAAGCCTTTTTTGGGAGATCCCGAACGTGTCCAACACTCGATTTCACAATAAAATCGTTGCCGAGATATTTATTTATTGTTTTTGCCTTGGCAGGCGACTCGACAATAACCAGTGATTTTGCCATAAATTACACATTAACCTTTGATTTATATGGGTTTTATTAATTATGCTAGACCCTATTTTGCGCTGCTCTTCCCATATTTCTTTTTTAAGATATATCTACAAAGTGAATAGAAAACAAGTTCTTATTAATAGTTATCTTGTTTTGGCCTGTCTAGGGCGTCGCAAACTGTTCAGTTTTTAACCACCCCAATTGGCAATACAAAGAAAAGCCGTATAATGCCTGCAACTGTGCGTCATTCTGGTGCAAAAATCCAGTGTTGCTGAACGTATTCCAATCCCAATGAGGTTATTCATGAAGCAAGTAGAAGTAAATTTTGACGGTTTAGTCGGGCCAACTCACAACTATGCTGGCTTGTCTTTTGGCAACGTGGCTTCGGTCAACAATGCCAATGCCAGCAGCAGCCCTAAACAGGCCGCAAAACAAGGTCTGCAAAAAATGAAAGCATTGCATGACCTAGGCATGGTCCAGGGCGTCCTAGCCCCACAAGAACGACCAGACATATTGACCCTGCGCCGTTTAGGATTTACCGGTAATGATGCGCGAGTACTAGAACAAGCCGCAAAACAAGCGCCAGAAGTCTTTCTAGCTTGTTGCTCGGCATCGAGCATGTGGACAGCCAATGCGGCAACGGTTTCGCCTAGTGCAGATACCGCAGATGGCAAAGTCCACTTTACGCCGGCAAACCTAACGAACAAGTTCCATCGCTCATTGGAGCCGGAAGTCACTGGTCGAATCCTAAAAGCCATTTTTAACAACGACAAATACTTCAGCCACCACACTCATTTACCAGACAATGAACATTTCGGTGACGAAGGTGCTGCTAACCATACTCGCCTGTGCACTGACTACGGACACGCAGGAATAGAAGTATTTGTTTATGGACGCCATGCCTTTGATGGCTCAAAGCCTGCGCCGAAAAAGTTTCCAGCCAGACAAACGCTAGAAGCCTGTCAGGCCGTTGCGCGCTTACATGGCTTAAGTGATGACTCGGTGGTTTATGTGCAACAGAACCCAGATGTGATCGACCAAGGTGTGTTTCACAACGACGTTATTTCTGTGGGCAACCAAAACGTGTTGTTTTATCACCAAGAAGCATTCTATCAAACCGATAAAGTATTGGCTGAAATCCAAAACAAGTTTGGCGAACAACCACTGCATTTTATCCGTGTTGATACCAAAGTCGTGCCCGTACAAGAAGCGGTGAAGACTTATTTGTTCAATACTCAGATACTTACTCTGCCCAGCGGTGATATGGCTATAATCGCCCCGACAGAATGTCAAGAAAGTCCTATTGTTTCAGCTTATCTGGATGAATTAGTGACTCTGGATACGCCAATCAAGCAAGTGAAGTACTTTGACGTTAAACAGAGTATGCGTAACGGCGGTGGCCCAGCTTGTTTGCGCCTCAGAGTGGCAATGACCGACCAAGAACTACAAGCGGTCAATCAAAACACCATCATGAGTGAAGAGGTATTTGCTCGTTTGAATCAATGGGTCGAAAAACACTATCGCGACGAACTCAGTGTCAACGATTTACGTGACCCAATGTTATTGCAAGAATCTCGCAGTGCTCTGGATGAGTTGACACAAATCCTCAAACTAGGCTCGGTCTATCCTTTCCAGCAATAATGCTAAAAGCAAACAAAAAACGCGCTGTTAAGCGCGTTTTTTTGTGTCTAACAACCTACAGAGTATCAGTACAATTCGTTCCTGATCCAAATGGGTTACTTGGCGGTGAAGAAGCATCGTCCGTCAAGTCGGCAGCGGCCACTGAAAAGGTAAACTGCTGACTTTCCACGGCTTCACTTCCTGCGGATTGACCGAATACACTTATCTCTACGTCTGTCCAAGGGCCAAACGCTTTTGGATAGCGGATTTCAAGAGTCGCCTGACCATTTTCATCGGTTTGGTCTTCACCTGGAAAGGCAATGGTACCAATGATCCCAGGAGTCAATCGGCCATCACCATTGGTGTCTTCGCCAGCATCCAATGATCCATTAGCATTGATGTCTTCGTTAGGACAGGTTGCCGTTACTGTGATAAACCATATTTCTCTGGCGGAGTCGTACTGCCAAAAACCTTTGCGATAGGTACCGCCCTGACTGAATTTCACAGGTGTACTGGATGCTGTCAATCGAACGTTGTTTACCGGACGACCCACTGCATCACTGACAAACACTGCAAACTCTTTTAGATAACTTGAATCATCTGGAATCTGAACGGTACGGCCGGTTCCTAAAGATATATCAAAGGCACGATCACCGACGGTAAGGGTGGTAAAATCGGTAATTGCGGTATTTTCCGCCACTTCTGCATGAACAATGACAGCATCTTCGCTGCTGACCGCATTAGAAGTGTAAACGGTAGAAGCAATGCCATTGCTGTCTGTAGTGGAGGAATTTGGCGACACGAAACCGCCGCTGACATCATCGACTCGGAAATTAATTACCTTACCTTTAACCAAGTTACCGGCGATATCACGTACGACAGCCGAGATAGTCGTAGTTTGTCCTTCGGGCCCTATTAGATCTGGTGAGGCATCAACCAAAATTGTGGCAGGTTCTGTTGCGATAAATTCAAATTGAGTGCGAGCACTGACTGAATCACCATCGCCGTCGACGCCTTCGGCTGTGACCGAAGTGACACCCGCATTAGTCGACTGAATGGTAAAACTCGCCTGACCGTTGGCATCTGTTGTAGCCGTTGGCGTAGCGATCACACCACGAGAGGCACTCAATGTGACTTGCCCACCCACAAAGGGGATGCCGTCTTTTTGCCACGTAACCACCAAAGTGGCATCACTACCCAACTCAACGTCCTCGCTAGGTTTGGTTGAGAAGGTAAAACTGTCTTCTTTGACGGTAAACGTCAAGCTGCCCTGCGCGTTTAGCGCACTGGCTGTAATGGTTGTAGAACCAGATGTCACAGCATCGTAGTTCACCGATACCTGACCCTGGGCATCTGTCGTAGCATTACCGACAATGGTACCCTGGCTGGCGGTCAATACGACCGGCACAGAAGGTAAACCCGTGCCGTCTGAATTGGCTACTTTAACCGTCAACGCAGCGGTGTCACCCAAAACCACTGAGAGTGGCCCGTCTACATTCACTTCGGTTCCCACCACATTGATGTCGATAGTCTGAGTAAAGGTTCCAGATGAAGCAGTCGCGGTGATAGTGCGGTTTTCGGGATTGTTTCGACTGGTCAATAAGGCACGCGCCGTACCATCATCGGCTGACGTTCCCTGCACAATTCGCAGTTCTGCACCGTTATCAGCTTGGAAACTCACATTGACCCCAGACAACAAAATATTTTGCGCGTTTTTAATGACTGCAATTAGCTCGATTTCGTCAGAACCACTGGAAGCCAATTGTATGGAACTGGCGAATAGCTCTAATGATGCCGGTGTATTGCCAGCTTGGCTGCTGCCAGCTGATGTGAAACCCACTTGCCCAGTGATACCACCATCAAGTGCACCGATGACCAAGCCTGCACCAGCCAAATCGCCAACCACCAATTCAATGACTGCAACACCATCTGGGTTTTGACCCGTTCCTGTCACGGCTGAACCGGTATCATTATTGTTAAAGTTCGCTAGGCCGGTTTGGCTAAAACTGAAGTTAACCTCTGCCCCATTAACCAGATTTCCTTCGGCGTTTCTTACGGTAGCAGTCACCAGCAATGGATTGCCGCTACTGAGTTCATCAGAAGGGGTGCCATTTAAATCGGTGATCTCCAAAGTGATAGTTGGATCAGTCGAACCTCCACCGCCACCGCCACCAGGTGCCGGTTCACGTTCCAAGGTTCCACCTCCACCGCATGCAGCGAGGATCATCAACATAAAACTGGCCAGCAATGCTTTGACGCACGAAGTCATAGTGGTGTTCCTATTTAGTCGTTTATTCAAACTCTTTACTCTCATGTAAACGGTTTTTAAGGTTTTGCTCTTAACACAATCTTGCTAGTCTATGCTCAATAACAATAACGACAGGGTGCAAAATGCAGCAATCCCAAGAAAAACTCGGCTTAACCGCTAAAATCTTTATCGGCATGGTTGCCGGGATAATTACCGGTGTCTTACTACAATGGTTATTTGATGATAGCGGAGATTTTACGTTTAGTGTATCCGGTATACAGGTTTCTACGTATGCCTTTTTAGTAGAAGGTATATTTCATATTATCGGTCAAATTTTTATCAACAGCTTAAAAATGTTGGTAGTACCGCTGGTATTCATATCCTTGGTATGCGGAATTGCAAATCTTTCGGACCCGAGTAAGTTGGGAAGATTAGGTGGAAAATCTCTTCTTCTTTACATCAGTACTACCGCTTTAGCCATTACATTGGCCATCGTTTTTGCCCTTATTGTGCAGCCTGGTGCGGGCAATCCGATCCCAACAGACGCAGCATACAGTGCAGCTCAAGCACCATCATTGTCACAAGTCATTATCGACATTTTTCCGTCCAACCCTTTTGCTGCTTTTACTGAAGGCAAAATGTTGCAGGTCATTGCCTTTGCGGTACTGTTTGGCATCGCGATGGCCATGTCTGGAGAGCCAGGTAAGCGAGTCGCTTCGGTGTTCGATGACTTGAACACAGTTGTGATGAAATTAGTCACAATCTTGATGAACTTGGCTCCCTATGGTGTCTTTGCCTTGTTGGCAAAATTGTTTGCGGTGATAGAACCTGGCACTATCTTAGATTTGATCAAATATTTTGCTTTAGTGTTGGGCGTACTGCTACTTCATGCATTTGTTTCCTATCCGGTCATATTGAAGCTACTCACCGGGTTAAATCCCATTATTCTTCTCAAGAAAATGCGTGAAGCGGCCCTGTTTGCCTTCAGCACGTCAAGTAGTAGTGCGACTTTGCCGATCACCTTGGAAACCGCAACCAAAAAATTGGGTGTTAAGAACACCGTTGCCTCTTTCACCGTGCCCTTGGGTTCTACCATCAATATGGATGGCACTGCGATCATGCAGGGTGTCGCAACGGTATTTATTGCTCAAGTATATGGTATTGACTTATCGGTGACGGACTTGCTCATGGTCGTGCTTACCGCAACCCTTGCTTCTGTAGGCACTGCCGGCGTACCTGGCGTGGGCTTGTTGATGTTGGCAATGGTTTTAACCCAAGTGAATTTGCCGGTGGAAGGCATCGCGCTGATTATTGGTGTTGACCGCTTGTTGGATATGACGCGCACAGCCGTAAACGTAACCGGTGACTGTATGGTTGCCTGTATCGTAGGGAAAAGCGAAGGAGAATTCGATGAGGCGGTCTACAACGATATGGATGCAGGGGAAGCCGATGAGGATGTGCATTTGAAAGACTTCCATTCCGTCAATACTGACAGCGCGTCTTCCACAAAGTCCTAACCGTTTGGGTGTGTTACGAATCTTTTTCGTAACACACCCAAATGACTATTGTTGCCCTAAAGCCCTTGCTGGCTCTATTTGAGTTGCTTTGTAAGCGGGGTAAATCGTTGCTAGGAAACTTAAACTTAGCGCTATCATTGCGGTGATCACCACCTCAGTGGGGTTCAATTGGGACGGCAAAAAATTGATAAAATAGATGTCTCCTGAGAGAAAAGCGTGTCCGCTAATCGACTCGATCCACTTAGCAATGGGTGTTAGGTTTTGCGCCAACACAACCCCTAGAACAACCCCTAGTGATGTTCCAATCAAACCATTCAAAGCTCCCTGAAGCATAAACACGCGAACAATAAGACTGTCACGAGCCCCCATGGTTTTTAACATTGCAATTTCCCCTTGTTTCTCACTGACCGACATCACCAGACTCGAAACGATGTTAAAGCAGGCCACCGCAATCACTAAACTAAGCACCAAATACACCACCGCTCTGACCAATTGGATGTCCTGGTACAGATGCCCTTGGGTGCGTGTCCAATCAGACATATAGACATATTGTTCAAAGGCGTAGCCAATGGCGCGCATTTTTTCAGGCGCGGCAAATGGGTCATTAAAGTAAAAACGAATGCCACTTGCGCCAGTAGTCACCCCCATAGTTTCAGCGGCTAGAGGCAGATGCATAAATCCCAATTGTCCATCGAGTTCACCCCCCAGTTGAATTTGTCCTGCTACGGTGAGCCAAAGGGTTTTAGGCGGCGCAAAACTAAGGTCGTCAGAGACCTGAGGCAATAGAAGTTGTACTTTGTCGCCGATGGACAACTTTAAATCACGTAAGATACCTGCGCCTAGCAGCACACTGTGTTCATTTGCTAAAAAGTTCTGCCAATGCTCGGGCTTTAACTGTGCAACCAGTGGGTTACTTTGACTGAAACCGGGGTCAATACCTACAAGTTCCCCTATGGCTTTCATCGACGTGCCCTTTTGCAATAAGCCTGCTGCTTTTACGTAGGGCTCGACACTAACCACCTCGGGATCTTTTTTAAACTGATTGACATGCATGTGCCAATCAACGATCCCTTTGCCATCATAAGCAAACAGTTCACCATGAGGAATGTAAGCCAAAAGCCGCTCTTTCAACTCACGTTCAAAGCCGTTCATGACTGATAGCAGCAAAATTAACACTAAACAACCCAACGCGATGCCCAGTGTTGACGAGCCAGAAATGAAAGATATAAAGCCGCTATTCTGCTTTGTTTGACGAAATCTCCAAGCTAATTGAATGCTCAGGTTCATTAATTTTGCCCCTTTTCACTCAATTCTCCATCGACAATATTCAATACTCGATCCATTCGTTCAGCCAATTCAATGTCATGAGTTACCACGATAAAACTGGTGGAAAAGGACTCTCTCAATTCACCAAGTAAGGCAAAGATACTCTGACCTGTTTTGTGATCTAGATTTCCTGTGGGTTCGTCAGCCAAGACCAAAGCAGGTTGATTGATTAATGAGCGCGCAATTGCCACGCGCTGACGTTCACCGCCAGACAATTGAGCTGGCCGATGGGTTTTTCGCTGAGCCAGCCCTACTCTATCAAGCATGTCTGCTGCTCGTTGTTTTGCGTCATTAGCGTTTACCTTGCCGATAAGCAAAGGCATCGCGACATTTTCCAATGCACTGAATTCTGGCAGTAAATGGTGAAATTGGTACACAAAGCCGAGGTGTTGATTGCGAAACTGAGCTTGCTCGCCTTCATTAAAGCTGAAAATGTTTTGACCGCGAAACAGCACTTTACCCGAGCTGGGTTTGTCGAGGGCACCGAGCAAATGCAGCAAGGTACTTTTGCCCGACCCCGAGCTGCCCAAAATGGCAACTTGCTCCGCTTCATTGACAATAAAATTAACCTGGTTGAGTACTTGAAGTGCGGAAGTTCCCTCTTGATACTGTTTCGACAAATCAATGCACTTTAATAATTCACTCATTAAATATATCTTCCTTAAGATTTTTCCTGATCGTCTTGAGCCCGACTAAACAGAATATGTTCTCGCTTGCTACGCATAATTTTTGCCAACTTTTTCATGCTGATGTTTTTGTCCTTTTCATCGACGATTTCAATACCGAGCAAGCTTTCAAGTAAGTCTTCCATCGTCAGGATCCCTTCCATACCGCCGTATTCATCAACCACTAAAAGAATGTGGGAACGGTTATTGGTAAAATGGTGCATGGTTTGGGCTAACGCCGTTGAACGTAGCACCGCAACCATGTCACGACGATAGGTAGAGAGTGGTTTATCACCATTGCCTCGAGCTTGCGCCACCAACAAATCTGATTTTAAAACAAAGCCGCTGATGTTTTCCGGATCGTCGTTCTCGTATACCGGGATCCTTGAAAACACCTCTGACCCATGTTTGTGATAGAAAGTTTCCACCGTCATCTGTTCGCTTACCTTAAACACCACTGTTCTGTGGGTCATTGCATCTCGAACCGTTAGTTCTTGCAAAGAAAGCAAACTTTGCAAAATATTCGCTTCTTGCTGTGCCAATTGCCCTTCTTTGTGGGACAACTCAGCCATGGCTTGTAATTCGCCGCGACTCAACCCTTTCAGGGCACTTTCTTCGGTAAACCGGCTGGTTAACATGTTGGACAACTTTACAAAAGGTGCCAACGCGATAACGAGGTACTTCAGAAAATAGGCAGTTGCCGGCGCTAACTGGCGCCAATAGGTGGCTCCTAATGTTTTTGGAATAATTTCCGAAAACACCAAGATCAACAAGGTAAGTACCGCCGAGGCAAGCCCTAAATAGGCATCACCAAACACCACAGCCGCTTGCGCACCTGCACCGGCGGCCCCCATAGTATGAGCAATAGTATTTAAGGTTAATATGGCTGCCAATGGTCGGTTAATGTCATTGGTCAGACTATGGAGAATCGCTCCAGAGGGTTGTTTGTTCTTCTCCATAACTGAGATATAAGCCGACGAAACGCTGAGGATCACGGCCTCGGCGACCGAACATAAGAAAGAAAATCCCAGTGCAACAATCACGTAGATTATTAGTAGCGTCATAACAGCTTAGTTCTCCTTTTCTTGGCTACTATGTTGTTTAAACCACCACAAAATGTATTCCACTTTAGCCATTAGATTGCTGGGCTTACGATAAATACTGTGGGAGGCATTTGGGATCCGCACCATCGCCGTTTTGACGCCCTGAATCTTTAGTGCTTGATAATATTGCTCGGTTTCCGAAATCGGAGTTCGGTAATCCGATTCTCCCGTTAACAGCATGGTGGGTGTGGTAACATTGCCGACATAACTGATGGGCGATTGCGCCATGTAGGTTTGCAGATCTTCCCAAGGTTTTTTATCAAACCAATATTGATAAAAGTAGGGGTAAAAATCCGCCGTAAGTACGAAACTAAACCAGTTGATTACCGGCTTAGCGACCACGGCCGCAGCAAATCGATTGGTATGCCCCACAATCCAAGCGGTCAGCACACCACCACCGGATCCGCCGGTAACAAATAATTTTTTGGTGTCCACTATGCCTTTGGCGATGACTTCATCAACGGCCGTCATAAGATCATCATAATCATTACTAGGGTAGTTTTTATCAATTTCATGGGCGAAGGCTTTCCCATAGCTGGAACTGCCTCTTGGATTAATATAAAGCACCAGATTGCCCGCGGCAGCATAAAGTTGCGCTTCCATGGAGAAATGTGGGCCATAGGCTGTCACCGGACCACCATGAATTTCCAATACCAAGGGATACTGCTTTGCCGAATCGAATCCCGGTGGATACAGAAGCCACCCTTGAATATCTAATCCATCGGCTTTGGATTTAAACCAAAGTTCTTCAAGTTGCGCCAAATCTTTATGTCCCAACGCATCCTCATTTAATTGGGTTAATACACTGGTACGATTCCCGTTGATCACCGCCACATCCGCTGGACGCATGGGATCGGAATAGGTAAACGCGATGACACCACTGCTGCTTAAGCTAAATTGAGCACTGGTGTAGGGGCGGCCGTAAGATTCGCCGCCCAATTTATCGGTGAGGATTTTGCGATTATTGCTCCCTTGAATCCCCTGCAAAGCAAGTAATGTTCGCCCTTTATCATCGTACTGGATGACTAAATTTCTGCCATTTTTTTGCCAGGCAAAATTGTCGATGCTGCGATCTAATTCTGCAGTTAAATTGAGCACAGATTTGTCTTCTAATGACATCACATACAACTGGGCATTTTCATAATTCGTTTTCGTATCATCAAAACCCAAGAATGCCAGCGATTTTCCATCAGGGGACAACTTTGGTTGAGTGTCGGGACCATCTCGATCGGTTAGCTGAGTGACTGTGCCATCGTCCAATTGCAATGCAAACACATTACTATCCAAGGGTTTAAAATCGGCATTCTTGTTGCGATTAGCGGAAAAATACAAAGTCTTGCCATCCGTAGACCAACTCATACCACCGCTGTTATCAAAGTCATCATTGGTCAATTGCCGAGCGCTGCCACCTTGACTGGATAACAAGAAAATTTCTGTGCTGCCCTTTTGCCCATACCCTGCGCCATCAAATCGATAGAAGACGTCATCGATATATACGGCAGGGTCAGCCCACTTTGAGCCTGGTGGCTTTCCTGGCAGCGACACAGGTGCTGGAGACGGTTTGCCCACAAACATTTGAAAAGCCAAAGACTGACCATCAGGAGACCAAGTCAGATTTGATGGCGAACCCGTTAAGCGAGATAATTTCGCTTCGTGACCACTTTCTAACCATTTAAGATAGATCTGCGCACTGCCATCTCGGGTGGAGATAAAGGCCAAGCGTTTGCCATCAGGTGACAATACAGGATTAAAATCCAATTGATCACCGGATGTCACGGGTAACAGTTCTTTAGTCTTAGTGTTGACCGTCCAGATATTACCCAATTTACGATCCGTTTGAATGTCCATGAAATGGCGAACGAAGTAAACTTGCTTGCCATCGGCACTGATGGTTAAATCGGAAGCATACTCGAGATCGAAAATATCTTGGCTTTTTAATACGTTAGGTTCATTTGCGAATGTAGTAAAAGCTAAACACAGTCCACTAAAAAGCAAACCAATAACCCATTTTGACTGTTGCATTGTTTCTCCAAACTGAGGGTAGCCAAAGGTCAATTCTAATGCCAAGCTTACCCTATTTTTAGTTCTATTGGTCGCCTTTGTTGTGTCAAAAAATGATCTTTTAAAGATCAAACATACGCCCTTTTATCAGTACCTTGCACACCCGCCCTCGATGCACAATTTGACCGCTTAATGGTTGGCCTTTGATTGGCATAGATTCCATTAGGCTTTTCCCCTCAAGGTCGACATAGATCAATGGATAGTCTGAACGATGTTCTATCCATCCTTGGGGATCATAGACCTGCCCTATGCCGTTTTTTAACCAGCTTAAATGGGCTTGGTTATCTAACACCGTGGGTCCATCCACTTGCATGGTTTTTAACGGTAACCATTCATAACCCAAATAGTCCTGTTCTTGATATCCTCGTAAATTGCGCAGGTCTCCCAGTTGGGCCAGACAATTCACGCTTTGCTCCTCATTGATGCCAAAATCTGCATGAAATTGTATTTGCCCATAATGTATTGACACATTTCGCCATAAACGTTCCACATAGACATTTTCTTGGTTCAAAGGCAATTGCAAATACTTGTCGCTGTGATCTTTAGTGCTGTGACCAAACACAACCTGTTGTAACCCATGAAGTAAGCAGAAAAGCGTTAATTTACGGGCAGTTTGTCGATTAGGATCTTTCCAACCAGGTGCTGATTCAATGAGTATACAAGACCAACTCAACGCACTAGCCAGCTCACCAAAAGCTGTGTCAGTGTAATCGTCTTGGTAACGGGTAAGAGAATAGTCACCAATCTGCTTCAGTCCATCGACCCACTCACCAATGATGCGAATGGCCTTTGATCTTGCGGGTGTCAGACTAAAGTTCGGATCTGCTGGTGGGCACAAAAATGCCAGATTCACCGGTTCGCCAGTTACGCCATTGGCATAATCACGGCTTTGATCGTGAAGATTAAAGGCGATGCCTTTCCTATGATGATTCAATAAGGCACTTAAAATCTGACCTTCGGGAGTTTGTAATGCTAATGCATCGCGATTGATATCGAGCCCTTGGGCATTTTCTCGACTACAAACATGGGCGCCGTCTGGGTTGAGTTGAGGCACTAAAGTGATGGTAAACGTGTCCAGAACCGCCGCAAACCAAGGGTGGGAAGATTGATGAATAAAGCCGTTGAGCAGGTCGAGCAAACTGGCCGTTGCCGTCGGTTCATTGCCATGCATTTGAGACCATGCCAACACGGGCAGACTTCCTCGTCCAAACACATAACTGTATATCGGACGCCCTTGTGCTGATTCCCCTAGTAACTTGATTTTGACTAGGGGATTGGGTAGCAAACCCGACAGGGCCCGATTTAAGTCTTCAGGAGTTAAATGACCTTGATTGAGCCCTTCCAAGTGGCATGTTTGAACCACATTCCACAGCTCGGTCGGATCGAGTTTGGCCATCCATTACGTCCTTTTTTGCTTATGCGTCTAACATCTCAGGCTGATCAACTGCAACCTTGCTTTTGAGCCTGTCTAGCGTCAAAAGCGGCTAATTGTTCTGCTGTTGCTTTGGCTTGATATAGGTCTTTCCATTGGCTGTACGGCATACCATAGACAATTTCCCTGGCTTGTTCATATTCCAGGGTTTCACCCCGCTCTTTGGCCGCTGCCACATACCATTTGGCTAAACAGTTGCGACAAAAATCTGCCAAAATCATCAGGTCGATGTTTTGCACATCTTTATTGTCGTCCAAGTGTTGTAAAAGTCGACGAAAAGTCGCCGCTTCAATTTCGGTTTGAGTTTGCTTATCCATCGGAATCTCCAATTCAATAAAAAAGGGAGCCATTGGCTCCCTTAATCATATCCGTGCTATGTGATTAGTCTTGCGCAGGTTCTTCTGCTGCAGGCTTCTCCAATAGCTCTTTTATGCTCAAGCGAACACGGTTTTGACGGTCAATTTCCATGACTTTTACGTCAACCATTTGACCTTCTGACAAGTAGTCAGAAACTTTGTTCACACGCTCGTGGGCGATTTGAGAAATGTGTACCAAACCTTCTTTTCCTGGCAACACTTCAACAAAGGCACCGAAGTCAACGATACGAGTCACTTTACCATGGTAAGTTTTGCCCGCTTCTACTTCTGCAGTGACCTGCTCGATCTTAGCAATGGCAATTTCAGCTTTGGCCAATTCAGTTGCAAAGATCTTAATGGTGCCATCGTCTTCGATTTCAATGTTGGTGTCCGATTCTTCTGTAATAGAACGAATCATCGCGCCACCTTTACCGATTACGTCACGGATCTTGTCTTGATCAATCTTCAAGGTGTAGATACGCGGAGCAAATTCAGACATCTCTTCCCGGTGTCCACCCAATGCCTGATCCATTACGCCTAGGATGTGCAAACGAGCTTCTTTGGCTTGTTTCAATGCGATTTGCATGATCTCTTTGGTGATACCTTCGATTTTGATATCCATCTGCAATGCAGTGATACCTTCAGTGGTACCAGCCACTTTAAAGTCCATGTCGCCCAAGTGATCTTCATCACCCAAGATATCAGACAGAACAACAAAGTTTTCGTCACTTTTCACCAAGCCCATTGCGATACCGGCAACAGATGCTTTGATAGGCACACCCGCATCCATTAATGCCAAAGACGTACCACAAACAGACGCCATTGAAGATGAACCGTTAGATTCAGTGATTTCAGACACCACGCGAACTACGTATGGGAATTCAGCTTCTGAAGGCATAACCGCTTGGATACCACGCTTAGCCAAACGACCGTGACCAATCTCACGACGCTTAGGTGAGCCGATGAAACCCGTTTCACCTACACAGTATGGAGGGAAGTTGTAATGCAACATGAAGCGACTGTTGGATGCGCCACCCAACTCATCAATCATCTGTGCATCACGCTCAGTACCCAAAGTGGCAGCAACCAAGGCTTGAGTCTCACCACGAGTAAACAAAGCAGAACCGTGAGTACGCGGCAAAATACCCGTGTTAACGTGCAATGCGCGGATCATGTCAGGTTCGCGACCGTCGATACGAGGGTTACCCGCCAAAATACGTGAACGAACCACATCACTTTCTAACTCGTGCAACAACTCAGACACTTCTTTCGCGTCTTGCTCTGGATTGGCTTCTAAAATTTCTGCCAAGGCTTTTTCTGTTACTGCAACAACAGCGTCTTTACGAGCCATCTTGTCAGAGATTTGGTAAGCCTCAGTCATGCCAGCTTCAGCTAGCGCCTTCACTTTGGCTTTCAATTCGGTGTTTTCTGCAACTGGCTGCCAATCCCATTTAGGGGTGTTCACTTCAGTTGCAAACTCGTTTACCGCGTTAATCACGGCTTGGCTTTGCTCATGACCAAACATCACAGCGCCTAACATCACTTCTTCAGACAAAATGCTTGCTTCAGATTCAACCATCAAAACTGCACTTTGCGTACCGGCGACAACCAAATCCAACTGGCTGGTTTCCATCTCTGAAGTGCGAGTGTTCAAGATGTACTGACCGTCTTTATAACCTACACGTGCTGCACCTACTGGACCGTTGAACGGAATACCAGAGATTGCAAGAGCTGCAGAAGTACCAATCAAAGAAATGACATCAGTCGGAATTTCAGGGTTGGCAGATACTACTGTAATGATGATTTGAACTTCGTTCATGAAACCGTCAGGGAAAAGCGGACGGATTGGACGGTCAATCAAACGAGCGATTAAGGTTTCGCCTTCTGAAGGACGACCTTCACGCTTGAAGAATCCACCTGGGATTTTACCCGCAGCGTAAGCTTTTTCTTGATAGTTAACTGTTAATGGGAAGAAGTCTTGGTCGGCTTTAACGTCTTTTTTGCCTACAACACTGACTAGTACAGCGGTGTCGTCCATGCTTGCCATTACAGCGGCGGTTGCTTGGCGGGCGATCACACCCGTTTCGAGAGTTACAGTATGTTGTCCATACTGAAAAGTTTTAGTAATAGGAGTCACTATTTATCCTTTTAATATTTTCATATATCGCTTTCAAATGCGGCGCATAGTATAGCGGCACAAGACTAAAATCGACAGTGAATTTTGTTCTTTTCAGCGGGATATTGGTGTTTTAAAGTTGAAAACAGAATGATTCGGTGGCTTATTATATCTTCAGTGACGTATTTTGATTCTCTCGCCCGTTAAGCAAAAAGGTTTAATATGGATGAAGCCAACCTCACCCAATCCCTACTCAGCCAATTAGGCGCAACTCAAGATTTTCCGTTTGGTCCAGACGTTGCGGTATTTCGAGTAGCAAAAAAGATGTTTGCTCTTCTCGGGATTCACAGGGGAATGTTGATGTTGAACCTAAAATGTCCGCCGGAACAAGGGGCAGCGTTGCGAGAAATGTTCCCGGCTATTACCGAAGGATACCATATGGACAAACGGCACTGGATCAGCCTTTATTTTGACTCAAGTAACCCCATTCCAGAGGGTGAAGTGGAGCGATTAATTGAACAATCTTATCAGTTGGTATTGAAATCGCTGCCAAAGAAGACTCAGGCGACCTTTAAAGCCGATACCTTTATCTCCGAATAGCCGAATTAAAACGAAAAAAGCTGCACATTGTGCAGCTTTTTATTTGGTGCGGAAAGCGGGACTTGAACCCGCACGAGCTATGCTCACCACCCCCTCAAGATGGCGTGTCTACCAATTCCACCACTTCCGCAAAAAACTTACTCAGGAATATCCGTTGGTGCAGGTTTGTCTGCAGCCGGCTGTTCTGCTACGGGTAAATCCAGACCATCAAAGGTCGTTCCCTTTTCTTTATCTGCTGTTTGATTACCAAGAATCAAACTGATAACAAAGAACAAAGTCGCTAGAATCGCAGTCGTTCTAGTCATAAAGTTACCTGAACCACTTGAACCAAATACGGTATTAGAGCCGCCGCCACCAAACGAAGCGCCCATGTCTGCGCCTTTACCCTGCTGGATCAACACCATACCGATCAGCATTAGTGCCACAATCAAGTACACTACTATCAAAATTTCGTAAAAATACGTCATGTTTTATCTCTATACCTTTGCCGCTTGGCAAATCATTAAAAATTCACGCGGATCCAAACTGGCTCCACCAATCAATCCGCCGTCTACGTCAGATTGAGAAAATAATTCTTGTGCGTTACTGGACTTCACGCTGCCGCCGTACAATATCACAACGCCTTGAGCCACATTATTGTCTAACTTAGCCAAATGCTGACGAATAAAACCATGCACCTCTTGCGCCTGCTCTGGGCTGGCGGTTTTACCTGTGCCAATGGCCCAAATCGGTTCGTAAGCAATCACCGTTTTAGCAAAACCGTTGATACCTATCAGGTTAACGACGGCATCTAGCTGCTGTGCAATATAATCAAAGTGACCACCTTGCTCCCGGACAGCTTCCGGTTCACCGACACACAATATGGGTGTCAAATCGGAATCTAAGGCTCGTTTGACTTTAGCTGCCACCTGCTCACTGGTCTCATGATGGTCGGTGCGTCGCTCGGAATGCCCTAAAATGACATACTCGCAACCCACCTCTTTCGCCATTGCTGCTGACATGTCTCCTGTGTGTGCTCCAGACTCGTATTCACTAATGGTCTGAGCACCTTTATACACATTGGTCAACGTCAAGGCTGACAAATAGGGAGATGGTGGACATATTAACACATCGATGTCTTCCAAGTTTTGCTCTTGGAAAGCATTTTGGAATTCTGCCAGCAAACTCAAGCTGCCGTTCATTTTCCAATTACCTGCCACTAGTGGGCGTCGTTGATGTGCCATTTCCGTCATCCTTAGTCCAGCGAAAAAGCGGGCGAGATATTAACTAACCCGCTTAAATTATACAAGTGGCTATGGTTAAAAAGCCCGATAAGTTTTGCTTAATTGGTTACTTTGCGTACTGCATTGGCAATATGTTCAGCCCATTGCTTAGAATCGGCCTCTTGTTGTGCTTCTACCATCACTCGGATCAGAGGTTCAGTACCGGATTTACGCAGTAATACTCGGCCAGTCTCACCGAGATTTTGTTCTGCTTCAATCACTGCTTGTTTCACTTCATTATTTAGTAGTGGATCTTCACCATCTGCAAAACGCACATTAATCAAAGTTTGTGGAAACATTTCCATGCCCTGACACAGTTCGTACAGACTCATATCGGATCGCAGCATGGCCGTGAGAACTTGCAAGCCGGCAACAATGCCATCACCGGTAGAGGTGATATTGAGGTTCAAGACGTGGCCTGAATTTTCCCCACCAATGGACCAACCACGCTGCTGCAATAACTCCATCACATAGCGGTCACCTACATTGCTGCGTAAAAAGGCAACACCAAGCTTGTTCAAAGCAATCTCAAGGCCAAGGTTACTCATCAAGGTACCCACTACCCCACCGTTTAGACGACCGGATTTGAGGGCATCTCGAGCGATGATGTAGATAAGTTGGTCACCGTCGACAATGTTGCCCTTGTGATCCACCATCATGATTCGGTCACCGTCGCCATCCAAGGCAAATCCGAGGTCCGCTTTATGCTCTAATACGGCATCGCGAATCGCCGTCATGGAAGTGGCACCCACTTTGTGATTGATATTTAGACCATTGGGCTGAGTGCCAATTTCAATCACTTCTGCGCCAAGTTCCAACAACACATTGGGTGCGATATGGTAGGTTGCCCCGTGAGCACAATCCACCACGATTTTCAGCGACGTTAGCGACAAATCTGATGGAAAGGTGCCTTTACAAAACTCAATGTAACGGCCAGCCGCATCTTCGATGCGATAGGCTTTACCTAGCTTATCTGACGCAACACAGACCATGGGTTTGTCCATTTGTGCTTCGATTGCCAATTCAATATCATCATCGAGCTTAAACCCATCGGATGAGAAAAATTTGATACCGTTATCGTAATAAGGGTTATGGGAAGCACTGATCACAATGCCTGCCTCGGAGCGAAAGGTTTTGGTCAAGTAAGCAATAGCGGGAGTCGGCATAGGGCCTAACAGACCAATGCTGATGCCCGCAGCAGATAAACCAGCCTCAAGACAGGATTCCAGCATGTAGCCAGAAATGCGGGTATCTTTACCGATCATCACCTTATTGGTGCCCCGCCCTGCGAGGACTTTACCTGCAGCCCAGCCTAATTTGGTCACAAACTCTGGGTTGATAACGCTCTCGCCCACCTTGCCTCGAATACCGTCGGTACCAAAATACTTTCTTTCGCTCATTATTGTTGTCCTTTATAAGCGTTCATGGCTTGCACAACTTTAACCGCATCGGCAGTGGCTTTAACATCGTGCACTCGAATAATCTGTGCGCCTTTAAGCAACGCGATGGTTGCTCCGGCAATACTGGCGGCTAGTCTACCGTCAATATCTTCGTCTAGCAATTTGCCCAACATGGATTTTCGCGATAACCCAACTAAAAGAGGCTTACCCAGCCGATGAAATTCGTCCAACCGGTCGAGCAACTGATAATTGTGATCAAAGGTCTTGCCAAAACCAAACCCTGGATCAAGTATCAAACGATTCTCGTCGATTCCTGCAGCGACACAATGCTCAATTCTTTGTTGGAAAAAGTTGCAAAGATCAGCAACCACATCGGTGTAATGGGGATTGTGTTGCATGGTTCGTGGCTGACCTTGCATGTGCATCAGACAAAGGGGTACCGAACTCTGCGCGGCAACCTCAAGCGCACCCGGTTCTTGCAACGCACGCACATCGTTGATCATATCCGCACCAGCATCCACAGCTGCAGCCATTACCGCAGCCTTACTGGTATCTATGGATATATAGGCATTAAAACGACTCTTTATCTCCCGAATCACCGGAATGACACGCTGCAACTCTTCTTGCTCAGAGACTTCCGCAGCTCCTGGACGGGTCGATTCGCCGCCGATATCAATGATATCTGCGCCATGGGCGAGCATGGTTTCGGCTTGCTTCAGTGCGTCTTCTAGTTGATGGAATTGCCCGCCATCGGAAAAAGAGTCGGGCGTGACGTTTAAAATGCCCATCACTTTCGGGGTTTTGAGATCCAAAAACATCTATTTACTCTTGATTGTGTGGTGATTTAGCGACCAGATTAACTTAAATTAGCGGGATTATGGACCTAAAAAACCAATGCCACTTATATCAACGATCATAAAAAAGGCCGAGTACTTTGCACAAGTCTCGACCTTTTTATCTAGTATATTTTGATTAGCTGGTCGCGTCGCCAGGCTTACCTACATTTGGACCACTTGCAACGGACGAATCGTCTTTTCCAACCGGTGCACCGCCCGTAGGCTTGTCGTCGTCTTTCGACTTCGATTCATCCCAATCAGCTGGAGGACGCACTTCGGTCCGAGCCATCAAATCGTCAATCTGTTTCGCATCGATAGTTTCATATTTCATCAATGCATCTTTCATTGAATGCAAAATATCGATGTTATCTTTGAGGATCTGCTCAGCACGCTCATAGTTGCGGTCAATCAATGATTTAATCTCTGCATCAATCGCCCGCGCAGTGTCGTCCGACATGTGTTTTGCTTTCGACATGCTGCGGCCCAAGAACACTTCACCTTCCTCTTCGGCATACAACATTGGCCCCATCTTACTGGACAGACCCCATTGCGTAACCATCTTGCGTGCGATATCGGTAGCACGTTCAATGTCGTTAGAGGCGCCTGTTGTGACCATGTCGTCGCCGTATATCAATTGCTCGGCAATTCGACCACCAAACAAGCTAGAAATCATACTTTCTAAGTGCTGCTTACTGTGACTGACGCGGTCTTTCTCAGGCAGATACATAGTCACACCCAAAGCACGGCCTCGTGGAATGATGGACACCTTGTACACAGGATCGTGCTCGGGAACCAAACGTCCAACAATGGCGTGACCTGCTTCGTGATAGGCAGTCATGGTTTTTTCTTTTTCCGACATCACCATTGACTTGCGCTCTGAGCCCATCATGATTTTGTCTTTGGCCTTGTCGAATTCTTCCATGGCCACCAAGCGTTTGTTTGAACGTGCTGCGAACAATGCAGCTTCATTCACCAAGTTGGCTAAATCAGCGCCAGAGAATCCAGGCGTACCGCGGGCAATTACCGAAGGATCGACGTTGTCGGCCACTGGCACTTTTCGAATATGCACTTTGAGGATCTGTTCACGACCGCGAATGTCTGGCAAGCCAACAACCACTTGACGGTCAAAGCGACCGGGGCGCAACAACGCTGGGTCAAGCACGTCAGGACGGTTGGTCGCGGCAATTACGATGATACCTTCATGGCCTTCGAAACCGTCCATTTCAACCAACATCTGGTTCAAGGTTTGCTCACGCTCATCGTGACCACCACCTAAACCGGCTCCACGTTGGCGACCAACGGCATCAATTTCATCAATAAAAATAATGCAGGGTGCAGATTTTTTAGCTTGTTCGAACATATCTCGAACACGAGATGCACCGACACCCACAAACATTTCGACAAAGTCAGAACCGGAAATGGTGAAAAACGGCACTTTCGCCTCTCCTGCAATGGCTTTTGCCAACAAGGTTTTACCGGTTCCAGGAGGACCCACCATCAATACGCCTTTGGGGATTTTTCCGCCAAGCTTTTGGAATTTGGTTGGGTCACGCAAGAAGTCTACTAGCTCTGCCACGTCTTCTTTTGCTTCGTCACAACCGGCTACGTCGGCAAAAGTCGTTTTTATCTGGTCTTCACCCAGTAAGCGCGCTTTACTCTTTCCAAAGGACATCGCACCACGGCCACCGCCGCCTTGCATTTGACGCATGAAGAAAATCCACACTCCAATAAGCAGCAACATGGGGAACCATGAAACAAAAATGGTTTGTAGGAAAGACGGCTCTTCAGGCTTTTTGCCTGTAGTGACAACATTGTTGTTGAGCAAATCTTTCATTAGGTCGAGATCCGTATAAGGGATCTGAGTGACGAAACTTTCGCCATTGGTTTTCTGACCAACGATTTCACCCGTCTGACCATTTATTTCAGCCTTGCTGATCAACCCTTGATTGACCTCTTTGACAAAGGTGTCATAGGAGGTTTGTACCCGCGCCGAATCTCCCGGAGAAAAATTCTGGAAAACCGACATCAGGACAACGGCTATCACCAACCACAAGATTAAATTTTTTGCCATATCGCTCAACGCTATTAACCTCTAATAATGAAAATTCTGTCTCGAAACACTGCCTTCATTCAAGCAACGCTCCGTTACGATACCCAAGACTACTACAGTTTGCCCACCGTCGCTACAACATACGACCTAGTATACAACTTAGTATAGGACTATCGATTTCCTTTTAAATCTTTGTTTCTTATTACATTTTCCAATAAATACTGTTAGTAACTCCAGACAAAAATGGTGTTACGGAATATGTCTGGTAGGCGGTATTCTCATGAATCGAGTTTACTATGTTAAGGTGAATCCACAATAAAACGCCGTTACTGCTACTTCTTTACTTAGTTATTGTACGAAACTGACCTCATAAGTGTTCACTTCAGTCGCGAAAATGATATTGTCCAGTCTTGCCAGATCGCTTTTTCAGATAAAAACGCGAGGATTGCATCATTGTCATTAGGTATAAAAGCAAGATGGCGTTAGAATAATGGTTTTCAACCACCGTTCATCAATTAATTGAAAGAAATCATCTAAATGAAGTTATCAAACAAACAAAAGCAATATCTCAAAGGCTTGGCACACCCACTTAAACCCGTTGTACAGTTGGGTGCTAATGGACTCACTGAAGGTGTTTTAGCTGAGATCGACAACGCTTTGGGTTATCACGAACTGATTAAAGTCAAAGTCCCTAGCGACGACAGAGAAGAAAAAACGCTGATCATGGACGCAATTGTGCGTGAAACGAAAGCTGAAAAGCTCCAAGTGATTGGTCACGTTTTGATTTTATTCCGTCAAAGTGAAGAGAAAAAGATTTCGATCCCCAAAGTCTAACCTCTTAATCAAAGTGGATCAGCAATGCTAATCATGTCCTCTTGAAGCAATGAGAAAAACCGCACTGGTTGAAATTACCAATTTAAAGGCTAAAGGGGCTTTCAGCGCGCCGTTTCAAATAGGCAGCCAACAAACCCTCTGCCATCTAGTGCTGGATTCTGGTAGCAGTACGTTGGTGGTTGACGAGCAATACTTTGACCCAAAAAATGATAAGCACAGCCGCTATACCCCCCTAGTTCAAGAAGTATTCTACGGTGCCGGAGGCTGGTTCGGCCCCGTTATCCAAACTCAAGTGGTCGTAGGACATGGTCAACATGAGATACGCTCAGATGAGACGAATCTTGCCGTTTGCAGCATTGAATTAGCAGACACCTTTGCGGACGCACATGGCATTTTGGGGTTGGCCTATACGGAGCTAAATCATGCCTTTGATATCAGTGCACTGTGCAAAGACGCTTCTGGTGAAATAGGCAGCAATAATAACTCCCAATGGTTTGAACTCGCCAATCAATTGGGTGACGGCTTGACAGAAATACGCTCAAGATTGCAACATTTGCCCAAGGAAAACGTAAAACCCTATTTAAAACAACTGGAAGACCACAAGCAAATTCGTCATCAATTCGCTTTCCTCGTCCATCGTTCCAGTATTTTTCATTGCGAAGAGGCAGATCATACAGACAGTCATCCCTTAAATACGGGTTTGTTCGTGGTGGGTTCTCCCAAGACACATCACTATCTTCATGAACAACAATATCAAGCAGTGCCTGTTCTCCATGACAAGTACTACAATGTCCAAGTTAAAGGCATAAAAATAGCCCATCAGCCTATGATTCCTGCCCCAGAGCTCACAGTGGAGCAGTTACCTTTGCATGTATCCAACGGCATCATTGATACAGGAGCGACCTTTATTGTCTTGCCGAAGAGCTTATTTCAGCAAGTTATCGCTGCTTTAGTCGCTTACAATGTTGAATTTGCGGACCATCTCAAGGCTTTTGGTGCCTACCAAGGCAAAGAGTTTGGTATTCCATTGAGCAAATTGGATTTATCTGCGTGGCCCGATATCCACCTTTTGCTGCAGGGCTTTGATGATAAAACCGTTCAACTGACACTCACTCCACAAGTGTATTGGCAAACCCATGCTCCACAAGCTAACTTGGCCACATTTAAGTTTACTTATCTTCCTAACTGGCCAAACCAATGCGTTTTGGGGCTGCCCATATTTTGCGACCACTACACTATATTTGACCGAGCGGAACACCAAACTGGCGCGGTTATCTTTGCGCCAAAGTCCGTGAGTAGCAAAACCTGGCACGCGCTCCAGCATTCGACTGAGCATATTACCGCGTTGTTTACTGAAGTAGGCTACCTGTTGTGACTTTTGACCACAATACGCTGCGCTTTGAACGGATCACCGAAAGGGACCGAGAGGATTTTTTCGAACTGTACAAGGATCCCGTCACACTGGCTCATATTTCAGACCGGCCTTTGGATGATTTGGCCCTCACCTTGTTTGAACAAATCACCAAGCAAAATAGAGACAGTCACAATAGTCCACATTTCTGGCGAATTGCCACTGCTGAGACGCGCTTTATCGGCATGGTTGGTATTTTTATCGATCCCAAATCAATACAAAAAGGTCAGTTTGGAATGATGTTGTTTCCCCAATGGTTTGGCTTAGGGATCGGCACCTTTGCGTTGGACCACTTAATGGGTTTGGGTTTTAAAGAACTTGGCTTGCAGCATCTGCAAGCCAGCTTTCGAAAATCCAATCAAGACGTCCATAACGTGGTCAATAAAATTGGTTTGGTCGTTTCTGGTCCCCGGCTCGACAGTCAAGGAATTGAACTATACGATTGCCATATGGACGTTAATCGGTATCAACAGCTTCATGAATAATGAAATAAACAAAGGCTCTATCACTTGTGTTGGCACGGGAATGACATTGGGCTCACACCTGTGCCCGTTGTCTCGCAGCCACATCGAAAAAGCGGATATCGTATTTACCAGCGTATCTCATCGCCTGGTAGAAATGTGGATTGAAGAACTTAATCCCAATACTCAGTCTTTACAACCGTTGTATCAATCAGGCAAAGACCGCCGGCAAACCTATAGAGAGATGGTCGAAACAATGATGCAAGGGGTTCGTTCCGGTAAAAAAGTGGTTGGCGCTTTCTATGGGCACCCGGGTGTTTTTGCTTGGGCCCCTCATGAGGTCATCCGTCAAGCGCGAAAAGAAGGCTACACCGCTCGTATGGAACCCGGTATTTCTGCTGAAGATTGCCTATATGCCGATCTCAATATTGACCCAGGCGCGGTAGGTATCGCTCATTATGAAGCAAGCCAATTTATGTTTTATCAACGTCGATTTGACCCCTCAGCAGTTTTGGTTTTATGGCAAGTGAGCATTGCCGGTGATAAAACCATGAAACAATTTTCCGGCTCACAGCGCGGCACTGAACTGTTGATGGAAAAATTGCTACTCGACTATCCGTCAGATCACCCTATCATCTTGTATGAATGCCCAACTCTCCCTACTGAACAGAGCAAAATTATCACCTGCCCGTTGAGCGACCTGCTGACTCAACCACTTAGCCAACACACGACTATGGTATTGCCACCTATGACTAAGATGATCCCTGACACGGCAATGCTGGAAAAATTGAATCCCCAACAAGAGTGAAATACATTTGCGTCTTCCGACAATAATATTGATAATCGTTTGGGTTAAGTGAAGGGAGTGAGAAAAGCTTGTACGTCCCCTCTGCCAACGTCATGTCAAAGTACCCAAACACGTAAAAATAGGAATTAACATGTCATTATTAAAGCAACTCGAAATTCTTGGAGCCGATGCAGAACAGCGTTACAGCAGCACCTCATCTACTATCAGTGAAGAATTACAAACCCTAATAGACACCTGCCCGGATGTGGTTGCTTTTTTAGCCCCTGCCGAAGAAGAAGCTCCTGATAGTGACGAAACGCCACAAGAAGCACCGGAAGAAGAAAAGTCCGGCGTGCGAAAAGCAGGCTAAGTGAATCTGTACAAAATGCTTAACAGACGTTTCATACAATGAAATTGTTGTATTTTTTCATTGGTTTGAGTCTGTCTATCCTGTGTCAGCGAGAAGTGCTGGCACAGGAAGACTTCGATTCACTATTTCAGCAGGCAGAATCCGTTAAAAGTGCGGATCCAAAACAGTTTACCGAATTACTTAATCAACTCAATTTAAGCACCGCTGCATTGTCAGATGTGCAATATAAGAAACTCGCCTATTTGAACGCCTACTCCTTGTCTTTTTCTGGAAATCTAAAGCAAGGTATTGAAGAGTACAAAAAAGTAGTTGAAGGCCAACTGATTGACTCAGTGCAAATCAAAGCGGCCATGTCCATCGTTAACAATTCAGCCCTCACGGAACAATGGGAAACCGGCTTAGTTTACGCCAACTGGTTGCTGGAACATTTGGACGCCATCGAAGATGATGCCATTTTAGAAACCGTCTATTATGGCATTGCCTTTCTCTACAACACTTTGGGACAGTACCAAAGTGGTCTTGGCTATTCGCAAAAACTATTGAGTATCAATGCCACCCCCCGGGGCCAATGCATGGGCCACATCACATTGATGGAAGCCACACAGCGTCTCGGTCAGATGGCTCAAAATCAGCAAACTGCTCAGCGGGGTATCGAAATCTGTGAACAAGCAGGGGAATTTCTCGGTACGGCTTTGATCAAACTCTTTTTGGCTGAATATTTGGCTACAACGGATAATCCGAGTCTAGCTATTGACGCAATAGAAAGCCCATTAGAACAAATTCGTAAGATCAACTACAGCCCCATCTTAGCGGCTTACCATATCACGCTGGCAGAAGCTTACTTTAATCTCGGCAATAGTACACAGGCGCAAAAGTACGCAGAATTAGTGTTAAGCAGCGCCGTGCGTGACTACAAATTGCCTCGGGTCAAAGCGCTCGATATTCTCTATAAGATTGCCCGCGACCGAGGTGATTATGCTCTAGCTCTTGATTATCTCGAAAAGCATTCGAATTCAGAGCGGGCCTACTGGAACAGTGTCAGAGTGAGAGAATTTGCGGTACAGCGAGTGAACTTAGAGACCTTGGAAAAGAACAATCAAATTATCATGCTCAATCAGCAAAACTCATTGCTGAAAACCCAGAATGAACTCACGCTGCAACAAGCGCAAAACAATCGCTTGGCATTGGCGTTAACCTCTGTGTTATTAATTTTATTGTTTTTGTGGCTGTACCGTTCCCGCAAAATCCAAGTTAGATTGCGTAAACTCGCACAAACCGACGAATTAACCGGCATCAATAATCGTCACTACTTCAATGAGACAGCGGAACAACTGATTCGCCAAGGACAAACCCAACAGCACGATCTGTGTTTTGTGTTATTCGATTTGGACCATTTCAAGAAAATTAATGACAGATATGGACACCAAATTGGTGATTGGGCGTTGAAGCATTCGGTGCTGGAAGCGCAGAAAGTTTGCCGTAGCATGGATGTAATTGGTCGCATGGGAGGCGAGGAATTTGCGATTTTACTGCCCGGCTGCAGTATTGAAGAAGGCTTGCGGATTGCCGAGATCTGCCGCAAAGCGATAGAAAGGATTGACACTTCTCCTACCGGTCACAAATTCATCGTAACTGCCAGCTTTGGTGTGGCAGACACATCTTTGTGTGGATACAACCTTGATCGCTTGTTTGCTGGAGCTGATACCGCCTTGTATAGCTCCAAGGAGCACGGCCGAAACCAAGTGTATCAGCTTGATCCAAAAGATGTGGTGATGGGGATCTGATAACAGCGTGTCTGCCCATTGACCTTTAAATGAGCAGACAATTGCTGTATGTAGATATCAGTGGTGGTGACCACCGACACCATGGGCGTGACCATGCTCGATCTCTTCATCTGTGGCATCGCGCACATCTTCAACCGAGAGTTCAAAATTCAACGTTTTGCCTGCTAAGGGATGATTCAAGTCAATGGTCGCCATAAATTTGCCGACTTTTACCACAGTGACTTGACGTTGTCCTTGTTCGGTTTGAACAACGGCAGTCATACCCGGCTTCCACACTTTCGCACCGTGCAAATGTTTCACCGAAACTCGCTGCTGTGCATCCTCTTGTTTTTCACCAAAGGTTTTGTCCGCTGTTAGGGTGACTTCAAAAGTATCGCCCTTTGCCTTGCCTTCCAGCGCTTCTTCAATGCCCGGCATCATATTATTGTGACCGTGCAGGTAGGCTGCAGGATGTTCGCCATTGCTGCTCTCTAATACTGTGCCGTCGGCTTCTTTGATGGTGTAGTGAAATTGCACTACTTTATCTTTGCTGATTGTCATCGTAACTCTACTCTTGGTTAATCATCATCACTACCGTTGACTATGGTGGCAATGTTGTACAGTCGATTCACGGCCAAAGAATTGATAGATCCTTTGGGATATCGACCTTTACTGTTCAGTTCACCTGCTTCTTTACCCATAAACAATTCTAGCGCTTCATCGACATTAGAAATCGTATAGATGTGGAACAGGCCTTTTTTGACCGCCGCGATAATACGCTTATCCAACACCAAATTCACCTGATTTGATGCGGGGATGGCGACACCTTGGGTACCATTGAGACCCCGTTCAACACACAAGCTGAAAAAGCCTTCAATTTTTTCATTGACCCCGCCCACAGACTGGACTTCGCCATATTGGTTGATCGAACCGGTAATCGCCAGATCTTGTCTTACCGGCAAATTCGTCAAGGCCGAAATCAGCGCAACCAATTCACCCAGAGAAGCGGAATCACCATCAATATGACCATAGGATTGTTCCAACGCTATGTTGGCTGACAAGGTCAAAGGAAAATACTGTGCGTATTTATGTCCTAAATAACCACTGAGCAACATGACCCCTTTGGAATGGATGGGTTGTCCAAGTTCCACTTCCCGCTCGATATCCACCACACCATTAGCACCCGCGTATACTGTTGAAGTGATCCTCGCAGGCGTACCAAAGACACTATCACCCACTTCAAGCACCGTTAGGCCATTTACCTGTCCCACGGCCTGTCCTTGAGTAGCGATCAATATTTGTCCTTGCTTTATGTCCTCGAGAAGGGCTTCACTCACCCGTCCCGTGCGACGTTTTTTAGCACTCAATGCTTGTTCAATGTGACTCAGGTCCATGTCAACAGATCGCCCTTGCAGACAAAAATAATGGGCTTCGTTGATCAACTCAATCACATCTGAAAAGCGCGCCGAGAGGTGCTTTTGGTGTTCCGCCAATCTCAGACTGTACTCGACTAAACGATGCATAGCTGGAGCAGTGATGCCCACCAACCCAACGGATTCAATATGGCTGCGCACCCGCCCGACAAAATCAAACAACGTTTGCTTACTCAAAGGAATTTCATGATCGAAATCCACCAACACGCGGAACAATTCATCAAACTCTTCGTCGTAATCCTGCAGCAAGTAATACAAATCTCGTGAGCCCAACAGGATGACTTTCACCTTTAGAGGTATGCGTTGCGGACTGAGAGTAACGGAGTTGACCATACCCACGTCCATCTGCGGAAGTTCCATTTTCAACTCGCCAAACTTCAGTGCCAGCTTTAAAGCTTCCCACACATAGGGTTGGTCGATCATCTTATCTGCGTCTAGAAGCAAAAAGCCGCCATTGGCTTTGATTAAAGCTCCCGGACGGATCATTCGATAATTTGTAAATACAGAGCCCTGCACATTGGTGTACTCAATGCGGCCAAACAAATTTTGATGGGTTGGATTGGGTTCATAGACAATAGGCGCACCATCATTTAGCTCATGGGAGACCAGGATATTGGGCAAATATTGCTCTTCAAGAACCGCACGCTTGTCGAACTCGTCTTGTTTGTCCTCTTTATTGTCGCTTGCCAAGAGTTCCACTACCGTATCGATCAAGTGGGGTTTAAGTTGACGAAGAAACTTGAGGATGCCCAGATCCGCTTGATATTTGTGTTCCAAATTTTTTAACAGCGGTTTGATCCCCTGCTCTGCTGTGTCCCGCTTGAGCATCCGTAGCTGTTCAGAAGAATGTCGCTTCCACTGGGGAAGCTCTATCAACGCATCACTGAGCTTGTCTTCTAAACTATCAATTAACTGGTAAAAATGTTGTCGCTGAGAGTCATCTAAATTAGCAAAATCTGCGTCAGTGATGGGCTTCCCTTCTAGGATAGGAGAAAAACTGATGGCACCAGATTCTTCATATAAGGCGACGCCTTGTGCCTGAGCCAAGGCTTCTACCTGATCAATCGCATGGTCGTAGCGTTGGTCAAACTCTCGAGCAATCGCCGCCTTTTTGCGTTGATACCCCGGATTATCGAATGCGGCAGGAAACGTATCGAGCAACTCATCAATTAAACCATCTAGTTCTTTGTGTAGTTTTTTGCTCTCACCTGGCGGTAATCGCAACACAAAGGGTTCCCTTTCGTCTTCGAAATTGTTGATAAAGCACCAATCATCCGGTGTTGGTACACTGCTGACGCTACGAGTAATGTGCTCATGGACCAAAGTGTAACGGCCAGTGGCATGTTCCCCCATTACGTATAAATTATAGCCATTAGCCTCAATGCCCAGACCAAAGTCGAGGGCTTCACGGGCTCGCTGTTGACCAATAAAGGTGGCTTGTGTGACCGATTCGTCTTTGAGTGCCGAATTAATCAGTTTTCGGCTGGGTATTGCCGTTAATAGATTCGCGGCAAGGGGTAGTTTTTGCGACATAGCCTAAGATAATGTTCCAGTAATGTTCACAGTGAACCCCGTTCGTGGATGCCTGTCAACTTATCATCGAAAAGTTGCAAGATCAGAAGGGAAAATGAGCATTAATTCACCAAGGCGGCTTTTTTAGCCACCAATCCCCCATTTACTATTGTTTGCCCCTAGGGTGCTAAGGTATTCTTGCCGGCTATCAAATAAGAACAGACCACTTTTTGGAAAAACGCGTTAATGTCCGAAAATCACTACAATCCAAGAGAAATCGAACAACAGGTTCAAGCCTATTGGGAAGAGAATCAGGTTTTTACCGCTACCGAAGATGACAGTAAAGAAAAATTCTACTGCCTTTCTATGTTCCCGTATCCTAGTGGCCGTTTGCACATGGGACACGTGCGCAACTACACCATTGGCGATGTCATAAGTCGTTTTCAGCGCATGCAAGGTAAGAATGTGCTTCAACCTATGGGTTGGGATGCCTTTGGTCTGCCTGCAGAAAATGCCGCGATTAATAACAAGACCGCGCCTGCCAAATGGACCTATGCCAATATCGAGTATATGAAAGCCCAACTAAAATCTTTGGGTTTTGGCTATGACTGGAATCGCGAGGTTGCCACCTGTAAGCAAGATTATTATCGCTGGGAACAATGGTTTTTCACTCGGTTATATGAAAAAGGTCTGGTTTACAAAAAGAACGCGACGGTCAACTGGGATCCGGTGGATCACACTGTGCTGGCAAATGAGCAAGTCATTGATGGGCGCGGTTGGCGCTCCGGCGCTTTGGTTGAGCAAAAAGAAATTCCCCAGTGGTTTATCAAGATCACCGATTACGCAGAAGAGTTGTTGACTGATCTTGAACAACTTGAAGATTGGCCAGACCAAGTTCGCGCCATGCAACGCAACTGGATCGGACGTTCTGAAGGGGTTGAAATCACCTTCAAACTCAAACAGCCCATTGAAGGTATTGAGCAATTCGACGTGTATACAACCCGTCCTGACACGTTATTGGGTGTCAGTTATGTGGCTATTGCAGCAGGACATCCGATGGCAGCCGCTGCGGCAGCTGAAAATAGTCAACTTGGCCAATTTATTGAAGAATGCAAGAACAATAAAGTGGCTGAAGCCGACATTGCAACCATGGACAAAAAGGGCTGTGATACTGGCTTAAAAGCGGTACACCCCATTTCCGGTGAGACTGTGCCGGTTTGGGTCGCCAACTTCGTATTGATGGATTACGGTTCCGGGGCAGTCATGGCAGTCCCTGGGCACGATCAGAGAGATTATGAGTTTGCTCAGAAGTATGGTTTGCCAATCAAGCAAGTGATCCAGCCTCCAGCGGGCCAAGAAGCAGATTGTGATTTGTCCAAAGCGGCCTATACCGAAAAAGGCACCTTGACCAATTCAGGCCAATTCGACGGTCTGGATTTTCAACAGGCTTTTGATGAAATTGCCAAATCCCTTGAAAATCAAGGAAAAGGTAAACGCAAAGTCAATTATCGCTTGCGTGACTGGGGCGTTTCTCGTCAGCGATATTGGGGTGCCCCCATTCCAATGTTGAATCTTGAAAATGGCGAATCTGTGCCGGTACCGGCGGATGAATTGCCTGTAGTGTTGCCTGAAGATGTGGTGATGGATGGGGTTATTTCCCCAATCAAAGCTGATCCTCAATGGGCACAAACCCAATATCAAGGCCAAGACGCACTGCGTGAAACAGATACCTTTGACACTTTCATGGAATCTTCTTGGTATTACGCGCGATATACTTGCGCGCAAAATTCACAAGCTATGCTGGATCCAGAGAAAGCCAACTATTGGTTGCCCGTTGACCAGTATGTCGGGGGTATTGAGCATGCTATTTTGCATTTGCTCTATTCTCGATTCTTCCATAAGTTGTTGCGTGATGAAGGCTTGGTAGAATCCAGTGAGCCGTACAAACGTTTGTTGTGTCAGGGCATGGTACTCGCTGATTCCTTCTACCGCGAAGAAGAAAACGGTAAGAAACATTGGTACTCACCCACCGATGTGGAAACTGAGAAGGATGAAAAAGGCCGGGTTGTCAAAGCCATTTTGAAGGCTGATGGCCAAGAAGTGCAGTTTGGCGGTATGACCAAGATGTCCAAATCCAAGAACAACGGTATCGACCCTCAACAGGTGATCGACTTGTATGGTGCTGACACTATCCGCTTATTCACCATGTTTGCGGCTCCACCTGAGCAGACTTTGGAGTGGATCGATTCTGGCGTAGAAGGTGCAAATCGATTTATCAAACGTTTCTGGAAATTGGCCCAAGAACATTTGTCTCAAGGCCAACCACCGGCGTTGGATATCAGCAGTTTAAACAACGAACAAAAAACCTTGCGTCGAGAAGTCCACAAGACAATCGCTAAAGTTAGTGATGATTTAGGTCGTCGCCAAACCTTCAATACCGCGATTGCGGCGATTATGGAACTGCTCAATCGCTTACAAAAAGCCCCTGCTGAGACCGATACTGACCAAGCGTTACTGCGCGAAGCCATTGAGTCTATGGTATTGATGCTCAATCCCATCACGCCTCACGTGTGCCATGTGTTGTGGCAGCAACTTGGCCATCAAGACGATATCGGTTTCGCACCTTGGCCTGTAGCGGATGAAGCCGCCTTGGTTGAAGATGAAAAACTGATTGTTGTACAGGTCAATGGCAAAGTGCGAGCAAAAATCACCGTGGCGGCAGACGCCAGTGATGATGAAGTAAAACGCACCGCTTCCGAACAGCCTAATGTCAGTCAATTTACCGATGGCAAGACGATCCGTAAAGTGATCTATGTGCCAGGTAAGTTAGTCAACATAGTGGCAAACTAGGAGTGACATGGTGAGATTGATGCGAAGCGCAATCATTGTCTGTTTGGCGTTTACCCTGCTGCTCAGTGGTTGTGGGTTCAAACTCAGGGATACTCAACCTCTTCCGGTTGGTATTACGCAGATACATTTGGCGTCAGCGCAACAATACTCACCATTGAAGCGCTCGGTACAAAGCTATCTAGCTTTGTACCAGATCCCCAAAGTGGATTCCGTTAGTGCTGATAAAAAAGCGCAAACGGTCACCTTGTATGTGATGCCAGATACGCTAGATAGGAGATTACTGTCGCTCTTCCCGACCGGACAGGTTGCTGAGTACGAATTGGTTTTGTCTGTGAACTTCCAGGTGATTTTCCCAGATAAAGATCCCCAATGGATAAAATTTGACGTTACTCGAGAGTATCAGGATGATCCTGACGCGATTTTGGCAAAATCCAGAGAATTGGATTTGGTGCTTGAAGAACTGCGCAGTCAAGCCGCAGACAGGATGATTAGGATGTTACCCAGTTTGGCCAATAACTAGCCCTATGCAAGTCTATCCAAACCGCTTTCAGCAGCACATCGGTCAAAATCTACAGAATTTTTACCTCGTGTTTGGCGATGAACCCCAGCAAAAACTTGACACTATCGAGGCAATTCGTGCTCGTGGCAAACAGCAAGGATTTGTGGAACGCCAATCTATGTCAGTGGATGGTCAATTCGAATGGCGCACCGTGCTAGAGGCCAGTCAATCTCTTTCACTGTTTAGCTCTACCGTATTTATAGAACTGGAGATACCCACCGGAAAACCCGGCACCGATGGCGCAAAAGTGCTCACTGAATTGGCCCAATCAGCTCATCCAGAGCTGTTAGTTGTGTTGCACGGCGGCAAGATTGGTAAAGAGGTGCAAAATGCCAAATGGTTCAAAGCCCTCGACCAACAAGGAGTTTATGTACCTTGTTATCCATTGGAAGGGCAACAACTGAAAAGTTGGCTTCAACAGTATATGAATCAAATCGGTCTGCGCTGTGAACCTGATGGTGTCAATCTGATTGCCGATTTTTGCGAAGGCAATTTGATGGCGGCACGCCAAGAAATCGACAAACTCAAACTGTTGTATCCGACCGAAGTCGTAAATCTGCAACAGGTGGAATCGGCAATCGTCGATCAATCCCGCTACAATGTGTTTCAGTTGGTGGATGTATTACTCTCCGGCGACGGCCAAAAAACCATCAAAATGTTGTTAAGACTAGAGTCAGAAGGTTTAGAACCCACCATAGTGTTGTGGGCGCTGGTCAGGGAATGGCAATTACTAAGTCAATTAAAGTTTAGCCAACAGCACAACCAAACGATCAATTGGAACAGTTTACGCATTTGGAAAAACAAGCAATCTTTGTATCTCAATGCCCTGTCTCGTTTAAGCGAAGCCCAACTTAGAAACATTCAAGACAAGCTCCATCATTTCGACCAACGATTGAAGCAAAGTGCAGTCTTTCGCCCTTACATCGAACTCGCCCATTTATGTTTACTTTTTATGCCTTATGACCTACAAGGTCTGCCACTCGAACCATGAATGATCAGCAACCCTTCATTCTTTTTGGCGGTACCTTCGACCCCCTACATTTAGGGCACATTAGAATGGCGAGGACGCTGCAAAAAGAGTTACGCATAACCAACATTCAGTGGTTGCCATGCCACATTCCACCTCATAAAGGGGTCCCTAGTGCTTCGCCTTCACAGCGAGTGGCGATGTTGCAAGCCTTTTGCCAAAAGCACCCAGAATTTCACTGCAATGACATCGAACTTCAGAAGTCCTCCCCGTCATATTCAGTGGAAACATTACAGGCGATTCGCAGCCAAATTGGACAAACACAACCTCTGTGGTTTTGCATGGGAGCCGATTCGTACCTCTCACTTCACAAATGGTATCAGTGGCAGGCTTTGCCGACTCTTTGCCATATCATCGTATTTCCAAGGCATGAGTCTTCTCACCAACCAACATCCGTGTTGCAAGACCGTGTCACTTCGAACCCTGAGATATTGTTCCAGCAACCCAATGGCGCGATCTTTCATTTATCTGCCGCGAATCAAGCCATCTCTTCCACCGAGTTAAAACAACGATTGTGTGCTGGTGATGACGTATCCGAATGGCTTGACCCGACTATTAACGATTACATTTTCGCCAATGGCTTATATGGTACAGGCACACTGCAAGCTAGGTGATGCGTTACTAGTGAAAAGTCTGCTACAATCACCAACCGGTATACGGAACCACAAAATACAAACCAATCACTTTGCGAAAGCACGAATTAGGAGCACTTTTGGACAACCAAGCATTTAAGCAATTTGTAATTGATAAAATGGAAGATTTAAAAGCCAGAGACATTATTGATATTGATGTCACCGGTCGATCAACGGTCACCGATACCATGCTGATATGCTCCGGCAACTCTAAGCGCCATGTTATTTCAATCGCCCAAAATGTGGTCATCGAAACCAAAAAAATTGGCCATCCACCGCTAAGCGTGGAAGGACAAGATACCGGCGAATGGGTACTCGTTGACCTTGGCGAGATCGTTGTGCACGTCATGCAAGATGAAACCCGAGATTTTTATCAACTCGAAAAACTTTGGATGCAATAAAGCCCGCCAATGCGAATTCAGATAATTGCCGTGGGCACACGGATGCCAGATTGGGTTGAACAGGGTTACCAAGAATATCAAAGACGGTTTAGCGGTGACTTACAACTCTACCTGACGGAAATAGCCGCAGGCAAACGAGGCAAAAACGCAGATTTAAAAAGAATTTTGCAAAAAGAAGGGGAACTAACCCTAGCCGCTGTACCCAAAGGCAATAGAATCGTTACCCTGGAAGTTACGGGCAAGCCTATGGACACACCAGAACTGGCACGCAATTTAAAAAAATGGCAAATGGATGGTCGTGATGTCAGTTTATTAATCGGTGGGCCAGAAGGCTTATCACCCGAGTGCATTGCCGCAAGTGAACATAAATGGTCCCTTTCTCCACTTACCTTACCTCATCCTTTGGTCCGTATTATTGTGGCTGAAAGCGTGTATCGTGCTTGGTCGGTGAACAACAATCATCCCTACCATCGAGAGTAGCAGTGGCACCGAAACGCATTACCATTCGCGATCATACCGCAGAGGCCAATCTCTTTGCGAGACGCAGTTTTATTGCTTTACTTATCGTATTATCGTTGATGATCATTCTGATAAGTAATCTGTATTATCTGCAAGTTAAACGCTACGAAGACTACCAAACCCGTTCTAATGGTAACCGAATTAAAGTGCTTCCCGTTGCACCAAATCGCGGGCTGATTTTTGACCGAAACGGAGTGTTGTTAGCAGAAAACCGCCCGGTTTTTTCGTTGGAAGTGGTGCCAGAAGAAATAGAAGATCTTGACGAGACCCTCCTCCATTTAGCTCAACTACTCGATATCAGCGATGATCAGATCGCCGATTTTCGCGAAGCAATGAAACGCCAGCGGCGCTTTAAGCCGGTAGCTCTAATGAATCGACTTACGCCATCCGAAGTGGCCATCTTCTCTGCTAATCAGCATAGATTTCCCGGCGTGTCGGTGGAAGCTCGATTAGCAAGACACTATCCCTTTGGTAGTGCTCTTACCCACGTTTTAGGTTATGTGGCTAAAATAAACAAAAAAGATCTACAAAAACTTGAAGAGGCCGGACAAGAAGCCAACTATGCTGCCACCCATGACATTGGCAAGTTGGGCATAGAGAAATATCACGAAGAGCTACTTCACGGTGAAGTGGGTTATCAAGAAGTAGAAATCAACAGTAAAGGTCGCATTATCCGCACTTTGGATTTTAATCCCCCTACTCCCGGCCAAGATTTGATCCTCAATGTTGACGTAAATTTACAACTCAAAGCACAGCAACTGTTGGGCGACAATCGCGGCTCAGTCGTGGCCATGGATCCCCGAAACGGTGGCATTTTAACGCTATACAGCAACCCTAGTTACGATCCCAACTTGTTTGTACACGGTATTAGCAGCAAAGGCTATCGAGAGCTTCTTGAATCAAAAGATAAGCCTTTGATCAATCGAGCAACTCAGGGTCAATATCCGCCAGCGTCGACGATCAAACCGCATCTGGCATTGCTGGGCTTGGAAGAATCTGTCATCACGCCGGAAACGCGGATGTTCGACAACGGCAAATACCAACTTAAAAACGTCAGCCACGTGTGGCGCGACTGGGTTCCTTGGGGACACGGATGGGTCGATGTGGTGAAAGCGGTAGTCGTGTCCTGTGATTACTACTTTTATGATTTGGCCTATCGTCTTGGCATTGATCGTATTAGTGACTACATGAACGAATTTGGCTTTGGTGATTATACTGGTGTCGATCTCTACGAAGAATCCGATGGCAATATGCCGACTCGCGGCTGGAAACGGGCTCGATACAATGAACCTTGGTATATCGGTGACACCATTTCAGTTGGTATAGGGCAAAGTTATTGGACCGCGACGCCTCTGCAATTAGCGCAATCATTGTCAATACTAGTAAACAAAGGGGTGCGACATGTACCGCAAATATTGCGTGGCAAACAACGTGACGATACCGTTGAGTTGGAACCTGACAAACAACTCAGTCCCATCTCCATCAAGCAAGAAAATAACTGGGATGTCATTTTAAAATCCATGTACGACGTGATTCACGACCCCCACGGCACGGGACGGACTGCCTTTGCACAAGCAAGCTATGTGGCTGCGGGCAAAACAGGTACGGCGCAATTAGTCAGTATAGCCCAAGGCGAAAAGTATGATGCTGAGAAACTAGCTGAACGTCATCGCGACAATGCAATGTTTATTGGCTACGCGCCTTTTGACAATCCTGAGATTGTCATTGCAGTCGCTTTGGAAAATGCCGGTGGTGGTGGATCACAAGCGGCTCCCATCGCACGGGCGATGATGGATCAGTTCTTTGCCCAGCACAATGAACAAATTACTCGCGAAAGCGCTTCTACAAATGAGGGGCTGTCAGTAAATGAATAACCCCACTATGCTGCGTACTAAAATCAATCCAAACCAACAATCCATACTATCGCGGATGCACATCGATGGATTGCTGCTGATCGGTTTATTGACCCTAATGGGCGTTGGTTTGGTGACCATCTACTCTGCAGGTGGCCAAGACCTTGCTTTAATACAACGGCAATTAATACGGCTTGGATTGGCATTGGTTGTCATGTTTGTCATGGCGCAAATACCCATTTTGGCCTATCAACGCATGTCTGTGTATTTCTACGCTGCTGGCGTTTTAATGCTGTTAGGCGTGCTGTTTTTTGGTGTCTCAGGGAAAGGTGCACAGCGCTGGTTGGATCTTGGCGTAGTGCGTTTTCAGCCATCAGAAATCATGAAATTAGCCGTACCCATGATGATCGCTTGGTACATCAGTCGTTTTAATCTGCCCCCCAAAATATGGAACATAGTAATTGGCTTCGGCTTTGTCGCAATTCCAACGCTACTTATTGCCAAACAGCCAGACTTAGGTACCTCATTGTTGATTGCCAGCTCAGGGATTTTCGTACTATTCCTAGCGGGTATGAGTTGGGGGTTGATTTTGATGGTCATCGCCCTAGCTTCTGCTTTCACCCCCGTGATGTGGTTCTTCTTGATGAAGGAATACCAAAAACAACGTGTTCTGACCTTCCTAAACCCAGAGAGCGATCCATTGGGCTCTGGATACCATATTATTCAATCAAAGATTGCCATAGGCTCTGGTGGATTAGAGGGCAAAGGTTGGTTACAGGGCACCCAATCCCAATTGGAGTTTTTACCGGAACGCCATACTGATTTCATCTTCGCCGTATTCAGTGAGGAGTTTGGACTGTTTGGGATTTTGGTTTTGTTAGCTATCTACAGTTACATTATTTTGGTTGGTTTAATGATAGCGATGCGGGCCCAAGATGCCTACGCTAAATTGCTGGCTGGCAGTATTACCCTGACCTTTTTCGTCTATGTATTTGTTAATATCGGTATGGTTTCCGGTATTCTGCCTGTTGTGGGTGTGCCCTTGCCCTTGGTCAGCTATGGGGGCACATCAATGGTGACTTTGTTAGCCGGTTTTGGCATTCTAATGGCGGTCAGTACACAAAAACGTCTGCTTTCCAGACAATAATGATTTTAAGCTTCCTTGATGGGAGTAATTGGAGAGACAATGGGTAATCTACCCCTGCGGCAATCGATTGTTGGCATTCTGTGCAGTTTAACTTTGTTCACTGCCCCATCTTCAGCGGACAATAGTGAGTCTTCTGAAAATGAAAAGATAAAACAATTTGTTCAATCGATGGTGGATGAGCACGGTTTTAGCGCGGAATACGTCGAGAGTGTGTTAGCCAAGGCGCAAAAAAATGAGTCCATTCTTGAGGCAATTGCCCGCCCATGGGAAGCTAAGCCATGGCATCAGTATTACCCCATATTTCTAACCGACAAGCGCCTCGCCAAAGGATTAGAGTTCTGGCAGACCCATCAAGACGCTTTGACAAAAGCTGAGAAGGAAATCGGTGTTCCAGCACAAATCATCGTAGCAATCATCGGCGTTGAAACCTTCTATGGAACATACAAAGGTAAGTATTCGGTTTTAGATGCGTTATATACTTTGGGCTTTTACTATCCACCCAGAAGCAAATTTTTTAAGTCCGAACTTGAACAGTTATTTTTGCTCAGTAAAGAGGAAGGCTTTGAACCCTCAGAACTGTTAGGTTCATACGCCGGAGCAATGGGCTGGGGCCAATTTATTTCCTCTAGCTATCGCCACTATGCGGTGGATTTCGACCAAGATGGCGTGCGAGACCTGCTAAACAATCCGGTCGATGCCATCGGCAGTGTCGCAAACTATTTTAAGCGCCATGGCTGGCGTAATGGAGAAGCCGTTGCCTTTCCAGTGACGGTAGAATCCGAGCAGGACATACAAGATTTTCTGGGAAAAGATTTAACCTACAAGCATCAATGGAATGATTTACAGGGAAAAGGAATAATTCTTCCCGATGGGATACAATTAGACCAGCAGCAGTCTGTTCGCTTGTTTGCCTTTGAGCAGACCGAAGGTCGGGAATATTGGTTGGGATTGCCGAACTTTTATACCATCACCCGGTACAATCACAGTCCGCTATATGCAATGGCGGTGTATCAATTTAGTGAACAATTAAGACAAGCACGCGGCAAGCTATGAAAACTCTGATTATTCTGATTCTTTGTTGTGGGATGGTAGCCTGTACTGGCACCGGGCGTTATAGCCAACATAAAGATTCGAAACCCAAGTTCATTAGCAAAGAGATCGATTTTCGAGATGTAGAGCCACGGTTTGAACCCTATCTGTCTGCATCATTGCGCCCTTATCGGGTGCTGGGTCAAGATTATGTGCCACTAAGCACAGGTAAAGGCTACTCAGAAACTGGTGTGGCCTCTTGGTATGGGCAAAAATTTCATGGCCACCTCACCGCTAACGGTGAAACTTACAATATGTTTGCCATGTCTGCGGCTCACAAAACATTACCCTTACCGTCTTTTGTCAAAGTGACCAATTTGAATAATGGACGCACGGCCATTTTGCGAGTTAATGATCGCGGCCCTTTTCATGATGATCGCGTCATCGACCTTTCTTACGCGGCAGCCATGAAGTTGGGCGTATTGGATACCGGAACGGCTCCCGTTCAAGTAGATGTGATCCATATTGATGAGGCCGGATTAGTGTCCATCGGTAATCAACCCCCAACCTCCCCACAAGACAATCAACTCTCACAGCAGTGGTTTGTGCAAGTTGCGGCACTGCAAGATCAAGATAAAATTGACGAATTGGCAAAGGGCCTCGAATTGTTGTTTCAACTTCCCGTCAATCAAGCTCAGGACCAAGGTTTATACAAGCTGCAACTCGGTCCTCTGGACAATGGCGATCACGCGATGCAAGTGGTAAACGAATTGCGACAAAATGGCTATCATGAAGCGTTTCGCGTTCAGGTTATGCCATAAATCCAATTCGTCTTGATGCTCGTATTTGGTTGCAAAGTTACAGCCCTTTGAAGTTCGGTCTAGAGGAATAAAACTTTTTTAAATCAAATAGGTCTTAAATTGCGCAATGTCTGATACTAAGTTCATTGCTGAATTATTCGTCAAATGACGGCGAGAATGAGACAAAAGGTCAGTTTTTAACGGCTTTTGACGTGGCAAACTGGTATAGTATGTGGCGTTTTTAACCGTATCACTCACAGACAAAAATATTGGTAGGTAAATGGGCATTTTAAACAAAATTATTCCTCGTATGATTGGCGTAACGGCATTGGCTGTTTTTTCCTGGGGTGCTTCTGCTGCAGTGGTTATTCCCCCACCTCCAACCGTATCGGCGAAAGGCTTTATATTGATTGATCATCAAACAGGTAAAGTGATCGCTGAACAAAATGCCGATATACAATTAGCACCAGCGAGCCTCACCAAAATGATGACCAGCTATGTGATTGGTCAAGAATTGTTACTCGGAAACATAAAAGAAACAGATCAAGTTACTATCTCCGAAAAGGCATGGGCTCGCAATTTCCCTGAATCTTCGAAAATGTTTATCGAAGTGGGTAAGCAAGTATCCGTTGCAGACCTCAATAGAGGGATTATCATCGCGTCAGGTAACGATGCATGTGTTGCGATGGCCGAACACATCGCTGGCAGTGAAAGCGCATTTGCTACCATGATGAACGCTTATGCCGATAGCCTGGGTATGGTATCCACCCACTTTGTAAACAGTCACGGACTGCACGATCCGGAGCACTACACAACGCCAAGAGACATGGCGACCTTGGCTAGAGCGCTGATTAAAGATGTGCCTGCAGAATATGAAATCTACAAAGAGAAAGAATTCGAATTTAACGGCATTAAACAACCCAATCGCAATAGCCTGTTGTGGGATAAGAGTTTGAATGTTGATGGTATCAAAACTGGACATACTTCCGAAGCGGGTTACAGTTTAGTGTCCTCAGCGACCCAAGGAGACATGCGATTGATCGCGGTCGTTATGGGTACGGAGAGTGAGCGAGCGCGGAAAGTTGAGAACAAAAAGCTGTTGAAATATGGCTTCCGATTCTTCGAAACCGTCACCCCATATAAAGCTGGGGACAGTTTCGTATCACACCGCATTTTTATGGGTGATAAAGAAACCGTAGACTTGGGAATTAACCAAGACACCCCCATAACTATCCCAAGAGGCCAGGTCAAGAACCTCAAGGCCAATTTTGAATTAGACAAACAGCTCAAAGCTCCCCTGGCAAAAGGTGAAGTCGTTGGTACTTTGTATCTGCAACTGGAAGGTGAAGACGTGGCTCAATATCCACTGGTCACCCTGCAAGAAGTGCAAGAAGGCGGATTCTTTGACCAAGCAATTGATTACATTAAGTTGCAGTTGGGTTTTGACAGCTGATCTGTAATGAGAAGAGAATAATGGATACACGTTTCGACGAACTTCTGGACTTCCCCTGTTTCCAGACGTTTAAAGTTATGGGCGTTGCCCACGAAAGATTACCCGACGATGTCGTTGGGTGTTTGCAGGTACATGCTCCTGGTGACTACAATCCCAGTGTAAAACCCAGTTCAAAAGGGAATTACCATTCGTTATCGATTCGCGTCAAAGTGACGAGTAAAGAGCATATGGAAACTATCTACACTGAATTGTCTTCACTCGAACTGGTTCGAGTGGTGCTGTAACCACATCGAGTAAGAGCATTAAATTGGAACCCGGAACACTGATAGTGAGGCATTTAGGGGTGCGCCCCTACATGCCCATTTGGCATGCGATGCAAGAATTCACCGACCAGCGTGATGAACAACAAGCAGACGAAATTTGGTTAGTTGAACATGAACCGGTGTTCACTCAAGGACAAGCAGGAAAAGAAGAACACTTGCTTGCACCGGGAGACATTCCAGTTGTGAAAGTCGACCGTGGAGGTCAAGTAACTTATCATGGTCCGGGACAGCAAATGTTGTATGTACTGCTTAACATCAAGCGATTAAAAATCGGTGTTAGGCAGTTGGTCACCGCATTGGAACAATGTGTTGTCGACCTGTTGCATGAGTACAAGATTGACGCTTATCCTAAAGCCGATGCACCTGGCGTCTATGTCGATGGCAAGAAGATTTGCTCTATTGGATTGCGAATTCGCAAAGGTTGTTCATTTCATGGTTTGGCTTTGAATGTTAATATGGACCTAAGTCCGTTCCAACGTATCAATCCTTGCGGTTACGCAGGGTTAGAAATGGTCAATTGCGTCGCGTTGGGAGGCCCGGATTCATTGCAAATAGCCGGTCCCAAATTGATCAGCCATATCACTTCCCTATTAGGGATACAAAACGTAGCGTTTAAAGAAGGTTTTGATGACTAATTCACGCCCACAAGCCGGAGTTAAACTCCGCGATGACGAGAAAGTAAAACATATCCCAATTACTATCATCCCGACTGAAAAAGAGCAGATGTTGCGTAAGCCCGAATGGATCAAAATTAAACTGCCGCGTACCACAGATCGTATAGATCATATTAAAAAGACCCTACGAGAGAATAACCTGTATTCGGTGTGTGAGGAGGCCAGTTGCCCAAACTTGGCGGAATGCTTCAATCACGGTACCGCGACTTTCATGATCTTAGGTGACATCTGTACTCGTCGTTGTCCGTTTTGCGATGTTGCCCATGGCAAGCCCCTGCCCCCCAGCGCCGAAGAGCCAGAAAAGCTTGCCAAGACCATCGCCCAAATGCAGCTAAAGTATGTCGTTATTACCTCTGTCGATCGTGACGATCTGCGGGATGGAGGCGCGCAGCACTTCGTTGACTGCATTAACGCCATTCGTCAGCACAGTCCGACAACCAAAATTGAAGTACTGGTCCCCGATTTTCGAGGTCGTATGGACCGTGCATTGGAGATCTTTAAGCAAGGTGTACCAGACGTGTTCAATCACAACTTGGAGACCATTCCGCGCCTTTATCGTGAATGCCGTCCAGGTGCAAATTATCAGTGGTCATTAGATCTATTGAAAAAATTCAAGCAGCAACATCCTGAGATTCCAACCAAATCAGGTCTGATGATGGGCATGGGAGAAGACAAGCAAGAGATCGCCAAGGTCTTGGATGATTTACGCGCCCACGACGTCGACATGTTGACCTTAGGTCAGTATTTACAACCCAGCAAGCATCACTATCCATTGAAGCGCTATGTACACCCTACCGAGTTCGATGAACTGGGTGAATACGCCCGCAGCATCGGCTTTACACACGCTGCCTGTGGTCCTATGGTGCGCTCCAGCTATCATGCAGATAAGCAAGCTGCTGGCGTTGAGGTGAAGTAACGCCGTTGCCGTTAGATAAAGGAATCCCAGCATGATCCGTTTGTTGTGTTTAACCATTGCTCTTTGCACCACCGTCGCCTTTGCTCAGACGGAAAAGCCCAGTTGGCGTACGCCAGAGTTGGCCAATCAGGTTTATATGCAAACTGACGAAGGATTGGTGATCATTGAGCTAGCGCCGTTTGCGGCACCCAAACACGTTGAACGATTTGTTAATCTGGTAAAGACAGGCTACTACGACGGTTTAGATTTCTATCGTGTCATCGACGGTTTTGTTGCCCAAGGCGGTGATGTCAGTGGGGAAAAAACAACCGAGTATCAACAACCACTCAAGGCTGAGTTCACCACGCCAGTATCAACTGACGTGCCTTTTTTGAAAGTGCAACAGCCGGATTTTATGGCGCCATTAACTGGCTTTACCCAAGGCTTTGCAGTGGGTCGAGACGAGCAACAAAAACAGCAGTGGCTTGCCCATTGCCCCGGCGTTATCGCCATGGCTCGCAGCAATGAAAAAGACAGTGCAACCACCGATTTTTACATCGTAATTGGTCAAGCAACCCGCCACTTAGATCGCAATATGAGCAGTTTTGGTCGAGTCATCTATGGCATGCCCGCCGTGCAATCACTCAAGCGCGCGCACATCAATGAAGCATCCGGTGTGATTGAAGATGCCGATGCTCGCAGTAAAATACAATGGGTCAAAATGGCTGCCGATGTGCCCAAAGACGAGCGCATTGCCGTGCAAGTTCAAGACGAGTTTTCCGAGCAAGTCGAACAACGTTTAAGCAGCGCAAAAACCCTCGACAATCCGTTTTTCCATTTCAAAGGCAATGGCAATTTGGATATTTGTTATTACAACCTAAAATCCAGAGTGTTGTAAGGTTTAACTGATCAAATTGCCAAGGACGTGGCAACGCTTTTGGCTATTCCACTGGGATCCCCCAAAAATAACCATGCTGATACACGCTTTAGGTTACCCACTATGGTCTGCATCTGCGACCGTTACCCCCCTTTGAGACTGCAAAATTTTGAGATCTTGCTAAGGCAATCCAATGCCCATCATCAAGAGTGCTTAATTACCATTTTATAGTGTTCCACTTTTTATCTCGCTGCGTATGTACATGGCGAATCAAGCCAACTTGCTTTTGAACAACAAGGGCAAGCTTCAACCCACAAAAAACTAACGAAAGGATAGAAAATATGTCATTTATGGATTGGTATAACACACTGGATAAACCCAGCTGGACACCTGATCCTGCATTTATAGGAACCATGTGGTCGATTCTCTATCCCATCATTGCGGTAACATTTTTATTTGTTTTTATCCAAGGATTCCGCGCTAAGATCCCAAAGATTGTTATGCTTCCCTTCGCGATAAACCTAGTTGCTAATTTAGCGTTTACCCCCATTCAGTTTGGTCTACGTAACTTAACCTTGGCGTCATTGGATATTCTGATCATCTGGGGAACTCTGGTGTGGATGATGGTAGCGATATGGAAGCACTATCGGCTAATCGCCATTGCACAACTTCCCTATTTTGCTTGGGTTTCAGTGGCAACCGTATTGCAACTTTCTATTAATGTCATGAATTTTTAGACTGATCAAAAAAGGGTCTGCTGCAGCAGACCCTTTCGTTTGGTTTTACAACCTTTGGGCAGGTTGTTTTAACGATTGGTTACGCCTTTTGTTCGGCGATCCATTTATCAATCTTAGCTTCCAAAATCGGCATCGGGATTGCGCCGTCGATCAGAATTTGAGTGTGGAATTTCTTCACATCAAATTTATCGCCAAGGGCTTTAGCCGCTTTATTTCGCAGCATGCGAATATGACGTTCACCCACTTTGTAGGCTAACGCTTGACCTGGGATCGAAATATAACGCTCTACCTCTGCAACGATATCACTTTCCGCCATGGACGAGTTGTCACGCATAAACTGAATGGCTTGCTCACGGCTCCAACCAAAAGCATGCAACCCTGTATCAACCACCAGTCTCATAGCACGCAGTTGTTCGTCTCCTAGTCGGCCATACCACATGTACGGGTCGGTAAAGAGTCCTAGCTCTTTACCCAAGCTCTCCGCATAAAGCGCCCAGCCTTCGGCAAACACGGTGTATCCACCAAACTTACGGAAACTGGGTAACCCTTCCACTTCTTGCTGAATGGCAATTTGGAAATGGTGACCTGGCGCCGCTTCATGGATACTCAAGGTTTCCAGAGAAAACTTCGGCTGTCCTTTGAGGTCTCGGGTATTGATGTAAAAAATACCCGGGCGCGAACCATCTGGTGCAGGCGGCATATAGCTTGCCCCAGCCGCAGATGCAGCGCGGTAAGGTTCTACCGCTTTGACCACGTAATCAGCTTTGGGGAAGACTTCAAACAACATAGGCAATCGAGCGTTGATCTTATCTTTTACTTCCATATAGCCATCTATAATGGCTTGTTCAGAATCGAAGTAGAATTGATCGTCGTTGCGCAAAAAATCAAAGAAAGCCGGCAAATCCCCTTCAAACCCCACGGTTTGTTTGACCGCTTTCATCTCCGACAAGATACGAGCCACTTCTTGCTTGCCAAAGTCGTGAATTTCCTGTGCGGTGAGAGGCAAAGTGGTATTTTGTTCAATCATAAACTCATACCATTTTTTACCATTGGGCAACTGAGATAGACCAACGGTCTCTCGGGCATGGGGGATGTATTCATCAGCGATAAACTGTGCCACTTTCTGATAGGCAGGAATGATCACCTGCTGAATATTGGCGATGTACTCAGCCTTCAACGAAGATTTGAGTTCATCACTCATTTGTTCATTCCCTTCTAGTGATTTTACTGGGCCGTAAAACACACTTTGGGTCACATCATCCACCACATGAGCTTGCAACTGAGGAAGCAATTTTTCTGCGATAGGTCGTGGATGTACCACGCCTTTTTTTATTCCCTCGCGCATCGCGGCAATCACGCTGTCCATGTACAAGGCAAAACCTTCAGAGCGCTGCATAAAATTGCGATAGTCTTGTTCTGTGTTAAACGGTTGAGCACTGCTGCCCGACCCCAGCATCGCAAAATAACTGTGAGCACCCCCCATTTGACTGATGGGGATCAGATGAGCATCAATATCACTTCCCTCAATGGCTAGCTCTCGATCCCGTTTGAAAATTTCATAGGTCAGCCAATCCTGTCCAGTAAGTTGGCTGGCATCGATGCCATTGATCAAGGCTAAATAACGCTTTTCAAAGGCCAGCGCGTCATCTAAGTTTTCTTGTGTAATGGGATCACTAAAGCGATCATTATAGTCATTGATCCCCACGAACGTGGCATAAACAGGGTTGCGTTCCATCACATCGGCAAAATACTGTTCCACTAAATTTTGCAATCTTACCGACTCACTAACCTGTTCAACTTGCGTCGTTGCGCGCTCGCTCGACGGTGTTTGAGTGTCAGTGGCACAACCCGCAAGGCCTAAAGAAACACACAAGGCAACGGTGCTGATTAGATAACGGGGAGAGACATTTTTCATGTTCAAAAAATCCTTTAGAAATAAGTTCAAACGCAGTCTATCAAAAGGTTTTACTCAGGTATCATTTTGACAAAGCTTGTAACAGTTTGACCATAAACTACTTATTTATTCGCCAGTGGGTGCTCCTGTGCATCATTATCTCAGCCAACAGAGACACACCAGCGATTTGCCATCAAAAGGGTTACACAATAGCTTGGAATTATTTAATCAATAAAAATTCTGTTTGTCGGCCGGACATGTACTCAACGGTTTGGCCATCAAAAAACCCTTGTTCCTCCAACATGATGCGAATCTCTTTACCCCATTCTTCTATATAAGTCGCCGCGTTGAGCTCAATGGAGTAAGCAGTATTGGCATGCAGAGGATAATCCCCTTGCACTGGTACGCCTTGCTGCGAATCCCACATGCCCAGTGTGGTGCCTGCTGCGTGGCCGTGATAGCCTATGGGATGTGTGTATATCGAAGGTTTAATCCCTTCGTCAATGGCTTGTTCACGTGCCATCTTCAACACTTCGTTGCCGCTTCTACCGGTAACAAACAAACCAGTAAAAATGTCTTGTAAGCGATTCGCGTTTTGCAATGCACGCTGCAAATATTCTGGTGCTTGGGTTTCACCTTCACGCAACACATAGGCATGCTGTTGCTGGTCACTATGGAGGCGGAGGTATTCCATGCCAAAATCGACGTGTAACAGGTCCCCCCTTTGAATCACCTGACTATCTGCAGATTCACTAAACGCTTCAATGTGATTAAACACTTTTGGGTCAGCTCGTTGAATGGATACCGAAGGATGAAACCAGCTCAGCAGTTTCAGCTCACGGGTTTTTTCTCGAAGCCACCAAATAACGTCATCGGTGGTGGTCACGCCGGGTGTCACCACGTTATTTGAGAATGCTTCGGCAATTATTTGTCGTCCTAAGGTGACAAGGTGAGGATAGTACTGCATTTCAAGATCAGAGCGGGTTTCTAACCAAGCGATAGCAAGTGACTCCGATGAGACCAATTTTTTGCTCGCTTTTGGACCCAATGCATCCTCGAACTCAGCTAACTCTGTTGCAGTAATGCCATCGGCCAAAGCAAAGTGGGTTGATTGGTTGATTGCCACCTTTTGCGGATTTTTACGCTGAATTAAATCCACTAAACTTTGCCACTGATCTGGCTGAGCTTCCTTATCCCAAGCCTTTTCAAAAACGGAACCCACCGCATATCGTGCTACCGCGAAGCGCTCTACTGGTTTGCCCTCGCCAGGATAATATAAGACCAAAATGGTTCGGCGACGTGCAGACAACCAAGTGGCAGGTAGCATGGTTTTGAGTACCGGATCTTCATTGTATTCCCGAGAGATCAATACCCACATATCGATCCCTGCTCGTTCCATCAATGCAGGCAAAACTTTATTCAAACGATGCTCTAGTATTTTGTCCACAATCTGAGCTCGCTCTCGCATCGACACAATAGTCGGGTCAGCAGCGAGCGCTACACTTCCCCACAACGTCAGACTTAAAATCAACCCACGTAACATCGTTTTTCCTTTTTACAAGACAAGATAAGATAAGTCATTAAATTTACATGGAAAACGCGTCGTTGAACACTGATTATCTTGGCATATGGGTATTCACAATCTAGCGTTTACAAACAAAGGTCAGCGCGACAAGATCCACCCGTCATTATGATTTCCTTGCTAAGGATGGGCTTGGGCCTAGACTTATGAGAAGATGACAAAATAACATTAAATCGCACAGATAGAGTTTTTATTAAGGCTTTGAAACTCCTATCAGGCAATTTTAACGGCACAACAATTTCATGAAAAAGCACATTTACGTGGCCTATACCGGCGGTACCATCGGTATGCGCCCTTCCAGTAACGGTTATATTCCCGCTGCTGGATTTCTCTCCAAAACGCTCGCCACCATGCCCGAGTTTCATCGCAGCGAAATGCCCGATTTTACTGTCCACGAGTACGATAGCTTGTTGGACTCCTCAGATATGAGTCCGGAAGATTGGCAACAGATTGCTAATGATATACAACAACACTACTCCGAGTATGATGGTTTTATCATATTGCATGGTACCGATACCATGGCCTATACGGCATCGGCTTTGTCTTTTATGTTAGAGGATTTAGACAAGCCGGTGATTGTCACTGGTTCACAAATCCCGTTGGCTGAGTTGCGATCTGATGGTCAAGTTAATTTGCTCAACGCGCTATACATAGCGGCAAATTACCCTATTGCCGAAGTATCTCTGTATTTCAATAATACTCTGTTTCGAGGCAATCGCAGTCGTAAGGTCGATGCGGATGGATTTGATGCCTTTGATTCACCTAATTTTCCGCCCTTGTTAAAAGCCGGCATCGATATTCAATTGGTCAAAGGGGAAGTCACCCACAGCAGCAACCAAGCTTTGCAAGTCAGTCCCGTTACGGCTCAACCCATAGGCGTAGTGACCTTGTATCCTGGTATCAGTGCTGAAGTCATCAAGAATACCTTGATGCAGCCAGTAAAAGCTCTGATCTTATTGAGTTATGGTGTGGGGAATGCCCCGCAAAATCCGGCGATTCTGGCCCAATTACGGCAAGCCCAAGAGTCCGATATTATCGTTTTAAATTGCACCCAATGCGTGAGAGGTAAGGTCAATATGTCTGGGTATGCAAATGGCAATGCGTTACGGGAAGTGGGCGTGATCTCAGGTAGCGACATGACACCCGAGGCTGCCTTAGCCAAACTCCACTACTTGCTAAGCAAATCTCTGCCTAGCAAAGAAATAAAACGACAGCTGTTAACGAATTTAAAAGGTGAGTTAAGCGACAAGTAATCCTGAAGACGCAGGGTTTAGTGTTATTCGACACCGAACTCTGCGTCGTTGCCTATTAATTAGCTTTTGCGTCCTTTATCCATAGCGCTTTCATACGCTCGAGTAAGGAAGCATCCCCTTTGTCCAGCATTCCGGCCTCAACAAAGTCAGCCAACAAAGCCAACTCGTCGGGCTGTTCACCGTGCTGCAGTTTTTGACTCATAAGCTGAAGCTGAATTTGTTGCCTCAGTGTTTCATCGCTTTTCGGCGAAGGTACTTCTTTCAATATCTCTAAGGTAACGACCAGCTCTCTTACTGTTTTTCCTGTACCTGAGCTTCCACTAAACCATTGCTGCCAAACCTTGGGTAAGGTTGATAATTCTGAAGCTGGAATTGAATCGCCTTTTTGGCGCTTACTCAATAATTCAAACAAGTTCAGCCATTGTTGTTGGTCTTTTGCTTGAGAAAGCCGTGTCAGCTTCTGTTGGTAGTCGTCACGAAGGGTCGAAATACGTCCTTTCGCTTTGTTATTCCACTGTTTTTCATAATCTAAAATTACTAAATCCAACGCATCAAAGTCAGCGTTCAGAGCCTGCAATTCAGCCAAGTCCTGCTGCTGATTGATCTTATTAGTTAGCGTCATCAGTTGCTGTTCAAACTCTTGCCAACGTATCTGATTAGCCTGCTCTGCTTGATCTTGCTGGGCTTTACGTTGTGAAAATATTTTGTCGTTGGCGTCACGAAATTCATTCCACAACTTTTGCTCTTGCTTTTTGCCGACACTTCCAATTTGCTTCCAGCGTTGTTGAAGTCCTTTCGCTTGCTCTACCGCTAGTTCCACATCATCCAACGCGATCAAGCTCTGTGCTTTTTCAATCAATTCCATTTTCAATGTTGCATTGTCCTGATACAGAGCTTTAATCCCCTGATTCATCGGCGCTGTTGCATCAAAGAATTGCTTTTGGATGGATTTATACTGGGAATGATCAACCTGCCCCACGGCCTTGAACTGATTTTTCAACGCCACAAACTCACTGATTTTGTCTTGTAAAGGACGGGGATCGCCTTGCAAAGCCTCAATCCGACCTATTATGGCCCGTTTGGCGGACAAATTATCTTGGCGCTGTTGCTCTAATTGCTCATAGTGTCGACGACAGGGCTCGAACGCCAACTCAATAACCTTATCAAACTCAGCGTTCAACCGGTTATCTTCTTCGGTGGATAAATTCCCAAAACTTTGCCACTGTTTGCGCAAGTTCTTGACTGCTTTTGCTTGAGAATCAATATCAAGGGGTTCATTGGCAAGAGACTGTGCTTCTTGTAAAAGCTTGGGCTTTCTGGGCGCAGCAATGTATTCCTGCCATTGTCGTAAATTGACAACTTGTTCTTTTACACGTTCAAATCGTCGCTCAAGAACAGCGCTCGAAGCATCGCTGACGTCTTCAAACGCCCGTTTTGCCTCGTCAAACACCTTAATCGCAAGGTTAAATTTGCCAGCATCAATAAAGCGTTGCGTGGTATTCAGTTTCGACTCTAGGCGTTTACACTGTTGCTTTAATTCACTTTGAATCGCAGTTAAGGTACGGCGCCCCTCGGTTTTCAAGCGTGTAAACTCTAAGTGTAAAGACGCAGGCCAAAGCTCGCCAAAGCTTCCACGAAGTGCGAGATACTGCCGTTCTAATTCAGCCAAGGACTGTTTCGCATTCTGGACCGGTGACTCAGCCAATTTAGCCTGTTGTTGGAAATCACTGAGCAGTTGTGTCGCTTTATTCACAGCTTCTTGCATCTGCGGCAATTGTTCCAGAGACGCTTTTACATCAGTGAGCTGTTGCTTGACTTGCGCTATTTCAGCTTTCGGAGGCTGAGGCTCCAGTGTCAGAAATTCGTCGAATTGGGCTTGAAGTTTCTGCACTTGAGAAGTGAATGTGCTTAAATGTTCGGCTTCAATTGATTCAAGCTGATCCGCCAACTTTAAACATAATTGCTCAACAGTACTGGCACACTCCTGCTTAAGACTCTGCCATTGACGAGCTACCTGTTGTTTTTGGGCACGGGCTTGCCATGCTGGGTACAAGATTTGTTTTTGCTGCTCCAGTCGAGTCACTATCGATTCGTATTTGTCTTGCAAACTATGTTGTTGCACAGGATCAAGACAGCTGAATTGAGCAGCTAGCTCACTGAATTCCTGTTGCAGTGCCTCCAACTGTGTCGCCAGTTGTTCGAAATCCGAGCTATCCCGCAAAGCGTTTAGCTTCGACAAGACCAAGGTCACTTCTTTGAGTATGGCCTTAGGCTTTTCCAGCGCCCTTTGAATTTGCTCTAACTTGTCTTCAATCTGCTTTTCAATTTCAGAGCTAAGGGCTTTCTTGAGTGCTTTTTGCAATTCATTTGGGTGCTGTAATCGTTGCACCAACAATGACTGGAGTGTTTGTGACTGTGTTTGGCTGAACACACTTTGTTCAACATGTTGCTTAGCAATCCGATCTAACAAAATCGGCAACAAGTCTGCATGTTGAGATTGCAACCAATCCAGCTTCACCAGCTTTTCCAACAATGGAATGTGGCGACACTCCTTGATGAAGGTGAGTCTTTCACGACTGCTTATCTTGTCAGCCGATTCATTAAACAGCACTTCTTCGACGCGCTTTTGTGCCTGCTTTCGGATCCGTTCTTGATTTGCCGTTTGATAGGTTTTGCACCACAACGCAAAGCTGTCGAGCTTTTCCAGTGCGGCGAGATTAACGTTGATGTCGCCGTCGTTAAATGCCAGCTCATGCAAGATAGACTTTTGCTCAGAGTTCTGAGGGTCAAGATTTTCGATCGCTTTAATTCTGACTTTGGCGGAAGGATCTTGGTATTTGGGACGAAACAGGGTTTTAAAAATCATTTTGCTTAAACCGAGCGATATCTTGATTTTGTTTTAACTCTCGTTGCAGATCTTGACGGCTCTTATGCACAATTTCACCATTTTCGCCAACAGTCATATGTTCGCTAGAGCGCAACACCTTCGCTTGATAAAGCATCACCGCTTGCATGCACTGTGATTTTTGTTCTTCGTTCAATGGTTGACCATCAAACCATTTTCCTGTCTCTACACAAGTTAGCAGTCGCTGATATACATCCGGCGACATAGAGGCTACAAGCGCTTCCACGTTCATTAGTCCGCCCGTTTCAAAAAGATTAACCGCACTCGATTTACTATGTACCAGACAAATCCAATCACAGAACAGGCGATCGCCAAACTGTGTTGTATATCGCCAGGCACCGTTCCACCCCAATACATAAAGCCAAACCCTGAGATAAACATCAACATAGCCAACATGGATTGGTTTTGAATGCTGTGTTGCTTTTTAAATCGCTGCAACGATTTCTTACGCAGCAGATCCTCACTGCTGGCGTCGCCTACAGCAAAGTTGCAGTGTGGGCAGACTTTCGACTTGTCAGATATGGTTTTGCTGCAGGATGGGCAATCAGTTAATGCCATAGATTCCTCCCCTGTTAAAATTAACTAATACGTACAAACGCAAAAGTAGGATACAAATAAAGCGCGGCCTAGCCGCGCTTGGTAATGAAGCGTGAGACCCTAAGATTTGTGTTCTTTGTTAAAATCGATCCAATATTGTTTGACCGATGACTTCATTTCTTTGCTGAGCATCAGAATACCAAACAGGTTTGGCAATGTCATGACGACGATAGCTACGCTGGCGAGAGTCCAAACCAATTCCGTGTCGGAAAAGGACGCCCAAACGAAACCAGCAACGTAGACCACTCGATAAGGCATAACGGAACGTGCACCAAACAGGTAAGTCATGGCTCTATCGCCATAATAAGACCAGGCGATGGCCGTTGAAAACGCAAACAGAAGTAAGCCCACCGAGACAATATATTGACCAAAATCACCAAAGAATCCTTTGGTAAAGGCGATGGTGGTCAAGGTTGCCGAATGCACCAATGATTTACCTGACAGTACGATGTTGTCTTTCATCAACATACCGTCTTTGACTATCACCGTGCCGGTGAAAGCATCTTCAGTACCGCCAACAGTAAACACCACGTCCTCAGCCAAAGAGCGGGCATGCATTATGGTAAAGCCATCACTGACCGCCTTACCGGACACCACTTGAATTTGGCCGTTGTACGCTTCGACGTTGTGACCATCCAAACGATTCAAATAATGATACAACGATTGTCGGTCTTGTTCATTGGTTTCACTGTAACTGCCCGCTAAAATTTCTAAGCTGGAGCGTTCAAACACGTTTTGATGTTTATCTTTCCATACGCCAGAAGACAAGATCACCAAGCCGGTCAAGGTACAGATTAAGATGGTGTCGATAAAGGGCTCTAAAATCGAAACCATACCTTCAGAAACCGGTTGGTCTGTTTTCGCAGCGGCGTGCGCAATTGGGGCAGAACCTTGTCCCGCCTCATTGGAAAACAAACCTCGGTTTACCCCTCGGTTAAAGGCATAGGCAATGGTGGCTCCTAAGAATCCACCGGTCGCTGCTGAGCCTGTAAAGACATCACCAATGATGGCGGCAAAAGATGGCAATATGTTTTCCAAGTTGGCAAAAATAACCGCAAGGGCACCGATTAAGTACAACACCGCCATGAAGGGCACGATTTTTGAGGTGACGGCAGCAATTCGCTGGATCCCACCCAAAATAACCATGGCCAACAAAATACCCAACACGCTGCCAACAATCCAAGGCTCGAAACCAAAGGTGGCTTCAATACTGGTGGCAATACCATTACTCTGCGGCAGGTTACCCGTGCCGAATGAGCTGATCACTGTTGCAATCGCGAAAGCGACCGCCAACCATTTCATATTTAAACGACGATCCATGTAATACATGGGGCCACCGGCCATTGTGCCATCGTCGGTTTTAACACGATATTTGTGGGACATGGATACTTCCACAAACTTAGTGGTCATGCCGAAAAATGCTGTGGCCCACATCCAAAACAAGGCAGCTGGACCGCCCAGATAGATCGCAAATGCCACACCACTGATATTACCTGTACCTACGGTTCCAGAAAGCGCCGTGGTCAAAGCTCGAAAGTGGCTGGTATCACCATCTGAATCAGCTTTGTCATATTTACCTGTCACCACTTTCCATGCATGTTTGAAATAGCGAACTTGCGGGAATTTCAAATAAATGGTGAAGAATAAGCCGGTTCCCAAGAGCAGGAACGGAAACATAGCGTTACCGCCTAAATAGCTGTCCAATAGCTTGAGAAAATCATGAAGTGCGTCCAACGGAATCCCCTTTTTATTATTATATTTGTTGTTTACGCCGCCAAAAGGCGGCGAACTCAATGGCTATCGTAGTTTATCGATTACAGAATTAATTGCCACCAATACGTCTTGTCCCAATTGCTTACTGCGTACGGGCGACCAACCATAGGCCGGATCCGGCAACAACGCATTGTCTTTGAAAGGCATTTCCAAGGTGTAAGCCAGACAATCAAACTTCTCACCAACCGCATTGGTTGCCACGGTCATATTTCCTTGGCCTGGCGCATCTTTTGCGTATCCGTGGGTGTCTTGAAACTCTGGAGTGATGGTCATCAACGCCGACTTAAAAGACTCTTCCAAATTGTGGATCCGCTCAGAGTAGCTAGGATTGCCCTCCGCACCTGCCACAAAGTTATAGGGTATGGCCTCATCACCATGGAAATCGAGGAACATATCCACACCGGTTTGCGCCATTTTTTGTGACACCAAATAGACTTCCGGACTTTTCTCCATTGAAGGAGATTGCCACTCTCGATTGAGGTTAATGCCAACGGCATTGGTCCGCAAATGGCCTCTTGCTGCGCCATCAGGGTTCATATTTGGCACGATGTAAAATACCGCTTTATCCAACAGGCTACGGGCAACACCATCGTCTTCATCAAGCAAACGTTCCAATAAACCTTCTGCGGCCCATTGAGCCATGGTTTCCCCCGGATGCTGACGAGCAATGATCCAAATAGCTTTCTTACCTTCTTCTGGCTGGCCCACCACCAACAATCCCATATCTCGGTTGTCGAGGGTTTCACCCAAATGAATCCATTGGCAGTCAAATGCGGTTTGGGCCCAAGACATCAGATCCAAATGACGTTCGTATTCATAAGGTGCGAAATAGGCGAAATAGGTGTGATTGTGCTCTGGAGTGTGTTCGATGGTTAAGGTTTTGCCATCAAAAGAGGTTTCCACCCTGAACCATTCTTCTCGATCGTAAGATGCAACGGCCTGATAGCCTTGCCAGCCGTCAGGATAGGCTGATGTATCTAACTCAAGGATCTGTAGTTTGTGTTCAACAAAGGGAGTGCTGTCGAGCTTAAAATAAAACCATTGGTAAAAGTCGGATTGATTATCTTTGCGAATGCGAAGTTGAATGTTGTCTGGCGCGGATGCTTCCACCACATCAATATTGCCTGCATCAAAATTGCAGCTAATTCTCACGTGTTTCTCCTGTCATTAGGTGTCGTTCTTTGACGACTTGGTGGCCGACAATTTAGCACAGCTCAGCCATTGACTCTAGATTTGCTTAACGTTTATGACATCGCCACAACAATGACGACACACAGATTGATGTTAAGATTTATTCAGATAGTTGGTTAATTTCAGCCCCACTTCTGTCGAGTAACCAAAGGCGTTAGCGACCACACGATGTTGCTCATCCAACAAATAATAGGTCGGATAGCCCATCACGTTGAATTCCCTAACCATGGTTTGAGTGCCCAACAATACGGTGCCTACCACTTTGTTGTCTGTAACAAACTTTTCAACCTCTTCGACACTGCTGTAATCTAATGCGATTCGCACCACTTTTAGATCCTTGTCTTCGAGGCCATCGAGATTATCGATACTAGCGGCACACACATTGCACCAAGGCGCAAAAAAGTAAACCAGTGTGCGCTTGTTGTCTGCCAAAACAGGTTCAACTTGCCCTTCGATAGAAGGTAAGCTTCGATTCTCAATCAATACTGAGCCATCATCATCTAACAGATTGCGCTCTTGCCATAGACTAACCAGATAGATCAATCCGCAAAACAACAAGATGTCTCTGACGACGGAAAAGATGGTTTTTGCTTGCACCATGATATCGTGCGGGTCCGTGATGTTTTATGGTGGGAGTGTTATACCACAGAAATTGAAACGGATACTATGCTCAATAGAACAGAACATAGACTTAAGGATCAGAGAGTTAAGAAACGCGCGACACCCGATTGGGTATCGCGACGACAAGGGTTGAAACTAAACCTTGGGTAAAGTTGGATAATGCAATCCAGCCATTGATTGCACGACTCGCATTACCTGACAACTGTAACCAAATTCGTTGTCGTACCAAACGTACAAGGTGGCACGATTATCCACTACGATAGTAGCTTGAGAATCCACGACTGATGCAGAACGTGAACCGACCAAATCGGTAGAAACGATTTCCTTCGAAGCTGTAAATTCGATTTGATGTTGCATGTCAGAAAACAATGACAAGTCACGAATATAGTCATTGAGTTCGGCTTTGCTGGTCGGCGTATTGAGATTCAAATTCAAAATGGCGAGGGACACATTAGGAGTCGGCACTCGAATCGCGCTCCCCGTCAGCTTACCTTCCAACTGGGGATAAGCTTTGGATACCGCTTTCGCAGCGCCTGTTTCAGTGATCACCATATTCAACGGTGCACTGCGGCCACGGCGATCGGCTTTGTGGTAGTTATCTATCAAATTTTGGTCATTGGTAAAAGAGTGGACGGTTTCCACGTGACCATTGGCGATACCATATTTCTCATCCAATGCTTTGAGCACCGGTGTGATGGCGTTGGTTGTGCAACTGGCCGCTGACAAAATAGTATCGTTAGGTTGGATATCTTTGTGGTTCACACCGTAAACGATGTTCTTAACATCACCTTTGCCCGGTGCCGTTAGTATGGCCTTTTTCGCACCTTTAGACTGCAAGTGCTGGCTCAAACCATCCCGGTCACGCCACATACCCGTGTTATCAATCACGATGGCATCATGGATACCATATTGGGTGTAATCTACTTCTGCAGGAGAGTTTGCATAGATTACCTGAATATAAGAGCCGTTCGCTTTTAATGCGTTGCGTTCGTGATCGACGGTAATGCTACCATTAAACGGTCCATGCACCGAGTCTCTGCGCAGTAGACTGGCACGCTTTTCCAAATCACCGTCTTTACCGCCGCGAACCACAATGGCTTTCAAACGCAACTTGTTGTTCTTACCCTGACGTTCAATAAGCAAGCGGGCCAGCAATCGGCCAATTCGGCCAAAACCGTACAACACCACATCGACAGGAGGATGATTGTCCACCTGCCCCACTATATCGCCCAATTGATTTTGTAAGTAGGTCTGAATGTCTAAGCCTGCATAGGCCTCGTTGTAATGATACTCATATGCGAGTTTACCCAAATCAATTTGAGCCGGTGCGATGGTCAGTTCCGAGAGCGCCTCTAAAATCGGCCAAGACTCCCGTAAACGAAGTTTATTACCTGTGTGCAAACGAACGGTGCGGTGCGCTTTAATGATATCGATGCTGTTCGCACCTAACATTGGACGTCCAAATATGGACAATTCGACAGCGCGGTCACGGTACAATTTCCCCAGTAGTGGCTGCATCTTTTCAGCGTATTCCTGACGCTCTTGCCAACTACTCATTAGTTCCTGTTCAAACTGCTGGTTCATGCTCAAAATACCTCGTTTACCCAATTCTGAAAGCCAGTGTTGGCTTAACCAAAAACCTTGAAATAGTCGTTATTCCAAAGCGTTCGTTAAGTGCACTTTTAAAAATCGGCGACATTCTAAGGGCAAGCGGGCCAACCACCAAATTGGTATAAATTTACATTTACGGGCAATAAAAGTGGGTTGGAAGAATTTTTAATCTGGATTTTTCGTTAATGAACAACAAGAATCCGGTGTAATTCGGTTTAAAGGTGGGAGAAACGCCATTTTTCAGTAATTGGATTACGAAAAAAAAGTGCAAAAAAAACCGAAATGCATCCGGTTTTGAGCTTTGACGGAGACAATTTTGCAAGCTATGACTTCGGATCAAAATTTAGTGAAACGGAATTGACGCAAAAACGTTGGCCTGTTGGTGCTGGACCGTCTTCAAAGACATGCCCCAAATGGGCGTCACAATGCTTACACAATATTTCGATTCGATGCATGCCGTGGCTAAAATCTTCCGCGAAAACCACGTTTTCACGTTCACTTTGAGCAGAGAAAGACGGCCAACCGCAACCTGAATCAAACTTATCTTGAGCGTCAAACAAAACAGCGTTGCAACATTTGCAGCGATACTCGCCACTTTCCTCGTTATGCAGCAAGGTGCCACTGTATGGTCGCTCGGTGCCCTTCTGACGACAAACACGGTACTCTTCTTCGCTGAGTTTTTCTTTCCACTGCTGCTCGGTCAATTTCATCTTTACTCACCTTAGAATGTTGCATTTATTGCCTGCATGTTACCAAAAGTGACATCAAATTTTCACTTCAGGACGGTCAGGGTCACTCCAATGTGTATGGTATTTCTGACCACTTGGATCATCTAGTCTGCTGTAAGTGTGAGCACCAAAATAGTCCCGTTGACCTTGCAATAAATTCGCAGGCAGAACTTCGCATCGGTAAGAGTCATAATAATTCAGTGCCGATGACATGGCTGCACAGGGGATTCCCTGTAAAGTAGCCCAAGCAATCGCTTGCCGCCAATGCCCTTGCAATTGGGTAATTTGCTCAGTAAAAAATGGCGCTAACAATAAATTGTTTAGCTCAGGTGTTTGCTGATAGGCTTGGGTAATAGATTGTAAGAACGCTGCTCGAATGATACAGCCAGCACGCCAAATCTTGGCAATTTCAGCAAAATCCAACTGCCATCCATACTGTTTTGCCGCAACATCCATCAATTGGAAACCCTGAGCATAGGCACAGATCTTAGAACAATACAGCGCATCATGAAGGTGTTGGATGTATTGACGTTTTTGCTCTTCAGAAACCGCTTCAACCTTTGGTCCTGAAAGTATTTTTGCTGCCGCTACACGTTGCTCTTTAAGGCTCGACAGACTGCGGGCGAAAACGGCTTGGGTAATGGTTTGTGCAGGACTACCTACTTCCAATGCACTAACCGCGGTCCACAACCCCGTTCCTTTTTGACCAGCCTTGTCTAAAATCATATCAACCAGAGGACCTTCGCCACTGCTGTCAGGTTGTTCCAGCACTTCTGCGCTGATTTCAATCAAATAGCTATCAAGAGGCCCTTGGTTCCATTGTCTGAACACTTGGGCGATTTCAGATGCGCTCATCTGCAACCCATCATGCATAATTTGATAGGCTTCACAAATCAATTGCATGTCGGCATATTCAATCCCGTTGTGTACCATCTTCACATAATGGCCGGCCCCTAAAGGACCGATATAAGTGGCGCAAGGTTCCCCTTTGGTAACGGGCTTCCCTGGCGAATAATGATCGAGAGGCTTACCGGTTTGCGGGTCAACTTTGGCAGCAATGGCTTTCAAGATGGGAGCAACCCGTTGCCATGCGGAAAAATCGCCGGAGGGCATCAAAGAAGGACCAAATCGCGCCCCCACTTCCCCGCCTGAAACGGCTGTTGAGAAAAAATTAAAACGACCATCAAATTGTTTGGCTCGTTCAACGGAATCAGTCCACAAGCTATTGCCCGTATCAATTACGATATCCTTGGCCTCGATGCCCAGTTCGATCAGCTTTTGACATACTTGATCGACGGGGTTGCCAGCAGGGACAGATAAAAAGATGACTCTGGGAGTGACAGTAGACTCTAAGACTTGTTGTAAACTGGTACAGCCCAACACTCGGGGCGGAGTGTCTGCCCGTTCAGCATCGTCCTGCTCAATCATGTGCTGTATTTTGTCTGGGTCTAAATCAAAACCCGCGACTCGATAACCGTTGTCGGCCAAATTGAGCACGAGGTTTTTCCCCATCACGCCCAGTCCGATAAACCCGATGTCACACAATTGTGCTTTGTTTGCCATGAATTCTCTCGCAATACCGTTTTAAACGCCGCGATTATACACAGTTCTGCGTTGAAAAATACTCTCGGTTAAGCAGAAAATACCTTATAAACTAACTCATTTTAGAGTCTGCCATTCCGTTGAGAGTGCAGTGAATATTGCCTTAAACTGTGCGCAATCGAGCGTATTTGAAAAAACGAAGCTGGGCTAATCGACCCGTTTGAACACGGTTACGCTGCGGTAGGCCTGCAAAAACACTTCATTTATAACCACCTTAGGCATGCTTTGAACTTTTGCATAGCGGGTGTCGAGGCACATCTTCCAACCACCTTTTGTCACTGGGGGCAGATGAAAACGCACATCATGATCAAAAGCGTTAAAAATTAATAACCAGTGCTCATCCGTCTGTTTTTCGCATCCTTTTAACTCAACCGCAAAGGCTTTGTTGTTCGGATCTTGCCAGTCTTGGGCAACCTTGGTTGCACCATCGGGCCGATACCAATGCACTTCATCGACATTGTGCCCTAAATGAAAATGATCATCTTGTAGGGATAAATGGCACAAAACCTCACTGGATTGACGCAGTTGAACAACATGTTGGCAAAAGGCAAGGAAATCCTGTTGTCTCTCATTGAGTTGCCAGTTTACCCAATTGGTTTCATTATCCTGACAATAGGCATTGTTATTACCGATTTGGGAGCGGCTCAATTCGTCTCCGCCCAAAATATGGGGTATTCCTTGGGAGAGAATCAAAGTAGAGAACAAATTGCGCTTTTGCTTTTCTCTTAATGTGAGAATATTTGCATCGTTTGTTGGCCCTTCAACTCCATAGTTTTCAGACAGATTGTGCCCATGCCCATCACGATTGTTTTCTAAGTTAGCCTCGTTATGGCGCTCCCGATAGGTCACCAAATCATGGAGAGTAAACCCGTCGTGATACGTAACATTGTTCACTGATGTGTGAATGGAACGAACGGATTTGGGGAACAGATCCCGAGAGCCCAATAAACGGGTAGCAAAATCTGCAGTTAAACAGGCATCCCCGCGCCAAAATCCCCGCACGGTATCACGAAATTTGTCGTTGCATTCCATCCAATTACTGGGGAATTGTCCCAATCGATATCCGCCATGGCCGATATCCCATGGCTCAGCGATGAGTTTCACAGTGTTAAGTACGGGATCTTGACGTAATGTTCTGAAAAAGCCAGACATTGCAGAGAACTCGTAAGGATCTCTGCCTAAACTCGCTGCCAAATCGAATCGAAACCCATCCACTCCCATTTCAGACACCCAATAACGTAGCGCGTCCATAACCATTTTTAGAATGTAGGGAAAAGCCGTATTGACACTGTTTCCACACCCAGAGTTATTGACGTATTGAGTGTAGTCAATCGCCCCGTATTCATTACAATGAAACAGATAGGAAGAGCGATTATCAAAGCCTTTGAAACTCAACATCGGTCCATCCTGTGAACCTTCTGCAGTGTGATTGAACACCACGTCCAAAATCACTTCGATTCCTGCCTCGTGATAGCTGCGAACCATCGATTTAAATTCTTCAATCGCATCTTGAATGGCATAGCGTGGTTCGGGGCAGAAATAGTTTACTGGATTGTAGCCCCAATAGTTGGTCAACCCTTTTTCACTGATGTAGGGTTCGGGCATAAAGGCCATAACAGGCATGAATTGCACCGCTGAGACCCCCAGACTTTTTAAGTGCTCTAACACTGCAGGATGGGCCGCACCAAGGTAGGTGCCCCGCAATGCTTCGGGCACCTGAGGGTGTAACTTGGTCAAACCTTTGACATGTGCTTCGTACAATATGGTTTGAGACAGCGGGATATTGGGTCGTCGATGACGGGATTGGGTATCTCCAGTAGCGCCATCCACAACGACGCATTTCGGCACCATAAAATGACTATCGCCTTGATATTGACGAGGATTCCACACTGCAGCCCGGTTAAGTTTTTTTGCGTAAGGGTCAATCAATAACTTGTCTGGATCAAAATACATCCCTGTTTGCGGGGAGTGTTCACCTGCAGTTCGATAACCGTACAATTGCCCTGGCATTATCCCAGCGACATGACAATGCCATACCTTGCCAGTTTTCGCAGCCATCGGAATCTGTTCAAGGGGCTCTTCCGTATCTGCCTTGAATAAACACAAAGTGACTGCATGGGCATCCGGACAATGAACCGCAAAATTGCAACCAGAGTCGGTGATAGTTGCCCCTAATGGATGGGCTTGTCCCTGAGTTACCACCAATCGATCCCCCTTACGATGTCACTCAAGATTCAGAGAGTTTGATAAACAACGTTGCCAATGGTGGCAAGTTGACCCGAATGGAATGAGGTTGATTATTCCAACTTTGTGGGTCCGATTTCATCACAGATTGGGTTTTATAGCCACTACCCCAGTATTTTTTATCGTCAGAGTTAAGTGCCAATTGGTAGGTCCCTTCCACAGGCACACCGACTCTAAAATCATCTCGCGGCACGGGTGTAAAGTTACTTATGGCAATGATAACCTGCCCACCGGTCTGATCTTTTCGCATTAACGACAGGATACTCTGGTCGGAGTTTTCATGATCGATCCAACTGAAGCCGGCTGGATCATGATCGCTTTCGTGTAAGGCGGCTTCTGACAAATATAAACCATTCAAATCACGGTAAAGAGATTGGATACCCTTATGTTTGTCAAACTCTAATAAGTGCCAATGAATCGAACTGTCGTGATTCCACTCAGCAGACTGACCAATTTCATTGCCCATGAAATTCAATTTCTTGCCAGGATGAGCGTACATAAAGGCCGCATAACAGCGCAGATTAGCCGCTTGTTGCCATTCATCACCAGGCATTTTACGCAGCAAAGAACCTTTGCCGTGTACCACTTCGTCATGAGAAATGGGTAGAACAAAGTTTTCGTTAAAGGAGTAGACCATTGAGAAGGTAATCTCTCCGTGATGGTAGCGGCGATAGGATGGATCTTTACTGATGTAATGCAGGGAATCGTGCATCCATCCCATATTCCACTTAAATCCAAAGCCCAAGCCCCCTTCAAACACGGGACGTGATACTTTCGGAAAGGAAGTGGACTCCTCTGCTATGGTCATCACATTGGGGAATTTGTCATAGACTTCCTGATTCATCCACTGCAACAAACTGATGGCTTCGTAGTTCTCGTTTCCACCATGAATATTGGGGATCCATTCACCATCTTTACGGGAATAATCCAAATACAACATGGACGCCACGGCATCAACACGTAATCCGTCTACGTGGAATTTATCCACCCAAAACAAGGCATTGGCCACTAGGAATTGACGCACCGTATCTTTACCAAAATCGTAGATGCACGAATTCCAATCTGGGTGCCAACCTTTACGGGGATCTTCGTATTCATAGACATGGGTCCCGTCAAATCGAGCCAAGCCGTGACCGTCTTCAGGAAAATGAGCTGGAACCCAGTCGATGATCACCCCAATACCATTTTGATGGCACTGATCAACAAAGTATTTAAAATCATCCGGGTCGCCAAAGCGACTGGTGGGTGAAAACAGACCGACAGGCTGGTATCCCCATGATCCGTCAAAAGGAAACTCTGAAACCGGTAACACTTCAATATGGGTGTAGCCCATGTCTTTTACATAAGGGATTAAATCTTCGGCCAACTCATGATAAGTCAAATAGCTGCCAGAATTGCCACCTGCAGGTCGCTTCCATGAGCCCAAATGCACTTCATAAATACTCATGGCTTTTTTGTATTTGTCTTCTGCGGCTTGTTTTAGCCAATCAGCGTCTCCCCACTCATATCGGTTGTGGTCGTAAACCACGGAAGCATGAGAGGGATATTGTTCCGCAAAGAATCCAACGGGGTCCGCTTTGTGCGGCAAGTTGTTCCCATTGCTGTCTTTAATGTTGTATTTGTATTTGTGACCCGCATGCACACCAGGAATGACTAAAACCCAGTATCCCATGGATGTTTTCTGCATAGGGTGGCAGCTACCATCCCAATAATTGAAGTCACCGATAACAGAAACCGCTGAAGCGTTGGGAGCAAACACGGCAAATCGAGTTGCTTGAACGGGGCCATCAATACCCACATCCAATTCCACCAATTGAGCGCCCAATTGGCGATAGACATTTTGCGGAGCATGGTCAACGTAATGCACTGCATGGTAGGCTTGTTCTTGAAATTGATAAGGATCAATCACTTCGTATTCGGTGGATTCGTTTTCCACTCTCAAGCCATAGACCAAGGTTTTTTTAAGCTTTTTAAAACTATTCTCATAGAGATCCGAATTGGCCACTTTTTTCAATTTGCCAATCGACTTCCCAGAAGCCAACTCGAACACCTCAACGCTGGTTGCGCCGGGCACCCATGCCCGAAACGTTGCGCCTTTATCGCCGATGAATAGACCCAATTCGTTGAATGGTTCGGCACAGGTAGCGTGCATGAGTTGTTCGTGTAACTGCATAATTTCGCCTTTTCTTAAAATGGAAAGGCGAGAGAGTGTATTCGCTCGCCTTTTGCAATGGACGTCTGCTCTATTTTAGCGCTATTTCATTGATTCGCTGGCATTCTTTCGTGCAATCGTCAAATTTTCTGCTAACTGCACAATTTCTGGATCACTGAAAATATGCTCCAAATTACGACTTAATTTGCGCTTCCAGTTTGGATACTCATTAAAGGTTCCTGGTACATTAACAGGCTTGTCCATTTGCAACCAGTCTTCCAGTTGCAAACTCAGCAAAGCACTTGACCCGCCGGCCATATGGGTTTGCATACCAAAATTCAACTCTTTGCTCATGCCCAAATGATCGACAGAACGATCAATCCAATCGGGAATTGACGCATGGCCATGTAAGCTGTTCAAGATTTCCTGTTTATTGTCGTGTCGGCTGGTATACAAGGTAGACAATATTTCCTGTGTAGGATAGAGCCCTAATTGCTTACCCAACTCCAAATCCAAACAGTGCCAATATCCGATCAACGTCGGCATATCATGGGTGGTTAGGGTAGACATGGACTGCACAGGATAATGGCTGGGTGAGTAGAATCCGCCGTCTTCTGCTTGCTCGAAGAAGAACACGCGGTAGGAGTACACGCCGTTGTCTGCTAACTTGCTGCGGATCTCTTCTGGTACCGTACCTAAATCTTCGCCGATCACCATCGACTCATGACGTTGACTTTCCAACGCCAAAATACCAAGCAAATCGTCTACCGGATAATAAACATAACCGCCATCTTTGGCGTTATCACCTTTGGGCACCCACCATAAACGCAACAATGCCATCACATGGTCAATGCGTAATGCTCCCGAAGAATTCATGTTACTGCTGAATAAATCAATAATGGGTTGATAGCGCTGACGATACAATTTCTCTGGATCCATCGGCGGCAAACCCCAGTTTTGTCCCAATGGACCTAACACATCGGGTGGAGCACCCACACTGGCATCCGTACAATACAGATCTTTATTCCCCCAAATCTCTGCACTGCCTTCACTAACACCGACAGCCAAGTCACGATAAATACCGATCGACATACTTTGTTTGGCCGCGACTTGATTGGCAACTTCCAATTGCATTGCAGCTTGCCATTGCAAAAACAAATAGAATTTCACGCGCTTGGCATTGGCTTTTTTAAACTTAGCTACTGCAGGATTGTGGTAGTCGGAAAATTCTTTGGGGAATACTGGCCATCCCCAAGAAGGTTTGCCTTCAGCAGCGAGATGTTCTTGCAAAGTGTCATAAACCGCAAGCATGTCCAAGCTCTCTCCACCTTCTTCGATGAATGCCTTGAAAGCTTTGTTTTGTTTGGTATTTTTACTAAGGTAAGCGCTATTTTGGTACTCAAAAATGGCATTGAGTGCCTGTAATTTCAATTTAGTTACCGCTTCATAGTCAACGTAATCCACATTGCGTGCATACTGCAAAGTCGATTGAAACTGCTCGTTGTTCACCAGTTCTTGAACGGCTTCCGATTGATAACCGTCTAAAGCAGTCACATCTATGTATATAAAATTTAACCAGCGTCTTGAGGAGGGGCCATATGGGCTGCAAGCTTCAGGGTTGGCCGGATACAACGCATGGATAGGATTCAAACCAATAAACTGCGCCCCTTTCTTCGATGATTCTTCAACTAAGTGGGCAAGATCGGTGAAATCCCCTACCCCCCAGTTTGTGCTGCTTCTCAAGCAATACAATTGTACGCTTAAACCCCAAACTTTATTCCCGGCTTGGATCGCAGGCGGATGATAGCAGGCAGTAGGAGCAATTATCAGACGCATTTCGGACACCGAGTCGCCATCTTTTGCCAGCAAGTTTAGGGTGTGGTAACCCAAAGGAAGATTAAGGTCCAGCTTGACTATGTATTCTTGGAACTCTACTTCATCGATAACTGTTGAGTTAATCAAATCACCGTCAACTGGCACAAACTCTTGTACCAACCCATCACCCTGCTCAGTCGTTACCGAGAGAGTAAAACGGTCATTCGCCCACTCAATAGGCAAGCGTATTGTCACGAAGATTTCTTCGGATTGTCGATTAACTTGAACCGGATTAAGTGGGGTCATCCAAGCCTGCTCATACTCGGCTTCAACTTGAGATTCGAGTGACTCGCTATTGTCTATATCGTAGCCCATCACCTTCAGCAATTTTTCCTTGCTGGTCTGAGCAACTTGCGCAGGCTTGCCCCAGGCATCTACGTAATTTGATTCGATGCCTTTTAGCTCGACAAGCTTGTCTGTTAATGAAGTCATTCTGGTTCGTGTCCTGTTAAAAAATGGCTAAGCTTATTTAGTTAACCATTATCAGCCAAGTTGTAAAAAAAACGTTATTGAATACGTTTGCAGAAATAATTTCGTAATAAAATAACATTTTTATGGGTTTTTTTTGCCTTATTGGCAAGTTTGATCCATAATTTTGTAATTATTTTACACACATTCTAGCAACTAGGGGAACAATATGACAATCAAAGTAGGAATTAATGGCTTCGGTCGTATCGGTCGTTTTGTATTTCGCGCTGCATGTCAAAGAGAAGATATCGAAATTGTAGGCATCAACGACTTATTGGATGCCGACTATATGGCGTATATGTTGAAGTACGATTCCACTCATGGTCGCTTTGACGGTGAGGTTGAGGTTGTCGATGGCTCTTTGGTTGTTAATGGCAAATCGATTCGAGTGACTGCAGAGCGTGATCCCGCCAACTTAGCTTGGGATGAAATTGGTGCAGAAGTCGTTGTTGAATCAACTGGGCTTTTCCTCACAGACGAAACCGCCCGCAAACACATTCAAGCAGGCGCAAAAAAGGTTGTCCTGTCAGCACCGTCTAAGGACGCAACTCCAATGTTCGTAATGGGTGTAAACCACGCCGACTATGCTGGCCAGGATATCGTGTCAAATGCCTCTTGCACCACCAATTGCTTAGCTCCAATCGCTAAGGTTTTGAATGACAATTTCGGCATTGTTGATGGCTTGATGACAACGGTCCACGCAACTACAGCAACACAGAAAACCGTTGATGGTCCTTCAGCAAAAGATTGGCGTGGCGGTCGCGGTGCTTCACAAAACATCATTCCGTCTTCGACTGGCGCGGCTAAAGCGGTAGGTAAAGTAATCCCAGAGCTTAATGGCAAGCTTACGGGTATGGCTTTTCGCGTCCCAGTTGCCAATGTGTCGGTCGTTGATTTGACTGTCAATTTATCTAAACCCGCGACATACGAACAAATCTGTGAAGTCATGAAAGCCGCTGCCGAAGGCGAATTGAAAGGAATTTTAGGCTACACCGAAGATGCTGTAGTGTCTCAAGACTTTATCGGTGATACTCGGACCTCTATATTTGATGCTGAAGCGGGTATTGCACTGACCGAAACCTTTGTTAAAGTCGTGTCATGGTACGACAATGAAATCGGCTATTCGAACAAAGTTCTGGACCTGGTAAAACACATCAGCGCTTAGTTTGATTACTTCGGTTATAAATAGAAGTGGCGGCCAATGGTCGCCATTTTTCGTTGCAAAGTAGGTATGAAATGTCGAGTTCAGTGAGAGCAAGTATACGGGGAAAAGTAGACACCCTAGTGATTGACAACCAATGGGCGCAAGCCGAAATCTCTTTGTTTGGTGCGCAAGTTTTGAGTTTCGTTCCCAAATCCGACGGGCGTGATCGACTGTGGGTCAGCGAAAAAGCCATTTTCGATAACGTGACACCCATTAGAGGCGGCATACCAATTTGTTGGCCCTGGTTTAGTAATGCCCACCCATTTGACGGAGAGCAGCTACCATCTCATGGTTTCGTCAGGAACCAACTTTGGCGTGTAGACAGCATTTTCGAATCAGAAAGTGGCACACAAATCGACTTGTCCCCCACAGTAACTAGACAGTCATTTTACACCTACGATGTAACCCTAAATTTGACAGTCATTGTTGGCGACAAATTGACCGTTTTATTAAAATCTTTCAATAATGGAAGCGTTTCAGCACCTGTTAGTTGTGCACTTCACAGTTATTTTTCAGTTGAAGATATAAATTCAATCATTATCAATGGCTTAACAGGATTATTTAAGGATAAAACTAAGAACTGGGAAGAACTTGAAACACCGATCCCCTATCGAATTACACAGGAAACTGACCGAATCCACGCCGTTGCTTCTGCTTTACTTAGTATAAATCAGAAAAATTCTGCTTTACCCACGGTTACGATTTCCCCGAGTGGTCACGACAGCATCGTAATATGGAATCCATGGCAAGATCTCAGCAAGAATATGAAAGACATGGCAGACGACAGTTTTAAAACTATGGTGTGTATTGAAAATGCACAATTGAACGATATTTGGCTGGAGCCAAAAACAACCAGAGTTCTTTCAAAAAGTATTTTTTGAACCAGTAGATAAAAGGATTGGGAAGACCAGGACAACGTTGAAAGGAAATTGGCGGAGTGGACGGGACTCGAACCCGCGACCCCCGGCGTGACAGGCCGGTATTCTAACCAACTGAACTACCACTCCGCACTAATTTCTTATTTTGCTGGCGGAGCGGACGGGACTCGAACCCGCGACCCCCGGCGTGACAGGCCGGTATTCTAACCAACTGAACTACCGCTCCAGATGCAAAATTCTTGATAAAACAAAGTTGGCGGAGCGGACGGGACTCGAACCCGCGACCCCCGGCGTGACAGGCCGGTATTCTAACCAACTGAACTACCGCTCCGTTTTTCTTATGCTTTATCATGCGGTTAGCAATGAGTAACCTTCTACCCCTTGCCAACTGCGGCGCAGATAATAAGTGTTCCCCCTATTTGAGTCAACCTGTTTTTAGGGCTTTTTAGCTATAATTCACAATAATCAATCTGATTGATTTAAATTTAGTCACTTAACGTTTTATCAAGTCGATTGGCAGGGTATGAGTATATTCCCAACCGGGTTTTGTGGCGGGTTAACATGTCTTTTTCCAACGGAATAACTATTAATTATATAGAATGACCAAGATGTAACCGACGCACATAAGGACTCAGAGTTAGCCGTGGAATCCAATTTCAATAGAAATCAAACGAAGTGCTCAATAGCTTGAGTTCGTCCCCGTATTCTAACCCGCCCTATTTGTCGTTTGAATTGCACCAATTCCTGCTCGCTTCCAACAGCAAAATCAAAAAGGCTTTCAAATCGATGAATTAAACTTTTCCAACGTTTTTTCCTTATTCCTTTGGGAAGCGATAGGGTGATCGGTTCTTTTACGTCTGACTTTTCAATCACAAGATGTGCGCTTAATTTGATGATTTTAAAATAATCGGAAAGAGCACATGGCAATTGAGCTTGTTCTTCCAATACGCCAAATTTGGCCAAGAAGGACGGTTCAGAGTTTGCGTTCTTATGATTATGTCGCTGGAAAAAGCTGGTGTAATCGGATGTTTCGAGCGATTTAGCAACCCCTGCGCGCAGTGGATTTAAGTCAACATATACCATGCAGGAAAGTAAAGCTGAATCGTTCAGGAGAGCTTGTGAATGAAACCGATTATCCCAAAAGTGCCCTTTCCTACCCATTTCCTTATTGGACTTTATTGAAATGTACCACTTCAACATTCCCATGAATGTGCTGATGTCAAACAATAAACGACGATATCTGGAAATTTGAAATTTGGCTTTTCTTTTAAGAAATTCACTTTGTGGTTTTCCAGCTAAGAATTTTTCTACATGTGCAGGTAGCTTGGAAATTTTTTGCCACTGAGTACATACCTGCTGCTCCGTCCACTTAAGAGCTTTGCTTCTGTCAACTCTCAGCACTAAATGCAGGTGATTGCTCATAATCGCATATGCGCAAACAGAAATAGCAAACGCTTCAGCCTGGACAATAATGCGTTTTTCGATCCAAATTTTTCGGTGCGAAAAATCATGCCCGGTGTGTTTGTCTTTTCCTAACAAAAAACACTGTTGAGCGCACCGAGACATGCAATGATAGCAGGGGGTGATATCTAAGTTGACCTGTTCCTTCCTTGGAATCGGCATAAGCTTCTCCTTTGCTTAAGGGTTAGTTTACGTTAAGCAATGAGAAGATCTACTGTACTGTCGGTACAGTTTTTAATTTATCGGTCAATAGATAAAAATTAAATAAAATGGCTGTCATTTTAGGGAACAGCAATTACTCTTTCGGTAAACTCAGATCCAACATATCGCTATCGTCATCCGTCGTTGACTTTTTAGTATCCGGATCTTTGCTCTTGTTCTCACTCTTCGAACCAAAAGATAACTTTGCTTTAATTTTTGAGAAAAAGCTCTGCGAGTTGACGCTTTCTTTTTTGCTTAAAAGTTTTCGATTTTGTTTTGGCGTAACCAAAAACCATATCGCTACAGCACCGACAATGAAAATAGCCAAGTTTACTCCGACAATAAGCCCCAGCATTGAGTCATCTTCTTTTTCAACTGCACTCTCTTCTGTGATGTTCATGCTATCTGATGGGATCTTACTCGCAATAGCAACGTCGTTAGTATTGTCAGTTGGAGGTAACATGTCAGCTGCAACAATCTCTGGTTCTGGTTCTTCAACCAAGAAAGTAGATTCTGGAACATCAAGGATGAAATCTCGACCCGAGACCGTATTTCCGTATGCCGTGAGTTTTACGCGATAGACACCAGCTTCATAATTAACTATCAAGTGTTCGCGGGCATTCGGCGATTGTTCCGTCAATGAAAAGTTTTGAACATCTCCATTTGGAAAACGTACCTTGCCATCGATAAGCAAGGTGTTAATGTCTACATGTTCTCGTTCTGCATCAATTACTAATTTGTGATATCCGTCTCCCCCACCATCCTCTTCCATCGTCACTTTAATGGGATTAGGGTAAAGCATAAGAGGCGGGTCGACCTGCTCTCTTGTGAGCATCGGTGTACTCACGACAAAAACCGGCGTCCACTCCCCATCAGGCACAGCGAGATTGAATTGACCTGTGAATACGCCATCCAGAGGTCGTTCGTCCATCCCCCGACCATTGTCTTCAAAGGTCGCAATCGTTTGAACTTCAGCACCAAAATTGTTGTAGTTGGGGTTGTTTGTGCTAACTAAGCGAATATCGAGTGACACGACATCCCTAAACTCAGCATTGTTTATCGGTTCGCCACCGTTTGACAATCGAGCGGTTTGCTTAAGTATTTCACCGGAAAAAATAACATCAGGAAGTGGATCAGCGATTAGCTGAATATCACTGATAACCATTACCCTGCTGTCTGGCAAGATTTGGCCTACCGCTTGCCAAGGACCCGGCGTTGGGTTCTTAATATTAATTAAGTCATAAGTAGCTGCATCGAACCAAAATACTTCCTCGCCGTCTGCTTGAGTTTGGAAAATTTTGGAACCGTCTGGCCGAACCAGCACAACAGGGGCGCTTCCGTATGAACGGAAAAAAACCATTGTAATTTCATCGACTTCATAGTCTATACGAAAGCGATTTTGCAGCAGCTTAATGCTGTTGTGATATTCATCCCCAAGTTCGACCAAAGGTGATTTATCAGTTTGTTGCGGGTTTGAAGTAGATGTCTGGTCTGCTAGAGCAGTAAATCCGATGCACAGCAAAAGCGAAAGAATGCACAATGCCATTCTTTTCCGCATGGTCAATCTACTGACGCCAAATGCACGAACCACCGCTTTCCTCAATAATGTTCAACCGATCTTCATGTTGCTTTAATTCATCGGCCGAAGCTCGAATAATCTTAGTGGGTTTTCTGTCGGCACTGAAGCGAATAATTTGCTGCATCTTCTTCTCGTCTTTTTGATTAGCATTTTGCCCAGACAAATTGAGTGCCGTCTGACCACCAGTCATCAACAAATAAACATCAGCCAATATTTCGGCGTCAAGAAGTGCACCGTGCAACTCTCGATGAGAGTTGTCGATCCCGTACCTTCGGCATAAAGCATCAAGATTGTTCTTTTGACCAGGATGTAAATCTCTAGCCAAGGCTAAGGTGTCCAAGACTGAGCAGATTTCACGGGTCTTAACAGGCTTTACTGGATTATACAGAGCAAATTCATGATCCATAAACCCAGTATCAAATGGTGCGTTGTGGATTACGAGTTGTGCGCCAGTAATAAAATTCACAAATCCGTCGTACACGTCTTTAAATTTTGGCTTGTCAGCCAAGAATTCATTCGTTATGCCGTGGACTTGCATTGCTTCGTACTCGACTTCTCTATCTGGATTAATGTAGACATGGAAGTGATTGCCCGTAAGCTTTCGATTGACTAACTCTACGCAGCCAATTTCTATGATTCTATGCCCTTGGCTAGGATCAATTCCGGTTGTTTCCGTATCCAACACGATTTGCCGCATTACAATTGCCTTTGTCTCTATTAAATTCGTTTGAAACCATTATACTGGGCGCAACTCAGAATTCATCAATAATTAAATGAAACAGATTCAAATATTTACCGATGGGTCATGTTTAGGCAATCCTGGTCCGGGAGGATGTGGAGCAGTACTGATCTATCAAAACCATCGCAAAGAAATCAGTACTGGCTATGCGCATACAACGAACAATAGAATGGAACTGCTCGCTGCAATATTAGCACTTGAGAGTTTGACGGAAAAATGTGCTGTCGATCTAACTACGGACAGCCAATACGTGAAAAATGGAATTAATCAGTGGATAAACAACTGGAAGAAAAATGGTTGGCGCACGTCGGATAAAAAGCCGGTAAAAAATGCTGACCTTTGGAAACGTTTGGATGAAGCGGTAAAGAGACACAGGGTCAAATGGCATTGGGTTAAAGGCCATTCCGGTCATCCCGAGAACGAGAGATGTGATGAATTAGCTCGGGAAGCGGCTAACGCCAAAAATCTTCCAATTGATCCCGGTTTCAATACTTAGCCCATGGCCAAACACCAATACATTTGCCAACTGTCTGATTCATTTCAATCTTTTGGTGTGCAATCGCGACTTCCGGTGCTTCAAAAATAAAATCAATGTTTGGTACTAATCTTCCAGTGGCAAAGTGCTTCAAATACTTTTTTTCAAATTGTTTGACTAACTTGGCTTTGTACAAGTTGTCTCGATTACGCAGTGTAGAGCCTGTTATGGTAGCTCTTTTAGAAAGCAATAATGCCATATCCAGTTTATCGGCAAAACGGCCAGCCAACATCGCGAGGTAAACGATTCGTCCATCCAAAGATAACACGTCGAGATTTCTATTTAGGTAGTCCCCAGCGACAAAATCGATTATGAGGTCAGCCTTTATATTCCTCTGCTTTAAGTAGGCCGAAAAACACTCTTTATGGCGATTAATCATTAGATTTGCGCCAGCCCTTTGACAAACCTCCAGTTTTTCTTCTGATGAAGCGGTGACAGCGATTTCGCACCCCATTAAATTTGCCAATTGTATGGCTGCAAGCCCAACCCCACTTGCACCAGCATGAATTAATACTGTCGAATTTCTTTGCAGGTTTCCCAGCCAAAACAGGCTTTGAAAAGCGGTCAAAAAGGTTTCAGCGATTCCGGCACATGCTACTACTCCCAATTCGGAAACAACGGGCAGTAAATGCTCAGATTTTGCTACTACGTGGGTGGCGTACCCTCCCCCTGGTACTAAACCAAATACATAGTCGCCAGTTTTCCAACGCGAAACTGAGCTGCCAGTGCACAATATTTCACCCGCTATTTCCAACCCCAATATCCTACTCTCTCCTTTTGGGGCTGGATATCTTCCCTGCCTTTGCAACGTGTCTGCACGATTAACACCGAAGGCATGTACCTTTATTAAAACTTCGCTCTCTGCTAGTTTTGGGAGCGCTTGATAGTTCAAATGCATCTGGGAAGGAGGTTGACCTTCTGCATGATCAATGACGGTCATAGATTTTTCGAGGGACATAGATTTGCTACTTAGCTAAAGATTACAGAAATCATATCAGATGAACGTTTTCTAAACATAGTTAACCGGGCGACTTCAAATTTGACTCCATAAAAATGACTGTCTAGTTAAGAATTTTATTTGCACAAATGCCTGTCAATTTAAGCATGAAATCAAAGTTGGTTTAGCTAAATGTTTAGCTGTTGGGTACAATGGTTTAGAACTTCAAAAAGGATCCCATATGAGCGGTAAATTGGTATTAGCGCCAAATCGAGAAAAATCACTACTACGAAAACATCCGTGGATCTTTGCCAGTGCGATAGAATCCTTCAAAGGGACGCCTCGAAGCGGTGATACCGTTGACGTTGTAAGTAGTGAAGGTAAATTTTTGGCAAAAGCAGCCTATTCGCCAAGCTCACAAATCCGCGCTCGAGTTTGGTCGTTCGATCAGAGCGAGCCAATCGACAACGGCTTTTTTCAACGGAAAATTGAACAAGCCTATGCGCTTAGAGTTCCACTCATCCACAAACATCAACTTACAGGATATAGACTCGTAGCAGGAGAGTCTGATGGATTGCCTGGCATTACTATAGACCGCTATGATTCGGTATTAGTCTGTCAGTTGCTCAGTGCGGGCGCTGAAAAACACAGAGACAAGATTGTATGGGCATTAAAAACACGATTTCCTGAATGCAGTATTCTCGAGCGAAGTGACGTTGCCGTAAGACAAAAAGAGGGTCTCGAACCTATAGTGCAAGAACTCCATGGTCAAGTCCCGGATGAAGTTACCATTCAAGAGAATGGTATAAAAATCCTAGTAGACCTTAAAACTGGCCACAAAACCGGATTTTACTTAGATCAGCGAGACAACAGACTGATTGCGGCCGGCTACGGCAAAGATCGCCATATTTTGAACTGCTTTTCCTATACAGGCACGTTTAGCTCTTACGCGATGCGCTTTGGTGCTAAGAAAGCAACTAATTTAGATGTATCCGAACCTGCACTTTCCTTGGCGAAGCGCAATCTGATGCTTAATGACATCCCACCTGAATCCTGCGATTTCATAAATAAAGACGTGTTTCAGGCGCTACGAGACTATCGTACCGAGCAACAAAGCTTTGACATGATCATATTGGATCCTCCTAAATTTGTGGATTCAAAGGCCTCGTTAAACCGTGCTTGTCGAGGATATAAAGACATCAATATGCTTGCCATGCAATTGTTGCCTCCTGGAGGTATTTTGTGCACTTTCAGCTGTTCAGGACTTTTGTCATCAGATTTGTTTCAAAAAGTCGTGGCGGATGCGGCATTAGATGCCAATCGAACGGTTCATTTTCTTGAAAGACTGGGCCAAGCGCCTGACCATCCCGTGGCCAGTAACTATCCTGAGGGATTCTACCTAAAGGGCTTGGTCTGTCGCGTTGCTTGATAATTAACGAAAATAGTTAAGGTGAAGTCAAGTGTCTAAAGATTTTGCTCGACTTCACTGATGAACTAAAAAGACAAGTTGGAAGCTAGTTCATTTCCAAAATTTCGACACCAATAATGCAACTGGTCTCAGAGTTTTCTTCGCATCTAACGACTCTCGCTTTTGCGGCTAACGATGGAATTTGACTGCTGGTTGACTCGATCGATACTTCAACCCGAGTACCGATTTCCACCGAAGGTTCCTCCACTTCGAATGACATACCGGTTGCACTGATATCCTTACAAACGGCCTGCAGTGAACGAGTAGATTCGTCGTCACTGACAGTAAGTTCACAGGGTGAGTTGAGCATCATACGAAAAAAATTGCGTTTATCGTCATATCCCAGCATTTTAATGTACCTCTTCCAACCAAATCCAATTCAAACACTTTTATAGGGTGCATAGGTGACATTGTCAACGAACATTACTCAAAATGCTGCTAGTACATTTTCAATCCGTTTTATTGATATGGGCATAGGTGTGCCAAGCTGCTGTGCGAAAAAGGAAACTCGTAATTCCTCAATCATCCATCTTACTGCCAGCAAATCCTCTGGAACGAGTTTGCCTTTTGGAATCTTGTTTAATCGATCTTGATATTGGCTCTGAATTTTTTCTATATTCAGTTGGTGCAGCCTGTCTTTGTTGGGATCAATCGGCAGTTTTTCCAGCCTCCTTTCAATGGCTTTAATGTAACGATTCCAATCGTCCAATTTTTTTGCACCAAGCTGCGCGACAAACCCGCCAAACACCAAACTAGACAAATGTTGCTTGATGTCTCCATGCGCGCTGATTAAATTCAAAGGAACATTGCCTTTCAACCTTTTTTGGATCCCATGGGCGGTTGTTAAACCTTGTTCTACTTTAGTTGCTATTTGCAAAACCGTGTCATTAAGATGTTCTCTCACATACTCTCTTGCCAAATCAAAAGACGCGCGGTCTCGTATCTCCACTCGGTTGCTTTGACTAAAACCTGCCAACAAGTCATCCACCGCTGCATCAATACAATCGTCTATCAGTGCTTTGATTTGTCCAAAGGGATTGAAGTAAAGGCCTAACTTCGCTTTGTTGGGGAGCTTTTCCTGCAAATACTTGATTGGCGAAGGTATATTCAATCTTATCAACTTCCGCAAGCCAATCTTGTGATGCCAATGAGCCGCATCGGCACTATCAAAAAGTTTAATCGCAACCGACTGCGACTGATCGACCAGTGCAGGAAACGCTTTAACTTCGAAACCAGAACTCTTATCCAGGTATTCTTTTTGAAGCTCTGGAAAATCCCACTCAGTAATGTTCTCCTTTTCTATCCCGGGTTTGGCGACTTTGCGAAGAGTCTGTTTCACTTTTCCCTGCAACGTCATCTTCAAACTATGCAGATCTCTACCCTGCTTGAGGATTTTTTGGTTCTCATCAATGATTATAAAATTAAACTTTAAGTGCTCTTCGATGCTTTCCAATTGCCACTCATGACTGTCCACTTTGACGCCTGTCATTTTGAAAAGCTTTTCAGAGAGAGACTCAACAAATCCTAAGGGGTGTCCTTTTTTATCGTGAGTCGGCATATCCGCTATACATGCTTGTGCGAAATTGGGTGCCGGTACAAAATTACGTCGCAATCGTTTTGGCAACGACCTAATCAATGCCACGATTAAGTCATGGCGAAATCCTGGCACCAACCAATCAAATCCAACTTCTTCAACTTGATTTAAAAGCGCCAGTGGGATCAATGCGCTAACACCGTCATCTGCTGCATTCGGCTCAAACTGATACTGGAGCTTCAGCTTAATATTTCCCTGTTGCCAAATTTTAGGGAAATTAAATTCGTTTACAGAATCAGCATCATGCTTTTTCAACGAGTCAGGATCAAAAATGAGTCTTTGCTTAAAATGGCTGTCTAGTTTTCGGTACCACTTCATTAAACTGGCTTCGGAAACCACGTGTTCTGGTATCAATTCTTGGTAAAAATCGAGCATCTGCTCTTCATCCACCAAAATATCTCGCCGACGGGACATTTCTTCCAACTCTTGGACACGCTCAATCATGGCCAAATTTTGTTGAAGAAAAGGCAAGTTAAGTTTGGTCTGTCCCTGTATCAATCCTTCGCGGATTAATAATTCGTGACATAAGTGGGCATCGACTCGTGCATAATCAACTAATCGTTTAGCCACTATGGGCAGGCCAAACAAAACAACTTGCTCATAACCTTGAACAGCCCCACGCTTTTTCGACCAGTGGGGCTCGCTGAAACTGTGCTTAGTCAAATGCGTGGCAATAGGCTCAATCCACTCAGGTTCAATTTTCGCTGCAACTCGACCAAACAAGCGGGTGGTTTCAACCAATTCAGCAACCATGGTCCATTTGGGTGGCTTTTTTGCCAGCGATGAACCTGGAAAAATCATAAATCGACTGTTTCTTGCCCCGATAAATTCCCGTTCTTTATCTTTATTACCGATGTGAGAGAGAAGACCACTAAGTAAAGCCGTATGAATCTGCTGATAATCGGCCTCTTGGGAATTAAGACGGAAGCCAAGCTCGACAATGGCCTTTTTTAGTTGACTGACAATATCTTGCCATTCTCTCATTCGTAAGTAATTAATAAAGCGGCTCTTGCACCACTTTCGAAGTTGATTTTGACTGGAGCGTTTTTGTTCCAGACTGAACTCTCGCCAAAGATTCAATAAACTTAAAAAGTCAGAGGATTTATCTGCAAATGCCTCATGCTGTTCATCCGCCTTCTGCCTTTTATCTTGTGGACGTTCACGGGGATCCTGAATACTCAAGCCTGCCGCAATCACAATAACTTCTTTTAAACTGTCCCGTTTTGCTCCTTCGATAACCATCCGAGCGTAACGAGGATCAACTGGAAGTCTCGCAATTTGTTTCCCCAGAGATGTCAGTGACATGCGCCCACGACGCTTTTCCGTTGCCTGTAATTCTTCTAACAATCGAAAACCGTCATTGATAAAGCGATTGTCTGGTGGCTGGACAAAGGGAAACAGCCCGATGTCTCCCAACCCCAGTGACAACATTTGCAAAATAACTGAGGCTAAATTGGTACGCAGAATTTCCGGATCAGTAAACTCTGGTCTGGCCAGAAAATCCTCTTCTGAATACAAACGGATGCATATACCATTGCTGACCCGTCCACAACGGCCAGCGCGCTGGTTCGCAGATGCTTGGGAAATCGCTTCAATAGGTAATCGCTGTACTTTGCTGCGATAGCTGTACCTTGAAATTCTGGCAAAACCTGGGTCAATAACATACTTGATTCCCGGTACGGTGAGCGATGTTTCCGCCACATTGGTTGCCAATACAATTCGACGCAGTCCATGAGGAGCAAAAATTCGATTTTGTTCTGCCGCAGAAAGCCGTGCGTACAGAGGTAAGACTTCGGTACCTTTGAGTTTTGCCTGATTCAACGCATCAGCGGTATCCCGAATTTCCCGCTCACCACTTAGAAATACCAAGATATCCCCACGACTCTCTTTGTCGAGTTCTCGAACTGCCGCCACGATAGCCTCTGATTGATCTAAATCGGCTTCTTCGTCTAGCAGCGGTCGGTAGCGCACCTCCACCGGATAAGTTCGGCCACTGACTTGAATGATTGGTGCATCATCGAAATGTCTGGAAAACCGTTCAGGATCGATTGTAGCTGAGGTAATAATCACCTTTAGATCTGGACGCTTGGGTAAAAGTCGCTTTAAATATCCTAAGATAAAATCAATGTTTAAACTGCGTTCGTGGGCTTCGTCGATTATGATGGTATCGTATTGGTTTAGGTAGCGGTCAGATTGAATTTCCGCCAGCAGAATTCCATCCGTCATCAATTTTACATAGGTTTGCTCACTAACCTGATCAGAGAAACGAATTTTAAATCCTACAGCATTACCAATCTGGCTTTTCAATTCTTCTGCAATTCGGTTGGCTACAGTGCGCGCTGCAAGTCTTCTCGGTTGGGTGTGTCCGATGATGCCGTTCACACCTCGCCCCACTTCAAGACAAATTTTAGGTAGCTGTGTGGTTTTTCCCGACCCGGTTTCACCAGCAACAATCACGACTTGATGATTCAAAATGGCTTGAGCGATATCGTCACGTTTTTCGCTCACTGGCAAGGACGGGTATTCAACTTTGGGGAGGTTTTCTTGGCGAGATTGTTTCATCGCCATTGACTGCTCAATTCGCTGAGAAACGTCGAACAATTTACCGGTTATTTGTTCAACTTCTGTCTTGTGCGCGAGTTGCTCCAATGCACGACGCAATGAAAACACATGAGGGCCATAGCACTGTGGCAGTTGCGCTTTAAGCTTTTGAATTTTACTGCGAGCAGAAGAAAGACTTTCCAAAGGACCACTTTTTCAAATTACGATCAAGGGCGGTGATCCTAGAAGAAAGTGCAGCAAAACACCAGCCCAGACTAGACTTTGATCAGGGCTGGGCTCTGCTGTTTACGTTTAGGGTTTAGATTAAGCGCGTTTGTATGCATCTCTGAGTTGCACATCGATGGCATAGAGAACATCAGAGCGGCATATTGTCCCCAATAGATAGCCGTCGTCATCGAGTACCGGATATACCTTCGGTTTATCCCTTAACATCCTTTGAGCTAATTCAACCACCGAGTCATAGGCTTTCACCGCCAGTACATTGGGCTGCATAATATCTTTTACTCGTGCGACTTGCTCACGATAGTAGCTGCTGGTGATCATTTTCGCGATGCAATCTTGCTCTGACAAAAACCCAACAACCTTATTATCTGAATCCAAAACGGGGCCACCGGTTTGACTGCCACTTAGCAATCGTTCAACCGCCTCCGCAACAGGCATTTCCGTCATAAATGTTACAGGTCTTCTATTCATGTAATCACTGACATGTAAAGATTCCACTTTGCCTCCTTTGAGCTGCCAATGAACACCGCGTTTAAATCACGGCCGACTATCTATAAAGATAGTCATAAGTTCATAAAAACCATAACATTTTCCCAAATTATTTAGTGGTGCGGTAGATTTCAACAGAAACCTGTCCATTTACATCAATGCTGGCTCGATACATTCCTTCTGTATTAAACGGCATAGCAATGTTTCCTTGGGCGTCCAATGCAATCACACCACCACTTCCACCAACGTTAACTAACACCTCATTGATAACTTGTTCTGCCGCCTCAAACAAAGAAAGCTTCATATAGAGTTTTCGCGAGCAAATGTCCGACGCCACGTTGTAGCGGATAAAATACTCTCCATGTCCTGTTGCAGAAACGGCACAACTTTGATTATCTGCAAAGGTGCCCGCGCCAATAACCGGTGAATCACCAATGCGACCAAACCGTTTGGCGGTCATACCTCCGGTGGAAGTACCTGCAGCCAAATTGCCATTTCGGTCTAAAGCAACCGCACCTACCGTACCAAACTTATAGTCCCAAAAGTCGATTGGACGCACTTGGCTGGTCTTCGTGGAATTCAGTATTTTTGCTTTTGCTTTACGTAAGGCTTCTAAACGCATATCCGTGTCAAAATACTGGTTATTTACAGTTTCAAGGCCTTGTTGCAAAGCAAAGGCTTCCGCTCCCGAGCCACTTAACATTACATGAGGAGAATCCCTCATCACCGCCAATGCTGCCAAAATCGGGTTTTTGACGTTTTTCACACCTGCGACCGCTCCGGCTTGTCTGTCAATACCACTCATAATCGATGCGTCCAATTCATGTTCTTCGTCAAAGGTATATACTGCGCCTTTGCCCGCATTGAACAACGGAGAGTCTTCAAGGATTTTGATACTCGTCACTACCGCGTCAAGACTAGAGCTACCCTGTTTGAGTTGCTCATAACCCGCTTTCACGGCACGGGCTAATACCGCTTTGTATTCCGTTTCCTGACGTTCACTCATATTGGCCTTCGATAAGGTCCCCGCACCACCATGAATGGCAATTGCAATGGGTGCCTCTGCTGTTTGACTCGCAAAAGCAAAACCAGCAAGACAAATTGAACCGATACACAAAAGCGCTCGAGATATTGAGTATTTCTTCATGTTAATCATCCAGAGTAAAACCTACTTTGATGGTGACTTGCCAATGGGCAACCATACCCTCATCGATATGGCCACGTGTTTCCAGCACTTCAAACCAGCGAAGACTATGCACAGACTGAGACGCCTTTTGAATGGCGTTTTGTACAGCCGCTTCGATCGAATCAGGCGAAGATCCGGTTAGTTCAATTAGCTTATATACATGTGATGACATAAAAACCTCCTAATGTTAGAAATCAAGTTTGAACTTGGGTCTGATTCATAAAGCATACGTCAAAAAATGAATGGTCATTGTGTTTAGTTATTATTTCTGTTCTGATCTTGATTAAACAGTATAACGAACAATTAGGCTCAGTTTGAATTCACCCAGTATTCTATGGCACGACTACGAGACGTGGGGCGTAAACCCGAAAAAAGACTTCGCTTGCCAGTTTGCCGCATTGCGAACCGACTATGACCTTAATCCTATAGAAAAGCCGATTAATTGGTATTGTCAGATCCCAAACGATTATTTGCCACATCCAATGGCGGCCCTAATCACCGGAATTACTCCCCAACAAACACTCAGAGACGGCTTGATAGAAGCGGAATTTGTCAGCAAAATCCATCATGAATTCTCTAAACCAAATACATGCGGTGCTGGATATAACAGCATTCGATTCGACGATGAAGTCACCCGCAATGCGCTGTATCGAAATTTCTATGATCCCTACGCTAGAGAGTGGCAGCACGGAAATAGCCGCTGGGATATCATTGATTTAGCCCGAGCTTGTTATGCCCTGCGGCCAGACGGAGTGCAATGGGTATACAATGACGATGGTGTTCCCAGTTTCAAACTGGATCAACTGAGCGTGGCGAATGAAATTGAGCATGCTGATGCGCACGATGCGTTGTCTGATGTTCTTGCTACGATTGGCCTAGCCAAGAAGATAAAGACCGCGCAACCAAAACTGTATGACTTCATATTTCAACTCCGTAAAAAGCAACAGGTTAAAAATCTCTTAGATCTAGACAGATTGACACCTTTAGTTCACATATCCTCTAAACTTCCAGCAGCCCATGGATGTTGCACTTGGATTGTTCCACTGGCATGGCACCCGACAAATCCAAACGCCGTAATTGTGGCAAACTTGGAATTGGATCCAACACCGCTGATGGAGCTTAGCGAAGAAGCGCTTCGTGAAAAGTTGTATCAGCCCAACAGCATGCTGGCTGAAAGTGAACAACGTTTGCCCCTGAAGCTAATCCACATCAACAAATGCCCTATTGTCGCGCCAGCTAAGTCACTCAATGAAGCACAAGCTCATCATCTGGGTATAGATCGAACCGCATGTTTGCAGCATCTCGCGCAGCTAAAAGCGGCCATGGAAGATCCTAAAATGACTGTCAAGTTAAGAGGGATTTTTGAGCATTCGGAAGAGCACAAAGCCGTAGATGCTGACTTCGCACTCTATACTGGGGGCTTTTTTAGTGATGCCGACAGGCAGAAAATGCAGCAAGTTTTAAAGACCAACCCGCAAGATTTAGGGACTAAAGAATGGCACTTTGAAGACAACAGACTCAATACTCTACTGTTTCGTTTTAGAGGTCGCAATTATCCGCACACCCTTACGGCACAGGAATTGGAGAAGTGGCAAAGGCATAGAGAATTTCGTCTAACAGACCCAAGTTCAGGTTCGAGCATGCAACTACAGCCGTTTATTCAAGAAATAGAACAACTGATGAGTGAATTTCATAATGTGCCGAAAAAACTGTCTATACTTAGGGATCTGCTCAAATATGCGGAAAACTTGTAGCCAACCTGACATTTTCCATAATATAGTTTGAGTATCTGTCGATAAACAAAGTATTAACAATTTCGTCAATGCATTGTATCTGCCGAGCACCAGCAGATACTCAAATATGGTAGTCCCTATGAACGGTATTAATCTAGAACTTGACGCGACCCAAACTTACTTGGATGTATCCATCGAGCCAGACAAAGTCCCGGGATCTCTGGATTTAAACTCACTACTGAAACTGTTCAACGCCAGCAAATACAACAAGTTCTATTTGTTTGACGAGAATGTAAAAGAAGCCATTTCCTCCTATTCCAAAGCCAAAAAAGAGCAGCGAAATGACCTGATTGTGCAGCGTATTGCTGAAAAACGCGATGCAGCGATCAAGTTTCGTATTGAAGACAACGACATGGTGGCCAGTCTATCCATCACCTGTGCCTATGGAGGGTCATCACCCTCGCCAAAAGAGCTGCTTAAACTTGCCAATGATAAAGGAATCAAACGAGGTCTCAGCACCAAACGCTTGAAAAAAATGGCAGTGCAAGCCAAAAAAGGCAATCCAGGAGAGATTGTAGAAGACATGGTTGCAAAGGGTTTACCGGCCAAAAACGGTCGCGACTCAACCTTGAAGCCCTTGGTACCCAATGCACTGGAACGCATTCTCCGGCCTCAATCGACAGGCTCTGCGAGAGTTGACATGCGCAATCTAGGCGACGTTATCTGCGTGAAAATGGATACAGAAATCTTGCGCAGAATGCCACCAACAAAAGGACGGGATGGTTATACAGTAACGGGCGCGGTATTGGACTCAAAAACGGGCGCATGGGTTAAGTTTCGTCCCGGGGACGGTACTAAGCAAAGTGATCATGACGAAAACCTTTATCTTGCTGCCATTACCGGCATGCCCAAATTCAAAAATGACAAAATGTGGGTGGACGATACCTTTATATGCAAAGGCGTCAATGTGGGTACTGGCAACATCAAGTACGACGGTGCAGTCTTAGTCAACGGTGATGTGACTGAGAAGATGGAGATTAACGCAAGCGGCGACGTTACAATCAACGGCTTCGTTGAGTCGGCAACAATCATTGCGGGCGGCGATATTATTATCACCGAAGGTGCAATGGGCAAAGTAAATGAACAAAGCACCGAATTCAGTACCAAACTCACCGCTCAGGGCAGCGTGCATGTACAGCACGGTCAAGGGCTTTTGATCAACTGCAAAGGCAGTGTCACTATTGGTCGGCAACTTGCCTATAGCAAAATAATTTGCGGTGGCAGTGTAACCGTGGGCCCTGTAGACAAGCCCAACGGCAATCTTTTTGCTTGTGATATCCAAAGCCAGGCGGCAGTGATAGCAGGAACCTTAGGAGCGGTTTCGGGGAGTCACCTCAGTATCGATTTCAGTCCGGGATTTAATGCGTTATTGGAAAGAAAAGACACTGTTGACGAACTCCTTCAACAATTACGCAGCAACAACTCTCGCCACCAAGATAAATTTGCCATCATTCGCAGTAAAAAAATTCATCCTGACCTGCGTAGAAAATTCGAAGAAGCGGAAGAAATGTTGCGCAATGAAATCCAACTATTAGAGTGGTTGGCTGAGAAAGCAGAAAGCATGAAAGATGCAAAAGACAGCTATCAGCAACAAATAAAACTGATTGCCAATAAACGCTTGTACGCCGGAGTCGTCGTTAAACTGAACAATCGAACTTGGCGAGCAGAGCGGGAATATGCCAAAGCTAAAGTTCATTATGAAGGACACCAGTGGAACTACGAACCCTTAGTGTAACTTCAAAGCGCGGTAAAAACTGGCCAAATCTCTGTGACCTAACGTGTTTTTGTTCTACAATTCGCCTAGATAAATCAATCTGAGTGAGTGTCATGTCTTCTAAGTTGTACGAATTTTCCATGCCGTTGAACAACGGCAAAGAACAATCATTTGCGGAATACGAGGGTAAAGTTTTGCTGATCGTAAATACCGCAAGCAAGTGCGGTTTTACGCCACAGTATGATGGATTACAGGCTTTGCAAGACAAGTACTCTGAGAAAGGATTTTCAGTATTGGGATTTCCTTGTGATCAGTTTGGCCATCAAGAACCTGGTTCTGATCAAGAAATCGAACAGTTTTGCACCCTTACCTTCAATGTAAACTTTCCTCTGTTTAAAAAATCCGATGTTAACGGCGACAATACCTCAGCTCTATACCAATATCTGAAGGAAAGAGCCCCCGGCCTACTGGGTAGCAAGAGTATAAAATGGAATTTTACTAAGTTTTTGATCAACCGAGATGGTGAGGTTATCAAGCGATACGCGCCAAACACCAAACCCGAAGCTATCGAGAAAGACATCGAAGCGTTACTCTAGAGAACATAATGATATGAAAACTCTGATGTTCAGCTGTAAGGAATATGACAAAACTTTCTTTACTCAAGCCAACAATGAGTTGCAGTTGGACATCGACTACCAAACGTCTCGATTAGATGAACAAACTGCCAAGTTATGCGCGGGATATCAAAACGTATGTGTTTTTGTAAATGATCAGGTCAATGCTGAAGTCATCTCAGTACTAGCTCAACACCAAGTAAAGCATATTGCTTTGCGCTGTGCGGGATACAATAATGTGGACCTCGCAGCCGCCTGTCATCATGGTCTGACGGTTTCCAGAGTACCCGCCTACTCACCCGAAGCGGTTGCAGAGCACACAATGGCTTTGATCCTGACTCTCAACCGTAAAATCCATAAAGCCTACAATAGAGTAAGAGAAAACAATTTTAGCCTAGAAGGATTGCTTGGCTTCAACTTGAATGCCAAAACAGTCGGTGTAGTTGGCACTGGGCGCATAGGGCAAAGTGTTATCCGCATTTTACAGGGCTTTGGTTGCCAAGTGTTGTGCTATGACCCCTACCCTGATCCTGCGCTAACTGACCACGTGAACCTAAGCTATTGCTCGCTTCAAGAATTATTTCAAAACAGTGATATCGTAACACTACATTGTCCGTTGAATCACGACAGTCATCATATGATCAACGAAAACACCATAGAGATGATGAAAGACAGTGTCATGCTAATAAATACTTCCCGCGGAGGATTGATCGATACACCGGCGGTAATTAGAGCGCTCAAAAAACGAAAAATCGGCTATTTGGGCTTGGATGTTTATGAAATGGAGTCGGAACTGTTTTTTGAAGATAAATCGTTGGATATTCTTCAAGACGATGTTTTTCAGAGACTCAGTGGCTTTCCAAACGTAATCATCACAGGGCATCAAGGCTTTTTTACCGACGAAGCCCTGCAACAAATTGCCAGCACCACACTATCGAATATCGCCTTATTCAATCAGGGAAACTTTGATGGAGACACCTTTCTACCCTGTCCGACTAAGGAATGCGCACGATAATATGGAAGTACTTACCTAGCCACTTATAAGGGGCCTGAAGACCATAGAGCATTTCCAATTGTTTGAGTTTGTCGTAATCATCCACTTGTTGCTGCTTTATTTTTAAATAATCGTGAAAGCAACGAATCCCTGCTGTATGAATAATTTCTACTGGGAACTCTGCCAACTTGGCCAACACATCTTGCACAGGAAGCGCATTATTGGGGTTTAGCCGAACGTTGTTTTTTCTGGGCATGCCATTCAGTACATAGTCAAAATTCCCATATAAAACGTTGCCAAAACGATGGGCATCAAGATTAAAAAAGCTTAGTGATAACGACCCACCAGGCTTTACTAAGCCGATCATTTTTTGCAACGCATCGTAGGGATTTTGCAGCCATTCAAGCACCGCATGACAAATCACCACATCATAAAATGACTGTCTACTTAACTCAGACAAAGTGCCCTGCAGGAAGTCAACATTGCTGTAACCCCCCAGTTTTTTCTTTCCGATTTCCACCGATTCTTGCGATAGATCGTTAAAAGTAACTTGATGTCCCAAATCAAGCATGGCCTGAGTCATTACTCCAGTGCCTGCACCAACATCGATAATATTTAGGGGGTGCCCCCGCAAATCCAATACAGTCAAAAGGTAGTGCAATAACAATTCATGACGCAGTTTCCCTTTGCTGGAACCATAAATGTTTCGATCAAATTTATCGAGAATCGTATCAAAGCTCTGATCTGGTTTATTATTCATGTTTCAATAGATCCCCTAGGGATTTTCTATGCTGATATTGAGGAGCAGTTTACGTGGATTTTTTTCTGTTTAAAAAGTTTGTTGGTGTTTTTTTTATGCCCTTACCTGTGCTGATTGTCCTGCTGCTCATCGGGCTTTATTGCATCGTGACCCAGCGTCGCAAAAGCGCCATATTATTCACAGCCACAGCAATTGGTTTATTGTTTATGGTCAGTCTACCTTCAATTCCCAATTCACTACTACGCACCTTAGAACATCAATATCCTCAGTATGATCGAGCGAGAAAGGTGGACTACATTGTCGTTTTGGGTTGCAACCACGTAAATGATAGATCTTTGCCAATCACCTCTCAGATTCACCCTTGCTCGGTAATACGAGATACTGAGGCTGTTAGGATTTGGCGAATGAACCCTCAAGCATTGATCGTGACCTCAGGCAATGCTGGCCGAGAGCCCTATAGCAACGCTTACATGAATAAGCAATTGTTGGTTGCACTGGGGGTTCCTTCCCAGCAAATTCATGCGCTAGAAAAAGCCAAAGACACCGAGCAGGAAGCAAAAGCGCTTGCTCCACTTCTGAAAGACAAGTCTTTTGTGATCGTAACCTCAGCGTCTCATTTGGCCCGCGCAATTCCTTTGTTTGAAGCCCAAGGGCTAAGCCCCATCGCCGCACCAACCGAGCACCTAGTGCGTCTGTCGGACCAATCCAGTTTGGCTGACTTTGCGCCTGCCGCTTCCAACATTCAGAAATTCGAACGATGGTGGTACGAGGCAATGGGTCGCACATGGCAATGGATACGTAGTTAAAAACATGGGGGTTAAGTCGCTCTTACTAAGCAGGATTATCGATATCGATAAACTGAACGTTAAGTCCAAACACCTCATGTAATTTCTCGCCTAACGCTTTCACGCCATATCGTTCGGTGGCGTGATGACCTGCACTTATGTAGTGAATTCCCTGCTCCCTTGCGCTGTGGACGGTTTGCTCAGATATCTCGCCACTGATAAAGGCATCCACTCCTTGGGCTGCGGCCGCATCAATATAGCCTTGCCCACCGCCGGTGCACCAGGCCACAGTTTCAATCTTGTGATTACCACCACTAACCAAGGTCGGCATTCTCGACAACTGTGCATTTAGCTGTTTGCCAAGCTCGTCCAAACCTATGGCTTGAACAAATCGTCCGCACATTACGATGCCATTGGGCTTTTGTCCATCCATCGCAGTGACGTTAACCAGTCCCAAGCGATTTGCGAGTTGGGCATTGTTGCCCAATGTAGGATGAGTATCGAGGGGTAAGTGATACGCCAGTAGATTGATATCATTTTCAATGAGTTGCTTAATTCGTTTGCGCTTCATGCCCCGAATGACTGGAGACTCTGACTTCCAAAAGAATCCGTGATGGACCAATATAGCATCGGCATTTAACTCAATCGCGTTGTCGATAAGCGCTTGGCAAGCAGTCACTCCAGTCACTATAGTTTTAATCTGTTCACGGCCCTCTATCTGCAAGCCATTAGGACAATAGTCCTGAAATTGTTCTGATTGCAAGGTCTGCTCTAGCCATTTGAGTAGGTCGCTAATATGCATTAAATTACCTTTCCTCTTTTACATTTGCGGTACAAAATTGTAACAAAAACACCCACAATTAGACTTTAGGGTGAAAACACGGTATAAAACTGACGCACTTTGTGTGGATATTATGACAAACAATAAGGTGATTACCTAACTATGAGCAAACTCGACAAAGATCAGGTCATCGAGCAATTTACTCAGGCCTACACTGCAGCAAATGGCAAAGCGCCAGAAATTGAAGCTGCTGGCGGATGGTATAGTGTTGATGGTGGCAAGAAAATGCGTTTAGCCGCCCTACAAGAGATGAAAGAAGAGATGAGCGGTGGTTCAACAGCGGCTGCTGCTGAGTCAAAGAGCACCCCTAAAGCTAAGAAATCAGAAGCAAAACCCGCTGCAAAGAAACCTAAAAAAGAATCCAAACCCGTATCAGGTGGATTTTCAGTGAAACAATATTGGGCTGAACAGATTCTGGCAAACAACCCTGGTTCAAAACTACCTAGATAGTGAAACCAAAACAGTGAAGTAAAAGAACGGCAAATCGGCCGTTTTTTTGTTTCTATAAGACGAAAACAAACGAGTGACTTTTATGCAAAACAAACTAACACCCTGCGCCCTCATGGTTATAGCCGCTCTTGGCTTGAGCGCTTGTTCCAAGCCGCAACAACAGATGAATGACGAAGTGAAGCCACTTACTGCACAAGATGCAAAAGACTTCATCGAAAATGCGCAGCAAGAATTGGCCAAGTTACAAATGCCTGCAGCCCAAGCGGAATGGGCCTATCAAACTTACATCATCAAAGATACAGCGGATGTAACGGCCTATTTGTCGGAAAAGCTTACGGCTAGAGCTTCTGAGTTAGCGAAGGAATCTGCGAAATTTAACGACGTTGAAGTGGATGCACAAACTCGTCGTAAATTGAATTTACTGCGTAATGGTCTCGTCATGCCCGCACCAGCCGATGCAGAAAAGTCCGCTCGGTTGGCTCAGTTGAGCTCTGAATTAGGCGGTATGTACGGTGCCGGTAAATATTGTCGGAGTGAGGACGAGTGTTTCCGCCTAACTGAAATGTCAAACATAATGGCTACGGAACGTGATCCAAAACTTTTGCTTGAAATGTGGGAAGGTTGGCGAACGGTTTCAGTACCAATGAGAGAACTTTATGAAGAGCAAACTGAACTCGCTAATGAAGGCGCTAAAGAACTAGGGCTGACTGACGTCAGTGAATTGTGGCGTGGCAGTTACGATATGCCAGCCAATGAATTTTCTGCTGAGCTTGACCGTCTGTGGGACCAAGTAAAGCCTTTCTACGAAGCGTTGCACTGTCACGTAAGAGCAGAACTGGGTGAGCAATACGGAACTGACATCGTTCCTCAAGACAAACCTATCCCTGCCCACTTGCTCGGCAACATGTGGGGCCAAACATGGGGCAATATCTATGACATCGTAAAACCGAAACAAGAGCTTGAAGTTATCGATGTTACTAAAGCCCTTGAAGAGCATGACTACGACGAGATCAAAATGGTCAAGCAAGCGGAGTCCTTTTTCTCTTCGTTGGGTTTTGAACCCCTTCCAGAAACTTTCTGGGAACGTTCTATGTTCCAACAACCTGCTGACCGAGACGTTGTTTGTCACGCCTCAGCTTGGAACTTAGATAATGTGGATGATCTGCGCATCAAAATGTGTATTCAGAAAACCGGTGAAGAGTTTGCTGTTATTCACCACGAGTTGGGACACAACTACTATCAGCGCGCATACAACAATCAACCTATGTTGTATCAAGGCTCGGCAAATGACGGATTCCATGAAGCCATTGGCGATACTATTGCTCTGTCAATTACACCTAAGTACTTACAAAAAATTGGCTTAGTGGACAGTGTTCCTGATGCATCTAACGACATTGGCATGTTGCTGAAACTGGCCTTGGACAAGATTGCTTTTGTTCCCTTCGGTTTGATGGTGGATCAGTGGCGCTGGAAAGTATTCTCTGGAGAAGTGACACCAGAGCAATACAATACAGCATGGTGGGAATTGCGTGAAAAATACCAAGGTTTGATGGCACCTGTTGATCGCCCAGCTGATGCTTTTGATCCAGGGGCTAAATACCATGTTCCAGCCAATACGCCTTATACACGTTATTTCTTGGCTCACATCTTACAATTCCAGTTCCATCAGGCGCTGTGTAAGATAGCGGGCGACGAAGGTCCAGTTCACCGTTGTTCTATCTACGGAAGCAAAGAAGCAGGTGAAGCACTCAACAACATGTTGGAAATGGGTCAAAGTGAACCATGGCAAAACGCGTTGAAGACGCTGACAGGCAAAGACCAAATGGATGCAACAGCCATATTAGCGTACTTCGAACCTTTAAAAGCCTGGTTGGATGAACAAAACGTGGGTCGCCAGTGCGGCTGGTAATCTAAGTCTACATTTAAATTTAAATCCAAAACCGAAAAAGCCCGAATCGAATGATTCGGGCTTTTTTATCAAAAACTATCGGGCGCCGTATCCTCGTATCAAAAACTATCGGGCGCTTTATCCCGAAGTTTTTGATCGCTCTTGCTCTTGCTCTTGCTCTTGCTCTTGCTCTTGCTCTTGCTCTTGCTCTTGCTCTTGCTCTTGCTCTTGCTCTTGCTCTTGCTCTTGCTCTTGCTCTTGCTCTTGCTCTTGCTCTTGCTCTTGCTCTTGCTCTTGCTCTTGCTCTTGCTCTTGCTCTTGCTCTTGCTCTTGCTCTTGCTCTTGCTCTTGCTCTTGCTCTTGCTCTTGCTCTTGCTCTTGCTCTTGCTCTTGCTCTTGCTCTTGCTCTTGCTCTTGCTCTTGCTCTTGCTCTTGCTCTTGCTCTTGCTCTTGCTCTTGCTCTTGCTCTTGCTCTTGCTCTTGCTCTTGCTCTTGCTCTTGCTCTTGCTCTTGCTCTTGCTCTTGCTCTTGCTCTTGCTCTTGCTCTTGCTCTTGCTCTTGCTCTTGCTCTTGCTCTTGCTCTTGCTCTTGCTCTTGCTCTTGCTCTTGCTCTTGCTCTTGCTCTTAACCAACATCAGCCAAAACTCACCGCCAAGCACAGGCAAACGCTGTTTGTTGTGTGAAATCGCGGTAAATACGTCCCTGTACGCTGGCAGATTTTCATCCTTGAAAATAGCCTTTCAAACAACAATCCAACATTTACCTTTGAGTAAAACAGAGGGTCTAGTGACTGAGTTATCGAATTTCTATACCGAAGATCTTGATTGCTCTTCCTCTGAAGGAGGTTCACTCAGAGCCAAACACCAAGCACAGGCAACTGTTGTTTGTTGTGTGAAACCGCGTAAATACATCCCTGTACGCTGACAGATTTTCATCCCTGAAAATAGCCTTTTAAACAACAATCCAGCATTTACCTTTGAGTAAAACAGAGGATCTAGCGTCTTATTTATCGAAACACCGTTTGCGCTTTGCTGGCAAGCTTTACCATAGCGGCGGTAATTCCAGAGGAAGCGGCCATCCCCAATCTCTCTGGTAGCGGCTTTTTCTTGGAATACTTCACTTTGTAAATGTGTTTTTGTTCCAACTGGGACAATAAGAAATCGTCTGATGTTTGAATATCATCTACCAAGCCGAGTTCCTGGGCTTGGGTGCCGTACCAATACTCACCGGTTGCCACTTTTTCAATATCGACTTCAGGACGATGACTCTTCACAAAGTCTTTAAACAAATGGTGCACTTCTTCTAACTCTTGCTTGAATTTTTCACGTCCTTGGTCGGTATTCTCACCAAACAAAGTGAGTGTACGTTTAAAGTTTCCAGCAGTGTGCTGTTCAAATTCAATATCGTTCTTTTTAAGCAACTTATTGAAGTTGGGCAGTTGCGCAATAACTCCAATTGAGCCAATGATGGCAAACTTTGCGCTAAGTACGTTATTGGCTACACAGGCCATCATATAGCCACCACTGGCGGCTACTTTATCTACGGCGACAGTTAACTTCAGTTTCTTGTCCACAACCCTTTGCAGTTGTGAAGCTGCCAGTCCATAGCCGTGCACAACGCCGCCGCCACTTTCCAAACGGACCAGCACTTCATCGCCCTCTTCGGCGGCACACAAGATTGCAGTCACTTCATGGCGTAAATTTTCAACTTCATGGGCGTCCATCGAGCCGTCAAAGTCCACCACAAACAAATTGTTCTTTTGCTGATCTTTGTCTTCCTTTTTCGCTGCTTTAAGCGCCTTTTTCTTCTCTTTCTGACGTTGCTTTTGCTGTTCTTTGCTCAACAACAAAGACTTAGCATGTTCTGTCATCTCCTCAATTTGTTCGGAAATTGAAGTGATTTCTAAGTTCCCGCCACTTTGCTTTTGTTTTGCCGCCACACTGACGATTCCGCCAACGACAACCAATATAGCAACGACTAGCGTCACGGCTTTGGCTACAAACAAGCCGTATTCATACAAAAATTCCAAATTAATTTACTCCATTAGATCATGCACCAAGCACGGATGTGGGGACAATAGCGCAAAAAAAAAGCCAAGTCACTGACTTGGCTTTTGGTTTTTCTAACGATTAGTTTGCCACTACCGTAGGATCAGTAACGACGATAGTCGTTCCACCTGTAGCAATAAAGGCTGCTGCCTGGCGTTGCATTTCAGTGGTTACCGCGGCACTTAATCTTGGGTTAAGCAATGAAGAATGTTCACCTGCGATAAAGCGAACCAATCCGTTGCCTTGTGAGGTTGAAGAAACTCCGTCTAGGCCAGCAAAGGCCGCCAAAGGTTCTGTACCGGCAAAGGTGGGCGAGTTAGTTGTCGAGTTGGGAATGACCTGATCTGGCAGAGCTGTGCTGCCATCATCATTTTGACCACCACCCACGACTTCATGGAAGATAAACTCTGAGTTGCCCGCTAACATCACTGCGAAGTTGTTTGGATCTGACGCGTCAGTAATGGTTTGTGCGGCGAATACAAAACTCGCAAAGGTGCTGTTAATTTCTGCTTTTTGAGCATCAGTCAACATCGCTTCAAAAGCCACGAACGCAGGTGCGATCGCTTGGTCTGGGGCGATTTGATTCTCAGTAGCATATGCCGTCAAGAATGCTACAAAGTCATCTGAAGAGGCAGCCAACAAGGAACCTTTGATCAACGCACCAAAGCTTGGTGATTCAATCAGGAAGCCAGCAATACCGCCACCAGGCACGCTAAAGACCGCGCTGTTGATAGCAAACATAGAATCGAACGCTGCCAATGGGTTACCTTCACCGAAGGATTCGTTAGCCAGCGCTACGGTACCGATACCTGTGATTGAACCTAAGCTTTGTCCAACGAAAGATACATCAGAACCATTCAACTTGACTGATCCACCAGTCAAATCCACCACAGCATTGAGGCCCAAACGCAGACCTAACGTATCAATGATACTTTGACGATTGTTGTCACGAGTTGTAAGCAACGAAGCCAAGTTCATATAATCTGTGGTTGCGCCACCGAATCCAGCGGAAGCATTTACAACGTCTCCATCAATGGTGAAACCACGGCTACCATGCAACGGATGGTCGATGGCGACAGTCGCATAACCTGCCAATGACAAGGCACCCGTAATGGCCAAGAAATCTTCTTTCTTAGAAGTAATACCGTGTTGCAAAATCACCACAGGCCAGCCTGCTTCAGGCACGGCAGCAATCGGCGATACACCAGTTCCAGGTAAACTTGCGATCAGGTTCACGACATTAATATCTGGCACTGTGATTTGAACGTTCAGGGTTTCTGTACCGTCTTCATTGCTCCCTTTACGCGCCACGATCGGACTGTATCGAGTCACATGACGTAAGTCTCGGAGTCCTAAATTGGTCAAATCTAAATCCAGCAATTGTCCACCACTAGCTTGTTGACACAAGGCGTTGTTTGGACCCGCGGTAATGGTGCCCGATGCCAGCAATCCTTGAATTGCTTCTGCGCCAATGGTTTGTAAAGCAAGACCATTGGTACACGCGGCGCTCCAACGACCATTTAGCGGATCTGCTGGGTCGAGATAGTATGGTAAGTCAATGGTTCCCTGCTTCAGTGAAGCCGCGCAGAACGGCGCTACCGAAGGAAATACCGACATTGCAGTAGCATTTAACGGCGATTGCGGGTTACTTACAGCCGCAATCAAACCAGAACAGGTAGTCAAGCCTACCGCATTAAGTTGAGCGTAGTTATCACCCAATAAACTCGGAGCCAACACCTCAAATGCCGTTGGGGCAGCCCCTTCATTCACAGGAATTACTGGTAAAAACTGAGCGGCCTGCTGAGGAGGCATTCCACCGGCGAGGGCGGTTGCAAAAGGTGCAATGGCCAGTTGTTTGGCGGTTTCTAGAATTTCAGTAGTGGATTGGGTAGTAAAAGTGTAGGTAAAGATAATGGAATCTTTATTTACCCCACCTTGAGTCGATACTACGGCTTCATAGGAATTGATTAAACCTTGTAGGGTCAATTGTGATTCCGTAGCCAAAGGCAACGTATTAATGTCGGCACTCAAAGACTCATAGCTGGTCGATCCTTTCAAAGAATCACCATTGCTGGCTTTGAGCATGTCAGTAACTACCACATAATAGCTTGTCGAACCTTTAAGAGGTTTCAAAGGCACGACCACGACATCATTACCACGGGCTTGGGTGACAAAATCAACGCCAAAGGTTAATTCTTGGTAAACTTTACAACCGGAAATAGGCGGAGCAGTGGTACAGTCGGCATCGTTAAGATCGCCACCGATAGCGCCTTCGAAAATACGCACAGCGCCTGGGCTCGCAGCCGACACAGCATCAAGACTGACGCCATCAGGATGACTGGTTGAAAAGGTAAATGGATGTTGAGTAGACCAACCATCCAAAGCACCTAGGGCCGCAGAGGGGTTGCCGAAATCGGGAGTGCCACCGTTTGCTTGACCAGCGACTTCATCGGGCATTTCTAACGTGCCGTCATCCGTTTGCTCAACCAAAGCAAAAAATAAATCGCTGGGGACATTTAACACACCACCTGCTGGGTCAAACCTGACCCGAGACGCTGGACTCGTTTTGTTTTGCGTGTCCGCTTGTATGGATCTTAAATCATCCCCACCACCGCAACCAGCGAGCACAAACACTGCAGCGATACTTGTGCTGATCAACAGTTTTTTCATTCTTTCTCCCACGATACGAATATGCAATGTCACACCCGTCTGAACGCTTTTTATGCAACCACCGAGCAATCGATGAGCAATTTCACAATCCAACACGTATGACCAGTTATCAATTCACTCATAGTATTGACTTTGTTAGCTATTTGCAAAGTTTTGTTAAGTATTTGTAAGACTTAAAGTGATCAACTTTAGTGTTACCAATATCAACAGCACCCATTAAATTCTAAAGCATTAGGGCTCACCGTTAACGTGCAAGCCCAGCGCAGACAGGAGTTAAATCCCCTTAGGTTGACTAGCTTGCACAAAAATCAACCGATTAAACTGGACTTTTGCTTTGCATTCGCTAAATGAATATCGAAAATCATCACCAAGTGATAACATTTGGCTACTGATTAGTTTAACTCATCTTTAGTAATGCTCAATTATTCTGCTCCAATATCTTTATTGAACGACAAAGTCATCTTGGTTACTGGTGCCGGCAGTGGCATTGGCAAGGCGGCTGCTCTGACTTTTGCACGCCATGGGGCAACGGTTATCCTATTAGGAAGAACCGTTAAAAAGTTGGAAAAGGTCTACGATGAAATCGTAGCTGAGGGATTGCCCGAACCAGCCATCGTGCCTTTGGATTTGAAAGGCGCGACTCAAAAACATTATCAAGATATGGCCGACACCATCGCAAACAGCTTTGGTAAGTTAGATGGTTTACTGCACAACGCCAGCATTCTTGGTCATTTGGAGCCTCTCAAACAAATAAGTCAGGGGATGTTTGAAGAAGTGATGCAGGTCAATCTGACCAGCGAATTCTTGATGACTCAAGCACTCTTACCGGTATTAGAGAAATCGCCTCTTGCGTCGGTTTTGTTTACCACTTCCACGGTAGGCAGTAAAGGTCGCGCATATTGGGGAAGTTATGCTATTTCAAAGTTTGCCACTGAAGGCCTGATGCAAGTATTGGCCGATGAATATGCCAACAGCTCCATTCGTTTCAACTGTATCAATCCCGGTGGTACTCGAACCCATATGCGCGCTAAAGCATTTCCAGGTGAAGATCCACAAACCTTGAAAACACCAGATGAGATCATGCCAGCTTATTTGTATATGCTAGGAGAGGACAGTAAAGACCTGAATGGTCAAACCGTTGTCGTGCAACCCAAGTCATAGTTTTGCCTTCCAAGAGTTACAGCCTGTGAGTTGGATAATACTCATAAGAAAAAGCCCAATTCATCATTGAATCGGGCTTTTTCTTTATACAGAAACGGGCGACAATTAGTCGCCGATTTTTGCCCAGGTGTCTCGCAGACCGACCGTACGATTAAAGATCAACTGTTCCGGCGTACTGTCTTTATCTTTGCAAAAATATCCCATTCGCTCGAACTGTAGGGCAATTCCCACTTCGGCATTTGCCAAACTCGGTTCGACTACTGCCTGTTTAACCACCAGTGACTCTGGATTGATGGCTTGGGCAAAATCCTCTTCTGCTGCCGGATTAGGTACCGTGAATAAGCGGTCATACAAACGCACTTGAGCGGGTTTACCGTGAGTGGCACTCACCCAATGGATTACGCCTTTCACTTTGCGACCATCTGCAGGGTCTTTTCCTAGAGTATCGGCATCGTATTGACAATAAACGTGAGTGACATTGCCTTGCTCATCTGTGTCAAAACGTTCCGCCTTGATCACATAGGCATTACGCAATCGGACTTCCTTACCCAACACTAAGCGCTTGAACTTTTTGTTGGCTTGTTCACGAAAATCTTCAGCTTCGATATACAGTTCGCGGCTAAATGGCACTTCACGGGTTCCAGCTCCTTCATCATTGGGATGATTGGGAGCGTTTAACCACTCCACTTCCCCTTCGGGAAAGTTTTCAATGGTGACTTTGATGGGGTCAAGCACAGCCATAGCTCGGTGGGCATTTTCGTTCAAATCATCACGAATACAGGCTTCCAACATGCTCATTTCGACCATGTTATCCATTTTGGTGACACCGATACGTTGGCAAAATTCACGAATTGACGCCGGTGTGTAACCTCGACGACGCAAACCAGCAATGGTAGGCATACGAGGATCATCCCAACCATCTACGTGATGTTCTTCCACCAATTGAATCAATTTCCGCTTACTCAATACCGTGTATTCTAAGTTTAGACGGGAAAATTCGTACTGATGGGGTACGGTATCGATACTGATGTTCTCGATGACCCAATCATACAACCGGCGATTGTCCTGAAACTCCAAAGTACACAATGAATGGGTGATCCCTTCTATTGCGTCCGAAATACAGTGAGTAAAATCGTACATCGGGTAGACGCACCACTTATCACCCGTTTGATGGTGATGGGCAAATCGTACGCGATATATTACTGGGTCACGCATGCACATAAAAGGCGAACTCATATCGATTTTTGCCCGCAAGCTGCAATGCCCTTCTGGATATTCTCCTGCCGTCATTTTTGCAAAATGAGACAAGTTCTCCTCGACTGAAGTGTCTCTGTATGGACTGTTCGTGCCTGGTTGTTTCAAGGTTCCACGCATTTCACGCATATCGTCCTGACTGGAGAAATCCACATAGGCCAAACCTTTTTCAATCAATTCGATGGCGTAACCATGCAATCGCTCAAAATAATTAGACGAATAGCGCTCTTCCCCACTCCATTGAAAACCCAACCAAGAAACGTCCTCTTTGATGGAATTGACAAAATTGATGTCTTCTTTCAATGGGTTGGTGTCGTCAAAACGCAGATTACACTCACCCTGATAATCTTGAGCGATTCCAAAATTCAAACATATCGACTTAGCATGCCCAATGTGCAAGTAACCATTGGGTTCGGGTGGAAAACGGGTCACAACATGATCATGCTTGCCGGAAGCCAAATCCTTATCAATGATTTGACGAATAAAGTTGGTCGGACGCACTTCAGCCTCGGCCATTCACAGTTCCTCTGTTTCAATCTGGGGTGGTAAAAAGCGGCATTATAACACCAACCAGAAAAGTCAAAACGACTTTGCTCAATTAATTGTGTATATCTTGCTGAAAATTCGTGATTTGTCTGAGCTTTTTGAAGCCCACTGTGGTTTTGTGATCTCAGTCTTTGCTTAAATTCGTAAAATTAATACAAGATTTCACCATCAACCTAGTGTATAAAAAATAGTAGCGGTCCTTTCGCTTGTGATTCGATATCCAACAACAGGGCGCAAACTTTCAAAACCAATAGGGCATTAGAAAAAGTGCATTGAAGCACTCTAGTAAACAACAGCCACAGAGCATTGCAGTATAACTATGAAATCAAAAGCGACTTCCTTTGACATTGCACATCAGGCAGGCGTATCCCAATCGACTGTATCCAGAGCATTACGGGACAGTCCACTGGTTAATCAAGAGACCCGGGACAAGATTAAAGCCATTGCCCGTGAGCTCAATTATAAAGTAGACAAAAACGCCAGCAACTTGCGCCAACAGCAGAGTCGAACTCTGGCATTGTTGTTGTTTGAAGATCCCACCACAGACGATTCGTTGATTAACCCGTTTTTCTTATCCATGCTTGGCAGTATTACCCGCGCTAGCGCACAGGCGGGTTACGATTTATTGATTTCTTTTCAGAATATGAGTGACGACTGGCATGCCGATTTTGAAGATACTAACAAAGCCGACGGTATCATTTTACTTGGCTATGGTGACTTCGAAGACTATCGAGACAAATTGACTCAATTAGAGGAACAGGAAACTCACTTTGTGCGCTGGGGTGCGATTGATAAAAATCATCCCGGTGCTTCCATTGGCTGTGACAATTTCCAAGGTGGTTACGACATCACTCAACATCTTATTCAAGGTGGACGCAAACACTTTGCGTTTGTGGGCGGTGCCGACAATCATGCTCCAGAATTTAAAGCTCGATACGACGGGCACTGCAAAGCGATTCGCGATTCTGGCCTAAAAGTTAATAAGCAAAATCAGGTGGAAGCCATCTCAACCGAGGAATCAGGCTATCGTGCTGCAAAGGTATTAATTGAATCTGGCAATACCCTAGATGCGGTATTCTGCGCCAGCGATTTGATTGCCATTGGCGTAATGCAAGCATTCAAAGACCACCATATTGAGATTCCTAGTCAGGTTGCAGTGGTGGGTTATGACAATATCCCGGTATCCAGATTTACCAACCCAGCTCTCACCACGGTTGCCCAAAACACGAAGTTGGCTGGTGAGCTATTGGTTAGTTGTTTATTGGATTTGATCAACGGCAAGCCCAGTGAAACCAAGCTAATGCCAGTGGAAGTTGTTGTTCGCGAGTCTTGTGGAACCTTGAGAAACTAGCAAAGCTTTTTAAGTCTACGGTGCCCCTCAGGCACCGTAGAAAATATATCAAACAGATTGATTGTGGTGCTCTTTAACGAAAAAGACTGCAATCCCACCCAATACCATCGACACGCCAGCCAAGATAAGAATATTGATGGCCTCATTGGCAAACACCGAGCTTAAAATCCAACCGGACAAAATGCCTGAGACGATTTGCGGTGCAGCGATGGTGAAGTTGAAAATCCCCATATAAACACCGGTTTTATCCGCAGGCAGAGCGCCTGCCAACATAGCGTATGGCATGGCCAAAATTGCTGCCCAAGCGATACCAACGCCAATCATAGGCAACAATAGGTTTACTGCGCCGGCTGGTACGGTCACTTGAGTGATATATAAATTGACAACGGTGGGGTCAGGGTTTTGGAAGAACATAAAGCTAATGTAGCTTAACCCACCCAACAACAGAGACCCCGAATAAATCAGTTTACGACCAAACTTATCCGCCAATCGGGCCAAAACAATGGAAAATAGTGCCGCAAACAACGAATAAGCCGCAAACAATATCCCCACCCAGTCACCTGCCGCACCTTTGGCATCCAAAATGTGCGTTGGAACCGCCGTTAAGCTGGCGATAAAGTTCGGGTCAAACCACTTGGGCTCGACTCCCCAGATATGCTGTGTGATGGCAGGTGTAGTGTAAACCCACATAATGAACAATGAGAACCAGGAAAAAAACTGCACAACGGCCAGTTGTTTCATGGTTTTGGGCATGTTGATTACCAACTGGAAAAAACCTTTCAGGCGTACTAAAAGCGGCTTTTTGTTTTTTAGCTCCGCTTCAATTGCCGCGCCATCCATGCCTTTGTAAGCATAATATTCCTGAGGTGGATATTCTTTGGTACGAATGACTGTCCAGATTACCGACCCAAGTAATACGGTAGCCCCCAAATAAAACGCCCAGGTCACCGACGGGGCAACTTCACCGGCTTTGGCAGTATTCTCCAAGCCCACTACATTGGTTAACACGAAGGGTAATATTGACCCCACTACTGCGCCAATGTTGATCAAAAGTGATTGCACCGAATAACCAACATTGCGCTGATTCGCGGGGACCATATCCGAAACCAAAGCTCGGAAAGGCTGAAAACATACGTTAAAGGACGCATCCATCAGCGCCAACATCATGGCACCAAATAGCATAGGAACCATAAACGCAACAAAAAGTGGTGCATTTGGCATCAAATACATACCCAGCGCAGCGGCAAAGGCACCTGCCAAAATAAAGGGTTTACGTCGCCCTACTCTGTTCCACGTGCGGTCCGAAGCAGAGCCAACCAGGGGTTGCACGATTAAACCCATGATTGGTGCGACTAACCAGAACAGAGAAAGCGAATGCAAATCCGCACCAAGATCCGAGAGAATGCGACTGATATTGGCATTTTGGAGGGCAAATCCGAACTGCACTCCCAAAAAGCCAAAACTGACATTCCAAATTTGCCAAAACGATAATTGCGGTTGTGTCTTTTGCATCCTGTGTTCTCGTGAATAATATTAAGGTTGAGAGCGACTTAACTCTAAAATAAGTGCTGTTTTTGCTGGCACCGTTAGGGTTTGTTTCAAATCATAGGGCTTTTTATGGATCACGTCGATGCCATGATGATATCCGCCCAAGCGTTGTTCAAATCTGTCTAAGTTCAACGCAGCTTGTTCGGCGTTTTTATTCATCACCACCATCACGCTTTGCTCATCGGTATAGCGAAAATACACGTACACCCCATCCTCTGGTGTGTAATGCATTAGTTTACCTGATTCAAAGACGCTCTGATTCTTGCGCCAATTTAACAAGGTTTTGAACCATTGTTGACTGCGCTTTTGGGATTCATTGAGCCCCTCACCAGTAAAGCCATTGACCCTATCCGATGGCCATCCACCGGGAAAATCGGAACGGATCACGCCGTGATCATCAGTGCCCGGATTGTTCATCATCAACTCGGTGCCATAAAAGACCTGAGGAATTCCGCGAGTCGTGAGTACATAGGTCATGGCCATATAAAACAGATCTTCATCTTCGTTAAGTTGACTAAGGATTCGGCTCATATCGTGATTATCGGCAAAAACCACCAGATTGTAGGGATCGCCGTAGACAAAATCAGTGGCGATATTTTCATACAAAACCCGTAAACCGGAGGCCCAATTTTCCGGCTGAGTCAGACCGTCGATGAGTTTCTTTTGGGTCGGGAAATCCATCACACTGGGTAACCAAGTCTCATAATCGTCGTGGCGTAAGCTGCCTTTTTGCCAATAGGCCACGATGGAAGGATTAATGGTCCACTCTTCTCCAACAATGTTGAAATTGGGATACTCTTGCATTAATCGTTCAGTCCATTTGGATAAAAAAGTCTTATCTGGGTAAGAGTAGGTATCCACTCTGATCCCCGACAATTCCGCATATTCAACCCACCAAATGCAGTTTTGAATCAAATAGGTCGCCAAAAATGGATTGCGTTGGTTCAGATCGGGCATGGTCGGTACAAACCAACCATCACTAAAGCCTACTTTGTCTGCCTCTGCACCATGAGGATCATGCAATGCTTCACGCATGTGGGTAGTTGGAACAAACTGTCCCTGATGGTTTATCCAATCGGAACTGGGCATATCATCCATCCACCAGTGTTCTGAGCCAATGTGATTCAGTACCACATCTTGAATGAGTCCGATGCCTTTTGCTTTTGCCGCGCGGGAAAGCTCACGATATAACTCGTTGCTGCCCAAACGTGGGTCTATCCGGTAGTAATCAGTTGTGGAGTATCCATGGTAGGAATAACTCTCCATGGCATTTTCTAACACAGGCATGGGCCATATTTGGGTAAAGCCCATCTCTTGCAGATAATCCAGTCGGTCAATCATGCCTTGCAAATCACCACCGTGTCTCCCGCCTTTAGCTTGGCGATTCACACTATCCCCCATGGCACTTACCGTGTCGTTGGTTGGATCTCCATTGGCAAAACGATCTGGCGTAAGCAAGTAGATTACATCCTCTGGACCAAAACCTTCTCGCTGCGCCGAGTGCTTTTGTCGAGTCTGCAATGAATATGGATAACGAATGCTGTTTTGCCCGGCTTGGGTGAAGGTAATTTCCATTTCACCGGCTTTTGTGTTTGGCGCAATGAGCAGATCAATGAATAGATAGTTGGGGTTATCCGTTGTATGCAAACCAGTAATGGACACTCCGGGGTAGTCGATGGAGACTTTAGCACCTTGAATGTTGTCTCCATGGACCATCAACTGCAATTTCGGATCAGCCATTCCCACCCACCAAGAAATGGGTTCTAAATGACGTATTGCCGTTGCAGCATGCACTGGAAGTGCGCTGGCAATGCACAGTATTGTACCTACAATCGCAAGGTTACAACTGCGCCAAAAAGCTCGAAAAGTCCATGAATTTTGAGTCATCATAATTTATTGTGCCTTAAATCGAATGGCGGTACCGCCACTGGTTGCTAACGACAGCTTCATAGTATCTTTATACGTTACTGGTTGTTTCACTATCTCTATCGCATAGGGATTAGTGCGCCAATCAGCACCTTCACCATCACGATAGATTTGCGCTTCGTAGACCTTACCTGGCGTGAGGAAATCCAGCGCCACGGTAACGTCCCTCGCTTGTTCGTCGGTGATCGCTCCTAGGAACCAATCTTCAGAATCTCGCTGCTGGCGAGCAAACACCACGTAATCTCCCACCTCTCCGGCTAATGCACGACTTTCTTGCCAATCCGTAGGGACATCACGAATAAACTGGAACGCATCAAGATTGCTCTCATAGTGTTCTTTTAAATCTGCTGCCATTTGTATCGGACTGTAGATCACCACATACAGAGCCAGTTGTTTTGCTAAAGTGGTTTGTACCCGATTTTCAGCATCCAAGCCCTCAAAAGCCAAGTTGAAAATGCCCGGTGTAAAATCCATTGGACCAGACAACATGCGGGTATAAACCAGATTGACCGTATGCTCCGGTGAATTCGGCGGCGAACCCCAAGCATTGAATTCTTGGCCCCGTGCACCTTCACGACTGATCCAGTTTGGATAAGTACGACGTAATCCTGTGTCTTTGATTGGCTCATGGGTATTGATACTGATCTGGTGTTTGGCAGCCTGTTTGATGCTGTGCAAATAATGATTCACCATTATTTGGCTATCGTGCCACTCTTTTTTGATAAGGCCATTTTCATCAATGCGCTTGGCATTACCACCATCGGCCACATACCCCGTTTTGACCTGCCGCACACCATGCTTTTGATACAAAGCATAAGCGGCGTCCATTTGTTTTTCGTAGTTACTGATGCTGCCCGAGGTCTCATGGTGACCAATCAAACGCACGCCTTTTTCCAAGCCATATTCGGTGACTGCAGGAAGGTCAAAATCATCATAGCTCTCGGTAAAACTAAACACGTCGCCATTGTCGAACCAACTGCCGTCCCAGCCGATATTCCAGCCTTCCACCAGCACGCCATCAAAGCCATATTTAGCAGCAAAGTCCATATAATCCTTGGTGTTTTGTGTCGTCGCGCCGTGTTTTTCACCGCTACCCCAAGTATTGACATTTAAGTGCATGCCCCACCAAATACCGACGTATTTACCTGGTTCAACCCAGGATACGTCGCCCAATGCATTGGGCTCGTTAAGATTTAATATCAGGTCAGAATTAAGCAGGCCGGTCGCCTCTGGGCTGATCTGTATCGTCCGCCAAGAGCTGGTAAATTGCCCATGGGTAAGAACCCTCAACCCGTCGGAGCGTGGGGTAAGATCAGCCACTAAGGTACCCGGACGTCTCTGATCTAAAGTCATCGCAGCAAAGTCGACTAATGCCGCCTCGTGAATACTGACGTGGTAGCCTGATGGTAGCCGCAGAGTAAAAGGCGTGTGAACTCTGTCCAATTCATTCAGTGGGGTTTTGGCGTAAAGGTACTCATAACGATTCCAGCCTCGGGCTGGGATCCACCATGATTCCACTTGCTCAGGTTCTGCAAAGGTAAATTCAGTTAAATCTGCAATAATGGCAATAGGTTGATTGGGATCTTGGATTTTGCCTTCGTAGCGAATTCCCACACCATCATCAAACAGACGAATGCGCACTTTAACGAATAAAGGTGTGGCATCCGATTGCTCGAAGCTTAAAAGTACTTCGTTGTGCTTGTCGGTTACGAATCGGCGTTCGCCCCAGGGTTGTTCCCATTGCGTATCAACTTGGCTTTTTTGCACCTCAGCAATGGCCAATGGTTGCTCAAATCCACCTTGGTCACGGAAACTTAAGCCTAATTGTGAAGGTTGTACGATGACCTGATCACCTGAGCTAACAGTGTATTGAATTTTACCGTCTAAGTCGGTAATGGTGACCTTGAGTTGTGTATTGGGTGAAACAAGGTCTACAGTTTTCGCTTCCGTGTCGAAGCAATTTAAACTGAGCAAAAACGCGCTAAATAGCACAATTGAACGGTAAGTCATCAATGTCCTCGACAGGCAATTTGTTAATATCAGGTTAACTCCCAGAGCGTGGCAAATACTACCCTCGTGTACATCGCTTAACAAATTAATGCATACGTATTCAAGGTTTAACTGCGTGATTTTGGTGAGTTATAGGGTGTTCTCATCTTGGGTTTCAGGTCCTTCAAGTGCTAGTCTAAGTATCTGGTAGAGCATCAATAACAAGCAGGGTTTAACAAGTTGTGAACAAAACCATTGTGATCTTAGGTGGCGGTACGGCCGGATGGATGAGCGCCTGTTTGTTACATCATTATCTGGCAAAAGATGGATTTTCTATCATCCTGATCGAATCCCCTGAGATTGAAACAATCGGTGTTGGGGAAGGCTCGACCCCACAATTAAAGCGCTTTTTTGATACCTTAGGTATCGCCGAGGAAACTTGGATGCCCCAGTGTCATGCTACCTATAAAAATGGCATTCGCTTTCATCAATGGGCAACTCATGACGAGTTTGCCAGTTACTTTCACCCCTTCCCTTCAATGCCAGACCGACAAACCGTAGCGGGCTTTCTTATCAATGCACAATTAAAACGACAAGGCCATTCGGTGATGGCGCATCCAGACCGATTTTTCTTGTCTGCCTATTTAGCGCAGCACCGCCAAACGCCCAAAACCATCGATGGTTTTCCCATTCAAATCAGCTACGGTTATCATTTTGATGCTGCTTTATTGGGTCGTTTTTTGCGTGATCATGCCAAAACAATGGGCGTCCAGCATCGACAAGGAAAAATCCAGCAAGTGGTATCTCATGCCAACGGTGATATCGCTTACTTGGTGGATGATTCGGGGACAAAGATAGCGGGCGATCTGTTTGTCGATTGCTCGGGATTTCGCAGCGTGTTGCTGCAATCCCATTTAAAGGTACCCTTTGTTTCTTACCAATCGAATCTATTTAATGATTCCGCCGTTGCTATGCCTACCGATATAAAAGGGCCAATCGAGACCCAAACCCAATCCACAGCAATGAAATGTGGTTGGCGATGGGATATTCCATTGACCCATCGCACTGGCAACGGCTATGTGTACAGTTCGGCCTATCTCACAGCCGATCAAGCTGAAATAGAGTTGCGCCAAGCTTTGGGATTATTGGATGCAGATATACCGGTTCGACATTTGCGCATGAAAGTTGGTCGCGTTGAGCAGCATTGGCATCGTAACTGCTTGGCAGTTGGTTTATCCCAGGGTTTTATTGAACCACTGGAGGCCACTGCGCTGCACCTAGTTCAGGAAACCTTGGAATCCTTTTTACACGGCTATCGCGCTGGCCAATTCACCAATCAACATCAAGAAGCCTTTAATGTGCGGATTAATCAGCGTTTTGAAGGCATTCGGGATTACATTGTCTGTCACTACAAAGTCAATAGACGGTATGACCATCCCTATTGGCTTGATTGCCAAAACAACAGGCAAATCTCCTCATCCTTGCAACAGATTCTATCCTGTTGGGACAGTGGTCAGGACCTCAGTGTCGAAATCGCCCGACAGGACATTGGTCATTTTTACCCACCATTATCTTGGCATTGCTTGCTGGCAGGATACGGCCGGTTTTCACCGAAAGCACCATCAAGTGCGCCAAGTCATGAAGTGAATCTAGATGAAATACAGCACTTTATTCGTCAGTGTGCGAAAGGATTCTTAACCAGCGAACAAGTCTACGCAGAGAGTTCGCAGTGACCTCTAACTACTCTGGGGTGAAGAGCTATGCTACTCACTTGTTGGCAATCAATACATTTTGTTGATAGCGGAAGTGTCGACGGTTTTGGGAATTGAAAGCTTCGAATTCATGGACGAATTCGCAGAGCGCCCAGGGACTGAGTTCACAGCGTTTTTCAATTCCAAATACCGTCTGCGCTTTTTTGCAAAGTCCCAAACAGCAAAGAATTAAGGGCAAAAGATTTAACGAATTGCCCTTGCTTCCTATGTTCTGAGTCTATCTTCCCTAGAACAATGTGTAGATAAAGGTCGCCAAAGAGGATTGCTGAGTTGCCACAACCAATGCGCCGAGTAAGGCTAAGATCACCACAATAGGCATCAACCAGATCTTTTTGCGAACTCGCAAAAATGCCCATAAATCTTGCAAAAATTCCCACATCAGAATGGATCCTTTAATCGTTCAGGTTGTTTTTCTTGTTCACTTTGATGCCAATAGGTTGATTTTACAGCCTTAGGCTTCGCACGATATTGCAATTTGTGCAGGCTACGCATGACCCAACCAATTGGCGTAATCAATAAGTAAAACGCAATCGCCAGCACAATACGGGTGTTTATCCAGCCTAACAGCGAAGCAATGGCCATCCAAGCGCGGTAGGGATAATACAATCCCTTGGGATAAACAACATACAACAATATCAATAAACTACTAAAATAGGCTGGCCACCAAGGAATGGCCCGTTCAAATAACCAAGGCAACAATCCCATAAACACGGCAGGAAAGATCCAAGCCATGGTCAACCCAAAAGATTTCAACTCATCAATGTCTTGTTTGGTATGTAGCGGCAACATGGCGGTTAATCCATCGCGAAAGTGATTTGCTTAGCCTGATCAATCGCCGCAGCCGGTTGTTCAGATTTCATTAGGATTTGATGGTTCATCACCAGTATATCCATGTCAGTTGCCAGAAAACAGCGGACCGCATCGGCCGGCGAGCATACAGGAGGCTCTCCTCGAACGTTGAACGAGGTGTTGATCAGCACGCCCTCGCCTGTTAATCGTTCAAAAGCCTTTAAAAGCTGGTAAAATCGTTCGTTAGTATGCTGGTGCACTGTTTGAACTCGAGCAGAAAAATCCACATGAGTGATCGCCGGAATGGTCGAGCGAACCTGATGCAATTTGTCTAAACCCTTGGCGTTTGCATCGAGACCCTGTTTCAGTAACCCATTTTGCACCTGTGCCACCAACAACATATAAGGACTGGGGCAATTGATCTCAAAATAGTCTGAAACTCGTTCTGCAAGAACCGCAGGGGCAAAAGGACGAAAAGATTCCCGCTGCTTTATCTTTACATTCATCTGGCTTTGCATTTGCGTATTACGGGGATCACCGATGATTGAACGATTGCCCAAAGCTCGGGGACCGAATTCCATACGACCTTGAAACCAACCGATCACTTTGCCTTGGTCGAGGTATTCTGCAACCACATCGTATAGTCGTTCTGTCGCGATAGACACATAGGGCAATCGTTGCTCATCGAGATACTGCTGAATCTGCTCATCAGAATACTCTGGCCCCAAATACGCCCCCGCCATCGAATCACGACTGACATCCAAACCACCGTTTTCTTGACAGTCATTTTTACTTGTTTGGCTGTTATCTTGACAGTCATTTTTACTTGCTTGGCTGTTATCTTGACAGTCATTTTTGATTAAACGGTCTTGTTGATAAAACTGATGCCAAGCCACATAGGCTGCGCCCAACGAACCTCCGGCATCCCCTGCCGCGGGTTGGATCCATAGATGTTTGAAAGGCCCTTCCCGCAAGATTCGACCATTGGCCACGCAATTTAGCGCCACACCACCGGCCATACACAGATGCTCACAGCCGGTTTGTTGATGAGCATAGTTGGCTATTTTTAAAACAATTTCTTCGGTGACAACTTGAATGGAACGAGCCAAATCCATTTCCTTTTGACTCACCTCTGCATCAGGTGATTTTGCCGGGCCACCAAACAAAGCTTCAAACTTGGAATTGATCATAGTGCGACCAATGGCATAGTCAAAATACTGCATATTCAACGCAAAACTGCCGTCTTCCTGCACGTCCAACAGATGCTCTAGGATAGTATCCACATAGATGGGCTCTCCATATGGCGCTAAGCCCATCAATTTATATTCCCCTGAATTGACTTTGAATCCGCAATAATAGGTAAATGCCGAGTACAATAATCCCAGTGAGTGGGGAAATTGAATTTCCCACAAAGGACGCAAGTGACGGCCCTCTCCCAGCCAAGCAGTAGATGTTGCCCATTCTCCGACCCCATCGAGACACAACACGACGGCTTTTTCAAAAGGACTGGGATAAAACGCAGAGGCTGCGTGGGATTGATGATGTTCGCTAAACAGCAACTGAGGAATTTCTGGCCGTTTTTGCAGTTTCCTTTCCTGTTGTTCGGTCGTGCCATTGTTCCGCGCACGTTGTCGATGGATTACTCGCCGTAATTCTTGACGCAAGACGCTCTTTAAATACAACTTTTCTTTTAACCAAATTGGCATAGCCCGAACAAAGGATGAGAATCCCCAAGGCGCATGAGCTAAAAACGTTTCCAGCAAACGTTCAAACTTGAGCATAGGTTTATCATAGAAAATGACCGCATCGATTTCTTCCATGTTACAAGCTGCCTCTTGCAAACAGTATTCAATAGCTTGCATGGGAAAATCGGGATCGTGTTTTCGTCGAGTGAATCGCTCTTCTTGGGCTGCTGCAACAACCTGACCGTCGACGATGAGGGTCGCAGCACTATCATGATAGTACGCTGAGATCCCGATAATGCGTTTTGTCGCCATGTGTAAGTTTACTCAACCAATTTAATGACTCAAAAAGCGCAAATTTTGAGTCTATTCTGTTACTGCAGCGCATTGAATACGAATGCAAACTTGAAGCTGGATGCGCGATGCTATAGGTTGACATTATTAGCAAAGAAATCAACAGGAAAGGGAAGGAAAATGAAAGTATGGTGGTTTAGGCTGATTGCCGTGTCCATCCCGTTATTGTTCTTTGTTTTGCTGGAGATTGGACTCAGAGTCGCCGGCTATGGTCAATCACTGCCATTGTTTATTGAAAACCCCAGTGCAAAGGATTATTTGCTACCCCGTCCAGACTTGATGAAGCGTTATTTTGCGCCGGGAGCTGACATCCCTTCGGTGACCATTGAAGCAAACTTTTTACGTAAACAGAAGCCCCAAAATGGCATAAGACTCTTCGTGCAAGGGGGCTCAACCGCTGCGGGATTTCCTTATGGGTTGGGAGCCTCATTAGCGGGTATGCTCGACTACCGTATAAAGCAGAGTCTACCCAACCACTACGTCGAAGTCGTCAACACCTCGATGGCAGCCATCAATTCCTACACCAACATGGACATGGTGGATGAAATCATTTCTGAGCAACCCGACGCAGTGCTGATTTACATGGGACATAATGAATATCTGGGCATATTAGGTGTGGGGTCTAATTTTTCCCATACCCAAAGTCGCGCCATGACCCTGTTGTTCCTGAAGCTAAAATCACTGCGCACCTTCCAACTGATCCAAGCCCTATACAATCAATTGACTATGCCTTCTGAGGTAGACGTCTCCTCCCCTCATACAAGTCATACTATGATGGCGCAGGTGGCGAAACATAAAAATATTGAAGTGGATTCAGATATTTATCGACAAGGATTGAAGCAATTTCGCGCCAACTTGGAGTGGATTCTGGCGCGCTACCAACGAGCCAATATTCCGGTATACATAGCAACCTTAACCAGCAACCTCTTAGACCAACCTCCTTTTTCCAGCACGCCGTTGCCAGAGGATGTGCGCCGTCAATTCGATGAACTTAGGCAAGGTGCTAAACAAGGAAAGATTGATCAGAACCGGTTAGCGGTGCTCAGTCAGCGAGCTCAGGTGATCAACAGCGCTGAACTGCATTATGAGTTAGGCCGACTTTATTACGCTTTGGGCAAGTCTAATCTTGCTAAGCAACATCTGGTTTTGGCCAAAGATCATGACCTATTGCGATTTAGAGCCCCAGAAGAGTTTAATTCTGTGATTATAGAGACCGCGGCCAAGTACCGCGCAACGCTGGTACCGGTGCAACAACGTTTCGAGCAACGTTCTAAGTTTGGCATTGTCGGTAATAATCTAATGTTGGAACACCTGCATCCAAACGTACAGGGCTACTTTCTGATCTCCGATGCTTTTTATCAAGCAATCGAAGATTCCAAACGTTTTTCTGATTGGCAAAGTGTCGATACGGCCACCGCTTGGAAACAACGCTTGCTGCTTCCTAGCGAGGAGTACTTTGGTTTTGCCAAAGTGCTGCAATTGAAGACTGATTATCCCTTTGTTGAACAGCGCACGCCGTTGAAACTGCCTTTCCCACAGGATTGGCAACAACAATTAGGCTATGACTTTTTCCAAAAGAAAATCGATTGGCTGACCATGGTCAGTCGTGCACAACAACGGTATATGGAGGATAACCAGCTTGCAGAGGTTTTAAAGACTCAGCTGTTGTTAGCCGACGCCTTACCGTACGACGCAACGGCCAACATCAAAGCCGCGGAGCTTCTGATCGCAATGGGTCAGAAAACCACGGCGAGAGCCTACCTGCAGCGAGCTCGCTGGACTGGCTTAGATTCAGCACATATGCAACTTTTGTTAAAACAAACTCAGTGAACGCTCAGCGGAAACCTTCATCTTTTTTACAGTTTGCTTTTTACCAACACGATAAACTGGTCAATCTGCGGATGATCAGGTTGTCGCTCTTTGGCTTTTTGCAGCCACGTTAAACTCTGCTGGTATTGACCCATTTCAAACCAGTTTTGCGCAACCGACAAATACGCAGGCACATTTTCCGGATTGATATCAATAGCTCGTTTAAGGTGATGAATTGATAAGGGTAAATCGCCCAACCGTTTATATAGCATTCCCGCCACATAGGTAAGTTGTCCTTGATTAGGTAGTGCATCAGCTAAAAGCCCGGCGATCAAAGCTGCTTGGGAGAAATTACCTTGCTTTTGATAGGTCTCTACAAGGGACTGATTCAGTGCCAACCAACTTTCTCCCTTGATCCGAGCGATAGCGTACTGACTGGTTATACTGTTGTCTGTTGGAACCGATACTTCGATGGGTTCAGCCGTGAAAGGATAATCGGCGGTCAATGTGCGTACCTTGAACTCACCGTAGGCAGCATCCACTTCACTGACTGGTTGCGCCAACCATTGTCTGTCAACATTATCCCAAGCACTTTTTGGCAACAACTTGTGCTCGACCATCGAATCCAGAAACGCACGACTGAGTACAAAATAGCCTCTCACTGTGGGATGCAAATGTTCGAGCATATGACCCTTGCCGATAATTCCCTGCTTGCTATCTTGGCGCATGGCGCTCTCCACATCCGCCAAATAGACACCGGTGCGCTGGACCAAACTCTGTATTACAGAATTAAAAAGTGATGGTGCCCGAAACCGCAAAGTATCTAAATCACGGGCCTGTTGAAAAGAATTCTGGGCCTGCTGGTAATCGCCAAGTCGAACCTGCACTTTTCCTAATTCAAAATAGTTTGCGGCTAAATTATTTGATATGCCTTGTTCAATCACACGGGTTAATTCAGCCTGTCGGCTGTGTAGATCTGAAACCGGCTGGGCACTCAGCTCCTGCAAGTAAGTTTCAGACAATGACTCAATTGCCGAAAACGGGATCAAATCTTCTTCATTGCTGACTAAATTCCCTAGCACAACTGGGATCCCATGGGATTGATATTGGTCCAAAATAAGCGACAGATTCCCTTCAAATTGCTCTATTCCTTGATTAAACACTGCGCTTCCTAGCGGAATATCTTTGTCTTTGGCGATTTGCGCCATCAAGGTTCGTTCATCTAGACCTGGACTAATTTGACTGTCCTTAGAAGATGAAAATGCAGCGTAATAAACCTGTTCAACTAAGCGATAGATCTTCAAAGACTTGAGTTTGAGATATAACAGCGTCGAGGCTCTGCTACTCATAGAACCATAAGCAGACCCAACACCCATGATACCAAGATATTCATTATGCCCGGCGTAGATCAGCACCATATCAGGCTCAATCTGCACAATCTCATCAACAAAATCCAACAAAGTGTAGGAGTTGACCGATGCCATCGCCGTATTGATGATTTCTATGTTTTTTTCTGGATACAAACGCTTAAGTTGTTGCTGCAACATGCCCGACAACGAGCCCCAACGACCATAGGGAAAGCCGGCTGCTGTTGAGCCCCCCTGTACCACGATGCGAATACTGTCGGCAGGCTTTTCAGCCAAAAAATACTGGGTATCTGGGCTGACATTGGGAGCCAATTCCGGCGCAGCAAAAAAGCGCTGGATAACCGCTTCGTTAGGTTGCAAATATCCATGCATACCTTTAGCTGGGAAAAACAAAGCCGGTTCAGGATGATAATTCGCCCATCTCAGTGCCCATTCTATTGCCAATAAAATCAAAAACGGCAGCACGATGGCTATCCCGTAATACAATCGTTTTTTACTCGCTGGCAACGACATGAACTCCCCTATTGCTATTAACTTTCTCCAGATTGCCACTATACCCAACCTTATTGAGTTCTGTAAAAAAAAGGCGCTCACAAGGAGCGCCTGTTTATTTTTTGATACGAAGTCTTAAGGTACTTCAGTTACCGTGACTTTCGCTTTATTTGGATCGGGGCCAGTGACCTTGAACTGATAGTCACCATCCGTTGGGATGTTTAAGATCAAGTTACTGCCGTTTTGACCCATTTCAACCGGTGTATCCAGAGGTACCTCAGTGCCATCAGTGGTTCCACCTAAGTTGAACGTCGACCAGTCGGACGAAGCCACTTTGAACTCATAACTACCTGCATCGAGTGTCAATTGGGCTGAGTATTGACCATTGCCGTCGTAGCTCACCGCGTCCGTTTCTCCCCAACCATTCATGCCGCCACGAATGAACACCGGTGTAGCGCCAAAGAATTGCGCAGAGAATACGGTGACCGTAGGCTCTTCCAAATTGTCGGCATTAAAGATAAAGCTGTACTGACCATCATCGGCAATCGTGATGGAAAGGTTGCCCGCACCTGCTGCCAACAGCTTGTCTTGGGTTAAGGTTACTACGTTGCTTGCTTCACCCGTGCCATAGTCAACAGTAGACCAGTCAGAGGACGCGACCTTGAACTCATAAGTTCCCGCCGTGATATCCAACGTAGCAGAGTATATGCCGCCCACTTCATAGGACATGGGATCATCTTCACCCCAACCGTTCATACCACCACGAACAAACACGGTGGTGCCGAAAAAGGGCTCTTCATTGTCAACCAGTAATACTGGTGCTTCTGAATCGCTGGCGTCGACGACAAACTTCAAGGTTGCATCTTCAGTTAGCGTCAATTGCAAGTTAGGACCACCGCGAGACAACTGTTTCTCTTCGCCCAAAGTGACTGCTTGGTCAGAAGAGCTGAAGTCTACTGTGGACCAATCAGAGGAAGCGACCTTAAATTCGTAAGAACCTGCAGCCACTTCAATGACAGCTTCATAGATGCCATCACCTTCATATGTCATTGGGTTACCTTCACCCCAACCATTCATTGAACCACGAACAAAGACGGTGGTACTGCCATAAGGTACAACATCCGGAGCTCCTGATGTGGCAATAGCCGACAAGCCTTCTCCCTGTGCACCCATTTGAGGCTTCACAAACACCGCAGTGGTCAATGCAGGCACGGTGAAAGTACCTTCGTCGGTGCCAGCAGTGAACGACGCTCCACGAACAGTGGGATCGATAGACTGCATCTGGGTACTGTGCAACTCAAAGCCTGCGGCTGTGGCTACAGTGTGAGAACGCTCTTCGTAGCCTGTATTTACCACCACGACAATGGCGTCAACCATTGGGTCCAAGTCAGCGCGAGGATTGTCCACGTCGCCAGATACACCGTCATCAATACTCATAACAATCAAACCATTGGTTTGACGGCGGCCAATATTGTGGAATCCGACGCGATCCATGATCTGCTCAGCTGTGGTTAGTCTAAACAACGGGCTGTCTGAGCGGATGCTTAGCATTTCATCAAATACCGCCGAAGCGAATTCGATTTCAGTCATGCTAGCAGCCCGTTCAGGAGCAGCAAAGTAACCGTTCATTACGTCCCAATTTCCTTGATTGTCTTGTGCCAAGGGCAAGCCGACATTCCAGTTATTGGTTTGCATAGTGAAATCAACGTAGTTGAACCAATCACCTGCATCGTAAGTGTTTCTGTCCATGGACTTAGAGCGTAGGAAGTCACCCCCCATTTGCAAGAATGGAATACCTTGCGCCATCAGAGGCAGAGTCGCAGCAACATTTTGTGCACGCACACGTTCAGCCAAACTCAGGTCATCTGGCAATTTATACTGCAGTTGATCCCAAAGTGTTTCGTTGTCGTGTTTAGACACATAGTTGATGATGTCCGCAGGATCTTTGGCATAACCACCGATGCTGCTGGTAGTAGAAGCCACACCGTTGAAGTCTTCAAGAATGTAGTCCGTTAAAGTACCCGCTAGACTCATCTTCACTCGGTCTTGGTCTGCCATTGAGGCATTAGAGGCTTCTTTTGCAAAGATATTACCCTGGCGAATCGCTTCACGAATTCGATCATTGAAAGTACCGATCTCGGTTCCAGCCATATTGATCTGGTTCGCTTGCTCATAGCCACGATCAGCTTTCTGCCAACCTTCACCGTAGAAGTAGGTGTCTTCGTCAACCGCTTTTACGGCATCAAACAAACGTACCATGGTTGACTTGGTTGCTTGGCTCATGATGTCAAAACGGAAAGAGTCAAACTTGTATTGAGTTGCCCACATGACTAGTGAGTCTTCCATCAATTTTTCCATCATCACGTTGCGTGGCTCGGTGTCATCACAGCAAGTTTCACGAACGATTGAACCTGAGTCCACTTCATAGCGGTGATAATATCCAGGTACCACTTTATCCAGTACAGATTTGGTGTTGAGTTCGGACGCATTGGTGTGGTTGTATACCACGTCTAACGCGACACGTAGTCCCAATTCATGCAACGCCATGTTCATTGCGCGCATTTCTTTGATACGAGCAACACCCTCTGGATCAGACGAGTAGCTACCCTCTGGCACATTGAAATGATAAGGATCATAACCCCAGTTGAACTGGTCATAGTTGCGCATTGCTTCTACCAATTCTTGAGCGGCTAGCCCCTCGCCCACGCCGTAACCTTCAAACAAAGACAACAAGGTGCTACTGCGATCAACGGACGCATCCTGACATATATCAGCGCGACGATTCAGCTTACAAAAATCGTCCAAGGTACTGTTCAGGTCAACGACGCGGCTGGCGTCTTCTTCAATGGTTGCAATATCATTGGCAGGCAACATGTGAAAATGTGTGACCCCTTTCTCAGCCAATTTACGCAAATGCTCAACGGGAGCTGTACCTTCTTCGGTAAAGGCTAGGTATTTGCCACGATTAGCTTCTGAGGTGCTCTCATCACGTACACTGAAGTCGCGAATATGACCTTCATAGATAACCGCGTCTTCAAAGTTTGCGATGGTTGGAATTTCATGAGTTTCCCAACCCTCTGGCTTCAAATCGTCATCGTTCAGATTAACAAACTGCGAGAAGCGGCTGTTAGTAGACAAGCTCACAGAATAAGGGTCGGTCACATCCAACACTTGAATACCACTGACTTTAGGATGATAGACGGTCACTTCAAAGCGATACAACTGGCGATCCAACTCAGCACCACCGGTGTAAGACCAAATGCCCGTTGCAGCATCTTCCGTCATAGGATGAGTAGCGGCTAAGGTTTTGTCAGCGTTATACAATTTCAATTGAACATTCTGCGCCGTGGGGGCCCAAACTGCAGCAGTAATTGAATCGCCTTCATAAATAGGGCCTAGCATAGCTTCATCAGCATCAGCTTCACCCGCGGTATACAACTGATCGATACCGTTTGCTAGTTGAATACCCGTTGCAGCAACCAAAGTGCCCTCAGCATCATAACCTGCGAGTACCGCTTGGGTTTTCATGACCGCTTTTGCATCGTCTGCAGTCCAATCACCTTGGAAAGCTTCCATACTCGCCAAATGGGGCGCAATGGCAGCTTGTGCGTCGGTCAAGGTGACCGATTCCAAATCCACTGCAGTACCATTTAAGCCGCTTTCAACAGTCGCTTCTAAATCGGCAGCCGCAGAATAATGCAGTTTGACACTGGCGATGGCGCTAGGGTCGATATCCCACACTAAGGTGTTCATATCCAACCAATGAGCGCCTTGACCATCAATTTTAACAGGCTGTGGACCTAGAGATACGATGGGATATTCGAATACGGTTGGTACCCCAGAAAAGGTAAAGTTCATGCGCGCAAAATCAGGGTCATCCTGAGACAGAGGCATTTTAAAGTCTGCCCCACCCATCTCTTTACCTGCATCATCGGTTCCGATGTGAATGATAAAGTTACCACAAGCGCCTGGCGTTCCTGCATAGCCGTCTTTCAGATTCACTATCCAGTAGGCGCCATAGTTGGGATCGACACCATTGTGCACGCGACCGTTGGCCCATTCGGTATCTGGGTCAGAGTACGCATCACAGGTATCATTGCTCCAAGTATGCAAACGATAGCCTTCGTATGAAGGGTCATTGGGCGAGTTATCTGCACCCACTGCCGCGCGGTTGTAGTACAGCACGGCTTGGTTTAGAGCGGGTGTCGCCACAGGTGCAGGCGCGCTAGGATCAGCACCGACCACACAAGATTCATTGCGCTCATCCGGTACAGTGGGTGGATCACACTCTATCGGTGGAGGCGCCACACAGTTTCCAGCACCATCAGGAATGGTGGGCAGCGGACAAGTATCCAGAACGACTCCAGATTTCACTTCTGAACCGCCACATCCGGTTAAGATCAGGGTACTTAGCAGGGCCGCAAATAATATGCGAACACCGTTTCGACTAAACATAGGTAATTGCTCCAATGTTAAATGCTTTTTCAGGCTTGGTATGAGTTTCATATAGTTCTTCATAAGAATTCTCACATTGAATAGGTCAAGCCGAAGAAGTACTGGGTACCGAAGTACTGGATGGTCCCAGTCTGATATTCGTTGCCAAAGTAACTCTTGGTGGGCTCATCGGTGAGGTTATTCACTTGGAATAACACGCCAAGGTTCTCATTAATGTTGTATGAGGCTTGGAAGTCCACCACAGTTTCAGAATCGAAGTTCACCGTTTGTGAGTTGATGGCGACCTGTTGTGATACAAAGGCATCACGATAACGCACGCTCAAACGGGTTTCGAAGTCCTCGTACTCGTAGAAGAACGTTGCTGTCGCCACGTTTTCTGACAAGCCAGGCAAGTCGGTTGAATAGACACCGTTGTCCGGGCTCAAAGTGCGCTGAATCTCACTTTCAGTGAAGGAATAACTAGCACTGATACCTAGGCCATTAAAGGGTTCAGGTAAGAAGCTGTAGATTTGTGTATAGGACAATTCCAAACCGCGAATATAGCCGCCTTCCGCGTTGTTTTTCGCTTCGGTATAAGCGCCATTCTCGGTAGGCACTTGTATGGTCAGCAATTCACCATTGACATAAACCGGCTCACCTTCAAGATCCGACCCCTCTCCGTGAGTCACGATAACGGTAATTTCCTCTGGAACGGAGAAACCGTTGCCAGCAAAATCGTATGGGTCGATAGAAGCTTGTTCGATAAAGGACTTAATGTCCTTGTAGAACACGGCCGCCACAAAGGCCCCATCGGTTTCGGTAAAGTAATACTCGTAAGACAAGTCATACTGATTCGCATAGAACGGACGCAAATATGGACTGTTGGTATTGGTACCTGACAATTTCGCTGTTGTAGGCGAAATGGTTATTTCTTGCGTATCCGGATCCAGCTCTGCGACGGGTACATCAACCTGAGTTCTGGCATTTGCAAACAAACGGTTGATGGGAGCACGCCCCATTACCTTGGCAGCGGCAAAACGAAGCTGTGAATTGTCGGTAATTGCAAAGTTTAGGTTCAATGACGGCAGATAGTCTGTGTATTTATCGGTCAGCAGTGCTGGGCGATAAAAGTTGTTGATCAAACCGGCTTCGTCGGTCAGATTTTGCGCACCCAATTCTGGCGCAGATACTGTTGTTGTAACCGGATTACCGTTTTCATCTTCGATGATGACTTCTTTCGCTGCATACTCTAGTACGGTTGAAGACTGTTCCGTCTCTACACGACGGACACCGATGTTACCGGTAACGGGTAGGCCGCCGATTTCCGTGTCGATGTTGGCCATAATGTATGCAGACAACACGTCTTCGTACACTTCGCCACTTTCACGTACCGACCAAGAAGTATCTGGACGGGGGAACACATCATCTGGTGCGTTGATCACACCAGGCGCACCCACACCCCAGGTTTGCAGAGGCAGAGGGCGGCCATCGGGGAACCAAGCATCCAAAGCCTTATCCAGGTCGATAGACAAATAACTTGGGAAATAAGCAAACTCCCCTTCCCAATCCACCACTTCCACCATTTCAGGTGTTAAGCGCAGTGGCGGTTGACTGGCGGAAAAGGTCGAATCGCTACCGTATTCAAACACAGAACGATCATTGGAGTATTCCCGTTCGGAATAGCGCACGCCAAACTCAATCGAAGAAATAAAAGCGTTATCCACATCGTATTTCAAGTCAAAGCGATAGGCTTGCAACTTGTCATCGTTTTGATAGGGATAGATACCGTATTTGGTGACCATCACGCGGTCGATATCGCTAAAGGCATCATGTTGGCTAAAGCCAACATCTGGCAAATCCAAGCCATTTAACAAATAGTTAATCTGAATATCGGTATCAAATTGAGGATCGTCTGATGTGGCATCTTCGCCCACCAGTGACCAGAGCAAACCATTTCTAAAGTCGCTTTCAGCCTTGGACAAGGCGATGTCAAAAGACATCATTAAGTTGTCGGTCGCTTGCCATTCGGCGTTGATGCCGTAACTTTCTACTTGGTCAAAATCTTGGTTATCATCATTGACGATTTCAACGCGGGTAAAACTGCCATCGGTGCGCCCAAAAGTCCCACCGATGATATCACCATTGACGATAGTCGGGTTGGAGATTGCAGCGCTTGCTCCCCCTAATTTTACTCGGAAACCACGGGCGAATTCTTTCGAATCAAACTTGGACAAAAACGCATCGGCTTTCAACTTAAAGTTGTCTACCGGTGCCCATTCGATTACCCCCATATAACCATCACGGGTTTCTTCCCCGCCTTGGTGTTGCAATTCAAAACCTTCGCTCATGTTGTAATCAACATCGTCGATTTTGGTCGTGGTATTATTTGCGAAACCGACAAACTGAGTTGAAACACTAGGTTGGTACAATCGAGCATAGCCCAATGCCAAGCCTAAAGTGTCATCCAGGAATTTAGTTTGGTATGAAATGCTAAAACGATGTCCATACTCTTCGGCATCGGACACTTCGCTGGCACGATCATTGTACATGCCCCGTAAGTTCATGCTGAATTTGGAATCGCCGTCGATAGACAGAGGACTGGCGGTCTCCAATTCCACTGAACCGGCCACCCCACCCTCGATCAAGGATGCTTTTGGCGATTTATAAACGGCTGCTGAACTGATCAGCTCAGAAGGATATTGGTCAAACTCGATGGAGCGGGATCCACTGGTGGAAACCTGTTCCCTGCCATTTAAGGTAGAGAAAACAAAATCGCCAGACAAACCACGGATGTTGATTTCAGCCGCCTGTCCACCAGTACGTACTGCTGAGATACCTGGCAAGCGTGTCAAGGCGTCTGCCATCGATACGTCGGGCAAACCGCCCAAGTCATCGGCAGAAATTTGCTCGGTTACTGTGTCGCTAAAGCGTTTTTGATTCAATGATTGAATCAAACTGGTACTAAAGCCTTTAACTTCAATTTTTTCAATTTGATCGCGGGGCGTGTCTTGCTGCTCTGTGTCAGCTTCCTGTGCATAGGCGTACCCGCCTATCAACCCACTTGCTACAAATGCAGCGGTGATCAAACTGGGTCTGAATTTTTTCATGTGTGTTTCCCGTTCCCGTTTGCAATGGTTAAACCGTCTATCGCGTTTGGTCCTTGCGCAGCGATGGCTATCCTGATCTTAGGATCACGCTATGTTACAACCGTGTTAATTGCAGACTCAATTTAGTGCATACGTATTCAAAGAAATGCAAACTAGGAGACAGCCACACCCCAAGCCCCGCAAGCCTTGCGGGACGAGGGCTTAATCGTTTTAGTCAAAAATCTTGATAATTCCGCCGTTTTCGAGCGAGATCGGGATTTCTAACGATTTTTTTACAGAATCGTAAATAAAATTAACCGATTTATCGGTAGTTATTTTACCCGAACTTGCCAATTGTGGATTTTTTGTAAATTGCATTGACGCAGGTTCATTGGGCCAATTGTGTATAACCAACTTCAAACGCCGTTGTTTTGGAGCATTTGGATAATCCCCTTGAACTTGGATTTCGAAACGCTCTTCCGGTGCGCTAAAATCAGCAATAAACTTTATGCTTTGAAATTCACCACGTCCGATACTGTCTGGTTGAATTCCATCATCATCATATAATGTGTAGCTTGCCTTTCTCTGACTGGGGTGATGGTAGTAATGAACAGTCAAATCATCGGAGCGATACGCTTTAGTGCTTTGCACCACTTCTGTCATGGGCACAAAGGTTCCCGCTTTGACCATCACAGGAAGATGCTCAAGGGATGTTTTTATTTGCAGAGTTTGGCCACCGCGGTGGAGTTGGTCGGTCCAAAAATCAAACCAATAGCCATTGGGTAAGACCATTTCCACAGAAGTTGTTTGGGGATTTGTGACTGGTTTAACCAAGAAACTGTCACCCCAAAAGTATTGATCCTTGATGTCGAAATAATCCTCTCGCCCCTCATCTAAAAAGGCCATGGGCCGCATGAGAGGCATTCCCGTCAAACTGTTTTGATACATCAAAGAATAGTTATAGGGCAACAAGGCATAGCGCAAACGGATGTACTGGCGCACAATATCTTGGGTTAGTGTGTCATGAAACACAGGCTCTGGAGCGATCTCTTCTTGGGCGTGAGGTCGATAGATAGGTTGAAATACACCGTATTGTAGCCAGCGGATGTATAGTTCGGAGTCGAACTTTTCTCCCCCGGCAAATCCGCCCAAATCAGAGTGGGTATAGGCCAGTCCCAACATACTCATTTGCAAAGACAATTCGACCTGAGGTTTGAGGCCGTCCCAAGAGCGACTGACATCGCCCGTCCAAGGCACCATGCCAAAGCGTTGAGATCCCACAAAGCCCGCCCGCATCAATATCACTGGGCGTTCATCCGGCAACACTTTACGATGAATCTGGTTCACCAAGCTAGCCCACTGATGACCATAGACATTGTGGACTAAATCCGCTGCAAACCACTGACCATTGACTCTATGCATCGCATCTTGCGGATGGACTTCTGGCTCCCCCAGATCGCCCCACCATCCCCGCACACCTTGCTGAGCCAAGCGCTCATAAACACTGGCAAACCAGCTTTGTCCAGCGTCACTAAACACATCAATTAATCCAGTGTTGCCAAAGTAGAAGTCGAAGGTTTTTACCTGCCCTTTACCATCCATGGCGAGTGCTTGATTCTGTTTGGCCGATTGCCAATTTTGACTCGTGGTCAATACAAAGGGTTCGGTGATGAGTACCGTCTCCACGCCTTTGCTTTTGAGCTTACGGATCATATTTTGCGGCTCAGGAAATGTATTGCGATCCCAGTCAAGATTACCCATATGCCCTTTGATATCAGGACCAAACCAATACAGATCTAACACCACGGCATCCAAGGGAAAACCACCATCGATATAAGCCTGCACCGTCTCTTCCGTTTGCTTTTGGCTTCGATAGCCAAATCGAGAAGCGAAATTTCCCAGCGCCCAGCGAGGCAGCAAGGGTTGACGTCCAGTGATGTCGGTAAAGTGATAGAGAAGGTCGGGATAGGTCTCACCGGCAATCACAATGTAAGAGAGACGTCCGCCCACCGAATCAAATTGCAAAATGTCTGGCTCAGTGTGGCCGATATCTAAGTTTCCTTTCGCGCTATTGTCAAAAATCAGCGCAAATTTACGGTTTGAAACCACCGCTGGCAAACTGTAATACATTTGTGAGGACTCGGTGGTATATCCGTAGTGAGCACGATTATACAGTGGCATTTTCTGTCCCCTGCGATCCATACCCAACACTCGCTGACCGCCACCCATCAACTTTTCATTGGGTTGTATCGCAAACCGCAAGCCAATTTTCTCAGGACCGGTATAAGACCCGGTATGCTCTTCTACTAACAGGGTTTGCTCTCGATAAAATTGGATCCGCAGTGGCGCTTTGTGTACCACCAATGAGAGATAGCCATTATCAATTTGGAGTAAATTGCCGGCATCTGTAACCTGCATCACAGCCACGTTAGCTGTTTTAGCAATAGCATAAGAAGGTAAGGAATTCGAAACTTCGGGATAATAGACTTCCACAGCATTGGGACCCAAAGACTTGATATCGACCGTCCCTTGGTCCGTTAGCAAGCTAACTACACCCTCTTTCTCTATGTGGCTTAGGTATTGAGCTGCCTGCGCAAACGGCGCGAAAACCCATAGGAAAAAAACAAAAGTTAAAACGTATTTCTTCATGTTCGTTTGGGAAATTCTCATCATTCGCTAAACAACCAAAGTATGGTTTGCCCGAAATGCTCTGCCCAAAAGGCCTCATTGTGCTGGGCATCTGCCACTACTTTTTGCCGGATCGCGACATCTGCACGTTTTTGTTGTTCAATCAAAGCCGTCATAGACAACATGTCTTGCACCATACTTCCCCCCTCTTTTTCACCCACGATAAAATCCATGCGAGCCGAGTTAGGTAATGGATGTTGTTGCGTAAATGCAAAACTTTGCTTTGAAAACCAATATGACGGCGAGTAGATCCCAGCCTTACTAAATATATCAGAGCGCTTGTACATAGCATAATGGGTCATCAAGCCCCCCATTGAGCTGCCCATAATGGCAGTATGGTTGCGGCCCCCTTGGGTGCGATAATGCGTATCAATGTAAGGTTTCACCACGTCCGTGATAAAAGCCAAATAGGCATCTCCCTCAGCCGGCAGAAAATCGTCATTTGCCCAAGGGCTGAGTTCATTCATACGATACTCTTGCCCATTATCGATACCCACCACAATAAACTTTTTGCCCGTTTGCTGGGCGATCAGGTTAAGACTCTCATCCACCTTCCACTCACCGGCATACGAGGTGGCATCATCAAACAAATTCTGCCCATCGTGCATGTATATTACTGGGTAGTATTCGGTGTCTGACTCATAGTCTGGCGGCAGATAGAGACGAATGGTACGGCTGCGATCTAAACCAGCGATGACAAACTCTTGCTCAAGTACCTGCACATTGGCTTGCGCAGTGGGCTTTCTGGGCGCTTCCGGTGCCTTACCACATCCGCTTATAAGGCCCAAGGCCAGAACTAATGTCAGTAATCTAGTCATGTTTTACCTGTAAGATAAGCGATTGCAGTGGATCTAATGTGACTCTAATCTTAGCGCCTTGCTCGTCTATTATTCCACCAAACTGCGCTCCGGTTAGCGCATCTTCGAAAGTAAATTCTTCAGATAGGGCCATGGTTTTTGCCACCGCCGAAGGTAACAGCAAATCCAAAGTTGATTCATTGTCTGGAATGAAGCTGCTGATCACCACTAAACTTTCTTCACCTAAAACGCGGGCGAAGGCAAAGTGTTTGTCAGTATAGCCCTGTCCCGCCCAACGATTCACAGAGTGCAAAGACACCGATTCACCGGACATGGCAGGATGCTCGGCCGAAAGGGTCAACACTTTACGATAGTACTCACGCAGTTGCTTTTCTTCCTTTGACAGCTGACCACCGTCAAAAGCGCCATCATTCATCCAGCGCTGGTGGGCAGGTACACCAATATAGTCAAAAATTGAGGTACGGGTCGGATCGCCAAAGCCCGGTTCTTCAGAGCCATCTTCACCCACCTCTTGACCAAAATAAATCATAGTAGGCGAGCGGCTGATCAATGCCGACACCACCATAGCCGGCATTCCCCATTTGCTGTGCCCAGCGAACCCTAAGCTGGCAATGCGCTGTTCGTCGTGATTTTCTAGAAAATGCAGCATATGGGATTCAATGTCTGCCACTTCGGACTGAGCCACTTCCACTGGATCGGTACTAGCGCCTCGCTGCATCACATCCCGCAATCGGTCGTAAAACCCGACCTTATCGTATAGGTAGTCCATTTTTCCCATATGAATGTAATCTCGATACAACTTAGGGTTGTAGACTTCTGCCAATAAAAACGCATCGGGATTTTTCATTTTGATGGACGAATTTAAGTAACTCCAAAACTCCACAGGCACCATTTCGGCCATATCATAGCGAAAGCCATCTACGCCTTTGTCAAGCCAATAGTGCACAATGTTTTCGAACTTCAGCCAAGAATTCGGTACAGACTTGCCCTGCCAAAATGCATGATGGGCTTGATAGTCTTTCTCAGCAAACTCTTTGGGGAGCCGATCAAAATCATAGCTGCCGTCGGGACGCACACCATAGTTCACTTTGACCGTTTCGTACCAGTCATTAAAATGAGGTTGAGCGGCGGTGGAACCATTACCTGTCCATTTCGCAGGATGCTCCTCGAATTGTCCGTCAGCAAGGGGGTGAGGTTCTCCCCCTAAAGGTTGGTAGCCCCCCAGCCATTGGGGTACTTTGAAGGACTCTCCCACCACATAATAAAAATTATTGTCCCGTGCGTATTCGACTGAGGTATCGTCCTGTGCTCCAAAGTCCTCAATACCGTCTGGGCGGCTGATGGATTGATAGTTGCGAGCCACATGATTGGGCACAATGTCGATGATCACTTTCATACCCTGATTGTGAGTACGTTCAATCAACGCTTCAAACTCGTCCAACCGATTCGCTGGGTTGACCGCCAAATCGGGATTGACGTTGTAGTAATCTTTAACCGCGTAAGGTGATCCGGCACGGCCTTTTATCACGTCAGGGTCGTCTAAACCGATACCAAATTCACGATAGTCCCCAATCACACCATGATGAGGGACGCCGGTATACCAAATATGGGTTACGCCTAACTCCTTAATCCCTTGCAAAGCCTTTGGGGTAAAGTCATTGAACTTGCCCACGCCATTTTCGTCAAGGGTGCCCCAAGGGCGATTTTGGCTCTGCTTATTGCCAAATAAGCGGGTGAAAACCTGATATACGACGGGCTTAACGGCTGGCTGGGATTCGCTGTTCATTGGCCTGCTTTCATCGACATTCTGACATCCCAGTATAGTCATACCCGTTACCAGAGACAGCCCAATTATTGCCTTTTTGCCATTCAACATCTTTCTTATCTCTTCTGATCAGGACCCTAGTGGACCCCAAATAATCTGTAATGAAAATGTTAACGGTATTCGAGCAAAGATGCATTCACCCTACATACGTATTCATCATACCGGTACACCATTTTTCATCTCAAAGTGGAAGGGATTACTTTGCCAACACTGCAAGTTGTGCCTCGTGGGAATCAAAATTCAATGCACAGCCTGACAAGAATTGCTGGATCTTCTGTTCTTGATATAGGTCTCCTTTTCCTGGCTGATTGGCAGCAAGAGCAGGAAAAGCGCCATAGCCCGCAAGTAAACAATGCCAAGAGGTATTGCTGAAATGATCTTCAATATTTTGCCGTTGAATTTCTGCTGCGAGATCTTCTCGCTGATACCACACTTGCAATAGCTGAATTAAAGATTCGGATAACTTACTGTTGTCCCGATTTGCACGCCAATACTCACTATCATTGCGCGTATTCAGTTTATAGTGAGCCACGATGTAGTCCCTTACCCGTTCAAATCGCTCACTGATTTTTCGATTAAATACGTCCTGATATTGTCCAGTAAACTGACCTTTTTCAAACTCGGTAATAAACATTTCAATGCAGATCTGCACTAAATGTAATGCGGTAGCCTCGAGCGGCTCAATAAAACCCTGGGCTAACCCCAACGCTAAACAATTGCGATACCAATGCTGACTGGTCTGCCCTACTCGCATTTTCAGATGTCGACAGCTTTGTTCACTGTCCAGCATGCCTAAATGCTGACGAAGTTCTAACTCTGCCTGCTCAGGAGTAATAAAATCCGCAGCAAATACGTAGCCGTTGCCGTAGCGCTCAGTCAAAGGTATCTTCCACGCCCAACCATTGGACAGTGCCGTAGAGCGGGTTTCTACCGGTATTGACTCGGTCATCGGAGTCGGCATCACCACGGCTGAGTCGTTAAACAAGTTATCTTTGTAGGGTTTAAATTGCACGCCCAATGTTTTCTCAATCAATTGGGCACGAAAACCACTGCAGTCAACAAACAGATCGCCGATGATCTCCTCGCCGGTATCGGTATGCAAAGCGGCAATGTCACCACTGGGATGTTGACTGACATTTACTACATTGGCAATGCGATGCTTAACCCCCAATCCTTGGGCATGTTTTGCCAAAAACTGTCCTACCAGATGGGAATCAAAGTGGTAGCCATATTCCATCCGAAAGGGGAAGTTGGCTGGAGTCTTTGGTCCTTTACCCTGATTGGCCAACACCCCATTGATTAAGAAATCCTCAGGTCTTACATGGGTATCCAAACCTAACCGCCGAGTGCGACAATTAACATGAAAGGGTCGTTCGGTGAAGGTATCGAGTTGGGAGATAAATGGGTGACTGTAACTTTCAATACCCGATGCTGGGCTCCATCCGGCAAAGCGAATATTGACTTTATAGGTTGCGTTACACTGAGGCATCCATTGGGATTCCTCTATGCCAAGAATTTCAAAAAAACGTTTTAAGGTGGGTGTCGAGCCCTCGCCCACCCCGACAATGCCAATATCACTCGATTCAACCAGGGTGACGTTTACCCCTTTATCGCGCCAATAATGGGCAAACAAATTGGCAGCCATCCATCCGGCTGTACCACCACCTAAAATAACGATGTTTAACGGCGCGATCACGATTTAAGCCCCGTGTAATGTTGTAAAAATGCATCGTGGCTGGGGAGTGCACTCAAGGGTTCCCGCTTAATCTTGGCGATACTGCTGAGCATTGATTTTAAGTTTTTTTCCGGCAGATGATTGGCGATGGGGTGATAATCTTGCGGCTCGATACCTTGTCCTAACATTACCTGTAACCAAGAACTTTCCAAAAATAGATCGTTTTGCTCACGAAACAACTTACCGGTTTTGGCGAACAAATCGATTTTATGCTGCAGACTATCTGGAATTTCCATATCGCGCATGTTGCGCCAAAACTGACTGTCATCTCGCTCGTTCACATGGTAGTGCAAAATCAAGAAATCTCGGATTTGCTCAAATTCAATTTCCGATTGGCGGTTATATTCTGCCACATTAGCGGTATCGATGCCGTTGTGTGGGAATAAATGGAGCAGACGCACGATAGCCGATTGAATCAAATGAATGCTGGTGGATTCCAGAGGCTCTAAAAACCCACTGGCCAAGCCAACACTGACCACGTTTTTGGCCCACTGTTTGCGTCGTCTGCCGGTGGTAAAGTGAATAATTCTAGGCTCTGCTAGGGGCTCACTGTCCAAATTTGCCATCAAGGTAGCTACGGCCTCGTCATCACTACAATGATCGCTACAATACACCAGTCCGTTACCATTGCGATGCTGAAGCGGAATTCGCCATTGCCAGCCTGCCCTGTGGGCGATAGAACGGGTGTAAGGTAAGGTTTTTTCAAATCGCATTGAGGGTACCGCAACGGCTCGGTTGCAAGGCAACAGGTGACTCCAATCATCGAAGCCGACGCCCAGCGTGCGTTGAATTAACAGCCCGTTGAAACCGGAGCAGTCAATGAATAAGTCGCCTTTTATGGATTGACCATCTGCTAGGGTCAAACTGGCAATATGCCCTGATTGTGGATTTTGGCTCACCTCACTGACCTTGCCTTCGACGCGCTTAACGCCCAACTTTTCGCAATATCGGCGCAAAAAACGGGCATACAGCCCCGCGTCGAAATGATAGGCATAAGGCAGTTCGAGGATCGGATCCTGGCTGTTGATGTGGGCAAACTTACCTTCCATTGCACACAAATAATTGAGATCGTAGTCCCAAAGGTTGCTGTCTAGGCCCAATGTTTTAGCGCGCTTCCAGAAATGATGAAACTGACAAAAGGCCATACTTTTGCCCGGTGCACCAAAAGTATGAAAGTACCCCTCACCGGGTACCCGCCAATTCTCAAACTTGATGGCGAGTTTCATGGTGGCTTTAGTCTCACGCAGGAACTCTGCTTCATCAATACCCAGTACATTGTTCACCAGGCGAATAGGCGGGATGGTGGCTTCACCTACGCCCACAGTGCCAATCTCTTCTGATTCGACCAAGGTAATGGCAATGGAAGACCCAATGACTTTTTTGAGTAGTGCAGCAGACATCCAACCCGCGGTGCCACCACCGAGGATCACGACCTGTTGTATTGGCTGTGTAACCATAATTTTTGTACTACAAAATAAAAAACCCCAATAAGCATGCTAACTGGGGTTTGGATTTCTATCAACCACAGACACCTAAGTGTCGGTGACAAACTTCGTCTTGCCCAACCGAAGCTGGGCAAGATAGCCAAGATTAAAACGTGTAGTTCAAACCGAGCAAGAAGTTACGTCCGAATGATTGGTACTGGGTGATTTGACGAGAATCACCACCGTTTGCCTGAATAGTAGGCTCATCAGATAAGTTCTGACCTTGCAGGGTGATACGCAGACCTTCTAGACCTTCGATACCCGACTCAGCAAAATCATAACCGATTTGTGCATCCCACTGCTCGCCACCTTGGTCAGTTGTTGGACCAAGAGCCAAGCTCAAACCGCGAACTTCGGTCAAGAATGCATCACGCTTGGTGCCCGATACACGTATTTCAAAGCCCGAGTTCTCATAGTAAGCAGTGAAGCTGTAAGACTCTTCAGATAAACCAGGGATACGACTACCGTCGTCCAATTCACCATCTAAGAAAGTCGCACTGGCTACCACACCAAATCCTTCTAACGCATCAGACAAGATGTTTAAAGGTAGATTTGTTTGCAATTCCCAACCTTTTACGGAACCCTGCAGACCATCCCGACGATAGCTTACGAAGCCATCAAAGATAGCTGGTGGCAATGGACCATCTTCAATACCATCTTCGTCTAGGTCATGTTGACCAGTAGATTGATGGAAACCAGGAATGTAGAACTGGCTGAAATCGGTCTCGATTCGGTCTGATTCGTGCCAGTTTTTCAGGTCTTTATAGAAATAGCTGATGGCAAAGAAACCGTCGTCAGAGAAATAATTCTCATAGGACAAATCAAAGTTGTTTGATTCAATTGGCTTCAACATTGGGTTACCTGAACTGCCAGACCATGGGCTGTTGGCGATATTTGTTGCCAATACGTTGCTGTCATTAAATGCAAAACTCACCGTGTTGTTCGGACGCATATCGTCCATTCTTGGACGAGTCAGTACTTTTGACAATCCCAAACGAACAAATTGTCCTTCTGCCACTTCAAGGCTTAGGTTAACGGTAGGCAGTACATCAGTGTAGGAATCACTACCACTGGTCTCTACAGCGTTTACATACTGGTCTGAACCGCTGAAAGAGTCAAAACCTTTTGAGGTTTGATCAGCGTTGACGACCTGAAGACCAACATTACCACGCAAGAACATGCCACCTACCTCAGTGTCAATATCCAATCTACCGTAGACTGTAGTCAATTGCTCTTCAACGATGTAGGTGTCACCCAAACGACCGGTTTCAAGTTGTGCCGCGTCCGTCGCGATGTAGTAACCACTGTTATATAAGCCTAAGCTGTCATAGGCCAACACGCCATTTATACCGATGAAACTGAGATCCGCCACACCCAGAACTTCAGGGATCGGGCCATCATCAGGCCAAGTTGGTGCAGTTAAATAAGCTCCCCCATTGACCTTGGATTTAGAACGATCTGAGTAAATCACACCCGCTTCAACTGCAGTAAACACACCCCAGTCCACTAAGCCGTTAACTTGCAAACGGAATGAATCTAAGTCTTCTTCAAACACAGGTTCGTTTACGAAACCGTCTTGGGCTGTATTGGGCGCGAAACCTGGAACGTTTTGGAATCTGCCAACTGGCGCCAAACTGCCACCCCAAGCTTGTGGACCTGCCAAACGGATTAGGTTAGGGTCAGTCAAATCAACAGGAGCAATAGTAGGATGGTCACTGAATACCATTCCTGTAGAGGTCATTTCCCAAGAGCGTGCGGTTAATGGGCGACCATCAATGCCAGCACGACCTACACCTGAGTAAGATTCAATGTCGGAAATGGTTTTATCAACGCTGCCAGAAGAAATGTCGGCTTCTAAGGTCCATGAGTCGTTTAAGGTGTACTCAATGTTCAAACCGAAGGTTGTCAATTCAGCGTCTTGTTTGCGAGCATCGTTACGCACCACTGAGTGGAAACCGTCATAGTAACCCGAGGTCACCAAACCATTTTCAACACCAGTGACGTTGTAAGCACTGGTACCCCATTCGGCACCACCTTCTTCCAAACCGCGTTTTACATCGTTTTCTTCAAAGTCGATGTACAAAGCGTCCAATTGCAGCTTTAAGTTATCGGTGGGTTGCCACTCAACTACTGCAGCATAGGATGTGCGCTCTAACATGGCAGAACGGGTGAAGGAATCGTGACCACCAGATACCACCGTACCCTCAGGAACGACTACAGAATCCATGGCACGACGATCCGATTCTGTATTAACAGTTGCATAACCCCAACCACGGAATTGCTGTTCTTGACGAGGGGTTTCTAATGTTGCAATGACCAATGCAACACCGATGGTGTCATCGGCAAAAGAATCCACGTAGTTGAAAGACAAACGGTGACCGGTATTGTCAAAATCTGGGTTACCCGCGTCTTCTTGGTTTTTCTCGTAGTTTGCGTTAAATGAAATAACTTGCTCAGCGCCAAGAGGGCTGACGGTTTGCAAATCGATGGTACCGCCAACGCCTTGAGTAGTCATACCGGCTTCGGTTGTTTTGTAGACCAAGATGTTGGAGACAATTTCAGAAGGATACAAGTCAAACTCAACCCCACGGTTGTCACCCATACCCAACAATTCACGGCCATTTAACGATGTGCCGATAAAGTTTTCGTTGAAACCACGAATCGACAAGCCGCTGGTACGACCCGCACGACGCTCACCCGCCAAACCAGGCAAACGAGCCAAAGATTCTGCGACACTGGTATCTGGTAACTTACCGATGTCTTCTGCTGACAACGCTTCTACGATAGAGGTGTTGTCCATTTTGATTGCTTGTGCGCGCATCAAACTGCCGCGAATACCTGTTACCTGGATAACTTCGGTATCCTCTCCTGCTTGAGCATCTGCTTCTTGAGCCATCAAAGAAGGCGAAGCCGCGCCAAATGCAAAGCCACTGGAGATCAGTGCAGCCTTGATTAAATTAGGCTTAAAATTTTTCATGTGTGTGTCCCGGTTTGTTGTGGATGCTGGTAACACTGAATCGTTAATCAATAATGACAATTCAATGACAACCTTAAAATCGCCGTCGATACTACCGTCTTTTCTCTTTTCAACTCAATGTGTTGCATACGTATTCAAAAAACAAATTCAACATAAAGTTAACAACATTTTGCTTTTTTTAACCTCCTGAGTTGTCAAAACAATTTTGTATTCATCTGTTTATATTACATATTTTTATTTTTCCGTAGGTAAAAAGCATATAATTGGTAAATGAAATTCAGTTTCAGAAATACCGTGTAATGCAATTGTTAATAGTCAACAGGGTAAAAATACCGGGCAGACTTTTACCTGATTTGTGAGAATTGCGACCTCGATGTAAGTGAATTACGAACAAAGTTTCAATAGTAAGACAGTTGGCTATTCTGTCGTTTTTTGAACCAACGACCTGCTGACGAATGAATCCGATGCTGAATACGTTTGCATAATCTTACCTAGGTGAGCATCCGGCAGAAATTAATGCCGCGTTTTGGTATAGAATGGAAAAAGACTTAAGTAACGATCAGGTTAACCATGGCCAACCATCAATTCAGTACATCCGCCCTTCCCGCGCCTGAAGAAACCACCAACATCACCCCAGAACAATTTGCTCAGTACATCAATGAGTCCTATCAACCTCTGGTGATTCGCGGGTTTGCAACACACTGGCCGATGGTAGAGCGCCCGGTAATGACGATGGAATTGCTGAAGAAAGCATCGTCAAATCGCCCCGTTAATGTGGTGCGTTTACCCCCGCAAACCCAGGGTCGTATGTTTTACAATGATGATCTCAGTGGTATGAATTTTCAAAAACATCAAACTACCATGACTGACGCCTTGCAGCGGATGGAGAATCCACAGGATGGCGATCGACTTTGCGTGCAATGCGTCTCAGCCCAAGAGCATTTTCCATCTTTGGTGAGCCAATTAACCAACCTACTGCTTCCCAATGTTCAGCCTCTGATATGGCTAGGCAACGATATTACAGTAGCGCCTCATTTCGATGAAGCCAATAACCTTGCGGTAGTGGCAAACGGAAGACGGCGTTTCACGCTATTTGAACCGCAACAAATTGAAAATCTGTATGTGGGTCCACTAGATTTTACCCCGGCAGGTCAGCCTATCAGTTTGGTAGATGTGCGAAATCCAGATCTAGAGCGCTTTCCCAATTACCCAAAGGCATACGAGCGGGCCTTATCAGTGGAATTGCAGGCAGGCGATGCCATCTACATTCCCACCCCATGGTGGCACCATGTGGAAGCGTTGGACGACTTCAATGTGCTGGTTAATTACTGGTGGAGCGAAAATTATCTATCCAGTCAACTGCCCTTCCCCATGCTAATGCACAGTCTGGTTGCCTTTAACAATATGCCCAAAGCACAACAAGCAGCTTGGTTTTCCATGTTGCAACACTACTTGGGAGAATCTGCTGAACAGGCCGCAGCCCATTTACCAGATCATGCCAAAGGCATTTTGACAACTCATGCTAAGGATGCCTCAACCTTGATCCATCAATGGCTGGCTGCGCAAATTAAGTAGGGCCAATAAAAAACCCGCTACAAAGAGCGGGTTTTCACATTAGCTAAGGTTCGCAGCCTTTTACCAACCGGTAATTTCGCGCAAGCCTTTACCGATGTCAGCCAAAGAGCGGACGGTTTTTACACCCGCCGCTTCTAATGCTTTGAACTTATCGTCAGCAGTACCTTTACCACCGGCAATGATCGCACCGGCGTGGCCCATACGCTTACCTGCAGGTGCAGTCACACCAGCAATGTAAGAAACCACAGGCTTAGTAACGTGGTCTTTGATGTAGGCTGCCGCTTCTTCTTCTGCGGTTCCACCGATTTCACCGATCATCACGATAGCTTCAGTAGCAGGATCTTTTTCAAACAACGCCAAAATGTCGATAAAGTTTGAACCTGGGATCGGGTCACCACCGATGCCCACACAAGTAGACTGGCCGAAACCTTCATCAGTAGTTTGTTTTACCGCTTCATAAGTCAAAGTACCTGAACGTGAAACAATACCCACTTTACCGGCTTTGTGAATGTGACCAGGCATAATACCAATCTTACACTCATCTGGCGTGATCACACCTGGGCAGTTAGGACCGATCATGCGCACACCTTTCTGGGTGATGTACTCTTTTACGTACAGCATGTCGATGGTTGGAATACCTTCGGTAATACAGACGATCAACTCGATGCCAGCATCAGCGGCTTCGATAATAGAGTCTTTACAAAATGGAGCTGGAACATAGATTACTGATGCAGTTGCGCCAGTTGCTTCTACAGCTTCACGCACAGTGTTAAACACTGGCAAACCCAAGTGTTCAGTACCACCTTTACCCGGCGTAACACCACCGACCATTTGCGTACCATAATCAAGCGCTTGTTGTGAGTGGAACGTACCTTGTCCACCTGTAAACCCTTGACAAATGACTTTGGTATTTTTGTCGATTAGTACGCTCATGCTGCACCTCCAGCGGCCTTAACAACTTGCTGAGCAGCGTCCGTCAAACTGGTTGCTGCAATAATATTCAATTCACATTCTTCCAGTTTCTTCGCGCCTAATTCAGCATTGTTGCCTTCCAGACGTACGACGACCGGAACGTTTACACCCACTTCTTCAACCGCACCGATGATACCTTCTGCAATCATGTCACAACGGACGATACCACCGAAGATGTTGACCAACACAGCTTGAACATTGGCATCAGACAAGATGATTTTGAAGGCTTCTGTAACACGTTCTTTGGTTGCACCGCCGCCCACGTCAAGGAAGTTAGCCGGTGCACCACCGTGCAATTTCACGATGTCCATGGTTCCCATTGCCAAGCCAGCACCGTTAACCATACAACCGATGTTGCCATCTAGAGCAACGTAGTTTAGTTCCCATTTAGCTGCTTGAGCTTCACGAGCATCTTCTTGTGACGGATCGTGCATGTCCTGCAATCTTGGCTGACGATACATAGCGTTGCTGTCGATGGCTACTTTCGCATCCAAACAGTGTAGGTTACCGTCAGTTTTGATTACCAAAGGATTCACTTCGATCAATGCAACGTCTAAATCTTCAAACATTTTCGCCAAACCCATAAAGATATTGGTGAATTGTCTGATCTGAACTCCGGTCAAACCCAGTTTGAAAGCGATTTCGCGAGCTTGGTATGGCTGAGCACCTACCAATGGATTGATTTCAGCTTTCAAAATCTTTTCAGGGGTTTCTTCAGCCACTTTTTCAATTTCAACACCACCTTCGGTGGATGCCATGAATACAATGCGACGAGAACCACGGTCAACCACTGCACCCAGATACAATTCTTGATCGATGTCTGTGCAGCTTTCTACCAGAATTCGGCTAACAGGTTGGCCGTTTTCATCTGTCTGATAAGTTACCAAGTTTTTACCCAACCAGTTTTGTGCAAACTGTTTGATTTCGTCTTTGCTCTTAACCAGCTTCACACCGCCCGCTTTACCGCGACCGCCAGCGTGAACCTGACATTTTACAACCCATTCAGAACCGCCGATGCGATCGGCTGCTTCAACTGCCGCGTGAGGTGTGTCGGCAGCGTAACCCTCAGAAACAGGCAAACCATACTCTTTGAATAATTGTTTACCTTGATATTCATGCAAATTCATGGTGTTTCTATCCGTTTTAATTAAGACAAAAGCCGCGTTGACGCAGCTTGATTTAAGGTGCCCGCATTATAGGACAAACGCGGGCGATTCGATAGGTGATAAGCACATTTATCACCTATCTTAATGGCACATTTTTGCTTGAATAATTATACATCCAGCAACAAACGTGTTGGATCTTCGAGCATCTCTTTTACAGTGACTAGGAAGCCAACTGACTCCTTGCCATCGATAATGCGGTGATCGTAAGACAACGCCAAATACATCATCGGCAGAATTTCCACCTTGCCATTCACCGCCATAGGACGATCCTGGATCTTATGCATACCCAAAATCGCACTTTGCGGTGGATTAATGATCGGTGTGGACATCAATGAACCAAACACGCCACCGTTGGTGATTGTGAAATTACCACCTTGCAATTCATCCATCGACAATTTGCCGTCGCGACCTTTCACCGCAAGGTTTTTAATGCCGCTTTCGATGGCTGCCATACCTAAAGTATCACAGTCACGCAATACTGGAGTGACCAAACCACGAGGAGTAGACACTGCAATCGAAATATCAAAATAGTTGTGATAAACGATATCATCACCATCAATGGACGCATTTACTTCAGGGAATCGCTTCAACGCTTCGGTTACCGCTTTCACGTAGAAGGACATAAATCCTAAGCGAATACCATGACGCTTTTCAAAGCTGTCTTGATACTGCTTACGCAGGTCCATAATGGGTTTCATGTTGATTTCATTGAATGTGGTCAACATGGCCGTAGAGTTTTTTGCTTCCAGCAAACGAGTCGCAATAGTTTTACGCAGACGGGTCATTGGAACCCGCTTCTCAGTGCGCTCACCCATGGCCACAGAAGCAGGTGCTTCAGACTTTCCAGCACTGGCACTTTCGCTCGAACCGGATTTAAGATGTTTTTCTACATCTTCTTTGGTAATGCGACCGCCTTTCCCTGTGCCTTTCACTTTGCTGGCATCGATGCCTTTTTCCGCAAGCAAACGACGCACTGATGGACTCAACGCATCGTTTTCTTCCGCTGAGTCTTCACTTGATTCTAAAGAATCAGATTCGCTGGCTTGTGATTTAGAAGAAGCAACTGCACCTTCGCTGAAATGAGCAATCACTTGTTCTGCGGTGACAGTGTCACCCTCTGCGGCAAGAATTTCGCTCAATGTACCATCTGCTGGAGCGACAACTTCAAGAACGACTTTATCGGTCTCGATGTCTACCAGATTCTGATCTCGGGATACGGCATCACCAGGTTGGGCGTGCCAAGTTGCGATTGTTGCATCTGCCACCGACTCGGGCAGTACAGGAACTTTTATCTCCACTGATTTACCTTTTGTGCTTGAAGATTTTTCTTGACTGGTTGAGGGTTTAGATTCTTCAGCAGACTTCGCTGAAGCGCCCGAGCCCTTCTCTAACTTGGCGATAACCTGTTCACCCAGAACGGTATCCCCTTCGGCATCCAAAATTTCGGTGATCACACCATCTTCTGGCGATACCACTTCGAGTACAACTTTATCCGTCTCAATATCAACCAAATTTTGGTCACGGCTGACTTTATCACCCGCTTTAACGTGCCAGGTTGCTATCGATGCATCTGCTACAGATTCAGGTAGCACCGGTACTTTTATTTCTATTGTCATACTGGTTCCTTAATTAATGGTTAATGCATCGTCAACCAAGGCTTTTTGCTGTTGGTTGTGAACGGAAATGTAACCTACTGCCGGTGACGCTGACGCAGCACGTCCGGCGTATCTGAGTTTCGCCCCATCTGGGATAGAACTCCAGAAATGGTGTTGACTGCAATACCAGGCACCCTGATTTTGCGGCTCTTCTTGGCACCATACCCAATCCTTCACGTGAGTATACTTGGCTGAAACAATCTCAGCGATTTCACTGTGAGGGAACGGATACAGTTGCTCAATTCGAACGATTGCGACGTCGGTTTGCTCATTCTTACGGCGTTGATCCAGCAAATCGTAATAAACCTTGCCAGAACACATCACGACCCGTTTGACTTGTTTAGGATCCAACTCGTCAATTTCATCAATGACATTGTGGAACACCCCTGCGGCTAGCTCTTCCATACTAGAAACGGCTAAAGGATGACGCAACAAAGACTTCGGCGACATGACAATCAACGGTCGACGCATTGGCCGAACCGACTGGCGACGCAGCATGTTGTAAACTTGCGCAGGCGTTGAAGGTACACAAACTTGCCAGTTGTGATCCGCACACAATTGCAAGAAACGTTCTAAACGAGCAGAACTGTGCTCTGGGCCTTGTCCTTCATAGCCATGGGGAAGCAACAAGGTTAGGCCACACAAACGGCCCCATTTTGCCTCTCCAGAACTCAAAAATTGATCAATGACCACCTGAGCACCATTAGCGAAATCACCAAACTGCGCTTCCCAAATGGTCAAAGTGCCAGGCTCCGCGGTGGCATAACCGAATTCGAACGCCATGACCGCTTCTTCTGACAACACAGAGTCGTAAATTTCCATACGACCTTGCTCATCGTGAATATTTTGCAGCGGCATATAGGCACTGCCATCGGCTTGATTGTGCAGCACAGCATGTCGATGGAAGAAAGTACCTCGGCCAGAATCTTGACCCGTCATACGTATGTTGGTACCGCTGTCAACAATGCTGGCGTAGGCTAGGTTTTCTGCCATACCCCAATCCAATTGTCGCTCCCCTTTGACCATCGCAACGCGGTCGTCATAGAGCTTCTTCACGCGAGACTGCAATTTATGGGATTCTGGGAAACGGCACAGTGCTTCACCCAAGGACTTGAGCTTTTCAACGCTCAATGCGCCATCGTATGGAACCGTCCAATCGTGACCCAAATAAGGAGACCAATCCACAGAGTGTTCTGTCATTGGACGCCACTCTTCAACCACACATGCGCCGTGATCCAGTGCCGCTCGATACTCAGCAATCAGCTTCTCGACTTCGTGATTTTCGAGGGTGCCTTCGGTGCTCAATTGATCAGCATAGATTTCACGGGGCACTGGGTGCTTTTTGATTTTCTGATACATCAACGGCTGGGTTGCATTGGGCTCGTCGGCTTCATTGTGACCGTGACGGCGATAACAAACCAAATCAATAACCACATCGCGCTTAAACTTATTGCGATAATCCAGCGCTAGTTTAGTAACAAACAATACCGCTTCCGGGTCGTCTGAATTGACGTGGAAAATCGGTGCCTGAACCATTTTTGCAATATCAGTACAATACTGAGTCGAGCGGGTATCTTCGGTCTTGGACGTGGTGAAACCCACTTGGTTATTAATAACAATTCGAACTGTGCCACCCACCTGGAAACCGCGGGTCTGCGACATATTGAAGGTCTCTTGCACTACACCTTGACCCGCAATCGCCGAATCGCCATGAATGGTGATTGGCAGAACTGCAGAACCATCGGTGCAGCCACGACGGTCTAGACGTGCTCGAACCGACCCCATGACCACTGGATTAACGATTTCCAAATGAGATGGGTTAAAGGCCAATGCTAAATGCACGTTGCCGCCAGGAGTAGCAAAATCGGAGGAATAACCGGCGTGATATTTTACGTCACCGGCACCCAAGGATTCATCGTGCTTACCGGAAAATTCATCGAATAGTACTGAAGGGTTTTTACCCAAAACGTTGACTAGCACGTTCAAACGGCCACGGTGGGCCATACCAATCACAACCTCTTTAGCGCCGTTGGCACCTGCGTGACTGATCAAGCCTTTCAACATAGGGATTAAGCTGTCACCACCTTCCAATGAAAAACGTTTGGCACCTGGGAATTTCGCGCCTAAATACTTTTCCATACCATCGGCGGCAATCAACCCTTTAAGGATGGCGACTTTCTCGTCGCGACTAATTTCAGGCTTGGCTTGTACCGACTCAATACGCTGTTGCAACCAACGCTTTTGTTCGGTATCGGTGATGTGCATGTACTCTGAGCCAATCGAACCACAGTAGGTACGATTAAGTGATTTGAACAAATCCCCCAAACTCATCGTATCTTGTCCTATGGCATAGGACCCTACGTTAAATCGAGTATCGAAATCTTTGTCCGTCAGACTGTGATGCGATAATTCCAAATCACGTACACGCTCTTGCTTCCATAAACCCAAAGGATCTAGGTTGGCGTGTTGGTGACCTCGAAAACGGAAGGCATTGATGAGCTGCAGTACTTTAACCTGCTTTTCATCGCCAGCACTTGCGCCAATTGGCGCCGAGGTCGCCATGCGAGCACTGGGGCCCAAAGCTGCCATTGCACGAAACTGGTCTCGAATGGCGGTATGATTGGTGTCTAATTCAACACCGTCGACCTTTGGCAACTGGTCAAAGACACTTCGCCATTCCTGAGATACCCCATTTGGGTCTTCAAGGTAGGCTTCGTAAAGCGCCTCTACATAAGCAGCGTTGCCACCAGCCATGTGGGAAGAGTCCCACCACGCTTTCATCACGCTTTGTTGCATTATTGTCCCTTGTTAATTTAAGGCTAACAACTGATTATCTGCATCGACTGCAGATCCATAAACTTTATTCCTGTGCACTTGATTGCGCACGCTATTTTGCTTTGAGTTGGGTAAAAATCAAAGCAAAAAAGCCATCCTATTTAGGATGGCTATTTAGACTTCAGATTACTGCCAATATACGTAAGTGTTTTGGTCAGCAAATTAACTAAACAGCCCGTTGCAAAAGCATAGACTTAATTTGTCCGATTGCCTTAGTCGGGTTCAAACCTTTCGGACAAACACTGACACAGTTCATGATGCCGTGACAACGGAACACACTAAAAGCGTCATCCAAATTGCTTAATCGCTCTTCTGTGGCAGTATCTCTACTGTCGATCAGGAAGCGATAGGCATGTAGCAGACCTGCAGGTCCGATGAACTTGTCAGGATTCCACCAAAATGATGGGCATGAAGTCGAACAACAGGCACACAAGATACACTCATACAGACCATCAAGCTTTGCGCGGTCTTCAGGACTTTGCAAATGTTCACGAGCTGGAGGCTGTTTGCTATCGTTGATCAAAAACGGCTTCACTTTCTCGTATTGAGTGTAAAACTGACTCATATCAACAACCAAATCGCGCACCACGGGCAAGCCAGGTAGTGGACGAACCACTACGGTACCTTTACCCAATGCAGACAATGGTGTAATGCAGGCAAGACCGTTCTTACCATTCATGTTGACACCATCCGACCCACACACACCTTCACGACACGAGCGACGGAAAGACAAGGTAGGATCTTGCTCTTTAAGGGCAATCAGGGCATCAAGCACCATCATGTCTTGACCTTCCTCGACCTCGAGTTTGTACTCCTGCATGCGAGGGGCGTTATCAACATCCGGGTTGTAACGATAAACAGAAAACGTTAATTGCATTGTCGTTACTCCTAATTAATATGTTCTGGCTTTGGGTGGGAACGCTTCGCGCAACTTAGGCGTCATATTCACATCCCGCTTAATCATTGACTCAGACTCAGGCAAGTAGACTGAGTGACACAACCAGTTCTCGTCATCGCGATCTGGGAAGTCGAATCGTGAATGCGCACCACGACTTTCAGTACGATAATTCGCAGCAACTGCGGTACTGAATGCCGTTTCCATCAAGTTGTCTAATTCCAGACACTCAATACGCTGGGTGTTGAAATCGCTACTCTTATCGTCAAGACGTGCGTGTTGCAACCGTTCACGAATTTCACGCAATTCAGTAAGACCCTCAGCCATCGCTTCACCTTCACGGAATACCGAGAAGTTCAGCTGCATACACTTCTGCAGGTCTTTCTTAATTTGCACTGGGTCTTCGCCCTTGCCTTTTTCAGAACTTTCCCAACGATTGAAGCGCGCTAAAGCGGCATCAACATCAGAAGCACTGGCATCTCTGAAGCTGGTTTGATCGATAGCTTCACCCAAATGCAAGCCCGTTGCACGACCAAATACGACCAAGTCTAATAATGAGTTTCCGCCCAAACGGTTCGCACCGTGAACGGATACACAGGCGATTTCACCACAGGCAAACAAGCCATTGATGGGCTTCTCGTTGCCGTTCTGGTCAATGCCAATCGCTTGGCCATTTACGTTAGTTGGAATACCACCCATCATGTAGTGACATGTTGGGATAACGGGGATTGGTTCTTTAACCGGATCCACGTGCGCAAAGGTGCGAGACAATTCCAAAATACCCGGCAAACGAGATTCCAAAACTTCTTTACCCAAGTGATCTAACTTAAGTTTGATGTGAGTACCCCAAGGACCTTCACAGCCGCGGCCTTCACGAATTTCTGTCATCATCGATCGGGCAACAACGTCACGGCCTGCCAAGTCTTTGGCGTTGGGCGCGTAGCGCTCCATGAAACGCTCACCGTCTTTGTTCAGTAGGTAACCCCCTTCGCCACGACAGCCTTCTGTAACCAGCGTACCAGCGCCAGCGATGCCTGTCGGGTGGAATTGCCACATTTCCATATCTTGAACCGGTACACCTGCACGCAGAGCCATACCCACACCGTCACCGGTGTTGATGTGTGCGTTAGTGGTAGAGGCGTATATACGACCTGCACCACCGGTTGCTAAAACTACCGCTTTGGATTTGAAATAAACCACTTCACCGGTTTCGATGTCAATGGCGGTACAACCGACTACATCACCATCTTGGTTTTTAACCAAGTCAAGGGCATACCACTCACTGAATACCTTGGTTTTGTTTTTTACGTTTTGCTGATACAACAAATGCAGCAATGCGTGGCCAGTACGGTCTGCCGCTGCAGCAGTACGAGCACCCTGCTCACCACCGAAGTTCTTCGACTGACCACCGAATGGACGTTGATAAATTTTTCCGTTTTCAAAGCGTGAAAACGGCAAGCCCATGTTTTCCATTTCAATAATGGCTTCAGGACCGGTTTTACACATGTATTCAATGGCGTCTTGGTCGCCTATGTAATCTGAACCTTTTACGGTGTCATACATGTGCCATTCCCAATTGTCGTCGTGGGCATTACCCAAAGCAACAGTAATACCGCCTTGCGCGGATACCGTGTGCGAACGAGTCGGAAATACTTTTGATAATAAAGCGCAAGATTTACCGGATTGGGAAATTTGCAAAGCGGCGCGCATACCAGCACCGCCAGCTCCGATTACAACTGCGTCAAACTCATGAACTGGAATACTCACTTAACACCCCACAAAACAAATAGACCGACCGCGGCGTAGGCAAACGCCATGATGTTCAAAACGTACTGCAGTGTCACTCGCAGACCTGTCGGTTTAACGTAATCCGTTAGTACCTGCCAAAGGCCGATACGCACGTGAAACAAAATGGCAACGAGGGTTGCGAAGGTAAAGACCTTCGTGAACATGCCGGAGAACAAATCGCGCCACACATCATAGGTGACTGTCGGTGTGCTAATGAAAAACCACGCCATATAAAATGAAAAAAGCGTGATGATCAATGCGGTTGCTCGCAAGGTTACGAAGTCCTGTACTCCGTTGCGTTTAAGACTCGCTTGATTGGTTACCATAATACAACTCCCACAAGAATGGTTAGCACAATCCACAGTGCAATAATGGCTTTTGCACTGGCATTGCCAGATTCAAGTTCTTCCCAATGACCCATATCCATAATGACGTGACGAATCCCGCCAAGAATATGGTAGGTCAAGGCTGAAACGGTGCCAATCGCAATGATCTTGCCAATGATGCCAGACATCATTTCTTGCACTTGATTAAAACCGTTCAAGTCAGATACCGATACGGCCCATGCCCAGATCACAAAAATCAAGGCAAAAAACATTGCTACACCGGTTACACGATGCAGAATGGACACGATGGCAGAGGGAGGGAAACTTATCGTATTGAGTTGCAGATTTACTGGTCTTTGCTTTTTCACAATCTATTGCCTGTAATAATCGTAGGGATTTTACGTTTTGAAAAAAACACCAATTGCGGATTACAAACGGAGCTCGTAAGGCGCATTCGCTTCATAAAGGAAAGACTTGCAGAGCTAATTGTTAACCCAGTGTTAAATGAAAGTTAAACCTTTAACTAACAAGCCTTTTTTATCCATTTATTGCGTCAAAGTATATCCAGCGTTTTGCTTAATTACAATTTTTGTTCTTTATTTGAAAGATGTAATCCGAGTTATATGATTAAAGCGTATACAGTTCGTTTTATTGTGGCAGTATAAACAGAATATATATTAGCCATAACTGCATTAAAATTGACTTAAAGGGACTTTATCAGTACAAATAGCGACACTTTTTTCCAAGTTCGCTAATTCTTATTCAAAATTAGTGTCTACAGACAAGTCTGAGGAGAGCATCTTATGGCAGATCAGAACGCCATTCTTAAGGTCGGTGATAAAGAAATCGAACTTCCGGTACTACACGGCACCGCGGGTCACCCGGTAATCGACGTACGTGCATTGGGAGCACACGGATACTTTACCTATGACCCTGGATTTATGGCAACTGGATCATGCGAATCCTCCATCACCTATATTGATGGAGCAAAAGGCGTGTTGTTGCACCGTGGTTATTCTATTGAAGAATTAGCCCGTGACGCAGATTACATAGAAGTCTGCTACATGCTGTTACATGACAAAACCCCTACCGCGGAAGAGTACGCCCAATTTAAAGACACTATTACCCGTCATACATTGGTACATGATCAGGTCAACAACTTTTTCAGAGGGTTCCGCCGTGATGCACACCCTATGGCAATGTTATGTGGTACGGTCGGTGCACTAGCCAGTTTTTACCACGATGATTTGGATATTACCGATCCGGAACAACGTCTGCGCAGCGCCTACCGATTAGTTGCCAAAATGCCGACATTGGTCGCCATGTGTTACAAGTACAATATCGGTCAGCCGTTCGTCTATCCTAAAAACGAACTGAGTTATGCAGAAAACTTCCTCAATATGATGTTCTCTGTGCCAGCTGAAAATTACAAAATCAGCAAAGCCGTTGCTCGTGCTATGGATCGTATTTTCACTTTACACGCCGACCATGAACAGAACGCTTCTACCTCCACTGTGCGTTTAGCAGGATCTTCTGGTGCCAACCCTTATGCCTGTATTGCAGCGGGTGTCGCTTCTCTTTGGGGTCCTGCACACGGTGGTGCCAACGAAGCCTGTTTGAACATGCTAGAAGAAATTGGCACTGTGGATCGCATTCCTGAGTTTATTGAAAAAGCCAAGGACAAAAACGATCCTTTCCGCCTAATGGGCTTTGGTCACCGCGTGTACAAGAACTTTGACCCTCGCGCCACTGTAATGCGTGAAAGCTGCCATGAAGTTTTGGCAGAGTTGGGAATCAATGATCCCCTGCTAGAAGTGGCCATGGAACTTGAAAAAATTGCCTTGAGTGACCCCTACTTTGCCGAGAAAAAACTGTTCCCTAACGTGGACTTCTATTCTGGTATTATCCTCAAAGCGATCGGTATTCCAACCAACATGTTTACCTGTATTTTTGCTTTAGCAAGAACCGTTGGCTGGGTGTCCCATTGGCACGAGATGTTGTCACAGAAGGGTCAAAAAATCGGTCGTCCCCGTCAGCTGTATACCGGCGAAGCACAACGTCCTTACAAACCCATTAAGAAATAATCGGTTTTGTTTTTTAGAACGTAGAAAGTGGCACCTTTGGGTGCCATTTTTTTCAATTAAAAACAGGTTTTACTATGCTAATAAACCATGCCAAAGCCCTTGGTTATGCCGGTTTAATCCCCTTTATTGGGCTGCCTTTTGCTATCGCTTTAGATGGGGTTTCCTATTTTGAAGGGATGCAAATCTTTAACCAGTACAGTGTTATCATTCTTGCCTTTTTATCTGCTGTTTGGTGGTTTGATGGGCTCCAAAATGAGCGGAAGGTTTTGCAACTGTATCTTGCGATGGTGCCGTCCGTTGTTGGCATCCTCGCACTAGCGCTGTTCGATGGTTCTTGGATTTTGGCCGTGACTCTTGTCGGCTTTATCGCGATGCTTTGGTATGAATGGCACAAGCTTTTGCTACCTGATTGGTACAAGCAGTTGCGCCTAAATTTGACCCTGCTGGTGTGCGCCGGTCATGGATTGATGTTTTGGTTGGTGTTTCAATACTAGTTTAGTTAGATACAAAAATGGGGGCGAATCGCCCCCATTTTTTCTGTTCAATTATGCGCGAATGATGGCGAGTAACTCCTCGGTTTTTTGCTCCATCAACCCAATGTCTCCTCGGCTTTCCACATTGAGGCGGATCACCGGCTCGGTATTGGATTTACGCAGATTGAATCGCCAATTATCGTATTCCAAGCCCACACCATCGGTGTCATCGACTACTTTTGCTGCTGGACGATACTTCTGCAAAACTCGTTCTAGAGCTGCATCTGCATCCTCTAACAAGCTATTGATCTCTCCCGAAGAGGGAAAGGCAGCAATACGCTGTTTAACCAACTCGGATAGGGGCTGACCACTGGTGCACAGCAATTCTGCTACGAGCAACCAAGGGATCATGCCAGAATCGCAATAGGCAAAGTCACGGAAATAGTGGTGGGCACTCATTTCGCCGCCATACACGGCGTTTTCAGAGCGCATTCTCTCTTTAATAAAGGCATGCCCTGTTTTACTCTTGATTGGGGTGCCACCGGCAGCCTGGACAATATCTTCAGTGTTCCAATATACCCTCGGATCGTAGATGATTTTCTCGTCAGGGCTCTTGTCTAGGAAGGCTTTTGCCAGCAAACCAACAATGTAATAACCCTCGACAAACTCACCGGTTTCATCAAACAAGAAGCAGCGATCGAAATCGCCGTCCCAGGCGATACCCATATCCGCTTGATGCTCAAGCACGGCTTGGGCCGTGTCGGCACGACTTTCAGGTAACAGTGGATTGGGAATACCGTGAGGAAAATCTCCGTCTGGCTGATGATGAACCTTGATAAAGGTCACCGGCATGTTCAGAGATTGCATTTTCGCTTCAATGGCATCCAAAGCTTTACCCGCGGCACCATTACCGGCATTCACAACCAGCTTCAAGGGTTTGAAATGGGAAGGATCGACATAGCCGAGCATATGCTCTACATAGTCTTGAGTGCAATCTTGCAAATGGTAAGCGCCGCTTTGTACTAATTTGTTTGCGTGGATTCGTCCATCGCCTTTTAGAAATCGCTCTGCGTCTGATTCTCTATCGGAATAAAACGCAAGGCGAGTTTCGACTTCTTGCTCATCGTATTGTTCTGCTAAATCTTTGATCGCAAACAAGCCAGTATCACCACTGATAGGCTGAGACTGAGCTTTAACCAATTTCATGCCATTGTAATCGATGGGGTTGTGGCTGGCTGTTACCTCAATACCGCCGTCAACACCAAGGTGTTTGGTGGCAAAATAAACTTCTTCCGTTCCCGTCATACCGAGATCGAGGACCACTGCCCCACCGTCAATCAAACCCGCACTTAAAGCGAGTTTCAATGGCGCAGAGGTATGCCTCACATCGCCGCCAACGACGACTTTTTTGGCAGACAAATACTCGGCAAAGGCTCGACCGATACGATAGGCAACGACTTCATCCAACTGCTCAATGAGCTTGCCGCGAATGTCATAAGCTTTAAAACAACTGATTTGCATGGTTAACCTTACTTGCTTTCAACACGGCCATAACGGTCAGAAAAACGCACAATGTCGTCTTCACCCAAATAGCTACCGGATTGCACTTCGATCAACTCCAGCGGCACTTTACCCGGGTTTTCCAACGCGTGCACCACGCCAATTGGAATGTAGGTTGATTCGTTTTCCGTCACCAAAAAGGTTTCGTCACCGTTGGTGACTTTCGCGGTACCGGAAACCACGATCCAATGTTCTGCGCGATGATGATGCATTTGCACAGAGAGTTTCTCTCCTGGCTTTACTGTGATCCGCTTCACTTGGAAGCGCTCGCCGTTATCAATTGAGTCGTAACTGCCCCAAGGACGGAACACTTCGCGATGGAATTCAAACTCTGGACGGTGTTGTTCTTTTAACTGATTGACGACGTTTTTGATGTCTTGAACTTTGTTTTTATTGGCCACCAAAATGGCGTCTTTGGTTTCCACTACTACCACGTCATCCAATCCAACTACCGCAATAAGGCGTTGCTCTGCGTTGATGTAGCTGTTTTTAACACCACTCAAAATGGCGTCACCTACGATCACATTACCTTGTTTGTCTTTGTTTTGGGCTGTTTCCCAAAGTGAAGACCAACTGCCAACGTCGTTCCAACCTGCATCCAAAGGTACCATGGCAGCATCGTGGGTTTTTTCCATCACTGCATAATCGATGGAATCATCTGGACATTCAGCGAAAATCTCACCATTGATGCGCACAAAATCCAAATCCATCGATTCACTTTCGATGGCCTTGCGACACACTGACAGCATTTCGGGTGCATACTTTTCAAGCTCTTTTAAGTAAACACTGGCCTTGAACATAAACATGCCACTGTTCCAAAAGTAATCACCGTTGTCTAAGTACTGCTTAGCTGTCGCCAAATCAGGCTTTTCAACGAACTCAGAGACTGCAAAACCGGTTTCCGCTTGGTCCAACTGCTCACCGCGACGGATATACCCATACCCGGTATGTGGCGAGTCTGGCACAATGCCAAAGGTGACTAATTTATCTTGCAGCGCCAATTGATTAGCGTGGTGAATCGCTTTATGAAAGGCCTTAGTATCTTGTATGAGATGATCCGCCGCCAATACCAGCAAAACAGGGTCGTCATTTTGTTGCAATGCATGCAAGGCAGCCAAAGCAATCGCTGGAGCAGTATTGCGTCCCTTTGGCTCGAGCAAAATACCTCCGTGCACTACTTCAATTTGACGCAATTGTTCAGCGACCAAAAATCGATGGGCATCGTTACAGATGAATATTGGGGCTTCAAAGTCCAAGCCCTGGAGGCGAGTGATCGTGTCTTGCAACATGGTGTTTTTACCCGTTAATGATAAAAACTGTTTTGGCAATGCCGCACGAGATTTGGGCCATAACCGACTGCCTGAGCCACCTGCCATAATGACTGGGATCATAAAGAGTTCCTTTATTCAATGAGTTGCGTAAATGTTTCCTTGGAGCGTGAAAGTATACTATTCGAAGCACAGTCTGTATTCAATGCAAACCCGTCGCGTATGTTGGATAAACGTCTAGTTTAAAATTTGCGCAAACTTATCAGCAATATGGCGAGCAATTGGCATCGCCGATGTGGCAGCTGGTGACGGCGCATTGCCCACATGCAGGGCTCGACCTGTACTGAAAAACTTAAAGTCATGAATTAAGTTGCCGTCTTTATCCACTGCCTGAGCGCGAATGCCACTAGGGTATGCAAGCAAATCTGAAGCTTGAATTTGCGGACAGTAGCGTTGCACTTTTTTGACATATTGACGACGCAGTAATGAGCCTTTCACTTCTTCAACTGCGCTGGTTGAATATTTACCCAATAGCTTCCAGAACCCCTTGTATCCTGCCATTTCAGCTACATCCTTCAGATTGATTTGATGTTTCTTGTATCCCTCTCTGGATAAAGCAAGGATCGCGTTAGGCCCCACAGTGACACTGCCGTTAATCATCCGTGTTAAGTGGATGCCTAAAAATGGTAGTTCCGGATCCGGTACAGGATAGATTAAATGTTTAACGATAGTATTAAATTTGTTGGGAAGCTGAAAATACTCGCCCCGAAAAGGCAACAACTTAAAATCCAATTCGATACCGCTTTGCGATGCTACGCGGTCGGTCATCATGCCACAACAATTGACCACATGCTGGGCGCGAAATTGCTGGGTATTGCAAACCACATCGACGCCGTGATGCTGGTCTTCAATTTGTAAAACTGGTGTGTTAAAGGCGATCTCTCCGCCAGATTGCAAGAATAGTTTAACTAAGGTTTCTGTAATCAAAGCATAGTTTGTTATCCCCGTTTGGGTTACCCAAATCGCTTCTTCACCGAGAATGTTGGGTTCACGCTCTCGCAATTGTTTTTTAGTTAGCCTTTGCACGCCTAAATCGTTGTCATTGGCACGCCGAAATAGAGCATCCAAGCGCTGTTGTTCGACTTGATCGGTAGCAACAATGAGTTTACCGCACTGTTCATAGGGCAAATTGTATAAGCGACAGAATTCAATGGTGTCATGCAAGCCTTGGCGACACAGTTTGGCTTTTAAACTGCCTGGTGCATAGTAGACTCCAGCATGAATAACGCCCGAATTGCGTCCCGTTTGATGCTGAGCTACCGCACCTTCTTTTTCGACAATCAGAATTCGTTTTTTGGGATAGCGGGTCAAAAGCTCAAGGGCGGACGCCACACCAACAATCCCACCACCGGTCACTACAATATCATAGGCGTTCGACAACATTCAGATTCCTATACTAAGCATGGGAAAACCATCACAGACTTTGTTATACTGCGCGCGTTTTTAACTCAGATCCAGTCTCGCATTCATGAATCAGCCTAAATACCGTTTCGGTGGAACCCAACGCCTTTATGGCTCACACGCTGTTGAACGCTTAACCCAAGGGCATTTTTGCGTAGTGGGTATTGGCGGTGTTGGAAGCTGGGTGGCTGAAGCATTAGCGCGCACTGCAGTCGGTCGTATCACACTAATCGATTTAGATGATATTTGTGTAAGTAACATTAACCGCCAATTACACGCCATGGACACTACTGTAGGTGAAGCAAAAGTCGATGCCATGTCGCAACGTATCCAACAGATCAATCCGCAATGTACGGTGCACGTAATCGAAGATTTTATCTCTGCTGACAATTTAACAGACTACATCAGCAGTGACATGGACTACGTGATTGATGCCATCGATAGTGTGCCAGCTAAAGCCGCATTGTTAGCCTATTGCAAGCGTCACAAGATCCCTGTGATCACCACCGGTGGCGCAGGTGGACAAATTGACCCTACACATATTCAAGTTGCCGATCTTAGCCGCACAATTCAAGACCCTTTAGCGGCTAAATTGCGCAGTGAATTGCGTCGTAATTATCGTTTTAGTACGAATCCCAAAAGGCGATTCGGTATTGAATGTGTGTTCTCTACGGAACAATTAAGATACCCCCAAGCCGATGGCTCAGTGTGCTATGCAAAACAACAAGCTGTTGCTGGTACCAAGCTAGACTGCAATAGCGGCTTTGGCGCATCGGTGGCGGTGACCGCAAGTTTTGGTATGGTTGCCGCATCCAGGGCCATCAATAAGTTTTTGAGTAAACCTCAAGAGTAGGACTGCCGGACTCGTCGCAGGTCTAGCACCAAGGCAATTGCCAACCATACGCCTATGATTGCAGCCAAGAGCCATGTACTTTCAGCAATCTGCATAATCCCTTCACTTAATGTGGTAGTTAGCAGAATCAGCGCAAAGTAATAAGGCAAGTTCAGCAATCCGGCAAGCCAAACGACTCGAAATGGTCTTCGCGCTGCGCCTTGCGCGAACATGAAAAATGCCAATGAGTTGATGTGGATCATTGCAAGCAACAGTGATTTAAACGATAACGGTTTGGGCTCTGCTTGACGTGACGCAAAGCGTCCCAAAGCATAGTTGATTATGGACCCAAGGGTAGCAGCCAAAACCATCGCCCCCGTCAAAGCCATAATGTCATACCAAGTGGGTTTCGACAGAATCACCAAGACCACCGCAAAAAACTGTCCAGGGAAGTAAAAACCCACGTAGATTACCGATTCCAACAATATGATCAGGAAAATCAATGCGAAAAAATAGTCGCCAAATTTGTCTTGCAACCCTTGTAGAATTTCCATTCCGGGAGGGATCACAGAATAGTGGATCAGCGCAGTAATGAATAATACGGCTGCCAATGCACTGGCGGGAAGGCTTGAATAATATTTCATGGAATCTTTTCCTGTTGCGACACCCTTGAAACGTAAAATTAGTCACCGCAGATCAATACCCTGGCAAATTCGACAAAGCCTGCTTTTCAAGCCACAATGGGGCAAGTTTAGATATTGTGGATACAAAAAAATGCAAATGACTCAAGATGAACTGCATCACTTGATGGCCGACAGTGCCCAAAATGCCATCGAAACCACGCAAGACGAGTTCCATGTCTTGTTGGATGGATCACCTGACAGCATTGCTTTAGTTGACGACGTCATCTTGTCGTGGATTGATAAATACAAAGACCAAGCCTTAGAGGACAATGCGGTCTTTACCATTTGCAATATATATGGCGCTTATATCGGTGAGATATTTCGTCAGTTGGTCGGTGGTCATTGGCGTTACGATGAGTCAGACAAAGATGCACCTTATGTGGTGCTTGAGTATGCTGGGAAATCCTATGCATTTGCTGGAATTTGCTATCAAAGATTGGTCAATGACAGTCAGGTCAGCGTCAAAAACTACTTCGACCAAGCGGTGAGCAACAGCGTTCAGTGATGATCTGAACGCTTGTTCCAATCTTGCTCCATCAATTTAAGATGTGTGCTGGTGACGAGCCAATACAACCAAAACCCGTTGATTAAGATAAACAGCGCAATCGACCAAGAAAATTGCCACTTAGTATGATGTGCCTCAAACACCAAATGGGTGATATCCAAGAGCACCGCTAAAACCAACATTGGCCTTATGATATGTGCAAGACTAGACACTCTTCCGTTAAACCAACGCTCCCTAAATGACACCAAAAGCACGACAAGAAAGGGTAAAATGCTCAATGCCAAGCCCAATAAAAACTGCTGTCGATTAGCATAGAATAAGTCGAGAAATTGCCGCGACTCCCCTTGCACTGTTAATGCGACCACGTAAATCAACAAACTTTTGGCTAGAAAGCCACAACACCACCACAATAATCGTGGCGGTTTTATCCGACCGGCTTCATCGTAGCAGTGTAACGGCAGCAAAAGTGGTGTTCGTCGTTGCGACATGGGCTATTTCACCACCAATAACTGTATTGGGTTGTGGCTGCGCATTTTAAGGATTTTGATTCCCTAAAGAACGTTGCATATCTGCAAGCAAGTCGTCTAGATCTTCGAACATCTCAGTGCTGATATAGATACTCATACTGGAGCGCAAACTCACTGCTTCGCCCTGAATGCCACCTAAAACCGCGATCTCCAGAGCCACACGAATACGTTCAATAAACGAATTCGCGGTGTCTTCTTCAATATTGGTCAAACACACCACAAATTGTTCATCCGCGTACCGTCCTAAAATATCTCGCTCCCGGGTGACTTGCATTAAAGTCTGAGCGATTTTATCTAAGGCTATCTCGCCTGCCAGTTGGTTAACGTCTTTAAAACGCCCCAAATCAAACAAGGCAAGAGCATTGGTTTTGCCCTGACTAGGCGACGGTACTTTACGGATTTTGGCCAGTGCCAAACTGCGACCTAAAAGTTGGGTTGTGGCGTCAATGGCATCTGAACTCCGCCGACGCACACGAAACAGATAAAATCCAAAGCCACACAATACAATTATGCAAACCACAACAGCGATGATCACGTTGCGCTGCTTTTGGCGCTCCTGATTCAGTCTCGACTCTAAAGACATCACCTGTGCATGAAGATTGGCCACACCCAACACTTTACCTGACTTCTGGCGTTCAATAACTTGGTTGGTTAAGACGTTGGAATAGTGTTCAAAACTCGACTTGATGCGCTCCAAATCACCGAAAAACAGGTGTATTTCGACGATGAACTTTAAATAGTCTTTGTTACGATTGACAATAGATCGATAACCCGATGGGGCCTGCTGTTCGGCCTCCAGAAACAACTTTAGACAGGCTTCATCTTGCTCTGCCAAGCACACAACCGCGCTATACCAACGATGCAAGCCTGAATACATCACGCTGTTTATCTGCGGCAAGTAGACGCTCCATCGAGCCAAGCTGTTTTTCAACTCTTCGATATTTCCAGTACGATAGTGATAACCTGCTTCGGCGAAGTGCAACCAAACATTGGATTGGGGGGTATTGACCTGATAATTCACTTCTCGGAATTCATCAATGGTGCGTTTAGCATCATCGAAATAGCCCCCTGCCAAATAGGCGGAAATCACACTGATGAGTGTCGCCAATCGATTCGAGCCATTATAAGAGCCCAATCCTAATTCATAAGATTTATAGAACTGCTCAGCGGCAAGTGCTTGCTGCCCAAGCCCTCCGTATAGTAGACCGATACTATTGTGAATATGAGCTAACGCAGCATTATCGCCTTTTTGAGAATAATCTTCGAGCAAGGCATACAGTTTGCCCAACTTTACCCCATCATCGTTTTGTGGGTTGCAGACGGTGATAAGACCCATATTGGCACTTAGATAGACATCATTAAACTTATCTTTAGCGCGATCTTTAGCACGCTGATAAATTGGACAACGCTCTTCATTCTCTTCCACATCATAAACAAAACCGAGTTGATACAAAGCATTGGCATAATAGGCAGCGTTCTTGTCTGCTTTGCCATCGTTGACAATTGACAGCAATGTATTCTTGGCTTCCTCTTGCCGCCCCATACAAATTTGCCAATGAGTCATTCGGGTTTGTAGGCCATACTTTTGAGCCAAAGTTAGGCTTGCGGATTCTAGTGCCTCTTCGACACGGGGAATGTATTCATCGTCTGGACAGTCGTACGTGGGTACGGTCGCCAGTTGGATAAGGTTATCGATCTCTGAAGGGGCATCACTTTGCGCCTGAGCCAATGGCGTCGCCACAATAAGCAATCCGATTATGAATTTTATAGACTGAATGTAATACAAAAAATCCGCCTAATGTTTTGTTATTGTTATCTGTGCATCGTTTATCTGCAGTGTGACACAGATCTTATCACACTGGATTTCTACTATCCCAACGGGTTAGAACCGATAGCTAAGTTGTCAAACCCGAACCTTAGCAAAAAAAACTACTCAGCCAAACTGAAAATTCACTGATTTATCCGATTTATAAGACGTTCAGGTTGCTTGAAATTTTTTAATGGATTTCGACTTGATATCCCAGCGCTAAACATTGTTGTATAATCTCGGCAAATTTCAAAGGTACGCTAGCAGAGTGTGTCTTGCATCGTTTCAATCGCTCGTCCATGTCAAGGTTCAGACAGCACACGAGCTACAAGGTATATTATGTCAGTAGAACAATTCGACCCCAAAGCCAGTAAACCCGGACACGAACATAGCACCACGCTGGCGGTGAGTTCGAAAATCATAGAGCAGCAAAGTAAATCGCAACCGGCAGGCCAACAAGCTGCAAAGATCGGATTTGTGTCCTTGGGCTGCCCCAAAAATTTGGTAGATTCAGAGCGAATTTTAACCCAATTACGTACCGAGGGTTACGATGTAGTCCCGACTTACAATGATGCCGAGTTAGTCATAGTAAACACCTGCGGCTTTATTGATTCTGCGGTACAAGAATCGTTAGACACTATCGGTGAAGCCTTAGCCGAAAACGGTAAGGTAATTGTTACGGGTTGTTTGGGCGTGAAGGAAAATGAGATACGTGAAGTGCATCCTAATGTACTTGCCATAACCGGCCCACATGCGTATGAATCTGTGGTTGAACAGGTTCACACTCACCTCCCCAAGCCAGAACACAATCCCTTTGAACATCTGATCCCAGATCATGGTGTCAAACTAACACCAAAACATTTTGCTTATTTAAAGATATCCGAAGGTTGTAACCATCGCTGTACTTTTTGCATCATTCCATCCATGCGTGGCGATTTAGTCAGTCGTCCTGTTGGCAGTGTGCTAGACGAAGCAAAGCGCCTAAAGCAAGCTGGCGTTAAAGAACTTTTGGTCATTTCGCAAGACACCAGCGCCTATGGTGTTGATGTGAAACACCGTACTGGATTCTGGGACGGCATGCCGGTGAAAACAGATATGTTGGGGCTGTGTACCGAATTATCGAAAATGGGGATCTGGGTTCGCCTACACTATGTTTACCCCTACCCTTCAGTGGATAAAGTCATTCCGTTGATGGCAGAAGGTAAAATCTTACCCTATCTGGATATTCCCTTTCAGCATGCTAGCCCGCGCATTTTAAAACTAATGAAGCGCCCGGCGGCAGCAGAAAGAACCTTGGAACGCATTCAAGCGTGGCGAGCAATTTGCCCAGAATTGGTGATCCGTTCCACTTTTATCGTCGGTTTCCCGGGCGAAACTGAAGAAGAATTCCAAGAACTTTTGGATTTTCTGGAAAAAGCTCAGTTAGATCGCGTGGGCTGCTTTAAATATTCCGACGTGGAAGGTGCAAAAGCCAATGAGTTACCGGATCCCGTTAGTGAAGAAGTGAAGCAACAGCGTTTTGAACGTTTTATGGCAGTCCAGTCTCAAATCAGTGCCAATAAGCTGCAACAAAAAATCGGTCTAGAATATCAGATTCTGATTGACGAAGTGACCAGTGAAGGGGCCGTGGGCCGTTGTTTTGCGGATGCACCAGAAATAGATGGCAACGTCTATCTAACAGATGAGTTTGACGTCCAACCAGGCGATCTGATTTGGGGACAAATCATCCATGCCGATGAGCATGATATGTGGGCGGTCAAAGTCGAGGACTGAGTTGAGAGCCAATTAAACACTAAATCAGTCCAAGAACAGGTATAGCGACTAGGGAAACAGAGAAAGCCATTTGTCAATGGCTTTCTCTTGTTTAAAACTTACTGTGCTGGTGCACTTTGAAACAAACAACTGCGATTTCGACCTTCTGATTTGGCACGATAAAGGGCCTTGTCAGCAAGATTGATTAATTCTTCAAGGCTTTCTACTGGTTCACTGGAATCGACGATTCCGACACTAAATTGCACTGGGTACTCAGGTGCTAAAGTCAGACGAATCTCGGCGGCAGCACTTCTTAGTCGCTCAAGCAACTTTAACGCATTTGCATAATCAACACCTTGCAGCAAAAGTAAGAACTCTTCGCCTCCCCATCGTCCCATCACGTCACCAGTACGAACTGTTGACTCTGCCACTCTAGCAAATTGCTTCAATACTTCATCACCAGCTTCATGACCAAACTGATCATTACATTTTTTAAAGTTATCCAAATCTATCAACGCTATATAAAAAGATTGCTTACGTGAGCGAGCATGCTTGAATGCCTCTTGAGCGCGCATCAGTGTGTATCGACGGTTAGCCAGTCCCGTCAACGGATCAATAAAAGCCATGCTTTTATACAGCTTACGGTGCTTCAAAAGAGTAATAAGAGTAATCATCAACAGGGAAAGCATGATCAAAGCCGATACAAATATAATTCTATTGCGATGCTCTTTTTGTTCTGACTCTTTCTCTTTTAACGCTAAACTCTGTTGCAACTGTTCGACACGAAAACGCGATTGAAACAATCGATTGCTTCTCGCCCGTGTGCTACTTTCATATCCACTCAATGCATTCAATGCTGATTTTAAGTCGGCAATTGCTTGAGCAGCATTGCCCAAAATCTCATTAACCTGTCCACTTACTAAATAATACCGATAGCCGTTGTGACCATACCTGTGTCGTCCTGACAAAGCTTCCAATATAGTCAAGGCTTCTTGTGGCCGCCCATCCAAGTATAAAACCTCAGCATAGTTAACCAAGGTGCTAGACTCGGTCACATGTCCTATACCTTTTAGTTTTTCCAGGCTTTGATGGCAAGTGTGCAGAGCTTCTTTGACGCGATTTAGCCGGACAAACACATCGCACAAACCTGCTTGCGCATAAGCTGTAGCCAAATGATTTTCTGCCCTTTGAGCGGCCAACAGAGAGTTCTGAAAATGTGAATAGGCTTGTTGCCAAGAATCCGCATTTTGTTCTTTGCCCCAAGACAAACCGAGCATAAATAGTTCATTGGCAACCATGTCATGCATCCCTTGTGATTCGAAATACTGCAACGATTTTTGACTCAGCAACCGCCCAAAATCGCCATCGGTTCTCAGAACCACTTGCCCCATTACAGATGTCGCTTCTGCTTGAATCCACGAATACCCACCTTTTTCTGCAAAGCGAAATGCTTCCGCAGCCAGTTCAAAGGAATCTCCGTTTAGCGCAATATAGTCAGCCATTACTGAAGCAAGACGCACTTTTAGGCATATGGTAGAGGGCTGAGTTGGGCTGAGTTGACTAAACGTCTGCTTCATCGCATCAACAACTTCAAAGTTGGATTCAGCGAGATTAGCGCCATACAGATTCGCTACCTGCAAGTGCAGAAGCGCGGGATGACCAGGAGGTAATGCAGTTGCCTTTTCAATGGCAAGTGGAAGCTCACTTTTTTCAACACCAATCATTCGTTGGGCCTGAGCTCTTGCCGCTTCTAGCCACGTACGACGCTCCAATGTGAGAGTCAAATCATCACTAAGAGTTCGTTCAATTTCCAGTAACGCTTGATTTGGCTGGCGGCCTATATTCTTCGCCAAAGCTTCAATCTCTGCGTCGCCGCTACCTAGACAGCTTCCTTTCGCTGATGCGGCAATGGATAACAAGCTAAAAAAGAGCACAACATTCTTTAGAATCAACCTGATCACCCTCCCATTTCGGTAGCTCAAATAGGTAAAAGAAGGAAACAACAGAAATCAGTTGAATTAATTCCATTGCTCAAGTCATGTCAGTTTCACATATCGCGAAAAAATGAACTTTTATGCATACGCTTAGCATATACAGCAAACTAGAAGTAAGCAATTTGAACTTGATAGCAATGCACAGTTAAATTAGCGCCAATAGAGCAACATAGCGATTTTAAAGTACCAAATGGATGGGAAAAAGGTCAAAAGTGGGCTATTAGTTTGATGTAATTGACGGACATTCTTTAATCATAAAGAAGGAGCAAGAAATGAAATACTTTTGGTTGCTTTTGATGGTTTGTGCAGATGGGTGGTGCAAATCCAAAATTGATATTGCATTTCGAGAGTCTCCTCCGTACCGAGTCATGAGTGAAACGGGACAAGCTGAAGGGATGGATGTAGAGATTTTCGATATCATCGGTGCCCAAATAGGCCTTGAAATGAACTATGTCGTTTGTCCAATGGCTCGGTGTCTTGAGCTTGCTAAAACCGGAGAAATTGATCTAATTCCAGGAATACTAAAGACCGAAGAAAGACAAACCTATATCACCTTTATAGAACCGCCCTATTATACCGTTGCAACGTCATATTCTTTCTATGTTAGAAGAGAAAGTGGAATCTCAATCAAGCGTTACGAAGACTTGCACGATTTGAGGATCAGCACACTTCGGGGCAGCACTCATTTTGATAGATTTGATGCAGATAGCTCTCTTTTCAAAGTGGAGATGCCGGATTCTGTCACACAGGTCAATATGTTAGCGGAAGGCCGGGTCGATGCAATGATAGTCGTTGACGCTGCAGTAGATAGTTTATTGAAGGTGCTTGTCAAAGATCAGCTATTGGTTAAAGCAGAATTTGAACAAACACATTACATTGAAGGCTACATGGCAATATCAAAGAAATCAGAGCACCATAATAAAACAGAGGAAATATCCAAAGCTATCAAGAACGCTATCGAGAGTGGCAAGCTAGAAGAAATTTTCAATAAGTACAATGCACTCTAAAGCAAGAAGTGCTGTCCAGTTGATCGGCAAGAAGATTGGCCTCAGACATCTGAGGCCGAACCGTTTTTTTAACTTTTTGCGATTTTACGACGTCTGAGTGATCCAAGAATACCCATACCCAAGCCGAAAAGTAGTACCGATGCAGGAGAATCCACACTGACCGAATCATTTCCAGGCTGTGGCGCTTGGTCGACATTGAAAACGGCCTTATTCAATTGTGTACCGCCATCAAAACTGTCTGCAATAAGCTGACCGTAAATCATACCGCTTTGACCAATCACATCAGCATTAGGTGCGAGAATTGAGCCATAAAATCCACCCGCTACGGTAATGGTATTGGCCTCATAAAAGTTGTACAAAACATTTTCTGATTGATGACTGTTGTAGGCTTCATCTTTCAACAACCAATCCTTGCCGTTGATATTAATATCAGAGCCGCTCACGTTGATAACGACTCGGGTACCAAGATCGATATTTTGGGTAAACAACCCCCAAACACTTTCCAAATCCGCTTTGTTGGTATTCACAAACAAAGTGTTATCAATCAGCGAGCCACCGAGCCTTAACGTACCATACTCCAATAAAGCGGTATTAGTATTTTGAGCGGCGATTTGTGAGGATAGACTCTGGAAGAAAGCCTTATCAAAATTACGTTGTTCGTCAGCTAAATTTAACGCATTGGTTGCACTGACCGTTGCTGTACCACCTACTTTAGCTAGCCCGTGAACATCACCACCGGTCATGGTGAGATCACCCTGTACCAACAAAGCTAAACTGTTTTCAGGATTCAGTGTACCCACTGTATACGCGTTAATCGTCGCATTTCCGCCAATTAACAACGCGTTTTGACTGTCGTTCTGACTTCCATTGAAGTCTGAAAATATATAAGCGCTTGCGTCTCCCATGTCATCAAATGAGATAGGAGTTGCGTTGCTAACCGTGCTGGCAAACAGAGTTAATGAGCCAAGAATAACAGAACGAATTGGTGCATGAATGACAAACATTTAAAACCTCTAGAACGACTTAATAAAGAGATGACAACGCTGTCATCAAAGTGCGAAGCATGATACAGATCACTTGGTTAAAAATCAAGCGATAAACAAACAAAATAGTAAGGATCGAATTTTCACACAGTACGCGGGCGGTGGTTAATATTAGCTCGACTTAGGAGACCGCTCGAGGACGCTTAGAGTATTTGAAATTCCATGTCATCAGAGATTTAGTGCAATCTATTCCGCAATCATAGGGGGTCAAATGGCCTTGTGGTAGTGGTCTTTGTGGTTGATCAACAGTACCATCTTCCCCCTATCAATCGTCCTCTTCGACTTGGGCCTTGTCTAGGAGTTGGCTGTCTAGTTTTTTACTGCTTTGCACCCCCAGACTGCGGAACTGCTCAACTTGTCGCACCAAGTTCCCTTTGCCTGTGGTGAGTTTATTCATTGCAGATTGATAACTTTTATCAACTCCCTCAATAGCTCTTCCAAGTTTTTCCAAATCCTCCACAAAACCGTGGAACTTGTTGTACAGTTTGGCCGCGTTGTCGGCAATTTTCTGAGCATTTTGGTTTTGGTATTCGTATTGCCAAATGTTATTGATGGTACGAAGGGCCACCAGTAAGTTAGTTGGACTGACAATCATAATGTTGTTATCCAACGCAGTCTTAATCAGTTCAGGCGCTTGCTCAATGGCTAATAGAAACGCTGGTTCAATCGGGACGAACATCAATACATAATCAAGGGTTTTAAGGCCTTTTAAGTCCTGGTAGTCCTTCTTGCCCAATTCTTTGATGTGGTTTTTTAATGAGTTGACGTGTGCGTTTAAATACGCCTTTTTGCTAGTTTCATCTTCCTGCTCGTTAAAATAGCGCTCATAGTCAGCCAGCGAGACTTTTGAATCGATAACGATGTCTTTATCGTTTGGTAGATGCACCACCACATCCGGTTGATAAGACTTACCAGCCTGGTTTTTTAGGCTTACTTGGGTGTCAAACTCATGGCCCTCCCGCAATCCTGATTCGGTCAAGATCCGCTCCAACACCACTTCGCCCCAATTGCCTTGTTGCTTATTGTCACCCTTAAGGGCTTTTGTCAGTGCCGCTGCCTCTTGGGTGATTTGCTGGTTTAGCTCTTTCAACCCTAATATTTCGGTTTTTAGCGAGGCTCGTTCTTGGCCTTCTTTGACATACTGATCCGTGACTTGCTTTTTAAAGCCCTCGATTTGGTCTTTGAGAGGCGACAACAAGGCATCTAAACCAGCCTTACTGGTTTGGGTGAACTTCTCATGCTTTTGCTCAAAGATCTTATTGGCCAGATTCTCAAATTGCTCTTGCAAGCGACTCTCTGCGCTTTTCAACAATTCGATTTTCTCCTCCAAGGACAACTTTTCTTGTTCAAAGCGTGCCGCTTGGGTCTGCAATTGAGTTTGTAAATTGGCGCGCGCATCAGTGGTTTGACTCAGTTGTACTTGCAGATTTTGCTTTTCCTCAACCAATGTGCGAATTTGCTCATTTTTTTGTTGTAACTCTCCCCACTGGCGCTGAGCTTCCAATTGTTGCTGATGAGCTTCCTCAAGTTTACTTTGTGCGTGATGCAATTGCTCTTGTTGTGCTTTGATTTGAAGGGAGACAGTTGCAAGTTCCTTCTCATGTTGCTCAATTAACAATTGTCGTTGCTCTTGAGCCTGCACCGAACGATGCCAGCGACCGAAAATCCAGCCAATTAGTACAGCAACAACAGAAACGCAGGCAATGAGGATCATTTCGTTTTGGCTAAGGGGCATCTATTCAGTCATCCATTTGACGATTTTCGTTTTAGGGGGTGTTGAGCGCCGCACAAAGCACGGCGCTTTATAGCTCCAAGGAAAAAGATCTAAGCTTGTTCCATTTCTGCAATTTTGACTTTCCAAATTTGTGGCCCAGTTTCATGTGCATTGTTGCCCATACTGTCGACCGCCACTGTGACTGGCATGTCTTCCACTTCAAACTCGTAGATCGCTTCCATACCGAGATCCTCAAAGGCAACCACACGGGCTTTTTTAATGGCTTTGGAAACTAGATAAGCTGCGCCACCTACAGCCATAAGATAGACGGCTTTGTGTTGTGCGATACTTTTAACTGTTGCCGGACCACGTTCGGCTTTACCAATCATGCCGATCAGTCCTGTTTTGTCCAACATCATGTCGGTAAACTTATCCATCCGAGTCGCGGTCGTGGGACCCGCTGGACCCACGGCTTCGTCTCCCACTGCATCCACAGGACCGACGTAATAAATAAACTTGTTGGTTAGATCGACACCGTCCGGCAAACCCTCTCCATTGTCAAACATGGTTTGGATCCGTTTGTGTGCTGCATCTCGGCCGGTCAACATCTTTCCAGACAACAGCAATGTTTCACCCACTTTCCAATCTTGGATGTCTTCCTTGGTTAGATTGTCCAAGTTAACGCGACGGGTGCTTTCTCCCACTTCCCAAGTAATATCTGGCCAATCGTCCAATTTCGGTGGTTCAAATTGTGCGGGGCCGGCCCCATCTAAATGAAAGTGGGCGTGACGCGTAGCCGCGCAGTTAGGGATCATCGCCACCGGTTTTGACGCGGCGTGGGTAGGTACCGATTTAATTTTCACATCCACAACCGTCGTTAATCCGCCCAAGCCTTGTGCGCCGATGCCAAGATCATTGACCTTCTTAAAGATATCCAAACGCAGCTTTTCTTCGGTGGTTTGCGCGCCGCGCTCCATCAATTCTTGAATGTCAACGGGATCCATGAGGCTTTCTTTGGCCAGTACCGCCGCTTTTTCAGCAGTACCACCAATGCCTATTCCCAACATCCCCGGCGGACACCAACCTGCGCCCATAGTCGGCAGGGTTTTGACCACCCACTCTGCGATGTCGTCGCTAGGATTGAGCATCACCATCTTAGACTTGTTCTCTGAACCACCCCCTTTAGCAGCGATCATCACTTCAATGTGATCGCCAGGAACAGTATCGATATGCACCACTGCAGGTGTATTGTCACCAGTATTTTTACGGGCGCCTGCAGGATCTGCAACAATGGACGCTCGCAACGGGTTATCCGCGTTTTTGTAGGCTCTGCGAGTCCCTTCATCAACCATTTGCTGTATAGTCATGTCGGTTTTGTCCCATTGCACGCCCATTCCAACTTTTACGAAACAGGTAACAATCCCCGTATCTTGACACAACGGACGCTTCCCTTCGGCTGACATTCTTGAGTTAATCAATATCTGCGCCATGGCGTCTTTTGCCGCTTGACTTTGTTCCTTGTGGTAAGCTTTTTCTACCGCTTTGACGTAATCCAAAGGATGATAATAGGAGATAAACTGCAACGCATCTTCAATACTGTCGATAAAGTCTTGCTGACGAATTTGTGCCATAAGTGCCTCTAGGGTAATCAATTATAATGTCGTTGAACGATTTGCAGTATGATAACCTCTCATGGTGATTTGCTCCATGGCTAAAGGGCCACAATTTTTAGATTAGCGGTTAAAAATCAATGACGCAAAGCTCAAAACCTGAATACCGAATTACTGCCTTAGATGTGTCAGACCAAACCACCATCGTCGATTTGTTTGCGCCTTTTGCAGACTCTCCATGGTCCATGTTACTCGACTCCGGCAATAGTCAGCATCCCACCGGTCGCTTTGACTTTTTTGTTGCTAATCCGGTCAGTGACATTGTCACGGTAAACGGTACTAGTACTCTGCGTTTTGCAGGTAATCGCCAAACAACAACCCATGATGATCCCTTAAGTGCTTTACAAGCCTTGCTCACCGCTACCTTTGTACCCATCAATGAACCAGCGCACATTGAAGGTGTAGCGTTGCCTTTTCATAGCGGTGCTGTGGGATTGTTTGGGTATGATTTGGGGCGCAGTTTTGAGGATTTTGACGATACTGACAAAGCGGATTACCAAACGCCGGATATGGCCGTCGGCTTGTACTCTTGGTGCGTGTGTCATGATAATCGTTATCGACGTTTTTATCTTATCCATCGCAGTGATTTTCCAGCACCGTCGGTACAAGAATTACTGCAAAACAAGCAAACTGATACGAAATCAGCATTTGCTTTATCGTCCCAATGGCAATCCAATTTAGACCGAGATGCCTATTTGAGCTGTATTGATTCCATCCACCAATATTTACGCAGCGGTGATTGTTATCAGGTAAACATGGCGCAGCGTTTTCAGGCAAGCTTTGCAGGAGACAGTTGGCAAGCCTATCTGACTCTGCGGCACAGCAATCAAGCCCCGTTTTCAGCCTTTATCCGCTTACCCCCAAAGCAGCATATTGAGTATCTCTCCTGAGCGCTTCTTACAAGTTCGCGACAACAAAGTGCAAACTAAACCCATAAAAGGTACCCGCCCTAGGGGAACAACTCTGGAGCAAGATCAAATCAACATCGAACAACTGCAACAGTCGAAAAAAGACCAAGCGGAAAATCTGATGATTGTGGATTTGCTGAGAAATGACTTAAGCCGCAGTTGCTCACCGGGCAGCATCGACGTACCAGCCCTGTTTCAGATCGAAACTTTTGAAGCCGTACATCACTTGGTGAGCACCGTGACGGGCAAACTAGAATCAGACAAATCGGCTCTTGATCTGCTAAGAGGCGCATTCCCCGGAGGTTCAATCACTGGCGCTCCCAAAATTCGAGCAATGCAAATCATTGATGAATTAGAGCCAGATAAGCGCAATATCTACTGCGGCAGTATTGGCTACATAGACGTGAATGGCAATATGGATACCAGCATTTGCATCCGTACGCTGTTGTGTGAGGGGGATCAGATTTATTGCTGGGCTGGCGGTGGTATCGTGCTCGATAGTGTTGGCACTGAAGAGTATCAAGAAAGTCTAGATAAGGTTTCTAAGATACTGCCGGTCTTAACCCAAATGGGGAACGAAAAACAGCCGTCATGAATAAAATTGAATTCGTTCAACGCTTTCATCAAATGAAGCAAGTACAGCCTGAATCTGATTACCCACTCAGAGAACCAGGTCGTCCCGCCGCGGTTCTGATCCCATTGTTGGAAAGTGACGATATCCAAGTCTTATTTACCCAGCGCGCACTGCACCTTAAACATCATCCGGGACAGATTAGCTTCCCAGGCGGCAAACAAGAGCAACTAGACATCACCTTGATGCACACGGCACTTCGAGAAACACAAGAAGAAGTTGGAATTGCACCTGAGCACATCGAAATTGTTGGCCAATTGCCCAGGTTTAGAACCATTAGTCGTTATGAAGTGGTGCCCTATGTCGGATTTGTTGAACCAAACGCGGATATGCAGTTGGATCACAATGAGGTCGAAAGTGTATTTTGTGTTCCCCTCGCCTTTTTAATGGATCAACACAATCACCACATTCATTGGGTAAATCGGGCGGGTCATCAATTCCCCATCTATTTTATCCGCTGGCAAGACAAAACCATTTGGGGCGCAACCGCAGCTTTTGTCCGTGCTTTGTCAAACCATCTATGACATCCGTGCTAATTTGTGTGCAATAAGCCCTAACCGCGACTTTCTTGATTCACCTAGCCAACAATTGTTTACAACCTCTAGCTGTTTATTCGGATTTCCCCTGCTAGACTCTAGCCATTAAGGGCGGGCACAATAACGCCATCTCAGTGTAATTTAGGTAATTCAATGATCAGTGTGTTTGATATGTTCAGTGTTGGAATTGGACCCTCCAGTTCTCATACCGTTGGCCCTATGCGAGCGGCAAAAGCGTTTTGTGAAATGCTCGAACAACAACAGAAGCTGGACGATATTGACAGTGTAAAAGTCGAACTATTTGGTTCACTCGGCCAGACCGGAAAGGGCCATGGAACCGGCAAAGCCGTGATACTCGGGCTGTTGGGGTTAGAACCTGAAACCGTGGATGTGCGATCCATTGACAATACATTGGCTGATATTGAAAAGAACCAAACCTTGTTGTTGAACAATAGCAAAACCGTTGCCTTTCCACGGGTCGATGCTATCGTATTCCACCGTCGTAAAACCCTGCCACTCCATGCCAATGGCATGACCATACATGGTTTGCAAAAGGGCTCGGTCATCATCAGCCAAACCTACTACTCGATAGGTGGTGGCTTTATCGTCAAAGAGCAAGATTTCGAACAAATTAAAAACCGATCTTTGGAAGCTGAGCAACGTCCGTTGCCCTATTCCTTTTCCAGTGCATTTGAATTAGTGCAGCAATGCAAAGAGCACGGTTTGAGTATCAGTTCTCTGATGCTCGCCAACGAAGCCACTGTCATGCCCAAAGACGAAGTTATCGAGCGCCTTTGGCACATCTGGCAAGTGATGCTGGAATCTGTGAACAACGGCATCAATACCGAAGGTATTTTGCCAGGAGGACTCAAAGTAACACGCAGAGCCCCCTCTTTGTTTCATCGTTTAGAGTCAGAACAAACTGCAGATCCTATGCAAGCCATGGATTGGGTGAACTTGTTTGCCTTGGCGGTTAATGAAGAAAATGCAGCAGGTGGACGGGTGGTAACCGCGCCCACCAATGGTGCCGCGGGTGTCATTCCGGCAGTACTTTGCTATTTCGATAAGTTTGTCCGTAAAGTCGACAAACGCACCGCAGCGCGATACTTGTTGACCGCCGCTGCAATTGGCATTTTGTATAAAAAAAATGCCTCTATTTCTGGCGCTGAAGTGGGCTGTCAAGGTGAGGTCGGCGTCGCCTGTTCGATGGCGGCGGGCGCACTGACCGAAATCATGGGCGGTTCGGTGGACAGCGTGGAAAATGCCGCTGAAATCGGCATGGAGCATAATCTAGGATTGACCTGTGACCCTGTGGGCGGCTTAGTTCAGGTGCCTTGCATCGAGCGCAATGCTATGGGTGCAATCAAAGCGATTAATGCATCACGACTGGCTCTGCGCGGCACTGGTCAACACAAAGTGTCATTAGATAAAGTGATCAAAACCATGTGGGATACAGGTAATGACATGAAATCCAAATACAAAGAAACCGCACGAGGCGGTTTAGCGGTAAACATTATCGAGTGTTAGTTACAAATGCTCACTTCACCGGTAGAGTGAGCCCTTTGAACATTTTTTCTACTTCGTCGTTGTTTTTCTGCATCATGGCTCGCTCCACCACATCTTTGGTCAAGTGTGGTGCGAAGCGCTCAATGAACTCGTACATATAGCTGCGTAAAAACGAGCCTTTGCGGAAACCAATCTTAGTGGTGCTGTAATCAAACAAGTGACTGGCATCGATACGCACCAAATCACCGTCTAACTTATCATCGATGGCCATCGAAGCTATTACGCCAATCCCCACCCCTAAACGGACGTAGGTCTTAATTACATCAGCGTCGGTGGCGGTAAAGACAATCTTAGGCTCTAGTCCTGCCCGATCAAATGCATGATCCAACTCGGAACGACCGGTAAACCCAAACACATAAGTCACCAAAGGAAACTCAGCAATGTCTTCTATGGTAATGCTGGTTTTTTTTGCCAGTGGATGGTCTCGTTTAACAATAATACTGCGATTCCAGTGATAACAAGGCAACATGACCAAATCGTTATACAAGTGCAAAGCTTCAGTAGCAATAGCAAAATCTGCTTCACCTTTGGCCGCAAGATCACTGATCTGCGATGGTGTGCCTTGATGCATGTGCAAAGACACTTTTTGGTATTTATCCATAAAACCTTTGATCACCTCTGGCAGTGCATAGCGTGCCTGAGTATGAGTGGTCGCGATGTTGAGCTTACCCTGATCCGGTAATGTATGCTCTCTTGCGACAGCCTTTATGCTTTCCACTTTGGCGAGGATCTCTCGGGAAATGTTGATGACATCCTTTCCAGCATCCGTAACGTGAGTGAGATGCTTACCACTGCGACCAAAAATCTGCACTCCCAACTCATCTTCGAGCATGCGAACCTGCTTGCTGATACCGGGTTGAGAAGTGTAAAGATTTTCTGCGGTAGCAGACACGTTGAGATTATTATTTAAGACCTCAACGATATAACGGAGTTGCTGTAGTTTCATAGTGTCAGACCAAATACCCTGTGACGAATCGAGCGTTATGCAAAATATATATACGTAAGCTTACATTAATTCCATAAAATTTTAATCAATTCATGGGAAATCTGAATTCTTTTGCGGATTTTTTTGGCAAATACACCTCAGTTAACGGATACTGGCACTCTAAGTAGGATGATATTTGATTCGGACGTTCGATGAATAATCCACGACAAACGATTGATTTCTCTAGTGTACTTGCCTCTGCCGTACACGATATGAAGAGTTCTCTCAATCTGCTTCAACAGTCCATAGATCAGCTTGGCGTTGAGATGGGTGCTGAAAGTGACAGTGCCAAGCAGTTGCTATCGCGGGCCCATTATGAAGCCGCTCGGCTCAATACCGGGTTGGTACAAGTACTTTCTCTGTATCGTGCGGAGATGGAAAGTTTACCCTTGAACGTAGATGAATGTTTTATTGAGGACCTGTTGGAAAACCTGCATTTGGCCAACGAAAACTATATTGCCAATAAAAACATGGTAATTAAGATTCAACAACAAGAGGGATTGTGCCGATACATAGATTCAGACTTGGTCAGTATTCTGCTCAATGACGTTTTAGTGAATGCCATGCGCTATGGAAAGCGAGAAATTCATATCAATGCTTTTGAGCAAGACGACTATTTGATAATCACCATTGAAGACGATGGTGAAGGCTATCCAGCAAGCATGCTGGAAAGCAACGAATTGACCATGCACGAGCTGAGGATCAGTGAAGGCCGAACCGGACTAGGGCTGTTTTTTGCCAAATTAATTGCTTCGGCCCACAGCGAAGGTGATAAAAGTGGTTCAATTCACCTGAGCAATGGTGGTACATTGGGCGGCAGTGTATTTACCTTGAAATTGCCATAAAATACAACGCGTTGAATTTTTAGGAAACCAGTTTTAGATGATTTTTCCCATCATAATAATTCTCATTGTAACCCTTGTGGTCGTGGCGATCGTGGTCAACGCGCTGCAGCAACACAAAGAGAAGCAAGAAGCGGAAAAACGAACAGAAATAGCCAAGCAAAAATCCATCATCGACGAAACCGAAAATGTGTTAATGACCATAGATACCATCCCTATCTCACAGCGATTGGTGATGATATTGCAACAACGTGTACTCAATGCTCTACGGGTTATTTATGAGCTTAACCCCAGTATTCCTGAGATCCGTCAACGATTGCGAGATTCTCAAGATCGGGTGAAGGCCATTAACATCAGCACACCAGCACCTTCCCATGATTCTTTTGTCCTTCCTGATAGCGACAAGCTGGTTATTCAATACATTCAAGCCATCAAAAAATTTAGAGTGTTACTGCGCTCCGAACACAGCAAAGGCAAAGTAGACACCCAAACGTTCATGAGTGAAGACCGCTCTCTGGCGTCCTTGCAACTGCGAGTAAATGTTGAAACCTTAGTAAAACGCGGGAATTCCGCATTGCAATCCAATATGCTGGGCTCCGCCCGTCAGTATTTTGAAAAAGCCATAGCCGCTTTGGATAATCAGAATCAGCCTGACGAATACAACCTGCAACGCAAAGCACAATTAGTCGAACAACTGAGTTCTATCCAAGACAGCTTGCGTAATGCCAATGCACAGGACCGAGCCAAGAAACAAGCAGAAGAAAGAGACGAACTGGACGAACTGTTTGCACCGAAGAAAAAATGGTGAGTTGTTCAAAGTCTTTTTAAGATTTGCTTCTGTGCTAGACCCAATCCGATTCGCACAACTGGCGCCAAAAGGCCTGTGCCGGTACAGAAAGAGAATGTCTTGACGCTCGAATCATACCGATTTGCTTGGTTAATCTTCCATCCTCTAACTCAATGCAACACAATCCATTGGCTTGAAATTGGGTTTGGCAAATTCCCGGTACAACGGACACCCCTAGCCCCTGCTTAACAAATTCGCCCAAAGTAGAAAGTTGATTTGCCTCGCAGACTACTTTTAAGTCTATGGATTGAACTTTTAAGTGTTGTTCAATCCACTCCCGAATGGATGAACCCCGATTCATTGCCACAAATTCGCAGTTTGACAGTTGTTGCCAGCTGACTTTCTCCAAATGCGCCAACGGGTGCTGAGCTGGCATGACCGCGACAAATCTGTTTTCCAACAAGGGCTGAAAATCGAGACCGTCTAAGGTTTCGTTTTCAAAGGTAAATCCAATTTCTGCTCGGCCATCTCGTACTTGCTGGATCACCGACTCCATCACCACATCCATCACCGTAATATTGACCCGCGGATAGTGATTGAGAAACCTTTTGATTGCTTTCGGCAACATGCTACTGGCAAAAGATGGCATGGCCGCCAGAGTCATTCGACCGCGGCGCATTGCAAACAGATTTTGTATGTCTTCTACTGCGTCGTTCCAATCGTTTAACAAGCGAATGGCAACCGGTAAAAATTCCCGTCCCTCGTGACTTAATGTAACTTTGCGGGTGCTGCGAGAGAACAATTGTCCACCCAATTGCCCCTCTAACTTCTTGATAGCAGATGAGAGCGCAGGTTGGGAAAGATAAACCTTTTCTGCGGCTTCTGCGAAGGTGGCGGACTGCGCAACGCTGACAAAAGCAGACAACTGTTTGTATGAAACCATTTTATTATTCCAATTAATTTATCAATAAGCATATTAATTCAATTTTACTTTGGATTCATCCTCCTCAATACTGTTAACTTTCTCGTAACATCAGGACACCAATATGAGTGGATTTAATAAAGTCGTCACAAGCTACGAAGATGCGATGGCGGGATTGCAAGACGGAATGACCGTCATAGCCGGTGGTTTTGGTTTGTGTGGGATCCCAGAAGGACTTATTGCACAAATCAAAAAAATGGGCACGACCGATCTTACAGTGGTCTCTAACAACTGCGGTGTAGACGGATTCGGCTTAGGTCTGTTGTTAGAAGACAAACAAATTCGCAAAATGATTTCTTCATACGTTGGAGAAAACGCGTTATTTGAACAGCAGCTTCTGCAAGGAGAATTGGAGGTTGAATTGACCCCTCAAGGCACCTTGGCAGAGAAGATGCGTGCGGGTGGAGCGGGCATACCGGCGTTCTACACGGCTACCGGCTACGGTACCCCAGTGGGTGAAGGCAAAGAAGTGAAAGAATTTAATGGTCGTCCCTACATATTGGAAGAATCCATCACCGGCGATTTTGCCATCGTTAAAGCTTGGAAAGCAGACATATTTGGTAACTGTGTCTATCGTCACACCGCTCAAAACTTTAATCCCATGGCGGCCACAGCGGGTAAAATCACAGTAGTGGAAGTTGAAGAAATCGTTCCGCCGGGTGCACTTGAACCCAGTCAGATCCACACGCCAGGGATCTACGTTAACCGCATCATTCAAGGCACTTTTGAAAAACGCATTGAGCGCCGAGTTTTGGCTAAACAATCAGGAGAACTATAATGGCACTGACAAGAGATCAAATTGCCATGCGAGTGGCCAAAGAATTCAAAGACGGCGACTACATTAATTTAGGAATTGGCATTCCAACCTTGGCTGCCAATTATGTACCTGAAGACATTTCCGTCATGCTTCAATCTGAAAACGGACTTTTGGGTATGGGACCCTATCCTACCGAAGCACAACTAGACGCAGACATGATCAATGCAGGCAAAGAAACTGTCACCGCAGTCACCGGTGCATCGATTTTCAGCTCTGCTGAGAGTTTTGCCATGATCCGCGGCGGCCATGTTGATTTTACCGTGCTGGGTGCGTTTGAAGTAGACAGTCAAGGCAATATCGCCTCTTGGATGATCCCCGGCAAACTTGTCAAAGGCATGGGCGGCGCGATGGACTTGGTGGCAGGTGCAAAAAACATCATTGTTACCATGACTCACGCTGACAAATACGGTAATTCTAAACTGTTGCCCCAATGTACCTTGCCTTTGACCGGCGTAAACTGCATAGACACCATCATTACCGATTTGGCTTTGCTGCATGTCAAAGAGGGTGCGTTTCATCTGATTGAACGCGCTCCAGGGGTCAGTATCGAGGAAATACAACAAAAGACTGCCGGTAAATTGGTGGTTCAAGGGGAAATACCTGAGATGGTTTTTTAATCACTGCAGGCTGCAGACCTTTGCATTAGCCTCGGTTTGCTTTAAACTTCGCCCTTTCACGGATGAAGGGGTGATAAGACCAATGGGATCGTCAAAAATGCTGCTAAGTTTGACTTGGCTCATATCCTTATCGACCCATGCAGAGCAGTACGATCCCTCGACGGTTCAGACCATTGCACCACCCAACGCTCCGATCTCAATTCCTGACAAAAATATCGGACGAAACCTTCAAGAACATGCATTGCTCCTACTGGATGACGCACAAGCTCACTTAGACGTATTGCCAGAAAAATCGCTGAAAATACTCAGTGACAACGTCAACTTAGTGGTCAGTCTGGAAGATAATGAGCAGGCTCAATGGTGGATTGCCACTATGCTGGCAGCTCTGCGAATGTCTGATTTGGATCTTCTTAATTTCAGTTTAGAACAACTGTCTGCACTATCTCATACGCCGGCTTTCAAAGAAGAACAAAGCCGTATAATCAATAGTCTCGGCGTTTGGTTTCGCCGTTCCGGCTATTTAGAAGAAGCCCGCAGCAGCTACTTGTGTAACTACGACACCCAATCTAACCAAGAAGACCGTCTGAAGACCCTGATAAATCTTGCCATTGTCGAGCGGAACTTGGGACATTATCCACAGGCTGCTTTACTCAATCAAAAGGCATTAGAAGGCGCATTGGAAATCGAAGCGCAAGAGTTGGTGGCCGTCATAAATAACAATATTGGCATCATCGCCTTTGCAACACAGGATTACCCTTCAGCGCAGCAACATTTCCACATTGCGATGGAGCTCAATCAAAAAATACAGCGCCGTTCCGGGCATATTTTGTCTGGTTTAAATTTGTTAATGACCTTTCTTGCCCAACCGAATTTGGAGCTCTTTGATCGCTTAGCGCCAAGAATGGAGCGTCTACTTCAGCGAGCCCCCCACAGTGCAAGAAGCTCGTATTTGACGACTTTGAAAACGTTGCGCCAATATGCAAGCCAACAAACTATGCCGCCAGAAGTGGCGGAAGATTTTCGCAACCACTTTGCACATATTGGCGATAGTGGCATCCAAAATTTACTGCGCCCTATCATTACACTTTACGATGTTGAGGTTGAATTTCCCGAGGTTTCGGAGAACAAAGTGTACCAAGGTGACCTGCTGGTGCGCTATCCAATATGCGATTGGAAAAAGTATGCTAAGGAGAGCCTCTCAACTGTGCTAAAATCTGAGCTAACGCTATCGCCCTAACCACAGAGATTTAATTTGTTATTCAGTGACCTACCCTTGGATCATAGGATCCTAAAAACACTCTCGATTAAAGGTTTCGAGAGTATGACGCCGATTCAGGCCCAGGCAATCCCTCACGGACTGCTGGAAAAAGACTTACTGGCATCGTCTAAAACTGGTTCAGGCAAGACCTTGGCATTCTTGGTACCGGCATTGAATCGAGTCCTAAAGACGCGGGCGTTGAGCAAAAAAGATCCGCGGGTGTTGATATTGGCTCCCACCCGTGAGCTCGCCAAACAAGTGTTTATGCAATTGAAGATGCTTACCTCAGGTATGAAAATCAGCAGCGCGCTGATTTTAGGGGGTGAGAACTTCAACGATCAGGTAAAAGCGCTGCGCCGCAATCCCCAATTTGTTGTCGGGACCGCTGGACGAGTAGCTGACCATGTAAAAGACAAATCTCTGTTTTTGAACGGCTTAGAATTGCTGATTCTGGACGAGGCCGACCGCATGTTGGATTTAGGCTTTGCCGAGCACTTAAAATTGATATCCATGGCAGCCGACCACCGAAAACGCCAAACTATGATGTTTTCCGCGACCTTGGACAGTGCCGAGCTGCACTTCATCACAGGTAAGTTGCTCAAATCCCCCACCCGCATCAGTATCGGTGCGGCAAATGAGCAGCACACACAAATTCATCAGCAATTCTTCTTAAGCGATCATGTGGAGCACAAAGAACAGTTGCTACTAAGAGCGCTGGATAATGTGGGCAAAGATCAGGTTATTGTCTTTACAGCCACTCGCGATGATACCGATCGTCTTTCTGCCATGCTCAACGAAAAAGGCCATCACAGCGTGGCCCTTAGTGGTAACTTGATACAATCTCAACGCAGCAACATCATGAACGCTTTTTCCAATGGCCAACATCAGATTTTAGTGACTACAGACGTGGCTTCTCGGGGTCTCGATTTGCTAAAAGTACACTGGGTGATCAACTTCGACTTACCCAAGCAAGCGGATGAATACGTGCATCGTATTGGTCGCACTGGACGGGCAGGAAATACCGGTAATGCACTGTCTTTTGTTGGCCCCAAAGATTGGCAAAGCTATTGTGCGATTCGCGAGTTTTTGCAACAAAGTATTGTGTTTAGCGAATACACTGGCCTTGAAGCACGCTTTAAGGGCTTTAAGATCAAGAAAGTGGCGGGTAAACCGCAAGCTGCAAATAAAACCAAAGCACCAGCTAAGAAGCCGAAACCTTCTACCGGGATTAAGCGCATTAAAACCCAAGAAGGTGTCGAAGTGGGACATACCGTGATCCGTAAAAAGAAAGAGTAAATATGCGAGTGATTACTGTTTTAAACGGCTATTTTTTTGACTAACGCTCAGCACCAGCAGTATGAAACATCCGCATGTGAAGTACAAAATTGGTAGAAGGTCCCACATCCCATAGTCACCAAAGATTCGATAGCGCTTCAATGAAAAGTGTAGTGATAAAATGAAAACCAACAAATAAGACACCGCGATAGCGATTATTTTAAGTGCTTCTGCCAAAGGGTTCGGGGAGAACCCTACCCCCAACCCAAGGGTTAACGCTGCAACGAATAGCGTCAAGGGCAGCAGTATTAGTCCGCCGATAAGCAGATTAAAATTTCTAAAAATCCATTGAGTCAATGAATACGCCAAGTTAAACGCCTCAAAAACACAAATAATAAGGTTAGGTGATTTTGTCTGTGCTTCACAACAAAAAAAGGTTGCACGAAGCAACCTTTAATCATCATTTGTCAATCGAGCAACTAGTATTCCCACCACGCCGATTGCCACCATTGTAGAAACTCTTCAAAGTCGATATAGCCGTCATTGTTTTCGTCTATCAACTCAAAGCCTTCTTGCACATGGCTGGCTTTAGTTTTTGGTGACAATACCGTCAGTAGCTCAATAAATTCAGGCAGGTCAATTTGACCGTTCTGGTCTTTATCGAAAAAATCAAACTCTTGGCGGATTTCAGCGATCTTTTGATCGTCAAGTTGAGTCGTATCTGTCATAACTTCCAAACAATTCGTTCAATCAAGCTCAAGTGTAACCCGCCAATTGCGCCCCTGTCTACGCCGATTTTCCGGCTGCCAGTCGTCTTTCTCTGCGCTGCGCGGCTTTCTCTTGTCGGCGACGTTTAGTGGCTAGTCGAGCTTCACTGCCAACGTGTTCTTCGTTGCGAGCTTTGGCCAAATTGACTTGCTTTTCACGCTCTCTAAAGCGCTCAATTTGCTCTGGACTATGGGTTCCAAAACATTTTGGACAGCTGACTCCAGGCTCATATTGCTCGCTTTGCTTGTCTTCCTCAGTGATGGGTAACCGACAGGCATAACATGCCTCATAATGACTCTTTTGCAGGTCGTGATTGACCGCAACTCGGTTATCAAATACGAAGCAATCGCCCTTCCACAAAGACTGCTCTTTTGGCACGTCTTCCAAGTATTGCAAGATACCGCCTTCGAGGTGATAAACCTCTTCAAAGCCCTGCTCTTTCAAATAAGCAGTAGACTTCTCGCAACGGATCCCACCAGTACAAAACATGGCGACCTTCTTGTGCTTATTAGGGTCTAAGTTGTCTTTAACGTAATCGGGAAACTCTCGGAAAGTTGCGGTTTTTGGATCGATTGCGTGTTCAAAAGTACCAATTTCGATTTCATAATCGTTGCGAGTGTCAATCACTGTCACTTCCGGGTCAGAAATCAGCGCGTTCCAGTCTTGAGGTTTGACATAAGTGCCCACTGAACGACGGGGATCGATGCCTTCCACACCTAAGGTGACAATCTCTTTTTTCAACTTTACCTTTGTACGATAAAAAGGCTGTTGCTCGTCTAAGGATTCTTTAAAGGAAATAGGATTAATTCGGGGGTCAGCGTTCAAATAAGCCAACAAAGTATCGATGCTTTCACGGGAGCCTGAAACAGTACCGTTAATACCTTCTTCAGCGAGCAGTAACGTACCTTTGATACCATTGGATTCCATGACATCCAAAAGAGGTTGGCGGAGCGATTTGTAATCTTCAAGCGCAACGAATTTGTACATTGCGCAAACAACATATTTTGACATTTTTATACCTTTGCGAGTTGGAACGTAAAACCAAAGCAAACTTTTGCGGCGCGAATTATACAGAGCTTGGTAAAGGAATACAAACCCACAAAGAATTTAGGGATTTAAAATGCCTGTGCTTGCTGTACAACGTCGTACATTTGAGTGGCGTCCGTATGAATCACCTTATCTTGCTCGTCTGCGAGGCGTCGTTGCGCAGAGAAACTGCAATTGGCTAACACCTCGTCATCGATGCGTTTGGGGTCGTTATACAATGATAATGGCTGGGGATGCATAGCGCGAAACAGTAAAGCGTCTTGCAGTTGCTTGTGAAGTAACTCTCCCATCACGTCGCCATTGGACCAGTCAGCCTCTTCGGCAAATAGAGGCATGGGACGATAATAGTTTTTGGGCAGCGCAGACTCAGCAGGCAATTGAGCGTCATCGGCCTCTACAACAGGACGCAATAAAGGATTGTCTTCCAACATCGCCAACAACAAAGCGAATTTCGCGCCCTGAACTGTCGCGCGATTGATTTCACCGGACCACTCATAGTCGGTGTCAATTGAATTGGTTTGCAGGCTAGGTGTATTCACGATCAAAAAACGCTCCTTTGGACATTTTTTTATCGTTCGCAGATAAGATTGCTTTAATGTTATTTACAGTGGCGATTTTTCTGTTAGTATACGCGCCTCTTTCGGAGGGGTACCCAAGCGGTCAACGGGAGCAGACTGTAAATCTGCCGGCTCAGCCTTCGCAGGTTCGAATCCTGCCCCCTCCACCATCTTCATCAAAAACTATCGGGTGCAGTGTCCCGAAGTTTTTGATTGCTCTTGCTCTTGCTCTTGCTCCTAAACAACATCAGCCAAAACTCACCGCCAAGCACAGGCAAATGCCGTTTGTTGTGTGAAACCGCGGTAAATACTTCCCTGTACGCTGGCAGATTTTCATCCCTGAAAATAGCCTTTCAAACAACAATCCAACCTTTACCTTTGAGTAAAAACAAAAGTAATCTAGATTTTCGGGATACTACACCCGATAAATCTAGATAACGATCCCCGCCCAAAAGCATTGCGGGGGTGAAGGTGGAGTTCTCTGGATCACCGCTCCAGCCGCCTGAACGACTTGCCATGGATGGCAAGGCTGGGTGAGTTACCAGGGATGGATTTGAACCACTTTCATAAAGCACATAAGCGAAGAAACATCATATCATTCCAACATTTAAAAACCTTGTCATCCCGGCAATGCTTTTGGGGTGAATGGGAGGCTTTCAGAAGCACAGCTTCTGCCCGTGAACGACTTGCCAAGGATGGCAAGGCTGGGTGCGTTACCAGGGAAGGATTTGATCCTCGTTCATAAAGCAACAAGCGAATATTTTTATCCAGCTTAAAGTAGTTACCCATGGAGTTTTGTACAACATTCGTCTATGGTATTGATAAGTCGGTGTTTGGTAGTGAGACCCAGACCGTTTAATCAGGATGAATGCAGTGAAAATCCCATCGTTACCAGCAAAATTGATGTTAATCATACTCCCCTCCACATTAGCCTGGTTGTCAGCTTGCAGCTCAAGCCCAAAGCCTTGTGAAGAGATATTGGAAGTCAAACAGCAACATATGGAATGCGAACAATTACGCAAAACCATGGAAAAAACGAATTATCCTCAACAGGCTTTAACCGCCAAACTCAGGTACGAGGAAGCCTGTTTGAATTTGCGCTATTATCGAGATGAATACGACACCATCTGCAAGAAAGACGGTACCCCCATTGGCGCGCCCGAAGAAGACGCGACTCGAACAGAAAAGAAAGACTAACGAGCTAGTCGTTAAATTGAGGCAGTTTTTGCGCCGGTTTGGGTTTAGCTAAAGCGGTGAGTATTGAACCGGAAACCACTAAAACAGCACCCAGATAGGCCAGTCCATCCAAAGCACTCAGTGCAAAGAATTCAGGTAAAGTTTGTTCTGCAACCCAGACACTCAAAAAGGCAAACACCGGTGAGGTTGCCAGTACGGCGCTGACTTTAGACGCATTCCAGATACTCAGAGCTTCGGTAAATGCACCGTAGGCGACAATGGTATTAGCACAACAAAACAATAAAGCGAAAAATTGCAAAGTATTGAGCTCTAACACCTTGCCTAAATCCGCCATCGGCAACAACACGATGATCCCTAAAACGTAGATGCTAAAGGTCAGTTGCTTTGCATTCAGATGCACCAATAGCAACTTTTGTAATAGCGCATATCCAGCCCAGAAAGTTGCCGCAACGATGGTCAGAAATACCCCGGTATTGAAGCGATTGACCGCACCAAACAACGCACCAAGTCGGTCATTGAAAAACAGCAACAACCCCACAATCAAAATCGTCGCCCCAAGCATTTCCATACGATTAAAACGTTCCTTGTAGAACACTATGCCGCCGAGCATCAGCATTAAGGGGGCTAATTGCATGACTACTTGCACTGTTTCAGGGTTCACGTAATCCAAGGCCTCGACGTTGCCTACATAGTTAGCCACCAATGCCAACGCAGCCACCAGTAAGATAACAATAGTAGGTTTGGGTAGCGCACGAATGTTAGGTATAGCTCTGCGACTTAGCAACACGCCGCCAACAAAGGCGGCAGCGACCAAAAAGCGAAACCAGGTGATGGTACTGCTGTCCATGACTTGCAGACACAACTGTAAAAACACCGGCAAAATGCCCCACAGCATTGCCGTCAGCAATGACAAAAAAAAGCCTCGAAGACTGTTCAAAACGCGATGCGCCTAAAGGGTGTGAAAAGAGGCGCTAATCCTCAATCAAATCGTCGATAAGTTCAATCAAATCTTCGAGTTTTTTATCGAATTTTTTGCGTTGCTTGGCACTGACTGTAGTATTAATTTTTGCGACCATTTCGGTAAACAACTGTCGGTTCGTCGCACTATTGGTCAAATACGATTCTGACTTAAACTGGTCAGGGTTGGACATCATCTGGGCAAACTTCTGTGCAAATTCCGGGTCGTCCTCAGCGGTTAACATCAAGGCTTTTGCATGGGCTTGAATGTCACGACGATAGCGGATCCAGTCGGCAAAGGTAGACTGAAACCTTGGTGCATAGTCATCAATGATGGCCTTTTGCTCGTCACTCAACCGACCAATGTAGCTCTTCATCTGTTCTTGCAACCCCTCGAGTCGCTCTTTAAACCGTTCTTCGTCGGTCAGATCCGCAGATTCCTCTAACTCTTCGAGGTTCTCTTTTTCGAGCGCGTCAAACAGAGACTCAATCTGCTTGTCATTTAACGATGGAGCTAATTTCGCCAGATCAGGAACGATATGGTCACGAAAGCGTTGCCAATGCTGGCTCGCCATTTCCGTTTGTGCAAGCCACTGTTGCTGATCCAACGGACCTTCAGACAGGGCCTCACGCAGTTGCACGAGTTGTTGACGATACTGGGCAAGTTCCTCATTGCGGTGCCAGTCATGCCATTGCTCAATGTTCACATCGAGCAGTTGCTTTTGTGACTTTTGCAATTCAATGTAGTCATCCAAATACCAATACAGCATCCAATCTATATTGTTGTAGGTAAATGTGGACGAACAGCCCCCTAAGAACACAAAAATGACACAAAATATCGCGCGAATCGACTTCATTGATTTAGGCTCAACCCTGAACAAAAAGAAACAAGTGTGCACCATGTCAAAATGCCGGACAAGTGCTTGCAATGACTGTTTACAATTTGCTTGTCAACGCCCTTTTCAGTTCCAACGACAAATTAAAAAAACGATATTCAACATAACATTAGCTTGCTAATCTAGTGACATGTACACAACACCGACTTAGGGAATCCTTATGCGCAAAATTGCCGTGCTTACCTCTGGTGGAGATGCTCCAGGTATGAATGCCTGCATCAGAGCCATTGTATTGACCTGTCTTAGATACGACATTGAGGTAGTGGGATATCGGCATGGCTATAACGGGCTGTTGCAGCAGGAATACCTGAATCTGCGCGCGAAGAATGTGTACAACATTATCCAGCGAGGGGGCACCATTTTGCACAGCGCCCGCTGTTTGGAATTTAAGTCCGATGAAGCCGTCAAACTGGCTGCCAAACACTTGGACATTTTAGGCATAGAAGCGCTGCTAGTGATTGGAGGCGACGGTTCTTTTCGAGGTGCACAGCATCTGTCTCAATTTTGGAAAGGGCAAGTCATCGGTCTACCAGGCACTATCGACAATGATATTGACGGAACAGATGCCACTATAGGCTATTACACTGCCATCGAAACAGCCTTGGACTCAATCGACAAAGTGCGAGACACAGCCGATGCGTTTGAACGAGTATTCTTGGTCGAAGTAATGGGCAGACATGCCGGCTTTATTGGTTTGAGCGCTGCGGTCGCCTCAGCTGCGGACCAAGTTTTGCTGCCCGAGTTGACTCGCAGTAATGATGACGAACTGCAAAACATTATCGATCACATCGAACAGGTTAAGTTACGCAGAGGCAACTCCAGTTATATTGTCGTGATCACTGAGAATCTTTGGAAAGAAGGTGTCACAAAACTGGCTGAAGAGCTAACTAAACGCACCGCCATAGAGACACGACCAGTGATTTTGGGCCACGTTCAACGGGGCGGTTCCCCCGTTTCCCAAGATAGACTTTTGGCCACTAAGATGGGCGCATTTGCGGTAGAAGCAGCGATTGAAGGAAAAACCGGTGTCATGATAGGAGAGGTAAATCAGAAATTGGTTTGTGCCGATTTATCCACTAGTTGGTTGGGTAAGAAGCAGTTGGATCCCTACTTAGTCAAGATCCAACAAGACTTATTTGATTTGTTAAAACGCCCTTAGAGCTGTTCCAACTGGCCCCTACAAGGTGGCCAGTTGTTCGTTTTTATTCTCTAAATATCGAACCTTTTGTCCCTCACTCAATCGTTCTGCACCTCGGGTCACCACTGGCGCGTTGTGATTGAGTTGTCCGAATACTTCAATGCGGTCACCAAAGCCGATTCCAGTGGTCACAGGCACTTTCATAGCCGATTGCTGTTCGTCGATTTGATACACGTAGGCACCGGTTTTACGCAACACCAAGGCATCTCGAGGCACGGTTAATGCCTCATGATAATCGCTATGAGGCAGCGCCACCCGCACAGCCCCGCCAATTGAGTAACTGCCTGCAGGTAAGCTCACTCGAATTTCCATCATCCGTGACAGTGCATTCCCCACAGGTACAATGGCCCGGACCTGATAAGGCTGCTCAAGTTCACCCTGTTTCACGAGTACGTCCATGCCTTGGCGAATAAAGGGGACTGCTGATAAAGGTGCTTTGATGCTCGCTTCAATCGCTTGAGTATCAACAATGCGCATCAAGGTTTGACCAACGGAAATGTATTCACCAGGACTTTGCAGGCGTTCCACTACTAACGCATCAAAAGGCGCTGTCACTTGGGATTGTCGAATCTGATATTCAGTGAGTTTTTGATCCAAATGGGCTTGATTGAGCTCTTGGCGGGCTATCTCCAGCTCAGAGATGATTTCATCCAATTGGTCTTTGGATGTGCTGCCTTGCATAGCCGTGGACGCAAAGCGCTCCTGCTTTTTCGCAAGCAAATTTACCCGTGCCTGCCACTTGGCAATGTTGGCGGTATTTTGTTGATAGTTCAATTGCAACAAATGGTCGTCTAATTTAGCCAGCACGTCCCCTGCTTTGACCGCCTCGCCTACATCTGCCAACCACGTAATTCGTCCTGGCACTTCCGCTGCAATACTGGAGTCGGAGCGACTGACTACCGTGCCCGGTACCCAAATTTGCTGTGCAATCATTTCGTTTTTAACTTCTTCCACTTCCACCAAAGCTGGGGGTGGCTCTTGGGCTTGCAATGCGTAACTCGATGCCGTCATCAGCAAGGTTGCCGACAAAAGGTAGGGAGTAATATTTATGCGTTTCATGTCAAAATCCTATAGCTTTTCAGAAGTTAAAGTGGCAGGTGAGCCGACTGTTTTAGCAAGTGGTTTAAAATTGAGTGTGGGGAATTTACACATCAATAAAGTCGGCAGCAGTATTAACGTAAACAAGGTACTGACCGACATTCCTCCTACAATAACCGTGGCCAATCCTTTGTAAATAACACTGCCAGCACCGGGCACCAACAACAGTGGCAACATGCCGAAAATCGACGTCAGTGTGCTCATAAAAATAGGTCGTAGGCGCAACAATAAGGCTTGATGAACAGCTTCTTCTCGATTTAGACCTTGTTTTTCGCCATTGCGAGTTTGATGTACAAGCAAGATGGCGTTGTTGACCACCAGACCAAGCAAGATGATAAAGCCAATCATGGTGAGTAAATCCATTGGCTGGAAACTCACTAAGTTCAGCAATCGAATGGCAATCACTCCACCAACAGTGGCTAGCGGAATACTCAATATAACCATCAAACTGTCGGTCATGGAGCGGAACAATCCAGCCATCAACACGAATAATAAGGCCATAGCAAAGAGGAAGTTCTCGCCCATGGTAACAATCGCCTTATCCAGACTGTCTGCGCTACCTCCATAATTGATTGCGCCATCAGGAGGCATCACCGCCATAATCTGGGGTTCGACCTTTTCCTTGATGAGCGTCATCGCCTCTTCCAAGGACATGTCATCAGGCGGATTAACCGACAGATTGAGTGTCCTTCTGCGATCTACCCGCTGGATTTGAGAAGGCCCAACATCCCGAGTCACTTGCACCAACTCGCCCAACTGCACCACCTCACCGCTGGGGGTCATCACGGGTAACACTGCTAATTGTTCGGGGTTATCCCAAAGTTGAGAGCGGAAAATGATATTCATCCGTTTGATGCCATCAAAATACTCACCCACATACATACCATCTCCCATCGCCCGCACCAAGTTTGCGACACGGGGACGGTCTAGCCCAACTTCCATCATCCGCGCATCTTGGGGCAGCAACTTCAACTCGGGCTCAGCTTGCTCGAGGCTGGGGTTGGCTCGCACGTTTGCTCCGGGGAAGGTTTCCCGCAACAGATCTAAGCCTTTTTGGGCAGCGACGACCAGCCCCTCTTGGTCAGTGGCCTGCAAGCGAAGATCTATACTGCGGCCATTACCAAACCCACCAAATAAATTGCCTTGCATGGTAAACGGTTGGGTGTCAGGCAAGTCTTTTAATATTTCATCACGAACCAAGTTCTCCAGTTCTCTTACCTTACCTTGATCCTTCGCCCTCACCCCTAAAGTGCCACCGTTAGGCCAAGTAATGATGTAATAGTTTTTCAAAGCAGGCTGCTTTTCACCGGCCATGTAGGGCTTAAGCCTTTCCACAACCAAAGACATTACCTCTTCGCGAATAAATTGGTCACTGGCCCCTGCGGGGAAATTAAAGAAGGCATCAATGGCATCCCGTTTAACCGGTGGTAAGTAATCCAATTTCGGCATCAACAACCACGTGGCGGTTAGCGGCACCAACATTAGTGTGGCAATGGTGATAGCCCGTCTGCGAGCAGTGCGGTTACACAACATCACCCAACCTGCGATCTTCTGCCACAACTGAGCAAACCGGTCGGGCGGTAAATCTTTGTTAATAAAACGACTGGCGGCGACGGGCAACACGGTGACCGCAACAATAAAGGAGATCATCACGGCAATGGCTATGGTCAATGCTAGATCAGCAAACAACTGCCCTTCTACGTCCCGTAAGAATATGACCGGAATAAAAATCGCTACTGTGGTGGCGGTAGACGCCAAAAGCGCACCAAACACTTGGCTTGTGGCCTTTTGTGCCGCCTCCATCGAAGTAACCTGTTCGCTTTGTTTTACCCGAACAATGTTCTCCAACACCACAATCGCGGCATCCAGCACCATGCCGACGGCAAACGCCAAACCCGCCAATGAAATAACATTGAGTGAACGGCCGGTGATCTGCAGCACCACGAAGGTGCTGAGTAAGGAAATTGGGATGGCCAATGCTACCAATAAAGTGGCCCGGCGCTGACGCATAAACCACCACAAAATGGCGACCGCCAGCAAAATGCCGATAAACAAATTGCTGGTCACCAGATTCACTGCACGATATATGAATACCGATGCATCGAAGGATTGAGCCATGACCAATTTTTCATCCGCCAAGACATCACGATTAATTTGTTCGACCCGCTGTTTTACCGCCTCAAGGGTGGACAGTACGTTGGCCTGAGTTTCGCGATCCACACGAATGGAGATGGCTGGGTTGCCATTTTGTACACTAAAGCCACCCTGCTGAGAACGTTGAATTTTGATATCTGCGATGTCCTGCAAACGAATTGGACTGCCATTTCGCCATTCCAGAATTAATTCGCCCATCTGCTGAGGTTGGTATTTTCCAGCAAATCGCAACGTATATTTGCGACGTCCTACCTCAACAAAGCCACCGGAAACATCGTTAGATGCGCCTAACATACGAGATACATTGGTCAAATCAATCCCCAACTCGGCGGCCCGGTAAGGGTCAAAAATAATCTGAAACTCCTCGTCGCCGCCAATTCCACTTTCCATACGCACTCTGGCAACACCTTCGATGGATTCAAGTTGGGGACGAACCACGTCTTCAAAGAAGGTCACATACTCGGAAATCTCTCGGCTATTACCGGGCAGCTTTTGTAAAAAGAAATAGGTAAGCGCCGGCGTGCCGCCACCACCACCGCCCATCATAATGTTGGGAGATAGTGCGTCCCGTGGCAATGGGGGTATGCGATTCATGCGACTGATCACCTCGATCAAGGTGGCTTGCATGTCGGTTTCCAGACCAAACTCCAAGTTGATCCAGGCATTGCCTTGATTAGCCCAAGCATTGAGGCTGCGAAGCCCCGGGATCCCTTGCAAGACTTCCTCTTGAGGCTCTAATATTTCTGATTCAATTTCTTGCGGTGAAGCCGCTCGCCAAAAGGTTTGAATCGCAATACGGGGGCGTTCAATGTCAGGAAAAAGTTGAATGGGTAGGTGGAACAAACTGTAGATGCCTAAACAGGCAACGATGGCAACGCAAATAGCAACACCAGATGCGTTTTTCAAAGCCGCTTTCGTAATATCCATAAAAGAGTCGGTTTGTTGTTAGATTTTGTGCCAATAACTATACGTCGCATTAGGGTACGAAAAAGTTTAATTCTGTTAGCAGCAGATTTCTTACGACCAATGACAAAGAGCAAAAATGAACGACATTTGGGTGCGATGAATGACAGTTGGATTTGTCAACTGCGCAAAATTTGAGGTTCAAAAATACCGCGATACAGTGCGTCTTAGAAGCTTTAGTCAAACTCGATATCGTAAGACTAAATTAGATTCGCAGAATCTTTGTTTTGCATTAAGCGTCGTTGGCGATTTGTGATGTTCTGTACTATACGGTGCCGGTTAAAACGACAAACGGTGATCGGAATGACATTAAAAAAGAAATTAGCAATGAAAATGATGAATGCATCAACGGGCGCTTGTTTAAACAACAAGGCAACGGATGCAATCAACAAAATTATAAATGAAACAAGATGCGCCGATTCTAAGATTTTAGAGTCCCGCAAATAGCCGGAAACATTCGCTTTTTTCCATTTGGGGCGAGCTAGATTAAGGCGTTGCCAAAACACGCCACCGGCAACAAATCTTGCAAAAAACCGAATACCAAATCGGCGATATATTTCGCCTTTTTTTTCCCATCTAAATTGAATTAGTCTCGACTTAATCTGACACATCTTCTTGAAAAGATGAGAGTTACCCGTTTTGATAAAGGTGTCGAATCTTTAATCAAAACAAAATAGGTAACTCTCATGTTGCATACTAACAATCCAATCATTAAACACAAAGCAGGTCTGCTGAATCTCGCTGAAGAACTCGGTAACGTATCTAGAGCGTGTAAGGTCATGGGCGTATCACGCGATACGTTTTATCGCTATCAGGAACTGGTTGAGGACGGTGGTATCGATTCATTAATTGATAAGAGTCGTCGGTCACCAAACTTGAAGAATCGTGTTGATGAAGCCACCGAGCAGGCCGTCATTGATTACGCAATTGAGTATCCGGCCCATGGCCAGCACAGAACCAGTAATGAGCTTAGAAAACGCAGTGTGTTTGTCTCTGGTAGTGGCGTTCGTTCCATCTGGCTACGTCACGATTTAGAGAACTTCAAAAAGCGTCTGAAGGCACTAGAAGCCAAGGTAGCCAATGACGGTATCATCCTCACTGACTCACAAATAGCAGCATTGGAAAAGAAGAAGCACGATGATGAAGCCTGTGGTGAAATTGAAACGCTTCATCCAGGTTACTTGGGTTCACAAGATACGTTCTATGTCGGCAACTTAAAAGGCGTCGGGCGCATCTATCAGCAGACGTTTATCGACACGTACAGCAAAGTGGCGTTTGCCAAGCTGTATACGACAAAAACTCCCATCACTGCTGCTGATGCACTTAACGACAAGGTACTGCCGTTCTTCGAACAGCACGACTTGCCAATGCTCAGGATACTGACTGACCGCGGTACAGAATATTGCGGTAAAGTGGAACATCACGATTACCAGCTGTATCTGGCAATAAATGACATCGATCACACCAAAACCAAGGCGATGTCACCTCAGACAAATGGCATCTGTGAACGCTTCCACAAGACGATTTTAAACGAGTTCTATCAAGTAACATTCCGCAAGAAACTCTATTCGTCGCTGGATGATCTTCAAAAAGATCTAGACGCATGGATGGATTACTACAACAATGAAAGGACTCATCAGGGCAAAATGTGCTGTGGCAGAACGCCACTGGAAACATTAATCGATGGGAAACAGACTTGGGCTGAGAAGAATCTAGCTCAAATCTAATCTGACAGCGGCACCTGAAAAAACGGGTAACTGTCAGATCAAGTCTGAGCTAGTACATCTAAATGAAGCAAAGTAACTCATTAAAGGTAATATTCTCCACCTAGAAAAAATGGGTCAACAGTTTCTGTTTGCGAGATAGTCACGCCATTTCGCTACCAACGCTAAAGCAATCAGGATAAAACCCAAGGAGTAGCAAACAATATCGAAGTCGTATTGCGCTTCAAGTTCAACGGCTCTAATGTAGCCCTGCCCTTGGTCATCACCACCGAATTGCGCGAGACTACCGACCGGTAAAAATGCTCTAAAAAAATAAAAGTACCCTTCCAGAATCAATAAAATGCCCAACACGAGTAGTAGCTTTACTTTGCTCATTAAGTATCCCTAACAAAACGGTTTACTTGCAAACAGGCAAAGCGACCGAAAACAGCCCCCTTTGTGATAGAAACCCTAATATATTGTTCATCCATACTTAATGTTTATGTTGTGTAAGATGCTGCTGCAACAAATCTTTCCCGTAGTCATTTCCGTTGGGTGTTCTTATAACCACATGAATATGATCACGAGTGGGTTTCCCTTGTTCATTCAACATTGTTGTGCCAACAGGGATTTGATGGTCAAATTCTATTAGGATGACCGGGCTGTGGATCCGATAATAGAACACGCTATTGTCTTTCACATCCCCGACCCAAGCGAACCAGGTATCACTCAGCTTCTCACGCACCTCATCCATGCGCACTTTTGCATGACCCTCTTTCATATTCGAGACGTACAACTCGATAAGCTCTAACAGCATCTGTTGGTGTTTTTGCTCTAACTGTGAAGCTTGAAGACCGACGTAATCTAGAACCAGATTGTCCTTGTGCGCTGCCCCTTGCATATTATCTTTTGTTTTACGAGTTTCTAGCGTTGCCATTTTCTTTTGAGCCGAAGTCAGTGACTGCATAAAAGCGAGTCCTAAGTCTTGCTCCAATTGTAAAACCTCATTCCCAGCAAATATGCCAGTAGTAGCCACCGCAGGTTCTGCTCCCAAAAAAGTTGGAGTCATCACCACTTGATCCCCCATCACAAAATAGTTGATCACTAAATGGTGACCATCAAGTTGCCAACCCCAAGGCTCTTTCTCATCTGGATTACCCATAATGGTCAAGAAATAGAGCTCTTCATCCAAGAAACCGTGACCATTTAATTCAGACAGAGTACGGTCTGTTTTCATAATGCTTTGACTTAGCGATAACCCTTTAGCACTTAAGGAAGCTTCCAGTATGCGCCACGCAGCCTTTCTTTGCTGCTTGTTCATCTCCTTCATACTGAGGCCTTGGCGAACATAAATGCCATTGTCCACGTTAAACCAGCGCCGCCACTCAGGATCATCGACGGCAAATTGGGTACGAATCAGATCAGGAGTAGATAGAAGACTCAAGTAGACTTTGGCTGCCGCAACTATGGGTGCGGTAGTCACCCCCGTTTTGCGAATGGGAAAAAGGCCCTCAACCCTACCGTCCGAAGTTCGCACTCCTTGAAAAGCCTCTGCCAGTGCGGCAACTTCAATATCAGAAAAGTGCTTTTTAACGGCTAGAAAGTCATCAGAGTACTGGTCTTGTTGCGCAAAGCACGTCGCGACCACTAAAAGCTGGATCCAAAATATATTTTTGCCGAAGTCTTTAATCTTTCTCACATGCTGTTCCTTATTCGACGACCAAAAGCGCCACAAATATTACGCCGTTCGTGGAACTACTCTGTTTCAATGATGAGCCAACTTAAACCATCAGTTTCGACTTAACGATCTCGAAACTTTTATATAGTTGACGAGCGTTCAGAAAATTCCGAACCATTAAACTTATATTTCAATGTGAGCATAGGTTAAAAATGCCAGAACAACATGAATTAACGTAACGCGATAAAATGTATATTGGAAAAGTACCCAGAATAAATGCCTAGTTCCCTCGCTATAAGTTAATTAACCTGAACTCGGGATAAGATAGGTCGAATAAAATAAAATATTGTTTGAATTTCAGCACTTTATTTTTAATTTAATCTAACTTATGTCTGCAAAAAAGAACCTCAGCGTCGAAATTTTTGTGGATATCAAGGCGCGCTTTCGTATGTAATAGCTGGCTATTGCTAGAAAGCGCAACGCAGATAGACGCGAAAATAGCGGTGCTGAGAGGCCTGGCTTATCCCGAGTTCAGGTTAATTACATCAGGTTTAGACATTTTGCTAATGACCTTGGCAACTTCAGGCTCATCATCTTCGCCGAGGATTTCCCTAAGAGAACCAGAGTTTTTCTTGAAAAAATACTCTACTGCATCTTCGTATTTGAGCAAGTAGTATTCAGACCTAGCTATGTCATCCACACAACCAACCAATAGTTCGATAATTTCAGTGATATTTGAGTGAGTGATGTTTCTGCCATGTTCTGGTATTACGCTGTGGATTGTGCAAAATTCATCAGCGCTCATGGAACTCCAATATTGGTCCAAAAAGGATTGTTCTACTGGAATAGACGAGACCTTATTCATTTCATCAAGCAAGCGTCCCTTATCTTCTTCAATCTCTGTTTTTTCATACTCTTTTAGCAGTTGAAGAAGGGTTTGTTTCTTTTGGATCTCTGTCTCGTTCATTGAATCACCAATGCCAATTCCTTGCTTAAAATCTGTTAACTTATTAGCTGATCGATGCACTCTGGGATATGGAAATACATTGCTCAGCGATTCAATTAAGCCGCGCTGTTTGTGGCCAGAACGACATACAGCCACTGCTATGTATATCAGCGATTTTAATGATCAACAATGGTTTTAAACCCGCCAAAGATCATTCTTTTGCCATCAAAAGGCATTTGATTCATGTCCCACTCTTTAAACCTTGAATCTTCCATAGCAGCTTGATTTCCTGCATCTCGTGCTTCCCGTGACGGCCAAACAATCCATGAAAAAACAACCTCCTCCCCTTCCTCACATTTCACCGACATTGGCAGTGAGGTTATCTTTCCCTCAGGAACGTCATCAGCCCAATTTTCAACGACTGATAAAGCACCGTGATCTTTAAATACTGCCGCCGCCTCTTCAGCTAATTTTATATATTGCTCTTTGTTTTTAGTCGGAACAGCTAATACATACCCATCTACATATGACATCTGAACACCCCTCCAAATTTTTTAAAAAATAAAGCTACTTGTACTGGACTTGCGTAACGCTCACAGCATAATACCTTATTGGCCATGCTACCCTTTCTCCTTAGTATAGGGAATGTTCGGAAGTTTCGTACCACACCAAGGGCAAAAGCCAATCAGATTCCCACCACCAGATACTCATGCTGGAACTTCGATAAACCAAGCAGCCGGCATACCTTGAAAAGATTTGGTGTATTTGACAACAACATCATATTCACGGCTAGCCTCTTCAACAGAAGTGAATAAACCAATACAGCAACAACTATTTATCCGTTCTATTCGATTAATAAACTACAGATTAATTAAATTCACTATAACGCTAATATCTGCCTAGTTGTGGAAGCCGTTTAATTTTAAATTAAACCCTCAGGTTAGGTTATCGACTGCACGTTTTACCAATAAATTTTTTGAGTGTTTTGGGAAGTCTTTTTAATTGCGAGTTAAATCGTTTGCTTAATTGGCCATTGGAAGCAGAGCAAGTTTGCGATTAACCCACTTCCATCCCAACGATTTAAGAGTGTTTGGATCAGGCTTTTTTACTAAATGTCGGTCGGTTTATTGATTTGCAAATGTGGGGATTGCTTATGGATGACGAGCTTTTTTCTACGTTAAACGTGAGGACACCGCTCTACTTCCCGCGCTGTATAAAGCGGGCCTTTCTAGACCCGGATCATCGCTTTGACTTTATCTCGGTGGCTGCGACTGACTTTGAGCTCTTCGCCGTTGTTTAGCACTAAATGATACTCACCGCTGATGTGGCTAACCATTTTGTTTACGTAGTTGATGTTGACAATGGCGCTTCGATGAGCTCGAACAAACTTACGTGGGTCCAGTTCTTCTTCCAGCTCTTTCATAGTGCGGCGCATGATGTGAGTGCCTTCGCTTGCGTGAACACACATGTAGTCTCCTGCCGCATCAATCCATTGGATATCGTCTACCGCCACTCGAGTAACTTCAGAGCCATCTTTTATCGCCAGAATGGACGGGAATCGTTTGCCATCTAGAGCTTCACCGGAAGCCAATCTGCGCAGGATATCTTCGCAGTCATCGCCGGTGTAGTCTGCAACCAATTTGGCCAATTTGATCTTGTGATCACCCTCTTGATGCAAACGAAATACTTCACTGACTTTATCAATGGCTGCCCGCAAGCGCTTTTCATCGATAGGCTTGAGCACATAATCTAACGCGTGAATGTCAAAGGCTTTGATTGCAAAGGTGTCATAGGCGGTTACAAACACAATTAGCGGGATTGGTTGGTTTAATTCTTTGAGTTTATTGATCACTTGAAAGCCATTGAGTCCAGGCATTTGGATGTCAAGAAACACCAGATCGGGTCGTAAAATCGGAATTTGAGAGACCGCTTCTAAACCGTTATGACACTCGCCTAACAATTCGACGTTTTCAAATTGACTTAGACGAACCGCCAATCCCTTTCTCGCTAAAGGTTCATCGTCTACGATCAGGGCTTTAATTTTCGTTGACATCACTGCTTACCTCAAATGGGATGCGGATACTGACTTTTATTCCACTGGGTTTATTCTGCGAAATAACAAAGGAGAAATCGTTGGAATACAGTGAATTCAAGCGTTCTTGAATATTGGCCAGCCCCACGCCGTTCTCTCTATTCAATTTACCATTTTCAATTTTTGCACCAGGTCCATTGTCCGACACTTCAAGCATTAAATCGCGACCGAAGGATTTAGCAGAAACGGTAATTTTGCCACCCTGCTCCATTTTCGATATAGCATACTTGATGGCATTTTCGATAATCGGTTGCAGAATGAGACTCGGAACCAAGGCGTCCAAACAATTCGGGTCGATGTCCCAAGATACTTCTAAGCGCTCATCAAACCGAACCTTCTCAATTTCCAAGTACAATTCAAGAGCTTGGATTTCATGACGCAATGAGATTTTTTTGATGGGGTCTTTGTCCAACGAATAACGCAAGAAATCGCTAAGTCGACTGACCATTGCCTCGGCTGTCTTGTTGTCCTGAACCAAAATCAGAGTGCTAATGGCATTGAGTGTATTAAACAAAAAATGTGGATTGAGCTGATAGCGCAGCATTTTTAAATGGGCTTGGTGAGCCATGGTTGAGGCTTTAAGAGCATTTTGCTTTTCTTTTTGCAGCATCTGGAAGTTTTTGATACCGAAGTATAAACCACTCCAACACACCACCATGATCAGCGAGTTGATGGTATTGCTAAAGTACATATACCACACGTCGGGCTGATAACCGTGCTTATAAATCCACCAGTAATGTACATTCTTTGCCACCGCCCAGGCGAGCGCAATCACATAGGAGCTGATGGCCACGGTGAGCAACATTTCCCAAACCGTGCGTTGTCGCGCCCAGCGGTAGATGTAACGTAAAGGAATAGTCAGCAACCAGCCAGCAAAGGCATTAAGAAAGATGACCAGAATCCAAACTGGTCGCATGTCATGGAGAAACGAACCAATGTAATAGACAACGGCGAAACCGGCCCAGCCTGCTGTGTGCAGAGCCCAGAACAATCGTTCGCGGTTTTCAAATATTTTTTGCCAGTTAATCAATCTAATTCTCGGTCTACTGGAATGCTCTGCTCAGTATACTTTGATGCAAGTCGCAAAGCAGACCGTTGATCTCAAACTTGCCTCCGTTAGTCGCAAACCTGTACCTTTAATATTGAATATTGACACGCTTGAGCCAGTGCACCCACCACCATGCGGGGCCAACCAACAAAAACTGCACATCCTTGAAAAAAGATGGGCGTTTGCCTTCTATGTGATGTCCGACAAATTGCAGGATCCACATAATAACAAACAGAATTAAACTGAATTGCCAAACCACTATATCCAGATATTGCAACAAAGCGATTCCACCAAATGCCGCTAGAGTCAGCAGCGTCATCGCGGCACCAATGGGCCCCGACAACTTAAAGTAATACCAAAGCATGGGGATAACTGCCACGTGCGCCCAAGTCACATCAAAGTAATCTAAAAATTCAGGAGTCGGAATCGACCAGATAAGCGCTACGGTGACAAAAAATATTGCAGGTACTGCAATAGCGTGGATCAACACATTGGTTCGATTTTGATGACTCACCCCGTATTCTCGGAGTAATGCGTCTATTTGTCTCATTGATTTAGCTTCCTAGGGTTATTCAACTGTGATGCCCTTTATTAAATTTAAGTTGGTGTAAGCATCAGTTGATGTAAAAGATCACCCACAACACCTTCTTCGGCATCAAATTTGATGCCCAAGAAATGCTTAAGGGGCTCGACTTTTTGATTCATTACCTTGCCTGTCAGTTCCGTGTAATTGCCATCTGGTAAACGCACATTCAAAGTAATTTGAGCTTGTTGGGGCAGCTTTTCTTTCAAGGATCCCCGATCAAGACTCACGCGACATCCGCTTAAAGACAGGTCAACGATCATACCGTCGCATAATTCTTCAGTTGTCGAGGAGTCACGCACAGAGACAGGAACATGGGCTTGGGCACGTTCTTCACTGCGTAATGCATGGCATTGGATAGACAAAGGGAAACCAGTAAAGATGTAATTGCCGGGACGGCTCAACACTAAATTGATTTTAACTTTAAAGGCAACCACCTCACCCGCGTCTTCTTCGAGGATGTAACGCACCACCATCGAATTGTCAGCGTAAATGGCGTCACGCAGGTTGCCCCACCTCGATTCGTCAGGAAACTTGATGATCAGACAGCGCATGCCGTCCATACCAATAAACTCAGTTTTAACCCGTTTGATTCCATTAGGGGCAACCAATTGCAAATCTAACGCCATTCCGGGGCGCATTGCCCGAAGCTTGACTAGATCTCGTTTGGTTATACCCACTTTCTCTTTAAGAATCGCCAAGGCAGTATTCCTTAGTCACTGATTTTTCTGTTTTAATAAGGTGTATGATTGTTTTTTAGCACGGAATCTCAATAGGAACAACTGTTGCGCCCTGTGCTGGTGCAATTAAGCGGTTTACCCTGTGTTTGGTTGCGGTATGCTTTGCATTGATGTCAGTTACGAGGAACAACTTTTGAGTTATAACAGCGAAATCCACTATCAATTGGCTATTGCTTCTACCAGTGCCCATGTTTTTGACGTATCCATGGAATTTGAAGCCAGTTCAAGCCTAGCTACCCGGTTGACCTTGCCCGCATGGATCCCCGGCAGTTATATGATTCGAGATTTCGCCAAAAACATTCTGTATATCGTTGCAAGCCATAATGGCAAACCAATAGAGTTGCTAAAACTCGATAAACAAACTTGGGAAATACCGCCAATCGAAGGCAAAATTCAAGTGCAGTACCGTGTTTACGCCTTCGACTTATCCGTCAGAAGCGCTTACATAACTGACGAATGGGCCTTTTTTAATGGCACAAGTGTCTTCTTAAAAGTGGAACACCTTGCCGAACAACCCTGCGTGCTCACCTTAAAGCCTTCTGGCCCTGACCATTGGCAGATAGCCACTAGTCTCCCGAAAAGCTCGGCTGACGGTCAATATCGAGCCATCCACTACGCTGATTTAGTCGACCACCCTGTGCTGATGGGTGAATTTGAAACCCACTGTTTTGAAGTCCAAGGCGTCAGTTTTGAGCTGATCTTTGCCGGCGGTCATCACACGGATATGGCACGAATCTGTGAAGATTTGCGACGCATTTGTGACCATCATTTATCTGTCTTTGGCCAGCCTTTTCCTATCCAAAGATATCTTTTTGTTACCCTGTTGTGTGACTCAGGCTTTGGTGGCTTAGAGCACAGTCATTCTACCGTTCTACAATACAGTCGAGATGAGTTACCCAGCAATTTTGATCGCAACAAAGTATCCGAGGGTTACCGCAATTTCCTAGCGCTGTGTAGCCATGAGCTGTTTCATACCTGGCACGTGAAATCCAGCAAGCCCGAGGCCTTTGTGCACGCTCCCTTGAGTCATGAGGTTTACAGTGAGCAATTATGGATCTATGAGGGTTTTACCAGTTACGTGGACGACTTTTCCCTGTTGCGCTGCGGATTGATTGATCAGCACACCTATCTGAATGTGGTGGCGCAGACTTTAACCCGTTTAGCCCGCAACCCCGGTGCGGATCTTCAAACCGTCACCGAATCCAGCTTCGATGCTTGGACTCGTTTTTACCAACAAGACGCCAACGCCGCGAATGCCATAGTCAGTTACTACACCAAAGGTGCTATGGTCGCCCTGTGTCTTGATTTGCAGATCCGTTTGCAAAGTGACCACCGCGTCAACCTGTTGGATTTGATTACTTTAATATGGCGAGAATATGGACTAGAAGGAAAAGGCACACCAAACGATGTGATACAAAAACTGTTGCATCAACGTTTCTCCATCGACGTGGACGACTTTTTAGAAGTCATGATCTACAGCACTGAGCCATTGCCTGTGAAAGCGCTTTTGGCCGAGTTCGGTATTGAGCTAAAGAGCCGCGCGCGCACCGATCAGAAAGACAAAGGAGGAGAAGCCTCAGGTTCGTCCGCTAAGTTAGACTTCGCGGCGTTATATACAAATGCGCCATTGGGGGTGAAAATTACCCAAGTATTAAATAATCGGTCGGCCTGTATGGCGGGTCTGCATGTGGGCGATATCTTGATTGCCGTGCAGGGTTGGCAAGTAAGTGAGGCGAATCTACAAGTTCGTCTCAATCAATTGGCGGAAAATCACGATGCTTTGGATTTGACGATTCTTAGGGACGGGAAACTCAAAACCTTAACTATGCCCGTAGTGCCAGCATCAGCAGATACCATAGAGCTGTGTATTGTCGATTCGCAAAAAGCGCAAAAATGGCTGTCATCCAATCCCAATATCGAAAAACCAACAACTTAAAAGTAGAGACTGCGCTGATTGACTATAGCGGACAGCAAAAAGCCTAACGTGGCGCTTCCGAGAATGACTGCGATGAAGAAAACAGGCGTGAATTTTGCCAATGCAAAGCGCACGTTTCGTCTTTCCACCGCGTCGATAATGGTGAAGAGCGAGCCTTGGTCGTGGTGTAAGCGATTGATGATAAAGCGGTCGGATTGTCCTACCGGGGTAAAGTAAAAATGATAGGTTTCCAGCAAGTCGCGCAGTCTTCTTGGCTCCATCTGGGTGGTTTCAAGCACTTGCTGGAATGGTCGTCCAAAAGGTTCATGTCCATTTAACGCCAAATGGATTTTAACTGCTTCGGACGTTTTCATGGGTTTCAGTCCAATCATAGGTTGCATATCACGCTCTCGTTGCTTAGGTTTAATCAAATCAGCGATATCGATTTGGAAAGTGAGTCAAATGGCTACGAATGTGCAGTACCCAAGATTCACCTTGGCTAAATATAGCAGTGATTGGTCATGCGTATAGTACAGTTTTGCAGGTAGATGAGCGGGGCGAACGCCCCACAAACTATTGGCTAGAAGACAGCATTTCACTGCTGTGTGGACGACCGTCGTTTTCTCTTGGAGGTACTAGCAGGGTTGGATCAAGACGCTCCTTAAACCAGTTCAAGCGCCAATCCAAATGGGCACCGGTCACCCGGCCTGTATCGCCAATTTCAGCAACCAACTGTCCTTGTGACACCCTGTCCCCCTGTTTGACATGGGCTGCGTTAAGATGCAAGAAAGTAGAGGACACACCTAATCCATGATCTATGATCATGGTGCCGCCGGAGTAATACATATCCTCAACCCACAAGGTGACCACTCCATCGGCGGGTGCCACCACCGGGGTGCCCACTTTGTTTGCCACATCAACGCCAAAGTGAGGCCGTTTAGGCTCGCCATTGAGCACCCGTTGGCTGCCATAGACTCCGCTGATAGGACCTTCGGCTGGCCAAATAAACGTCTGCATAAAGTCATTGCGCGCATCTTGAGTCTGACGGGCCGCAGCAACTTGGGTATTATCTTGACGAATGCGCTCCAGCACCTCTTCCGGTGGGCTGACCATTTTCGGAGGTAAGCCTTCAATTGACTGCACTCGATATTCTCTGGGGCTTAATTCAATTTTTTGTTGTTGCTTGCTGTGTCCTGGCCGTTGCCACTCAAGAATGTGAGTCAGTGGTGCATCTCGGCCAAATCCCACGGCAAACTCCCCAGCTTCAGTAACCAACACCGATTTGCCATTGAGCCAAACCTGAGTGCCTGGCTCTGTATTCCCTCGCAGTAAACTGCCCTGAGTGCGTTGCCCTTGCAATTCTATCGACCAGGCACTTTGACACATTGCCAACAACAGCAAAGCAACTAAAGCGAAACTACGCATTGGCAATCGCTCCTTTGCCAACCCCCTCAAAGGCATATACAACAAATTGATGTTCTGGAGACTGTCGCTTCAACTCTTCGGCCATATACTGTGCCAAACACTCGACTGTTGAGTCAGTGTGAATCAACTCGGATTCTGCCTTGGGGATCACCAACGAAAATTCACCTTGTGAGGATTCATAGAAAAAACTGTAGTGCTCAGGCAATTGATTGACATCCATAAAGAAGTCTTTGCACTGAGGAGCTAACACATCTTCTTCGGTACCAATGTAAATATCCTGCCAGCGGGAAGCCCAATATTGTTGCCATTGCAAACTGAGTTCGCCATCTTGATACACCAATACTTTTGAACGATGGCCATGGGCGATACGTTGACAATTGCCATCGTGTTTCTTTAGACCGTGGGTGTAATGATAAAAAGGCGTGTCGATTTGCTCTGGACGCAACCGCAAGGTGATGTCTTCCACATTATCCGGAAGATGGGTCGCAATGACCTCTTTGAGATACTGTCCGACCGAGCTGATAGTGACCCGCTCATCATAGACAAAAGCATAGGCTTCTGGAGGACAGAGCAAATGAATCGAACGACCGTTAGGTCGATTGAAATCGACTCGTACCCGGTCGTGGAGTTTATCCGGCGTGATCTCGGTAAAGGGATGTTCGGCTGGGATCAACAGCTTATGATCAACGTATTCGTCTATTAAGTACTTCAGCGACTTTTTGACCTTAGAGAAATCCAACACCATGCTTTCTTCGTTTAACTGGCCGTCAAGGATTACATCCACAATCCAACTTTCGCCCACCATGCCCCTTTCTGGGCACAAGTACGAAAAATCCATGACGGTTAGGTCGTTCACAAATAACTGCATTGTATGTCGTATTCCTCTATTTTAATGCTCTGCTACGTTTTCGTTAGCCATTTTTACTGACGATGACGAGTCAGTTGATCTTTCAAATTAGGTGGAATGCCTCGGATCACCAAGGTATCTGTCGCCGCATTATACTCGATTCGATCGCCGTATAATACGCGATCAAAACTAATGGTCACACCGCCCCCTTGCCCGCTGAATTTTGCTAAGGTCTTCAATGCACTGCGATCGGCTTGAAAGGACGCTTCTAAGGGTTGCTCTTGTTGCTCGTTAAAGGTTGCAAAATCCACAGATTCACCTTTAGGCAAATGCTCTGACAACTCCATCAGTTGGATTTCTTCGCCTTCTTCCAACTTGTTTTTATAATAGTCGGAAACGAACTGTCTGGATTGTTGTTGCTCATGCTTGTCCAGTTGCTCCGAGGCCAAGTACTCGTCCACAGTAGCAATCAATTGTTTGTTTTGTTGTTTAACATCGACTTTCTCTTCGCAATTCATAAATTGCATGAAAAAGTCCGAAACTTTTCGCCCCATTCTGCCTTTGATAAAGCTCACATAGCGGTTTTGCTCTGGACTGACGCGCAACTGTGTTAAATCGATACGAACGGCTAGTTGCATTTTTGCCAAGTCAAGATGGTTGCTGTAATTCAGCTCCATATCACGTGTGATTTGCGCATGTTCCTTGGTGTTGAGTAGCGCAATCATCAAATATTCCGTGGCCAAAAACTCGTAATGACTGAAGATCACATAGCCCGTCTCAATCGTGCCCATCTCGACCATGGTCTGCTTCAGTTTCTCACAGCATTGCAGACTGAACTGGACAAACCCTTCGGCATCTGACAATTGACTTTGTAAGCCTTGTTGAAAGCTAAACTCATCTTGCGATTCTGTATTTTCTATAAACTGCCCCACTCCTTTGCCCGGCTTTTGATTAAAGGAATGGTTGATTTGCTGAGCCAAGGTTTCGATTTCACTGTTAACGTCGTAGCAGGATTTTCTGGGGATCACCGTCAATTCCTGCTGAGCATTAATACTCAATTGGTGGACGACAAAATGATGGATCACTATGCTCATAGAGAACTTAACCTTTTCATAATTAACAATGTTATACTGCTTAAACATCTGATATTGCGATTATTTCGTCGAAAGTTTTAGTGGCTAGTTACTATCAGATCGATAACTGCTACTATTCGCAACATGACAAGATTTGGGTTGCCACTATGCCTCAACAATCTAAATATTCAGACTCTCAGTTTGAAACCCTGATGCAAGACATTGTCGTTGCACTAGAGAAAAACCAAGCTACTCGTGATTTGTCGCTGATGGCTTTAGGAAATGTCATTACCAACATTTTCCTCCATCAAGTGCATCAAAACCAACGAGAAAAAATGGCCGAACAGTTTACACAAGTCCTGCTCAAAAGTATCAAAGGAAAATAAAAATAAATGATACTCACTGAAACACCCCGTCGCATTATGGTCACTAAGTTGGTCAATTGGGGCCATTGGTTTGCCCTGAGTAATATTCTTATTGCCATAATTATTGCGTCGGTTTACGTTTTCACCGCGCCCCTACCCGACACTCTGTTGGGTCTAACGTTTTTGTTTACCAATTGGCTGAGCCACGTCGGCTTTTTAACCTTCTTTGGCTTTGTTATTTTTGTTTTACCTTTGTGCTATATCATTCCTAATGCCAGAGTCGTTAAAGCAACCAGTTCCACTATAGCCGCATTGGGCCTAGCCTTGCTGGCTTTCGACGCGTTATTGTACACTAAGTACGGACTCCACTTGAGCTTTAGCTCCGCTGAGTTGATCCGATCAGAAGCGCAAACGGTGATCAGTAAATTCGGCTGGCGTCAGTGGGGATACCTTTTCTTACTGTTTATCGTCTGGTTGTCTTTTCAATTGATCCTTGCAAATGCCCTTTGGAAGCGGTTGGAACGGCTACAAAAGTTTCATCTAGGTATGCCGATCAGCAGTTTTTTTGTGGCCTGTTTCATGCTCAGTCATGCCATGCACGTGTGGGCAGATGCAAACTTGTATCAGCCGATCATCCAACAAGATGATCTGTTTCCATTGTCATATCCGGCTACGGCTAAAACCTTGATGGGCAAATACGGTTTGTTAGATTTGGAGTCCTACAAACAGCGTAAAGCAATTCAATTTGATAGCCGCATCAATACCATTAAGTATCCGTCGTCTCCGGTCTATTGCTCGATCAACACAGATAAAAGTATTGTGATTTTGGTGCAGCGTGACGCCACCGCACTGCCCGCTGACGCGATGGCAAATATGACCTCCTACCCTGATCACTATGATTTGGGATCATCCAGCGAAAGTGCGGTACTGAGTACCTTGTATGGTCTGCCAGAGTTGTATTTATCCGCATTACACGAACAAACGCCTTTAGTATTAGATTTGCCTAGCAAACTGAACTTACCCGTGAAACTGTTCAGTAATGAGCCGATTGAACATGTCAAAATCAATGAGTTTGTTGAAAGTTGGACGCCGTTTTATGAGTTTGTTACTTCTGCCCAGCCCAAGCTGGCAGTCGGTTTTGTCAGTGCAAAACAGCTCAAGACCTTACTTGCCTCAGACTTGTTGACCAACAATAATGTGATTGTGACCCAGTTGACTAAACAGCGTTCCGAGATCAAGTCTGTGCCACTATACGCTAATTTTGAATTAGCCAGCACCTTGTCGAGCCATGTAGATTTGATGCCTACTGCGATCAATTTGTTAGGATGTAGCGCCAATACCGATTTGTACACAACTGGGCAAAACTTGCTCAACCCGAGACGCAATTGGTTGGTTGGCACCCAAGGCAGCAAAGTGATAGTCCTACACAATGATCAGCGCACAGAAGTATTGAGTAACGGAAATTACAAGATCTATGAACGCCAAAGCGGTGAAGAAAGTGCTGAGCCCCTCAATACTGGGTTACTCAGTCAAGCCATTAAACACCTGAGTCGGTTTGCCCAATAAGGCTGATAATGTCTTGCAAATCCCGAACGACATGGATGCCCTCTGGGGCATCCACAACTGTTGGTTCGTGGTTCTGAAACAAGATTCGATGGGCTACCCCAGCCTTTTGCGCCGCCAACATGTCACTGAGTTTGTCCCCCACCATAACTGACACTGACGGGTCGATATTGTGCTTTGTAATGGCTTGTACCAACATTCCGGGATTCGGTTTACGGCAATCACAGAGTTGTTGATAAGTGCCCTTAGCTTTACTTGGATGATGGGGGCAAAAGTAGACGTCATCCAAGTCACTGCCTTGCTGCTGAAATTGCTCGCGCATCCACTGAGTCAGACTAGCAAATTGCTGTTCGGAGTAATAACCGCGGCCAATACCAGATTGATTAGTCACCACGATCACTAGATAGCCAGCTTTTCGGAATGCTTGGGTCAAGGCAAAAATTCCAGGCATAAAATCGATGTCTTTAGGATCGAACACATAGCCATGATCCACATTGATAACGCCATCTCGATCTAGGAATAAGGCCTTTTGGTGCTTCAAGTTTCCGTCTCCAACAGCGGTTTTTGCAACACTTGAATATCAAAATGCGCCTGGCAAGGCCCTTCAAAATCCATAAATTGCGCTTTGGCCTCTTCACTAGCGGACCAATAAAAAGGCGTCATTTTAAGCAATGCCTGGCGCAGATCGGGGCTTTGTAATTGAAACTCAAATTGCAATTCTTTGCGTTCAAGCACTGAAAAACCCTCGGGCTGTGCCACTGAAGCACTGTGGTTCTGGACTTGCTCATAGACAAAAGACTTAAGTTGTTTTAAGTGGTGGGCCGCGGGATTGACAGCAATCCAGATCCCTCCCGGTTCGAGTACTCGCAATACTTCTTGCGCAGCACTGGGAGCAAAGACTTGGATGACGGCATTTAGACTGTTATCTGCCAGTGGTATTGCGAAACTACTGGCAACACAAAACTGGCCCTGGGGCATAGCTTTCGCGGCTTTTGCGACAGCTACTTTGGCGATATCACAGCCTAAGTAATGTCCTTGTCGGCCTTGTTCGGCAAGTACCCGTGCGACCTGAGCAAGGTAGTAGCCTTCCCCGCATCCCGCATCAAATATCTTGAGTTTATCCCCATCACAATAGTTGCAAATATTCTGGCTAATGTGTTCCGCTAAAGGTCGGTAATAATCGTGGCTGAGGAAGGTTCGTCGAGCATGGATCATGTCTTTGCTATCGCCGGGCTCTTTACTGCGTTTGTGCTGAGGCAGTAGCAGGTTGACATAACCTTCTTTGGCAACATCAAAACTGTGGTTTTGACTGCAACGCCAAGTACGGTTTTCTATGCTTAAAGGGGCACGGCAGGCTGGACAAATCCACATGGGTAGGCGGTACTCTATGGTCATCCCCATTGAGCGGACTCAATGGGGCTTAATCTTCAGGGCTGTTATTAAACCCTTGTTCCACCATCTAATTCAAGTGTACGACCAGTAAAATAGTCGTTTTCAAAAATAAATTTCGCCGCGTGACCTAATTCTTCCACCTCGGCCAAGCGACCGGCAGGCACAGTGGATAAAAACTTCTCACGCATCTCTGGGCGCATTTGCGCAGCCATCGCGGTATTAACCAATCCGGGGGCGATACAACCACTGCGAATTTTAAAGCGCGCCAGTTCTTTGCCCCAGGTTACTGTCATGGTTGCCACCGCAGATTTAGACGCAGAGTAATTGGTCTGCCCCATGTTTCCGCCGCGAGATACCGAAGAGAGGTTGATGATCACGCCTTCACTTTGGGTTTCGATCATCACTTTAGCGGCTTCCCGAGCACACAAAAATGTTCCAGTCACATTAACGTCTAACACCGACTGGAACTGTTGTTTTGACATTTTATCCACCACTTGGCCGTCTTTCACCTTTAACAACATGCCATCACGCATAATACCAGCACTGTTGATCAGGCCGTTGAGTTGGGAGAAATCTTGTTGAATCTGTGCAAAAACCCCTTCGACTCCAGCTTCATCGGTCACATCAACGGCATAGCCTTTTGCGGTTATTCCAATCGCGCTGAGGTCTTTTGCAGCTTGTTCTACTTGGTCTTGCTGACGGTCAAGCAAGGCTAAATGTGCGCCGGCTTCTGCAAAGGTCTTTGCCATTGCTAATCCAAGCCCTTGTGCGGCCCCCGTGATTGCGACCACTTTATCTTTTAAATCCATCCTCAGGGTTCCTCTTATTTGTTGTGAGCAAATAGCTCAAAAATACTGGAAAAATCTTTTTGTCCTTTGCCTTGACTGCTGTGCAGACCGTACAAGCTCTGGGCCAATGCTCCCATAGGTGCAGACGAGCCACTGGCCATCGCCGTTTGCATCGCCAAACCAAGATCTTTGCGCATCAAATCCACCATAAAGCCACCTTGGTAGCCTTTCGAGGAAGGCACGCTGTCCATCACGCCGGGACACGGATTATACAATTCTAACGTCCAATTGCGACCAGAGCTCTGTAACATGATGTCGGACATGGTTTTCGGATCCAGGCCGTTGTCAATGGCCATTTGCAGAGCTTCACTGGTGCCTATCATTAACACGGACAACAGCATATTGTTGCAGATTTTGGCAACTTGTCCTGCCCCCACTTCACCGGCATGAAAAATATTTTTCCCCATATTTTGCAATACGGTTTGTGCGCGGGCGAAGTGTTCCTGTGCGCCCCCCACGATGAACGTCAGCGTACCGGCTGCAGCGCCCGCTGTGCCACCGGAAACCGGCGCGTCAACAAAGCCGATGTTTTTGCTCGCCAGTTGTGCGCCAACCTTTTGCGCCGTTGCACTGTCAATGGTACTTGAGTCGATGACCAGGGTAGATTCCGCTAAATGCTTTATAAGCCCCTGTTGTCCATCAAGATATAATGCTTCAACGTGTTTTCCTGCTGGTAGCATGGAGATCACAAAATCGGCATTTTCACAACATTGGCTGACCTGCTGTGCTTTTGTCGCACCAGCATCAGCCAGTGTTTGCATTGCATCTTGTGATAGATCAAATACAGTCAGTTGATGCCCAGCTTTGAGCAAATTGAGCGCCATGGGCCCGCCCATATTGCCCAAACCGATAAAACCTATGTTTGCCATAATCTTTTCCTACTCAAAGTTACTCAATGTTCATGTCCCAATTCACTCAAAGGATGTACGTCCCAAGGACTCTCGAAAAAGGTCGCGATAACCTCATCGGGTATCGTGTCCAATGACTTAAACAGCCAATTGGGTTTGCGATCTTTGTCTACCAGCAAGGCTCTGACACCCTCTTCAAACTCACCCAAAGTTGCGCAGCGGCATGACATTATCAATTCCATTTGGAAGCACTCAGCCAAAGTCATTGTGCTGGCTCGATGCAATTGCTCAAACACTAACTTCATTGTGATGGGCGAACCATACAACACAGAACTTTGTGCTTGTTCTAACCATTTATCTTGATCTGTTTCTAACACCAAAAGCTGGGCGATGTACTGTTCAACACTGGCATGTTCAGCCAACTCTGAGATCTTGTCTTGGTGGGTTTCGACTTGTGCTGGTTTTTGCGCTGCCACCGACACTGATTGGCAGTAGTGGCTCAATAATTTGTGGTTGTGGGTCGCTTCGGCTTCCCAAGCAATGGCTTTGAGTTGATTCAAAACTTCAGATTTTTGCTCATGGGCAATCAAATGATCTGCCAGCCCCACATAAAGAGCGTCTGCTGCGTTAACGCTGGCACCGGTGATCCCCAAGAACTTTCCACAGCCGTTGGGCATGCGATTTAGGAACCAACTGCCGCCCACATCCGGGTATAAGCCGATACTGACTTCCGGCATGGCAATGCGTGAACTTTGGGTAACGATTCGATGACTAGCACCGGCCATTAGACCCAAGCCTCCGCCCATGATGATGCCATTGCCCCACACCATAATCGGCTTTTCAAAGCGGTGGATCAGGTAATCCAAGCGATATTCTTGAGTGAAGAACGTTTCAATCAAAGATGGAATATCTGCCGCATGGAAGTGGGTTTTATCACCACTTTGAGTATGCATTTTGGCCATAGCTCGATGCATGGAGACCACGTCACCGCCGGCACAAAAGGCTTTATCACCGCGGCTATCAAGCACCACCATCGCGATGTCGTCCCGTTGCTGCCACTCTCGTAATTGCAACAACAGCAAATTCACCATCTCCAAATCCAAAGCATTTAAGGCCTCGGGTTTGTTCAAAGTGGCAATGCCAATTTCTCGACCATTCTCACAACGAATTACATCAAATAGAACCGATTGACTCATAGGGATGTCACCTTTGGGTTTGGATAATTGATTACAGGATCGTACTGGCGTGCTCTGCCAGTAAACGACGACCAATAATCAAGCGCATAATCTCATTGGTACCCTCAAGGATTTGATGCACCCTGACATCGCGTACATAGCGCTCGAGAGGATACTCTTGAATGTAACCATAGCCGCCGTGTAATTGTAGCGCTTGATTACACACTTCAAATCCCACGTCAGTGGCAAAGCGTTTTGCCATAGCGCAGTATGTGGTTTTGTCCGGGTGATTCTGATCCAATTTGAAGGCTGCGAGCCTAACCATTTGTCTGGCTGCCACCAACTCGGTGGCCATATCAGCCAACTTAAATTGCAGCGCCTGAAAGGCAGCTAGTGGTTTACCAAATTGGCTGCGGGTCTGCATATACTCGGTGGCGGTTTCCAACGCTTGTTGTGCGGTGCCTATTGAACAAGTCGCAATATTCACACGACCTCCGTCCAGCCCCATCATGGCAAACTTGAATCCTTCACCTTCTTTACCCAATAGGTTTTCTCTTGGTACCAGCACATCTTCAAAAGTGACCAAACGGGTAGGTTGTGCATTCCAGCCCATTTTATGTTCGGCTTTCCCGTAGATAATCCCTTCGGCATCAGCAGGAATTACCAAAGCAGAAATCCCCTGAGCGCCCTCGCCTCCGGTGCGCACCATGACCACCAGAACATCCGTTTCGCCAGCGCCAGATATAAACATTTTTGAGCCATTCACACGATAGTGATCACCCTCGAGTTTGGCATTAGTGCGCAGTGATGCTGCGTCTGAACCAGAGCCCGGCTCAGTTAAGCAATATGAAGCAAGCTTTTCACCGGTGACCAAGGTCGGACACCACTGTTGTCTCACAGCCTCGGTACCCCAAGTGGCAATCATCCAAGTTGCCATATTGTGTATGGTCATCATGGCAGTCGTGGCAGTACAGCCCATGGACAATTGTTCAAATACAATGGATGCGTCTAATCGACTGAGGCCCAAGCCCCCTTCACTTTCAGGAGTGTACAGGGCACAAAAGCCCAACTCGCCTGCTTTTTGTATCACATGCTTAGGGAAAATGTGTTCTTTGTCCCACTGTGCTGCGTGAGGAGCCAGTTCCTGATCTGCAAATTGTTTGGCCGTTTCGGCAAAGGCCACTTGATCTTCGGTCAAATCAAAATTCATAGTTCGCTCCGATAATTAGCGCAAGTTAATGGTCATGTTAGGGCCAGACGGGATGTCGTCTTCGAACCAACGAGCTGTGATAGTTTTGGTCTCGGTATAAAAACGAACCGCTTGTTTCCCATAGGCGTGTAAATCGCCATAGAAGGAATTTTTCCAGCCTGTGAAAGAGAAAAATGGCAGTGGAACAGGGATGGGAACATTGATCCCAACTTGGCCTACTTCGATTTCGTGCTGATATTTTCTTGCTGCAGCACCACTTGCTGTGAAAATTGATGTGCCATTGCCATATGGGTTGCGGTTTACCAAGGCAATCGCTTCTTCGAGTGTGTCGACGGCCATACAACACAGAACAGGGCCAAAGATTTCCTGGCGATAAATGTCCATGTTATCGGTAACATCGGTAAATACCGTGGGTCCTACCCAATTGCCCTCTTCATAGCCAGGCAAATTGAATTCGGAACCGTCCACCAAACAGGTCGCCCCTTGCTGTTTACCTGATTCGATTAACTGCAACACACGGGCTTTTGCAGCGGGACTGATCAGCGGGCCATAACCTGCTGACTCATCGTCCCACAGACCCGGTTTCACTGCTTTGAGCAATTCCGCCAGCTCAGGTATCCACTGGGCAGAGTCTCCTACAAAAACCGCGACAGAAATCGCCATACAACGCTGACCAGCGGCACCAACCGAAGCACCCACAAGATTATTCAAAACTTGAGCCTTATTGGCGTCTGGCATGATAACAGAATGATTTTTCGCACCTGCAAAGCACTGGGCGCGCTTCATGTTGTCTGTGGCAGTTTTGTAAATGTGTTGTCCTACAGGCACCGAACCTACAAAAGACACGGCTTTGATATCTTCGTGGTTGAGCAACTGATTAACTTGGTCTTTACCACCGTGAACGATATTCAATACGCCCTTGGGAGCACCTGCTTCAATAAATAACTCTGCTAAGCGCACAGGCGTCAATGGGTCTTGCTCTGAAGGCTTGAGCACGAAGGTGTTTCCACAGGCGATGGCCATCGGGAACATCCACAGTGGGATCATGGCAGGGAAGTTAAAAGGAGTTATCCCCAAACACACACCCAACGGCTGTATATAGCTGTAAGTGTCGATTCCACGGGCAACGTTTTCTGCCGTTTCACCCATCATCATTGAACTGACGTTAGCCGCTTGCTCCACCACTTCGATTCCTCGCCAAACGTCCCCTTTTGCATCAGCAAATGTTTTTCCCGTTTCACTGCTCAGCAAGCGGGCGATATCGTCTTGGTGTTCTTTGAGTAAAGCTTGATAGCGCATCATCACCCGAGCGCGCTCAGGCACTGGCACATTCTTCCAAGTCTCAAATGCAGCTTTGGCACTTGCGACTGCCATATCGACTTCGGTTTCGGTAGCACAGGGAGCCTGTGCGATAACTTGGTTATTGGCCGGGTTAGTCACCTCGATAAAAGACTGACTCTGAGATTGACAAAACTCACCGTTGATTAGCAGTGGCACGTGATTCATGGCGTTACCCTTCATATGATGCTCAGGCACACTGTGGATTCAGTGCGCCCAGTGTTAACGATTTGTAATTAGGTTATCAAAGTTTTGACCTTAACGTTAACGTAAAGGTTAAAAAGCAAATATTACCAACTGCCAACTTCTCTATACAGTTTTCTCAAAATAGAGTTTTGTCTCGTTTTCTGTGTCATCTTCTGAGGTTGCTTGCTATATTGAAGGCCATTGTTTGACGAGGAAAGATGCTCTCCAGTGGAAAGGTTTAGTTTCAACGTTGCGGTGGTTGAAGATAATGGGATGGCCCGGCTAAACCTTCGCAACCATTTGATGGAAATGGGGTTTTCGCGGGTTTCGTGCTTCTCACAAGGTCGTGAGTTGCGTCAACAACTGCGTCGTCGTCATTTCGATTTGATCCTGATGGACTACCATTTAGGTGATAATAAGAATGGTGTTGAAGTCATTCAAGACTTATACAAAGAACAGCTCATCAAACATGTGACCTCAGTCATTTTTATCACCTCTGATCGTATCCCTTTGATTGTTGGTCAGATAGTCGATGTCCACCCTGACGATCTTATCCTCAAACCCTACACCATCAAGATTCTGTCGAAAGTGGTTAATTTGGTGATCGATTTTAATCGCACCTATTTACCCGTCTTTCAACTCATGGACGAAGGAAAATGGCAGCAAGCCTTGGATACACTTGAGACCATAGCACAAAAAAATAATCAGCCTCGACAGCGCTCGGCAGTGCTAAAGTTGCGAGCTCGATTATTGATAAAGCTGAAAAAATACGATCAAGCAAACGAGATTTACGAGGGTGTTTTATCCCAATCAAGCAAAGTCATATGGGCTCGCTGGGGCGTAATCCACGCGCAGTTTTTAGCCGGCAAAACCGACATCAGCGAAGAGTTATTGCAAGAAATGCTTGGCACCCATCTCACCAACGACAAAGCATGTGAATGGTTGGCGCGCATTTGTGTTGCCAAGAAGCAATATGTCCAAGCAGAAGAGTACATTGAAAAAATAAGCGAACGTACTTTGTCTCTTACTGCGTCGAAATTAAAAGCCTATTTGTTCCAAATCCAGGAAAAATTTGACGATGCCATTGGTTTATTGGAACGTAAACGGGAAAGCAACAAGCATGTTCGAGAGCGCCATACCGAGTTTTCATTGGAATTGGCACGATGTTACTTACAACTTGCCCAAAGTAAAAACGATAACGAGCGGCAAAAGCCAGTTCAAGTGGCACGCTTCTTACTGGGTTCTGCCGGGCGCAATCATCTCGAACAAGATCTGTTTCTAAAGCGCCACTATTTGTCAGTGATAGCTTCCATCTTGGAGGGTAATCCGGAAAAAGCCACAGAACTGCTCGCAGAAGAAGGTATCACGGACCTGACCAAAGCGGACATTTCCACTATGTCCGACGCGATGCAGGCGTGGATGGATATGGGTGATGAAAAACGCGCCGCGCAAATTATGTATGACTGTGAGAAACGTGCAGAACAAAGTGATGATTTGATCGATAAAGCCATCTCCAATTTATTGGTCAGTCAACAAGAAGAAAAAATGGGAGAGCGGCGTCCAAGAGCACTCAAATTCAATAAAGAAGGTTTGGATTTACACAGTTCGAAGAATTTCGCTGAGGCTGTCGATTACTTTTATCAAGCCTATATTTTGTTCCCTCGAGAACCTGCTTTTGGCCTGAATCTACTACAGGCCATGGTGGAGGCAAAAATCCCTCAACATAAAGATGCACGGACGTTGCGAGTGTTCAATGAGTTAGATAAGCGGGATTTGAACGACGCTAATCGTCAGCGTTTGAACGAAATTGGTCGAAAAATCAGTGCAGAAAAAGACAAATTCATCATCGCCAATACCGATGAACAAGACCATTTTTGGAATTCCGTTTAATCTTTAGAGTGCGCAACATGAAACTTATCTCGCCTTCAATGGACTATATTCAAAGTTACCGAAACTACATTGTCGAATTGGGTGATGAGGAGCGTTACCCCTTTCCATTGGACTTTGATCATGCAGATTTCCCTGCCATGTTAAGCCGTTTAGAACAGTTTCGACTTGGTGTCGATTTGCCTGACGGCTATGTTGCGAGCAGTACCTACTGGTTGGTGGACGGCGAAGAGTTGCTGGGGGTTTCAAATCTACGCCATTACCTGAATGAACGGATTGCTCATGCTGGAGGACACATTGGCTTAGGCATCCGGCCTTCTTTCCGTCAACGGGGACTCGGTGCCACGCTATTGCGCTTAACCTTAGGCAAAGCGGCTGAGATGAACATTGCTCCCGTGCAGGTGCATTGCTATGCAGATAATGTCGGATCTAAGGCCATGATTGAACAATGCGGTGGCAAGCTGGACTCTACCGTCGTCACCGGTCACCATAGGGTGTTGAGATATCGTTTTGATGCTTGAATCACGTAGGAAAAAGCTTATTGTGCTACTACCGACTGATTTCTTCCCAGTTCTTTAGCTCGATATAGCGCCTGATCTGCCCGTTCAAACCAACTGGAGAGGGTGTCGTTGTTGCGATACTCAGCAATACCAAAGCTGCAGGTCAAATGCCCGATTTTCTCAACATGCAGGTGTTGAATTGCTTGAATTAACCGGTCTACAACCCGGTGCACTTCCTCCAAGGTCGTTTCTGGACACAATAGCAAAAACTCTTCACCACCCCAGCGCGCCACAACATCAATGTCTCGGATCATTTCAGTCACTAATGTTGAGATCTGAACCAGAGCTTGGTCGCCCAAACTGTGTCCAAATTCGTCATTCACCTTTTTAAAGTGGTCAATATCGAAAATAACTAGACACGCATGACTACCATTGCGATGCATCCTAGCAATTTCGTCTTCACAACACTTCATCATATGATGCCGATTGTACAAACCCGTTAGAGAGTCGTGCCGTGACAAATACTCAAGTTTGGTATTTTGCTCAATCAAACGCGCTTGTAGATTCTCCAACTGAGCATTTTTTTCAACTAGCGTGCGATTGTATTTTTCGACGAAATAGTTACGCCACATTACCGCACCGAGCAGCACTAGAAACCCTGCGGCAGTACCCAGCAAGATACGATAGTCAATTTCATCGATAACCTGAATGTTGTTCCAACGCCTGAAAATTTCGACATTTTGGGATTCAGGAATGGATTCAATAGCCCGATTAATGCGGGACAATAAGTGCCGTTTGCTCTTAATCAACCCCACAGAAAGTTTGTCATAGGGGCGCGCCAAACCGGCTATTTTAAGATCACGACGACCATACTTTTGAATGTGCGCCGTAACGGAGAGTTGAGAGCCAACAAAAATATCGATTTCGCCAGCAGCGAGCGCCAACATGCCAGCATCTTCGCTATCCACCAAAGTCACGTTGATGTCTGGATAATAGCGTGACACATATTCAGCGTGACGATAATTGCGAACAATACCTAATTTTAGTTTGCCAATATTGTCGTATCCGGTCACAAAGGGAATACTCGAGCGACTTACAAATACGTTGGCCGAATCAAAATAAGGAATACTGAAATCCAGATAAGCTTCACGACTCGGTGTGCGATTGATCATGCTGACCATTTCACAATCCCCTGCACGCAATCGCTGCAAAGTCTCGTCCCAACTTTCCGTTGGCAACAAAGTTAATGCAATCCCAGAATAACGTTCAATAAGCTGCATGTAATCGGCCGCAATTCCAACATGTTTGCCATTGCGTAATGCCTCATACGGCATCCAATCGGGATCCACACAGACAGTCAGCGTTTCATCACTTTGTGCAACAGATAATGGCGCAAAAGCCCATATTAGCATTGCTGCTAAAGCGCTCGATGTCCAAGAAACTGAGAATATGTTGACCAACTTGGCTACTCGTTTATCTACTAATGTGGTCCATTTAATACACGCGGCCACGAGAAACCCGCGGCATCTTCTATTCCGACCTGAAGATGCTTATAGAGTATGTATCGCTTTCTTTTAATTTACAATGTGATAGCCAAGTTTCCCAACGTTTTGCCAAGGGCACTAAGTGACCTTAGTATTGCCCCTTTGAAAGCGTTCGCTAAAGTAACTCTTTTGTTCGACTATGGTGGCCAATATCGACATCGAGTCATACAGATCGGCAAAGCCTGTGTACAATGCAGAAAAACCAAATCTCAGTATATTGGGTGCTCTAAAATCAGCCACGATCCCCTGCTCAATGAGCGCCTGACAGATTTCATAGGCGTACTGATGAGATAGCGAGAGTTGGCTACCCCGCATGTTGGCATCCGCTGGCGACTCAAGTTTAAATTCTTGGTCCAAGTCAAAGTGCTGTAAAAGTTGCACGAAAACCTGTCCAAGGCCCATGGATTTGCGCCGGACTGCCAACATGTCAATCCCTTCATAGACAGACAATGCGGCTTCTAAAACACTCATGGAAATCACCGCTGGGGTACCCGACAGCGCTTGCGTTACTCCAGCAGCCGGCGTGTATTCGATAGAAAAGTCGAACGGCGACGCATGCCCCATCCAGCCACTTAGAGGTTGACGAAAGGCCTTTTGCCAACGTTGATTAACATAAATGTAGGCAGGTGCGCCCGGACCGCCATTCAAAAACTTGTACCCACAACCGACAGCGAAATCCACATTCCATTTGTCCAGTTCAAGAGGCAGAGCACCGGTACTGTGTGCCAAATCCCAGATAACTAGACAGCCATGTTGATGAGCCGCTTTTGTGATCCGTTCTATGTCTAGCACACGGCCAGTACGAAAATTCACCTGCGTGAGCATTACCACCGCGATTGAATCATCAATTTGTGCAAGGATACGTTCTTCTGCATTGTCTTGGCAGTCAACCAATTTTAGCTGACAGTTGGTTTCACCAAGTAAACCGGTTAATCCTTGTACCGTGTATAAATCCGTCGGGAAGTTATCGCTGCTTGATAGTACTACGGAGCGCCCTGTTTGCAGCTTAAACGCGGCACAAAGCAACTTGAACAAGTTAACCGAAATAGAGTCACAACATATTGTTTGGCCCGCTTTTGCTCCCAACAAGGGAGCGATCTTCTCTCCAACTCGGCTCGGTAAATCGATCCAAGCATGTCGATTCCAACTGCAGATCAGATCCTCACCCCATTGGTTCAAAACCACCTCTTGGGCACGCTGTGCCGCTGCTATGGGGAGCGGTCCAAGGGAGTTGCCATCGAGATAGACGCCACCTTTGGGAAGATGAAAGAGTGCTTTGCGACTGGCAAGTTCATCTTGAAGGTCCAGCTGTTCAAGATAGGTTCGCGTTATGTTTTTGGTCATTCTTGAACTGTCTCTTTGGCTAGGGTGTGCATTAAAACCTGAAACGCAAAGCTCCCCGGGTGGATCCAATCAAAATGACCGGCTCCGGCGACTGTGGTATAGCTAGCAGGCGAATTGACACTTTGATCGACAGCAACAATGCTGTCTTTTTCACCGTGCAATAGATGCGCGCGCTGAACCAACTTAGTCCAATCTGGTGTTGCTTCCTCATAGGCAGCGGGATTGGCTTCCATGTCGCCGCCGATAAATTGCACCGTCGCCTTTTCACAGCTATTACTGCCTTTGGAATAGGTTTTAATATCACTGATCCCAGCCAAAGCGAAGATTTTGTTAATCTTTGGCTGTGTTTGGCCTGCTAACAAGGCCAGGTGTCCTCCTGCAGAGTGGCCCAAGAGAATGAAGTTATTATGTTCAGCGCCTTCCACGCTTCGATCTACAATGAAATCTACTGCCGCCTGAACATCATTGAGAGAACCTGGCCATCCACCACCTTCATCGCCCGTTCGTCGGTACTCAATACTCCACACTGCGTAGCCCTGATCCGCAAGCGCCGATGCCAGCGGATAACTATGCTGAGCATCGAAAGCATTTAACCAACATCCTCCGTGAACGAAAATCAACACGCCCTTGGCTTGCTGTGCATTGGGTTTCGCAGCCCAATATTTGGCCCACTGCAATGGGTTTTCGCCATAAAATTGGGTGTTGTCAGCTTCACGATATGGGTACTCAGTAACGGACTTGTAACTGACATTTAACAGTGGCGGTTCCGCTGTCGCCTGAACTGCGACAAGCATGAACAAGATAAACGCAAACTTTGCCATTGCAAGAACTTCTAATTGACTAAAATTATCAATACCTTACTACCCTTTATCGAGATCACAAAGCGTCAGCGAAACTCAAGCGTACAAGAAAGTGGACAGTCTTTGCGGATTTGCCCCTGAATTCCTTTTTCACAAAATTGACCTTGCCGCTGGCTTACATTATTTTTACATTCCAAGTTTACGTGAACGTAAAGGTAAACCTTTGAAGTCATCTAAAGTAGAATCTGTGATAGACGCGCCAAATGGCCAACAACAAGACACTTTCACCATAGGAGAGTTGTCCAAGGACTTTGACGTCACTCCCCGCTCGATCCGGTTTTACGAAGAGCAAGGCCTATTAGCACCGACTCGCAACGGTCAATCACGTGTGTACTCGAAAAAAGATCGGGTTCGTTTGAAATTGATTTTGCGGGGCAAACGCTTGGGTTTTTCTCTGGCAGAAACCAAAACCTTGTTTAACCTTTATGATAGCCATCGCAACTCAAAAGCGCAGCTTGAAGCCATGTTGGAAATGACGCAGAGCAAGCGGACTGTGCTCAATCAACAATTAGAAGACATAAAAATGCTGATGATCGAACTGGACGATGTGGAGTCCAGATGTTCTGAAGAACTCAACCAATTATTAAGAGGATAACGCCATGCATGCTCCCTACCCTACACTCAATTTTGGCCTCGGCGAAGACATCGACATGTTGCGGGATCACGTTTATCAATTTGCCCAAGCGGAAATCGCTCCCCTTGCCGAAAGTGCCGATGAGCAAAACAGTTTTCCCAACCAATTATGGCCGAAACTAGGCGAAATGGGCCTTTTGGGCGTTACTGTTGCGGAACAATATGGTGGTTCTGACATGGGCTATTTGGCCCATACCGTCGCCATGGAAGAAGTCAGTCGCGCCTCCGCTGGCATTGGCTTGAGCTATGGTGCTCATTCAAACTTGTGCGTCAATCAAATCCATAAGAATGGTAGCGCCGCACAAAAAGAGCGTTATTTACCCAAGCTGGTCAGCGGAGAACACATAGGTGCATTGGCGATGAGTGAACCCAATGCGGGTTCGGATGTGGTGAGCATGAAACTCAGAGCAGACAAAAAAGGCGATCACTATGTCTTGAACGGCAACAAAATGTGGATCACCAACGGTCCAGATGCGCACACTTTCGTCATCTACGCTAAAACCGATGTTAATGGCGGTTCACGGGGCATCACTGCCTTTATCGTTGAAAAAGACACTCCGGGATTTAGTCAAGCACAGAAACTCGACAAACTTGGAATGCGTTCATCCAATACTTGTGAATTGGTCTTCCAAGACTGCGTTGTTCCTGCCGAGAATATTTTAGGCGAAGAAGGCGGCGGCGTGAAAGTGTTGATGAGCGGACTAGACTATGAGCGACTTGTATTGTCCGGTGGCCCACTGGGCATTATGCAAGCCTGTATGGATATCGTCGTTCCCTATGTCCATGACCGTCAACAATTCGGCCAATCTATCGGTCAGTTTCAATTGGTGCAAGGCAAATTAGCCGACATGTACACTCAGATGAATGCGGCTCGTGCCTACGTTTACACCGTTGCTAAAGCCTGTGACCGTGGCGAAACCACTCGCAAAGATGCCGCAGGGGCGATTTTGTATTCCGCTGAATTGGCGACCAAAATGGCGTTAGATGCCATTCAATTGCTCGGTGGCAATGGATATATCAACGAATATGCCACCGGTCGTTTATTAAGAGACGCAAAGCTATATGAAATTGGCGCAGGAACCTCGGAAATACGGCGTATGTTGATCGGCCGTGAACTGTTCAACGAGTCCAAGTAAGAAACATGAAAGATTGTCATCTTCATGTCATTACGAATAAGCAGACTAACACCGTAAAGGAGCAAATCCGTGCCGGTCATACAAACTAAAATTAACAGCAAGTCCCAGGCGTTTGCAGAAAATGCCCAACACATGCAACAGCAAGTGGACGACTTGAAAAAGGTGGTGGAGCAAATCAAGCTGGGGGGCGGTGAGAAAGCCAACCTACGCCACACTTCACGGGGTAAATTACTGCCTCGTGAACGCATCAATGCTTTGTTGGATGACGGTTCTCCTTTTCTTGAGTTGTCACAACTGGCGGCTTGGAATGTGTATGAAGATTACGTACCCGCTGCGGGTGTCATTGCAGGGTTAGGTCGAGTATCAGGCGTCGAATGCATGATCGTAGCAAATGATGCGACAGTCAAAGGGGGGACCTACTATCCTTTGACCGTCAAGAAACATTTGCGAGCTCAAACCATTGCACAACAAAATCATCTTCCATGTATTTATTTGGTGGATTCTGGTGGTGCTAATTTGCCCCGTCAGGATGAAGTATTTCCTGACCGTGAGCACTTTGGACGCATTTTCTTTAACCAAGCAAATATGTCCGCACAGAACATTCCACAAATCGCTGTGGTTATGGGCTCCTGCACCGCTGGCGGTGCTTACGTGCCGGCCATGGCGGATGAATCCATTATCGTCAAACAGCAAGGCACCATCTTTCTAGGTGGGCCACCTTTAGTGAAGGCGGCAACTGGAGAAGTAGTCAGCGCTGAAGAATTGGGTGGCGGCGATGTGCATTGCCGCACCTCTGGTGTCGTGGATCATTTGGCCAACAATGACCATCACGCATTGCAACTCGCTCGCAATGCGGTAGCACGATTAAATCGTCCACGGGCGACATACCTTGACGTGCAACCCAGCGTTGAGCCGGCTTATCCTGTAGAAGACATTTACGGGGTAATACCCAAAGATCCTAAGCAATCTTTTGACGTCAGAGAGATCATCGCGCGCATTGTCGATGCATCTGAGTTTGATGAGTTTAAAGCCCTTTATGGCACAACCTTGGTGTGCGGTTTTGCCCGTATCCACGGCTATCCTGTGGGGATTGTGGCAAACAACGGCATTTTGTTTTCGGAATCGGCACTAAAAGGCGCGCACTTTATTGAATTGTGTGCCCAGCGCAAAATTCCATTGGTGTTTTTACAAAACATTACCGGCTTTATGGTTGGCAAACAGTACGAGGCCGGTGGCATTGCTAAGCATGGCGCGAAAATGGTCACCGCGGTGGCCTGCGCTCAGGTGCCCAAGTTTACTGTTTTAATAGGCGGTAGTTTTGGTGCGGGTAACTATGGCATGTGTGGACGGGCCTATGATCCACGATTTTTGTTTATGTGGCCCAATGCCCGTATTTCGGTAATGGGTGGTGAGCAAGCGGCGGGCGTATTAGCGCAAGTAAAGCGGGATCAAAAGGAGCGTGAAGGCCAAGACTGGAGCAGCGCCGAGGAAGCCGAATTCAAACAACCCATAGTCGATACCTATGAGCGTCAAGGACACCCCTACTACGCGTCTGCTCGATTGTGGGACGATGGTGTCATCGACCCGGCCGATACTCGCTATGTTTTGGGATTATCGCTGGCAGCAGCACTGAATCAACCTATTGAGGAAACACGCTTTGGCGTGTTCAGAATGTAAGGAATCTTTTAGATGAATCAATCCGAACACCTTGCAGAGCAAAGCGCTGTATTGCTTGAACAGGACAGCCGAGGCGTCGCTACGGTAACACTGAATCGTCCTGCTCTGCACAATGCGTTTGATGATGAGATGATTAATCAGCTCACGGAGATATTTCAACGGGTAGACCGTGATCCCAAAATCCGAGTGATGATTTTGCAAGCCAACGGCAAGAGTTTCTGTGCCGGCGCCGACTTGAACTGGATGAAACGCATGGTCAATTATAGCTACGAGCAAAATCTAGCTGATGCCAATGCGTTAGCGAAGATGCTGCATATGCTGTACACCTTATCCAAGCCAACCATTGCCAAAGTCCAGGGGGCAGCTTTTGGTGGCGCAGTAGGTTTAATTGCCTGTTGCGACATCGCTATATCAAATCGCTTGAGTAAGTTCTGTCTAAGTGAAGTGAAGCTGGGACTCATCCCTGCCACCATTAGTCCCTATGTGATCGATGCATTGGGGGCGAGAGTGGCGAAACGTTATTTTATGACCGCAGAAGTGTTTTCTGCCCGTCGCGCAAGACGCTTAGGCTTGATCAGCGAGGCCGTAACAGAAGAAGAATTAGACTCAACCGTCGATGCTTTGGCGCAGCAAATTCTAACCAATGGACCGGCTGCAGTAAGTGCCGCCAAGCAATTGGTTTTTGACGTCAAAGACGAACCCGTCAATGAAGAATTGATTGAAAAAACCAGCTTAAGAATCGCCACCATCCGAGTGTCGAAAGAAGGTCAAGAAGGACTGAACGCATTTTTGGAAAAACGCCCACCAGCCTGGCGGAGTGAATCATGAAACGACCAATCGAAAAAATACTGATCGCCAACCGGGGTGAAATCAGTTGCCGGGTTATCAAATCAGCCAAACAAATGGGCATCAAGACCGTTGCCGTTTATTCCGATGCAGACCGCGACGCCCTGCATGTCAAAATGGCCGATGAGGCAGTCAGACTGGGTCCTGCGCCATCCAAAGACAGTTACTTGCAGGGCGAGTTAATTCTCAAATTTGCCAAGCAGTTGAATGTGGATGCGATACACCCGGGATATGGATTCTTGTCCGAGAATGCTGATTTTTGTCGCAAGTGTGAAGAACAGGGAGTGATTTTCATCGGTCCTCCTGTTGAAGCCATTGAGGCGATGGGTTCCAAATCGGCTGCGAAACAAATCATGGAAAGCGCCGGTGTGCCATTGGTGCCGGGCTATCATGGTGATGAACAAGACCCGCTGTTGCTCCACCAGCACGCCGACCAAATGGGCTATCCCGTACTTCTCAAAGCTGCGGCCGGTGGCGGCGGCAAAGGCATGCGCCAAGTGCACAATAGCGCGGAATTTCAAGCCGCGCTGCAAGCAGCAAAGCGAGAAGCGATGGCGGGCTTTGGTGATGACAAAATGCTCATCGAGAAATACCTCACCCAACCCAGACACGTTGAGATCCAGGTCTTTTGCGACGCCCATGGTAATGGCGTGTACTTGTTCGAGCGGGATTGCTCTGTGCAGAGACGTCACCAAAAAGTCATTGAAGAGGCCCCGGCTCCGGGTATGAGCGAAGCATTGCGTCAACAAATGGGTGAAGCGGCGTTAAAGGCGGCCAAAGCCATCAATTATGTGGGCGCAGGCACGGTAGAATTCCTCTTAGAAGCAAACGGTGACTTCTATTTCATGGAGATGAACACCCGTTTACAGGTCGAACACCCAGTGACGGAAATGATCACTAAAGTGGATTTGGTGAATTGGCAAATCCGAGTAGCTGCTGGTGAGACACTACCTTTAGAACAATCTCAGTTAGCCATTCATGGTCATGCTTTTGAAGCACGGATATACGCGGAAGATCCAGATAACGATTTCTTGCCAGCCACAGGTTACCTGCAGTTGCTCAGCCCTCCCATAGAATCGGAGCATGTGCGCGTCGACACCGGTGTGTTGCAAGGCGATACCGTCTCTGTCTACTACGATCCGATGATCGCCAAGCTCATTGTATGGGATGAAAACCGAGATAAGGCGCTGAGCCGTCTAGCAAAGGCGCTCTCGGAATATCAAATAGAAGGGCTGACCTCGAACGTTGAGTTTTTGTACAACTTGGCCACCAGTGCGCCGTTCAAAGAGGCGCAACTGAGCACCCACTTTATTGAACAACACCAAAGCTTGTTGTTTCCTGAACAGCAAACGGATGTCAGCGAATACGTGCCGGTCGCAGCGATGGCGCTAATTTGTGCGAAAAACGCAAACGCCAGTAGCGGGCCCCGCTCACCTTGGGATGCTCGCAATCATTGGCGCATGAACGAAGTACATCAGCAAGAAATGACCATACAAGTACAAGATCGCAGTTTTGAACTGAGCTTGGCTCAGACAAATGGATCTGTACGGCTGACCTTCGATCAACATCAATATCTTTGTGACGGTACGTTAGTCGACAATCAACTGATTGTCTCCATTAACGGCCACCGTCAGCAATTTACTGTTTCAGAACATTCGAACAGTCTGTCGGTATTCACCGGTGCCCGAGCTATTCGATGTCATTGGGTGCAACCAGATCTTGGCATTGACCAAGATGACGATCACCACGGCGGATTTGTTGCGCCAATGAACGGTACCATTGTGGACTTATTGGTTGCGCCTCAGCAGCCCGTCGAAAAGGGCCAAACCTTGTTGATTATGGAAGCCATGAAAATGGAGCATGCTTTAAAAGCGCCAAGCGCAGGCTCGGTCTCGGAGTTTTTCTTCCAGCCCGGTGATTTGGTTGACGGTGGTGCAGTTTTGCTGCAGTTTGAACCTCAAACCAAGGACTGAAGCGATGCAAGTACAGTATCCTAAACAGGTTAGAATCGTTGAAGTGGGTCCAAGAGACGGTCTGCAAAATGAAGCGACCCCATTGACGGTTGAACAGAAAGTTGAGCTGATCGATCGACTCAGCGAATGCGGGCTGTCAGTCATTGAAGCCGGCAGCTTTGTCTCGCCCAAATGGGTGCCGCAAATGGCCAGCAGCGATATGGTTTTACAGTCCATAACACGCAAACCCGGGGTCAGCTACCCCGCTTTGACACCCAATTTAAAAGGCTACGAATTGGCCCGGGAAGCCGGTGTAGATGAAGTAGCAATTTTTGGCGCGGCTTCAGAGTCTTTCTCGCAAAAGAATATTAATTGTTCAATTGCGGAGTCTTTGCAGCGCTTTGAGCCCATCATGGAACAAGCTGCAAAAGATAACGTAAAAGTACGCGGTTATGTGTCTTGTGTGCTGGGTTGTCCATATGAAGGAAACATAGCGGTGGATAAGGTTGCGCAAGTGGCCAGCACCCTTCATCAAATGGGTTGTTATGAAATCTCCCTTGGCGACACCATAGGTGTGGGCACACCACTGGCCACCGAAAACATGTTACGAGCCGTTTTTGAGGTGGTTCCCAAAGAGCGATTGGCCGTGCACTTTCATGATACCTATGGGCAAGCCCTTGCCAATATTTTGATTGCGTTGCAGTTGGGTGTTGCTACTGTTGACGCGGCGGTCGCAGGACTAGGGGGTTGTCCTTATGCCAAAGGAGCCTCGGGCAATGTAGCAACTGAAGACGTGGTGTACATGCTAAATGGTATGGGCATTGATTCTGGCGTGGACCTGCCCAAACTGGCCTCAGCAGGTCGCTATATCACTGATTTGTTGGGCAAATCCCCCCAATCAAAAGTAGCCAATGCGCTATTTGCCAGAGTCTGACACTGCCATGATTGAGTTTATTCTCGGTTAAGTTTTGCAGACATTTTGGCAAACTGACTGTGCAAGCCATGTTGCACAGTCAGATGATAGAGCACAAAATATTCCCTTCGCTGATACGCACCATCTTCCAACGACTCAAGAATAGTTTCAAAGCTCTTCTTGTCCCCGGTGTTTTGATTTTGCTGTAACCCATTAATAAAGGTGACACAAAAGGCAACAAAACTCGGTAAGAATCCTTCGATGGCGGGAAAGCTTTTGCTTTGAGCTAGAGCAAAAGCCTCAACAAGTTCTGGAACGCCCTTCAATGTGTCAGTAAACGTCAGGCCTTGCATTGCCTCGACACCTTGTTGAAACTGGTAATCCAACAATTTGCGTTCTGACTCGCTATATAGTGGTTCTTGCGTCAACAAGCTGTGCAGTTCATCCGCTGCAAATAAATGATCAGTGCGAGCATTCTGCTCGTAATCCGCTGAGATCAAGCTATTCACGCCGGGAGAATAGGTGTATTTTTCCTGCGATATAAGCTCACCACTCTTATGAGTTCCCATTATTGGGTTCAATTTGCTCACCCATTTTTGTCCCGCAATACTATTTAATCGTTCACGATTAACCGGATCTAATGGAATCATGCCTAGATTACATTTGCAGACAAACAAATAATCCTCTTTCAAGGCACTGATTTTTTGTTCCAGTTGTTGTCGCAATATGCTCTTGTTGTTTGGCTCTCTGGCTAAACTTTGCCAGTAAGTGACTTCAGCTTCTCGCCAAAGTATTTCGAAACGTAAACGAATAGAGTGGATGCGGTCATCAACGACATCGAGCTTTGTGCGTTTCTGCATTGTTGTAGCCGGAGCATACAATCTCACATGTTGGACAAGATCAAAACACACCTGCACGCAATACAACTGATTGCTACGCAGATTTTGATTTTTTAGAAACTCATCGTTCGACTGACTCACTTTTTCCCACAGTGCTTGTGCGAATTGCCAATACAACTCATTGCCAAAACGTCCATGTGGATCATTCTGCTTCGCTAACAAATGCAATTGTCTATTCAATGAATCAAACAAATGAGCCTGATTACGTTGAGCATCAAAAAGAGAATCTAAGGTTCTTTTTACGCCCTGATACAAACGATCTAATTCAACGATGTGTGAACTGACCTGTACCGATTGAGCCAATTCGCCCCGTTGCATTTGATCAAGCTGTTCCGACAATTGAGCCATAGGTCTGGTTAGTAAACGAATCAACACAAGTGCCAGTGGTGTCAAAAGGAAAAATGACGCCAAAGATAGCAGAACAGTAACTTTGACTTTATCCAAATAGGGAGAGAGTACTTCATCTTTTGCCATCACAACCCCTACATACTCAGCAACGTCATCGCCTCCAAGCAATTGTACTTTAATGGGCATGGAGAACGCATACTGTTCAACCCCGTCGAGATCGATGGAAGAGATGGAATGGCTAATTTGGGTTAACTGACTTACGTTATGCAGAAAATGTTCACCCAACTGTCCCATGGACAAGTCCAACTGATTAAGTTCAGTCTGTTTCACCGATTTAGGGCTTAGCCACTTGTCTGACAAATGCTCAATAAATTGCGGATCCATGGATGCCAAAGCCTTGTCTAGCGATGATTGTAAATAGGGCTTTTCTTTGCGAACCATCAAATACATATCAAAGTCTTTTGATTCAGTTAACGACTCAATAGGCTCAGAAATCTTTAACTTGTCCATGAAGTAATAGGTTTTCAGATACTGTACCACCGCGTCTAAACCGATAAAGATTTCAGCCTCACCGCTCTCTACCATTCGCATTGCATCAACCGATGACTCCACCAAAGTTAACTCCACTGAAGGATAGTGAGTCTGCAAGTACTGAGCGGTAGCATAATCACGCACCCCGACCACTTTCATAGCGTGCAGTTGATCAAGGTTTCGAATATTGTTTGGGTTGTCGATTCGAGTGACACCGACCATCTTGCTATCGAACACCTTTTTACTGAACAATCCAATATTCTGCCGTTGTGGGTTTTTGCTCATCGGTTGCAACAAATCCAACTCGCCCGACATATAAGATTGGTAAAGAGACGAGAAACTCGATCCATTGACGAATTCAATCTCCATCCCCAACACTGAAGCTAATTGTTCTATTAATTCGGGAAAATAACCTCTTGGATTACCTGCTACAGTAAAATCCAATGGTGGAAAATCCAACTCATTGGCTACTAGCAGCGGACCACTGTTGGCAAGAAACTGGCGCTCTGGCTCCGTTAAGTAAATGGAACTGTGCGCCCATCTTTTTTGCGAATCAAGGTTGTCGGTTTTACCGATGAGTTGTCCATTTTGGTCAAACACAAAGGCATGTAAACTTTGCGCGTTTTTATCGTGTTTTAAATTCTGAACCATTTCAGCCAAAGAAATGCCTACCCCGACAACGGGTCCTTGTTGGCTTTTAGTGGTCATGCTGACCCCAGCATTGCCAGTAAATCGAAAGCGATAAGGTGTGGTTTTACTGACGGTCCCTAGCTGCGCGCTTTGATACCAAAAACGGGTTGTCGGACGATAGTCGGTTAGCTCATTAACTTGCATACGAGTCTCTAATTGATCGCTAAGATAGCGTTTCACCATCATCCGTCCATCTTTTGTGACAACAATGCGCATTTCGAGCCACTGGTCTTCCGGCGCTGCTTGCCACAAGGTGCGCACTTCTTCAGACAAGCCAAGATTGGTCAATTGAATGTATTCATCATTTGGCAAAGCCACGAACATCGAATAGACCTGAGGATTGATGGTTAGAGTTTCAGCCATGGTGGGTACGATAGGATGAGGTGAATCCAAATCAATCGGGACCGTAATCCCCTCAGACACAGCCAGCATTTTCGCGATGGTTGCACCGACACCGTATAAGTGTTCAGCCCTCTCGGTGACTTTTTCGCCAAACTCTTTGAATTGCAAAACTGCGGCCTCTTCGGCCAGTCGTTCGCTGAAATACAATTGCACCGAGATTGCGGCCGTGGCAATGAATATTGCAAAGACGATAAACGCTGAAAGTACCGTCATTCGAGTCGTGAAAATAAATCGAGCCACAGAATGCATCCATTAAACAGTGAAAGAATGATTTATCGTGAAACATTGAGATTACTTGCTAGCCCACTTCATGCTTCTTACATGAATCATGACAAGTGGTTGTGCGGTTTTACACATCGTCTAGTCGGCCATCTTTAGCAAGTGTATGCAATCTCAGCATCGCTGCAATGGATTTTTTGCCTAATGCTTGTCATTATTTGCTGCGAAACTTTTAAAACAGAAGATGTGCTGAGAAAATCTGCACCTTCTTCGTTAGGTTAAACTCGGTAAAACTAAATGAAACTCTACGCCAACCTATTGATGACTTGCATCCTTTGGCTAGGGGTAATTATGCCGTGTCTCGCTCAGGTCATGTTGTCAGAGCAACTGCAACATTATTCTGTAAAGGCGTACACTGAAGAACAGCTTATTCAAGCGCTTGCACAACACTCACCGGTAGTATTGCGAGAACGAACTTTTCACGGTGGCACACAATGGAATCTGACTCCTCAATTCGCCTTACAAGTGCGAGGAAATCTTTGCTATGTAACCGCAATTGAAGTGTCTCTCAACGGTGTGTATACCCTGCCCCAGCTTGCCAATCCGTCATCAGTTCCCCCCATGCTGGCCAACAAATTTAATCGTTTTTACCAAGGCTTGATGGATCACGAGAGGGGGCACCAGTCCCTTTGGCTTGAAGCCGGACAAAAAATCCATCAAGAATTGTCGAGCTTGCCAGCGCAAATGCATTGCAGCGTGCAATCTAAGCTCGCAAAGCAACGAGTGCGGTCAATTGTCGAAGAATACAAAAAGCACAACGAGGATTACGACAAAGAAACCCGGTTTGGCACCACTCAGGGTGCCAGTATCAGGTCACTGCCGTAACGAGCTTTAGCGAGAGAATTGCTTGAGTACATAGTTCAACACCGCTTCGGCATCTACGGTTTTAGCCACGTCGATCCACTGCCCATTTCCCGGTTGTCGATATGTCTGCCCCGCATTGGGTTCATTCGCACTCACGGCCAGCTCCATCGTTTCAAACCCCACAGCTGCGTTCTCCATACCCACAACACTCGTGGCTAGCACATCCCACATATAATAGGTGTACTCGTAACTGGGAATGCTATTGACGGTGGTTGCCCAAAACTGGCACGCTAAATCTGACAGTGGAAACGCCATTTGCTTCGCTAGTTGGCTTAAAAAATCCATATTCACGGGTAGAAAGTTGGTTGCATCCAAACTGATCAGTTTCACCGAGATGCCGCTGGCAAATACCTTGGCTACGCTGACAGGGTCCCAAAATGCGTTCCATTCAGCACTTTTGTCGTGATTGTGCATGGCAACATTGCCACCTACGTCTACCGCGCCACCCATCCAAACTAAAGAACGGATCGAATTCTTAATCTGAGTTGTATGATCCAAAGCCATTGCCAAATGACTGCAGGGTCCAGTCATGAGCAATGTGACATCCTTGTGTTGTTTCAGCAGATCCACTATCAATTGGGACGCGTCTACCTCAACCACTTGCTTGGGGTTGTAGGCTTGACTCAACATACGTGGCAACGCGTTGCAAATTTTGGGTTGGGCTCGCCAATCTGCTGGAAAGCTATTTATTCCATGATACTGGCCCTGCGCCACGGGAATGTCATGTCTATCAAACATCGACAGAATTTTCAGTGTCGACAGGGTGGCATCACTCAAATAGCAATCCGCAGGCGTAATAGTCACAGCAAGTAATTCAACTTGTGGCATGGTAAGCAGAAGCATCAACGACAGCAGATCGTCGACACCTCCATCGTGATCAAAAATGACCTTAGTAGGCATATAATTGTAATTTCCTAGCTGGCGTGCAAAAAGAATTGTTGTTGGTATTCGCTGGGTGAAATCCCCACATACTTGTGGAAATTAAATCTCAACGTCACGGTATTATCATAGCCCACTCGCTGGGCTAAATCTTCCATACTCACCGGTTCTTGCTCGAGAATTTCTTTGGCCAACCTCACCCTCTGTTGATTCAGCCAAACCTTAGGAGGCATTCCCACTGAGGACTTAAAATGGCGATCAAAACTGCGCCGGGACATATTGGCGTGCTGAGCAAGGTCATCCACCAGAAGATTCTGATTAAGCCGTTGAATCGCCCAATCCAGAGTTTGCGCAAAGCGGCTTTGACTGCGGATCACTGGGGTTTGCACAAACTGAGCTTGTCCGCCGCTGCGATGGGGTGAAATAACCAATCTGCGAGCGATCTGATTGGCAATCTCATGGCCAAAATCCTGCCGGACAATTTCGATAGACAAATCCAACGCGGCGGCACTACCAGCAGAACAAGATAAATTACCATGCTGGGTGTAAAGAACATTGTCGACGTATTGCACTTTGCTAAATCGCTGTTTGAACTTGTCTGCGTAACGCCAATGAGTGGTTGCGGTCTTGCCATTGAGCAAACCCAATTGTGCAGGCAGAAAAGCGCCAGAGCAGAAGGTGACAATGGGTTTATTCAAACTATGAAAAGCGACGATTTGCTCGGCTAACGACAATTTGATCTTACGACAATTGGTATCCCATCCGGGGATAATGAGCATGTCATAATGGAGGATTTCCTCGATGCAATTTATTTTGACTTCCATACCTGGCAAAGAACAAAGCTGCTCTTGTTCGAAGCTGACAATGTCACATTTATACCAATTACTGTGCTCGTCCCTTGGCAGTGAAAAGACTTGAATGGCACAGCCCAACTCGAAAAAAGGTAATGGTTGTGATACCAAAATGGCAACATGACGCATATTCATTCCTTATGCTGTTTGGCATATTATTATCGAAATATTGGTAATTAGCCAAATTGATGAACCATTTCATCGTGTTTTTTCCACTTTATCGATCATAGTTTGTGTTTGCGTCATTGCCATGCCAAACTGAAACTTGATGCTGATCAGCATGATAGAGGGGAGATTATCTTGAGCTCTCAAGCCGATAATATCCATTTTCTATGCGCTGTATTTATGTCATCAACCAAACTGACTATGACACCTACCTTTGCAGTACCAGGTAACGAATTAAGCATAACGCAGTAAAGATCTAAGAGACTTGGCTAGCGTGTATTGGAGTTTGCCCTATGGAAAAACAAAGCCCTAGATATATCAGTAACTTAACCAAAGAAACCTACGCCCTCATTCTAGCAGGAGGCAGAGGTTCAAGATTGTATGAGTTGACCAATTGGCGGGCTAAACCGGCACTCTACTTTGGTGGCAAATTCCGTATTATCGACTTTCCTCTTTCCAATTGTATAAACTCAGGGATCCGCCGGGTTGGTGTCGTCACCCAGTACAAATCTCACTCCCTTATCCGTCATTTAGTGCGTGGTTGGGGACACTTTAAAAAAGAGTTGGGTGAATCCGTAGAGATTCTTCCAGCCTCACAACGCTCTTCAGACAATTGGTATCAAGGTACAGCCGATGCGGTATTCCAGAATATTGATATCATTCGCGACGAGTTACCCAAGTACGTCATGATCCTATCTGGTGACCACATCTACCGCATGGATTACGGTTCGCTAATTGCTAAGCACGCCGAATCGGGTGCTAAAATGACGGTGTGCTGTATGCCAGTGCCGCTCCATGAAGCAGCGGGCGCTTTTGGCGTTATGTCTGTAGATGAAAACATGCGCATCCAAGGTTTTGAAGAAAAGCCAGCCAATCCCTCTCCTCTACCAAACGACCCAGAAAAATGTTTGGCTTCAATGGGTAATTATGTGTTTGATACAGAGTTTTTGTTTGAGCAACTCAAACGAGATTCAGAAAAGTCTGACTCTGAGCGAGATTTTGGTAAGGATATCATCCCTGACATCATTAAAGATCACGCTGTTTATGCCTATCCCTTTGACGACAAAGATCAGAAAGAAGTGTATTGGCGCGATGTGGGCACCCTTGATTCCTTCTGGCAAGCCAACATGGAGTTGGTGTCTCCGGTACCTGCATTGAATTTGTATGACAAGCGTTGGCCGATTTGGACCTATCAAGAGCAGCTACCCCCGGCAAAATTTGTTTGGGAGGAAGATAATCGACGAGGTACAGCAATCAATTCGGTAGTTTCTGGCGGCTGCATCATCTCTGGTGCGACCGTGCGCAAGAGTTTATGTTTCTCTAATGTTCGGGTGCACTCATATTCAGAAATTGATGAATCGGTGTTATTGCCAGACGTCGAAGTCAAACGGCACTGTCGCATCCGCAGAGCCATCATTGATAGAGGCTGCATCATACCCGAAGGGATGGTCATAGGACACAGCCGCGCAGACGATGAGAAACGTGGATTTCGTGTCACCGAAAAAGGCGTTGTATTGGTCACGCGGGAAATGCTCGGCCTTCCTGTCGGCTATTAATGCTCTGTGCCGCCTAAGCCGGTGAACTGTGCCTAGGCGGTCACTTGAGACTCCTCAGTAAGCCATTGGTTTATTTGCACATCGATGCACGAGGCCACATGCTGTGGCTGCTCCAAGGGAAACATATGACCGCCTTTCGGGACAATTTCATGGGTTAAGCCGTTTCCGTCAACAAAGGGCCGGATCAAACGGGGTAAACATACTTGAGTAAACTCTCCGGTCAATAACAATGCTGGACGCTTGAGCCGTCCATAGTAACGATGAATGTCCAAGGGAATGGTGCGAAATATGTTTGCTTCAACCCGGTGATCAAAGGTCAGTTTGTGACCCGTTTCATCCGCTTCAGTTGCCGCCGCAACATAGTCCTGCACACATTCAATATGCATATTCCGAAACAAAGCTTTATTAGCAAAATAGTCCACCAGATCCGTCCCCTTAGGCCATTGGGTGCAGCGGTTTACCGCTTGTTTGGCGGGCGTAAAGCGGTCGAACAACGGCGTTGGCCGCAACGCTTTCGCCACAATTCCCGTCACACCGGTGATCAGTGGTGGATCGAGTAATATCAAGCCGCGAAAGTATTCGGGGTACTGACACACCGCCATATACGAAATGACCGCTCCAAAGGAGTGTCCAACTGCATAAACGGGCTGTTTGGTCTGGCTTTGGATAAACTCAAGCATCTCATCGACCTGATGTTGCCAGCCCATTTTCACCGGATACTGGGGGTTATGGGCAAACTTGTCCAAAGCAATGATATTGAATTGAGGTTCAAGGTAGGAGAACACTTTTTGATAACTGGCCGCCGGAAATCCATTTGCATGGGCAAAATGGATCACGGGTTTGTTTTGCATATCGTCACTCATACCATTCCTCTGTTTTGTGCTCGATAACTCTGCGGCGTCTGACCATACCAGCGATGGAACGCTCGTCTGAAATTTGCCACGTCGGAATACCCTAAATTGTACGCCACTTGTTTGATGCTCTGGCGATGATTAATTAAATACTGTTTGGCCAATTCTGACTTGACTTGTTCCAACAACCCGAAAAATGTCCAATTTTGCTTTTGCAGGCGGCGATGCAACGTTCTGGGTGTGAGATTTAAACGTTTGCTGACACTGGAAAGATCGGGAAACTGCTCGCGATTGGCATACAACACTGCGCGCACCTGGCTCACGATATTGCCCTCCATTCCAGTCCGTTGTAACTCTGATTCACAAACCGTTAAAGCTTGATACAGGGCTTGCCGGTCACTATCCGGCACCGGATAGCTAAGTACTCGAGTGGAGAATTCTATGTACCCGGTATCTTGCTCAAAGGCAACTGGACAGCCAAATTGCTGTTCGTATTGACCTCCGTGACGTGGTGAAGGATATGGCACAGCCACTTTAAACGCCCAATGACTCTTTCGTATCACTCTCTCTAGTAAGCGAAAAACCGTTAACAACAGTACTTCCATAAAACAAGGCTGAATCGGTTCAAGATCATATAGCTCTTGAAATACGAGACGCACCCGATCAGACAAACGATCCTGCGATAAGGAAACCAAGGGAGTTCGAATATTGATAAAGCGTTGCAATAGTGACAAGACCTGCGCCATATCGTTACAGTTTTGCAGCGCAAATCCGAGCGAACCGTGGCTGTTAATAGTCAAATGATTCCCAATGGCTAACCCCAAATCAGCTTGGCCTGAGCGCTGCAGAGCGCCGTGAATCAATGTCACATACTGATCAAAACGGATCAACACCGTGTCTTCTATGACTTGAGATTCCGTTAGGCCTACCGACGCCAGCCAGTCTAGAGTCGCAATTTGACGACTGGCGAAATAATCGCAGACCTGTCCGATGTAATGAACTGGGATCTGAGGATAGAGGGATACATGTGCAGTCATAATTGCTGTTTTAGTCGATCTTCCCAGGCATTGTCAATTAATGACTCCCTTTTGTCGATACAAGCTCTCTTGTAAAAGGCTTTGTTCCTCTAGCCTAACAGGACACATTGCCTGAAGAATCCAACACAATGAATCTAATGCATTACAGCAAATATGGACTGTTTCATCTACTCACAATAGTCAGTATCGTCGCCGCAATTTTGTGGGGGGACGCTATTTATTGGGCATATGCAGCCACCACTCTTTTTATCACATTCGGAGATGCCCTTTTGGGAGATGATACAAGTACTCCCGAGTATCAGTACAAAGCGATTTTGGATGGGCTTTTGTTTGCCGCTTTACCTCTGACATTTGTCTTGTTTATCGTTAGCATGTGGTATCAATCCTCTGCAGATCCTTTCGGTTTAGGTCAATGGGTCCAGAACAGCTTGAATTACGACATGTTTGCCGCCCGAGCCAACAGCAGTTTTGCACATACTGTGGTGGCGGTGCTGTATTTGGGTTTGATGATCTCCACCATGGCAACGGTAACCGCCCACGAGCTGATCCATCGGACTTGGAGTCCTATCTCAGTGTGTTGCGGGCGTTGGCTACTGGCATTGAGTTTCGATGCAAATTTCGCCATCGAGCACGTCTATGGTCACCATAAACATGTAGCCACCCCGACGGATCCCGCTACAGCACCCCGCGGCAGAAACGTCTATCAACATATTTTCTACTCAACTTGGCATGGTAATGTGAGCGCTTGGCGTATTGAGAGAGCCCGTTTAGCACGCTTAGGTTTTGGGGCATTCAGTTGGCGAAATCTATGTTTGCGGGGCTACGCAATGAGTTTGATGATAATGGCTATGGCACTATTTATGTCGGGACTCTCTGGACTGATGTTCTTTGTATGTGTTGGTCTGGTGGCAAAGGCCATGTTAGAGATCGTTAATTACATGGAGCACTACGGGTTGGTGCGGGTCCCGAACAAACGAGTCGAACCTCGCCACAGTTGGAATACCAACCGTAAAGTCAGTTCTTGGGCTTTGTTTAATTTAGCCCGCCATTCCCATCATCACGCCCATGGCCAATTGGCTTTCTACAAATTGAAACCCTTTAGCCAATCACCCCAAATGATCAGCGGTTATTTAGCCACAATGGCCTTAACTCTGATCCCGCCTTTGTGGTTCAAATTAATGAAAAAGCCCCTTGAAGATTGGGATAATCACTTTGCAAGCACTGAAGAACGAGCCATTTTGGATCACGAAAAATGACCTTAAACTTTTGTTTTTATTTACTAAATAAGTAATCCAACAAAGATTAGGTATTTTTATTTATACCTGAG
>CBDDFO010000003.1:0-214257 GCA_965227085.1 Aliiglaciecola sp.
GTCGCCACCCGATCCAAAAACCAACGATCGTGGGAAATGACCATGGCGCAGCCCGGAAATTCCAATAACGCGTTCTCTAGGGCTCGTAAGGTTTCCACATCCAAATCGTTGGTGGGTTCGTCGAGCAACAATACGTTGCCACCGGCTTTCAACAGTTTGGCTAAGTGCACTCGATTGCGCTCACCGCCAGACAAATCTTTGATGAACTTCTGCTGATCTGTGCCTTTGAAGTTGAATCGGCTGCAATAAGCGCGGCTGTTTAACTCAAAGTTACCGATGCGAATGATATCCGAATCGTCTGAGATTTCTTTATAGACGGTATTTTTCTCGTTCATGTGGTCACGGAATTGCTCGACACTGGCCAACTGTACCGTTTCGCCCAAGACAATCTCACCACTGTCAGGTTGTTCTTGTCCGGTTAACATCCGGAACAGGGTGGATTTACCTGCACCGTTAGGACCGATGATGCCTACGATTGCGCCTTTGGGTATGGCGAAGTTTAGATCATCAATCAACACACGATCGCCATAGGATTTGCGCAAGCCTTTGACTTCAATGACTTTGTCACCCAAACGTTCACCGGGCGGAATAAACAGCTCATTGGTTTCGTTACGTTTTTGATAGTCGCCAGTATTGAGTTCTTCAAAGCGTGCCATACGAGCTTTGCTTTTCGCTTGACGACCCTTGGGATTGCTGCGCACCCACTCCAATTCTTGCTTAATGGACTTTTGACGAGCGCTTTCCGTTTTCTCTTCTTGCTCAAGTCGTTTGTCTTTTTGTTCCAACCAAGATGAATAGTTGCCTTCCCATGGGATCCCCTGACCGCGGTCCAGTTCGAGGATCCAGCCAGCAACGTTGTCCAAAAAGTAACGGTCGTGGGTAATTGCCACAACGGTGCCTTCGTAGTCGTGAAGGAAGCGTTCTAACCAAGCAACTGATTCGGCGTCCAAGTGGTTGGTCGGCTCGTCCAATAACAACATGTCTGGCTTTTCCAGCAACAATCTACACAGGGCAACACGACGACGTTCGCCCCCAGACAATTTGCTGACGTCGGCATCCCAGGGCGGTAAACGCAGTGCGTCGGCTGCTCGTTCAAGGGCATTCTCTAAATTGTGCCCGTCTTTAGCTTGGATAATGGCTTCCAATTCACCTTGCTCTTTGGCCAAAGCATCAAAGTCGGCATCGGGTTCTGCATACGCAGCATAAACTTCATCTAATCGTTTGATGGCGTGAGCGACATCGGCAACGGCTTCTTCAATGTTGCCTCGTACATCTTTGGACTCATCCAGCTTGGGTTCTTGGGGAAGGTAACCGATGTTCAAACCGGGTTGCGGTCTGGCGTCACCCTCAATGTCTTTATCGACGCCGGCCATGATCCGCAGCAAGGTAGACTTACCGGCTCCGTTTAGGCCCAGCACACCGATCTTAGCGCCCGGAAAAAAGCTTAAGGAAATATTTTTAAGAATGTGACGATTGGGTGGCACAATTTTGCCAACCCGATGCATGCTATAAACGTATTGAGACATAAATTTGCAAGCTAATTAATGGTGGCAATAGTGTAATCGAAAGGCGCTTGAATACCAATCCTCACATTAGCTTGTTGGGTGGCTTTCACTGTTTCGACGATTTCAGGGATTGAGGAAATCGTCGGCTGGGCAAAGGGGGGAATTCGGCATAACCCATATCAATCCATTCTGGCAATTTATGCTCATCCAGTCACAATAGCGTACAAAGATCAATTTCAGTCAAGAAGGAATGGAAGATGTTGAATTGGGGCATAATCGGACCGGGCAGTATTGCCAATACTTTTGCAACGGCGTTGGCAGCGTGTCCACGGGGACAGCTATACGCAGTGGCCAGCCGCGACAAGCAGCGAGCTCTAGACTTTATAGAAAAGTATCAAGGTCAGGTTGCCTATGACAGTTATCAAACCTTGATTGACGACCCAAAGGTGGATGTTATCTATTTGGCGACCCCCCACAGCCATCATTACCGTGTCGCAAAAGCCATATTGTCGGCCGGAAAACATTTGCTGATGGAGAAACCGCTCACGGTCAATGCACAGCAGGCAGAACAACTTGTTAAGTTGTCTCAACAGCATCAATGTGTCTTCCAAGAAGCGTTGTGGAGCCGATTTATGCCGTGTTTTGCGCAAGTGAAGCAATGGCTCGATGAGGGACAAATAGGACGCTTGCAGTACATCACATCGCAAATTGGATTTGCCTTTGATGGCCGACCTGATCACCGCTTGAATAATCCTGCTCTGGCCGGTGGTGCATTGCTGGATCTTGGCGTCTACAGCACCAGTTTAAGTCAGTTCTTGCTGTCTGAAGATCCCATCGAAGTCCAAGCTATGAGCCGTTTCAACACACAGGGTGTAGATCACAATACCCAAGTGAACTTGCGCTACCGCAGTGGTGTTTTGAGCCAGTTCACCTGTACCATCGGCGCGCAATGCTCGAATACGATGACCTTACATGGCGATAAAGGATTTATTGAGATACCGGGAATGTTTTGGGTTGGGCAAAGCGCAACTTTGCGGCGTCCTGAGGAGACGCCAATTGAAAAAGGGTTTCCCCATAAGGTTAATGGATTCGAGTACCAAATTGATGCCACGATGACATTAATCGAAAATAATCAATTGTTTGATCCGCGCATGTCCCATCAGGACAGTGTTGAGGTGATGCACACATTAGACCGAATTCGAGAGACCATCGGGCTGCGCTATCATCCTGATATCGAAGCACTGTGATCCATCAAAACAAAATTCAATCATCGGACCTCGTGCAGTTGACCCGATGATGACGTATTTGCACTGTACAAAAACAGCAAAATGACTAGAATAAGCGCTCATTTTTTAAGCCTGAAATCGAGTGCCACGATGTTGAGGAGACACCATGCTGACACGTAACATGAATATCGCAGATTTTGATCCGGAATTGTATGATGCGATTCAAAAAGAAACCCAACGCCAAGAGCACCATATTGAGCTGATCGCGTCAGAAAACTACTGCAGCCCGCGAGTCCTAGAAGCGCAGGGTTCTCAACTGACCAACAAATACGCTGAAGGGTATCCTCACAAACGTTATTACGGTGGTTGCGAGTACGTAGATATTGCCGAAGATTTGGCTATCGAACGTGCCAAGCAGTTGTTTGGTGCGGACTACGCAAACGTTCAACCCCATTCTGGTTCACAGGCGAACAGCGCCGTATTCATGGCACTTCTTGACGCTGGTGATACTGTGTTGGGTATGAGCTTAGCCCACGGCGGACACTTAACCCATGGTTCCCACGTCAACTTCTCCGGTAAGACCTACAACGCTGTGCAGTACGGTCTAAACGAAGCGACGGGCGAGATTGATATGGCTCAGGTTGAAGCTTTAGCACTTGAGCACAAACCGAAAATGATCATTGGCGGATTCTCGGCCTACTCAGGTATTGTAGATTGGCAAAAATTCCGTGAAATAGCTGATAAGGTCGGCGCCTATCTGTTGGTTGATATGGCTCACGTAGCCGGATTGGTTGCGGCAGGTATTTATCCGAACCCGCTGCCTCACGCTCACGTAGTCACAACAACTACCCACAAAACCCTTGCGGGCCCGCGTGGCGGTTTGATTTTGTCCTCTTGCGGTGACGAAACCATCTACAAAAAGCTCAACAGCTCTGTATTTCCAGGCAACCAAGGTGGCCCATTGTGTCACGTGATTGCCGCCAAAGCTGTGGCGTTCAAAGAAGCGTTAGCCCCAGAGTTTAAGGAATACCAGAAGCAAGTAGTGAAAAATGCCAAAGCTATGGTCGCTGTGATGCAAGAGCGCGGTTATAAAATTGTCTCTGATGGCACAGACAACCACTTGTTTTTGTTAGATTTGATAGACAAAGATATCACGGGTAAAGATGCCGATGCGGCCCTTGGCAGTGCCAACATCACAGTCAACAAAAACTCGGTACCTAATGATCCTCGTTCACCTTTTGTGACCAGCGGTCTGCGTATCGGAACACCAGCCATCACCCGTCGTGGCTTTGCGGAAACAGAAGCAAAACAAGTAGCCAGTTGGATTTGTGATGTATTGGATGACATCAGCAACACACAAACTATTGAGCGAGTGAAGGGTGAAGTGGTTGCATTGTGTGAGCGTTTCCCCGTTTACGCATAGGTCTTAAGGACATTTGGCGAAGTAACTTAAACAGAGTATGGCTTCGAAGATAACGCCTGATGGTCTCCATCAGGCGTTTTTGCGTTTTAGGGTACAAAAATAGGCTAATAAACTGTCGAAAAATTATACAGGTTGGGTTGTGATGTTCAATTCTTCGAGGCAGACCGAATATTAACTTATTGTAAATATTGAAGATGATCAAAACGGTGCAAATTATGCTTAAAATTTGTACGCCCAGGTGAAGACCTAATGAAGTGGATGTAATGGGAGCTTGGGTAAATGCAATAAATACAGCAATTTTTAAAGGATGAATAAAATGAAAAAACTAGTTCGTTTCGCGATCTTGGTTTGCTGTTGTACCTGGACCATAAACGCCTATTCAGCACCTTACTCGGTGCTCTGGTGGGATTCCACACCAACTTATGGTGGTCAAGCCGCCGATAGCCTCCGTCAGGAAATGTCCGATTACCTGACGAATTACGATGGTGGCAGTCTTTTTGACTCAACCTATGTAAGCAGTGAGACTCCCGGAACCCTTGCCACCCATCTAATGAGCAACACTTACGATGTTATCGTTTTTGATGCTACTAGCGGCTCTCAGAAGTTCAGTGCATCTGATTTAACCGCAGTTCAAAATCACTACGCCAGCAAGTCTAACATTTTGTTGGATGGTTCTCTGTATATCCGTAGCATCAACTTTAACGCTACAACGGATTTCCCCGGAACTAACGCTGCACTTGGCGGTTTAACCATCAATGAAATTCACCAATTGGCGACGCGTGGTGGCGGTATCATGATCGGTACCGATCACAATTGTTGTCAGGTTGACGCTAACCAAGTGTTAGGTGCCGTTGTACCTGGAGCGGCATTTACTGGATTGACCATTCCTTCAACGGATGGGGTCTTCTACGGCAGTGACATGCTAAATTCAGAAGTGCCAATTGCTGCTGTAGACGTGTTTAACCATTGGGATTCTGTGCCTTCTCAAGCGGTGGCAGCCACCGGTACCTTTATGGACTTTATGGGCGACGAGATCACCCTTTACAGTCAAGTAGATGTTGCCGACAAACCCGGAGGTGGTCCAAAATTCTCCTATATTTCCACTAGTTGGAAACCTGGGGCGGGGATCACCGACGTCGATGACGACACTCCTGGCGGTGACGCCAATGACATTCCGGAACCGCCTGTAGCGGCTCTGATGTTCATTGCCGTGTTAGGTTTGATTCGCAAAGCGCGCATTATACGCTAGAGTGATTTGCAAGTATGGACAGGTGCCCCTGATACTCAGAGGCACCTGCTTTTGTCATAGGAGGACCGAACCTTGAAATTCCCATCGTTTGTTGTTTGTGTTTTGTGTTGTCTATTCACCAGCGAAATCCAAGCAGGGCTAATTGGTGAAACTAGAAATGAACTCACAGTTAACCTCGATAGTGCCCATGGCAAAACGTTTCAAGAAGTTAAAAACGGTTTGCTTGACCTAGAAAACGGTGACTTCGAAGGTGCACGAGCTCATTTTATGGGAGCCCGGCGCGAGAATTCCCAAGATCCTATCCCACTCCTTGCATTAGCAAAGCTATCTGTCATGGAACAGCGCTCTAACCGAGCCCTTGAGTATTTAACCGAAGCACTGCAATTAGCGCCTCGATCCGCAGAAGTACTGATCTCTCTTGGTCGTTATCATTCCTCCGTTAGAGAATTCGCTCAAGCTGCTGAATATTATGAACAAGCGACACAAGGGCGGGACAATACTCTCCTCGCTAAGATCGATTTGGGCTTTTTGTATTTAAACCAGTTGAACAACGCTGAGCGTGCAAAAGATATTTTCTTGCAGGCGATGGAGATTGAACCGAATTCACCCGTTATACGTTACGGTTTAGCATTGGCATTTGCCAATTTAGGCCAGTTACACCTTGCTGAGTCTCAGTTGTCGTCGGTGATTTCGTTGCTGCCTGATGACGCAACTGCCTATCAAACTTTGGGTCGCTTGTATGCCAGACAAGGTAAGTTTGAACAATCGCTGGCTAGCTTGACAAAAGCCATCGCTCTCAACGAAACTTTTTTACCCCTTCGAATGGATAGGGCGGATGTATTCGCAGCTCTAGGTAACTTAGACAAGGCGATTGCTGAATATCAATATGTGTTGAAGAGCGCACCGGATTTTGCCCTTGGTCATGCACGTTTGGCTTCGGTATACGAAAAGAATAATCAAGTAGAAAAGGCCAAAGAGAGCTATCGCAGCGCAATTAAACTCGACCCTAACCTTGCCCTTGCGTACAACGGCTTGGCGTGGCTCAATTTAGACAATCGCAGCGAAAGACACAATGCAATAGAGTGGGCTAGAAAAGCCGTTTCTTTATCAAACGGAGAGCCTGCGTACCTAGATACTCTCGCTTGGCTGCATCGTGCAAATGGCAATCTGATTGAAGCGGAAAGGTTGCTTAAAATGGCACTGAGCAAGCCTTCAGGCGAATCGCCCATAGTGCTATATCACTTGGGGGTCGTGCGCCATGAATTGAACCGCTCCTCTGAAGCTCTTTTGGCTCTAAACCGAGCGCTGGAAATGGACGCCAATTTTCCTTACGCCGAGGACTGTCGAGCTCTGTTAAGCAAGATACGCGGTGGATAAGTGGATGTCTTATTTCGTTTAGGGAAGGGCACAGTGTTGTTACTCGCTAGAAGCGTCCATCCTGATCATGGATATTGAGCATCATAGTCCATTCAACAACGCGCAATGGGGTAAGCATAGAGCGCAGCAGAAAACCAGTGGAACAACATGGGTTTGCTTGGCTGCATTTACCATCGATGCCTCAAATTCGCTTTTGTATTTTCGTTTCTTTTCAATATGAAAAGAAACGACATTAAATCCAAACATCACAACATCACAACATCACAATTCACTGTGACTATTAAGTTGAAATTGCACTAGTGCCCTGTCTCTAAAGCGTTTTTGTTACTTGTGTGCCGAGTAGGGATCTTCGGCCATAATGTATGCTCTGAGATCTCCTTTGTGGGGTTGTCCCTCCAGCCATTGTCGAAATTCTTTTACCTTGTCATAGGTTTCTTTGCCAAACTTGTCCTGATAAATATCGGCAAAATGTTGTTTGGTGCTCTGTTCCCGTATCTGTTGTTGCCAATGTTGGGTGACAACGGCATTTAAGGTTCCGGCTAATCCTTTTTCTTTAAGCAATTCCCACTCTCCTTGGTCCAGCCAAATCCCACCCACAGCATTGCTGTAGTCGACTCGATGATCGGTGCTAGAAGAGATGCGAAATTTTCGCATAATCGTACCCGTGATAGGACACAACAAGGCTTTGTTTGAATCTGTCCCATCCGTATTAAACTGGATATCGTTAGCAAACTGATAGTTAGGGTTGCGCTCTTTCCAAGCAACATAGTCTTCAATCAATATCCAATTTCCGTGGCAATTATCGCAGGTGTGGGCGCGAAACTGTCCTTCAATAAAACTTGGCACGAGAGTGCCTTTCTTACAGCTTGTACATTTCATTTTTTAATATCCTTGTTTTTTTAACTGAAATTGGCCACGTCTCACTGAGTTGTATTGGCTAGTACAAAGTTCAAAGAAAACCCTTTTTGCGCTTTGCCACTGACTCGAACCTGCAAGCGGTCATCGAATCTAAAATAAGCTATTTGATTTGGAAAATCATGTTCTGGGTTTTGGAATATCACTGATTTGTCTGTGCATTGAATCCCTTTAAAGGGGATGGGATAGCCATTGTGTGACACTTTGGCTAGATAGAATACTTCGGATTGCATGGCGACCAAACGTAAGCTTTCCGTTTGCTTTTTTTGACCATTAGGGTCAATTGACAAACCAAATCCACTGTAGGTGTCTTTGTCTAGTTTCTGCCAGTGCTCTTGAACTTTGCCATCGGATGCACTGTGCCACTCACCCAGCAGCCATGCCAATTGAGACAGTTGTCGACAAGGCGTTTCTATTTTAATTGTGGGTTCAGGCGACGGCTCATCGGCATATAATTGCTGACAGGGATGGCTCCACAATATGCTACTCAGTAGGGCATAAATTCGGCTGTGCATATATCGCTCGGGTGTTTTTTTTGCTAGTTTAGCCAGCAATTGAGGAAAGAGAAAAGATTATCACGCCATGTTTTGTCCTTTTTGCTCTGCACAGGAAACCAAAGTCATTGATTCGCGCTTAGTCGCCGAAGGGCATCAGGTTCGTCGCCGCCGCGAGTGCACCGCGTGTCATGAACGATTCACTACGTTTGAAATCGCCGAATTGGTCATGCCCCGAGTGGTCAAGCGAGATGGTTCCAGAGAGCCTTTTAATGAAGATAAATTACGCGCCGGTTTGCAGCGCGCGCTGGAAAAACGCCCAGTGGATACGGAGAAAGTCGAACACTGTATTAGTGCACTGAAGTCCTCGTTGCGTGCCACAGGCGAGCGGGAAATCAGTAGCGAATTCTTGGGGAATTTGATTATGGATGCCCTAAAAGAGCTCGATAAAGTGGCTTATGTGCGCTTTGCTTCGGTCTATCGCTCTTTTGAAGATATTCGTGAGTTTGGTGAAGAAATTGCCAAGCTTGGGGACTAAAGTGCCACCGGCAATGCCAGCGACTGTGGTGTCGGGGAGTGCTCAGCGATGAACCAGTTCAGCAGTGTCGATCATCAACATATGGCCTTGGCGCTGCAATTGGCTGAAAAGGGCCGTTGTACCACTTCTCCTAACCCAAAAGTCGGTTGTGTCATCGTAGATAATGCCGGCGATATAGTGGGAAAAGGTTACCATCAGCAAGCGGGAGGCCCTCATGCTGAAGTCTTTGCACTTCGAGAAGCTGGCGAAAAAGCCCGTGGCGCTACGGCCTATGTAACTTTAGAACCTTGTAGTCATCATGGTCGAACTCCACCTTGCGCGAACGCACTGATTGAGGCGGGCGTCACTAAAGTCATTGCGGCTATGGTCGACCCCAATCCCATGGTCGCTGGGCGAGGACTAAAACGATTGCAAGACGCGGGTATTGCGACTGCACATGGTCTACTTGGTGAAAAGGCCGAGCATCTTAATCGCGGCTTCATAAAACGGATGCGCACCGGGATGCCTTGGGTGACTGTGAAGCTCGCATCCAGTCTAGACGGAAAAACGGCGTTGGCAAATGGCCTCAGTCAATGGATTACCTCACCCCAAGCACGAGCTGATGTGCAGGCTCATCGAGCCTCAAGTTGCGCGATTTTGACTGGCTCAGGTACGGTTTTGGCAGACAATCCTTCGATGAATGTGCGATTTGCTGAAATACCCGCCGATTTGCTGTCTGTTCCTGCCGATCTGCAACGCCAACCTCTGCGTATCGTGTTAGATGGACGCAATCAATTAACCGGCTCATATCGATTGTTTGAGATTGCTGGTGAAAGTGTTGTCATTAATCGCCTGCCAAACACGACTTTGCCCGCCAATGTTCGGCAGATTCAAGTGGCGAATCACGGTAACAAGCTAGACTTACAACAGGTCATGAAGGTGATCGCTGAGTTAGGTGTCAACGACTTATGGGTGGAAGCCGGTGGTATGCTGGCTGGCGCACTTTTGGAAAATAATCTGCTGGATGAATTGATTTTGTACCAAGCGCCCAAATTGTTAGGGGACCAGGGGCAGAACTTGTTTGTGATGACAGAAAAAACACAAATGAGTCAGGCCAATCTGCTGAGTTGGCAGGATATTCGCCAGGTAGGTCCCGACCTAAAATTAACCGCACGTTTTGTGCAACCTCAATAAATCCCAGTAAGGGCTTGAGGCAAAAACAACGGATACGGATATGTTTACCGGAATCATAGAATCAGTGGGGCAGATTGAAACGCTGCAACCCAAAGGGGACGATATTCGCTTAACGGTCTCCGTTGGCAAATTGGATATGTCTGATGTGGCCTTGGGCGATAGCATTGCCACTAATGGCGTATGCTTGACAGTCGTGGATTTTTCCAAGCACCACTATAGCGCTGATGTGTCTCCGGAAACCATCAAGCGCTCTGGCTTTGCCCATTATCAAAAAGGCAGCAAAGTGAATCTTGAAAAGGCCATGCAGCCCACCTCTCGCTTCGGCGGACACATTGTCAGTGGGCATGTCGACGGTGTGGGAGAAGTCGTTAGTATCAAACCCATCGATCGTTGGTTGGAAATTTGGATCCAGGCCCCGAACGAGTTGGCCAAGTACATTTCTGAAAAAGGCTCTATCACTGTTGACGGCGTATCATTGACGGTTAATGAAGTCGATGGGGCACGCTTTATGTTAACTCTGATCCCGCACACCATTGATGAAACCATCATTGGCAGCTACAAAGTCGGCACTAAGGTCAATCTCGAAGTGGACTTGATTGCACGCTATCTGGAACGATTAATGCTCGGCGACAAAGCGGCGGAATCGGGCCAGAAGAAGGACATCAGTCTGGCTTTTCTGGCCGAACACGGCTATTTAAAATAAGCACTGCGATAAGCAGGCAAACCCTACAACAGAGACACGAAAACACTATGGCATTACACAGTATTGCAGAAATCATTGAAGACATTCGCCAAGGGAAAATGGTCATCCTGATGGATGATGAAGATCGCGAGAATGAAGGCGATTTGATCATGGCCGCGGAACACGTTACGCCCGAAGCCATCAACTTTATGGTCACCCATGCCCGCGGCTTGGTGTGCTTGCCGATGACAGCCGAGCGTTGCAAACGACTCAACTTACCCTTGATGGTCGATAACAACGGCGCGCAATTTTCCACCAACTTTACCGTTTCCATTGAAGCTGCCGAAGGCGTGACTACCGGTATTTCGGCGGCGGACCGAGCTCGAACCATTCTTGCTGCAGTCAATAAGGATGCCACGGCCAAAGACATTGTTCAGCCGGGTCATATTTTCCCATTGATCGCTAAAGAAGGCGGCGTGTTAAATCGCGCCGGACACACCGAAGCTGGCGTCGACTTGGCCCGATTAGCTGGCGCGGAGCCCGCGTCTGTAATTGTTGAGATCCTCAATGATGATGGCTCAATGGCAAGGCGTCCAGAGTTGGAGAAATTTGCCGAGAAGCACAATCTGAAAATCGGCACCATTGCTGATTTGATTGAATACCGTAATCTTCATGAAACCACCATTGAAAAAGTGGCCAGTTGCAAACTGCCTACCGAGTACGGTGATTTTGACTTGGTGACGTTCAAAGATGTGATTGATGATCAAATCCATTTTGCCTTGACTAAAGGTCCTATTGCCCACGACACGCCCACTTTGGTGCGGGTCCACTTGCACAATACCTTCAGCGACTTGCTCGGCTCTCAGCGTTCAATCGATCGCAGCATGAGCTTGCCTCAGGCGATGCAGCGCATTGCCGATGAAGGAGGAGTCTTGGTGTTGCTCGGTAAGCAGGAAGATCTTATCCATCAGGTGAAAGTGTTTGAAGCGGAAGACAAAGGTGACAAGCCGGTTGCAGCTAATTGGCAAGGCACGTCTAGGACGGTTGGGGTAGGCAGTCAGATTTTGGCGTCACTTGGTGTGGGTAAAATGCGCTTGTTGAGTAAGCCGAAAAAGTACCACGCATTGTCAGGCTATGGTCTGGAAGTGGTGGAATACGTTCAATAGCGTCCACAATCAGAACGAGGGCATAAAAATGTCATTGAAACCGCCAAAGGACGCTAATCCGTTTGGCATTGGGGCGTGATGTGCTACAATGCGCGCCGTTTTTCCTATAGGACTGGTACAGCATGAAAATCATCGAAGGCAATGTTCGCGCAACAGGTAAAAAGTTTGCGTTGGTAGTTTCTCGTTTCAACAGCTTTGTGGTTGAGAGTCTGGTTGAAGGCGCTTTGGACACCCTCGAACGAGTCGGTGAGGTAAACGAGCAAGACATTACTTTGGTTCGCGTGCCAGGCGCATACGAATTGCCAGTGGTCGCTAAGAAATTAGCGCAACAGAATCAGTACGATGCCATCATCGCTTTAGGCGCAGTGATCCGTGGTGGTACGCCCCACTTTGACTTCGTAGCCGGTGAGTGCAACAAAGGCTTAGCCCACGTTTCTCTAGAGTACACTGTGCCAGTTGCCTTTGGTGTGATCACCACAGACAGTATCGAACAGGCCATTGAGCGTTCTGGTACTAAAGCGGGCAACAAAGGTGCAGAAGCCGCCATGGGCGCGTTGGAAATGGTCAACGTCATGTCTCAGATTGAAGGGGCGTAATCGGTGAAACCCGCAGCACGTAGGAAAGCCCGGGAGTTGGCGGTACAAGCCGTTTACTCTTGGCAAATGACACAAAACCCCGTTGAGCAAATCGAACTAAGCATTGCCACCAGTAACAATATGCAAAAAGTCGATATGGGCTACTTCCAAGAATTGTTGCGCGCGGTGGTGAAAGACACTGCCGCTCTTGATGCGGCAATCAAACCCTATCTTGGTCGTTTGCCAGAAGAGCTGGATGTGGTGGAAAAAGCTATCTTGCGTTTGGCCAGCTATGAGCTGACTGCACGTATGGACGTACCCTATAAAGTGGTGATCAATGAAGCCATCGAGTTGGCCAAGTCTTACGGTGCTGAAGAGAGTCACAAATTCATCAACGGTGTGCTAGACAAAGCCGTCAAGACATTACGAAAAGACGAACTTTCGTTCAAAGGCTGACGTGAAAGAATTTGACATTATTGGTCGGTTTTTCGATCTGAAATCCTACCAACGCAAGGACGTTATTTTGGGGATCGGCGACGATTGTGCCGTGACCCGAGTACCCGAAGGTCAGCATCTGGCCACCACCACTGACACCTTGATTAGTGGTGTGCATTTTCCCCATGACACGCCGCCGGCGGCCATTGCCCACAAAGCCTTAGCGGTCAATCTGAGTGATCTGGCGGCAATGGGCGCAGAGCCTGCTTGGTATAGTCTGTCACTTTCTGTCCCTACTGCTGACGAAGCGTGGCTGGAAGCCTTTTCCCGCTCATTGTTTGAGTTGTCTGAATATTATTCAGTACAATTGATTGGCGGTGATACGGTGCAAGGTCCACTTTCGGTGACCATAACTGCTCAAGGCTTTGTCCCGCAAGACCAAGCGCTGACCCGCAGTAACGCCAAACCAGGCGATCTACTCTATGTCACTGGCACATTAGGTGATGCGGCATTGGGGCTAGATATTGTGCAAGGCAAACAAACTATTGCCACACATTGTACTGATTTTCTGGTCAACCGCCTTAATTACCCCTCAGCACGTTTGTTGGCGGGTACTGCTCTGCGTCGAATCGCCTCGTCCTGTATTGATGTATCTGATGGACTATTGGGCGATTTAGGCCATGTTTTGCGTGCTTCCAATTGTGGTGCCCGCGTACAAGTCAATCAGCTTCCCCTGTCCATTGCGATGCGTGAGTCGGTGGATTTGGAGCAAGCCTATCAATATGCCCTCAATGGTGGCGACGACTACGAGTTGTTGTTCACTGTAGATGAAGAGCACAAAGGGCACATGGAAACCACCCTTGCCAATGGCAACATTGTGGCAACCTGTATTGGGCAACTGACTGGATTACCGGGCAAATTGGAGTTGCGTCTAAATGACGAACCTTATGCAGCACAATCCCACGCCTTTGAGCATTTTCGTCAGTGAAAGCAGAATTACGTTCTAAAGTCAGCCTTCGCAATCCAATGCATTTTTTAGCCCTGGGATTTGGTTCAGGTTTGGCCAAGTTTATGCCGGGCACTTGGGGGACGGTCGCTGCGATCCCTCTCACACTGTGGTTGCTCAGCAGTACCAGTATGATGGTTTATATCGGTCTGTGTATCGTTGCTAGCATCGCAGGGATTTGGATATGCGGGATTACCGCTGATGACATGGGCGTACACGACGATTCATCCATCGTCTGGGACGAAGTCGCAGGAATGATGATCACCCTGATTGCCGTGCCGTTACATTGGCAAACGGTATTGGCGGGATTTGTGCTGTTTCGTCTCTATGACATCTTAAAGCCTTGGCCGATTAGTGTGTTGGACAAACAAGTGCACGGTGGCTTCGGCATTATGGCCGACGACATTTTGGCCGGCGTGTTTGCTTGCTTAACATTGCACGGACTAATTTACCTAGCACCCTTCCCACTATAGATACATCTGACCTAGAGCACTACGCGTTTGCCCGTTTTGGCTGATTCAAAGGCGCTTTGTACGATATGAATATCGTGCATTCCATCATCTGGTCGGGTGAGAAAAGGACCGTTACCCAATAAGGCTAGAGCATCATTGTCCATTTGCAGAGCCTGCTGAGAACCCACCATCGGTGGTAAAGCCAAACCCTTGCTATCGCTGCCAGTGACACCAGAGTAGCCCTGCATGGGAGCCAGTTGGTACCAGCCATTTTGACATTCCACCCTCAGGCGATTCATGTTTTTCACCACGCTGGTGGCGCATTTTGCTACCAAACCGTTAGCAAATTCCAAATCCAAATAAGTCGTTTCATCCACCTCAGTGAAGATGTGAGGATGGGATTTTTCATGGCGTGCAGTCACAGCGATGGGTTCCATCATGGTCATAAACCGTGCGCCGTTTATGGGGTATACCCCCATGTCATAGAGTGCGCCGCCACCCATTGCTTTTTTCATCCGCCAATTGTCTGGAGCCTGGCCGTTGCCTGCATAGCCTGCTTCACTGATGACAGAAGTCATGTTGCCGAAGGGGCGTGTATTCGCGTATTGACGTAGATACCGAGTGTTGGGTTCGTGCATCATTCGATAGCCTAAACTGAGTCGAACCCCATTTTTACGGCAATGTTGCGCCATTTCCTCGCATTCGGTGACGGTCATTGCCATCGGCTTTTCACACCAAACGTGTTTGCCAGCATCGGCTGCTGCTTTGGCAAATTTCAAATGAGTGGAAGTGGGCGTGACCACATAGACCACGTCAATATTTGGGTTGTTGGCTAACTTGTCCATATCGTCATAGGTGTAGACATGGGTGTCAGGGATACCATAACGGGCTTGCCAAGAGGGGAGCTTCGAGGGGGTACCTGTGATCAGGCCACTGAGCTTACAAAAATGGGTGGTTTGCAGAGCGGGCGCTAACAGGCCATTGCTATAGCCTCCCAGACCCAACAAGGCGACACCTATCTTTCTGCCTGAAAAATGACTAGCGTGCAACAGGGTGTGTGGGCTCAATGTCCCCAGAGCAGTTGCGGCGCTGATATATTGCAAAAATCGACGTTTAGAAAGATTAGTCATGAATGATCCCCACCTCAAAGAATGTGCTTAAACTAGCAAATCTTAAGTGGAAAACACAAAACAAAGGCTAAATTCGTAATGGCATTAAGGTTTTAAGCAATGGCTTAATCCTCATGCTTTGTTCTCAGTCAACCGTTAGCCATAGAGCATGTGACTGGGGGAGCAATTTAGCTTTGTTTTAAAAAACGCTCAATTTGCGCCACGATACCAGCACCATCCATTTGCAGCTCTTGGTACATCTCTTCTTGGGTGCCTTGCATAATAAAGGTATCTGGCAAGCCGATTTGCAACAATCCCGGTTTCTTTTTGTTGGCGGCTAAATATTCAGCTACTGCGCTTCCCGCACCACCCATAATTGCGCCATCTTCAATGGTGACCAACAGACTGTGGTCGTTGCAAAGAGAATCGACAATTTGTGTATCCAGTGGTTTGACAAAACGCATGTCTACTACGGTCGCGTTTAGTTGCTCTGCTGATTCCAATGCATGAGGCAATAAAGTACCAAAATTAAGTAGTGCGACTTTCGAACCTGTTCTCAAAGTGCGAGATTGGCCAATAGGCAATTCGCACATAGTGTCGTCAATTTCAACTCCCATTCCTGCGCCGCGAGGATAGCGTACCGCGGCGGGTTGATTGAGTTTGTGGCCGGTGTACAACATTTGTCGACATTCGTTTTCATCCGCTGGGGTCATGATCACCATATTGGGTATACAGCGCATAAAGGGGATATCAAATGCACCTTGGTGAGTTGGACCATCAGCACCCACTACACCAGCGCGATCAATGGCGAATAAAACCGGTAGGTTTTGCAATGCCACATCGTGGATCAACTGGTCGTATGCGCGTTGTAAAAAGGTCGAGTAAATCGCAACTACCGCATTGAGGCCTTCTTTGGCCAAGCCAGCCGCAAACGTTACCGCATGTTGCTCGGCAATGGCGACGTCAAAATACTGTTGGGGATACTCTTGAGAAAACCGCACCATGCCTGAACCTTCGCGCATTGCCGGCGTAACCGCCATAAGCTTGTCGTCAAGGGCAGCCATATCACATAACCAATCACCGAAGACTTTGGAAAAAGTCGGCTTTCCCGGTGCTGTCTTAGGTAAGCCTTGTTGTTTCGGATCGAATTTGGGTACTGCATGGAATTTAATTGGGTCTTTCTCTGCGAGTTCGAACCCTTTGCCTTTTTTGGTGACCACATGAAGAATCTGAGGGCCTTTGATTTTGCGCATGTTGCGCAGCGTGTCCACCACGCCATTCACATCGTGACCATCGATAGGCCCAATGTAATTAAACCCTAACTCTTCAAAAATGGTGCCGGGAACCACCATGCCTTTGATGTGTTCTTCAGCGCGACTGGCAAATTCTTTGATAGGGGGCACATTGGACAATAGCTTTTTGCCGCCATCACGAATGCTGTTAAAAAAGTTGCCCGTGAGTAGCCGCGCCAAATGACTGTTTAATGCACCCACATTCTCGGAGATGGACATTTCGTTGTCGTTCAGTACCACTACCAAATCTTTATCAATATCACCGCCATGGTTGAGGGCTTCAAAAGCCATACCGGCAGTCATTGCGCCATCACCAATTACCGCCACAACTTTGCGTCCTGCACCCTCTTTTTCAGCCGCGACGGCCATACCTAAAGCGGCACTAATGGATGTGGACGAGTGGCCTACTGCGAAGGTGTCATAATCACTTTCTGGTGGCCAAGGAAAAGGGTGTAGGCCGCCTTTTTGACGGATGGTGGTCATCCGTTCCCGGCGCCCAGTGAGGATTTTATGAGGGTAGGCTTGATGACCCACATCCCAAATCAGGCGGTCAAAAGGAGTGTTGTACACATAATGCAATGCTACTGTTAACTCCACAGTCCCTAAGCCAGAGGCAAAATGGCCGCTGCTTTTACTGACGCTGGCAAGCAAGTATTGACGCAGTTCGTCGGCACACTGCTTTAATGCCTCTTGAGGAAGCTTACGCAGGGCTTCAGGTGTGTCTGCTTTGGCCAGAATGGGGTAGTGGGTTAAATCTAAGGTCATGGCTTGCCTAATTCGGGTATTTTATAGTCGTTATTATGTGTCAGTGATCGCGCTTTACGTTGTAATCCGCAAACGCCTCAAGCAACTGAGTATTGTAAGGCAAAGCGTGCAATGCGTGAAGCGCTTGTTGATGTAACTGTTGTAAATAGTCTTGTGCCCCTTGCAATCCCATGAGTGTAGGGTAGGTGGATTTGTTGTGTTGTGCATCAGATCCTTGCGGCTTACCTAAGGTTTGGGAATCGGATGTGACATCCAAAATGTCATCCTGCACCTGGAATGCCAGACCAACGGCATCTGCAAACGACTCTAGTTGTTGAAACTGCGGAGATTGCGACGCCAAAACTAAGCTGGCGGGCATCAATATCGCCGCTTTTAACAATGCGCCGGTTTTAAGCTCGTGCAATTGTTGTAGATGTTCTTGGCTGACAAGTTTATTAGTCGCAGCAAGATCCATTGCTTGTCCACCGCACATACCAGAATAACCAGCTGCTGACGCGAGGCATTTGATTAGGTGAAGTTGCAATGCGGGATTATCAGGGTAAGCCGAACTATTACATAAAATTTCAAACGCCAGAGTCTGCAATGCATCGCCTGCAAGAACGGCGGTGGCTTCATCAAAGGCGATATGCACTGTGGGATGACCTCGTCGCAGGGCGTCGTCATCCATAGAGGGCAGATCGTCGTGGATCAGGGAATAGGCGTGTATACATTCAATGGCGCAAGCGATAGGATCCACTTGTTCAGGCTCAATGCCCAAAGTATCAGCAACCATGTAGGCAACCATCGGGCGCATGCGTTTTCCGCCCATCAGTAGGGCATATTGCATCGCTTCTTTGAGCCTCGGCGCGTGATCCTTTAGCGCAGCAATTTGGCTTTGCAATAAATCGTCAACGCGTTTTTGTACTTGTCCTTGATAATCAGAAAGTTGCATCAGTCTTGAGGGTCTTGAGAGTCCAAATCTACCAGTACATCTTGGCCATTTTCATTCATTAGCATCTGTACTTTTTGTTCCGCTTGTTTGAGCATGGATTGGCTGGTTCTGGCCAGTGAAATCCCGCGCTCAAACTTCTGTAGCGCTTGTTCCAGAGGCAAGTCGCCTTTTTCCATATCATCTACCAGTGCTTCGAGTTCACTCATAGCCTGCTCAAATGAAGGACTGGCGTTATCTTGTTTTCCGCTCATTATGCTGCACTCTCCAAGCAAAATAATGCTGATGTAGACAAAAGCGGCAAGATACCTGACTGGTTTGAGGGGGTCAAACCCTTTCGCCAGAGTCAGGGCTCAAGGAGCTGATCCAACCGGCCAATAAAAAGCGTTTATCTGTCCAAAAAGACTATGCTATGTTTATCCTGCGAGGCTGCAAAGGTGACGAACGCCAGACAATTTAAAAAGTGCGTTATAGCGCCAAATGCCCTATTAAACATCATGAGTAAATAGCGAGCGCCCTGAAAGTGTGCGTCGCCACATAGTGATTGTTGGCAAAAAGAGGAGCCGTTAGGCTCTTGTTCGTTGAATGACTGCTTTAGAATGTCAACTTTGTGTCGATAAAATGAAAGATGCAGGTAGATTGAATCGGTCTACTTGTCAGTTTGAGTAACGCATGAATCATACGATCTCATGTGCAATGCCACGTCTTGGGAGGGCAATGTGGATTTAGCAACCCTAATCGGTATGCTCGGTGCAATTGGTTTTGTTGTCATGGCGATGGTGCTGGGCGGCGATATCAGCATGTTTCTTAACGTGCCTTCGATACTGATTGTATTTGGTGGAACACTCTTTGTTGTGTTATCTCAATTCACTTTGGGGCAATTTTTTGGTGCTGGTAAAATTGCAGCCAAAGCCTTTATGTTCAAAATTGAATCGCCTGATGACCTGATCCAAAAGATCGTCGAAATGGCCGACGCAGCCAGAAAAGGTGGTTTCCTCGCGCTCGAAGAAGCCGAAATAGAAAATGCCTTTATGCAAAAAGGCGTGGATATGCTGGTAGATGGCCACGATGTTGACGTAGTGCGCGACACTTTGGCAAAAGACATCGCTATGACTACGGAACGACATGAATTTGGTGCGACTATCTACAAAGGCATGGGAGACGTTGCCCCAGCGATGGGCATGATTGGTACGTTGATTGGTTTGGTGGCAATGTTGTCGAACATGGACGACCCGAAAGCCATCGGCCCTGCGATGGCAGTGGCATTATTGACCACCCTGTACGGTGCATTTTTCGCTAACGTTGTGTGTCTACCCATCGCAATCAAATTGGGCAACCGTGCGGTAGAAGAGAAACTCAATCAATCCCTAGTATTGGATGGCATTATCGGCATCGCGGATGGTCAAAACCCACGGGTTATCGAAGGTATCCTGAAAAGCTATCTAGCCGCCAATAAGCGCGGTCAATCCGCGGACGAAGACTGATCATGGCGCAGCCGGAAGAATGTCCAAAATGTCCCCCTGAGGGTCTCCCACCTTGGATGGGGACCTTCGCGGATTTGATGTCTTTGTTGATGTGTTTCTTCGTTCTGCTTTTAGCATTTTCTGAAATGGACGTGTTGAAGTTTAAGCAGATTGCCGGCTCCATGAAGTTCGCTTTTGGGGTGCAAAATAAAATCGAAGTGAAAGACATCCCTAAGGGGACTAGCGTGATTGCCATGGAGTTTCGTCCCGGCCGTCCCGATCCCACACCGATTGAAAATATTCAACAGCAAACCATCGATATGACTCAGGAAACCCTTGAGTTTCAGGCAGGTGACGAAGATTCTTCTGGCGGGCGTCAGAAACAACGTGGCGAGCAGCGGGGTGGTTCAGCACAACAAACTGCCACAGACCAATCTTCCTCTGCGGCTACGCAAGCGGCCAGTCAGGAACAAACCAACGAGTTGATGAAAAAGGTCGCACAGCAATTGCAACGTCAGATTCTAGATGGATCCATTGAGATGGAGTCATTAGGGCAGCAGATTATTATACGCATCCGGGAGAACGGTTCTTTCTCCGCCGGTTCTGCCTTCTTACAGCCTCAATTCAAACCGGTTTTACAAACGATTGGCGAGTTATTGGTTGATGTTCCGGGGGAAATTGAGATTTCTGGACACAGCGATAGTCAGCAAATATCTAATGAATTGTATCGCTCAAACTGGGATCTCTCGGCGCAACGGGCCGTAGCGGTAGCCGAAGAGATCCGTAAAGCACCGAATTTTGATGAGAGTCGTATGGTGGTAGTGGGCAAGGCGGATACCTCGCCTTTGTCTACCAATCAAGATGCAACTGACCGCAGTCGTAACCGCCGTGTGGAAATTGCCATTAATCAGGGCAAGCCAATGTACTCTAAACCCATCTCCGTTATCGAGCCAGAGTAGACAAGCGCCACAGATTATTCCGATAATCCGTGGCGCAAATTTACAACTAAGACTTTTTGCTAGGCCCTTGCTCAATTAACTGATCAATCAAGTCCATTACCTTATAGCTGGCTGCTTCCATTTTACGAAGATTGTCCAAAGCCCATTTTTTATCGTTGTTCGCCAACGCTTCCAGTGCTTTGACACCATACAAATGCACATCACTATGGGGGCGCTCTAAGTTTCGATAAGCTGGAATGTCACCAAAAACCTTACGCCCCTCGCCAGAATACCATTTACCCAAGCGGCAACTGGTATGGTCGGCAAAGTCACTGGCGGACTTTTGCTTAGCATTGCAAATCACTTGATACACTTCAGATTTCCACACGATATGGTCTAACTTTACCGTTTCCATAAAGGTTTGGTGGGTGGTGGAATGAATCGCAGTTTTCATTGAATCACAACATTGGGTGATGCTCTTATAATTTCCATGCAAGCCGCCTACGCCCTCGGACAAACTTTCGTTGGTGGTGCGAATCTCGTCGACCGCAGATACGGCATCTTTGGTTGATGCAATGATATTACCCACCAAATCTGCAACTTCACTGGCAGATTTATTGGTTTCATTTGCTAATGATCTTACTTCATCTGCCACCACGGAAAATCCTCGACCCGCGTCTCCCGCCCGAGCAGCCTCGATGGCCGCATTGAGTGCGAGCAAGTTGGTTTGGTCTGAGATGCTGGTGATGGTTGAGACAAATTTATTGATGTGGTCGGCTTTGTCGGACAAGCCAGAGATGCTTTGAGTCATACTTTGCATTTTATTGCTCAAGCCGCTCATCGAGGTTGAAATGCCATTCAAAGACTTACTGCTTTCGTTGAATAGCGCATTAACATTCGCTATCGATTCTCCTTCGCTTCTGATGGTTTCAAAAGAGGCTGCGACGGTTTGTCTGATGCCTTCTACCTGACTTAAAGAGTCCAGAGCGCAGCGCAATAGCTCTTTGTTAAAGTCATCTTGATTGTCTTGTAATGACGTTTTGACCTTTTGCTTTAGTGCAGCATTTTCTTCACGCAGAGCATCAAGCTGCTGATTGAGTTGTTCGATGTTGGCGTGTAGTTGGTGATTGTCTTGTTCTAAACTGCGGTATTTTGACGACAAAGTGAACACGAATAGAGACCCTCATAGGCTTGCACTGAATTAAAGCAAAATAGTAGCCTATTAGTAGGGTCTCAGCAAAGGCTTATTGAGGGCACTTACGAACGGGTTTGGTTTTGTCAAAGAAGATTGATATCTGGGCAACTTCGACACCCAGTTTACTCATGTAGGAGCGATTCATCATACGGTCTTGGTCCATCATGAACATCCAATCATCTACTGCCAAATCATAATCGCTGCCATCTACCGGAACCCGCAAAGTATATTGCCAGTTAAAGCTCATGCCCTGTGCAGAACCACTCGCTTCGCCAATCACATCGGCCGCTCCGCCTGTGACGGTTCCATCGGCATGCACCGTTAAATCCCAGATACGGATTTGTTGTTCACCATCAGCGTAGTAAAAGGTTTCATGCAGCTGTCCTTGGTTACCGCTCCACGTACCGACTATGTCGACACAAAAACGCCGGCTGATCTTACTTGAATAGTTTTCTACGATCCCCCAAGCGGTAACTTCACCGTTAAAGTAGTCTTGCAACACAAACTCTGGAGTAGTGTTGGCATAGTCTTCTAAGGAGGTTGAACACCCGCTCAACATGGCTAGACTTAACGTTGTTAACACGTATCGATGCATTGTCTTTTACCCCTGTCCTATCAGTTTCTTGCGTAGTTTAGGATAGCTGCACTTTTCATCTAACCAGATGGCTAGGAACTGTTCAGCAAAGGCAGAGTCATCTATCCCACCAATGGCCTCACCGTTAAAATAAAACTGTCCCTGGTCGCTGGAGGTGACGTGAAACAGCAACTCATCGTTCTCTTTGATGTTAGGCCATAAACCTTGCAGCTCTTTCATCCATTGTTTGCTGTTGTCGTTGAGTAACCCGAGTTTTTTCCACTCTTTGCCCGTTTGCTCGACCAGATCATCTGCGTCAATGTCCCGCAAGTATCGGATTTTTAGAGCAATGGGGTATTCGCCTTCCTGGTAACGCCCTGTTGCCGTGTACAACTTTGATACATAGACATCAAAAAACCAGACTTCGAGCTTGGCCTCACCCACTTTTTGCATAGAATCCAATGGCATAGACAGCACCTTCGTGGTCAACAGTAAACTTAAAAGCCAACACAATCTGAGCTTACGCATCCTCATACTCCAACTCAACGTTCAATGGGGGCACGATAGTGAGGTTTAGTGAGTACTAACTGAACCGTCGAGATGGTGCGCTCCAAAAAGCCGCCCTCGCAGTAGCAAAAGTAATAACGCCACATGCGGATGAAACGCTCATCGTAACCATCCTTTGCTAACGTCTCGCGATTGTCGAGCAGGCGCTGATGCCAATCACGCAACGTTCGAGCATAGTCCAAGCCAATGTCGTGCAAATCACGGATCATCATGTCCGTCACTTTCTTCACTTGCTGATTTATGACCCATTGAGATGGTAGGAAGCCGCCAGGGAAGATGTGCTTTTGAATAAAGTCGACATCTTTGCTGTAGCTTTCATAGCGTCGGTCATCAATGGTTATGGACTGCAGAACCATGAGTCCGTCGGGTTTGAGTAATGAAGCGCAGCGACGGAAAAACTCTGGCAGAAAATCGCGACCTACCGCTTCGATCATCTCAATGGAGACCAACTTATCGTATTGACCTTCCAACAACCGATAGTCTTTTTTGAGTAAGGTTATTTTGTCTTCAAGATTACGTTGTCGAACTTGTTCCTGAGCCCAAGCATACTGTTCTTCAGAAATCGTCGTTGTCGTGACTCGACAACCGTAGTGGGTGGCGGCGTAAACTGCGAGTCCTCCCCATCCGGTACCGATTTCTAGAAGATGATCCTGTTCGGTCAGTTGTAACTTTTCACAAATGCATTTCAATTTGTAGTCTTGGGCCTCTGCCAAATCACTGTTTTCATTGGGATAGATGGCGGCTGAATACATCATTGAAGGGTCAAGAAATCGGGTGTAGAGCTTGTTACCCAGATCATAGTGAGCACCAATGTTCTTTTTTGCCTGATCTTGTGTGTTGCGGCGCATCACATGACCGATTTGACGCAGTGGCAAGGCCAGCCACTTCATTTTCGCTTCCCACTCATCAAGCATGGGGAGGTTACGGGCAAAAATCCGGATCACATTGGTGAGGTTGGGAGTTTCCCACAACCGATCAGTGAAGGTCTCGCCTGATGCAACACTACCTCCAAAAAGCAGTTTTCGATAAGCCCGCAAATCGAGGAAATTGATTTCCGCATGCAAGTCTGAATCTTGATCGCCAAAGCGGTCCACCAATACTCCGTTCTCCTTAATAACCATAAAGCCTTCCGGCAACTTGCTGAACACTTTCAGCAAAATAGAGCGGCTGATACGGTCTAACCAGGGTAAGGATTCGGCTTGGGTAAGTGCGTTTTCACTTTCTAACATTGTGAGTCTTTTTCCTTGTTGCCAGGGTGGTCATAAACGGGATTACCTTTGAGCCACAATCTCAATGCTTGCCAGTAAATCCCGCCGACCGTGGTTAAGGTCATACTGGGTATTTTCAGTAGTACGCGAAAAAGATTGCCAGAGTTCAATGGAATTTTCTTGAGAGCGATGCTGGCGGCAAAATGTTTTTCCTGCTGCTTACAAATCAAGCTCAAGGTCAATACGTCATTTGGGGGATTAATGTGCCATTGATATTGCATATCCATCGGGTTGAAAGGTGAGACGTGAAAGCACTTTTGCTGATCCTGCTGGTTGTTCAAATCCACCAAATAATGGTGCCGCTCATTCCAGGGAGTATTGCTCACTTCGGCCAATAAATGGCTGTATTGACCGTCGTCTTGTTTCAAATAGTAAAAATTGACAGGGCTGAAATAGAGGCCAAACATACGAACCTGAGCGAGCAGGTATACCGTGCCATTAAGCTCTTTGCCCGCCAATTCAGACATGCGCTTCAATGCGGCACACTGCAGGGGAATATTGGGGTCGCCTAAGTAGTCACTGCGGCGAAATCTAAAAGGCGCCCAACCGCCCAGTGAGAAACCTCTGACTTTCTCGTGCACCTCGTCCAGCTCAGTCAGATTGAGCCAAAACATAAAAATTCGATAGCTGAATTTGTGCGGCTTGGGTAAAAAGCGACTGTGATGGGTTTTACCCAAGTAAATAGCACTGTCCATTACAGTGTTGCTCCAAATCGAGCACACACATCTAATGCGCTCTTTACACCATCTTCATGGAAACCGTTGTACCAATATGCCCCACAAAAATGCATACCGTCTTTGCCACAGATTTCATTCCGTCTCTGTTGTGCAGCCACGCTGGTTTGACTGAACTGGGGATGGGCGTACTGAAAGGTCTGCAAAATCTTGTCTGGAGCCAAGTCTTGGGTACGGTTTAGTGTCACGCAAAAGGTAGTATCAGACTGCAAACGCTGCAAGATATTCATGTTGTAGGTAAGGGTAGTGGGGGCAGTGTTTTCATCATCGGCTCCATTGAGCAAATAGTTCCAACTTGCCCACGCCAATGGCCGCTTGGGTAGAATGCTGGTATCGGTATGCAAAACCACTTCGTTCATCGCATAAGGCATAGCGGATAAAATCTGACGTTGGGTTTCATTGGGCCTATCAATCATCTGCAAGGCTTGGTCACTGTGACAAGCAAAAATCACTTCGTCAAAGTTCCAGTGTCGCTCCTCGGTAGAGTGTAGGCGATATCCAGAGTCACTTTTCTCGACTTTTATAATGGGGGTATTTAAATGAATCTGTTGAGCAAATCCTTGGGTCAAGGGACCAATGTACTGACGGGAACCCCCAATGATAGTATGCCAAGTGGGGCGATGGGTAATGTTCAACAAGCCATGATTATTAAAAAATTGCAGGAAAAAAGCCAATGGGAAGCCTTTAATCTTCTGCAAGCTTGATGACCATATCGCGGCACACATAGGGAGTATGTAATTGTGATTAAATGCCTCACTAAATTCATACTGTTGCAGAAATTCACCCAGAGTAATGTCGCCGATTTGCTCTGCTGTTTGATTGGCATACAGCGTTTTACACAATTTATTGAAGCGCAATATGTCTGCCACAATGCGAATGAATTTAGGACGTAATAGGTTGCGCCTTTGAGCGAACAAGCTATTGATGGTGTTGCCGTTATATTCGAGGTTTTCTGCTAAGTTTTTAACACTAAAACTCATTTCAGTGGGCTGACCTTTGACACCGATTTTATTCATCAGCTTAATAAAATTGGGATAGGTCCAGTCGTTGTAGACAATAAATCCGGTGTCTATTGCATACTGCTGTCCGTTGACTTCAACATCTTTGGTGGCCGTATGTCCACCGATATAGTCATTGGCTTCAAACACAGTAACGGCATGCTTTTCGTGAAGTAAATGGGCGCAGGTCAGTCCTGAGATCCCTGTGCCGATGATGGCAATCCGTTTGGTCATTCTATTATGATTCCTGTTGTTTCATATTACGGCAGATGACGCTCTTAGTGGAGCTGTTTAACCGTGCCAATAGTCTTAATATGGCACTAAAAAGAGTAGGGAAGTAGATGCTACTGCTTTGTTTTTCGATACCCTTTAGCAAGGCTGCGGCAGCCTCTTGTGCGCTTATCTTCATTGGCATCTCAAAATCGTTTTTGTCGGTCAGGGGAGTGCTGACAAATCCAGGAGAAACACTTTGCACCCTTATTCCTTTTCCTTTTAAATCAACCTCTAAAGACTTGGTGAGATAATGCACAGCGGCTTTGCTCGCACCATAGGCTTGACTGCGGGTAAAAGGAAGCAAACGGGCCAAACTGTCGACTACGACCAGTTGACTACCTGAATGTAGATTCGGCAACAGCGACTCGATAACGTTCACTACACCAAAGAAATTGGCAGCAAACACCCGTTCAAACATCTCTGCGTCGAAAGTTTCAACGTCTACGTACTCACACACGCCTGCATTTAAGACAGCGATGTCGGGTTGCACATCTGCCAACACTTCACGCACCTGCTGTTTGTCTGTCACGTCAAACTTGAGGGATGTGATAGCTTCGTGACGAGCCATTTCATCGAGCTTTTGTTGATTTCGTCCGCAGGCGATCACTGAATACCCTTGCTGGGCGCAAAGTTGTGCGAGTGCCTCGCCAATTCCTGAGGTCGCCCCGGTAACTAAAATAGTTCGATTCATGATGCTAACCTCCTTTTTACGATGCGGACCAATCGTCCTAGGACAGGGATCCGCTCGTATGCCATTTGACCTAGATCGAAATAATCACGATGGAATACGATCTTATCGTCTCGAACTTGAATCCAAGTGCTGCCATGGACTTCGAATGGTTTGCCACCGTTCAGTTTTGGATGGGCTAACTCCATTGTCCAGCAAAACGCGGCGGTATCATCGTTGCGCATTAAACGAGTGATGTGGCTCTTGCACAGCGTCGTGCTCTCCATTAAATCGCGAAAGTAGCGCTCAACAGAGGGCAAGCCATGATGTTCAGAAACCGGATCAACAAACACCACATCGTCGCTGTAGATCTCGCCCAACTGAGGCAAAGAATCTTTTTCTAACTGTTGATAAAACTCGGAAAATTTTTGAAAAATGTCCATGGCTCTACAAAATTTTGCTTCATTAGCGCTTTTACCATGGCAAGATGATTTGGGATCATATCCGCTGCCGTTCTTTTGTGGTTTTGAAGTAATTCAGCAGAAAACGAAAAAGTAACGATCTAAATAGAAAAAGAACCCGTATTTTTTGTAATGACTTGCAACTGGAACATGAAAATTGGACACAAATACTTTTGAACTGCCTTTGTTTCCACTTTCAGCCCACATACTACCGGGCGGCGTGATGTCATTGCGCATTTTTGAACCACGGTATATGACCATGGTGAAAAATGCTTGCGCAAACAATTCAGGTTTTGTGATTTGCATGTACAACGCCCGTGGCAACAAAGAACGCAACGAACATATTTTCCCGGTCGGTACCTATGTAACCATTGAAGACTTTGATTTACTCGACGATGGGTTGTTGGGCATAAAAGTCAAAGGTCATCGTTGTGTGCAGGTCTTGTCTGTCGCAACTCAGAATGATGAACTGCGCGTCGGTCAATGTCAGTGGCTAGACAATTGGCAGTGTGTTGTAGACAAGACCCTGATCGAGCCAATGGATAAGTGGCTAAGAGAAATTTTTGACAAATATCCAGAGGTACAATCGTTATATCCTCAACCTCAATTCGAAGATCCCATCTGGGTCATTTACCGATGGTTGGAATTAATTCCAGTCAACCCAGACCAGAAGCAACAATTTCTCGCTGAAAAAGATTGCAGCAAAGCGCTCGAATTTCTGTCAAACTTAGTGCAGTGATCTTTTTCTGTTTACCTGCGTACAAACTAGCAATGCTCAACGATTCAGGTGATAAGAATATGTTAGTCGGAATTCCGGTGGAAACGAACAAAGCAGCAACACCTAAGCCAAAAGAGTGTGCACAAGAGATGTCAATGTATTTGGCGACGGTGGCTGAAAAGCGTTGTAAGCGTTCTTTTAGCAAAGTTTTTGGTTATTTTGCGCCACGCCTACGCTCCTACGCGCTCAAGCAGATCGGAAATGAAGCCCTAGCTATGGAGTTGGTGCAAGACACCATGTCGAATGTTTGGCAAAAGGCACACCTGTTCAATGCCGAGAAAGGTTCGCCGTCGACTTGGATCTTTACCATAGCACGGAACATTCGCTTCGATATGTTGCGTAAGCAACAAAATCGCAAAGAGGACATTTGTTCCGACGACCTATGGCCAGTGTTGTGTGAACACACCGCTGACGTCAACGAAGTCGCTTTAGATGAACAGATAACGCTGCAACAGGTAGGAATTCTGTTTGAGTCGTTACCTGAGAAGCAAAAAGTGGTGATTGAAGCCATCTATATCGAAGGCAAATCACAACAAGAGGTTGCAGATGAGTTGGATATTCCGTTGGGAACGGTAAAATCCAGAACTCGGTTGGCATTGCAACGTTTGAAAGAGATGTTGAAAGATCATGATTAACCTACACCCTACTCAACAGCAGTTAGTGAGTTTTGTTGAGGGCAACTGCGCACCAGCAATGGCGTTAGTGATTGCTGCACACACTGATATGTGTAGTAAGTGTGCAAACCACGTTGCAGTGATTCAAGAACACCTAGCTAGCTCCGAAATAGACGAGGCCAAAGAGCAAGAACATTGCGATTTTGGCTCTATGATGGCTCGTATTACTCAATTACCCGTTGCCGAAGGAATTTCAGTTCCAGCGGCAGAGAAAACCATCGAATTGGATGGAAGACAATTTAATTTGCCAAGGTCATTGCGTCGTTTTGTGGACAATACCGGGAATTGGTCTCACCTGTTGGGTAACTTGTATCAAGCACCTGTCGATTTAGGGCCAATTGGAAAAGCGAACTTCATCTATATGCAAAAAGGCGGTCGAGTGCCTGAGCATACTCACAGAGGAAATGAGCTTACGCTGGTCATTGATGGGGAATTCAGCGATGGTATTTCTCACTATGACACAGGGGATTTCATCGTGATGAACCAGTCAAATACCCATGCGCCATTTTCCGATGCAAATGAAGGATGCCTGGTATTTTCTATCGTCGATGCACCATTGCACTTCACATCCGGTGTTGCGCGACTACTCAATCCCTTTAGTCACTTGTTTTTCTAGCCGCGACCATCGCGGCTTAAACGCTGTATATAAAATACAGTCGAGTTAGCAAGGCGTTCCGTTAGTAAAGCGAAAATCCGATGAGCAGATGCCCATCGGTTTGTCTTGCAGTGATGATCAGCGTTCGATTTCACTGACTTTCCTAAATTCAATGTTTTTACTTCTTGATCCAGACACCCACATTTTAGACACCCTGTTGTCTGCTCCACGCTCAAAACTAACCTGCTGAAAATAGGTCGCGTTTGAGGTGAATTGGTCCGGTTGAAAGGGCGTGAGTGGAATCGGAGAATTCGTTGCATGTATCGCGACTAGCTTAGTGCCATCAAACTCGATAATGTAGCTAGTATTCAGGTCAGCGCTGTAATACAAGCCTTCAACGTCGTGCCAACGGATCTTAGTCTCATCGAAATCTACCAGCTCAACCCGTTTACCTTGATATTCAAAATCACCTTGAAAGTAGCGAATAGCTTGGCTCGTTTTGCCTTTGTTTGACACAAATATGACCCGATTTCCACTGGCACTATCCATTAAAATGAAAGTGTTATTCGATATCGCTTTTAATGGGATTGGCTGTGAATTACCGGTTATCGTTAGCGCCATTGTATGCTCTATCGCCTTGAAAGAAAAAATCAGACCGGGTTGAATTTGATAGTCCCCAAGGTAAGAAAAAAGCAACTCCTTTGGCACCACGACCTCTGGTGAATGGTTTTCCTTTTTCAAAAGTGACTCTGATTGAACTTGTTCATTAAGATAGATATTGGCAATCCGATTGACATACTCCAACATAACGGTGCCGGAATAACTGTTGTTTGAGAGCATTGAAATCGATAGTTTTTGCTCTGGAAAGCGTATGAGATAGGCGCGATATCCACCAGTGCCTCCGCCGTGGAAAACGGCACGGTGTCCGTTATGGGTTTTAAGCTCCTGACCAAATGCATATTGGGTGCGTTCTCCGTTATTTAATGCTCCCACAGTGAGCATTAGATCAAAAATTGCTTGGTTGCCTACTTTATGTTGGTAAAAGTTGCGTGCCCAACGATCTAAATCCGAAACAGTGGTGTAGATACCGGTCGATCCATAGACTGCAGTTTGTCCATTGTCTCGACTAAAGGCTTGATTGTCAGATGAAAAATAAGCTGTTGCCCTGTTTGTGACCACTTCAAATGCATTGTCAAAGATGAGTGTATTATCCATCTCCAAGGGACCAAATACCTCACTTTGCATGAACTCTCGAAAACCCATATTGGTGATCTTTTCAACAATTTTGGCCAGCAACACATAACCTGAGTTTGAGTAGTCGTAATGTTCACCCGGTGCAAAATTAAGAGCACTCTGACGACTTAACAGTCGATAGACATGCTCAATATTGTTGTAGTCCGCAAATCCAATCCCGACAATTTGGTTGAGATCATCCAGGTCGCGCAGTCCGCTGGTGTGATGCAGCAAATTGAGTATGGTTACCGTTTCGCCATAGTCCTGAAGTTCAGGCAAGTAACGACGAATATCATCCGTTAATGATATTTTTTTTCGTTCCACTAAAAGTGCAATAGCAAAAGCTGTAAATTGTTTAGATACAGAAGCAATTTGGAATCGAGTTTCGCTATCAATTGGATTCAAATGGCTCAGGTCAGCCACACCAAAATAACGCTCATATAATTTTGCTCCGTCTTGACTAACCATAACGGCTAGCCCAGGAGTTTGGGTTTTGCTCCAAGCGGACAACAGATTGTCCACTTGGACTGCTTTCGGTTGAGCCATAGTGCTCATGGAATAAAAAAATAGACTAATGAATATGGCTAGTTTTATCATCTAGTGCTCCTAGTTGCTGATAGTGTGAATCTTGCGACTAAGGTAGTTAGATTGGGAAGTTGAATCGTCCGACTAACAAAAGTCGAACCAATTAATTCGGGTTTGAGGGTCGTTCTTTACCCAGTGAATATCCTTTAGCAAAGACGATAGGATGCAATCCGTCGCAGAATTAATCGGCCGTTAGATTGCTCGATTGCTCAGTTAAAACACAGGTTTTTCTAAACGACGTAGGCGTTTGACCAGTATGCTTTTTAAACGCCGTATTAAAAGAGGACTTAGAATTGAACCCCACATCGTACAGAATCTGCAAAACCGTGCGTTTGGAGTTTTGTTGTTCACTAAGTAAAAGCTTTGCCTTTTCAATTCGGTAGCCATTCACAAAATTAAAGAAGTTTTGTCTCATGTATTGATTAATCAAAGTTGATAGCTCTTTGACTGGCATGTGCAGCAACAGCGCTAATTTTTCAACGTGCAAATCAGGATCTAAATAGGGTTCGTGCTCAACCATAAACTTCTGCAAATGATCGATCTGGTCTCGAATCAGGTCGTCAATCTCTAACTCAACTTCCTGTCTCTTGCTGTTTTTCTTCAATCCAAATCTAACGGCTGCATCATTATAAGCCAGCGTCTCTAATGTGGTGTCGGTCTTGATACCTCGGGTAATACTTGGATGATACAACGCCTTAAGTACAAGCCAACAAAATGCAGATAGAGCAGAAATACTTACCACAAAATAGGCGGGCAAAATAATCCCTGGAGACGCGAAATGAATAACTAAGTTTTTACTCAAAGCAAAAAAATGAGCAACAAGAGAAATGCAAGTTAGTTGGAAAAGCCAACGATATGCTGTGGAATCATAGTTAGCATAATTTGCTTGGTAATTTGTCTTATAGACGGAAAGAGACCTAAACATGAGGAAGATATACACGAAGTATTGAATCTCAGCCAAAATGGAGAAGGTAATCCAATGTGCAGTGTTAAGATTTTGATTAAAGGCAATTTTTTGGTCGACCGGTAGCCATACGTATTCAATAAATAGCGTCAGCCAAAATGCAAAAAACAGGATTGTATGTTTCAACAATGCAAAACGTACATGAATGCCTTTGAAACAAATTACTCTGAGGTAGAAATAGAACAGAGGCATTTGCAGCAGAACACTGGAGCGTCGAATCATATCTATGACAGGATGCTGCTCTAACCACTCGTAAATAAAAAGACCACACATGTCAAAAGCGACAAGGATTAAAAATCCTGCAAAAATGCGATTAGCAGTCTTGATTCTACTTTTGACAGTGACAAGAAAAAACGACAGCAATAGAAGTATGGCGACGGCAATTTTACCCAAGCTTTGAACGATAGAGATATCAAATAGCATTTAAAACCCCATCATAACTATATGCAAAGCGTGATAATTGCGAAGCTAGCACTCTGAGTTGAGTGTCTTTACAAATTTATAGAGAATCAGAGTTGACCCAGATTTCAAAGGAAATTCTGGCACTGACATCCTTTAAAGCGAAAACATTATGTGGCGAACCCTTCACTAGGTCGAGGGCTATATCTGTAAGCGTGCTAAAGGTTTATGTTGATTAGCACGCCTGTTATTACTGCTTACAATAGGCTAGCTACTGTAACTGCTATCGGGATAGTTCAGTTTGAGTGTTTTTAGCGCATTAGCCTTCAAGTCGTCCAGCTTCAGTTGGTCATAGCATTCCACCATGATTTCTAATGCTTGCTGAATCTGATTGGAGTCTGGATAGTATTCCAACACATAGCGGCCACGATTGGCGGCGGCCACATAGGCTTCGCGACGCATGTAAAAACGCGCGATGGCTATTTCATATTTGGCTAATCGGTCTTTGATTGCCACCATACGTTTCTTGGCATCTGCGGCGTATTTGCTGTCCGGGTATTTATTGATAAGCCGTCTAAAGTCTGCAAAGGCCTCTCTGGAGCGACTTGGGTCTCGGTCTGAACGATCAATACCGACCAATTCCTGGAACAGATTTTTATCTGCATCCATGTTAGTCAAACCACGCATGTACATCGCGTAATCTACATCTGAGTGATTCGGGTTTAATCGAATAAAGCGATCTATGGTGGCTAAGGCTTCGTCCGATTTACCGACTTTGTAGTATGAATAAATCAGATCGAGTTGAACTTGATGGGAGTGTGCGCCAAAAGGGAAACGAGAATCCAAGGCACTGAGAATTTCTGCAGATACGTTAAAGTTGCCCTGCATCATGCTCTCTTTAGCGTCTTTGTACAACACATCAGGGCCTTTGTTGCCTAGCAACAATTCATCTTCATCTGGAGAAGATGAACAACCGACCATAGTGACCAGTACTGCACTTATCAAGAGACTATAAATTGGGTTTTTGAATTTCATGTTACTCTTATTCATTATTCAGATTCAGTCAGACTGAAAAATCCGCTAAACTGTGTCGTTACACTTTAATCGAAGGCATTCTACCTGACCGATCCGGTGGATGCACTTTTTATTGATTACCAAGACCAACAGGATACCCAATTTCATGGCTGCTGATCAGCAAACGATTTCATTACTCGCCGACGTGCCCGAAGGACTATTCGGTAAACGGTTAGATCAAGCCTTGGCGGAAATGTTCCCTGATTATTCACGATCTCGGCTAAAAGAATGGATTTTAGCCGGAAACGTGCGTGTCAACGGCCAGATCCAAAACAAACCCAGAGAAAAAGTGCTGGGAATGGAAACCATACAAATCGATGCCACCCTTGAAGTACAACTGAGTCATCAAGCGCAGGCGATCGACTTAAACATCGTGTTTGAAGATGAACACATACTGGTGATCAACAAGCCCACCGATCTTGTGGTTCACCCCGGAGCCGGTAATGCCGATGGCACGGTATTGAATGCGCTACTGAGTCATGCACCTGAGGTTGCTCAGGTGCCCAGAGCTGGCATCGTCCACCGTTTGGACAAAGATACAACTGGCTTGATGGTAATAGCCAAAACCTTACCTGCACAAACCCACTTAGTGGAAAAACTGCAAGCTCGGCAAATCAGTCGAGAATACGAGGCAGTGGTTTACGGCACCATGGTGGCTGGCGGTGTGGTTGATGCGCCGATTGGACGTCACGCAACAAAACGTACCAGCATGGCAATTCGTGAAACCGGTAAACCTGCAGTGACCCATTATCGAGTCATCGAAAAGTTTAGAGCCCATACCCACCTGCGTTTGAAATTGGAAACCGGTCGTACCCATCAGATTCGCGTGCACATGGCCCATCTAAAGCACCCCTTGGTTGGCGATCCCTTGTATGGTGGCCGTCCAAGACTACCAAAAGCCTGTGGACCGGACATGATCGACATGCTCCGAGGGTTTAGACGTCAAGCCTTGCATGCAGCGCAGCTTGAATTAGAGCATCCTATTACTGGGGAATGGATGTCCTGGCAAGCAGACATTCCTGAAGATATGGTGCATTTGCTCAAGGTGTTACGAGCAGACACCCTTGAATTCCCCATCGAGCAGATTTAGTTTTAGTTTGTTATGAGCCTTCATCATCCCCATTGGCCCCTCCCTGAGGGGGTTTGTGCCTTTTACACCTGCCGTACAGGAGGGTTCAGTCGAAGCGGTTTCGAATCAATGAACCTTGGCATGCATGTGGGAGATGATGAAGCCAATGTCAGTCGAAATCGAGCGCTGCTACCGCAATGGCAAAATATCGCGTGGCTAGATCAAGTGCACAGTAATCATGTACACATTGCCCAACGGGCGGACCTTAAACATTTGCCCATCGCCAATTGCGACGCACTGATCACACAAGAAAGAAATTTAGTTTGTGCGGTGATGACTGCGGATTGTATGCCCATTTTGGTCTCTAATCAGGCTGGTACTGAAGTGGCTGCCATTCACGCAGGCTGGCGAGGTTTGGCAGACGGTATAGTGCAAAATACGCTGGCCAGAATGACCACTCCTGCCAATCAACTTTCCGTTTGGGTAGGACCGCACATTGGTCAAAAGCATTTTGAAGTGGGTAGTGAGGTTAAGCGGGCATTTCAGCACTTTCCTCAGGCATTTAAAACCAGCGATTCTGCTGATAAGTATCATTGCTCCATGCTGTTGATATTAAGGGAGTTGTTATTGGATTTAGGGGTTCGGCAGGTGTATTCGCTGGACCAGTGCACATACTCACACTCTCAACGTTTCTTTTCTCATCGTCGCAGTGCTCATCAAGGCAGTTTGCCGACTGGCCGAATGGTTTGTGGTATTTACCTAACTTAGTCTTCCTTGCTCTTTCTTTGGGTCTATTCTGAATCATGGGTGAGTCACCATCGTCCAAAAGATTAACTCAACAAAAACATGATCTTGATCAAGATGTTGGAGGGTGCGACTTGAATACGTGGCACTGTGCACCCATAACTTTGCTATCAAAACGAATAGCTTTTAAAGGAAACAAACATGCGATTAGATCGATTTACCAGTAAGTTTCAGGTAGCCATCTCTGACGCACAGTCCATCGCGTTAGGACGCGATCATCAATTTATTGAGCCGGTGCATCTGATGACGGCTTTGTTGAATCAACAAGGGGGCTCAGTGCGGCCTTTGTTCGATGCAGCAAATGTCAATGTGAATGCGTTGCGCTCTTCTTTGGCTGAGGCCATCGAGCGTCTTCCTCGGGTTGAAGGTATTGGCGGCGATGTGCAGTTGGGTAAAGATACCATTGTATTGCTGAACTTAAGCGACAAGATTGCTCAAAAACGCAAAGATGAATACATCAGTTCTGAGATATTTGTGCTTGCGGCGGTGGAAGACAAAGGCAAACTTGGCGATATCCTCAAGCAACTGGGTGTAAACCAGACGCAGATTGAAAACGCGATTGAAAAAATGCGAGGCGGTCAGAAAGTTACCGATCCCAATGCAGAAGACGTGCGTCAGGCATTGGAAAAATATACTACGGATCTTACAGAACGTGCCGAGCAGGGCAAGTTAGACCCAGTTATTGGCCGAGACGACGAGATACGACGCACCATTCAAGTGTTGCAGCGTCGTACCAAAAATAATCCAGTATTGATTGGCGAACCCGGGGTTGGTAAAACTGCGATCGTTGAAGGTCTTGCGCAGCGTATCATCAATTCTGAAGTGCCTGAAGGGCTGAAAAACAAACGGGTGTTGGCCCTCGACATGGGCGCGCTAGTGGCCGGTGCAAAGTACCGAGGTGAGTTTGAAGAACGCTTGAAAGCGGTTCTCAATGAGCTATCCAAAGAAGAAGGTCGAGTCATCCTGTTCATCGATGAACTGCACACTATGGTAGGTGCAGGCAAAGGGGAAGGTGCGATGGATGCAGGCAATATGTTAAAGCCTGCATTGGCTCGGGGTGAATTACACTGCGTGGGTGCCACCACGTTAGATGAATACCGTCAGTACATAGAAAAAGACGCTGCACTTGAGCGACGCTTTCAAAAAGTGCTGGTGGAACAGCCGAGCGTGGAAGACACCATTGCCATTTTGCGTGGTCTGAAAGAGCGTTACGAATTGCATCACTCGGTGGACATCACCGATCCGGCAATCGTAGCGGCAGCTTCTTTGTCCCATCGCTATATTTCCGATCGCCAATTACCGGACAAGGCCATTGATTTGATCGATGAAGCAGCGTCGAGTATCCGTTTACAAATGGACTCCAAACCTGAAGATATGGATCGCTTAGAGCGTCGTATCATCCAGCTTAAATTGGAAGAGCAGGCACTTGCAAAAGAGAAGGACGATGCCAGTCACAAACGTCTTGAATTGATTGAGCTGGAGCGAGAGCAGGCAGAACTGAAGTACTCCGAATTGGAAACCATTTGGTTGGCAGAAAAAAATGCCATGCAAGGGACGCAAAATATCAAGTCAGAATTAGAGCAAGCTAAACTGGACCTTGAAATCGCTCGTCGCGCCTCTGATTTGAGTCGTATGTCTGAATTGCAATATGGACGTATTCCTGAGCTGGAACTGAAACTCGAACATGCGATGGAGAGTGAAACCACCGAAACTCAATTGCTTAAAAACAAGGTGACCGAGAACGAAATTGCCGACGTGTTATCTCGTTGGACAGGGATCCCAGTGAGCAAAATGCTCGAAGGGGAAAAAGATAAGCTGATGCGCATGGAAGAAGTATTACATACTCGAGTGGTGGGACAGGCAGAAGCCGTCAACGCCGTGTCCAATGCGATTCGCCGCTCGCGAGCCGGGCTGTCCGATCCCAATCGTCCCATTGGTTCTTTCTTATTTTTGGGCCCAACAGGTGTGGGTAAAACCGAGTTGTGTAAAGCGCTGGCAGGATTCCTGTTTGATACTGAACAGGCGATGGTTCGCATTGATATGTCAGAATTTATGGAGAAACATTCAGTAGCTCGTTTATTAGGTGCGCCTCCAGGATACGTTGGCTATGAAGAAGGCGGCTATCTGACAGAAGCGGTGCGTCGTAAACCTTATTCTGTGATTTTGCTCGATGAGGTGGAAAAGGCCCATCCGGATGTGTTTAATATCCTGCTGCAAGTGTTGGACGATGGACGACTCACCGATGGTCAGGGGCGTACGGTTGACTTCAAAAATACCGTGGTGATCATGACCTCAAATATGGGCTCAGACATCATTCAAGACAAGCACGATGAGAGTCAATATGAAGAGATGAAACGCATGGTGATGGAAGTGGTCAGTCAGCAATTCCGTCCCGAGTTTATTAATCGTATCGATGATACTGTGGTGTTTCATCCTTTGGGGCTGGAGCAGATTAAATCCATCGCCAAGATTCAACTATTGTCTTTACGTCAACGTTTGACAGAAAAAGGCTACAAATTGGAGCTGTCACAGGCTGCGTTGGAGAAGTTGGCCGAAGCAGGATTCGACCCTGTTTATGGTGCCCGTCCTCTAAAACGAGCGATTCAGACGGAAATCGAGAATCCTCTGGCTCAACGTATCCTTTCTGGAGATCTAGCTCCTGAAGGGACAGTGCGCATCGATGTCCAAAACGGCGAACTGACAATAGACGTAAGTTAAGCAAAACTGAAAAAACAAAAGCCCCACTTGATTGGCTTCAAGTGGGGCTTTTTTATTTGTATTTGTTTTCACCGTAATTTGAGTTTTACAGTGTCTCCAACAATGCCATTGTTGCCTCTCGTTCGGCAAAACGGGTATCGTTTTGCAATGCTTTTTCAGCATATTGTTTTGCTTCATCCTTACGATTCAGCTTACTTAATGTATAGGCAAGATGATACAAATTGGCGGGTTGATCCGAATCCATGGCATAAGCTCTTCGCAGCACGTTAAGAGCGGATTCGATATCCCCTTGTTTGGCCAAAATCCAACCGTGGGTGTCTAGTATAGAAGGATTTCCATTATCAATTTCAATTGCTTGTTCAATAAAGGTTTTCGCCTTCTTCAAATCCCGCTCAAGATAGATATTGGCAACGTTATTTAGAATCACCGCTCGATTACTCAAGTTGTCCACTTCCAACAATTCTGTGTAACGCTGCAAGGCCTCATCGAAGCGATTTTGATCGAGATAATAATCGGCCAACAAGTTTCTCGCCAAATGATAGTCAGGGTAGGTGATTAATAGCGAATTCGCTTTCTCCTCAAATGCCTCAGAGCCAACGCCAATTTTGGTCGTTTGATACAACTTGGCTAAAGCCAAGCTAGAGCTAGGAGTGTATTCAAGGGCTTTTAAATAGGCTTTTGAAGCCTGTTCATTTTGCTGTTTCTGAATGGCTAGATCGCCAGATAAAATCAAGAATTCTTCACTGGTCGGGAACTTCTTAAGCCAACTATTGAGGACTTTCTGAGCTGCTGCAAGATTCTTAGTGGCTAAATGTAGCCGGATGTAGCGGATCGCCAACGATGGGCTATTTGGCATCAATTGATAGGCTTTCGTAATGCTTTCTTGCGCCCCTTCTGGATCTTCTGCCTGCATTTGAATGCGACTGAATTCGCTCAATAAAACGGGATCCGTCGCAATGAGATCAGCGATTTCTTTAAACTCTCTTCTTGCCCTTTCCACTTGGTTATTGGCCAGCATCAACTCAACTCGTTTCATGTGATAGCGGGGCTGCTCCGGTGCAGTTCGAATTGCAGAGCCAAACTGCCTAATGGCTTTTTCCAAGTCGCCCATTTGTACGTGAATGGCAGCCTTAATTTCCATGGCTTGCAAGTTGTCGATGTCCTTTTCCAGTACGCGCTCAAGCCGACTAATGGCATCTTCATATTCTTTTAAACCGGCATTGGCTCTGGCTAACAACATCAAAACCGTTACGTCATCCTCGCGAACATCACTTAGCGCGATGGCGATATTCTTTGCATCTTGGTAATTTTGCTGGGCGATCAATATATTGGCTTTACTGTATCGGGCGGCAAAATGTACTGGATTAGCAGACAATATCTGTTCCACTGTGACCAGTGCTTCACTCCATTGTCGCTGATTCATTTGAATTGCTGACTTAATATTGAGGTACTCTTCATTGCTTGGAGAGGCATCCAACAATTCATTGATAATAGTGCTGGCCTGATCATATTCGCGCATTTGAATAAGTAGTCTACATTTGGTCAATATAAAACTGACACTGCGTGTCGCCAGAGGATGGGCGTTTAATTTATCCAATGCCTCTTGCAGTTTGTCTCTGGCGATCAGCGCTTTGATTTCCAGCAGTTGCACGTTACCAGAATTAGGATAACGCTCTTTAAGACGATCAATCAGTTCAACTGCCTTAAACGCTTTGTCATTGGCCAAATACAGCTCGCTAAGGATAACCGCGTAGTCCAACTGCTCTGCTAATTTGCGTTCTTGCCGTTGCATGGCCTCAAGGGCCGGTTTGGGTTGGCCCAGTTTGATATAGGCCTGCGCGAGAAGGGCGATGGCATCGGTATTGCTTGGAACGAAATTCAGATACTGTTCAAAACTGGTCTTCGCTTGCTGATAGTTTTGTTGAGCAAAGGCAGACAGTCCACTGACGTAAATAAGTGACGGATCCTGACGCAATTGTTCTTCTGTTAAATTACCCAACTTCGAACTGAGCTTTTCGAGCTCTGTGGCGGCTTGGTCGCTTTGTTCCCGCTGAGAGAGCAACCAAGCGTTCAATAACAATCCGGTAGGATCACTTGGGGTCTGGGATAATACGTTCTCCAGCAGGTTTTGCGCTGCTGGGATATCTCTTTTCTGCATATAAACCTGAACCAGAGAACGTTTTATCAGGGGGTCGTCTGGGGCAATGTCATAACTGGTGTTGTAGGCGCGAGTTGCTTCATCTAAAAACTCCTTAGCCAAGAAAAAATCCCCTTGTAAGCGCCAAGTAGTAGGATCTTTCATATCTTGGGCGAAAGAACGATCCAGATAAGCTTGTGCTTTTTCCAAATCTCCTGCGAGAATTTCCAAAGACGCCAAGGCATTTAGCGCCCGCACGTTTCTCGGTTGCAATGCCAATGCCTTTTCATAGCCTTTGCGCGCCCCGGACGTATCATTTGTATTCAGATTGGCGGTTGCAACAATCAACATCCAGTCAACTTCGGCCTGAGGACTGAGACCTTGAAAGCGGGTTTGTTTAATTTTGTCGTACTGTTTTGAATACAACCAAACTTTACCTAAGGTGTCGGCCACCAAGCTAGGGTCTGCACCTGCCAGTAGGGCCTCTTCCAAAATTTCTTCCGATTCTTCCATATAGCCACTGATCATCAGTACCTTACCCATCAATATTTGCGCAGGAAGATTTGCTGGATTGAGTTTCAGACTATTTTTTAACTGAATATAAGCGGCTTCGTAGTTTTCTTGATTAACTTCAGCAACCGCTTTTTCGTAATAGTTACTGCTTTCGTCGGCATTCGCACTAGGTACGAATAAGCAAAAGGTCAAAAGTCCGATAAAACAGGTAGAAAAATAAAATGATTTACTCACGATAAAACATGCTCAGTTTGGTTAGATTGGAATACGGTAACGTACATTACACTAAAATCACTTTGCTGATCTAGAAAAGGCGCTACTTTGCTTGTCGAAATGGAGTCAATGGCCTCTAGCTGCTGGCTACAAAATATCTGAAACCTGCATTTAGTCTATTTTTCGCAGATACAAAAAAAGACGGCGAACCGTCTTTTCTTTTCTATCTGTGTGGAAATTAGCTTTGACGTCTGCGAGAAGTCAATAGGGCCATTCCACCTAACAACAACGCGAGCGCTGTTGGCTCTGGAACTTCTGTATTTGGAGTCCCTTCAACGGTGCTGGTTTTGACACCAGCCAATTTGATGGAATCGTTACCGATTGACCAAGATTCACCGAATACAGGGTTGTAAACACCCACCAACCAATACTTAGAAGCGGTTGCACCAGAGATAACTTGATTGGTTGAGGTTGAAACATCGGCATAGTTGCCAACGTGTGACCAACCGTTGCTTAACAAGCTGTACCAAGTATCAGAACCGCCAAAAGGCGAACCAGAAATGGCAGCGTTACCGGTGTAGCTTAATACGGTCATATCAGAGTCGTCTCCTCTCCAACCAATATCGATTTCATCCAATACCACTGCGGTATCGAATTGCAACAATGCCATATCATAATCGACCCAACCATCATTGCTTCCGTTATTGTCGAATGCATGATGTGGGGAGGTGTCGCCCTCGTCATTATTGATTGCGCCTAGACCAGAGCCGTTGTACTTGGTCAATTCTGCGCGCTCGATAAAAGGGTCTTGGTCATAAAGAGCATTGTTGCTGTCACAAACTGGGTCTCCATTTGAACAAGAGCCAGAATTCTTGCTTGATGACCATGCGCTGATAACCAACTCAATATTATCGACATACAAATCGATATAAGTACCAGAGCCAATGCTGTGAGCATTGTCATTTTCGATTGAACTGCCGTTGCCAAGGAAATCCCACACCTGAGTGCCGGCTAGTGCAGTTGAGCTGGCAAGTAACGCCACTACAGCTGATAATGTCTTAACTGTTTTGTTCATAACCACTTATCTCTCTCCGAGTCCACTTCGATATAAAATGAACTAAATGCTTCTCTGTACCAATCTAAGCAACTATCGTTCCAATTGTAAAATATCCATTAAAAACAACATTATAGTGTGTTTTAAATGCAGCCATATCTTTGCAGTGTAAAAAAAACAGACATCTCATGTGGTGTCTGTCCCGAATCAAAGACTATATATTTTACCGGACTAAATATAAGCGGCTCATAACAACAGGTAATAACCGAGACAATTTTTGACGAATGCAGATATGCGGTCAAGTATGCCTGTGATAACCTATGTATAGTTTTTTGGAGGAAAAATGACAGAGAACAAACGTAAAGGCATCTATTTATTGCCAAATTTGTTGACTACAGCTGGGTTGTTTTCGGGCTTCTATGCGGTAGTGTCTTCGATGAATAATCATTTTGAAGCGGCTGCAGTGGCTATATTTGTCGCCATGATTTTTGATGGTTTAGATGGTCGCGTTGCACGCATGACCAATACCCAAAGTGATTTTGGTGCCGAATACGACTCGATGGCCGATATGGTGTCTTTTGGTATGGCACCTGCGCTGGTTGCTTACAATTGGGGCCTCTCAGGTCTAGGCAAGATTGGCTGGTTGGCTGCTTTTATTTACGTAGCAGGCGCAGCGCTAAGACTGGCTCGCTTTAATACTCAATTAGCGGTAGCCGATAAACGATTCTTTCAAGGCCTCGCCAGCCCAGCGGCCGCAGCATTGGTAGCCGGAATGGTTTGGGTCGGAGTTGAATACCAGGTTGACGGTCATGATGTGGGGATAGTTGTAGCCTTAGTCACCGGGTTAGCGGGATTGTTGATGGTCAGTAACTTTAAATATAACTCATTTAAAGAAGTCAATTGGCACGGTAAAGTCCCGTTTGTTGCTCTGCTGCTCGTGATGCTGGTGTTCGTCGTGGTGGCAACAGAACCTGCTTTGGTACTCTTTGTGGTATTTGCCTTGTATGCTTTAGCCGGACCCATCAACACATTTCGCAGTGTGGATAAGGTTCGTTTAGAGGACGTGGTGGGTGATCATGAAGAGTTGGATGCCGAATTTATTTCGGACGAAAAAGACAACAAAAAAGAGTAGCTCTTTCACTGTCAGCTTTTTTGACGATCCCAAGGCTCTAGTGGTAGGTATGCAATGTAACCCCATGAAAAATAACAATAATAAATTTTGGTGTGTTACTTGCTTACCAAATGCCAGCGATCGTCAACGATCCCTCTGAAAATAACTTGATACTTTACACTTAGAAAAATAAAACAATAAAATCAAAAGGATAATATATGACGTACTTAAAGAAAGTCCTTATGGCAACAACACTGGTTGCTTCTACCCTCGGAATGTCTCTGACTGCAAACGCTGGTGCTATCATCCAACAAAACATTATTGCCGACATTGAGTTCGCCCACCCTGACAACTCTTTGGGTATGGTTGAAGGTATGGATCAAGTGTTGGGTTACATCAAGTACAACACTGATCACGTAGATGTTGCAGGTTTCTTGCTACAAGACTCCGCTGATTTGGAAATGGACCTTTGGTTCGGTGGCGTAAACTTCACCCTAGCTGACGGCGTGTTCTTCCAAGACGGTAGCTTCTTTGCTGCGTTGAACCCAGCAGACCCATTTGCTGGTTTGGAAGACTTGGCAGAACAGTTTATTGACGTGGATTACGACATTTTCTTGAACGTAGGTTTGTTAGATAATTCTTTTGCTGCCTTTGACGTATTCGGCATTGGTCAACAAGGCGATTTCGCAGACGTATTAGGCACCACTCGTTTTGGCGAAGTAACATACGTACCAGAGCCTTCTGCTTTGGCATTATTGCTAGGTGGCTTGGTATTAGTTGCTCGTCGTAAAGTCGCTGCAAAATAATCCAAACACGATTTTGAATTTAAAAAGCCCGACTCGGTCGGGCTTTTTTGTGCCTACAGATCCAACTTGTTAGCGATTTGTCGGTTTCAACTGTGCCATAGGTTCAGACTTCACAATTAGTCGTCGCTTTCTTTTAGCACAACAGATTTGCATTCTTCTACTTTAATCATCGTTCACTTCTATCGCCCATCCCATTTCCTAATCATTGTGGCGCAATAGTTGCAAAACCCGCCCTAAGTCTCATCAGCGTCAAAATTTTGTTATATGGAACTGGCAGGTTACTTCAATCGAGTCGATAAAAATCAAGTGAAACAGTTCGCCAGCGGTGTGGGTGCGCCGTTGGTATTGTTGGCCATAATGGGTATGGTGATTTTGCCCATGCCCGCGTTTCTACTGGACATCTTGTTCAGTTTTAATATCGCCCTTTCCTTGATGGTCATCTTGGTCTCAGTGTTCACCAAAAAGCCAGTGGACTTTGGTATTTTCCCCTTGGTGTTGTTGATCGCAACCGTTCTTAGATTGGCGCTCAACGTAGCGTCCACTCGTATTGTATTGCTGGAAGGTCACGAAGGCGGAGACGCGGCTGGGAAAGTCATCCAAGCCTTTGGTGAAGTGGTCATTGGTGGCAACTATGCCGTGGGTATTGTGGTCTTCGCCATTCTTTTGATCATTAATTTCAAAGTGGTTACCGCGGGTGCCGGACGGATTTCAGAAGTCAGCGCCCGTTTTACCCTTGATGCCATGCCCGGTAAGCAAATGGCCATCGATGCTGACCTCAACGCAGGCTATATCGATCAGGAGCAGGCGCGGGAGCGCCGCATGGAAATCACCAGTGAAGCGGATTTTTACGGTTCGATGGACGGTGCATCAAAATTTGTAAAAGGCGATGCCATTGCAGGTTTGTTTATCATGCTGATCAACATCGTCGGTGGCTTGTTTATTGGCATCATTCAGCATGACTTGGCCTTTGGCGAAGCCATCGAAATTTACACTATTTTGACCATTGGTGACGGCCTAGTCGCGCAAATACCCTCACTGTTATTGTCAGTGGCTACTGCCATCATAGTGACTCGAGAAAACGACTCACAAGAAATGGGCGCCGAATTGAAGCGTCAGTTGGGTAATCAGCGAGCCCTATATGTCACTTCCGGTATTTTGTTTGTGATGGGTATTGTTCCAGGAATGCCTCACGTGGCATTTTTGGGATTCAGTGCTTTGGTCGGTGGGTTCGCCTATTTCACCCAATGGCAAGCGAAGAAATTAGCGGAAGAACCCCAGCGTGTAGATAAATTGCCGGACCAAAGTCAGCAGCCTGTAGAGATCAAAGAGCTGGGTTGGGATGACGTTCAGCACGTTGACACCATTGGTTTGGAAGTAGGCTATCGGTTAATTCCTTTGGTGGACAAGACTCAAGGTGGTGAGTTGCTTACCCGTATCAAGGGAGTGCGCAAGAAACTTTCGCAAGAGTTGGGCTTCCTGATCCCGCCTGTACACATTCGTGACAACCTGGATTTAAGTCCCAATAGTTACACTATTTCTATGTTGGGAGTCACGGTAGGGGATGCAGATATCAGTCACGATGATGAGCTGGCTATTAATCCTGGCCAAGTCTTTGGCAAGCTAGAAGGAACCGCAACCAAGGATCCCGCCTTTGGTCTGGATGCCGTGTGGATTCGACCGCAGCAGCGAGAGCACGCCCAGACTCTAGGTTACACGGTGGTGGACGCTGCTACCGTTGTGGCAACACACTTGAGTCAGTTGTTGACCAACAATGCCCATCAATTATTGGGACATGAGGAAGTGCAGCAGCTACTGGATATGCTAGCGAAAACCAACCCTAAATTAGTCGAAGGTATCGTACCGGATATCCTGCCTCTGAGCACGGTAGTGAAAGTACTCCAAACCTTGCTTTACGAAGGCGTGCCGATTCGAGACATGCGCTCTATCGTGCAAACCCTCTCTGAATATGGACCGAAGAGCCAAGATCCCGACGTGTTGGTGTCCGCGGTTCGCATCGGCTTGAAACGCTTGATCGTGCAAGAAATCAATAACGGCGAGGCAGAACTGCCTGTCATAACTTTGGCGCCCGAGTTGGAACAAATGTTGCACCAGTCGTTACAAGCAGGTGGCCAAGACGGCGCTGGCATTGAACCCGGATTAGCAGAAAGGCTGCAACAGTCGCTCAGCGAAGCAAGTCAACAACGAGAGTTGGAAGGCGAACCGGCAGTACTTTTGACCTCTGGAATGCTTAGGCCGGTATTGTCGAAATTCTTGAAACATTCTGTGAGCGGTTTGCACGTGTTGTCTTATCAAGAAATACCCGGCGACAAGCAAATTCGGATTGTCAGTGCCATAGGTCAATAAAATGACGCCAACTGGGGCGACATAAAAGCAAAGAACTAGAATTGAGGGTGCAAGGTGAAAATCAGACGTTTTTTTGGTAAAGACATGCGCGAAGCGCTCAACAAGGTCAAATCTGAGTTGGGGGGAGATGCGGTCATCATGTCAAATAAGAAAGTGGCTGACGGCATTGAAATTGTTGCCGCGTACGATAATCTGCCCGCTAAGCCCAGTGCATCGAAGTCTCAGACGAATGTGCAACCTCACTCTATGCGCTCGCCTATAGAGCAACGGACAAAATTCGAGAAGAAAACGCCCAGCTTAAGTGAAATCATTGGCGATAGCGGTCCAGACAGTCTAAAAGCGCTACTTGAACAGCAAGCAAAGCATGCCGAGCAACAGCCAGCAATTGCGCCCTCTACTCAGGCAAGTGAAGCAAAAATCAATCGCCAGCCCAGTCCAGCGGTCTCGACGGCAGAAACCATCAGCAGTCAAGTTATCAGTGACATCAAACATGAATTGAGCGAACTGCGTAATGTGTTGCAGTTTCAGGTCTCTGGCTTGCTTAAACAAGAACAACAACGTAGTCACCCTTTGCGTGGCTATTTGGTCAGTCGCCTGGAGCAAATGGGCATTGCCAGTCACATCGCAAACGAAGTGGTTTCTTACACGCCCGCTGACGCCGATGAACGCCAGGCATGGTTGTTTTTGCTCAAACTGTTAGCGAACAAATTGCCAATTGGCAACAATGACATTCTCCGTGAGAAAGGAGTTGTGGCGTTGATTGGGCCGACGGGCACGGGCAAAACCACGACTATGGCAAAATTGGCCGCACGCTATGCGCAAAAATACGGTGCAGATCAGGTTGCTTTGGTAACGATAGATTCCTATCGTATAGCGGCATTTGAACAATTAGCAACCTATGGCAAGATCATTGGATGCAGTGTCAAGCGAGCACAAAATGCGCAAGAACTGGCAGACACCCTGTACCAGTTGCGGAGCAAGCGCTTAATACTCATTGACACCGCCGGATTCAGTCAAAGAGATTCCAGATTAATCAAACAGTTAGATACCTTAAATCAAGATACTTGTGCTAATATCAAGAAATATCTTGTTATGCAGGCAAATGCACAATATAAAGTGATGGAACATACCATCAATGCATATCGAAACGTTTCCGTGCAAGGATGTATTTTCACGAAATTGGATGAGTGTTACAGTTTGGGGGAAGCCATCAGCGTAGCGATAGATCATGATATCGCAGTGCATTATGTAACGGACGGGCAGAAAGTGCCCGAAGACATAAAGGTCGCCGAAACCAAATACTTAATCTCAATGGCGGCGAAACTTTATAAAAAATATGGTTTGGTTCATACTGACCAGTCAGATTATTACGATTCGGCAATGGCGGTATGATTGAGGATCAAGCGAGTAGCTTAAGACGAATGAATCAATCTCGGTTAGTAAAAGTAATTGCAGTCACTGGCGGCAAAGGTGGGGTTGGTAAAACCAACGTTACGCTGAATTGCGCTATCGCCATGGCTAAGTTGGGCAAACGGGTCATGGTCTTAGACGCAGACCTAGGTTTGGCCAACGTCGATGTTATGTTAGGCCTGCGAGTCGAAAAAAATCTTTCTCACGTATTGTCGGGAGAATGCACATTAGACGAAGTGCTTGTCACTGGGCCACACGGTATTTTAATTGCACCAGCAACCTCCGGCACTCAATCGATGACGGAACTGACACCCACGGAACATGCTGGATTAATCCGCGCCTTCAGTGAATTACGCAGCGACATAGACGTGTTGCTGGTAGATACGGCCGCCGGAATCTCTGACATGGTGCTAAGTTTCTCTAAAGCATCCCAAGACATTATGGTTGTGGTGTGCGATGAACCTACATCACTCACAGATGCGTACGCGCTGATCAAACTTTTAAATCGAGAACACGGCGTATTTCGATTCAAGATAGTGGCGAATATGGTTCGCAATATGCGTGAAGGTCAAGAATTGTTTGCGAAACTGTCTAAAGTGACCAATCGCTTCTTGGATGTGGCGTTGGAATTGGTTGCAACCATTCCATACGATGAAAATATTCGAAAGTCCGTGCGTAAACAGCAAGCCATTGTCGATGCATTCCCAAGCTCTCCTGCGGCGATGGCAATAAAAGGTTTAGCCGAGAAGGCCGTGACGTGGCCACTTCCTAATCAACCTGGTGGGCATTTAGAATTCTTCTTGGAACAGCTTATTGTTGACAAAGTTGCAGGTGGTCAACGGTGAACAAAAAGGCGGCCGCTTATAAGCAGCAAGTTGATACAGCTCAGTTAGTTGAACGACATGCCCCGCTGGTCAAACGGATCGCACATCATTTAATGGCTCGTTTGCCTGCCAGCGTGTTGGTGGACGACTTGGTTCAGTCTGGCATGATAGGGCTGCTCGAGGCGGCACGAAATTTTGATGGTAGTAAAGGTGCGAGCTTCGAGACCTTTGCTGGTATTCGTATTCGCGGCGCGATGCTCGATGAAATCCGTAAGGGAGATTGGACGCCCCGCTCCGTGCACAAAAACGGACGGGCCATTACCGAAGCGATCAACCAAGTCGAACGGGAAACAGGACGTGACGCCCGTGATGTTGACGTTGCCGAAAAGTTGCAAGTCAGCCTAGATGAATATCATCAAATGTTGAATGAGGTTAATGCCGGTCGCATAATTGGCATTGAAGATTTGGGTATCACTGAAGATGTGATCACCACAGAACAAAACAAGGGTAGTGATGCACCCTTCGAAGATTTAGTCGAAGGATCATTTCAAAAGGCTTTGGCTCATGCCATTACAACCTTACCCGAGAGAGAGGCAATCGTACTCTCTCTGTACTACGATGAAGAATTGAACTTGCGGGAAATTGGTGAAGTACTGGAAGTGAGTGAATCCAGAGTCAGCCAAATTCATAGTCAGGCAATGCTAAAACTAAAGAGTCGCATGCAATCTTGGCGTCTCAACGAATAACACGATATAACTATAATCTTGGTTTAATCCTCACTGGAGGCAGTTTTGGATAAAAATATGAAAATTCTCGTTGTTGACGATTTCTCGACAATGAGACGTATCATCAAAAATCTACTCAAGGACCTGGGCTTTACTAATGTTCAGGAGGCGGATGACGGCAGCACTGCATTGCCCATGTTGCAACAAGGTGACTTTGATTTTGTCGTAACCGATTGGAACATGCCAGGTATGCAAGGTATTGACCTGTTACGCGCTATTAGGGCAGACGACAGTCTCAAACATCTTCCTGTGTTGATGGTGACGGCAGAAGCCAAAAAAGAACAAATCGTGGCAGCGGCGCAGGCTGGTGTGAACGGTTATGTAGTAAAACCCTTCACTGCGGCTACGTTGAAAGAAAAACTTGATAAAATCTTTGAGCGTTTGGGCTAACACTCACGTTTTACCCGATAAGCAGGAGTGTAAACATGAGCAGTAATGTTCAAGCCCCGATGTCCTTGGAAGATGCCAAGAAACTCGTTGAGTTTTTGGAAAAAGGTGACAATCAAGCTGCGACTGAGTTGCTTGAAGAATGCCAGTTGACGGACTCGGTAGAGTTATTTGCTGAAGTGGGCAAGCTTACCCGTCAGTTGCATGATTCATTAAATAGTTTTCAGTTGGACCCTCGCATTTCAAACTTGGCTACAGAAGATATTCCAGATGCCCAAACCCGTTTGATGTATGTGATCGATACTACTGAACAAGCAGCAAATACGACCATGGATGCGGTGGAAAACAGTATGCCCATCGCCGAGAAACTCCATGTAGGCATTGCCAAGATTTTGCCTGAGTGGAAAAAACTCATGACACGGCAGTTGCAACTTGGTGAATTTAAAACCCTATGCTATGAATTAGATACTTTGCTGGAAGAATCATCTGTCGAAACTGAGCAACTCAACAAGTTACTCACCGAAGTTCTGATGGCACAGGGTTATCAAGATTTGACGGGTCAAGTGATTCGTAGGGTCATTGAGTTGGTCAAAGAAGTCGAAGACAACTTGGTGAGCATGTTGACCATGTTCGGTACAACCGAAGTGAATGAAAATTCTAACAAATCTGAAAATCAGTCCGATAAAGTGAAAGCGGAAGGACCAATCATCGATGCAGATTCGCGCGATGATGTCGTGTCAGGTCAGGATGACGTAGATGATTTGCTATCTAGCTTGGGGTTTTAAGGGGAATTGATTCATGTCTTTTGAAGTTGACGAGGATATCCTACAGGACTTTTTAGTCGAGGCCGGTGAAATACTGGAACAACTGCAAGAACAGCTCGTCGACTTAGAAAATAATCCAGAAGATTCCGATTTACTCAATGCAATATTTCGTGGCTATCACACGGTAAAGGGCGGCGCTGGTTTTCTATCATTGACTGAGTTGGTTGATGTCTGCCATGGAGCAGAAAACGTATTTGACGTTATGCGCAACCGTCAGAGAACTCTGACCCCCGAATTGATGGATGTCATTCTACAAGCCACAGACGTGGTGGTTGAGATGTTTGAAAGCGTCAAAGCCAGAGAACCCCTTGAGCCAGCCAGTGCAGATTTACTCGACACCCTGCATCGTCTAAGCAAACCTGAATCTGAAGATGAGAAGAGTGCAGCGATAGAAGTTGCCGCCGACCCTGAACCCGTCTCTGAACCCGGTGCTTCTGAAACAAGTGGCAGCGTTGATGAAATCACTGAAGACGAGTTCGAAGCCTTGCTGGATGAGCTGCATGGTGACAACGGACCCAGTGGCAAAGCTAAAGAACCCGCTGCACCTGAGCCACAAGCCGGTGGTGATGAAGACATTACGGATGACGAATTTGAAGCACTTCTTGACCAATTACATGGTGAAGGTAAATTTGCTGCCGCCAGCAAACCGGCAGCGGTAAAAGAAACCGCAAAAGCGCCAGCGTCCACTGGTGACAGTGATGAAATTACTGACGATGAATTCGAAGCGTTGCTGGATCAATTGCACGGAGCAGGTAAAGGACCCGCGCCGGTAGCTGCAGCTGCGCCAGTTAAAGCCGCACCGCCGCCACCGCCGCCACCACCGCCACCGCCGCCTCCACCGCCAGTTGCTGCTGAGAAGCCTGCTGCGGCTAAGCCCACTGCGGCGGCCAAACCCGCAACTGCGGCTCCGGCTGCGAAAAAAGAAGATAAGAAGCCCGCCCAACAGGCCGCTCCTGTAGAAACGACTGTGCGGGTAGATACCAAACGCCTTGATCAGATTATGAACATGGTGGGAGAACTGGTATTGGTGCGCAACCGGTTGCTCAGTTTAGGCATCAATGTCAATGACGAGAGTATGACCAAAGCCATTGCGAACTTGGATGTGGTAACTGGTGATCTCCAAGGTGCGGTGATGAAAACCCGCATGCAGCCCATTAAAAAGGTGTTTGGCCGTTTCCCTCGTGTGGTACGAGATCTTGCCCGCAGTTTGAAAAAAGAAATTACCCTTGAGTTGGAAGGGGAAGAAACGGATCTGGATAAGAACCTGGTAGAAGCCTTAGCCGATCCCTTAGTGCATTTGGTACGAAACTCAGTTGATCATGGTATTGAGATGCCGCAGGATCGTATCGCCGCTGGTAAGCCCTCTATGGGGGTAGTCAAACTCGCTGCGTCTCAGGAAGGGGATCATATTCTGCTGACCATCACCGATGATGGTAAGGGTATGGATCCAGACAAGTTAAAAGACATCGCCATTAACAGAGGTGTGTTAGACGCCGATACAGCAGCACGTATGTCTGACGTAGAAGCATTCAATTTGATTTTTGCTCCTGGGTTTTCCACCAAAACCGAAATTTCTGATATTTCCGGTCGCGGTGTGGGAATGGACGTGGTGAAAACCAAAATCAACCAGTTGAATGGTACCGTCAACATTGATTCCCAAATGGGCAAAGGTACGCGTCTGGAAATCAAGGTTCCTTTGACGCTGGCGATCTTGCCGACTCTGATGATTGTGGTAGGGGAGCAAACCTTTGCCTTACCTCTTGGCGCGGTTAACGAAATCATCAACATGGATATGACCAAAACCAACACGGTAGACGGGCAACTGACAATGATTGTTCGTTCTAAAGCGATTCCGCTGTTCTTCCTGCGGGACTGGTTGATGCGCAAAGGCAAAACCAGCAAAGCCCCTCGTGAAAGTGGTCATGTTGTGGTCGTTCAAATTGGTACCCAACAAGTGGGTTTCGTAGTCGATGCGTTGATTGGACAAGAAGAAGTCGTGATTAAGCCGCTGGATGCATTGTTGCAAGGCACGCCGGGTATGGCGGGTGCAACTATCACCAGTGACGGTGGTATTGCTTTGATTTTGGACATTCCTAATCTGTTGAAACGCTATGCCAAGAAAAGTCTAAGCAAGTAAATTTTATTGAGGATGCTTTTGCGCAATGGCATATAGAGTATTAGTAGTAGACGACTCCAGTTTTTTTTGCCGTCGTGTAAAGGAGATCCTTGACCAGGATCCCCTGTTGGAAGTGGTTGGGCAGGCTCGCAATGGTGAGCAAGCTATTGAGATGGTGGCGCAACTTAAGCCGGACGTGGTGACTATGGATGTGGAAATGCCCGTAATGGATGGCATTACCGCCGTGAAACGCATAATGGCTTCCAATCCGGTTCCCATCTTGATGTTTTCCTCTTTGACCCATGATGGCGCACAAGCGACTCTGGATGCGTTGGATGCTGGCGCATTGGATTTTATACCTAAGAAATTTGAAGACATAGCGGCGAATCGCCAGGAAGCGGTCGATTTGCTGCAGAGCCGAGTAAAAGCCTTGGCGAGACGGCCTTTGGTTGAGCGAGGCAGACGTTTGGGCTCTACGCCAACTCGTTCGCCTGGCACTACGCCTCGTACGCAAGTGTTTATGCGTTCCAGTTCACTGGAAGCAAATGAGACTTCAGCGCCCGTTGCCAATCGCTTTTCTGGCGTCAGTTCAAACAAGACCTATAAAGTTTTGGCCATTGGTACTTCAACGGGCGGTCCGGTGGCGTTGCAAAAAGTACTAAGCAAACTACCTGCTCGATTTCCTTACCCAATTCTATTAGTTCAACATATGCCGGGCAGCTTTACTAAGGCGTTCTCTGAACGTCTCAATGAATGTTGTCAGATTACAGTCAAGGAAGCAGAGCAGGGCGACCGATTGCGTCCAGGGTATGCATACCTTGCGCCCGGTGGCAGACAAATGCTGCTGGAAGGAAGTGCGGCCAATGCTACGATACGAATTACCGATTCTCATGATGAGGGTCCATTAACCTACAAACCTAGTGTTGATTTAACTTTTGCTTCGATCAGTCGTGTATTCGGTGGCGAGGTATTGGCGCTCATCCTTACAGGAATGGGTGCAGACGGCAGAGAAGGTTGTCGTGCGTTGAAGAACCTGGGGGCCAAAGTTTGGGCACAGGATGAGCAAACTTCCGTAGTTTACGGCATGCCGCAAGCCGTTACGGTTGCAAACATTGCCGAGCTGAATTTACCCATTCAAGAATTTACTCAAAGCATAATCACTGAAATGCGAGTAAAATAATTATTATCGTAAGTAAAACGAGTGTGTAGGGCTGACTTTTGATCGTTTGGACCATTGCCAATCAGAAAGGTGGCGTCGGAAAAACGACCACCACCGTCACTTTAGGTGGTTTACTGGCCCAACAAGGTAAACGGGTAATTCTCGTGGATACCGACCCTCAGGCCTCGTTGAGCTACTATTTTGGTGTCGACTCGGAAGAGTTATCAGCCAGTGTGTATGATGTCTTTGTTGCCGATAAGTTGAGCAAAGATGTGGTGTTGGACTCATTGTGTCCGACCAAATTGGATTCATTGTTCATCTTGCCGGCGACCATGGCCTTGGCAACCTTAGATCGGAAAATGGGCACCAAAGGTGGGATGGGGTTGATTCTACGTAAGGCGTTGTCATTGGTCAGTGATGAATTCGATGCGGCATTAATTGATTGCCCCCCAGTGCTTGGCGTACTGATGGTTAATGCGGTAGCTGCCTGTGATAAGCTGGTGGTGCCGGTGCAAACTGAGTTTTTGGCACTCAAAGGTCTGCAAAGGATGATGCACACACTTGAGATCATGTCTAAATCTCAAAACCGAGATTTCGACCATTTGATAGTGCCCACCATGTTTGATAAGCGAGTAAATGCTGCTGCCGACGCATACAAGGAATTGATGGCAGATTATCCTGGAAGAGTTTGGTCCGGTGTGATCCCAGTGGATACTCGGTTCCGAGATGCCAGTCAAGCGCAGACACCGCCTTCGGTGTACTGCCCAAAATCTCGAGGTGTCTTTGCCTATCAAAGTCTGTTAAACACATTGTTGACGTCCTAGGAACCAAATCGATGAACAAAGGCTCGTTTGCCAAAGAACAATTAATGGAAGATTACTTGAGTGCGTTGCTCACTGATGAGCCCCAAGCCACTCCTGTGACCGCTGTTGATTCGGTAGACAGTGTGGCATCGTTAGAACAACAAAAAGTGGCAAGATTGCTTGAAACTGCCACACAGGAAGCATTACAGAAAAAAATTGCTGAACCGGTGATTGAACCTCAAGGTGAAATCACTGAGACTAAAGAAAATCAGCTTGAGGTCGAAACAGAAGCAACGGAATCAAAGCTGAAAACGGCAGAGCAGACACTGCCAAAGGGCGAATTCCAAGCGCTATTCTTTAATGTCGCGGGGCTGACGTTGGCTTTACCACTGACAGAATTAGGCGGTATTCACAAAATTGAAAAAGTGGGTCCTCTGTTTGGAAAGCCTGCGTGGTTCAAAGGTGTTATGTTGCATCGTGACGAAAATTTAAACGTCGTCGATACGGCAAAATGGGTAATGCCAGAAAAATATAACGAAAAACTGGCAGAATCCTTAAATTATCAATATCTTATAATGTTAGATACCAGTGGTTGGGGTTTGGCCTGCGAATCACTGGTGACAACAGCTACTCTGCAACCCAGCGATGTGAAATGGCGGGAAGCACATGGTAAGCGTCCGTGGCTAGCGGGGATGGTTAAAGAAAAAATGTGCGCACTTATCAATGTTCAGCAATTGGTCATGCTGCTCGATAAGGGGCTAGGCAGTAACGGTAAATAGACGCAGCTTGTGAGGAGCGAGTCAAATGAGTGATGATAGAATTGCAAAAAATGCCCAGGTAGACAGCAATGACGAGGTATTGCAATGGGTGACCTACCGATTGGGTGAGGAAACCTATGGCATTAACGTAATGCAAGTTCAAGAAGTCTTGCGTCATACGGAAATCGCCCCTGTGCCTGGTGCACCAGAGTATGTTCTGGGGATCATCAATCTGCGTGGTAATGTTGTAACGGTTATCGACACCCGCACGCGATTCGGCTTGGAACCGACTGATATTACCGATAACACTCGAATTGTGATCATCGAATCAGACGAACAAGTGGTTGGCATCTTGGTGGATAGCGTCGCCGAAGTGGTTTATTTACGTTCGTCGGAAATCGACAGTGCCCCTAACGTTGGAACCGAAGAAAGCGCTAAGTTCATACAAGGCGTCAGTAATCGAGATGGCGAATTGCTGATCCTAGTTGATTTGAATAAACTGCTCAGTGACGAAGAATGGGAAGAGATCAGCAGTTTGTAAGGTTTCAGTGATGCTGGTTTAAATCGATAAACCCTGGTCGCAAGAGCAGGGTTTTTTGTTTTCGCAATAGATTAACGAGGTCGTAATATGATGGATTGGATGTTCAGCCCGATGGGCACCACGCTAGTTGTATTGATTGCGGTGACGTTAATTGGATTTCTCGTCTGTTTAGTTTGGTTCTCAAAGCTATTGCGCAGCCAGAAACAACTCTCGGAGCAGGTTTCGCTGCTAGAGCAAAATTGGCTCACCCTGCAAACACGGGTCGCCCAACAGGCTGATCACATTCATGAAATTCGCAGCGGTGCAATGGGCGTGACCAAACGGGTGCAAACAATGGATCAGACACTCAATCAGTTACAAGGACAGGTGCACGAGCTCGAAGAATTGGATCCTCAAACTCGCCGTTATCGACAGGCTGCCAGACTCGTGGAGTCGGGTGCCAGTGTTGAAGAGTTAATGGCCGAATGCGAACTACCTAGAGCAGAAGCCGAATTACTGTTGTCCTTACGCAAATCCTAGTCTTTAAAAACCCTCTGACTGACCTTTTCCACTGATAAATCGCGATTATTTTATCGGCTGTTTGTTCTCGATATAGCGTTCTGCTATGAATCTATAGAAAAACGTTTAGACGTCTAGACGTAAAGATGTTGACATTTGAATGGCTTTAGGGGAAATTTGCCCTTCTCATCCATCCAACAGGAGATATCATGCCTATTCGTATTCCCAGTGAATTGCCCGCCCAAGGAGTGCTCGGTGCTGAGAATATCTTTGTGATGGACACAGAGAAAGCTTCCAAACAAGATATTCGTCCGTTGGAAGTGGGGATCCTTAACCTCATGCCCAATAAGATCGAGACGGAAATTCAAATTCTGCGCTTGCTTTCGAACACGCCATTACAGATCAACATCGATTTAATCCGTATTGATAATCAAGCACCGAAAAATACGCCCCAATCCCACATGGATACCTTCTATCACTTGTTCGATGATATCGCTCACAAGAAATATGATGGTTTGATAGTCACAGGAGCGCCGTTAGCTCACTTGGACTACGATCAAGTGAAATATTGGGATCGTATGCAGACGGTTTTGGACTGGGCCCGCCGTCATGTGCAATCTACATTGTTCTCCTGTTGGGCTGCCCACGCTGCGATGTTCCACTTTTATGGCAAAAATCGAAAGCTTAAAAACGATAAATTGACAGGCGTGTTTGCCCATCAGGTTCAAGACAGCCACGATGAATTGATGCGAGGCTTTGATCCTGAGTTTTATGCGCCTCATAGCCGCTATGGCGAGATTGCCATCGATATTTATCAGCAAGTACCCGGGCTCAAGGTTTTGGCCAGCTCAGAAAAGACCGGGGCTTATTTGGTGGCCACTGAAGACAAACGCTTGGTATTTGTGACTGGCCACCCCGAGTACGATCCCGAAACCTTGGACCAAGAATACCATCGTGATTTGGCAAGCGGTGGCGATGCACCTATGCCACGCAATTATTATGTGGATGATGATCCAAGCAAAGGCTACCGCATGACGTGGCGTTCCCATGGCACCCTGTTGTTTACCAATTGGTTAAACTACTATGTGTATCAAACAACGCCGTACAACCTTGACGAGTTGTCGGCACAGAATTAAGAGGTAAGCGGTTTTGACAATCAATGCACAGGAATTGTTGCAGCTAGCGAACAAGCGCATTCTCATTTTGGACGGTGCAATGGGCACTATGATCCAACGACATAAGCTAGAAGAGCAAGACTATCGAGGTGAGCGTTTTAAAGATTGGCATTGTGATATCAAGGGTAACAACGATTTGCTGGTGATCACGCAACCGCAGATCATCTATGACATCCATTGCCAATATCTGGCCGCGGGTGCAGACATCATTGAGACCAATACCTTTAATGCCACAACGATTTCTATGGCCGACTACGATATGCAGTCCTTGGCAAAGGAAATTAATGTGGTGGCGACTCAACTTGCCAGAAAAGCGGCAGACGAATTCACCGCCAAAACACCAGAGAAGCCACGCATGGTAGCCGGTGTTTTGGGGCCAACCAATCGAACGGCATCCATATCTCCCGATGTTAACGATCCAGGCAAACGCAATGTCACTTTCGATGAGCTGGTTCAAGCATACAAAGAAGCGACCCATGGATTGATTGAAGGGGGCGCAGACTTGATTTTGATTGAAACCATATTTGACACCTTAAATGCCAAGGCCGCTGCATTTGCCGTGGAATCGGTATTTGAAGAGTTACAACAGCGTCTACCAGTGATGATTTCTGGCACCATAACCGATGCGTCAGGACGCACTTTGTCCGGACAAACTGCGGAGGCGTTTTATTACTCGTTACGCCATATTCAACCGATATCTTTTGGTCTGAATTGCGCCCTAGGCCCCGATTTGTTGCGCCAGTATGTAGAGGAAATCTCTGATAAAGCCGAATGTTTAGTCTCAGCGCACCCCAATGCAGGTTTGCCCAATGAGTTTGGTGAATACGATATGGACGGCGCAGAAATGGCCGAGCACATTCGCGAATGGGCGGGTTCAGGACTGGTGAACATTGTAGGGGGATGTTGTGGTAGCACTCCTGAGCACATTGCCGCCATTGCTCAAGCGGTGCAAGGTATCTCGCCCAGACATCCCGTACATGGACCAGTGAAAATGCGTTTGTCGGGTCTTGAACCCTTCGTTCATTAAAGGAGTCACGTATGAGCCAAACACATTTAGCACAAGAAGATACTGTAGAAGTTAGTGGGGCGGCCAGTGCGGCGGCCAGTGCCAATTTTGTCAACATTGGTGAGCGTACTAACGTTACCGGCTCAGCCATGTTCAAACGATTAATACTCGAAGGGGACTACGAAACCGCCCTAGATGTGGCTCGCCAACAAGTCGAAAATGGCGCGCAGATCATCGACATCAACATGGACGAAGCCATGTTGGATTCTGAAGCGGCAATGACTCGATTCCTTAACTTAATTGCTTCTGAGCCTGACATTTCACGGGTGCCCATCATGATCGATTCATCTAAATGGTCGGTCATCGAAGCGGGTTTGAAGTGCGTTCAAGGCAAAGCCATTGTCAATTCCATTAGCCTCAAAGAAGGTGAGGAATCTTTTTTACAACAGGCAAAACTGATTAAACGTTATGGCGCGGCTACCGTGGTCATGGCTTTTGATGAGGTGGGACAAGCGGATACCCAAGCGCGCAAATTTGAAATTTGTCAGCGAAGTTATCAGTTGCTGACAGAAAAAGTCGGCTTTCCACCAGAAGACATTATCTTTGACCCCAACATCTTCGCGGTTGCCACCGGAATCGAGGAACACAACAACTACGCGGTAGACTTTATTGAAGCCACCCGCCAGATTCGCAGCCAATTACCCCATTGTCACGTGTCAGGTGGGCTGTCGAATATCTCCTTCTCGTTTCGAGGTAACAATCCGGTGCGAGAAGCCATGCACTCGGTATTCTTGTATTACGCGATTCAGGCGGGCATGGATATGGCGATTGTCAACGCAGGGCAGTTGGCCGTTTATGATGATATCCCCGAAGAATTGCGCAACGCCGTGGAAGACGTGATCCTGAATCGTCATCCGCAGGCCACAGACAATCTTTTGGCGCTGGCACCTAAGTACCAAGGCGACGGTAAAGCGGTTGCCAAAGAGAATCAACAGTGGCGTGAACTGGATGTCAACAAGCGTCTTGAACATGCCTTGGTCAAAGGTATCACTGACTTTATTGAGCAGGACACCGAAGAAGCGCGCCTAAATGCAGAAAAACCGCTACACGTCATCGAAGGGCCACTCATGGACGGGATGAATGTGGTAGGCGACTTGTTCGGCGAGGGCAAAATGTTTCTACCACAGGTGGTCAAATCCGCTCGGGTAATGAAAAAGGCGGTGGCCTATCTTGAGCCGTTCATCGAATTGGAAAAAGACGAATCCAGCAGCAATGGTAAGATTTTGCTGGCAACGGTCAAAGGCGATGTGCACGATATTGGTAAAAACATTGTGGGTGTGGTGTTGCAGTGCAACAACTATGAAATCATCGATTTGGGGGTTATGGTTCCGGCGGCCAAGATTTTGCAGGTGGCCAAAGAGCAAAACGTCGACATGATCGGCTTGTCTGGATTGATTACGCCTTCCTTAGATGAAATGGTCCATGTGGCCAAAGAGATGCAACGTTTAGGCTTTACCATTCCGCTTCTGATTGGTGGTGCAACTACCTCTAAAGCCCACACTGCCGTGAAAATTGAACAGAACTATGATGGTCCGGTGGTTTATGTTCCCAACGCCAGTCGCGCGGTGGGTGTTTGTCAAAAGTTAATTTCCAAAGAACATCGGCCAGCTTATGAAGCGCAACTGGCCGCCGAATACGAAGTGGTGCGCGACCAGCACGCCCGCAAACAACCGCGTAGCAAACCTATCAGCCTGCAAAATGCCCGTGAAAATGGTTTTCAATGTGACTGGCAAGTCTACTCACCGCCGGTACCCCAGCAACTTGGCGTAGTTGAACACAGTGTCAGCTTAGAAACCTTAGTGCCTTATATTGATTGGACGCCCTTCTTCCTAACTTGGTCATTAGCCGGCAAGTACCCACGTATCCTTGAGGATGAGGTGGTAGGAGAGCAGGCCAAAGTGCTGTTTGAAGATGCACAGCAGATGCTCAACAATCTGATGCAACAGGGACAATTGCAAGCGAAAGGAATTACAGGGATTTTCCCTGCCAATCGAGTCGGCGACGACGTGGAAATCTACGCCGATGAAGACCGTCAAGTGGTGCTCGGTAACGCTCATCATTTGCGCCAACAAACCGACAAGCCCAAAGGTTTTAACTATTGTTTGAGCGATTTCGTCGCGCCTAAAGCCTCTAAGCGGGCCGACTATATTGGTGCTTTTGCGGTTACCGCAGGCATTGGTGAAGACGAACTGGCGGCACAGTTTGAACAAGCGGGCGATGATTATAATGCCATTATGGTTAAAGCCATCGCCGATCGTTTGGCTGAGGCTTTTGCTGAATATCTTCATGAAAAAGTCCGCAAGGAAGTTTGGGGATATGCCGCCAACGAGTCCCTGTCCAATGACGATTTGATTCGCGAAAAGTATCAAGGTATTCGTCCGGCACCAGGATATGCAGCCTGTCCAGAACATACCGAAAAGCAATTGATTTGGGATCTGTTGGACGTGGAAAGTCGCATCGGTATGAAATTGACCGAGAGCTATGCTATGTGGCCCGGTGCTTCGGTTTCCGGCTGGTACTTCTCTCACCCAGAATCACGCTATTTTGCGGTGGCGCAAATTCAGCGTGACCAATTGGAAGACTATGCTAACCGTAAGCAGTGGAGTGTCGAAGAAACTGAAAAGTGGCTAGCACCGAATCTGGCATGATGGATCCTAAGCGTTTCTCCCAAGCCTGCGAGAACAACAAGGAGCCGATCCTAGCGCAGCTCAAGACTCGTCTGAGAGGCGACGAGTGTGTGTTGGAGATTGGTTCAGGCACCGGGCAACATGTCGCGCACTTTGCCTTTGCTTTGCCTAGCATTCAGTTTTTACCGACAGACGTGGCTGAAAATCACGCCAGCATTGTTGCCTGGTGTGCCGAGCTAGCGCTGACAAATGTTGCTGTGCCACAGACCTTTTTTATTGGTCACGACACTTGGCGATTCGAGAGTGTCACGGACATTTACACCGCCAATACTGCCCACATCATGCAGCCCATTGAGGTTGAAACGATGATGGGCTTGGTTGGTGAGGTATTGCCAGAAAATGGGCGCTTTTTTCAATATGGCCCATTTAAGGTGGATGGCCAATACACCAGCGATAGCAATCGGGCGTTCGACCACCATCTAAGGCAGCAAGGTTATGGTGGCATCCAAGATCTAGATCAGTTGCAGGCTTGGGGAACACGCTTGATATTGAAGGAGGTGATTGACATGCCAGCCAATAATCTTCTACTCGTTTGGCACAGAGCATGATTGCTTTACTGAGGTTGTTTAAAGGGCAGTAGTTCTCGGGCATTTTGCTGATAGAGTCTAATTTGTGGAGCTTCTCGAATGAGAAAATCGTCCACTGCACGAGCAAACGCCGGTTCTTCTAGCCAGTGATTGGAGTAACACAGATCCGGCTCAAATCCACGTAAGATCTTATGCTCTCCCTGTGTGCCTGGATTGAACAAAGAGATGCGTTTTTCGATACTAAATTCAATACCTTGGTAGTAGCAACATTCGAAATGTAAGCCATCCCATTCTTCCAATGCCCCCCAATAGCGACCACAGAGTTGCTGTTGATCAAACAAGAAAAGGGCACTGGCAATAGGTTGCTTGTCGCGATAGGCCACGACTAGCAGAAGTTGCTCTTGCATATTTTCCATCAGTTGTTGGAAAAACTTTGGTGTCAGATAGCCTTGGTGACCACTGCGTTTTAGATAGGTTTGTCGGTAACATTGGTAGAAAAAATCCATCTCGGTCGCAGTGATGTCTGCGCCTTCCAAACGCTTTACCGTCAGGCCATGGTGCTGAAGCTTCATTCGTTCTTTCTTGACACTTTTACGCCTGCGGGCAGTGAAACTTGCGAGAAAGTCGTCAAAGTCTTGATAACCCCGATTGTGCCATTGAAACTGCACACTGAGTCGCTGCATAAAGCCTTGCTTGGCCAACAAGTCGCTATCGCTTTGACTGCAAAACAGCAGATGAAAGGATGACAGTTCGTTTGATTGCAATTGAGAGCGGATGAATGTTAGACAATCAGTTATTATTGCCGACTGGTCTGCCTCATTTTGATACAAAAAACGTTGTCCCGTCACCGGCGTAAATGGAATGGCGCACAGGTATTTGGGATAGTAGTTCAGGTGATGTCTTTGATACGCTTCAGCCCAAGCAAAATCAAACACATACTCGCCGTAACTGTGGCTTTTTACATAGCCCGGCATGGCGAATACCAACTGCTCGTCTTGATAGGCTACAATGTGTCTAGGTTGCCATCCAGATAGGGGGCTGACTGAGCCAGATTGTTCCAAAGCCTGTAAAAAGCCATACTGCATAAACACGCTGGCATGTTTCGCTAGGCGTTGCCATTGATGTTCTGGGATTTGTGACAATGATGATACAACTGAGAACTTCACCGTTCATCCGCGATAAAGAGATACCTTGTTGGATACTATGACAGACAATGATCTTAAGATCATTAATCATACACTAACTCGTTTACTGGCGATGCGAGAGCACAGTGCCTGCGAGTTGCACAAAAAACTGCAGGCAAAAGGATTCAATAGCGATTTGGTCGAACAGCAACTGCAAGCATTTCAAGAAGCCAACCTGCAATCAGATGAGCGCTTTGCTGAAAGTTTTGTGCGCAGTCGGGCGAATAAAGGTCAGGGGCCTCAACGGATTCGAATGGCATTGCAGGAGCATCGCATCGACAGTCGTATCACCGAACAAGCATTGCAAGAAAGTGACGTAGATTTCTTCGAACTTGCCCGTCAGGTTTACCAAAAAAAGTATGGTCAAACGCCGGTGAGTACTTGGCAAGAAAAGCAGAAGCGCATGGCTTTTTTGCAATATCGAGGGTTCGATTCGGAGCAAATGGCCTATGGGATGAAAAACCCTACAAAGGATTAGTGCTACACCCTTAACACAGATGATTCACCTGTGATATTGTTCGCGATAATTTAATTTTAGTGCATTCCCCGCCGCGCAAGACGGCAAACACAGGACAGGACCATTAATGAGTAAAACCACTGCTGACATTCGCGACGCTTTTTTAAACTATTTTTCTCAACGGGGACACCAAGTGGTCTCCAGTTCGTCATTGGTTCCTGCCGACGATCCCACCTTGTTATTCACCAACGCGGGGATGAACCAATTCAAAGATGTGTTTTTGGGTGCTGAGTCACGGAACTATAACAAAGCCGTATCCTCGCAGCGCTGTGTTCGCGCGGGCGGAAAGCACAATGATTTGGAAAATGTCGGATATACTGCCAGACACCACACCTTCTTTGAAATGCTCGGAAATTTCAGCTTTGGCGACTATTTTAAAAAAGAAGCCATTCAATATGCATGGCAGTTCTTAACTGAAGAGTTAGGTCTACCAAAAGAGAAGCTGTTGGTGACCGTGTTTCACGAAGACGATGAAGCCTTTGACATTTGGCAACACACCATTGGTTTGCCCGCTGAAAAGATCATTCGTATTGATACCTCAGACAACTTCTGGTCAATGGGCGATACCGGCCCATGTGGACCCTGTTCGGAAATATTTTATGACCACGGAGAGCACATCTGGGGTGGTCCTCCAGGCTCACCTGAAGAAGATGGTGATCGGTTTATTGAAATCTGGAACTTGGTTTTCATGCAGTTCAATAAAACCGCTGACGGAAACATGGAGCCGCTGCCCAAGCCCTCCATCGATACGGGCATGGGCTTAGAACGCATTTCCGCTATCTTACAAAATGTCCACAGCAACTACGAAATCGACATTTTCCAAAACTTGATTGCTCAGGCTGCAAAGGTCGTGGGCACGAGCGACTTGCAAGACAAGTCTTTGCGAGTGATTGCCGACCACATTCGTTCTTGCGCGTTTTTGGTTTGCGACGGTGTGATGCCGTCCAATGAAGGCCGCGGATATGTGCTGCGTCGTATTATTCGCCGCGCGGTTCGTCATGGCTACAAGCTAGGTGCCGATGATGTGTTCTTCTATCGACTTGTGGACGCATTATGTCAACAAATGGGCAAAGCCTATCCTGAACTCGTGGAGCAAAAACCCGTTATCGAGAAAGTGTTGCGAGTGGAAGAAGAACAATTTTCTCGTACTCTTGCTCGCGGCATGGTGATCCTCAATGACGCGTTGGAAGAGTTGTCCGACACCGTGGTGCCAGGAGAGTTGGTCTTTAAATTGTATGATACCTATGGATTTCCGGCTGACTTAACCAATGATGTAGCCCGCGAAAAAGGCTTCACGATTGACCAAGACGGCTTTGATGCTGCAATGCAACAACAGCGCACCCGTGCACAACAAGCCAGTAATTTCGGCAAAGACTATGGCGCAGATCTTCGTTCCGGTGCCACCAGTGAATTCATCGGCTATGAGCACGAACAAGGTGCCGCAAAAGTACTGGAATTGTTCAGTGACAGCGGCGCGGTCCAGACATTGGAAGCAGGGCAATCCGGTATTGTTGTTTTAGACAATACCCCGTTTTATGCCGAATCTGGTGGTCAAGTTGGCGATACTGGAGTTCTGAAATTTGCCGCGGGTACCTTTGAAGTTACAGACACAGTCAAATTGAATGATGCCGTTGCTCACAAAGGTTTGGCACAACAGACTTTGATAGTAGGGGATTCAGTGGAGGCGCTTGTCGATGGAGACCGTCGAGCGGCGATTAAACGCAACCACAGTGCCACTCACCTTTTACATGCTGCACTGAAACGGATTTTAGGCGATCATGTCAGCCAGAAAGGCTCCCTAGTTGAGGCTGACCGTCTGCGTTTTGACTTTTCTCATTATGAAGGTGTGACAACTGATCAGCTAGTTTCCATCGAGGCTTTAGTAAACAAAGAGATTCGCGGCAATCACGGCCTAGATACACAATTAATGGATCTGGAGCAAGCGAAAGCGGCAGGTGCTATGGCGTTGTTCGGCGAAAAATACGACGAGAAAGTCCGAGTTGTCAGCATGGGGCCATTTTCAATGGAATTATGTGGTGGCACACACGTTAGCAGAACGGGTGATATTGGTTTGTTCAAGATTGTCAGTGAAGCGGGTATCGCTTCGGGTGTGCGTCGGATCGAGGCATTAACCGGCGAAGGCGCGATGCAATATGTTCAGCACAACGCGAGCATGCTAAGTCAGTTGGCGGGTAGCCTTAAAACCGACCCTGATAAACTGGCAGAGCGGATTCAAAGCCTGTTAGAGCATCAAAAAGAGCTTGAGAAGGCGTTGGACAAAGCTAAGCAGAAACTCGCCAGCAGCGCGGGTGCGGATTTGCTATCCAAAGCGATCGAAATAAATCAGGTTAAAGTCCTGTCTACTAAAGTAGAAGGGGTAGAACCTAAAGCTTTACGAACCATGGTCGATGACCTGAAAAATCAAATGGGCAGCGGCGTGGTTGTGTTAGGTTTACCTGCAGAGAATAAAGTCAGTTTGATTGTGGGTGTGACAGATGATCTAACCGCAAAAGTGAAAGCCGGTGAGTTGGTCAATTATGTCGCCAATCAGGTTGGTGGCAAAGGGGGCGGTCGAGCAGATATGGCTCAGGCAGGCGGCAGCCAACCAGAGAATCTTGATCTTGCGCTAGACTCGGTACGTACATGGATACAAGAGCGCGTGTGATCGTTACAAGTTTCAGTTGTTTTTGTCAGTGACAACAAAAACAGGGAAATCTGATGGTGTGAATTTTTGGCGATACCAAATATTTGCGCTAATTTTAAATAGGGACCCATTGGAATAACGGAACAGGAGCAATAGAATGCTAATTTTGACCCGTCGTGTCGGCGAAACCCTAATGGTTGGTGATGATGTGACCGTCACCGTATTAGGTGTAAAAGGAAATCAGGTAAGAATCGGTGTAAATGCGCCAAAAGAGGTGTCGGTGCATCGAGAAGAAATTTATATGCGAATACAAGCAGAGAAAAACGTGCAGGGTGCCTCAGGGCAGTCGGGCAATCAAAGCGACGATGACGCATAAAAAAGAAGGCTGGTTTACCAGCCTTTTTTAATTTAGTCCATTTGGAATCCCCAATTCAGAATGTAATTCAATGCCCTAAGAGAGCAATCATGAAGTTTGTCAGTGTGTTTATTTTTTCCCTTGTGACTTTTATTACTCTAGCGAAAGAGCCGCCGCAAGAGGTAGACAAATTCGCCGAGCAGTACGTCAAACTGGTGTTGGCAGTAGGAGAGCACGATCCGGTTTATGTCGATGCTTATTATGGACCAGCAGAGTGGAAAGACAGTGTTGCGCAGGTGGCAAAATCGCTACAGCAAATACAGCAAGATGCGGAAACTTTAAAAAGTGCGATTTCTCAGTTGCCTCCTGCGACGGATTTGGATAGCAAATTGCGACATCATTATTTGGCTAAGCAACTAAACGCGCTTTCGTTTCATGTTGAACAATTACAATCCAAAGCCAGTGGCGTGAAGCATTCACCTAGCTTCGATGCAGAAACCCAAGCGTTGTACGACACCATCACTCCCAAACGGGATTTGGCAGAATTTGATGTGATCCTTGCGCAACTCGATGAGGTGGTGCCTGGGGAGGGAGATTTAGTCACCCGAGTCGATAATTTTATGCAGAAACTGGATGTTCCAGCAAACAAAGTGGATGCCGTGTTTCAAGCGGCAATGGATGCTTGTCGAAGTCGTACATTGGAGCATCTATCTTTGCCACAGAATGAGTCTTTTGTAGTGGAATACGTCACCGATAAGGCTTGGTCAGGTTACAACTGGTACAAAGGCAATGCTTTCAGTTTAATCCAAGTGAATGTGGACTTCCCTATTTCCATCACCCGTGCGGTGGATTTGGGTTGCCACGAAGGATACCCAGGCCATCACACTTACAATGCCTTGTTAGAAACCGAATTGGCGAACAAAAAAGGTTACGTTGAACTGACAGTTTACCCGCTGTTTTCGCCACAATCATTGATCGCTGAAGGATCAGCTAATTATGGGATTGAAATGGCATTTCCCGGTCAACAAAAGGCACAGTTTGAGACATCCGTGTTGTATCCCATTGCTGGCTTAAAAGCAGACAACGCGAAGATCTACAATCAAATCGTCAAATTACGTGCAGATTTGAGTTTCGCTCGCAATGAAATCGCTCGGGAATACATTGAAGGCACTATCAGTCGCGAAGAGGCGATTAAGCTGCAATCAAAATATGGGCTGGAAACCTTAGAGAGGGCAGAGCAACGAATTCGCTTTGTGGATAAATACGGCGCATACGTAATTAATTACAATTGGGGTAAGCAATTGGTACGAGAGTATATTGAGCAAGGTAACCCGTCGTCACAAGAACGTTGGGACCGCTTTATTAAGTTGTTGTCCAGCCCAAGATTACCCAGTTCGTTGAACTGGCAATGATGTCTGAGGGAGTCAATATTGTCTTATTTTATGTTGTGTTGAAGATGAGACTTGTAGGTTGTGTGTGCACTTTTGCAGCGGATTGATTAAAATCACCGCAGACGGCAATGGATTGCCAAAAAACGTTTGACTTCCTATGCGGGATCAGTAAACTTCGCTCCCACATTTGGAGAGATGGCCGAGTGGCTGAAGGCGCTCCCCTGCTAAGGGAGTATAGGGTTTGTAGCCCTATCGAGGGTTCGAATCCCTCTCTCTCCGCCATTATGGTTTGGTTGTTGGTAGTCGACACCATTTCAGATGTATAAAAAGACTACAAATCTGCGCGTGTGTAGCTCAGCTGGATAGAGTACCTGGCTACGAACCAGGCGGTCGGAGGTTCGAATCCTTCCACACGCGCCACATTATTTATCATGTGAAAGCCTTCATGTGATTTCGAGTTTACGCGTGTGTAGCTCAGCTGGATAGAGTACCTGGCTACGAACCAGGCGGTCGGAGGTTCGAATCCTTCCACACGCGCCATCTTTTGTACAAAAGCACCATTCCCTATTATAACTATACAAGCTTTATAGCTTTTTAAAGCTGGCTACCGTGTAGCTCATCGCTGCGCGACGCGCATGAATATAGAGTACCTGGCTACGAACCAGGCGGTCGGAGGTTCGAATCCTTCCACACGCGCCATCTTTTGTGCAAAAGCACCATTCCCTATTGTAACTATACAAGCTTTATCGCTTTCTTAAGCTGGCTACCGTGTAGCTCATCGCTGCGCGACGCGCGTGAATATAGAGTACCTGGCTACGAACCAGGCGGTCGGAGGTTCGAATCCTTCCACACGCGCCATCTTTTGTGCAAAAGCACCATTCCCTATTGTAACTATACAAGCTTTATCGCTTTTTTAAGCTGGCTACCGTGTAGCTCATCGCTGCGCGACGCGCGTGAATATAGAGTACCTGGCTACGAACCAGGCGGTCGGAGGTTCGAATCCTTCCACACGCGCCATCTTTTGTGCAAAAGCACCATTCCCTATTGTAACTATACAAGCTTTATCGCTTTTTTAAGCTGGCTACCTTGTAGCTCATCGCTGCGCGACACGCATGAATATCCACCATTTCTAAAAACGAGTTGCTTCGATATTTATTCGTAGCGATAAATCTAAATGCCTACTAACGCTATGAATATGCTCAACTAATAATTTAACCGAGCATTGTTAAAAAATGGTTATTAGTTTGTTTTTATTTTTGTGCCTGATGGGTAAATATTCATTAATGCAGCATAAATAACCTATCATATGTGTTTTTTGTTCATTGAAATGGTTGAGTTTTGCCCATCTGCATGATACTTATCGTGACCAGATTGAATCACTGGGCAAACTAATGGAAACACCGGTATCAGAATTGCTCATCGAAGCCGCTACTCTAATGGTCGTTGGTATGGCGTTCGTTTTCGTGTTCCTGACTATTTTAATTGGTGCAGTGGCATTAATAGGTAAAGTCAATCAGTTGTTGCCAACAGAAACTTTAGCAACACCACCTAAGCGAAACACGTCTAAGCAAACTCAACGCCAACCGGATCAAGCCATTCAAGCAGCCATCTCTGCTGCGGTTCATCAGTATCGTCAAGACCAACATTCCCAGTAATAGTTTTTAGGAGACCATCGATGTCTAAACCCCTCGCGATCACCGAACTTGTGCTCAGAGACGCTCATCAATCTTTATTGGCGACCCGCATGCGATTGGAGGATATGTTGCCCATCGCAGAGAAGCTCGACAAAGTCGGTTATTGGTCGATGGAGTCTTGGGGCGGCGCGACATTCGATGCATGTATCCGCTATCTTGGTGAAGACCCATGGGAACGTATTCGTGCCCTGAAAAAGGCGATGCCGAATACCAAGCAACAAATGTTGTTGCGGGGACAGAATCTCCTAGGGTACCGGCACTATGCTGACGATGTGGTGGAAAAGTTTGTCGAGCGAGCACACGAAAATGGCGTCGACGTGTTTCGTATTTTCGACGCCATGAATGATATGCGGAATTTGAAAACGGCGATTCACTCGGCGATTAACGTTGGGGCCCACGCCCAAGGCACTATTTCTTACACCGTCAGTCCAGTCCATACTTTAGACTTGTGGTTAGACATGGCCAAACAATTGGAGGATTTGGGTGTTCATTCTTTGTGTATCAAAGATATGGCCGGTTTACTTAAACCTTATGAGTGTGAAGAGTTGATCACCCGTTTGAAAGAGACGGTTAAGGTGCCAATTGCAATGCAATGTCATGCTACCACCGGCTTGAGTACCGCAACCTACCAAAAAGCCATTGATGCGGGCATCGATATGCTCGATTGCGCCATTTCATCGATGAGCATGACCTATGGTCACAGTGCGACAGAAACCATGGTATCGATCGTGGAAGGGACAGAGCGGGATACTGGACTCGATCTCACTTTACTTGCTGAGATTGCCGCCTATTTTCGCGAAGTGCGAAAAAAGTACGCACAGTTTGAAGGCAGCCTGAAAGGCGTCGATGCGCGGATTCTCATCGCTCAAGTACCAGGCGGAATGTTGACCAATATGGAGAGTCAACTCAAAGAGCAAGGTGCACAAGATCGGCTCGATGAGGTGTTGCAGGAAATCCCTAAAGTGCGTGAAGATTTAGGTTTTATTCCTTTAGTTACCCCTACCTCTCAAATTGTCGGCAGTCAGGCAGTTTTAAATGTGTTGACCGGTGAGCGTTACAAAAGCATCACCAAGGAAACGGCTGGAGTATTGAAAGGTGAATATGGCGCTACGGCCGCACCTGTGAATGCCAGCCTTCAAGCAAGAGTACTTGATGGACAACAACCTATAACCTGTCGACCTGCTGACTTGCTCGAACCTGAGATGGATACACTACAAAGTGAATTGTATGGGTTGGCGAAAGAAAACCAATTTGAGCTATGTGAGCAAGCCATCGACGATGTCCTAACCTACGCCTTGTTCCCGCAAATTGGTCTCAAATTTTTGCAAAACCGCCACAATCCGGATGCGTTCGAGCCAAAACCCGGCGTAGAAACAGAAAAATCAGCAGAAAGCGCGAAACAAGTTAAAGGGCCCGTCGTTGGCAGTGCGGCGGCCAGTGCGGCGGCCAGCTACACGGTCAAAGTGGATGGTAAAGCCTATCAAGTTGAGGTTGCTCCATCTGGACAGGTCTCGCAAATTTCACCCTCTTCAGCCCAGCCAGCGACAGAAACTACAAGCTCGACTGGCACCGACTTAAATGCCCCATTAGCAGGCAATATTTTCAAAGTATTGGTGTCTGTAGGCGATGAAATCACGGCAGGAGACCCCGTGATTATTTTGGAAGCAATGAAAATGGAAACCGAGGTTCGCGCTACCCAATCCGGTGTCGTTGAGTCCATCTTCATCAATGAAGGTGAAACCGTTCAATCAGGCCAACCCTTGTTAAGCATAGGATAGTTTGCGCCATGGAAAAACTTGAGATCTTGTGGCAGAGCACGGCCATCGCCCATTTCCAAATTGGTCAAATCATCATGATGCTGGTTGGGTTTGGGCTGCTTTACTTAGCTATTGTTAAGAAATTCGAACCCCTCTTGTTGTTGCCCATTGGATTCGGTGCATTGCTGACCAACATTCCCTTGGCAGGATTCACCGAAGCAGGCGGTATGTTGCACTACATCTACTATGTGGGTGTCGATACGGGCGTGTTTCCTTTGCTCATTTTTATGGGCGTGGGGGCGATGACGGATTTCGGAGCACTGATTGCCAATCCTCGTATGTTGTTGCTCGGCGCAGCTGCGCAATTTGGAATATTTGCCACTCTGTTTGGTGCCATTTTATTGAATTATGTACCCGGTCTGGAGTTTACTCTTAAAGATGCTGCGGCGATCGCCATCATAGGTGGCGCGGATGGTCCCACGGCAATCTTCCTAGCGTCTAAACTTGCGCCGGATCTATTGGGTACTATTGCGGTTGCGGCTTATTCCTACATGGCCTTAGTGCCGATTATTCAGCCACCGATTATGAAACTGCTAACAAACGAGCAAGAGCGCAAAATTGAAATGGCGCAGTTACGTCAGGTGTCAAAACGGGAAAAGATCATCTTTCCACTTGGGGTTTTGCTGTTAACCATCTTGTTCTTACCTACCGCCACACCTCTGGTGGGAATGTTTTGTTTGGGCAACTTGATGCGCGAAAGCGGCGTGGTTGAACGTTTGAGCAATACGGCACAAAACGAACTGATCAATATCGTTACTATTTTTCTTGGCTTGGCAGTGGGATCAAAGCTTTCTGCGGACAAGTTTTTGCAATTGGAAACGCTAGGGATCTTGTTGCTCGGAGCAATCGCTTTCTCCATTGGTACTGCCGCTGGTGTGTTAATGGCGAAGGTCATGAATCGTTTTAGCGAGACCGCCATAAACCCACTGATTGGGGCAGCAGGGGTCTCAGCAGTCCCTATGGCAGCGCGGGTTGTGAATAAAGTAGGCTTGGAAGCAAATCACCATAACTTTTTATTAATGCATGCAATGGGTCCGAATGTCGCCGGTGTTCTGGGCTCTGCGGTTGCTGCGGGGATTTTGCTGGCATTGGTTGGATAGGGCGTTCAATCCGATGCAAAGCTGTCGTGTGACCTTTGACCTAGCAGAAATGGACATTACTGTGATCCATGGTTTTATCAGTCACACCTACTGGGCAAAAGACATTCCGTTGTGTGTGTTGGAAAAAGCATTACAACATTCTTTATGTGCTGGTTTGATAAACGACCAAGGCGAACAAATTGCCTTCGCACGAATGGTCACCGACCGCGCCACCTTTGCCTATCTTGCCGATGTATTTGTGGTGCAAGAGCATCAGGGTAAAGGTTATGCCCGAACTTTACTTGAAGATTTGTTTGCCCATCAGGACCTGCAAGGCTTACGTAGAATGATGTTAGCCACCCGCGATGCCCATGGAGTATACGAAAAATTTGGCTTTACGCCCCTTAGTCATCCCGCCACCTTTATGCAAAAATGGGATCCCGATGTCTACCAACGCGACTGAAAACTCGATTAGATAATTAGCAATCAGGTTGCTGTTGAATTAGGTCCGGATCAGCGACTGATGTGCTTGCACCAACTTTTGGGTATATTCGCTTTTTGGCCAATTGAAGATCACGTCGGTTTTCCCGGATTCTACAATGACACCATTTTGTAAAATCAGTGCCCGATCGCTGATGTGGCGCACTATGCCCAAGTTGTGTGAAATGAAAATAAAGCCCAACCCCAATTCGTTTTGTAATTTCATAATCAGGTTGATGGTTTGTGAACGTACCGAGGGATCCAAAGCCGCGAACGGCTCGTCAGCGACAATCACCTGAGGATCCAATATCAAAGCCTTAGCAAGCGCTAAACGCTGGCGCTGGCCGTCGGACAGCATGTGCCGATAGAAGAACTTGTGGTCACCCAGCAGACCCACCATCCTCAAAGTCTCTTCGACTTTCTTGGCTCTTTGCTCTGGGCTTAGGTTAGTATTGAGAATAAGCGGTTCTTCGAGGATCGCCGATACGGTGATCCCCGGATTCAGTGATTCGTTGCTGTGTTGAAAAATCATCCGAATGTTCAAGCAGCGCTGTTTGACATTAGTTGGTGAGAGCTTTTGCCCATTCAAGTAAATTTGCCCTGCAGTGGGGCGCTCCGCACCGACCAGTAGTTTACCGAGCAAGGACTTCCCTGATCCGTTTTCTCCCACTATGGCCAAGGTTTCACCTGCGTTCAGCTCAAAACTGACCGGGTTGAGCACGAAACCACTGACTTTTCTCGTCAAAAAATGGCGTCGTTGTTGAATAAAACTGAGATTTTCAACGCTGAGCAATGCGGTCATTTGCTGTCTCGATACAATGGAAAATGGCAACTATAGTAGTGATCATGCACTCTTCGCACCGCCGGAACGGTAACACATTCCTTTTGTGCCCTTGGACATCGAGGACCCAGTCGACAGCCAATGGGTAAGTGTTGCAAGGTTGGAATGGTGCCATCCAGAGCAGCCAATGGCGATTTGGGAGGCATATCTCGTCGAAAACTGGGAGCGCTGTCCAACAAGGCTTTAGTGTAAGGGTGCAATGGACGCTTTTTGAGCTTTTGCATCGGCCCACTTTCTACCGTCTGCCCACAGTAAAGCACGGTCATTGAACTGGCCATACTGGCAATCGCGAGCAAATCGTGACTGACAAACAGAATACTCAAATCCCGTGTTTTGTTCAGTTGGGTTAACAGCTTGAGGATCTGGGTTTTGGTAGTAATTTCCATGCCTCTGGTGGGGTCATCGGCGATCAACAGCGATGGAGATGACACCAAGGCACAGGCAATCATAAACTTTTGACAGATATCATCGGCAATTTGATGGGGATAGCGATTCAGATAACGTTGGTGATTTTTGATCCCAACTTTGTGTAGCAACTTAATGGCCATCTCTTTACGTTCCTGCTGGCGCTGCCACCAAAGCTTGCCACTGAGCAAGTGGCCAGGAATGCTTTCAATTAACTGTTCACCGAGGGTAGCTGTGGGATCCATCGATTGCTGAGGATTTTGAAATACCACCGCTATCTCAGAACGCATAATTTTACGGCGTTCTTTGTCACTCATCGTGAGCAGGTCACGGCCACACCAAGTCAACCGATCCGCGGTGATTTTCCAGTTCTCAGGTAAAGCGCCCACAATGGCTCGGACAATCAAACTCTTTCCAGAACCTGATTCGCCAACCAAAGCTCTGATCTCGCCTGCATCTATGGTGAGATTCACTTTATCCAGAGCCTTCATTGTGCCACTGGCGCTCTCAATCTCGAGAGTCAAATTTTTGATATCCAGTAAATTCATTACAGCTTCAACCTGTTTCGCACTGCAGAGCGTAGGCCATCACCAACTACGTTGACCGATAAGACCATTAAGAAAATAGTAGAACCTGGCAATGCGATGGTCCAAGGAGAGTGATATGCGATTTTGAGGCCTTCAGACAACATGGTGCCAAGTTCTGGGGAGGGAGGCTGAGCGCCCAAACCCAAAAATCCCAAGGCACTGATGTCCAATATCGCTATGGACAATGCCATGGTCCCTTGTACTACAAGCATTTCTATCATGTTGGGTAAAATACAGTAAAAAAACAGATGGGTTTTCTTAGCTCCGTCTAACCGTGAGGCCAGTATGTATTCTTTGCTCATTTCATGACGAACGAATTCTCGGGTGTTGTGCACAAATTGCGGGATCAAGGCCAGCGATATTGCCCACATGGTGTTTACCAAACCTGTCCCCAAAATGGCAACGATGATGATGGCAATCAACAAGGTTGGAACAGCCATAATGGAATCGAGCAAGTGGTTAAGAATACTGGAGCGAACACCTTTAGACATGCCCGCAACCGCACCAAGTGCCACACCCACCAACATAGCGAGTATTACCAGTAACAAACTGATCCCCAAGGTCATGCGACATCCATATATGAGCCGCGACAGTAAATCTCTGCCCAAACTGTCGGTGCCGAAAAGATATCGAATAGTTCCATTTGCTTCCCATGATGGCCCAACAAGAAACGCATTGGGGTTTTGGGTCAAAGGGTCAAAGGGGGCGATCAGTGGACCAAAAATCACCAGCGCAATAAAAAACATCAACACCCAAAGGCCTAAAACTGCAATGTGACTGCGGCGAAATTCCATCCAAGTGTGTTGAAGTGGGGAGGGATGAAACTCTTCCTGATACAGATTAAATCTCGGCACGGGTTTCCCTCGAAAACGCTGGATTGATCAATTTGGCTAACAAATCGGTGCTGACTGTCAAAACGATGACCACAGTAGAGACCGCTAACATTCCTGCTCGGATGGCTGGATAGTCTCGCTGGTAAATGGCCTGAATCAACCAGTTTCCTATTCCAGGCCATGAATACACCACCTCAACGATCATTGCGTTGGTCAACAATACCGCAGATTGCATTGCAAATAACGGAATAATGGGCAGTAGAGCATTGCGCACACCGTGACGCATGACCACTTGGAAATCGCTCAGACCCCGCGTATACGCAGCCTGAATATATTGACTGGACATCACCTCAATAACAGAACGACGGGTCAAACGAAAAATAATGGCTGCAGTAACAATGGTCAGGGCCAACGTCGGCATGACTAAGTGTTCGGTGGCGCTGAGTAAAGCAGCCTGTTTGTTTGGCATGTCGGACAGTAAAATATCCACTAAGATAAAGCCCGTATCGTGAGGTACGTCGTAGAGTAAGTTGATGCGACCCGAGAGCGGCAACCACTCCAACTGTAACGAGAAGACTAGAATTAGAATCAACGCTAGCCAAAACACCGGCATGGAGTAGCTGACAACGCTAGCAACCAATAGCCCAAAATCCAAGGGTTTATGATGGCCGAAGCCTGCTAAAAACCCTAAGGGGATGCCAATAAGCAAGGATAAAATCAATGCATAGGCACTCAATTCCAGACTCGCCGGCAGCGAATGCATGACCTCTTCCCATAGGGGTAAGCCAGATCCGAAACTGTAACCTAGGTCACCGTCAAAGAGCTTACCCATGTAGATCCAATATTGATGAATATAGGAGCGGTCAAATCCGTACTCCAAAGCCAATGCTTGGTAGTTCTCCGGGGAAAGATCTTGTAGCCCGGTTAAATTGATCAGAGGGTCGCCAGGAAACAGGTAAGCCAAAGCGAAGGAGAAACCACTGAGCACCAGAAGGGTTAAAACAAGTAAATTCAGGTTGCGTAAAATGTTCGCCAGCATCAGTGTTTTTCAACCTCGCCGAACCGGATCGCACCAAATGGATTGATGACAAGTCCTGATAATTCTGCACGGTAAGCCCGATAACGGAATGCATGGGCAATGGGGACCAGGGGAACTTCCTCATGGATTAATTGGTTGGCCTGGCGATAGTAGCGATTCCGTTGCTCCGTTTCAGTGTAATTAAGCGCCTGATTAATCAGTGCATCGTATTCAGGTGAGCACCACATCGCCCGGTTCGTGCCTGAGTCTATCGCTGAGCAGGTCAGCAATGGCCGATAGAAGTTATCTGGATCGCCATTGTCAGCAGACCAACCGATTAAAACAGAATCATGAGCACCTTGTTTGAGACGTTGTCTAAAAGTTGACCATTCATAGCTGACAATCGTGGCCGTAATCCCCACCTGGGCAAGATACGCTTGCATTAATTCAGCCATTTTTCGGGCGTTTGGATTGTACGCTCTTTCAACTGGCATTGCCCAGATGGTCATGGTGAAGCCCTCTGGAATACCACTTTCATTGAGCAATCTTCTGGCCATCACAGGATTATAACTGGTGTCAATTAAATCACTTTGGTAGGCCCATGAGGACTCAGGCAATAATCCGTTTGCGGGTACCGCACTGCCAAAATAGACCGCTTCAATAAGGGTGTTTTTGTCGATCGCCATGGCAAGAGCTTTGCGCACTTTGGGGTTGTCGAAAGGCGGCTTGGATGTGTTAAATGCCCAAAAGCCCACATTGAGTCCCGGCTTTTCATCCAGCACCAATTCTGGCTTTTCACGGATGATATTCAGTTCACTGTGGGCTGGAAAGGCGATGGCGTCGCATTCCCCGGTGATCAACTTTGCCAAACGTAGTGAGCTGGTGGTGGTGATATCAAAAATTAGTTTATTGGGAGCCAATTGATGTTGCCAGTATCCTTCATGTTTAGCATACCTAATGTAGCGATCCTTTTTGTAATCAACATATTTGAACGGACCCGTACCGACGGGAAAATAATCTATTCGGCCTTTCTTTCCTTGCTCAGCCAATTGCTCTGCATACTCAGCAGATAGTATTACCGCAAAGTCAGTGGCCAAATTCGACAAAAACGAACTGTCTGGACGGTATAACTGAATCTCTATTCGGTATCCATTAATACGCTTCACGTCAGCAATAACGTCATTCAATCCTAGACTTGTGAAGTAGGGATAATTACCACCGGAGACATTGTGATAAGGATGGTCTGCTAATCGCCAACGGTCGATACTAAATATCACATCATCGGCATTGAAGGTACGTGTTGGCGTAAAATAACTTGTGTGATGAAATTGTACGTCTTTACGCAATTGGAATATGTAGGATAAGCCATCACTGCTGACCAACCAGCTACTGGCCAGAGCGGGGATAATTTTTCCGCTGAGTGGATCAAAGTTCAGTAAGCGATCGTAGATTTGATGAGCTGAGGCATCGGAAGTGGTGCCGGAGGTGTCTAACTGAGGATTGAAACTGACAGGGTTGCCCTCAGAACAGTAGATCACTCCAGTACGGGTAATGTCTTGTTGGGATTGACTGCACCCGACTAACAAAATTGCTGCAACAAACCAGAGTATCCCTTTGTAAGTCAACGCTTTGCTGCTGCAATGCTGCATCTTAGTTTTCCATCTCTGCGGTACTGTCGAGGAGGTTATACTTTTTCAAATAGCCACGTAACTGATGATAGGTCAGAGAGAGCTTTTCTGCGGTCTTTTTCTGATTATATTGACTGTCCGCAAGGGCCCGAGTGATCAGGTCAATTTCGTAATCTTGTGAAAGGGTCTTTAAGTCCACCGGGAACTGTAATGAATCCAAATTACTCGACTCGTTGGTTGCAACAGGCTGTTGCGACCTTGTCTCTTGGCTCACTCCCTCACTGGTTTCGGCGGGGCGTGGTGCGCTAATGCGATCCTGAGTTTTGACCCGGCCTTTGGGGCGATAGACGGATTCAAACGGGTCGAGGACGATATGATGCACAGGAACATGGGGATTATTAGACCGATAAACTGCTCGCTCTACCACATTCTTTAATTCTCTTATGTTGCCGGGCCAATCATATTCCATTAGTGTGCGGCGAGCTTTTTCTGTGAAGCCACTAAACAACTCCATCTCCAACTCCCGAGCCATGTTAATGGCAAAATGTTCCGCTAACATCATAATGTCTTCTGGGCGCTCACGGAGCGGCGGCAGTGTAATAACGTCAAAAGCAAGTCTATCCAACAAGTCTGCACGAAATTCACCTGACTCTGCCAAAGAGGGCAGGTCCTCATTTGTTGCAGCCACTAAACGCACATCAACTTTAACGCTTCTAGAGCCTCCGACTCGTTCAAATTCGCCGTATTCAATGACCCGCAGTAATTTTTCTTGAATCAATCCGGATGTGTTAGCCAGTTCATCGAGAAACAAGGTGCCATTATGGGCGACTTCGAATCGACCTTCCCGACGTTTTTGCGCACCAGTAAACGCGCCTGCTTCATAACCAAACAATTCACTTTCGAGCAAGGTTTCGTTCAACGCGGCACAATTGAGCTTCAGGTAGGTTTGTTCCCAGCGCTTGGATAAATAGTGCAGTCGAGCCGCCACCAACTCTTTACCTGTGCCTCGTTCTCCTATGATCAGTACCGGCTTATTCAATGGTGCGATTTGCGATATTTGCTCCAGCACTTCTAGAAAGCTGTTCGATTGACCCAGCAAATTGTCTTGTTGGCGGAAACGGCTCATTTCGATCCTTAAAAGTTGGTCTAATCGACTAAATAGTGGCTTATTATCATAAACCTCTCATGATTCAATGTTAAGCGGAAAATAATTATTTCATTAAAATCATGGTGTTAGCTTGTCCATTTAATTTGGCCTGTATCTTGAATACTTCACTACAGCAATGCACATTAAGCATTTTTTTAAATTAACATGAGTTAGAGGAAAAGATTATGGGTATCTTCTCGCGTTTTACTGACATAGTGAACTCAAATATCAATTCGTTGCTGGATAAAGCTGAAGATCCAGAAAAAATGGTCCGTCTTATCATTCAAGAGATGGAAGACACATTGGTAGAAGTGCGCTCTGCATCGGCCAAAACATTGGCCAATAGGAAAGACATCAGCTCGCAAATCGCGAAGTTGCAAAATGAAGCGGATGATTGGCAAGCAAAGGCCGAGTTGGCCATCAGCAAAGATCGTGAAGATCTTGCACGGGCCGCACTGCAGGAAAAGAAAAAGTGTGTTGAGCACGCAGAAGTATTGAGTAAAGAACTGACTATAATTGAAGAGCAAATTAGCAAATTGCAGAATGAAATTGGTCAGTTGCAAGAAAAATTAGCCGATGCGAAAGCTCGTCAAAAGACCATTATTATGCGTCAGAAAACGGTCAGTTCTCGCTTGGAAGTGAAAAAGACGCTGGACAGTTCAAAAGTCGATGCCGCAATGGGACGCTTTGAACAATACGAGCGTAAAATTGACGATTTAGAGTCACAGGTAGATGCTTATGACCTAGGTAAGAAAACCCTGGCTGATGAGTTCGCGGAACTGGAGTCTGATGACAAAATCAATGACGAATTGGCGGCATTGAAGAAAAAAGTACAGAGTAAAACCAGCAAAGCGAAGAAATAGTTCGGTATCAACGAAGGAGTATGATTGTGGAAGATATATTGATTGCTACTGTAGGTGTGCCGACCATCATTTTTATGACCATCGTGGCACCTATCTGGCTGATTCTGCACTACCGCAGTAAGAAGCAAGTGAGCCAAGGATTGACCGAAGACGAATACATGACGTTGCAAGAACTGTCCAACAAAGCTGAGCAAATGGCGGATCGTATCCACACATTAGAAGCGATATTGGATGCCGAAGCACCCGAGTGGAGGAACAAGGCATGACATCCGATAAACAGCTAAGACGTAACAGCGAAAATGGCAAGATTGCCGGGGTTTGTGCGGGTATAGCTGATTATTTCGGCATCGAAACCTGGTTAGTTCGCATCGCAACGGTGGCAGCTACTTTATTGTCCGGTGGGCCTTTGATTCCGGTGTTCTACATTGCCGCATGGTTTATCTTGGACAAAGAAGAAACGAGCAAAGGTTTTGCGCCTGCCAAACACGTCAAACACAAGCCATTTCATGGATCTGGTAAAGGCTGGCGCAATGAAGCGCCTGACGAAGAAAAAAAGGTAGAGGTCAAGTCCAAAGTTTGGCAATCGGGAGAACCCCCTAGACAGGCGTTCTACGATATTAAAGAACGGTTTTCTCGGATTGAGACACGTCTTCGTAAGATAGAAACCTATGTCACTTCGTCTGAGTATCAGTTGAATAGAGAGATCAACAAACTGTAAATTATCTTCTGTAGTGGGTTGCTGTGAATGCAACAACAGTCTCCCGATAGCACCGATTCCATTAGCGTGGAGGTTTTGTCCGAACGGACAAGATGGTAACGTAACGGCCAGTTCAGACTGGCCGTTGTGCCATCCGATTTTCTTGTTATAGAGGAACGTCTTCTTGCTTGAGCAGCTTAAACACAGCAAACCGCTTCAACAGATTAAGCAACAAACCAAATTGTTGGGCAGTCGGCTGGCTGACCATCATATCAGTCTGGCTGTTACCGGATTAAGTGGCAGCGGCAAAACGGCCTTTATCACCTCCTTGGTCAATCAATTATTGGAAGCCAATGAAAACCCGGGGTTGAGCTTTTTCTCGGTCAAAGTGCAAGACCGATTAGTTGGCGTTAAACGAGATGTGCAGCCCGATGTCACTGTCGCTAGGTTTGCCTATGAGAAAGCCGTCGAATCCCTATTGGCCGATCCACCGAGTTGGCCAGAATCTACCCGAGGGGTAAGCCAGGTTCGTTTGTTGATCAAATATAAAAATCGCTCCAGTTTCCGGCGTATGCTGTCTCAATACAGTACTCTCACACTCGACATTACTGATTATCCAGGTGAGTGGCTACTGGACTTGCCGTTGCTAGAAATGAATTATGACCAGTGGTGCGAGCAATTCTGGAGAGACGCTCAAGAAGGGCAAAAAGCTGAGTTGATCGTCCCATTTCAGCAGGCAATTAACAAACTCGCGATGGCTGAACCGGTTGACGAAATGGCGCTGCAAAATTTGGCCAAGACCTTTACCGATTACCTGCATCAATGCGCAAAATCTGGGTATCAATTAATTCAACCAGGAAGATTCGTGTTGCCGGGTGAACTGGCTGGAGCGCCGGTATTGCAGTTTTTTCCTCTTTTGCCAGAACAGCTTGCCGCATCTCAAGACAACAAAGAATCCGTATTGCCTGTCTACCAATTGTTGCAGCAGCGATTTGAAGATTATCAGCAAAAAGTGATTAAGCCTTTTTACAAACGGCATTTCAAAGGGTTCGATCGACAAATCATTTTAGTTGATTGTCTGACCGCCTTGAATCATGGAGCCCACAGTTTTGCCGATTTACAAAAGGCCATAAACTGGTTGCTGAGCAGTTTCCATTATGGTCGTTCAAATATATTGAAGCGCCTGTTTGCGCCGAAGATCGATAAATTGGTGTTTGCAGCCAGCAAAGCCGACCATGTGACGCCAGATCAGCAATCTAATTTGGTCAAATTACTCGAATCCATGGTCCATCAAGCGCGCCAGCAGATCCATTACGAAGGTGTCGCAACTGAATCTACCGCCTTTGCCGCAATTCGCTCTTCAAATGCAGCGGTGAGTGAATATCAAGGTAAACCCATTCAGGTTATCCGTGGCGTTAATCAACAAGGGCAAATGGTCACCTTATATCCGGGCGATGTGCCACAGCGCTGCCCAGCGCCTTCGTTTTGGCACGAGCAAGGATTTGCATTTCCGACGCTCAGCCCGATGAAATTGCCGCAACATACTCGAGTTTTTCCACACATTCGTTTGGATCATGTGTTGGAGTTTGTGCTGGCCGATAAGTTGGAGTAATCAGGATGAGTAAACCCAGTCAATTAGAAACGAGTTCGCCGCAAATCAAAAGCGCTGTATATCTGGATAGCCCTGCTACGGTGGCCGAACAAGAAGAGGCCATCCGTGCCCCTTTGGATGCCACAGACTTAGTCATTCAAGTTCAGCCAGAGGACCTTCATCAGATCACTAAAGAAGATACTCAGGAGCCCAAAAAAAGCTTGTGGAAACGACCGCTGGCGTGGTTGTTCGCCGGAGTAATTGGTTTATCCATTGGACAGTTTGTGATGTCTTCAATTGCGGCCATACAAGATGGAAATTGGCTGGCAACGGGATGGTTGGCGTTGCTGGTGGCTGTCGCTGCTTTGGCCGCCAATCAAGGCATTGAGCAATGGCGATCATTGCGCAAATTAAAACGACAAATGGACTTCAAACATCAGGGAGAACAATTGCTCAATGCCAATACCATTGGCCAAGCAGAAGACTTTTGCGCACGAATAGGGGATACCTTACAGGGACAATATCAGACGCAGATTATCCAATGGCAAGGGCAAGTGGAGCCTCACCATCTCGATGCAGAAGTCATTCAACTTTTCGAACAACATGTGTTGGTGGTGGCCGACAAGCAAGCTTTAAATTGCGTGACCAAGAATGCTTCTGCCTGCGCAGCTATGATTGCTGTCAGTCCATTTGCTTTATTGGATATGGCGATTGTACTGTGGCGCAATCTGCTGATGTTGAATCAAATCAGCCGTGTCTATGGGTTAAACCTGAGTTATTGGGGCAGAATTAAATTGATTCGACAGGTGTTCAAACACATGTTGTACGCCGGCGCTGCTGAGATCATCAGCGACGCAGGCAATTATGCGCTGGGTGCTGGGGTTACCGGGAAATTGTCAACTCGTCTGGCCCAAGGACTGGGTGCTGGCGTATTGACTTCCAGAGTGGGTTTGAAAGCGATTCAGAGTTGTCGTCCCTTACCGTTTGTAAAACAAAAACCACCGGGCATTGGTGATTTGACCCAACAATTGCTGAAGGACTTGAAGAAGCAACTTTCCGAGTAGCGAACAGCCTCGCTTACCTTAAATGTGACCAAAATATACATTTTTATTGCATTTTAACTTGCTGAAAATATTAGGTATTACTTGGTTTGTGTAAAATTACTGTTACATTTTTTAGAAGTTGGAAAACGACCGACACTGTGTCACTTTCTGTGTAAATCAGTAAAATTTTAGCCATTGGAAACAACATCTAAGTCCGCAAAGTATCCAGTCGGACAACGAGGCAAGTATGGCTAAGAGCAGTAAATACGTATCTCATCAATGCGATGAAAATGGGTACGTAACATGGTCACAAGAAGAAAATCAAATATGGGCGGATCTGGTTGAGCGACAAATGAAGCTTCTCCCTGGCCGCGCCTGTGACGAGTTCATGCACGGCTTAGAACTGTTAAATTTGCCAACCGATCGCGTTCCCCAATTACCTGAAGTCAATAAAGTCCTTGCGAACACTACTGGGTGGCAAGTTCAACAGGTGCCTGCGCTGATTAATTTTGATGAATTTTTCCGCTTGTTGGCCAATAAGCGATTTCCAGTCGCCACTTTTATTCGCAGCAGAGACGATTTTGATTACCTGCAAGAACCGGATATCTTTCACGAGATTTTCGGTCATTGCCCATTGCTGACCAACCCAGCATTTGCTCACTTTACACACACCTATGGCAAGCTTGGCTTGGCAGCCAGCAAGGAAGATCGGGTGTATCTGGCGCGCTTATATTGGTTTACGGTGGAGTTTGGATTGTTGCATACGGCGGAAGGCCCCCGTATTTATGGCGGTGGCATTTTATCCTCTCCCGGAGAAACTCTCTACGCACTAGAGAGCGATGCCCCTGAGAGAAACGCTTTGCGACCACTTGATGCCCTTCGTACGCCTTATCGAATCGACATCATGCAGCCTGTCTACTATATGCTTAATGGCTTTGGTCAACTTTTCGACATCGCCCAAATGGACATCATGGCAATGGTAACCACCGCCAAGAAACTCGGATTGTTTGCGCCTAAGTTCCCACCTAAAGACAAATTGGCCAGTTAATCAGACATAGACAAACATCACAGGGTGAGGGATCTTGGCATATAAGTGCACCTCACCCGTGCTTTTGTGCAACTCGTCCTACAACAATTGATGAACCTTTTGTAAATTTGTAATAATATCTTTACATACCTTAATTTCTGGGCACTTAACCTTAATGAGATTGGAAATCACCTGTCAGGACCGTCTGGGTATTACTCAAGACGTGTTGGATATTCTTGTCAATTATGAAATCGATTTGCGTGGGATCGAAATCGATATTGCCGGCAAAATTTTCCTCAATTTTCCCAATATCGAGTTTGCTGATTTTCAGCACTTGATGCCGGAAATACGCCGCATAGAGGGAATTGATGACGTTAAAACCACTCCTTTTATGCCAATTGAACGGGAACAAAACCAACTCAGAGCCTTATTGCAAACCCTACCGGATCCGGTGTTTTCTGTGGATACAAGAGGACGGATCCTATTGGTCAATGAGGCAGTAACGGCCAGTTTAGAGGTGTCTGCACAAAGCTTACTCGGCGAGGATATTAGCGATTATATTCGGGGCTTCAATCTGACTAAATGGCTGGACCGAAAGCAAATTGAACCCCAGTCACACAAAGTGACCTTCATAGAACAAGATTTTTTGGCGGATGTATCGCCAGTTATGGTCCCTGAAGCCCAGGGCGAGTCAATTTTGGCCGGTGCGTTGATCATACTGAAATCGGAATTCCGACTGGGCCAACAATTGACGGTGTTCCACCAAGCCAGTACTGATAGCTTCTCGTCGGTGCAAGCGAGCAGTAATGCAATGAAAAAAGTGGTGCGCGAAGCGACTCGTATGGCGGAGTTGGATGGTCCAATTCTGATCCTGGGGGAAACCGGCACCGGAAAGGAGATGTTAGCAAAGGCATGTCACGAGGCCAGCCGCCGAGCCAGTGGTGAATTTCTTGCACTTAATTGCGCCTCTCTACCAGACAGCGTCGCGGAGACCGAGTTGTTTGGTTACGCGCCGGGGGCCTTTGGCCAACCCGAAGGCAAAGCTGGAATTTTGGAGCAAGCCCAAGGGGGCACCTTATTCTTGGATGAAGTGGGTGATATGTCCAGTCAACTGCAGTCGAAGCTGCTGCGAGTGTTGCAAAATGGTAGCTTCCGCAGAGTAGGAGCCGTCAGCGAAGTCAACGTTGACGTGCGCATTGTTTGCACGACTCAAAAGGACCTCAACAAACTGGTAGAAGAGGGTGTGTTCCGCGAAGACCTTTACTATCGCTTGAATGTGCTGAGTTTGGTGGTTCCGCCACTCAGAGAACGAAAATCCGATATCATTCCCTTGGCGGATCGCTTCATCAAGCAACACAGTTTGAAACTGGGACGGCGCGCGCCGAAACTCAGCAAGTCCTGTGTCGAATATCTGATGTCTTATCCTTGGCCAGGCAATGTTCGGCAGTTGGAAAACGCCTTGTATCGAGCGTTGTCGCTATTGGAAGGCAATGAAATGGGCAAAGAGCATGTGCAACTGCCGTCGAGCACCAGCAATGTGAGTTTTGTTCCAGAAGAATTTGAAGGCAGTTTGGAAGATGAGGTGAAGCGCTATGAAAAATCGCTGCTACGGCGCCTATATCCTTTCTATCCTAGCACCCGTCAACTGGCTAAAAAACTGGGTTTAAGTCACACTGCTATCGCTAACAAACTGCGCGAATATGGCATCAACAAAAAGACTGTAAAATTATAGTTACAGAATTTTTGCCTTTGTTACGTAAACTTTACATGTGAAGCCGTGTTTTCGCGGCTTCTACATGCCCACCATAGCTTGTACACAAAACGCTACAAAATCCCGATGAAGCCCGTTATGGCAATGTTTCAAGGACATCTTTTCCTTGTCACAACTTTGGTGTCTATTATGACCTGTTTTGATTTTTACATGAGGTCATCAAGATGGAACATAACGAAATTTACAACCCACTAGGCAGTGACGGATTTGAATTTGTCGAGTACACCGCGGCGGATGAAAAAGGTATTCAAGATCTAAAAGACTTGTTTGTGTCACTTGGGTTTGCAGAAGTAGCTCAGCATCGCTCCAAGCGGGTTTGGTTGTTCAAGCAAGGTGACGTCAATTTCATCGTGAATGCTGAACCAGCTTCTCAGGCTGAAGAGTTCGCACGTCTGCGTGGTCCAAGTGTTTGCGGCATGGCATTTCGAGTCAAAGATGCAGGCAAAGCTCTGCAACATGCACTGAAAAATGGTGCGAAGCAGTTTGTTGGCAACTTGGGTGCCATGGAGCTAAACATTCCTGCCGTGTATGGCATCGGCGAGAGCACTTTGTACTTTGTAGATCGCTACGGTGATGATTCTATCTATCGTATCGATTTCAACTTCTACCCAGATTGGCAGGGGAAAATGGCGGCCGCAGATGCGGGTTTGAATACCCTTGATCACCTTACTCATAATGTAAAACGTGGCAACATGGCGGTATGGGCAGATTTTTATGAGCGTATCGGAAACTTCCGTGAGATTCGCTACTTTGACATCGAAGGTAAATTGACGGGCTTGGTGAGCAAAGCCATGACCTCTCCTTGTGGAAAAATTCGTATTCCGATCAACGAATCTTCAGATGATAAGTCACAAATCGAAGAATTCATCAAAGAATACAACGGTGAAGGTATCCAGCACATTGCGTTGTCGACTGACAACATCTACGAAACTGTGCGGAATCTGCGCGAGCGTGGTTTGAAGTTTATGGACACCCCAGATACTTACTATGAGCAAGTGAACGATCGTGTCCAAGGTCATGGTGAAAATCTTGACGAACTGCACGAGTTGAAAATTTTGATTGACGGTGCGCCCATGAAGGATGGCATCTTGTTGCAGATCTTTACCGATACGGTGATTGGTCCAGTATTCTTTGAAATCATTCAACGCAAAGGCAACGAAGGGTTCGGCGAAGGTAACTTCAAAGCCCTGTTTGAGTCCATTGAATTGGATCAAATCCGTCGGGGTGTGATTTCCGCCGATGGAGAAAAAGCGGATGCGTAAGTGGATTAATTTCCCGCGTCAAGAAGGGGTCGCCTCGCGGCAGGCCCACGCTGACTTTCCTGAGCAAGCCATTTATGAACGGGAAGTCGGTCGTAGCGGGTTCTTTGGACCTGCGACCCATTTGCATCACACCCACGCCCCAACAGGATGGAGTGACTGGCAAGGTCCTTTGCGCCCTCGCTTGTTTGATTTAAACAAGCTGGCAGGACAAGGGCATTCGCCAGCCACAGAGTCCCCTTGGGATGCGCCATTGATTCTTTTTAATGCCCACTGCCAGTATCGTATGTGGCATTGTAACGAGGCCATGGACAAGTTGGTGCGAAATGCCGACGGAGACGAGTTGTTGTTTATTCATAGCGGCAGTGCGGAGTTGTTTTGCGACTATGGACACATGACCATCAATACCGGTGATTATGTTGTGTTGCCGCGCTCAACTTTATGGCGTCTTGAGCCCATCGAACCGTTGCAAATCCTCATGATTGAAGCGACGAACGACAGCTATCAACTGCCAGAGAAAGGTATGGTGGGTCCCCACGCGGTATTCGATCCTGCCATGTTAGACACACCCAAAATTGATGATACTTTCAAAGCACAGTACAGTGAAGACACTTGGCATGTGGAGATCAAACGTCACAATCAGAAGTCGGTGGTGACTTATCCATTCAACCCTTTAGATGCGATTGGTTGGCATGGTGATTTGTGTGTTGTGCGTATTAACTGGCGCGATATTCGTCCACTGATGAGTCACCGCTACCATTTGCCGCCCTCAGCGCATACTACATTCGTGGCAAATCGCTTTGTGATCTGTACCTTTGTTCCGCGCCCAATTGAAAGTGATCCTGGCGCGTTAAAAGTGCCGTTCTATCATAACAATGACGATTACGATGAAGTCTTGTTCTATCACGAAGGGGATTTTTTCAGTCGCGATAATATCGAAAAAGGTATGGTGACATTTCATCCCGCTGGTTTCACCCATGGGCCGCATCCGAAAGCCTTTGCTGCCGGTCAGGCACACAAAAAGACCTTCACCGACGAGGTGGCCGTGATGCTAGACACTCGGGATGCTTTGGAGGTCGGTGACAGTGTGCTGGCCACTGAAAACAGTGAATACGTCAACAGTTGGAAAACCCAATAACCACAGTGGAATTGAGAGTGATATGAAGTTAGCGAGTTTGAAAAATAATCAAAGAGACGGTCAACTTGTGGTTGTCAGTCGAGATTTAAAACGTTGTGTCGCCATCCCTCACATTGCGTCTACCCTGCAGGGGTTAATGGATAACTGGTCAACGCTGGCCAGCCAAGCACAAGAGGTTTACCAAAGTTTGAATGCCGGTCAGATTGAAGACGCAACCGAGTTTGATGTCAGCCAGTGTGAATCACCTTTGCCACGAGCCTATCAATGGGCCGATGGCAGTGCTTATGTGAACCACGTAGAGCTGGTGCGTAAAGCCCGTGGTGCTGAGATTCCAGAGAGTTTCTGGACTGACCCACTGATGTACCAAGGTGGCTCAGATGATTTCATTGGTCCTCAAGACGACATTCCTTTGCCCAGTGATCACTGGGGCATCGACTTTGAAGCCGAGGTTGCGGTGGTCACCGATGACGTGCCTATGGGCGTGTCCGCAGAAAATGCTGGGCAGTACATTCGCTTGATCATGTTGGTGAACGATGTGTCTTTGCGTGGCTTGATCCCCGGTGAGTTGGCCAAAGGCTTTGGTTTTTTCCAATCCAAGCCAGCCTCCGCTTTTTCTCCGGTGGCGGTAACTCCAGATGAGTTGGGTGAGCATTGGCAAGACAATAAAGTGCATTTACCTTTGCTGTCCCACTACAACGGCGAGTTGTTTGGCAAGCCTCAAGCAGGGCAAGATATGACCTTTGATTTTGCCCAATTAGTGGCGCACGCCGCGAAGACTCGAAACTTGGGTGCAGGTGCGATTATAGGGTCGGGTACCGTTTCCAATAAACAAGGAACCGAATACGGAACGGCGATTTCTGAAGGAGGAGTCGGATACTCATGTATTGCTGAGGTTCGAATGATCGAGACCATTCGCGATGGTAAACCCACTACCGAGTTCATGAAGTTTGGTGATACTATCCGGATCAGCATGCAGGACCATCATGGTCAGGATATTTTCGGTGAAATCAACCAACAAGTTGTTAAAGCCCCATTACCCTAAACGCATGTAAATAATGTGATTGTTACCTACCTTGTTAAGAATTGTTCGTGCAGGGTAGGTGGCCCAAACCGAGAATAAAACATGAGTTTGTATCTACATGGATATTGGCGCTCTTCTGCTACCTATCGAGTAAGAATTGCGCTGAATTTAAAACAGTTAGAATACAGTTACGTGCCTGTCAGCCTGATTAAAGACGGCGGGGAACAATTTACATCTTCTTATACTGGTCTGAATCCTGCTCAATTAGTTCCTACTTTCGTCGATGACGATGAAGACATCATACTGAGTCAGTCTATGGCGATCATCGAGTATCTTGATGAACGCTATCCAGAACCCCAAGCATTAATGCCGAGTCACGCACTCGACCGAGCACGAGTCCGCGCAATCAGCCAAGATGTCGCCTGTGATATTCAGCCCGTTGCGAACTTGCGTATTCTCAAAGCATTGAGCGAACAATTTGCTTTGCAAGACGAAGGCAAAGCCGACTGGTGTCGTCAATGGATTGAAAAAGGCTTTACAGCCATTGAAAAACGCTTAACCAATACCGCAGCTGACTACTGTTTTGGTTTCGATATCAGTATGGCAGATGTGTGTTTGGTGCCACAGGTCTACAACGCGATGCGTTTTAACGTGGATATGACAAAGTATCCTGTGATTGCCCGTATTTATGAAAACTGCAATGAGCTACCGGCATTTATCGATGCGCGGCCAGAAAACCAAATAGACGCAGTTTCTTAACAGCTTGATGCCTTGATTGGGGACTGGGCATCTTTGCTCAGCCCCAACAGTTTACTGACTCTTGATGGGTAGCTCAGTGGTGTTTTTAACTTGCTTGAGCGCAAACGTGGAACTCAGGTGGTCTACCAAAGGCAAATGAGTCAGTTTGCTTTTCAACAAATGCTCATACTCTTCGATACTTTCCACAATAACTTTAAGTAGATAGTCTTTGTCACCACTGGTGGTATGACACTCGACGATCTCATCGATATTTTGCACCGATGCTTCAAAATCGTTAAGGGAATCGCCATCGTGGTTTTTCAAGGTTACGTAGATAAACACAGAGACGCCAAGATTCAGCTTTTTGTTATCCAGTAACGTCACTTTTTGCTTAATGATCCCTTCTGCTTCCATACGTTTTACGCGCCGCCAGCAGGGCGTGTGGGATAGGCCGACCTTTTGGCTCAATTCTGCCATGGATACCGTGGCATCTCGTTGTAATACGCGCAGAATTTCGCGGTCAAATTTGTCAAATTTCATGTTTCGCAGACAATCGCTCGGGATTCAAAGGAATATGGCGCAAGCATGCGCAAATTCTGATCCTTTTTCAATATAAAAAAGTGTCGTGATATAGGGTTTATTTGCGATCTGCGCAAGTTATGTGCAGTTCGCCGAATTAGACGAGCGCTAAATGAGTTATCAGCTTGGCGAATCATCCAACCATGCGAGCGTCATTCAGAACCGGTGGAATAAGAGTTTCGAGGTCATCAAAATTCTAGGACAGTTATCCTAAATGCAGTTCAACAACTGTCACATTTTTGCAAAACAAATTCTACACTGATTATCTTCGCAACACTTATCCTCGTGCCATTGCGCTACCATTGGCGACAATACAACCTCATGGATACTTTTTATATGTCCGTTTTTGACCATAAAGAATTTGATAATCACGAACAAGTCGCGTTTTTTTCAGACCCTGCGACCGGCTTGCATGCCATTATTGCCGTTCATAATACTAACCTAGGCCCTTCATTGGGTGGTTGCCGTATGTGGCCTTACTTGAACAGTGCTGAAGCACTCAATGATGTTCTGCGTTTATCAAAGGGAATGACATATAAAGCGGCAATGGCAAATCTGAAACTGGGGGGCGGAAAGTCCGTTATCATCGGCAACCCCAGAACGGACAAGTCACCGGAAAAAATGCAGGCCATGGGACGTTTTGTCGAGCAAATGGGCGGTCGCTATATTACCGCAGAAGATTCCGGGATTGCGGTTGCGGACATTCAACAAATGGCAATTAACACCCAGCATGTTTCCGGTATTGAAGCAAAATATCGCTACGACGGCGGTGTGGCAGACGGAAACCCTGCTCCTTCAACTGCCTATGGTGTGTTTACAGGTATCAAAGCAAGTGTTGCTCACAAGCTTGGTACTGACTTAAAAGGCGTGCGCGTTGCTATTCAAGGTCTAGGGCACGTTGGTTATCGTTTGGCGAAGCTGCTCCATGAAGCGGGCGCTCAACTGTGGGTGACGGATATTTTCCCTGAAAATGTGGAAAGAGCCGTCGCTGAATTGGGAGCCACTGCGGTAGCGCCTGAGCAAATCTTTTCCTTAGATGTAGACGTGTATGCACCTTGCGCGATGGGCGCGAGTGTTAACCATGAAACCATTGAACAGCTCAAAGCAACTGTTATTGCCGGAGCCGCAAACAATCAGCTAGCTGAGGATTCATTGGGAGATCTTTTGGTACAGAAGGGCATTTTGTATGCGCCCGACTATGTTATTAATGCCGGCGGTGTCATCGATATTTATCATCAACGGATGCTAAGCACTGCCGAAGCATTGCGCAGTCATATTGAGCAAATTGGCCAGACGTTGGGCGAGATATATTTAAGAGCCGAGCAAGAACAATTGCCGACTAATCGCGTTGCGAATCGAATTGCGCAGGAACGTTTCAGCTAAGTTTGACCAATGCGGCTTGCATAATAGTGTGGCTTTGGTCATAATGCGCGCCGCTTTGGCTCTGTAACAATAGTCGACGCGCACAGTTTCTATGGTGGTCCTTTGGTCCTTCCGCAATGATACTCTGTGAACCCGGTCAGGCCCGGAAGGGAGCAGCCGCAGCAGACGACTCATGTGCCGGAATGTGGCTGAGGGACCGCCACCCAATTTTGCTATTCTTTCTTAGTTTTATTCTCATCTAAAAATCGCATCGCTTTTGCTACCGCATTCTCTACGTTCATTTCCATTTGCTGGCGTTCGCTTTGAGGCAAATAAAAAGACATATCGACCTCGAACCGTATGTAACGGGGAGGAACTTGATTGAGGGCCAAACAACACAGATCCGCAATGTAATCTGCGCTTTTGGTTTGCGGCAGTTTTAACGACTCGATGCGGTCTAGGATTAAATGCTCATAATAGTTGTGTATATCGTCATCTAGTTTCATAACGGTTCCTAATTTTTCTCTTAAAATCAAATACTAGTGCAGACATTTTAAAAATCCAGATCAGATGGTCGGTATTTTAATTTTGTCATTCAACTTTCTATCACTGGGGTACAAACAAGCTGAGTTTCACTCAACATAAATAGTTCGGGGTATTTCTTCTACTCACTTAGCGCCTGCTAAATCGAAGATTCGAAGTAGTCTGATCCCATACTTAAATGGCATTGTGGAACTTCACGAAAATCAGCTCAATCAGCATGTAAAGAATTAATTACTAATATTTCACAAATCGGCCTTAAAAAGTTTGAACTTTCCTTGCAGAACCTAATACAACTAGTTGACCTATGCTAATCGATGTGTTTATTATCTAGCTGAGGTTCACTACCTTACTAATAAAAAGTCGCATAAGCGGCACAAAGAAACTAACACTATTTAATAGTGGTCCAGGGAGACATACATGTTTACTAATTCCAAGCTGGCGAATTCAGTTCGCTTGGCTATGGCATTTGGCGCTGCGTCAACTGCTATGGTCGCAACTACATCTGCAAATGCTCAAGAAGCGGCTGCAAATAATGTTGAGAAAATCTCCGTAACAGGTTCTCGTATCCAACGTACCGACCTTGAAGGTGCATCACCTGTAATTTCTATCACTGCTGCTGACATCAAAATGGAAGGTGACTTTACTGTTGCTGATGCATTGCGTAGCAGTTCATTGAACTCTTTCGGTTCTTTCTCTGAGCGTTCTGGTAGCTCTGCACAGTCGCAAGCAACCATCAACTTGCGTGGTGCTGGTTCACAACGTACTTTGGTGTTGTTGAACGGTCGTCGTTTCCCAGGTTCACCTACTCTTGGTGGTGCATCTGCTAACTTGAACGCGATTCCTTTCGCTGCAGTAGAACGTATCGATATCATGACTGAAGGTGCTTCAGCGGTATACGGTTCTGACGCAATGGCTGGTGTTGTTAACGTAATCTTGAAAGAAGGTTATGAAGGCTTGACGTTCAGTGCTGGTGTAGGTTCTCGTGACCAAGACGAAGGTACTACTTCTAAAGAATTCTCAATCGTAGGCGGTTTGTCTAACGATAAAGGTAACATCACTTTCGCGTTCGACCATCAAGAGCGTAAAGGTATTTCTGACGGTGCTCGTTACTACACTGCTGCTCAGATGAACGATTTTAACGGCGACGGCGTTATCCAAGCTTACAGCGAAACTTCAGGCTGGTCTTACTTCGGTGCTACCGTATTGACTCCTGATTTCAGCTTGGCGACTGCTTCTCCATTGTGCGGTGATTTGACTGCAGAATACGGTTCTGACGTATTCATGGAAGTTCGTGCTGATGAAGATTGGGGCCCAGGTTCTACTTACTGTATGTATGCGTTTGCAAACGTATCTTACAACACGGCTTCTATCGACCGTAATACTTTGTACGTAAACGCAAACTACGAAATCACCGATGACATCGAGTGGTTCGGTCAAGCTATGTTCGTACAAAACCATTCATTTGGTCGTTATGCTCCTCCTGCTGCAGGCTGGAACAACATGACAGCTGATAACCCACACAACCCACACGGTGTTGACGGTGCTTATGGTTTGTTCCGTTGGGTTGGTATCGGTACTCGTGACGGTAACGTAGACGACTACAACCAAGATTACACTTTTGGTTTCAAAGGTCAGTTGGATTGGAATAACGCTTCTTGGGAAGTTTATTACCACAACAACGAAGCAGACAACAAGTCTGTGGGTGAGTACTACTTGAGCTACGGTGGTTTGGCTTATAACCAAGCAAACGACATCGATTTGGGTAGTGACCAAGGTACTGCTAACATGAAAGCAACTACTTTGCAGAACTCAAAAGCGACTTTGGATCAATTCTACGCAGGTATCGGATTTGATTTGGGTGAGTTGGATGGCGGCATGATCCTTCACTACTTCGGTGGTGAGTTCATGGAGCAAACTTACGCTGACATCTATGACGGTCAATCTGAAGCTGGTCTGATCGGTGGTTCTGCAGGTAACAGTGCTGCTGGTGAGCGTGACGTAACTTCTTTGTTCTACGAAGCAGTATTGCCAGTAATGGACAACTTGGAAGTTAACGTAGCGGTTCGTTACGATGACTACTCAGACTTCGGTGACAATACTTCTCCATCTGTTAAAGCTCGTTGGGAAGTAACTGAAGGTGTTGTATTACGTGCATCTTACTCTGAGTCTTTCCGTGCTCCTGGTTTGGATGAATTGAACGCTGCGACAACTTTCTCTGCTGAAGCTGCAACTGATTATCGTCAGTGTGCTGCAAATGGCATCTCTGAAGCAGATTGTCCTGAGCGTCAATACAACACGTACTACAAGTCTAACCCTAACTTGGGTCCAGAAACTTCAGATTACACTAACGTAGGTGTGATTTGGGACGTGACCGAAGACTTCGGTGTTAAAGTTGACTACTTCAACCTTGCTATCGACAACGTTATCCAAACTAAGACTGTACAAGCCTTGTTTAACGATGAAGATGCAGGTCTGTTGACTCCGCTTCCTCAAGGTTCTGATACTTCAGGCGAAACTTTCTACTTGGTTCGTGCAGCGGCTGGTGCCGTGATTGAAGCAGGTACTGGTTACTTCAACGGTATCGGTTTCGAAATCGAAGGTGTGGATTTGACGTTCAACGCTCACCTTGAAACTGAGTTCGGTGACTTCCGTTTCAACAACGTGAACAGCTTCATCTTGTCTTACGACCAAGAAATCGGTGGTGTAATCACAGATACTTCTGGCTGGGCTGGTCAACCTGAGTTCAAGTCAGTAGCGACTTTGAGCTGGAACATGGATGACCACTTGGTATCTTGGAACTCTACTTACACTGACAGCACGTCTGCAAGTGGAAGCAGTAACACAGGCAAGCTGGACAGCTGGTTGATTCACAACTTGACCTACACTTATAACGCAGGTAAATACGGTGCAATCACTTTGACAGTTAACAACTTGACTGACGAAGATCCAGTATTGAATGCTGCAGGCCAGTGGACTGACCAAGATTTGTACAACAACTTCGGTCGTGACTACCGCTTGAACTATACAATCAGCTTCTAATCTACGATAAGAAAGCTTAAAATTGAAAAGGCCGATGAAAATCGGCCTTTTTTTTTGCTACAGGAGAACTTTATCTAATGAGTGATTTTTGGAGCCAGTATTGGCAGCAAGGACACATCACTTCATTCGGTCACGACATTGTTGGTAACTATCAGGGTGTATTGAGAGAGTATTGGGAATCAACTTTTTCCCTTTGTGATAAACAAAGCCGTGTTCTTGACATTGGAACTGGAAACGGCGCGTTAATTGATATTGCTTTGGCTTGTCGCAATGATCTTAATTTAACTGGCGTCGATTATGCTCAATTAAATGTTCCTGCCCACTTACAAGGCAAAGAAAACGTTAGATTTCTGGAAAAAGTCAATGCTGAACAACTGCCAATTGAGGCCGAACAGTACGAACTGGTGGTATCGCAGTTCGGCATTGAATATGCTGATATGGAAAAAGCACTAGCAGAATTAGCTCGAGTTCTCGTTGGCAAAGGACAGTTTCATTTGGTTATGCATGATCACCAATCCATCATTGTTCAGCCAAATGTAAGAATACTGAATGCAGCTGAAAAACTGAAGATGAAGGCTGGAGTGTTAGATGTTCTTGCAGAGTTGGTGGAAAGTTTGGAGCGAAATGGCCAGGCTTCGCAACTTAGTGAAGGTCTCAGGCATAAGCTCAACACTGCCATTGGTGAAATTATCGAAGAGCATAGAGAAGGATTGGCTGGGACCTTGTTCCCACAATTTTTGCGGCATATTATGAGCAATGCACACTCTACTGAACAGCGTACAAGCATGTTGAAGCAATTTTACCTTGAACTCGAGGGACAGATTGTTCGTTTAAGTGAGCTGCGCGCCGCAGCTTTAGATCAAGATCGATACCAGCGAGTTTTGGCGATCTTGAAGGATCAGCATTTGACCGTGACTCAAGATGAAATAATAAAAGAAAATTCGAAACCATTGGCGAGGGTCATCAGTGGTTACAAATAGTGCGACACAGATTAAAGCACCCGTCATCATTTTGTCATCGCCAAGAGCTGGCAGTACACTGCTATTCGAAACCCTAAGCAAACATCCACAACTTTGGACCATTGGTGGAGAAAGTCATGCTCTGATAGAGCATATACCGCAGTTAAGCACAGTTGCTCGAGGCTACGTCTCAAATCGACTGACAGCACAAGACGCTAGTGCCGACATCATTGCCACTTTAAGACATCGGTTTCAGTCAGTTGCTCGTAATTATCAAGGGCAAGCGTATACGCCAACACAAGGCCCTTTTCGTTTATTAGAAAAAACGCCGAAGAATGCATTAAGAGTCGCTTTCTTGAAAGCCGTTTTTCCCGATGCAAAGTTTGTCTACCTGGTGCGAGATCCTCGGGAAAATATCAGCAGTATTATGCAGGCGTGGCAATCAAATCGGTTTGTGACCTATCCCAATATCGCCGGCAGCGGCAAGCACTGGTCGTTGTTGTTACCGGACCAGTGGCAAAGGGTGATCAATTCCCCCCTTGTGACAATCGCTCGATATCAATGGCAACAAGCCAATGAAGGTATTCTGGATGGATTGGATGCCGTGCCGAATGAGCAAAAAATGATCCTAACCTATCGAGATTTTATTGCCCAACCTACGCATTGGGTCAGTAGAATAGCCAAGTTCAGTGATATACCGGAGTCACCGGTGGAAGCCATGTTAGCCAATGGTTTAGCATTGTCACGCTATACTCTTACCCGTCCGCAAAACGACAAATGGCGGCAAAACATAAATGAGTTGAGAACTGAGATACCGAAAGTGGAATCGACGGTAAATGCAATCAACGCATGGTTGACACGGGAAGGGATTTCACCCTTGACTTGGCAGATTGAGGACCAGTAGTAGAAATTGATCATACCGGCACTTGATCAATAGATGCTCTGCAAGGTAGTTTTAATCCTGTCGAGAATCTTGTATTGCGTTAACTGCCAATCAAATAGCTTGTTTGCTATCTGACCGGTAAAAAAATTGGAGCAATCTGGAAACAAATGAAATTAGCACATGAATTTATTCAACTGCCTTACCAGTTTGACGTGGCGCTTCTACAAAAAGAAGTGAATGAATTGGCTGAGTCGTTGTGGATACCCCATCACGAGGGTTTTAAAGGTAATTTTTCCATTCCCCTTGTGTCAAAAGACGGTAAATTGAATAACGAGTTTAAAGGTCCCATGGCTTGCACCGAGATATTACAGTCTTGTCCATATCTGCAGCAGGTCATCGCTAGCTTTGGTCAAATTGTCGGTCGTTCAAGACTAATGGGGTTGGCAGCCGGGGCCGAAGTTCCTGTGCATTCTGATATTAACTACCATTGGTATAAGCGGGTCAGGATCCATGTGCCCATTATTACTGCGCCGGAGGTTATATTCTATTGTGGTGATAAGCAGGTACACATGGAGGCAGGTGATGCGTGGATTTTCGATTCTTGGAAATACCATAAAGTTGAGAATAACAGCTCATTGTTTCGTGTTCACCTGGTGATTGACGTTTGCGGTTCAGCAGATTTCTGGAATATGGCGCAGCGGGGAAGAGTCCCATGGATTGAAACGCGCAGTGTTTTGGCAAACCCTAAAAAAGTGGATTTCAATCCCAATGCTTCTCCACAAATTCTGACCGAGAAATACAATTCGCCTTTGGTGATGGCTCCTGGTGAGATGGATGGATTAGCGCAAGACCTAATTGAAGACCTACAAAGCACCCCCGGAAACGATCCTGCTTTGGTAGACGAAATGATTACTAAAGTTCGTGGTTTTTGCCATCAATGGCGGTGTTTATGGAGTCTTTATGGGTTCACCGAAAACGGCTGGCCACATTACCATGGACTTCGAAAACATGCCTATGAGAGCGTGATGCATTTGGATAAGGCGCTGAAGCTGTCTAATGGCACACAAGCACCAAGAATGTTTCTGCATTGCATGATTGATCCTGCTCTAAACCTCGAAGTGAAAGACACGGCTTTGCGCTAAATGTCAGTCAAATCATGGCGAAGAAAAATCTATATTCTGCTAGCTAAGGTGCCTCATCGAGGCATCATTGATTTGAGCTTTGACAACTTATCCCAATGGGATTGAAGTGCATCAGCGTATTGATATCCCGACTGCACTGATCGGTTATTGATAGGTTGTCGGACCTGACTGACACTGGGGGTCAAAACCGCGCGCTTTGACTTATGAAACGTAAGACATTGCGATTCAAAATCCAGATCACAAAAGGACAGCAACTGTCTAATTTCATTTTCGCTATCATTTACCAGTTTATTGTAGTGCAATACGTGCAGATTGAGTGGGGCTGCTTTGGCCCAATGATCAATCAGTCGATAGTAGGATTCGGTATAGTTGATAATTGAATCAATGGAATAACTAAAGTCATTTCCTTTAGCAAAGTGTTGCTTAAAGACACTCATAGTGTTGTCGATGGGATCTCGCACTAAAGCAACTATTTTGGCCTCTGGGAACAAGGTTCGGATTAGGCCAATATGGGTAAAGTTTGTGGGGTTTTTGTCTATAAAGTAATCACAGTGTGCGCCGCAGTACTCCCTAGCTTGTTCTAGGTAAAACTGTCTAAATCGCTCTTGATCTTGAATTGACATGGTTGCGATTGCATCAGGGTAGCGACCCCCTTGACTCAATTGAATCGCTATTCGTTCCAAAAACGGTAACTCATCGGTGCATTCTACTTGGCTGTGGCTGGCCAGAATTTGCTCCGTTAAGGTTGTTCCTGAGCGCGGCATGCCAACTATAAATATTGGAATCTCATCGGGACTAGCAGATGCTTGTTGAAAGTCTTTTTGCACAATTAAAGATGCACTCCAATTAGCGAAACCTGGACCATTGAAAGCTCTTTTAGATGCCAGGATGGCATTGGCTTGGGCGTAAAACTGAAATGCTTGTTCAAACAATTGTGTTTGTTCATGGGCTCGACCAAGGGCAAATGCGAGCATGGCTTTCTGATCCGCTTGCAGGGGACTGTCCATTGCAAACAACATTTTCTGAATATCATCCTGAGTAAAATGGTAATCCTTCAGATCGGCTAAACTCCAAAAGCCGGTTCCAGACATAGAAGGTTGGTTCTTGATAAAACGCTGATAATACTGGCTGGCCTTCACAGACTCACCAAGTGCCTTAAAGCCATGACCCAAATTGATGTCTAACATCGGATGAGCAAATTGTTCTGTTTCGCAGCGGCGGGCCAAATCGACTGACTCAGCAATCTGGCCAGTTTTAGCGAGGCAGAGACTCAGGTGAAAAACGTGATTAAGATTATTTGGTTCGATTGCTTGAAGTCGTCTAAGAACCTTTTCAAGTGGAAAGTACAATTCAAACTGATTGCATATTTTGGCCAATTCAAACAGTTGTTGAGAATTTTGCCCGGGAAACTCAATCGCCTTGAGTAATGAATGTCTTGCGTCATCAAATCTTGTCATTCGTTGTTCGATTTGCGCTCGCAACATCCATGCTTCGACGAGTGTCGGGAATTGTTCGAGCAGGGTCTTTACAGAGTTGAGCGCGTCATGAAATTTACCGAGTTTAGTCAGTTGTAGGGTGTTTTGAAGTAGAGTTGCTGCATTTTCAGACAAAGGTAAGGCCGTTACTCGTAAGTTGGGAAAACCGATAATAAATGGTATCGTTATGGCAGTGCAAGGCTACCACTTTATTGATTTCTAGGTATTAAATACGAATCCTTATGTATTCACAATCGGCAAACCCTCAGCAACTGCTCAATCATGGTATGCAACACATGCAATCGGGCGCTTTTCAGCAAGCATTAGTATTGTTTACAAAACTCGAGCAGATGGGGATGCGCGATCCCCGCTTGTACCGGCTGATTGGTTGTGCGTTTGAACGCCTTGAACGCCACGCACAAGCCGCTGAGTATTTTCAAAAATCCCTAGATGGATTGCCTAACCAAGCTGATTTACATTATTCACTTGGAAATATGCATTGGAAACTTGGATTTCCTAAAAAAGCCTTACCTCACTTCGAGCAAGCCTGTTTGCTAGCGCCCGAGCAATTGACCTATCGTCAACGGATGGCAGAGTGTTATCTTGCCTGTGACGATCCCATCAAAGCCGAGACTCAATTTCGCTCTGTGATCCAAAAAGAGGCAGTTCGTTTCGGGGCATACATCGGTTTGGCCCGCGCTTTAAAGCAACAAGGGCAAGAAACAAAAGGGCTGGAAGTGTTGCAATCCGCCTCACAACGATTCCCGGACAACGACCTCTTATTGACAGAATTAGGCTGGTGGTACAAAAACAAAGGTGAGTATTTTCAAGCTGCGGAAATGTTTGAACGACTGTGGCAGAAAAACCAAGGTGATGCTGAAAGGGGAGAAGACTTGGCGCTTACCTTGTTGGATCTAGGGAAAAGCCAACAAGCATTGGATACAGTGCAGACGACACTAAAGTTGAATCCCCGCAACAGAAAGCTACTGAAATTGGCCATTACCTTGAGTTATGAGTTAGGCCAAGAAAATCATCTTGCACCCTATCAAGCCATCCCACTTGCCAATATGAGTGAAGATGTTTGCGCAGACTACATATTTGCATTGATCCGTGATGAGCAAGTTGTGTTAGCACAGCAACTTATTGAACACTTTGATAGCAATTATGAAGCGCCAGAATTGGCTCTGTCTTTGCGAGTTGCCCTGCTTAAACAATCCGATGAGCACACTCAAATTATTGCCGCTATTGAAGGGGCTAGATCCCGATTTAACTTATCTTTGTCTCATCTTGAAGAGTTGGTGAAAGCCTATTTAGCGGTCGGAAACTATCAATCTGCATTAGAACTGGCAACACAACTGGTTAATGAAATGCCACAGGATCAGTACTATTTGGCACTACAATCCACAGCGCTGCGGTTGCTCGATGACCCGCGATACCACTATCTGTGTGATTACGATAACTTAGTGTTTGTCAAACCATTAATTTTGTTGCCAGAGCAGGGCACAATCGAATCCTTTAATCTTCGTGTAAAGGCCGCTCTGGAAACACTTCACATAACACAAAACAATCCATTAGATCAGTCCCTTCGCCAAGGGACACAGACTCCCGGGACTCTGTTTGATCGAAACGAAGCGGTTATTCGAGAGCTGAGGGATACACTGCAACGAACCATCGACGATGCGTTGAGTGAATTAACTTTGGATCCCAACCATCCGGTAAGGCGTTTTGCCGGTAGAGCTAGTCAGTTTTCCGCTTCATGGTCCGTACGCCTGAGATCACAAGGACACCACCTGTCCCATGTTCACCCAAAAGGGTGGTACAGCAGTGCATATTATGTGGATTTACCGGAATCCATAACGGACCAGACTAAGCAAGGTTGGTTGCATTTGGGACGGCCTGGATTTCCAACAAAAGATCCTATTGATGCGCAGAGGTGGGTTCAGCCAAAAGCAGGTGTGTTGGTCTTGTTTCCCTCTTATTATTGGCACGGTACAGAGGCCTTTGAAGACGAACAAGCAAGGCTCACTGTCGCGTTTGATCTGGTGCCCAAAGGGACAATTTATTAACAATAGGGCTTGAGGTTAATGACCACTGGTCAGCTTTGTTGTCGTCAACAAATCCAGCATGGATAGGCATTGTGTCCGATCTAGGTGAAGTTTGTTGGTTTTCTGTTCAATGTACCTGTTTTGTCAATTATGTTAATAAGCAGTTGCTTGACTCTCCCCCGCGATCCATGTGATTATCGTCGACTGGTAGCTTTGTAATTACAAGATTCGAAGCTAAACTCCTAAAATAGAGCTTATAGCCCCTTGCCTGGGAACTTATCCCTGCCGCGAGGATTCAAAACAAGAAAATTGGTTGGGAACTATGTCCAAAATGAGCAAGAGAACCCTTATTGCCTCTACCGTATTGGGTGCGTTTGCACTGGGTAGCAGCGCTGTCTCTGCAGACACGCTTTACGATCTTCACTCAGAAGAAGCGAAAATTCATGTTGCTGCAGCGAAATCCCAAGAAAAAATCAACAATCTGTATGAGCAGTCTCAAGAGTTGTTGGCAGAATACCGAGCAGTTGTTGATGAAACTGAGAACTTAAAAGTTTACAACGACTATGTGGCTACATTGGTAGCGGATCAACAGCGTGGAATTGATTCGTTGCAACGTCAAATCGATCAAATTGATGAAACAAAACGCGGTATCGTGCCTCTGCTTTTCAGAATGATTGATAGCCTAGAGAAGTTCATTGACTTAGACGTACCTATCAAACTGACAGAGCGTAAAGAGCGTATTGAGCGTCTACGTGATGTTATGGCTAACTCCAACGTAACAGTTTCTGAGCGATTCAGACAAGTTATTGAGGCGTACCAAATCGAACTTGATTACGGAACGAAGATCGCTGCTTATCAAGGAAACATGAATTATCAAGGCACTTCCATCACAGTTGACTTTTTCAACTTGGGACGTACCGCATTGTTGGCCTTGTCTCTCGACCAAAAGAGCGCTTGGATTTGGGACAACGAAGCACGTGAGTGGAAAGAATTGGGTGAAGAATACCTAGAATCTACTATTGCTGCTGTTCGTATGGCCAGAAAACAGCTTCCGCCAAACCTTGTTAAGCTTCCTATCAGAGCCGCGGAGTAATCATCAATGAAATTCACAATGAAATCTGTATTTGCTGCCGCTGCAGTAACTTTATTGACCACTTCTGTCTCTGCTCAATCTAGCTCTACTCTGGACGAATTGTTGCAGGAAGTGAAAAACAACCGTGTTTCCGAAGCGAAACTGAACAAACAACGTGAAGCTGAGTTCCAGTCTGCTCGTGCTGATAAACAAGCACTGTTGAACAAAGCAAAAGCTGACTTGAAAGCTGAGCAGCAACGTGGCGACCGTCTAGCTAAGCAATTCTCTGACAACGAAATTACGTTGACAGAAAAAACTGCTGAGTTGGATCAAGCTACTGGTGATTTAGGTGAGATGTTTGGTGTGGTACGTCAAGCAGCTTCTGAGTCATACGGTCGTATTGCTACTTCTATCGTCAGCGCCCAGTATCCTGGCCGTGCTGCATTTTTGAAGCGCATGTCTGAAGAGTCTGAAGGTCTTCCTAACATCCGTGAATTGGAAGATATGTGGATTGCTTTGCAAACAGAAATGACTGAATCTGGCAAGATTGCTCGATTCACAACTGAAGTAATCAATCTTGAAGGTGGTTCTTCTCAACAAGAAGTGGTTCGTGTAGGTACATTCAACTTGGTGGGTGAAGTAGGTTACTTGATCTATGACGACCAAGAAGAAAAGGTACAACCTTTGGGACGTCAACCTGACGAGTATCAGGCTGAAACTGCACGTAACTTGTACGCTGCAAATTCAGGCACAATCCCTACCTTTATCGATCCTTCAAGTGGTGCGATTTTGGGGCTTTTGAAGCAAAAAGCAACTTGGTCTGAGCGTTATCATGCTGGTGGCCCTGTAGGTTACACCATCACAGCAATGCTATTCGTTGGTTTGTTGATCGGTTTGTACAAAATCATCACTTTGACCGTAATCAGTGGAAAAATTCGTTCTCAGTTGAACAACCCTGGCTCTCCGTCAACCAGTAACCCTCTGGGCCGTATCCTAACGGTTTATAAAGAGAACAAAGGTACTGATGCTGAAAACTTAGAGTTGAAATTGGATGAAGCGATTCTTAAAGAGCTTCCTTCTATCGAATCTGGTATCAACATCATCAAGATCTTCGCTGCAATTGCGCCGTTACTGGGTCTATTGGGTACCGTATTGGGTATGATTGCGACCTTCCAACAAATCACTTTGTTTGGTACAGGCGACCCTCGCTTGATGGCTGGTAGTATCTCAATGGCATTGGTAACAACCGCTCAAGGTATTATCGCTGCATTGCCATTGATTTTGATGCACAGCATCGTTGCTGGCCGCAGTAAGTCTATTGTTCACATCTTGGACGAGCAGACTGCAGGTATTGTTGCTGCTCACTCTGAGTCGGAGAAAGCATAATATGATGGACCTGATTGGATTATGGGAATCTGTCAGGGAGTTTATCGCGACCGGCGGTGGGGTATTGTACCTCGTCGCCTTTGCGCTCTTTCTTATGTGGGTGTTAATGATTGAGCGTTTTTGGTTCCTAACATCGGTATTCCCAAAATTGAGAAATCAAATTATTGGTGATTGGGATGCCAGACAGGACACCACATCTTGGTACGCGCATAGAATCCGTGACGCTTGGATTTCCCAAGCTTCAGATAAACTCAGCACAAATATGCTGTTGATCAAAACTCTCGTGGCTATGTGTCCGTTGATTGGATTGCTTGGAACTGTTTGGGGCATGATCAACGTGTTCGAAACGATGGCAACACAAGGGACTGGTAATGCCCGTCTCATGGCTGCAGGTATTTCGATGGCAACGATTCCTACGATGGCAGGGATGGTAGCAGCTTTGTCAGGGGTGTTCTTCAGTTCGCGTTTAGAAGCGAAGGTGAAGATTGCACGTGAGAAGCTGGTTGACAGCCTACCCCATCATTAAAGAGAGAAGTTTATGGCTCGAAAAGAACGCGCACCTGAGGAAGATGCTGCAATTGATATGACACCGATGCTAGACATCGTGTTTATCATGCTTATCTTCTTCATTGTTACAACCGTATTCGTAAAAGAAGCGGGCATTCAAGTTAATAAACCCGAAGCAAATCAGTCTATTCTGCCTAAAAATGCCAATATTTTTATTGCCATAACAGAAGACGGTGTGATTTGGATGGATAAGCGCGAAATGAAAGTAGAAAGTATCCGCGCTAATCTTGAAAAATTATTGGCTGAGCAGCCTTCTGACGTGGTCATCATTCAGGCAGACGAAAAGGCTGAACACGGTATCGTTGTCAAGGTAATGGATCAAATCAAAGCCGCTGGAATAGACCGAATCTCTATTGCGGCCAGGGGAGCATAGTTTAGATGCGAGTGATTATTTCAATTCTAATTGGTGCTGCGATTGCGTTTGGCTTGTTCGTCTTGATGGCAAAGTTAGTAGCAAATTCTTCAGCACCTCAGGCAGATGTTGAACCAACACCAGTCATTGACGTGGTGATGAGTAACCCTGATGAGACGACTCAGACTCGTCAACGGGTACCACCACCTCCACCACCGCCACCGCAGCAGCCTCCTAAGATCCAACCGGTAGAGCCTGATGTGGAGGACGCTAACGCTGATGGTGTGTCTTTCAACATGCCAACGGTAGATGTCGGCGGAGCTTCCGTAGACATTGGTGGTGTTGGATCCATGCAACGTGATGGTGAAGCAACTCCTATCGTACGTATTGAACCAAAATATCCAGTACAAGCTGCCCGTGATGGGAAAGAAGGCTGGGTTATTTTATCTTTTACAATCAATGAGGTGGGTGGGGTTGAAGATATCGAAGTAATCGATGCTGACCCGAAACGTGTATTTGACCGTGAAGCGCGTCGCGCGCTGAGCAAGTGGAAATACAAGCCCAACATCGTTGATGGTAAACCTCAGAAACAGTTCAATATGAAAGTGCAATTGGACTTTAAATTGGATCAAGGCTAATGAAAAAGTTTGCTAAAAATGTCTATGCAATAGCTACGTTGAGTGCTGCATCATTGTTGTCAAACTATGCAGTAGCTCAATCAGCACCCGTTCAATGCCCCGGTTATGAACGTGGGAAAACGTCCATTGTTGGAGAAAGAGCGGGCAAAAAGATACAAAAAGCCCTCGAAGCCTACAACAATGACCAGATAAAAGAAGCGCTGGAAATTCTGTACGAAATCGACGCAAAGGACGGTTATGATCGTGCATTTACAGACAACTTTATCGGTAAGATGCTAGCTGGCCAAGAAGAGCAGGGCGCGAAAGCTCTGAAGTACTTGGTTAGCTCTGTAAGCCCACAAGAGCTGAATGATGCTGAACATGCAGGTACCTTAAAACTGGTAGGCGATTTAAGCCTTCAGGAAAAGGAGTATCAGCAGGCGGTCGACTATTATTACAAGTGGATGAAGTTCACCTGTAAAGAAGATCCAGATGTTTACACTCGATTGGCTAACGCTTATTACGAGCTGAAGCAATTGGACAAAATGATCGAACCGACTGACAAAGCAATCGGGTTGTATACAAAGCCGAATAAGAATCCATACGTTCTTAAATTACAATCGTATTTTGAGCGCAAGATGTATCCTGAAACGGTTAAAGTTGCAGAAGAACTTGTACGTATTTTCCCAGATGAAAAGCGTTGGTGGACCCAGTTAGGCTTTTTCTACATGCTAGTTGAAGACTACAAGAAAGCGTTATCAACCTTTGAAATTGCTTACAACCAAGGTTACTTGGAGAAAAAGTCAGAAGTTAAAGCACTTGCACAATTGTATGCAACTAACTCTATTCCTTACAAATCAGCTGTGGTTCTTGAGAAGCACATGAAGTCAGGATTGATTGAGAAAGATGCCACTACACTAGCAAGTCTTGCAAACTCATGGCATCAAGCCCGTGAGTACAAGAAAGCAGCGAAATATTATGGTGAAGCAGCAGACATGAAGAATGATGCTGATTATTACCGTAAACAAGGTATTTTGTTGTTGGCTGCTGAAGACTATAAGGGCGCATTAAATGCACTCCAAAAAGCTTTAGATGGCGGATCTGACCAGGAAGGGCGTATTCATATCGCAATGATGGAAGCGCACATATACACTGGAAACTTCAAGCAAGCTATATTCCACGTTCGAGAAGCTAAGAAAGACAGCGGCTTGAGTCGTACAGCTAGGGCTTGGGAACCGTACATTAAAGAAAAAGCCAAGAATCGCGGCATTAAGTTGTAGTTCAATTGGATACAGTTAAAGGCTCCTTAGGGAGTAATGCCGATCAGTTAAGAATATTTTCATGATCGGTTGACCGATCTTTTAATCGCTTCAAAATCCGATATCAGTCTCTGATATCGGATTTTTTTATGCGCTTTGAAAGTGAATTGGCGGTAGCTTTTAACTCATGTGGTAACTTTCACACATTCGAAAAGTATGCTGAGCTGCTCTCTCCGGACCTTATTCAGCAAGGCTTTGAACAAGCTGGTGTAGCAACTATTCGTAAACGAAGATTGCCTCTGGAAACGGTGTTGTGGTCAATCATCGGAATGTCTCTATATCGTCAGAAATCGGTTTGGGATATCGCCACGCAGATGGACATTATGCTGCCCGATAAGAAACCTATGGTTGCGCCCAGTGCACTGGTTCAGGCGAGACAGCGATTGGGTGAAGACGCAGTTCGCGAAGTGTTTCGAGTGATGGCAAAGCATAGCTATGAGTCCACTCAATTCGAGCGCTGGGCTGGATTAAATCTACTGGCTGTTGATGGTGTTGTCTGGCGAACGGCTGACACGTCGGAGAACCATGAGGTGTTTGAAACGCAGAGCAACCAGCACACAGAGAATACCTATCCGCAGATCCGTATGGTCTGCCACATGGGAATTACCAGCCATCAACTTATAAACAGCGCATTCGCAGGTTACCGTACGAATGAAATGAAGTTGGCTGAGGAATTAGTAGTAACAACTCCAGACCACTCGTGAACGCTGTTTGATAAAGGTTATTACTCTCTAGGATTGCTGAATCGCTGGCATCAGGCAGGAGAACATAGACATTGGATGATACCTGCGAGAAAAGACCTTCAATATGAGGTAGTAAAGACCTTTAGCAAGCATGACCAGCACATACGCTTAACCAGCACACCACAGGCAAGAAAAAAATTCGCAGACTTGCCTGAGTACGTGGAAGCCAGGTTGGTCACCAAAACCATTAAAGGGAAAACATATCGAATGTTATCGTCTATGGTAGATCCATTGCGATTTCCTAGTAATGAGATGGTGGAACTATATCGGTATCGATGGGAAATTGAGCTGGGATATCGCGAGATGAAACAGTCACTGCTCAACAGCGAGTATACGTTAAGAAGTAAACGCCCAGACATGATTAGACAAGAGCTATGGGGCGTGCTGCTGTGCTACAACTTAATCCGACAGGGAATGACGGCAGCAGCTGAGAAACTGGGAAATGTTCTACCTAATCAGCTTAGTTTTACCAGCTGTTCGATGGCTATCACACACTTCTTCATCACGGTATCGCTGAGCAGCCCTGGTAACATACCCAAAGCATATGACGCTTTACTCACGCAAATGGGATTCTGCCAGCTACCGGAAAGGCGCGAAGATAGAAGCTATCCGAGATGGGTAAAGCCAAAGCCAAATAAATATCCGACCAAAAAGAAAAATGCCAGTCAGCTTAACTGACTGGCATTACTCCTTAGGTGTACTAGCTCAGACTTGATCTGACAGTTACCCGTTTTTTCAGGTGCCGCTGTCAGATTAGATTTGAGCTAGATTCTTCTCAGCCCAAGTCTGTTTCCCATCGATTAATGTTTCCAGTGGCGTTCTGCCACAGCACATTTTGCCCTGATGAGTCCTTTCATTGTTGTAGTAATCCATCCATGCGTCTAGATCTTTTTGAAGATCATCCAGCGACGAATAGAGTTTCTTGCGGAATGTTACTTGATAGAACTCGTTTAAAATCGTCTTGTGGAAGCGTTCACAGATGCCATTTGTCTGAGGTGACATCGCCTTGGTTTTGGTGTGATCGATGTCATTTATTGCCAGATACAGCTGGTAATCGTGATGTTCCACTTTACCGCAATATTCTGTACCGCGGTCAGTCAGTATCCTGAGCATTGGCAAGTCGTGCTGTTCGAAGAACGGCAGTACCTTGTCGTTAAGTGCATCAGCAGCAGTGATGGGAGTTTTTGTCGTATACAGCTTGGCAAACGCCACTTTGCTGTACGTGTCGATAAACGTCTGCTGATAGATGCGCCCGACGCCTTTTAAGTTGCCGACATAGAACGTATCTTGTGAACCCAAGTAACCTGGATGAAGCGTTTCAATTTCACCACAGGCTTCATCATCGTGCTTCTTCTTTTCCAATGCTGCTATTTGTGAGTCAGTGAGGATGATACCGTCATTGGCTACCTTGGCTTCTAGTGCCTTCAGACGCTTTTTGAAGTTCTCTAAATCGTGACGTAGCCAGATGGAACGAACGCCACTACCAGAGACAAACACACTGCGTTTTCTAAGCTCATTACTGGTTCTGTGCTGGCCATGGGCCGGATACTCAATTGCGTAATCAATGACGGCCTGCTCGGTGGCTTCATCAACACGATTCTTCAAGTTTGGTGACCGACGACTCTTATCAATTAATGAATCGATACCACCGTCCTCAACCAGTTCCTGATAGCGATAAAACGTATCGCGTGATACGCCCATGACCTTACACGCTCTAGATACGTTACCGAGTTCTTCAGCGAGATTCAGCAGACCTGCTTTGTGTTTAATGATTGGATTGTTAGTATGCAACATGAGAGTTACCTATTTTGTTTTGATTAAAGATTCGACACCTTTATCAAAACGGGTAACTCTCATCTTTTCAAGAAGATGTGTCAGATTAAGTCGAGACTAATTCACCTTAGGGAGCCTTTTTTTATTGCGATATGAATAAATTCTAGTGGCTTTTTACTTGAGCTAATATTGATATGGCTTCCCGCCGAGCAAGATCTTCCATCTGTTTTTTACCCGTTAAACTAAAATATTGCAACAGTCCATCTATGGGTAAATTCTTTACAAGTAGTTTATATAAAAGTGTTTCTTGGTTGACCTTGCTTTCCGTCTCAAGTAACTGTTTTAACAGCTTAAAGAGTTCCAACTCACAGCTGTAGATCGGACGTTTCTTTTCAATGAATTGCTGAATTTTTCGTAGGTCAACAGCGTCTACGCCCGATTTCATATTGTCTACCAATTTTAGACTGAGGTATTCGTTCGCTTCTAGTATTTGGTGTTCTATCATCCGTACAACTTCATGTTGAATGAACTTCAAACGGCGGCATTTTTGGTATTGAATGTGGTTCCCGAACCGCAACACCATAAACTTGAAAATATCTTGTGCTTTTTGATTCAAGGCTTTGCAGACAATCACGCTGTTTAGACCATTTGACGCATCTGCTGTGAGTCCTAAGTTGATGGGAGTAAATTTTTGCCTAAACCAAAAATTTAATAATTCGGCTGTTGCACCAAAGGAACTGACCAAAAAATCTGATCTAAGTGAGTTGGCCCAATGGTCGAGGTGCTGCAATAGCCGCGCTCCAATGCCTTTTCCTTGGTGTTCTGGGGAAACGGCGATTCGAACCACCCGTTGATAGTTGAGAATAGCAAGCTCGGGTGTAGCATACACATAGGCAAGTCTCTGGGCGCTGAGATGCCCTTGTAATCTGCGGGTACCACTAGCAATCATTTCTGCTGTGTCACTTAAACTGTGACCCCCTTCACTATTGACAAGGGCGATCGCAACAATAATCACATGACTGTCCAGATCAATATTCACATGACTGTCCAGATAGTCATCACCAAGGTTTACATGACTGTCCAGATTTTGATCTGATTGAGTGCTAAACATGATATGAATACTTTGGCTTGGGTCGTCGAGTATTCTCATTAAATCATCGGGTGTAGTCTGATAGTGAGCATTGATAAGAAGTTGAATAGATTGCTGTAAAAGATTTGGGTGATTTATGAGTTCTAAAGCTCTGATTTGTCGATATTGTAGGGAGTGATCTCCATTCTCCCCCAAACAAAGAGAGTTTTCTGGATTCATTGCCCTAGTTGAACTCTTTATTAACAAGGTGTTCCACCAAAACTCTTCCAGGCAATCATTTGCAAACCACCGAATTGGTTGATTTAGGGTCAATATGATGTGCTCCGTGGGAAAGCTTTGCCTCATGAACGGGATGAATTTATGGTCAAAACTCATTCCACTACCTTCATAACCATCCGTTGTTGAACTAAAAATGACTCTAGAGAAAAGTCTGAGTAATTTGGTCAGAATTTGATTGGGAACGGCAGCTGCCTCGTCCACAATTAGGAGGTCGCATTGGGGATTTTCCGCCAGTAATTTGTCCAGTGGCCAAAACTTTACGTTCTGAAAGTTGTTCGATTCTTTGCTATTTAATCTGCAATGCAATTTGAAGCTAACCAGCATTTGAGGTCTAGGAGCGGTATAAATGATTTCTAAATCTTCATCTGTAGCCAGCCTAGCAGCAAGAATTCCTAGAGCGCTAGACTTCCCTCTGCCCCTATCTGCTTTGAGTACTGTCTTCAATGTGGTTCTTTTCTTCACTTCGCTGATGAGGGTCGTTATCAGGTTGGACTGTTCCGAATAGACAATACTATCGCCAATGTTTCTAGTTTGATCTTTCACCTCAATGTTTCTGCCAGTAAATTGGCTCGCATCTAACCAGTTTACTTGGACATCGCTCAACAGTTGTTTCGTTAGCCATTGGCGAAAGTGACTTGTGGCATTGTACTTATCAATCCCACTTTGCGACGCTATAACCATTAAGCCACCTTGCTTGATTACACCTGACAAGGCGGCAAGAGCACTAGCTCTCAGCGATGAATCACAATTATAGAAAACACCATCGAACTCCTCACCGAGCACTTGAGTATATTGAGCGTCTTTGATGCTCTGCTTATTTTCGAAAGAAAAATTAACGAGTAAAGGCTTTTGATAATCAAGCTCATTGCAAATGTGCTCAATCCATTGATTAAGCCATTCCTCTGCACCTGAGATGACCAAGATCTGTCGATGACAAAGCGTGTTTTTCCTTTGTATCAACCAATTTATAAAATTTTTCTGGGCGAGGGGCTTCATTCAGGCAATTGTTGATATACTTGGCTGTCTAGTTTATTGGAAAAATTTGAGGAATACGAATGCGCTTTTTGTCTCGAAGACTGGTCATGCCAAGTGACTTAAATTATGCGGGCTCCTTATTTGGAGGACGCGCGTTAGAATGGATCGATGAAGAAGCGGCTATTTATGCAATTTGTCAGTTGGAATCCAATGTACTCGTCACTAAACACATCGGCGAAATTAGTTTTGAATCTCCAGCACTGCAAGGCGACGTGGTGGAGTTTGGTCTGGCAACAAAAAAAGTGGGTAGAACCTCTATTACAGTGAGTTGCATGGTTCGCAACAAAGCTACAAAAAAAACCATCTGCATGGCAGACGACATCGTTTTTGTTTTGGTCGACTCACAAACACGACTTCCCATTCCACATGGTAAAACGTTGGAGAGTCTAAAAGCGCAAACTACTCAAGAGCTTAGGAGCTTAAACATGTAGTGAGATGTTGCCTTTTTACACGATGGTTAGTTGGCTTAGTTCTACAAGCTAGCAAAAACTATATCTCTAGCATCTTGGGGGGAAATTACCTTTCTCTCACCAAGGGCTGTAAATCCATTAGCCTGCAAATTTTGCTCAACTGCGATAGCGACGGAGTCGTCAATATTGTACTCGGACAACCGCGTAAGCATACCCATTTGGCGGAAAAATTGTTCTGTTTTTTCAATAACTAAGTCTAACGTGGCTTCTTCGTCATAGGGGCTTAACCCCCAGACTCGTTGCGCGTACTGAAGCAGTTTTTCTTTTTTCGCATACTTTTGGTGTGCCATGACACGGGGGAGAATAATGGCCAATGTCGCTGCATGATCTAAACCGTGTAAAGCTGTTAGTTCATGACCTATTGTATGTGTCGCCCAATCTTGTGGTACGCCTAATCCAATCAACCCATTCAGTGCCTGAGTCGCATTCCACATAAGGTTAGCTCGACTTAGATAATCGGATTCTTGCAACACTTTGGGACCCAATTCTATTAGGTTTGCCAGAATAGCTTCAGCAAATCTGTCCTGCACTGTTGCACCAACAGGGTAGGTTAAATATTGCTCCATAACGTGAACAAAGGCGTCAACGACTCCGTTGGCTACCTGTCGCTTTGGCAAGGAGTAAGTGACCTCAGGGTCTAAAATCGCAAACTGCGGCCGGATGTGTTCTGAGAGAAATGCGAGTTTTTTGCCTTGTGAAGCACGAGTAACAACCGAAGCTGTATTTGACTCGGTTCCAGTTGCTGGGAGAGTCAATACGCACCCCAGTGGCAGAGCGGATTCTACTTCTGCTCCTTTACTTAATATATCCCAAGGCTCACCATCAAACCGTGCAGCAGCACAGATAAACTTAGCACCATCGATAACAGAACCACCTCCAACTGCGAGCACAAATGTTATTCCTTCCGCCTTTGCCAATTCCACGGCTTGCATCAAAATGTCGTACTCAGGGTTTGCTCCAATACCAGAAAATTCACACCAACGAAAGCCCTCGAGCTGCTCTATAACTTGTTGATATACGCCGTTATTTTTAATACTTCCCCCACCATAAACCAATAATATTTTCTCATCCGGTAACAGTGCAGAAAGGTGAGCGATACCCTGTTTGCCAAATACGATTTTGGTTGGATTATGGTAGATAAAATTTTCCATGGGATAAGTCTCAAGCTGGTCAAAGAAGTTTAGGTGTCCGTTTGATATTAAACGAATATGCTGAAATAACAATCTCACAAAGTTTTAAAGCAAAACATTATCTTTTTTATCTGGACAGTCATTTTTTCTCAAGCTGCACAATGTTTTTTTCAACGACGTGTTTATATCTCATCTCAAATTCCAGACGTTATTTTCACCAATCCAAAACTGGACCTTAGTACAGTAGATATTGACTGCTATTCGACTAACCTTAAGTTGTTACAAAGGAGGTGTACATGCCGATTCCAAGGAAGGAGCAGGTCAATTTAGACTCGACAGTTTTTTATCATTGTACGACTCGTTGCGTACAGCAGTGCTTTCTATTGGGAATTGATCCCATTACTGGGCAGAACTTCGAGCATCGAAAAGCATGGATTGAGGAGCAAATTCACAAGCAAGCTTCGGCATTCTGCATAGATGTCTGTGCCTATGCCATTATGAGCAATCACACTCATTTGGTTCTTCAAGTTAACCCAGAATTAGCAAAGAACTTATCTGATGATGAGGTTTGCGCCCGTTGGCAAAAAGTAGCAAAACTCGAAGCTGGCGTTGGGCGATATTTAGTGAACAAAAGTAAGTCTACAGAAGAGTTACGAAAAGCCAAAACGCAGATTGCTGAGTACCGGCGAAGACTTTTCGACCTTAGCTCTTTTATGGGCATGTTAAACTGGCGCATCGCACGCAGAGCAAACAAAGAACAAGGTCGCAAAGGACATTTTTGGGAGAGCCGATTCCAGTCTCAAGCACTTTTGGATGACGGTGCCGTTTTGGCTTGTATGGCTTACGTCGATCTCAATCCCATAAGGGCGAAAATAGCTTCGTCACTGGAAACGTCAAGTTACACTAGTATTCGTAGGCGCTTACGCTCGATAACAGCTGTTGCCTCAGTGCGTGTGTCAAAGCTCGCTATGGTTGAGCCTGAGATAGAATCTGTGCTTACATCGCTGCCTTGTCATTTTTATGATTATGTTAAGTTGTTAGAAGCCACCGCAAAGAGCAAGCACTGTAACGATCGAAGAGCCCAACGTACGATTAAATTTTGTGGAATTCGTCCTTCACAATGGGATCGCCTGATTAGTAATTTCGAGGATTTATTTGACTTTGCGGTCGGAAGTCCAGGACGTCTAGCTGCATTTAAACAAAAGCAAGGACGCTGTCGGGTCAAAGGACTCAATCGTTCCAATGAAATTTTTGTGTGATTTTGTACTGCGATATTTATCCGATAATCTCATGCACTAAATTAGATATGTCTCGCCTTCGCTAATCTGGATTTTAATAAAGCGCCAACAACTTAAAAGAGGTTACAAGTCTGCAATTTAGGATTGCTGGAAAGACGAGTTGTCCCAATAAATTGCTGGTGCTTATAAGCTCGTATTGATATCATTTTCATGTCAGTCACATCTGACGACCAAGGGGTGCATTAGCTGAGACCCAAATCATGGGAACCCTTACTACCTGATCCGGATAATACCGGCGTAGGAATGGTTACTTAAAACACTACTCTTTTGAGCCACCCAAACTACCTGCCGCACCGGACCTTTTTAATTTATTTTTGAAGAGATCCAAATGAAACTTTTTCTACACGTATTCGTGCCTTGCATATTAACTTATGCTTCGCTTCTTCACGCGACACAAGATCTTGAGTCAATTGAAAAAATCACTGTGACGTCATCTTTGCGACTCCAAAGCCTCGATGAAATAAGCAACAGCGCCACGGTAATTGACCAGGAGCAAATAGAAAGTAGACAGGCAACACACCTAGAAGAAATTCTGAATTTATCGCCAAACGTTAATTTCGCCAGTGGTGCGTCCAGAGGACGTTTTGTCCAAATTAGAGGCATTGGCGAGCGTAGTCAATTCGCAGAGCCTGTTAATCCGTCTGTAGGTTTAGTTGTTGATGATTTTGATTTTTCTGGCTTAGGGGCAGTCGGTACACTATTTGACGCCAAACAAGTCGAGATTTTAAAGGGGCCCCAATCTACGGAGTTTGGAGCTGCTGGAATGGCTGGCACAATCAAGATAAAAACAAACGAAGCTGATGGTAAGGAACAGCCTTTTCTACTCAAGGGAACATTGGCACAAAACAATTCGTGGGAAATGGGCTTAGCTGGAGGTGGGGGTTATAGTGAATCTATCTTCTATCGTGTTGCTTTACATCAATATAAGAGTGACGGGTTTATACACAATACTTATCTAGACAGTCAAAGTACCGATAATCTTGATGAGTTTACCGGTAGGCTTAAGTTTGCGTACCTGCCAAGCGATCAACTTTCAATACGCTTGAACTTTCAAGTTTTTGATATCGATAATGGATATGATGCATTTTCTTTAGATAACATTCGAGAGACCCTCTCCGATCAACCAGGATTCGACCGGCAAAAATCGAAAGCTGCAGGATTGCAGGTTGATTACGAGTTTGAATCTGCACACTTGCTAGGTATGTTGAATCAAGCAAACTCTGAAACCGCTTATGGTTATGATGAGGATTGGACTTACACCGGGTTTCATCCATCTGAGTACAGTTCTTTCGACGCTTATTATCGAGATCGAGATGTTACAAGTGCAGAGCTTCGTATTCTCTCAACCGAGAAAAGCAAGATTTTTAGTAATACAACGCAATGGTTGGTGGGCGCGTTTATAAAGCGAACCGATGAATCGCTGTTGCGGCAATACACATACAATGAGAGTGATTTTACCAGCCAGTACAAACCAGACAGTCAAAGCATTTATTCTGAGCTTGAAACATCACTGTCAGAGCAACTGTCGGTTAAATTTGGTCTCAGAATTGAGGACTTTGAAATAGAGTACTCAGACGTCACCGGATTTGAGGAACAAACGAAAGACACTTTGATCGGCGCAAAGCTTTCACTTAATTACACCAACGGTAATGCCCGGGTTTATAGTCTGATATCAAGAGGATTTAAGGCGGGTGGATTTAATCCCGATCAAAGAGTTGTACAGGAGAACCGAATCTTTGAACCAGAGTACAATTGGAATTATGAGATTGGTGTGCACGGACACCTACCCGAATGGAAAACTAAACTGCGTTTAACTGCGTTTTACATGGAGAGAAAAAACACACAAGTAAGTGATTTTGACGTCGAAACACGAGAAGACGGGACGAGCACTTTTATCGATATAATAGGGAATGCTGACACCGGTACTAATTTGGGATTAGAAATTGAGGGAAGTTGGCAAGTAAATGAAGAGTTGGAACTCTTGGGGAGCTATGGATATCTGGACGCGACGTTTTCCGGATACACCTTAGCCGACGGCACACAAATCGATAAACAGGAGCAGGCGCAAGCCCCAAAGCATACTTGGAGTTTGATCGCCGCCTATAACATGACAGAAAGCATTATGTTCAAGCTCGATGTGGAGGGAAAGGACGATTTCCGCTTCTCCGATGGGCATGATGAACGCGCACCATTCACTGTCCTCGTCAATCTCAGTGGTCAATATCAGATGGATGATTGGGGGGTCACTTTGTGGGCTAAGAATCTATTGGACCGGAAATACTACGTTAGAGGTTTCGGTGGATTCAACAACGACCCTCGAGATGGATACGATCCTGCTGAGCCCTATTATCAACTTGGTGATGGACGCCAGGTTGGTTTGACGGTGCGTTATCAGTACTAACTTAAGTTAAAACAAAGCGATCTGGACAGTCATTGTTAAATGAAATTCAGCAATGACTGTCCAGATAAACAATAGAGTATTAATGACTGTCCAGATAAACAATTGGGTTTAGTGGGCAGTCTTTGGAGGAGCGAATGAAGTTAGTCGTTGAGATATCTCTTTACCCTTTGTGGGAGAAGTACATTGAGCCTATCCAAAATTTCATTGACTGTCTCAATAACTATTCCCAGTTATACGTCGAGACCAGCACCACCAGTACACTTGTATCTGGTGAATATGACGAGGTTATGACCATTCTAGGGCGAGAAATGCAGCGTACTCACCAACAAGTGGGTCAAGCAATTTTCGTTTGCAAATTTTTGAACGGCGATAAGATGGGCAGCGGTAAATGATTACTGACTTGCTCGACGCAACGTTTCAACAGTGGCGCCAACAATCTTGGCTGGAAGTCCTCGCGGTGATTACCGCCCTATTATATGTTTGGTTGGCGGCCAGAGAGAGTATTTGGTGCTGGCCCAATGCTCTAATCAGCACTTCTCTTTATGTGGTTTTGTTTTGGAATGCGAATCTACCCTACAATAGCTTTCTAAATGCCTACTATTTGGCCATGGGCGCTTATGGATGGTATCAATGGAGTACAGTAGGGGACAGCAATAGCGTCTCGATTAGTCAGTGGCCCCTGCGTCGCCACATTGTGGCTTGCATCGCACTGACATTTTTCGGTTATGGGATAGTACAAATACAGTCGATTGCAACCGCCACCTTGACTGACTACTTAGATGTTTTGGTGATGCTGTTTAGCCTCTACACCACGTTTCTTGTGACGAGAAAAATATTGGAAAATTGGCTTTTCTGGATAGTGATTAATGGGTTTGCCACATACTTATATTTCTCAAGCGGGTTAGTACTGACGGGGGTATTATTTGTATGTTATTTCTTTTTCGCCATTTATGGGTATCTGAATTGGCGTAGAATCTATATCAAGTCCCAATTCCATGGCAGTGGTGAAGCTTGTGCCTCGCAGTGCTGAGTAGTAACCTAATTGGCCCTCTATGTTGAATCTGGGGATTCGAAATGGATACCAAGAAAATCTTAGCTGAACTGCACAACACACAGTTGTTTGATGGGAATCTGGTGTTAGAACCCATCTCTGGGGGATTGATTAACCAGTCCTATCGTTTGAAGTGCGACGAAGATGCGTTTTTCATCAAAACTTTCGCTCCCAATCATTTTTTTCCGACGGATCGTCAGGCGTTGTTTTTTCAGCAACAGCGACTCGCCGATCTTGGTAGAGCGCCTTTTCCGGTTTATTTGTCCAATGCCCATGATTTCCAAGTGGAAGCTTGGATCGAGCATACTTCTTTACAAGAGCAGAACCTCAGCATCGAAGCTAAAGTGACCACTTTAGCTGAAACCTTATGGGAGATACATCAGCTACCCACCGTCGCAACTTCTATCGATTTGCCCAAAGATTGGCTGACCTATGTATCCATTGCGCAACTGAACGACGATATTGAGCTAAACAACGAGATTGAAACATGCCGTCAAATATGGGTAGACACCCATAAAACAGAACAAGTGCTGTGCCACAACGATTTGGCTATGGAGCATGTTGCTATGACTGAGTCAGGAGTGATTTTTGACTGGGAATATGCCGCATTGGGCAACCGTTATTTCGATTTGGTCTCTTGTGCAATTATCAATCAACTCACATCAAGTCAAACGGAATTGTTGTTATCCGCTTATGCACGTTGCAGTGATATTGAAGTGCGAGAGGTGCGCCAAGGGTTTCGCCAACAGCAGCCAATCGTCGAACTCACCCATACGCTTTGGTACGCTGCAGTAAAGTCTTTAGGTTAAATTTGGTTAAATATCGAGCAATTGTACCATTCCTGCGCTTCAGACCGACTCAAATTGCTTTACCTTTATCTTGGCATAAGTATAATGCGCTCTTCTGCTGCAGGGGTGTAGTTCCAATTGGTAGAACAGCGGTCTCCAAAACCGATGGTTGGGGGTTCGAATCCCTCCACCCCTGCCACTTTTTCTGATAGTCTGTTGAAAAACACACCATTATCTTATTTTATGCACTCAGATTACGCTCGAGCGGCACTGACACAAATGGGCATCGTACCTTTCAAGGTGAGGCAACCCGGTGAACCTGTGGTTGCAGAATCCAAACCCACTACCCGAATTTCTCAAGAGCCTAAAAGCAATCATCAGAGACAAGCCGATTCCCAAGACGCTCTTGAAAAGTTGAAGTCAAAGATGGGGCGTGTGCAGACTCAAGACCTTGACGGAAAAATACTGATTAATTTTGCTTTTGGTCCTGAATATCAAACGCTTGTACTAGACGTACTCAATGCCCTTGGACTGGACCAACTTGATACCTATTGCTCGGCAAATCCTATAAGCCAATTTACCGGACAAGCTTTTAGTTGGACGTTGGCTGATACAGTGGTGCTGAGTGGAAAAGAATTGCAAACTCCGCCATTTGACCAATGGGATGCGAAAATAAAAGCCGACCTGTGGCTACAAATAAGCCGGAACTAGTTGGTTTATGCCTTTTGCACAGATACAACCATTGACTGACAGCAATTATGCCGATGCCTTTTTGATCCAACAAAGTTGCCATTTACACCCTTGGTCTGAATCTGTCTTTGTAGACTCTTTAAGCAAACCTTACTTTGCTTTTCAAAGTATAAACAACGAGGTCGTTTGTGGATATTACATCGGGATGGAAGTTGCGAGGGAAGCGACATTGATGGATATCGGCGTCGATGCTTGTTTTAGAGGCAAAGGAATTGGCTTAGCAATGCTGGAACATTTTATTGCTAAATGTATCGAGCTACATTGCGAGGAGATTTGGTTAGAAGTACGAGCCTCAAACTCTGTGGCCATTAAATTGTACCAGCGTAATGGATTTGAGCTGATCGAAACTAGAAAAGATTACTATGGCACAAAAAAAGGCCGTGAAGACGGCCTAATTATGAGGAAGTTACTGTAGCTTTATCGACTGTTTAGTTGCTCATCGCTGCGCGAGACAAATTCATTTGTTGCGTTGCGTCACTGCGCTCCATTGCCATCTGAACTATGGCAGATGAATTAAACTGACACCCGGCACACATGGCGATAAATTGGTTCATACTGGGGCTGCCCACATTCTTTTCCCAATTTTCATAGGTTTTGCGAGTCTTTACTTGAGCAAGCTTGGCCATTTGTACTGTTGTTAAACCAGCCTCAAGGCGCATTTTTCTTAAATCACTACCCGTAATATACATTGGTTCCCTCTCCACTATTATTGTTAGAAGAACAGGAAGAGTGATGAGTTTGGCGTTTCACATTTCCTGCATGTTGATAGTGTATGCGAGCGAATGTGGATTGAATTCCACAGGGTAAAAAAAACCTCCTCTGGAGCCTATCCTTATGAAAATACTAACAATTAATATTGTTTTAGTGATGAAAAAGGTACAGCAAAGCTCAAGACGACCCCTGACGGTCGTCTCGAAAAACCATTACTGCTCCCCAGTGACTAAATCAAAAAGAGAAATAGTTTAAAAATTGGTCAATCCAACTTCCTGATTGTGTTTCGCTATCGGTCACGGGAGGTTTGGTTTTGCTGGTAGGTGAAGCAACAGTAACTGAAGTAAAAGTAAAACATACTACGATTAATGTTATTGAAAGCTTTCTTAATTTCATAAGTTTCTCCAAGTGGATTGATGTGGTTGATAGAACGATTAATTAATTGAATGTTGCTAACAGACATTCACACAAAATTGATTGAGCTTTGTAAGCTTTTTGATAATGTTCAGCGGCGCGCACGCAGCATAGATAACAGATTTAGAAGCTGGCTTCAGACGGTTTTTTTTATAGTTTACATGTGGAGTTGGCAGATTAATTCTAACTGCAGCCCCGTATGCACGAGTATGCTCGCTAAAGCTGTCGTGAATGAATAGCTCTAACTTAAATGAAATAGCCACTTAAACCCCTCCCGCCGGTTAAAATGTGGATTTGAATCCACATTAGGGGTAATTATGCTTTTTTTTTGTTCAAATGTGCAGTTTTTTACACTTTGAGTACTTTTGGCAGTAACAGGCGATAGCTTTCGTAAAAAACGAGCCAAACGATGTAGCTCGCAAAGACTTGCAGAATGTAAGGGTACGCTTTGAATACGTAGATAATTGATAGGTTGTGGGTTAAGTTTCGAATGATGTATTCAACAATCATCAGTAGCTGCAAAATGATTGCAAGCCCATCAACTCTGTACACCGCCCAATCTAAGTCAATAGACTGTGCTTGGCGCGGAAACAGTTCGCTTGTATATCCAACTCGGACGAACAGCAGATAACGGACGAGCATACAAGAGGCTGCGATTCCGTTGTACCAATAAATTTCGGGCGCCGGCAAATTAAAGTATGCCCAGTAGAGTTCAGCACCTAGTGAAACAATAAGCGATGCAAGCAACACTTTTGCTAATGGATCAAATTTAAAAGACCAATAAGAAAAGATAGCGACAAGATAGAATGCAGGTTTAACTACGTATTGATAATCCAGCTCACTGATTGACCAAGCACTTTCCTCTAGCAACCTTTGCAGAATCAAGATAGCCACTACCCCCAACACATTGACGTTATTGCGGCATACCACAGCAGTAAAGATAAACACACCGATAAAAATACGGTCAAATACCAGTGCGTTACCAAAGCTGTATAGACATCCAAAGAGAAAAAGCCCTCCAAAGAGGGCTGTTAGAACTTTTGGCAGGTAGTGATTAACTAACATCAGCTGTTAGAAAAACCGAAATAGTCCATGACGGTAGAGAAAAACGATTCGCGCGTTTGTTGAGATGCTCGCTGACGGCAGACAGTCCACCATTTGCTTATGACTTCAACACCGATACTGTTCATGGTTTCCGGCTTTTCGTTCTCGATGGCCGAAACGGTTTCGCGACTGATGCCAACGCGATGACCCAATTCTTCTTGGGTGTACCCAGCTTCTTTACGCAAAGCACGCAACTGAGCACCGCTGAATTTTTTCCTACGCGACATACATTGATTCCTAGAGTAAAACTGAAGCTACAAACAGCGTATAATTTTTACCACCTAAATATATGCCATCAACCTAGGTTAGTAAATCTTTTTGTGTGAAAAACACGCACTGAAAACTGCCCAAACGTTGATCGCTAAGCCCATTGTGCAGATTGCACAGGCCTTTTTTAACTTTTTGATACCGTGTTTTTGAGACTATTGAATGATTGCTCGCTGGGTTTTACCGAGTCATCAATATGGCAGATTAAAGGAAAAACCTTGGTTTAGCGATTGTTTAACGGGCCATACTTAGAGAGAGTAACGGCAATTTTTTCTCACCTAAAACCCAATGTGTCGTGCATTTATCACTCGCTAAAGACCGGCTAGTTTGAGGTATTCGCACACAAGCAGAACACAAGTCATGTCTGACCCTTTGACTTCACCGGAAGTGCTGAAAAGGCAGCACAAGCTGGCTGTATTTCTCTTATAATTCAATGGCGCTAGCAGCCACTATGCTAGCTTTTGCGCATCTTAATGCCAGCTCGGATACTCATTAGCTGAAGCAGGGCATAGCGGTGCGTTAGGTTTTTCAGATTGAACACAACATCAGGATGAAATGCCTGCGCCTTTGCTGCAGCGTCACTGCATGATAAACCATTAATACTGGGGGTGATTTTATGATCGATTTCAACTTGAGCATCTTCAGCCTACGGTTGATTTGCGCGCTCGTCTGCCGTTTGCAGTTCGTGCAAAAGCGTATACAAGGTTGATTTGTTACCGTCATTCGACATTAATATAATTACCATGTCACGGACAAAATCGTGATGTTTAATAGTATGGTGAGAGGGGTTTGAACCGTCATGCTCCCATGACAGTAATTTGCCACTTTCGTCAGTGACATATTTGCCAAAGTCAAAGTATGCGCGATTTGTTTTGCCTGATAGCTTGTCACCCGGTAAAGACTGTTTAAGCGCTTGGGTGCTGACCAATTTTCCATTCCATAATGCTTTTTCAAATTTAAGCAGGTCTGACGGGGTGACGTAAATTGTTAATCCAGTAATGTTGGTCGGATAGTCACCTGCGGCGACAGGGGGGTTAGCCTTGTCACTATTAGTTTGATGAAAAGATGCCGTCATGCCAGCTGCCTTGAAAATAGTATCGCGGATATAGTCTGCATATGACTGGCCGGTAATGCTTTCGATGATCAATGCCCGGATGACAACATTCAAATTGGTGTAGTTATAGCCGCTTCCTGGTTTGAAAAGTAATGTAGCTTGCTTAATTTGTTTTACAACATCGTCAGTTGTGATGTCTTTTTTCCACTGCACTGCGGGTAAACCAGAGGTGTGGGTGAGTACATTTTCTATTGATATCTGTTGTGCCCATGTTGGCAGTCCATCGATATATCTTGTGATTTTATCTTTGTAATCCAATTGCTTATTGGCAGCCAATTGCATTATCGAAACGGTGGTAAACTCTTTGCCTACAGAGCCCGGGCTAAATAAATGTCCAGCCGTGAGGGCTGTTTGCCGATCCGTATCTGCACAACCGATACTTTTTTCCAACACGACCCTGTCTCCTTGAGCTACGACGATAGTGCCGCTAAACCCACTTTGCTCAACTGTTTTTTCAATACTATGCCAGTAGGGGTTATCCCCAGTGTGTTTTGCATTAGTAGAAAAACAAAAAAACAGAAGACTCAATAACGATACAAGTAATCTCATGGTACTTTCCTTAGTTGTTAAGGCGCCGCATGCTTTTAGCGCCAGGCAAGTGAAGTGAATTAGCATCTTAAGGCAGTGTTTTATTGTCTGACCGACATTAACACTGCTCAAGTTTGTCTTTCCCCGTTTTGCTGGCTGTTATTGACAGCGTGTTGGGCAGCGGCAAAATCAATCGTTAGATAAAACCAGTTGTCACGAACAGTAGAATTGAGCTGCCATTGGTAGCCTTGGCAGATGCGATTAACAAGATGAAGGCCCTGGCCGATACCTGAGCTGCCAGCACTTTTTACCCCGGGGCTAAGAATATCTGCCGGGCTATCTGCTGCAACGGGGTTGGCGATACACAGCTCATCGCCGCTAAGAGAAATATCCAGTCTGTTGGCGCTGGCATGGTTTAGCGCATTTTCGATGATATTGTGCAATAAAATATGCAATAAGTTTTTATTGGCACTGATGCGATAGTTTGCGGCGATCTGCAACTGTAACTGCAGATCACTCTGACGCATTAACCCGGGGTTATTTACAAGGCAATGTTCAATTTCAGCCAACAGACACAGGGGTATTTGTTGCATCGATTCTTCCCGCGCCAGTGCCAATAACACATGAATGGTTTGCTCCATTTGCAGAATGGATAGTTTTAGCTGCGAAAGGGTCGCTTCATCCGGCGGCGCAGTGCTGCTAAGACGGCCAAGTAGCATTTTTAATACCGTCGCTGGGGTACGTAATTCATGGCTGATGTCGCGGGTAAAGTCGGTTTCACGAGCCAGTGCGGCTTGCAGTTGGGCAACATTGTGTTGAATGGTTTGGCCTAGATAGCCAATTTCGTTGTCCGGCAATACATCGGCCAGTTTCAACTTGGTGCCAGGCCGATGTTGTTTTACCCGGTTGCCGATTGCTTGCAGTGGTCGGATGATTTTTAAGCTTAAATATCGTGATAGGGCAAAGGCAATCAGCAATACCCCAGCCAGCGCTAACATAAAATAGGGTAGCAGTTTGGGCAGATAATCACGGGTCACTTCAAAGCTGGAGACATCCGCTGCCAAGATCCAATCTGTGTTTCCTAGCGATACGGTTTGCAGGTGCAAGGTACCTCCGCTGCCATTGGGAAACTCGACCCTTTCTGGTGCCAGTTGATGCAGTTTTTGGATCTCAGCGGGCATTGTTTGCCAGCCAGCATGCAAGGTCATGAAGGATTGACTTGGGGATAGGACATCGCCAGTTGCCTGATACTGCGAAGCTATTTTGTTGGCTTCGGCTGTTACCAGTCGGTTGAACACATTATCTTCTACTACCCAGGCGTAGCCGAGCATTGAGAGTAAAAAGCACAACGCTAAAAGCAAGCTAAATGCCACGATGCTGAGCTGCAAATTGGTTTTTAAACTGTGGGTGGACTGCATGACTAGTCTTGAACCTGTAGTTTAAACCCTATGCCATGCAGGGTGATCAGCATCGGCGTAGCAAAGGGTTTGTCCAGTGCCTGGCGCAGGGTGTAAATATGCGAGCGGATTACATCACTGTCTGGTGTCTCATCACCCCATATTTTATTCACCAGCTGTTGGCGACTAACTGCGTTCGGGTAGGCCTGCACCAGTAGCAGCAGAATAGCAAAATCCGTGCTGCTAAGCTTGAGGTGTCGACCCTGGCGCTCGGCCAACTGCTGCTTTTCGTTAACAGCCAGCTCGCCAATCACTATAGTCTGAGACTGATGCAACTGATGGCGGCGTGCTAAAGCCTGGCAACGCAACAACAATTCTGTAAGGTCAAACGGCTTGGTCAAATAGTCATCGGCACCGGCATCGAAGCCAAGACTTTTGTCTGCTATGCTGTCGCGAGCTGTCAGCATTAACACTGCCGGCACCGGATCGCAACTTTGCTTGAGTGTTTTACACACCGCAACGCCATTGATATCAGGCAGCATAACATCCAATACTATGACATCGTAACGCTGTTGTTGTGCCAGTGACAGCCCCAGATTACCCGTTGCGGCGTAATCGACCTGTATACCTTGTGCGTCAAGAAAATCACACACTTCGCCGCCAATCTCTGGGGTGTCTTCAATTACCAGAACCGACAATTTCGTCATCGCACCTATTCTCTTTTGTCGTTAAACTGCCTAAAGCTTATTGCAGCTTAGCATGGCTATCGCCTGTTCTCAGCTGTTGTAACACCTCCTGTAAGACGGTGTCGATGGCGTTTTGCTGATCCTGAAGCTTATCTGCAATCGGTAGATCCGGGATGACAGCACTTACCCCGCTATTGCCGTTTGGCCTTACCAGTAATCGAGTGGCGACATACGCTCTTAGCTGGGAGTGAGGCAAATTAAATAGGTTACCCTGAGCGCTCTGATTTGCGAAGCCGCCGGTGGCTTTACCGGCCAGCAAGCCAAACTGGTTATCCTGCACTGTGATAGCAAATACGATCGCGGCAGAATAACTGACTGGACCAATAAGCACTATGACCTTGCCCTTGAAATGATTGACCGAGGTGTTTGGCTGCACATAATCATCCCACTCGGTACTGATAATTTCACCAATGTTACCTTTATAACCAAACAATCCGCGATTCTCGGCGTTCAATTTCTCGGTCACCTTCGACACCAACCGAAACGGTTTGTCAGCAATATAGCTGGCAAGTTCGGTGGCAGTATCAGTGTTGCCGCCGGTGTTGTGTCGAATATCAATCACTAGTGCGTTGACCTTGTCTTTGGCAATCTGGCTAAAGGCCGCTGTTAGCTGGTCAGAAAACGCATCCGGTTCTACGTCAAAGCTTGCTACCTCTAAATAGCCAGTAGCATCATTCAAGCGGCGGTATGTGATGTCTGCCGTAGTGCTGTCTTGTGTTTGGGCAACTTGCCAGCTTTGCTGGTTATCGATAAGCAGGCGCTGTGTTTTACCCAGATGGCTGTATTCGATGTCGAACTGATCAATAAAACCATATACTGCCCAAAGCATAAACGGCAAGCGCTCAGCAACAAAGGCCTGGCGCAGCAACGCAGTTTCGCCACCAACATAACGTTGGGTATTAGCGAAAATATCAGTAACTGCCACGCCGTTGATACTGATCAGCTGTGCACCAGCGGGTAATTTGTGCTCTGCAGATTGATATTGTTTCGCAACGAACACGCCGTTGTTACTTAACTTAACTAAAAACGGAAAGGGCTTAGCACCTTGTTCGCGCAGTGCATTCAGTTCCTGATAGGGCCAGATTAAAAAGCTATGACCATCCTGGAACAGATGTGACAACTGACCGATATGGCGGAAAAACTCTACCCGTGTCATCGGTTTGGTGATATTCGCTTTAAGCTCAGTGACCTGCTGATACAGCGCTACCTCATCGGCATAGCCGGCAAAGTCCGGATGGCGCAGTTTTACCCCGGCAACCAGCGCATCAATATCCTGATGTAACAATTCAGGCGCAATTTTTTCCTGCATCAGGGCGGGCGTTTCCAATTCAGGAAAAATATCCAGATGCGCACCGGTGCAACCGCTAAGCAGCACCAAACTTAGTAACAAACTAACAATCGCTTTCATAACCCATACTCCTATGTTTCAGCGATCAAGCCTAACAAAGGCAGTGTGAAGATTTTGTCGGAGAAGGTTTATGACAGTAAAAAGCCTAATTCGCAGTCAGCATTGCTCGCATAGCGCCAGATCAGGTGCTGAATCTTTACCGGGTATTGCTCTTTACCGGCTGAACACAATGTGCTGCGCTAACCCGCCAGTAATCATTAGGCACGGTCGCGGTGCAACGGTCTAAAGATGGAATGTAGGGTGCAAACCTGGCTGCGTGTCACTGATATGCGCTATCAGCTTAGTCATTACTTAACTTAGAAAACTCTACTCTGGAAAGATTTGGCTGATCAGCCTTGAAAAGTTCTCTTTCTGGTAATCTTCCATAGATGCGTAAAATGCGACACATCCCAGTACTAAAATTAAAGCGGCGTATGCAGCTGTTCTTTTGAAATTTTTACGCATAGGTAACTCCTTGTCAGTGATTTGAGGTGGACATAACCACCAGCTTAAGCAGTCTTTTGTGAAGATTTCGTCAAGCGAAGTTGTCAAACTTCACAACTTCACGACATTGTCTTTGTTAGTTTGCGGTTATCGCGTAATAGGAACAATGTCTATGAAAGTAATCACTCATTTGGTAACCGGTTTTTTGTTACTGGGCCTGACAGCATTTTGCGGCGTGGCAGCTAAAAACAACATACCGGTTAAAACAGCATCGTCGGATGAAGTAAAGTCCATTGTTGATAAAATGGTTGTAGCATACGGTGGCGAGGCGCTACTGCAGGCGAACAGCATTAAAGTGGTTGATTACAACAAAGGGCCCTGGCCCGGCGAGGGCGAATCACCGGATGTGCCTGAGTTATGGCGTATCAACGAAGAGCTGACCATCGACTATAAAAACCGGCGCAAGAGCTTGCTATCATATCGGGTACCGCGTAGCACGCTGGATTTCGAGAAATGGGTGCAGCAGGGTGATAGCACCATCATGTACGACATTTTGCATGAAAAATACTCAGAAGAGAGCTGGGCAAACTTTGACCGTTTGGGCGCATCGCTTGAGCGTAGCAGCGATACGCTGCAAGCCAGGCGCCTAGCCAGCCTGACGGCAGAGCTGGAGTACCTGGGAGATGAATATTTCCGTGGCCGTGTGCAGCACAAGTTAATGTTGCAGCACGCATCCGGAGAGCGCTATACCTACTTTGTCGATAACACTTCCGGCCTTATCCATAAAATATTGCGCCAGCACCCGCGGGCAGGTGACATGCTGTACGTGTTCTCCAATCACAACACATCGGCTAAAGTAGCCTTTGCCCGTGATATGAATTTTTTCGTCAATGGCCAGCTGCGGCTGAGCTCAGTGCACCGTGATTTGACGCTTGAACCAGATGTAACAGCGGCATTTAGCGGTTATGCGCATTTTACGCCCTGGGGTGAAACCATTGATAGTTCTGAATTTACTGCGAAAAAACTCAGCACTGGTGTTTATCAGGCCGGTAAAGGCCGGGCACTAACCGTATTTATTGAACAAGCCGATCATTACATTGCTATGGGTGCGGCGGAGGCGCTGGCAGAGAATTTTGCCGAAATTAAAAAGTTGTCGCTGCAGGATAAACCGCTGAAGTACTTCGTCGTTACCCATCATCATAATGCTAACGTGCGTGGGCTGGACAATGCCTTGGCACTGGGGGCAACACTGGTAGTTGCCAAGCAGCACCAGGCTACCATTTTAAAACATGCCACTACTGCACAGCCGGATAACCTGCTGTTAATTCCAGAGCGTGCAGCTTTCACACTGGGTGATCTGATGCTGTTTGATATCGCTACGGCACATGCACAACATTATTTGCTGGCCTATTTGCCCTCAGCTCGCATGGTGCTGGCAGAAGATCATTATGTCACCGAGTTAAAAACGGCTAAGCCACGCATTTACCACGATATGGTACGCTTTGCCCAGGCATTAGATGAGCTAAAACTCGATGTAAAGACGCTGGTAGATATCCGTGGCTGGCGCCAGTTCAGCATGAAAGAGTTCAGACAATGGACAGACGACTTTACGCCGAAAAGCTGTCCGGCCGGATTTGAGATTTGTGCTAATGGTTAGCCAGTATCTTCACGTCCCCTTGACGTTCAACTTGCTAGGTTGGCGTAAAACTTTAAAAGGAAAAAAATGCACAAGTCTCAGTTAATGTTATTGGTGATGCTTAGCCAGGTAACAATATGTTGTCAGGCTGAGGTTATGGCTGATGAGGCAACAAGACTGCAAGTTGCGGTAGAGCAAGGGTTAAGACAGCCAGTGGAGTTTGAAAACGAAACTGTGCCTACCTTTTCGGTGCCAGATAGGCTGTCATTTTACAAGGTTCCGGGGCTGAGCTTTGCACTGATTAATAATGGCAAAGTGGCCTGGAGCAACGGTTATGGCAACCTGTCATCCTCTTCCGATAAGCCAGTAACCCGCAACACAGTCTTTCAGGCGGCGTCGTTAGCCAAGCCTGTTACCGCTTTTGCAATAATGCGAATGCATGATAAAGGCAAGATTGACATTGATAAGCCGATAAACGCCTATCTGAAATCTTATCAGCTAGCAGGTGCACAACCGGGTGCTGAAAAGCTGATCAGCTTTGAAAACCTGCTTAATCACAGCTCAGGTCTATCAGCGGGTGGTTATATGGGCTACGCGCAAGGAGACGCAATCCCAACCGATGTTCAGACTCTGCTTGGACAAGTGCCCGCCAATACAAAAGCCGTTACAGTTGAATTAGCCGCCGGTAAACAAGTCATGTATTCAGGGGCGGGCTATACCGTTGCAGAAGTAGCACTGCAGGATGAGTTCGGTAAACCCTTTGAGCAGTTGATGGCTAGCTGGGTGCTACAACCCTTAACTATGCAGCATAGTTCCTTTGATATGGCTTATCCGCAGCAAGCTGACGTTGAGATAGCGCTGGGGCATGACAGTACCGGCGTGGTTATCGAAGGTGGCTGGCGTGTGCATCCGGAGCAAGCGGCTGCGGGCTTGTGGTCAACTGCTGCGGATGTGGCCAATTTAGCGGTTGAACTAACAAATGGTTATCATGGCAAGAGTGACGTTATTTCGCAGCGTTCAGCACGGCAAATGCTGGCGCCGGTTAAACCCGAGGAGGATTTATCGGGTTACTTCGGTGGCCAGCCTGCGATGTCATTTGTTACAGATGGCAAGGGTGAGCGATTTCTGTTTAAACATAACGGCGGCAATATGGGGTATCGCAGCTTTATGCTGATGTATCCTGAAACCGGTAATGGCGCGGTGTTTTTAACTAACTCTGATGCGGGCTTTAGCGTTGGTTTTGACATGATTAGAGCGGCATCAGCCGTATACAACTGGCCTGATTACAAAGCGAAAACCTATAAAAGGCGTCAGGTCGATATGGCTAAGCAAAGGCTTCTGTTGGGGGATTATGTGTTTGATAATGGATTGCAGGTGTCATTGCTTAACTCTGAGCTGGCAGATGGTATCGCTATTAAATTCCCCAATGGTGATATTTATCCATTGTCCGCAGTGGAAGATAAACATCAATATGTGCATCAGGATTCCGGCTTGGAAGTCAGTTTTAATGATACGGATGGCCAGCTAAGTGTGTTTTTATATAACCAAACGGCGTTAAAAAAGTAAAAAGGGCGTTTGATGAAAAAACATGTTTAAAGCGTCCTGGTTAGTGCTTTATCGTTAGCGTAATCATCACTCGCGGCCAATGGCTGGCGCTGAAGCAGCAAATTGTTTCGGCGTCTGCCCGGTTTTTATCTTAAAAGCCTTGTAAAAAGATGACTTGGCATTAAAGCCTGCTGCGAATGCTACCTCTATGATAGGCAGATTATTCTCGCTAATGAGCTGCTTACTGTACTCAATCCGATAGCCATTCACATAATCAAAAAAAGCACTGTTAAGTTTTTGATTCAGTGCTTGCGAGACATAATTTGGTTTTTCTGCTATCTCGGCGGCTAAGAGTTTAAGCGATAAATCAGGGTTTAAGTACAATGATTTCGCTTTCATCACCTGTTCTATTTTGTCCGCAATTTTTTCACAGCGCGCCTCATCAAGCCCTGAGCGGTGATACTTTGCCGGTGTTTCTTCTGACGTTGCTAAGGTAGCAATAGCATCAAGGTCTTCTTGTTGTAGGTATCGCTCACTAAACCCCGGCTTTTGCCGTAAGCCCCAAAACGACACTAACCAAAGCAGAGCAAAGTAAGCCAGCAATAGCGTGTTGGTTAATGCATCAGCTGCTTTGCCTGAAAAGCTCAATACCAATGTGCAGAAAGCCAGCAGCCAAACAACGGATATCCCTGAGATGACGAAAAATAACCAGCCCATTTCCCGCTTGTCGTTGGAGGCAAACAATTGCTTCAGTTCTCTGCGATACGTGATTAACCGACTTATTATCAAATAAATATAAAATGATGACTGAACTATCCAAATCACCATAAAGGCGAAAGTGGACATTGCCAGTAATTCCGCGGTTTGCGAAAGCGGTTGTGCTGTGCCTTGCATCAGCTCAGCAAGGTATTCAGACGGCGTTGATATCAGCACCAGGGCATATATCAAAGCCAGTGCAGGCAACACAAAGTGTAAATATCGGTTCTGTTTGATATGCCACTCTGTCGGTGAACATATGGCTTTGACATAAAACCACAGAAATATTGGCTGACAAATATAGCTGGGGATAACGATGGCAAGACTATAAAGTTCAATGCCCGGTGCGGCTTGTATAAAAATTGGCAGAGCGTTTGCCAAAGATGTGAAAACAAGGAACAGCGCTAACATAATATAGGCTTGACTGATTTCTCTTCTAGCCAAAAGCATAGGGATCACAATGCTAACGAGTCCAAGGCTGCCAGCCAACACGTAGTTTGCAAAATAGGTTGGCATCTATGCTTTACCTTAGTTAGAGATTGGTCAAAAGATTCCTAGCCGTCATGCTCGGTCTATTAGGATGCAAAAATACGTCATCCTGCAAGCCTTGCACCAATTAATGTTAAAGGATGAGGCAATAAAAATGAAGTCGGCTAACTATGTTACTGGAATCGCAGCGCTAGTGCTGTCGTTTATTTACATCAGTGCATTCGTGTACTACGGCGCGTTTTGGCGCTTTCCTACTGACGGTGATGCTCAAACCAAGATGATGTTCATTGCAGAGCATCAAACTATAACCGCAATTTTTTTGTTTATTACCTACATACTGTTTGGTTTGGTGTTATCGATACTGGTCGCGGGCACATCGCGCATGCTGGGCAATGCCAGCGAGCGGCTAAAGTCTGTGACTAACGCTTTTGGCTATCTCTGGGTAGGCTTAGTAATTGCAAGCGGTATGATAGCCATTAGTGGCGTCAGCTATGCCATTGGTATAGCCCAGACTGATGCGCAAAAAGCACTGGATGCCTGGGCTCTGCTAATGACCATTGCCCAAAGTATTGGTGGCGATAACGAGATTGTTGGCGCGGTATGGGTAATTCTTGTCAGCATTCTCGCGTTAAAAGCAGACGTTTTTTCGAAAAAACTGCATTACTTGGGCATTACAGTTGGGTCGGCTGGCGTCGCCACTATTACTTCTGTTGTTATTTTTAAAGAGCTGTTTGGCGTATTACAAATTATTTGGTTTTTCTGGTTGGGGCTGTGCTTTATGCGGCAGCCCTTAGAGCAAGCGAAGGTGTAATTACAACCTCATTGCAGATATGTACAGCAGCTTGCGCTAGCCATGTTACTGCAGGATGCTGAGACTCAAACTGTAAAAGTGGAAAAATTGAGTCTCAGCGTTCATGCACGGACGAAAAGTGCAGCTGACTTTGCAACAGTTGACACACCTTAATCAAGTCAGAAAAAAACATGCGCAGTCTTATTTTGCCAATTTGTATTTTTATATCGCACCTGGCCGGTGCCCAGAGCATTGCTGATAGTTCCGCCGATGAACAACGTGCAAGCGTAAAGCTCGACTATGACATTCACCTGACAAACGGCAGTTCTAACGTGGAACTCGCTGTGGTGAATGACCAAAAAGGTGAGGTAAACATTAGTATCATCAATGCTGATGACGACAGTTTTCTTGCTGAGGTGCAAAGCCTTATAAATGAACAGGGCTCTGAGGCCTTTGCCAGCACAGATTGCGATGCTTTCAAAAAAATGATCCCGCAAGAAGCGCGCTCAGTCATCAACGATAACGGGAATAAGGAATATTCCTTTAAGCCCATTCCTGATGCTGATGATGACCCAGAAGTGTTTGAAAATTTGACCGGCGTCGCTGAATTGAGCCAAACAGCAAATAATGTCTTGCGGATAACCTTGTCCAATCAGGCAGCCTTTTCTCCTTCCTTTGGTTCCAGTATCAGCCGTTTAAGCTTTGACATTGAGTGCTTACTGGTGGCCGATACCGTAACGGTGTTAAAAAAATACAACCTGCTAATACAGGGCTCCGCTTTTTTGGTTCCGTTTGAAGAGCGCATCGAACGCACTTACACAAACTACCGGCCATCAAGCTCAAGCAGTATCGAGCAGAAGTAGGGGGCTCACTATGCAAACACTTTCCTTGATTGGCTACATACATTTCATCGCGGGTGGGATTACGCTTGTTGCGGGTTTTACGGCGCTTTTTGCAACAAAAGGCTCAAAGCTACACCGCTTTTTCGGCCGGGTTTTTGTCGGCTTTATGCTGGCATTAACAGCAAGCGGATTATTGCTGAGCGTGCAACGGGATATCTTGTTTACGGTGTTTTTAGGCTTGCTAACCCTGTATTGCTTTGTGAGTGGCTGGGCCAGCTTGTCCAGATGGTATGTGGCGAAATGGGTTTGCAGATTATCGCCTATGATGGCCTTAACACTGTGTATGGGCTCAGTTTTGGGTGGCATTAAAGCGGCTAACTCCGCAACGGGTACGCTAAATGATCTGCCCACTGGCGCTTTTTACTTTATTGCAGCAGTGTCTTTTCTGTGCGCATTACTCGATTTGAGCTACTGGCGAAAACCAACCTTGTCCAGAAAGCAGCAACTAATTCGCCATGTGTGGCGCATGGGGTTTGCGCTGTTTCTGTCTGCATCCATCTTCTTTTTTGGCAACAACCATGTCATTCCAGAGGCGTTGCGCACCCCGTTAATATTATCAATGCCAGTGTTATTAGTGGTTGCGGTGACCAGTATTTATATCTTTTTGCTGGCGCTAAGACCGAAATTCACGCGATTTAGGTACTAATTCAAGGGGCGGTCAATGCCAATATTGCTTAGCGCTGAGACATTACTGCTATTGGTGCTCTGGAATTATTAAAAAATGAAAGAACTATCTGTACTTGTGATTGAAAGCTGCCATCAGCTGGGGCGGGAGCTGTGTGATTATCTGCTGCAAGCGGGAATGCAGGTCGATTTTGCTGCTACGGGCACACTGGGCTTAAAGCTGGCCCGGGCCATCAGTTTCGATGTGATAGTAGTTAACGTGATGCTGGCCGGTAGCAAAGGAGCGGACTTGTGCCGTTTACTAAAGCAACAGTGCGATCCGATCCCACCGGTGTTGCTAATGTCTGATACAGATTGTCTGACAGAAAAGCGCCAGGGCTTTGCCGCCGGCGCCGACGACTTTATGAGCAGGCCTTATTGTTTAGAAGAGCTGGGGTTACGCTGTGAAGCACTGTCGCGGCGCCACAAGTTACATCAGCCGCAAACCATTTGCATTGGGGAGCTAAAAATCAATGAAAATAGGCGTGTTGTTGTTCGGGCAGGTAAGAAGCTGAGGCTAAGCAATACCGACTTTGAAATATTGATGATGTTGGCACACGCCTATCCGAACGCGGTTAGCCGTCAGCAGTTAGCAAATAAAATCTGGGCCGGTACATCATATGACAGTGACGTCATTCGTTCGCATATCTACACCCTGCGTCGGGCATTAGATAAACCTTTTGCGACGCCAATGCTTAAAACCTTGCATCGACAAGGTTACCGGCTCGAATCAACTGCTTCACATTTAAACGACATACACAGTGTAATGTTTACTTCAAATCAAAGTCACGGAGTTACACATGAGTAGAAATTTTAGAAAAACAGCGGCATACACCGCTTTAGTTTTAGTGCTTGGATGTGTTGCATTTTACGCATCTATGGAAGATTACCAGAAAGAGAACTTTTCAAAGTTAGTCAGCCAAACCTTTTCAGGATAGGCTTTGACTTGATTAAAAAATTGTACTTTCAAAGCGTCTTGCATGCGTGAGTTTCGTCACTTCGCGCAAGAAACAGGCTATAGCCCTTAGCATACTTGCAACGACTTTATTGATGACTCTGTATCAAAGCGGCATAAAGTGTACTTAGAAGCGGTCACGCAGCCATTGGAGCTAACGATATTGCGGGAAGATTTTGATCGTTGGGGCTTAAGCTGGTTGGAGTTCACGGCGTTAAACTTATAACGTGTGGCGCACTTTATTTGAAGTGGGCGCATCTGCCTTCACGAGGTTACGACAGTCGTTTTGTTAGGCTACTCCTGTCACATAACAGGAGTAATTCAATGAAATTTTTAACTTATATATTTACTGGCATGATACTGATTAGCCCCTTGGTGTCGGCTGAAGAAAAGCGCGTACTGATGTTAATTTCCAGTTACGGTTCAGAAGCTAACCCTGAACTTAGCTATGATTTGGAAGAATTAGCTCAGTCATATTTAGTCTTACATGACAATGGCGTAAAACTGGATATTGCCAGCCCTAAAGGCGGTGCGGTACTGGTTAAAAACAACAAAGATTCGTTGGAGTATATTCAGCGCTTTAAAAGCCTTGCTTCAGCACAGTTAGCAAAAACACTGGCCACAGCCCAGACCGATATTAAGCAATATGATGGTGTGTTTATTGTCGGTGGTTCGGGCGCGATGCTGGATTTGCCAAGCCATCAAGCTACACAGCAACTACTAACTAGTGCAGTCAATAAAGATAAAGTTATTACCGCGGTATGCCATGGTCCAGCAGCTATTGCAGATATAAAGTTAGCCGATGGCAGTTATTTTGTTGCCGGAAAACAGGTAAATGGCTTTACCAATAGCGAAGAGCATGCGTTTAGCGCTGAGCATTTAGCCTTGTTTCCATTTTTATTGCAGGATCGCTTAACTAAAAATGGCGCAAAGTTTGTACACAATGCGCCAATGCTGCCTTATGTCGCGGTAGACGGCAAATTAATTACCGCACAAAACCCGGGTTCTGTGGCAAAAGCAGCCGAAGCGATGGTATTGGCACTGGGCTTGCCGGTAAGCCCAAGACAACCATTTTCTGATGAAGCCACGATGGCTTTAATTTCTGCTGCCCGACAAAACGGCCCAGTGGTGATTGATTTGGCTTTGCAACAGCCTGAGCATAATCTCGATATCAACTATCTGGCATTGTACGGCTTTTACGCCTACCGCCTTGCAGATGCTGCTGATAAAGGCCGCGAGCTGGCAATTATGCACACTGTAGGCAAATACTTCTCGCACCCGGAATTTGATGCTCAACTTATCATACAGTCGTTGGAAGAGGGACTGACAACGCAGGCCAAGACGACATATCAGCAGTTTGTGAAGCGTTACCCCGAGCATAAATATGTCGCCGAGCTTAAAACCCAGTTAGCACTTTAAGCGGCTTTTAGGCACGTCCGCTAACTGCAGACGTGCTTATGTCATAATGTCACACATCCACTCTGTGCCCATGCCTTTCAAGCTGCTATAATCGCGCGCATTATTTTTTAGACTTGGGTTTTACCCTTAAACCGCAGCCGGATGCCTGCGGGAACAGATTATTGGATATTATGAGCACAAATAACTTTTTAGCCGAAGTAAAAAGCCGCCGCACCTTTGCTATCATCTCGCACCCCGACGCGGGTAAAACCACCATCACTGAAAAAGTGTTGTTGTTCGGAAACGCACTGCAAAAGGCCGGTACGGTTAAAGGCAAAAAGTCTGGTCAGCACGCTAAGTCAGACTGGATGGAAATGGAAAAGGAAAGGGGGATCTCGGTAACGACCTCGGTGATGCAGTTTCCTTATCAGGATCACCTGGTTAATCTACTCGATACCCCTGGACACGAGGATTTCTCCGAGGATACATATCGAACCCTTACCGCAGTAGATTCGTGTTTGATGGTTATTGATGCGGCAAAAGGGGTAGAGGCCCGAACCATCAAGTTGATGGAAGTCACTCGCTTGCGTGACACACCCATTATCACCTTTATGAATAAACTAGACCGCGATACTCGCGATCCGATTGAATTATTGGATGAAGTGGAAGAAATCCTCAACATCAAATGTGCGCCAATCACCTGGCCCATTGGCATGGGCAAAGAGTTCAAAGGGGTTTACCATTTGCTCCGTGATGAGACGATTTTGTATAAATCTGGAATGGGCCACACTATTCAAGAAACTCGCATCATCAAAGGCATCGATAACCCCCAACTGGATGAAGCAATCGGTAGCTATGCACAAGAGCTGCGGGATATGTTGGAGTTGGTTCAGGGAGCATCCCATGAATTTGACCAACAAGCATTTTTAGCTGGTGAACTTACTCCAGTATTTTTCGGTACCGCTTTGGGTAACTTCGGCGTTGATCATATGCTCGATGGATTAGTGGATTGGGCACCAATGCCTCAAGGACGTGAAACCGATGAGGGGCAAGTCATTCAAGCAACAGACAATGGCTTCAGTGGTTTTGTATTTAAGATCCAAGCTAATATGGATCCTAAGCACCGTGACCGCATCGCGTTTTGTCGCATCGTTTCCGGCAAGTACGAAAAAGGCATGAAAATGCACCACACTCGCATTGGCAAAGACGTGCGTATCTCTGATGCCTTGACCTTCTTGGCGGGCGACCGCTCGTTGCTCGAAGAAGCCTATGCCGGTGACATAATCGGCCTGCACAATCATGGCTCGATCCGCATTGGCGACACCTTTACCTCAGGTGAGAGTTATCGCTTTTCCGGGATCCCGAATTTTGCGCCTGAATTGTTCAAGCGAATTCGACTTAAAGATCCCCTCAAGCAAAAGCAGTTACAAAAGGGCTTGATTCAACTGTCGGAAGAAGGTGCCGTGCAGGTGTTTCGTCCCTTGATCAATAACGATTTGATTGTTGGTGCGGTTGGGGTTTTGCAGTTTGATGTGGTCGTTGCTCGCTTAAAAGCCGAGTACAATGTTGATGCAATATATGAGCACGTCAATGTGAGCACGGCTCGATGGGTCTATTGCAAAGATGCCAAAAAACTCGATGAGTTTCGCCGCAAAGCTGAAGTTAATTTGGCCCTTGATGGTGGCGATAACCTTACCTATATTGCGCCGACCATGGTGAATTTGAGTTTGTCTCAAGAACGCTATCCGGACATTGAATTCCACCATACTCGTGAACACTAAACGCTAGATACAGGGAAATCTGTTTAATATGAATTTACACACCACTTTGCTGCAACGTTTCCAACAAGCTTTGCTGGCCGTTGGTGCGCCAGAAGGCACACCCGCTCCATTGAGTCGCAGCACCCGTCCTGAGTTTGGTGAATACCAATTTAATGGCGCGATGGCGTTGGCTAAAGTTTTGCAGCAAAAACCTCGGGACATCGCTGAGAAAATCGTCGCTGCGGTGCAGCTAGATGACATCGCAGAAAAGCTCGAAATCGCTGGGCCGGGTTTTATCAATGTGCACTTGAAACCCCAATGGTTGGCGGAACAGTTGGTTAAAGCTAAGCAAGATCCACGCTTAGGTGTAGATATCGAAGCACAAAAAACGGTGGTTATCGATTATTCGTCGCCCAATCTTGCGAAAGAGATGCACGTAGGCCATTTGCGCAGCACCATCATTGGTGACGCTGTGGCGCGGACCTTAGAGTTCTTAGGTCACAGAGTCATCCGACAAAACCACATGGGAGACTGGGGCACCCAATTTGGCATGTTGTTGGCTCATTTAAATGACAAGCTGGCCGCCAGTGAAGTGGCAGAAACGGCCCTAGCTGATCTGGAAGATTTTTATCGCGAAGCGAAAGTGCGCTTTGACGACGAAGACGGGTTTGCTGATCGAGCTCGTAAATACGTCGTTAAGCTACAAGGTGGAGACACCGAGTGTTTGCGCCTTTGGCAACAGTTTATCGATGTGTCAATTGCCCACAGTGAAGAAGTGTATGAAAAGCTCAATGTGACGCTTACTCGCAAGGATATTATGGGCGAGAGCGCCTACAACGACGATTTGGCCGCCACGGTAGCCGAGTTAAAAACACAAGGGTTAGCGGTAGAAGACCAAGGAGCACAAGTGGTTTTCTTGCCTGAAATGGCCGACAAAGAAGGCAAACCTGCTGTTTATATTATTCAAAAGTCCGGCGGTGGTTACCTGTATTCCACCACTGATCAGGCTGCGATCCGTTATCGTTGCGGACAATTAGGTGCTGACCGTACGCTCATTTTTACCGACGCGCGACAGGCACTGCACTTCAAGCAAACCGAGATTGTGGCACGCAAAGCTGGGTTTATCAGTGAACAGCAAAGCTATGAACATTGCCCCTTTGGGATGATGTTGGGTAGCGACGGCAAACCCTTTAAAACCCGCACCGGTGGGACCGTTAAGCTGGCAGACCTGCTAGACGAGGCCATCGAGCGCGCCCATAAGTTGATTGCGGAAAGAGATTCTGAATTGACTGAGCAAGAGCGTTTGGATGTGGCTCATAAAGTCGGTATCGGCGCAGTCAAATACGCCGATTTGAGTAAAAATCGCACCACAGACTACATTTTTAACTGGGATACGATGTTGAGCTTTGAGGGCAACACTGCCCCATACCTGCAATACGCTTACACCCGAGTGAAGAGTATTTTCCGAAAATCGGCTATTGATCAGAACCAATTGAATAGCGAAATCTTATTGAATGCGCCTCAAGAGAAAGTTTTGGCGGTCAAATTGGTGCAGTTTGTAGAATCACTTAAGCAATTGTCACATGAGGCAACCCCCCATGTGTTGTGTAGCTATTTATATGAACTGGCGAGCGGTTTTATGACCTTTTATGAGGCTTGCCCCATACTCAAAGATGACGTGGAAGAATCGGTGCGCAACAGTCGTTTGATGTTGGCAGCCTTAACCGCAGCTACCCTGCAAAAAGGCCTAGAACTGTTAGGTATTGATACCATGGAAAAAATGTAAAGGACTAAGCCCAACCCAATTTGGTCCATTTGTGGAGCTTAAGGGTAACAACCAACAGACAATAAACATCAATAACAGGAAACCCTATTATGATTAAGATTTTGGCTTTTGCCGGTAGTGGTCGTAGAGATTCGGTAAACAAGAAAGTTGTTGCAGTGGCGGCAAAAGGGGCAGAAGAAGCCGGTGCTCAAGTGACTATTATCAATCTTGAAGACTTCAATATGCCCATTTTTAATGAGGATCTTGAAGCTGAAAAGGGCATGGATCCGGGCGGTCAGGCTTTTAAAGAGCTGTTGATGAGTCACGACGGTTTCTTAATTTCCAGCCCCGAATACAACAGCTCTTACAGTGCGCTGTTTAAGAACGCTATTGACTGGGCGTCTCGTAAAATTGAAGGTGAAAAGCCTTTGCAAGCATACAAAGGCAAAGTAGCAGCAATAATGGCTGCCTCCCCGGGCGGTTTGGGGGGCATGCGTGTGTTGGTCACTTTGCGTATGCTGATGGAAAATTTGGGTACTTTGGTGTTACCTACCCAAAAGTCTGTTGCTAATGCCTTTGGTGTATTTGATGACGCTGGCAATATCACCGACGAGAAAACTGAAATTGCACTGAAGAACTTGGGCAAAGAGCTGGTTGAAACCTTGACCAAGCTCAAGTCTTAGCCCCGCAAACACCAAGCATAAGATATCGCCCATTTGTCCTATGGGCATCTGTCAAAAAGGGGGGGATTCCGGTAGAATCTCGCCCCTATCGTATTAAACCATGAAGATTTATGTTTGAAATCAATCCCGTACACAACACTTTAAACGACGTTAGGCACAGAAACTCCTTGCTTAGGGGGTATCTTTGACTACGACCTCAAAAAAGAGCGTCTAGAAGAAGTCAATCGCGAGCTGGAAAGCCCTGATGTTTGGAATGAGCCCGAGCGCGCCCAAGCTTTGGGCAAGGAAAAAGTCGCATTAGAAACCGTTGTCGAGACTATCGAGCAGCTTGATCAAGGCGCTGAAGATGTCGAAGGCTTGCTTGAACTGGCCGTGGAAGCAGAAGATCAAGATACCTTCGATGAGGCGGTCAATGAGCTCAATGAGTTAGTTTCAAAGCTGGAAGAGTTAGAATTCCGTCGCATGTTTTCGGGCCCCAATGACAGCAATGATTGTTATGTGGACATTCAGTCAGGCTCTGGCGGAACAGAGGCCCAAGATTGGGCGAACATGCTGCTACGCATGTATTTGCGTTGGGGAGAAGCCCACGGTTTCAAAACGGAACTCATTGAAGTTTCTGAAGGTGAAGTGGCTGGTATCAAAAGTGCCACTATCCGTTTTGGTGGCGAATATGCCTTTGGCTGGCTACGCACAGAAACCGGCGTACATCGACTGGTGCGAAAGTCTCCCTTTGATTCAGGCAATCGTCGCCACACCTCATTTGCATCAGCCTTCGTTTATCCGGAAATTGATGACGATATTGAAATCGAAATTAATCCGGCTGATTTGCGGATTGATACATATCGCGCCTCCGGTGCTGGTGGTCAGCACGTCAACCGAACAGATTCAGCGGTGCGGATCACCCATTTGCCCACCAACATAGTGGTGCAATGTCAAAACGATCGTTCCCAACACAAAAACAAAGACCAGGCATTCAAACAATTGAAAGCCAAGTTGTATGAATTCGAAATGCAAAAGCAGACTGAAGAAAAGCAGGCCATGGAAGACAATAAGTCTGACATTGGTTGGGGCAGTCAAATTCGTTCATACGTACTTGATGATGCGCGTATCAAAGATTTACGTACCGGCGTGGAAACTCGCAATACTCAAGCAGTATTGGACGGAGACCTCGATAAATTTATTCAAGCCAGCCTTAAATCTGGCCTCTAACACAAGACACTGCAGGAAAGTCGATGACAGACATTCAACAAGATGAAAACAAATTGATCGCAGAGCGACGGGCAAAACTGGAGCAACTGCGACAAAATTGTGCCTCTAATGGTTTCCCTAATCAGTTTCGTCGTGAGTTTTACAGCCAAGAATTGCAAAAAGAGTTTGGTGAACACGATAAAGAAGCGCTAGAGAGCTTGGATAAGACCGTCAGCATTGCCGGTCGTATTTTGGCAAAACGTGGGCCTTTCTTGTTGTTGCAGGACATGACCGGTCGCATTCAAGCCTACGCTGACAAGGACACTCAAAAAGACATCAAAGCGCGCTATGGCAGCTTAGATATCGGCGATATTATCGGTGTCAAAGGACCCTTGCATAAATCGGGGAAAGGTGATTTGTACGTCAACATGACGGAATTTCAGCTGTTGACTAAATCCCTACGACCTTTGCCCGAGAAATTCCACGGTTTGGCGGATCAAGAAACCAAATATCGTCAACGCTATGTGGATTTGATCACCAATCCGGCGACTCGCGAAACCTTCCAAATTCGCAGCAAAATCGTCAATGGGATCCGTAACTACCTGAGCCAGCGTAACTTCATGGAAGTGGAAACACCAATGCTGCAGGTTATTCCTGGTGGCGCAAGCGCCAAGCCCTTTATGACCCACCACAATGCCTTGGACATTGGCATGTATTTGCGGATCGCGCCAGAGCTGTATTTGAAGCGTTTGGTTGTCGGCGGCTTTGAGCGTGTATTCGAGATCAACCGCAATTTCCGCAACGAAGGCTTATCTACCCGCCACAACCCTGAATTCACCATGTTGGAGTTCTATCAAGCCTACGCGGATTATCACGATTTGATGGATTTAACCGAAGACATGTTGCGTCAATTGGCTCAGGATGTGTTGGGAAAAACTACCATCACTAACACCACGAAAAACAGCGAAGGTGAAGTGGTCAGCGAAATTCACTATGATTTTAGTCAGCCGTTTGAGCGTCTGACTATGAATGAAGCTATTCTCAAGTATTGGCCAGAGGCCGATGAACAGGCAATTCGCGATCCAGAAAATCATCTGCCTGAGTTAAAAGCGATGGCGAAAAAGCTGCACATTAAAGAGCCAGAAGTGGATGGGATCTGGGGGCCAGGAAAATATCTATGTGAGATTTTTGAAGCCACCGCAGAAGAGCAGTTGATGCAACCCACTTTTATCACTGCTTACCCGTGGGAAGTATCGCCACTGGCTCGCCGCAATGATGACAATCCTTTTGTTACCGATCGTTTCGAGTTTTTTGTCGGTGGTCGGGAGTTGGCGAACGGCTTTTCCGAGTTAAACGATTCGGAAGATCAGGCGGCACGATTCCGCAAACAAGTGGAAGAGAAAGACGCGGGCGACGATGAAGCCATGCATTTTGACGAAGACTATATCCGTGCATTGGAATATGGTTTGCCGCCGACTGCCGGTGAAGGTATTGGTATCGACCGTTTGGTAATGTTGTTCACAGACAGCCCAACCATTAAGGACGTGATCCTATTCCCCCATATGAAGCCCCAGCAACCTGCAGAAGGCTAATTTAAAGCGAGCACTGCTTCGGTGAGTGCTCTATTGACCGGCACATCGACACCCAGTCGATGTGCTTGTTCCACCACATGACCATTGATAAATTCGATTTCAGTGCGTCGCCCATTAAGCACGTCCTGTAGCATAGAGGATTGATTCTCAGCGGTGGCTGACATCACGTCCCAGCAGCGGGTGAATAAGTCTTGTGCAGAAACTGCATAACCTAAGCGCTGCAACAAAGCGTGCAATTCTTCACAAATTGCGTTTATTTGTGCCTGATACTGACTTTCCCGCAACTGCCCATTTTTAATTTTATGAATGGCGGTCAATGGGTTAATCACGGCGTTTACGGCGAGCTTTTGCCATAAGGCTAATTGAATATCTTGATGCCATCGACAAGGAGGCAACAAAGTTTCCAACAAGGTTTTTGCCTCTTCATCAGGTTTTCTCTGATCCAACCACCCAAGATCGCAACTGCCCAAGCCGGTCAATCTCAGTTCATTTAAACTCGGTTTAAAAGCGCCATAGCTGGTGGTTGCACACAAGATATTGGAGTGAGGCAAAACAGACCGAATCACCTGCATATCGAGCATGCCATTGTGCAACAAAACGATGTTTTTGGGGCTCTGATCCAACGTGGCTACTTGTTTTAGGGCATCGAGCACCTGATAGGCTTTGACCGGTATAATCAAGGTTTCCACGTCGGCGAGCTTGTGAAACTTTGTACAATGCAATGGGATCTGTTGTGCTGATTGACTAGAGCTTAATGTTGAGTCAATGCAAGTTATGGAGTGGGATGTGCCGCTGCGAGTGATGGTGACATAGTTTATTTGTTGTTGATGAGCACGCCACGCCAACAGATTCCCTATGGCACCATTGCCCACAATAGCCAGATCCAACACCCTGATTAGCCCTTTATGCTTGTGGCGTCAGACTCTTGTGAGTCCTCGCCTGTCATCACTGCAAAGCGATATTTTAGTTTTGGCCAGTCCATCTTCCAAGGAAAAGAATAATTCTCCAATGCCTGGGCAAAAGCGGGCGCGTGAAAATGTTCACCTTGCTGTGGAAGACAACGCAATTGCAATGTCTGCCCCTGATCTTCAAAACTCAAAGCGTAGGCGTGCAAGTAAACTCTATCACAGGCCTGTGCGCCATAGTGGGTATCACCTAAAATGGCACTTCCGAGACTTTTTAGAAGCACTCGAATCTGATGGGTTTTGCCTGTATGGGGTTTAATCAAGAAAAGTCGCAAACCATCGCCTAAACCGCAATTGACAAATTGGCTTACGGCAGGATGATTACGGCTTTTTTGCAACATCCATTTGCCATCCCGCACCTTTTGCATATCACCAATAATCGTCCCTTGGCTTTTGCTTGGCTTTTTGTCGCTCAATGCTAGATAGAATTTTTGAATGTTTTTGTGCGCAAAAAGACCGCTTAGTCGGGCTGCTGCTTCACTGGACAATGCCAATATAAGCAACCCTGAGGTCACTTTGTCGAGACGATGTACCAGCCATAACTTATTGACCTGCAGTTGTCTGCACAATCTTGGCAGAATTCCCTGCTCATTTGCCTCTGCTTGAACGGCAATCCCACAGGGTTTGTTCACGACCACAAAGTCAGGAGCTTGATAGACTATCTCGATGTCGACGGGAAATTCGCTCATAAGCCGCAGTTGGACAACAATTCGAGTGCCCGATGGTAATCCAGTTGGTCGATGGCCGAATGCAGCTCTGCAGCTTGTTCTGGAGAAATACCCAGGGAATCGAGCAAGCCCTTCAGCTCATCAGGCAGGATGTAAGCATTGTTGCGCAGCTTACTTCGCAATTTGTCTTTGGCCTGAACTGATGCACTGGTTGGGGAGGTGGATTCAGTAATCGGGGCTTCTGCTGCTGAATTGTCATCGGATAAAGCTTGCACTTCTGTTATGGTCTGCGTCAACGCGGCTGAAAATCGACGAAGCTCCATCTCGATGGGGGCCCCATTTTTGACAGCTTGTTCTAACGATTTTGCACATTGATGTACATTGTTTAGCCCGAGATTGCCGCTGACTCCCTTGACGGTATGAACCGAGTTACGAAATGTCTCACTGTCACCAGAGGCACTCAAGGCTTGCAGTTTATCTGGTAATTGACGGTATTCATCGCAAAACGAATTAAGCAATTTGATCAATAATGTTCGGTTACCACTGAGTTGGCGCAGCCCGAAATCCAGATCGACGTTGAGTGGGGAAGTCATACTACCGATTCCTTATATACGCTTTTAGTACGCATCATGTTAACGTATCGCGAGTTTCAAGTTAGACTAGTTTTTTATAGTTCAGAAAACAAGATGCACCTGCATTTGAATAATCGAAAAGGCGTGAATGTGATCCTAAAGTCCCTCAGTATTATAACCCTCAGTGTGTTGATGGTGTCTTGCTCCACCGTCGACCCCAAAACCGAACTTCACTCCCAAATTGCATTGCCTCAAGGGGTGACACTCCTTGAAGATCGCAGCCAGGCCCCAGCGGATTCTGTGGCTATCCCATTTCGAAAATATCAATTGGTAAATGGTTTGACCGTGGTTTTACATGAAGACCACTCAGATCCTCTTGTGCACATAGACGTGACCTATCATGTTGGTTCAGCACGTGAAGAACCAGGCAAGTCTGGGTTCGCCCATTTCTTTGAGCATATGATGTTCCAAGGATCAAAGCATGTGGCTGACGAACAACATTTTAAATTGGTGACCGAAGCCGGTGGTGATATGAACGGCACGACCAATTCTGATCGCACCAACTACTATCAAACGGTACCCAGCAATCAACTTGAAAAGATACTGTGGTTGGAATCTGATCGTATGGGGTTCTTGTTGGATGCGGTCACACAAGAAAAGTTTGAAGTACAGCGGGAAACAGTAAAAAACGAGCGAGGCCAGAGCTACGACAATCAACCTTATGGCCTGCGCTTTGAGCGGGTAGCAGAAGCGCTTTATCCGCAAAATCATCCTTATTCGTGGATGACCATTGGTTATGTGGAAGATTTAAACCGAGTCAATGTGAACGATCTAAAGCAGTTTTTTCAGCGCTGGTATGGACCCAACAACGCGGTGCTGACGATCGGTGGTGATATTGACCCTCAACAGACCCTAGAATGGGTTAATCGTTATTTTGGCCCCATCCCAGCGGGACAGCCAGTAGAAGACGCAGAAAAAATACCCGTAACACTTAATGAAGATCGATATGTTACTTTGCAAGATCAGGTTCATCTGCCGCTGTTGCAACTGACTTATCCCACGGTCTACGTACGCCACCCTGATGAAGCACCATTGGATGTGCTGTCGAACATATTAGGTGGTGACAAGACCTCGTTGTTTTACAAAAACCTTATCAAAGACCAATATGCGGTACAGGCGTTTGTCAGCCATCCTTGTCGAGAATTGGCTTGTGAGTTCCAACTACTTGCATTGGCGAATCCGACCAAGACCACTCAGTTGGCCGACATCCAGAATATCATTGAAGAAACCTTGACGGAGTTTGAGAGCAGAGGTGTGAACCAGGACGATCTGGACAAAACCATCGCCAGTATCGAATCTTCGACCATTTTCGGTTTACAGAGCGTGGCCGGTAAAGTGTCAACTTTAGCATCAAACCAAACCTTTGATGGTCAGCCGGATAAAGTGCAATACGATCTGGATCGTTATCGCAACGTCACCAAAGAAGACGTGATGCGTGTCTTTAGAAAATACATTAAAGGCAAGGCCAAAGTGGTATTGAGCATTGTGCCCGAAGGACAGGTCCAAATGGCCGCGGCACCACAAAACTTTGAGTTGCCGCCACGGAAGTTTGACATCGTATCCAGTACAGAAACTGTCACAGCCCCCGTTATCGAAGATGATTTTGATCGTTCTAGGATGCCAAAGGCGGGGCCAAATCCACAAGTAAATGTTCCCGATTATGTACGTCAGCACTTTGACAATGGACTAGAAATGCTGGCTCACTATAGTACGGAAACGCCTACGGTAACCTTGCTCTTCAGTATGGAAGGTGGCCCGTTGTTGGACCCCAAAGAGAAGGCTGGCTTGGCATCCATCACTGCGCAAATGATGAATGAATCCACCACTAAAATGAGTAACGAGGAAATGGCCAACCAGTTAGCCTTGTTGGGCAGTCAAATCTCCTTTGATGCAGGTGGCCGCTATACCCAGATTCGTCTGACGTCTTTGACCCGTAATTTAGATAAAACCCTCGAGTTGTTAAAAACTAAATTATTCTCTCCGGCATTTCTGCCAGAGGATTTTGCTCGCATCAAGCAAAGCTTACTTCAGCAGTTGCAGCAACAAATCAAAGACCCCGGCGTATTGGCCAATCGGGCCGTGAAGACACTTTTGTATGGTCAAGAAAACCGTATTAGTTTGCCAGATGATGGTACCTTGCAAACTGTAGAGGCCATCACCTTGGATGACGTGAAAGGGTTTTATCAGCAATATTACTCGCCGAAAAAGTCGAATTTGGTGATCGTAGGCAATGTTAAGGTCAAACAAATGGTGCGCAAGCTAGACTTTTTGACCCAGTGGCAAGGATCCGATTACAGCATCGCTGAGTATGAACAATTTCCCAAATACGATACGGGCAAAATTTACCTGGTTAACAAGCCTGGTGCGGCACAATCAGTGGTGCGCATTATTGAACGTGCAGCACCCTACGATCCCTTGGGAGAGCATTTTAAAAGCAAGTTAATGAACTTTCCTTTGGGAGGCATGTTTAACAGTCGTATCAGTTTAAATTTGCGCGAAGATAAGGGCTATACCTATGGTGCTTCGAGCCAGTTTATTGGTGGTAAAACCTTAGGTTTCTTCCAAGCTGCTGCAGATGTAAAACTTGAAAATACAGCCGACGCGATAAACGAGTTTTTAAAGGAAATCAATCAGTTCCAATCAAATGGCATGACCACGGACGAGTTGGAAATGATGCGCAGTGCCTATACTCAATCGGAAGCACTAAATTATGAAACGCCCTACAGTAAAGCGCGATTCTTGAACCATTTATTGACCTACGATTTAGATAAGCAATATCGACAAAAACAATTTGAGTTGATCCGAGATATCGAAATCAGCGAATTGAATGGTCTGGCTCAAACACTGTTAAACTCCGATGATATGCAAATCATCGTGGTCAGCGATGCTCAAGCAGTAATGCCGCAACTGCAAACACTGGGACGGGAAATCGTCGAATTGTCAGTTGAATATTAAGCAGATTGAGGAAAGAAAAAAGTTGAGTCTCGTGTCTGATACGTTCAGAGTCAGTCACATTGGCAGGATGGAGTGCACTTTTACCATTGAAAAAGGTCTCAGTGTGCCCCATCTGAACAGTTTGCACACCCACAGGAACGAATTTTGACGTCGAATATTTCCCACTTTGCACAGCGTGTTGCGCTGTTAAAGCAACAGCCCATTATGCAAAGCCTACCCCAAATTCAGCACGGCGTTGAGCGGGAATCTTTGCGCATCAATCTCAATGGCAGTATGGCGCTTACGCCCCATCCTGAGTCTTTGGGGGCTGCATTAACCCACGAAACCATTACCACCGATTTTTCCGAGTCATTGTTGGAATTCATAACGCCGCCGGAATCGGATATCACCAAGACCATTGGGCAGTTGCACGACATCCACAAATTCGTCCATCAGCAACTTGGCGAGGAACGTCTATGGCCAATGAGTATGCCTTGCTTTGTGCCCAGTGAAGACGATATTCCTATTGCCCAGTATGGCAGTTCCAACGTCGCGAAAATGAAGACCCTCTATCGAGTCGGTTTGAAAAATCGCTACGGCAGCATGATGCAAGTCATATCAGGTGTGCATTTTAATTTTTCCTTGCCAGAGGACTTTTGGCAGGCGTGGTTGAGCAGTGCAGAAGGGAAAGACGCTGACCGTGAGAGCATTTCCGACGCCTACTTTGCACTGATCCGTAACTATCGACGTTTGTGTTGGCTGATCCCCTATCTGTTTGGCGCATCTCCGGCACTCTGTAGTTCCTTTATCAAGGGCAAGAAGACCAGTCTACCCTTTGAGAAACTCGGTAAAGGCACCTTATACTTGCCCTATGCCACCTCATTGCGCATGAGTGATTTGGGTTACACCAACTCTGAGCAATCGGAATTATTCATTTGTTACAACACGTTAGATCAATATGTTTCATCGGTTCGTCGTGCTATACGACAGCCTTCTGAACGATTTGCTAAGTTTGAGGGTAAGGTCAACGGTCAGTATCAGCAGCTCAACAGTAACGTGCTGCAAATAGAAAATGAGCTGTATTCACCAATCCGTCCCAAGCAACCCACGAAAAGCTTGGAAAAGCCCAGTGATGCGTTGGAAGCTCGCGGAGTCAATTACATTGAAGTGCGTGCTTTGGATGTTAATCCATTCTCACCTTTGGGTATTGAAGCGGAGCAATTTTATTTCCTCGACGTGTTTCTCCTCCATTGTGTCGTGACACCCAGTGCTCCGTTTAACCAAGACGATTACCAAGAAACAGAAGCCAATCTTAGAGCCGTGGTGGTGGCTGGTCGCGATCCTCAGTTGCATTTGAAAAATCAAGGCACTGAGCAAACCATTGGGCAATGGATGGAACCGGTTTTTGCTGAGTTTCGTCAGATTGCTGCGGTGTTGGATGAAGCCAATCAGACCACAAAGTACAGTGATGCAGTAGAAAAACAATGGGTCAAGGTACAGGATCCTGACAATACGCCTTCGGCGAAGTTATTGCAGGCTCTACTAAAGGATGAGAAAGACAATGGTCGTCTGGGGGTAGAATTAGCCCAGACCTACAAAGACATGTTTGCCGAGCAAGGTTATCAGGTATACACCCCTGAACATTTTGTTGAGCAGGCTGCCCAGTCTATTGCATTGCAAAAAGCCCGTGAGGCCCAAGATACCTTATCATTTGATGATTTTCTGGCGGATTACTTCAAGCCACTTTAGCTTGGGGAGTTTGGTCAGCTCTGGATAGCAAATTGTAGATAAAAAAATGCCTGACATTAGGTCAGGCATTAAACTACTACCAGGGAAAACACACATTAACTAGAACACACAAAGTATGAGTCAAGAATGGTCAAAAGGTTCACAAAAAAATTAACTTTTTCGCAACATTTTTTTGTGATTGCCTTTATGGCCTTATGGGGCGCGGGCTGCACAGTTACGCCACCTAAAGACATTAGCAACCTTTGTCGTATTTTTGAGGAAAAATCAGACTGGTACGATGCCGCTGCGGACATGCGTGATAAATGGGGAGTCCCTATCCATGTACCGATGGCAATCATGTATCAAGAGAGTTCTTTTAAAGCGGACGCTCTGCCTCCCAAAGACTATGTTTTTTTTGGTTTGATCCCCTGGGGTCGGGTCAGTTCAGCCTATGGTTATTCCCAAGCGAAAACCCCAACCTGGAGCGATTACATTCGTGAAACCGGTAACTCCGGTGCCGATCGAGATGATTTTGACGACGCCATCGATTTTATGGGCTGGTTTATCTCGAAGACCTATCAAGTCAATGGCATATCAAAATGGGATGCTTACGCTCAGTACTTGAATTATCACGAGGGATGGGGCGGCTACAAACGGCGTACCTACGCAAAGAAAAGCTGGTTGATAGCGGTTTCAAAAAAAGTGCATGCGCGAGCACTTCGTTACGCGACACAGCTCAAATCCTGTGAGGAAGATCTACAAAAAAGTTGGTTTTGGCGACTTTTCGATTGATTCGATAGGGGTCTTTGATCCAGATCAGTTCGAATGTCCTGTCAGAGTACTAAACTGAACTCAGTAAAATAGACAGGAGAAAAATCATGATGGCACTACTTTTTAACGATCCAGTTGTGTGGGGTTCATTGCTTGGATTGGCGGTGGTAATTGGAATTTGTGGTTACTACTTGTATCTGTTTATGTACAACACCAATCATGATCTATGAGTCGTTAACCGACCTTGAACTTAGCAATACAATGAGCTTAAGGTCGGTATTCTAATCCGTCATCGGACTGCTCTATCAGCACCAGCAATGCCCCTTTACCACCCCATTCCAATGGCGCTTGATGGAAACCTTCTACCGCAGGATGCTGCACCAGCCAATTGGGTACTTGATTTTTGAGTATGTGTGCGCCTAACCCGTGGACGACGCATACGCAATGACAATGTTGCTTCTGGGCAGCGTGGATCAACGCTGCGATTTCCAATTTCGCTTGCTCTTTATTGCAGCCGTGTAGATCCAAAATGAGATCAGGCGGATACTCCCCTCGTCTGAGGCGCTTAACCTCGTGAGTGTCACAGCCTGGCTTGACGTATTTTAAGGGGCCCGTAGCACTAAAATGGGCTTCAAAACCGTCGGAAAAATGAAATGACGCCGCCGCTTGGCGAATATCCTTGTTTTGCTTATGCTTTTTACCGACAAATACGGGATTTTGCTTGCTGGAAGCGCGGTGAGGGGGTATTTTGTCCTGCTTTATCGGTGCAACGTCAGCAATCACATCTCTAAACAAGGTGATTTCGTCTTTTTCAAGATCAGAGCGTTTTTTCATATAAGCAAATTCACAGGACAATCCGCTCGAATCATAGCAAACTATGACGGTGCACCAAAATCCGAATTGATCGCATTGGATACTATGAATCAAAATCTCACACAAGACGATGCGCAAGTTGCGTCAGACCTACATACTGTATTTGACCTGCTACGCTGGTCTGTTAGTCAATTTAACCAGACGGGGCTTTTTTATGGCCACGGCACAGACAACCCGTGGGATGAAAGTATCGCGCTGGCATTGCACACTTTGCATTTGCCGCCAGATAGCATTATGCATAACGAGCAAATACTGCAGGCGCGGCTGACATTGGCGGAAAAAACCGAACTCATTGGTTTGATTCGTCGTCGTGCCGAAGAGCGGATCCCAGTGGCCTACTTGACTCATCAAGCTTGGTTCTGTGGCCAGCCATTTTATGTCGATGAGCGAGTGTTAGTGCCTCGTTCGCCTTTTGCTGAGCTAATCGAACAGCAGTTTTCACAGTGGCTAACTCACCCACCCACCCAGATACTCGACTTATGTACTGGCAGCGGTTGTATTGCCATTGCTCTTGCTTATGCATTCGAAGAGGCCACAGTCGATGCAGTGGACATCAGCACTGATGCTTTGGATGTGGCGCAGATCAATATCGAAGAACACGGCTTGGAAGAGCGGGTATTTCCGATTCAATCGGATTTAATGGAAGCATTGAAAGGCCAAAAATACGATCTGATTGTCAGTAATCCTCCCTATGTCGATGCAGAAGATATGGCGGATTTGCCCGATGAATTCCATCATGAGCCGGAATTGGGATTGGCAGCAGGTGATGATGGCTTGATCTTGGTGGATAAAATGTTGCGCCAAGCCACTGAGCATCTTACCGATGACGGTTGGTTGTTTGTTGAGGTCGGTAACAGCGAAGTGCATATGCGGGATAAATATCCACAAATGAATTTGAGTTGGATCGAATTTGAACATGGCGGACAGGGCGTGTTCGTGATCAATAAATCCGATTTGGACGACTATTGGCGTCGCCACGGGGCGGCAAATACTACAGAGAAGTGACATCACTATGGCTGGAAATACCTTTGGAAAGCTTTTTACATTAACCACCTTTGGCGAAAGTCATGGAATAGCAATCGGTGGCGTTGTGGATGGTTGCCCGCCAAATCTACCGCTGTGCGAAGCAGACCTACAAGGAGACCTGGATCGCAGAAAGCCAGGGACATCCCGCTATACCACTGCTCGTCGGGAAGAAGACGAAGTGCAAATTTTATCTGGTGTATTTGAAGGTAAAACCACTGGAACCAGCATTGGTTTATTGATTAAAAATACCGACCAAAGAAGTACCGATTACTCCAAAATCAAGGACACCTTCCGACCTGGACACGCTGACTACACTTACCAGCAAAAATACGGATTGCGAGACTATCGTGGTGGTGGTCGTTCCTCTGCCCGCGAGACGGCAATTCGTGTCGCCGCAGGAGGCATTGCGAAAAAGTACCTGAAGCACACCCATGGCATTGAAATCCACGGTTATTTGTCCCAGTTGGGGCCGATTACTATCGACAAAGTCGACCACTCAGTGACTAACAGCAACCCTTTCTTTTGCCCCGATGTGGACAAATTGGACGCTTTAGATCAATACATGCGCGATCTGAAAAAACAAGGTGACTCCATTGGTGCCAAAGTATCGGTCGTGGCGACCAATATGCCTGTGGGTTTGGGAGAGCCGATTTTCGACCGTTTAGATGCGGATCTCGCCCATGCGATGATGGGCATTAACGCAGTGAAAGCGGTAGAGGTGGGAGACGGCTTTGCGGTTGTGACCCAAAAGGGCAGCGAACATCGTGATGCGTTAACGCCACAAGGCTTTAAATCCAATCGCTCTGGTGGCGTATTGGGCGGCATTTCAACTGGCCAAGATTTAGTCGTCCATATGGCCCTTAAGCCAACCTCCAGTATCACAGTACCCGGTGAAACTATCGACGTCCATGGTCAATCAGCAGAGGTGATCACTAAAGGTCGTCATGACCCCTGCGTCGGCATTCGAGCCGTACCCATTGCAGAGGCCATGATGGCTTTGGTGTTGATGGATCATCTGTTGCGACACCGTGGTCAAAATGCCGATGTGCACTCCAGTACACCGGTGATCCCGGGTAAGGTTTAACCTTGTCGCTGGCTAAAAATGCCAGTTCGCGCAGCAATTTAGCCTTACTCGGACTGACCTATCTTTTCTATTTTGGTCAGCTCGGGGTCCTAGTGCCTTATCTGGGCGTGTTTCTTGATGGCAGAGGGTTCTCCTCTGTACAAATTGGTGAATTGTTTGCGCTGATAACCTTGGCTCGAATCATCGGCCCTAACCTGTGGGCTAACATGGCCGATCGTTCCGGAAAGGGCCTGACAATTCTGCGCATCGGTTCGCTACTCACTTTCTTAACCTTTAGTTTGGTCTTTTGGTTGGACGGTTTTTGGGGCTTGAGCTTGTGTTTTGCCTTGATGATGATGTTTTGGACTGCGGTACTACCCCAATTGGAGGTGATTACCCTCAACTGCGTTGACAGCAGCGCACATCGCTACAGCAACATTCGACTGTGGGGCAGTATTGGCTTTATTGTCTTAACTATTGCGACAGGCAAAGCCATAGATCTCTCTGATTCTGAAGCGCCAATATTTGTCAGCGCCCTAGTGTTACTTGCTTTGTTCATCGCCACCTTGCTGATCCGAGAGCCCGACCTAGCTGTGAGTCAAACGACTCAAAATAGCTCGATTTGGCAGAAAATCAGGCAACCACAGTGGCTGCTCTTCATTCTCTCCGCATTACTATTGCAAGTCAGCTTTGGTGCCTACTACGGCTTTTTCGCCCTTTACATGAGAGATTTGCACTACGACGGTCAAACTACAGGAATACTCATCGCGCTGGGAGTAGCAGCCGAGATTGTGATTTTCATACTGGCAGGACGAATCATTCAGCGCTTTGGGGTTAAATGGGTACTGATTATCAGTATTCTTCTGACTGCCGGCCGTTGGCTGTTGCTGGGGTATTTTGCACACTGGATTGAGATTTTGGTGTTCGCGCAACTTCTGCACGCGTTTGGGTTTGGTTTGACTCACGCAGCATCAGTGAACTTTATTCATCGCTTTTTCGGCACGGGGTTCCAAAGTCGCGGCCAAGCTATCTACATCAGCGTTGCATTTGGATTCGGTGGCGCCTTGGGTAACTACATCGCTGGTTTGACTTGGCAGCAAGGCCTTGGTGCCCAATTCAGTTTTGCTTGGTGTGCTGCGGTGGCGTTTCTGTCTGCGCTGTGTTTACTTTGCATAGAGCGCTCGCGCATGTAATCCGTTATACTCATTTTACGTATCAATAGGTGACTTGCCGTTGTGGTGATCAATACTCGATTTACCGAGACCTTGTACTAGGAGAATGCGTATTAAGATGACTGTTTCTCGCTCGATATTAAGTCTGTTTGTGGTGCTTTTTTCTGGTCAATTGATGGCTCAGGCCGTCAATCCGACTGAGGTTCCCGGTTTAAAGCGATTCGACCCCAATCGTAATTTGGGCAGCTCCTCTGATTTCGATGTTCGTTCCGTTAAAGTAGGCGACAATGTGATGTCGACCGTGGCTAATTTGACCCAGCAAGGTGGGCGTTTGCATTACATATCCGGCGGTATTCGCAGTCGCCAGCTTGAAATCAGTTTTCTTCAGCCTTACCAAGACTCTCAATTGGAACAACGGATCGAAGTGGAATTCGATAAAGACAAGGGGTTTGTTGACCAAGTCCAACTTACTTATTTGATTAAAAGTGCCTATTTGTCGATTTCTCCCGTTTACGAAAAAGTCGTTACTCAAGCATTGCAAAAGTACGGTACACCGTTGACCTTGGAGCAGGTCAGAGCCGTGGCGAAAACTTCCGACGTGCAGATACGACTTGCGGATTTTATCGACGGTATGCCAAAAAATGACACCGTGGGAGATGCGGTAAAAGAATACTTGAGTGATAAAATCGTCACCCGTAAAACTCACTTTAAAGGGGATGAGCAAGGCAATGCGTTGCTCATCACCGGTTTTAAACAGTGTTATTTTTGGCAAACGCAGAATTTCACCGAATGGCTATCATTATGTGCATTTCAGCCTGGCAGTGGCAATATGAAAGGTCAGGGTGTGACCTTGACCCTACGCAACTTTATGGTTGCCCACCAAATACAACACTACTCGGTGGATGACAATCAAGGTATCGATATCGAACTGTAAACACAGAGCGGTTGGGTCGATTTAGGGTAGAGGTGTGAGCCACAGTCGGCCCAACGACTGGTCTAATTTAAAATCGAATTGCTTTAAAATATTCATGCCTAACAGACCTTGGACTTCCGAAAAGTCGTCCATTGGCAACACCACCACAGCAGTGTCCTCTATACTATATCCGGCAAAATAAAATCGCTGAACTAAATACACGGGTGCTTCCACTTGTCCGCCAGCGGTATTAATTTGATAGCGACCAATAAAACGGCTCAATTGGCTTGGAAGTTGGGTGAAAGCTCGTTCGGACAATACGGTTGTCGATGCCCCAGTATCTAACAGCAAGTTGAATCGTTGATTAGACGAATACAAGGGCACAACAAAGTGCTCACCTCGTTTGCTTAATTGCAAGGTTTTTTCATATAAGCTGGACCAATCCCTTGATGTGACGGGGTCGGATTCGAGTTCGTTGGAAGCCGCCGTATCTGCGCGGCTCTCTAACATGTTGCGTATCTGCGCGACTCTTGGATCGTCAGGTGGCAAAGATGCCAGTACGTTTTCCATCGCTACAGCGGCATTTAGTTTGGCGTAAGCTGTCGCCAATTGCTCAATGTACAGATCGTTGCTGGGATCGAATTGCCATAGTGGCTCGATTAAGGTCGCCAAAATGTTCCAAGCTTGCAGGTCTGCTAGTTTTTGAATGTTAGACAATGCCAAGTCTTCGATTTTCTCCCTAACCCAGGCAAATTGAGCGTCTGACAAATCTCGATCCAATAGTGCATAGTAATGCACAAGAGCGGAGCCAACGCTTTCGGTATATTCGATTAAACGGGCTTCCAAGAGTAGAAATTCGTTATTAGTGGGGTCCTCACGCAATCGTCTTAGAATTGCATCTTCGGCCAAATCATAGTCTTTGCTGGCAAACCAGCGTTCTACTTGTTGCTGTAGGTCGTCATTTTTTGCGGAGCCTTGGTAGTCCAGATTAAAAGTTGATGCAGATCCTGTGGAAGATTGTCGCTGTGAGGTCGAGTTTTGGGTTTCCTTTCCTTGAACTGGAGCCTCTTGTCGATTCTTGCTTGTCGTCGACTCCGTGGGGCTCAACAAAAAATACAAGTTGGCGCTGAGTGAGACTAGCAAACATACAACCAGAAGGTTACGCACTAGTCATCCGAATTGGGAGCGATGGCTGCGTCACCGTAGATCTGTGCGAAGCGGCTAGGCATGCGTTTGGGTTTGCCACTAGACAGTGCAATGCAGACAAAATCGGTGCGAGCGTTTAACACAATATTGTGGTCGGAGGCACGAATAAACTGAAAGCGCCGGGACAGTTTTAGTCGACCATCACAATGAATAATCCAAGTCGCACAAAGCAGTTCATCATCAAGATGAGAGGCACATAAATAATCTATCTCATGTCTTGCAATGGCCATTCCTCGGTCTAATTCTCTGTAATCATCAATAGTCAACCCCAAATGATTCGAATGGCTCCACGCCAGACGCTCTAGCATGGAAACGTAGGCGACATTATTGGTGTGTTGATAATGATCGATGTGCTGCTGCTCAATTCGCCAGTCAACAACGAAGGGGGAAGGTAATGCCCAAGGCAACGAGAGTATATTCGTTGGGGTCATACTTCGACCTTTTCTGGCAGTGGGTTAGTTTGCTTTTCATCAAATAAGGCGTTCATAATATCCCGCTCTTTATTAACAATGGGATCGATAAAATCGGCCACTTCGCCCAGCTTTTTGAAGGCCTTGAAGCCCGATTCCAAAAATTCATGGAGGGTTTCCACTCCTGCCAGTTTGGCTGGTTTACGGGACAACATCAAAAGGGTTGAAATGCCGCGGATCTTAACCACGTCTGCCAGGTCATGGCCCAAGGTTTCCAGTAAATCGATTTGGATTTGTCGCTGACTGTGATTGTCACACGCTCGATAGGCTTGGGCGTAACTGTCACGATCTATGGGTTGCTCGCCCAGTGTATTGACCATCTGGATATCCAATTCGAATGACAAACTGTTCAGGTGAAGTGCACTGGCTAAAGAGGTGAGAGCATTCTCCGGCAGCAGTTTGGCCATTTTCGGTACTACTTTGGCGATTTCTTCGTCCCGTTGGCTAAAGTCTTTGGGGCCATACAGCTCATCGATGAAAAACTGCATCGCAGGGCGGAATCGTTTGTTTTCCCACAGTGTTTGATGACTGGCGAGCAATCTTGCCGTTTGCCAGCTTTGCAATTGTCGGACGGCCTGGACCTGACCTTGAGCCTGCACTTGATGATGTAATTCCTGCACTTTGGTTAAGTGCATCACGATATTATCGAGCATGATTGTCATGGTTTTTGTAATACAATTTTGTCAAACACACCGGCATCAATCCATCCTCGATTGCGGTCACCATCGACCGCTTCAATCTTGGTTGAACCGACAAAATTCTCACGAATTGGCGAGCCATCGTTGTCACAATAGGCCAACATGAACCCTACTTTTTTACCCGCAAATAAGGGCTGTTTAGGATTGTCTTTTTGATCTTGATAATCGTCCTTGTACAGATAAATGGCGGCTTCCCATGTGATTGTGTAGGGAGAAGAGGCGCTGCGCTGCCAACGGCTGACAACATGGTGATTGTATAGGGCTGGTTGTTTATTGGGGGCCAAATCTGCCACATTTCCATCCAGTGCAACATGGTAGGCAAAGGCATTGTGATTAAATTGGTGCTCGCCGCCTGAGGCATCTTCATCAATAAAGATCTCTAAGGCATCGTCATCCCAGTATGCTTTGAGCGGATCTGGGTGGGCATCAAACAGCACATCGTCGAGTAACTCAACTTGCAAATATAATGCTTGCTCGTCCCACACCAGTCGATATCGGGCAGAAAAATCTGCCGCGCTGGGCGGGGCACCGATGATCACCTCGTCCATCGTTCGCCATTGGGCTTTTTCCCATACGGGCTCGTCGTTAATGCCATCGATAATTGGGGCTTGTGGTGCATAGGGCACAGTAAAGCCGTAGCTGTTTGCACTGACTAATGCCGATAAACCAAACAATACCAATGCTTTAGAAGTTTTCAAAACCATTAGGGGGATCCTTTCTCGATTCTGTATATAGAGTGAATCAAAGGCACCGTGATGACAACAGAAAATCACATCCCTGTGGTCCGAAGTGTATTGTCATATACGTCAGACAAATTACGATTTTTAGCTGGTCATTCCGGCTGAACTTTCGTTGTACAGCCCCTTGTTCCTGTTACATCCGTTGTTTCTCTATCCTTAACTCTTTCCTGTGCAGCTTAAAGACCCCTCCGGTACGATTGGTAATAAGAATCATACGCTGGGCAAATTTTAGTCAATCGATCATCTCTATATTAGAGCTCTCTTTAACGTAAAAGGTGAAGCTACTATGAAAATCGAGTCGAACAACTATTTAGTGATTGGTGCGACGGGCAAAACCGGTGCCCGTGTTTACAAGAAACTCAGCGAAATGGGATTGAACGTAAAAGGAGCCAGTCGACATGGAGAAATCCACTTTGATTGGCGTGCGCCTGAAACTTGGTCTGCAGCCCTGATAGGGGTTGACGCTGTCTATCTCACATATTACCCAGACCTAGCCTTACCAGAAGCGCCCCAAGATATTGCCAAGTTTTGTGCCTTGGCGAAAATAAAGGGCGTTAAACACATTACTCTACTCTCTGGTCGAGGTGAATCTGCCGCGCAGATTTGTGAAGAGATCGTGCAAACCTCAGGGTTAAGCTGGACGGTGGTGCGAGCAAGTTGGTTTAACCAAAATTTCAGCGAAGGCATGTTTAGAGACTTTATCATGGCGGGAAAAATCGCACTTCCTGTGGGTTTGGTCACCGAACCTTTTATCGATGTGGACGATATCAGTGATGTGGTTGTCAGTTCGTTGCTCGATACAAAACACAACGGCCACTTATATGAGGTGACAGGCCCAGAGTTGTTGAGTTTCTCTCAATTAGCCGAAGCGTTCACTGAAGTCTTGAACGTACCGGTCGAGTTCGTACAAGTATCCCAGAGCGCCTTCGTCGAGACCTTGCAGAATAACCAAGTCGATCCAAAAGCGATTGAGATGCTGACTTATCTGTTTACTGTGGTGCTGGATGGCCGAAACGAATTCTTGAGCGATGGCGTGGAGCAAGCACTGGGTCGACCGGCAAAATCCTTTAAAGACTTTATCAAAGACAATAAATCAGCTTTCAGTGGTGCTCGCTATGACTGAATTGACTGGCATTGTTTTAGCTGAAGCGTTGCTTCAGCTCTCCATGATCATGATGATAGGTTTGTACTTTACGTTCAGCAATACCGTGATGAAAGTGTTGTCTAACAGTCGCCATGGTGCGGCCATCATGATTGATATTAACAAGCAAATCCTAAATCCATTGTTTCTCGCCTGTTTCATTATTTCAGGCGTTGCAGGGGCTTATTTCTTTTGGAGTGAAACCGGGGTGCGCTCCATCGCTGGAGCGATTTTCTTGCTCGGCACCACCTTAGTCACAGTATTGTTTAACGTTCCGTTGAACAATAGACTCAGAGATGCCAACTCGGTCAGGCAACCGGTAGTATGGAATGCGTACCTGAGTCGATGGGTCTGGTGGAATCACATTCGTTCTCTAACTGGTATCTTATCGGGCTTTCTGTTGTCTGTGTAGCGAGAAAAACTGGAGGCGAAACGCTCGAATCGGAAATTTGCAAATTGGGTGCTACTCTTTACATACTATGCGGTTCCAATTATGAGCGAAGAGTCACAACACAATGAGCTTTGACTATAAACTCAGAGTCAACACCCCAATTCAGGGCGAGCCTATCGGTAAGCTACTCGATAGCTTGCGCATGGAAAGTACGTTTTTCACTCAATCTACTTTAAGCGAACCTTGGGGGCTGTCTATGCCCCCTATGCACAATTGCATGATGTTTCATATTGTCGTGCAAGGTGAGGCGATGTTTCGTGTCAATCAAAGCGAGATAAACTTAGCGCCGGGAGACTTCATTTTGTTTCCCAAAGGGGAAGGGCACACACTCAATGACGGCCACTGCAAGTCGTTCACGCCACTGGACCGATTGCCGATCAAACCTGTGACAGAACGATACGAAACCCTAGAATTCGGTGGCGGTGGAGCAAGGTCTGAGTTGGTGTGTGGCGTACTCCTGTTCCAGCATCCTCTGGCAATCAAGCTTTTGGGCATTCTCCCGTCTTTTGTTGTCATCCGCCACAGTGACAATGAAGCGTCGCAAATGGTGGATCAAATCAGCAGTCTGCTCAAATCTGAAACCCATTCTTTAGGGCTTGGGGCTGAGGCGGTAATAGCACGCTTGACCGACGTCCTTGCGATCACAGCGATGAGACAGTATTTATTAGACCTGAATGATGACGAACTGGGGTGGCTCGGGGCTTTGGAAGATGATCGCATTGGAAAAGCATTAAAGCTGGTTCACGACAGTCCTGCTCATCATTGGTCTTTGGAAGATCTTGCCCAGAATGTGGGCATGTCGAGAACCAGTTTTGCTCAACAATTTAAGCGTTTGGTGGGAAACACGCCAATGGAATATCTCACTGAATGGCGCATGTCTTTGGCTTACTCGAGGCTGCAACTGTCGAAAGACACCATGCTAGCGATTGCTTTGGACATTGGTTATCAATCTGAAGCGGCGTTTTCTCGCGCGTTTAAAAAGGTCATCGGCAGCAGTCCAAACGAAATTCGTAAGGCTTATCAGCAAGTTTCGAGCTAACCACCACGTTGACATTATTGCCCAGTCAAATCTGCTGTGTAAGGGCATCATGAGCTAACTGCATTACTCTGGTTAGTAAAACGAGTCTCTCTGAGCCACCCTTTGGCCCTCTCCCCCAGTGATAAATGTACGTTCTGCATTGCACTTTGCACACTCAATCAACAAAGGGTTTACAGAAACTTTATACTGCTTTGGAGTTCTACAATCCGAGAAATGTTATGAAAAAAGTGATTATTTCTGTACTTACCATTTGCTTGTTATCTGGTGTTTGGGCTGGTTTGCGTTTCACCGCGTTGTTAAATGGGTGGCTATTGACGCCATGGGCGAAGCCTGATGACAGAGAAAACTTTGTTGAGCGCTTGAAACAAGAAATGGATCAGCACGTGACTGGCAACGCTGTGTACGCGCTGCTAGAGGAGGGCGCAATGGTGGACAGTCATTTTATTTCGTTAGGCAAGCCAGTGGATGAAATGTCGGTGTTTGGAGTTGCCTCAGTCAGTAAATGGATAACCGCGATGGCCGTCATGCGCTTGGTGCAACAAGGGCAACTGGATCTGGATACCCCGGTTTCCCAGTATCTCAAACGATGGAAATTACCCAAAAGTCAGTTTGATAATGAGCGGGTTACTTTGCGGTTGCTGCTCAGCCACACCGCTGGTATCGAGGATGGTCTGGGTCATAATGGATTTGCCCCTAATGAACCCATTCAACCCCTTCCTGAACATCTCACTCAAGCCGCAGATGCCGATCCTGGCATCAGTGGGCGCGTTGCGGTTACCCAGCCACCGGGTGAAAAGTGGCAGTACTCAGGGGGAAGCTACAATCTCATTCAATTGATTATTGAGGACGTTACCCGCAAGGGCTTTGATCAAGCTATGCAAGAGTTGCTGTTTCAACCGCTGGGACTAGAGCACAGCTATTTTCAAGTGAAGCGCGATGACCCGCTCCTGGCAGACTATTTTGGCCAAAATCAATCGCTCAGAGAGTATCCAAACTACACTTCTCTGGCCGCAACGGGCTTGTACACAAACTTGACTGATATGCATAAGCTGGTTGTCGAAAATTTATTAAACCCTGATACTGCCACTGCAGCCGATAGGCTTCTAAGCCCTGAAAGTTTGACTCAAATGCAAACACCTCAAGGGTTTGTTAGTGGACAACCCATTTGGGGAGCTGGGGTGATGCTCTTCGCGCCAACAGAATCGGGATTCATTATGGGCCATGGCGGGAAGTCACCGTATCTCAACGCCTCGGTGCGCTTTGATCCGGAATCTGGAGATGGTTTCATTATGTTCCAAACAGGAAATGACGCGGCAATTGCGTCAGATATTGCCACCCAGTGGACGTTGTGGAAGACCGGCTATCCTGACATTTACTTAGTCAACAATCGAATGAAGCGAGTTCAAAGAGACATCATTTGGGGAATAGGCGTGATTTGTTTGCTGGTACTTCTGGTGAACATTCATCAAGCCAAAAGGGCAAAAAAGCGCTCATAGAAGGTGCGGTTCTGGCAAAGGTCGGTAAGTGGGTTGAGTTGCATCGAGTATAACAGGTACAATCGCCGCGTCTTTAGCAACCCAATGTCGGCCGATTGTGCATCGTATTGAAGATTTAATCAGATTGTTTGATGACTGCTTTTTTGCGCCGTTTAATACCCGCTTGATCCGCGGTGAAGATGAGCCTATTTATTTGCCAGCAGATGCCACTTGTGACTATCACCGGGTGGTATTCGCCCATGGCTTTTATGCCAGTGCGCTGCATGAAATTGCCCATTGGTGTATTGCCGGAGCCGCTCGTCGTCTGCAAGTGGATTATGGCTATTGGTATTGCCCGGATGGGCGCAATGCCCAGCAACAAAAGGCCTTTGAACAGGTCGAAGTCAAACCTCAGGCCATAGAATGGGCTTTTAGCTTGGCTGCAGGTTTTTCGTTTCGCGTCAGCACTGATAACTTGAACGGTGTCGAGCCAGATCGTCACGCCTTCCAAGCCGCCGTTGAGGGGCAATTGCAACACTATCAACAATCGGGCTTTCCACCTCGAGCACAGCGCTTTATCCATCAATTAGAGCAATTTTATGCGGCGCGTCAATCCACCAATTTGCTGAAGAATCCTGCCAACACCAGTGCACAGGAGACCTATGCGACCCTTTAAACTCGGCTTGATCGTCAACCCCTACGCCGGGATTGGCGGCGCAATGGCACTCAAAGGCAGTGATGGGGCAGAAGTCCGTGAACAAGCGTTGTCGATGGGAGCGAAAAAGCTGGCCAATCACAAAACCGCAATGGCCCTTAAAATGTTGGAGACCCAGAACGGCCAAATACAGGTGGTGACTGCCGCAGGTGAAATGGGGGAATGGGTCAGCCTCGAATCGGGTTTATCCACTAAAGTAGTTTATCAAGCACGAAAAGCGCAAACCGAAGCCAGCGATACCGTCGCCGCAGCGCAAGCCATTCTGGCGGAGGACGTGGATTTGCTGCTGTTTGCCGGTGGCGATGGGACGGCGCGAAACATTTATGACGCTATTGGCGACCGTATTCCGGTTCTTGGAGTGCCCGCTGGCTGTAAAATCCATTCAGGTGTTTACGCCATCACCCCCAAGTCCGCTGGGCGAGTGGTGTCCATGCTGGTGGCTGGTGAGTTGGTCAGTTTGCAAGAAGCTCAAATCAAGGACATCGACGAAGATCAGTTTCGCGCCGGTAAAGTGCAGGCTAAATTTTACGGCGAAATGCAGGTGCCAAGCGAATTGCGCTATGTTCAGGCAGTAAAAATGGGTGGCAAGGAATCTGAAGAATTGGTGTTGGCGGACATTGCAGCGACGATTATTGAACATATGCAAGACCATCCTGAGCATATCTATATTATGGGCTCTGGTTCGACGGTCGCCTTTATCATGGATGAGTTAGGATTGGAAAATACCCTGCTGGGCGTGGATTTGGTGCAAGGGCAACAATTACTGGATCAGGATGTAACGGCAGCGGACATTCTTCAGCAAGTTGAGCAAAAACCCTGTTTTATGGTGATTACCTTGATCGGTGGACAAGGCCATGTATTTGGCCGAGGCAATCAACAACTGAGTCCTGAACTGATCCGCATAGTGGGTAAAGAACGCATTTTATTGGTGGCAACCAAAAGCAAATTGCAAACCCTTAAAGGCCGCCCTTTGATCAGTGATTCTGGTGATGAGCAATTAGACAACATACTTGCTGGGCCAATGACGGTCATCACTGGGTATCGAGACAAAGTATTGTATCCTCTTGGTGAGTGATAACATTTCAATTCAGAATAGTGCAGTAGATAGGAGAGAAAGGTTGGATCCAATTGAGCATTTCGTAGAGGCCGTTGAGTGCTATTTGCAACAGTTTGTGGAACAGGGGAGTGACCAGGAACTGTTTATCTCGGGTTATTTGCACGGGCATTTTTCTCTGGCACTCAGTGAGCAGTTGCTAGCGCAAGATCGTCAAGTGTCAGCGCTGCAAGCCAATGTGAAGCGTCATCTAGAACAGGCTTTTGCATCCCAAGAATTGGAAATTCATGATCAGAATCAAGTTTTTGCCATGTGGGAACAAGCCTGTGATTGGTATTCGGAAACAAATGGTCTAGGCTTATCTCAGTAGCCCGTGCATTCGGGTCCTTTTTTTGCTGGTGTGTATAATCATGCAAATGCAATTAATGAAAACCACTCCCTTGGAAACACTCACTTGCTAGGACAGTCACATGGATGTACATAATTTAGTTGCGACACATGCCAACGTTCCCTTTTCCGCCGACGGTCAGGATGAACATGGTGTCTACATGATACTTAATGACCATCGTATTCATGTCAGACACGATGACTCGGCATTGGTTTTGGGATTGCCCTTGCATGAAGCATGGCCCTTGGTAGACAAAATCGAAACCGTGCCGTCAAAAGTTGCCACTAAAGGGTGAATCTTTGCCGCATGTTGGCAATACCAAACTGCCAAGTATTGCTCTCGACTACATTCATTCACTTACAATCATATTGGTAGAATGGTACACCAGTATCCATAGTGTGTTGGCCTGATTATTGCTCATCTGGAGTTAACTTTTAGGTTTTGTCATCCTGTTCAATGGGTGGGCAAACAGATGATAAGGTGGAATACAATGAGCAGAATGCTGTGTCTGACTCTTTTAGCTATCTTGATAAATGGCTGCGCCGCATATGACACGTCGGACAAACAAGCCAGCGATGGTGAACAGTTCGGGCCCAAAATCCCCACTTCATTGGGTAACATTGAGCTGCATACGGCACAATTGGCTCAAGAACTGTTTAGTAATCTTCGCGCTGACCGTGAATATCGCTACGCGGTCATTTCCTTTGTGCCTGTGACTGATCTTAAATTTGATGCCAAACATCAAGGACCATTGATGTTGTTGGGGCATCAATTGGCTGAGGGAATGATTACTGAAGCCAATCGTCGCGGATTAATTACTCAAGACTATAAAACTACAAACGATATAGTAATAAGCAAACATAGCGAAACGGTCTTCTCACGAGACGTAAGTCATCTCAGTGCGATGCCGGACGTCGATTTTTACATTGCAGGCACCATCACAGAGCAACAGGAAGGGGCCATTGTTAACGCTAGAATTGTGCATGTGAAAAGCAAAGATGTGGTGGCTTCGGCAACCAAGTTTTTTCCCGCTGATGTGTTTTGGCAGCGGGAGAAAGTGTCCACCAGGGGTGGCATGATTTATCGTACAGGGTCTTAAAAATGTCTATCTTGAACAAATCAATAACCGTGATACTGGTTGTAGGGGCACTTTCAGGTTGTGCGTCCTATTTGCAGCAATTTGAGGGTGAAAATAAACCCAAACGAGCACAACAATCGGCAACAATGCCTTTGCAGATCGTGAACATCACAGCTTCTGATGACGAACGCAGCGAAGACGGGTATCAAGGCAATGTTTTTGGCAACGGACCGATGTCAGCCGAGTATGGTAAGAACCCCGTGACCACTCGTTTGATGACCAAACATGTTGGCGATTATGTTCAAGCCATGACCCAAGATCTGATCTCGAACATGGAATACTTGAGCGACAAAACTCCGGTGGGTGTTACCAATTTTGCGATGATTGATAGCGACTTGCAGACCACTAATATCCTCGGCTTTCAGTTGTCAGAATCCTTTATCCATGAATTGCATAAATTTCGTATTCCTGTGATTGACTTTAAAGCGACGGATTACATTCGCGTGACTCAGCAAGGTGATTTTTTGTTGACTCGGGATTATTTGGAACTGACTGAAAATGCTCCGATCCAGTACATTCTGACCGGCACTATGACTAAACATCAAAATGGTTACTTAATTAACGCCCGTATTTTGGGATTACAGTCAAAAGCAGTGGTGGCGACCGCTCAAATGTTGCTACCCATGCACGCAGCTGACGCACTCTTGCCCAGCGAACATAACTCGGTGGACGGTGTTCAACTGATTCAAGGAGACGAGTAAGTGAATGCCGGGTTGCCGATCTTATTGTTCCTGAGCGTGGGCACTTTATTGAGTGGTTGTGCGGGAATGTCGTCGTTTTCTAACTTGTTTGATGACCCTCAACCTCAGGAAAAACAAGAGCCTGTAATGGTCCTACCCACTGATGCCGATTCTGGTATTCGTTATCGTGCAGAGCGCAAAGACTTAGTCATGGAGTCGTCACAAGAATCCTCAGAAGCTGGGCAATACTGGCGGTATCGAAGCCCGGATAACCTCTATCAACCCAGTTATACCCACAAAAGTTTAAACGACTATGCCCAGCAATTGTCTTTGAACTTAATCTCTAACGGCTTTGATTTGACTCCTGAAAGTCGTATTGGTGTGGCATCATTCGTCAACTTCGATGATACCTTGCGTCGTCCAACTGCCTTGGGAAACCAAATGGCTGAATTGTTGATCGCACAAGTTCAGCAATACGGCTTGTCTGTGGTTGACTTTAAGACCATGGGCAGTGTCGAAGTATCACGCTCAGGTGATTTAGTGATGAGTCGTGATGCTAGAAAACTGGCATCACAATTGGGTATGGACTACATCTTGACCGGTACACTAATTCAAAACGAGAAAGGCGTGCGGGTCAATGCGCGTATCGTCTCAACCCAAAACCGCGTGCTGATCGCCAGTGCTTCTGTGCACATTCCTCATTTTATTGTGCAAAGTTTGCAGCCCAAGGTGCAACTTTACAGCGAGTAATAATCTATACAGATGGGTTTTACTGGCGCCGGATCAACTGCCGGATCAAAAATCGATTGGGGCTAAGGGCATCCAACAAGGTTTGACTCAAAGGTAAGGGATCTCCCACTATCTGACTGAAAAGCAGTTCCGCCATCAGTGGCGCTGTTGTTAACCCCCTAGAACCCAACCCACTGAGTACATATAAATTTGGTAACCACTGGGCTTGTGGATAGCGATGCACGGGCAACGCTTTGTAAAGGTCAGAAAATTGCTTCTGCTGGGTGTCGACACTAAACAAGTTTCCCACAACAGGTAAGTGATCCGGAACTGAGCATCGTGCCGCCGCTCTGCCTTGTTGTTTGAAGGACAACTGCTGCGCCCAGTCACAGCGACTTAAGGCTTTTTGAATGGTATTTTGGTTTATGGCTTGCTCTGATAGCCGATACTCGGTGGTTCGATCTTGCTTGACGTAAGTTGAGCCCAAAGCATGCATACCCTCGAACTGAGGCGTTAGATAACCTTTGTGACACAACACGGTCTTCAAACCGCTCAGCGGAGACTGGCTGGGGATATGCTCCACTTGGCCACGCACAGCTTGGAAAGGGATCCCTTTACACTGATCAAAGTTAGATGCATCCGCACCCGCTGCAACAATCACAATATCGGCATCAAAATGTCTTTTGCCAGAGCGCAACTGATAGCCATCACCTTTCGTTGTGATGTCCTCGACTGGACAATCTAACTGCAATTCAAATTTGCCAAGATCCTTGGCAGCCTGACACAACGCTTGAACCAATTGAGGTGGGTTGATCCAGCCCCCTTCAGGAATAAAGAGCGCGGGCATGGGTAAATCTATACCGGCAATGACGCTGCTTTGCTCGGCGCTAATCCCGTGGATCATCGATGCAGGCCAACAACCATTTTCAATCAGTTTTTGTTGGCGTTGGGCGACAGTCTGATTAAATGCCAATTGCAAGACCCCACACCATTGGTGAGCGAAATCATAACCCTGCGACAGCAAGTCGCGGTAATGATTGCAGGCGTAGTCGAAGGCTAGGGCTTGAATTTCACTGGCAATATTGGATTCGGCATTCAATTGTGGATAGAAACCACCTTGATGATTTCCCGATGCGCCATCGGCCAGTTGCTCTTGACTGCCGATGAGCAAGGTTTCGTAACCGCGACGGCTAAAGCTATAGGCTAAATGTGTACCAGCCAAACCAGCGCCGATAATGACCACTTTCTCGACGTTCTTTGCTTGGTTTGAGAAATGGGCTTCAGAGCGATAATACAGTGTGTCAGTGCGAGCGGTACTGGATGGGCATCGAAGTTCTCCGATCAGCATTTCTCGTTTGTGCCCAAAGCCTTTCACCTTTTTGATCTCAAATCCAACCTCCGTTAGCCCTCTTTTTACGGTGCCGGCAGCGGTAAAAGTCGCAAAACTACCGCCCAGCTTGCTCAATCGTGCCATATTGGCATACAGGTCGGGTTGCCACATTTGTGGGTTTTTCGAAGGTGCGAAGCCGTCCAAGAACCACGCATCCACCACGCCCTGATATCGTTGGGACATTTGTGGCAGACTTTCAGCGATATCGCCAAGCCACAGATCAAGGGTTACCGTGCTGTTGGCGAAATGTCGTCGGTGGCACCCGAGTAGGGGCTGAGGATACTGAGCCAGCAGAGGGTCGCTGAAAGGCTTCAACTGGGGCCAGTGGGCCAAAGCCATGGTGAGATCTGCATGTGAAAGTGGATACTTTTCAGTACTGATTACATGTAAGTGGGTTAATTTGGCGTTGGGGAAATCTCGACGAAATTTCAGGAAGGCTTGCCAAACGGCTAAAAAATTTAAGCCCGTACCAAAGCCGGTTTCAGCGATAACAAAGGTGTTTTCATTGTGGGCATGCCAGCGTTGGTTCAATCGGTTTTGCTCGATGAAAACATATCGTGATTCTGCCAACCCATCTTGATTGGAGAAATACACATCGTCAAAATCTCCCGCTACCGGGGTGCCGTGTTCATTGTATTTGATGTTGGCGCAGTCCAACTTGGCGGTCTTTTTTTGCAAATTCATGTCAATCGAGTGTGCACTCAAAGATGGCAAACAGGGAATCGCAATAGGGTCAAAAGCGGTGTGTTTAAACTTGCCTCTCGCCCTGTCCCATGATACCCAAACCATTGATTAGAAAAACGTTCATTAGTTTAAAACATTATTGGACAAAAGAGCAGACCAGTTTAGGCTGTAAAATCATTACTATATGCGACGTTTGTATTTCGACAAAAATATTGAAAGGGTAAATTATGAGAAGAGCGGTCATCACCGGAATTGGCATTGTTTCCAGTATTGGGAATAACCAGCAGGAAGTGTTGGAATCCTTAAGACAGGGGCGCTCAGGCATTACACACTCCGAAGAGTTTGAGCAAATGAACATGCGCTCTCAGGTTTGGGGTAAAGTAGACATCGATTTTTCACAGTACATTGATCGCAAACAGTTGCGCTTTATGGGTGATGCGGCGGCTTACGCTTATATTGCTATGCAACAAGCGGTTGATGACTCCGGTTTAAGCGACGAGCAAATCTCCAACATCCGCACTGGGATTATTGCCGGTTCAGGTGGTGCTTCTTCGAGCAGCCAGGTGGTAGCAGCAGACACATTGCGTGAAAAAGGGGTAAAGCGGGTCGGTCCTTATATGGTAACCAAAACCATGGGAAGCACGGTCTCAGCTTGTTTGGCCACGCCGTTTAAAATCAAAGGTATTAACTACTCCATTTCATCGGCCTGTGCTACCAGTGCTCACTGTATCGGTAATGCCATGGAACTCATCCAACTAGGCAAGCAAGATGTGGTGTTTGCCGGTGGTGGTGAAGAGTTGCATTGGACACTCTCTTCACTGTTTGATGCCATGGGGGCGCTTTCCACTGGCTACAACGATGACCCTACCAAAGCCTCTCGTACCTATGATGCCGACCGTGATGGTTTCGTCAGCGCTGGCGGTGGCGGTATGGTGGTTGTGGAAGAGTTGGAGCATGCCTTGGCGCGCGGTGCGAAAATTTACGCAGAATTGATTGGCTACGGTGCCACCTCCGATGGGGTGGACATGGTTGCTCCATCGGGTGAGGGTGCCGTGCGTTGTATGCAGATGGCAATGGAGAACGTTGACGGTCCAATTGATTACCTAAATACACACGGTACTTCAACCCCGGTAGGTGACGTAAAAGAGCTATGGGCCATTGAGCAGGTGTTTGGAGACAAAGCGCCTCCTATCAGTGCTACCAAGTCATTGACTGGCCACGCACTCGGTGCCGCAGGAGTAAATGAGGCCATTTACAGCTTGCTGATGATGCAACACGACTTTATTGCACCTTCCATCAACATCGAAAATCTCGATGAAGCTGCCAAAGGCATGGATGTGGTCACCACCACCCGTGAGGCGAAACTTAACACAGTAATGTCTAACAGTTTTGGCTTTGGTGGAACCAACGCAACTTTGGTGTTCAAACGTTACACAAGCTAGACATTTCGCCATCGACGCTGTGCGTCGGTGGCCTCATACTTCCCCCAACTTGGCGAGTTTTTGTCTGTCGAGTATTTCGATTTTGCCGTACTCCACACGAATAATATGATCGTTCTTGAGTTGACTCAGTAGTTTGTTGACGGTCTGTCTTGAACTGTTGAGCATGTGAGCCAGAGACTCTTGAGAGATGGCAATCTCCTGGGAACGTTGCACACTGTCATCGATATTTAAACCGTCTGCGAGAATCAATAGGCGTTTTGATAACTGACCCAAGAGACTCAAACCACCGGTCTCATCAATTAACGAAAAAGTCGCTCTAATGCGCTGACACAGCAGTTTTAAGAACGCTGGATACATCAACGGTTGTCTTTGCATCAATTGCGCAAAGGCCAGGTTGGGGATCACCAGCAAGCGTGTATGGGTTTGTGCATGGGCATCATGGGTGCGAGGCAATCCATCAAGCAAGGATATTTCACCAAACCAACTGCCAGCTTCCAACCAGGTCAATACCATTTCTTTGCCTTGTGAATTCACATTGCTGATCCGCATTTTGCCATCCAAAACACAATAAAATCCTTCGGGAGGATCATTTTTAGCGTGTAATCTCTGGCCTTTGTCCAATTCTCGCACTTTACTGATAGAGACCAGTTCGTCTACGACTTCAATTGGAAGAGACCGTGTCCATCCATTGCGGGTCAGAAACTCGATTAGCCGTTGTTGGTTCATGAGGATATCTTGGTGAATTGTCAATTTGGCGACAGTTTAACCGGTTTTTGCCATGTAATGTAAGTGCGTTCCAAGCACAGAATACCCACTAGGAGAGCGTATGACCCAGTCACTAAAACACACTGTTAGCGAGCAAGAATGGCAAACCCGAGTGGATTTGGCTGCCTGCTATCGTATCGTAGCCCACTATGGCTGGGACGATTTGATCTTTACTCACATCTCTGCCCGGGTGCCTGGACCAGAACATCATTTTTTAATTAACCCCTATGGCATGATGTTTGATGAGGTCACGGCTTCGAGTTTGGTTAAAGTGGATTTGCAAGGCAATAAAGTCATGGACAGCGACTTTGATATAAACCCTGCCGGTTTTACCATTCACAGCGCAGTACATGAAGCTCGGGAGGACGCGACTTGCGTTATGCATCTACATACGATGGAAGGTGTCGCTGTATCGACACTTGAAAAGGGACTGCAAGCCTATTCTCAACAGTCCCTGTTTGCCTTGTCATCGTTGTCTTACCACGATTATGAGGGGGTGGCGCTCAACCCTGATGAAAAGCAACGATTGGTGGCGGATTTGGGAAATAGCAATTTTATGATCCTGCGAAACCATGGCCTGCTTACCTGTGCCAATAATATTGCTGATGCCTTCTTGTTTATGTATTTATTGCAGCGCTCATGTGAAATTCAACTCAAAGCCCAAGCCACCGGGCAGCCAATGCTGAGTATTCCTGATCCTATTCTAGCCGGTATACGCGCCCAAGCGGATCAAGTGACCCGCTCCGCAGGCGGCAGTCTGGCTTGGCCAGGCATATTGCGCAAGCTGCAACGTACATTACCTGGATATGACCAATAAAAGGAACGGCTTTATGGACCTTGACCAGTATCGACAGAACGCTACGTTCACTAAGATAAAGGACCAGCAAATTGCTTACTGGCAAGGTGGACAGGGTGAGGTGTTGTTGCTTATCCATGGTTTCCCTAGCGCCGCGTGGGATTGGCATGCATTGTGGCCGCACTTGACCAAACGTTATCATGTGATTGCTCTGGATATGTTGGGTTTCGGACTGTCTGACAAGCCCCATCCCCATCGTTATTCCATCATCGAACAAAGGGACATCGTAGCCGAATTACTGGCTTATTTGTCGGTAGACCAATACCACATTCTCGCCCATGACTATGGTGACTCGGTGGCCCAAGCGTTGTTGGCCAGTTCACTAGAAAACTCATCGGGGCAAGGGGAGTCTGCAATTCAGTCTGTGGCCTTCTTAAATGGCGGACTGTTCAGTGAGAGTCATCGCCCTTTGTTGACCCAAAAGCTTCTCAAAGGACCCTTTGGGCCACTGTTGAGCCGATTGTTGGGGCAAAATAGCTTAAGGCGCAGTTTTGGTAAAATCTTTGGACGTCAAACGCCACCCAAGGAACAAGACATTCAAGTCCTTTGGCAGTTATTGCAGCACAATCGAGGCACTCGAGTACTGCCTGCCATTTTGAGCTACATCGATGAAAGGGCAATCCATCGCGACACTTGGGTGGCGGCAATGGAAAAGACCACCGTACCCTTGTGCTTTATTAATGGCATACAGGATCCCATTTCTGGACAACATATGTTGAGCCAATTTCAGACCCTCTTAGCCAATGCTCTGAGTGTGCCACTGAATTGTGGCCACTATCCCCAATTAGAGTTACCTCAAGAGGTGTTGCGTCACTATTTCGCTTTCCGACATGGCACTTAATAGTGTCTTGTTGGCGTCAAGATTGGGCAATAATTTTCTGGTGCAACTTAATGTGAGAAGCGATAGATGTTAGCTCGTATTGGTTGAGTTGATGCAAATGCTGCTTTTTGATGTCGTGCTTTTTCAAGAAAACTGCCGTTTCATGGGGATGGATCCGTCCTGTTTTGAACAGTTGACGATAAAATGCATAGGCTCTGGCTTTGAAGAAAATGCTGGCAATGGGGGAGTCCGGATCGGCATACCCAAGCAAATAGGGCATTGGGTCAAAATATTTAAAGCCGATGGTTTCCAAGATATGCGGTTTTAAAATTTCCTCTAAACTGAGAAATTCTCGCAGCGCGTCTCCAGAAAACTGATAGCCTTCTAATACGGCAAGTTTTCTGGCGTTGCTCACCGGGTCGTTGAGCAAACTTTCTCGTTGTTGCTCCAACAGTTTCAGCAGCTCTGAGTTGATCAGGTTCATGATTAAAAATAATGGAATAATGTTGATGGCCGCCAACATGTATACCGTCCATTTTTCCGTTTTCGGCACATCGACTTCACTGATCAAGGTGGCTATCGCTCCCGACGTGAACCGACCAAACTGACGCATCCGCTGCACCACAGGCATCATGGAAGGGTGCATATTGTTCTGCAACACTTCACTGCAAAAGCGAGGCAGCAGCCACAAAAATAAAGGGTAGCCGATACACTGCAGAATCGAATTAAGTTCGGTCGAATTTGGCAGATTTACCAGCTTCTGATATTGGGGGTTTGCAGCAAAGCGCAATACTTGCGCATTCAGCCATGGAATGTTCTCGACAATACTGATTAACTCATCATCAATTGCACTTTTGCTACCAAATGATTCTAAAATAGGTTGTAAGTCACTGAGTTCGCTACAAGTTGCTAATAAATTTTCCTGATTTTCCAATTTATTTGCAATGCGACCTTTCAACATATAGTCCAACATCGCTTTATAGTCGGGGTCCGCGACGCCACCTTGTATTTGCTTTTGTCGCTCTCGTGATGTGACCTCGACCTCCAATCGTATACGGGACATCATCATGTGTTCACTGCTTGTATCATCCTGATCTTCGCCGTCAAAAGAATAGAACAGCTTTTCATATTCACCGCCAATCAAATAGAGGTAGAATCTTCGTTCCAGTTCGCTGAGAATGAGCGATTCATTGTATTGCGACGTGCTATCCGTGTTTTGCATAAAGTTGAGTTTCAAGGCGAAAGCTATAACAAGGTTACTCAAAGATAGCGAAAAGGTTCGTCAAAGAGCAACCTTATTCAGCAATATTTTTCGGCCAATTCTGAGGATGTTTCACTATGGAGTTTCACTTAGCACAGTTGAATGTTGCCCTTGCCAAAGGTGATAGCGAAAGTGAAATGATGCGCGGCTTCTATGACAATGTTGAGCGCGTCAATACACTAGCGGAAGCGTCAAAAGGCTTTGTTTGGCGCTATCGAGATGAACCGGGAGACGATCCTGGTTTGCATGTATTTGACACGCCTCAATTGTTAGTCAACTTGTCGGTGTGGGAAAGTTTGGAAAGTCTCAAGCACTTTATGTTTCAGACCATGCACCTTCAGTTTATGAAGCAAAAGAAGGAATGGTTTCAACCTTTGGATAAGCCCAACTATGTTTTATGGTACATAGCGCAAGGTCACATCCCCGATTTATTTGAAGCAAAAGAGCGACTGATTCATTTGCAGCGTCACGCAGAAACGCCATTCGCATTCAGTTTTAAAAGTCCCTTTTTGCCGACAGACCGATAGACAAAGAATATGAAAATTTTATTTGAAGACAGCATGCCCAAGGGGCAAGACTACTTTTCCAGCTTAGGTGATTCTAAGGCATTCGCCACAGGCCAAATCAATCCCTCTGACTTATACGCAGCCGAAGCTCTCCTGATCCGCTCCACCACTAAGGTCGACAAGCGCTTGCTCGATGGAGCTCCAAATTTGAAGTTCGTAGCAACAGCAACCTCTGGAACCGATCACATGGATGTGGCAGAACTGCAAAGGCGCGGCATTTCCTATGGTAGCGCCGCCGGCAGCAATGCGATTGCCGTCGCAGAATATGTTATCAGTTGTTTGATGGTGGCTTCCTTGCATAAGCCCTCGGATTGGCTTGACAACATTACCCTTGGGATCGTTGGTGCTGGTCATGTAGGGACAGCGTTGTCTGAACGTTTGGATGGGTTGAAAATTCGATATATGTTGTGCGATCCACCTTTGGCAAAAAGCGGTGATAAGCGCACTTTTTCCAGTTTCCAGAGCATCTTAAAATGCGATGTGATTAGTTTGCATGTTCCTTTGATTCGGACAGGTGAATATCCCACCTATCACCTTTTTGATAGGCAAGTGCTGGGGAATTTGTCGACTGACCAATTACTTATCAATGCCAGTCGAGGTGAAGTGGTGGACAATCAACAGGCGTTGGCGTTGTTGCAACATGGGCAGCCTTTGAACCTGATGTTAGATGTATGGGAAGGTGAACCGAATATTCCTTTTGATTTAGTACCCTATACTCAAATTTCGACAGCCCACATAGCTGGCCACACCATTGAGGGGAAGGTCCGGGGGACTTTTATGGTATACCAACAGTTGTGTGACTTTCTTGGAGTCGAACAAGGGAAAACATTAGCTGAATGTCTGCCCGTCTCGCCGCAGGTGGATCTGACTGACTGTGGGGCAATAGATGATAAATCAATGCTGCGCCAAGCGATATTTAGTGTGTATAATGTGGCCAACGACAGTGAAACATTCAAACAAGAAGTGAAAACCGGTCAGGACTTCGCATATAGCCGAAAACACTATGCTATTCGAAGAGAGTTTGCCTCCGTGCGGCTAAAGACTGGAAATTCTCCCATCACAGAGGCAATCTACCAGCTTGGTTTTTTGCCAGAGTAAACAAAGGTCAACACTCTGACCATCGTATCGTTTTTAAGGAGTAATTGGTTAATGTCTCGTGCTTTTGATGTCGCTGTTTTGGGCGCTACTGGTCTGGTTGGCCAGAATATGATTGAAATCCTTGAACAAAGGGATTTTCCGGTTAATACCCTATATCCCCTTGCCAGCAGTCGCTCTGCTGGTGGCACCGTCAGTTTCAAAGGCAAAGATATCAAGGTTTTGGATGCAGATGAATTTGACTGGTCGAAGGTTCAGTTTGGCTTCTTTTCAGCCGGTGGCAGTGTGTCAGCCAAATACGCGCCTCTAGCCGCCGAAGCGGGCTGTGTTGTCATCGACAATACGTCTCAGTTCCGCTATGAACCCGATATTCCTTTGGTGGTGCCGGAAGTCAACGGCCATGCGCTGGCGGATTTCCGCAATCGCAATATTATCGCCAACCCCAATTGCTCTACCATTCAGATGCTGGTAGCGCTCAAGCCGATTCATGATGCTGTCGGTATTGATCGTATCAATGTCTCAACCTATCAGTCAGTTTCTGGTGCAGGTAAATCGGCAATGGAAGAGTTGGCTCGTCAAACGAGTGACCTGTTGAGCGCGCGAGAAGCGAAACCTTCAGCGTTTAGTCGTCAAATCGCTTTTAATGTGATCCCTCAAATTGATGTGTTCATGGACAATGATTACACCAAGGAAGAAATGAAAATGGTCTGGGAAACCCAGAAAATCATGGGTGATGAGAGTATCCGCGTGAATGCAACAGCAGTGCGTGTACCCGTGTTCTACGGTCATGGTGAAGCGATTCACATCGAAACTCGCACGCCCATTGATGCCCATGAAGTGAAGCAGCTTTTGGCTGCGGCCCCTGGTGTGAAAGTCTATGAAAATGCCGATCAGTTCCCAACTCAGGTGGGCAATGCCAGTGGTAATGATTTGGTTCATGTAGGCCGTATCCGCAATGACATATCACATCCAAATGGGATTAATTTGTGGGTTGTATCAGACAACGTTCGTAAAGGCGCTGCCACCAACAGTATCCAAATTGCTGAAGCGTTAATTGCAGATTATTTTTAGTTTAAAGCTTCTCCTTGGGGCTCTCGATTGAGCCCCAAATCTCCCGCCAGTGCGACATAGGCCGGCTTGTCATTGAAACAGTCAATAATCTGACTAGTCTGCCGATAACGAATTGAAGTTCATCGGAATCTTCTCACTGTGTAGATCATCTCACGGTAGTGGTTTATATTAGGTAGAGATTCATTTCGAATATTCAGACATACCGAATCAATCGAATTGGAACGAGATTTGCAGTTTCTTTTAAGACGTAATTCCACCCTACAACGGTGGCGTCGATTGCAGTCATCATAAGGCTGCCAAAATATGGCCGGGTGGGCATCTACAGGATCGTTGCCCAAAAAACATTAAGCATAAAAATAATTTACCAGGGCGATGACTTAATCATATGAATGTGCGACAGGCAGCATTACTTCTAATTGTCAGTGTAGGACTATTATCTTTTAATACTCTTCACGCACAGCAAGTCTCCATCAAGGGACCCAAAAACAACAGTGCAGATGTCTCTGGCAATACCTATGGTCCCATCACCCCCAGCGACACCCTTTGGCGCATTGCCGGTCGCTATCGACTGAATTCCGAAATGACCATTTATCAGGTCATGCATGCGATTTATATGCTCAACCCCGACGCCTTTGAAAACCAAAATTTCAATTATCTTGTCGATGGTGCCATCTTAAACTTGCCTTCCGAACGCTACATCGCTCGAGTTGATGCTGAAAAAGCCCAACAAAAGGCGTTGCAAGATGAGGCTGCTTGGCGTGCCGCTCTGGGTGACCCTTCGTTACTCAATCAGGAAACGGTTAAACCGAATAATCCGGCTAGCAAAGACGACCTGAGCGAAACAAAGCAAGTTATTGAAGAGAAACTCAGTGCCTTGGATGCGGAACAAAATCGCCAGTTCTCGGCAATTCGGCAGCAATTTGCCGAGTCCATCACCAGTGTACAAAATTTGTTGGCAGACAATCGCCAATTGATTCAGCGATTGGATGGGGTGGACGAGGAAATTGCCAACTTGCGAGGTCGGGTTGATGACGAGTTACAAACTCAGATGGATCAGATGTTGGCTCTGCAAAATGAATTGTTGGCCATATCCAGAGAAGCTGAAGCCCAGCGTCAAGCAGAACAAAACAAAAATAGTTTTGCTTGGTTAACTGACCCAATATTCTTGTTTGCTCTGACGTTTCTGTTAGCCATCAGCTTGTTGGGTGCATTTGCAATGTGGTTGATTCGGCGCAACAAGACTCAAACATCCTCTGAGAGTGACGGGGTAGGGGAATATGATGCGAGCTTGCTTGAACAAAGCGACGAAATGGACGACCTATCTGATGCATTGACCAGCGAATTGTCTGGTGAACTGGATGATGATGATGACGACTTATTCGGTGAAGATGACATTTTAGATGACGTGTTGTCTGATGAATTACAAGAATCTCTTGATGATGCCTTGGATGAAGAATTTGAAACCTTCGATGATCTTGATGATGATAGCCTCGATCCAATTATCGAAGAAGCCACCGATGCCCTAGATGAGGGAGATGGCCTACTGGCCCAAGACGATTTAGACAACCTTTTCGATGAAGAGCAAGACGAAGAGTTGTTGGCCGAAATTGATGACTCTTTGGATGATGTTTTATCCGGCGATGATAGCTTTGATTTGTCCGACAACGCTGACGAGGAACTCGATAATCTGCTGGACTCCATTGAAGATGACTTACCTAGTGCAGAGCAACCCACTGTTTCGGCAGATGAAGAACAAAAATCCGCAATATCTGAAGCTACTGCAACTGAAGCAAGCGCCGAAGAGGTAGAGACGAGCACTGAGCTTGAAAGTGAGGCTGGGACGGTTACTAAACCCTTAGTGGACGATGAAGCTGAAAAGCCAGAAATCAGCATAGATGAACTATTAGAGCAACCTGAGAAAGAGCTTCCAGAGATTGTTCAAGCCGCTGAGTCGGAAGAACTCAGTGAAGAAATGTTGCAAAATCTCGACAAGGAAATCGAAAACCAAAATCGTCAATTGGACGTCATTGCCGACGAGTTGCTAATGGAAATTGAGCAACTTGAGCAAATGGGCGACCTGCTAGATGATGACGATGAAGCCATCGACGAGCCCATGCCGATGAGCTCTCAAACCCAGCACGCAATTCAAGAGTTGGACGCTGTGTCTGAAGACATGGGAGAGGAGTTGGATGACGAATTGTTTGATGGCGATACCCAGGATTTAGACGCTTTATTGGCGGCTGAACAGGACACTGCAAACCTTGATGAAGAAAGTGCAGAAGACGAAACCACACTTGCCGATGATGACGACGACAAAGAAGTCGATATCGATGCATTATTGGATGAGTCTCTCAACGCGGTAGCAGACGATGTTGACGCAAAGCAGACACAAGACGACGACGCCCTAGACTCGCCAGAAGAAGATCTTGATATCGATATCGATATCGATGAGGTCCTGACCGATCAACAAGTGGTGGAAAAATCGGCCGATGAACTGTTGGCGGAGTTAGAAGACGACGCCGCAGAAGAGCAAGATGAAACTCCAACCGATTCGTTGACATCCGATTTAGATCAAGCGTTGGCCGATTTTGAAAACGAGTTCGAGCAAACTGAAGGGCAGGCTGATGAGTCTGATTTTGTTGAATCTGATGAAGAGGATGATTTGCCCCCTGTCTCTGATTTGCAAGAGGAGCAGGAGCCAGAAGAGCTAACCGTTGAAGAGCAAGAATCTTCCGACATCGACGAGTTGGTAAACGAGATCGATGAATTGGAGACTGACTCAGATGAAGCTCAGTTTGAGATTCAGACTGATGAGAATACTTCATCAGATGAAGAACTCGATTCACCTGCTAAGGAATTGTTGCTAGATGATGACATCCCGAGTTTGGATGATTACGATTCCTTAAGTTCTGATTCGGGTACCAGCAAGAAAGATGAATTTGACGATGCCGAGCTTGAAGAGGCTTTAAAAGCCTTTGATGAGTCTGGAGAGTTGGAGATGGAGGATGTCGATGAGGAATCGGTCTCCAATACCAACGTGGAACTGGACGATTTGCCCGGCTTAGGGGATTGGCTATCTGAATCTGAGCAGCAAGACGTGGAAGCCATCGAAGAGTTAGAAAACAAAAGTTTCGAAGAGTTACTCGACGATATTGAAGATGATTCCAGCGAAACAATCGAGAAAAAGCTTGCGATCGATAACGACGATTTGGACATCGAGGCCTTACTCACTGACCCTGAAGAAAGTCAGAAAAAAGAAAGCGAATCTTCTTTGTCTGTCTCTGACGAGGCTGAAGAGGATTCAGACGGGTTTTTGGATGTCGATGCGCTGCTCAATGAGAGTGACGATGATGCCCCCAGTGCCGCTGACAATAAGTTAAACCTCGATGCTGCGTTCGAATCCTATGCAGGCTTGGACGCAATGGGAGAGTTAGTAGACGTAGATGGTGATAATGGCATCGGGGCGAAACTGGATCTAGTGCAAGCCTACATTGAGACCGAAGAATTCGACGAAGCCAAAGCCCTGTTAAATGAAATCATCAGCAGCGGTAATGAAGAACAGCAAGCCGAAGCTCGAGCGTTGTTGGAGCAGTTAAAGTAATTTTCGATCTTCTAAGCTCGAGCGCTGCAGATTGATTATCGGTTTAAAATGGTGTTGTTCGCAAAGTACAACACCCATCAGCGCTAACGCAAATCCGACAGAGTACCTAGATTATGACGCCGGCGATCGTGCTGTTACAAAAACGCAAAATTAAACATCATATCCACAGCTATCAACACGATCCGCACACCACATCCTACGGTTTGGAGGCGGCACAGAAACTCGGTGTAGACCCGAATCGGGTATTCAAGACCTTAGTGGCAAAAGTGGACAATCACTTTTTGGTGGTTGCTGTCGTGCCCGTCAATGGCTCTTTAAATCTTAAAGCTTTGGCACAGTCCGTGTCAGCTAAAAAAGCGGTTATGGCAGAGAAAGAGGAAGTGCAGCGCAGTACCGGCTATGTGTTGGGAGGCGTTAGTCCTGTGGGACAAAAAAAGCGTCTCAAGACCATTATCGATAATTCTGCTCGGGCACTCCCAAGCATATACATCAGCGCTGGCCGACGGGGTTTGGAAGTGGAATTGGCCAGTGATGATTTGCTGACGTTACTCGATGCTCAGTACGGAGACATTGGGCAGAACTAGGATCTTACCCAAGCTCGTGTTTGGCGAGCCCTGAGTAACCTCGTCAAAAATCTCAATGTAGTACTGCAAGTTAAGCTTCCCTGTTGGCTGTCAAATGAGACGGTGAAAATCGTCTTCGATGGGATTACAATAGGGTTTTTGTTGTGAAATGAGGCAGTTAAATGCGCATAGCCTTGGGCATTGAGTATGACGGTAGCAAATTATTTGGCTGGCAAAGGCAGCGGGAAGTTCCTAGCGTCCAAGAGCATCTGGAAACTGCATTATCGCGAATTGCGAACCAGCCAATCGAAGTACAATGTGCCGGCCGCACCGATGCAGGCGTGCATGCAACGGGCCAGGTAGTGCATTTTGATTGCCCCCATGTCCGCCCCGAAAGAGCTTGGACCTTGGGTGTCAATAGTCATTTGCCAGACAACATTGCCGTAACCTGGATGAAAACCGTGGAAGAGGACTTTCACGCTCGCTTTTCCGCGACCGCAAGACGTTACCGCTACATCATATATAACAATTCGCTTCGTACAGGAATACTCAACTCCGGTGTAACCCATATTTACAGTCATTTGGACCACCAACTGATGCACGACGCGGCTCAATGTTTGGTAGGCGAGCACGATTTCAGTACCTTTCGAGCTGCCCTATGTCAGTCCAAGTCGCCTTATCGGAATCTGACTCACATCAGTGTTACACGCAAAGGCCGTTACATTATGCTGGATGTGCAAGCGAATGCCTTTTTACATCACATGATCCGCAATATTGCGGGCTCACTTATGCAGATTGGCGGGAAAGCCAAACCCGTCAGTTGGATGGAAGAGATTTTATTGGCTAAAGATCGCACTGTGGCGGCAGCAACAGCTAAACCAAATGGTTTATATCTGGTGAATGTAGAATACCCAGATAGCTTTAAAATCCCAGAGGTACCCTTAGGACCTGTATTTTGGGATGGGTGAAGAGGACCCCACAGTCATCTGGGTTGACTTCTTAGACCAGTTTTGTTTTCTACCTAGCAACAATCTATGCTTTAATGACGCACAATTTTTCATGTGTCATGCAAGTACCTTGGGCGATGAGCGATTACCAAACGCTCCATCAGGAAAAATAGCATGGACTGCATGACCGAAACGCAATCATCTGCTGCTTGCGAGAATCGCAGCGCCAAATGGGAAGAGTTAAATGAGTTGGATTCAAAAAATATTGCCTAGAACACAATCTGCGACGAAAAGTAACGTCCCAGAGGGTATCTGGACCAAATGTGGGTCGTGTGAGGCGGTGTTGTATAAAACTGAGCTAGAGAAGCAACAGGAAGTCTGTCCCAAGTGTGACCATCACATGCGTCTCTCTGCCCGCGCTCGCATCAATCATTTTCTTGACCAAGCTGACCGTCAGGAATTGGGGGAAGATCTCGAGCCTAAAGATATTCTTAAATTTCGTGATTCCAAACGATACAAAGATCGTATCGTGGCTGCGCAAAAAGCCACCAACGAAAAAGATGCTTTGGTCGTGGTTAAAGGCAAGTTGAAAGGCATGCCCGTTGTCGTCGCTGCATTTGAGTTTTCATTCATGGGCGGCTCTATGGCCTCTGTTGTGGGTGCACGCTTCGTCAAAGCAGTGGAATCTTGTCTTGAGAACAATACTCCTTTGGTCTGCTTCTCCACCAGTGGTGGTGCGCGTATGCAAGAAGCACTATTTTCACTAATGCAAATGGCTAAAACCAGTGCAGCTTTGGCGAAAATGAGTAAGCAAGGATTGCCGTTTATTTCTGTTCTTACCGATCCAACTATGGGTGGTGTATCTGCCAGTTTGGCGATGTTGGGCGACATCAATATCGCTGAGCCGAAGGCATTGATTGGCTTTGCTGGGCCTCGGGTCATTGAACAAACTGTGCGAGAAACTCTTCCAGAGGGCTTCCAACGCAGTGAGTTTTTGATTGAGAAAGGTGCAATCGATATGATCGTGGATCGTCGCCAAATGCGCGATAAAATCCATGGTTTGCTGAGTAAATTGTTGCCGCTGAACGCCTAATTGAATACCTCAACACGTCCAGACCAGAGTTCACAAAAGCTCTGGTCATTACCTCAGTGGTTGGATTATCTCACCGCCATCCATAACAAGAATATTGATATGGGGCTTGAGCGTGTCGCTCAGGTTAAGGATCGTCTGCAACTAGACCTGTCAGCTCAAACCGTGATCACCGTCGCTGGCACCAATGGCAAAGGCACTACCTGTCGCATGATGGAAGTCGCGCTTCTTGACGCAGGCCACACAACAGCAGTCTACAGTTCACCCCATCTTTTGGATTACCGTGAGCGGGTGCGAATTAACGATAAGATGTTGAGCGAAGATCAACATTGCACCGCATTTATGGCGGTTGAACAAGCTCGAGGCGAGATCCCATTAACCTATTTTGAGTTCAGTACGTTGGCAGCTATGTTGTTGATCCGTGACAGCCAAGCACAGTACGTGCTCTTGGAAGTGGGCTTGGGGGGACGGTTGGACGCCGTCAACGTGATCGATCCGAATCTAGCGGTGATTACCTCTATCGATCTTGACCATCAGGATTGGTTGGGTGACACCCGTGACGCCATTGCCATTGAAAAGGCCGGTATTGTCCGTGAAAATATCGAGGTAGTAATTGGTGAGCCGAATCCTCCTGCTAGTTTACTCCATGCTTTGAGTCGTCATCCGCAAAAAGTACATTGGCAAGGTAGCGATTTTTGGGGTAAAGAGATCGATGCCCACAATTGGGGGTGGCACAGTGAGGGCAGAGAGTTTGCGCCGCTGCCTAGACCGCAGATCCCAATTCAAAACGTCAGTACCGCGCTACAAGCCTTAAGATGTTTAGGTGTTAATCTGAACACAGATCGTCTTGCAGATGTAATCGAGCGGGTACAACTACCCGGACGTCAGCAGGTTATCCAACACAAGCCGATGGTACTACTCGATGTTGCCCATAATCCCCATGCGACCCAAAATTTAGCCAAAACCATTGAACGCATTTCCCATCAAAACCTGCGTTTAGTGGTAAGTATGTTGGCTGATAAAGACATTCAAGCCAGTCTGGCAATGCTGTCTTCACTGAACCCACATTGGTATTTTGCACCTTTAGATGTGCCTCGCGCAGCGCCAGTCGACCTATTAATCAGTGCTTGCCCCGACAATCAATCATACACTGCTTACCCGTCGGTCAATGAGGCTCTACAAGGGGCAATCAAAGATGCAAGTGAACAAGATTTAGTGGTAGTATTTGGCTCGTTTTACACCGTTGCTCAGGTTTTGGAGGCTGGAACCTCTTAACCTCTGGACGGTCTATCTTCTACAATGCTGGTCAAACAGGCCCAAGATTCAACTACGAGGTAAAGTCGTTGTCATCTGCAATTCAAAATCGGTTGGTGGGAACCATCATCATTGTCGCTTTGGCAGTCATTTTTTTGCCGGATATTCTCGATGGCAAAAAGCAAACCAATCAAGCCCAGTTTGAAGTTTTACCGGACCGTCCTGCTATGGGACCGGTAGTTGAAGCCAAGCCCTTTCCCGTTGATCAGGTACGCAGCAATGTAACCATAGCAGAGCCAATGGTCGATGAGTCGGTTGTTGATGATATCCCTAAGCGCGACACAGAGGATTTTCAGCCGTCCTCTGCAGGTGCGATTGCTGATACTCAGCAAGACGTCGCAGCACAAAAAACTCAGCCTACCGCTGAGGAGATTGATAGACCGGTTGAGGATCCCCAAGGGGATGGTCCCCAAGTTGTCACTCCCCGGGTTCAAGAGCCCCAGTTAGAGCGTGCGGGTTGGGTGGTTCAACTTGGTGTGTTTCGCCATCAGAAAAATGTCCGCGAGCTACTTACTACACTCAGAAATGCGGGTTATCGTGCTTTCAGTCGTCCAGTTGAAACCCAATCTGGCACCCTGACCAAAGTATTTGTCGGCCCAGACCTTGATAAAAAGAATTTAGAAAAAGCCTTGCCTCACTTGCAAGAATTGACCAAGTTGCAAGGCCGTATTACACCCTTTACCGTGAAATGAGTGGTAGAAATTAACTGCGCGTCTGGTAGAATGCGCGCGATTTTCATCAACCTTTTAAAGCGTGCATATTGGCATTATGAATTGGTTAGATTTTACGATCCTCGGGGTCATCGCCCTCTCCACCATCATTAGCCTGATCCGGGGATTCGTCAAAGAAGCGATTTCACTGGTTATCTGGTTTGCGGCGTTCTTCATTGCCAGTCAGTTTTATCAAGATCTTGCTCAGCTTTTAACGCGCTTTGATGACCCACTTATTCGCAATGGTATTGCCATTGCCATTTTGTTCATTTGTACCTTGATCCTCGGGTCTTTAATTAACTATTTGATTTCCAAGTTGGTGCAAGCCACCGGCTTGTCTGGCACGGATCGGATGATTGGATCGGTGTTTGGTGCGCTTCGTGGTGTACTTATTGTCAGCGCTTTATTGTTTTTCCTGGATACATTTACCACCGCATCGGACGCGCAGTGGTGGGCTGAGTCGATTTTATTGCCAGAATTTCGACCCATAATCGAGTGGTTTTTCAGCTTTATTCAAGACAACTCAAGTTTTATACAACCTCAATAAATAGGTAACAGACATGTGTGGTATTGTCGGAATTGTGGGTAAAAGCCCAGTCAATCAATCTTTGTATGACGCATTGACGGTGTTGCAACACCGTGGTCAGGATGCAGCAGGGATAGTCACCATTGACCATGGGATGTTTCATCTGCGTAAAGCCAATGGTTTAGTTCGCGACGTGTTCCACAATCGTCACATGCAACGTTTGACGGGGCAATTTGGCATTGGCCACGTACGGTATCCTACGGCAGGCACCTCAAGTTCTGCCGAAGCTCAACCATTTTACGTCAACTCACCCTTTGGTATCGCCTTTGCGCACAACGGTAACCTGACAAACGCACACGAGTTGCAAGAAGAAGTCTTTCGAATTGCTCGTCGCCACATCAACACCACCTCTGATTCAGAGTTATTGTTGAATATTTTCGCCCACGAGTTACAAAACTGTGCCGGTTTGACCTTAACGCCCGAAGATGTATTCTCCGCAGTTTCTAAAGTTCACAAGAAGATCCGCGGTGCTTACGCCGTTGTCGCAGCAGTGATTGGCCATGGCATGGTGGCGTTCCGTGACCCCTTCGGTATTCGCCCCTTGGCTCTTGGTAAACGCAAAACCGAGCATGGTGACGAATACATGGTTGCGTCAGAGAGTGTCGCCTTGGATGCCGTAGGCTTTACCTTTATTCGTGACGTGGCACCGGGTGAGGCGATTTATGTGACTCAGGATGGTGAGTTGCATACTCAGCAATGCGCCGAACATCCCACCAATGCCCCATGTATTTTCGAGTTCGTGTATTTTGCCCGCCCAGATTCTTTTATCGATGGTATTTCCGTGTATGCATCACGGGTCAATATGGGTAAAAAGCTGGGGCAAAAGATCGCTCGCGAATGGAAAGATCTAGACATAGATGTGGTCATCCCCATCCCTGAGACCTCTTCTGATGTGGCGCTGCAAATCGCCATTGAATTGAATTTGCCTTATCGTCAAGGCTATGTGAAAAACCGCTACATTGGCCGTACCTTTATTATGCCAGGCCAAACCATGCGCCGTAAGTCTGTGCGTCGTAAGTTGAACGCGATCAAATCGGAATTTAAAGGTAAAAATGTGCTGTTGGTGGATGATTCCATCGTGCGTGGCACGACTTCAGAACAAATCATTGAAATGGCGCGGGAGTCCGGTGCCAAGAAAGTGTATTTTGCCTCCGCTGCGCCGGAAATTCGTTTTCCTAATGTTTATGGTATCGACATGCCATCGGCCAACGAGTTGATCGCTTACGGTCGAGAAATTGATGAAATCAGTGAACTGATCAAAGCGGACGGCTTGATCTTCCAAGACATTAAAGACCTAGTCGATGCAGTAAGGGAAGAAAACCCGGCCATCACCAAGTTTGAGACGGCTGTGTTTGACGGCAAATACATTACCGGTGACGTAGACCAAGCCTACTTGGAGCGTATCGATTTAGCCCGTGGTGAGTCTGCGAAAAGTGCCGGGATTCAAACCGAGTTGAGCAATCTTGAAATGCACAATCTAGACGCCGATAACGACGACTAGTCCTGATTGTCTTGTGGCTCTTCGCGTTGGGCGAGGGGCCATCCTCCTAAAACCTTCCAACGATTAACCATAAAGCAAAACAGCTCTGCAGTTTTTTGTGTATCGTAGAGTGCCGAATGAGCCTGACTTTGGTCAAATCCAATGCCTGCCGCTTTGCACGCTTTTACCAACACCGTTTGGCCAAGGGTTAAGCCCGCCAAAGAGGTGGTGTCAAAAGACACAAAGGGATGAAAAGGCGTGCGCTTTATATTGTTCCGTTCAAGAGCTGCATTAACAAAACTCTGATCAAAGTTCGCGTTATGAGCGACAATCACAGAACGCTGACAATTGGCTTCTTTTTGCGCCTTGCGGATCTGTTTGCACAAATCCTTCATGGCATTGCCTTCGTCAATCGCCCCTCTTAGAGCGCAATCGAGCTTAATTCCATTGAAGTCGAGGGCGGCTTGCTCAATATTCGCGCCTTCGAAAGGCTCGATATGATAATGGAAAGTTTGGTCAGGATGGATGAGACCCTGTTGATCCATTTTGATGGTGACAGCAGCCAGTTCAAGCAAGGCATCGGTCTGTGCATTAAAACCAGCGGTTTCCACATCGATAATGACCGGGAAATAGCCACGAAAGCGCAAATTTAGCTGGTGAGGGGTATCGGTCATGCTTGCCTGAAGAATCAAAAAAAGGCCGACAATTATGTCAATAATTGCCGCTGGACGCCAGCTTAGTGTATTGCTAATCTCAACTTAGTCGAGTCACGGTTTGGCAATAAGGTCAGCCCTCGATCGAGACTAAACTTTTTTACCGAATCGTCGATAGATATAGAAGTTCAATGGTTTAATGTTGGGGCAAGTAACGGTGCGTAAACAAGGGTGGTGGTTAATATTGGGAGTGTTGGCAGTCAGCGGCGCGGCTCAGGCCAGCTTGCGCCAATATGTCGCACCGGTAGAGCAGTCACAATGGCAGGTCAGCGCTGCTTCTCGTCTGCAATGTACCTTGTCCCACAGCATCCCCGGCTATGGAGAAGCCCTTTTTACCAGCATGGCCTCGAAGCAATTGAATATGGAATTTGAACTGGACATGTTGCGCCTGCCCAAGGGCTATGGGATGGCGGCGGTGTACTCAGTCCCCCCTAGTTGGTTACCTGGATACAGTCAGAAAGTCATTGCCGAGATGCCCATCCGTCAACAATATGATGGAGACTTGCCGGAAAAAGCGGCTTGGACCATGTTGTCAGAACTAGAAAAAGGCTATTGGCCAACGGTTTACTATCAAGATTGGTATAGTGACTATGACAAAGTCGCGGTAGGTTTGAACGCCAGTAATTTTGCCCAGCCCTACGAGCAATTTGCTCGCTGTGTATCTAATTTGTTGCCCTTTAGTTTCGATGATATTGCATACACCGTATTGTCATACAAGAAAAACAGCGTAGAGCTGACCAAATACTCGAAGAAACGTCTGGCGATGATTGGGGAATACCTCAAGGAAGACACTGACATGGAGTTGGTGTTGTTAGATGGCTACAGCGACAGTTACGGTGGTCGGTGGAACAACAAACAGTTATCCATTCGCCGTGCAGTGGAAATCAAAGAGTTCTTTAAAGAGCAAGGCGTTGCTGCCAACCGTATTCAAATCACTGGGCACGGAGAGCGCCGTCACGTAGCACCCAATGATACTGAGATGTCACGGGCGAAAAACCGCCGCGTGGTTATTCAAATGGTCAAACCCTAGAACTGGGATTGTTTTCCAGCCGTTGGTTTGCGCTGTAAATATTCAACGACCACATCGGTAAAATCAGTGAAAATACCATCAACATGGGCTTGCTTTATGAGCAGGTCCAAAGTCTGCTCGCTAGACAGCCCAACCGGAAGTTGGTCGACCCGAAAGGTGTATGGATGAACGACCAGTCCCAAGTCGTGGGCCACTTTCATCAAAGGCTGAGTTTTACCGCTGGTGATATCTATGACATGGGGTAACCACGGACCAATACCTTGAGCCACTTTGGCGATTTCGGCAAGTCCTTGAGGGGTTCGTAAGTAGGTGTAGTCGCTGTCGGATTCTTGCCAACTGTTTTCTGCGATTAACTGCACCAACTTTACTTTTGCTGCTAATTGGTTTCGTATTCGCTTGAGTTCTTCAAAATCAAAACACTGCACGTAGACGGGTTTGTCTGGATCATTCAGTTGGTGTTTATTCAACATATCCATGGTTAGTTTGCTTATGTCAATGCCTTGTTCTTTATGCCATTTGGGCGACTTAATTTCCGGATAGATGCCAACAGAACGTCCGAACTGGCGATTCAATTGATTAATCAGCTCGATGTGTTCTTCAAAGGTAGCAATCTTAAACTCGGCTTGGCCTTGATAGCGATTGCTAAATACAGGGTTTCCCTCGGCATCCTGTCGTTCATGGACACGCAAGCTCTTCAGCTCATCAAGGGTGAAATCTAATGCATAATACCGTTTGTCAGCGCGCATACGATGTGGAAATTTCTGTTCCACATCGGTGACGGTTTCTAGGTGAATATCGTGCAGTACAACCAATTGGCCATCTTTGCTAGCAACCAAGTCTTGCTCTATGTAATCGGCACCCTGTGAATAGGCTAATACTAATGATTCTAAGGTGTGTTCAGGTAGATAGCCGGGCGCACCACGGTGACCGACTATGGTAACGGAGTTACTGTAAGAAAAAGATGAAAATATTATACAAATCAGACAGATGGTAGAGCGCATTAATGGCATTCCCGAAACTAATGTATGGCACCAGACTAGCATCAAAAGGTGACAAATTCACGACACAAGTGCAAATGTCGAACGCCACTGCAATGCCAGTTTAGTTGAGAACAATTTCAGCATTAACAAATTCTAAAAATCCGACCCGATTGCATGAGCCAATACTCAGTTCTTGACGTATAACGCTTTTTTATTTGATAAAGGAATACACGAAACTATGAAATCCCTTCGAAGTTTGAAGTCGGTCAGAATGTTTGTCTTCTTATCGACCCTGCTAGTCTCTGGAATCGCTTGGGCCAATAATACTTCAGGTGTATTCAGCCCAGTAGTCGATCCAAACGATAAGTCGATGATGCTGCGCACTTCCTTTGTGCCCGGTCAAGATGGTGACTCAGATAGTTTTGCCTATCGTCTTCACTATCAACAGGCTTTCAATGAGGTTTATCGGTGGCGGATCATCGGTCAGTTTCGCGACACAGGAGCGGGACACGAATATGACTATTTGCGGGCCGAATTATTGTGGTACTTAACGCCCAACAGCAGTAACAACTGGGACTCGGGCCTGCGCTTTGATATTCGAACCCGCAAAGGGAGTCGTCCTGAAAAGTTTGCTATCAATTGGACTAACCAATGGCAATTGACCGACAAATGGCAAGCACGAGGGTTGTTCATTCTAGGTTGGGACTTTGGCGGCAATGCCACTGGTGGAACCAAACTAGAGACCCGAGCAGGACTGAGTTACAAGCTGGAATCTGGCCAAAAAGCCGGACTGGAAATGTTCAGCAGCTATGGCAAGATCAGTGACATGGGTTCTTGGGACGAGCAAGAACACCAGCTTGGACCTGTGATCTCAGGCAAATGGTCAGATTGGAAATACCAGTTTGGTTACTTGGCCGGTATTTCCGATGCTGCCAACGATCACGACTTTCGAGTGTGGTTCTCGACGTCTTTTTAAAATCGCTTAAGGGCTAGTTAAACCGCACTTGTTGCACCAGATTTAATTCACCATGACTGGGTTTGGTGGTGCCACCAATAACGTAGACGGTGTTACCTAAAACCGTCGCAGTATTGTGTCGGCTTGGTAGGTAGCCCAAGTCCACTTTCTGCCATTGCTGAGTGTCAAAGTCATAGGCGTAAGTGGCCGCTAGATCGTCATAGTTACCAAAAGATATCAGGGTGTTTTCCATCACGGTTACCGAATTGGCGCTGATGCTAACGGGCAATGATGGGAGCACCTCCCACTGATCTTCGGCAATGTTATAACGCTCAAACACATTCATAGATTCGATGTTATTGTATCCACCTACAACGTAAATATAGCCTTGGTGAACTACCGCCTTGGTAGACTTAGCAGTTGGCATATTGGCCAATTGGGTCCAGGTTTGTGTAGCGAGGTCAAACACAAACAAATGGGCTGTCGATTGCATTCCCCCGTCAACAAATACATCGCCCCCTAACACATAGATTTTGTTGTCATGAATCACAGATGTATTGGTGCGAGTCGGAATCGGCATTCTGCCTATGCGGCTGACGTTACCCGTGCGCACATTAAACTCCTCGATGATCGGGTTTAACACAGCATGCTTGCCACGTCTGCTTACACCTCCCAGAACAAAAGCCGATTCATTGCCGTCAAACACAGCAGAAAAGTAACGCCGCGGGATCAGTTTATCTTTAAGTACTGTCACTTGATTGTGCACAGGGTCGATGATTTGAATATCACCACTCAATCCTCTGGCTGAACCACCCAGTACATAGATTTGACGACCGTCACTCACTGCACCATGAGCATAGCGAGGCTCGAGCAGTGAAATTGAATTGGTATCTATGCTGACATGGTCGAGTACCTGATGATCGATTTTTTGCGATGACGTTTGTAACGCGCAACCGCCGATACCAAACACCAGAGAAGCTGAAAGAATAAAATAGCTAAGGAGTTTTGAATAATTCATATTGTAATCGTCCTTGATCTGATATCTCACAACTTTAACTTAGTTGAGTCTGTTTGTCATGAGTGATCCTTGTCATATGCAGAACACGGAGAAACACACTCGCCAGATCCCAATATTAGAAAAACTGCGTACTATGGGACAAACGGCAGGATCGGCGTGATGCACAAACTTCGCACTCGGTAGAGAACAGGGTACACTCATTTATTGGGCAAACGGTTTAGGTTTCCAAATCAACCGTAAAGAATGATTCGCAGTCTTGTTTGGCGGAGAAATCCATTTGTTTCGTGCGTTAAAGCAGTTTTTTACTTTGTTCCGTCAACACCTGTGTTCGGCCAAGCTGTGGCAGCTTTGTGTGATCTTTAATTTTTTCGCTACGACTGCGAGTGGCATTGATAAATATGTTCGAGCGCCAACTGATGGTGCAGCTGCGTTTTGGGAATATTGGCTAAGCGGCCTACCATGGTGGTTAGCTTGGTGGGTTTTGATGCCAGTGATCATCGCGTTCAGTTGCAGTTTGTCTCATGTTACTTCCAGTTTACTCAAACAGCTTCCCGTCTATTGTTTGGTCGCTACTATCGCGCTAGCTATTCATGCGGTAGTGGGCAGTGCAGCACTGTATCTTCTGGTGCTGGTGCATGAGCCGTTTCAAAATTTCTTTATGCTGTATAGTTTTGGGCAAAGCATGGGGTTCCTTTTTGACGTCAACCTGTGGCATTTAGATTTGCAGTCTACAGTCTTTTACATCTTGCTCGGAAGAGCTTGGAATTGGTTGGAAAGCGGTAATCAGGCCCGAATTGATAGCCTAATACTTGAAAAAAAGTTAGTTCGCTCTGAACTTAACACCTTGAAATCGCAACTCGATCCACACTTTTTGTTCAATGTACTCAATGGTGTGTCCTGTCTAGTGCGTGCTGGAAAAGAAAAGCAGGCCACCAAAGCCCTCAATGATTTGTCTGTGCTATTGAGACATATTCTGGAACATCGCAGTAGCGATACAGTGATGGTCAAAGAAGAATTAAAATGTGTGGACCTATACATTCAAATTCAGACCTTGCGCTTCGGAGATCAGCTCAGATTCACTCAAGAGATTGATGGCAATGCAACTCGTGCACTGATACCGAGCCACTTACTTTTGCCATTGATTGAAAATGCCATTGTGCACGGTTCACGAAATCCGTTTGCGATCCGATTAAAAATAACCAAACGGGACGACACCATTGTAGTACAAGTTGAAAATCACCTCAGTGACGATCGCAATGTTGAAGGGTTTGGTATAGGTCTTGGCAATAACCTAGTGCGTATGCAGTTACTTTATGGTGATGAGTGCTTTTTCGAATATGGACCGGCGGAGCAGGGACGCTATCGAGTCTCTATCGGATTACCCTATACAACTTACGAAATGAGGCCAAACTTGGCAACTCAACCACTAATTGATTGACTCCTGTAATTCACTCTCTTTGGAATTTGTCATCGGCGGTGCATTAGGTAAGCCTGATTTTCCCTTTGACTAAATGGATTTTCTCAACTACCTAAACCGAGTGCATTCGTATTCATCCTCAAGATCCGTTGTCGAGTTCATGAGGTTATGCCAGTATCTTAAATGATTAAGTTCTTTGCTTTGCTGACAAAAAGGTGATTTATGTTCAGGGTTTTCTTTCTACTTATTGTATTTTTGGCCATTGTGAGTTGTTCAAGTAACGGCAACCTTGCGCAGCAAACGCAAACTGCGCTACGTGTCGTGGAGCAATATCACAAGCCCGTCCCCGAATGGCTCAAAAGTGCGACTATTTATCAAATCAATACTCGTCAATTTACCCCACAAGGCACTTTACAAGCTGCACAAGAACAATTGCCTCGATTGAAAGATTTGGGGATAGACGTTGTATGGTTAATGCCCATTCATCCTATCGGAGAGGTGAAAAGAAAGGGCAGTTTGGGTAGCCCTTATGCGGTAAAAGATTACTTCGAAGTCAATCCTGAGATAGGTACAAAAGATGATCTCAAAGGGTTTATTGCGCAAGCTCATAGTATGGGAATGTATGTCATTCTGGATTGGGTTGCCAATCATACCGCGTGGGACAATGTGATAAAAAAGGAGAATCCAGAGTGGTACATTCGTGACTTCAAAGGCGACAATATCCCAACCCTTTGGTTTGATTGGACAGACATTATTGATTTGGATTTCAGCAACCTTGAGCTGCAAGATTATATGGTTAAAGCCATGAAATATTGGGTCGAGGAATTTGGTGTCGATGGTTATCGATGCGATGCCGCTGGATTAGTACCCAATGCCTTTTGGGGTCGAGTAAGTTATGAATTGAATCAAATAAAACCCGTATTCATGCTAGCCGAATGGGAAGGACCACAATTTTATGAGCATGGTTTTGATGCCACATACGCTTGGAGTTGGTGGCAGACCATGCACAATATTGCACTGGGTAAAGCCAAGGCAAATGCCTTTAATGCCTACTATGCGTGGAATGATGGCTACTACCCAGATCGCGCGATGCGCTTGACGTATACCTCTAACCATGACGTTAATTCCTGGGAAGCAACCCAATTTGAAGCCTTTGGTGAAGCATTAAACGCCGCTATCGCTTTGTCGGTAATCAGTGAGGGTATCCCCATGATTTACAACGGTCAGGAAGCGGGGAACAACAAACGTCTCGAGTTTTTTGAGCGTGACCCGATTCACTGGCAAACACATCCCATAGGCGATTTATATCGTTCATTGTTTGCCCTGAAAAAATCCAATTCTGCGTTGTGGAATGGCAAATGGGGAGCACGAATGATGCCGATTCACAATGACAACAGCGAAAACATTTTGTCTTTCGTTAGAGCCAATGAACAAGATAAAGTTGTGGCGATTTTTAACCTGTCAGCCAAATCTCAGCAGGTGAAGTTGCTAGACCATGCACTTTACACCGGCACTTATAAAACCTTTTCGACGGGTAAAGTGAAATCCCTGAACACCGATACAGAACTCAATTTAGAACCTTGGGAATACCTGATATTAGTTCAACCGTGAACATCCTGTACTGAGCTGTCCGCAGCACCTATTACACTGGTAAAAGCTCCGCCGGCGCAAGTAAACATAGTGGGACTCATTGGAGTCCCACTATGTTGATGCGGTTTATATAGTGCGAGCATCATCTGCACATTGACTCGCTGCTGAGCAAAATCAGATGTAAATACGTCAACTCGATGGAGTTCAGCAAATCAAATATCCAAGTAAGCTCGACCCTGACCAATTGACTGGCCTTATAACGGGATATCGGATCATTTGCATACGAATTCAAAAGGTCTCAGTGTTTCAATAGGTTAGAGTAGACAAAATTACCTGAGTAGAATTCAAAAATACGATGCCGATAATAAGAAGAGTCTATCTAACATTTTCCCTTTGCTTAATATCTTTTTCTCTAATGGGAACCGAAGCTAAAGCGCCTCTAACGGTTATTTTCAAATCGCCAACACAATCAATCTTGCCTTATAGTGTGGAGCTGTCTGGCACGTTTAATCAATGGCAACTCAATGGTACGTCGAAAATGAAATGGCAAGAAATTGAGAAAAAGTATTTGGCCACTATTGCGAATGACGAGGTAGATATATATTTCAATTTGTACAAAAATGGGGATTGGCAGAATCCAATCGCTACCGAGTTCGGTAAGCCGTTTACTTGCGGTTTTATTGTCGATCCTGTCAAGGAGTCTTCATTCGAACCTGAGTTTTACGGTTGGGCCAAAGAAAGCAAAATCATCCCGCCTCGTACAGTGGTCGGAAACCTAGTGACAATAGAAGATTTTTCTATGACACTACTTGGCCGACATGGAGAGGTTTACGTCTATCTACCTGAAAATTATCAGCAAGAGCTAGACAAGCACTATCCCGTTGCCTACATGCTTGATGGTCAAAACTTGTTTAGCGAGTCTTTATCGTATAGTTACGAATGGAAAGTGGATGAGGCGCTTACCGCACTCGGTATGGAAGTGATTGTTGTAGGCATTTCCAATGGCCCGGAGCGCTGGCAAGAGTACAATCCGTGGGATAGCGTGAACTATATGGGGAACAGTGTCGTAGGATCGGGTAAACAGACGATCCAGTTTATCAAAGAACAACTCATACCCTACATAGATGGAAATTTTAGAACCTTAAAGGGGGCAGAAAATACGGCTCTTATCGGGAGCTCTTTAGGAGGTTTAATGGCACTCTATGCAGGCTTGGAACACAGCGATACTTTTGCAAAAGTGGCGGCATTTTCACCCTCTTTTTCTTTTGCCACTTTAGAAGGACAGCAGAGCCTAGCCCCTGAACAAAGCAATCTGATCAAAGCGACTAAACAAGCTGATTCGAACCACAAAGCAAAGTTTTATTTTGATGTCGGTGAGGTGGAGTACGGTTCTTTCACACTCATCGATGCCTTGGCTGATGCTTTTTTACAGGCTGGGTATTCGTCGGCGCAGTTGCAAGTGGTTAAAGATAACAAAGGCAGACATTGTGAACTAGACTGGTCAAGACGTTTTCCAGGGGCTATAACCTGGTTGTTTGCCGGAGAAGACTGACTCGCTCTTTTTGACTCGCCTAGTGAGCTAATTTAAGCTGTACTAGCTCAGACTTGACCTGACAGTTACCCGTTTTTTCAGGTGCCGCTGTCAGATTAAGTCGAGACTAATTCATTTAAGCATGTTAACACCAAGCGACTTTGTCGTATCTTAATTACCAAGCGATTCTGTCGTAATCGCTAATTACCAAGGGAAACTGTCGGTCTCTTTTTTACATGTTTGTTAGTGTTCTTGTTTTTGAATACTAGAGGCATGTTGAGGATGATTGTGATGGATTCTAAAGCTCAACTAACCGTTGATATAATTGCCAAAGTGGTTGAAGGCAGAATTACAATTGCCAATGCTGCTAAGTTACTCATTAAGTCTCGACGCACCATTGAACGTTATGTGAAACGCTATCAGCAGGTCGGTATTCAGTTTGCAGTACACGGTAACAGTGGTAAGTCACCTCCAAATAAAACGCCCAAGTCAATTAAACAAGCGGTACAAGCCCTAATCAAAGATAAGTATTTTGATCTGAATTTGCTCCATTTAGCTGAGCAGTTAGAAGTGAATGAGCATATTTTTGTAAAACGCGAAACGTTACGTGGTTGGGCACATGACATTCACCATGTTAAGCGAGCCAAACGAAGACGAGGCAAAGCCCGTAAACGCAGAGAACGTATGGAAGCAGCTGGCTTAATGATGCAAATGGACGGCAGCCCCCATCGTTGGTTTGGTGATAAAAAACACTGCTTAATTGCCATGATTGATGATGCCACCAGTGAAGTGCACGCTGAATTCTTTCCCTCTGAAACCACAGCTGGTTGTTTGAAAGTTATGCGCGATTGCATCGAGACCAAGGGGCTATTTAAAACACTCTATGTCGACAGAGCAGGTATCTTCGGTGGCCCTAAGCGTTGTAACTTCTCGCAAATGCAGCGAGCCTGTGAGGAGTTAGGTATTGAAATTATCTTTGCTAATTCACCGCAAGGCAAAGGTCGTATTGAGCGTGCCTTCGATACATTCCAAGACCGTTTAGTACCTGAACTGAGGCTCAACAACATCAAAGACATTGCCAGTGCCAACGCGTATCTTAAGCACGTGTTTATCCCACAGTTCTGGCAGTCTCAAATCCAAGTAAAATCAAAACACCAAGTATCTGAATTTACGCCCTTATCGAAGCACACAAATCTCGATGACATCTGCGTTATTAAAGATCATCGCAAAATACGTAACGACCATACCTTCAGCTATGGTAATAAGTTCTACCTGATTGATTCACCGCTTAAACACTCCATCTCCAACCAAAAGATTGAAATCAGGAACACGAGCAAAAAGGGCTTCACCGCTCACTTTGCAGGTCGGCAGCTCAAAGTATCTGAGGTCATTGAGCCAAATAAAGTCACAATCGAAGAGTTGGAAATCCAAAAGAAACTAGAGGTATTGGCCTTGGTCGATAAGCTCGGAAATGTCAGTGCAGCCTCACGCCAAAGTGGTGTATCTCGCGATACTATTTATCGCCACCTGAAGTTGGTTAAGCAAGGTGGCCCAGATGCGCTAAAACGTCAAGAAACACTCAACCTACGACATAAAAACCGTTCAGATACTGAGCTTGAACAAGCTGTCATCGACTTCTCACTTGTAAATCCGCACCTTGGTCAACAGCAAGTATCGCTGCAATTGAAAGCCAATAAAATCGTTGATGTGAGTCCTGCTGGGGTTCGCTACATCTGGTTGAGGGAGAACATGAACACCATGGCCCTGCGTATTCAACGAGCAAGAAGTGCTGAAATCGCTTAAGAAAGTAGCCAGTTTAGCAACTGGCTGATAAGCTTTTTACGACAAAGTCGCTCGGTAATTAGACCGACATAATCCCTTGGTAATCACACTAATTCATTTAAGCACTCTAAATCCGCCAACGAGGAGGTAGATTACAAGCATCTGTCTGCTTTCTTTTTGCAGCTCTCAAATCTCCCATTTAAGGTCTGTTGATCTTTGATGATTGTTTTTTGAACGGCACGGTGAAACCAATATAATTTGCTTCGCCAAAAGTAAATAAACGGATAACACCATGCCAAGAACCATGCTAACCGATCAGAGTTGGTCATTTCTACTCAATGCAATGAAGAATACCGGCCGCATTTATGATAAGCCTGAGCATAGAATGACATTTGAAGGGATTCTATATCGTATGAGAACAGGAATACCCTGGAGAGATTTACCGACGTATTTTGGTGATTGGAGTGCTATTTATCGTCGCTTCAATCTGTGGTCTAAGAAGGGAATATTAAGCAATCTTTTCAATGCATTAACACGCCATGCCGACTTCGAATGGGTATTTGCTGATGGTTCTATTGTGCGCTCACATCAACATAGTACGGGAGCGGCTACCACAGAGAATGAAAGTATTGGCAAAAGTTGTGGTGGTAATACAACTAAGATTCATTTGGTAGTAGACAGTGGTGGATTGCCTGTTTATTTTGAGTTGTCAGAAGGACAGGTACACGATGTCTAACATGCTGAAAGCTTGGTTAATAACCTGGAAGAAGTGAATACTTTTATAGCTGACAAAGGTTATGACAGCGATACACTTAGAGCTCATATTGAATCAGTTGGTGGTGTAAGTGTGATACCAAAACGGAATTATGGACAGGATTTAGACAAGCAAAGTATGGATTGGTGCTTATATAAATACCGTCATTTAGTTGAAAATGCCTTTGCAAGGATTAAACATTTTCGAGCAATATCAACGCGCTATGACAAGTTGGCGAGAAACTATGCCAGTATGGTATCACTGGCACTCAGCATAATGTGGCTGCCAATGTATTGTTGAGCAAAAATTGTACGTGAAAGATCAACAGACCTTAGATAGTGTGAAATCACTCGTTGAACTAATTGGACAATAAGATTAGAAAACACCGTTTCGTAAGACACTATGTTGATTAATCAATCGTGCACATCGCTAGCCTTGTAAACGCCTGAAATCCAGCATAGAAAAATAAACCCGAATCCAGCAAACAAATCTTTTACTATGTAATATGTGACGTAACTATACCCATCAACTACACCCCAAGAATTAAAAAGTCGATACAAAGACAGTGCAACAAGCAATGTCATCGGAATCTGAATCCAAAATGACGCAACTCTTGCGCTCTCTCTACTACACAGTTTTTTAAGCAAAAAGACGCCTATGCAATAAGCTAACAATATCAGGGATACGTCATGGAAAAATAGAACAGCATCTCTTCTAACTCCGACTTCTGAATTAACAAGAAATTCTTGCATGTATGGCTTTGATGGTGTGTAAATAAACATCAAAATTGTCACATACTGCAAAACTAAGCCAGCGACTATTGAAACAAACGCTTTTTTTAATCTCATAATTCTATTTTTTTTGACCTTGAGCAATATTTGCATAACACAAAAGATTATGCAATGAATGCTTTGAAAGTAGGTTTTATCGATTTAAAAACCTGATAAGCCTATAAAAACCAAGATGAAAATAACACAAAGGAAGCAAAGATGAGAGGATTGGCCATAGCGTTAGTAGGACTAATTTGGTTATTAGGCTGCTCAAAAGCCGTCGCTGGCGAAGAATTTATTTTGGATGTCTGCGGAAACTGCGATGTGTACTACGCGCAAGATGCCGCTAGAGAACATAAAGTAGCAAATAGAACTGTTGAAGTGCAGGTTGCTGATCCTATAAATGGGGTCGCATATGCTTTCAGAGTGAGATGGATTAGAGAGCCCGGTTTTGAAAGAGTTGATGTTTATCAAACAGCTATACGGGATGAAATTACTAATGCCGTAAACGAAGCAAAAGTTATTATTGATGCCATGAACGATAATGTTCGAGCAAATCCTGATATTGTTGATTCGGCAAGAAGGCTTTATGACTTTCCATGGTATTATCGCATAAATTTGGAGTTCATCCCTCCCTCTATAGCGCCAACTGGCATTGGTATGAGCCAAGGATCTTTGAGCCATTCGTACACGAGCCAATATCTAAGTTCACAATTGAATGTGCCAACAGGCTATCTTGATTTGATGATCGCGTTAACGTTTGAGCTTACCATTGCATACTTTGAAGGAGATGGTTCGATGGTGTTGTTCCGTCGTTCACCATTGTCTCAAGTTCAGTATGAAATTGCGGGCGACTATGCACTTGATGGCGACGGAAATATAGTTCCTGTGCCAGGTGGCGGAAGTAGTTCCACTGGCGGTGGCAGTGGCTCAGGTTCGTTTGGTGCTTTAACAGTTGTAAGTTCTAGCGGTGGTGGTAGCGGCGGTGGTTCTGGGTATTGCTTTATGCAAGCTGGCTATCCTACGTATTGTTGGAATGATTAGTAAGGTTAAAGGTTTGCGGATTCAGGTCACTATACGACTGGATTAAAATATCATTGCTTAAAAATACGGTCTATGCCAAAGCCCTGGATTGCAGATATTGGCATAGACCGTTAACTTGAGTGGTATTAGAAGAAAAATATTAGGCACCAAGATTTGATAGACGAGTTCAATAAGAATAAATCGTATACCTAATCTTGAGCGTGTTGATCTTTACGGTATAAAAATAAATGGCATGAAGACTGATATAATTCATTTCGCCAAAAACAACCTATACCGAAATCAACATGCCGAGAACTATGTTATCAGATGCCCAATGGGGCAAGCTATGCCAATTGATGTATTTAAGTGGTCGGGTCTACTCTAAAGCCGAGCATAGAATGACGTTTGAAGGAATTCTATATCGTATGCGTACTGGTATCCCGTGGCGTGACCTGTCCAAAGAATTCGGCGATTGGAGCGCCATCTTTAGGCGGTTCAATCTATGGTCTAAAAAGGGTGTGTTAGCCGAGATGTTCAAAGCATTGAGCCAAGAGAGTGACACCCAATGGCTGTTTATTGATGGCAGTATCGTTAAAACCCATCAGCACGGCACAGGGGCAGCCAGTGACAACGATGAATCCGTTGGGAAAAGTCGGGGTGGAAACACAACCAAAATTCACCTAGCGGTCGATAGCGGCGGATTACCTGTTTACTTTGAATTGTCGGGTGGCCAAGCCCACGACGTCAGTTTTGCAGAGTCCTTGGTGATGAACTCTCCACCGTCAGAGGTTGTTGTGGCAGATAAAGGTTACGATAGTGACGTGTTAAGAGACTCGATAGAAGCCGCTGGTATGGCGTCTAATATTCCAAGGAAAATGAATAAAAAGCGCGGTAATGCTCATATGGACTGGTGTTTATACAAATACCGCCATCTGGTAGAAAATGCGTTTTTAAAGGTGAAAAAGTATCGGGCAATTGCAACGAGATATGACAAATTGGCCAGAAACTACCATTCGATGGTGTCTCTGGCTTTTACAATGATGTGGTTACCCATGTATGCTGACTAAAATGTGTGCAGCAAAGATCAACAGACTCTAGTAAAAACAAAAATATTTGTAAGGAAAATTGCTGGTTGGCTACTAAGACATTGAACCAACAAAAATTGAAGGATTTCATCATGAGTCAACTTATTCAAAAATTTAAGGCAAGCAAACTTTCTCAACGTATTTTAAAACTGGGTTTGGCTTATGTGGTCTTGGAAATCATCGTTGCTATTGCGGCAGTAGTTTTTGTAACAACTGAAGTTATCAACTAAAGCTGTTGAGCTCTTGCAGTAGACGAGATCTCCTAGCGCGCAAATTGAACGTATTTATTGTTTATGAATGAAGACAAAGGGAAAGTGCTAAAGGAATTTTGGCCGCGACTTGCACGAGTAGCTTCAACCTATGAAGTATTGCCTCAATTGCAGCAGGAACTTGTGCAGGAAATGGCTTTGGCGATTTGGCTGTCTCTAAGCCACTTTCGCGGCGAAAGTTCGATGGATACTTTTTGCTACAGAATCGCCCATAACGTTGGGGTGGGTCATGTCAAAAAACAGTTGAAAAAAATTAGAACCTGCAACGAAGACTACGATTTTTCTGCCACCGCGGCTCTTGAACAGGGCGTGGCTCAAGATCAGCAATTGGACATTTTAATGAATGCAATTAGGCAGTTACCCTTAGTTCAGCGACAGATAATCACTTTGTACTTAGATGGTGTTAAACAACAAGACATTTCGGAGATCTTAGGGATGAGTGAGAGTAATATTGCGGTTAGAGTAAACAGAGCAAAACTATCACTAGCCCAGCTCTTGTCTCAGAAATAGCCATCACGTTATTGATGTGGAGTAAGAACGATGAGTAATGATTTCGATATCGAATCATTGTCGAAAGCTTGGCAATCTCATGACGTTGTCGATCAGTTTGACCAAGCAAAATTTAAGAGGCAGCTTTTGAGGAAGCAGTTTACTTTATTGTCTTTCACAATACTTGAAGTGTGTATTTTGTTGGTGACAGCAGGGTTGCTAGTTCTGGCTTTCAGTCAGTTTTGGCCAATCCATTTAAAGTTGGGGCTTATGTTTGCCTTGATAACAGGTGGCATTGCATATGCCTTGATTTTAAAAAGCCGAATTAAGAGTTACCAAATGCTCACTAGCCCAACAACGGATTGGATGAAATTTGAGGGGCAGATTAGCCAAGAAGCGCTGAAAAGAGGTAAGTATACCAACTACTTTATCGCAATCTTTAGTGCCGCCTTGGTTATAGTGTTTATCTATGAGTTGCTGTTTCTTGAGAGCGTATTAATTAATCTGGCGACTCGATATGCATTTGGCGTTACTTGGTTGCTTTCAGCGTGGCTAATTAACCGTCATCAAATGAAAAAGCACGAACATTATTTATCGAAACTAAAATAAAACTAAAAAATTTGTAAGGAATATAGAGAAAACGCCACTGTTAAAAATGAAATTAATTTGTGGAGTTTTTATGAAGATAATCAGAACCCTTGCCCTAGTCATATGCTGTTTAGGCACATTTGTAGCATTCGCTGAACGATCTAACAGTAAAATTAAATCCTTTCGCAACCTCAATATCGTCGATGTCAACAACGGCATTATCCTTAAAAAGAGCTTTCTGGTGCTTAAAGATGACAAGATAGACTTTGTTGGTCAGTCTCTGCCTGAAAATTATTCACAGCTTGAAATGATTGATGGGCAAGGGCAATACGTGATGCCTGGTTTGATTGATACCCATGCTCATATTTCTTTGGGAGAAGTAGCCTTTAAGGAAATCAATGGAGAACTTGGAGTATATGCCCACAGTAGTGATGATATGTCATCTTGGAATGCACGAGAGCTGTTACGCTGGGGCGTGACTTTTATTAGAAACCCCGGTGGAAGCAGCGAACATAATCTTCGCTACAAAGAGCAAATTGCCGCCGGCAGCTTAATCGGGCCTGGCGCTAAAATGGCGGGGGAAATACTCAATCAAGGGGCTTTTGAAGGCTTAGTGATTGACATAAACAACCATATGTCATTGCAAAGGGCTATTGAGCAACAAAAAGCGGCTGGTATCGACATTATTAAATTGTACTCTGGGTTAAGTGAACAGCAGGTGCAAGAGGCAATAAAGATAGCTCATGACCTCGATATGATAGTGATTGGTCACCTTGAAGAGGTTAGTTGGACCGATGCTGCAAACTGGCACATTGATGGATTAGTTCACGCTATGCCAATCTCGTCAAAATTACTGAACGATGAAGCTAAAACAGCTTATAAACAAAACGGTCGACCAGGGACGTTTGCCCATTTTGAATGGTTTGAGCATGCCGATCTGGACTCGTCCGCCATGCAATCACTTTACACTGCCCTAAGCGACAACCAAGTGCATGTCGACCCCACACTAATCGTTTTTAAAAACAGTTTTTTCGGTGATACAAAAGCCGTTACAGCGCACCCTAACCTTGAATATGTGCACCCTGAGCTGCTAAACAATTGGAGAACGTTTTTTACCTTCAATGCGGGATGGCAAACTGAAGACTTTGATCGCGCGAAGCAGGTGTGGCCGAAAGTACTGGATTTTGTTAAACGATTACACCAAGAAGGCGTACCGCTCACTATTGGGACAGATTTAGGTAATCCTTGGGTCATTCCTGGCTTTAGCATGCACCAAGAAATGCAACTTTTTGCTGACGCAGGTATTCCCAACAGTGCCATTCTAAAAATGGCGACCCTCAATGGCGCTCAGCATCTTAATATTGCCGATGAGCATGGCACAATCGAGCCAGGAAAAGTTGCAAATTTGCTCTTTCTAAAACGCAATCCCCTTGAAGATATAAAGAATACCCAATCGATTTCACAGGTTTATTTATCGGGTGAGCGCATAAGTTTAGAAGAGCAGGTCGTGCTCCAATAGGGTCAAATATTCTTTTGAAACTGGACTTGACCCCATATGTCCTAGGGGCTGTTTATCTTTTAAGGTTGAATAAAAGACACTGAAAGGTTTGCAGCTCCGAGTCGAGGCGCTTTATTGTCCGCTGTGGCAGCATCAATTAATTACTCTAGCGGATTCCAGTTCAGTAACGAGTTCGCCTGAATTTATCCTTTAGCGTGTTAACCTACCTTTAGGATTTGTTCTCAGCAAATCTCAGACTATTCTGGTCACACACAAGTCTTAGATGACGAAGGAACCAACGCGAGACTGTGCGGGCAGCTCAGGTATGAAGTCCCTTCAGAATTAATCAGTGTCGGACTTCCAGGTTGAGTTTCTCAGTTGCGACCTTAAAGAGCTTGAGTACATCCTGTTCGACGGTCTTACCAAAAGATATTTTAATGCTTAGGTAGGGTAGATATTCTTGGATGGGCTCTCATGCTTTATTAATAATCAAGTTGATAAGTACTCCTTTGTTCATTTACAAGATTTTCTCGAATTCAAACAGCCTTTACTGATTGTACTTTTTCACCCCCCAGATATTTAAAAATTGATTTTATGTCAGGTTTGCTTGACATGTTTGCTGTGTAAATGTAAGGTTGGCATTACATTGTGTCGTTTTAACCTGACATTTTCCACAAGTAGAGTTTAAAACAAAGTGAAACCGGGAGTTAATATGAGTAATGGCTTAGAGAGAAATGAAAAGAAATTTGTCGTTAAATTTCTTTTGCATATAGCAATGTTTTTGGGTGTTTTGGGACTTTCTGTGGTGCTAAATGAAACTAATGATTTATCAATATACAGCAGAGGATTTCTCGCTATGTCACCCGTGATCCCCATTGTGTTTTTATTACGTTTAGTGGTAGTCCAATATCGGTCATTTGATGAATATATACAGAGGGTCATGGGGGAGAGTTTGTTATGGGCAGTTGGAGTAGTTGGCTGCGTTGCCATGGCTTATGGCCTGCTGGCTGAAATGGTCGATATGCCGACTCTTAGCACGGCCTTTATGTTGCCAGCCATAGCTGGAGTCTTTGGCATTGCACAATACATAAAACTAAAAGGAAATACCTATGAAGAATAGGTTGAGGGTGCTTCGAGCAGAACAAGAGTGGTCTCAAGCTAGTCTTGCTGAGAAGTTAGATGTATCGCGGCAGGCAGTGAACGCTATCGAAACTGGAAAGCATGACCCTTCATTAACCCTTGCCTTTTCCATTGCTGAGATTTTTGGAAAAAGTATTGAAGATATATTTTTTCCTAACGAGCAGTAATACCAAGTTTTACTTTTTCAATAAACTTTGTCGTTTAGTGTTTAACACTAAACGACGAGTTTTGTTGTTTTCTTCTAAGACTCACACAAGTCTTCATGCACACATTGGCAACTTTAAGTAGCTTCTGCCTGTTTAACATTTTTGCCAATACTTAGTTTAGTGCGCTCAGATACATGGAAAATGTGCCTATCTACTGCGATCGTCAATCTGTCAAAAGACAATGAAAGTGGACAGGTGTAAATCAATTACTGAGTGGTTCAAGCAATCACTACTATCAGTCATCAGACCTCAATTAAACCGCTATAAATCAAAAGAACGAAGATCCCAATCTTGGACAACACCGTCTGTCGTCAGAGTACGCAGGTTGTGTTCATCCATCAGTACCATATCTTGAACTGACGAACCTAAGCTTTGAGTTTCTACCAACCATGAGCCTCGCATCTGCATATCATCTAAGCTCCATATCTGCATGTCAGTTTTTGGCGAAGAAGTGACTAACCAACGCTGATTGGGATCTAACAGCGCCTGACGGAACCACTTGAAGCGTTTCCAATGTGTAATCTGTCCAGCTATGGAGTCTTGCTCACTATTCCACAAGATATGATCTTTTAACGCATCTGATACAAACACTGTATCATTGCTGCCAACAGCCAGACTCACGATGCGAAAAGGTAAGCGCTTTGTGACGACCGGACGGTAATTAATTAAGTCCCACTTAACCACTAAACCATCATTGCCACCACTGAAAAGCGTGTGTTTGTCTTTTGATAATTCCAGCTTAACCACTTCACTACTGTGATGCCGATTAACTCGATAGGCATTATTTTGTGTATCCGCAAAGATTACATCGCCACTGCTGGTGCCAATGAAAAAACGATGGGGTGATATCCAAAATCGTACTTGAGTGATTTTTGCATCACCCAAGTGCTCTGAAAGATCGATCATACCTAGGGCTTCTTTGGATTCGGTATGCCATAGCTGAATTACAGTATCGCTCGCGGAAAGAAGGTATTCGGCCGTATCAGACATATCCAACAACACTGTGTTCGGCACCAATTGTTCATTGTGCCATACAGAGACTTTTTGCCGGACCTGATTATTCCATAGCTCAAGACTGTTATCAGACAAAAGCAATGAGGTAAACTCGCCACTGTCTGATAGTTTCCCATCAACAATTACTTGTTCACTTATTTGCCATCGGTTAGACGCTAAAATGTGAGGCTCTTCTGTCTGGCAAGCCCCTAAAAATGCCAATGACACTATAAAAATAATGGTTTTGTTTAATTTCACTAGGTTAGTTCTGATGGTGGTGAGATGACAGAATAAAATGCATTTAGCGTAAAGGCTATTTGTAATTGCAGAGGGAGAGGCATAAGGCAGCTCATTTAGCTGGGCAGGCCTCGGAGTTACTTAAGGTTAGACGAGACAATCGCCTTTTTTACTCATATTATTCGTCAGTCTTATCCTTAAACTCACACAAGTCTTCAATAATACATGAGCCACAACGAGGCTTGCGGGCGATGCAGGTGTAGCGTCCGTGTAGTATTAGCCAGTGATGGACATCCAGTTTAAATTCCGCAGGCACCACTTTAAGTAGCTTTTTCTCTACATCATCGACGGTTTTGCCCATGGCCAGTTTAGTGCGGTTGGACACGCGGTAAATATGAGTGTCCACGGCGATGGTTGGCCAGCCGAAGGCGGTATTGAGCACCACATTCGCGGTTTTTCTGCCAACCCCAGGCAATGCTTCTAAGGCTTCGCGATTTTCCGGTACCTGAGAGTTATGCTGTTCAATCAATATTTTGCAGGTTTTGATAACGTTTTCAGCTTTAGCGTTAAATAGCCCGATGGTTTTTATATACTCTTTTAAGCCCTCCACACCCAGGGCATAAATGGCTTCAGGGGTATTGGCTACGGGATAAAGCTTTGCAGTGGCCTTATTAACACCGACGTCGGTGGCTTGGGCTGATAGGATAACCGCAATCAACAATTCAAAGGGAGTTGAATAGTTTAATTCTGTGGTCGGATTTGGGTTCTCGTTACGAAGTCGAGTCAGAATTTCTATGCGTTTTTGTTTGTTCATTGGCCGTACGTCCCTTGGCTGCTTTTAAGTCTCGCTGGTGACACGAGCTCGTTGCACGGTCTTTTCTTCTTTCGGTTGTGCGACCATGGCTTCGACACGGTCGTTGAGCACGTTTTTCAAAGCAATTAGCAGTCCCATGCCCAAAAACGCACCCGGTGGCAAAATGGCCAGCAGAAAAGGGCTTTCCATTTCAAATACTTGGATGGTTAGGACGCTGGCCCAATCGCCCAACAACAAGTTAGCACCAGAAAACAAGGTGCCATTGCCCAAAAGTTCGCGCATCGCACCTAAAATCACCAAGACGAGGGTGAACCCCGTTCCCATCATCAGACCGTCAAAGGCCGCGTGTTTGACGGGATTTTTTGATGCATAGGCTTCGGCTCGACCAATGATCGCGCAGTTGGTGACAATTAACGGGATAAAGATGCCCAGCGCTTCATACAAATTGAAGGTAAAGGCGTGCATCAACAATTGAATGATGGTCACAAAGGCAGCAATGACCATGACGAAGATGGGTATTCGAATTTCGTTAGGCACCAGATTGCGCACCAAGGACACCGTACAGTTGGAGCCGATCAACACTAATGTAGTGGCCAGACCCAACCCCAATCCATTGATAAAGGTCATGGTGACCGCGAGAAGTGGACACAACCCCAAGAGTTGCACCAGTGCCGGGTTGTTTTTCCACAGGCCTTGCCAGCTTAATTCTTGATAGGTATTCATCACTGTGCCTCCGCCGAATTGTCTTCCGTTTGTGGATAGCAGTTGCTCGGTTGCTCAAACAATTGTTGGGAATGCTTCTGATAGTATTCCACAGTGCGTTTTACCGCGCCTACCACCGCTCTGGGCGTAATAGTCGCTCCGGTGAATTGGTCAAATTGTCCACCGTCTTTTTTGACTTTCCAACGAGTGGCATTTTGAGTAGTAATTGACTGGCCATTGAAATCCAAGATCCAGTCACTGACTCGCAATTCGATTTTGTCACCCAGCCCCGGGGTTTCTTTATGCTGCAAGGTGCGCACACCCAATACCACACCATCGGAGTCTATGCCGACGATGAGATCAATTTCGCCATTGTAGCCGTTCGGTGCGATGGTTTCGATGGCTATCGCTACAGGCGTTTGGTCCATGCGAGCGCGGTACACGGGCATTGGTTCGGCGGTTCCCAAAAACTCCGGTGCGGTAACCCGTACACAGTCATGTTGGATGTCATTGTTGTAGCGTTCTGCTGGGATCAGTTGCTGCAAGATAGACAAGCGCTTAGCGATAATTTGTTGCTCGATGGTGTCTTCTGTTGCAAGAAAAGTCACGGCAATGAGTAAGGTGCACGCCACTGCAAAGGCTGCCAGAATTCCACCATTGTTGATCATGCTTTTTTTCATCGCTTATCCTGTGTATCGATTTGTTTCACGGCGATGGTCTTTTTGTGTTCAGTGCGGTGCCCATAGGTGCGTGGTTTGGTGTAATAGTCGATAAGAGGCACAGCCATATTCATGATCAATACGGCAAAGGCCGTTGCATCTGGATAGCCACCCCATGTACGGATCACGTAAATCCACAGACCGATACCGAGTCCAAAAAGGATCCGACCGCGGTTAGTGGTGGAAGCGGATACCGGATCCGTCGCGATAAAGAAAGCGCCCAGCATGGCTGAGCCGCTAAGTAAATGAAATACTGGCCCCGCGTACAACGCATCATCAACCAAGTGCATAACTGATGACAACACCGCTAAGGCCACCAGAATGCTCAGAGGAATATGCCAGTTAATGACCTTAATTTTGAGCAGGTACAGTCCACCCAGTAAATAGGCGAGGTTGATCCACATCCAGCCAATGCCTAAGCCATTTTCAAAGCCTTGTTGCTGGAATACTTCACTCAGAGTCAAATTCTGCTGCAAACCGGTTTTTACTGCGTCCAACGGCGTCGCCATAGTGTAACCGTCGATCAAAGTCCGATATTGAAGCACGCTGTAACCCTCAGTACTAAAGCCACTGAAGATGATGTTTACTGCATCCATAAAATCTTGAGGGTAGGGACTCAAGCCCATGGGCACCGACCAAGAGGTCATTTGTACCGGGAAAGACACCAACAACATCACATAAGCTGCCATGGCAGGATTAAACAAGTTAGAGCCCAACCCACCGTATAACTGTTTCACGATGGCAATGGCAAACACACTGCCTATGACCGTAATCCACCATGGAGCAAAAGGAGGAATACTGATGGCCAGCAGTAACGCGGTGAGCAGGGCACTGCAATCTTTGATGGCTACTTCCACGTCTTTTTTGCGCATTTCTAGAATAGCCGCTTCGACTACCACAACGGTGATGCTTGCAATCAGAAAATGGATGATGGCTCCCCAGCCGAAAAAGTAGGTTTGTACGGCAATGCCCGGAATCGCTGCGTACATTACCAAACGCATTACTTGCGACGTACTGCGTCGGGCATGGATATGAGGAGAACTGACGGGTTTAAAACTCATGGGCTTTATTCTTTATCCTGATTTTGAGCCGCTTCACGCTTTGCCTTGGCTTTCGCTACCGCCGCTGCGACTTTGGCTTTTTTGTCAGCCTGTGCATCCACTTCGGTTGTGGATGGTGCTTGTGTGTCGGTTGGTTCGCTGGCTTGTGCCGCTTTTTTAGCTTTGGCTTTCGCTACCGCTGCGGCGACTTTGGCTTTTTTATCTGCCAGTGCATCCACTTCGGTTGTGGATGCTGCTTGTGTGTCGGTTGGTTCGCTGGCTTGTGCCGCTTTTTTAGCTTTGGCTTTCGCTACCGCCGCTGCGACTTTGGCTTTTTTATCTGCCTGTGCATCCGTTTCGGTTGTGGATGCTTCTTGTGTGTCGGTTGGTTCGCTAGATTGGGCCGCTCTCTTAGCCTTGGCTTTTGCTACCGCCGCGGCGACTTTAGCCTTTTTTTCCGCCTGTTCATCAGTTTCTGCGGCGGACTCGGCTGTTGTATCAATTTGTTGCGAAGCTTGTTCTGCTTTACGTGCTGCAGCTCGCTTTGCCTTTGCTTTTTCAATAGCGAGTTCAACTTTAGCCTTTTTGACTGGAGCGAGTTTGCTGGCATCTGAGGAAGAATCTTCGGATTTGGCGCTGATATCGGCTTGGGCAGCTTGTCGCTTGGCCTTAGCGCGAGCAATGGCTGCTGCAACTTTGTCTTGAGGTGCGGCATTGTTGGACGTCACGTCGCTTTGTCCTGTAGCTTCTTTTTT